>CAVOJC010000001.1:0-490000 GCA_963696155.1 uncultured Gammaproteobacteria bacterium
CGTTTTCGAAAAGCTGATGCGGCGGATCCCCGTATCGCTGGCGGCGGGCATGTTGGCCGGGGTATTGCTGCGCTTTGGACTGGACGTCTTCCTCTCGATGGAAACGCAGCTGGGCATGGCCCTCGCCATGTTCCTGGTCTATCTGCTCGGACGCAGGCTGTTCCCGCGTTATGCGGTGATCGCCACCGTGTTGACCGGCGTAGGCGTGGCCGCCAGCCTGGGGTTGCTGCAGTGGAACCTGGTGCAGGTGCAGCTGGCCCGGCCGGTATTCACCACGCCGACACTGTCGTGGGCGGCGGTGTTCGGCATCGCGCTGCCGTTGTTCATGGTGACAATGGCATCGCAGAACGTGCCGGGCGTAGCGGTGCTGAAGGCCTCCGGCTATCCGGCGCCGGTATCGCCGCTGATTGGCTGGATCGGCGTGATCAATACCGTACTCGCTCCGTTCGGTGCGTTTGCGATCAACCTGGCTGCAATCACCGCCGCCATCTGCATGGGCCGCGACGTGCATGAGGATCCGGCCCGGCGCTATCCGGCCGCCGTCACTGCCGGCGTGCTGTACATCGTCATCGGCCTGTTCGGGGCCACGGTGGCGGCGGTTTTTGCCGCATTCCCCCAGGAACTGGTCGCCACGCTGGCCGGCATCGCCCTGTTCGGCACCATCGCCAACAGCCTCGCCTCGGCATTGAAGGAAGAAAGCGAGCGCGAACCTGCGCTGGTCACGTTCCTGGTCACGGCCTCCGGGCTGACCCTTGCCGGAATCGGCTCGGCGTTCTGGGGTCTGGTGGCCGGCGTGCTGACCTTGCTGATACTGCGGAAGCGGCACGCCTGAGCGGACCACGTCCGGTCAGAGCGGTGATACCGCCAACACCTGCTTCAACACATGGCGGCCGCCGGGTGCGAGCGCGATGACATCGGTACCGGCGTTGGCGGCTTCCACGCACACATAGTTGCGCCAGCCGGCGCCCACGTCGTCCATCTTCTGCGCACCGGTTTCGCCCGGATTCCATACCACCACCGAGCGACTGCCTGTGGTGGTGATTCCGATGCGGCGCTTCAGGCCCGGGTCCTTCAGCACGTACTGCCCGCCGGCGCCGGTATAGATGCGGTCACTGCGGCCGGGATCGCGCGGATCACGCAGGCTCCATTCGCCTTTCTGCACGTGTGCATTGCCCTGGTCGAGCTTGTCCAGATAGGTCAGGCCGTCCAGTCCCAGCACTTCCACCTGCAGCGCATCGCTGACGTTGAAGTAGTTGTGCAGCGCCTGGGTGAAGTTGGCCTGCTGGCTGCCGGTGTTTTCGGTGATCAGCTCCTGCTCCAGCGTCCTGCCGATGCGCAGCACCATCTTCAACCGCAACGACAGGCCCTCCATCACCGGCGGTGCGAGAGTCAGCACCATGGTGCCGTCGGCCTCGCGCTGCGCCTGCTGCAATTCCCACGGCACGGTACGCACGAAACCGTGCGATGGCATGTCATTGCCTTGCCCCTGCCGGCTGAAGTACGGCCAGCACACCGGCGTGCCGCCGCGGATCGGGGTCGGTGGCTGCTTGGCGCTGGGCGACAGCCACATCACGTCCTCACCGCCGGTGGGCACGAACGACAGCAGCTGGCCACCGAACACGCTGATGGCGGCGGTGGAAAATGGCGTCTCCACCTTCCATGCCGTGAACCCCTGGAAATCGCCCGTACTCAGGCCTTGCACATCGGTCATTGAAATCCTGCTCCGCACGCTTGGGGACTGCACAAACTGCTCCGTGCCGGAAGGCAGCTTGAACACTGTCGGTACCGCCGGCTGCTGCTGGCTACGCAAGGTATCGAGGATGCGGCGCCCGGCGCGGCCGTCGGCATCCTTCCATCCCAGGCGCTGCTGTTCAACCTGGATTGCACGCCGGCTCGCCATGCCGATCATGCCATCGGCCGCTCCAATGTCATGGCCGCGGGCGAGCAACAGTGATTGAAGTTCGCGACGGTCCTGGCGGCCGATGCCGGGATCGTCTGTCGGCCACGCCGTAGCCAGTCGGGGCTGACCGCGCAGCTGGTCGGCGAGCGTGGCGATGGCCAGCGCATAGCTCTCCGCCGCGTTGTAGGAGTAGATCGCGTCGTAGTTGCGGAACACCAGCAGCGCCGGGCCCTCACTGCCGGCGGGCAGCAGCAGCGCGGCATTGCTGTCGGCTTCGATCCCGGCCGGCGACAGCGCCTTGCCGTCCATTGCAACGACCCCGAGCGCGCGCCACTGGGCGAGCGGCTTGCGCTTGGTGCGGCCGGCGAGCGCGGCATCGAAGCCGGCCGGAAGCCGCACCTCCATGCCCCACGGCTGACCGCTGCGCCAACCTGCCTGCTTGAGGTAGTTGGCGGTGGAAGCCAGGGCATCGGGCACGCTTCCCACCAGGTCGCGTCGGCCATCGCCATCCCCGTCCACGGCGATGCGCGCATAGGTCGAGGGCATGAACTGGGTATGGCCGAATGCGCCCGCCCACGATCCGGTCAGACCCTGGGCGTCGAGATCGCCGCTGTCGAGCAGTTTCAACAGGGCCAGCAGTTCTCCGCGGAAGAACGGCTGGCGGCGACCATTGCAGGCCAGCGTCGCCAGCGACTGCAGCAACGGGCGATTGCCGAACACCCGGCCGTAATCGCTTTCCACACCCCACACCGCGACGATGGTGGCCGCATCCACGCCGTACTGCGCGGACACCTGGTCCAGCAGCGCGCCGTGCTGTTGCAGCATGGCGCGGCCATCGGCGACCCGCTGCTCATCCACCAGCGCGGCCAGATAGTCCCAGATCGGCGTGGTGAATTCGGGTTGCGCATCGAGCAGCGGCAACACGCTTGGATCAGGCTCGATCCCGCTGAAGAAACGCTCAAAGCTTTTGGTGGAGATGCCCTGCGCCTGCGCGGCGCTGCGAAGCCCGGTGCCACAGCTGCCGAATCCACTCGATTCCACCGGCGCGGCCAGTGCAGCGGACGCCGCCCACAACGCGGCCAGTCCCAGCGACACGGCAATCGATCTCATCGACAACTCCTGACAGACGAACGCCCACGATGATAAACGCGGCATGCAGCGCGTGCGCTTTCATTGCGGCTGCAACAGTCGCAAACCGAACGCCAGCGGTTGCGCCGTCCACTGCGCGCAGACC
The DNA here is from genome assembly GCA_963696155.1 of uncultured Gammaproteobacteria bacterium. GTDB lineage: Bacteria > Pseudomonadota > Gammaproteobacteria > Xanthomonadales > Xanthomonadaceae > Stenotrophomonas. The sequence continues at coordinate 3,135 of CAVOJC010000001.1, forward strand.
TGCAACCCGGCCGCAGCGGCCAGCGCGTTGAAACGGGCGTCGTTGTACTTGTGGCTGTATTCGACCTGCATCGCCTCGCCCGGCTCGAAGCAGAAGCGCTGGCCGGCGACATGCACGCATTGCGCCACCTGGCTGACCAGTTCGGTTTCGATCCGCATCCGCGCCGCGCTGTAACGTGCGCGATGGCGGAACTGCGCCGGGTCGAAGTCGCTGCCGATCTCGCGGTTCAGGCGCTGCAACAGGTTGAGGGTGAAGGCGGCGGTCACCCCGGCGGCATCGTTGTAGGCCGCCTCGATCAGCGCCGGCGATTTGTCCATGTCGATGCCGATCAGCGCCAGTCCGTGCGGGCCCATGGTCTGGCGCATGCCCTGCAGGATGCGCACGGCAGCATCGGCGGTGAAGTTGCCGAGCGTGGAGCCGGGAAAGAACAGCAGCGTGCGGCGGGCAACGCGCTGCGGCCGCGGCAGCGCCACCGCGTGGGTGAAGTCGGCACAGACCGGCAGCATCTCCACCGCCGGAAAATCGCCGGCCAGCTCGCTGATGCTGGCGAGCAACGCCGCGCGCGCGATCTCGATCGGGGTATAGGCCACCACATCGTCCAACGCTTGCAGCAGCTGGCGGGTCTTGCGCCCGCTGCCGCTGCCGTATTCGACCACGCGTGCATGCGGACCGACGCGTTGTGCGATTTCCGGCAACACCTGCTGCAGCAGATCCAGCTCCACCCGGGTCAGGTAGTACTCCGGCTGCCGGGTGATCTGTTCGAACAACGCCGAGCCACGCGCATCGTAGAAATACTTGGAGGGCAGCGCCTTGGGTTGCAGCGACAATCCGGCCAGCACATCGGCCGTGATCGACTCGCGGCTGGGCGTCAGGTCGGTCAGCGCCGACAGCGCGTCGGCCACCGCACTCATGTCAGGTTCCATGCCAGGCGCAGTCCTGAAAACTGCCAGCGCGCCGACGGCGCGAAGAAATTGCGATAGCTGGCGCGCACATGCCCGCGCGGCGTGGCGCAGCTGCCACCTCGCAACACGGACTGCCCGCACATGAACTTGCCGTTGTACTCGCCGAGGCTGCCCGGCAACGGCCGAAACCCCGGATAGGCGGTATAAGCGCTGCTGGTCCACTCCCAGACATCACCGAACAGCTGCGAGAACTGGCCCTCGCCCGTGACCGGCGCGGCGGGATGCAAGCGTCCGTCGTCGGCGAAATTGCCTTCCACCGGCAGCTCGGTCGCCGCGGCTTCCCATTCGAACTCGGTCGGCAGACGGGCACCGGCCCAGCGCGCGTAAGCGTCGGCCTCGAACCAGCTCACGTGACAGACGGGCGCGTGCGGATCCAGCTCGCGCCAGCCGGCCAAGGTGAACTCATGCTGCAGGCCGGCGTCCCAGTACAGCGGATGTTGCCAGCCCTGTGCCCGGCACAGTTCCCATCCATCGCTCATCCACCACTTGGGTTCGCGATAGCCGCCGGCCTCGATGAACCGCCGGTACTCGTGATTGGTGACCGGGCGGTTGGCCAGGCGATGCGCCGGCAGCAGCACCCGATGACGCGGCGATTCGTTGTCATAGGCAAAGCGCGCGTGCGCGGGCCACGCCGCCGCACCGATTTCGACGATGCGTTCATCGCTGTCGATCCTCTCCAATGGCACGGCGACACCGGCCGCCGCGGGCAGGTCGTCGCGGTAGGCCGGTTGCAGGGGATTGCACCAGAACGCGTGCTTGATATCGGTCAGCAGCAGTTCCTGGTGTTGCTGCTCGTGCTGCATGCCGAGGATGAGGTGGCGACGCGCCGCCGGCTCCACCTCACCGCCGCGGAAGCGGGCCGCGATGCGTTCATCGACCGCTGCGCGATAGTCCAGCACCTGCGCCAACGACGGCCGCGACAGCACCCCGCGCTGCGGGCGCGCATGGGCCGGGCCCAGACTCTGGTAGTAGCTGTTGAACAGCACGTGCCAGTCCGGTTGCAGCGCCACGTAACCCGGCTGCGTGCCCAGCACGAACTGCTCGAAGAACCAGGTGGTGTGCGCCAGATGCCATTTGGCCGGACTGGCATCGGCCATGCTCTGCACCATCGTGTCTTCGGCCGACAGCGGCGCGGCCAGTGTGGTGCTGCGTTGGCGTACAGCCGAGTAGCGCTGCGCCAGACTGGCCGGAGCCTTGCTGGCGGAAGTGGTGCGCAGCAACGAGGCGCTGGAAATCTGCATGCGAGCGAGCATACGGATGCGCGGTTAGCGGGGTGTCACGGCTCCCGCACATAGATGAACGACGGTCGGCATCAATCCACGGCGTCGAGGTAGTACCAGCGACCCGCTTCGCGCACGAAGCGGCTGTGCTCGCTCATTCTCACCGCGCTGCCGCCGCCGACGCGATAGCGCGCCACGAACCGCACCTCGGCGGTGTCCTCCCCGGTCATCCGGTGCAGGTCCACGCTAAGGCCGAGCCATTGGGTGCGTTGCCCGGCCGCTTCGTGCAGCGACAACGGCGCCGGGCGCGTATCCGGGTGCCAGCTGGCCAGCAGGTACTCGGCATCCTTGAGCACATAGGCGCTGTAGCGCGAACGCATCAGCGCTTCGGCATCGGCGGCCGGCTGGCCGCCATGGAGCGGGCCGCAGCACGCGGCATACGGGCGCCCGCTGGTGCACGGGCAAGGCGAGTGGGGGGAAATTTCCATGGCCTATTGTCGCCGCAGCGGGCACCGGCCTGCACTCTGGCCGGCGATGCCCGCAGCGATCAGTCAAGCAGGAAGTCGCGCACGATCTCGTTGAAGGCCGCCGGCGATTCCATGTTGCAGATGTGGCGGCCGGCGATCTCCGCATAGCGGCCAGCGGCCACGCCCTCGGCAAGCTGGCGCAGGTCATCCGGAGTGGTCACCGGATCCTGCGCGCCGGCCAGGGCAAGCACCGGGTGGGTGATCGCACCGAGCTGTTCGCGGAAGTCGGCGCCGATCAGCGCCGCGCAGCATCCGGCGTAGCCTTCCACCCGCACCTGGCGCAGGTTTTCCAGCGTGTGCTGGACCAGGCCGGGACGGGCGGCAACAAAGCTGTCGTTGAACCAGCGCGAGACCGTGCCTTCGGTGATCGACTCCATGCCGTGTTCGCGCACCTGGGCGATGCGCGCGTTCCAGCCGTCTTCGGTGCCGATCCTGGCCGCGGTACTGCACAGCACCACACGGTCCAGCCGCTGTGGTGCGTTGAGCGCCAGCCACTGGCCGGTGAGCCCGCCGATGGACAGGCCGCAGTAGTGGCTGCGCTGGATCCCGAGCCGGTCCCACAACGCCAGCACGTCCTCGCCCAGATCCTGCATCCGGTACGGCGCCGGCGGGGTCCTGGACAGGCCATGGCCGCGGCGGTCGTAGCGCAGGATGTGGAAATGCTCGCCTAGCGCTTCGATCTGGCGGTCCCACATCGACAGGTCGGTACCGAGGGAATTGCAGAAGGTCAGCCACGGCCGGTCGGCACGACCGTCAATGCGGTAATGCAGGCCGATGCCGTTGGCCCTGAGCAGGGTTTCGGTGGGTTTGTTCGGCGTTCTCATACCCGCTCCACCGCCAGCGCGATGCCCTGGCCGACGCCGATGCACATCGTCGCCAGGCCACGCTTGCCGCCGCTGGCTTCCAGCTGGCGCAACAGGGTCAGCGCCAGCCGCGCGCCGCTCATACCCAGCGGGTGGCCCAGTGCGATCGCGCCGCCGTTGGCATTGACATGGGCGGCATCGTCGGCGAGTCCGAGCTGGCGCATGCACGCCAGGCCCTGTGCGGCGAAGGCCTCGTTGAGTTCGATCGCGTCGAAGTCGTGGATGGTCAGGCCCAGGCGGGCCAGCAGCTTCTGCGTGGCCGGGACCGGGCCGATGCCCATCATGCCGGGCGCCACACCGGCGGTGGCCATGCCCAGCACCCGCGCGCGCGGGGTCAGGCCATGGCGCTGCGCCGCGGCGCCCGAGGCCAGCAGCAGCGCCGCGGCACCGTCGTTGATGCCCGAGGCGTTGCCGGCCGTCACCGTGCCGGGGCTGGCGAAGATCGCCTTCAGTTTGGCCAGCGCATCGGCGCTGGTGTCGGCGCGCGGATGCTCGTCCGCGTCGACCTGCACGGTCTCGCCGCGCTTGCGGCCGGGCACCGTCACCGGCACCAGCTCGCCGTCGTAGAAACCGGCCGCCTTCGCCGCGGCGTAGCGCTGCTGGCTGCGCAGCGCGAACGCATCCTGGTCCTCGCGCGCGATGCCGTACTGCGCGGCGACGTTCTCGGCGGTCTGGCCCATCGTCTCCACGCCATACAGCGCTTCCAGCGCCGGATTGACGAAACGCCAGCCCATCGTGGTGTCCTCGATGGCCTGGTGGCGGGCGAACGGCGAGGTCGCCTTGCCCATCACGAACGGCGCGCGCGACATCGATTCGACGCCGCCGGCAATCGCCAGCTGCAGCTCACCGGCAGCGATGCCGCGCGCCGCGCTGCCCACCGCGTCCAGGCCGGAGCCGCACAGGCGGTTGAGGGTCACGCCCGGCACACCGGTCGGCAGGCCAGCCAGCAGCAGGCTCATGCGTGCGACGTTGCGGTTGTCCTCGCCGGCCTGGTTGGCGCAGCCGAGGAACACGTCATCGATCTGCGCCGGGTCCAGCCCCGGGTTGCGCGCCAGCAGTGACTTCAGCGGCACCGCACCGAGGTCGTCGGCGCGGATACCGGCGAGCGCGCCACCGTAACGGCCGATCGGGGTGCGGATGCCGTCGACGATGAATACGTCGCGCATCATTCGGTACTCCCCTGCTTGCCGTGGGCGGCATCGGTGCGTTCCTGCAGCGCGCGCAGCGTGTCCAGTTCCGAAGCGGTCGGGATCACGGTCTCGCTGACGCTGTCGGCAAAGCGGATCGGCCAGCCGGTGGCGTCGATGATCTGCTCGCGGCTGATGCCGGGGTGGATCGACACCACGGTCAGCTCGCGCGTCACCGGGTCCGGTTCCATCACGCACAGATCGGTGACCACCACCTGCGGGCCCTTGCCCGGCAGGCCGGCGCGCTGGCGCGCATCGCCGCCGTCCATGTTGCCGACGCTGGTGACGAAGTCGAGCTTGTCGACGAACGCGCGCTTGGACTGGCGGATGATGATGAACACCTCTTTGGCCGAGCCGGCAATCTCCGGCGCGCCACCGGCGCCCGGCAGGCGCGTCTTCGGGGCGTCGTAGGGGCCGATCACGGTGGTGTTGAGGTTGGCGAAACGGTCGATCTGCGCCGCGCCGAGGAAGCCCACGTCCACGCGCCCGCCCTGCAGCCAGTAGCGGAAAATTTCCGGGGTCGAGACCACGGTGTCGGCGGTCTCGGCCAGCTCGCCGTCGCCGATGGACAGCGGCAGCACGGTCGGCTTGGCGCCGATCGGGCCGGATTCGTAGATCAGGGTGACGTTGGGCGCGTGCGTGAGCCGCGCCAGGTTGGCCGCGGTGGACGGCAGGCCGATGCCGACGAAGCACACCGCGCCATCGGGCAGGCGGCGGGCAGCGGCGACGGTCATCATTTCATTGGTGGTGTAGGTGCTCATGCGCTCACCTCCTGCTGGGTTTCGGCGTGGACACGCAGGAAGCCTTCGAAATCTTCGGTGTCCAGGATGTGCTGCTGGATCCAGGCACTGAACGCATCGCGATTGCGGGCGATCGGGTCCCAGGCCAGGTAGAAGCGGTTGTCGCGCTCGTAGTAGCCATGCGCGTAGGACGGGGTCGCCCCGCGCGGCACGTGGCACACGGCGCTGACCACCCAGCGCGGCAGGATGCAGGCGTTGGCCGGCGCGTCGAGCGTATCGACGATCTCCTCGACCGTGACGATCACCTTCTTCGCCGCCAGCGCGGCTTCCTTCTGCACGCCGAGGATGCCCCACAGCAGCACGTTGCCCTGGCGGTCGGCCTGCTGGGCGTGGATCACGGTGACATCGGGGCGCACGGCCGGCGTGGTGGCCAGCGTCTCGCCGGTGTACGGGCAATCGATGAACCTGATGCTGTCGTTGACCTTCGGCAGGTCCGAGCCGATGTAGCCACGCAGCACCGCGAACGGCAGCCCGGAGGCGCCGGCGACGTAGGCGTTGGCCATGTCGGCATGGCTGTGTTCGCGGATCGCCAGCGTGTGCGGCCAGCCCTTCTCGACCGCATCGCGCAGGCGATGCAGCGAGCCGACACCGGGATTGCCACCCCACGAGAAGCGCAGCGAGGTCGCGCAGCCGGCGCCGATCAGCTGGTCGTAGATCAGGTCCGGAGTCATGCGCACCAGCGCCAGGTCGCGCTTGCCCTGGCGGATCACTTCGTGACCGGCGGCATGCGGGATCAGGTGGGTGAAGCCTTCCATCGCCACGGTGTCGCCATCGTGGATCAGGCCGGCCACGGCCTCGCGCAGGGAGCAGATATCAGCCATTGGGAAAAACCTTCAAATTCGGGGGAGGTACATCAGCCCTGGTCGCCGCCGCCGACCGGCAGCACCGTACCGGTGATGTACGAGGCGTCGTCGGAGGCGAGAAACAGGATCGCGGCAGCCTGTTCGGCCAGGGTGCCGTAGCGCTTCATCAGCGTGGTGTCGGTGGTCTGGTCGACGATGGCCTGGTACCACTGCGCTTCCTGCGCGGTGGGGGCCTCGTGGTTGCGCGGCACCTTGCGCCGCGGCGCCTCGGTGCCGCCCGGCGCGACCGCGTTGACGCGCACGCCGCGGGTACCGCACTCGAACGCCAACGAGGCGGTGAGCGCATTGACGCCGCCCTTGGCCGCGGCGTACGGCACGCGGTGGATGCTGCGGGTGGCGATGGAAGACACGTTGACGATCGCACCGGCGCCCTGCTCCAGCATCTGTGGCAGCGCGGCGCGGCAGCACCACAGGGTCGGGAACAGCGAGCGGCGGATCTCCGCCTCGATCTGCTCCTCGCCGTAATGCTCGAACGGGCGCGCCCAGATGGTGCCGCCGACGTTGTTGACCAGCACATCAAGGCGGCCATGCCGGGCGATGGCCAGCTCCATCACCGCCTGCGCGCCGGCCCAGGTTTCCAGGTCGACGTTGATGCCCTCGCACTCGGCGCCCAGCGCGCGCGCTTCGGCCACCACCTCGTCGAGGAATGCGGCCCGGTCGGCCAAGACCAGACGGCCGCCTTCGCGGGCGATGTCCAGCGCCACTTCACGGCCGATGCCCTGGGCCGCGCCGGTGACCACCACCGACTTGCCGGTGAACCGGTCGGCGCGTGCCATCACGCGGCCTCCTTCAGGCCGGCCGTGCTCGGGGTGAACTTCTCGTAGTGGAAGCTGGCCGGGGTGATGCACAGCTCACCGAGGTGGCCACGCACCGCATCGACCATCGGCGGCGGCCCGCACAGGTACACGTCGACCTCGCCGTCGTGCAGCGCTTCGGCCGGCAGGTGATGGGTGACGAAACCCTTGCGTGCATGCGTGGACGCCTCATCGGCGACGATCGTGGCGAACGCGAAGCCGGGCAGGCGCTGCGCATAGGCCTGCAGCTGTTCCACCAGCACCAGGTCCTGATCGCGGTTGACCGCGTACAGCAGCTGCACCGGCTGGGTGCTGCCCTGGCTGGCCAGTACGTCGAGCATCGACAGGAACGGCGCCAGCCCGGTGCCACCGGCCAGCAGCAGCAACGGCCGCTTGACCTCGCGCAGGTAGAAGCTGCCCAGCGGGCCGGTCAGCGACAGGCTCTGGCCCACCGCTTCCGGGGTCAGGTAGCCGGTCATCAGGCCGCCGGGCACCTGCTTAATCAGGAACCTAAGCCGGCGCGCGCCCGGGGCCGAACTGAAGGAGTACGAACGGGTCTGCTCACTGCCGGGCACGGCGATGTTGACGTACTGGCCGGGCAGGAACACGGGCGCCTCGGTGCCTTCGGCGACCTCGAACTCCACGTCCAGCGCCGCGTCCTGGTGCGGGGTGATCTTCACCAGGGTCGCTTCGAACTTCGACATGCCGGTCTTGCAGGCGGTGGACGGCACCGGCACGGAAATGACGCAGTCCGAGGACGGCACCATCTGGCAGGTCAGCACCAGGCCTTGCGCGGCCTCGTCCTCGGTCAACGCGTCGTCGATGTAGTCGTCACCGAGCTGGTAACTGCCCTGCTCGGCGCGGCACTTGCACGTGCCGCAGACGCCGTCGGAGCAATCCATCGGCAGGTTGATGCGCTGCCGGTAGGCGGCATCCAGCACGTTCTCGGTGTCCCGGCAGTCGATGAAACGGGTGACGCCGTCCTCGAAACTCAGGGCGATGCGGTAGTTCATGGGGTTACCTCGCAGAGGCGACAGGCGACCAGCTCATAGTCGGCATGATCAGATGTGATAGACATCGATCACCTGGTGGATGTAGTCGTTCTTCAGCACCACTTTCTTGCGCACGATCACCGGTGCGTCGCCGCTGGTATCGAGGCCGCTCGTATCCAACGTGTAGAACGAGGTGCCGAAGTAGCTGTCGGTGGTCTTGTAGCGGTGGCTGAGCGTGTGCCAGTTGAAGCGCAGCTCGATGCGCTCGTCCGTGCGCGACAGCACTTCGATATTGCTGATGTTGTGGCTGGTGCGCGGCTCCGGCAGGCTCGCGCTGGAGCGCTCGGTCTTGATCCGGAACACGCGGTCTTCCAGCCCTTCGCGGCTGGGGTAGTAGATCAGCGAGATCTCGGTCTGCGGATTTTCGACCAGGGTGTCGTCGTCATCCCAGGCCGGCATCCAGAACTCGACCTTCGGCGAATAGCACTGCAGCCAGCCGTCGAAATCGCGATCGTCCAGCAGGCGCGCCTCGCGGTACAGGAACGCGGCGATCTGCTCGTGGGTCAGGTTCATGCCGACACCTCCGCAGCGTCCTGCCCGGCGGCCAGCGCGCGCGCCATCACCTGTGCCCAGTAGCCGTGCTGCTTCAGGTACAGCCCTTCGTCCTCGGGACGGGTGCCGCTGATCAGCGGCTTCAGGCCCATCGCCTGCGCGTTCTCGTCGGCGCCGTCGATCCAGTGGCCGCGGCGCCACGGCTGAGGTCGTTCCACGGCGCGGCGATGCCCTGGTAGCCGTTCTGGCAGGCGCGGAACTCCTCCAGGTCGTCCGGCGTGCCCATGCCGCTGACGTTGAAGAAGTCCTCGTACTGGCGGATGCGCAGCGCGCGCATCTCCGCGCTCTCGCCCTTGGGCGCGAAGCAGTAGATGGTGACCTCGGTCTTGTCGATCGCGACCGGGCGCACCACCCGGATCTGGGTGGAGAACTGGTCCATCAGGTACAGGTTCGGGTACAGGCAAAGGTTGCGGGTCTGGTTGACGATGAAGTCGGCCTTTTCCTGCCCCAGCTTCTCCGCCAGTGCTTCGCGGTGGGCGTACACCGGACGCACTTCCGGATTGAGCAGCTGGGTCCACAACAGCAGGTGGCCGTGCTCGAAGCCGTACACGCCGCCGACCGCCTTGGACCAGCTGTTGGCGTCCACCGCCTGGGTGCCGCCATCGTCGTAGTTGCGGCGGCCCATCGTGGCCGCGTAGTTCCAGTGCACGGAGCTCACGTGGTAGCCGTCGGCGCCGTTCTCCACCTGCAGCTTCCAGTTGCCGTCGTAGGTGTAGCTGGAGCTGCCGCGCAGCACCTCGAGGCCGTCGGGCGCCTGGTCCACGATCTGGTCGATGATCACCCTGGTCTCGCCCAGGTGCTCTTCCAGCGGCAGCACGTCGGCATTGAGGCTGCCGAACAGGAAGCCGCGGTACGAGGCGAACTTCGCCACCTTCTTCAGGTCGTGCGAGCCGTCGGTGTTGAAGCCCGGCGGGTAGGCGCCGGTCTTGGCGTCCTTGGCCTTGAGCAGCTTGCCGCTGTTGCTGAAGGTCCAGCCGTGGAACGGGCAGGTGAAGCTGCCCTTGTTGCCGCGGTTCCGGCGGCACAGCACCGCGCCGCGGTGTGCGCAGGCGTTGATCAGCGCGTGCAGCTCGCCCTGCTTGTCGCGGGTGATCACCACCGGCTGGCGGCCGATGTGGGTGCTGAAGTAGTCGTTGTTCTCGGGGATCTGGCTTTCATGGGCCAGGTACACCCAGTTGCCCTCGAAGATGTGGTCCATCTCCAGCTCGAACAGCGCTTCGTCGGTGAAGATGTCGCGGCGGGCACGGTACACGCCAGCGTCGGCGTCTTCGACCAGGGCGGCGTCGATCAGCCGGGAAACGCGGGTGGAATTCTCAATGAGGGCGGACATGGCGGCTCCTGCTTTCAGCGGGCTTGCTTGGCGCGGCGACAACAGTCGCGGGAAACGGAAAAAAACAGGGCCCGTCGCGGTGCGACGGACCCTGGCCGGTCGCGATCAGGCGGCGACGGCAGCGCGCTTGCGATGCAGCACTTCGGTTTCCGGCACCTGCGGCTCTTTGGTCACGAGCACGAAATCGAACTCGATCTCGGCGAACGGACCTTCCACGCCGGCCGCTTCGATGCGCGCGGCATCGGTGACCCGGGTGACCGGCGGAATCAGGTCGTCACGGGTGGCGTAGGCGAAGTCGTCATGCAGGTAGGCATCGCCATCGATGTTGATCTGCGTGGTCAGGTGGCGGTAGCCATCGGCATGGGCGAAGAAGTGGATGTGCGCCGGGCGCTGGCCGTGGCGGCCGATGCTGTCCAGCAGCGCCTGGGTCGGGCCGTTCGGCGGACAGCCGTAGCCGTGCGGCATGATCGAGCGGAACTGGTAGCGGCCTTCGCCATCGGTACGGATGGTGCGACGCAGGTTGAACGCGGTCTGGCTCGAGTCGAAGTGCGAGTACATGCCCTTGGTGTTGCAGTGCCAGACCTCGACGATGGCCCCCGGCACCGCCTTGCCCTGCACATCACGCACTTGTCCGTGCATGACCAGCAGCTGGCCATCGGGATCGGCATCCACGTCCAGCCGGCCCTTGCCTTCGATGAGCGGGGCGCCGGCCACGTACAGCGGGCCTTCGATGGTGCGCGGGGTGACCCCGGCGATGCCGGCGGCGGCATCGGCCGCGTCCATGCGCATGTCCAGGTAGCGCTCCATGCCCAGGCCGGCGGCGAGCAGCCCGGCTTCACCGGCCGCGCCCAGCTCGTTGATGTAGTTCACGCCGGTCCAGAATTCATCCGGGGTGATGTCCAGGTCCTCGATGGCCTTGAACAGGTCGCCGAGCAGGCGGTGGATGATCTGCTTGTTGCGATCGGTGCCCTTTGCCTCGTTGAGGCCACTGGCGGCCTTGGCGAATTCCTGGACTTCGGCGGTATCGAAGATCTTGACGTTCATGATGTTGCCCTTGTTGACGGTTTCGGCTTGCGAATTTCGCGTGCTGGTTGCGGTGCTGGCGCTTTTCCGGGGAGGGAGCGACGGTGGCTCAGCGGTCGTCGTCGCGGATCGACGACGGATGCCGGCACAGCGGCATCACCTCGATCTGCATGTACGGGTACAGCGGCAGCGACATCAGCAGTTCGTGCAGCTCGCTGTTGCTCTCCACGTCGAAGATGCTGACGTTCGAATAAAGCCCGGCGACGCGCCAGATGTGGCGCCACTTGCCGCTTTGCTGCAGCTGCTGGGACAGCGCCTTTTCATCGGCCTTTAGCCGGGCGACGAGGTCGGCGGGAAGGTCGTGCGGGATGCGCACATCCATACGGACATGGAAAAGCATGGTCAGGCTCCTTGTGCGGCGGCGGCCGGCACGCTGGTGGTGCGGCGTGCGGCATCGCGGCGGAAGAACTGCACGCGCTCCTCGTCCAGCGTGAGGCCAAGGCCCGGCGCGGAAGGAACGGTCAGTTCGAAGTCGCTGTAGTCCAGCGGGGTGGCGAGGATTTCCTCGGTCAGCAGCAACGGCCCGAAGAACTCGGTACCCCACTGCAGGTTGGTGAAGGTGCTGAACACGTGCGCGGCGGCGATGGTGCCCACCGGCCCTTCCAGCATCGTGCCGCCATACAGCTCGATACCGGCGGCATCGGCGATCGCACCGATCTGCTGGGCGGCGAACAGGCCACCGGCCTGCTCGGTCTTGACCGCGAATACATCGGCGGCGCCGGCACGCGCCAGCTCGTAGGCATTCTGCGGGGTGCCGACCGATTCATCGGCCATCACCGGGATCGGAAAGCGGCGCACGATCCGCGACAGCATCGCGGCGGTGGCGACCGGCTGCTCGACCAGATCGCAACCGGCATCGGCCAGCGCCGGCAGGCCACGGCAGGCATCGCTGACGCTCCAGGCCATGTTGACGTCGACGCGCACGCTGGCGCGGTCGCCGACGGCCCGCTTGATCGCGGCCACGTGGGCCACGTCGTCCATCACCGGGCGCATGCCGATCTTTAGCTTGAAGATGTTGTGGCGACGCGTGTCGAGCATCTGCTCGGCCTCGGCGATGTCCTTGCTGGTGTCTCCGGACGCCAGGGTCCACGCCACCGGCAGGCGCTCGCGCATGCGGCCGCCGAACAGGTCCGACAGCGGCATGCCGATACGCTTGGCCTGCGCATCCAGCAACGCGGTCTCGATCGCGCACTTGGCGAACAGGTTGCCCTTCACGTGCGTGCCGATCCGGCCCATCAGCGCACGCACCGCGCTCGCATCGGCGCCCACCAGCAACGGCGCGATGTAGGTATCGATGGTGAGCTTCATGCCTTCCGGGCTTTCCGGCCCGTAGGACATGCCGCCGATGGTCGTGCCCTCGCCGACGCCGACGCTGCCGTCGGAGCAGTACAGGCGCACCAGCATCAGCGTCTGCGAATGCATCGTCGCCACCGACATCTTGTGCGGGCGGATGGTGGGGATGTCGATCAGCAGGGTCTCGACCCGGTCGACAACGACGGCACCGGTCGTGCGGGAATGGGAAATGGTTTGCATGGGACGATTCTTGTGACGGTGGCTGCTTCCGTCCAAGATCAAATAAGTGTCAGCCCATACCCTGGGGGTATAGTTCCAGCGCAAGCGGCACCAGCACTGGATTTATTGCAGTGCAACATACCCGTATTAGACATTGGTAGTAGCCCACATGGACCTTCGCCAACTGCGTTATTTCGTCGCCGTGGCGCGCGAACGCAACTTCACCCGTGCCGCCGAGCAGCTGCATGTGGCCCAGCCGCCGTTGAGCCGGGCGATCCAGCAGCTGGAGGAAGACATCGGCGTGCCGTTGCTGATCCGCACCAGCCGGCCGATCAAGCTCACCGACGCCGGCCGCTTCCTCTATGAGCAGGCGCTGCAGTTGCTGGGCCGCATCGAGCAGACCAAGGCCAATACCCGGCGCATGGGCAAGGCCGAGCGCAGCGTGCTGTCGATCGGCTTCGTCTCCTCCACCCTGTACGGCGGCCTGCCACTGGTGCTGCGGCACCTGCGCAAGCAGTTTCCCGACCTCGACGTGCAGCTGGTGGAACTGCTGTCATCGCAGCAGACCGAAGCGCTCAAGACCGGCCGCATCGATGTCGGCTTCGGCCGGATCCGGGTCGTCGATCCGGCGGTGGAACGGCTGACCATGCGCGAGGAGCGGCTGGTGATCGCGCTGCCCGGCGACGATCCGTTGCTGGAAAATGGCGACGGCCCGATGTCGCTGAAACTGCTCGAGGACCGCAGCCTGATCGTCTACCCAAAACAGCCGCGGCCGAGCTTCGCCGACTCGGTGCTGTCGCTGCTGGCCGACCGCAACGTGCGCACCCGCGAGGTGCTGGAAGTGCTGGAACTGCAGACCGCGCTGGGCCTGGTCGCCGCCGCGGTCGGGGTGTGCGTGGTGCCGGCCTCGGCGCGTGCGCTGCGCGACGACGTGGTCTACCGCGACATCGATGACCCACGCGCGATCTCGCCGTTGATCATGGTCCATCGCGCCAACGACAGCTCGCCCTACATCGGCGTCATCCGCGATTTCATCCAGCAGATGTATGCCGAGGACCAGACCTGGCTGCACGGCTCGCAGGTGCTGATGGGCAAGCCCGACCCGAGCTGAGGCGGGTCACGCGCAACCGCAGCGGGCGCCCGAAAACTGCCGACACGCGTGGGCGCACCGCCTGCTGTCGTGCCGCGGAGGTGGGCAGCCGGCGTATGCTTGCGCGCCCTTACCGCGTTCATTGCCGTGCTCGAACTGATTCCCGCCGAACTGCCCTGGTTGATCGTCATCGCCTTCATCGCCGGTCTGGTCGATGCCGCGGTCGGCGGCGGCGGCTTGATCCAGCTGCCGGGGCTGTTCACCACGCTGCCGCAGCAGCCTGCGGGCGTGCTGTTCGGCACCAACAAGTTCAGCTCGGTGTTCGGCACCGGCACTTCCGCCTGGCGCTACGCGCGCAGTGTCCGCTTCCCGTGGCGGCCGGTGCTGTTTGCCTCGGCGGCCGCCTTCGCCTGCTCGTTCCTCGGTGCCACCGCGGTCAGCCTGCTGCCCAAGGACGCGGTGCGGCCGCTGGTGCTGGTGCTGCTGGTGTTGATGCTCGGCTACACCTTGATGAAGAAGGATTTCGGCGCCCTGCATCGGCCGCGCGAGGTCGGCCGCCGCGAGCTGTGGATCGCGCTGGCAATGGGTGGCGGCATCGGCTTCTACGACGGCTTCTTCGGCCCGGGCACCGGCAGCTTCCTGATTTTCCTGTTCGTGCGCTTCTTCGGGCTGGACTTCCTGCGCGCCTCGGCCGCCTCCAAGGTCGTCAACCTGGCCACCAACGTGGCGGCGCTGTCGTTCTTCGTCCCAAGCGGGAACATCCTGCTCGCCTTCGCGATCCCGATGGCGATGGCCAATGTCACCGGCGCCGTGGTCGGCACGCGGTTGGCGCTGCGCGGCGGCACCCCGGTGATCCGCAAGCTGTTCGTGGCGCTGGTGGTGGTGCTGATCGCGCGCATGGCCTGGGACACGTTCAAAGGCGCCTGACAAAGACCACGGGCGCGTCCGCTTCCACCCGCAGTCGCTGCGGCATGGGAAAAGGGAGCGGTCCTGCGTTACTTGAAGGCGCTGTCGTCCAGGAATCCGGGATGCAGGAAAGGCAGCCTTCCCGGACCTTCGTCAGCGGCCGGCACGCCAAGGCGCCCACCGACTCCGCGTCAGCGCAGCACGGCTCCCGCCAGCGCCATCAGCAGCAGCGCGATCACCGGCAGCATCGACAGTCCGAACCCCAGTGCGCGCCCGGCCGGTGCGCTGACGTAGGCACGCCAGTAGATGAAGCGGCCCAGCAGATACACCGCACCGATGCCCGCCACCCACGCCGCCGGCCAGAAGCGCGCGGCAATGAACATCGCCGGCAGCAAGGCGACCAGCAGCTCCAGGGTGTTCATCTGCACCCGGTAGATGCGCTCGAAACCGTCATGCCCGCTGACCGCGGGCGCCTTCAGGCCGGAACGGCCGCGCTCGCGCCCGACCAGGGCACCGAAGAACAGGTACTGGACGACGGCCAGCATCGCGATCAGTTCCACGTAGTGCATCAACCTCTCCTTGGAAAACCGGTTCCGGATCGGCTCGCGCCGATTCAGCGCTTGCCGTTGCCGACTTCGATGAAACGCAGGAACTCGGCGCGGGTGCGCGCATCCTCACGGAAGCTGCCCAGCATCTTCGAGGTGACCATGCTGACGCCGCGCTTGTGGATGCCGCGGGTGGTCATGCACTCGTGCGCTCCTTCCACCACCACGCCCACGCCCAGCGGCTGCAGCACGTCCTGGATGCACTGGGCGATCTGCGCGGTCATCTTTTCCTGCACCTGGAAGCGGCGGGCATACGCTTCCACCACGCGCGCCAGCTTGGAGATGCCCACCACCTTGCCGTCGGGCAGGTAGCCCACGTGCACGCGGCCGATGATCGGCGCCATGTGGTGCTCGCAGTGGCTTTCGTATTCGATGTCGCGCAGCACGATCAGCTCGTCGTAGCCGGCCACTTCCTCGAAGGTGCGCTCCATGTAGGCGCGCGGGTCCTCGCGGTAGCCGCTGAACCAGTCGCCATAGGCTTCGGCCACGCGGCGCGGGGTATCGAGCAGGCCTTCGCGCGTGGGATCCTCACCGGCCCACTCCAGCAGGGTGCGGACAGCCGCTTCCGCCTGGGCCTGGGTAACGGGGGACTTCTGGGAATCGGCCATGTAATCGGCGCCTGTATTACGGGGCCGACATGCTACCAGCCGGGCGTGCCGGCGGCATGGTTCCGGGTTCAGCGAGACCCTCCGCGAACCCCTGCGCGGCGTGGGAAATCCCGCGCTGCGGCAGCGGCTGGCGGCTGCCACGGGCAGCGGGTTGCGCGACAGTCAGACGACCGCGCCGGGGACCGCCCGCGGGCGCCAGCCAAGCAGCCGCGCCGGCAACATCAGCAGCGCATGCAGGAACGCGAACAGTGCCGAGAACGTGATGCCGACCAGGCGGAACGGCAGGGCGAGAAGCCAGACCACCGGCCAAAGCAGCAACACCAGCAGCGCCAACGGCCAGCAGAGCAGAAACAGAATGCACCAGCCCGACAGGGCAAGCAGAGTCTTCATGGCAAACCGGTCTCCTCGTGATCGCGGCCAGCGCGGGTGCACCGACCCGCCACACATTGGCGGCCTCCGGCAGCGCCGGCCAGCGCCTTCCGACCAGGCCCCGGATCCGCCGACCGGATCCCGATAAACGGCGATGAAGCCGTCAGGACAATCGGCGGTGACGTGCGAAACGCGCGGTCCCGGGTGGAATCAAGAGGGCCGGTGGCCGGTGCGGCGCTCCCCGCCCCCAATTGAACTGGTCAAGAATCCGAACCTGATTCTGCCGTGACTGCCGCCTCTGCACAGAACCCGTCTCCCGGCATCGAAAGCGCACTGGTGCAACGAACGAATCGACGCACGGGGGAGAGATTTTCCGGCTGCAGCCGGTTCCCGCGATGCAGGGGAACCGCATAATTGGAACCGGCCCCGTTTTTTGTCGCACGCTTTCGCTGCTGAGCGGCCTGTCGTGCCGGCCCCCAATTGCAAGGAACCACCATGAAGAAGATCTACGACCCGCCGTTGACCACCGCCCCGCATGCGCCGCTCTATCGCGTCGACAAGGCGATCCTCGGCGCGCAGAAGCGGCTGACTGCGGCCATCGAGGGCAGGCGGCTCCACACCAGTAACAGCCTGGCCCAGGAAGTCGTCAAGGAAGCACGCGAAGCACTCAGGAAAGCCGAGCACCAGCGGACGCTCAAGCTGCAGGAACTCGCGCAGAGGGCTGCGAACAAGCTGTAACAGCGGCCCAGGTTTTCCTGCCGCTGCGCATGGACCGGGTGCCACGCACATTCTTGATGCAGCAGAACCGCACTCGCACTCTTGCCCCGCTTTTCCGCCCGACCGCGGTTTTCCGACATCACTGCGCACGCCATCGCCATCGCCATAGCCATCACCAGCGCACGCTGCCTGACCGCGGCTACAGGCGCTGGACCTTGCGGGCCAAGCTCTCCGGATCGATCACCGCCTGGATGCGTTCGATGCGCAAGGCTTCGGCCAGGTAGCGCGCGTTGGCGCCACCGATCCACACCGGCACCTGCTGTGCCAAGGCGTGGTCCAGAATTCGTAATTCGGCCAGCGCTCCCGGTGCCTGCCCCGGGTCGGTGGAGCTGAGCGCCACCGCCGCCACGTCCAGCCGCCCGGCGACGCGCGCCAGTTCGCGAGCCGGCAGGTCGGTGCCCAGGTACAGCACCGGTGCGCCGGCCTCGTAGGCGTATAAGGCGGCGGCCAGCAACCCCAGTTCGTGTGGTTCCCCGGGCAGGGTGGCGAACAGGATCCGCGGTGGGCGCTCGCGCGGGTGCTGGTTGAGCACCGACAGCAGCCGCGCCCGCAGCAGGCTGCTGACCAGTCGCTCTTGGGCGATCGCCAGGCGCCCGTCCGCCCAGCGCGCACCGACCTCCCACAACAGCGGCGCGACCACCCGGCTCAGCAGGATCGACATGGGCAGGGTGGCGATGGCCACGGCCAGCTCGCGGTCGAACAGGTCGACCCGGTAATCGGCGATGGCATCGAGCATCCGGCCCGGCACGATCTCCAGGTCGCCATACCCGGCCCGGCGACTGTCGGCGAGCATCCGCTCCAGGTCCGGGTCCGGCAGGCCCGCCAGGTCGCGGATGGGATGGCCGCGGTCGGTCAGCCGGTGCAGGCGCGTCAGCCGCTCGACCATGGCGGCGTCGTACAGGCGGCGCCCCTTTTCGTCGCGGTGCGGGACCACCGCGGCATGCCGGCGCTCCCAGGCGCGCAGCGTCTCGGGGGTCAATCCACTGAGCTCGGCGGCTGCCTTTACCGGGTACATGGACGCAATGTACAACGAATGTACAAGGATTGATTGTACAAACAGCTAACGCGCAACCGCCAAGACTGATGGCCCACCACCAACGGACCATCGCCATGACCCGCACCACTGCTTCCCGTACCACTTCGCCGCTGCGCACCCTCGCCGCCGCTCTGGCTCTGGGCCTGGCCGCGCCGCTGGCCTTCGCCGGACAACCGGTGACCGCCACTGCCACGACGCCCCGGGCCCAGGCGGACCTGGTCGACACCGCGGTGGCTGCCGGCCAGTTCAACACCCTGGCTGCGGCGCTGAAGGCCGCCGGACTGGTCGACACGCTCAAGGGCAAGGGCCCGTTCACCGTGTTCGCGCCGACCGACGCCGCATTCGCCGCACTTCCGGCCGGCACCGTGGAAGACCTGCTCAAGCCGGCCAACAAGGCCAAGCTCGTCTCGATCCTGACCTACCACGTGGTTCCGGGCCGGCATCCGGCCGCGCAGGTGGCCGGCCTGGACAAGGTCACCACCGTGCAGGGCGATGCCATCGACATCCGTGGCAGCGGTGGCTCGGTGATGGTTGATGGCGCCAAGGTGGTGAAGGCCGATATCGCCGCCAGCAACGGCGTCATCCACGTGATCGACAAGGTCCTGATGCCGGGCAACTGAGCCCTTCCCTCGCCTCACTCCGGAGACACAGCATGAAAGCATTCAACCTCCTCACCCTGGCGCTGGTGATCATCGGCGGTCTCAACTGGGGCCTGGTTGGCGCCGCCCAGTTCGATCTGGTGGCCACGCTGTTCGGCGGCCAGCAGGCCCCGCTCGCCCGCGTGGTCTACGTGCTGGTGGGCGTATCGGCACTGTGGCAGCTGATCGGCATGCTGCGCGGAACCAGCACCAGCCCGGCGCACGTCCCGACGCATCGCTGATCGGCCAATGTCCTGCCTGGCTGGCCGGCCCGGTCCTGCACCTCGCAGGGCCGGGTTTTTTCGTTGCGGGCATGTGTCGCTGCGGGAGTGACAGGGACTACTCGAGCCGTGCGGCGTCTCGTCGCGCACGTGCTGATTGATGTACAGGTCTGCGCCGGATCGGCCAAGCGCTTCATTCGGGAAAGGGGTCAGGTTCACTTCCTGCCCCCAGTCCCCTCTCTTAGAACAACGCGCCTTGCAGGGGCATGTCTGCTGTCTCATCGAGAGTCCATCCGGGTTCGGGTAACCGCTCTTTGCACTCCCCACCCAACCGCCACTCCAATCCCGAAATCCGCGCCGCGTGACGTGCCAGTGCGGCATTGATGACGTCGGCGCTGCCGGCCAGGTGCAGCGCGCTCTTGGCGCGGGTGAGGCCGGTGTAGAGCAGTTCGCGCGAGAGCACGCGGTTGTCGTGGCGCGGCAGTTGCAGCCACACCTGTTCGAACTCCGAACCCTGGGCCTTGTGCACGGTCATCGCGAAAGCGCTTTCGTGCGCGGGCAATGCCGCCGGATGGAACGCACGTACTTCTCCGGCTTCGTCGCCGGGGAACCAGGCCAGCACCGGGCCGTGGCCGTCGCGCCCGCCTTCGGTTCGCAGGCAGACCCCGACATCACCATTGAACAGGCGGTGGCGATAGCTGTTCTCGGTGACCAGCAACAGGCGGCCGTGGAAATAGCCGGGCGCGCCGCGTTTGCCGCCGCCGAGCAGCTCCTCGATGCGTGCGTTGAGCCCGCGCGCGCCCTGCGGGCCTTCGCGCAGCGCGGTCAGCAGGCGGAAGCGGCCGGCCAGTGCCAGCGCGGCCGCCGGACTGTCGGCGTTGGCCAGCGCGCGAAAGTGGCCGAGCAGGGTGTCGCGCGCCGGGCCGTCGAGAGGATCGAAGGTGTCCTCGGCGAACTCCACGCCCGCGAGCGTGCCGCCGCGCAGCAGCTCCAGCGCCAAGGGCGCGTTGCCGCAGCGCACGGCCTCGGCCAGCGGCGCCAGTGCGAAGCCTTCCACCTGACGGTAGCCACGGCGCAGATGCACGCGACGACCCGGCGCGGGCGCGGCTTCGGCTATCGCGTCCGCAGGTAGATCGCCCAGCAGCGGTGCCAATGCGTGGGCGTCCTCGCTGGACACGCTGTCGCCCGCGCCGGCCGCGGCCAGGATCGCGGCCAGCACGTCGCCAGCTTCCACCGACGGCAGCTGGTCGGCATCGCCCAGCAGCAGCAGGCGTGCGCCTTCGGCAACGGCATCGACCAGCTTGGCCATCAGCGGCAGGTCCACCATCGAGGCCTCATCGATCACGACCAGGTCGAACGGCAACGGATTGTCGGCGTGATGGCGGAACTGCGTGCTGTCGGGAATGGTGCCCAGCAGCCGGTGCACGGTGCTGGCGCTGGCCGGCAGCGCGGCCAGCAATCCCGGATCGACCTCGGGCAGCGGTTCGATCACGGCCAGCGCGCGACGCAGGCTTTCGGCCATGCGCTCGGCGGCGCGGCCGGTGGGCGCGGCCAGCGCGATGCGCGGTGGCGGTTGACCCAGCGCGCGCGCCTGCGCGGCCAGCAGCACCAGCAGGCGGGTGATGGTGGTGGTCTTGCCGGTGCCGGGGCCGCCGGTGACCAGCATCAGTGCGTGGCGCAAGGCCACGGCCGCCGCGCGTGCCTGCCGGTCATCGCCGTCGCGCGCCTGCGGAAACAGCGCATGGAACAGCGGTGCCAGCGTGGCCGGGTCGGCACCGGCAGGCGTGGCATCGGCAATCCGGCGCAGGCCCGCGGCCAGCTGGCGTTCGTACTCGCGGTAGCGGCGCAGGTAGAGCAGGCCGTGTTCGTAGACCAGTGGCGCATCGGTGGCGGCCACCTCAAAGCCCTCGTCCGGGCAGCTGACGTAGCGGCTGGCCTGCAGCGCGGCGATCCACTCGCCCGGCGCCGGCCACGGCAACGGCTGCGCCAGGTCCAGCAGCCGCTGCGGCTGGGTCGGATCGAAACCGGCATGGCCGTTGGTCACCGCCAGCGACGCCAGCGCGGCGCCGGTCAGCACCGCATCGGGCGTGGCCGGATCCAACCGGCGCAGGGTCTGCGCCAGTGCGTGATCGACCGCGCGCAGGGCGCCGGCGGCGTAGAGCGTATCGAGCAGGCTCATGCCTGGCCTCCCAGCCGCTGCAGCAGCTCGGCATGGCCGGCATCGCCACCGGCGAACAGCCGGTCCAGCCCGTCCACCAGTTGCGGCGGGTAGCAGTGGGCATGCACGCCCGGCGCGGCCGGATCGCCCGCGCGCAGGCCGCGGCAGAACAGGTAGCGGATGCCGCCGAAGTCGCGCGCGTAATCGTAGGCGGCGCCAAGCCGGAACCGCAGCCAGCGATGCAGCGCCACGGTGTAGATCAGCGCCTGCAGGTCGTACTCGCTGTGGCCCATGGCAGCGTCCAGTCGCGCGGCGCTGTAGTCCGGCAGACGGTTGGATTTGTAGTCGAGCACGTACCAGCGCCCCTCGCGGGTATAGGTGAGATCGATCTTGCCGGTCATCAGCCCTTCCAGCTGGCGCCGTAGGCCGAAGCCGTTGCGCGCGCTGGAGACTCCGTGCGCGTGCAGCAGCTGCAGCAACGCCGGCACCGCGGTCGGCTGCATCGCGAAGTGGAATTCGATTTCCGCGCGGCGCTGGAACGGGTCCAGCCCGGCCAGGCAGCCGCCCTCGGGCAGGCCGACGGTGAGCGTCTGCCCGACCAGAGCGGTGAGCAGGGCCACGCCGTCTTCGAGGTCGTCATCGACATAACCCTCGGCCCGCAACGCGGCGCGCAGGCCGTCTTCGCACCCGGCCGGCGCGACGTCATCGGCACGCCACTGCCGCCATGCGGAAAAGTCGGTGTGCTCCAGCGCGTCATGCAGCACGTTGCCGAAACGGCTGCCGGAAAAACGCGGGTCCCACGGCGCCGCCTCGGCCACCGCGGCCAGCTCCTCGACCAACGCGCTGTCCACAGGTTCGTCGCTGGCGCCCGCGGTCGCTTCGGTGCTGGCGGCGGCGCTGTCGCTGCCGGCGTCGGCATGCGCCAGCTGGGTGAAGCTGTAGACCCACCAGTCGTGCGGCACCGCGCGGGTGACACGCCGCGCCGGCGGCACCACGGTATCGGCGTCCAACCGCAGCACCGGCAGGTGCGACGGCACCCCGCCCTGCACCACGTCGATCACACCGGTTCCCTGCAATGCGGAAAGATCCGACAGCATCTTGCCGAGATGGGTGCCGGCCGCGTTGTAGAACGGTCCGCCCACCAGCCACAGCGCGTGTTCGGCGCGGGTCAGGCCGACATACAGCAGGCGCGCATCCTCGGCCGCTTCCTCGCGGGCGTGCGCCTGGACCGCCGCGGTCCAGCGCGGCTCCTCCTTGTCCAGCTTCCAGTGCAGCACGCGCCGGTCGCCGTCATGCACCACGCAACGCCGGTCCGGGGTGGACGGCTTGCTGCCGATGCCAACGAACGGCAGGAACACCAGCGGGTATTCCAGCCCCTTGGATTTGTGCAGGGTGACGATCTGCACGCGCTGCGCATCGGACTCCAGCCGCAGCAGCTGCGCTTCGTCGTTGGGATCGGCGCCGGCGATGTGCTGGCCCAGCCAGTCGACCACGCCATGCAGGCCCAGCGCGCGGGATTCGGCCTGCTGCAGCAGTTCGCCCAGCTGCAGGTAGTTGGTGAGCCGGCGCTCGCCATCGAGCAGGGCCAGCAGGCGTTCGCCATGGCGCGCGCACAGGTCCGACACCAAGGCAAGCGGCCCGGCCTTGAGCCAGCGCTCGCGCCATTGCAGCAGGCGCAGTTGATGCTCGCGCTGGCGCTCGCCATCGGCTTCCAGCTTGGCGATGGCGCTGGCGTCCTCGCCCAGCAGCACGGTGCTCAGCGCGGCGCGCAGGCGGCCTTCGTCGCCCGGCTGCAGCAGCGCCTTCAACAGCACCAGCAGGTCATGCGCCTCCTGGCTGGCGAACAGGCTCTGCTTGCCGGCGGCCACGGCCGGAATGCCGACCCGCGCCAGCGCCTGCTGGATGCGCGTGGCTTCACTGTGTTTGCGCACCAGCACCGCGATATCACCCGGCTGTACTGGCGTGCCGTCGATCAGTGCGCGGCCCTGCTGCGCGGCGCCCAGCACCGCATGGATCTCGGCCACGCAGGCGTCGGTCGCCAGCCGGCGCGATGCCTCGGCATTGAACGCTTTGCCGTCGTCGTTGGCCGGCAGCAGCTGCACGCGTACCGCCGGTGCGGCGCTGCCATCGCGCCAGTAATCGGCGTCGCTGCGCTTGGTGCCCGGTTGTACGCGGTGGAAGGCGATGCCCGGCTGCACGAACGCGTGGCCCGCGGTCACGGCATCGGCATTGGCGTACAGCTGCTCGATCGCCGCCAGCACGCACGGGCGCGAACGGAAGTTGCGATCCAGTGCCGGCGCACGTTCGGCCTGCCCGGCCGCGCGCAGATAGGTGTTCACATCGCCACCGCGGAAACCGTAGATCGCCTGTTTCGGGTCGCCGATCAGGAACAGCGCCGGTGCATGTTCGCCGCTGCCCTCGCGATCGCCGAACACGCGCTGGAAGATCGTCCACTGGCGATCGTCGGTGTCCTGGAATTCGTCCACCAGCGCGATCGCGTACTGCGCGCGCAACCGCTGCACCAGGTCATCGGAGTGCGGTCCGTCGAGCGCATCGGCGACGCCGTTGATCAGGTCGTCATAGCTTTGCACCCGGCGGTCGCGCTTGAGTTGCAGCAGCCGGGTGCGGGCGTCATCGCGCAGCGTGTGCAGCAACCGGATCGCCATCGCCTGGCGCCACTGGATCACGTCCTGTTCGGCGGCACACAGCTGCGCAAGTGCGTCGAACACGGGGCCGCAGGGCACCTTCTCCTGGTGTCCGTCCTTGCAGTAGCCAAGCAGGGAATCGGGCAGCAATTTGTGCAGATGCTGCTTCTCATCCCACGACCACACCCCTGCCCGGTGACCCTCGCGCAGCGTGGCCAGCGCCTTGTCGAAACTGGGCCGCTTGGCGCGACGGCCATCAAAGATTTTCTGTTCAAACGCGTGGTCCAGAAGTGCAACCGCCTCATCCAGCGTCTCGTCGATGACGGCCGACAAGCGGAGCGTCGCCTCGGCGAGGGCTTCACGCGGGTCCGCCGGAACCGGGCCGGCTTCGGGCAGCAACGGCTGCGGCGCCAGCAGCGCGGACAGATCGCCGGCCAGCGCATCGGGATCGCGCCACAGCTGGGTCAATGCATCCAGCGAGGCGTCCTCGGCGGCGTACACGCGCCACAGATCGGCGGCGATCACTTCATGCAGTTCGCGCTCGCTGCCGAGCAGATCGGGTGCATCGAAGGTCTGCCCGCTTTCCAGCGCGTGCTCGCGCAACACCCGTGCGCAGAAGCCGTGGATGGTGAAGATCGCCGCCAGATCCACTTCGTCGGCGGCCTGCTGCAGGCGCCGTTGCAACGCGGCCAGCGACTCGCCCGAGTGGTCCACATGCGCGCGCAGGATGCGGCGCGTCAGCTGCTCTTCCGCATCGCCGTCTTCGTCATCCGGCGACCCGAGCAGCCGCGCGGCCAGCTGCAGGCGCTGGCGGATGCGCTTGCGCAGCTCTTGGGTGGCGGCGTCGGTGAAGGTGACCGCGAGGATGCGGCCGATGCGCAGTTGCCGCTCGACCACCAGCCGGGTGAACAGCGTGGCCAGGGTGAAGGTCTTGCCGGTGCCGGCGCTGGCCTCGATCAGGCGTACGCCGTCCAATGGCAGCTGCAGATAGGGATCGATGGGGTTATCCACAGTGCTGCTCATGCTTCGCCCTCCATCACCGGCGCGTCACCCGGCAACGCGCCGGCACACACCGCGCCGTAAATCTGCGCGCTCAGCTCGGCAAAGCGTTCGAAGCTGGCGTCATCGGCGAACGGGTCGCGCCCGCGCAGCGCCAGCCGGTAACTGTCGGCATTGCCTTCGCCCCAGCTGCGATCACTGCCGCGCCAGCGCTGTTCTGCTTCGTTGCGCGCCTTGTCGGGTTTGTCGCTGCTGTAGAACGTCCAGCCGCTGTACGGGCCATACGGCAACGGTTCGCGCAGGCCCTGCTCGCGCAATTGCAGCAGCCCGCGCAGCACGGCCTTGGCCTGTGGCGACGGCAGCGCCGCGCGTTCGACCGCCACGATGCCGCCCTCGCCTTCGACGAACTGCACCAGTGGCAACTGAAGGCCAGCCGCCGAGGCTAATAGCCAGTCCAGGCCGAAGCGCACCGCCGCGGTGCCGTTCACCGGTTCCACCCGCAGCCGCGCCAGACCGTGTGGATAAAGATCGTGCAGCCGCCCGTGCAGCAGCGGGCCGCCAAGATCGACCTGCAGCCGCTGCGAATCGGCGTGGTGGTTTGCCCGCCATTGCAGGAACGCCTCGGCCACCGGGCGGATCTGCCCCAGCAGCTGCTGCAGATGGCGCCGGCCGACCGGACCGGTGGGCAGCAGCGCGCGTGCGCGCAGCCGGCTGTACAAGGTGGCGTCGTCACGGCCGTCGAGCGCGGCCTGCAATACCGCCTGTTGCAGCTGTTGCTTCTCCAGTCCGCCGCCGGCCGCCACCAGCGGCTCGATGTCTTCGGCCAGATCGACCTCGTCGGGCAGGCGCAGGCCGAGCTGGCGCAGGAACTGTCCGGCCGGGTCGGTCAGGAAGCGGCGCAGCTCGTCCAGTGACACCTCGCGCTGCACTTCGTCGTTTGCGGCCAGCGGGGTCTGGAACCACGGTGCCAGCGCCTGATGCGCGCCACCGACGCGGCCGGCCACCGGCTGCCATTCGCGGCGATAGCTGTAGTGGCGCGGTGCGCCCGGACCACCGAACGCGGCCGGCGCGAATGGCTGCAGCGGATGCCGCAGCACCATCTGCCGGGCAACGGCTTCGGGATCGGCGTGATAGGCGCTGGCCATATCGATCAGCTCGGCCACCAGCACCGACGGCTCGCGGTCGCTGCCATCGCGCGGATCGGCGCCGAGGTAGCTCAGGTAGAACACCTCCTGCGCCGAGGCGAACAGCTGCAGGAACAGGAAGCGGTCGTCCTCGCGGGTGGAGCGGTCGCCCGGCCGGCGCTGCCCGGTGCCCAGTTCGGCGGTGAGCTTGCTGAGGCCGGCGGCCGGATCGCGCCGCGGGAAGTCGCCATCGTTCATGCCCAGCAGGCAGATCACCCGGAACGGCAGCAGCCGCATCGGCACCATGCGGCCGAAGCTGATGCCACCGGTGAGCAGTGGCGCACGGGTATCGGCTTCGGCCAGGGTGGCGGCGAAATGTGCGCGCACGACCTCGGCCGGCACTTCCGCGCTAAAGCCGGCCTTGGCCGCGGCGCTGGCGAATTCGTCGATCAGCTTGCGCAGGCGGTCCAGCGCGCGCTGCGCGGAAACTTCGGTCGGTGCCTGCGGGATCACCGCGTCGAGCAGGCCGAGCAGGCGCTCGCGCCACTGCTCCGGTGTCATCGCCTCGCCCAGCACCCGCTGGTGTCGCGCCAGCACCCGCAACAGGCGGATCACCGCATCCAGCGCCGACAGCGCACTGCCTTCCAGCTCCGGCCACGCCGCCACGCCGGCAATATCGCCGTCACTGCCGCTGGCATAGCCGAGCAGCAACCGGTCCAGCGCGAACGCCCAGGTGTAGGCGTCATCGCGCGGCGCCTGATGCGCGGCGCGATGTGCCGCATCCAGGCCCCAACGCGCGCCCGCCGCTTCCAGCCAGCCCTGCAGACGTTCCAGCGCGGGCTCGTCGAGACCGGCAGCCGTGGCGATCGGCGGGCTCGACAGCAGGTCGAGGATTTCATGCAGGCCGAAGCGCGACACCGGCAGCCCGAGCAGGCGCACGAACACCTCGGCCAGCGGTTCGCCGGCCAGCGGACTGGTATCGGCCAGCGCCCACGGAATGTGTTCGCCCTGTGCCGCGCGGTCGCCGAACACCGCCTGCAGGTACGGCACATAGGGATCGATATCCGGGGCCAGCACCGCGATCTCGCGCGGCTGCAGCGGCGGATCGAAACGCGGGTCTTCCAGCAGCGCGCGCAGCCGGTCGTGCAGCACCTGCATCTCGCGCAGCCGGGTGTGGCAGGCGTGCACCTGCAGGCTGGGGTCCTCGATCATCAGGCCGTCGCGCGGCGTACCCGAAGGCAAGGCGCGGCGGTGGAACAGGTCGCGCTGCATCCGGTGCAGCAGCGTGTCCGACAGCCCGCCGTCGGCCAACGGTTGGCGCGAGTCGTCTTCCGGATCCACATAAGCGGCGATCTCGCCGGTGGGGTGCACCACCTCGTAGCTGCCCAGCACCGCCATGAAGTCGCGCCCGGCCGCGCCCCAGGCTTCGAGCAGGCGGTTCTCGCCAGCCGCTTCACCGAACAGATCGGGCGCGCCGCTGCGCAGTTTTTCCGCCAGCGTCTGCAGATCGCCCCAGTACGAGCGGGTGGGTGTGGGCAGATAGAAGTGCAGCGTGCCCACGCGCGCCTGGGTGGCAAGCATGCGCAGCACATCGGGCGAGATGTTGAGCGTGGCGAAGGCGAACAGCCGCGGCGGCAGGCCCTGCGGCAGCGCGGTGGCCGGCGGCGCGAAGCGGGTCAGGTAATCGTGGATGCGGCGCGCGCGATGGTTGCCGCCACCGGCGATGCGCCGCCACAGGATCGCCTGTGGATCGTTTTCCTCGGCCCCGGCTTCCCAGCGCAGCAGCCAGTCGCGGCGCCAGGCCTGATACTTCTCGAACACCGAACCCAGCTCGCCGGCCAGCGCCCACGGCTTGAGCGCGTCGCCGCCGGACAGGTAGGCGCGCAGCCCGGCCATCGCCGGCAGCGCCAGCAGTTCGTCATCGGTGAGCGCTGCGTACAGCTGCCACTGCAGGCCGGTGGCATCCAGGTCATCGCGCTCGCCGGGCAGGTTGGCCTGCAGCGCGCGCGCCACGAACTCGCCGGGGGTCAGGAATTCCAGATTGGCGGCGATGCCGTATTCGGCCGCCAGGGTGGATTGCAGCCAGCGCCGCATCGCCACCTGCGGAATCAGCACCACGTCCGGCGCCAGCAGCGGCTGGCCCGCGACCGGTTGGCGCAGCTCGGTGGCCAGCAGGCTGGCCAGCACTTCGAGCGAGTTGGAGTGGTAGAGGCGAAAGTCGGGAGATGGCTGCATGGGCTCTATTGTGAAGGAGCCCCGTGGCCGCGACGCGGCGCCAAGAGGCGATCGACTGCGGGCCGCGACTCCCCGCGTGGCGGTCAATGCGTGCCGGGCGCGCGAATCCTTACCGCCACCTCCCCCAGCCCGCGGCGGATACCACCGAGCACCGCACTGGCCTCGTCACCATAGGGCCCGCCCAGTTCGATCTCCAGCCGCAATCCCGGTGGCTCCACGCCCGCGTCGATATGCGCCTGGGTATGCGGGCGCGCGAAGCGCCACAGCAGCTCGCGCTGCTCGTCGCTGAGCTCGATCGTCATCATTGTGTTGTTCCTCGCCACTGCGGATGAGGGCAGCATCGGGCAGCGGGGTCTCACCGCCTGAGATGGACTGTCACGACGATGCCAATGTCCCCGGCTGCCGCACGGGCGGCGGCAATGCGACAATAGTGCACGCTCGAGTTCGGTTTTGTTCAGCCGGCTACGACGATCTTACAACGTTGAATTTTCGTTAAAGGCGGCCATGCCCTCTCCCCAAACCAGCCTTGTGCAGTTGTCGGACGTGCGCATTGACCGCGGCGGCCGCACGATCCTGCATGACGTTTCGCTCGAGGTTCCGCGCGGCAGCATCACCGCCGTGCTGGGTCCGTCGGGCAGCGGGAAGTCGACCCTGCTGGCGGCATTGACCGGCGAGTTGCGCCCGGTCAGTGGCAGCGTGCGCCTGTTCGGCAACGACATCCCGCACGGCAACCGCGCGCTGCTGGAAATGCGCAAGAGCATGGGCGTGCTGCTGCAGGGCAATGGCCTGCTGACCGACCTGACCGTGGCCGAGAACGTGGCGCTGCCGCTGCGCACGCATACCCGGCTGCCGGCGCCGGTATTGAAGCGACTGGTGGATATGAAGCTGCATGCGGTCGGGCTGTTGGCCGCCGCCGATGCCTGGCCGCGTGAACTGTCCGGTGGCATGGCGCGGCGCGTGGCGCTGGCACGTGCGCTGGCACTGGACCCGCCGCTGATGATCTACGACGAGCCGCTGACCGGGCTCGATCCGATCGCCTCGGGCGTGATCATGAGCCTGATCCAGCGCCTCAACGACAGCCTCGGCCTGACCAGCATCATCGTCAGCCACCACGTGCATGAAACCCTGCCGATCTGCGACCAGGCGGTGGTGATCGCCAACGGCGGCATCGTGTTTTCCGGTACCCCGGCGCAATTGCAGGCCAGCACCGATCCGCTGCTGCGGCAGTTCCTCGACGGCCAGCCCGATGGCCCGATCCCGTTCGATGCCGCGCCGCGCGCGAAGGTGGCCTGATGCCGTTCGTTTCCGCCACCCGCTCGCTGGGCCGCGCCGGCCTGTTCTCGCTGACGGTGCTGCGCGGCTCGCTGCCGACCCGTGATTTCCTGGCCGAGCTCACCCGCGAGATCTACAAGATCGGCGCGCGCTCGCTGCCGATCATCGCCGTGGGCGGCGCCTTCGTCGGGCTGGTGCTGACCCTGCAGGGCTACCGCACGCTGACCACGTTCGGTGCCGCCGATGCGCTGTCCACACTGCTGGGGCTGTCGCTGTACCGCGAACTGGCGCCGGTGCTGACCGCGCTGCTGTTCATCGGCCGCGCCGGCAGTTCGATCGCCGCCGAACTGGGACTGATGCGCGCCACCGACCAGATCAAGGCACTGGAGCTGAT
This sequence comes from uncultured Gammaproteobacteria bacterium, assembly GCA_963696155.1. GTDB lineage: Bacteria > Pseudomonadota > Gammaproteobacteria > Xanthomonadales > Xanthomonadaceae > Stenotrophomonas. The sequence continues at coordinate 32,957 of CAVOJC010000001.1, forward strand.
GGCGATCGACCCGGTCGCCAAGGCGGTCGCGCCGCGCTTCTGGGCGGCGGTGCTGACGGTGCCGCTGCTGACCGGCATTTTCTGCTCGCTGGCGATCGCCGGCGGCTACTTCGAAGCGGTGCACATCCTCGGCCAGGACAACGGTACGTTCTGGTCCGGGCTGCGCAACGCGGTGGATTTCTGGGACGACTTCGCCGTCGCCCTGCTGAAGTCGGCGATCTTCGGCGGTACCGCCGCGCTGGTCGCCGCCTATGTCGGTTTCCACGCCGAGCCGACCATCGAAGGCACTTCGGTGGCCACCACCCGCGCCGTGGTGAACGCCTCGCTGCTGGTGCTGATGTTCAATTTCGTGCTGTCGGCGCTGATGTTCCAGTAACCGTTCCTGCGATTTCCTCGCAAGTGTCCGCACAGCTCCCGTGCGGGGACCAACCAGATTGTCGATTCGAGGATTCGAAGCGGCAGATGTATCCAGAGTGAGATGACAAACATGGCTCTTCGCGGACCCAGACTCGAATTTTCCGTCGGCGCCTTCCTGGTGCTGGCCCTGGCCTCGCTGATGGTGCTGGCGGTGGCCTCGACCAACCAGCGCTTCGGCGGCGGGGGTGGCGACTATGTGCTGAAGGCGCGCTTCAGCCAGATCGGCCAGCTGCGCAAGCAGGCGCCGGTGAAGATCGGTGGCGTGATCATCGGGCAGGTGGCCGATATTCAGCTCGACCCGGTTAAATACGACTCCATCGTGACCCTGTCACTGGAAGGCAAGTTCAAGGATCTGCCCGCCGACACCTCGGCCGGGATCTTCACCAGCGGCCTGCTCGGCGAAAGCTACATCGGCCTGCAGCCGGGCGGTGATCCGGACGTGCTGGCCTCGGGCGACGAGATCGTCTTCACCCAACCGGCGGTGGACCTGATCCAGCTGGTCGGCAAATACATGTTCAGTGGCCCGGGCAATGCCGGCGGCGCTGATTCACAACCGGACAACGGCGGCGCACAGGTGCCCGCACAGGAACCACAACCATGAAAATGAAACTGCTCCCGCTCATGCTGACCTCCGTGCTGCTCGCCACCGCGCCTTCGCTGGTGCTGGCCCAGGCACGTCCCGCCGCCCCGGCGACCGCATCGCAAAGCGCCGCGGCCAAGACCGTGCTCGATTCCAGCTCGCGGATCCTGAGCACGCTGGAACAGCGCCGCGCGGAGTTCCGCCAGAACCCGGCCGCACTGCGCCAGTTCATCGATGGCGAACTCAGCAAGGGCTTCGACCGCGAATACGCCGCCCGCCTGGTGCTGGGCGTGCACGGGCGCGGCGCCTCCGATGCCGACATCAAACTGTTCGCAGATGCCATGGCCGACAACCTGATGGCGCGCTACGGCTCGACCCTGCTCGACATCCAGGGCAAGCCCAGCTTCCGCATGCGTTCGGAAACCCCGCTGCCGGGCAACCGCGGCGTCAAGGTCTCTACCGAGCTGATGCGGGCCGGCAACGAACCGACCCCGGTCGAGTACCTGATGCGCAACGTCAACGGCCAGTGGAAGATCTTCGACGTGATGATCGAAGGCATCTCCTACGTGCAGACCTTCAAGACCCAGTTCGACACCGCGCTGCGGCAGAAGTCCATCGCCCAGGTGGCGGCCGATCTGCGCAACGGCACCATGCAGGCGGCGCCAAGTGGCAAGTGAGCCGCAACTGCGGCAGGACGGCGACACGCTGCATTTCAGCGGCGTGCTCGACCGTGCAGCCGTGATCGCGCTGTGGCCGGTTGCGTGCAAGCTCGTCGGCCGCATTCGCATGCTCGACCTGCACGCGGTGCAGGGCATCGACAGTGCCGGCCTGGCGATGCTGGCCGAACTGCAGGCGCCGCTGACGAGCGCCCCTGCCGGCGCTCCGGCCGGGCTGGCAGAACTGTGTGCCGCCTACCGGCTGGCGCCCACCCTGGATTTCAACGCATCTGCTGCCTCGAGCTGACATGAACGCCGTCCGTACCCTTCCCCTGATCGCGCTGCTGGCGCTGCTCGCTGCCTGCGCCGGCAAGCCCGTACGCGAGCCTGCGCCCGCGAGCGCCGCCGTTGCTTCCGAGTCGATCCCCGCCAGCCCCGCGGGCGCTGCCGACGCGGAGACCGGAGCTGCTGTCGCGCCCCCCGAGGCGGCCGCGCCCGTGGTGATCGGCAACGACACGGTACCGACCGGTGCGGAGGACGATTTCGCCGCGCTTTACGGCGGTCCCGACCCGGCCTCGGCCGTCGGCACCGAGGGCGGCAGCGCGCCAAAGCCGTATGACCCTTGGGAGAAGTTCAACCGCCGGGTGCACAGTTTCAACAACGTGGTCGACCGTGCCATCGCGCGGCCGCTTGCTACCGCCTATACCAGGGTCGTGCCGGGTCCCGCGCGCATGGGGGTGACCAATTTCTTCAGCAACCTGCAGGCACCGGTGACCATCACCAACCAGCTGCTGCAGGGCCGTCCCGACGACGCCTGGGACAGCCTCGGCCGCTTCCTGATGAATTCGACCATCGGCATCGGAGGCCTGTTCGATCCGGCCAGCAAGGCGATGGTGCCGCGGCGCAAGGAAGACTTCGGCCAGACCCTGGGCGCGTGGGGCTGGCGCCGCTCGCGTTTCGTGGAACTGCCGTTCTTCGGTCCGCGCACAGTGCGCGACGTGTTCGGCATGGGCGGTGACATGCCGCTGTCGACGATCCGCACGATCGAACTGGACAGGCTGCGCATTGGCCTGCAGGGCCTGCAGCTGGTGGACATGCGTTCGCAATTGATGGCGGTCGATGACATCCGCGACAACGCGGTGGACGAATACGCCCTTACCCGCGACGCTTGGCTGCAGCGACGCAGCTACCAGATCGAGCGCGACCTGCGCGGCGGCAAGGACCGCGACCAGGACGAACAGACCACCATTCCGGTCGATGCGATGCCGATGCCCGACTGGGGCGGCTGAAGGCACGCGCTGCTGAAACACGAAGGCCCGGGTGCGAACCCGGGCCTTTTTCTTTGCCGGTTGCTGCTCAGGCAGCCAGCGCGTTCTCGATCGCCGTGCGCAAGCGCGCATCGTCGCCGGCCACGTCGGGCGCGAAGCGGCCGATGACCTGGCCGTCCTTGCCGATCAGGAACTTCTCGAAATTCCACAGCACACCCGGCTGCGGATTGGCGTCGATGTTGAAGCCGGCCAGCTTCTCGCGCATCGGGCCTTCGCCGGTGGCGGCCGGCTGGGCGGCGATCAGCTGCCGGTACAGCGGATGGGTGGCCTCACCGGTCACGGCGATCTTGGAGAACATCGGGAAGCTGACATCGAAGTTCAGCGCGCAGAACTGCTTGATCTCGTCCTCGCTGCCCGGCTCCTGGCCGTTGAAGTCGTTGGCCGGGAATCCCAGCACCTCCAGCCCGGCGTCCTTCTTTTCGCGATAGAGCTTTTCCAGCCCTTCGTACTGCGGGGTCAGGCCGCATTTGGAGGCCACGTTCACCACCAGCAGCACCTTGCCGCGGTAGTCGCCGAGCGAGGACGGCTGGCCGTCGATGGTAGTCAACGCGATGTCATACACGGACGTGGTCATGGCAACTCCTGGTGGATCGGGGGAAAGGAAGGCCAGCATAACCGTCCTTCCTCATGGCCCGCCGTCGCCCTCACCGTCGTCGTCCTCCACGCTGCCGATCTCGTCGCCCAGCAATGCCTGTGCCTGGTCGCTGGACAGCGATTCCACCCCGCGCAGGCGGCGTTCGATGGTGCGGGTCTTGCGCCCGGCCTCGCCCAGACTCTTGCCGACGGTGCTGATCTGCCTTTCGGCGCGTTCGAGGATGCCGGCGAACTTGCCGAACTCGCTCTTCACCGCGCCCAACACCTTCCACACCTCGGACGAGCGCTGCTCGATCGCCAGCGTGCGAAAGCCCATCTGCAGGCTGTTGAGCAGCGCGGTGAAGGTGGTCGGCCCGGCGATCACCACGCGGTGCTCGCGCTGCAACGCATCCACCAGCCCGGGCCGGCGGATGGCTTCGGCATACAGGCCTTCGGTAGGCAGGAACATCACCGCGAAATCGGTGGTGTGCGGCGGCACCACGTACTTGTCGCTGATCGATCGCGCCTGCAGGCGCAGCGCGCGCTCAAGCTGGGTGCCGGTGCTGCGCACGCCGTCCTGGTCGCCGGCTTCCTGGGCGTCGAGCAGGCGTTCGTAATCCTCGCGCGGGAATTTGGAATCGATTGGCAGCCATACCGGCACATCGTCACCGCCGCGCCCCGGCAGACGCACCGCGAAGTCCACCATCTCGCCGCTGTCCGGGCGCACGCGCACGCCGCGCGCGTACTGCTCGGCGGTCAGCGTCTGCTCGAGGATGTTGTCCAGCTGCACTTCGCCCCAGCTGCCGCGGTTCTTGACGTTGCTCAGCACGCGCTTGAGATCGCCCACGCCGGTGGCCAGCTGCTGCATTTCGCCCAGCCCGCGCTGCACCTGCTCCAGCCGTTCGGACACCAGCTTGAAGGAGGAATCCAGCCGCGTGTTGAGCGTGCTCTGCAGTTTCTCGTCCACGGTGTGGCGCATCACTTCGAGCTTGGCGGCATTGTCGGCCTGCAGATCCTTGAGCCGCACTTCCAGCGTGTCGCGCATCTCGCCGATGCGCTGCTCGTTGCGCTGGGTCAGCTCGGTCAAGCGCTGGCCGAGCGATTCCGCAAACCGCTGCTGGTTCTCGGCGCCCTCCAGGCGGCCCTTGCGGGTTTCTTCCACCAGTGTCCGTGCCAGTTCGTTGAGCTGCTGGGCGAACGCCTGCATGCGTGCGTCCTGCTGGCGCGACAGGCCCTCGAGCTGCTCGCGCAACTCGCTGCGGCCGTCGCGCTGTTCTTCGCGCACGGCCTGCTCCAGCAAGGTTTCCGGCCGCCGCAGCAGCAGAACGATCAGCAGCAAGACAGCGATGGCGAGCAGCGCAAGCAGGCCGTAGAGCAGCGGAAGCAGGGGTGAAATATCCATGCCCACAGTCTATCGACGGCGGTCGCGGACGGTGAGACTGGCGCCGCGGCAAGTTCTCTCGCAACACTTTGCCACCCGCCTCGCGGCGTGCGGTGCGGCGGTATGACGATAGGCAGGCGCGCCGTTGATCACGCTGCGTATGCTCGGGTCTGACCGGCCCTGCAGCGCGCCGGCATCCGCATCCCTGGAGGTAGTCCGGCATGACCGTCCCACACCTGCTTCGCGTGTTGTTTCTGTCCTGCACTGCCTGCCTGTCGCCGGCCTACGCGCAAAACGCCGCGCCTGCAGACGATTACGCCAAGGCGCGTGCGGTGGTCGAGGACCTGATGCGCATCCCCGCGCCCGGAGGCGTGCAGGAAACCTACAAGACGAAGATCGGCGGCATCGAGCAGTGGATCAACGTACGCGGGCAGGACCGTGGCAATCCGCTGGTGCTGTTCGTGCACGGCGGCCCCGCCACGCCGCAGATGCCCAGCCTGTGGCAGTTCCAGCGACCGCTCGAGGAATACTTCACGATGGTCAACTACGACCAGCGCGGCGCAGGCAAGACCCTGCGTGAAAGCGAGCCGGGCGCGATCGCCGAGACGCTTCGGATCCAGACCTTCGTCGACGATGCGATCGAGATCGCCGAGCACCTTCGCACGCGCTACGGCAAGCAGAAGCTGATCCTGATGGGCCACAGCTGGGGCACCATCATCGGCATGCGCGCCGCGCTGCAGCGTCCGGACCTTTTCCATGTCTATGTGGGCATCGGCCAGGTCATCAATACGATGGACAACGAACGGCTCAGCATCGAGTACGGACTGGAGCAGGCCCGCAAGCACGGCAACACCGAGGCCATGCGCGAGATAGAGGCGATTTCGCCCTATCCCGGCACCGCACCGCTGACCCGCGAGCGCATCGTCGCCGCGCGCAAATGGCCGCAGCATTACGGCGGCCTGAGCGCGTTCCGTGGCAATTCCAGCTACTACTTCGGTGCGGCGCGGCTGTCCCCGGAGTACAGCGTCGAAGATCGCGCGGCGTTGGACCAGGGCAGCCTGTTCACGCTGGACCGGGTGTTGGCCGAGTTCCTGCAGGCCGACTTCAAACCGGTGCGCCGGTTCCCGATTCCGGTGGTGATGTTCATGGGCCGGCACGACTACACCACCCCGTCGGCACCGACGGCGGAGTGGTTGCAGCGGGTCGAGGCGCCCTACAAGCAGGGGGTGTGGTTCGAGCACTCGGCGCACATGGTTCCGTGGGAAGAACCGGGCAAGACGCTGGTCAGCCTGCTGTCCCATGTGCGTCCGCTGGCGCAGCCTGCGGACGCCGCTGCGGTCCGCTAGCCAGCCGCCGCGGCGACGCTGTCGGTGGTCGCGCGGTAGGCTTGGGCGGGGCCTGGGCACGCGTTGTCCAGCTGTATCCGCGAGGAGGCATTGATGGACATCCGCATCAAGCGCGCCTATGCGCCGGCGAGCGAGGACGATGGCACGCGTTTTCTGGTGGACCGGTTGTGGCCACGCGGGCTGGGCCGCGAACAGCTGGCCGCGCAGTGGCTCAAGGACGTCGCCCCCAGCACCGGGCTGCGGCAATGGTTCGATCACCGCGTCGACCGCTGGGAGCAGTTCAAGCAGCGCTATTGGCAGGAACTGGCCAGCCGCCCCGAGCTGCTGGCGCCGCTGCGCGATGCGCTGGAGAGCGGCGCGGTGACGCTGGTGTACAGCGCGCATGACACCGAGCACAACCAGGCCGTGGCGTTGCGCGACTACCTGCTGGCCCATCCGCGGCGGACGCGCTGACCCGGTTGCGGGCTTGTGCCGATTCCGTCACCTTGGCCGGCCGCCGGCGCAAAACCCCAATCCGCACTGCGCACCTTCTGGCAATGCTGCACTGCGTTCGGCCACACTCGGCGGCTTTCGTCATCCGCTATCCAACGAGGCCCGCATGCAGTCCTGGCTCAGGCGCAAGAACATCGACCAAGTCACCGTCCACGAAGCGGGGCGGCGCTTGATCCCCACCCTGGGTTGGCCGCATCTGATCGCGCTGGGCATCGGCGCCATCGTCGGCACCGGCATCTACACCCTGATCGGGGTGGGCGCGGACCTGGCCGGTCCGGCGGTGCTGCTTTCGTTCGCCATCGCCGGGCTGGTCTGCGCCTGCGCCGCGCTGGCCTACGCCGAGACTGTCGACGATGATGCCGGCGGCCGGCAGCGCGTATACCTACAGCTACGCCGCGCTCGGCGAAACCATCGCCTGGGTGGTCGGCTGGAGCCTGATCCTCGAATACTCGCTGGTGGTGAGCACGGTGGCGGTGGGCTGGTCGGGCTACTGCGTCGGGTTCCTGGGTGGCTGCACACCAGTTCGGCTGGGACGTGATGCTGCCGGCGGCGCTGTCCGCCGGGCCGCACGCCGGCGGCATGATCAACCTGCCGGCGATCGCTCATCACCTTCGCCGTCGCCGGCCTGCTGCTGGCCGGCACCCGCGAGAGCGCGACGGTCAACGCGGTGCTGGTGGTGTTCAAGCTGATCGCGCTGGCGGATCTTCGTGGCCATGGCGCTGCCCGCGTTCGATCCGGCCAATCTGCAGCCGTTCATGCCGTACGGCTTCTCCAAATCGATGGGCGCCGACGGGGTCGAGCGCGGCGTGATGGCGGCGGCGGCGATCATCTTCTTCGCCTTCTACGGCTTCGATGCGATCTCCACCGCGGCCGAGGAAACCAAGAACCCGGGCCGCGATCTTTCGATCGGCATCATCGGCTCGATGATCGGTTGCACCATCATCTACATCCTGGTGGCGCTGGCCGCGGTCGGCGCGATGAACTTCGCGGTGTTCGGCCAGAGTGCCGAGCCGCTGGCGTTGATCATGCGCGAACTGGGCCATGGCACTGCGGCGCTGGTGATCGGCATCGCGGCGATCATCGCCTTGCCGACCGTGCTGCTGGCCTTCTTCTATGGCCAGAGCCGCATCTTCTTCGTGATGTCGCGCGATGGCCTGCTGCCGCGCGGATTGTCCAAGGTCAACGCCCGCACCGGTACGCCGGTGACCATCACCCTGTTCACTGCGGTGCTGGTGGCCGCACTGGCCGGTGTGGCACGGCTGGATGAAATCGCCGCGCTGGCCAATGCCGGCACCCTGGCTGCCTTCACCGCGGTCGGCGTCTGCCTGCTGGTGCTGCGCAAGCGCGAACCCGGACGCGAACGCAAGTTCCGCGCGCCGTTGGCATGGATCGTCGGCCCGTTCGCGATCATCGGCTGCCTGTACCTGTTCTTCAGCCTGCCGCAGCGCACGCAGCTGTGGTTCCTGGCATGGAACGTCTTCGGTCTGGTGGTCTATGTGCTCTACAGCCGTCGCAACGCGGTGCTGGGCAGGCGCTGAGCACCAAGCGGCGCTGAGCCACGAAAAGCGGGCTGCGGCCCGCTTTTTCATTGTCCGGGTGCGGCACCCTGACGCCCGCGCTTGGTCGCCGGTGCACCGCTTCTGCGATCATGCCCGCCGGTTTGCCACCCTCACGCTGGCCTGCTTCCGGGTTGTTCTCTTCATGCCTTTTCTGGGTATTTCCGATCTGTGGCTGTTCGCGGCCGCGGTCACCGTCTTCGTCCTGTTGCCAGGTCCGGGCATGTTGTCGCTGCTGAGCGCCAGCGCGCGCGGTGGCTGGCGTGCCGGAGGTGCCACGTGGGCCGGGCTGGTGGCCGGCGAACAGGTGTTCATCGCCGCCGCCGCGTTGGGGGTGGCCGCCGCACTGTCCGGTCACCCGCTGCTGTTTGCGCTGTTGCAGTGGGCCGGCGTGGCGTACCTGGGCTGGATCGGGCTCAGCCTGCTGCGTGCACCGGCCCCATGCGCCACATGCGTCGGCCGCCCCGGCCCGCAACGCCGGTGATTTCGCCAATGGCGTGGCGGTGTCGCTGCTCAACCCCAAGGCGATCGGCTTCTACGTCGCCTTCTTCCCGCTGTTCATCGATCCGGCGACCCAGCGCGGCGTGCTGACCTTTCTGGCGATGGATGCGGTGATCCTCGGCATCAGTCTGGCTTTCAGCGCCGCTCTGGTCGGCGCCGGGCAGTGGGGCGCGCGCCGTCTGGCGGCGCATCCGCACTGGGCATTGCGATTGCGCCGCGGCGCCGGCCTGTGCCTGCTCGGCTTTGCGTTGCGGCTGGCACTGACCGTGCATTGACCCCCGCCACCTGCGGCGAGGGTCGGTGATGGATCATCCGGCCTTGGCGGCAGGGTTCGCCTTGGCCGCATGCGCTTCGGCCTGGCGCATCACCCGCAGCAGGTTGCCGCCCCAGATGCCGGCGATCTGCGCTTCGCTGTAGCCCTTGCGTTGCAGCCACGCGGTGATCTTGGGCAGGTCGCTGGCGTCTTCCATGCCGGGCAGGCCGCCGCCGCCGTCCCAGTCCATGCCGATGCCGACATGCTCCGGACCGACCACCTTGAGCAGGTGCTCGAAGTGTTCGAAGAAGTCGTCCAGCGTGGCGCGGCGCCGGGGATAACGCTTGTCCAGCTCCTCCATCGCCTTGGCCAGCTCGGCGCCCTTGGCCATGGTCATGTGCTCCCAGCCGCCCAGCCGCTGCTCGATGTCCTTCTCGGCCTGCTTGCGCTCCGGGCTGTCCGCTTCGTCCACCAGATAGCCGCCATAGGCATTGGCCTGGATCACGCCGCCCTTGGCGGCCAGCTGGCGCAGCCGGGCATCATCGAGATTGCGCGGGTGGTCGTAGATGGCCTTGGCCGAGCTGTGCGAGAGCACGAACGGCACCGGCATCATCGCGATCAGCTGATCGAACACCGCATCGGAGGCATGCGACTGGTCGATCACGATGCCCAGCTTCACCGCCTCCTCGACCAGCGCCTTGCCGGCCGGGCTCAGGCCCTGCCACTCGGCGCCCTTGGGATCGGTGGCCGAGTCGGCGAACTCGTTGTTGGCGAAGTGCACGACACTGAGCAGGCGCAGGCCCGCACGGTGATAGAAGCTGAGCAGGCTTGGATCGGCCACCAGCGGGCTCGCGTTCTCCATGCTGATGTAGACCACGCGTTTGCCGGCGGCCTTGATCCGCGCCGCATCGGCGGCGGTCAGCGCCAGCTGGAACTGCTGCGGGTTGGCCGCCAGCATCTCGCGGATGTCCAGCAGCCGCTGCAGGCCGGCATCGCGCTCGCGCCGGTGCGCCTGCACGCTGCGGTCGCCCTGGCCGGTGTAGATCGCCCAGAAGCCGCCATCCAGCACCCCTTCGACCATGCGCGGGTAGTCCACCTGCGACAGCGCGTTGTGGTCGTGGCGCTGCAGGATGTTGAAGTCGCTGCGGCCGAAGTTGGCCGGCGTGTCCAGATGGCTGTCCAGCGTCAGCAGGCGCGCCTGCAGGGCTCGTGCGGCGTCCAGTTCAGAAGCGCTGAACTGCGCGGCGTGGGCGGCGGGCAAGGCAAGGGCAAGGCTGAGCAGCAACGGCAGACGGCGACGGATCATGGAATCTCCGATGGTCGGACACAAAGGACGGCACCTGCACAGGCGGCGGCACCAACGATGCCCCGAGTATGCCCGCGACCTGCGCGCGGCACGCACTGCCAAAAGGCCTGCCTGCGCTTTTCCACGGCCAGAGCGCACTGTGGATAACTGCATGGATAACTTTGACCGCCGCCCGTAACGGGCGCGGCCATGCCCCGGAGGACATGGCCGCGCTGTTGCCGGCTGGGGTACCGGCGAAAAGCCTTGTGCCGGTCAGTCCAGCACGCGGCAGAACACCGCCTTGAGATAGCGCGACTCCTGCACGTGGGCCATGAACGGGTGGTCCGGACCGGCCCCGGCCACCTTCAGGATCTGGATCGTGCGGCCGGCGAAATACGAAGCGCGGCGCAGCATGTCCAGGAATTCCTGCTCGGCGACCAGCCCGGTGCAGGAGAACGTGGCGAACAGGCCACCGGGCTTGACCACGCCCAGCGCCAGCTTGTTCATGTCCAGGTACTTCTTCAGCGCCGGGATCACCTGGTCGCGGTCGCGGGTCATCTTGGCCGGGTCCAGGATCACCACGTCGTACTGGTCGCCGCGGTTGGACGCATCACGCAACCACGGGAAGATGTCGGCCTGCACGAACCTCGGGCGCACGTTGTTGAGCTTGGCGTTGCCCTTGGCGATCTGGATCACGTCCTCGTCGATATCCACGCCGAGCACCTCGGCGGCACCGCGCGCGGCGGCATACACTGCGAAACCGCCGGTGTTGCAGCACAGGTCGAGCACGGTCTTGCCCTCCACCTGCTGGCTCAGCCACTGCCGGTTGTCGCGCTGGTCGGCGAAGAAACCGGTCTTGTGCGCACCGGCCGGGTCGGCGCGGAACCTGACGCCGTACTCGCTGATGATGGCCGGCTCGGTGGTGGTGTTGCCGTGGAAATCGAAGCTTTCCTGCTTCTGCACGTGTTCGTCGGCGAAGCTGTGGAAACGGCAGCCGGGGAACTGTTCGCGCAGCGCCTCGTAGATCCATTCACGGTGGCGGAACATGCCGGCGGCGAAGAACTCGACCACGATCAGGTCGTTGTAACGGTCCACCACCAGTCCGGACAGGCCGTCGCCCTCACTGTGGATAACCCGCCAGGCATCGGACACGCCGTCAAGCTTGAGCACGTCGCGCCGCAGCGCCACCGCCGCGGCGATCTTGCGCGAGAACCAGCCGGCATCGACCGGAATTTCCTGACGGGTTTCGAGGATGCGCACCGCGATGCGCGAATGGCCGTTGTAGAAGCCGCGGCCGATCCACTCCCCATCCACCCCGACCACATCGACCAGCGTGCCGGACTTGGGTTTGACGGCCGGTTTTTCCACCAGCTTCTGGAAAATCCACGGGTGGCTGGAGCGCCAGGCGTTCTTGAGACGTACGACAGGAAGGGGGGTATTCATGGCGATATTGTAGCCGCGCACCCCGCATCCGCTGTTGCGTATTCATTGACCTGACGGCCCGCGGCCCGCAGAATCGCCGGCAGAAGGGGAGTAGCTCCCAGACGTTGTCGCCGTCAATTCGAGCCAGCCGGCTCCGGTGCAACGGCAGTCCCGACGGGACTGTGAGCAAGACCTTCGCCGTACTGGCGAAGCGTCTGTCCCCGGAATCCCCGCTGTTTTTCCGTTGCAGATCCCTCGCCATCCCGGCTTGAGGCAATCTTTTTTCCAACGGGAATTCCGATGCAGACGATAGGCAATATGTGGATGTGGGGCGGCTTCGTGATCGTGGTGATCGCGGCGCTGCTGGTGGATCTGGTGCTGATGCGCCACGGCGGCCCGCACAAGGTCACGTTCAAGGAGGCGCTGTGGTGGTCGCTGGGCTGGGTGGCCTTGGCGATGGCCTTCAACGGCGGCCTGTGGTGGTACCTGGAGCAGACCGCCGGTGCGGCGGTGGCCAACCAGGTGGGGCTGGAGTTCCTGACCGGCTACCTGATTGAAAAAGCCCTGGCGGTGGACAACATCTTCGTGTTCCTGCTGATCATGGGCTACTTCGCGGTGCCGGAAGTGCAGCGCCAGCGCGTGCTGGTGATCGGCATCCTCGGCGCGATCGCGCTGCGCACGGTCATGATCTTTGCCGGCTCGGTGCTGATCAGCCAGTTCGGTTGGCTGCTGTATGTGTTCGGCGCGTTCCTGCTGTTCACCGGCTGGAAGATGTGGTTCGCCGCCGGCCAGGAGCCGAGCCTGGATGACAACCCGGCGCTGAAGTTCATGCGCAGGCACCTGCGCATCAGCCACGAGTACAACGGCAACCGGCTGGCGGTGGAGAAGAATGGCGTGCGCTGGTTCACGCCGATGTTCGTGGTGCTGATCCTGATCGCGGTGACCGACGTGATCTTCGCGGTGGATTCGATTCCGGCGATCTTCGCCATCACCACCGACCCGTTCATCGTGGTGACCTCGAACGTGTTCGCGGTGCTGGGCCTGCGCGCGATGTTCTTCCTGCTGGCCGGCATGGCCGACCGCTTCCACCTGCTGCCCTACGGGCTGGCGCTGATCCTGGGCTTCATCGGCGCCAAGATGCTGCTCGCCGGCATGTTCCATATCCCGGTGCCGGTGTCGCTGGGCGTGGTGGCCGCGATCCTCGCCGCCACGGTGGTGCTGAGCCTGAAGCTGCCGCCCAGGGACAAGCACGCCCCGTAACGCCGGGCGTCGGCCCGGCAGTGCTGATCGGTCCTGCCGGACGTCGTCCGGTGCGGCCGCTGGCTGGCAGCGATTGTCCCGCCGCTGGCACGCCGGTTTCCGGTCGCGGCACCCTTGCATTCCACGCAGGGTGCCGCAATCCCGAAGCCATGGACACCTCCCCTGCCCCCCACGCCGACGATCGCCCGGCGCCTCCCGGCAACGACCACCGGCGCGTGTTGCACGCTTTCAACGCCAGCCTGGGCTTCGTGCTGGTGCTGGTGGCGATCTTCAGCGCCCAAGGCGGGTTCGACTGGCGCCCGTGGGCCGTCGCCCCGCTGGCCAGCAGCGGTCTGCTCGGCCTGCTCGGCGCGCCACTGCTGCACGGCTCGCTGGAACATCTGGCGGCCAACGCGGTGGCGCTGCTGATCCTGGGAACCTTGGCCGGCAGCGTCTATCCGCGTGCCACGCTACGCTCGCTGCCGTTGTTGTGGCTGGGGTCCGGCCTCGGCGCCTGGTTGCTGGGCGATATCGGCAGTCACCATCTCGGCGCGAGCGGCCTCACCCACGGCCTGATGTTCCTGGTGTTCGTGCTCGGCCTGCTGCGCCGTGACCGCCCGGCCATCGCCGCCGGCATGATCGCCTTCCTGTTCTACGGCGGCATGCTGATGACGGTGCTGCCGCATGAGCCGGGCGTGTCCTGGCAATCGCATATGGGCGGTGCGCTGGCCGGCATCATCGGCGCGCTGCTGTTCCGTCGTGCCGATCCGATGACGCCGCGCAAGCGCTACAGCTGGGAAGACGAGGACGAAGCGGCGCCCGAGTCCGATCCCGAACTGGAGCTGCCGTCGCCGCCGCAGGTACCGGTGCTGTGGCAGCGCGGGCATGACGCCGAACGCGACGTGGTGGTGCAGCTGCGGCCGCGACCGCGGCCGCCCGAGTGAGCGGCGTCAGCCGGCCTCCAGCGCCCGGCGCCCCACGGCCGGATCGTCGGTGAAGAACGCATCGATGCCGGCCTCGGCATAGGCGCGGATCTCGGCGATCGCTCCGGCCGGATGCCGCGCGCTGTCCGGTCCTTGGCGCAGATCGGCCGGCAGGAAGGCGTTCTCCGGACGGAAGCTGTAGGCCACCACCATCAGCCCGGCCGCATGCGCATCGGCGATGAGCGCCGTCGGGCGTGCCAGCCGCCCCTGTGGATCCACGGGAATCAGCTGCCGGCGTTCGACCCCGATGCCATCGGCGTAGCCGGCGATCGCGCGCAGGCCGGCAGGCGTCATCATCGTGGCGTAGTCCGGGCCGCCGCCGGCCAGCACCACGTCGGCCGGTCTCCGTTGCGGGCTGCCCAACAACTGCAGCAGGCGGATATTGGACTGCTGCCCGAGCTGCTGGCGCAGATGGCGCAGGTTGGCGGTCTCGAACGACTGGATCAGGATTGGCGCGACATTCGTGTAGGAGTCGGCGCGCAACGTTGCCAGCAATGCATCCTCCATCGGCAGGCCGAGGGCGCGGAAATAGCTGCCGTGCTTGATCTCCGGTGCCAGCCCGATGCCGCGTCCGGCGCGGGCCGACTGCTGGACCAGGAAGGTGACGATCTCATCCAGCGTGGCAATGCGGAACTGGCCGTCAAAGGCGGTGCCCCGCAGCTGCGGCAAGCGCTCGCGCACGTACAGGGTTTTCAGTTCGGCGACGGTGAAGTCTTCGGTGAACCAGCCGGTGACCGTTTCGCCATCGATCGTCTTTCGGGTCCTGCGCGCGGCGAATTCCGGACGCGTGGCCACATCGGTGGTGGTACTTATCTCGTTCTCGTGCAGGGCGACCATCACCGCGTCGCGCGTCATCACCAGATCCGGTTCGATGTAGTCGGCGCCATCGGCGATCGCCTGGGCGTACGCGGCCAGCGTGTGCTCGGGCAACAGCGCACTGGCACCGCGGTGGGCATAGACCGCGACGTGTGGATACGCTCGGGCAGCAGCGGCGGTTTCCATCGTCCCCCAGGATGCCATGCCCGCGCCCAGCAGCATCAACCATCGCCATTTCGACACTGTCGCCACTCCGTGGGACACAACGAAGCGGTCCCTGCTGAAAAAGAGGCCGGCATTGTGTCGCAGGCATATGACGGCTGTAAGTAACGGGCCGCTCAGCACCGGCGCCATCCTTCCGCCTCTGCCTGGAACCGCGCGGTGATGCAGATGGCCGTGAGAAATGCCCCGTCATGCGCCACCACCACCCGCGTGCCGCGTACTGCCGCAGCAGCGATTGCAGCGCGGCCATCGCGTCCAGATCAAGGTGATGGCCGGTGCGTCCAGCACACGGTTCAGCCAGGTTGGCCCCGCCACTGCGGCCAGCCGCGGGCAGCCGCACGCACCGGGGCCGCTGCCCGCCGCCGCCGCGTCCGGACCTGCGTGGTCGCGGCTGAGGCTACTTGCCGATGCAGAAGCTGGAGAAGATCCGCCCCAGCAGATCATCGGCGCTCATGCGGCCGGTGATTTCGCCCAGCGCGTCGTGCGCCAGGCGCAATTCCTCGGCGGCCAGTTCCAGCTGATCGTGCCGCAGTTGCGCGTCGGCCTCGGCCACATGCACGCCGGCGAGGACGATGGCCTCGACATGCCGCGCGCGCGCGGAGAACTCGCCCAGCACGCCGTCGCCGGCCCCATCGCTGGCGATATCGCGCAGCCGCGCGTGCAATGCGTCCAGCCCTTGCCCACTGGCCGCCGACACCGCGATCGCATCGGCCGGCAGCGCCAACGGCCACTGCGGCAACAGGTCGCATTTGTTGTGGATCCACAGCTGGCGCGCGGCCAGCACCGCGGCATCGCCAATCGCCTGCACCCCTGCCTCGGGATCACGCGCATCCAGTACCACGATGGCCAGGTCCGCGCGCTGCATTTCCGCCCGCGCCCGACGCATGCCTTCGCGTTCGATCGCATCCCCCCCTTCGCGCAGGCCGGCGGTATCGACCAGGGTCAGTTCGAGTCCGTCGATGCGGATGGTTTCGTGCAGGGTGTCGCGGGTGGTGCCGGCGATATCGGTGACGATCGCCCGATCGCTGCCGGCCAACGCGTTGAGCAGCGAACTCTTGCCGGCATTGGGCGGGCCGATCAGCACCGCATGCAATCCATCGCGCAGCTTGCGGCCACGTTCGGCATCGATGCGCAGCTGCGTCAGCAGGGCCTGCGCCTGCTGCAGGCCGGCGCGCACCTGGGCACCGCCCAGCGTATCCAGCGGCTCGTCGGCGAAGTCGATCGCCGCTTCCACGTGGATACGCAATCGCACCAGCTGTTCGCCCACTTCCTCCACGCGGCGCGAGAACACCCCATCCAGCGAACGACGCGCGGCACGCGCGGCACGCACGTCACCAGCGGCGATCAGGTCGGCAATCGCCTCGGCCTGGGCCAGATCGAGCTTGCCGTTGAGGAAGGCCCTTTCACTGAATTCGCCGGCACGCGCCTGGCGAGCGCCCAGTTCGATGCAGCGGGCCAGCAGCTGGCGCAGCACCACCGGGCTGCCATGGCCCTGCAGTTCCACCACGTCCTCGCCAGTGAAGCTGCGCGGGCCGGGAAAGTACAACGCGAGGCCATCGTCGATCACCTCGCCGCCCGCATCGGCGAAACGCGCGTAGTGGGCGTGCCGCGGCCGCAGCGGCCGGCATCCCAGCCCGGCTGCAATGGTGGTGGCCGCAGCGCCGGAGATGCGCAGCATGCCCACGCCGCCGGCGGCGGCGCCGGTGGCGATGGCGACGATCGTGTCGGGAGCGGGATTTTTCATCGTTGAATCACCGCTTCGGCGGGCTGGTGGCGCGCCAAAAGACCGGCCGGCGCGGCGGCCGCAGTCGCGGTAAGCACCGCCAGCAGAAGGAGGAAAACAGGACCAGGCATAAACGTCTCAGGCAGAACAGGCGCCGGGGACTGCGCGCGCCGGGCAATTCTATCGCCCCATGCAAAAAGCCCGCCTTGCGGCGGGCTTTCGCGGTTACTTGGCTTCGACCTTGGCCGGCAGATCCTGACCGTGCTTCTTGGTCATCCACCACTGCTGCAGCAGACTCAGGCCGCCGTTGACGACCCAGTACAGCACCAGGCCGGACGGCATGAAGGCCATCATCACGCCGAACACCAGCGGCATGAACTGCATCATCTTCTGCTGCATCGGGTCCATGCCGACCGCCGGGGTCAGCTTCTGCGTGAACCACATCACCGCCACGTTGATCACCGGCAGGATGAAGTACGGATCGCGCGCGGTCAGGTCCTGGATCCAGGCAAACCACGGCGCCTGGCGCAGTTCCACCGATTCCACCAGCACCCAGTACAGCGCGAAGAAGATCGGCATCTGGATCAGCAGCGGCAGGCAGCCGCCCATCGGGTTGATCTTTTCCTTCTTGTACAGCTCCATCATCGCCGTCTGGTACTTCTGACGGTCGTCGCCATAGCGCTCCTTCAGCTGCGCCAGACGCGGCTGGAACTTGCGCATCTTGGCCTGCGACTTGAACTGCGCCGCCGACAGCGGGAACAGCGCCAGCTTGAGCAGGATCACCAGACCGATGATGGCCCAGCCCCAGTTGCCCACCAGTTTGTGCACCTGGTTCAGCACCCAGAACAGGCCCTGGCCGATGATCGCCATGACCGAGAACCGGCTGTAGTCGACCACGCGGTCCAAGCCCTTCACATCTTCCTTGGCGATCTGGTTGACCAGCTTCGGACCGACCCACAGCCGCGCTTCGGTGCTCACGCTCTGTCCCGGCGCCACGGTGAAACCGGGACCACGGGCTTCCACCACGTTGCGCGGACCGTTCTGCGCCAGCAGGTACAGCGAGGCCTGGTCGGCCTGCGGGATCCATGCAGTGAAGAAGTGGTGCTGCAGCATCGCCAGCCAGCCACCGCTGATGGTGCGGTTGAGGTTGCCGTCGTCCAGGAAGTCGCTGAATGCGCGGCGCTCGTACCCTTCGGCCGGGCTGTACCAGGTGGCGCCGTTGAAGCTGAAGGAATCCGGATTGGTCATGCCCTTCTTGATGGTCGGCGGCACCCGGTCCAGCTTGCGGAACACGTAGCCTTGCCACGGCGCGGTGCCGGCATTGACCACTTCGTCCTTGACCTTGATGGCGTAGTGGCCGCGGGAGACCGTGTAGGTCCGGCGGATGCTGACGCCATCGGCGCCGGTCCAGACGAACGGCACCTGCAGTTCATCCTGGCCGTCGGCCAACGCCAGTTCAGTGGCCGGCTGGGCCAGCTGGAAGCCGCTGGCGCCCGGCACCGGCGAGCCGGATTCGCTGGCCCAGCCCGTGGTGGCGCTGTAGGGATGGGCGGCGTTTTCGGTCAACAGCTGCACCGGCGGGCTGCCCGGGTCCTTGGTCTGCGGAAACTGCAGCAATTCGGCATCCAGGATGCTGCGCCCATCCAGCACCAGGCGCAGGACATCGGTGGTCACCGTCACCCGCGGCGCTCCGGCAACCGGCTCGACCTGCGCTGCCGGTGCGGGCGCCTGGCCGGGAACCGTCGCCTGCGGCACCGCCGTGGTGGCGTGGCCCAGGTCGGGATCGTTGGCCACCGGAACGGCCGGCTGCATGGCCACGGTGGCCGGATCCGGAGCGCTGCGCTCACGGTTCCATTCCATCCACAGCAGCACTGCCACCATCAGCCAGGCAAAAATCAGGAATACACGGGTCTGGTTCATCAGCAGGCAGGCTCGGCTCGGTCGGAACGCGGTTCCGGCTCGGTCAATGGAAGAGGTCGTACGCCCTCGGGCGGCGGCATTGTGCCGGTCGCGGCCAATACCGGCAATGCGCCGGCACGGCGCAGCAGGCGTTCGAATGCCTCGCGGATCTGTTCGTTGCTGGCGGTTTTGGCGGCCGCACGGGCCACCACCACATAATCGCCACCGGCCATCCACGGCCGGGCGTGACGTGTGGCATTGCGCAGCACACGCTTGATACGGTTACGGCCCACCGCTCGCGTGTCGACCTTGCGTGACACGGCAAGCCCCAGCCGCGCGGGCGTATCGCCCTGCAGCCAGTGCAGTGTCATCAGCGGGTCGGACACACGGCGGGCGCCGTTGAAGACCGATGTATATTCGGCACGCGTACGAACCCGCGCAGAGCGAGGAAATCGCTTACGCGGGTCAGTGCTGCTCACGATCGAAATTGCTTGTGCCGCACGGGGCGGCAACGCAATCAAGCGCTAAGGGTCTTGCGGCCCTTGGCGCGACGACGCGACAGGATCTTGCGGCCGTCAGCGGTCTTCATACGTGCGCGAAAGCCGTGATCGCGCTTGCGCTTGAGGTTGCTGGGTTGGAATGTGCGCTTGGTGGCCATTGGGGCACCTGTATGAAGGAGACGGAAAGAACCGGAAATTCTATAGAGTCCGACCCCCTTCAGTCAACACTGGTGCCACTTTGGTGGGGCGGGGGCGGGTCGGAGGCTGTGGATCATCCTGTGAATAAATCGGGGACAAGCATTCCCGCCCCTGTCTGGCGATGGTAGTCTGCCCCATCACTTCCCCCTCTTTCCGGTCCCTGACCCGGCGGCTTCGTGCGCCCGGTCGAGCGCCTTTGTGACGACTATTTCTGATGGATGCCTGGCCCCGTTGTCTCGAACGTCTTGAGGCGGAATTTCCGCCCGAAGATGTCCATACCTGGTTGAAACCGCTGCAGGCCGATCAACGCCCCGACAGCATGGTGCTGTATGCGCCGAACGCGTTCATTGTCGAACAGGTGCGCGAGCGCTATCTGCCGCGCATCAGCGAACTGCTGGCCTATTTCGCCGGCAGCGGCGAGGTGCAGCTGGAAATCGGCTCGCGTCCGCGGGCGCCCGAACCGGTGTTCCCGGGCCCGAGCAGCGGCTTTGCGCCGGCGCCGGCCGCCCCGGTGGTGCCATTCAACGGCAACATGGACTCGCACTACACCTTCGCCAACTTCGTCGAAGGCCGCAGCAACCAGCTCGGTCTGGCTGCCGCGTTCCAGGCCGCGGCCAAACCGGGCGATCGCGCCCACAACCCGCTGCTGCTGTACGGCGGCACCGGCCTGGGCAAGACCCATCTGATGTTCGCGGCCGGCAATGCCATGCGCCAGGCCAATCCGCACGCCAAGGTGCTGTATCTGCGTTCGGAACAGTTCTTCAGCGCGATGATCCGGGCGCTGCAGGAAAAGACCATGGACCAGTTCAAGCGCCAGTTCCAGCAGGTGGACGCGCTGCTGATCGATGACATCCAGTTCTTCGCCGGCAAGGACCGTACCCAGGAAGAGTTCTTCCACACCTTCAACGCGCTGTTCGATGGCAAGCAGCAGATCATCCTGACCTGCGACCGCTATCCGCGCGAAGTCGAAGGCCTGGAAGCGCGACTCAAATCGCGCCTGGCCTGGGGCCTGTCGGTGGCGATCGAGCCGCCGGATTTCGAGACCCGCGCCGCGATCGTGCTGGCCAAGGCGCGCGAGCGCGGTGCCGAGATTCCGGACGACGTCGCGTTCCTGATCGCCAAGAAGATGCGCTCCAACGTGCGCGACCTGGAAGGTGCGCTCAATACCCTGACCGCGCGCGCCAACTTCACCGGCCGCGCGATCACCACCGATTTCGCCCAGGAAACCCTGCGTGACCTGCTGCGCGCCCAGCAGCAGGCGATCAGCATTCCCAATATCCAGAAGGTCGTCGCCGACTATTACGGGCTGCAGATCAAGGATCTGCTGTCCAAGCGCCGCACCCGCTCGCTGGCCCGTCCACGCCAGGTGGCGATGGCCCTGACCAAGGAGCTGACCGAGCACAGCCTGCCGGAGATCGGCGATGCGTTCGCCGGCCGCGACCACACCACGGTTCTGCACGGCTGCCGCCAGATCAAGCACCTGATGGAAACCGACGGCAAGCTGCGCGAAGACTGGGACAAGTTGATCCGCAAGTTGAGTGAGTAGTGGGCTGGGGGCCTGCGGCTTGGCAAGCTGAGCGAATGATGCAGCTAAGCGACGCAGGCGTCATCGCATAAAACGGTGCATGATTCGGGCATAAATGCGGGACAATCTGTGGATAAAACAGGCCCTCCCGTTGGACCGAAAACTATCCACAGGTTTCTCCCCCCGTCCGGGGGCAGTAATACAGAGGGTTTCAGTGTCTTAAAACCCTTTAGATACAAACACTTAGATGTGTTTTAAACGAAATCTGGCTCTACCATCACCACCAAGCTTTTGATTTAACCCACATCTTTTAAAGCATAGGGGCACGGAACCACATGCGTTTTACATTGCAGCGCGAAGCCTTTCTCAAGCCGTTGGCCCAGGTGGTCAATGTGGTCGAACGCCGCCAGACCCTGCCGGTTCTGGCCAATTTCCTGGTACAGGTCCAAGGCGGACAGCTGTCGCTGACCGGTACCGACCTGGAAGTGGAAATGGTCTCGCGGATCGCGGTCGAGGATGCGCAGGACGGCGAAACCACGATTCCGGCCCGCAAGCTGTTCGAGATCATCCGCGCCCTGCCAGACGGCAGCCGCATCACGGTCTCCCAGACGGGCGAAAAGATCACGGTGCAGGCAGGACGCAGCCGGTTCACGCTCGCCACGCTGCCGGCCAACGATTTCCCCTCGGTTGACGAAGTCGAGGCCACCGAGCGGGTGGCGGTGCCGGAAGCGGCGTTGAAGGAGCTGATCGAGCGCACCGCGTTCGCCATGGCCCAGCAGGACGTGCGCTATTACCTCAACGGGCTGCTGTTCGACCTGCGCGACAAGACCCTGCGCTGCGTGGCCACTGACGGCCATCGCTTGGCGTTGTGCGAAACCGAGCTGGAAAACAGCGCTGGGGCCAAACGCCAGATCATCGTGCCGCGCAAGGGCGTGACCGAATTGCAGCGGTTGCTCGAAGGCGGCGATCGCGAGGTCGAGCTTGAGGTGGGCCGCAGCCACGTGCGCATGAAGCGCGACGATGTGACGTTCACGTCCAAGCTGATCGATGGCCGTTTTCCGGATTACGAGGCCGTGATCCCGATCGGTGCCGATCGCGAAGTGAAGGTGGACCGGGAAATCCTGCGCGCCGCGTTGCAGCGGGCGGCGATTCTGTCAAACGAGAAGTACCGCGGCGTGCGCATGGAAGTGACCCCGGGGCAGCTGAAGATCAACGCGCACAACCCGGAACAGGAAGAGGCGCAGGAAGAAATCGAAGCCGACACCCAGGTCAGTGATCTGGCCATCGGCTTCAACGTGAACTACCTGCTGGACGCGTTGTCTGCATTGCGCGACGAGCACGTGGTGATCCAGTTGCGCGATTCCAACTCGTCGGCGCTGGTGCGTGAAGCCAGCAGCGAGAAGTCGCGACACGTCGTGATGCCGCTGCGCCTGTAACACGCCGTCGGTTCCACGTGGAACATGCAGCACAGAACCCGGCGCACGCCGGGTTTCTTTTTGCACCAAAGCCAGCCAAGCACTGTTCGCGGATCGGATGGATTTGGTGTCACCGAAAGATCGATCATCTCGTGCCACCGATCGCGTGTGCCGCACGGCCGATGACGCGGCGGCCGGTCAAGTCAGGATTCAGTCGAGGACCAACGTTTGTGCAGGGAAACGGACAGTCGTTGTGGTACCTGCGGTTCGTTGCAAAGCGGGGCAACGACTCGGCTGGAAAACAGTTGTCCCCTGCTTCAGGGCTTTAAAAATAGAGATTAAATCTAGAGCTTGGTGGTGATGGTAGAGCTGGATTTTATGTAGAACATGGTTATGTTGTTGTTTTTATTGGGTAATGTAGTGCTGAAACCCCCTGTAGAAGCAGCCCGGAAGGCTGTGGACAGCTGTGGATAAGTGACTGGGAGACCTTGGGCTGTTTGGTTATCCACAGGTTGTCCCCTCTTTGTACATTTTCTCGCCTCCGCGCAACCTCGGCGAATGTTTAGCTCGCAACGCATCAAAGACCCTCGACTTGGTAGACCAAGGAGGCCGGTGTCCGGCTTTGAGCGGTGTTCAGCACCAGACCGCTGGCCCGTGGCCGATGCCGTAAGCTGACGCCCCGCCCCAGCGCGTCGAACCGGCGCTGCGTCCAACTTGCGAAATCCATGCATATCGTTCGCCTTACCCTCAACCACCTGCGCCGTTTTGATTCGGTGGAACTGGCGCCGCGTCCCGGCATCAACCTGATCACGGGGGACAACGGCGCGGGAAAGACCAGCGTGCTGGAAGCGCTGCACCTGATGGCGTATGGCCGCAGTTTCCGCGGCCGGGTGCGCGATGGCCTCGTGCAGAAAGGTGCCGATGCGCTGGAGATTTTCGTTGAATGGGAGGAAAGGGCCGGACTGGATGGTGGTGATGCCACCCGCCGCCGTGCGGGATTGCGCCACAGTGGCCAGGTCTGGAAAGGGCGCCTGGATGGCGAGGATGTCGCCCAGCTGGGAAACCTGTGCGCGGCGCTGGCGGTGGTGACCTTCGAGCCAGGCAGCCACGCACTGGTGAGCGGTGGCAGCGAGCCGAGACGGCGATTCGTGGATTGGGGGTTGTTCCACGTGGAACCTGATTTCCTTGCCCTCTGGCGCCGCTACATGCGCGCCCTGAAGCAACGTAATGCCCTGCTCAAGACCGGCGGCTCCGGCAACGCGCTGGATGCCTGGGATTACGAGTTGGCCGAGGCCGGCACGCCGCTGACGTTCCGCCGCGAGCAGTATCTGGAGCGATTGCAGCAAAAAGCGGTGGAGCTCGCACGGGAACTCGCGCCCGGACTGGAAATCAGCGCGTTGGAGTTCCAGCCTGGATGGCGCCGGACCGAGATGCCGTTGGCCGATGCCTTGCTGCTGGCCCGCGAACGCGATCGGCAGGCGGGCTACACCACGGTAGGCCCGCATCGGGCCGACTGGAGCGTGTTATTCCGGAATATTCCCGGACGCGATGCCCTGTCCCGGGGCCAAGCCAAGCTGACCGCGCTGACCTGCCTGTTGGCCCAGGCGGATGACTACGCGGCCTTGCGTGGCGAATGGCCGGTGATCGCTTTGGACGACCTGGCCTCGGAGCTGGACCGCAACCACCAGCAGCGGGTTCTGCAGCGGCTGGTCGCCAGTCCGGCGCAGGTATTCATCACCGCAACGGAAGTGCCGGCTGCGCTGGCCGGTGAAACCGCACCGGCGATGATGTTTCACGTGGAACATGGCCGGCTGTCAGCCGATATCTGAACAGCCCGGGCGCGACCGGGCCCGGCTGCTATAATTTTGACGCTATCCCCCTATTTCTCTTGCCATGCCGCCCGTCGTTATGGCAAGACCTGCGGAGCCTACGGCAAGCGCAATGACCGACGAACTGAACACCCCGCCGACCAACGGCAACTACGACTCGAGCAAGATCACCGTCCTGCGTGGACTGGAGGCCGTACGCAAGCGTCCGGGCATGTACATCGGCGATGTGCATGACGGCACCGGTTTGCACCACATGGTGTTCGAGGTGGTCGACAACGCGGTCGACGAAGCCCTGGCTGGCCACGCCGACGACATCGTGGTGAAGATCCACGGCGACAACTCGGTCTCGGTCTCCGACAACGGCCGCGGTATTCCGGTGGACATCCACAAGGAAGAGCACGTCTCGGCTGCCGAAGTGATCCTGACCGTGCTGCATGCCGGCGGCAAGTTCGACGACAACAGCTACAAGGTTTCCGGCGGCCTGCACGGCGTTGGCGTCTCGGTGGTCAACGCCCTGTCCGAACATCTGTGGCTGGATATCTGGCGCGACGGCAATCACTACCAGCAGGAATATTCGCTCGGTGAGCCGTTGTACCCGCTCAAGCAGCTGGAGCCGTCGGAAAAGCGCGGCACCACGTTGCGCTTCAAGCCGGCGCAGGAGATCTTCTCCGACGTCGAGTTCCATTACGACATCCTCGCCCGTCGTCTGCGCGAGCTGTCCTTCCTCAATTCCGGCGTCAAGATCACGCTGCTTGATGAACGCGGCGAAGGTCGGCGTGATGATTTCCACTACGAAGGCGGCATCCGCTCGTTCGTGGAGCATCTGGCGCAGTTGAAGACACCGCTGCATCCGAAAGTGATTTCGGTGACCGGCGAGATGAACGGCATCGTGGTCGACGTGGCGCTGCAGTGGACCGATTCCTACCAGGAAACGATGTACTGCTTCACCAACAACATCCCGCAGAAGGATGGCGGCACCCACCTGGCCGGCTTCCGCGCCGCGCTGACGCGCGTGCTGAGCAACTACATCGAGCAGAACGGCATCGCCAAGCAGGCCAAGATCAGCCTGACCGGCGATGACATGCGCGAAGGCATGATCGCGGTGCTGTCGGTGAAGGTGCCCGACCCCAGCTTCTCCAGCCAGACCAAGGAAAAGCTGGTCAGTTCCGACGTGCGCCCGGCCGTGGAAAGCGCCTTTGGCGCGCGCCTGGAGGAGTTCCTGCAGGAGCACCCGACCGAGGCCAAGGCGATCGCCGGCAAGATCGTCGACGCCGCCCGCGCCCGTGAAGCGGCGCGCAAGGCGCGCGACCTGACCCGCCGCAAGGGCGCGCTGGATATCGCCGGCCTGCCCGGCAAGCTGGCCGACTGCCAGGAAAAGGACCCGGCACTGTCGGAGCTGTTCATCGTCGAGGGTGACTCGGCCGGCGGCTCGGCCAAGCAGGGCCGCAACCGCAAGAACCAGGCGGTGCTGCCGTTGCGCGGCAAGATCCTCAACGTGGAACGCGCGCGTTTCGACCGCATGCTGGCCTCCGACCAGGTCGGTACGCTGATCACCGCACTGGGGACGGGCATCGGCCGGGACGAGTACAACCCGGACAAGCTGCGCTACCACAAGATCATCATCATGACCGACGCCGACGTCGACGGCGCGCACATCCGCACGCTGCTGCTGACGTTCTTCTACCGGCAGATGCCGGAGCTGATCGAGCGTGGCTACGTCTATATCGGCCTGCCGCCTCTGTACAAGATCAAGCAGGGCAAGAGCGAGTTGTACCTGAAGGATGATCCGGCGCTGGATGCTTATCTGGCCAGCAGCGCGGTGGAGAATGCCGGGCTGATTCCGGCCGAAGGCGAGCCGGCGATCGAAGGCCAGGGCCTGGAAAAACTCCTGCTCAGCTACGCCGCCGCGCAGGAATCGATCAACCGCAACAGCCACCGTTATGACCGCAAGCTGCTCGAAGCGCTGGTCGATTTCACGCCGATGGACCTGGAACACCTGCGCAGTGCGAACAAGGATGAAGGCCTGTCCGCGCTGGCGACGCGCCTGAATCAGGGCAGCCTGGGCTCGCCGCGGTTCTCGTTGGAACTGCAGGAACCCACCGATACCCGTCCGGCGGCGGTCCTGGTGACCCGGCGCCACATGGGCGAGGAGCACATCCAGGTGTTGCCGCTGGCCGCGTTCGAAACCGGCGAACTGCGCACCCTGCACCAGGCCGCGCAGCTGCTGCATGGCCTGATCCGTGAAGGCGCGCGCATCAGCCGCGGCAACAAGTCGGCCGAGGTCACCGGGTTCGCCCAGGCCCAAGCCTGGTTGCTGGACGAGGCCAAGAAGGGTCGCCAGATCCAGCGCTTCAAGGGCCTGGGTGAAATGAATCCGGAACAGCTGTGGGATACCACGGTCAATCCGGATACCCGGCGCCTGCTGCAGGTCCGCATCGAAGATGCGGTCGCCGCCGACCAGATCTTCAGCACGCTGATGGGCGATGTGGTGGAACCGCGCCGCGATTTCATCGAGGACAACGCGCTCAAAGCCATGAATCTGGATGTCTGACAAGATCGGCTGCATGGGCAGGTGTCACAGTCCTGTGGCGCCTGCCTGATTCCATCCGCCCACCAGAGTCATAACAGCGATGTCCGCTTCTTCCCCCTTGCCCTCGCCGTCGCTGTCTTCGCCGCCGCGCGCGCGCGCCGGTTCGTCGGTGGCCGCCTTCTGGCTGGATCTGACCATCGCCATCGCCACCGTACTGGGCGTCAGCCTGGCCTGTGGATTGGCCTGGGGCCTGTGGCGCGGTGCAATGCTGGGGATCGAGGCGGCCCGTAGCGGCGCCGCTTCCCCTGCCGCCGCCGACCTTGCGGCCCAGCTCGGGCAACCGGGCGCCCTGGCGCAGATGCTGATGGCCTTGATCGCCACCTCGTCCGCGGCGCTGCTGCTGTACTTCTGGCGTCGGCGCGCCAGTGCCAGCGAACGCCAGTTGTCCCACCAGCACGTTCGGCAGCCGGCGACCTGGGGTTGGACCTTGCTGGTGGCGGCATCGGTATTTGCAGGCAGCAGCGTGATCGGCTGGCTGGCCAAACAGGGCGGCATCGAACCGGTTCCCACCAACCTGCCGCTCATGCAGCAGGCGGTGAGCCACTATCCGGTGTTCCTGGCGGTGTTTGTGGTGCTGCTGGCGCCGGCCTACGAGGAGCTGCTGTTCCGGCGGGTGCTTTTCGGCCGTCTGTGGCAAGCCGGACGCCCGCTGCTGGGGATGCTGCTGAGCAGCGCCGCCTTCGCCCTGGTGCATGAGGTGCCCGGGACCAGTGGCAACGGCCCGCTGGAGATCCTGCAGCTGTGGCTCATCTACGGCGGTATGGGCGCCGCCTTCGCCTGGCTCTACCAGCGCACCGGTACCTTGTGGGCGCCGGTGGCCGCACATGCGTTGAACAATGCGATCGCCCTTACTGCCCTGTTTCTTTTTGGTGTGCAATAGGACCGCTGCGCTTGACGAAAAGTTAAGCAACCCACTTGCACACTGCGCTCAGGACGACGGGGAATCATGATGAAACCGGTTTTAACAGGTATTGCATTCGCACTGCTGCTGGCGGCCTGCGCCACCACCACCTCGCCTACCGGCCGCACGCAGGTGGTCGGCGGCGTATCGCAACAGCAGCTGGACCAGCTGGGCGCCGAGGCCTTCGCCGAAACCAAGGCCAAGCAGACCTTGAGCCGCGACGCCAGGCAGACCGCCTATGTGCAGTGCGTGGTCAACACACTGGTGGCGCAGTTGCCGGCGCAGTATCGCAACGTCCGCTGGGAGACGGCGCTGTTCGAGGAGAAGGAGCCCAACGCGTTTGCCCTGCCCGGCGGCAAGGTCGGCGTGAATTCGGGCATCTTCAGTGTCGCCAAAAACCAGGACCAGCTCGCCGCGGTGCTGGGACACGAGATCGGTCATGTGATCTCCCGCCACCATGAGGAACGCCTCACCCGGCAAATGGGTACGTCCGGTCTGCTGCAGGTGGCCGGCGCCCTGGCGGGGGCGGCCTATGGCGACAGCGCTGCCAGCGCGGTCAACCAGTTCGGCTCCATCGGTGCGCAGGGGTTGATCCTGCTGCCCAATTCCCGTACGCAGGAAAGCGAGGCCGATATCGTCGGCCAGCGGCTGATGGCCGAGGCCGGTTTCGATCCGGCGCAGGCGATTGGCCTGTGGCAGAACATGATGGCCGCCAGCGGCAACCGTTCGCCGCAGTGGCTGTCAACCCATCCGGACCCGGCCAATCGCATCCGTGAGCTGCAGCGCGACGTGCCGGCACTGACACCGGTTTACCAGCAAGCTCGCCAGGCGGGGCGTGTCCCGCGGTGTGGATGACCGTTTCCATGCTGCATAGCAACAACGGAAACGATTTCTCCGTTCATCCATTTCTGGTACGTTTGCCGGCTCAGTTTTGTGCACTCCTGTACAGACCATCCGTTTTCAGCGCCGCCCAAGCGGTCCGATCGAGGTGAACATGACAATCCGCAGCCATAAGCACGCCGTGCTTTCCGTTCTTATCGCGACCGTGCTCGGTGGCGCCGTGGTTACCGATGCTGTCGCCCAGGCGCGTTCGGCCGACCGCAGCGAGCGTCGCGGCAACAAGGCCAGTGCCAAGGCCGAGGTGCTGTTCCCCGAAGCCACCCGCGAAGAACCCAAGGCCAAGGCGTCGGCGAAGATGGGCAGCAAGCTGCAGAAGCTGTTCGCCGCCTACAACAAGGACGACTACGCGGTCACGCGCACGCTGGCTGACGAGATCCTTGCCGCCGACACCGCCAACGAATATGACAAGTCGGTTGCCGCCCAGCTCGGTTCGCAGGCCGCCTACAACCTCGACGACACCGCCGCGGCCAAGCAGTACCTGCAGCAGGCGCTGCAGTTCAACGGCCTGGACAACAACGGACACTACCAGGCGATGCTGATGCTGGCGCAGCTGCAGCTGCAGGATGAGCAGTATCCGGAAGGCCTGGCCAACCTCGACAAGTATTTCGCCGAGTCCAAATCGCACAAACCCGAAGAGCTGATCATCAAGGGTCAGGCGCTGTACCAGACCGAACGCTACGCCGAGGCGATCCCGGTGCTGAAGGAAGCCATCGCCGCCTCCAGCGAGCCGAAGGACAACTGGAACCAGCTGCTGATGGCCGCCTACGCCGAAGCCGGCCAGATCGGTGACGCGGTGAAGGCAGCCGAGGCACTTGCGGCCAAGAACCCGGCCGACAAGAAGGCCCAGCTCAACCTGGCCAGCATGTACATGCAGGCCGACGACATGGCCAAGGCCGCAGCGGTGATGGACAAGCTGCGTGCTGCCGGTCAGCTCACTGAAGAGCGCGAATACAAGCAGTTGTATTCGATCTACGCCAACACCGAGAACAAGGAAAAGGACGTCATCGCGGTGATCAACGAGGGCTTGGGCAAGGGCATCCTCAAGCCGGACTACCAGGTCTACCTGGCGCTGGCCCAGTCCTACTACTACACCGACAACGTGCCCAAGGCGATTGAAGCGTGGCAGCAGGCTGCGCCGCTTTCCAAGGATGGTGAGACCTACCTCAATCTGGCACGGGTTCTGCATTCGGAAGGACGCATTGCCGAAGCCAAGAAGGCTGCACAGCAGGCGCTGGCCAAGGGCATCAAGCGTCCGGACGATGCAAAGAAAATCATCAACCTGAAGTAAGCAGGAATAACGCCTGAACAGCTGCGCTAATGATGCGCAGCCGGTCAGGATTGGTATAAGCTTGGAGGTTCCTGCGGTGTCATGCACCGCTGAATCAGGGTCGACGGGAACAGCGTTGATCTGCCCCACTAACGAGTTCTTGGCGCATGACGGAACAACTGGTTTTCCACCACAGGTATGACACCCACGATGAGAAAGGCCTCAGCTGGCCGCGCATTGTCGGTATCGCCTTTGTAATCGCTTTGCATCTTGCTGCCTTGATGATGCTTCTGATCCCAGCCGTGGCCCCCAAGGCCGCTGCCGAGAAGGAACGCAACATCATGGTGACGCTGGTCGATGCGCCACCGCCGCCACCGCCGCCGCCGCCGCCGCCGCCGCCGCAGGACACCCCGCCGCCGCCGGTCAAGAACCTGGCGCCGCCGAAGGCGTCCCCGGTGCCGCCGCCGCCGGAAGCCCCGGTGGTCGACGTGCCGGAACCGCGTCCGAGCGATATCGTCACGCCGCCGTCCCCGCCGTCCCCGCCTGCCCAGGTGACGGATATCCAGGCCAGCGTCGATATCTCCTCCAAGAACATGAATCCGCCTCGTTACCCGCCGGCAGCTTTCCGGGCCGGTATCCAGGGCGAAGTCATCCTGATCATTGATGTCGATGCCAGCGGCAACGTCACCAATGTGTCGGTCGAGAAATCCAGTCGCAACCGCGATCTCGACCGCGCAGCGATGGAGGCGGCACGCAAGTGGCGTTTCAACCCGTCGACCGTTAATGGACAGAAGGCCGCAGGCCGAGTCCGCGTCCCGGTCAACTTTGCGCTGAGCTGATCTCCGTGGCGGCTGCAAGGCCGCCTCTCGGGAATCAGCCCTCTTTAGCAACACCCTTTATCACCACACACAACAAAGGTAAGCGTCATGCTGCAGGAAATTTTCATCGCCGCTGCTGCCGGGGGCAACGCAAACAACGCGCTCTCGCAGATGGGCTTCGAGCATCTGATCCACGAAATGACCTCCCAGCCGGGCGACTTCGCCGTTTCCTGGGTAGTGCTGCATCACCCTGGTGGTGATGTCGGCCATGTCGTGGTACTGGACCGTCATCAACATCTTCCGTTCGGCCCGTCTGAAGGCCGCTGCTGATCGCGTCACCAGCCTGTTCTGGGATACCCCGAACGCGCAGGACGCCATCCGCGCCATGGAAGAGCAGCCCGCTTCCGAGCCGTTCTCCAAGATCGCCCTGGACGCCGCCCAGGCCGCCGCCCACCACCAGCGTGCCGAAGGCACCGGTGCCGGTGAGAGCCTGAGCCGTTCGGAGTTCGTGGACCGCGCCCTGCGTCAGGCCGTGACCCGTGAAAGCAACAACCTGCAGTCGGGCATGACCCTGCTGGCCACCGTCGGTGCGACCGCGCCGTTCGTCGGTCTGCTGGGTACCGTGTGGGGCATCTACGGCGCGCTGATCAAGATCGGTGCGACCGGTTCGGCCTCGATCGACGCCGTTGCCGGCCCGGTGGGTGAAGCCCTGATCATGACCGCGATCGGTCTGTTCGTGGCTATCCCGGCCGTGTTCGCCTTCAACTTCTTCAGCAAGATCAACAGCGCCACGATCAGCCGTTTCGATACGTTCGCTCACGACCTGCATGACTTCTTCGCCACCGGTTCGCGCGTTCGCTAATCCGGCAAGCCGAGCAGTCCTCGCAACGATATAGACGGAGCCCGTTATGGCTTTCAGTAGTGGTAACAGCAGCGGCCCGATGGCCGACATCAACGTCACGCCCCTCGTGGACGTGATGCTGGTGCTGCTGATCATCTTCATCATCACGGCGCCCCTGATGTCCCACAAGGTCCAAGTGGAGCTCCCCGAGGCCAACCTGATCCAGAATCCGGACGACGCCGAAAAGCGTACCGGTCCGATCACGGTGGCGGTCAAGGAAGACGGGTCGCTGTACTGGAATGACGAGCCGGTCACCAAGGACACCTTGGAGTCCCGGTTCGCCACTGCTGCCCAGCAGACCCCGCAGCCGCCGCTCAATCTTCGTGGCGACAAGACCACCAAGATGCGCACGATCAATGAAGTCACCAAGATCGCGCAGAGCCAGGGCATGCTGGACGTCGGTTTCGTTGCCACCAAAGTAAAGGGGCAATAAGCGATGGCTTTCAGTAGCGGTGGTAACAAGGGCCCCATGGCCGACATCAACGTCACGCCCCTCGTGGACGTGATGCTGGTGCTGCTGATCATCTTCATCGTGACCGCGCCGATCATGACTTATCCGATCGCCGTGGATCTGCCGCAGCGGGTGATCAACCCGCCGCCGCAGTTGCGCGAACCGCCGCCGCCGGTGGAGCTGCGGGTGGATGCCAGCAATCAGGTGTACTGGAACAACAGCCCGGTGGCAGTGGGCGAGTTGCAGCAGCGCATGGAAGAGGAAGTGCAGCGGGATCCGAGCAACCAGCCGGAGCTGCGCATCGATGCCAATCCTGATTCCGAGTACGAGGTGATGGCCAAGATTCTGGCTGCCGCCAAGAACGCGCAGATGAAGAAGATCGGTTTCATCCAGCAATAACGCAGCATCAAGTCATGACGCGACTGGAAAACGCCCTCGGTAACGGGGGCGTTTTTTTTATGCGCGGCGAGTGGATGAAGGTGCGCGATGCAGCGTCACGCGGGCACGGCTGGACCAGTCTGCCGCCATCGCCTGGGGAACCCAAGCCACAGGGACAGTGCGCGAACAGATGTGCAGTTCGATTGATTGCGGCACGCGGCCGTGGGCAGCGTGCCGGCTGGTCCGCCCGAAATGCCGGCGTGCTTAGTGCAGCTGTTCGATCACCGAAATGTAGCCGGCCACAGTTTTTTCCAGCCCGTCGTAGAGCGCTTCGCTGATCAGCGCATGGCCGATGGAAACTTCCAGCACGCCAGGCACCGCGGCCAGGAACCGCCCCAGGTTGGCTTGCGACAGATCGTGGCCGGCGTTGACGCCGAGCCCGGCCGCCTGCGCGCGCCCGGCGGCGGCGGCGAACAGCGCCAATGCCGTTTCCGGCTGTCCTTGTGCGTAGGCTTCGGCGTACGGGCCGGTGTACAGCTCGACGCGATCGGCGCCGAGCAATGCCGCCTCGGCGATGGCCGGATTGTCGGCATCGACGAACAGGCTCACTCGGCAGCCATAGGACTTCAGCTCGGCAATCAGCGGGCGCAGGCGTTCGCCATCACGGCTGAAATCGAAACCGTGATCGGAGGTCAGCTGCCCGTCCGAATCGGGTACGAGGGTCGCCTGTGCAGGCCGGGTCTGCGCACACAGCGGCAACAGCCCCGGATAACCCTCGCGCGGCGGTGCGAAGGGATTGCCTTCGATGTTGAACTCCACGTCGTGTTGCCGCGTCAGTGCCGACAACGCCAGCACATCTTCGGCGTGGATGTGGCGCCGGTCCGGACGCGGATGCACGGTGATGCCGTGGGCGCCGGCGCGCAGGCAGGCGACCGCTGCGCGCACGACATCCGGATCGCCGCCACCGCGCGAGTTGCGCAGTACCGCGATCTTGTTGACGTTGACGCTGAGCCGGGTCACGGCCCGTTGTCCGGCGCGGAGGAAGGCGGGGCCTCGACGGTTTTTTCCGTGCGCAACTGATCGCGCAGCCGCTGCAGCTCGGCCGGGTGCAACGCGCGCGGCGCATCCGGCAACACGTTGCCGAACTTGGCCACGTACAGGCCCTTTATCCACAGCAGGAAGAACGCCAGTGCCGCCAACAGCAGCACCACCAGCAACCACATCTGCGGCGTGGAAACGGCGAGCGCGAAGGCGCCAATGGCAAGCAATAGAAACAGCCAGTACATGGCAACCTCCCCGGAAGAGCGGCCAGTGTAACGTCGCCGCGGGCACCGCTTCCACGTGTCCGCGAACGGTGCGCGCGGGACCCGGCTACAGCAGCGGCGAGGCGAGGCGGGCGAACGCCTCCGGCAGCCGGTTGCGCCACAGTGAGCGGCTGCGCTGCAGCTCCACCGGCACGGCAACAGCAAACTCGGCAGCGAGGATGGCCTCCAGTTCCGCCGTCAGCGCGCGGTCGTTGAACATCATCGACAACTCGAAATTGAGCCGGAAGCTGCGGTGGTCGAAATTGGCACTGCCGACGATGCAGAAACCGTCATCGGCGATGAACGCCTTGGTGTGCAGCATGCGCGGCCCGTACTCGTAGATCTTCACCCCGGCCTGCAGCAGTTCGTCGAAGTAGGACCGCGCCGCCAGCGTGACCAGTTTGGAATCGCTGGTTTTCGGGATCAGCAGGCGCGTATCCAGCCCGCCCAGCGCGGCCGACGTCAGGGCCATGCGCGCGGCCTCGCCGGGAACAAAGTACGGAGTGACCAGCCACACGCGTTTGCGCGCCTCGTGGATGGCGGCCACGTGCATGCGGTGGATCGCCTCCCAGCCCGAATCCGGACCGGACACCAGTACCTGCGCCTGGATGTGGCCGTCGGTCCGTTCCGGATGGTTGGGGGGAAACAGGTCGTCGCGGTCGAATGTCGCCGGGTCCTGGCCGCTGGCGTAGATCCAGTCCTCGACGAACACCAGCTGCAGGCTGCGCACGACATGGCCGCTGATGCGCATGTGCAGGTCCCGATAGGCATCGGGCTGGCGGCTCTCGTCCTCGTCGTCGGTGATGTTGATGCCGCCGGTGAAGGCGAGCGCGCCATCGATAACCACGACCTTGCGGTGCGTGCGCAGGTTGAACCAGGGCCGCTTGAACGGCTTGAGCAGCTGGCTGGGGTGGAACCACACCGCTTCGCCTCCGGCGTCGAGCAGCGGCTGCAGGAATTTCCGCCGCACCTTCGAGGAGCCGACGGCGTCGAGCAGCAGACGCACCTTGATTCCGGCGCGGGCGCGCTCCACCAGCGCATCGCGCAATGCGGTGCCGGCATGGTCCGGCTCGAAGATGTAGTACTCCAGGTGCACGTGATGCCGGGCCTGCGCGACCGCCTGCAGAATCGCCGCGTAGGTGGCGGCGCCATCGACCAGCCACTCCACGCCGGTGGCCGAACTCGGCGCCAGCCCGGTGGTGGCCTGGCCCAGTCGTGCCAGTTCCGTGCAATCGGCATCCGGCGGGCAGACCGCGCTGTACTGCTCCATTCCCGAACGGGCGCGGCCACGGCGCAGGCGTTGCCGGCTGACCTTCTGCGGGCCGAGCAGATAGAAGATGAACAGGCCGATATACGGCAACGCGGCCAACGACAGGATCCAGCTGAGGGTGGCTACCGGCTCGCGCTTCTGCAGCACGATGTAACCGGCCAGCCACACCAGATAGACGACATAGGCCAGCGCCAGCAACTGGGCCAGGTGGGGAACGCTGCCCAGCCAGTGCCGGGCGGTTTCGAAGGTCGCGAGCATTCAGGGATTCTAGGGGACGAACCGGCATGGCGTTGCGGGCAGGGATACCGTGCGCTTGACCCGGCCTCCCCCCTACGCACCTGGTGCCACCGTCACGACACGTTTCATCGCGACCTGTGATGTCCGGTTTCCTGAGAAAGCAACGCGGGGTCGCGGCGCCATGCGGTATCCGGTATTGCATGCCGGTTTGGCGCGTTGGTGGCTGGCCCTGGCCCGGACAAAGCTGAAGCCTTCATGCCCGTGATGCGCGTGTCGCGTGCGCTGCGACCGCTTGGCGTTAGCGTAGGCACATGGTGATGGCAATCAAAGGCCGTGGCGCGACCGGTTACCTGCCCGGGCGTTTCGAGGTCACCACCGCCGAGGCGGTGGACGACGGCTGGGAGCAGGACGACGGCGAAGAGTTCGCCGCGCCGCGCCTGCGCACTCAGGTACGCGAGGAGCGCGCGCGCAGCATCATCAGCCGCAACAGCTCGCCGGACGTGGGTTTCAGCCAGTCGGTCAATCCCTACCGCGGCTGTGAACATGGCTGCTCGTATTGCTTCGCGCGGCCCTCGCACGCCTATCTGAACCTGTCGCCTGGGCTGGACTTCG
Organism: uncultured Gammaproteobacteria bacterium; assembly: GCA_963696155.1. Classification (GTDB taxonomy): domain Bacteria; phylum Pseudomonadota; class Gammaproteobacteria; order Xanthomonadales; family Xanthomonadaceae; genus Stenotrophomonas. The sequence goes on from CAVOJC010000001.1 coordinate 68,725, forward strand.
AGACCAAGCTCTTCGCCAAGATCAATGCCGCCGAGGTGCTGCGCCGCGAGCTGGCCAAACCGGGCTACGTACCGCAGCCGATCGCGCTGGGGATCAATACCGATGCCTACCAGCCGATCGAACGCAGGCTGGGGATCACCCGCCAGCTGATCGAGGTGATGGCCGAAACCCGGCACCCGTTCTCGCTGATCACCAAGAATGCGCTGGTCGAACGCGATATCGACCTGCTGGCCCCGTTGGCCGCGCAGCAGCTGGTGAGCGTGCACTTCTCGGTCACCTCGCTGGACCCGCACCTGTCGGCAAAACTGGAACCACGCGCATCCGCCCCGCACGCACGATTGCGGGCGATGCGCCGGCTACAGCGAGGCCGGCATTCCGGTGGGGGTGATGGTGGCGCCGGTGATTCCCTGGATCAACGACGCCGAACTGGAGGCGGTGCTGGAGGCGGCGCGGGAGGCCGGTGCAGCCACGGCCGGTTATGTGCTGCTGCGGTTGCCGCACGAGGTGGCACCGCTGTTCCGCGACTGGCTGCAGGCGCACCATCCGCAACGCGCCGAACACGTGATGAGCACCATCAACCAGCTGCGCGGCGGCAAGGACTACGACAGTGCCTTCGGCAAGCGCATGCGTGGCGAAGGCGTGTACGCCGATCTGCTGGCACGGCGCTTCGCCCTGGCCAGCAAGCGCCTGGGCTTCGGCGCCTCGCGCAGCCAATGGCCGTCGCTGGATTGCAGCCGTTTCGTGCCGCCGCGAAAACCCTCGCCGCAGGGCGAACTGTTCTGACTCAGCCGGCGTAGAGCCGCTGCGCCGGCTGGAACAGGATCCAGCTGGTGGCGATGAACTTGTCGCCGCCCTGCGGGCGGTTGCCGCGGTGGGTGTGGGTGAAGGCGGTGGGCGCGATCAGCAGGCTGCCGGTGCGCGGCCGGACCTTGCGCTGCTGGAACAGGAATTCGGTTTCGCCCTGCTCGAAGCCGTCGTTGAGGTACAGCGTCCACAGCAGGTGGCGGTGCAGGGTTTCAGCGTCCGGATCGCGCGGGAACAGCTCGCAGTGCCAGTACGGGTAACCGCCCTCGCCGGCCGCATACCACTGCAGATTGATCGACCCGGGACGCAGGCAGGTGCGCGCCAGCTCGGCCAGCGCCGCGTTGTCCATGCCGGTGACGTCCTCGGCCGCCAGCCGCCGCGGCCGGCCGTCCTCGCCCTGGACTTGCAGCATCAGCGGCGAAATCAGTGTCTGTGGATAGCGTCGCAGGTAGTCCAGCAGCCCGGCGAACACCGCCTGCTGCAGCCGCTGCTCGACCTCGCGCCAGGCGGCCTGCCCGCTGATGCGCAGATCACGGCTGTGCTTGAGCTCGGGAAACACGCCGCCGCCCACCTTACCCGGCTGCAGGTCGGCGCTCTGGCGCATTCGCTGGACGATGGCGGCGCACTCGGCGCTGCTGATCGCGTCGTCGGTGACTTCGATGAAATCCGGCGCGGCCGTCATGCCACAGCCTCCAGGCGCCACCACGTTTGTGCCCTGCTCTGTGCGGCAAGCAGCAACAGCGGTCCTGCGGTCCTTCCACACATCGGCACGGGTCTCCATCGGTGCTGCCGATGATGGCGTCAACCCGGGGCGGTGGGTAGTGCCGGGCGCGCGGCAGCGGAACGGGGAAAGTCCCGGGTCGGCGCGTGCTGGCTCCAACCCGGGCGCATGCGATCAGCCCTGCGCGTCGTGCGCCAGGTGGCAGCGGGTGGCTTCGGCCACTTCGTGGCGGGAGCCGAGGAACACCGGCACGCGCTGGTGCAGCTGCTCGGGCTGGATGTCGAGGATGCGCACGCGACCATCGGTGGCGGCGCCGCCAGCCTGCTCGACCAGCAGCGACATCGGGTTGGCCTCGTACATCAGGCGCAGCTTGCCGGGCTTGGTCGGGTCCTTCTTGTCCCACGGATAGATGAAGATGCCGCCGCGGGTCAGGATGCGGTGCACGTCGGCCACCATCGAGGCGATCCAGCGCATGTTGAAGTTCTTGCCGCGCGCGCCGTCGGTGCCGGCCAGCAGGTCGTGCACATAGCCCTGCATCGGCGCTTCCCAATGGCGCTGGTTGGACATGTTGATCGCAAATTCCTGGGTGTCTTCGGGAATCCGCATGCCGCGCTGGGTCAGCACGAACTCGCCGGTCTCCCGATCCAGGGTGAAGGCGTGGGTGCCATGGCCGACGGTCAGGATCAGCATGGTGCTGGGCCCATAGATGCAGTAACCGGCCGCCACCTGGCGGGTGCCCGGCTGCAGGAAGTGCTCGTCGCCGGGGTTATCCACACCCTTCGGGGCCCGCAGCACCGAGAAGATGGTGCCGACCGACACGTTGACGTCGATGTTGGAGCTGCCATCGAGCGGATCGAACAGCAGCAGGAAGTCGCCCTGCGGGTATTCGGACGGCACCGGCTGGCTGTGGTCCATTTCCTCCGATGCGCAGGCCGCCAGGTGGCCGCCCCAAGCGTTGGCTTCGAGCAGGATTTCGTTGGAGATCACGTCCAGCTTCTTCTGTGCCTCGCCTTGCACGTTGCCGGTGCCGGCATCGCCCAGAACACCGCCCAGTGCGCCCTTGCTCACGGCAATCGAGATGCTGGTACAGGCGCGCGCCACGACCGCCACCAGCTGGCGCAGGTCGGCGTTGATGCGTTCGGCATGCTGTTCTTCGATCAGGAAGCGGGTCAGCGACGTACGGGACATGGACGGGAGCTACCTTGAGCCAGAAGGATCGCTATTGTCGCGGCTTGCGCCGGTGTTTACGAGGCATGGCCAGCAGCTGTCCGGGTTGTGGACAAAAAACCCCGGTCGCCACTTCCGCTGCAGCGCGGTTCGCACCGCACCGCGCCAACGCGTCTGCCAGCAGCGGTTCATCGGCCCGTACCATGGGCGCATTGCTGGAGACGGAAATGGATTGGAACCAGGCGATACAGGGGCTGATGACGGCATTGGGCATCGGCCTGCTGACCGGTGCGGTGCGCGAGCGTCAGCACGGCGGCAACCAGGCCTTGCAGGCCGGAGTGCGCACGCATGCGCTGCTGGCACTGGTGGGGGCGGTGGCACTGCTGCTGGGCCAGGCGGTGTTTCTTGTCGCGCTGGCCGCAGCCGCAGTGCTTGCCTGGACCAGCTACCGGATGACGGCCACTGACGATCCCGGATTGACCGGTGAGATCGCGCTGCTGATCACGGTACTGCTGGGCGGGCTGGCGTTGCGGCAGCCGGTGCTGGCGGCAGGGCTGGGGGTGGTGGTGGCGATCCTGCTGTGGGCCAAAGCGCCACTGGCGCGATTAAGCCGGGAGCTGATCAGCGAACAGGAAATGCGTGATGCGCTGTTGCTGGCGGCCTGCGCGCTGGTGGTGTTGCCGGTGCTGCCGGATGTGGCCATCGACCCATGGGGCGTGCTTGTGCCCGCCAAGCTGTGGCAGATCGTGGTGCTGGTGATGGGCGTGGGCATGCTCGGGCACATTGCCGTGCGCGCCGTGGGTGCACGCTGGGGCCTGCCGGTCGCCGGTTTCTTTGCCGGATTCGCCTCATCCACCGCGGCCGTTGCCGGCTTCGGGCGCGGCAGTCGCGCCGCGCCGGCCCTGGTAGCCCCGTCCGTCGCCGCGGCGCTGCTGGCAAACGTGGCATCGCTGCTGCTGTTCGCCGCGGTAATCGGCACCCTCTCGCCGGCCCTGCTGCGGGCGGTGGCCTGGCCGCTGGCTACGGGCGTCCTGTTGCTGATGGCTGCTTCGGCACTCGGGCTGCGCCATGTGCCGGACGAAGCCGTGCCCACCTCGCAAACCAAGGCATTCCAGCTGCGCAACGCGCTGATGATCGCGCTGTTGATTGCCGCAGTGCTGCTGCTGTCCGAAGGCATCCGCCAGCTGTTGGGGCAGACCGGCGCGCTGGCCGGCGCCACCCTGGTGGCGCTGGGGGAATTGCATGTGGCCGCGGCGGGTATCGCCAGCCTGGCCGCTTCGGGCGGCCTGGAGCTGGCACCGGCCCGCTGGGGCGTGGTGGCGCTGTTGGCCTCTTCCTCGCTGGCCAAGTCGGTGCTGGCTTTCGCCAGTGGCGGCCGGCGCTATGGCACGCGGGTAAGCCTGGGGCTGGGACTGATGGTGCTGGGCGCGGCCGCCATGACGTGGGGAGTGCGCGGCTGAGCGCCACCCGCAAGCCCGGCCACTGCGCCGGGCTCGCTGTGATTTCCCACCGCAGCCGGATCAGCCGCGGCTGACCTCGTAAACCGCCTTGGCCACGTAATCCAGGTTGTTCTGGCTCAGCGCGGCCACGCAGATGCGGCCGGTGCCGACGGCATAGATGCCGTAGTCGTCCCGCAGCCGGTCGACCTGGGCCTTGCTCAGCCCCGAGTACGAGAACATGCCGGCCTGCTGCTGGATGAAGCCGAACTCCGGCGCGCCCAGGGCAGCCAGTTTCTGCACCATGCCTGCGCGCAGGGCGTGGATGCGCTCGCGCATTTCGGTGAGCTCGGCTTCCCACAACGCGCGCAGTTCCGGGCTGTTGAGCACGCCGGAGACCAGCGCCGCGCCATGGGTGGACGGGCTGGAGTAGATGGTGCGGATGATGCGCTTGACCTGCGACTGCACCGCGCTGGTCGAGGCCGCATCCGGGCCGACCACCGACAGCGCGCCGATGCGCTCGCCGTACAGCGAAAACGACTTGGAATACGAGTTGGCGACCACGAAGCTGTCGATGCCGGCGTCGGCGACGATGCGCACCGCCGCGCCGTCCGGCTCGATGCCCTTGTCGAAGCCCTGGTAGGCCATGTCGATGAAGGGGACCAGCTGGCGGTCCTTCATCAGCGCCGCCACCTGTTTCCACTGCTCCACGCTGAGGTCCGCACCGGTCGGGTTGTGGCAGCAGGCGTGCAGCAGCACCACGGTGCCCGGCTGCAGTTCCTGCAGGTCGGCGAGCATGCCGGCGAAATCCAGGCCGTGGCGGGCGGCGTCGAAATAGGTGTAATCGATGATGTCGAAGCCGGCGGCGCCGAACACGGCGCGGTGGTTTTCCCAGCTCGGGTTGCTGATCGCGATGGTGGCGTGCGGCAGCAGCTTCTTCAGCAGGTCCGCGCCCACGCGCAGCGCACCGCTGCCGCCGATGGTCTGCGAGGTGGCGACGCGGCCGGCGGCAATCAGCTCCGAACCTTCACCGAACACCAGTTTCCGCGTGGCCTGGGTGTAGGCGGGCAGGCCGTCGATCGGCAGGTAGCCGCGCGGCTTGGCTTCGGCCGCCAGCTGCTGTTCGATCTGCTTGACCGCGCGCAGCAGCGGAATGCGGCCGCTCTCGTCGTAGTAGATGCCCACGCCAAGATTGACCTTGGTCGGGCGGCTGTCGGCGTTGTACGCCTCGGTCAGGCCCAGGATCGGATCGCCTGGAACCTGTTCCACGTTTGCAAAGAAGGACACGGCGGCACTCGTTGGATGGCGGAAGTGGGGCTGGACAGCGGTCACGCCAGCGTGACCAAAACCGCTTCATCCTAACAGGCCAGCGCCTGCGCCATCAGGGTTTCAAACGTACCTTTCCATCGCGCGGGGTGCGACACGCGGCCCGAAAGGGGATCATGCACGCATGATGAAAAGTATTCCGAACGGTTTTCGTTTCTGCCTGTTGTTGTCCGTCGCGCCGCCGGCGCTGTCGCAAAACCCGGATCCGCCCCCGGTTTCGAACCTGGATGCGGTGCAGGTGCAGGCCGCGCGGGTGCATGCGGTGGACGATTTCGACCTGCCGGCGTCGCTGTCCAGCGTAGGGGCCGACAGCAACGGCCGCGGTGCCACGGTCTCGGAGGCGCTGGACGGGATTCCCGGGTTGCTGGCGCGTGACCGGCAGAATTACGCACAGGACACGCAGGTCTCGATCCGCGGCTTTGGCGCGCGTTCCACCTTCGGCGTGCGCGGGGTGCGCCTGTTGAGCGACGGCGTGCCGGCCACCATGCCCGACGGCCAGGGCCAGTTGTCGCATTTCAACCTGTTCGGGGCCGACCGGATCGAGGTGCTGCGTGGGCCGTTCTCGGCGCTGTACGGCAATTCGTCCGGTGGCGTGGTGCAGTTGTGGAGCGCCGATGGCCAGCAGGGCGATCCCTGGCGGCTGCGCACCAGCGTCGGCAGCCACAACACGGTCAGCACCGGAGCGCAGCTCAAGGGCCGCGAAGGCGACGTCCATTACAACGTGGCGGCGCATCATTTCCGCACCGATGGCTGGCGCGATCACAGCGCGGCGCGGCGCGAGTCGGTCAATGCCCGCTTCGGCTTCGAGCTGGCCGAAGGCCGGCGCCTGGACCTGGTGCTCAACCATTTCGATTCCCCCTCGGCACAGGACCCGCTGGGCCTGAGCCGCGAGCAGGTGCGGCAGGACCCGCGCCAGGCCACGGCGGTGGCCAAACAGTTCAACACCCGCAAGTCGGTGCGGCAGTCGCAGGCGGGCACGGTCTTCACCCAGGAGGGAGAGCGGCAGACGTTGCGGCTGATGGGCTATGCCGGACAGCGCGCGGTCGAGCAGTTCCTGGCGATTCCGCAGGGGCCGCAGAACAGTCCGCTGCACTCCGGTGGCGTGATCGATCTGGACAGCGACTACGGCGGGCTCGACGCGCGCTGGGCCTGGCATGGCGAGCTGGGCGGGCGGCCGCTGGAGCTGGTCGCCGGCGCCAATGCCGACCGCCAGCGCCAGCATCGCACCGGCTATGAGAACTTCGTCGGCGACCGCGTCGGGCTCAAGGGCCGCCTGCGCCGGGATCAGCGCGACCAGGTCGAAAACCTCGACCAGTTCGCCCAGGCCTGGTGGCAGATCGCGCCGCGCTGGTCGGCGCTGGTCGGCGCCCGCCACAGCCGTGTCCGCTTCCGCTCCGATGACCGCTACATCACCGCCGACAACCCCGATGACAGCGGCCGTCGGGATTACGCGGCGACCACGCCGGTCGCCGGCCTCGTGTTCAAGGCTGCCGACGATCTGCGCCTGTACGTATCGGCCGGACGCGGTTTCGAGACGCCAACCTTCAACGAGCTGGGTTACCGCGCCGATGGCGCCGCCGGGCTGGCGCTGGATCTGGGCGCGGCCCGCAGCCGCAACTACGAGGCTGGCGCCAAGTGGCGTTCACAGTCCGGGGCGCGGCTGGAGGCGGCGCTGTTCCGCGCCGATACCGACGATGAACTTGCGGTGGCGACCAACGCCGGCGGGCGCAGCAGCTATCGCAATATCGGCCGCACCCGGCGTGAGGGCGTGGAGCTGGGTTACCGGCTGCCCATCGGCCAGGAGCAGGAGCTGCAACTGGCCTACACCTGGCTGCGCGCGAGCGTACGCGACGGTTATCTCACCTGCACCGGACTGCCGGCGCCGTGCAGGGTGCCGGGCAATACCGTGGCCGCTGGGACTCCGCTGCCCGGCGTGCCGCGCCAGCAGGGTTCCATCCGTTGGCAGTGGCAGCCGGCGCAGTGGCAGTTTGCCGCCGAGGCCACGGCAGCCAGCGCCACCGTGGTCAACGATCTGGCCACCGCGACGGCGCCGGGCTATGCGTTGCTGAACCTCGAGGCGGCCCGGCGCTGGCAGACCAGCGCCGGGCCGGTGCGGCTGTTCGCGCGCGTGGACAACCTGCTGGACCAGCGCTACATCGGCTCGGTCATCGTCAACGACGGCAACCAGCGCTACTACGAACCCGGCCCGGACCGCAGCTTCACCCTCGGCCTGGAATGGCAGTGGGCGCGCTGAGCCGCTGAGCTGGCGGGCGCCTACTCCGGCGCCTTGGCCGGGACGAAAGGCGACGTCGGGTCGCTGGCGGGGAAGGTTTCGTCCAGCGCCTCGTCCTGGTTCTCGCTTTCGTGATGCTTGCGCTGCCGGCGCTGTTCTTCGCTTTCCGGCGCGGCTGGCCTCGGTCCGGTGGGTGGGATGTCCTTGCGGTCGTGCGCGGTGCCACCCGACGCCGCCGGCTCGCTGGAGGGGGCCGGGCGCCCGGGCGGCTGCGTCATCCCGGCGCCGCGGTCCTGGCTGTCTTCGCTGTCATGCTTGCCGCGCTGTTCGCCCGGCTGCAGGGGGTGCGATTCACGCAGGGGATCACGTTGCATGGCCGTCTCCTGTAGGAATTGATCATCCACTACAGCGCCGGAGCCGTTAACGCGCTGCGAACCGAGTCGGCTGCACGAAGTTCTCACCGGCCGCTAACGTGGCCGGCATTACAGCTGGGCGTCCAACCCGTGCCGGAGTCGCGGCCATGCAATTCCTGGAACGACGCGCAACGTCTCCGCTGTTCAACGCCTACCTGGACCCCCGACCCGCGCGCCGGTCGCGCGCGCGCCGCGCCGCCGACAGCAATGCCGTGGCCCAGGATTTCCTACAATACAGCCTGAGCGATTACGACCAGCGTCGCGCCCGCGGCGCGCTCACCTGGCGTGACTTGGGTCCGGCCTACGCGTTCGCCCTGACCAGCCATTGCGCGGACTGGCCGCGCGCCACCGATGATGACCTCGACCGCGAACTGGCGGCGCAGTGGGAACTGCTGCGCGGCGAGTCACGGCTGCAGTGGCGGCAGGTGCGTCAGGTGGTGGAAGACGCCTGGCGCGCGCTCGACCAGATGCCTGCGGCGGCGGTGCATGAAGCCCGGCATTCGTCGCCCTGGTAGTCCGCGTTTGCGCACACCGCTCCGGCAACGGGTTCCGCCGCCGGAAGCGTCAATCAACCGGCCAGAGTGGCCGCTTGGCGTGCCAGCTGTTCAATCGCCTGCCAGTCGCGCGCCTGCAGCAGATCGCGCGTGGTCAGCCAGGAGCCGCCGACGCACAGCACGTTGGGCAGGTGCAGGAAATCGCGCGCGGTCTGCGCGCTGATGCCGCCGGTCGGGCAGAAACGCACGTCGCCGAACGGGCCGTTCCACGCCGACAGCATCGCCGCGCCGCCGGCCTGCACCGCCGGGAAGAACTTGAACGTATCCAGCCCCTGCTCCAGCCCGCGCATCAGTTCCGACGAGGTCGCAACGCCAGGCAGGAACGCCAGGTCGGTATCGCGCGCGGCCGCGTAGAGGCGGTCGGTGGCACCGGGGGAGACCGCAAAGCGACCGCCGATTTCTTTCAGCCGCTGCATCTGCCCGGCCTCGAGCACGGTGCCGGCCCCGATCACGGCCTCGGGCACGGCTTCCACCATCGCCTTGATCGCCTCCATCGCGCGGGGCGTGCGCAGCGTCACTTCGATCACCGGCAGGCCGCCGTTGAACAATGCGCGTGCGACCTCGATCGCATCGTCGATATCGTCCGGGGTGAATACCGGAATCACCGGAGCGAGCTTGAGGACCGCGCGCACGCGGGGATCAGCGCCTGACATCGAACTTTCCTTCGCCCACCAGGGCCAGTACGTCGGCAACGCCGACCGGGTTGAAATCACCGGGAATGGAATGCTTCAGACAGCCCGCGGCCAGACCGAAACGGATCGTGGCGTCGGCGTCGAAGCCTTCGATCAGCCCGTGCAGCACGCCGGCCGCAAAGGCGTCGCCGCCGCCGATGCGATCGACGATGGCAGTCAGTTCCTCGGCCGGTGCAACCGCGCGGGTGCCGTCGCGGCCGAGCAGCATCGCGCCCAGCGAATGGTGGCCCACATTGTGCGCCGTACGCTGGGTGCAGGCCATGTATTGCAGGCGCGGGAACGCGGCAAATGCCATCGTCGCGGCCGCATCCACGCGTGCCTGCGCATCGGCTTGGGCGAACTCGCCGCCCAGCACCACGCCGATATCGCGATAGTCGGCGAATACGATGTGCGCGCAGTCGAACAGGTCGCGCAGGATCGCCTTCGCATCGCCGCCCCAGCGCTCCCACAGCTTGGGCCGGAAATTGCCGTCAAAGGAGACCTTGATGCCGAGCGCGCAGGCGGCACGCGCGGCGTCGAGCGTGGCCTGCGCCGCCTCCGGCCCCAGCGCCGGACTCACCCCGGACAGGTGCAGCCACTGCGCGCCGTGCAGCAGCGCCGGCCAGTCGTAGCTGTCGGCCCGCGCGTTGGCGAAGGCCGAGTCGGCGCGGTCGTAGACCACTTCGCTGGGACGGTGCCCGGCGCCGGTGGTCAGGAAATACAGGCCCATGCGGCCATCACTGCGGCGCACGTTGCGGGTATCGATGTTGTGGCGGCGCAATTCGCCGGTCACCGCGGCGCCCAGCGGGTTGTCGGCCACGACGCTGACCATGGCCACATCGTGGCCGAAGTGCGCCAGCGAGACGCCGACATTGGCCTCGGCCCCGCCGGCGTGGACCTCAAGGCAGGGCGACTGCAGAAGCAGTTGCGCGCCGGGAGCACCCAGCCGCAGCAGCAGCTCGCCAAAACACACAATCTGGGGATGCATCGAGTGGCTCCGGAGCAGGATCAATGGGAGAGGCAGGACGGCACGGGAAGTCCGGCCTTGCGACGGGCGAGTTGCAGTTCATACAAGGACGGCGCCTCCAGCGTCTGGCTCACCGCCTGCATCACCGGCGCGGGCCGGTAGTCGACCGAGAACGGACGGTTGCCGGACACGCCGATCACGCGGGCGTCCGGGCCTTCATCCTTGCCTTCCAGCCGCACGGTTTCGCCGGGCGCGGCGCCGCCGTCCACCATCACCTTCAGGTTCCAGGTGGTGTTGTAACGGCCATGACCCGGTTCCCAGTAGCCGGCACCACTGCCGTTCCAGACCGGATACCAGGCATTTCCCTGCTTGTCGCGGCGCGCGGTGACATGAAAGGTGAGGCTGTCGAAAAGATTCTGGTGGTTGGCACCGGCGTGCTGGTCGATCACCGGCTCCTGCCAGCCGCGCGCGCGCAGGAACACGTTGCGCGTGGCCTGGGTGTTGATGCTGAAGGTGTGGACCACCGGATTGAACACCTCCAGATCGCGTACCAGCACATTGTGGACATTGCCGACGTGCACGGCGTAGTGCGCCTTGCGTCGACCCTCGATGAGGATATCCGACAGCGTCAGGTTGGCGCTGTCGTAGGTCAGGATGCCGGCGTCGGCGTCGCGGGTACGGATGTTGCGGATCCAGCCGTCGTACACGCCGGTGAAGAAGATCGCGTTGTAACCCTCTTCCAGGTGGTGGCCGAAACTGGCCCCTTCCGGGAACACGAAACCGATCTCCTCGATGCCGACGTTGCGCAGGTGCTGCCAGCGCGCCAGGTCAGCCGGCAGCTCGGCGTTGATGTCATGCAACAACGGGCTGGAGATGGTGGCGCTGCCGCCATCCATCGCGACAATGCGCACCGTCTGCACCGCCAAGGCGCGGTCGGGGAAATTCCAGTGGTTCGCACCCACCTTCAGCTTGCTGTGGTCGGGGCCATAGAGCTCCTTGACCAGCGCGCCCTTGGGACCCTGCCGGTTGAACCAGCGGATCTGCACCACGTCGCCGACGGCAAGCTTGGCCGACGCTCCGACCTTGATCATGGTCTCGCCCTGGCGGCCTGCCCGGACATGGCCGAGCCGGCCTTCTTTGGAGGGACGGTCGTAGCTGACCAGATACGGCGCGGGCCGGCTGTTCTCCGGACCGACCCAGATAAAGCCGCCACTCCACGAATATTCCGAGAACAGCGTGTTGATGTTGTTGACCACTTCGACCTGGTACTTGTTGTTCTTGACCAGGTACTCGCGCAGTTCCTTCAGCTCCTGGCTTTTGTCGACCATGCGCAGCGGGCGCGGGAAGAACAGCGTGGTACCGCCGTTGCCGCTGCCGTGACCGCGCAGCACGATGTCGCTGCGATCGATGCGCAGCACGTCACTGAGGATCAGCTGGCCGGGCGGCAACTGCACGATCACCGGACCGGCGACCTGGCGCGCCGCGGCGAGTGCCTTTTGCAAGGCCACCGAATCATCGCGGTCGTCGTCGGCGATCACACCGAAGTCGCGCACGTCGATGATCTGGCCCTGCGCTGCGGGGACTTCTTCGAGCCCGTTGCGGTAGCCGGCATAGGAAAAATCGGGCAGCGGCTGCGTGCACTGCGCGGCGGTTGCGGGCGCTTCCGGGGCAAAAACCTGGGCGGCGCAGGTGCTGCTTGCGGCCATCGCCAGAACCAGTGCATTGGCCGTCAGCCAGCGTGTGGGGTGGACATGAAAAGGCACGCGAATTCCTCAGGTATGGCGAGTTATGACACCGATAGTCATTCACGCTATCAGCACTCACCGCGCCAACGCAACCCGCTGGAAACAGGCTATCCGCTGCGATGTTGCAGCGCAAGATGTGTTGCCTGCGAATGTGGCTAGACTTGAAAAATGACTCGCGGTGTCATCTCTGTGGTCAGCGCTCCCGGTGAGGGACGCAGCACAGTTTGGCTTTTTTTCCTCAGCAGTACGCAAGGTAGTGGAAATGACGAAGACGGCAGTAGGCAAGGCAACGGTTACCGTTCTCACCGGCGCGATTCTTGCCGCCCTGTATGCGATTCCAGCACTTGCCCAGGACACGGGCACCGATCCCACCGCAAGCACCCTGGACGCCGTGATCGTGACCAGCGCGCGCGAAACCCAGCGCGATTCGATCGCGGTCAAGCGCGACGCGTCGGTGATTGTCGATGCGGTAGTCAATGACGAGATCGGCGCACTGCCGGACAACTCGGTCGCCGAGACGCTCGAGCGTGTGGCCGGTGTCACCTCGGACCGCTTCAAGGGGTCGGCCTCGGAGATCTCAATCCGCGGCCTCGGTCCCTATTTAGGCTTTTCCACCGTCAATGGCCGGGAAGTCTCCAGCGGCGGCGGCGATCGCGCCGTGTCGTTCCAGCAGTTCCCCTCCGAACTGACCAACGGCGTGCTGGTGTACAAGAGCCAGCGTGCCGATTTCATCGAAGGCGGCATCTCCGGCGTGATCGAGCTGCGCACCGCGCGCCCGCTGGACTACAAGAAGTCGCGGGTACAGCTGGAAGGCCGTGGCAACTACCAGCCCAATGCGGACCGCGCCGGTGACGGCATGGGCTCGCGCTTCTCCGGCTCCTATCTCGACCAGTTCGACACCGCGCTGGGCCGCGTCGGCGTGGCCGTGGGCATCGCCACCACCGACGGCTCGGCGCCGGAAGACTTCTATACCGCCTCGTCGAGCTTCCGTCCGTGCAACAGCATCAACACCACGCCGACGGCGATTTCGGGCGGCCTCACCGGCAACTGCACCTACCAGCCGGCGTCGGGCAATCCGGTGTACTTCGTTCCCAACCAGATGAACTTCCGCCAGATGAGCACGGACGACAAGCGCCGGGCATTTGTCGGCAACGTGCAGTGGCAGCCCAGCGACCGCTGGGACATCAATCTGGATACGCAGCTGTCCAAGCGCCAGTCGTCCGAGGACCGGCATGACCTGGTGCTCGCCGAGGGCCGCCGTGGCATCGCGCCGATTGAGCTGACCTCCGATGGCGCCCTGATCCGCTATGCCGGCAACAGCTATCTGGAATCCCACGGTGCGCTGCGTCAGCGTGACGAGAAATACACGGGCCTCGGTCTGGCCGCCAGCTTCAAGGCCAGCGATGCGCTGACCATCGACGGTGACGTGAGCTACTCCAAGACCCACCGTGAACAGGTAGACATGGCCACCCGCCTGCGCAGCAATACGCTGTATGGCGCCGGCGGCCGCGTCGCCTACGTGCTGGACCAGCACACCGATATCCCGCGGGTCGATTTCGTCAACCCGGTGGACCTGCACAACCATGCCGCCTTTACCGGCAATGCCTTTGCACGCCGTCAGGCCGAAGACCGGGTGGACGAGATCAAGTCCGCGCGCCTGGACCTCACCTACGACCGCTACGGCACGTGGCACCAGTTCAAGGTCGGTGCGCGCATCTCCGACCATGACCGGGTGACCGATCTGGAAAACAACAACAACCTGGAAACCATCGCCACCGCGGCGACGCTGGCCGGCAATGCCAACTGCCGGATCGGCAACTCGGTCGACAGCTGGGGCAAGGACAGCGGCACCAACATCAACAGCTGGGCACAGTTCGATACGCGTTGCCTGTACAGCGCGTTCACCGGCTCCAACGACTTGGGCCCGCTGGCCGATCCGCGCAGCGTGGGCGATATCGACGTCAACGAGCGCATCTACGCGGCCTATGCGATGGGCAGCTTCAGCGGCGAATGGGGCAGCGTGCCGGTCACCGGCAACGTCGGTGTGCGCATGGTGGAAACCCGGATCGGCTCAATCGGCTATCGCGGCGACTACACGCTGGTCACCACCGTCGATCCGGTCACCCAGGTGCCGTCGTACCGCCTCGACCCGGTGGCCGGCAGCTTCGATACCGTCTCCATCAAGCACGACTACCGCAATTTCCTGCCCAGCTTCAACATCAGCGCCGAAGTGCGTCCGGACCTGTACCTGAAGGGTGCGGTCTACAAGGCGCTGGCACGCTCCAACATCGAGGACATGGGTGCCGGCCGCAACCTGATCACCGACGGCTCGGCGGCCACTCCCGAAGAAGCCCTGGCGGGCGCATCCGGCGGAAACCCGCGCCTGGAGCCGATGGAAGCGTGGAACGCCGACCTCTCGGTCGAGTACTACCAGAACGCGTTCACCAGCTACTCGCTGGCGCTTTACTACAAGAAGCTGAAGGCCGGCGCCATTGCCAGCGGCGATTTCGCCGTGGCCGAGGACTTCGTGATCGACGGCGTCTCCTACAACGTGCCGGTCTTCCAGAAGGGCAACAGCGACACCTCGTCATCGCTGCGCGGCTTTGAAGTGACCGCCAACCACGCCTTCACCTACCTGCCGGGCATGTTCAGCGGATTGGGGCTGCAGCTGAACTACAACTACGCCGAATCCAACTTCAAGTACCCGGATCCTTCCGCGGTCGATCCGGACTATCCGCTGGTGCTGTTCACCGCTCCGGCCGGTATCCAGGGTCTGTCGCGCCACAGCGGATCGTTGACGGCGTACTACGAGATGGGCGGACTGTCGCTGCGTACGGCCTACAAGTACCGCTCCGGCTACTTCAAGCCGTCCGGGCTGACCGCCAACCGTTTCGTGGAAGACGTCGGCTTCCTCGATGTATCGGCCAGCTACGACTTCAACAAGCGCTGGCAGCTCAAGCTGCAGGCGATCAACGTCACCAACGAGCATCAGAAGATGTACCGTCCGGTCGCGGGCAGCATCGCCGAATCGAGCTACTTCGGCCGCAGCTACTTCGCCGGTCTGCGCTTCCGTTACTGATGAGGGTCCTGCGCGGCGTCGGCCTGGGCAGTCTGCTGGCGGTGGGCGGAATGTCTACCGCCCCCGCCGCGCAGATTTCCGCGCCGGTCTGCCAGGCCAGCGAGGGTTACGCCGCATCCTTTGAAGGCCGCCGGGTGTTCCTGTGGCGGCCAGACTGGCTGCGGCAGGGCCGCGCCCGGCTGGCGGCCGATCCCGCCAATCCGGCTTTTGAAGCTTTGAAGCGGGACGCCGAGCAGGCGCTGGTGCGCGCACCGTACAGCGTGGTCGACAAGACCCGCCTGCCTGCCAGCGGCGATCGCCACGACTACATGAGCATGGGGCCCTACTGGTGGCCGGACCCGGCCAAGGCCGATGGGCTGCCCTATATCCGCCGAGATGGACACGTCAATCCGGAGCGCGGCTCCGGGGCGTTCGACGTCAACCGGCTGGAGGGCATGAGCAGCGACGTGCAGACGCTGGCCCTGGGGTACTACTTCAGCGAAGACCGGCGCTATGCCGAGAAGGCGGCGACGCTGCTGCGCGCGTGGTTCCTGGACCCGGCGACGAGGATGAATCCGAACCTGGAACACGGCCAGGCGATTCCGGGCCGGGTCGCGGGCCGCGCCGAGGGCGTCATCGATGCCCATCGCCTGCCCAGGGTGATCGAATCGATCGGCCTGCTGCACGGCAGCGGGGTGCTGGCGGCCGAGGAGGTCACCAGCCTGCAGCGCTGGTTCGGGGAACTGGGCCAGTGGATGCTGACCAGCCCGATCGGCCAGAAAGAGCGGGCGGCCCGCAACAACCACGGCCTGTACTACGACACCCTGCTGACCCACTTCGCGCTGTTCTCCGGCAACGCCGGGCTGGCCGCCGAGGTGGCCGAACAGGCCAAGGCCGCGCGGCTGGCCACGCAGATCTCGCCGGACGGCGCGCTGCCCGAGGAGCTTTCCCGCACCCGCTCGATGCATTACGTCACCTGGACCTTGAACGCCGCGTTCGACCTGGCTGAGCTCGGCGCGTGCGTGGGCGTGGATCTGTGGAACCACCGGGCGGCTGACGGCAGCGGCAGTTTGCGCCGCGCGGTCGACTTTCTGGTGCCGTTCAGCGCCGATGTCAGTGGCTGGCCCTATCCCGAACTGGATCGGGGCGACACGCTGGACTACTACAAGCTGCTGCTGCGCGCGGGTTGGCGCTGGAACGACCCGCGGTATTTCGATGGTGCCCGTTCGCTTGCCGAGAGTGTGAATGCGCAGTCGAAATGGAGGCTGCTGATTCCGGCCGTGGCGGACGCTCCGCGCTGAAGCCAACCCGACAGCGGGCAAGGTTTCCATGACCACGTCGATTGGCTAGCGGTGTCATCGCTTAACTTTCCGCGTCTGTTTGCCCGCACATGCAATGTCGCCGATGTCCTTGGGACAACGCATTGGGGCGCGCTTTTCCCTGCTGCAGTGCAAGGTGCCCCCGTGTCATGCAGCTGCTACTTTCCGCGTTGGCTAGCGGTGTCATCCGCGTGACCTCATAAAAATACAGCAATTACATGTAGACCTTGGGAGAGGGAAAAACATGCACGCACGTTTTGCACGGAAAAAGACACCGGTTACCTTGCTTGCGCTTTCGATCGGCCTCGCGCTGCAGGCCGGCGCCGCTTCGGCGCAGGACGCCGGCCCGGCCGCCACCGAACTGGATGCGGTGACCGTTACCGGTTATCGCGCCAGTGTCGAGAAGGCGCTGGACATCAAGCGTGGCGAGACCGGTGTGGTGGATGCCATCGTCGCCGAGGACATCGGCAAGTTCCCGGACAGCAACCTGGCCGAATCGCTGCAGCGCATTCCCGGCGTGGTGATCACCCGTGATGGTGGCGAAGGCCGCAACATCTCGGTGCGTGGCCTGGGCCCGGATTTCACCCGCGTGCGCCTGAACGGGCTGGAAGCGCTCAGCACCGTCGGCAGCAGCGACGGCCAGGGCGGCACCAACCGCGGCCGCGGCTTCGACTTCAACGTGTTCGCCTCCGACCTGTTCTCGCAGCTGATCGTGCGCAAGACCGCCTCGGCGGACGTGGACGAAGGTTCGCTGGGCGCCACCGTCGACCTGCGTACCGCACGTCCGTTCGACTACGACGGCTTCACCCTGGTCTCCAACGTGCAGGCCGGCTACAACGATGCCTCGCAGGCGGCGATGCCGCGCTTTGCGGGCCTGATCTCCAACAGCTGGGCCGACGGCAAGGTCGGCGCCCTGCTGTCGGTGGCCTATTCCGAGCGTGAGCTCGTGGACGAAGGCTCGGGTACGGTGCGTTGGTCCGGTGGCACCACCAACGGCGGCTTCAATCCCAACTCCACGTTCAAGGAGGCCCTGGCCTCCAACGTCTACGCGCCGCGTTTCCCGCGCTACACGCTGATGGAGCACGAGCAGAAGCGCCTGGGTGTGACCGGTGCGCTGCAGTTCAAGCCGTCCGACAGCACCAGCTTCAACCTGGACATGCTGTACTCCAAGATCGACGCCACGCGCGATGAGAAATACATCGAAGCCAATGGCCTGAGCAAGACCGGTGCCGCCGGCAAGTCGCAGATCCTGGTCAACAATGGCGAGGTGCGCAACGGCGCGCTGGTCTATGCGCAGATGGACAACGTGGATATCCGCGCCGAAAACCGCCACGACGAGTGGACCACCGATTTCTACCAGATCAGCCTGGATGGCGAACACCGGCTGAGCGACAACTTCACCATCAGCGGCAAGGTCGGCACCTCGCGCTCCAAGCACGAGAACCCGGTCCAGGCCACGATCATGATGGACAAGCTGGATGTGCAGGGATACAGCTACGACTATCGCGGCAATCCAAACCGTCCGGTCTTCAACTACGGGTTCAACCCGACCGACCCGAACGGCTGGACGCTGTCCACCATCCGCCTGCGCCAGAACTACGTCACCAACGATTTCGACAACGGCCAGCTGGATTTCTCCTGGGTCATGGGCCCGTCGTTCACGCTTGAAGGCGGGGTGCAGGCCAAGGACTTCAGCTTCGAGTCGACGGAGCGTCGCCGTACCGCAACCGAGACCATTGTTCCCACCTTCGGTGGCAGCACCCGGGTACCGGCGGACATGACCGAGCTGGCCAGCCTCAATGGCGTGAAGGGCTCGCCGGGCCAGTGGGTGGTGCCGAATTTCGATGCGATTGCCGACGAGTTCGGGGTCTTCAGCAACAGCGGCACCTTTGCCCTGAGCGACTACGCCCCCAGCAACCGCAGCGTCGAAGAGCAGGACCGCAGCGTTTGGCTGATGGGCAAGTTCTCCGCCGATATCGGTTCGATTCCGCTGTCGGGCAACTTCGGCGTGCGCCACGTCAAGACCAAGCAGAGCTCGACCGGCGTGGCCACCGCCAGCGGCCGCCCGGTCGCCACCACGGTGGAGCGTGAATACAGCGACACCCTGCCGTCGCTGAACCTGGTAGCCGAGATCACCCCGGACTTCCTGATCCGCTTCGGCGCGGCCAAGGTGATGTCGCGGCCGGGGCTGGGCAGCCTGACCCCGGGCGTGACGGTCAGCGTCAGCGGCAGTGCCAAGACGGTGAACGGCGGCAACCCGCTGCTGGATCCGATCCGCGCCAAGACCGCCGATCTGGGCTTCGAGTGGTACTTCGACCAGGGCGCGATGCTCGGCGTCGGCCTGTTCTACAAGGACATCGAGAGCTTCATCCAGAACACCCGCGAAAGCCGCGTCTATTCCACCAGCGGCCTGCCGGCCAGCCTGCTCGATGGCACCACCGCCAGCGTCAATGACGAGTTTGTGTTCACCGCGCCGATCAACACCCCCGGCGGCGAGCTGACTGGCGTGGAGTTCAACTACACCCAGCCGTTCACCTTCCTGCCGGGCCTGTGGTCCAACCTCGGTGTGCAGCTGAACTACACCTACGTCGATTCCAAGGTGCAGTACCTGACCAGCAGCGGCGCGCTGGCGCAGAAGACCACCCTGACCGGCATGTCGAAGAACTCTTGGAACACCACGCTGTTCTATGAAGGCAGCAGCTGGTCCGGCCGCGTCTCCGCCACCAATCGCGATGACTACCTGATCCAGGTGCCGGGTACCGAAGTCGGCTTCAACAGCGATGCCAACGGTGTGCATGGCCAGACCGGTACCACCTTCGTCGATGCGTCGATCCATTACCGCATCAGCGACCAGCTGGACCTCAGCCTGGAAGGCGCCAACCTGACCAACGAAACGCAGCAGTCGTGGGTGGCCAATCCGTCGGTTTCCCTGCCGCTGGAATACAGCCAGACCGGCCGTATGTACACGCTGGGCCTGCGCTACAAGTTCTGACCGCCCATCAGGCCCTGCAGGGCCGGGTCGACATTGTTCGACCCGGCCTTTTTTTATGGTCCAGCTGCAGGGACATCGCTGATCACGGTCGCCAACCGCCTTGACCAGGGGTGTCACGCGGCAGCGCTGCCAGCGTTCCAATCCTTTTTCGGTATCCAAATCCCAGGGGGGAGGAGTTATCAACATGGATCGTATCCGCCAGATCAAAAAGACACCGGTTACCTTGCTTGCGATCGCGATCACCACGGCGCTGGCCGCTCCGGTCGCCTACGCGCAGCAGAATGACGCGCAGCCCGGCGTCACCCAACTCGATGGTGTGACCGTCACCGGCTATCGCGAGAGCCTGCAGAAATCGCTGGAAGAGAAACGCTATTCGACCGAGCAGGTCGATGCGATCTTCGCCGAGGACATCGGCAAGTTCCCCGACCAGAACCTGGCCGAGTCGCTGCAGCGCATCGCCGGCGTATCGATCGATCGCGAGGGCGGGGAAGGCCAGCGCATCTCGATCCGCGGCCTGGGTTCGGATTTCACCCGCGTCCGTCTGAACGGGCTGGAAGCGCTCGCCACGGCGGGCAGCGGCAGCGCCGGCGTCAATCGCAGCCGCGGTTTCGACTTCAATACGTTCGCCTCCGAGCTGTTTTCCCAGGTCAAGGTCAACAAGACCCAGTCGGCGCAGATGGATGAAGGCTCGCTCGGTTCAACCGTGGACCTGCGTGGCTCGCGCCCGTTCGACTTCAAGGGTTTCCAGGCTTCGGCCAGCGCCCAGGCCGGCTACGGCGAACTGGCGAAGGAATTCGACCCGCGGGTCTCGGGCCTGATCAGCAACACCTGGGCCGATGGCCGCTTCGGTGCCTTGCTGTCGGCGTCGTACAGCAAGCGCAATGTCTACGAGGAAGGCTACAACCCGGTGCGCTGGGAGCACGGCAACCACCGCAACTCCAACCAGAGCAACGCCGCCAACAACGGTACCTACGGCTTCTGTTCGCCGGTGGGCTACAACCCGCAGACACCGCGCAATCCGGCCGCCAACGAGACGCCGGCCGGCACCGGCAGCCAGGCCAACCAGGACCGTACCAACGGCTGGGGCAGCTACGGCATCAATGCCGCCAACTGCGGCACCGGCCTGCCGCGACCGGCCGCGACTGCCGCGAACATCGCCGCCTACGAGACCGCGACCAATGCCTGGATTCCGCGCTACCCGCGCTACATCCGCACCGCGCACGAGATCGAACGGCTGGGCGTGACCGGCGCATTCCAGTTCAGCGTCTCCGATGACACGCTGCTCAGCTTCGATGCGATGTATTCGCAGCTGGACAAGGACCAGCGCGAGGATTCGCTCGGCGCCAACCTGCACCGGGCCGCCAACCTCGGCGGCAAGACCCAGATCGTGGTTCGCGAGGCCGAAGTCGACGACCGCAACCGCCTGGTCTACGGCCTGTTCGACAACGTCGATTTCCGCACCGAGTCCAGCCTGATCCAGGAATCGACCCGGTTCCAGCAGTACAGCCTGAACCTGGAGCACCGCTTCAACGATGCGGTGCGCCTGGATGCGGTGGTCGGGCATTCCTCGTCGGACTACGAGCGGCCGGTGTTCTCGATGGTCAGCTTCGACAACAGCAACATCGATGGCTTCGCCATCGACATGCGCAACAACGGCGACATGCCGAGCATGACCTTCCCGTTCGCGTTGAACGATCCCAACGCGTGGTCGTGGCTGGGCTACGGAGCGGTGCCGGTGAACAGCAATGGCACCGCGCGCGGCAGCAACATCAGTGAAGTCCGCTTGAACCCGAACTTTGTCAGCAATACCTTCGATACCCTGAAGGTCGACCTGCAGTTCGACATCAACCCGACCTTCAGTTTCCGCACCGGGCTGGCGTACAAGGACTACGACATGTCCACCGAGGAATACCGGCATATCAGCTACGGCCGGCTGGCCCAGGCGTTGCCGGGCGGTGTCACCCTGGCCGACATGAGCACCACGCTGGACGGCTTCGGCAAGAATCTTTCCGGCAGCGTGCCGGGCAGCTGGCTGGTGCCCGATTTCGGCAAAATCGCCGAGCTGCTGGACATCAACTGCAACTGCGACACGGGCGTGCAGGGCGGCGACTACCGCTTGGCCAGCGTTGGCCACTTCGGCTCCTCGAACAACAATTTCGAGGTCAACGAGAAGAGCCTCGGCGGCTACCTGCAGCTGGACTTCAACACCGATCTGCTGGACCGCGCGTTCCGCGGCAATCTCGGCGTGCGCGTGGTCGAAACGCAGATCAGCGCCTCGGGCTGGGCGCCGTGCAACGCCGCCACCGCCACCGCCAACTCGGCCAACTGCCAGAGCTTCTTCGGCGTGGCCAGTGCCACGGCAGCGGCGGGCGAGCGTTCGCTGGTCCGCTCGGTGGCCGACCACAGCTACCGCGACGTGTTGCCGTCGCTGAACCTGGCCTGGGATGTGGCCGAGAACGTGGTGCTGCGCTTCGGTGCGGCCAAGACCATGGCCCGCCCGACCTTGGCCTACCTGTCGCCGAGCGTCAGTGGCGGCCCGACCGGCTACTTCGATGACGGTCGCGTGTTCTCGATCAACCTCGGCAATCCCCGGCTCGATCCGTTCCGTTCGACCAACTACGACCTGAGTGCGGAGTGGTACTTCGCCGAAGGCGGCCTGCTGTCGGCGGCGGTGTTCTACAAGGACATCGAAAGCTATGTGCAGCGCACGCGGCTGCTGACCACCTGGGGCGACATGGGCTACTCGCTGGACCTGCTGCCGGCCGGCTTCAGCGCCGACACCATGTTCAACGTGCAGAGCTACTACAACACCGAAGGCGGCCCGCTGAAGGGCTACGAGCTGACCTACCAGCAGCCGTTCACCTTCCTGCCCGGCGTGTGGAGCAAGTTCGGCGTGCAGCTGAACTACACGCACGTGGAGTCGAGCATCAGGTACATGTTCAGTACCGCGGCCAGCAGCAACACGACGGTCGTCACCCAGTTCACCGAGAACGACCTGGTGAACCTGTCGCCGAACTCGTACAACGCCACGCTCTACTACGATGACGGCAGCTTCAGCGCGCGTGTCTCCACCAGTTTCCGTGATGGCTACATCGGCGAGATCCTCAGCCGTGAAAACGTCTGGGACCTGGACGGCAACCAGCTGGTGACGCCGGACGTGACCGGCAAGGACAGCGTGCGCAACGTGGATTTCAACATGTCCTACCGCATCAACAAGAAGCTGTCGCTGACGTTAGAGGCGATCAACCTGCTCGATACGGCAGACCGCCGCTACGTCGACTCGGACCTGGCGATGTCCGACCGCTACACCGTCACCGGCCGCCAGTACTACCTCGGTGCCCGCTACAAGTTCTGACATGGCGCTGATCCTGTCCGGCAACCGTGCCGTCGCTGACGGGCGGGTGCCGGACAGGCGCCCGCGGAGTCCGCGCGCATCCGTGCGCCTGTGCGACAGCGCGGTGACGCGGGTGTACCTGGGGCGCCCGTGGCGGCCCTACGCGGACTGGAGACCGTTCGAATGAAAGCGCTTTTTCTGCGGCAGGCGCGACGGCTGCTGCTGGGCAGCCTGCTGCTGGTGCCGGTGGCCGTGCTGAATGCCGCCACCACCGAAGCGGTGGCCGAGAACATGCTGCTGCTGCAGACCGCCTCGGGAGGCTGGTCCAAGCATTTCCAGGGCAAGGCGGTGGACTACGCGCACACTTTCAGCGCCGAGGAACGCCGCATGCTGCGCGCCGCCGATCGCCGCGACGACGCCACCATCGACAACCAGGCCACCACCCGCGAGATCGCCCACCTGGCCGAGGCCTACGCCCGCACCGGCAATGCCGCCTACCTGCAGGCCGCACGCCGTGGCGTGGACTACCTGCTGACGGCGCAGTATCCGGGCGGCGGCTGGCCGCAGTACTACCCGGACCGTTCCGGTTACCGCCACCTGATCACCTTCAACGACGATGCGATGACCCGCGTGCTGGGGTTGCTGCAAGGCATCGTCGAGCAACGCGGCGCGCTGGCGGCGTTGGCGCCCGGCATCGAGCAACGCGCGCAGGACGCGGTCACGCGAGGCCTGGCCTGCGTGCTTGCCACCCAGGTGCGCATCGACGGGCGGCTGACGATCTGGGCGGCGCAGTACGAGCGCGACACCTTGCAGCCGGCCAAGGCGCGCAGCTATGAACTGCCGGCGCTGGCGGTGGCCGAGTCGGTCGGTGTCGTCGCCCTGCTGATGCGCCAGCGCGAGCCGTCGCCAGAAGTAGTCGAAGCGGTTGAAGCCGCCGCGCAATGGCTTGAGGCGCACCGGTTGCCGGATCTGGCGCTGCGCCGGGTGGCCGCGCCGCTGCAGGAAAGCGGGCGCGACGTGTTGCTGGTGCAGCAGCCCGGTGCCTCGCTGTGGGCCCGCTTCTACGACCTGGAGCAGCAGCAGCCGATGCTGGTGAACCGGGCGGGGGAGCGGGTGGCGCAGCTGGCCGGGTTGCCCAACGAGCGGCGCATCGGCTATGCCTGGTATGGCGTGTGGCCGGAGACCCTGCTGCGCAAGGAATTGCCCGCCTGGCGCGCGCGACATGGCCGTATCGTCGATGACCGGCGTTGACCCCGACGCTGCGCTCGCCGCAGCAATGCAATCTGTAGGAAGAGTGAGCTGATGAAGTTGAAGATTTCTGTGCGTCCCACCGTCCTGGCCTGTGCCGTCGGCCTGCTGTTGCAGGCACCCGCGGCCAGTGCCGCGCCGGCCAGGCTGCTGTTCCAGGTCACCGCCGATCACGGCTTCGTGGCCGAGCATGCCGCCGGCGATGCGGTGCCGAATTTCCAGGACAAGGTGAAGATCGTCGCCGATGGCGCCCACGGCAGCGCCATCGAATGGGCCGATGATGGCGTGCTGGCGTGGAATGCACCGGGCAACATCCAGGCCCAGCGCGGCACGCTGTCGTTCTTCTGGCGCCCGCGTTACGCGGTGGGCGAAGCGCCGTTCGTGATCTTCCGGGTCGGCTATGCCGACCACAGCAGCTGGGACATGGCGTGGCTGCGCATCGACTGGAACGGCCACGGCTTCGATGCCTTCGTCACCGATGCCAACCTGGCGCGCACACGGGTGTCGTTCAAACTGGACCGGCTGCCGGCGGCCGACGCCTGGCAGCACCTTGCCTTCGCATGGGACGAGAACCATGGCGTGCGCCTGTATGTGGCCGGCAAGGAGGTCGCGCGCCAGGACACCACCGGCGACTACGATGCCGCGCTCGATCAGCTCGGCCTGGCGGGCCGGGTGATGGCGCCGTACCAGGTGCAGAGCCGCTACAACTTCCTGCGCGGCAGCGACTTCGACGAGATCCGCGTGTACGACCGCATGCTCGACGCGCCGGGCGTGGCCGCGCTGGCGCGCAATGCCGAACCGGCGACGGCGGTACCGGCGGGCAACGAGCAGCGCGCCTGGCGGCACCGCTTCGGCTGGGACGGCGCACCGCCACCGGCCCTGGGCGCGGCCACCACCACGATCCGCAAGGTCGAGTTCGCCGACACCAAGGACCTCAAGCAGTGGATGTGGAAGGCCACCGACGGCATCGCCGAAACCACCTGGCCCGGCGTGTACAACCGCTCGCGGCTGGCCGGCCGTGACGACTACTTCCAGCTGCCGGACTGGAACACCTATGTCGAAGGCGGCAAGCATCTGGACCTGACCCTTCCCGATGGCGAAACCGTCAACCGGGTGGAGATCCGCGGCGCCGCCTTCGGCACGCTGGACGGCACCGCCGGCACGCTGTTCACCCGCCCCGCAGGCGTGGTGCGCAGCGTCGATAGCTTCGCGCCGCAAACCGGCGGCAGCCTGCGTTTCAGCAACGCCGAGCAGGAAACCCCGATCCAGGAGATCTGGGCCTACCAGGTCAGTGAGGCTGGCGAGCCGGAAGGCACCGTCAAGCAGCGCTACCAGATCGACAGCCAGGCGCTGCCGGACTACCTCAACATCACTTCGCTGCGCGACTACATCGACGGCCGTTACCCGCAGGCCGAACGCAGCACGGTGATGGCGCTGCCCAAGGGCGCCGGCTCACGGCGTCGCGATGCCGACTCGCTGCCGGCCGCGCCGCTGCCGATCGTGCATGTGCTGATTCCGTCCGGTGTCGGCGATGCGCCGGCCGCGCAGCCGCTGATCCGCAGCTGGGCACACAGCTGGGAGAACATGCATGACGGGCTCGACGGCGTGGCCATCGACATCCCCGCGCTGGATCTGCCGGCCACGCACGACGGCCTGATCCCGTTGAACATCCGCATCAAGGACCCGATCTGGCCGGCGCGCGACATGATCGACGTGTCGGTGTCGGTCAAGCCCGGCGAGAAGCGGACGCTGTGGCTGGACCTGCGTGACCGCATCCTCACCGCCGACAGCCTGTGGATCTCCATCGCCTCCGCCGCGCCGGGCTTCAACGCCGCCTCGCTGGATGGCGGCGAAGTGCGGCTGGTGTTCAAGGACCGCCAGCAGGCGATCACGGAACACGTGGCCGATCGCTTCAACCAGGTGCGCGACAACTGGGGCTTCCTGGTGGAAGAGCACACCACCTCCAAGCGCCAGCGCCTGTACGCGCGCGTCTACGCCGACCTGAGCGACCTGCTGCGGGTGGACCCGGAACACGAGCTCGGCCGCCTGTACTGGAACTACATCAGCTACAACAGCCAGGGCAAACCGCCCTTCACCCAGCCCGAAGCGCCCAAGGGCGTGCCGTTGTGGGCGTTCCGCCAGGTGGAAGACCTCAAGTACGTGCGCCGCTTCATCGACTGGTGGATCGATCATCGCCAGGTCGAGTACGGCGACTTCGGTGGCGGCATCTCCGACGATTCCGACCTGACCCAGCAGTGGCCGGGGCTTGCCCTGATGGGCGTGCAGCCCGACCGGCTCAACGCCTCGCTGACCGCGCTTTCGGACGCGGTCTACAAGAACGGCATGTTCACCAACGGCCTGAGCACGATCGAGACCGACGAACTGCACGCCTACGAGGAAGGCATCAACGCCAACAGCGCCATGCTGTACCTCAACTGGGGTGATCCGCTGACCGTGGAGCGGCTGATGGAAACGGTGAAGGCGTTCGACGAGCGCATCATCCTGCCCAATCCGCAGGGCCACCTGCTGTTCTCCAGCAACTGGTTCGGCGGCAACAAGGTCTACCGCGAACCGAACTGGCAGTGGCAGAAGCCGTATTCGTTCCCGGCACTGCATCCGGCGTTCCTGATCGGCGAATACAACGCCGACCCGACCGGGCGCAAGCTGGTCACCGGCCTGGCCGACAGCTATCTGGCCCACGCCTACACCGCCGAGGACGGCACCTGGGTGCTGCCCAACGAGATCAACTGGGCCACCGGCGCCACCCGCGGTGGCGAACTCAACCAGGGCTCGGGCGGTGGCGACACCGTGCACACGTTTTGGGCGGCCTGGCGCTGGAGTGGTGATGCCAAATACCTCAAGGCGCTGGACTACCGCGTGGCCCGTGGCGGCCCGGCCGCGTTGTCCAACCTCGGCGAGAACTTCATCGACGTGCTCGGCAAGCGGCAGGACTGGGGCCAGCGTCTGGTCGAGGCGGCCGACAAGGGCGGCGTCGGCTTCCCGAGTCTGGTCGCATGGCAGCAGACCGGCGACAAGCAGTACGTGGAAGCTCTGCATGCAGACGGCATCCAGGCCAAGGCCCAGCGCGAATACATGAACACCGAGGGCCACTGGTGGTCGGACCGGGTCGAGGCGCCGAGCGAGTTCCTGCAGCGTGCGCGCCTGGGCGGGGTCGCGCTCAAACGCAACCAGAGCTGGCCCGGCCATACCGTCAGCTGGCGCTTCGAACAGGACGCGGCCGCCGAACAGGTCGCCATCCTGGTGCCCGGCGCGCAGCGCAACCGCTTCAAGGTGATCGGCCACAACCTGGGCGGCAAGGCGCAGCGGGCGCAGATGACCGGCTGGAACATCGATGCCGGCCAGTGGCGCATGGTCACCGGCGTGGACCGCGATGGCGACGACCGGATCGACGGCAAGGCGGTCACGCGCGAATTCGCCCTGGAAAAGAGCGCATCGGTGGACGTGGTATTCCCGCCGAAACAGACGGTGGTGATGGAGTTCGAGTTGATCCAGCCCGGCACCCCGGTCGAACAGCGCGCGGATCTGGGCATCGGCCGCGGCGACATCCGCATCGAAGGCGGGCAGCTGCATGTGACCGTGCACAGCCTCGGCCACGTAGCGACCGCCCCCGGTGTGGTCGCCTTGCAGGATGCGCGCGGCAGGGAGATCGCACGCGTGGCCATCCCGGCACTGCCGGCACCGGCCGACCTGCTGCCCAAGACCATCGACGTGCAACTGCCGCTGCCGGCGGGCTTCAGGCGCGAGGGCGCACAGGTGCGGGTCTGGCAGGACGGCGAGGCCGCCGAAGTGACCCGGCTCAACAACGTGTTGCCGTTGCGCTAAGCATCGACGCGGTCAGCGGCATGGGCTGCTGACCGCCTCGCCAGCGCCTCCCGGGCCTGGGGCGCAGGTGCAATCAGGCCGGTGCGTCCATCGCCAACGCATGCGGGCGGCGGCGATACCAGCTGGCCGCGGCCTCCACCGGCTCGAAAATACTGGTCTGCTCCATTACGCCCTGATACACGTGCACCGACACCGCGATCTCCTCCCGGCTTGGATTGCAGATGGTGTGGTACTCGTGCGGCGGGATCAGGCAGCCGGCACTGCCGCGCCCGGCCAGCAGTCCGACGCCGGCGCGGAAGCGGAAGCGCTCCTGCGCATGCTCCAGCAGCTCGTACTGGGTGATCTGCAGGGTTCCGCTCCACACGCCTTCCACGCACCACAGGCCGCTGTGGTCATGCAGCGGCGTCGCCTGTGCCGGTCCCCAGGTCATCGCGATCACGCTGTAGCCGTGTTCGGCGCTGCGGTACAGCTCGCGCCGCGCGTAGTGGTCATGTATCGGCTGGTGCACGCAGTCGGGCAGGCGGATGTGCTCATCGGCGATGGCCTGCTGCAGCACCTGCCGCAAGGCGGCGGTGACCTGGCTGGCCTCGCCACGCTGGACGGCGTGGTCGATCGCCGCAACCAGCCGGTCGCGGCCATCGAAACCGGGATACACACTGGGATCGTCACGCATGGCACCAGTCTAGGCGGTCGCGGTTAACGCAGTGTCCCGATACCGCGCCAACTCCGGCGCAACGCCGAGCGCACCATGGACGGGCGGCTCAGGGAATCAGCTGTCCGCGCAACGCCGGCACCGCGCGTGCCAGCTCATCGGCCACCATCGCCGCGAAGAACGACGCACCGGTCGGTCCCAGATGGGTGTAGTCGAACGCGATCTTGGCCTGGCCCATCGGCTCGGCGGCGGCGTTGTCCTGGGTCCGGGTGGCCGTGCCCGCCGGTGGCGCCGCGGCCGGCGGCGCGCCGATCGTGGTGCCGGACTGGGCGGCGCTGACCTGCACCGGCAAGGCGGGCGCCTGCGCATAGCGCATCGCCTGCACCGGCCCCATTGCCTGCACCGCGGCGGTGCTGCGGGCATGCAGGTCCACCAGCGGCACGTCCAGCTCGCGCGCGACGCTGCGCGTGACCTCGGCCCACGGCGCCAGGTCGTCGATCAACCGGCCGTCCTTGAACTGGCGCCGGGTCAAGGGCGTCAGCAGCACCGGCTGCGCGCCGGCCGCGCGGATTTCGGCCACATAGCGGCGCAGGTTGTCGGGGAATTCGGTCGCCAGTTCGGTCGAGCGGCCGGGCTTGCCCGGCTGGTCGTTGTGGCCGAACTGCACCAGCACGTAGGTCGCCGCGAACGGGCCGGGGCGCATTTCATGCAGGGCGATAGCCCACGAACCCTCGGCGCGGTAGTTGTAGGTGCTGCGGCCGCCGCGCGCCAGGTTGACGCAGGCCAGGAACGAGGTGACGTGGTCGGCGCAGAAGCGCGGCCCCCAGCCGCCCTGCACCGCGGTGGTGGAATCGCCGACCAGGATGATCTTGCTGGCGTGGACCGGCTTGACCGGCGGACGCATCGGATCATCCAGGGCGGTGGCGGAAAATGCGGGCAGTGCGAGCGAGAGGGCGGCGGCAAGGACGAGGTATCGAAGCATGGGATCTTCCAGATGCACGGGTGCGATGCGGCGGCAGGGCAAGCCGCTGTCAGCGCACGAATGGGTCGAGGCTGCGGCGGCAGCCATCGGTTTGATGGCGCAACGGGAGCAGCGCCATGGGGAGCAGCCTGCGACAGCGGCGCGCGGTCACTGCGTTCCCCGCTGGATGAACGGTGCCTGCTGATACAGGCGCCGTTCGCCGCCGCGCGGATCGAGCTCCATGCGCGATGGCGAGTCGAACACCATCGTCTCGCGCGCCGGCAGCGAATACGGCGCCCACTGCGGCATGCCCGCATGGTTGGGATCGCCACTGCGGGCGAAGGCGAGCAGGGCATCGCGCATGGTCGCAGCCATGCCGCGCGCGTCATCGTCATTGCCGGTGGCGGCGCCGGGCTGGTGCACGGTGTCGAACACCAGCGGGATGTCGAGCGTGTGGAAGGCGCGGCGGCGCTGGCCCTCCTCGCCGCGCGGATGCCAGTCGAGCTGGTAGCTCCAGGTGTTGCGGCCCTGGCGGGCGCGTACTTCCAGTTCCTCGACCGCCCCGCGCCACGAACGCCCGGCGGTGGTCGCGGCAAAGAACACTTCCGACGGGGTGTAGTGCGGATACATCCGCCGGTACTCGGCGATCACCAACACCGGATCGATGTCGGCGAACTGCTGCATCCGCAGCTTCGCCGGCAGCGCGTCCCAGTCCAAGCTGAAGTTGTCCGGATCGTTGCCGAGGAACGCGCGGGTTTCATCGCGGGTATTGCCGATCACCAGCGGGATCGCGGCCGATTGCGGCGGCGCATCGGGCCAGAACGGATGACGTGGCAACGACACGGTGTCGACCACGGGGCCGAAGTACAGCCCGGTGTTTTCCACGCGCGATGGATCGCGGACCGACTGCGCGTCCAGCAGCCGTTGCAGGGGCAGCGTGCGCAGGCGCTGGACCTCAGCGGCCTTCAGCCCGAGGGCACCCATGAAGATTTCCGCGCGCTGGGTCGCCGCACGCGGTCCGGCGGCGGTGACCTGCTGGCCGCTCATCGTCCAGGCGCGCTGGAACAGGCCCCGCGCCGCTGGCATCGCCATCAGCGTGGCGATCTTGGCGCCGCCGCCCGACTGGCCGAACACGGTGACATTGCCGGGGTCGCCACCGAACTCGGCGGCATGTTGCCGCACCCACTGCAGCGCCTGCACCAGGTCGAGCTGGCCGACGTTGCCCGAGTGCGCCAGGTCGGCGCCGCCCAGATCACGCAGGTACAGATAGCCGAACGCATTGAGCCGGTGGTTGACCGTGATCACCACCACATCGCCGTGGCGGCACAGGTTGCCGCCGTCGTACAGCGGATCGCTGCCGGAGCCGTTGCTGAAGGCGCCGCCGTGGATATAGAACAGGATCGGCCGCTTGCCGCCATCGCGCAGGCCCGGTGTCCACACGTTGAGGAACAGGCAATCCTCGCTGCCGGGCCCCTCCTTGCTGCCCTGCGGGGCAGCCGCGCCGTACTCCAGCGCATCCCGCACCCCGCGCCAGGCCGTTTCCTGCAACGCCGGCTGGAACCGCCGGGGTGCGGTATCGGCACCGTAAGGCACGCCCCGGAACACGTGGATGCCGTGCTCCAGTTGGCCACCGATGCGGCCACCGCGGACCCGCGCCAGCGAGCTGGCCCCGGAACGTGGCCCCGGAACCGCCGCCAGGCCCAACGGCGAGGTTAGGGCGAGGCCGGCCGCCACCGAGCACAGCGCGCTCTGGCGCAGGAAACCGCGGCGGTCGGGATTGTCGGGCGGGTCGATCATGGCGTGGTCTCCACAGGCAGAGAAGTGATCCAGTCCAGCGCCAGCCGCGGCCACGCGGCAACGCCCAGGCCGGCGGTGCCGCGCACGCCGAAGCCATGGCCGCCGTGCGGGAACAGGTGCATTTCGCTGGAGATGCCGGCACGTTGCAGTGCCTGGTAGAAGGAAAGGCTGTTGCCCACCGGCACCACCGCGTCGTCCTGGGCGTGCAGCATGAAGGTCGGCGGGGTGTCGCCGCGCACCTGCCGCTGCAGCGAATAGCGCTGCGCCAGTGCCGCCGTTGGGGCCTGGCCGAGCAGGCGCTGGCGCGATCCGGGATGCGCGTTGGGGCCGTCCATCTCGATCACCGGATACACCAGCAACTGGAAGTCGGGGCGCGCGCTGAGCCGGTCGACGGCATCGCGCGCCGGATAGACGGTCTTGTCGAAACCGGTACCCAGGCGTGCGGCCACATGGCCGCCGGCGGAAAATCCCATCACGCCGATCCGCCGCCGATCCAGCTGCCACTCGCCGGCGCGGGCGCGGATCAACCGCAACGCCCGCTGGGCGTCGGCCAGTGCGGCCTCGCGGTCGCCGCGGCCTTCACCCGGCAGCCGGTAGCGCAGCACGAACAGGGTCAGCCCGCCGCGTTCGACAAAGTCGGGCAGCAGCGCGGTGCCTTCCTTGTCCAGCACCACGCGCTGGTAGCCGCCGCCGGGAATCACCAGCAGGGCGGCGCCATTGGGCCGGGCGGGGCGATAGGCGACCAGATACGGCTCGCTGACGTGGTCGATATAGCGGTCCGGCAACGCCGCGTCGGCGCTGCGCTCGACGATCCGCGCCGGTGTGGCCAAGGCCGTGTCGTTTGGCGCCAGTCCGTGCGGCCATAAAGCGATGCGATCCGGCGCGCCCACAGGCGGCTCGGTGGCCGCCGCGCGTGTCGCCGATGTCGCCCAGGACATCAGCAGCACGCACAGGAGCAAAGGCAGGGCTGGCAAGGATCTTGGCGTGGACATGGACGAGGCCGGGGAGGGAGATCGGGGGTGTTCTGACGCAGTGCACATTGCCAATGACACCGGTTTACCATATACAACCGTTCCAGCCACTGTCGATGGGCAGTGCAACAAAGAACATCAGGAGAGACGCTTGAGCACCATTGCAGGCAAACAGGACGAGTCCACGGCCGGACTGGGCGAAATTGCCCACCACTTTGTCAATGCCCGCCAGAAAGGCCGATCATTGCCGGATTTTCCGGGTGATATCCCGGAAGATCTGGAGACTGCCTATCGTGTGCAGGATCTCGCCATCGCCCAGTGGGACGACACCGTGGTCGGCTGGAAGGTCGGTTACATCGCCGCCGAGCGCCGCGACCACTCCGGCGACGAGCGCCTGCTCGGTCCGGTGTTCGCCGGCAAGCTGTGGAATGCTACCGGTGCCATTGTCGAGATTCAGGTGTTCTCCGGCGGTTTTGGCGCGGTCGAAGCCGAGTACGTGCTGCAGCTGGAAGCCGATGCCCCGGCCGACCAGCTCGAATGGACGCCGGAAGCGGCCGAAGCCCTGCCGGCGCGTCTGTTCATCGGCGTGGAAGTGGCCAGCAGCCCGCTGGCGACGATCAACAAGCTCGGCCCGCGGGTGGTGGTTTCCGATTTCGGCAACAACAATGGCCTGATCCTGGGGCCGGAAATCGCCGACTGGACCGCGCTGGACGAACCGGAGCTGCGTGCGCAGACCGAGATCGACGGCCAGGTGGTGGGCACCGGCGGGGCGACGATGCTGCCTGGCGGCCTGCGTGCGGCGTATGCCTTCGCGCTGGCGCGCTCGGCCAAGCGCGGCCGTCCGCTGAAGAAAGGTGACCTGATCGCCACCGGCAATGCCACCGGGATCCACGACATCGCGGTGGGACAGCAGGCGGTGATCCGCTTCGTTGGCTATGGCGATATTTCTTGCAAGGCCGTGGCGGCCGGGTGACCGGTGGCGACGGCAGGTACGCGCGGGAGGGCGCAATGATCACTCGCAGAGGTTTTCTCGGCACCGGCATGGGTGCGCTGGCCGCGCCGCTGCTGGCGGCCTGTTCGGCAGGACGCGCGCCGGCCGGTGGCAGCCATGTGCTGACCGCCACCGACGTGCACGTGGCCGACTATCCGACCGTGACCGCGGTGAAATGGATCGGCGAAACGCTGGAACGCGAAAGCGGCGGCCGCCTGAAGCTGCGCCAGTACCACTCCGGCCAGCTCGGGCGCGAGACCGAGGCGATCGACATGGCGCGCTTTGGCGCCATCGATATCACCCGCGTGTATTCGGGCGCGCTCAACAATGCTTTCCCGCTGACCCAGGCGCTGTGCCTGCCATACGTGTTCGACTCTGTGGCGCACATGCGCCACGCGCTCGACAGCGGGATTGCCGAATCGGTGCTGCAGGGTTTTGAAAGCCGCGACCTGGTCGGCCTGGCGATCTACGACTCGGGCGCGCGCTGCTTCTACAACACCAAGCATCCGATCGTGGAACCGCACGACCTGCATGGCCTGAAGCTGCGCGTGGCCAGCTCGGACATCTTCATCCAGCTGATGCGCATGCTCGGCGCCAACCCGACGCCGATGTCGCTGGGCGACACGTTCTCCGGCATGGAGACGCACATGATCGACGGCGCCGAGAACAACATGCGCAGCTTCCATTCCAGCCGTCATTTCGAGGCCGCGCACTACTGGTCGCAGAGCGAGCATTCCTACGCGCCGGACGTGCTGCTGATGTCGCGCAGCAGTTTCGAGGCGCTGTCGCCGGCCGATCGGCGCCTGTTGCTGGACACCGCGCGCGCCTCGGTCGACGTGATGCGCCAGCAGTGGGATGCATCCGAGGACAGGGCCCGCCAGGCTGTCAGCGATGCGGGCGTGAAGTTCAACCAGGTCGACATGCCGGCGTTCCGCCAGGCGGCCGCCCCGTTGTTGCGCGAGTACCTGCAGCAGCCGGACATCGCCTCCCTCCACCGCCGCATCCGCGCCTTTGCCTGAGATTCCAGCGATGTCAGAAACCACTCAACCCCTCGCCCCGCGAGGCGTCCAACGTGCCCTGGCGGTAGTTGCCGACGGCGTCATCTATATCGCCGTGATCGCCCTGCTGGGGCTGGTGGTGGTGCAGGGATGGCAGGTGTTCGCGCGCTACGTGCTCAACGATTCGCCCAGCTGGACCGAGCCGGTCACGTTGCTGCTGCTGAGTACCGCGATGAGCATGGGCGCCGCGGCCGGCGTGTATACCAACCGCCATTTCGGCTTCTTCCTGCTGGCCGATCACCTGCGGCCGGGGATCCGGCGCGTGGTGGATGCGGTGGTGCCGCTGATCATCGCCGCCATCGGCGCGGTGATCGCATGGTGGGGCGCGATCCTGCTGGTCGATGGCCTGCATATCAAGGCGGCTGGTGCGCAGATGCCGCAGAGCCTGACCTATCTGCCGTTGAGCCTTGGGGGCGCGCTGATGGTGCTGTTCGCGTTGAACCGGCTGGTGCTGTCGCTGCGCCCGGCCACTGTTGAAGGAGGCCGTTGAGCCATGGGTATCGCCATCCTGTTTGCCGTTTTCGGCGTGCTGCTGCTGATCGGGGTGCCGGTCGCCTACGCGCTGGCGGCCGCCGCACTGGCCACGCTGCTGTACCTGGACCTGCCCAGCATCGTGCTGGTGCAGCAGATTTCCGCCGGTACCGGCTCGGCCTCGCTGATCGCCATTCCGCTGTTCATTTTTGCCGGCGAGATCATGATGCGCGGCGGCATCTCCGAGCGTCTGATCGCACTGGCCTCCTCGCTGGTCGGGCGCATGCGCGGCGGTCTGGGCCAGGTCTCGATCCTGTCGTCGCTGTTCTTCGGCGGCGTGTCCGGCTCGGCGATCGCCGACGTCTCGGCGGTCGGCGGCACGATGATCCCGCAGATGGTCAAGCGCGGCTATGACCGGGACTTCGCGGTCAACGTCAGCATCACCGCCGCGCTGGTGGCGCTGCTGGTGCCGCCCTCGCACAACCTGATCCTGTTTTCGGCAGCGGCAGGCGGCGGTCTCTCCATCGCCGACCTGTTCGCCGCCGGCATTGTTCCGGCGCTGTTGATGACGGTGGTGCTGATGGTCACCGGCTATGCGGTGGCGCGCAGCCGCGGCTACGGCGTGGAGCCGTTCCCGGGCATGCGCGCGGTACTGACCCGGCTGATCGCGGCCCTGCCCGGCCTGGGGCTGGTGGCGCTGATCTTCGTCGGTATCCGTGCCGGCATCTTCACCGCAGTGGAGAGTGCGGCCATCGCCGTGGTCTACGCGCTGCTGGTGACCACCGTGCTGTACCGCCAGCTCAACTGGCGCGAGTTCCTCGGCACCGTCACCCATGCCGCGCGCAGCACCGGTGTGATCCTGTTCGTGATCGCCACCGCGGCGGTGTTCGGCTGGCTGCTGGCCTATCTGCAGGTGCCCACCGCCGCCGTCGACTTCCTGCAGTCGTTCGCGCACAGCAAGGCGATGGTGCTGCTGATGATCGTGGTGATGCTGCTGCTGCTGGGCACCTTCATGGACCTGGCGCCGATGATCCTGATCTGCACGCCGATCTTCCTGCCGGTCGCCAAGGCCTATGGCATCGACCCGATCCACTTCGGCCTGGTGCTGGTGCTGACCGGCGGCCTCGGTCTGGTGACACCGCCGGTGGGCTCGGTGCTGTTCATCGGCACCGCGATCGGCAAGATCAGTGTCGCCGAAAGCATGCGGACCATCTGGCCGTTCTGGTTGGCCGGCCTGGGCGTGTTGCTGGTGGTGACGTTCTTCCCGCAACTGTCGTTGTGGTTGCCGGCACTGTTGCGCGCCTGAGCCGGAGGATGGCCGCGCCGGGAAATCCGGGCGCGGAAAGTGGAGGCCCTGCCGCGCACGGCGCGCAGGGCCGGTGACCTGCCGGCGCGGCATTGGCAGCGCAGGCACAACCGGCGGCCTGCCCATGGGGCGAGCCCGCTGCAGATGAGGAGTTCTCGATGAGCGTGACCCGCATGATGGCCGCGATGGCCATGGCTTGCCTGTTGCAGGCTGGCCCTGCATTTGCCGCCGCCCCGGCCGGAGCGTCGCCGTGGAAACGTGGCATCGAGAACCAGCGCCAGGCCGACCTGGGCAATGGCACCTATCTCAATCCGGTGCTGGCCGGCGACCACCCGGATCCGTCGGTGCTCAAGGACGGCGACGACTATTACCTCACCCTGTCCTCGTTCGACGCCTATCCCGGCCTGCCGATCTGGCATTCGCGCGATCTGGTCAACTGGCAACCGCTGGGGCATGCGATCACGCGCAACGTCGGTTCGATCTGGGCGCCGGACATCGTCAAGCACGAGGGCCGTTACTTCATCTATTTCCCGGCGCGCGTCGGCGGCACCGAAGGCAATCTGCGCAGCAACTTCGTGGTCTGGGCCGATGCCATCACGGGCCCGTGGAGCGATCCGGTCGATATCGGCCTGGGCAAGTACATCGATCCGGGCCACGCCGTGGGCGAGGACGGCAAGCGCTACCTGTTCCTCAGTGGCGGCGCCTACGTGCAGCTGGCCGATGACGGCCTGAGCGTGACCGGGAGCCCGAAGCATGTCTACGACGGCTGGAAGTACCCGGAAAGCTGGGATGTCGAGGCGTATGCGCAGGAAGGGCCGAAGATCAATTTCCGCAACGGCTGGTACTACATGACCACCGCGGTGGGCGGCACCGCCGGTCCGCCGACCGGGCACATGGTGATCACCGCGCGCTCGCGTTCGATCCATGGTCCGTGGGTGAACGCCCCGCACAACCCGATCATGCGCACCCGCTCGGCCGCCGAGCCGTGGTGGTCGCGTGGCCATGCCACCGTGATCGAAGGCACCGACGGGCGCTGGTGGATGATGTACCACGGCTACGAGGCCGGTTACTGGACGCTGGGCCGCCAGGCGCTGCTCGAACCGATCGAGTGGACCGACGACGGCTGGTTCGTGGCCAAGGGCGGCGATCTCGGCCAGCCGCTGGCCAAGCCGGCGGGCGTGGCGCTGGCCCACGGCATGGCGCTGTCGGATGACTTCAACGGCAACACCCTGGGCGCGCAGTGGTCGTTCTTCAACCCGGCCCTGGACGAGTACAAGCGCCTGGCCTTCACC
The DNA here is from genome assembly GCA_963696155.1 of uncultured Gammaproteobacteria bacterium. Lineage (GTDB taxonomy): Bacteria > Pseudomonadota > Gammaproteobacteria > Xanthomonadales > Xanthomonadaceae > Stenotrophomonas. The sequence goes on from CAVOJC010000001.1 coordinate 106,055, forward strand.
GGCAAGGGCATGGTGCTGCAGGGCAAGGGCACGACCCCGCGCGATGCGTCGCCGCTGACCGCTATCGCCGGCGACAAGGCCTACCAGTTCGAGGTCGAGCTGGAGATCGAGCCCGGTGCCGTCGGCGGCGCCCTGCTGTTCTACAGCGACCGCCTGTATGCCGGGGTGGGCAGCAACGGCGAGCAGTTCGTCATGCACCGTTACGGCGAAGAGCGCCCCGGCAAGCTGGCTACCAGCGCCAAGGGCGGCCGCCTGTGGCTGCGGGTGACCAACAACCGCCATATCGTCACCATCCACTCCAGTAGTGACGGTAAAAACTGGCAGAAGTACCCCGTGCAGATGGAAGTATCCGGCTACCATCACAATGTCGTGGGCAAATTCCTTGCCCTGAAGCCGGCGATCTATGCCGCCGGCACCGGGAAAGTGCACTTCCGCCATTTCCGCTACCGTGCGCTTGACTGAGCGCGGCCCGATAGAATCCCTGAATTGAATGGTTTGAAGGACATGCCCTTGCGCACCAAGCCTGACGCTGAACCCGCTATCAAGACCCGGGGCAAGGCCGCCACGATCAACGATATCGCCCGGCTGTCCGGTGTCTCCAAGAAAACCGTGTCGCGCATCATCAACAACTCGCCGCTGGTGCGCAAAGACACCCGTGACAAGGTCGAGGCGCTGATGCGCGAGGTCGGTTACGCACCGGACCCGCTGGCCCGCGGGCTGGCATTCCGGCGCTCGTTCCTGATCGGCATGGTCTACGACAACCCGACCGCGCAGTACATCGTGGACATGCAGTACGGCGCGCTGGATGCATTGCGTGGCTCCAGCTTCGAGCTGGTGGTGCATCCGTGCGATACCCGCAGCCCCGGCTATATCGAAGGCGTGCGCCGCTTCGTGCAGCAGCAGAAGCTGCACGGGGTGATCCTGGTGCCACGTGCCTCCGAGGACCAGGCGCTGTCGGACATGCTGGAGGAGATCGGCTGCCGCTTCACCCGCATCGCCTCGCTGCCGCTGGATGACACCTCGCAGATGGTGATCACCCATGACCGCGACGGCGCCGCCGAAGCGGCCGATTACCTGCTCTCGCTCGGCCATCGCGACATCGCCCTGGTGACCGGTCCGTCGGCCTACCGCTCGGCGCATGAACGCACCGATGGCTTCATCCAGGCACTGCACAACCGCGGTATCGAACTGCCGCCGACGCGCATCATCGAGGCCGGCTACACCTTCGAGTCCGGTGTCGCCGCCGCCGAGAAGCTGCTGCTGGGCAAGCAGCGCCCGACCGCGATCTTCACCGGCAACGATGAGATGGCCGCCGGTGTGTACAAGGTCGCCATGCGCGCCGGCATCAGCATTCCGCGGCAACTGTCGGTGGTCGGCTACGACGACAGCCCGCTGGCCTCGCGCCTGTGGCCGTCGTTGACCTCGGTGCGCCGCAACACCCGCGACACCGGCCGCACCGCGGCGGCGATGCTGATCCAGCCCGATGGCCAGAACGCGCTGCCGATGGCCAGCGTGCGCCCGCACCTGATCGTGCGTGATTCCTGCCAGCCGCCAGAAGATTGAACCCCCTAACCGTCTGTTTTGAAAGATTTTAAGGGTATGTTTAGTCTCGAAATGACACCGGTTTCCTAATTGGCTAGAATGGCTGCGACTCGGCTGGGGTAGTGGTACCGCGAACCCCGTTCTGGAGACACGACATGCACGTGCTGGGCGTTTACCAGCTCAAGTGACCACACCGGCGCCGTGCGCCGGCATCTTCAAGTACCCGAACCACCGCTTACGGAGAGGAACACCAATGACGAATCCATTCAGTCTCGAAGGCAAGGTCGCGCTGGTCACCGGCGCCAACACCGGCCTGGGCCAGGGCATCGCGCTGGCACTGGCCGCCGCCGGCGCCGATATCGCCGGTGCCGGCATTTCCCCGCCCGATGAGACGGCCGCGAAGGTGCGTGCGCTGGGTCGCCGCTTCCTCGAGATCGAGGCCAACCTGATCAGCATCGAACCGATCGAGCGGGTGGTGGCCGAAACCGTCGCCGGCCTCGGCCGTCTCGACATCCTGGTCAACAACGCCGGCCTGATCCGTCGCGCCGACGCGGTCGATTTCAGCGAGAAGGACTGGGACGACGTGATGAACGTCAACATCAAGTCCGCGTTCTTCATGTCGCAGGCGGCCGGCAAGCACTTCATCGCCCAGGGCGGCGGCAAGATCATCAACATCGCCTCGATGCTGTCCTTCCAGGGTGGCGTGCGCGTGCCGTCGTACACGGCCTCCAAGAGCGGCATCGCCGGTATCACCCGGCTGCTGGCCAATGAGTGGGCCGGCAAGGGCGTGACCATCAACGCGATCGCCCCGGGCTACATGGCCACCGACAACACCGCCCAGCTGCGTGCCGACCCGGACCGCAACAAGGCAATCCTGGACCGCATCCCGGCCGGTCGCTGGGGCAAGCCGGACGATCTGGGCGGCACCGCGGTGTTCCTGGCGTCCAGCGCCTCGGACTACGTGAACGGCGCGGTCATCCCGGTCGACGGCGGCTGGCTGGCACGCTGATGGATTGCCGCCTGCTGCCGTAACGCGAGCAGGCGCTTCCGTCAGGACGGCCAGGTTTTCTCCTTCGCCCGCTTGCGGAAGAAGGTGCCCGAAGGGCGGATGCGGGGCATCTTCAGCCCCTCCACCTCGAACACGTTTTTTCTATCAAAGAGAGTTACGCAATGAAAATCGCATTGATGCAGGAATTCAGCCAGGCCGCCAAGAACCCGGTGGTGCTCGAGCAGCTCAACACCGTTGCTGCGGCCCAGGGCCACGAAGTGTTCAACGTCGGCATGGACGGTGACAACGACCACCGCCTGACCTACATCCACCTGGGCATCTGCGCCTCGCTGCTGCTGAACTCCAAGGCAGTGGACTTCGTAGTCGCCGGCTGCGGCACCGGCCAGGGCGCGATGATGTCGCTCAACGCATGGCCGGGCGTGTTCTGCGGCTACTGCATCGAGCCGACCGACGCGTTCCTGTTCGCCCAGGTCAACAGCGGCAACGCACTGGCACTGCCGTTCGCCAAGGGCTTCGGCTGGGGCGCGGAAATCAACATCCGTTACATCTTCGAGAAGGCGTTCGCCGGCGAGCGCGGCCAGGGCTACCCGGCCGAGCGCAAGGAATCGCAGATGGCCAACGCCGGCATCCTGGCGCAGGTCAAGGCCGGTGCTTCCAAGGACTTCGTTGAAGGCCTGAAGTCGATCGATCAGGAACTGGTCAAGCAGGCCGTCGGCGGCGAGCGCTTCCAGAAGGCGTTCTTCGACAACGCCCAGGACGCCGCCATCGTGGCGTACGTGAAGGGCGTGCTGGGCAAGTAAGCCCCGCCGCATCGCTGCATTGCCTGCGGGCAGACAAGGGCGCCCATGTGGCGCCCTTGTTGTTTTGGTTGACATGGGTTGCGACGCTTCCAGTTCGATACCGCAAGGGCCGCCACCGTCCCGCTCTTCCACCACAAACGCATTGCCGGAGCCTGCATGAAACTACGCGCCTTCCACCTGCTGGGCCTGTGCGCCATCGCCGCCATCTCGCATGCGCACGAACCGGCCAAACGCGTCTTCATCGCCGGCGACTCCACCGCGGCCGACTACGGTGCCGAGCGCGCCCCGCAGGCCGGTTGGGGACAGGCGCTGCAAAGCTGGTTGGACCCGACGCAATGGCAGGTGCACAACCACGCCAAGGGCGGGCGCAGCACCCGCAGTTTCATCGCCGAAGGTCGGCTTGATGCGCTCGCCAGCGAGCTGCGTGGCGGCGACGTGCTGCTGATCCAGTTCGGCCACAACGATGCCAAGTTCGAAGATCCCACGCGCTACGCCGATCCGCATGGCGATTACCCGCAGTTGCTGTCGCGCTATGTCGAGGTGGCACGCAACAAGGGCGCCACGCCGGTGCTGATCACGCCGGTGGCGCGGCTGCTCTACGACTTCGGCGCATTGCTTGATACCCACGGGATGTATACGCAGGCGGTCAAGCGCGTGGCGGTCGAACAGCAGGTGGCGCTGATCGATCTCAATGGCAGCTCGATGGCGTGGATCCGCGCGCTGGGCGAGCAGGGCGCCCAACCGTACTTCATGTTCGTAGCGGAGCAGGGCAAGGCCGACGGCACCCATTTCAGCGTGGCCGGTGCCACCGCCGTGGCCTGCCAGGTGATGCGCGGCTGGGTGGAGTTGCAGCCGGAGCTCAGAGCCGGCCTGCGCCGCGATATTGATTGCGCCAGCAGTGCCGGTGACGTGGCCCGCACACCACACGTCACGCCAGCCAGCGCGGCACCGGCAGTACCGGCGCCGCCAACTCGCGGCGTCGGTGTGCCACGCAACGGCTCCCAGGTGATCCACGAACGCGATGTCGCCAAGACCCAGCCCGGTCCTCACGGGGGCGCCGGCCCGACCACCGCCTATTCGTTCTTCGCCGACGCAGGCGATCTGCCGTTCGTGCTGCGCAAGCGCGTGCTGCACCAGGGCGCCGGCATCGGCCTGCATCCGCAACACAAGGACGAGATCTACTACATCGTCAGCGGCCGCGGCCTGTATGTGCTCGATGGCCACCCGTACGACGTCGGCCCCGGCCATGCCCTGCTCACGCGCACCGGCAGCACCCACGCCTTGCAACAGGTGGGTGACGAGGATCTGGTGGTGATGCTGGCGTATCCGGCGACGCCATCACGGTAGCCAGCCCCCGCGTCAGGAGCGGGCGGGTCCTTCCGCAGCCGCGGTGGCGAGTTGCCCGCTCGCCCACGGCTGCTGCTGCAATCGCTCCGCCAGGTGGTCGATCAGGGCCTGCACGCGGGCGGGCCGATGCAGGCCGGGCGGAGTGACGATGTGCAGGGCGATCGGCTCCACCTGCCAGTCGTCCATCACCGTCTCCAGCGTGCCGTCGCGCAACTCCTCCCACACCATGAATTCAGGTTGCAGCGCCAGCCCCAGACCGGCCCGCAGCGCGGGTGCGAACACTTCGGCGTTGTTGGCCTGCAGCTGGCGCGGCACGGTCTGCGCGAACTGGCCGTGACGCCTGTGCTGGAAGCGCCAGGTGTTGCCGCTGCGCGTGTAGCTGTACTGGAAACCCTGGTGATGGGCGAGGTCACGCGGATGCGTCGGGCGTCCATGGCGTTCGAAGTAGGCCGGTGCGCCCACCAGCAGGATGCGCACCCCGCACAGCCGTCGCGCGCGCAGGCTGGAGTCGGCCAGTGTGGAGATGCGCAGGGCCAGATCGAAACGGTCGGCGACCACGTCCACCATGTCATCGCTGAGCTGGATGTCCAGTTCAACGTCGGGGTGTTGCTGCATGAACTCCGGCAGCAACGGCGCCAGCCGTGAAACGCCGAAGGACATCGGTGCGGCGACGCGGACCAGACCACGCAACGCAGCCGAGCGATCCGCCACCTCGGCTTCCACCGCTTCGCCCTCGTCGAGGATGCGCGCGGCGCGCTCCAACGCGGCCTCGCCGGCGCCGGTCAGCGACATGCGTCGCGAGGTGCGATGGAACAGGGTGGTGCCGATGCGCGTTTCCAGCCGGCTGATGGCCTTGGACACGGTGGCCTGCGACAGCTGCAGTTCCGCAGCGGCGCGGGCGAACGAGCCGTCTTCGGCCACCTTGGCGAAAATGGCCCAGGCCTCGAGATCGGGCAGTCGGTTCATGGCAGCGAAGAACGCGGAGGTGGGAAGGCGATCATGTCACAAACGGAAAGCATGAAATTCCATCGGTTCTATTCTCGCCGTTGAAAGGCAGGCCTAGACTGGCTTCACGAATCCATGTCCAGCAGGAGAACGCCATGATTGAACGTCGCCCGTTTGAAACCCTTGGTGGGGCCAATCACGGCTGGCTGGATGCCAAGCACCATTTTTCCTTCGCCGAGTACCGCGATCCGGCGCGCGTGCACTGGGGCGCGCTGCGGGTCTGGAATGACGACACGATCCAGCCCGGCACCGGCTTTCCGCCGCACCCGCACGCGGAGATGGAGATCATCACCTATGTGCGCGAAGGCGCGATCAGCCACAAGGACGACCAGGGCAACCAGGGCCGTACCGAGGCCGGCGATGTGCAGGTGATGAGCGCCGGCAGCGGCATCCGCCACGCCGAGTACAACCTGGAGCCGGGTGTCACCCGCATCTTCCAGATCTGGATCATCCCGGACGAGCGCGGTGGCACCCCGTCATGGGGCACCAAGCCGTTCCCCCGAGATGAGCGCTCCGGTGCGTTCGTGACCCTGGCCAGCGGCATGGCCGGCGATGACGATGCCCTGCCGATCCGGGCCAACGCCCGCGTCGTGGGCGCCACGCTCAAGGCCGGCGAGAGCACCGAATACCGCTTCAGCGATGCCACCCGCCACGGTTATCTGGTGCCGAACACCGGCAAGGTGGAAGTAGGCGGGGTGAGGCTGGCAGCCCGCGATGGGGCCGCTATCACCGGCGAGCACAGCATCCGCATCCATGCACTCGAAGACACCGAGCTGGTGCTGGTGGATACGGCGGCCTGAGCGACCCGGTGGCACGCGGGTAGTTCCACCGGAGTTGATTGATGCCAGCCACGGCCTGCGGGTCGTGGCAGGGCGCTGTGCCGCATACATGCCGCCATTTTCAGCCGGCAAGCAATCTTCGGCATGACGTCGAACCAATGGCAACGCAGGCTCTGCGCCAAGCATCAGCGACACGCAGCCCTCGTCGGCCCTCTTCTGCCACGGTTTTCTGCAACGCCCCAATGCGGGAGGCGTGGACCCCTGGCGCTAAAACTGCTTCGCGTACCCGATCATGATGCCGTTTCCAGGCAGCACGCCCATGATGAAGGGCGTCTTCCGTTTGTGCGCCCAGATTCCCCAGCCCGTGCCGATAGCCGCGCCGACGAGTACATCGCTTTGCCAGTGGCCATTGACCTTCACCCGAGCGACCGCGTCGTAGGCGGGCAGCAGCACCAATGCCCACACCATAGGGTGATCGTCGTGATACTCGGCGATGAAAGGGGTCACCACAGCGCTCATCTCGGCGACTTCGCCACTGGGGAAACTGCCGTAGCCATGCCCATCAAAGAAGTCGCCGGGATCACTGTTCTGGCTGGGCCTTTCCCGGGAAAACGCGAACTTCATGGTGGTCGTCGTGGCGGCGGTAAACACCATGGCATCGAGCGCCTGATCGAAGGTCCGGCCCATACGCGTGTCGCTGTCCGCAAACAGCGCACCGCCGATCGTTGCCACCGCCACGCCCACGGCAAGGTCCTTCTGATAGGACCGCTTCCATATCCCGGAATCGTCGTAGGTGACTTTGTGATCGATCCCGAACGGATTGCCTGCCATCGCGGGCAGCGATACCAGGAGCAGACAGCCGGAAAAGGCCAGGGTGCGGGTAATCATCACGTGCTCCGGAAGCTTGCCCCCTTATCGGCGGGCCGCAGTTAAGCACGCGTGGTGCGACTGTCGGAGGGACGTTAACCCCTGTCCGCCAGCGACCGCCGTGGGCATACGCACCGTCAAGCGGCGGGACCCGCTGTATTCGATGTTTCAATCCAAGCGTCCCAGCAGCGCGCCGAAGCGGCGCGTATCGCCGCGTTGCCTCCGCTTCGGCGCCGGAAGCCTGCGATATCGTTGGCGATCGTTCGCCCGCACGCCTTTCTTGCTTGCGCGGTTGCAGGCGCCGCTCTCTCGCATCGCGAAGGGTTGACCCGATAGGCCTTGCTCCTCGCCAAAACGACGCAGCCTGTCAGTGCATCGTACGGTCCCGGCAGTACCGGAATTTGGCGGCCCTGCCAGCCGGCTCAGACGTCGCCGTCGGTGGCCCAACCTTCGCCGCTGCCCTTGTGGAACACATGATCGCCATCCTGCACCTCGCCCGCCGGCAGGTGTTCCAGTTTTTCCAGCCCGGCGTAGATCGGGGTGAAGTCCGGCGCGGTGGCGGCCATCAGCTGCTCGAAGCTGTCGATGACGAAGTAGCTCTTCTGGAAGGTGTCGATGCGGTAACGGGTGCGCATGATCCGCTGCAGATCGAAGCCGATGCGGTTGGGCGCGGCCGATTCCAGCGAGTACAGCGATTCGCCCTTGGACGAGACGATGCCGGCGCCGTAGATTCGCAGCCCGTCGGCGGTGTTGATCAGGCCGAATTCCACCGTGTACCAGTACAGCCGGGTGAGGTGTTGCAGCGCCTCCGGACCGATCGCATGGGCCTTGACCCCGCCGCGGCCGTAGGCCGCCATGTAGTCGGAAAACACCGGGTTCATCAGCAACGGCACGTGACCGAACAGGTCGTGGAACAGGTCCGGTTCGGCGATGTAGTCGATCTGGTCGGGCCGGCGGATCCACCACGTCACAGGGAAACGGCGGTTGGCGAGGTGGTCGAAAAAGTCCAGCTCCGGCAACAGGCCCTCCACGCCGACCAGGGTCCAGCCGGTAGCCGCGCCCAGCACCTCGTTGAGCTGGTCGAAGCGCGGGATCATGTGCTCGCTCATGCCCATCTCGTCCTGCGCCTGCAGGAACTCGTCACAGGCGCGGCCGACCAGCAGCTCGCGCTGGCGCCGGTACAGCGTGCTCCACGTGCTGTGGTCATCGCCGCTGTAGCTGTCCCACGGCTGCTCGATCACGGCGGTGGTGTAGACCGGCACATAGCCCTTGTCGGTCTGCTGGTGTTCGACGCGACGCGGTGTGGGGTCCATGACGGGGCAGCTCCAGGAAGGTTGACCCATTGATGGTAGAAGCCGCGCCGCGCAAGAAGTGTGCGAAGTTGCGGGTCAAGCGCTAAGTAACGCAATATTGTTGCGCGCATCTCCTGCTGCGGAGCAACAAAGAATGGGTCAAATCACGTTTGATCGAACAGATCTACGGCTGCTGGCCGAGATTCAGCAGCATGGCCGGGCGACCAATTCCGAGCTGGCAGCCAAGGTGAACCTGTCGCCGTCGGCCTGTCTGCGGCGGGTGCAGCGGCTGGAAGCGGAGGGCGTGATCGCCGGCTACGGCGCGCAGCTGGAACCGCGGGCGATCGGGCTGGGCCTGCAGGCGTTCGTGCGCGTGCAGCTGTCAAAGCACGGGCAGGCGGCGATCGACCATTTTGTGCAGGCCGTGCAGCTGTGGGATGAAGTGGTGGCCTGCCACGCACTCACCGGCGACATGGACTACCTGTTGAATATCTATGTGCGCGATCTGGACCACTTCTCCGCGTTCCTGCTGGACAAGCTGCTCAACGCCGCAGGCGTGGCCGACGTCAATTCCAGCTTCGTGCTGCGTACGGTGAAGGAATTCCGCGCGCTGCCATTGGCGCAACTGGCGCGGGGTTGAGCGCGCATGTAGCGTCCTTGGCATCGCCTGGTGGGCGGTCAGCGGATCGGCTGGCGGGAGCGGCCCGCCGCACGCATTTCCCGCAAAAAAAAACGGCCGCTCCAGGCGGCCGTTTTTCTGGATCGGCGATGGTCGCTCAGAAGCGCCATTCGCCGCCGAGGCTGATCGTGTCCACGTCGACATCCACGCCATTGAAGTCGGCACTGCGACGATCGTAGTTGAGGCTCAGGCCCCAGCGCGGGTTGAAGTCGTAGCCGGCATTCACACCGAAGTAGGGCTTGGTGGAGCTTTCGTCGTCCACGACCTCGAACGTGTCCTCGCGCACCTGCGCGGTCAGGCGCGCGATACCGGCGCGGGCACCGATGAAGAAACCGGTATTGCGGTCACCGAAATTCTTCTTGACCGCGACCCCGGCACCCATCGTCACCAGATCCAGTTCCTGGCCGTAGCCCAGGCTGGTGTTGTAGAGCGAGCCGATGTGGCCTTCGAGCGCGAAGTTTGGGGTGAACCAGTAGCCGCCACCGAGCACGGCGGAGGTGTCGGTGTCGCTTTCGCTGACGCCGGCAAAGCTGATTTCAGTGTCGCTGCTGCCGAGTTCGGCGCGCACGAAGGCCTGGCCGGCGCTGGCGGAGCTGGAGAAGGAAACCAGCGCGAGCGCAGCGGCAAGAGTCAGAAATTTGTTCATTAGCTTTGTCCCTAAAAATGTGATGCCTATCCAGGCGGCGGGCACTATGTCTCGCACAGTTGGCTTTGTCAAAATATTGTTAATTCACGCCGCACGCTGCCGGAATTCCGGTTGGGACCTCCGGACGCTGGCACCCAGAGCGAGGCGATGCCGGCTAGTGCGTCGCTGCAGGCGCGCAGGTTTCCCGGCGCAGCAGCTTGCTGACGCTGCCCTGTTTGGCCAGGCACTCGGCCTGGAGCCTGGCCGCTTCCTGCGCCGCTTTTTCGCTCTCCCGCTGCCGGGTTTCGGCCAGCCGCGCCTGTTGCAACCGGGTGAGCTTGGCGCGGATCTGCGGCATGGCCGCCATCGCCGCCTTCTCGCCTTCAAGGATGGCGCGGCCACGTTGTTCGAAGTCGGTGGCGCCAATGTCCAGCACCGCCGGGCGGATGATGATGTCGGCACGTGCCAGCTCCTGCTCGCCAAGGCGCTGGCCCATGATGGTGATCGACTGGCCCACCGCCCCGAGCAGGCCGGTCGGCCGCTGGCCGCTGGCGCGGCTGGAGATATCCACGGCGATGACGAAATCGGCGCCCAGCTGGCGCGCGGCATCCACCGGCACCGGGCTGACCACGCCGCCGTCGACGTAGGTCTTGCCACCGATCGACACCGGCTCGAACACGCCGGGAATCGAGCTGGATGCGCGCACCGCCTGGCCGGCGTTGCCGCGCACGAACACCGCGCGGTCACCGGTTTCCAACTGGGTGGCGACGGCGGCGAATGGCTTCTTCAGTTTTTCGATCGACCGGTTGCCCAGCTGCGCATTGACGTAGTCCTGCAGCTTCTGGCCCTGGATCAGGCCGCCGGAGAACAGGCGCATGTCGCGGATGCTGGCCTGGTCCAGCGCCACGGCTTTCTGCTGCATCTCGAAGGCGTCCATGCCGCTGGCATACAGCGCACCGACCACACTGCCGGCGCTGGTGCCCGACACCACCACCGGCTCGAAACCATTGGCCTCGAGCATCTTGATCACGCCGATATGGGCGAAACCCTTGGCCGCACCGCCGCCCAGCGCCACGCCGATTTTCACCGGCTTGGCCGCCGTGACCGGTTGTGCCGGCAGTGGTGGGGTGGGCCTGGTGTTCTCGCCGCCGCAGCCCCCCAGCAGCGCAAGCAGGGCAACGGACAGCGTAAGACGTATGCGGCGCAGTGATTTCATCGGGCAGGCGAAAAGTGAATGGGCATCAAGGGGCGCCAGCATAGCGCTTGGCGGCGAGTCGGCGGTTGCGCACCGAGGCGGGATTCAGCGCCCGGCAGGCAGGTGCTGGATCCCGCGGCCCCGCGCAGCGGCCGGTTGAAGCAACACCGCTCAGAAGCGGTTGTCGCCGTCCAGCATGCGGCCCAGACCACCCAGCACCGAACCTTCGCCACGGCTCTGGCCGCCACCCTGTGGCGCGGCAGCGAACATGCGTCCGGCCAGGCGCGAGAACGGCAGCGACTGCAGCCAGACCTTGCCGGGGCCGGTCAAGGTGGCCAGGAACACGCCTTCGCCACCGAACACCATGCTCTTGATGCCCGCCACGCGGCGCACGTCCATATCCACAGTGGCGTGATAGGCGACCACGCAGCCGGTATCCACATCCAGCCGCTCGCCGGCCGCCAGTTCACGCTCAACCACGCAGCCGCCGGCATGCACGAACACCCAGCCGTCGCCTTCGAGCTTCTGCATGATGAAACCCTCCCCGCCGAACAGGCCGGTCATCACCTTGCGCTGGAAATGCACGCCGACCTGCACGCCGCGCGCACCGGCCAGGAAACTGTCCTTCTGGCAGATCAGCTTGCCGCCGTGCTCATCCAGCTTCATCGGCAATACGGTGCCGGGGTAGGGCGCGGCGAAGGCGACCCTGGCCTTGCCCTGGCCGGTATGCGTATACAGGGTGGCGAACAGGCTTTCGCCGGTGAGCACGCGCTTGCCGGCGCTCATCAGCTTGTCCATGAAGCCGCCGCCCTGGCCTTCGTGACGGCCGTCGCCGAACACCGTGTCCATCTGCACGGACGAATCCTTGAACATCAGCGCGCCGGCCTCGGCGATGGCGCTCTCGCCCGGGTCCAGCTCGATCTCGACGAACTGCATCTCGTGGCCATGAACCTGGAAGTCGATGTCATCGGCGCGGGCCGGACGGTTGCCGGGCAACGGCGGCGGAGGCGGACTGCCGGCGCTGCGCAATTCGACCACATCGGCTACCGCGCTCCACCCGCTCATCCCTTCGCGCCAGGCCAGCGCGCGTGGATTGATCTGGGCCTGGCGGCGGGCGGCATCGTCATCGAACGGTCCCAGGCGATCGGCCTGGCCGGGAATATGGAAGTACCACTGGGTCATCGGGGCTACCTGGCGGGAGAATGGGCCAGTCTAGAACGCGGTTCCGGCTTTTGGGTGCGACGTCCGGCACGGGCGTGCGACGGTTTGTTTCCAGGCCCGCACTAGCCCACCGCGAGCGCGTCCCGTCGCCTTCACACCCTCTTGGCCGGGTATCGGTATGAATGCCCGTCATTTGCGACGCGGTTGCGGTGCTGCGACAGTTCGCGGGCAGCGCCGGTCCACTTCCCTCCCAACACAGTGCGAACGCCATGCTTCCGAACCGTTCTGCCCCAGGCCGTTTCCCGTCCGTGCACCCGCTCGTTGTCGCGCTTGCCGCCCTGTTGCCGCTGTCGGCTGCCGCCCAGGATGCAGCGCCCGCCAGAGATGCCGTGGTCCTTGATGCGCTGCAGGTCACCGCGCAGCGCCGGGTCGAAAACGCCAAGGACGTGCCGGTCTCGATTTCGGCCATCCAGGGCGAGAAGCTCGACATCCTCGGTTCGGCCGGCGACGACATCCGTTTCCTGTCCGCGCGCGTGCCCAGCCTCAACATCGAATCGTCCTACGGCCGCGCCTTCCCGCGCTTCTACATCCGCGGCCTGGGCAACACCGACTTCGACCTCAACGCCTCGCAGCCGGTGTCGCTGGTGTATGACGACGTGGTGCAGGAAAGCCCGCTGCTGAAGGGCTTCCCGCTGTTCGACCTCGCCGGCGTGGAAGTGCTGCGCGGGCCGCAGGGCACGCTGTTCGGACGCAACACCCCGGCCGGCGTGGTCAAGTTCGATTCGGCGCGTCCGTCGCAGGATGCCGATGGCTACCTCAAGGTCGCCTACGGCAGCTACGACACCTGGAACGTGCAGGGCGCCTACGGCGGCCCGTTGACCGACAAGTGGTCGGCCCGCGTCTCGGCGCTGTACCAGCGCCGCGACGACTGGGTCACCAACACCCGAGCCAATACCCCGTCGCAAGGGTTTGAAGGCTATGACGAAGCGGCCGCGCGCGTGCAGTTCCTGTACGAAGGCGAGGATTTCGAGGCGCTGTTCAACCTGCACAAGCGCAAGCTCAACGGCACCGCGCGCCTGTTCCGCGCCAACATCCTGCAGCCCGGCAGCAACCAGCTGGTCGAGAACTTCGATCGTGATGAAGTCGCCACCGACGGGGAGAATTTCTCCCACCTGCAAACCTGGGGTGGCAGCGCGCGGCTGCAGTGGGACCTGGGTCGGGTGACCCTGCATTCGATCACCGGGTATGAGACCGCCGAATCGCTCAACCATGGCGACATCGATGGCGGCTACGGCGCAGCGTTCCTCGGTGCCGGCAACTACGGTCCCGGCTTTATTCCCTTCGCCGCCGAGTCGGCGGACGGCCTGCCGCAGCACCGCCAGTGGACGCAGGAATTCCGCGTGGAATCCAACGAGTGGGGCCGCTTCGACTGGCAGGCCGGGGTGTTCTACTTCGATGAAGACGTCACCATCGACAGCTTCAACTACGACTCGCTGACTCCGGGCAACCCGCAGACCGGCCATGCTGTGCAGAGCCAGCGCAACAAGGCCTGGGCGGTGTTCGCCTCGGGCGATTTCGATGTCACCGACAAGTTCAAGCTGCGCGGCGGCGTGCGCTACACCCAGGACAAGAAGGACTTCACCGCCAGCGTGCTGCAGGCGGTACCGTTCGGCACCCCGGTCAGCGGCCCGTATATCGTCAACACCGATGTCGACGACGTCAGCTGGGATCTGAGCGGGGTCTACCAGATCACCGACAACCTCAATGCCTATGCGCGCGTCGCCAAGGGTTTCCGCGCGCCCTCGATCCAGGGCCGGCTGGCGTTCGGCGGCGTGTCGCAGGCGGATTCGGAAAAGGTGATCTCCTACGAGGCCGGCATCAAGGCCGACCTGTTCGATCGCCGCGCGCGCCTGGGCTTCAACGTGTTCCGCTACAACGTCGACGGCCAGCAGCTGATCGCGGTGGGCGGCAGCAACAACACCGCCACCCTGCTCAACGCCGACAAGAGCATCGGTCAAGGCGCGGAGCTGGATCTGGAGGCCTATGTGACCGACACCGTGCTGCTGACGGTCGGCAGCAGCTACAACGACACCGAGATCCAGGACAGGAACCTGGCGGTGGCGATCTGTGGCGGCGGTTGCACCATCACCGATCCGACCACCGTGATCGGCGGCGCGACCTATGCGCTGGTCAACGGCAATTCGCTGCCGCAGGCGCCGAAGTGGATCCACAACCTCACCCTGCGCGCGGGCTTCCCGCTCACCGACGCCAGCGAGTTGTACGTGTACACCGATTGGGCCTACCGCAGCCCGGTCAATTTCTTCCTGTACGAATCGCCGGAGTTCCGCAGCCGCAGCTCGCTGGAAGGCGGCCTGCGCGTGGGCTACAACTGGGACTACGGCCAGTACGATGTCGCCGTGTACGGCCGCAACCTGACCGACCAGGTGCGCGTGGTCGGTGCGATCGACTTCAACAACCTCACCGGGTTCCTCAACGAGCCGCGCACGTTCGGCGTGGAGTTCACCGCGAAGTTCTGATCGCGGCCGCGGCTGGTGCAAGGCGAAGGGCGCGGGTTTTCCGCGCCTTTCGCATGTCACCGGTGCGACATGGGGCAGCCAGCGGGTCCGATGCCGCGGCGGCGATGAAGTTCCGGCAGCGGGCGGCAAATCTTGCGCGATATCCGGGGGCAAAGAGTCACATCGCCGCGTCGTGACCGCACCGCATGAAGCCCACGCACGCGGCTGGCTTGCCCGCACTTGTCGCAGCTGGCAGCTGTCAGTCGATGCATGCCCGCGCGGTGAGCCGGCCTTCGTCTTCACGCACCTGGACAGGGCCGCCGAACACCTCCGACAACGGCGCCGAGCGCAGCATCTGCTCGCGTTCGCCGTCGGCGAAAATGCGGCCGGCGCGCATCAGCACCACCCGCCGGATCTCCGGAATCACCTCCTCGATATGGTGGGTAACCAGCACCAGGGTGATCCCCTGGCGGGCGAGGTGGCGCAGGGTGTCGAGCAGGAGCTGGCGCGAGACCAGGTCCAGTCCGGTGGACGGTTCGTCCAGCAGCAACGCCCGCGGCTGGTTGACCAGTGCCCGCGCGATCAGCACGCGCCGGGATTCACCGGCCGACAGCTCGGCGTAGCTGCGATCCAGCAGCGGCAGGGCGCCGGCCAGTTCCAGCGCCGCGTGGGCGCGTTCGCGCATGGCATCGGTGACATCGCGATGGCCCGGCACCCCATGGCTGGCGAAAAAGCCGGAGATCACCGCCTCTTCCACGCCCAGCCCGGGTGTCGCGGACAGGTTGCCGGACAGATCGCCGGTGACGATCCCCAGTTGCGAGCGCAACCGGTCCACCTGCCAGCGCGTCTGACCCAACACCTTCACCGGCGCCTGGCCGTCGACGCGCGCCAGTGGATACAGCTCGCGCGTGATCAGCTTGATGAACGAGGATTTGCCGCAGCCGTTGGGACCGAGGATAGCGGTGTGCTGGCCCTGGTCGATCCGCAGCTGAAGATCGTGCAGCACCCGGACCTGGCCGCGGATGACGCAGGCCTGGTCCAGCTCGATCAGCGGAACACCCGGCACGGCGGCGGCAGTAATCATGAACACGTGAACCCGTTGGAAGCAGCAAGCCGGCTGAACGACATACGCCGGCGATGGGTGAAGTTTGCCGTTTCAGGCCCCATCATGTCCGCCTGTCCTGTCTTATTGCGTGCCGAGCGCGGCCTGGAGTCTTGAATGTTTGACACCCTCCTCGATTTCCTCATCGGAGGACTGGCCAGTCCGGGCTGGTGGGGCATGCTGGTGGTGATGCTGGTGTTCACCCAGCTGACGATCTTCGCGGTGACGCTGTACCTGCACCGCAGCCAGGCCCATCGCGGCGTGGATTTCCATCCGGTGATCTCCCACTTCTTCCGCTTCTGGGTGTGGCTGACCACCTCGATGATCACCCGCGAATGGGTGGCCATCCATCGCAAGCACCACGCCAAGGTGGAGACCGACGAAGACCCGCACAGCCCGGTGACCAAGGGCATCGGTCGCGTGTTCTGGCGCGGCGTGGAGCTGTATCGCGAAGCGCGCACGATGCGCGCCGACATCGAGCAGTACGGCCGCGGCGCGCCCGAGGACTGGATCGAGCGCCACCTCTACACCCCGCACGCCAATCTCGGCCCGATCGCGCTGCTGGTCATCAACAGCGTGCTGTTCGGCCTGCCGGGCGTGGCGCTGTGGGCGATCCAGATGGCCTGGATCCCGTTCTGGGCGGCGGGCGTGGTCAACGGCCTCGGCCACTGGTGGGGTTACCGCAATTTCGAATCGGCTGACACCTCCACCAACCTCACGCCGTGGGCGTTCTGGATCGGTGGCGAAGAGCTCCACAACAACCATCATGCGTTCCCGAGCTCGGCCCGCTTCTCGATGCGTCGCTGGGAATTCGACATCGGCTGGGCGGTGATCCGCGCGCTGCAGGCTGTTGGTCTGGCCAAGGTGCTGCGCGTGGCGCCGAGCATGGATGTGCGTCCGAATATCGCCGTGCCCGATGCCGACACGCTCAAGGCACTGCTGTCGCACCGTTTCCAGGCGATGACCGACTACCAGCGCAACGTGTTCACCCCGGCGTTGAAGGAAGAGGCCGCCGCCGCGGGCGCGAAGCTGCGGCAGCTGCTGCCGCGGCGCATGCGCAAGGGCCTGGTCAATGACGGTCGCTGGCTCAACCCCGATTGCCGGGTGCAGTTGAACCAGTGGGTGGAACAGCGCCCGCGCATCCGCGTGCTGGTCGAGCATCGCGCACGCCTGTCGGCCCTGCTGGAAGCGCGCACGCACGACGCCTCCGAGCGCCTGAAGCAGTTGCAGGCGTGGTGCCACGAAGCCGAAGCCAGCGGCATCCGCGCCCTGCAGGACTATGCCGCGAGGTTGAAAGGCTACTCGCTCAGCGCCGCATGACGGCTGCTGCGCCCCGCCTTCCCTCGCGTCGCCCGGCGTGGCGTGGGCTCGGATTGCTGCTGCCGCTGGCGCTGGCCGCCATCGGCGTTGCCGGCGGGGCGCAGGCGCAGGTCACCGACACCGCCGACTACCTGCAGCGCATGGACGTGGACGGCGATGGCCGCATCAGCGTCGATGAGTACGCTCAATGGATGCTCTATGCGTTCGAGCGTATGGATCGCAATGGCGATGGCGTGCTGGGCACCGACGAACTGCCCGGCGGCCGCGGCAAGCCGATCACCCGCGAGCAGCAGCGCCAGACCATTGTCGAGCGCTTCCACAAGCAGGACGCCAATGGCGACGGCTACCTGAGCGCGAAAGAGCTGATGGCCCCGCCGCGCTGATACCGGTGGGAGCTGCGCTGCAAGCCGGCCCGTGACGTGCACCGCTTCCGGGTGACTACAATCGCGCATGCCCGAACTGCCCGAAGTTGAAACCACCCGCCGCGGCCTGGAGCCGCATCTGCTGGGACGCCGCATCCACGGGGTGATCCTGCGCCGGCCGGATCTGCGCTGGCCGATTCCCGCCGAGATCGCCCAGCTGCTGCCGGGACAACGCATCGAAGGCATCCGCCGCCGCGCCAAGTACCTGTTGCTGGAGACGCCGGCCGGCAGTGCGCTGCTGCACCTGGGCATGTCCGGCAGCCTGCGTGTACTACCGGGAGACACGCCGGTGCGCGCACACGACCATGTCGACATCAGCCTGGACAACGGCCAGCTGCTGCGCTTCAACGATCCGCGCCGGTTCGGATGCCTGCTGTGGCAGCCGGCCGGTGATATCCATCCGCTGCTGGCCGGACTGGGACCGGAACCGCTGGATGACGGATTCGACGGCGACTATCTGTTCGCCCGCAGCCGTGGCCGCAGCGCGCCGGTGAAGAGCTTTCTGATGGACCAGCGCGTCGTGGTCGGGGTAGGCAACATCTACGCCGCCGAAAGCCTGTTCATGGCTGGCATCAATCCGTTGCGGGAGGCCGGCAAGGTGTCGCGTGAGCGTTACCGGCGCCTGGGCGAGGCGGTCAAGCAGATCCTCGGTCACGCGATCACGCGCGGCGGCACCACGCTGCGCGATTTCATCAGCCCCGATGGCGCCCCGGGCTATTTCGAGCAGGAGTTGCTGGTCTATGGCCGCGATGGTCAGGCCTGCACGCGGTGCGGCCGCGCGCTGAAACACGCCAGCATCGGCCAACGCGCAACGGTGTGGTGCGGCCACTGCCAGCGCTGAGCGCATTCATCCTGTCGCGTGGCCCGGCGCTATAGTCACGCGGTCGTTTCGTGGTTTGGGGAGTGCGTGATGGAAGATGCACCCGATATCACCCTGTTGCTCGATGCCGCGCGCAATGATGATCCTCATGCGCTGGATCGGGTACTGGGTCTGCTTTACCAGGAGCTGCATACAATGGCGCGCCGGCAGTTGTCCGGGCAGCAGGGCCGTACGCTGGATGCGACCTCGCTGGTGCACGAGTCCTACCTGCGCCTGCTCGGTGCACGTGGCGCGGCGCGCTTCGAGGATCGCGCGCATTTTTTTGCCTATGCGGCCTCGGCGATGCGCAGCGTGGTGGTCGATTACGCCCGCACGCGGCTGACGCGCAAACGTGGCGGCGACCTGGTGCGGGTGGCGGAGATTCCCGAAGACTGCAGCAGTGGCGTGCGCCTGGACGAGGACCTGCTGGCGTTGGATGTAGCCCTGAAGCGCCTGTATGCGGTCGACCCGCACCTGTCCCGGCTGGTGGAGCTGCGCTATTTCGCCGGGCTCACCGAGTTGGAGATCGGCGAACTGTGCGGGCGTTCGGAACGCAGCATCCGCCGTGACTGGCAGAAGGCGCGGATGTTCCTGCTGGCATCGATGCGCGAGGACTGAGAACGGTGGCCGCCGGCATGCCCGGGCAGGGCGATCAGCTTGACGGGGAACGCGGCGCGGCCGCACGTGACACCGGACCTACCCCAGCGTTGGACGTTGCTCGCTGGAAGATCCTTTCGCAGCTGCTCGACCAGTTGCTGGAGATGGAGGCGCCGCAGCGGCAGTCGCGGCTGGACCATCTGCGTGCCGCCGACCCCGAACTGGCACGGTCGCTCGAACAGCTGCTGGCGAACGAGCACGAGATGGACGGTTTCCTCGCCGAGCCGTGCTGGTCACCGCCCCCGGCCACCACCCGGGCCGGGGGCTTGGTCGGTCCGTACCGGCTGCTGCAGCAGCTCGGTGAGGGCGGCATGGGCGAGGTGTGGCTGGCAGAACGTGCCGACGGCCTGTACCAGCGTCGGGTGGCGCTGAAGCTGTTGCGCGCCGGCTACGCCGACCCGCGCCTGCGGCAGCGCTTCAGCCAGGAGCGCGAAATCCTGGCGCGGCTGGAACACCCGAATCTGTCGCGCCTGCTCGATGCGGGCGTCGGCGAAGAAGGACAGCCGTATCTGGCACTGACCTATGTCGAGGGAGAGCCGATCACCAAGTACTGCCAGCGGCTGCAGTTGCCGGTGGAGGCGCGGTTGCGGTTGATCATCCAGGTCTGCGCGGCGGTCAGCCATGCCCACCGCAACCTGGTGGTGCATCGCGACCTCAAGCCCTCCAACATCCTGGTCACCGCCGGCGGTGACGTGTGCCTGCTGGATTTCGGCATCGCCAAACTGCTCGACGGCGAGACCGACGCGCCCGAGATACGTGCGTTCACCCTGCACTACGCCGCGCCGGAGCAGGTGCGCGGCGAGCCCATCACCACGTTGACCGATGTGTATTCGCTCGGCGTGGTGCTGTACGAAGTGTTGACCGACCAGAAGCCGTATCGGCTGCGGCGGCAGAGTGATGCCGAGTGGGAAACCGCGATCCTCGGCGTCGAGCCACCACAGCCGTCGCTGGCGGTGAAGGGTGCCGCGCAGGCGGGTCGACGCGACAAGCGCGAGGCGCAACGGCTGGCCCGGCGCCTGCGCGGCGACCTGGACAGCATCCTCATCAAGGCGCTGCAGAAACAACCCGCGCAGCGTTACGCGTCGGCCGAGGCGCTGGGGCTGGACCTGCAGTGCCACCTGCAGGACCGGCCCGTGCAGGCGCGGCCGGCGCGGCCGTGGTATCGACTGCACAAATACCTGCGGCGGCACCGCTGGACGGCCGGTATGGGCGGCGTTGCGCTGGTGGTGCTGTTGGCGGCGTCCGCCACCGCGCTATTGCAGGCGCGTCAGGCCCGGATGGAAATGGTGCGCGCGCAGGCATTGCAGGGCTTCGTCATCGGCCTGTTCGACGTTGCCGGCAACACGCCGCACGGCGACTTCGATATCCGTCAGCTGCTCGATGCCGGAGAACGCCGCGGCCAGGACGAGTTGGCGCAACAGCCCATGGCGCAGGCCGAGCTGTACGGCGTGATCGCGCGCCTGCGCATAGGGCTGGGCGACTACCGCCAGGCCCTGCGCCTGCTGGAACAGCAGCAACAGCTGCTGGCCGGCCAGCCCCGGGTGCCCAAGGGCCTGCAGCTGGAGGCGGTCACCCAGCATGGCCGTGCGCTGCGCATGCTGGGCCTGTCCGGGCAGTGCATCCGCCTGCTGCAACCGCTGGCGGCCACCGCGATTGAACAGCAACGTGCATTGCCCCAGCAGTCGGCGAATTTCTACTCGCAGCTGGGACGCTGCGAGCGCATGGCGGGCAGCCCGGAGAAGGCCCGCCGGTTGCTGCAGCGTTCGTTGGCGCTGCGTCGCGATGTGACCGGGGATTCGCTCGGGGTGATCGAGAGCATGACCGACCTGGCGGCGCTGGAAAGCGATGCCGGCCGCAGCAGCGCAGCCATCACCGGCTACCGGAACGCGATGGCGTTGCTGCGGGAGAAAACCGGTGGCCAGCATCCGTTGATGGTGACCCTGCAGCGCAGCCTTGCTGCGGCCTATCGCGACCTGGGCGATGCGGCCTTGGCCGAGCAGCAGGCGCGCGCGGCGCTGGCCCAGGCCGAGCAGGTGCACGGCGTGAGGCATCCGGAAACGCTGGCGGTCCGGCGTCTGCTGGCCGCTGTGCTGATCGATCGCGGGCAACTGGTGCAGGCCGGCGAGGAACTGCGTCAGGCGCATGCCATGACGGTGCAGGCATTGGGGCCGGAACACCGCGAAACCGGTTTGAGCTGGAACTCGCTCGGCACCTTGGCCCTGGAGCAGGGGCATGTCGAGCTGGCAGTGGCCAATATCGCCCGCAGCGTGCAGGTGTGGCGGCGACCGGACAGCCTGCGCATGCTGCCCTACGGCCTGTTCAACTATGGGCGGGTGCTGATGCTGGCCGGGCGGTATGACGATGCCTTGGCCGCGCTGCGTGAAGCGCGCCGGCTACGGGTAGCGCAGCTGGGGGAAAACGATGGCGCGGTGGCCGATGTCGATCGCCAGATTGCCGAGGTGCTGGCGGCCAAGGGGCAGGTGCGGGCGGCAGACATGTTGCTGGCCAGCGCCATCGCCCGCGCCCGACAGCTTTACGGAGACGAGCATCCACGCCTGCGGATGCTGCGGCTGTCGCAGGGCCGTAATCTGGGACGCATGGGCCGTGAGCGCGAGGCCCTGCAGCAGCTGGACCGGCTGGCCACGGCCAGCGTCGGCGATGGCGAAGGCCGCAGGCTGCACTGGCTGGCGCGCAGCTACGCCGCCGAACTGCGTTGCCGCGATGCACCCGTAGCGGCGCGGGACGAGTTGCGCGCAGTGCACGACGAAGTGCGTCAGGCCATGCCGGAAGGCGGCACCCTGGTGCGGGAAGTGAACGCCCTGCAGGCCGGCTGCGATGCCGACGCTGGCGGGCGCCTTGCCGCGCGCTGAGCAGCCTCTTGCGCCCGGGATCGACTGGACGCGATGGCACGCTCCACGGCGACGCGCACGCATTAACGACGGCATGTCTATCATGCGCGATCCTGATCGCTTGGTTTTTTCCGCATGCAACGACGCGACTTCCTCCGCAACGCTTCGGCCGCGTTGGCATCCCTGGGACTTCCGGCTTTCACGGCCTGTGCGGCGGAGGGGCGGCAAAGCGGACTGCGCCGCCTGGGTGAGCCGCAACCGTTCGATTTCGCCACCCTGAAAGGCCAGGCCCGTGCGTTGTCGCAGTCGCCCTACCAGAGCCACAAGCGCGCGCTGGCGCCGGCAGTCGCGGCGTTGGACTGGGACCAGTACCAGTCGATCCGCTACCGCCAGGACCACGCGCTGTGGGCCGACCAGCCCGCTCGCTACCAGGCCAAGTTCTTCCATCTGGGCCTGTACTTCCATTCGCCGGTGCGCATGTTCGATGTGGTCGATAGCAAGGCGCAGGAGCTGGCCTACGACCGCGCGGCCTTCGACTACGGCAAGAGCGGGCTGGACGGCAGCCAGCTGCCGGCCGACGTCGGCTTTGCCGGCTTCCGGCTCAACACCCGCGCCGACACCGACCGTGACTTCGCCGCCTTCCTCGGTGCCAGCTACTTCCGCGCGGTCGGCAAGGAAGGCCAGTACGGCCAGTCGGCGCGTGGCCTGGCGATCGACACCGGGACCGGCCGTGCGGAGGAGTTCCCGGATTTCATCGCCTACTACCTGGAACAGCCGGCGGCCGATTCCAACACCGTGGTGGTTTACGCGCTGCTGGATTCGCCCAGCGTGGCCGGCGCCTACCGCTTCGCGATCACCCATGGCGATGTGCTGCTGATGGACATCGACAGCGCGCTGTACCCGCGCAAGGCGATCGAGCGGCTCGGCATCGCCCCGTGCACCAGCATGTACCAGGTGGGCGAGAACGACCGCCGCATGGCCTGGGACTGGCGCCCGGAAATCCACGATACCGATGGCCTGTCGATGTGGACCGGCGCCGGCGAATGGATCTGGCGGCCGCTGTGCAACCCGGTGCATCTTCGCTTCAACATGTTCGTGGACACCAACCCGCGCGGTTTCGGCCTGCTGCAGCGCGACCGCAACTTCGACCACTACCAGGACGATGGCGTGTTCTACGAGAAGCGGCCGTGCCTGTGGGTGGAACCCAAGGGGCGGTGGGGCAAGGGCTCGGTGCAGCTGGTGGAAATTCCGACCGTCGATGAAACCTTCGACAACATCGTGGCGTTCTGGAATCCCGAGGCCAAACCGCAGCCCGGCCAGGAACTGCTGCTCGGCTATCGCCTGTACTGGGGCGCGCAACCGCCAGCGCGGCCGCCACTGGCGCACTGCGTGGCCAGCCGCACCGGCCTGGGTGGGGTGATCGGCAAGAAGCGCGAGTATTTTTCCTGGCGCTTTGCGGTGGATTTCGAGGGCGGCGAACTGGCCGACCTGATCGACAAGGCCGGAGTCGAGGCGGTGGTGCAGGTCAGTCGCGGCAAGGTCGAAACGGTTTCCGCGCGACCGCTGCGCGAAATCAGCGGCTATCGCGCCATGTTCGATCTGGTGCCACCAGATGGATCGACCGAACAGATCGACATCCGCCTGTACCTGCGCAGCGCCGGCAAGACCCTGACCGAAACCTGGTTGTACCAGTACAGCCCGCCGCCGGCCGGCGCGCCGGAGCGGACGTTGTATTGAGGCCAAGCCTTTTTCCCTGTTGGAGGGTCAGGGTGAAGCGTCCTGCAAACTGTTTTTCCGCTTGAGGCTTCGCCACTTACCCTCATCCGCCCCTTCGTGGCACCTTCTCCCACAGGGAGAAGGAACCTACAGCGGCAATGGCGCCTGCATCGGATCGATGCGGCCCTCGCCGCGGGTGATCTTCTTGAACTCGGCGCGGCTGACCGACACGTAACGCTCGTTGCCGCCGATTTCCACCTGCGGCCCGTCCTGCACCGCGCGGCCGAGCTCGTCCACGCGCACGGTCATCGTCGCCTTCTTGCCGCTGTGGCAGATGGTCTTGATCTCCTGCATCTCGTCGGCCCAGGCCAGCAGGTACTGGCTGCCCTCGAACAGCTCGCCACGGAAATCGGTACGCAGCCCGTAACACAGCACCGGAATGCGCAACTGGTCGACGACCTCGCTCAACTGCCACACCTGTGTGCGCGAAAGGAATTGCGCCTCGTCTACCAATACACAGCTGATCTTCCCGCCCGCGCCGATGTCGCGTTCGATCAGCTGCTCCAGATCGGTATCGCGATCGAAGGCGGTGGCTTCGGCCTGCAGTCCGATCCGCGAGGCGACCACGTCGCTGCCGGTGCGATGGTCCAGGCGCGGGGTCAGGATCGCCACCCGCATGCCGCGCTCGCGATAGTTATGCGCCGACTGCAGCAGCGTGGTGGTCTTTCCGGCGTTCATCGCCGAGTAGTAGAAATAGAGCTTGGCCATGCCGCTGATTTTAGCCGCGAGCGCCACCTGCGTCTGCCGCGATGACATGACAGCGGGGGTGCGCCCGGCCGTATCAGTCTTCGATGCCGGGATCGCGCTTGCTGGCGGCGGCCTCGGGAGCGGCCTGACCCACTTCGACCCGGCCCTGCAATGGGCGGGTCCAGACCGCGTCATGCCATGCCTGGTATTGCTTGGGGTCCCAGTAGCGGGCATCGAAGAACTGGTTGCCATCGATGCTGGCCTCTCCTAGCCCGCCGGGCAGAATGATTCGCAGCGGATTGCCGGTGTAACCGGTGCGCGAGCCGGTCATCTGGCTGCGTGCGCGGCGCAGCACCGCGGCCAGTCTCGGTTTGGCCACGCCATCGTGGTAGCTGGCCTGCAAGGCCGGCCCGTCACGGCGCGCGATTTCGCGTTCCTCCGCGGTAAGCGCGTTCCAGTAGCGCTCGCGCACGGCGATCAGCGCCGGATAGCCGCGTTCGGCGGCCAGATCGATCCAGACGTAGGCCATCGGCCGGTCGACCGGCACACCGACACCGGTCCACAGCATTTCCGCGATCATCGCCTGCGATGCCTTGTCGGCATAGCGGGCAGCCAGCTGGAAGCTGGCCATCGCCTCGGCGTACTCGCCGCGCCGGTGCTTGTCCATGCCGCGCATGCGATGGCGCAGGTCCGGGTGTCCGGCCAGAAAGCCCGCCTGCATCAGGTCCGGGTTGTCAGTGGGATCGGCCGGGCGCGCCGGTGCCGCGTTTGTGTCAACACTACAAAAGGCCAGCAGCCCCAACAGGGCCCATGATCGGATTCCGTAGTCCATCGTGCCCACCTGTCCGCTGTGGCCGGCATCGTAAACGTTGGCGGCAAGCGGTGGTGAGCGCTGCGGCCAGGAGCGCCCAGCTACGGCTGAACAACGCCTGCCGGCGACCACGGGCAATGCCGCTAGACTAGTGCGCTGGTTTCTTGTCGACATCATGCTGGACTCCCTCAATCCTCCCCAACGCGCCGCGGTGCTGCACTGCGAAGGTCCCTTGCTGGTGCTGGCCGGTGCCGGCAGCGGCAAGACGCGCGTGATCGTGGAGAAGATTGCGCACCTGATCAGCACCCGGCGCTATCCGGCCAAGCGCATCGCCGCGATCACCTTCACCAACAAGTCGGCCAAGGAAATGCGCGAGCGCATGGCCAAGCGCCTGCGCGGCGAGGACGCCAGCGAGGTGACGATCTGCACCTTCCACGCGCTGGGGTTGAAGTTCCTGCAGATCCAGCACGCAGCCGTCGGGCTCAAGCGCGGTTTCTCGATCTTCGATGCCGACGACGCCAATGCGCAGATCAAGGATCTGATGCACAGCGCCAAGCCGGACGACATCGAGGACGTGAAAAACCTGATCTCGCGCGCCAAGAATGCCGGTCTGTCGCCCGAGCAGGCGGCGATGGCGGCGCGCAGCAGCCGCGAGAAGAACGCGGCGATGGTCTACGAGCTTTACCAGGCGCGGCTCAGCGCCTTCAACGCGGTCGATTTCGACGATCTCATCCGCCTGCCGGTGCAGGTGCTGGAAGAAAACCCGGAGATCGCCGTGGCCTGGCGCGAGCGCATCGGCTACCTGCTGGTGGACGAGTGCCAGGACACCAATGACGCCCAGTACCGCCTGCTCAAGCAGTTGGCCGGTCCCGCCGGCAACTTCACCTGCGTGGGCGACGATGACCAGTCGATCTACGCCTGGCGCGGCGCCAATCCGGAAAATCTCAACAACATGGGGGTCGAATACCCCAACCTGCGGATCATCAAGCTGGAGCAGAACTACCGCTGCTCCAACCGCGTGCTGCGCGCGGCCAACGCGCTGATCGCCCACAACCCGCACGACCATCTGAAAACGCTGTGGAGCGACCAGGCCGACGGCGAGCGCATCCGCGTGTGGGAGTGCCGCAACAGCGAGCATGAAGCGGAGAAGGTCGCCGCCGAGATCCAGTTCATCGCGACCTCGCGACGGGTGCCATGGAGCGATTTCTGCATCCTGTTCCGCGGCAATTTCCAGTCGCGGCCGCTGGAGAAGGCGCTGCAGCTGGTCGGCGTGCCCTACCACCTCAACGGCGGCACCGTGTTCCTGGAGCGCCAGGAGGTGAAGGACACCCTGGCATGGCTGCGGCTGCTGGTGAACCCGGATGACGACACCGCTTTCATGCGCGCGGTGCAGGCACCCAAGCGCGAGGTCGGCGCCGGCACGTTGGCCAAACTGGCCGAGCTGGCCGCGGACAAAGACATGCCGATGGCGCATGCGGCCGAGGCGCTGGGCGCGCTGGCGCAATTGCCGCCGCGCGCGGCCAACAACCTGAGCCGCTTCACCGACATCGTCCGCGACCTGCGCGCGCAGATGAAGGGCCTGTCTTCCGGCGACCTGGTGCGGCGGCTGGCCAAGGAGTCGGGCCTGCTGGCCGAGTTGCGGCAGCAGAGCAAGGACGAGGCCGGCTACCAGCGCCGTGCGGGCAATCTGGAAGAGCTGGCGCAGTGGTTCGAGAACGGCCCGCGCGGGGCCAGCGCGGGCGACATGGCCGCGCAGCTGGCGCTGCTGTCGCGCAACGACAAGGACGATGGCGGCAACCAGGTGCGGATGATGACCATGCACGCCTCCAAGGGCCTGGAATTCCCGTATGTGTTCATCGTCGGCTGCGAGGACGGCGTGCTGCCGCACCAGGTCAGCCTGGACGAGGGCAACCTGCAGGAGGAGCGACGCCTGCTGTATGTCGGCATCACCCGCGCCAAGATCCAGCTGTGGATGAGCTACAGCAAGCTCACGCGCAAGTTCGGCGAGCACATCCGGCTCAAGCCCAGTCGTTTCTTCGACGAGCTGCCGGCAGCCGAGATCCAGCGCGATGGCGCCGACCCGGTGGCCGATGCGGAGCACAAGAAGGAACGAGCGCAGGCCGGGCTGGCGGCGATCCAGGCGCTGTTCGACTGAGGTGCCGGGAGGGGCGCTTGTCAGCCGGCGGCGCCGACCTCAGGCTGCGCTGGTATTTCCATGCCCGGCGAGGTGGCGATGATGGTCGTGATTGAAACCGCGCGGGTGCGCCTGCGCCACCTGTTGGCCGACCGGCATGATGCGGCGGCGATGCTGGAGCTGCTCAACGAACCGGCCTTCCACCAGTACATTGGCGATCGCGGCGTACGTACCGAGGAGCAGGCCTGCGACTACATCCGCAACGGGCCGTTGCTCAGCTACGCGCAACACGGCTTCGGCATGTACGCGATCGAACGCCGCAGCGACGGCGCGTGGCTGGGCAATGCCGGGCTGGTGCGCCGCGACGGCCTGCCAAGTGCGGATCTCGGTTATGCCCTGCTGCAACGCCATGCCGGCCAAGGCTACGCGCGGGAAGCCGCGCACGCGGTATTGGACTACGCGCGGCGCACCCTGGGACTGGGCGCGCTATGCGCGATCGTGGCGCCGGGCAACCTGCGCTCGGTCGCCTTGCTGCAGGCTCTCGGCTTCCACGGCGACGGGACGCTGCGGCTGCCGGGCAAGGACGAGGAGCTGCTGCTGTTCATCAACACACCCGCGGAAGCCCTGTAGGAGCGACGCAAGTCGCGATGGTTCTTGGCGGAGGGTGTGGTCGAGACTGACGTCGCTCCTACAGGTGGGGAGGCCCGTAACCCGCGGTCCCGCTGTTGCTTGGCTGTTGGTAGGAGCGACGTAAGTCGCAACGACTCTTGGTGGAGGGTGCTGTCGCGACTCACGTCGCTCCTACAGGTGGAGGTACCCGTAATCCGCCATCCGGTGTCGCCGCGGCTTGTAGGAGCGACGTAAGTCGCGATGGTGTTGCGGTCGCGACTTACTTCGCTCCTGCACTGCTCCTGCAGGCGAATCCGTCGGCGAATCAGCGGGTCTGCTGCTGCAGCTGGGCCAGTTGCTCCTGCAGTGCGGCGACGCTGGCTTCCAGCTGCTGCACGCGGTCTTCCAGTGCGTTGCTGCCGGCAGTGGACGGCGCGCGGTATTGCGCGGCCAAGGCCTCCGCATCCACCGGCCCGCACAGCAGGTGCATGTAGCGGTCTTCGCGCTGGCCGCTGGCGCGCGGCAGCAGGATGCCCAGGTCCCGCTGGACCAGGCGTTCCAGGTGATGGCGCACCTCATCGGCATCGGCGAATCTGGCCAGCCGCTCGCTGCGCGCGAACAGTTCGCCGACCGTCTGCGGGCCGCGCAGCAGCAACAGGCCCAGCAACGCCACCTGCTGGCGGGTGAGGTCCAGCGTGGCGCCGGTGCGGTGTTCATAGCGCTCGGCGCGCGAGGAGAACTGCTGCCGCGCCAGCCCCAGTGTTTCCAGCTGGCGTAGCGCGTGGTGCACATCGCCGGTCGACAGCGCCATCAGCGGCTCGCGTGCGGTTTTCTGGTTGGCGGCCACCTGGGCGGCGTTGACGGTCAGCGGATAGGTGTCCGGCGTGGTGGCCTCCTTTTCGATCAGACAGCCCAGGGTGCGTGCCTGCGCGGCATTGAGCACGGGAACAGCGGGGGTCTGGAGGGCGTCGGTCATCTTCGGTATCCGGTCTGGCGCAGGGGGCGCAAGGATAGCCGACCCGTCCGGCAAGGCCGGCGCCGGTGCGAGCCGGTAAACTGCGCCGATCCTGTTGCCGGTGTTGTCCATGTTCCGTATTCCGACGTTCTCCCTGTTGGCCGGCTCGCTGCTGCTGTTGACCGCCTGTGCGCCAGCCGGCCCGCTGACACGCGAGTCGGCCACGCCGGCGCTGCTCCCCGCAACGGCCAGCGCGGCCAACGACAATCTCAATGCGGTGCTC
Source organism: uncultured Gammaproteobacteria bacterium (assembly GCA_963696155.1). Lineage (GTDB taxonomy): Bacteria > Pseudomonadota > Gammaproteobacteria > Xanthomonadales > Xanthomonadaceae > Stenotrophomonas. The sequence continues at coordinate 135,336 of CAVOJC010000001.1, forward strand.
TGGGTGCAGCGCTCCGACGAGTACCGCGGCGCGGCGCTGCAGACCTGGCGTGCGGCTGCGGCGCTGCTCGACCAGGCGCTGGCCGATCCGCACTGGAATGCGCTGCTGCCCGAGGAAGGTGGCACCCACGCCACCGGCAGCCTGAAGCCGGCGGTGGTGGTGGACGTCGATGAGACCGTGCTCGACAACTCGCCCTACCAGGCGCGGCTGGTCCGCGACGGCACCAGCTACGGCGAGGCGACGTGGGCGGCGTGGGTGGCCGAGCGCAAGGCGCAGGCGGTGCCCGGCGCGGTGGAGTTCGCACGTGAAGCCAGCGCCCGCGGCATCACCCTGATCTACATCACCAACCGCACCGAGGCGATGAAGCAGGACACGCTGGACAACCTGCGCGCCGTCGGCTTTCCGGTGGCCGACGACAGCGTGTATCTGGGCCTGGGCGTGAGCGTGCCGGGCTGCGAGCAGCAGGGCAGCGAGAAGGGCTGCCGGCGCCAGCTGGTGGCGCGGAAATACCGCGTGCTGATGCAGTTCGGCGACCAGATCACCGACTTCATGCAGATCACCGACAACCGCTACGCCACCCGCCGCACGCTGATGGAACAGCATGATCCGTGGGTTGGCCAACGCTGGTGGGTGATCCCGGGCCCGACCTACGGCGGCTGGGAGTCGGCCGCGTTCAACAACCAGTGGTCGCTGCCCGAGGACATCCGCCGCCAGGCCAAGCGCGATGCGCTGGAGACCGCGCCGTGAGTCGCGCGCCGCTGCCATTGAGCCCCCACGAGCGGCTGATCTTTGCGCTGGACGTGCCCAGCCGCACCGAGGCCATCGAGTGGGTGGATCGCCTCGGCGATGCGGTGTCGTTCTACAAGATCGGCATGGAACTGCTGGCCTCGGGCGAATACTTCGCCGTGCTCGAGGAGCTGGCGCGACGCGACAAGCGCGTGTTCGTGGATCTGAAGTTCTTCGACATCCCCGCCACCGTCGCCGGCGTGATCCGGCGGCTGTCGCAGTGGCCGGTCAGCTACTGCACGATCCATGGCTGGCATCCGGCGATGATGGAGGCGGCCGCCGCGGCCAACCGTTCGGACATGCGGCTGCTGGCGGTGACCGTGCTGACGTCGATGGGGCGGGCGGATCTGGCGCAGATGGGGCTGGATCGCGAGCCGGTGGATGTGGTGGTCGAGCGCGCGCTGGCGGCGCAGGCAGCCGGTATCGACGGCGTCATCGCCTCGGGCCAGGAAGCGGCGCCGATCCGCGCCGCCGCCGGTGGCGGTTTTTCCATCGTCTGCCCGGGTATCCGCCCGGGGGGTGCGGTCGGGGACGACCAGCAGCGCACGGTCGGCGTGGCCCAGGCTTTTGCCGAGGGCGCCGACGCCATCGTGGTGGGGCGCCCGATCCGGCTGGCGTCCGATCCGCGCGCGGCCGCTCTAGCAATACAGGCCGAGATCCAAGAGCAATTCCATTAAAAACAATGGCTTGAATCGTATATTTTCAAGTATTGAATTAACTCTCAAGCGCAGGTACGATTTGCCGCAACCGGCACTGCCGGTGGTTGTGCCACACCATGTTCACCGGCGTCCTGCCGGCTTGAGGAGGTTCGCCACCGGCAACGGGGCGGCCTCTTTTTTTTGGGCAACAGCCCGACGCGGCAGACCGGCGTGATGGCGGTGCTTGCCGCTTTCAGGACCCAGGCCGCAAGATGCGGGCCGCGCCCGGGGAGGAGTAGCGACGCCATGCCATGCCGTTTATCGAGCACGCATCATCTTTGGTGGTTGCTGCCGCTGTGTGCGCTGGCACTGGCTGCCGGTTGCCGGCGTGAGGCGCCCGAGTTGCCCGGCGCCGCCACCGAGCCGGCCTCGGCGGTGCGCCAGCTGGCCGACTACCTCCGCAACGACGATCTGGTCGGCTATGCGCGCGCGGCAGTCCCGCCGGCGCAGTACGCGCAGCTGGAGGCGGCCTGGAGCGATGGCGGCAGCCGCTGGCCGCTGACCGAGCTGCCGCTGGACCGGAAGCTGCCCGACATGCTGGCGTCGCTGTCGGCGGCGGATGCGGAAAAACGACTGCAGCGGGGGTTCAAGGCGCAGATTGCCGGCCAGGCTCCCGGTGTGCGCCAGGCGGCGCATTCGCTGGGCCTGTTCGGCGTGCAGTATCTGGGCAGCCAGGGCGACTACAGCGCCGAGCAGCGCGACCACTACGTGCAACTGGTCACCGCGCTGAGCAACTGGGCGATGGCCGCGCCGCTGTCCGACCCGGCGCTGGCGCAGGCCGCGATCAGCGTCATGACCGTGGCGGCACGCCAGGTGGCGCTGGACAGCGAACAGGCCTTCAGCCAGACCGGCATGACGGGCAGCCTGCAACGGTTGGGGCCGATGCTGCGCAGCCTCAAGACCGTGCTGGCCAGCTACGGCCTGTCGCTCGATGACAGCCTGTCGCAGCTGCGCACCGGGCTGGTGGCTGAGCACGGCGATCAGGCCACGGTGCGCGTGCGCTACCCCCTGGCCGGCAAGGAACTGGACATCCAGGTGCTGCTGGTGCGCCGCGAGGGCCACTGGTATCCGGCCGAGGGCCTGGCCGAGGTTGACCGGATACTGGCAGCGGCGACGCAGAAAAAAATGGCCCAGGCACGCGCGCAGGACGAGCGCGAGGCCGCAACAACGCTGCAAGCCGACCCCGCCAGCGATCCCGCCGGTTGGCCGGCTAAGCCATAATGGCGCCGATGTCGAAATCCAATTCCCTTCCCGAGCCGGGTGACCAGCCCGTGCCGCCGCGCGATAGCACGAGCGGGCCAGACTTGCCGCTGTCCCCTGTCGCTGCCACCTCTGCCCACCTGCAACCCGTCCCGGCCCGGGGCGGTCGCCGCCCGCTGTGGGCGCGCCTGCTCGGGCGGCTGATCGATCCGTGGCTGGCGTTGAAGATCGAGCCGGAGCTGGCAGACGACTACCACGATGGCCGCCCGCTGGTGTACGTGCTGGAAGACTACGGGCTGTCCAATGCGCTGATCCTGGACAAGGCCTGCCGCCAGGCCGGCCTGCCCTCGCCGCTGGTGCCGCTGACCGGGGATCCGACCGGCCGCCGGCGCGCGTATGTGGCGTTGTCGCGCCGTTCCAGCAGCCACTCGCTGATCCCCGAGCAGCGCGGCGCCAAGACCCATTCCGATTCATTGGCCAAGGTGCTGCAGGCGCATCGCAGCAACAGCGGGCTGGACGTGCATCTGGTGCCGGTGTCGATCTTTGTCGGCCGCGCGCCGGACAAGCAGAGCGGCTGGTTCTCGGTGCTGTTCTCGGAAAACTGGGCGCTGGTCGGGCGCTTCCGCCGCCTGCTGGCGATCCTGCTCAACGGTCGCGGCACCATCGTGCGCTTCGCCCCGCCGGTATCGCTGCGCGGCACCGTCGATGAAGGGCTGGAGCCGGAACGCACGGTGCGCAAGCTGCAGCGGGTGCTGCGCGCCCACTTCCGCCGCATCCGTGAATCGGTGATCGGACCGGACCTGTCCACCCGCCGCCTGCTGGTGGACAAGGTGCTGGAGGCCGACACGGTGCGCGAGGCGATCGCCGCCCAGGCCAAGCGCGACAACACCAAGACCGCCGACGCCTGGAAGAAGGCGCAAGGCTATGCGTGGGAAATCGCCGCCGACTATTCCAGCCCGGTGGTGCGTTCGGCCAGCTTCATGCTGACCCACGTCTGGAACCGCATCTACGCCGGCGTGCTGGTGCACCACCTGGACAAGTTCAAGGCCGCCGCGCCCGGGCACGAGGTGATCTACGTGCCCAGCCACCGCAGCCACATGGACTACCTGCTGCTGTCCTACCTGCTGTACGACCGCGGCATCGTGCCGCCGCATATCGTGGCCGGCATCAACCTCAACCTGCCGGTGGTCGGTACCTTGCTGCGCAAGGGTGGCGCCTTCTTCATCCGCCGTTCGATCCGCGGCAACGCGCTGTATTCGGCGGTGCTCAGCGAGTACGTGGCGCAGCTGGTCGGCGGTGGTTACTCGATCGAGTACTTCGTCGAAGGCGGGCGCTCGCGCACCGGACGCCTGCTGCAGCCCAAGGGCGGCATGATCTCGATGACGCTGCGCGCGTTCCTGCGCCAGCCGCGCAAGCCGGTGCTGTTCCAGCCGATCTACATCGGCTACGAAAAGTTGATGGAGGGCGGCAGCTATCTGGACGAGCTGTCCGGGCGGGCGAAGGAAAAGGAATCGATCTGGTCGCTGCTGTGGGGCATCCCCAAGGTGCTCAAGCAGAACTACGGCCAGGTGGTGGTGAATTTCGGCGAGCCGATCGCGCTCAACGACGTGTTGGCCGAGCGCGCGCCGGGCTGGGATGGCAGGGCGATCGCCGAGGACGAGAAGCCGGCATGGCTGGCCGGCACGGTCGACACGCTGGCCCAGCAGATCCAGGTGCGCATCAACGGCGCCGCCGACGTCAACCCGATCAACCTGCTGGCGCTGGCGCTGCTGTCCACGCCCAAGCATGCAATGGGCGAAGCCGACCTGATCGCGCAGATCGAACTGTGCAAGACCCTGCTGGCGGAAATGCCGTATTCGGAACGGGTGACGGTGACCCCGCATTCGCCCGATCGCATCATCGCCCACGCCGAGGAAATCAACGTCCTCACCCGCATCAGGCACCCGCTGGGCGATGTGCTCAGCGTCCGCGGCGACACCGCGGTGCTGCTGAGCTATTTCCGCAACAACGTGGTGCATCTGTTCACCGCCTCGTCGTGGGTGGCGTGCTGCTTCCAGAACAACCGGCGCATGAGCCGCGGCGGCCTGCTGCGCCTGGGCCGCGGGCTGTATCCGTTCCTGCAGGCCGAGCTGTTCCTGCCGTGGACCGAAGACGAGTTCGCCGCGCGCATCGACCAGACCATCAACGTGTTCATGCGCGAGGGCCTGCTCCAGCAGGTCAACGAGGATGATGGCGGCATGCTCGCGCGCAGTACCGGCCAGACCGACGAAGTGTTCCGCCTGCGCGCGATCGGGCACTCGCTGCAGCAGGCGTTCGAGCGTTATTACATCGCCATTTCGGTGCTGGTGAAGAACGGCCCGGGCGTGCTCGGCGCCGGTGAGCTGGAAAGCCTGTGCCAGCAGGCGGCGCAGCGCCTGAGCCTGCTGTACGCACCGGCGGCGCCGGAGTTCTTCGACCGCACCCTGTTCCGCGGCTTCATCCAGAAGCTGCGCGAACTGCGGCTGGTGTGGCCGGACGAGAACAGCAAGCTGCTGTTCGATGATCGCCTGGATGCCTGGGCCAAGGATGCCAAGTTCATCCTCGGCCGCGAGCTGCGCCACACCATCGAGCGCGTCAGCCCGGAAGCGGCCAAGGCGGAAGAGCCGGTGCCGCGGCCCTGACGCAGCAGGTGATCCGGAGTGCCGGGTTGCCTGCTCCAGCCAGCGGTGCCGGGCGCTGGAAACCGGGCAAATACCGCGCCCGACAGCTCCGCCTGCCTCCGTGATCCACTGGACATATCGGATGCCTAGCGCGGCGGATATGGGCGCGCGAATGCGCTGCCACCGGCGGATGCGCGGTCATGTCTGCCGGCGATCCACGGACGGATGAGCGCAGCACCGCGCGATGCGGCGGGCGCTGGTAGCAATGATCTCGATGGTCCCGGCGTCGTTTCCGACCGGCGCTCCAGCCGCCGCCTCAGGCAGGCTCGTCGGGAATCAGCAGGGTTTCCAGCTGGGCGATGCAGTCTTTCAGCTGCAGCTTGCGCTTCTTCAGCCGCTTGGCTTCCAGCTCGTCGTCCAGATTGGCCGCTATATGCCGGATCCGTTCGTCGAGCGCACGGTGTTCTGCCAGCAGTTCGGCAATGCGTTGGCGGATCTGGTCGGGTGTGCGGGTTTCCACGGACACCGAGCATACACAGCCGCGGAGACGCCTGCGCATGGAACGCAGCGGCAGATGCGCCAGCCGTGCGGGCGCTGGCGAGCCGGTAGAATGGCCGCGATGAGCGCTGTTATTTCCCTGTCCGATCCCGCTCCGCGCTCGCTCGCGCCCGGCGTGGCGCTACGTGGGCAGCACCTGCTGGGCAAGCGCCTGCGCCGCCAGGTGGGCCAGGCCATCGCCGACTTCGGCATGATCGAGGCCGGCGACAAGGTGATGGTGTGCCTGTCCGGCGGCAAGGACAGCCATACCCTGCTGGACATCCTGCTGCAGCTGCAGAAAAAGGCGCCGGTGCCGTTCGCGCTGGTGGCGGTCAACCTGGACCAGAAGCAGCCCGGTTTTCCGGCGCAGGTGTTGCCGCAGTATCTGCAGGCGCTGGGCGTGCCGTTCCAGATCATCGAGCAGGACACCTACTCGGTGGTCAACCGGGTGATCGCCGAAGGCAAGACCATGTGTTCACTGTGCTCGCGCCTGCGTCGAGGCGCGCTGTACAACCACGCTCGGCAGCACGGCTTCACCAAGATCGCGCTGGGCCATCATCGTGACGACATGGTGGCCACGTTTTTCATGAACCTGTTCCACCACGCCAAGCTCTCGGGCATGCCGCCCAAGCTGCGCAGCGACGACGGCCGGCATGTGGTGATCCGGCCGCTGGCTTATGTGCGCGAGGCCGATATCGTCGACTACGCGCAGGCGCGCCAGTTCCCGATCATTCCGTGCAACCTGTGCGGGAGCCAGGAAAACCTGCAGCGCAAGCAGGTGGGCCTGATGCTGCAGCAGTGGGAACGGGAGCATCCCGGGCGCATCGACCAGATCGGGCGCGCGCTGGGCAACGTGGAACCGTCGCAGCTGGCGGACCCTGCGTTGTTCGATTTCATGACGCTGGGCGGTGGTGTGGCGCCAGCGCCCACTGCCGAGTCGGGGCGCGGCGATGGCGCTGACGCTGACGCATGGCTTGAGACGCCCATCGCCTAATCTTGCGGACGCAGCCGCATTCCTTCTTTCGAACCTCTACTGGTAATCCATGTTCTTCAAGAATCTGACGTTTTTCCGTTTCCCCACCTCGGTGGATTTTTCCGAAGTCGACACACTGCTGCCGCAGGTGCTGCTCAAACCGGTCGGTGCGCTGGAAATGAGTTCGCGTGGCTTCATCTCGCCGTTCGGTCGCGAGGAGAAGGAAGTGTTCTCGCATCGCATCGGTGATGCGCTGTGGCTGACGGTCGGCGGCGAGGAGAAGATCCTGCCCGGCGCCGTGGTCAACGACCTGCTGGAGCGCCGGCTGGAAGAGATCGAGGAAAAGGAAGGCCGGCGCCCGGGCGGGCGTGAGCGCAAGCGGCTGAAGGATGACCTGCTGCATGAGCTGATGCCGCGTGCGTTCGTGAAGACTTCGCGGGTCGACGCGTTCTTCGATCTGGCCAACGGCTATGTCGCGGTCAACGGCTCCAGCCAGAAGACCGCCGAGAACGTGATGAGCGATATCCGCGGCATGCTCGGCAGCTTCCCGGCGATGCCGCTCAACGCCGAAGTCGCGCCGCGCTCGATCCTGACCGGCTGGATTGCAGGCGAGCCGCTGCCGACCGGCTTCAGCCTGGGCGAAGAATGCGAGATGAAGGACCCGGCCGAAGGCGGCGCGGTGGTCAAGTGCCAGCACCAGGAACTGCGTTGCGACGAGATCGACAAGCACCTGGATGCGGGCAAGCAGGTAACCAAGCTGGCGCTGGTGTTCGAGGACAACCTTTCGTTCGTGCTCGGCGATGACCTGATCGTGCGCAAGCTGAAGTTCCTGGACGGTGCGCTCGACCAGCTCGAGCATTCCGACGACGACGGTCGCCGCGCCGAACTGGATGCGCGTTTCGTGCTGCAGAGCGGTGAGATCCAGCGCCTGTTCCTGTTGCTGGAACAGGCGTTCAAGCTGAGCAAGGCCGAGACCTGAGGCGGCGAATTTTTTGCACAGGCGGGCGCGGGACAGGGGCTATGCTGTGAGCATGTCCAGCCTGTTCCGCCGTCTCGTGGTTCCCGCCGCACCCGCAATGCAACGCGACACGGTGCGGCTGCGGCTGGAGGAAACCGAGATCGACGTGCTGCGCGTGCGCGATCCGCGAGCACGCCGGCTCAAGCTCAGTGTCGATGAACGCGGGGTGCGCCTGACCTTGCCGCCGCGCGCCAGCCTGGTGGCCGGCGAGCGCTTCCTGCACGCCAACCGGCAATGGCTGGGAGAGCAGCTGGCCCGCTACCGTCGCGACGAGCTGCCGGCACTGGTGCGACTGAACGAACCCGGGTTCCTGCCACTGCGTGGAGCGCTGGTGCCACTGCGCTGGCAACCAGGCCGGTTCACGCGGATATCGGTGGATGCCGGCGGCGCCTGCATCCAGTTGCCGCCCCAGGCCGGCGAGGCCGCATTGCGCCGCGCGCTGCGCGAATTCTACGAGGCGCAGATGCGCGCCGATGTCGGCCACTGGCTGCCCCGCTACCTGCCGGGATTGCCGCGTGCGCCCAGCCGCCTGCGCTTGAAAGTGATGTCCTCGCAGTGGGGATCACTGGCACCCGATGGCTCGATGGCGCTGGACCTGGCGCTGGTGCTGGGCCGGCCGTCGGCCTTCGAATATGTGCTGGTCCACGAGCTGTGCCACCTGCTGCAGGCCAACCATTCACCGGCGTTCTGGGCCGAGGTGGAAGCGCGCTTTCCCGCCTGGCGGCAAGAGCGCGACTACTTCCATGCCGAAGGCCGCCGGCTCAAGGCGATGCTGCGCCAAGTGCTGCAGCCGCCGTCCGTGGCCCCGCGGTAACCCTCCCGCAGCGACGCCCTCGCGGTGTTCACCGCGCTGGCGGATCGCTGCCGGTCCCGTGTGGCGGCGGGGTGCTTTCACGCGCCACTGCGCGCGAGGGGGGTAGAACTTGACGCCTTGGCCGGCGCGTTCGCGATTGTTTGCCGCTGGGGTCGCGCCCTGCTTCGTTGCCCTGCCCGAGCTGCAAAGGAAGGCGACTTTCCATGATCAGTTCCTTCCTTCTCGCGCGCCGGATCCGCCGGCTCAGAGTCGGGTTCCGTCCGGGTGCCAGCCGTAGCCGGCCGCGGCAACAACTGCGCGAGCCGATCCTGCGCTCGGAGTTGTTCAGTGCCGAGCAGATGGATGTGTATGGCGCCGCATTGGCCAGCGCGCATCGGTCCGGGCCCTGTTCGCCGGGAAACTGGCTGTTGCAGCGACTGGCGGCCAACGAGGCGTTGCTGGCCCGTTCCTGCGAGTTGCTGACCCGCGCCCATGGCGCGGATCGGGCCATCACCCCGGCCGCCGAATGGCTGCTCGACAACTACTACCTGATTGAAGAACAGATCCGCACCGCCCACCGGCATCTGCCCAAAGGCTACAGCCGCGAGCTGCCGCGGCTGCTCAACGGGGCAAACGCGCAACGGCCGCGGGTCTACGACATCGCCATCGAAACGATCAGCCATGGCGACGGCCGCATCGACCGCGAACGGCTGGGCCGCTTCGTGGCTTCCTACCAGCGCGTCACCGAGCTGACCCTGGGCGAGTTGTGGGCCATTCCGATCATGCTGCGGCTGGCGCTGATCGAGAATCTGCGCCGGATCGCGGCATCGGTGCTGGCCGACTGGGATGAACGCAATCTGGCCGGCCAGTGGGCCGGGCGGATGGTGGAAGTGGCCGAGCGCGATCCCAAAAACGTGGTGCTGACGCTGGCCGACATGGCCCGCTCCGCGCCGCCGATGGTCAGCTCGTTTGTCGCCGAACTGACCCGGCGGTTGCAGGGGCAGGGGCCGGCGCTGGCGCTGCCGTTGAACTGGATTGAACAGCACCTGGCCGAATCGGGGCTGGGCATCGAGCGCCTGGTGCAGCTGGAGGCCCAGCAACAGGCCGCCGACCAGGTGTCGATCGGCAACAGCATCGCCAGCCTGCGCCTGCTGGCCACCGTGGACTGGCGCGAATTCGTGGAAAGTGCCAGCGCGGTCGAGCGCGTGTTGCGCGATGATCCGGCCGCGGTCTATGCGGAAATGGACTTCGCCACCCGCGACGACTATCGCCACGTGGTGGAGCGGCTGGCGCGCAACAGCGGTCGCGGCGAGGTGGAGGTGGCGCAGAGCGCGCTGGCGCTGGCCCGCCGGTCCGCTGCGGGGGCGACCGGCAGCGAGGGCCATGTCGGCTTCTACCTGGTCGGCCACGGGCTGCCGCTGCTGCAACGGCAGCTCGGCGCGCGGCCGGGCTATCGCGACGCGTGGCAGCAACGGCTGACGCGGTTCCCGCTGCGGTTCTATTTCGGCGCGATCACGCTGCTGACGCTGGGCGTCTGCTGGCCGTTGCTGCACAGCTTGGCGCACAGCGGCGTCCACACGCACTGGTGGCTGCTGCCCGCCGTGGCCGGGGTGATGGCCGCCGGCCAGCTGGCGATCAGTGTGGTGCATTGGCTGGCGTCGATCGTGCTGAAGCCGCAGATGCTGCCGCGCATGGATTATTCAGAAGGCGTGCCCGTCCACAAGCGCAGCCTGGTGGTGGTGCCGTGCATGTTTTCGCGGCTGCAGGATGTCGATGAACTGATCGAAGGGTTGGAGGTGCGCTTCCTCGCCAACCGTGACGAACACCTGCATTTCGCGCTGCTGACCGACTTCGGCGATGCCCCTGCCGAAGTGATGGCCGACGACGCGGCGATACTGGAGCGCGCGCAGCACGGCATCGAGCGGCTCAATGCGATCCACGGCGATGCGCGCGGCGAGCGCTTCTTCCTGTTCCACCGGCCCCGGCGCTGGAATCCGCTCGAGCGGACCTGGATGGGTCACGAGCGCAAGCGCGGCAAACTGGCCGACCTCAACGCGTTGCTGCTGGGCGGCCGGACCGATCGTTTCTGCCTGATTGTCGGCCGCCTCGACGTGCTGGAAGAGGTGAAATATGTCATCACCCTGGATGTGGATACGCAGCTGCCGCGTGGCATCGCGCGGCAGTTCATCGGCGCCATGGCGCATCCGCTCAACCAGCCTCGCTACGACCCGGAAAAAGGCCGGGTCGTGGCCGGCTACGCGATCCTGCAACCGCGCGTGGGAATCAGCCTGCCCAGCGCGGCGCGCTTGAGCTATGCGCGCCTGTTCGGCAGCGATGCCGGCATCGATCCGTATACGCGGACGGTTTCGGATGTGTACCAGGACCTGTTTGGCGAAGGCTCGTTCATCGGCAAGGGCATCTACGACCTGCAGGCATTCGAGCGCGCCATTGATGACCGCTTTCCCGACAACCGCATCCTCAGCCATGACCTGATCGAGGGCTGCTATGCGCGCTCGGGGCTGATCAGCGACCTGCAGCTGTACGAGGAATACACCTCCCGCTACAGCGCCGACGTGACCCGCCGCCATCGCTGGATCCGCGGTGACTGGCAATTGCTGCCGTGGCTGTGGCCGCGGGTGCCGCGCAAGGACAGCACCGGCCCGGCGGTCCACCTGTCGCTGCTGTCGCGCTGGAAGATATTCGACAACCTGCGCCGCAGCCTGATGCCGGTTGTGCTGCTGGGATTGCTGGTGACCGCGTGGCTGGTGCTCTCGCCACTGCTGCTGTGGACGACGCTGGTGGTGGCGGTGCTGCTGCTGCCCGGGCTGCTGGCAGCGGTACTGGCGTTGCTGCGCAAGCCGCGCGACCTGCCGTTTGGCCAGCACCTGCGGCTGTGCCTGCAGGCGACCGGGCAGCAGCTGCTGCGGGTGGGATTGACGCTGGCGTGGCTGCCGCACGAGGCGCTCTACAGCCTCGATGCGGTGATCCGCACGTTGTGGCGGATGGCGATCAGCCACCGTCACCGGTTGCAGTGGAACGCCTCGCGCGAGACCGAGCGCACCAGCACGGCGAGCCTGGCCGGGCACTACCGGCTGATGTGGATCGCCCCGGGGCTTGCCCTGGCGCTGGTGCCGGCGTTGGCGGTGCAGCGCCCGGCGGCGCTGATGGTGGCCGCGCCGGTCCTGCTGTTGTGGCTGCTGGCCCCCGGGCTGGCGTGGTGGGTGGGGCGGCCGTCCGGACGTGCGGAGTTCTCCCCGTCCGCCGTTGAGCTGCGCTTCCTGCGGGCGCTGGCCCGCAAGACCTGGGGCTTCTTCGAAGCCCATGTCGGCCCGCAGGACAACTGGCTGCCGCCGGACAATGTGCAGGAACAGCCAGCGCGCATCGCCCATCGCACCTCGCCCACCAATATGGGGCTGGCCCTGCTGGCCAATCTGGCCGCGTATGACTTCGGTTACCTGACCGCGCAGCGATTGCTGCAACGGACCGCGCCGGCGCTGCAGACCATGTTGCAACTGCAGCGGCACCGCGGCCATTTCTACAACTGGTACGACACGCTCACGCTGCAGCCGCTGCCCCCGCACTACATCTCCACCGTGGACAGCGGCAACCTGGCCGGGCACCTGCTGACGCTGCGCGCCGGACTGCTGGCCCTGGTCGATGAACCGGTGTTCGACCCGCGACTGCTGGAAGGGCTCGACGACACCGTGCAGGTGCTGCGCACGGCCTGCGCGGCGCAGGCTATCGATACCGGCGGCCTGGCCGCGTTCCAGCGCGAGCTGGACCAGGCACGCGCGGCGCGGCCGCTGACACTCGAGGCCGCGCAGGTGTGTCTGCCGCGACTGCAGGGGCTCAGCGCAGCGCTGGCCGCCGCCCATACCGGCGAGGCCGACGATGAGGCCGGTTTCTGGATAACCGCACTGGCGGCGCAGTGCCACGATGCCAGCACGTATCTCGCCGGTTTCAGCATCGCGTCCGCTGCCGGTGCGCCTGCGGCGGACGGCTTTGCCACGCTGCGGCAGCTGGCCGCCCGCCCGCTGCAGCCGGTCGCCGCCATGCTGGTTCAGGAGATCACCGGGCTGGCCGCGCAGCTGGCCACGATGGCGGTCATGGAATACGGCTTCCTCTACGATCCGCTCGCCGAGCTGCTGACGATCGGCTACAACCTCGAAGAGCGCCGGCTCGACAACGGGCATTACGACCTGCTGGCCTCCGAAGCGCGGTTGGCCAGCTTTGTCGCCATCGCCCAGGAACAACTGCCGCAGGAAACCTGGTTCATGCTGCGGCGGCTGCTGACCACCACCGGCGGGGAGCCGGTGCTGCTGTCATGGACCGGCTCGATGTTCGAGTACCTGATGCCGTTGCTGGTCATGCCCGGCTACGAGGACAGCCTGCTCGACCAGACCTGCCGCGCCGCGGTGGCCCGGCAGATCGAATACGGCAGCCAGCGCGGGGTGCCGTGGGGCATCTCCGAGTCGATGTACAACATCATGGACATCCATCTGAACTACCAGTACCGCGCATTCGGCGTGCCCGGACTGGGGCTCAAACGGGGCCTGGAAGAAGAGCTGGTGGTGGCGCCCTATGCCAGCGCGCTGGCGTTGATGGTGGCGCCCGGGCCGGCCTGCGCCAATCTGCAGCGGCTGGCCGCCGAGGGGCTGGAAGGACGCTTCGGCCTGTACGAGGCGGTCGACTACACCCCGGCGCGCTTGCCGCGCGGGCAACGCGCGGTGGTGCTGCGGGCCTTCATGGCCCATCACCAGGGAATGAGTCTGCTGGCGCTGGACTATCTGTTGCGGCAGCAGCCGATGCAGCGCCGCTTCCAGACCGATCCGCACCTGCGGGCGACGTTGCTGTTGCTGCAGGAACGGATGCCCCGCACCGCGGTCAAGTACCTGCATGCGACCGGAAATCCGGCCGGGGGCACCGCCAACGCCGAGGCCACGCTGCGGATATTCACCGACCCGGACCGCTCGCGGCCGGCGGTGCAGCTGCTGTCCAACGGCCATTACCACGTGATGGTCAGCAGCGCTGGCGGCGGCTACAGCCGCTGCGGCGAGCTGGCGGTCACGCGCTGGCAGGAGGACCTCAGCAGGGACGACTGGGGCCTGTTCTGCTACCTGCGCGATGTCGCCAGCGGCCAGTGCTGGTCGGCCACGCACCAGCCGTTGCTCAAACCGGTGGAGCACTACGAGGCGGCGTTTTCCGATGCCCGCGCCGAGTTCCGTGTGCGCAACCAGGATTACGACGCGCATACCGAAATCGTGGTGTCGTCCGAGGACGACATCGAGCTGCGCCGGGTCCGCCTCACCAATCGCAGCCGGGTCGCGCGCACGATCGAGATCACCAGCTATGCCGAAGTGGTGCTGGCGCCGGCCATCGCCGATGCGCTGCACCCGGCTTTCAGCAAGCTGTTCGTGCAGACCGAGCTGATCCCGGAACTGCAGGCCATCGTCTGTACCCGGCGGCCGCGCTCGGGCGCCGATCCGGCGCCGTGGATGTGCCACCTGATGGCCGTGCACGAGGCCGATGTCCAGCAGATTTCCTACGAAACCGACCGTGCCCGCTTTATCGGCCGCGGCCGCAGTGTGGCCGACCCGGTAGTGCTGCAGGCCGGCCCCGGCGGTGATGGCCGGCTCTCGGACAGCCACGGCGCGGTATTGGACCCGATTGTCGCCATCCGCTGCCGGATCACGCTGCAACCGGAGCAGTCGGCGCTGGTGGACATGGTCACCGGGGTGGGCGACAGCCGCCAGGCCTGCCTGCATCTGATCGCCAAATACCGCGACCGGCATCTGGCCGAGCGCGTGTTCGACCTGGCCTGGACCCACAGCCAAGTGATGCTGCGCCAGCTCAACGCCAGCCACGCCGACGCGCAGTTGTACGAGCTGATGGCCGCCTCGATCCTGTATGCCAACGCCGCCGTCCGCGCCGACGCGGCGATCCTGCGCGCCAACCGCCGCGGCCAGTCGGCGCTGTGGGGACAGGCGATCTCCGGCGACCTGCCGATCGTGCTGCTGCACATCTCCACGCCGGCGCATGTGCCGCTGGCACGGCAACTGGTGCAGGCCCACGCGTACTGGCGGCTCAAGGGCCTGGCGGTGGACCTGGTGGTGCTGATCGAAGACCACGCCGGCTATCGCCTGCAGCTGCAGGACATGGTCATGGGGCTGATCAGCTCGGGGGTGGAGGCGAGCCTGGTCAACCGGGCCGGGGGAATCTTCGTGGTCCCGGCGCAGCAGATCGCCAGCGAAGACCGCATCCTGGTGCAGACGGTGGCGCGGCTGGTGCTGGCGGGAAATGGCGGCAGTCTTGCCGAGCAGGCGGCGCGCCGGCCGCTGCGGCTGTATCCGGCGCAGCTGGCGGTCAGGGGCACGGCCGAGCGGGAGCTGCCGCCCCCGCCGCCGGCGCCATTGCCGCTGCTGCTGGAAGGGCCCTACGGCGGCTTCAGCGCCGATGGCAGCGAGTACATCATCACCTTGGCCGCCGGGCACGCCACGCCGGCGCCGTGGGCCAATGTGCTGGCAAATCCGCAGTTCGGCAGCATCGTTTCCGAAAGCGGCAGCGCCCATACCTGGGGCGAGAACGCGCACGAATTCCGGCTCACGCCCTGGGCCAATGATCCGGTCACCGATGCCAGTGGCGAGGCGCTGTACCTGCGCGACGAGCATAGCGGCCGCTACTGGTCGCCAACCCCGTTGCCGTGTCGCGGCCAGGGCAGCTACCGGATCCGCCACGGCTTCGGCTACAGCGTGTTCGAGCACCAGCAGGATGGCATCGACAGCAGCGTGTGGATGTACGTGGCGCAGGATCTGCCGGTCAAGTTCATCGTGCTGAAGGTCCGCAACGATTCCGCGCGCCGGCGGCGGCTGTCGGCCACCGGGTATGTCGAATGGGTGCTGGGTGATCTGCGCGCGCGCATGGGCATGTATGTGGTGACCGAGACCGATCCGCTTACCGGTGCGTTGCTGGCGCGCAATGCCTACAACACCGAATTTCCCGATCGGGTGGCGTTCTTCGATGTCGACGATCCGGGCCGCAGCCTCAGTGGCAACCGCACGGAATTTCTCGGCCGCAACGGCAGTACCCGGGCGCCGGCGGCGCTGGCCAACGCGCGCCTGTCCGGACAGGTCGGCGCCGGGCTGGACCCGTGCGCGGCGATCCAGGTGCCCTTCGAGCTGGAACCTGGCGAAGAATACGAGGTGGTGTTCCGCCTCGGCGTGGCTGGCGATGCCCGCGCGGCCGTGGAACTGGTGCAACGCTGTCGCGGCCCGGGCACCGCGGCGGCGGCACTGGAGGCGGTACGGCTGCACTGGCAATGGGTGCTGGGCCGGGTGCAGGTGCATACGCCGGACCCGGCGGTGGATGTGCTGGTCAATGGCTGGCTGATGTACCAGACCATCGCCTGCCGCTTCCTGGCGCGCAGCGGCTATTACCAGTCCGGCGGGGCGATCGGTTTCCGCGACCAGTTGCAGGATGCGATGGCGATGGTGCATGCGGCGCCCTACAGGGTGCGGCAACACCTGCTGCTGTGCGCCGAGCACCAGTTTCTGGAGGGCGACGTGCAGCACTGGTGGCATCCGCCGCTGGAGCGTGGTGTGCGCACCCGCTGCTCGGATGACTACCTGTGGCTGCCGCTGGCGGTCAGCCGTTATGTCACCACCAGTGGCGACCAGGCGGTGCTCGACGAACCGGCCGGCTATCTCAAAGGCCGGCCGCTCAATCCCGGCGAGGAGTCGTATTACGACTTGCCGGCCCGCGCGGAGGTGCGCGAGCCGTTGTACCGGCACTGCGTGCGCGCCATCGAACATGCCGCGGCGCGCGGCGTGCATGGCCTGCCGCTGATCGGCAGCGGCGACTGGAACGATGGCATGAACCTGGTGGGTGAACACGGCCGGGGGGAAAGTGTCTGGCTCGGCTTCTTCCTGCACCACGTCCTGCTGCAGTTCGCGCCGCTGGCACGTCGCTATGGCGATGCCGGCTTTGCCGGTTACTGCGAAGCCGAGGCCGCAACGCTGAAGAAGAATCTGCAGCGGCATGGCTGGGATGGCCACTGGTACCGGCGCGCCTATTTTGACGATGGCACGCCGCTGGGATCGGCCGGCAACGCCGAATGCCGGATCGATTCGATCGCGCAGAGCTGGTCGGTGCTGTCCGCCGCGGGCGATGACGGCCGCCAGCAGCAGGCGATGGCCTCGCTGCTGCAACACCTGGTCGACGAGGACAGCGGACTGGTGCGATTGCTGACACCCCCGTTCGACCGTTCGCTGCCCACTCCCGGCTATATCCAGGGCTATGTGCCGGGCGTGCGCGAGAACGGCGGCCAGTACACCCAGGCCGCGATCTGGGCCGCCATGGCCTTTGCCGCCCGCGGCGACGGCCCGCGCGCGTGGCAGCTGCTGCGCCTGCTCGAACCGACCCGGCACGGCCGCAGCGATGCCGCCGCCGCCATCTACCAGCTGGAACCGTACGTGGTCGCCGCCGATGTCTACGCGGCGGAGAGCCACGTGGGCCGCGGCGGCTGGAGCTGGTACACCGGTTCGGCCGGCTGGATGTACCGGCTGCTGCTGGAATCGCTGCTCGGCGTGCAGGTGCAGGGCGCGCAGCTGCGTATCGCGCCGCTGGTGCCGCTGGAATGGCCGTCCTTCACCGTGGACTACCGCTATGGCGGCACCGATTACCACATCACCGTCATCCGCGCCGATGCGCCCGCCGATGGCGCGCAGACGCTGGATGCCGGGGCTCCGATCACCCTGGTCGACGACGCCAAGGACCACTACCTGCAGGTGCGCTGCCCGCCGCCGTCCTAGCGCGCCAGGGCGGGCTTTGTGCTGTGTGAAAGCCGCTCCATGCCCGGCCTTAACGTGGCCGGGAGCACGGTGGCGGTCCAGGCCATGCATTGGCGATGACAGCGAGCACCTTGCCGGCAGTGCGGCTGCCGGTGTTGCGGCCATGACCAGTCACTGTTCAGACGCGTTTGTATTTTTCGGTGCGACCGGTGACCTGGCGTACAAGAAGATCTTCCCTGCGCTGCAGGCGATGATCCTCGCCGGCGAGCTGGATATGCCGATCATCGGCATCGCTTACAGTGGCTGGAGCCAGCAACAGCTGCGCGACCGCGCGCGCGCCAGCATCGAAGAACACGCCACGCTCGACCCTGCTGCCTTCACCCGGCTGTGCGCCCAGCTGTACTACCTGGACGGCGATTACACCCAGGACGCGATCTACCACGAGTTGCGGCAACGGCTGGGCCAGGCCAGGCGCCCGCTGCATTACCTGGCCATTCCGCCGAGCATGTTCGCCACGGTGGTGCAGGGACTGGCCAGGGCCGGCTGTGCCGACAATGCGCGGATCGTGGTGGAAAAGCCGTTCGGTCGCAATCTGGCCTCGGCGCAGGCGCTGAACCGCACGCTGCAGACGGTGTTCCCCGAATCGGCGATCTTCCGGATCGACCATTACCTGGGCAAGGAGGCGGTGGAGAACCTGCTGTATTTCCGCTTTGCCAACAGTTTTCTGGAACCGCTGTGGAACCGCAGCTATATCCACAGTGTGGAGATCACCCTGGCCGAGAGCTTCGGCATCGAAGGCCGCGGCAGTTTCTACGAGGAAGCGGGCGCGCTGCGTGACGTGGTGCAGAACCACCTGCTGCAGGTGGTCACCCTGCTGGCGATGGAAGCGCCGGTCAGCACCGACCCGGCGGGGATGCGCGCCGAGAAGCTGCGGCTGCTGCGGGCGATGCGTCCGCTGGAACCGGCCAACGTGGTGCGCGGCCAGTTCGACGGCTATCGCCACGAGAAAGGCGTGGCGCCCGACTCGCAGGTGGAAACCTTAATCGCGCTGCGGCTGCACATCGATACGTGGCGCTGGGCCGGGGTGCCGTTCTACCTGCGCGCCGGCAAATGCCTGCCGATCACCACCACCGAAGTAAGGGTGGACCTCAACCCGCCGCCATTGCCGGTGTTCGACGTCATCAGCCCGGCGCAATCGAACTTTTTCCGCTTCCGGCTCAGCCCCGAGGTGGTGATCGCCGCCGGGACCCGGGTCAAGCAGGCCGGATCGGCGATGCGCGGCGAAGGCGTGGAGCTGCTGGCGCGCAATCAGCCCGGCTACGAAGCGCTGCCTTACCAGCGCCTGCTGGGCGATGCCCTCCGCGGTGACGGCACGCTGTTCACCAGTGATGCCTGCGTCGAACAGGCGTGGGCGGTGGTGCAGCCCGTCCTGGATGCACCTGGACCGGTGCAGTCCTACCCGCGCGGCAGCTGGGGTCCACCCGCAGCGGCGGCGATCGTCGCCGACGACGAGGGCTGGCACGATCCGCAGCCGGAGGCGGGCGCGCCATGCTGAGTGCGCAGCGCCCGCTGTTCCTGCTCGATGTCGACAACACCCTGCTCGACAACGACCGCTTTGCCGCCGACCTTGGCGCGCAGCTCGACCGCAGCGTCGGAGCCGGACAGCGCGAGCGCTACTGGTCGCTGTATGCCGGGCTGAAGCGCACGCTCGGCTACGCCGACTATCTCGGCGCACTGCAGCAGCTGCGGCTGGGCCATGACGACGAGCCGGCCCTGCTGCAGCTGTCCGCTTTCCTGCTCGACTATCCCTTCGCCGAGCGCTTCTACCCGGAGGCGCGGCAGACGCTGCGGCACCTGGAAACGATCGGCACCCCGGTGGTTTTTTCCGACGGCGACATCGTGTTCCAGCCGCACAAGATCCGCCGCTGCGGCCTGTGGCAGGCGGTGGCCGGGCGGGTGCTGGTGTACGTGCACAAGCAGCAGCGGCTGGCCGCGATGCAACAGCGGTTCCCGGCCGCCCACTACGTGATGGTCGATGACAAGGCGCTGCTGCTGGCGGCGGTCAAGCGCGAGCTGGGCGCCCGCGTCACCACCGTGTTCGTGCGCCAGGGCCATTACGCCGCCGGGGTGCAGATCGGCGCCCTGGACCCGGCACCCGACCTCAGCGTCGATCACATCGGTCAGCTGCGCCACGTCGCACTGGCGGACTTCAGCGCCGCCGCGCGCGCGCCGCCAGCCCGCGCCGATGGGGCCGTCCCGCCGATCACATCCTCTCCGGAGTCGACATGAACCCTACCCGGCACCTGCACGCGCTCGGCCAGAGTCTGTGGCTGGACAACATCACCCGCGAGATCCTCGACGACGGCACCTTGCGCCAATACATCGACGAGTTCTCGATCACCGGACTGACCTCCAATCCCAGCATCTTCGATGCGGCCATCGGCAGCGGCCACGCCTATGACGCCGGCGTCGCCGCGAAAGTGAAGGCGGGCAAGTCGGGCGAAGCGTTGTTTCTCGAGCTGGCGTTGGAAGACCTGCGCCGCGCCGCCGAGCTGTTCCGGCCGGTGTTCGACGCCAGCGACCACGGCGACGGCTGGGTGTCGATGGAGGTGTCGCCACTGCTGGCGCACGACAGCGTCGGCAGCACCGCCGCGGCGCGACAGATCCATGCCCAGGCCGCATGTCCCAATCTGCTGGTGAAGATCCCCGGCCTTCCCGCGGGCATTCCGGCGATCGAGGACTCGATCCATGCCGGCATTCCGATCAACGTGACCCTGCTGTTCTCCTGCGCGCAGTACCTGGCGAGCGCGCACGCCTATATGCGCGGTATCGAACGGCGCATCGCCGATGGCCTCGACCCGCGGGTGAGCTCGGTGGCCTCGCTGTTTGTCAGCCGCTGGGATGTGGCGGCCAACGCCCGGGTGGAGCCGGCGCTGCACAACCGGCTCGGCATCGCCATGGCCGGCCGCACCTATCGCGCCTACCGCGAGCTGCTGGCTTCGCCGCGCTGGCGCGCCCTCGCCGACGCCGGCGCGCTGCCGCAGCGGCTGCTGTGGGCCAGCACCGGCACCAAGGATCCACAGGCGCCGGACACGCTGTACATCCAGGCACTGGCCGCCCCCGGCACCATCAACACGATGCCGCCGACCACCCTGCGCGCGTTTGCCGACCACGGTGTGCTGGAAGCTCCGATGGCGGTGGACGGCGGCGCTGCCGAGGCCGTGCTGGCGCGCTTCGAACAGGCGGGGATCGGCCTGGACGCGCTGGCCCACCAGCTGCAGGAAGACGGCGCGGCGGCGTTCGTCAAATCCTGGCTGCAGCTGCTGCAGCGCATCGCCGACAAGGCGGCCGGACTGGCGTCCGCCTCGCCGCCGGTGGGGTCATGAGTACTGCCGCCCTTTCCCTCGGCGCGGCGCAGCGGCGACGTACACGCGCTTCTGCACCGGTCACGGGCGGTGGCGAGGGTCGCCCGCAGCTGCGGTACGGCCGCCTGCCCGAACGCCGCACATGAGCACCGCGATTTGTCCGCTGGCCGGCAAGCCGGCGCCGCCGTCTTCGCTGGTGGATGTGTCCGCGCTGCTGGCCGCCTATGCCGGGCTGCGCCCGGATCCAACCGTCCCGGCGCAGCAGGTGGTGTTTGGCACCTCGGGCCATCGTGGCAGTTCATTGCAGCGCAGCTTCAACGAATGGCACGTGCTGGCGATCAGCCAGGCGATCTGCGACCACCGCCAGCGCAGCCGGATCGATGGCCCGCTTTACATCGGCATCGATACCCATGCGCTGTCGCAGCCGGCATTTGAAAGCGCGCTGGAAGTGCTGGCCGGCAACGGCGTGGACACGATGATTGCGCGCAGCGGCGAATTCACCCCGACCCCGGTGATTTCCCACGCCATCCTCGGTCACAACCACCAGCGCACCACGCGGCTGGCCGATGGCATTGTCATCACGCCCTCGCACAATCCGCCCGACAACGGCGGCTTCAAGTACAACCCGCCCAACGGCGGACCGGCCGATGTCGCTGTCACCGGCTGGATCGAGCAGCGGGCCAATGCGCTGATGCGCGGTGGCCTGAAGGACGTGCGGCGCCTGCCATATCCGCGTGCGCGGCATGCCGCCAGTACGCATGAGTTCGATTACCTGGATCCCTATGTCGGCGATCTGGGCAGCATGGTCGACTTCGATCTGATCCGCGCTGCCGGCCTGCGCTTGGCGGTGGATCCGCTGGGCGGGGCCGGGGTGCACTACTGGGCTCCGATCGCCGAGCGCTACCGGATCGATCTGACCGTGATCAGCGAGGTGGTGGATCCGCAGTTCGGCTTCATGACCCTGGATTGGGACGGCCAGATCCGCATGGACCCGTCCTCGCCCTATGCCATGCAGCGGCTGATCGGGCTGAAGGCGGACTATGACGTGGCATTTGCCTGCGATACCGATCACGACCGCCATGGCATCGTCACCCGCAGCAGCGGCCTGATTCCGCCCAACCATTACCTGGCGGTGATGATCGACTATCTGTTCCACCACCGTCCGCAGTGGAATCCGAAGGCGGGGATCGGCAAGACCGTGGTCAGCACCGGCCTGATCGACCGCATCGCCCGCCAGCTGGGGCGCCCGCTGTTCGAAGTGCCGGTCGGCTTCAAGTGGTTTGTCGATGGCCTGCGCGACGCCACGCTCGGCTTTGGCGGCGAGGAAAGCGCCGGTGCCGCGTTCCTGCGCCGCAACGGCCAAGTGTGGACCACCGACAAGGACGGCATCGTGCCGGCGCTGCTGGCGGCGGAAATCACCGCGCGTGAACAGGTCGATCCGGGGCAACGCTACCTGGCGTTGGCGCAGGCATTGGGCAGGCCCTTCGCCGACCGCGTGCAAGCCCCGGCCAACGCGCAGCAGAGGGCGCGGCTGGCCCGGCTCTCGCCGCAACAGCTGCACGGCACCACGCTGGCGGGCGAGAGGATCGACAGCATTGTGGATCGCGCCCCCGGCAACGATGCACCGATCGGCGGCATCAAGGTCACCACCGCCAGCGGCTGGTTTGCCGCGCGCCCGTCCGGGACCGAGGACATCTACAAGATCTACGCCGAGAGCTTCAAGGACGACGCGCACCTGCAGGCGATCCTGCAACAGGCCCAGCAGATCGTCGACGCCGCCCTGCAGGGCGGCACCGCGTAAGCCCTCGACCTTCCCCCACCGACCACCCTGCAGGTACCCGCCATGTCCGCCGAACTCGACCAGTTGTGCATCAACACCCTGCGCTTCCTGTCGGTGGACATGGTGCAGAAGGCAGACAGCGGCCATCCCGGCCTGCCGCTGGGCGCCGCGCCGATGGCCTACGTGCTGTGGACGCGCTGGCTGAGACACCATCCGCTGGATCCGCACTGGGCCGACCGCGACCGCTTCGTGCTGTCGGCGGGGCACGGCTCGGCGCTGCTCTACAGCCTGTTGCACATGACCGGTTACGACCTGTCGCTGGACGATCTCAAGCAGTTCCGGCAATGGGGCAGCAAGACCCCCGGCCATCCCGAACGCGGGCATACACCCGGGGTGGAAATCACCACCGGCCCGCTCGGCCAGGGCATGGCCAACGCGGTGGGCATGGCCATCGGCGAAGCGCAGCTGGCGGCGCGCTACAACCGTCCCGGGCATGCGCTGATCAACCATCACACCTACGCGCTCGTCAGCGATGGCGACCTGATGGAAGGCGTCGCTTCGGAGGCCGCCTCGCTGGCCGGCCACCTGCAGCTGGGCAAGCTGGTGTGCCTGTACGACGACAACGCCGTGACCCTGTCGGCCGGCACCGACATGACCTTTTCCGAAGATCGCGACCGCCGCTTCCGGTCCTATGGCTGGCAGACGCTGCACGTGGCCGATGGCAACGATATCGAGGCCATCGATGCGGCCCTGCGCGCGGCGCACGCGGATGTTGCCCGGCCCTCGCTGATCCTGGTGCGCACCCATCTGGGTTACGGCTCGCCGGAGCAGGACAGCTTCAAGGTGCACGGCTCGCCGCTGGGGGTGGAGGATGTGCGCCGGACCAAACAGGCGCTGGGCTGGCCGACCGCGCCGGACTTCGTGATCCCCGAGCGGGCGCGGGCGCACTTCCATGAAGCACTGGTGCGCGGCGCCGATCTGCAGGCGGCGTTCGAGCAACGCCTGGTCGCCTATTGCGAGGCGTTTGTGGCCGAGGGCGAGGAACTGCGGCAGCGCCTGCGTGCAGAACTGCCGCCGCAGTGGAATGCGGATATCCCGGTATTTCCTGCCGACGAAACCGGCATGGCCAGCCGCGAGGCCTCGGCCAAGGTGATGAACGCGATCGCGCCGCGGCTGCCGGCCTTGACCGGCGGCTCGGCCGATCTGGATCCTTCGACCAAAACCGCGCTCAAAGGCCAGGGCGACTTCAATCCCCCCGCCACCGCGGACGAGGATCTGCAAGGCTCCGATGCCCTCGGCTGGAGTGCACAGGGACGCAACCTGCATTTCGGCGTACGCGAACACGCGATGGGGGCGATCGTGAATGGTCTGGCCGCCCATGGTGGCTTCATTCCCTTCGGGGCAACTTTCCTGATCTTCTCCGACTACATGCGCCCGCCGATCCGGCTGGCCGCGCTGATGGGGCTGCACGTCATCCATGTGTTCACCCATGACAGCATCGCCCTGGGTGAAGACGGCCCCACCCACCAGCCGGTGGAGCAGCTGGCCAACCTGCGCGCGCTGCCGCACCTGATCACCCTCCGCCCGGCCGATGCCAATGAAACCGCCGTGGCCTGGCAGGTGGCGCTGGAAACGCGGGCAGCGCCGGTGGCGCTGATCCTGAGCCGGCAGAGCCTGCCCACGCTCGATCGCCAGCGTTACGCCAGTGCCGAGGGCCTGCGTCAGGGCGCCTACATCCTCAGTGACGCGCAGCCCGGGCCGCCGCAACTCATCCTCATCGCCAGTGGTTCGGAGGTCAGCCTGATGCTGGCCGCCGCGCAACGCCTGCAGGCGCAGGGCATCGCCGTGCGCTGTGTGTCGATGCCGAGCTGGGAATTGTTCGAGGCCACCCCGCAGGCCGAACGTGACCGCGTGCTGCCGCCGGCGGTCACCGCGCGCCTGGCCATCGAGCTGGGGGTGGCGCAGGGCTGGGAGCGCTATGTCGGAGCAAACGGCGACATGCTCGGCGTCGAGCGCTTTGGGGCCTCCGCGCCGGCGTCGGTGCTGCTGCGCGAATACGGCTTCACCGTCGAGCACGTCTGCACCCGCGCGCTGGCTCTGCTCGGGCGCTGAGGGCCGAAGCGACGCGTGGTTTATTCGTGCTTGAGCGGATGGCCGCCAAACTGGTTGCGCATCGCCGCCAGCAGCTTGTCGGAAAACGAATCGGTGTCGCGCGAGCGCAGACGTTCGATCAATGCCTGGGTGATCACCGGCGCCGGCACCTCAAGGTCAATGGCCTCATCCACGGTCCAGCGCCCCTCGCCGGAATCGGCGACATACGGCGCGATGCCGGCCATGCCCGGATTGGCCTCCAGCGCCGCGGCGGTCAGATCCAGCAGCCACGAGCGCACCACGCTGCCATAGCGCCATATCTGCGCCACCTGGTGCAGGTCCAGCGCAAAGTCGCGCTTGTGCTGCAGGATCGAGAAACCTTCGGCATAGGCCTGCATCATTCCGTACTCGATGCCGTTGTGGATCATCTTGGTGAAGTGGCCCGCGCCCACCGGACCGACCCGGCCCCAGCCCTGGTCCTTGCCCGGGGCAAGCGTTTCGAACAGCGGGCGCAGGCGCTCCACCGTGGCCGCCTCGCCACCGATCATCAGGCTGTAGCCCTCGGCCAGCCCCCACACGCCGCCGCTGGTGCCGCAATCGACGTACGGGATCTGCTGCGCGGCGAACGTGGCCGCGCGGCGCAAGGTGTCCTTGTAGTTGGAATTGCCGCCATCGATCACGGTATCGCCGGCGGCCAGCAGCGGCAGCAGCTGGTCCAGCGCGGTGTCGGTGATCGCGCCGGCGGGCACCATCAGCCACAGCACCCGCGGGGCGGGTAGCGCGGCGACCAGCGCGGCCAATGAATCGGCAGACGCGGCGCCTTCCTTTTCAAGTGCCGCGCGTGCCTCGGTCCTGGGATCGAAGCCCACCACCTGATGACCGGCGCGCATCAGGCGCTGGGCCATGTTGGAACCCATCCGGCCGAGGCCGATCATGCCGATTTCCATGAGATCTCCCGATCTGCGGTGAAGGCCGCTGCGGCCGCGCCGAGGCCATTGTTCGCGCCGTGCCGGAAACACGTTGTGACAGCGCGCCGCGGGCAAGGACGACAGTGCGCTAACGCGCCAGCCAACGCCGCACCCGGGCCTGGATGCGCGGGGTGAAACGCGTGCGGTAATAGGCCTGCGCGGCGCGCTGGATCGCCGCGGCCTGGGTGGGATAGGCGTGGATGACCTTGGCCAGCGTGCGCAGGCCGATGCCGGCCACCATGGCCAGGGTGATCTCGTTGATCATGTCGCCGGCATGGCGGGCGACCACCGTGGCGCCGAGGATCTTGTCGGTGTGGCCGCGGGTATGGATCTTCACGAACCCGTGTTGTTCGCTGTCCGTCATCGCGCGGTCGATCTGGTGCATGGGAATGGTGAACGTCTTGATCGGGATATCCAGCCGGTTGGCTTCGCGCACGTACAGGCCGACATGGGCGATTTCCGGATCGGTGAAGGTGCACCAGGGCACCACCAGTTCGCTCAGGCGCTCGTGGCCGTCAAACAGCGCGTTCTGTACGACCATGTGCGCGGCCGCCTCGGCGGTGTGGGTGTACTTGTGCTCCAGGCAGACGTCGCCGGCGGCATAGATGTCCGGATTGCTGCTGTGTAAAAAATCATCCACCCGGATGCCGTCGGCGAGGGTGTAGTCGACCCCTGCCGCTTCCAGCCCCAGGCGTTGGACGTGCGGCACACGGCCGATGCCGGTCAGGATGGCGTCGACCGCCACCGTGTTGCGGTAGTCGGCACTGACCAGATCGACCTGTTTTTCGCCATTTTCCACCCGCACCGCCACCGGCACCGTGTTCAGACGCACCTCGATGCCGTCGCGGGCGAACGCGTCGGACAGGATCTGGGCGGCATCACGTTCCTCGTTGCCGAGGAACAGCGGCATGTCCTGCACGAGGGTGGTTTTAGAGCCCAGCCGGCAAAAGGCCTGGGCCAGTTCGCAGCCCAGCGGGCCGCCGCCGATGACCATCAGCCGCCGCGGCAGCTCGGTCAGGTCGAACACGTTCTCATTGGTCAGGTAACCGGCTGCGGCCAGGCCCGGAATCGACAACACCATCGGATGGGCGCCGGTGGCGATCAGTGCTTTGTCGAAGCGCAGCACGTCGCCTTTGACCACCAGCGCATGGGGTGAGCAGAAACAGGCGCTGCCAAAAAAAACGTCGATGCCGGCCCTGGCCAGGCGCAGGGCCGCATCGCTGCCGCTGAGATGCCCGCGGATATGCCGGACCCGTTCCATCACGGCCGCGAAGTCGACCGCCAGATCGTCCGGCACCCGTGCACCGTAATGGTCGGCAGTGCGCATTTCGGCGTACAGCTGGGCGGTGCGGATAAGGCTCTTGGACGGGATGCAGCCGTTGTTGAGGCAGTCGCCGCCGATCATGGCGTGCTCCACCAGCGCCACCCGCGCGCCCAGCGCCGCCGCGACGCGGGCAGCCGCGAGCCCGGCCGCGCCCGCGCCCACCACCACCAGCTGATAGCAGGCGTCGGGTTTGGGGTTGCGCCAATCCGGGGGCCGCACATTGGCCAGACGTTCGCGCTCGAACGCATCGAGCGGCGTGGCGATCCGGAGGGCCGCGGGCCGCGCCATCAGCCCGGCTCCGCCCGGTGGTCGGAATCTTCCGGCAACCAGCCGCCACGGAAACCGGCACGGTGCAAGCCGCGAGCGAGCCACGGACAGCTGCGCATCCGCCGCCAGATCGATCCGCTGCGGTAGTTCTCGATCATCATCAGCGCGATGCCCTGGTCCAGTCCGTAATGTCCGGCCGAGACCCATGCCGGCCCCCCGGCAGTGGCGAGGGAGGGATTGAAACTGCTTGCGAGCCGGCCGGCGGAAAGGATTTCCGGGTAGCGCTCCAGCATGTGGCGGATCGAGCCGAGCACGGCGTCCGGGGCGAATGGCAGCGATGCCAGCACCGACGGCGCGGACAGGGTGCCATCGTCGGGGCCGAACGGAACCCCACGTGCGGCATAGCCGAACAGCCGTCGCGGGTCATCGGGCCGAGCCGGTCGCGTGTAACCGGGGCCATCGCACGCCGACAGCCCCCAGCAGTTTTCGGCGTAGCCGGCGAACTCGTGCGGATTGCGGCGTGCGTACTCGCGCTGGATGCGCACGGCGTTGACCGAATTGCGGAAATAGTCCGAACGCACCTGGCGCATGAAACGGTCGCGGATGCCGCGGAAATCGATCCACGCATGCGAGAAGTGGTGGATGAACAGCGGCCCGGCATAGAGGTAGTCGTGGTCGTACAGGTTTTCCCACTGGTAGGTGGCGGTCCAGCCTTTGTAGCAACCGCCGGTAATGGGATGGGTGGGCGAGCCCATCGCCAACGCGTAGAGCACGATGGCCTCGCTGTAACCCTCCCAGCCATAATGCAGATAGCCGCTTTCCGGCTTCCAGCCCTGCCGGATGGTGTCCTCGCCGCCTTGCGACCAGTGCCAGTCGACCCGCAGGTAGAGCGCATCGGCCAACGCGCGCAGCTCGACTTCCTCGTCGCTGTTCCCGCTGAAGTACATGCGCGCGGCCAGTACGCCGGCGATCAGCAGCGCGGTGTCGATCATCGACAGCTCCGATTGCCACATCCGCGCGCCGCTGCGCATATCCAGGAAGTGGTAGTAGAAACCCTTGTAGCCCGTGGCGGTCGGGCTTCCGCTCTGGTCGCTGTCGTGGAAGAAGCGCAGGGCGGCGACGCTGCGCTGGATTGCATCGCACCGCGGCAGCCATCCGCGCTCGACCGCTACCGGATAGCAGGACAGTGCAAAGCCGATCACGGCAATGCTGGCCGGGGAGCCCGGCCGCGAGGTGTCGGCCACCAAGCCATTGCGCACATTGGTATAGGCGAGGAAATACCCGAACGCCGCATGCTGCAGCCGGTCCAG
This sequence comes from uncultured Gammaproteobacteria bacterium, assembly GCA_963696155.1. GTDB lineage: Bacteria > Pseudomonadota > Gammaproteobacteria > Xanthomonadales > Xanthomonadaceae > Stenotrophomonas. Next base: position 163,871 of record CAVOJC010000001.1, read on the forward strand.
CATGGCGTCATTCGTGAGCGAGGTCAGCGGTGACATCGACTGTGTCCAGGGCAAGCGGACCATGGCCAACGTTGCCGGTTCATCCGGCCGATGGCGCCCGAGCATGCGGCACCCGCTGCATGGGCCGCGTGTAGGGGCGCGGCCGCCGCAGCGGATCGCGCTGCGCAGCATGGTCCGGATGTGTGCCACGAAGCTGCCGCTTTGCCGCTCGTGCAGCAGCGATTGGTGGTCGAAAAGCTTCACTAAGACGCGGCTGCGGGTGGGCGTATGCTCGGTCGCCACAGACGCGGATTCGCGTTGCATCGAGCGCATGGCGCAATCACGGTGCTTCATGACCTTTCGCCCTCCATCGCCGGTTGCAACGCTGCAGCAGGTCAAGCTGCTCGGCAACGGGCGCTATTCAGTGATGGTGAACGCGGCAGGTGCCGGCTACAGCCAGTGGTGCGGATTGGCCGTGACCCGCTGGCACGAGGATCCGGTGGGCGATGGCTGGGCAAGCCATCTGCTGCTGCGCGACGAGGACAGCGGTGAGGTCTGGCCTGCGGGCCTGCAGCCGTGCGCCGGCGCTGATGACCGCTGTGAGGTGGAATTTGACGAGGGCCACGTGTGTTTGCGCCGGCACCACGGATCACTGCACAGCCGGCTGGAGATCGCCGTCGCCGCCGATCGCGATCTGGAATGGCGCCGCGTCACCGTCGCCAACCATGGGCCTCAGCCACGGCGGCTGTCGCTGACCTCGTATGCGGAACTCGTGCTCGGACCGGCCGCGGCCGATGCCGCGCACCCGGCGTTCTCCAAGCTGTTCGTGCAGACGGAGTGGGTCGAACAAGGCGGCATCCTGCTGGCCACGCGCCGTCGCCGCGATCCCGGCGAACCGGAGGTGTGGGCCGCGCATCGGACCACCGTGGATGCCGCAACCTCGAGCGATCAGGGCGATGAATATGAAAGCGATCGGCTGCGGTTCCTCGGCCGGGGCCGCAGCCTGCGGCGCGCGCAGGCGATGCAGCCGGCAGCGGTGCTGTCGCGCACGGTCGGATGCGTATTGGACCCGGTCTTCAGCCTGCGCAGACGACTGATGATCGAAGCCGGCGCCAGCGCGCAGGTGACGTTTTCAACCGCCGTGGCCGGTTCTCGCGCCGAAGCACTGGCGCTGGCGCGCTCGCACGACGCATCGGCGCAGGAGCTGCTGGCCGCGGCAACGGCATACACCCGTGCTGAACGCGCGCGCCTGGGAATCACGCCCGCGCAGCAGGCGCGCTTTGACGGTCTCAATGGCGCGCTGCTGTATGCCAATCCGGCCTTCAAACCGGCGGCCGATCCGATGGCGGTGGGCGGTGCCCCGGTGCTGTGGAGCTGCGGCATTTCCGGTGATCGTCCGCTGATCCTGCTGCGGATCGGCCACGCGGCGGATCTCGCCTGCGTGCATGGGCTGTTGCTGGCGCAACGTTACTGGCAGGCGTTGCAGCTGGGGGTCGATGTCGTGTTGATCGATACCAGCGAAGCCGCCGACAACACCTTGCAGACGACCTTGCAGCCGCAGCTCGATGCACACAGGGAACAGCTAAAGCTCGCCCCGCCGGCAGCGATCGCACAGGCCTTCGTGCTGGGTGAGCACGCGCTTTCGGCCGTGCAGCGTGCCGGTCTGGCGACCGCCGCGCGGGTCGTGCTGGACGCCGCGCACGGGCTACCCGAAGCGCCGCCGGTGGTTCCGCCCTGCGCCGATCGCCTCACCGGATCGGCCGCCGCTGCCACCGCTACGGCCGCCGCGCCGGCTTTTGCGGAGGCGCCCCGCGATCTCGAATTCGCTAATGGCACCGGCGGCTTCAGCGACGCCGGCCGCAGCTATCGCATCCGCCTGCGCGGCGACCAGCGCACGCCGATGCCATGGGTCAACGTCATCGCCAATCCCGATTTCGGCTTCCTGGTCTCGGCCGAAGGCGGTGGCTACACCTGGTCCGGCAACAGCCAGCAGAATCCGCTGACGCCGTGGCCGAACGACCCGGTCAGCGACATGCCGCACGAGGTGCTGTACCTGCGCGATGAGCATAGCGGCCAGCTGTGGAGCGCGACGGCGGCGCCGTTGGCGGTGCCCGGCGTGGGCTATGCCAGCGAGCACGGCAAGGGCTGGAGCCGTTTCAGCCACGTTGCCCACGACATCGCGGTGGATCTGCTGCTGCTGGTCGCACCGGAAGATCCGGTGAAGCTGTCGCGGCTGCGGTTGCACAACCGCTCATCGCGCGCGCGGCACTTGTCGCTCACCGCCTACGTCGAGTGGGCGCTGGGCCCCAATGGCAGCGTGCCGGCGCCGTTCGTGACCACCTGGCGCGACGATGCCAGCGGTGCGCTGTTGGCGAAAAACCCCTGGCGGGCCGAATTCCACGAACGCATCGCGTTCATGGATCTGGGCAAGCGGCCATGCACGATGACCGGCGACCGGTTGGAATTTCTCGGCCGTTACGGTTCGGTGGAACAGCCGCGCGCGCTACTGGAACGGGCGCCGCTGTCGGGCCGGCTCGGTGCAGGACTGTCCCCGTGTGGCGCGTTGCAGACGGTGCTGGAACTGGCGCCCGGTGAGCAGCGGGAATTGTGCTTCGTGCTGGGTGAGGCCGGTTCGGTCATCGCGGCGCGGGCGCTGGTGGAGAAATACCGGGCAACGGATCCGCAGGTGGTGCTGGCGGCAGTGCGTGCGCAATGGGAGGAACTGCTCGACACCGTGCAGGTGAGCACCCCGGACCGGGCGCTGGACCTCCTGCTCAATGACTGGCTGCTCTACCAGACGCTGGGCTGCCGGATGTGGGCGCGCACCGGCTATTACCAGGCCAGTGGCGCCTACGGTTTCCGCGACCAGCTGCAGGATGCGATGGCGCTGTGCGTGGCCCGGCCCGATCTTGCGCGCGCGCATCTGCTGCGTGCCGCCTCGCGGCAATTTGTCGAGGGCGACGTGCAGCACTGGTGGTTGCCGCCGGCCGGGCAGGGCATCCGCACCCGCATCAGCGACGACCGGATCTGGCTGGCGTATGTCGCCGCGCATTACGTCGAAACCACCGGCGATGCCGCGGTACTGGACGAGAGCCTGCCGTTCCTCGTGGGGGCGACGATCAAGGACGGCGATGCCGACGCCTTTTACCTGCCGCAGCCAGCGGCCGAATCGGCCAGCCTGTACGAACACGGCGCGCGCGCGATCGATTCCAGTCTGAACGGCGGCGCGCACGGCCTGCCGTTGATCGGCACGGGCGACTGGAATGACGGAATGAACAACGTCGGCGCCGAAGGCCGCGGGGAAAGCGTGTGGCTGGCGTGGTTCCTGCTCGCCGCGATCCGCGATTTCCTGCCCCATGCACTTGCCCGCGGCGAACAGGCGCGCGCGCAGCGCTGGCAGGCGTATGCGAGCGCGCTGCTGCCGGTGCTCGATGGCACCGCCGGGTGGGACGGGCAATGGTATCGACGCGGCTACTACGACGACGGCACGCCACTGGGGAGCGATGTCAGCAGCGAGTGCCGGATCGATGCCATCGCGCAATCGTGGAGCCTGATGGCCGGGGGCGGCGATCCCGGCCATGCGGCGCAGGCGATGGCCGCGGTCGAGCGCCATCTGATCCGCCGTGACGACCAGCTGGCGCTGCTGTTCACCCCGCCGTTCGACAAGACGCCCATGAACCCCGGCTACATCAAGGGCTACCCACCGGGCATCCGCGAAAACGGCGGGCAGTACACCCACGGCGCCACCTGGTCGATCTTCGCCCATGCGGCCCTGGGCCAGGGCGAGCAGGCGGCGGCACTGTTCGACCTGCTCAATCCGATCCGCCACAGCGAATCCGCCGCGGCGGTCGCGCGCTACCAGGTCGAGCCCTATGTGACCTGCGCTGATGTGTATTCGGTCAGCCCGTATAGCGGTCGCGGCGGCTGGACCTGGTACACCGGTTCGGCCGGCTGGCTGTACCGGGCCGGGCTGGAGGCGATCCTCGGCTTCCACAAACGCGGCGACCAGTTGTGGATCAGTCCGTGCATTCCCGCGGCGTGGCCGCACTTCGGCCTGGTCTACCGCCACCGGGGCCCGCGCCACGGTGTGACCCGGTACCGGATCACGGTCGCCAATCCGGCCGGTGTGAACCGCGGGGTGGCGGCCATCGCGCTCGATGGCACGCCCGTGGACGGCGACCGGATCGCGCTGGTCGATGACGGCCAGGAACACCGGGTCCGGGTGACGCTCGGTACCGGGGAAGGGCCGGCCGCCTGAGCACCGGCGCGGCTCCCGCCGGGCGGTGACGCAGGCCGGCGTGGATCAGGCCCGCGAAAGCGCGCGCAGCGGCAGCGGCCGGCGCTGGTGGCCGTAGCGGAACACCGATACCGCCTCGGCCAGGGTGTCGGCCTGCTGCGCCATCGCACTGGCGGCGGCACTGGCCTCTTCCACCAGCGCGGCGTTCTGCTGGGTGGTTTCATCCATCTGCATGACCGTCTGGTTGACCTGGTCGATGCCGGCCGACTGCTGCTGCGAGGCGGCAGCGATACCGGCCATGATGTCGGTCACGCGCTGCACCGAGATGACGATCTCGCGCATGGTGCTGCCGGCCTGGCCGACCAGCGCCGAACCATCGCCGACCTTGCTTACCGAATCGTCGATCAGCCCCTTGATCTCCTTGGCCGCGCCGGCCGAGCGCTGCGCCAGCGTGCGCACTTCGGCGGCGACCACCGCAAAGCCGCGGCCCTGCTCACCGGCGCGGGCGGCCTCCACAGCGGCGTTGAGCGCGAGGATGTTGGTCTGGAAGGCGATGCCATCGATCACCGAGATGATTTCGGCGATACGCCGCGAAGACTGCTCGATCGCGCCCATCGTGGCCACCACCCGGCCGACCACGTCACCGCCCCGTGCGGCCACATCAGCCGCGCCGATCGCCAGGTCGTTGGCCTGACGCGCCGACTCGGCGTTCTGGCGCACGGTCGAAGTCAGCTCCTCCATCGAGGCGGCGGTCTCCTCCAGGTTGGAGGCCTGCTGCTCGGTCCGCTGTGACAGGTCAGCGTTGCCGGCGGCGATCTCGCCGGCAGCGGTGTTGATCGTTTCCGAACATTGATGGATGCGGCTGATGATCGTGGTGAGGCGCTCGGCGGTGAGGTTGGCATCGCGCTTCATCGCGTCGAAGTCGCCGGCGTAGTCGCCGCTGATGCGGCAATCCAGATCGCCTTGGGCCAGCGCCGACAGCATCTGCCGCACTTCGCCGGAGGCGCCGGCCACCGTATCCAGCAGCTGGTTGATGCCCAACGTCAGGGTCTGGATGAAGCCGGCTTCGGTCACCGGCTGCAGCCGCTGGCCAAGGTCGCCCTGGGCGGCGGCGGCGACGATCCCGGCGACACTGTTCTCCAGCTGGATTTCCAGCGTGCGGTCGTGCCATTCCACCGCAAAGCCGACCCGCGTGCCGTCCTCGCCCAATACCGGCGTCACCGCCTGGCTGAAGTGCACCCCGCCGATCTCGATGCGGCCGAAGTGCGGCTGCTTCATCGCATGCAACATGGCGCGGATGCGCTCGGGATTGGCGTGGAAGCGGTGGATGCTGCTGCCGATGAGGTCGTCGGCGTCGAAGTCGGGGAAGGCCTTGCGCAGGGTGTCCTGCTGCTTGCGCAGCAACGTCACCACCGAGCGGTTGACGTAGCGGATGACGTGGTTTTCGTCGGCGATCATCATGCCGGTGCGCGAGGCGTCCAGCGACGCGCGGATCTGCGCGTTCTCGTGGTTCAGGGCCTGCGCCTGCTGCTGGCGCATCTGGATCCCGCTGGCCATGCGCGCCACGCCACTGGCCAGCGTTCCGCGGGCGCGAGGCAGGGTGCCCAGCGCCTCACTGACGTCGTGGCCCTCGGCGATGGCGTCCACCAGCGCCAGCAGCCGCGCCGGCTCGGCGCCGAGCACCTGCACCTGCCGCTGCAGCTGCAGCGCCATCGCGCAGAGGAAGCCGGCTTCCACCAGCACATAGCCGACATGCAGCAGCGCGGTTCCCCATCCGCTGCCGGCGGCGAAGACCGTCAGCGGCAGGCCGCTGCGCTGCATCCAGTACAGCGCCAGATGGTGGACGGCAATCGCGGCCGCGGCGACCGCCACCGGAATCCAGTCGCGGTAGCAGAGCAGCAGCGCCAGCACCACGAACACGCCGAAGTGCATTTCCGCCACGCCGTCGGCCTGCTGGATCAGCGCGGCGACCATCGCCATCAACGCCAGCGCCACCGTTACCCGGCTGCGCAGGCTGCCGGAGGCGAAGTGGATCTGCAACGCCATCACCACCAGCGACGGCAGGCTGACCGCCAGCAACGGCAGCCATTCACTAGACCACAGGGCGAGGCCGAGCGAGGCCGCCCCCAGCATCAGCGCGAACAGCAGGCACAGCCGATCGGCGGCCCGCGCCAGCTGCGGGTAAGACGGCCGTGACGGCAACGGGGCGGTAAGTGGCGCACGGGATGACATGGAAACTCCGGTTCAACAACAACGTGTGGGAACTAGCTGGGGGAAGATCGAAAGCCGTCAGCAGGCGCGGCAGCCACTGCCGCGATGCCTCGCTGGCGGAGTCATGCAAGGGGCTGGGCTGCTCGGCTTGCCCGGCCGCCAGCCTGCACGCCGGCCAGGCGACTCGCCCACGGCGCGGCAGCCTGCCCCCTGGCTGCCGCGGCTGCGGGAGCGCGCTCCCAGCCGGGGTCGGCAAACAGGTCAGTGGGCGGGCACGGCAGCGGGATCGGCCCGGCAGCAATGCCCGGCGACAGGGAAGATGGTGGCGCCATGGGGGAATCGGCGCGCAGGTGAAGGCACGCGGAAGGACTTCTTCGGAACGGTATCCCAAGGTTAGCGGCGGCGGTCGCGGAAAATTGAGCGTTCCGCAGGTGTCCATGCACCGCACCGGTGTGCGGCCGGCGGCGGGAATCAGCTGTGCGCTGGCAGTGCGGCGAGAAAGCCGGTGACCAGTGCGGCCACCGCGTCGGGCTGGTCCATATGCAGATGGTGATGGCCGGGCAGCGTATGCAGGCGCCCGTGCCGGAGAAGGGCGGCGCGCTCGCTGCGCTGCGGTTCCGGGAAGTACGGCTGCGCCGGGGTGGCGTAGATCACCTGCGCCGGGCACTCGATGGCGGCGATCAGATCGCGGATCTGGGCCTCGCTCATGCGTACCGCCGTGGGCAGCATCAGCCGCGGATCGCTGCGCCAGCTGTAACCGCCCGCCACCGGGCTGACGCCACGTTCGACCAGCAGCCGCGCAGACGATTCGCCCAGCTGGTTGGCCATCATCCGGGCCCGCACCGGCGCGCCCGGATCCGGAAACACCCGCAGCCGTTTGTCCGGCAACGCCTGCACCGCGGCGACATGCTCACGCAGGCGTGCCACCGTTTCCGATGCCGCGCCGGCCAGGCCGCCGAGCGCTTCGATCGCCACCAACGCTTCCACCCGTTGCGGTGCCACCGCCGCCACCAGGCTGGCAATGCCGGCGCCCATGGAATGCCCGAGCAGGGTGCAGCGTTCCCAGCCCAGCGCATCGATCACGGCCAATACCTGCACGATGGCATTGGCGCCGGTGTAGGGCATGCCGTCGGGCAGGTGATCGCTGTGGCCGTGGCCGGGCAGATCCAGCAGCACCAAATCGAGCGCCGGCAGCCGTGCCGCCAGGGGCAGAAAGCTGGCGGCGTTGTCCAGCCAGCCGTGCAGCGCCAGCACCTTGCGCGCGCCGGGGGCTCCACATCGCAGGCCGGCAACCTTCAGGCCGGCCACATCCAGTTCGAACGGCTGCGGCGTCATGCGGTCTGCGCGGCGGCCAGCGCGGCCAGCGCGCGGGCATGCGCCGGCGCGTCATTGAGGCAGGGGATATAGCGCATCTGGGTGCCGCGTGCGGCCAGGGTTTCGGTGAAGCCCATGGCCACTTCCTCGAGCGTTTCCAGACAGTCGGTGGCAAAGCCCGGGCAGGCGACATCGATCCGCTTGATGCCGGCGGCGGCCATGTCCCAGAGCATCGGCTCGGCATACGGCTGCAGCCATTTTTCCTTGCCGAAACGCGACTGGTAGCCCATCGCCCACTCGTCAGGACCAAGTTCCAGGGCGGCGGCAATGGCGCGCGCGCTGGCCTCGCAGTGCTGCGGATACGGATCGCCGTTGTCGGCCACCCGCTGCGGAATGCCGTGATAGGAGAACACCAGCTTGTCGGCGCGGCCGTGCTCGCGCCAGTAGTCGCGGATCGAATCGGCCACCGCCGCCACCCACCCCGGGTCGGTGGCGTAGTCGCGGATGGTATGCAGCGTGACCTGCGGATTGCGCGCCTGCCAGCGTTGCAGCTTGTCTTCGATCGACGCGGTGGTGGTGGTCGAATACTGCGGATACAGCGGCAGCACCACGATCCGGCGCACGCCGTCGCTCACCAGTGCATCCAGTGCCGGGTCCAGCGCCGGTTGGCCGTAACGCATCGCTTCGCGCACGCTCCACTGCGGCAGCTCCTGCTGCATCCGCGCGACCAGGCGTCGCGTGTATACCGCCAGCGGCGAGCCTTCCGGCAGCCAGACCTGCGCGTACTTTGCCGCCGAGCGGCCGCTGCGCAGCGGCAGGATCAACCCGTACAGCAGCGGCTTCCACAGCAACGGCGGGATCGCGACCACGCGTGGATCGCCAAGGAATTCGGCCAGATAGCGACGCACCGCCGGCGCGGTGGGCGCCTCGGGCGTGCCCAGATTGACCGCGAGCAGCGCGGTGGTGGGGGTATCGATCATGGGCGCCATTCTCGCAGGAGTCCTTGCCGGCCGCGACGGAGCGGCTGCGATCACGGCAAAGTCGCGCGCCGCTCCGCTCACTGCCGATTCATCGCAGTACTACTAATTTCAGGCACTTGCTTTATCTTCTTGTGCATCGACTTCTGGAGTCCGCCATGCGCCGCCTGCCGTGCCTTGTGTTGCTGTTGTCCGCCAGCCTGTTGTCCGCACCCGCCGTGGCCGGGCCGCAGGAGGACCAGCGTGCCCGCAACGCGGTGCGCGTGCTCAGCGAAATCCAGAACATCCCCGAGCAGGCGATCCCGGACAAGCTGCTCGACGAGGGCCGCGCGGTCATCGTCATCCCCGACACGATCAAGGCCGGTCTGGTCATCGGCGGCCGCCGCGGCCATGGCCTGATGTCGGTCAAGACCGCCGACGGCAGCTGGTCCAACCCGGTGTTCGTCAAACTCACCGGCGGCAGCATCGGCTTCCAGGCCGGCGTGCAGTCCTCCGATGTGATCCTGGTGTTCCGCAACGACCGCTCGCTGGACAACATCGTCAATGGCAAGTTCACCCTCGGCGCCGATGCCGGCGTGGCTGCCGGCCCGGTCGGCCGCAGTGCCGCCGCCGCCACCGATGGCCAGCTCAAGGCCGAGATCTGGTCGTGGTCGCGCGCGCGCGGCCTGTTTGCCGGCGTCGCCCTGGATGGCGCGGTGCTGCAGATCGACGATGCCGCCAACCTCGACGCCTACGGCCCCAACACCACGCCGCGCATGATCCTGGAAGGCCGCCTCGCCGGCGCGCCCTCCAGTGACGTGGTGGCGTTCCGGGACCGCCTCGAGGAATCGACCTACAGCGCCCGCGAAAAGCGCGGCACCAGTGGTGCAACGCCCGTTGCCGCGGCCCCCCGCACCGCGCCGGTAACGGTGACGCCGGCGCAGGCCGATACCGCGACCACCGCGCCGCTGCAGTCGACCCCGGCGCAGAGTGCCCCGCACCAGGGCTTCCAGCCGGTGTCGGACGGTGAAATCCGCACCGAAACCCTGGATGGCGGCAACTGACCTTTGGCATGCGCGCCCCGCCCGGCGGGGTGCGCTATCCTCAACAACCCTCTACAGATAACGCGAGCAGATCATGGGCGGTTTCAGCATCTGGCACTGGATAGTCGTGCTGGTCATCGTGCTGCTGGTGTTCGGCACCAAAAAGCTGACGAGTGGCGCCAAGGATCTGGGCAGCGCGGTCAAGGAATTCAAGAAAGGCATGCGTGACGAGGACAAGCCGGCCGCCCAGCTGGGCGACGAGTCGCGTACGCCGGAGCAGACGCGCCAGGCACAAGCCGAACGCGACCGCGACGCGCACTGATCCGGATTTTCCGGCGTGTTCGATATCGGCTTCAGCGAACTGCTGCTGATCGCAGTGGTCGCACTGGTGGTGCTGGGCCCGGAACGGCTGCCCAAGGCGGCACGTTTTGCAGGGCTGTGGGTGCGACGCGCCCGCAACCAGTGGGATTCGGTGAAACAGGAGCTGGAGCACGAGCTCCATGCCGAAGAGCTCAAACGTAATCTGCAAAGCGTGCGCGCCTCGATGCAGCAGGCCGAAACCGAACTGCGTGAGGGCACCGGCCAGCTGCGCCAGGAAGCCGAGCAGCTTCGCCAGGAAGCCGAACAGCAGCACGCCGACCTGAGCGGTGAAATCAAGGCGATGCCGGCGGTGGACAACGACGTGCCGCCAGTCGATCGCCCGATCCCGCTGCAAGAGCCGGCGCCTGCGGAGAATGAAACCGCTGGCGACGCCGCGGACGCGCCAGTGCAGGAGCCGCCACGATGAGCGATGGCGTGGGCACCGAAAGCACCCTGATCGAGCATCTGATCGAGCTGCGGGCGCGGTTGATGCGCGCGCTGATGGGCGTGGGCGTGGTGCTGCTGGCGCTGCTGCCGTTCTCGCGCACGCTGTACACGCACCTGGCGACCCCGTTGATTTCGCAGTTGCCGGCCGGCCAGTCGATGATCGCCACCAATCCGGCCGGCGCGTTCTTCGCGCCGCTGAAGCTGACCTTCTTCACCGCCGTGTTCATCGCGGTGCCATGGTTGCTGTATCAGGCGTGGGCGTTCGTGGCACCGGGCCTGTATGCACGCGAGAAACGGTTGGCATTTCCATTGCTGGCCTCGGCGGTCGCGCTGTTCTACATCGGCTGCGCGTTCGCCTATTTCCTGGTGTTGCCGGCGGTGTTCCACTTCCTGACCACGTTCCGCCCCGACGTGATCGCCATTACCCCGGATGCCGGCGCCTATCTGGATTTCGTGCTGGCGATCTTCTTCGCCTTCGGCACCAGCTTCGAGTTGCCGGTGGCAATGGTGATCCTGGTGTTGCTGGGCTGGGTCACGCCCAGGCAACTGAGCGAAGGGCGTGGCTACGCGATCGTCGGCATTTTCGTGATCGCCGCGGTGCTGACGCCACCGGATGTGGTTTCGCAGCTGATGCTGGCGATCCCGATGTGCGTGCTCTATGAGCTTGGAATCCATACCTCGCGCTGGCTGCTGCCGCGTGATCGCGACAAGGCGGCAGCGTCCTGAGACGGCGGTGAACCGCCGCGAGGCGCACCTGCGAATCGCGGTGTGACCCTGGACATCGCTGACGTGGTGGCTTCGCGCCGCGGCCGCTGACGGCCGCAAAAGCACTCGCTCCGACCGGCAGTCACTGCGCCAGCGGATGGCTTGGGGCCGCCCGGCTCAGCGCCGCCGCACGGCAAACCGCGCCGGCCGCCGGCTTCACCGCGCCGCCCGCGCGAGTGGCAGCATCAGGCTTCGAAGATATGGCCGGGCTTGGCCGCAAGCGGGGCTTGCTGCGTGCTCACGCCGAACATCTGCTTCCATGCGGCATAGACCGCGCCGGCGAACACCGGCATCGCCACCGCCATCAGCAGCAGTTGCGCCACCCACAGGCCCAGCATCGGGCCGCCGATCAGCTGCGCGATCAGCGCGATCATCATCACCCCGAAGTAGATCGCGAACACCGCCACCAGCCCCAATACGAAGAACACCAGCATCGGCAGCAGGTTGTGCAGGCAGGCGCGCAGGCTGTCGCGCATCGCGGCAAATCCGCTGCGCTGGTCGAACATCACCTGCGGCGGCAGCGTGAACAACGCCAGCGTCATCGCCGCGAACCCCACGATCACCAGCAGCAGCCACAGCAGGATGCGCCCGGCCGGCAGCGTGGCGATCAGCGATTCAATCGCGGCCGGGTCGGGCTGCGCCCCGGACTGGCTCATCTCGTTGATCCGGGTGGTGACTTCGCCCAGCTGGCGCAGGCCTTCGCCGCCCAGCAACAGCAACAACAGCACGCCCAGCACCAGGCCGGCGGCAAGCTGCGGCAGCAGGGAGGTCAGCAGGTGCGGCGCGCGTCCCTCGTGCAGCCCCTGCAGCAGGTGCGAGGGATGGGCAGCGCGGCCCTGGTCGACTTCGCGCACTGCCCACACCATGCCGCCGAACACGATCGGCCCGGCCAGCAGCAGCAGGAACTGCAACGGCAATGCGAGCACCGGGCTGAGCATGCCCACGGCCATCACCAGCATCGCCAGCAGCCCCCAGATCACGCCCAGTGTTCCCAGCGCCAGCGGCGCCTTGCGCAGCAGCGCAAAGCCGCTCAACAGCCATTCCGCGCCGGCGGAGGCCGGCACCTTGTGAATCTCGCTCATTGCACTTCCGAGGCAGGGGGCGCCGGCAGAGTCCGGCGTGACGTGATTATCGCTGGAACCTGCCAACGGGGCGAGCCGGCGGCGTTTACCTTGGCCGGGTCGGTGCCGATGGACGACGCCCGAGAGAACAGATCGCCGAAGCGGGCGCAGGCCGGTCTACGCGCACTCAGTGGCTGCGGTTGCGCACGTGGCGCACGAAGCGCCGCAACAGTCGGCGTGCCATCGGCGCGGCACTGACTTCGCGCGCCAGCGTGCGGGCACATCCGCCGTGGCGGACAATGCACTCGGCGCGGGCGCGTACATAGCCGCGCATGTGGTGGGTGGCGAACTCCGGGTGGAACTGCACGCCCCAGGCCTGCTCGCCCCAGCGGAAGGCATGGCAGTCGTCCTGCGCGGAGCGGGCCAGCACGGTGGCGCCCTCAGGTGCACGCAGCACCGTCTGCAGGTGGGTGGCATGGGCCGGGAAGCTGCCGGGGAGGCCGGCAAACAGCGGGTCTTCGCTGGCCGGTGGTTGCAGGTCGAGGGTGATCGTGCCCGACTCGCGTCCGGCCGGGTTGTAGTCGACCTGCCCGCCCAGCGCATGCGCCAGCAGCTGGTGGCCGTAGCAGATGCCCAGCAGCGGCATGCCGGCGTGGGCGGCCTCGCGCAGCCAGTCGGCACTGCGTTCGCTCCATTCGGCGCGATCGGTGACGAAGGCGGCCGAGCCGGTGATCAGGGTTGCAGCGAACTGCTCGCGCGGCGGCAATGGTTCGCCGCGTTCGACGTCGACCACGACCGTGTCGGTCCTGTCCAATCCGGCAGCGACGCGGATCCAGTGCGGAAACCGGCCGTAGCGGCGCAACGGGGGGACCGGTTGCCCGGTCTCGATGATGAGGAACGGCGGCGACTTCATTCCGAGGGGGGCAGGACCGACAGGACTTCCTCGATTGTAGTCAGCCCGGCGGCCACCTTTTCAAGCCCGGTGCGACGCAGGGTACGCAGCCCTGCAGCGCGTGCGGCGCGGCTGAATCCGGCCAGATCCATGTCCGCGCGGATCAGGCCGCGCAGCCGCGAACCCAATGGCAGCAACTCGTACAGCCCGACCCTGCCCATGTAGCCGGTGCGCCGGCACTCCAGGCAACCTACGGGCGCATATGCCGTGACGGCATCGGGTAATGCTTCATCGGCATCACGCAGCACCGCCCAATCGGCGTCGGTCAGGGTGTCAGGCACCTTGCAGTGCGGGCACAGGGTGCGCACCAGCCGCTGCGCCAGCACCCCGTTGAGGGTGGAGGCGACCAGGTAATGCGGTATGCCCAGATCCAGCAGGCGGGTGATGGCCGACGGCGCGTCGTTGGTGTGCAGCGTGGACAGCACCAGATGCCCGGTCAGCGAGGCCTGCACCGCCATCTGCGCGGTCTCCAGATCGCGGATCTCACCGATCATGATGATGTCCGGATCCTGCCGCAGCAGGGTGCGCACGCCGCTGGCGAAATCCAGGTCGATATTGGTCTGCACCTGCATCTGGTTGAATTCGGGCGCGATCATCTCGATCGGGTCTTCCACCGTGCACACATTCACGTCGGGGGTGGCCAGCCGCTTGAGCGTGGAGTACAGGGTGGTGGTCTTTCCCGAACCGGTCGGACCGGTGACCAGCACGATGCCGTGCGGGCGCGCCACCAGTTCGTTCCAGCCGGCCGCCTCTTCCGGGCTGAAGCCGAGCTGGTCGATGCTCTTGAACGCCGCATCCGGGTCGAAGATGCGCATCACGCATTTCTCGCCGAACGCGGTGGGCATCGTCGACAGGCGCATCTCCACTTCGCGCCCTCCCGGCGAGCGGGTCTTGATGCGGCCGTCCTGCGGCCGCCGGCGTTCGGCCAGATCCATGCGCCCGAGCACCTTGATGCGCGAGACCACCGCGGTCATCACCGACGGCGGCACCTCGAACACCTTGTGCAGCACCCCGTCGATGCGGAAGCGCATGCGTCCCATGTCGCGTCGAGGCTCCAGGTGGATGTCGCTGGCGCGCTGCTCGTAGGCGTACTGCAGCAGCCAGTCGACGATGTTGACGATGTGGTGGTCGTCGGCGTTGACGTCGCCGGCCGCACCCAGTTCCACCAGCTGCTCGAAGCTGGGCAGGCCGCTGCTGTTGCCACCATCGCGCACGTCACCGCGCGCGCCACGCACCGAGCGGGTGACGCCGAAGAACTCCATCGTGTAACGGTGCAGATCCAGCGGGTTGACCAGTACCGCCTCGATCCGGCGCCGGGTCAGGTGCTGCAGGTCGGCCAGCCAGTCCTGCGCGGTGGGTTCGCTGGTGGCCACCAGCACCTTCTCCGCATCCACCGCCAGCGGCAGGATGCGATGGCGGCGGGCATAGGCATGGGACACCACCGCGGTGGCGGCGGCCACGTCCACCCGGGTCGGGTCGATGCGCAGATAGCGCACGCCGGTACGGGTGGCCAACCATTCGGTCAACCGTTCCAGTCCCAGCCCGCCGGCCGGCGGCAGCGCCGCGGCGAGTTTGAGGTTGGCCAGCAACACCAGTGGATGCACCTCGCTGGCATTGCGCGCGCCCTGCGCGGAAAAGCGGATGCGCTCCAGGTCGGCTTCCGCGACCAGGCCATCGGCCACCAGCGCGTTGGCGACCCGCTCGAACACAAGGCGGCCGGGTGGAAGTTGTCCGGCGGCCACGGCCGATTCGAAACGTGCAGGTTGCCGCTGGTCCATCCGCCGGAATCCTTGGAATGTGCTGTGTACGGTGGGTGGGCTCGGAGGTTGCGCCGGCCGGGGCGGAGGCATGTCGCTGCGTCTGGCGCTGGTAGCTGGCCCATGGCAGCGTGCCAATCGCCGCGGCGCATACAGGCTGCCGGAGCGCGTCGCTATACTAGCGCACCCTTCCGTACGGCAATCTGCAGCATGTCCGAGAACCGGTCTGTACCGATCACTTTCCAGGGCCTGATCCAGACCCTCAACCAGTTCTGGGCACAGCAGGGCTGCGTACTGATCCAGCCGCTGGACCTGGAGGTCGGTGCCGGCACCTTCCATCCGGCCACGTTCCTGCGCTCGATCGGCCCCGAATCGTGGAATGCCGCCTACGTGCAGCCTTCGCGCCGTCCCACCGACGGCCGCTACGGCGAGAACCCCAACCGCCTGCAGCGCTACTACCAGTACCAGGTGGCGATGAAGCCGAGCCCGGACAACATCCAGCAGCTGTATATGGATTCGCTCAAGGCGCTGGGCATCGACCCGCTGGTGCATGACCTGCGCTTTGTCGAGGACAACTGGGAATCGCCGACGCTCGGCGCCTGGGGGCTGGGCTGGGAGGTGTGGCTCAACGGCATGGAGGTGACGCAGTTCACCTACTTCCAGCAGGCCGGCGGCCTGGAGTGCAAGCCGGTGCTGGGTGAGATCACCTACGGTCTCGAGCGCCTGTGCATGTACCTGCAGAACTGCGACAACGTCTACGACCTGGTGTGGACCTACGGCCCGGACGGCACCGCGGTCAGCTACGGCGATGTCTACCACCAGAACGAGGTGGAGCAGAGCACCTACAACTTCGAGCACGCCGACGTGGCCGAAATGTTCCACCGTTTCGATGCGTGCGAGAAGGAAGCGCAGAAGCTGATCGAAGTGGGCCTGCCGCTGCCGGCCTATGAGCAGGTGATCAAGGCCAGCCATTGCTTCAACCTGCTCGATGCGCGCCGCGCGATCTCGGTCACCGAGCGCCAGCGCTACATCCTGCGCGTGCGCACGCTGGCGATGGCGGTGGCCAAACTGTACGAGGCCAAGCGCATCGAAGCCGTGGCCGCCAGGGAGGTGCAGGCATGAGCATGTTGCCGCTGCTGATCGAGCTGGGCACCGAGGAGCTGCCGGTCAAGGCGCTGCCAGGCCTGGCGCAGGCGCTGTTCGACGGCGTGATCGACGGGCTGGCCAAGCGTGGCATCGCCTTCGACCGCGATGGCGCCAAGCCGTTGTCCACGCCGCGCCGTCTGGCCGTGCTGCTGCCGGGTGTGGAAACCGAGCAACCCGAACAATCCTCCGAGGTGCTGGGGCCGTACCTCAACATCGCGCTGGACGCCGAGGGCCAGCCAACCCGGGCGCTGTCGGGTTTCGCCGCCAAGGCCGGGATCGACTGGAGCCAACTCGAGCGCACCAGCGATGCCAAGGGCGAGCGCTTCGTGCACCGTTCGGTGAAGCCGGGTGCGCGCACCGCCGAGCTGTTGCCGGAGATCCTGCGCGAAGCCATCGCCGGCATGCCGATTCCCAAGCCGATGCGCTGGGGCAGCCACGAATACGGCTTTGCCCGTCCGGCGCACTGGCTGGTCGTGCTGCATGGCAAGGACGTGGTGCCGGCCGAGCTGCTCGGGCTGGCGTCCGACCGCATGAGCCGCGGCCATCGCTTCATGGCCGACAAGCAGGTGTGGCTGAGCACGCCGGAAGACTATGTCGAATCGCTGAAGGCCGCGTTCGTGCTGGTCGATCCCGATGCACGCCGCGAGCGCATCCTGCACGAGGTCAACGCCGCGGCCACGCAAGCCGGCGGCGTGGCCCGCATCACCGATGACAACCTCGAGCAGGTGGTGAACCTGGTCGAATGGCCGGCCGCGGTGCTGTGCGGTTTCGAACGCGAGTTCCTGGCAGTGCCGCAGGAAGCGCTGATCGAAACGATGGAGATCAACCAGAAGTTCTTCCCGGTGCTGGACGACGCCGGCAAGCTGACCGAGAAGTTCATCGGCATCGCCAACATCGAGTCCAAGGACGTGGCCGAAGTGGCCAAGGGCTACGAGCGCGTCATCCGCCCGCGTTTCTCCGATGCCAAGTTCTTCTTCGACGAAGATCTCAAGCAGGGACTGGTGGCGATGGGCGAGGGCCTGAAGACCGTCACCTACCAGGCCAAGCTCGGTAGCGTCGCCGACAAGGCCGCGCGCGTTTCCACGCTGGCGCAGGCGATTGCATCGCAGGTCGGCGCCGACCCCGTGCTGGCGCGACGGGCGGCGCAACTGGCCAAGAACGATCTGCAGTCGCGCATGGTCAACGAATTCCCGGAACTGCAGGGCATCGCCGGCCGCCACTACGCCGTGGCCGGTGGCGAGTCGCCCGAGGTGGCGCTGGCGATCGACGAGGCCTACCAGCCGCGCTTCGGTGGCGATGACATCGCCCTGTCACCGCTGGGCAAGGTGCTGGCGATCGCCGAGCGTCTGGACACGCTGGCCGGTGGCTTCGCCGCAGGCCTGAAGCCGACCGGCAACAAGGACCCGTTCGCGCTGCGTCGCAATGCGCTGGGATTGGCGCGCACGATCATCGAGTCGGGTTTTGACCTGGACTTGATGGGGCTGCTGAATCATGCCCAGGAAAACGTCGCATTTGCGAAAACTTTGCAAAAGGACAGAGCCTCGGAAAAAGCTGCGGCGGGTGCCCGGGCCTCGGGTGCTGACGCAAAGGCAATTCCCAACGCAGGTGGGACCACGCTTGAAGAGCTTAATGAGCTGTACGACTTCATCATCGACCGCCTGAAGGGCTACTACGCCGACAAGGGCGTGCCGGCCACCCACTTCAACGCGGTGGCCGAGCTGAAGCCGGCCTCGCTGTACGACTTCGACCGCCGCCTCGATGCCATCGGCACCTTCGCGGTGCTGCCGGAAGCCGAAGCACTGGCCGCGGCCAACAAGCGCATCCGCAACATCCTGCGCAAGGCCGAAGGCGAAATCCCCGCCGCCATCGACCCGGCGCTGCTGCGCGAGCCGGCCGAAAGCGAGCTGGCCGAGGCGGTGACCGCGGCCATCGGTGACACCGATACCGCGCTGGCGCAGAAGGACTACGTGGCAGTGCTCGGCCGACTGGCGCGCCTGCGGCCGCAGGTCGATGCGTTCTTCGACCAGGTGATGGTCAACGTCGACGACACCGCGATCCGCCACAACCGCTTGGCACTGCTGCGTACCCTCGGCGATCGTCTCGGCAGCGTGGCCGCGATCGAGCATCTGTCGCACTAGCCGATGCACGCCGCCGCCGCTTGCTGGCAGTCCGCACAGGCCGCTCTGGCCCGGGGCGACATGGCCGGCGCGCGGCGGCATCTGCTGGCGCTGCTACAGCTGGATCCCCAGCACGTGTATGCACGCGTGCTGCTGGCCGGCACCGTGCTGGCACAGGGGCACCTGCGCGAAGCCGGGCAACAGTTGCGGCAAGCGGCAGCCGACGTCGGCGATGAGCCGGCGTTGGTCTGTCGTGTCGCGCAAGCGCTGTTGCGTATCGGCGACAGCCGCGGCGTGCACGAGCTGCTGCAGCGCCGGGCGCGGGGAGTGGCCGCTGATGGCGCCACGCTGGCGACGCTGGCCCATGTACACCAGTCGCTCGGGGAGCATGCGCCGGCGCTGGAGCTGATGCTGCGCGCACAGTCGCAGGGCTACGACACTCCCGAGTTCCAGTATTTCCTCGGTGTGCAGCTGCAGTTCAACGGCCAGCTGCAGGCGGCCGGCGACGCGCTGTCGCGTTGCCTGCGGGCACGCCCGGGCCATGGACGTGCGGCGCTGACGCGCGCGCGCCTGCACCGGCAGACTTCGACATCCAACCATGTGGACGAGTTGCGTCGGCAGCTGTCGCTGGCCGTGCCCGGCAGCGAGGATCACGCCGGCCTGTATTTCGCGCTGTACAAGGAACTGGAAGATCTCGGCGATGCCGAAGGCGCGTGGCAGGCGCTGCAACAGGGCAACGCGGTGATGCAGGCCCGGCTGCGCCACGATGCCGATGCCGACAGTGCGGTGCATGCGCAACTGGCGGCATTGGCGCGCAGCGGCCTGTTCAACGCAGCGGGCAGCGCCGACACCGGGCCGCAGCCGATCTTCATCGTCGGCATGCCCCGTTCGGGCACCACGGTGCTGGAGCGGATGCTGGGCAACCATTCGCAGATTGTTTCGGCTGGCGAGCTGGGGGATTTCGCCCATCAGCTGCGATGGGCCGCCGACCTGGCCGGGCGCACGCTGCTGGATCCGCCGCTGCTGGCCGCATTGCCGAAGCTGGACTATGCCTCGGTGGGCCGCGGCTATCTGCAGCAGACCCGCTGGCGGGCTGCGGGCAGACGCTGGTTCATCGACAAGCTGCCGGCCAACTACCTGCTGCTTGGCATGATCGCGCGCGCGTTGCCCGGCGCGGTGATCGTGCATATGCGGCGCGATCCGATGGCGATCTGCTTCTCCAACTACCGCGCGCTGTTTGGCGATTCCTATGGCTACAGCTACGACTTCGCATCGTTGGCAAGCCATCATCGGGCCTACAGCGGATTGATGGATGCATGGCGCACGCAGCTGCCCGGGCGCGTGCTGGAGATCGACTACCGGGAAATGGTGCAGGCCCCCGATCAGACGCTGCAGCGGGTGCTGACGGCATGTGGCCTGCAGGCCGAGGCCGGCGCCAGCGACCTGACCCGCAACGCCGCCGCCTCGGCGACGCTCAGCAGCGTGCAGGTGCGCGAACCGGTGCACACGCGCAACGTCGACGAATGGCAGCGTTATGCCCCCAAGCTGCAGCCGCTGCAGGCCCTGCTGGAACCGTCTTCCAGACAGTGAAAAGGGAGCGGCCGCCGCCGCTCCCTTCGCACCTCCCCCAGACGCGGTAAACCCCTGTCAGCTGCCGCCGAAGCGCCAGTTCAACTCCAGCATGTAGGAGCGGCCGTAGCCGGTGTAGTTGAAGATGTTGTAGTACGGATACGCGGTGTAGGTACGGTCGCGCGGCGGCTTCTCGCCGGTGAGGTTGTTGGCGGTGAAGGTCAGCGACACATCGTCAGTGACGGCGTAGTCGAGCGTCAGGTTGTAGGTGGTCCACGCATCCACCCGGCCGGCATCGGTCGCGGCATAGCCATCGGTGGTCAGCTGCGCGGCGTAGTTGGGCGTACGCCCATAACGCACGCCGTACAGCGTGGTGGTCCAGTCGCCCATCTGCCAGCCGAGCGTGGCGCTGAAGATGTTCTTGAACTCCGAGGAATAGAACGGCTGGCGGAGCAGGTCGATCACCGGGTCTTCCGGGTACTGCTGGCTTTCATGCTTGAGCGTCACGTTGTAACGCGCCCCGGCCATGAACGAGCCCCAGTTGTCGCTCTTCCAGCGGTAGTCCAGATTGGCGGTGACGCCGGCCACTTCCTCGTTGGCGACATTGATCGGATTGATCGCCACCGTGTTGACCTGGTTGGGCTGCGGCGCATTGGGGCCGCTGCGGCCAATGCGCGCGATCGCATCCACGCAGGTCGGCGAGTTGATGTCGAGCTGGCCCAGACGGCACGCCGACTCGGTCTGCATCAGCGTATCCAGGTTGAGGTCGGCCACCTTCTTGTCGATCTTGACGCGGTAGTAATCGGCGCTGACGGTGAAGTCGGCGTTGGGCGACCACACCACGCCGTAACCCCACGACTTGGCGGTGATCGACTTCAGATCCGGATTGCCGGAACGGTTGCCGAACACCTGTTCGCCGTTGAAATCGCACTGGGAGATGTCCACGCCCGGCTGCTCGGTCGCGCAGCGGTAGTAGTCGACCACGGTGGTGAAGAAGCCGCTGTCGCCGGCGAACACATAGGCCATGTCCGGGGCCTTGAACGCGGTGGCATAGTTGGCGCGGAACAGCAACGCGTCGATCGGCCGGAACTCCAGCCCGACCTTGTAGGTGGCGCGCGAATCACTGCCGCCGCCCTTGTTCTTGTAGTCGTCGTAACGGCCGGAAAGGTTGGCGGTGAGCATCTGGAAAATCGGCACGCGGAACTCCACCGCGGCGGCCCAGTTGTCGCGCCTGCCGCTGCCCTGGGTGCCGGTCAGGCCCCAGAACTCGCCGTTGATCACGCGCGGATCGGTCGGGTTGCTCCACGATTGCTGGCCGGCCTGCAGCACGCCAGCAAAGCCCAGATCACCGGCCGGCAGTTCGAACAGCGAGGTGTTGGTGAACTGCAGGTTGAGGTTCTGCGTCCAGGTCTTGGACTTGGTGTGGATCTCGCTGTTGAAGCTGCGGTACTGCTCCGGTGTCAGCGCCTGGTAGAACGCGGCCTCATCCGGCGCATAGATCGGATAGCCGTAATAGTCGCCCAGCTGCGGGCCGAGGAACTGCTGCCGGAAGAAGTCCTCGATCGGTGCTTTCAACGCCCACTGCTGCTTGCTGTCGATGCGGTATTCCGAACGCGCGTAGTAGGCGTTGTAGTCCCAGTTGGATTGGCCGATCACGCCCTTGAGGCCGACCGCGACGTTGTAGGAGTCGTTGCTCTGGCGCTCGTTGTTGAAATTGCGTCCGCCGGTTTCTTCGGGTGAGAAAATGTGCTGGAAGCTTTCGAAGTCGCCGGTGTTGTCGTTGATGATGAAGCCACCGGTATCGATCGAGGATTGCCAGAAGCGCGAGCCGCTGTTGGATTCCAGGTTGCTGTGGTTGAGCAGCAACGTCGCATACGCCTCCATGTTGTCGTTGAACGCGTAGCTGAGGTTGGCATAGCCGCTGCTGCTGCGCTCCTTGTTGAGGAAGGTGGTGTAACCGGGCTCTTCGCGGCTGCCGCAATAGTTGCCGCGGTTGGGACGGGTGTCGTAGATGGTGGTGCCGTTGAACAAGCCGGCCAGCGGCGCGCAGGCATCGGCGCCGGGATCGATGTAGGCGCCACTGCCCGTGCTGCGCACGAAGGTGCGGCTGCCGTAGCGGGCGGCGGGATTGGGATTGTCGTTGGTGGAATCGAAATCCTTGCGCTGGAAGCCCCAGATCGGATCCTGGTTGCTCAGCTGCAGCCCCCAGGTCAGATCCAGCTGGCCGAAGCTGTGGCCGCCGGTGAGCTGGAAGCGCTGGTTGCCGCCGCCACCGCCGTCATAGCCGCCCATGCGGAAGTTCATCTGGGTGCCGTCGATGCGCTTCTTCAGGATGATGTTGACGACACCGGCGATCGCGCTGGAGCCATAGATCGAGGACTGGTTGCCCGGCGCTATTTCGATGCGCTCCACCATCGCGGTGGGAATGCTGGCCAGGTCGACGAAGTTGCTCTGGCCGTTGTAGAGCAGCGGATAGTCGGCCATCGGCCGGCCGTCGATCAGCACCAGCGTGAAGCCCGGATCGAGCCCGAGCAGGCTGATCGGCTTGGCGCCGGCGGTGAAGCCCCCGGCGAACTGGCTGTCCTGCACCGCACCGGTGGCCAGCGGCTGCGCGCGCAGCACGTCATAGACGTCCTTGAAGCCTTGGCGCTGGATGTCCTCGGCGTTGATCGAGAACACCGGGGTCGCGGTTTCCACCTGCACCTGCGGAATCAGCGAGCCGGTGACGGTGATCTTGTCGAGTGTTTCAACTTTCCTGTTTCCGCTTTCATCGTCTTGGGACTGCGCAAGCAGCAGGGGCGAATAGGTGACGATCGCCGAACAGATGGCGGTGACAAGCAGGTGTCGTTTCATAGCAGTTACCGGGTTCGCGAAATGGTGGCGAGACCCAGACAGGACCGGACGTTCCGTGCAGACCGTTCAAACTTCCGTGATGCGTGTAGCTACCGGAGGAGCTGGGGGGTGTTTACGATAATTTAACCGTGCGCGTGAAGCGTCAGTGATGATTTCGCGCGCCGCTGCAGCTGAATACAGATCATCCAATTCGGCCCGGCGCCGCCGTCGCGCAGTCAGCTTTTTTCGCGCCACCTATTGAAGCGTGCGGCGGGTCTTTCGTGGGTTTTGCCGGTACGCAGGCCTTGCCCGGTTCTGTCGAGCGCCACTTGCGGGATCGTCGCGGCTGTTCAGCTTCACCAGGAAACGGACGCTTCAACGGATCACGGATTTTTCACTGCGCGTCACTACTTTGGACAGCTCCTCCTCCCCCAGAGATCCGCCTCATGGCCAGCAAGAAGACTCCGTCCGCCCCGCTGCAGGAAAAGTCCGCCGCACGCAGTGACAGTGGACCTGCCAAAGCGGGCTCGCGTACGCCGGCACGCCCCGAGGACGATATTCCCGCGCAGGTCGACCAGTGGGCGTCGCAGCGTGTCTTCAATGCTGGAAAAGCTGCCGAACATGGACGCAAGGGCGCGTTGTCGCCGCCGCAAGGGGAACACCATCTGCCTCCCAGCGATGCGGCCGCCGGCGGCACCGTCAGTGAAGGCAACAGCAGCGACAAGCTGGGTGGCCCCGCCGAGCCGGGCCAGGACCCGACCACCGGCCCGCTCAGCCGGGTGCGCAACGATGGCACCGGCCAACGCCTGACCACCAACCAGGGTGTGGCGGTGGCCGACAACCAGAACAGCCTCAAGGCGGGGCTGCGTGGGCCTGCGTTGCTCAAGGATTTCATCCTGCGCGAGAAGCTGACCCACTTCGACCATGAGCGTATTCCGGAGCGGGTGGTGCATGCGCGTGGCTCCGCCGCCCACGGCTACTTCGAAGCGTATGAGGACCTGTCCAAACTGACGCGGGCGGCGCCGTTCCAGCAGGCCGGCAAGATCACGCCGGTGTTCGTGCGTTTCTCCACGGTGGCCGGCGAGCGCGGCTCGAAGGACACCGCGCGTGATGTGCGCGGGTTTGCGGTGAAGTTCTACACGGACGAGGGCAACTGGGACCTGGTGGGCAACAACATGCCGGTGTTCTTCATCCAGGACGCGATCAAGTTTCCCGACCTGGTGCATGCGGTCAAACCGGAGCCACACCATGCGATGCCGCAGGCGGCCTCGGCCCACGACACATTCTGGGATTTCGTCTCGCTGATGCCCGAGTCCACCCACATGCTGATGTGGCAGATGTCCGACCGCGCCATCCCGCGCAGCTTCCGCATGATGCAGGGCTTTGGCGTGCACACCTTCCGGCTGGTCAACGCGCAGGGGAAATCGGTGTTCTGCAAGTTCCACTGGTCACCGAAACTGGGCACCCATTCGCTGGTGTGGGACGAGGCGGTCAAGATTTCCGGCGCCGATCCGGATTTCCACCGGCGCGACCTGTGGGAAGCGATCGAGGCCGGCGACTATCCGGAATGGGAGCTGGGGTTGCAGGTATTTACCGAAGCCCAGGCTGAAGCCTTCAGTTTCGACGTGCTGGATGCCACCAAACTGGTACCGGAGGAACTGGTGCCGGTGCAGCCTGTCGGCCGGATGGTGCTGAACCGCAATCCGGACAATTTCTTTGCCGAGACCGAGCAGGTGGCGTTCTGCACGGCCCATGTGGTCCCGGGCATCGACTTCACCAATGACCCGCTGCTGGCCGGGCGCATCCATTCCTATGTCGATACCCAGATCAGCCGTCTTGGCGGACCGAACTTCCACGAGTTGCCGATCAACGCGCCCATCGCCCCGGTCCACAACAACCAGCGCGATGGCATGCACCGCCAGGCGATCCATCGCGGCAAGGTGGCCTACGAGCCGAACTCGCTGGCGGGCGGCTGCCCGTTCCAGGCCGGTGCTGCCGGCTATGTCTCCTTTGCCGAGCCGCCGCAGGGCGACGAGGTGCGCGCCAAGCCGGAGAAGTTCGCCGAGCACTACGCCCAGGCGAGCCTGTTCTACGAGAGCCAGAGCGAACACGAGAAACGGCATATCGCCGAGGCGTTCCGCTTCGAGCTGAGCAAGGTCACCGTGCCGGCGGTCCGGCAGCGGGTGGTGTCGATGTTGCGCAACGCGTCCGAGCCCCTGGCTGCGCAGGTCGCGCGCGGACTGGGCATGCCGCTGCCCGAACGGATGCCCCGCGTATTGAAGGCCAAGCCCACGCCCGAAGTGCAGGTATCGCCGGCGTTGTCGCTGCTGGCCCGGCCCGGCGAGGGCATCCGCACCCGCAAGGTGGCGCTGCTGGTGGCAGCCGGCAGCCGCAGCGACGACGTGCGACTGCTGCAGCAGAGTCTGGCGCAGCAAGGCGCGATCGTGCGGGTGATTGGCCCCCATGTCGGTCTGCTGACCGACGACACCGGAGCGGCCCTGGATGCCGACGCCTCGCTGGAAAACGAGCCGGGCGTGCTGTTCGATGCGCTTGCCGTGGCTGGCGGCGAGGCCGCCGCGGCCGCGCTTGCGCGCGATGTGCGGGCGCTCGAGCATGTGCGCGATGCCTACCGTCACGGCAAGGCGCTGCTGTTCGTCGGGGCGGCCAGCGCGGTGCAGGCCGCCGCGGCGCTGCCGCCGGGCGACGAGCCGGGCGTGTTCGTTGCCCGGAGCCTGGACGCCAAGGTCATGCAAGACTTCGTCGCGGCGATCGGAATCCGCCATCCGCAGCGTGAGCCGGCGCTGGTCATAGCCTGAGGCAGCGCCTCGCGCGAAAACCGGGCCGCGCTGCCAGCGCGAACCCGGTCGGCGGCGATGGACGATGCCGGTCGGGGTCGTCCGCTCCGGGAATTTGCGCGATCTTCATGTCGTCAACGAGGCGGCGAAAGTGATTTTGCCGGTCATGCCGCTGCCGGTATGCTTGCCCGATGCTGCCATTTCGATCTGTCGTACTCCTGCTGCTCGCCACGCTGCTGGCATCGCCTCTCGCCCAGGCCCGCGGCACCATCGACAAGGTCGAGATCAAGGGGCTCGACAAGGGCGACGACGCCGAGATGATCGAGAACATCCAGGTCTCGCTCTCGCTCTACGACGCGATCGGCAAGGTCCAGGGCGAATCGCGGCTGGAGTATCTGCTGTCACAGGCCGAGCGGCAGACGCGGCAAGCGCTGGAGCCGTTCGGTTTCTACAACCCCACGATCACCGTGGAGTCGCCGCGCCAGGGGGATCGCCTGCGCGTGCTGATCCATGTGGACAAGGGGCAACCGGTGCGGGTGCGGCACTCGGAGGTCGTGCTGACCGGCCCGGCCGCGCGCGACCGCTACCTGCAGGAAGACCTGGCCGATTTCGAGCCGCGCGAAGGTGATCCGTTCGACCACGTCACCTATGAGGCGAGCAAGGTCACCATCACCCGGCGTCTGGCCGAGCGTGGCTATTTCGATGCCGACTTCACCCAGCGCCGGGTCGCCATCACCCGCGCCGAGAACGCGGCCGACATCGCGCTGAGCTGGGACAGTGGCCGCCGCTACGACATGGGCGCGGTCACCTTCCATCAGGACTACTTCCGCCAGGACCTGTTCGAGCCGCTGGTGTACTGGGAACAGGGCAGCTACTACCACGAAGGCAAACTGGACCGGCTGCGCGAGTCGCTGACCAAGCTGGACTACTTCAGCGTCATCGATATCCAGCCGCATCCGGAACTGGCCTGGGACGACGGCGAGGTGCCGGTGGAGGTCAAGCTCACCCGCGCCAAGCGCAACATCTACAGCGCCGGTGTGAGCTACGGCACCGAGAGTGGCCCAGGTGTGCGCGGCGGCGTGGAGCGCCGTTACGTCAACCGCCGCGGCCACAAGCTCAATACCCAGCTGGACTACGCGCAGAAGCGCAAGAGCCTGATCACCAGCTACCGCATTCCGGCGTTCCGCTGGCTCGACGGCTGGTATACCTACGCCGCCAGCGCCTATGACGAGCAGACCGACTACATCGACCTGCGCAACGTCAAACTGATCGCCAGCCGCAGTGGCGAGATCAACGATTACTGGACCGCGTTCGCCTCGGTCAATGCGCTGCGCGAACGCTGGGGCTACAACAGCGCCCGCGGCGTGCCGGCGCATTACGAGTATTCGACGTTGCTCTATCCCCAGCTCACCGGCGATTACGTGGACGTGGATGACGAGGCGTTTCCGCGGCGCGGCTTCAGCGGCAACGTGACCCTGCGCGGCGGCATCCAGGGCGCAGGGTCGGATACCAGCTTCGTGCAGGCCAACGCGACCATGCGCTGGTTTGTGCCGCTGGGGGAGACCGATCGCCTGCTGCTGCGCGGTGAGGCCGGCACCACCTGGACCAGCGATCTGGTGGCGATGCCGCCGAGCCTGCGCTATTTCGCCGGCGGTGACCGCTCGATCCGCGGCTACGCCTATCGTGAGGTCGGCCCGCGTACGCCCGCGCCGGACCGGTTCGCGCTGGGGGCCAAGCACGTGGTGGTCGGTTCGGCCGAGTACGAGCACTACTTCGGCGGCGGTCCGTGGGGCGGGGCGGTGTTCGTCGATACCGGCAGCGCGTTCGACAACACCATCAACCTGCATACCGGCGTCGGCTTCGGCGTGCGCTGGAAGTCGCCGGTCGGGCCGGTGCGGCTGGATATCGCCCACGGCCTGAACAGTCCCGATTCGCAGTTCCAGCTGTATCTCAACATCGGGGCGGACCTGTGAGCCGGCCCGCCGAAGACCTGACTCCCGCCGAACGCGAAGCCCGGATCGCCGAGCTGCGCGCCCGACGCAAGGCACGCATGCGCACGCTGGCCATCCGCAGCGGCCTCACCATCGGCGTACTGGTGCTATTGCTGGCCTTTGCGCTGTACTGGGTGCTGCAGACCGTGGCCGGACGCGAGGTGCTGCTGGCGCAGGTGGTGGCGCGGCTGCCGGCCGGGTCCTCGTTGACCTGGGAGAAGGCCGAAGGCCCGTTGGCCGGTCCGCTGATCCTGCACAACCTCGATTTCCGCTACCAGGATCTGCACTTCAGTGCGGCCCGCGCCTATCTGGACCCGGATGTGCGCCCGCTGCTTGGCCGCAAGCTGCGCCTGGATGCGCTGCGCCTGAGCGATGCGCGGCTGGATCTGGGCAAGAGCGAGGAGCCGTTCGAGCTGCCGCGCTGGCCCGACGTGTTGCCGGCGATCAGCATGCCGCTGGCGATCCAGGCCGACACCATCGTCATCGACGGGTTGCGCATCAGCCAACAGGCGCAGCCGCTGATCGACATCGCCAAGGTGCGTGGCGGCATGGAGATCGCCAACGGCGAATTCCGCGCGCAGCAGTTGCAGGTCAGCAGCAATCGCGGTGACTTCCGCATCGATGGTCATTACCTGCCGGTCGATGACTACCGTACCGACCTGACCGTGCGCGGCCTGCTGCCGGCCCCGCGGGGCAAGGCACCGGCGCGGCTGGGCCTGGTGGCGCGTGGCGATCTGGCACACATGGAAGTGGCGCTGGCCGGGTATGCACCCAAGCCGCTGCGTGCCAGCCTGGTGCTGGACGGGCGCACCGATCCGGTGTGGACCGCCAGTGCGCGCAGCGAGGAGCTGGACCTGTCCCTGCTGCTGCCGCCGGCACCCGATGCCGGAGCGATGCCGCCGCTGGCGCTGGATCTCACCGCGCGCGGCCGTGGCGGCCAGGCGCAGCTGCAGGGACGCGTGCGCCGGGGTGAACAGGAACTGGTGCTGGCGCCGTCCACCGTGGCGATCGAGAACCAGGTGCTGACGGTCGCGCCGCTGGCGATCGAGGCCTTCGGCGGCACCGCGCGCCTGCAGGGCACGGCCGATTTCACCGATGCGCAGAATCCGGGCTTCCGCTTTGCCGTGGTCGCGCAGGGTCTGACCTGGGTACCGGCAGCGGACCCGGCGACGCCGCGCAACGAGCCGGTGCCGCTGCATCTGGCTGAAGCAAGAGTGGGCGTGGCCGGCAACCTGAAGAACTGGGCCGCCATCGGCCAGGCGGCGATCGCGCGCGACAACCAGAATGCCGATCTGGATTTCGATGTGCGCGGCAACGACCAGCGCGCGCGCATCGAGCATCTGAAAGCAACCACACCCGGTGGCGCGCTCGACCTGAGTGGCTCGGCCGCCTGGGCGCCGGTGCTGGCCTGGGATGTGGCCGCCACGCTGGAAAGCTTCGATCCGGGCTATTTCGTGCCGGGCTGGGACGGAAAACTGTCGGGCCGGCTGGCTTCCCAAGGTGAGCAGCTGCCGGCACAGCCGGGCGCTACCGGAGCGTTGTACCAGGCCAGTCTGGATGTGCCACAGCTCAAGGGCCGGCTGCGGGGTCGTGCGGTCGATGCGCGCGCACAACTGGCGCTGCGCGGCCACCAGGGCGAGGGCGACATCCGCCTGCAGATCGGCAACAGCCGCGTCCAGGCCAAGGGCAAGGTCGGCGACCGGCTGGAAGTGGACGCACAACTGGAACCGCTGCATCTGGACGACCTGCTGCCCGGCGGCAGCGGCAGCATGCAGGGCACGGTGCAGTTGCGCGGCACCACCCGCCAGCCCGATATCACCGCCGACCTGCAGGGCAGCGGGCTGCAATGGGACAGCTGGAAGGCCGGGCACATCAGCATCAAGGGCCGCCTGCCGTGGCGTGGCGACAACGGCGCACTGAGCGTGCAGGGCACGGCGGTGACGGCCGGCATGCTGCTCGACAGCGTGCGCATCGATGCGCGTGGAAGCGTGGAAAACCTGCAGCTCGATGCCGACGCCCGCAACGAGCTCGGTGTCATTGCGTTGCAAGGTGGCGTGCATCAGGCCGGGTCGGCATGGCGCGGCGAGCTGTCGGCGCTGCGCGTGGCACCGGTCAAGGGCGCGGCGTGGACATTGCGCCAGCCGGCGGCCTTCAGCCTGCAGGGCAGCAACATCACCTTGGGCTCCAGCTGCCTGGGGGCGGCCACAGGGGGCGCGCTGTGCGTGGCGGCGAACTGGCCGCGCGAGGGCCTGAGCATCCGCGGCGATGCCCTGCCGCTGGCGCTGGTGCAGCCGTGGCTGCCGCTCAATGCCGGACGCCGCATGCACCTGCGCGGCGAGCTCACCGTTGATGGCCATCTGCGCCCGCGCGGCAACGCCTGGGAAGGTGCTTTCAGGGTCGCCTCGCTGGAGGGCGGCATCCGCCTGGGCGACAACGCACGCGGTGAACTGGTGCGCTACGACCACTTCTCGCTCAACGTCGACATGGCGCCGCAGAGCATCAAGGGTTACCTCGGTGTCGGCTTCCAGGGTGACGGCTTCATCGATGCCAAAGTGCAGACCGGCTGGGAGCCCAATGCCGCGCTCAACGGCGAGCTGTACCTGAACATGTCGCGGCTGTACTGGATGGAGCTGTTCTCACCGGACCTGGTGCGGCCGCAGGGCCTGGTCGAAGGCCACGTCAGCCTGCGTGGCACGCGCTCGCAACCGACACTGGGCGGTGAGGCCAGGTTGAGAAACTTCACCGGGGAACTGCCGGCGCTGGGCCTGACCCTGAGCGAAGGCAAGGGCGAGTTCATCGCCCAGCCGGACGGCTCGGCGCGCATCAGTGCCTCGGCCAAGACCGGCGGCGAAGGCGCGCTGCAGGTGGATGGCGGCTTGTCATGGTTTGGCGACAGCACGCCGTTGCAGTTGCATATCCACGGCGACAACGTGCTGGTGGCCAACACCAGCGAGATCCGCGCGGTGGCCAATCCGGATCTGCAGTTCGGCCTGGCCAAGGGCACGATGACCCTGCGCGGCAGCGTGCACGTGCCCGAGGCCGATCTGGATCTGGAGCGGCTCGATCGCGGAACCTCGGTATCTGCGGATGTGGTGGTGCTGGATCCGGCCGACCCGGAAGAAGCGCCGTCCTCGCCGCTGGACATGGATCTGACGGTCAGCCTCGGCAACAAGGTCAGGATGAGTGGCTTCGGCCTGAAGGGTGCCCTGACCGGCAAGATGGAGGTGTGGGCCAAGCCCGGGCGCGAGATGACCGCCAATGGCGGCCTGGAAGTCAGTGGCCGCTACAAGGCCTACGGCCAGGACCTGACCATCACCGAAGGCCAGTTGCTGTGGAACTACGGCATCGTCTCCGATCCGCGGATCAACATCCGCGCCGAGCGGGAGATCGGCGCGGTCACGGCCGGCATCCACGTCACCGGGCGTGCGCAACAGCCCAAGGTGGATGTGTGGTCGGACCCGGCGATGTCGCAATCCGAATCGCTGGCCTACCTGGTGCTGGGCCGCAGCCTGAGCATGGCCAGCAGCGACCAGGCGCAGCAGGTCAACGCCGCCTCGGCCGCGCTGTCGGCCGGCAGCGGCCTGCTGGCGGCGCAGGTCGGCGCCAAGCTCGGGCTGGACGATGCCGGCGTCAGCCAGTCACGCGCGCTGGGCGGCTCGGTGATCGGTGTCGGCAAGTACATCACGCCCAAGCTGTATGTCGGCTACGGCGTTTCGCTGATCGGCAGTGGTTCGGTACTGACGCTCAAATACCTGCTGCGTCGCGGCTTCGATATCGAAATCGAATCGAGCACGGTGGAAAACCGCGGCTCGGTGAACTGGCGCAAGGAGAAGTAAGCTCGGCCGACGCTGGCCGCGGTGGCCGGCGTTTCCCATCGGAGGTGTCATGCGCAAGGCGATGCTGGCATTGCTGTTGGCGGTAACGGTTCCAGCGTTGGCAGGCACCCCGTTGCCGGAGGGGCCGCATATCGTCATCAGCGGCGAAGGGGACGTTTCGGTCGCACCGCAGCGCGCACGCATCACGCTCAATTTCGAACAGCGTGCATCCCAGCCCTTGCTGGCCAAGCAGGCGGCGGATCAGGCGGTCTCGCGCTATCTCGCCGTGTTGCCCGGTTACAGCGTGGGAAGCCAAGACATCACGGCGTCGGATCTGAGCGCGCAGGAAGATTTCGATTACGACGGCAAGGACCGCCGGGTTTCGCGTGGCTTTGTGGCCAGCCGCAGCGTAACGGTGGTGTTGGATGATCTGGAGCGGCTCAACGAGCTGCTTGATGCGGGGCTGAAGGCCGGCGCATCGGGTGTGGAGAAGCTGGGTTTTGAAGCCCGCGATGCCGATGCACTGCGCGCGCAAGCCAAGGCCAAGGCGGTGGAAGCCGCGCAGCGCAAGGCGCGCGAAACTGCCGCCGCCTTCGGGGTGCGGCCGGGCAAGGTGTACAGCATCGACAGCGTCAATTCACGCCAGTCCCATGGCTGGGGAGGCGCTAGCTCGCTCGATCGTGTGCAGGTCAGCGGCTCACGCTTGCCGGTGCGCTATCTGCAACCGCAGGTGAAGTTCACCGAATCGGTCTCGGCGGTGTTCGAACTGGAGCGTTGAGTCACCCGCGACCGGGCTGCACGGTCGCGCCGCGCAGCGTGGGCTTGCCGTCCACGATGTCGGTCCACACCAGGTAGGCGGTGTCGTTCTCGGCCACCAGCCGCGGAAAGCCGGTGCCGCGCCCGCGTCCGTCCAGTGCCGCCACCCGGATCCGGGCGCTCTCGTTCCGCAGCGCAGGATCGTAGCGGGCCAGCCACAGCGACTGTCCGCGCGCGTCCTCGCGCAGCCATGCCAGCCAGACGCCAGCGGCATCGGCGGCCAGCTGGATCCGCCCCTGCACTTCGGCGCCGTGATCCAGATCCAGTGGCGGACCGAACGTGGCGCCGCCATCGCGGCTGTGGACGACGCGCAGCAGCGGTTCGCCCTGCGGCGCGGTGTACCAGCCCACCCAGACTTCGTTGCCGCGTGCAGCCAGCGACGGCCCATTGACCGGGCAAGCCGGCATCGTCCAGTTGTCGGCATGTACGCGTTGCGGCGTACTCCAGCCGGCTTCCTGGTGGCGGGCGACAAGGATGTCGCGGATCTCGGCGCCGTCGCGGCCGCGATAGGCCAGCAGCGCCCCCGCATCGCCGCGCGCGGCGGCGGTCTGGCAGCAGTCGCAGGTCATCACATCGAGTTCGACTTCGTCGTGCTTGCGCAGCTGCGCATCGAAGCGTGCGCTGCGCAGCGTCATCGCGCCCACCGGATGGCTGTCATGACCTTGGGCATGATCGTGCGCGGCACCGGTCCTGCGTCCATCCAGCCAGGCGATACCGAGCCCGTCGGCGCCTTCGCGCCAGAGCGAGACGAAACCGTGCTCGGTGGCGGTGCCGTCGTCGTGCACGGTGACCGCGTCGGCCCAGTGCTCGCCATCGATCGAGCGTGACAGCCGCACGTCGTAGGCATACGGACTCGCGGCGGACTTGCGCAGCCACTGCGCCCACAGCGCGCCGTCGGTACTGGCCAGCAGGTGCGGGGTATCGGCCCAGTTCACGAACCAGTCGTCGCCGCGGGCGATTTCACGGGGCGGGAGCCACTGCCCGCCGCTGAACCGGGCATAGCGCAGCCGGTGCCCGCCTGCATCGGGCGTGATCCATGAAAGCAGCAGGTCGCCATCGGGCGCGCTGACCAAGTCCGGCTGCGCGGCGACCGCATCGGCCGGCAATACCCAAGGCTGCACCCGCAACTGCATCAAAGCAGGCGCGGCCGGCGGTGGGGTCGGGTTTCCGTTGTCGGAGCAGGCGCCCAGCAGCAGGGCGGACAACAGCAGGCTCAGGCCAATGACGATGCGCATGCGGCCAGCATAGCGGGATCGTGACTGTTGGCGGTTGCCGCTGCGCGAGGCCGCCGCTACTGTCACCGGCTGAATCTGTATCGGGAGTTCCCATGAATCGCAAACCGCTGATCGCCGCGCTGACGCTGGGCCTGACGCTCGCCGCCGGTGCCCATGCCGACGAAGGCATGTGGATGCCGACGCAGCTGCCGCAGCTGGCCAAGTCGATGAAGGCCGCTGGCTTCAAGGGCGATCCGGCCGGTCTGGCCAATGTCACCGCCCCGCCGCTCAGTTCGGTGGTGCGCGCGGGCGGCGGTACCGGCGCGTTCGTATCCAGGGACGGTCTGCTGCTGACCAACCACCACGTCGCGATGGGCGTGATCCAGTACAACAGCTCGCCCGAACACAACTTCATCGACCAGGGTTTCATCGCCAAGGGCCGCAGCGACGAGCGCGCGGCCAACCCCGACTTCCGGGTGGTGGTGACGGTGGGCTACCACAAGGTCACCGACGAGGTGCTCAAGGATGCGCGCGGCAAGACCGGGCGGGCCTATTTCGACGCGGTGGAAGCGGCCAGCAAGCGCATCGTGTCCGAATGCGAAGCCGATGGCAGCCTGCGCTGCTCGGTGGCCAACATGTACTACGGCACCGATTTCTACCGGATCTCGCAGCTGGAGCTGAGCGATATCCGGCTGGTCTACGCGCCGCCGCGTGCGATCGGCAACTACGGCGACGAGATCGACAACTTCATGTGGCCACGCCACACCGGCGACTTCACCCTGCTGCGCGCCTATGTCGGCAAGGACGGCAAACCCGCGCCGTACAGCCCCGACAACGTGCCCTACCAGGCGCCGGCACACCTGAAGATGTCGCTGCAGGGGCCCAAGGAAGGCGACTACGCGATGCTGGCCGGTTACCCGGGCATCACCTATCGCCACCGCACCGCCGCCGAGTTCGCCAACCAGATCGACAGCGTGCTGCCGCGTCGGGTCGAGGTGTTCCAGCAGATGATCGACACCATCGAGGCGGTCACCGCCAAGGATGCGCAGGCACGCACCGGCTACGCCTCGCAGCTGCAGTCGCTGAAGAACAACCGCAAGCGCGCCGCCGGTGAACTGGAAGGGCTGCTGCGCAGCGATGCCAAGGCCCTGCGCGCCGCCGACGAGCAGGCGATGGT
This sequence comes from uncultured Gammaproteobacteria bacterium, assembly GCA_963696155.1. Classification (GTDB taxonomy): domain Bacteria; phylum Pseudomonadota; class Gammaproteobacteria; order Xanthomonadales; family Xanthomonadaceae; genus Stenotrophomonas. Next base: position 198,425 of record CAVOJC010000001.1, read on the forward strand.
GCAGGCCACCGCGGCCGGGTACCAGGCCGATATCCAGGCGCTGTCCAGCACGTTGGCGCAGGGCGAGGCGGTGGGCGAGCGCGACCTGCTGCTGGACCTGGCGGCCGGCCAGAGCCAGCTGCTGCGCTCGGCGCTGCTGCTGGAGCGGCTGCGGATCGAATCGGCCAAGCCCGATGCCGAGCGCGAGAGCGGTTACCAGCAACGCGACCTGGCGCTGCTCGAAGGCACCTTGAAGCAGGTCCAGCGCCGCTACGCGCCGGCCGTGGAAAAGGCGTTGCTGACGACCCTGTTGACCCGCTACCAGCAGCTGCCCGATGCGCAGCGCGTGCCCGAATTCGACGCCGCGTTCGGCCGCACCCCGCAGCAGCTGGCCACGGCGCTGGACCGCCTGTACGCCACCACCCGCCTCGGCGATGAGCGCGAGCGGCTGTCGCGCTTGTCCGCCGCACAACAGGGCAAAGCGCTGGCCGCCGATCCGCTGATCGCCCTGGCCGGCCCGCTGGTGGCCGCGCAGCTGCGTCTGGAAGACGAGCGCAAGACCCGCGAAGGCGAGCAGCTGCGCCTGCGCCCGGCCTACATGCAGGCGTTGTTCGCGTGGCGGGCCAAGCAGGGCCGCGCGCTGTACCCGGACGCCAACCGCACCCTGCGCATCAGCTACGGCAAGGTCGAGGCGCTGCACCCGCGGGACGCGGTCAATTTCTCGCCAGTGACCACGGTGGCCGGCATCGTCGAGAAGAACACCGGCAGCGTTCCGTTCGATGCGCCCAAGCCGTTGCTGGCGGCCATCGCCAAGGGCGATTTCGGCTCCACCGCCGATCCGGTGCTGAAGACCCAGACGGTCAACTTCCTGACCAATCTGGACACCACCGGCGGCAACTCCGGTTCGCCGGTGCTCAACGCCAAGGGCGAGCTGATCGGCCTGAACTTCGATTCCAACTGGGAATCGGTCAGCGCCAGCTGGTGGTTCGACCCGCGCTACAAGCGTGCGGTGCACGTGGACATGCGCTACCTGCGCTGGCTGCTGGCCAAGGTCTACCCGGCGCCGGAGCTGCTCAAGGAAATGGGTGTGCCGGCGGAGTAGGCGGCAAGACGCAGGCTGCCGTGCCGATCACGGTGTGCAGTCGTAGCGGCGTGCAGTCCGTCGCTGCTGCGGTAACCGGAACCGCGGCGGCGACGCCGTGGTGAACACGCGGGCATGCTGGATTCAGGAAGAGGGAGATGTGCGCTCGCCGCGCCGGCACCCGACGAGGCAACGGAAGTCTGCGTCGCGGCGTGATGCGATGAATGCGCAAAGGTGCACTCGGCCGGCAGGCGCCGGCCTGTGCAACCGGCGTGATCGGGCTGCCGCAGGCACGGGCCCGCTCTCGAGGGCGATGGCGAAGGGCTAAACTGCCCGCGGTTCATCCCCCTCCAGAAAGGTGTCTGTGGTTTCCAGCTGGATCCTGTTGCTGGTATCGGTCAGCTATGCCGCGTTGCTGTTCGGCGTGGCGTGGTGGGGTGACCGCCGCCCGATGTACCCCAACCGCCCGTGGCTGCGGCCGGCGGTCTACAGCCTGGCGCTGGCGGTGTACTGCTCGTCGTGGACCTTCTACGGCGCCGTGGGCACCGCCGTGCGGCATGGTGTCGGCTACCTGCCGATCTACCTGGGCCCGTTGCTGCTGCTGCTGTTCGGCTGGCGCATCATCGAGCGGCTGGCACTGATCGCGCGCAGCGAGAACGTGGTGTCGATCGCGGATTTCATCTCCTCGCGCTATGGCCGCTCGCGGCGCCTCGCCGCACTGGTGGCGGTGATCGCGCTGGTCGGCGTGGTGCCGTACCTGGCGCTGCAGTACAAGGCGGTGGCGATGAGCGTGCAGGTGCTGAGCGGCGGTCCGCCGGGCAGCAGCGGCTTCTTCACCGATCCGGCACTGTATGTGGCGCTGCTGATGGCGTTGTTCGCCACCCTGTTCGGCACCCGCCAGGTCGATGCCACCGAACATCACCACGGCATGATGCTGGCCATCGCGCTGGAGTCGGTGATCAAACTGGTGGCGATCGTGGCGGTGGGCCTGTTCGCCTACCTGTGGCTGAGCGAGCGCGGCACCACGATCACGCAATCGGCGCGGACCCTGTTCGAAGGCATGCCACCGGTCGGTTTCGTGGCGCAGACCCTGCTCAGTTTCTTCGCCGTCATCTGCCTGCCGCGCCAGTTCCATGTGGCGGTGGTCGAATGCGGCGATGTCAGCGACATCCGCCGTGCACGCTGGATGTTCGGCGCCTATCTGGTGGTGATCTCGGCGATGATCGTGCCGATCGCCACGGCGGCGGTTACGGCGTTCGGCGGCGACATGGTCGAAAACGACAGCATGATGCTGGCGCTGCCCATGGCCGAAGGCAGCAACCTGCTGGCGCTGGTGGCCTACGTGGGCGGGTTCTCGGCTGCCACCGGCATGGTCATCGTGTCCTCGATCGCGCTGGCGACGATGATCAGCAACGATCTGGTGATGCCGGTGCTGTTGCGACGCCGCGCCGATCACCGCAAGGCGGCCGATGTCGCTTCGCGGGTGTTGTGGATCCGGCGCCTGGCCATCCTGTTGCTGGCGCTGGTGGCCTACGTCTACTACCGCAGCAGCAGCTATGAAAGCTCGCTGGCCTCGTACGGGCTGATGGCGTTCGCCGCGGTGGCGCAGTTCGCGCCCGGGCTGATCGGCGGCCTTTACTGGCGCGGTGCCAGCCGTCGTGGTGTGGAAGTGGGCATGCTGCTCGGCTTCGGCGTGTGGATCTACACGCTGCTGTTGCCGGCCCTGACCCAGGGCGGCTGGCTGGATGCGACCTGGCTGGCGCGCGGTCCGTTCGGCATCAGCTGGTTGCGGCCGCAGGAACTGTTCGGCCTCACCGGCTGGGACCCGTTGACCCATGGCACCTTCTGGTCGCTGCTGGTGAACGGCGCGGCGATGCTGGTGGTGTCAGTGCGCTGGCGGCCCGGCGTGGCCGAGCGGCTGCGCGCGGCGCCCTTCCTCGATCCGTACGCGCAGCGCCCGGCGGTGGCCGGCGAGTGGCCCGGACACGTCAAGGTGCGTGACCTGCTGGCACTGGCCACGCGCGTACTCGGTGACCGCCACGCCCGCCGCGCGTTCTTCGAACAGGCACAGTCGCTGGGGCGCGAATTGCAGCCTTCCGCGGTCGCCGACCGGGTCTGGGTGCAGTTCACCGAACGCCTGCTGGCCGCGTCCATTGGCGCCGCGTCGGCGCGGCTGCTGCTGACCAGCCTGCTGCGTGGCTCGGGCATGGACCTGGGCGAAGTGGTGGCGGTGCTGGACGAGGCCGGGCAGGAACTGCGCTTCAACCGCGAAATCCTCTCCACCACGTTGGAAAACATCAGCGCCGGCGTCAGCGTGGTCGATCCGGACATGCGCCTGACCGCGTGGAACCGCCGCTACCAGCAGATGTTCGGCTATCCCGACGGCATGCTGTATGTCGGCCGCCCGGTGGCCGATCTGATCCGCTACAACGCCGAGCGTGGCGAGCTGGGCGAGGGCGATATCGAAATCCAGATCAACCGCCGCATCGGCTACATGCGCGCCGGCTCGCCGCACGTGTTCGAGCGCACCGGTGCCGATGGCAAGGTGATCGAGCTGCGCGGGCAGGCGCTGCCCGGCGGTGGCTACGTCACCAGCTACAACGACATCACCGATTACAAGCGGGTGGAAACCGCGCTGCTGGAAGCCAACGAGACGCTGGAGCAGCGCGTGGCCGAGCGCTCGCATGTGGCCGAGATGGCGCAGCAGTCCAAGACCCGCTTCCTGGCCGCCATCAGCCATGACGTGCTGCAGCCGCTCAACGCCGCGCGCCTGTTCGCCTCGGCCCTGCGCGACAGTCACCAGGACAACGAGGAACAGCGGCATCTGGCCGAGCGCGTGGATGCCTCGCTGCGCGCGGCAGAAGAGCTGCTGGACGGGTTGCTGGACGTCTCGCGGCTCGATGCCGGCGGGCTGCAGCCGACCATCGGCGATTTCGACGTCAGCCTGCTGATGCGTGAGCTCGCCGCCCAGTACACGCCGGTCGCGGCCGGTCGCGGACTGCGCCTGCATGTCTTCGCGCGCCCGGCCTGGGTGCGCAGTGACCGCCGGCTGCTGCGCCGGGTGCTGCAGAACTTCCTGGCCAATGCCCTGCGCTACACCCGCACCGGCCGCATCGTGCTGGCGGTGCGCATCCACGGCGACGAGGTGGAACTGCAGGTGTGGGATACCGGCCCGGGCATCCCCGAACACCACATGCGCCAGATCTTCGACGAGTTCCACCGCTACCAGCAGCCCTTCGACTGGGGCGAGCAGGGGCTGGGACTGGGGCTGTCGATCTGCCAGCGCATCTCGCGTCTGCTCGGCCATGCGCTCAATGCGCGCAGCCAGGTCGGACGCGGCAGCATGTTTTCCATCACCCTGCCAAAGGTGCCGGCGCCGCCGCAGCTGCCGGTCACGCGCCAGCGCTCGGCATTCGCCGATGACGATTCACTGGCCGGATTGCGGGTGCTGTGCGTGGACAACGACCAGGAGATCCTCGACGGCATGCGCGCGCTGCTCGGACGCTGGCAGGTGCAGGTGATCACCGCCAGCACCGTGGACATGGCGCTGGAAAAGCTTGGCGAGCAGCCCGACGTGATGCTGGTGGATTACCACCTGCATGACCGCATGGACGGGCTGGATACGCTGGTGGCGCTGCGCGATGCGGCAGGCAGGCCGTTGCCCGGCGCGCTGCTTACCGCCGACGGTCGCGACGAGCTCAAGCATCTGGCGCGCGAGCGCGGCTACCGGGTGCTGACCAAGCCGGTGAAGCCGGCCTCGCTGCGGGCGTTCCTGACCGCCTTCCATGCGGCCGCGCGGGTAGCGAAGTGCCCGCCGCCGTAGCTGTAATGCGCGGTGTGCGACGCCCGGAGCCGTTAGCCGCCGGCTGGCGTTGCGCGCGCAAGCCGCATCGAGCGGCCTGGCGGCTACAGCACAGGCACGCCGGCGCCGTGCAGGTGCTCGTAGAGGATGCCGGCGCCGATCACGATCAGGATCAGGCCACCGGCGATTTCCGCGCGTTTGCCCGCCAGCGAGCCGAGCACGCGGCCGAGCATGATGCCCAGGGTGACCATCATCAGCGTGCACAGGCCGATCACCGCGGCCACCATCACGATGTTCACATCCAGGAAGGCCAGGCCCACGCCGACCGCCATCGCGTCGATGCTGGTGGCCAGGCCGGTGGCGGCCAGCATCCAGAATCCGGTGCGCGTGCCGTTCTCTTCCGCCGGCGCTTCGTCCTGCTCCGGGCGCAGGCCGGCAATGATCATGTGCGTGCCCAGCGCCACCAGCAGCACGAATGCGATCCAGTGGTCCCAGGCTTCCACGTACTGCGCGGCGGCGCGGCCGAGCAACCAGCCGATGACGGGGGTGAGCGCTTCGATCACACCGAAGATCAGGCCGGCACGCAGGGCATCGGGCAAGCGAGGCTTGCGCATCGCCGCGCCCTTGCCGATGGCCGCCGCGAACGCGTCCGTGGACATGGCGATGCCGATCAGCAGGACGGAAACAGGAGACATTGCATGGCACCAGGTCGGGCGGACGCGAACGACACACGGCGCGCCCAACCATCGTTGCGCACGTGTGCCGCTGGTCTCGCCAACCGGATCCGGCTACCCACACCATGGCGCAATGGCCAAGCATGTTGACGTGGGCGCTTTCCGAAGAAAGCAGGCTACTCCCCAAGGGGACGCGGATTCTAACATGGCATCGCGCGCGGACAGCCGGATGCGACACACGCGCAGGCAGCCCTTGGCTTCATAGCAGCGGCTATGGCGTGCGCGCGCGCACCCAGTGCCACACCGCTTCACCCTCTTCATCGACGACGCATTCGCCACGGATGAAGCGGTGATGGCGCACCACGCCGATTGAAGCGTGGTTGTCGGCGACGATGCAGGCCAGCACGCGCTGCACCGCATCGCTGGCAAAGGCGATGCTCAGCAGTTCGGCCACGACCGCCTTGCCCAGGCCCTGGCCGCGACAGGCCGGTGCCAGCGCATAGCCGATCTCGATCTGGCCGGCCACCGGGACATCCTTGAAACCGCAGCCGCCCAGCACGCGCTGATCGGTGCCAACGATGTAGAACGTGCTGCACCAGTGCGCCGGCTTGCCAGCGGCCAGATGCCGCAGCGCGCGCAAGGCGACGAAGGCCGGTGGGACCGCGGCCTCGACAAACACCCGCGCCGGCAGCTGGCCGGCCGCCAGTTGTTCCAGCTCCTGCCGCGGAACCGGAAGCAAACGGAAATCGATCGGTGTCATCGGGCTGCGCGCGCGGTGGCGGCTCAGTCTTCTTCCGGCGGCAGCACGATGGCGTCGTCGTCGATGGCCAGCTTGCCGGCCATCAGCACCGCCTGGGTGCGGTTGGTCACGCCGAGCTTGCGCAGGATCGCGGTGACGTGGGCCTTGATCGTGGCTTCGGACACGCCCAGGTCGTAGGCGATCTGCTTGTTGAGCAGGCCCGCGCCGAGCATCTGCAACACGCGGAACTGTTGCGGCGTCAACTCGCGCAGGCGCTGCCCGACCTCGCGTTCCTCGCGGTCGGTGGGCGGCACGCTATGCGCCTCGGCCGGTGCCCAGCGTTCGCCATCGAGCACGGTGCGCAGGGCGTTGCCGATGGTGTCGGAGTCGGCCGACTTGGGAATGAAGCCGAACGCGCCGTGATCGAGCGCGCGCCGCATCACCGTGGGTTCTTCGCGTGCCGACACCACCACGATCGGCAGCTGCGGATGCAGGGCGCGCATGTGCACCAGCGCGTTGAAGCCCTGGGCGCCGGGCATGTTGAGGTCCATCAGCACCAGATCGGCATCGGCGTGCTGCTCGGCCAGCGTGTAGAGCGCCTCCACGCTGTCGGCTTCCAGCAGTTGCACGCCGGGAATGACCCGCTTCACCGCACCCTTCAGGGCTTCGCGGAACAGCGGGTGATCGTCGGCGATCAGCAGGGTGGGCATGGCGACAGGTCCGTTACGGGGAGGGAAGGGTGGCAAGGTCCGTATCGGAAGCAACGTGGCAGGGTGCCGCAGCCGGCGCGCGCCCTCCGCACGCGCCGTGTCTGGGCAGCACCGTTCCCGTGCCGGTTCACTTCATCTTGCGCTCGTCCACCAGTGAGGCCACCACTGATGGATCGGCCAGGGTCGAGGTGTCGCCGAGCTGGTCCGGCGCATTCTCGGCGATCTTGCGCAGGATGCGGCGCATGATCTTGCCCGAACGCGTCTTCGGCAGGCCCGGCGCCCACTGCAGGTAGTCCGGGGTGGCGGTCGGGCCGATCATCTTGCGTACCCAGGCCACCAGCTCGGCGTGCAGCTCGTCGGTCTGCGCCTCACCAGCGATCAGGGTGACATAGGCGTAGATGCCCTGGCCCTTGATGTCGTGCGGGAAGCCGACCACCGCGGCCTCGGCCACCTTCGGGTGCGAGACCAGCGCGCTTTCCACTTCCGCCGTACCGATGCGGTGGCCGGAGACGTTGATCACGTCATCGACGCGGCCGGTGATCCAGTAGTAGCCGTCGGCGTCGCGGCGGCAGCCGTCGCCGGTGAAATAGCTGCCCGGATAGGTGCGGAAATAGGTGTCGATGAACCGCTGGTGGTCGCCGTACACGCTGCGCATCTGCCCCGGCCACGAATCCATGATCACCAGGTTGCCCTCGCCTTCGCCCTCGATGAACTCGCCGTTGGCATCGACAATCGCCGGCTGGATGCCGAAGAACGGCTTGGTGGCCGAGCCGGGCTTGAGATCGGTGGCACCGGGCAGTGGCGAGATCAGGATGCCGCCGTTTTCGGTCTGCCACCAGGTATCCACGACCGGGCAACGGCTCTCGCCCACCACCTCGTAGTACCAGCGCCAGGCTTCCGGATTGATCGGCTCACCGACGCTGCCGAGCAGACGCAGGCTCTTGCGCGAGGTGCGCTTGACCGGCTCTTCGCCTTCGCGCATCAGCGCCCGGATCGCCGTGGGCGCGGTGTAGAAGATGGTGACGTTGTGCTTGTCGATCACCTGCCAGAAGCGCGAGCAGTCCGGATAGTTCGGCACGCCTTCGAACATCACCGAGGTGGCGCCGTTGGCCAGCGGGCCGTAGACGATGTAGCTGTGGCCAGTGACCCAGCCGACGTCGGCGGTGCACCAGTAGATGTCGTCCTCGCGCAGGTCGAACACCGCCTCATGGGTGTAGGCCGCGTACAGCAGGTAGCCGCCGCTGGTGTGCAGCACGCCCTTGGGCTTGCCGGTGGAACCGGAGGTGTAGAGGATGAACAGCGGGTCTTCGGCGTTCATGCGTTCGGGTTCGCACACCGGCGGCTGGGTGTCGACCACGTCATGGAACCAGCGGTCGCGCGGGGCCTGCATGTCCACCGCGCCGCCGGTGTGGCGCACCACCAGCACGGTTTCCACGGTATTGGTGCCCGGCAGCTTCAGCGCGGCATCGACGTTGGCCTTGAGTGGCACCTTCTTGCCGCCGCGCAGGCCTTCATCGGCGGTGATGATCAGCTTGCTGCCGCAGTCGCCGACGCGATCGGCGATGGAGTTGGCGGCGAATCCGCCGAACACCACCGAGTGCACCGCGCCGATCCGGGCGCAGGCCAGCATCGCCACGGCGGCGTCGACGATCATCGGCAGGTAGATGGTGACGCGGTCGCCTTTCTGGATGCCGAGGTTGCGCAGCGCCGTGCCCAGGCGGCACACGCGCTCGTACAGCTGGCGATAGGTGACGCCCTGGGCCGGGCTGTCCGGGCCGTCGGGTTCGAACAGCAGCGCGACCTTGTCACCGCGCTTTTCCAGCTGCCGGTCCAGGCAGTTGACGCTGACGTTGAGCTCGCCGTCCTCGAACCACTTGATGCGGAAATCATCGAGCTGGTAGCTGACATTGCGGATCGTGGCCGGCTTGACGTACCAGTCCAGCCGCTCGGCGACCTTGGCCCAGAAGGCATCGGGGTTTTCCACCGATTCGCTGTAGAGCTGCTGGTACGTGTTCTTGTTGATCCGCGACGACGCAGCGAACTGCGGGTCGACGGGATACAGATCAGCCATGGCACCCTCACCTTGCACTTGGGGATATACGGAATGGTCGCTGTTCACACGCGACCGCACGCCCCCAAGTTTGCCGCATCCATCACAGCCCGCAGCACCTAGCCGCTTAGACCATGGTCGTAGAGCGCGCGGCTACGACTAATGGCGAATAGCGGCGCTTGCCAAGGCCGCGCACGCTGCGGCGGACCGTGCATCTGGCGCGGCCGCCAATGCCAGCCAGGAGAAAGAGGGCAACCATGAACAACCGCATTATCAGAACCGCACGCAAACCGCTGGCCGCTGCCCTGTTGGTCGCGCTGGTGGCGCCGGGCATGGCCTTTGCGCAGACCGCGAAAGAAAAGGCGCTGGAAGCGCGTGTGGTCGAACTGGAGCGGCAGGTGCAACTGTTGCTGTCGACCCAGCAGCAACAGCAGGGCGCGATCGCCCAGACCCAGAGCGAGGTGGGCCAGGTGCGGGCCGCGCAGGTCGAGCGCCCGGCACTGCCTGCCGGCAAGCAGCCGATCCAGGCCGCCAGCATCACCCCGGGCGCCGCACCCGGCACCACGTTCAAGGTTGGCGGCTTCATCAAGGCCGACTTCCTCGCCACCCAGACCGGCGATGGCCAGCTGGCCGACGATGCCACCGGCCGCGCGCTGTATCTGCCCGGGCAGACCCCGGTGGCCGGCGCCGGCGGTTCCGGCGAGCGCTCCAGCGTGGACTACAACGCCCACGCCAAGTTCTCGCGCTTCAACCTGGGCGTGGACCACGTAGCGGACAACGGCGACAAGGCCGGCGCGCTGGTCGAGATGGATTTCTTCGGCAACTCGCTGGGCAACCAGACCGCCACCAACACCTACGGCGTCACCCTGCGCCACGCCTACATGTACTGGAACAACTGGCTGGCCGGCCAGACCTGGTCCAACTTCATGGATGCGGCCTCGATTCCCGAAGCGGTGGATTTCGTCGGCCCGACCGATGGCGTGGTGTTCGTGCGCCAGGCGCAGATCCGCTACACCAAGGGCGGTTTCAGCGTGGCGCTGGAAAACCCGGAAACCACGCTGATCGGTGCGCCCAACTCCGATCGTGGCTCGCTGCCGGACCTGACCCTGCGTTACGGCTGGAAGGGTGACTGGGGCACGTTCGGCGTGGGCGGCCTGGTGCGCCAGCTGAAGGTGGACAACCAGGCCACCGGCGCCGACGCCAGCAAGGTCGCCGGCGGCCTGACCCTGGGCGGCAAGTGGGTGATGGCCGACAGCGACAGCCTGCACTACCAGCTCACCGGCGGCCAGGGCATCTCCCGCTACATCGGCCTGGGTATCACCGCCGACAGCGCCTATGACGCCATCCGCGACGAGCTCGATCCGACCGGCGTGATGGCCGGCTATGTCGGTTGGCGGCACGCGTTCTCGCCCAAGCTGCGCACCAACCTCATCTACGCGCGCAGCGACTACGACAACGATGCCGGCATCACCGGCCCGCTGGTCACCAAGAGCGTGCAGTCGATCCGCGGCAACGTGTTCTACACGCCGATGCCCAAGGTCGATGTCGGTGCCGAGCTGATGTACGGCGTGCGTGAAATCGAGAACGGCAAGAAAGGCGATATCAGCCGCCTGCAATTCACCACCAAGTACAGCTTCTGATCCATGCCCGTCGGCGTCCCCATGACGCCGGCGGTTGCAGTACCTCCCTACCCCCACGGGGAGCACTCATGCCGTTGCCGGCTGCCTGCGTGATGCGGTGCCCGGCTGCTGCCTTCCCCATGTATGGAGAACCACGATGAATGCTTCCATCGATCCCCGTGTCGAGCGGATCGCCTCACACCCCGCCTACCAGCGCCTGCGGCGCATCCGCAACCGCCTCGGCTGGTTCCTGACCGCGCTGATGCTGCTGGCCTACTACGGCTACATCGGCCTGATCGCCTTCGACAAGGAATTCCTGGCCCAGCCGATCGCCAGCGGCAAGATCACCACGCTCGGTATTCCGATCGCCATGGGCCTGATGGTGTTCACCATCGCCATCACCGGCCTCTACGTGCGCCGCGCCAACAAGGAATTCGACCAGCTCACCCGCCAGATCGTGGAGGACGTGCAATGAGCCGCGGCTTCCTGCGTAGCGGCGCGCTGCTCGCGTTGCTGGCCGCCAGCGGTGCCGCATGGGCGGCCGGCGGCGATATCGGCCAGACCGTGCGCCAGCCGACCAACTGGACCGCGATCACCATGTTCGCCGCCTTCGTGCTGGCCACGCTCGGCATCACCAAGTGGGCATCCACCAGGACCAAGTCGGCATCGGACTTCTACACCGCCGGTGGCGGCATCACCGGTTTCCAGAACGGGCTGGCGATCGCCGGCGACTACATGTCGGCGGCCTCGTTCCTGGGCATCACCGCCGCGGTGATGGCCAATGGTTATGACGGCCTGATCTATGCAATCGGCTTCCTCGTCGGCTGGCCGATCCTGACTTTTCTGATGGCCGAACGGCTGCGCAACCTCGGCCGCTTCACCTTCGCCGACGTGGCCGGTTACCGCTTCCAGCAGAAGCCCATCCGCATGTTTGCCGCCTCCGGCACGCTGGTGGTGGTGCTGTTCTACCTGATCGCGCAGATGGTCGGTGCCGGCGCCCTGATCAAGCTGCTGTTCGGTCTGGACTACTGGATCGCGGTGATGCTGGTCGGCGTGCTGATGATGGTCTACGTGCTGTTCGGCGGCATGACCGCGACCACCTGGGTGCAGATCATCAAGGCGTGCCTGCTGTTGTTCGGCGTCACCTTCATGGCGCTGATGGTGATGTGGCACTTCAACTTCAGCTTCGAGGCACTGTTCTCCGAAGCGGTGCGGGTCAAGACCCAGATCGCGGCCAACAGCGGCAAGGGTGCCGAGGAGGCCGCCGCCAGCGGGCTGTCGATCATGGGGCCGGGCGGCTTTGTGAAGGATCCGATCTCGGCGATCTCCTTCGGCATGGCGCTGATGTTCGGCACCGCCGGCCTGCCGCACATCCTGATGCGCTTCTTCACCGTTCCCGATGCCAAGCAGGCGCGCAAGTCGGTGCTCTGGGCGACCACATGGATCGGCTACTTCTACATCCTGATCTTCATCATCGGCTTCGGTGCGATCGCGCTGGTGCTCACCAACCCCGAGTACGCCGATCCGTTGACCGGCACCATCCAGGGCGGCCCGAACATGGCGGCGGTGCTGGTCGGCAAGGCGGTGGGCGGCAACCTGTTCATGGGCTTCATCTCGGCGGTGGCATTCGCCACCATCCTGGCCGTGGTGGCGGGCCTGACCCTGTCCGGGGCCTCGGCGGTGTCGCATGACCTGTACGCCACGGTGGTCAAGAAGGGCAATCCGCCTCCGGGCGCCGAGCTGCGGGTGTCGCGCATCACCACCCTGGTGCTGGGCGTGATCGCGGTGCTGCTGGGGATCGCGTTCGAGAAGCAGAACGTGGCCTTCATGGTGTCGTTGGCGTTCGCCATCGCCGCCTCGGCCAACTTCCCGGTGCTGTTCCTGTCGCTGTTGTGGAAGGACTGCACCACCCGTGGCGCGGTGATCGGCGGCTTCCTGGGCCTGATCTCCTCGCTGGGCCTGACGGTGCTGTCGCCGTCGGTCTGGGTGGACACGCTGGGCAATCCGGCCGGATCGGCGCCGTTCCCGTACACCTCGCCGGCGCTGTTCTCGGTGACGATCGCGTTCGTCAGCATCTGGCTGTTCTCGGTGCTGGACAAGAGCCGCAACGCGCAGGCCGAGCGCGCCGCGTATCCGGCCCAGCAGGTGCGTGCGGAAACCGGCATCGGTGCCAGCAAGGCTTCCGATCACTGATACACCTTCCGCTAGCGTGTCGATGAAACAAGGGCCGGTCCAGCAGGACCGGCCCTTTCTATTTGCCCATTGCGCTGTGCTGTGCGGTGCGGCACATCGCGTAAGCTCCAGGGTCTGCCGGAGGACCACCGTGCCGCCTTCATCCGATGCCTCGCCTGCTTCGTTGCTCCCTGCCTTGTCGCAGCTGCGTGCCGCCTGGTCGGCGCACCGCCCCGACTACGCCCAGCGCCGCGATGATCTCAAGCGTCTGCGCGCGGCCGTCAGGACGCAGCTGCCGCAGATGGCGGAAGCGATCGCAGCCGATTTCGGCCATCGCTCCCACCACGAATCCTTGATCGCCGATGGCATGACCGTGATCGGGGAGATCGATCATCTGCTGCGGCATCTGCGCGGCTGGATGCGGCCGCGCCGGGTCGGCGTGGGCTGGCGCTTCTGGCCGGCGCGGGCACAGCTGCGTGCGGTGCCGGTCGGCGTGGTCGGGGTGATCTCGCCGTGGAACTATCCGGTCAACCTGGCCTTGGTGCCGTTGGCCACGGCCATTGCCGCTGGCAATCACGTGCTGCTCAAGCCGTCCGAACACACGCCGCGTACCAGCGCCTGGCTGGCGGCGCTGCTGGCCGAGGTGTTCCCGCCAACGCGGGTGGCGGTGGTGCAGGGCGATGCGGAACTGGCGGCCGCATTTTCAGCGCTGCCACTGGACCATCTCGTGTTCACCGGCTCCACCGCGGTCGGCCGCAAGGTGATGGCGGCAGCGGCCGCGCACCTGACCCCGCTGACGCTGGAACTGGGCGGCAAGTCGCCGGCCATTGTCTGCGCCGACTACCCGCTGGAGCAGGCGGCCGCGCGGCTGGCCACCGGCAAGTGGTTCAACGCCGGGCAGACCTGTATCGCCCCGGATTATGCGTTGGTCGATGGCGGGCGCGTAGCGGCGCTGGTGCAGGCGCTGCGGCAACAGGCCCGCAGCCGTTATGGCGATCTGGCCGACGCCGGCGATTACACCCGCATCATCAATGAGGCCCAGTACCGGCGCCTGCGCGGTTATCTCGACGATGCGCGTGCGCGCGGCCTGGAGGTGATTGAACTGCTGGCGATCGACCCGGCGCGCGCGATGCGCGAACGCCTGATCGCGCCGACCCTGATCCTGGATCCCGGTGACGATGCGGCGGTGATGCAGGAGGAGATTTTTGGCCCGATCCTGCCGATCCGCAGCTACCGTTCGCTGGATGAGGCCATCGCCACCATCAATGCACGCGAGCGGCCGCTGGCGTTGTATCCCTTCAGCCATGAGCGCGCGACGGTGGAGCGCATCCTGGGCAGCACGATGGCCGGTGGTGTCACCGTCAACGATGCACTGGTGCACTTTGCGATCAACGGCCTGCCGTTCGGTGGCATCGGCGCCAGCGGCATGGGCGCATATCACGGCCGTGCCGGGTTTGATGCGATGAGCAAGCAGCTGCCGGTGCTGTGGCAGGCGCGCTGGGCCGGCAGTGATCTGCTCAAGCCACCCTATGCGAAGGTGACGCGCCTGCTCGAGCGGATCGTGCGCTGAGGCGCGCTTGGCTGCGACAAGCGCGCCTCAGCGCGGTGACATGGACCGGGCCGCGGCGATGCCGGCCGGTGGGAGAGTCCGGCCGGCATCGAAACCGCGGGCGAGCTAGAACGCGCCGACCGGTAGCGGCTGCGCCAGTGCGGCCGCTTCTGCGGCGCAGTGCGCCGGGGCGGTCGAGTGAGCGGCGCGATGGGCCGCCAGTTCAGTGCGGGCGGCGTCCAGATCGGCGCGGAAATCCGGATCGGCGTGCAGGCGTGCGACCACCGCCGAGCCCATGAAGCGGCCCGCCAGCACATCGCTGTTCCAATGCACGTTGCACACCAGCCGGCTCTCGCCATAGCTGCGGCCGCGGGCCAGGATCGCATCGCCGCGATCCGGCGCCAGCTCGGCCAGAATCAGCGCCCATGCCCAGCCGATGGAGGTGTGTCCGGACGGATACGAGCCGTTTTCGGCCAGACCCGCTTCCTTGGCGGGCGTGCAGGTCGGATCGCCATTGACCACGAACGGCCGGCTGCGGTTGTAGCGGTGCTTGGCGGCATCGCTGACCACGGCGGCATCGGTGCGGGTCCGCCGCAGCAGACCGTACAGGCGCGGAGTGGCCTGTTCGCTGAGGTCGGTGCCGATGGCGCAGGCAAAGATCGAGGCGGCGGCGGGAAACTGCAGGTTGTCGTCAGCGATGGCCTGTTCCCAGCGCGCCGTGCCACGCAGGTTGCGGGCAAGGTTGACCTGCTCGTCCAGCGCCATTGCCGCCGAGCCGGCGGCCGGCGGCGGTGGCAACAAGGCGATGCTGTCGGGCAGCTGCGCCGTCTCCAGATAGCCCTGGGCGACGCCGGGGCGGATCTCCGGCACGCTGAAGGAGGTGACGGCGCGGGTGGCGCAGGCGCTGGCCAGCACGCACAGGCCGATGGCCAAGGTGCGGGACAGCGGAAGGCGGGAGAAAGGCGACATGGGCAGGTCCTCAGGCAAGGCGCTGGGCGATCATTTGCCGCAGCGCGTCGAGATCGGCAACGAAGGCGTCGATGCCGCTGGCAAGCTTCTCGGCCGCCATGGCATCGGCGGCCAGATCGCTTTCGAATCGAGCCGCATCCACCGGCGCGTCGTTGACGGCTTCGACGGCAACCGGCACCAGCTTGCGCGGCAGTTGGCCGTGATCGGCCTGGAGCTTTTCGAGCAGATCCGGGGAGATCGTCAAACGGTCGCAGCCGGCCAGCGCCTCGACCTGGGCAGTGGAGCGGAACGAAGCACCCATCACCACGGTGGCGATGCCACGGCGTTTGAAATCGTCGTAGACACCGCGTACGAACCGCACGCCCGGATCGTCATCGATGGTGGCCGGGAGATCGCCACGGGCCACGTGCCAGTCGAGGATGCGGCCGACGAACGGCGAGATCAGGAAGGCACCGGCCTGGGCGCAGGCCAGCGCCTGGGTGTGGTTGAAGATCAGCGTCAGGTTGCAGTCGATGCCTTCGGCCTGCAGTACGCGCGCCGCTTCCACGCCGGCCCAGGTGGCGGCGATCTTGATCAGCACGCGTTCGCGGCCCACGCCATTGGCGGCATACAGATCGATGAAATGACGGGCCTTGGCCACGGTGGCGGCGCTGTCGAAGGCCAAGTCGGCATCGACCTCGGTGGAGATGCGCCCGGGAATCAGCGAGCTCAGGCGCGTGCCGATGCCGACGGTGAGGCGGTCGGCGACATCGCCCACGCGCTCAGCCGAACTGGCGCCGTTGCCGCGCACGCGCTGCAGCTCCTGCTCGATCAGCCCGGCGTACACCGGCAGATCCAGCGCCTTCTTCACCAGCGTGGGATTGGTGGTGCAGTCCACCGGGCGCAGGCGTTCGATGGCGGCGTAGTCGCCGGTATCGGCCACCACGACGGAGAGCTCGCGCAGCTGGGCAAGTTTGGAGGCGGGTGCGGTCATGCGGTTTTCCAGGGCCGGATCAGCAGTCCGGCGTGTTGTTCACAAGAGAGGTCACCGCATCGGTGTCCTGGTCGAATACCGGTGCGGCGAACGGCTGCGGGCCGGGAGTGCGGCCGAACACGATCGGACGGGTGATGCCGCGGTAGCTGCCCAGCAACGGGTGATCGAGCGAGGTGACCATGTCTTCGGCGAGCACCTGTGGATGGTCGAACATGTCCTCGACCTTGCGCGCGGCGGCGCACGGCACCTCTTCGCCGAACAGGGTTTCCCATTCCAGCGCGCTGCGCGTGGCCAGCGCGGCATGCAGTCGCGGCAGCAGTTCGGCGGCATGCTCGGCGCGCTTGCGTACGCTGTCATAGCGTGGCTCGCTGCCCAACGATGGCAGGCCAATCCTGTCGCACAGCGCCTGCCAGAACCGCGGCGTGTTGGCGGAGATGTACAGCCAGCCGTCGGCGGTGGGATGGATGCCGGTGACACCACCGGAACGCATGTCGCGGCCCACCGCGGCGGACTCGCCCTCGGCCCAGATCATGCGAGCCGACTGCATGGTCAGCGCGCTGCGCAACAGCGACACGCCGACGTACTGGCCCTCACCACTGCGCTCGCGCTCATACAGCGCCGACGACACGCCGGCGGCGACCAGCGCGGCGGCGTAGTAGTCCACGACCGAGCCGTAGAGGATTTCCGGTGCGCCATCGGCTTTGCCCTGCATGGCGCACATGCCGGTCATGGTCTGCAGCACCTGGTCGTAGCCGGCCTTGTCCTTGAGCGGGCCGTGCTCGCCATATCCGGTGACCGAGCAGTACACCAGGCGCGGATTGAGTTTGTGCAGGCTCTCGAAATCGATGCCAAGGCGTGCCGGCACGCTGGGGCGGAAGTTGTGCACCAGCACGTCGGCCTCGCGCACCAGCCGCATCAGCATGGCGCGCTGGTCGGGCTGCTTCAGGTCCAGCACCACGCCGCGCTTGGAGCGGTTCACGCCCAGGAAGGCCCGGCTCTCGGCCTCAAGTGTGGAGGGATACCGGCGCAGGTTGTCGCCGATCGGTGGTTCCACCTTGATCACTTCAGCGCCCTGGTCGGCCAGCAGCGTGCAGCCGTACGGCCCGGCGATGTAGGCGCTCAGGTCGAGTACGCGGATGCCGCTCAGCGGTCCGGCGGCGCCCTCGCGGCGGGCGATGGCAAAGGGGGAAGGGGGATTGCTTCCGGTCATGGTGGGTGCGCTCGATTCCTTGGCTGCAGTCTCGTCCCGCTTTCCGGGAAGAAACAGATCATGCGGGTATGTTCAGCGAGGACAAAAAACTTCCATAGGGCGTTTCCTGCCGTGTATCTGTTGCGGACCGGCGGTGGCCCGATGAAGGCAGTCATTCCCGGCACGCTGCGCTGTCAACGGCCGCGACACTGGATCGAGGCCCGCTGGCATCAGTAGTCGGGCGCCAGCGACAGCCAGCTCAGGCGCCAGGCGTCGTGTTCGCGGCTGCCGCAACGGTAGTAGGGCTCGAACACCAGTGGCGCACGGCACTGCAGCTGCATCGTGATCGGCGCGCCCTCGCCGCTGTCCTCGCCCACCTGCAGCCATTGCGCGGGTGCACCTTCGGGCAACCGTACGCTCTCCTCGGTCTTGTAGCCGTCGATCAGGCGCGTGGCGTATACCAGCGGGCCGTAGCTCAGGCCGACGTATTCCCAGCGCAGCACTTCCTGCGCAACCGGCGAACCATCCGGTGCACGTGATTCCTGCACGTTGATATTGGCGGCGCGATGCAGCTGAGGCTGCATCGGCAGGTGCACGTTGATGACGTCGCCGGCTTTCCAGGCCCGCTGCAGCTGCATGAAGCCATCCGCGCCCACGTCGATCGGCTGGGCGTTGCCGTTGATATCGAGGTAGGCGTCCCCGGCCCAGCCCGGTATGCGCAGGCCGATGCTGAAAACCGCGCTGCGTTCGGGCAACACCGTGATCGCGATCTCGCCCTCGAACGGATAGCGCGTGTCCTGTTGCAGGGTCACCTTGCCGGCTTCGGGGTGCATCAGCGTGGCCTCACCCGGACCGTACAGGTTCACCCGCAGCCCGCCATCGGCAGCGATGCCATAGGCGACCTGCGGCAACTCCTCGACCGCCATCGCGCCGCTGGATTTGCAGCAGCGCCAGTAGGTGGTGTGCACGCGCTTGCCGTTGGGGAAGGTGTAGTAGCACCAGTCCTCGCCGTTGGGCGCCATCGCCGCCAGCAGGTCGTTGTAGGCGGTCCGTTCCAGTTCATCGGCGTAACGGGCATGGCCGGTGATGGCCAGCAGCTCGCGGTTGAGCTGCATCCACGCCAGCACCGAGCAGGTCTCGACATAGGCCTGCGGGAAGAAGGTGCGCGGGGCGTTGAACACCTCGCGCGAGCGATGCGCCACGCCGCCCCATGGTCCGCCACCCAAGGTCAGGTGCTGCTCGCGGATGTTGTTCCACAGGTTGTCGATGGCGAGGTGGTAATCGGCGTTGCCGGTGGCCTTGTACAGCTTGGCCAGCCCGACCAGGTTCCAGCTCAGCTGGTACGCCTTGCCGGTGGCGATGAAGGCGGCATCCTCGCCCGCCAGCGCCTTGTCGAGCAGGGCCAGGCGCGGGTTGGCGTTGGCCTGGCGCAGGATCTTCTCGGCCATCGCCAGGTAGCGTGGCTCGCCGGTGACCAGGTACAGGTCGGCGGCCGGGTCCAGCAGCACCGTGGCCGACATGCCGTGGTGGTTGCCCAGCGTGGTGATGTCGATGCCCGATTCCAGTGCCTGCCAGCACAGGTCGGCGATGCGGCGCGCGGCCTGCAGATAGGCGTCATCGCCCAGCGCCCGCCAGGTCTCGAGGAAGCCGAGGATCAGGTAGCTGTGGGTCCAGATGTCCCAGGTGCGCAGCGCCGGCTCGCCATTCCAGCTTTCCGGCTTGGGCGGCTGCGGCACGGTGAAACGGCGGTCGGCGGCGTAATTGCCGAGGTAGCCGTCATCGTCCTGCTGGCTGATCAGCCAATCGGCGACGCGGCGCAGGTTGGCCTTCAGTTGCGGCTGGCCGCCCTGCGCCACCGCACGCGCGGTGGCCGAGAGCCACTTGCCGGCGTGTTCGCCGTACCAGTCGCCTTCCTGGTTCTGCTGCTTGTGGGCGTGGCCGAAGATGCTGATCGACGGACTGGTCTCATCGACGATGAAACTGCTCAGGCGGCCGCTGCGGTTGGCACTGAGCATCTGCCCGCACAGTCCATCAAGCTGCACGGCCGATGGTGAAACCAATTGCTGGCCGCCGGTGATGGGCGCACTCATTGCGCGTCCACCACGCAGCGGAAGCCGAGCATGCCGCTGCGGTCCTTGGCCGGCGCCATCAGCAGATACTTGCCGTGCTGGTCGAGGCGGTAGGCCTGCGGGAAGTACCAGTGCGAGGTCTGCGGCTGGTAGCTGGAACCGCCGCGCAGGATTGCCGCGCGGGTGTGTTCGTCGATGAACTCGTCGGTCCACTGCCACACGTTGCCGACCAGGTCCTGCACGCCGAACGGGCTTGCGCCCTGCGGATGCGCGTCGACATCGGCCGGGGCCAGCACGCGGCGGCCACGGTTGACGCGCGGCACGCGGGTTTCATC
Organism: uncultured Gammaproteobacteria bacterium; assembly: GCA_963696155.1. Taxonomy (GTDB): domain Bacteria; phylum Pseudomonadota; class Gammaproteobacteria; order Xanthomonadales; family Xanthomonadaceae; genus Stenotrophomonas. The sequence goes on from CAVOJC010000001.1 coordinate 218,335, forward strand.
CCAGTCGTTGCCCCACGGATAGGCGCGGCCATCGCTGCCCTGCGCGGCGTACTGCCATTCCCATTCGTGCGGCAGGCGCTTGCCGGCCCACGCCGCGTAGGCGCGGCTGTCTTCCAGCGACACCCACACCACCGGCTTGTTCTCCCAGCGGGTGCGCGGTGCGCCATCGAGCCAATGCGCCAGGAAGTTGATGTCATCGGCCGGGCGGTAGCCGGTGGCGTCGATGAAGGCCTTGAACTGCGCGTTGGTCACCGGATAGCGGTCGATGTGGAACGACGCCATCCGCATGTGCTGGCGATGATGACGACGCGGGCAGTCTTCCCACGGGAACTGCACGTCCTGCCCGGCCCAGTTGAAGCCTTCGATCTCGATGCCGCCCACGGCGAAGGTGAACTCGCCGGCCGGAATGGTGACCATGCCTTCCGGCGCCGTGGCCTGCACGGCCGTGGCCGGGATATCGCGCAGCTGCTGCCCGATCGCCTTCCATGCGCCGGAGAAACTGTTGAGCGGCTGTTCGGCACGCTTGGCAGCTTCGCTCAGGAATGCGTCGAGCCCTTCGACAACAGTGCCCGGCTGCACGCTCAGCACCGCGCCGAAGCCGCGTGCTTCCATCGGCAGTTCGATCACCGCCACGCCATCGCGCACGCTCGGTGTCAGTTCGACGCCATGCCACACGTCGTAGTAGCGGGTGCCGTCGACATGCGGCAGGCCGATCTGCTCACCGTTGACCGCGTATTCGTGGCGGTTGATGAAGGTGTGCAGGCACAGCTCGCTGCCCGGGAACTTGCTGGCAAAGATGCCGCCCTGGTAGCACACCTGGTACGGTTCCCAGTCCATCGATACCAGCAGCTGCGGGAACTGGCGGTAGATCGCGGCGATGCGACGCAGGGCCTCGCCATCGCGCGCGGTGAACTGGTTCCAGATACCCCAGATGTTCTCCCACGCGTTGTAGCCGATGCCGTTGAAGAAGCAGTACTGCAGATCGTGGTTGCGATTTCGCCCCCAGCGGTTCTCGTAGTTGACCATGTGGCGCGGTTCCAGCCACTTCCACTTGGACACCGGCGGCACCGGGCCATCGGGCGCCTTCTTGCCCCAGCTCTGCACGTTCCAGATCAGCTGCTCTTCGGAGCTGATGGTCGATTCGGGCTGCACCACCACCGGGTTGCCGCGTGCATCGCAGGCGTCGAAGAACGCGCGCGGCACGCCATTGAAGGTGTCGCCGTTGATGCCGTCGGCGCCGGTGGCCTTGATGATCTCGGCCAGGCCGTCCCAATGGCTGACACCCGGATCACGGGTGCCGTGGTCCCATGGCTTGGCTGGCAGGAACACGCGCACGCCGCGCTTCTGGAATGCCTGCACCGCGCTCCTGAGGCCTTCCAGCCCGCCGGGCAGGGTGTGGGCCAGATCGAACTGGTTGCGGTCATCGATGCCGATGTTCGGGTAGATGTACCAGATCAACACCGAATCCAGACCGCCGAAGCGCGCTTCCAGATCGTCCAGATATTTGTCGACGGTGTACTGCGCGGTGTCCACGTCGAAGAAGTAACGGTCCTCGACCATCATCTGCGCATGCACGAAGTTGCGCTGCGCCCACTGCAGTTCCGGGCGGCGATAGTTCACGTCGGTGTAGCCGATGCGCACCAGGTGCTCGCGACGCCAGTCCTTCAGTTCGGTCAGCCAGTCGCCGGCACTGGCGTTGGCATCGATCATCCAGCTGCCGATGTCGGCGAACGGCCAGGCCGGCGCCTTGCCCGGAGTGGGCAGGTAACGGCCGGTGGTCACATGCGAGAACTTGTACTCGGTGGTGACGGCCTCATGCCCGTAATCGGCTGCTTCGTTGTCGTAGTCGGGGGTCTGATAAGGCGTCGTCATGGGCAAGGCATCCAGCAGGGAACGGAAAGGAACAACATCAAAGTGCGCACCACGCCGCGAGGGCGGCATGGGCATCGGTACCGGGGAGACGCGTACTGTCGGACAGCAGCGCGTCAACCTCGGTGCGGGTGGGAATGCTTGCCTGCGCGCCCAGACGGGTGCAGGTCAGTGCCGAAGCGGCGCTGGCCATCAGCAGGGCGTCCTGCAGGCGGGTATTGCGGGCGAGCGATGCGACCAGCGCACCGCAGAAGGTGTCGCCAGCGGCGGTGGTGTCGAGCGGTTCGATTGCGAATGCCGGCTGCAGCAGGATCTGCCCGTCCACGCGCGCCAGACAACCCCGTGCGCCCAGCGTCACGATCACGCACGGCACGTCGACGCGGGCCAGCCCGGTGGCCAGGTCCGGCGGGTTGCCGGCCACGACGGCCAGCTCGCCTTCGTTGACGATCAGCATGTCCAGCAGCGACAGCAGTTCGTCGGGCAGCGATTGCGCCGGGGCGGCGTTGAGCGCGACCTTGATGCCGGCCGCACGTGCGCTGCGGGCGTAGGCGATGACCGTCTCCAATGGCGTTTCCAGCTGCAGCAGCAGCCAGCCGATGCCGTCGAGCGCAGGCAGGTGTTCGCCACGCAACGCCATGTTGGCGCCGGGCGCGACCGTGATCGCGTTCTCGGCATCATCGGACAGGCAGATGAAGGCGGTGCCGGTCGGCAATGCGGCATCGCGCACGACGTGCAACACGACCCCGGCATCACGCAGCGAAGCCTCGATGGGCGTGGCGAAATCGTCCTGGCCCAGGGCAAGCAGCATCCGCGTATCAGCGCCGCCGGCACGTGCGCAGGCCACCGCCTGGTTGGCGCCCTTGCCACCGGGGAAGGTGCTGAACCCCCGCCCGAGCACGGTTTCGCCCGGTGCCGGCACGTGCGAGGCTCGCACCACGAAGTCGAGATTGGCCGAGCCGGCAACGAGTACGCCGTGGCGCGGGACAGGAGTCATGGCTGTATCGCCTCGTCGACGAGGTTGTAGAACGGGGTACCGATGCGCGGCAGATCGTCCTTGCCGCCGGGAAGATGCTGCAGCATCAGGATCGCGACCAGTTTTTTGCCCGGGTCGATCGTGTAATAGGTCGAGGCGGCACCGGACCAGCCAAACGCGCCCGTCGACGCGGTGCGACCTTTCAGGGCGGGGTCCAGCAACACCGAGCCGCCCAGACCGAAGCCTTCGGCATCGCTGAACTCGGTGACCGGCTTGGGCAAGGCGGTGTGCAGCAGATGGTTCTGCATCATCAGCGCCACGGTCCCGGCCTTGAGCAGGCGCACGCCGCGGTACTGGCCATCATCGAGCAGCATCTGCGCGAAGCGGCCGTAGTCGTCGGCCGTGGAATACAGCCCGCCGGCGCCGCTGCGGTACGGCCGCAGGGCGATGCCGGGCTCATGCGCATGCGCTTCGTCGGCCAGCACCAGCGCACCGTCGGCGCCCATCGCGGTCAGCTCGACCACGCGCGCGCGCTGCGCTGCAGGCACTCCAAAGCCGGTGTCGCGCATGCCGAGCGGCACGAAGATGCGCTGCTGCAGGAACTGCTCGAACGGCATGCCGCTGGCCACTTCCACCAGCCGTGACAGGGTTTCGGTGGAGGTGCTGTCGTAACGGAAACGGGTGCCCGGTTCGGCGGCCAGCGGGACCTGGCTCAGCCGAGTTACGTAGTCGGCCAGGGTGTCGGCATCGCGCAGCCGCTGCTGTTCCAGCAGTTGCGTCACCGCCTCGAACCCCGCGCCGCCGGCGGCAAAGCCGGAGGTGTGGGTGAGCAGGTGGCGCACCGTCAGCGTGTTGGCGACCGGGCGCAGCTGCGGGGCCTCGGCGCTGCCGCCGGCGAACAGCTGCAACCGGGAAAATGCGGGAAGGTGGCGTGCCACCGGATCGTCCAGATCCAGCTTGCCTTCGTCCATCAGCATCAGCGCCGCAACCGAGGCCACGGTCTTGGTCATCGAATAGATGCGGAAGATGCTGTCGCGGCGCATCGGCTGGGTGTGCGCCAGGTCCTGCCAGCCGTAGCTGGCGGCGTGCACGGGTTTTCCGTCGTGCATCACCAGCGCCACCGCGCCGGTATAGCCGCCTGCGGCGGTGGCATCGCGCAGGAAAGCGTCGACGGCCGACAACCGCGCATCCGCGGTCGCGACCGGCAGGGAGGCGCGGCTGGCCGCGTCCGAGCAGGCCACCATCGGCACGCCGGCCAAACCGAGCACGGTGCCCAGGGCCAGGCCCCGGGCACCGCGGTACAGCCACATCGCGTCATACCGGCCACCGCGGCCGGCAGGTTCGCGATGTCGGAGGCGCAGGCCCCTGGCTGGGATATCGCTCATCAGAAGTTGATGTTATGCGACAGCGAGAACACCCGGCCGCGACCGGCCATCCAGTCGTCGTTGCTGCTGCTGGCCTCGGAGGTCGTGAGGATGTACTGCTTGTTGAGCAAGTTCTCCACGCCCAGGGTCAGCCTGCCGAAATGGCCGGTGTCGTAGTTCACGCTCAGGTCGAGCAGGGTGCGGCCGGAGGTGTGCTCGGCGCCGCTCTTGCCCTGGTTGAGGGTGCGCGACAGCAGGGTCATCGCGCCCATGTTCAGATCGACCTGCGGTGCCACGCGCCAGAACAGGTTCACACCGATCTTGTCCGGGCTGACATCGTTGGCGCCCATGCGCTTGTCCAGCGGCCCGTTCTTGGTGAACCAGGTCTTGCCGACGATGTGCGAGTACATCGCGTTGAGCTTCAGATCATCGTTGAAGTCGTAGCTGCCGCTGAATTCGATGCCGTTGATCTTGACCGGGCCGCGGTTCATGACGAAATCGCCAGTGACCGGGTCGGTGCTCAGCGACACGCCGAAGTCCGACGCGCTGCGGTAGTACGAACCGCTGAAGGTGGCGTTGCCGGTGCGCCAGTTGAAGCCGACTTCCCGGTTCTCGACGATGATCGCCTGCAGATCAAGGATGCCGCTGACGCTCTGGCCCGGCTTGTTGATATTGCGCAGCGGGATGCCGACGTTGGGCAGGCTGAAGCCTTCCGAGTAGGAGGCATAGGCCGAGAGCTCGTCGGTGAAGCGATAGACCACGCCGAGGTTGGGCAGGTCGGTCTTGTAGTCGAGCTTGCCGCCTTCCACGAACACGCGCTTGTTGTAGTAGGTGGTGGTGTAGCTGTCCACGCTCAGCTCGCCGTCTTCCTGGCGCAGGCCGCCGCTGACCGTCAGCGGGCCGATATCCCACGACAGCTGCGCATACGGCGCGGTGCTCTTGTACTCCATCGGCGGCACCCACACCCGGTGGGTCAGTGCCAGGCGCTGGTCGGTGAGGTCCTTGACCACGTCCACGCCGGCACGCAGTTCCAGCCCTTCCACGCCGAACAGCTCGCCGCGGGTCCACGAGGTGCGCACGCCGCGCTTTTCCGAATTGACTTCGGACTGGTCGACCAGCTGGCCGAGCGGGGCCAGCAGCGGATCCTGCTTGTCCGAACCGTTCTCGGCCGGGTAGCGCATCGCCTGGTCGGCGCGATAGGCATCGGCGAGCAGGGTGCCGCCGAAGAAATCGGCATGGCTGTAGGACAGCGAGAACTGGTTGAAATCGTTGAACTCGGTCTTGGCGCCGAGCGGGGTGCCGGCGATCGAGGTCGAGGTGATGTTGTTGGCGCGGTCACCGACGATGCCGGTGTAGTTGCCCTTGCCGGTCAGGTTGAAGCGGCTCATCGTCGCCTGCAGGCGCTGCATGTCGGCTTCGCCGAAGTTGGTGCCCAGCTTCAGGAACAGGTTCTTCGTCTCGGAGTCGTTGATGGTGCCCGAGCCGCGCATGCCGATCTTGCGGCCGCTGGCGTCGTAGGCCATGCCGCGGTCGACGAACGATGTGGCCACCAGCAGGTCGTAGGCGTCTTCCTTGTGGCCCAGGGTCAGGCCGACTTTCCAGCCATCGCTGTCATCGCGACCCTGGCTGCTGTAGCGGGTGTTGATGCTGCTGTGGGTGCCCTCTTCCGGAGTCCGGGAGATGTAGTTGATGATGCCGCCGGCCGCGCCCACGCCTTCGGCCGCCGACGGGCCATTGACCACTTCGATGCGGCCGATCACGCCCAGGTCGGTGAAGCTGCCGGCGCGGTTGGTCTCACGCAACGGCGAGGTCTGCGGGATGCCGTCGAACAGGCGCAGCGCGATACGGCCGCGCAGCGTTTCGCCGGAGTTGGTCAGCGCCTGGGTGGATTCGGAATAGCCCGGAATCGTGCGCGTCAGTACCGCGGTGGCGTCTTCGGTCAGGCTCAGCGAATTGGTCACTTCCTGCAGGCTGATGATGCTCACCGCGCCGGGAATGCGGTCCACCGCCTTGGGCGCGCGGGTGCCGGTGACGATCACGTTGTCCAGCGTGGTGGCGCTTGGCTTGCCGCGCTCTTCGGCGGCGGTGTCTTGCGCCTGGGCGGTGGCCGACAGCAGCAAGGCCAGGGTGATGCTCGATGACAGCAGGGTCTTCATGGGGCGCTCTCTCTCCAAAACGCGGCGGTGTTGCGGGACGCACCCAAAGGGGGACGCCAAAAAAAAGCGCCACCCCGAAAGGCGGCGCTTGGTGTTTCAGGAGCCGATCAGAAACTGATGGAGTGGGTCAGCGAGTACATGCGCCCACGACCGGACCAGTAGTTCTGGAAGCCCGGCAGCTGCGACCAGGTCAGCACGTACTGCTTGTTGAACAGGTTCTCCACGCCGAGCGAAAGCTTGCCGAAGCTGCCGGTGTCGTACTTCACGCTCAGGTCCCACAGCGCGTAGCCGTAGGTGTTCTCCTCGTTGCGCGACGTACGGCCGTCAGCCGGGTTGACGAAGACCTCGCGCAGGTCGCGGTCGAAGGTCTTGCTCACGCCCAGGGTGGCGCTGAAGGTGTCCACCGGCGTCCAGGCCAGCGAGGCGTTGACCTTGTCCGGGGAGATGTCGAGGATGCCCATCTCCTTGGTCAGGCCCGAGCCGTTGTAGTACTGGGTCTGGCCGCGGATGCGCGAGTACAGGAAGGTGGCCTTCCACTGGTCGTTGAAGGTCCAGGCGCTGTTGAACTCGAAACCTTCGATCTCCACCGGCGCGCGGGTCAGGATGAAGTCATTGCTGTCCGGGTCCACCGACAGGGTGGAGCCAAATTCGGAGGTGGAACGGTAGACCGACGCACCCACTTGGGCCTGGGCGCCGCGCCAGTTGACGCCGACTTCCTTGTTCTTGGTGATCAGCGGGGCCAGATCGGCAACACAGGCCACCGCCTTACACGGGCTGTTGGCCTGGATGTTGCGCAGCGGGATGCCGACGTTGGCGATGCCGAAACCCTGCGAGTACGAGGCGAACGCCGACCATTCGTCGGTGATGCGCCAGATCGCACCGACGTTGGGCATGTTGGCCTTGTAGTCGAGCGTGCCGCCCTTCACTGGGGTGAAATCGCGGGCGGCGGTGGTGGTGTAGTCGTCGACGGACAGCTCACCGTCCTCGCGGCGGATGCCGGCATCGAACGTCAGCGGGCCGATGTCCCAGCTCAGCTGGGCATACGGGGCCAGGCTCTTGTACTCCATCGGCGGTACCCACACGCGGTTGGTCAGCGCCAGGCGCTGCTGCGCGGTGTCTTCCACCAGGTCCAGGCCGGCACGCAGGCGCAGGCCTTCCACCGCGAACAGCCCGCTGTAGGCGTAGCCGAACCGCAGGCCCTTCTTCTCGCTGTCGATTTCCGACTGGTCCCAGATGCGCTGGGCGGTCGGCGGCGCCGGCTTGACCAGCTGGCGGTCCGAACCGTTTTCGGGCACGTAACGCATGGCCTGTTTGGCCCAGTACGCATCCACGGACAGATCGCCACCGAAGAAATCGGCGTTGGTGTACTTCACCGCGACCTGCTGGAAATCATTGAACTCGGCCAGCGAATCCTTGATCGAGCCCTTCTCGGCGGTGTTGGTGCTCGGCACCGGGCAATTGACCGGATCGAAGCGGCAGCCTTCCACCGGGATGTAGTTGTGCTTGCCGCCGATATGGAAGTCGCTGTAGCTGGCCTGGATGCGCTGCATCTGGTCCTGGCCGAAGTTGTAACCGCCCTTCACGAACAGGTTCTTGCTGTAGGAGTCGGACAGCGAACCAGAGGTGTTCAGGCCGATGCGGCGGCCGTTGCCGTCGTAGGCGATGCCACGGTCGATGTAGGCGCCGCTGACCAGCAGGTCGGCCGCCTCGCCCTTGTAGGCGTGGGTGATGCCGATCTTGCTCTGCGCGCTGTCGTCCTTGAACTGGCTACCGTAGCGGGTGGTCACGGTGGTTTCGTGGCCGTCCACTTCCGGATTCTTGGACAGGTAGTTGATCACGCCACCGGCGCCGCCGATGCCTTCGGCGGCCGACGGGCCACTGATGACCTCGATCCGGCCGATGACGCCCATGTCGGTGAAGGTGCCGTTGCGGTTGCCTTCGCGCAGGGGGGTGCCCTGCGGCACGCCGTCGAACAGGCGCAGGGCGATGCGCCCGCGCAGGGTTTCGCCGGAGTTGCTCATCGCCTGCGAGGATTCGGAGTAGCCCGGCACCATGCGTGCGAGCACCGCGGTGGCGTCTTCGGTCAGGTTGAGCGTGCGCTCCACCTGCTCGCGGCTCACCAGGGTGACGGCGCCAGGTACCTTGTCGATGGCAACCGGGGTGCGGCTGCCGGTCACGATGACCTGGTCAAGGGTTTTGGCATCGGACTGCTTTTTTGTTTCGGCGTCCTGCGCCCACAGCGGGCTGACGGCAGTGGCTAACAGAACGGCGCTGATGGCGGCCGACAGTGGCTTGATCAATTGATTTCTCCCCCCGGTGAAAAGAAAAACGGGACAGGCGGCTGGGGAGCCGTCGGCACCGATAAGAGTGCGCGGGCTTGCGCCCTTTCACCGGGCCGCAGGCAGGCCCGTGGGGGGACGGCCCATCTGTTGTCCGGCAATGGGCCAGAGACTAGGCGCGGCTTCATGGCGATAGAAGCGCGCATTGGTATGTTCATTGCCTAGGTTTTGTTACGGATCGGGATTGCAAACCCCTGCAAAACCCGTGGTGTCAGCGCTGTGGCTCGACCAGCGCGGCGCGGGCTTCTTCCAGCAACACGTTGACCAGGCGGATACGCACCGACGAGCGCGACCAGACCATGCCGATCCGGCGTGGTTCGCTGTGCTGCGGCAAGGCAATGCGCACCAGATCGAGGCCTTCGGGCCAAGGCTTTGCCCAATCCGGCACCAGCGAGACGCCGAGGCCACGGTCCACCATCACCGCGATCGCGTTCAGTGCATTGAGCTCGAAACGCTCGCGCGGCACGATCCCGGCCTGGCGCAGGTATTCGTCGGCCTGGCGGCCGCCCCATTCGTGGCGGTCGTAGCGGATCAAGGGCTGCTCGCGCAGCAGCTCGTGAGGGTCGCGGCCGGCCAGGCGCGCCGGCGCCAGCACCACCAGCGGCTCTTCGCGCAGCAGCTGCCAGTTGCAGGTCTTGGGCAGGGCGAACGGCGCCTGCAGCACCATGGCCGCGTCCAGATCGCCGGCTTCCACCGCGCGGTACAGGTCGGCCGAGTAACCCGGTTTGATGAAGACATTGATCTGCGGGAACGTGGCCACCATCCGCGAGAGGATGTCCGGCAGCAGCCCGGCCAGCGCGGTCGGGCAGGCGCCCAGCCGCAGTTCGCCGGCAAGCTCGTTCTCGTTGGCCACACTGCGCAGGTCGGCCACGTTGCGCAACAGGTCGCGCGCCCGCTGCAGGATGCGCGCGCCTTCCTCGGTGACGCTCACCGTGCGCCCGGCGCGGGCGATCAGCGGCGCCCCCAGCTCGCGCTCCAGCGTGCGGATCTGCTGGGCCACCGCGGCGGGAGTGATGTGCAACGACCGTGCGGCCGCCGCCATCGAGCCGCGGTCGACGACCGTCACGAATGTATTGAGAAACTGGGTTTCCAAAGATTGACCTCTCAGCCCGCGGACAAGCTACACGAGTCGCTGACACAGGGACGTGCCACCAACCTTCGATGCCGGTGGCCGATCACGACGATACGGCCTCGCCCGGAGTATCGCCGTGGATGGTCAACCCGGCCAGCGAACGGACCGGCGCCGGGAAGAACAGGCTCGCCACATAGCCGATCACGATGCACAGCATGATCGAGATGGCCAGATAGAAGTACGGGTGCACCAGGTTCATCGACCAGCAGATCATGGTGATGATGATGCTGCCGGCCACGCCGATCGCCACACCCTGCGAGTTGGCGCGCCGGGTGAACATGCCCAGCGTATAGGCGCCGGCGAAGCCACCGCCGAGCAACCCGGCCAACTCGATGGAGACGTCGAACAGCGAGTGGATGTCGTAGCGGCTCATCACCAGGGCGATGACGATGCCGATCACGCCGACCAGCACACCGGTCCATTCGGCAAAGCGCACGCTCTGCTTTTCGGTCGGGTTCTTGACGATCTTCTCGTAGAAGTCCACCGACACCAGCGTGGAGATGCTGTTGATGATGCTCGACAGGGTCGACATCGCCGCGGCGAAGATGCCGGCGATGATCAGTCCGGTCACGCCCATCGGCAGCTCGGCGGCGATGAACAGCGGGAAGGTGGCGTCAATCGGCAGCAGCGGATTGAGCCGCTCCGGATGGTTCCTGTAATACACCCACAGCGCGGTGCCGATGCCGTAGAAGATGAAGCCGCCGGGAATCATGATCGCGGCGAAGGTCCAGATCGAACGGCCGGCCTCCTTGTCCGAGCGGGTCGACAGTGCGCGCTGCATCAGCACCTGGTCCTTGGGGAAAGTCAGCACCACGTCGAACACGACCAGGAAGATGAAACCCCACACCGTGGCCTTGCTCAGGTCGAAGCTGAAGTCCAGCAGCTTGGTCTTGTTCTCGCTGGCGGCCATGGCCAGGAACTCCGGCACGCCGCCGTTGATCTGGTGCAGGATGAAGCCGATGGCGAAGATCGCACCGCCGAACATCACGATCACCTGCACCACGTCGGTCCAGATGACCGCCTTCATGCCGCCCATCGTGGTGTAGACGATGGTGAAAACACCCATCATCAGGATCGACCAGACCACGTCCACACCGGTGATGGTGGAGATGGCCAGTGCCGGCAGGAACAGGATCACGCTCATGCGGCTGCCGATCTGCATCACGATGCACAGTGCGCTGGCGAGCATGCGGATGGTTGGGTGGAAGCGGGTCTCCAGATAGGAGAACACCGACATCAGGTTCAAGCGGCGCAGCAGTGGCACGATCCAGATCGCCACGAACACCAGGCCCAGCACCGCGATCAGGTTGTTGGTCATGTACTGCCAGTTGGTGTCGAACGCCTTGGCGGGAATGGCGATGAAGCTGATCGAGCTGGTGTTGGTGGCATACAGGCTGATGCCGGCCACCCAGAACGGGATGCTGCGGCCGCCGACGAAGAAGTCGGCGGTGTTGCTGTTCTGGTCGCGGAAGTAGAAGTAGAAGCCCATGCCCAGCATCGCGCCGAGGTAGACAATGATCACGGTCCAGTCGAGCCAGCGCAGCAGTTGTTTGCCGCCCTGCACCTCGGCGTAGTGCAGCTCGCTGCCCTGCGCCGCCGGCGCGGCCCACAGCAGCCCGTTGCCCCAAGCGCTGACCGCCTGCGCATTGCTCACGGTGCCTGCTTCCAGCGTGGTCCAGGCACTGGTGATGGTGTGGAACGTGAGCGCCTGGGCCTCGCCCTGGGCATCACCGACCAGCATCAGCAGATGGGCCTGACCGAGCGCGCGCATCGACCCGGGCACGATCCGCCCTGCCGGCGCCGGCATCGCCTGCCAGGCGTCGTCAGCGGTCCAGCGCCATAGCTGGTCGGGCTCGCCCGCAGGGGTCATGGCAGCGTAGAGCGCGCCCTTCTGCGCCTGCAGTGCCGCGGGTGTGCCGGGCAGCGGCCAGGTTTCCTGGCGTTGCCAGCCGTCGGCGCTATTGCCGCTGCGGCGATAGAGGCGGGTGACGCCTGCTGCATCGTTGCCGGTGACGTAGAGCACGTCGTTGAGCGAGGTGGCGTGGGCGCTGCGCAGGGCGACCGGCAGCACCAGGGCGTCGCCGCCGGCTACCAGAGCGTCGTTCTGCAGCTGCACGGGTTGCAGGCGATCCGTGCTTCCAGCTTCCGGACCCTGCAACAGATAGGTGCGGCCTGCGGACGAAACGCTGCCGTGGAGCGCCAACACCTCGCTACCGACGTGGCGCGCCAAGGGCTGCCATGACGTGTTGCCGGCCTCCAGCGCCCAGGCCTTGTCGCCGGTGATCGCGACGGTGCGGCCATCCACGGTGAGCAGGCCCGAGGCCGAAACGCTTGCCGGCAAGGGCGGCAGCGCGCCGGACTTGATCGTGGTCAGGCTTTCGGCGGCGAGGGCGCCGCTGCTGACCAGCAGCGCGGCGGCCGCAACCAGGCGCAGGTTGCGGGCGCAGCGACGCAGCAAAGTGGAAGCGAGGGAAGAGGCCGCAGGCTTGAGCATGGATTGACCTGGTGAAAGGCGGGCGAGGGCGTAACTGGCCGCCACGCGGAAGAAAAAGGGGGGCGAACGTAGCCGGCGGCGGTGGCCTAGGCCACGTCGGGACGGCTCGATGCGAGGATGGCTTCGGCGCGGCGCAGGAACGGCAGGTCGATCATCCGGCCCTCGAACAGGAACGCGCCATGCCCCTGTCTGCCGGCATCGGCGGCCGCAGCCACGATCCGCCGTGCTTCATCGATCGTGGCCGCAGGCATGCGGAAGGTTTCATTGGCCAGGCCGACCTGGCGTGGATGGATGCAGCTCTTGCCGATGAAACCCAGCCGCTGCGCCATCCGCGCTTCGACCAGGAAACCGTCGTTGTCGGCCACATCCGGATATGCGCCATCGCAGGCGAACACGCCGGCTTCGGCGGCGGCCATTTTCACTGCGAACAGGGTGGCGTGCACATTTGCCGGGTCGCGGCTGATGCCATGCGGAGCGAACAGATCACCCAGACCCAGCTGCAGGCCGGCCACGCGCGGGTGCGCGGCGGCCAATGCGCCGGCCATACGCAACCCCTTTGGGGTTTCGATATTGAGCAGCAGGCCGAGCGGGCGGGTCACGCCATTGGCGGCTTCGGCCTGTTCCAGCTGGGCAATGGCTGCCAGCAACTGTGCCGGCGATTCGAGCTTGGGAAAATTCAGCAGCGCCACCGCCGGCAACGCCACTGCGGCCAGATCGGCGCTGAAAAGCGGGCTGTCGGTAGCGTTGGTGCGCACCACCAGCAGCTTGCTGCGGGTCGCGGTTTCCGGGCGTCGCAGGAATTCGACAATGTGCCGGCGGGCCTGGTCCTTGCCGGCCTCCGGAACCGAGTCCTCCAGGTCGAACGACAGCGCGTCGGCATCGCCGGCCATCGCCTTGTCGAACAGTTCCGGGCGTGCACCGGGCACGAACAGCTTGCTACGCATGATTTCCCCCTCATCAACCTGTCGCAGTCTGCAGACTTCGGAAGCCTGAAAAAGTGTATTCCGCGATATTCATGGAATACATTTTGTTGCGAGTAGCGGGGCGCTGGCCGGCCCACAGCGGGTCGAAGGCTTAGAATCGCCGGATGAAAATCGCTTCTTGGAACGTGAATTCGCTCAATGTGCGCATGCCGCACCTGGAACAGTGGCTGGCCGCTTTCGCACCGGACGTGGTGGGTCTGCAGGAAACCAAGCAGGAAGACCACAAATTTCCGGACACCCGCCTGCTGGAGCTGGGCTATCGCAACGTGTTTGCCGGGCAGAAGACCTACAACGGGGTGGCGTTGCTGTCACGCCAGCCGATCGCCGATGTGCAGATCGGCATTCCCGGCTTCGAGGACGAACAGAAGCGGGCGATTGCCGGCACGATCGGCGACGTTCGCGTCATAAATCTGTATGTGGTGAACGGTCAGGACGTCGGCACCGACAAATACGCCTACAAGCTGCGCTGGCTCGAGGCGGTGCATGGCTGGGTGGCCGCTGAATTGCAGCGCTACCCCAAGCTGGTGGTGCTGGGCGACTTCAACATCGCCCCCGATGACCGCGACGTGCACGATCCGGCGATCTGGACCGGCAACCACATCCTGACGTCCATCGCCGAGCGTGGCGCGCTGGAAAAACTGCTGGCGCTGGGCCTGCACGATGCGTTCCGCCTGCATCATGACGACGGCGGCACCTTCAGCTGGTGGGATTACCGCGCCGCCGGCTTCCGCCGCGACCTCGGCCTGCGTATCGATCTGACTCTGGTCTCCGATGCGCTCAAGCCGCAGACGGTAGCGGCGGGCATCGATCGGGAACCGCGTACGTGGGAACGCCCCAGTGACCACGCACCTGCCTGGGTGCAACTGGGCTGAGCACGAAAAAGCCCGGCCGGAGCCGGGCTTTTTGGTTTCGCGTCAACCTCCGCCAGAAGCTCAGCGGATGCTTCGACGGGTGAACAGATTGACGATGGCCAGCAGGATCACCGCGCCGATCAATGAGAACAGGAAGGTGCGGATGGTGATTGCTTCGTTGATGCCGCCGCCGAAGAAGTAGCCGGCAATCAGCGCGCCGATGATGCCCACCACGATGTTCAGGATGATGCCTTGCTGCCCGTCACGCCGCATGATGATGCTGGCGAGCCAACCAACGATGCCACCCACGATCAGCCAAATGATGATTCCCATGCTTGTATCTCCCTACGTCAATGCACCTCGGGTGGTGCGACATGCACAGTTAAGATGCCCCGCTGTGAAATTCCCGTGCATTGGCCTGACGGTCACCGGCCGATGACCGCGACCCTTGCCGCCGACGGCCAGTGCCGGCAATTCGGGCCAGTCCGGGTCTGGCAGCTGCCGCATGTGCCTGGGACCCGCGGCGAGCCACAGGCGCGCGAGTTGCTGGCCGCCGAACTGGGTGGAACGCCGCAGACCCTGCCGTTGACCCGTGACGAGCGCGGGCGGCCGTGGCTGATCGGCGAGCTGGCGCATTACGGCACCGGCTGGAGCCACAGCGGCGGCCATCTGCTGGTGGCGCTGGGCGAGCAGGCGCGGCTGGGCGTGGACCTGGAGCGGCAGCGACCGCGGCGGCAGATGCGCGAGGTGATCGCCCGTTTCTTCCATCCCGAGGAGATCCGCTGGCTGCAGGCGCTGGATGCCAGCACCTGTGAGCACTGGTTTTTCCGGGTCTGGTGCGCGAAGGAAGCGCTGTTGAAGGCGCACGGGCACGGCATTTCCTTCGGCCTGCACAAGCTGCGGTTCGCGCCGGACCAGGCCGGGGCGCTGCAGCTGGTGTGGTGCGATCCGGGCCTGGGTGATGCCGGTCACTGGCATCTGCACGAATGGCAGGCCACGGCCGACTTCCGCGCGGCGCTGGCATGGTGTCCGCTCTGAGGACGTGCCGCTGCAGTGCCACCAGGAAGGTCTTTCCTGTCGGCTTGTTCAGTGCCTAAGCAGGAAAGGAACAAGGAACACACGGCCAAAGGCTTTCGCTTCCGCTGCGCGGTGAGCCAGTCACTTGCTCTTTGGCTGTGCAAAGAAAAGTAACCAAAAGAAACACAGCCGGACGTGATCCGCCGGGCTCTGCCCGTCGGTGCCCTGTGCTCCTCGTGGCCCGGGGGGCGGCGCGCAACTCGCTGCGCTCAGACACGTGCGCCTCTTCGCCCCCCGGTCCACTGCGGTGCTCGGCCCGCTCTACGGCGGCGGCAGATCACAGGCTGCAGGCGACCGCAACCGCAACCGCAACTCAAAGCCAAGCTCGCTTCCGCAGGAGCCAGGGCAAGGCTGCGATAATCACGGTCATGAACGAGAACTCCCTTCCGGCCGCCGTGGCCACCGAACTGGAACAGGGCCTGCGGGCGATGGCGCTGGATGTCGCCCTCGCGCCCCCGCTGCTGGCCTACCTGACGCTGCTGGTGCGCTGGAACAAGACCTACAACCTCACCGCGATCCGCGATCCGCAGGAAATGGTGACCCGCCACCTGCTCGACTCGCTGGCGATGCAGCCTTTCGTCGAAGCCGGCACCCTGGCCGACCTTGGCACCGGGCCCGGGCTGCCGGGGATTCCACTGGCCATGGCCCGTCCGCAGCTGCAGGTCACGCTGGTCGAAAGCAATGGCAAGAAGGCGCGCTTCATGCGCGAGGCCGTGCGCCAGCTGGGCCTGGGTAATGCCCGCGTGGCCGAGTGCCGGGCCGAGGCGCTGGACGAGCCGGGCGCATTCGACAACGTCACCGCGCGCGCGATGGACACCTTGGCCGGCATCATCGCCGTCGGTGGCCATCTGCTGCGCCCCGGCGGCCGTCTGCTGGCGATGAAGGGCCAGTATCCGCACGAGGAAATCGCCCAGCTGCCCGCCGGCTGGGTGGTGCGCGAGGTGCGTCCGCTGCAGGTTCCCGGGCTGGTCGGTGACCGCCATCTGGTGATCGTGGCCCGCAGCTAGGCCCTCGCCGGGGGTTGCGGGCCGCCGTTGCGATTTCCCGCCCGGCGCCCGCAGCACGCATAATGCCCGGTCCCACCCCGCCCACGAGGCTCTCCTGCATGGCTCGCATCATCGCCATCGCCAACCAGAAAGGCGGCGTCGGCAAGACCACCACGGCCGTCAATCTGGCCGCGTCCCTTGCCGCCGCGCCCAAGCGCGTGCTGCTGGTCGACCTGGATCCGCAGGGCAATGCAACCATGGGCAGTGGCGTGGACAAGCGCGAGGTCGCCGCGTCCACCTGTGACCTGCTGCTGGGCGAGAACAGCGCCACCGACATCCTCGTGCGCACCCCGGAAGGTTTCGACCTGCTGCCGGGCAACATCGACCTGACCGCCGCCGAGATCCAGCTGATGGACCAGCCCGCGCGCGAGCAGCGGCTGAAGCGCGCGCTGGCACCGGTGCGTGACCAGTACGACTACATCCTGATCGACTGCCCGCCGGCGTTGTCGCTGCTGACGCTCAATGCGCTGGCCGCCGCCGACTCGGTGATCGTGCCGATGCAGTGCGAGTACTACGCGCTGGAAGGCCTGAGCGCGCTGGTGGAAACCATCGAAGCGCTGCGCGCCAACCTCAATCCGGCGCTGGAGATCGAAGGCGTGCTGCGCACCATGTTCGACGTGCGCAACAACCTGGCCAACGCGGTGTCGGCGCGAGTTGACCGAGCATTTCGGCGACAAGGTGTTCCGCACCATCGTGCCGCGCAACGTGCGCCTGGCCGAGGCACCGAGCCATGGCCAGAGCATCGTCGGTTACGATCGCAGTTCGCGCGGTGGCGTGGCCTACCTGGGCCTGGCCGGCGAGATCATCCGTCGCAACAGCGAACGCAACACGGTCCTGCGGGCCAGGGAGAGCGTCTGATGACTGTCAGCAAGCCGGCCGGTGCCAAGAAGCGCGGCCTGGGCCGCGGTCTGGATGCGCTGCTGGGCCCGAAGGGCGCGGTGAGCCAGGGGACCGTGGCGGCGGCATCGGAGCCGATGCCGGGCGAGGTGCTGCGCAAGCTGCCCATCGACCAGTTGCAGCCGGGCAAGTACCAGCCGCGCCGCGATATGGACGAGGCCAAGCTCGAAGAGCTGTCCGAGTCGATCAAGGCGCAGGGCGTGATCCAGCCGATCCTGGTGCGCCAGATCGAAGGCGACCGCTACGAGATCGTCGCCGGTGAGCGCCGTTGGCGCGCTTCGCGCCTGGCCGGTCTGGACGAGGTGCCGGTGGTGGTGCGCGAGCTCGACGACCGCACCGTCATCGCGATGGCGCTGATCGAGAACATCCAGCGCGAGGACCTCAATCCGCTTGAGGAAGCCGAGGCGCTGCAGCGGCTGATCAGCGAATTCTCGCTGACCCATGCCGAGGCTGCGCAGGCAGTGGGCCGCTCGCGCGCCTCGGTGTCCAACCTGCTGCGCCTGATCGATCTGCCGATCGGCGATCCGCGTGCTGCTGGAAAGCCGCCGGCTGGAAATGGGCCATGCGCGTGCGTTGCTCACGCTGGCGCCGGAGCTGGCGACCAAGCTGGCGCAGGAAGCGGCCGACCAGGGCTGGTCGGTGCGCGAAGTCGAGCACCGTGCCCAGCAGTTCGCCGCCGGCAAGGTGCCCGGTGCGCGCAATGCCAGGCCGGCACCGGCCGCGCCGCAGGCCGACATCGCCTCGCTGGAAACCGAGCTGTCCGAATCGCTCGGTACCAAGGTCGCGATCAATCATGGCCGCGGCGGCAAGGGCAAGCTGGTGATCCATTACACCGATCTGGACACGCTCGACGGCGTGCTGGAAAAGTTGCGCACGCGGCCGCAAGGCTGATCTTCTGCACGCTGCCGAGGTAACCGCAAGCCAATGAACCCCAGCAAGGTCGACCGCAACCATTTGCTCAGTCTGACCGACCTCCCGAATGTGGGGCCGGCCTGCGAGAAGGATCTGCGCCTGATCGGCATCCGCGTGCCGGCGCACCTGCGCGGTCGCGATGCCTATGACATGTATGCGCAGCTGTGCATGAAGACCGGGGTGGTACACGATCCGTGCGTGATCGATGTATTCCTGTCGATCGTGCGTTTCATGGCCGGCGAGGCGCCGCGGCCGTGGTGGGATTACAGCAAGGAACGCAAGGCGGCCCTGGCCAAGGAACCGCTGACGCTCTGAGCGCGGCGGCGGCGATGCCGCATGCCGGTCATCCGTGCGCACCGCTATCATGGCGCAGCACCACGCGCGTTTTACCTGCCTCGCCTGTGGCGTGGGTTATCCGAAGCAATCTGGAAGGACCTGATGAGCATCCTCGTCACCGGCGCTGCCGGTTTCATCGGCGCCTACACCTGCAGGGCGCTGGCTGCCCGCGGTGAGCGCGTGGCCGGGCTGGACAACTACAACGACTATTACGACCCGCAGATCAAGCGCGACCGTGTTGCCGCGCTGTGCCCGCAGGTCGATATACGCCAGCTCGACCTCACCGACCGCGAGGGTCTGGCCGCGATGTTCGATGAGCTGCGGCCGACGCGGGTGATCCACCTGGCCGCGCAGGCCGGCGTGCGCTATTCGCTGGAAAACCCGCACGCCTACGTCGACAGCAACCTGGTCGGCTTCATCAACATGCTCGAGCTGTGTCGCCATCGTGGCGTGCAGCATCTGGTCTACGCCTCCAGCAGTTCGGTCTACGGCGATTCGGCCACGCCGCCGTTCTCCGAAGACCAGCGCGTGGACCAGCCGCGCTCGCTGTACGCGGCCACCAAGGCGGCCAATGAACTGATGGCCTACAGCTACGCGCAGCTGTACGGCCTGCATGCTACCGGCCTGCGTTTTTTCACCGTCTACGGCCCATGGGGCCGGCCGGATATGGCGCCGTTGCTGTTCGCGCGAGCGGTGCTGGCCGGGCGCAGCATCGATGTCTTCAATGAAGGCCGCATGCGCCGCGACTTTACACATGTTTCCGACATCGTCGCCGGTATTCTCGGTGCCTTGTCACATCCATCCACGAGCGCGGTGCCGCACCGGGTGTTCAACCTCGGCAACCACACGCCGGTGGAACTGGAGCGCTTCATCAGCGTGATCGAGTCTGCCGCCGGTCGCGTTGCACACAAGGTGTACAAGCCGATGCAGCCGGGCGACATGGTGCAGACCATGGCCGACACCGCACGCGCCAATGCCGCGTTCGGCTACGAGCCGGTCACGCCGATTGAAACCGGCCTGCCGCCGGTTGTGGAATGGTGTCGTGACTACTTCGGGGCGCGCGCCTGATTCCCTCTTCGGCCACCTTGGGCGGAAGAGACAATGCGTGCGTCTGTTTTCTTCTACAACGCAGCCGGATCCCGTGATGAGCGAACCCGAAATATCGGTGGTTGTTCCTGTTTTCAACGAGCGTGACAACGTTGCGCCGCTGATCGATGAGATCACCGCCGCGCTGCGCGGACGCGTGGCCTTCGAGATCGTCTATATCGATGACCACTCGCGCGATGACACGCTGGCGGTATTGCAGGCGTTGAAGGCAGCCCATCCGGAACTGCGGGTGCTGCACCATGTCAGCCAGAGCGGCCAGAGCACGGCGGTACGCAACGGTGTAAAGGCCGCGCGAGGAGCGTGGATCGCCACCCTCGACGGCGACGGGCAGAACGATCCGGCCGATATTCCCGGGCTGCTGGCCGCACGCGCTGCCGCCGCGTCGCAGGTCAAGCTGTTCGCCGGCTGGCGCGTCAACCGCCAGGATTCCGGTTCCAAGCGCTGGGCCAGCAAGTGGGCCAATGCGATCCGCGCACGCATGCTGCGCGACGACACGCCCGACACCGGCTGCGGCATCAAGCTGTTCGAGCGCGCCGCCTTTCTCGAGCTGCCCTACTTCGACCACATGCACCGCTACCTGCCGGCGCTGATGCAACGTGCCGGCTGGAAGACGGTCAGCGTGCCGGTCAACCACCGCCACCGCACCAGCGGGGTCTCCAAGTACACCAACCTCGGCCGCGCGCTGGTCGGCCTGCGGGACCTGCGCGGCGTGGCGTGGCTGATCACCCGCAGCAAGCGCACCGCAGTGGAAGAGTGCTGATGGAACTGCATTGGCTCGACCAGCAGTTGACCTGGCTGTACTGGACCGGGCTGCATATCACCGGCTGGAAACTGATCGGCTACACCGGCGCATTGATGTTCGGTGGCCGCTGGCTGGTGCAGTTCGTCGCCTCGCGCAGGGCCGGCAAGCCGGTGATCCCGCGCCTGTTCTGGTACATGAGCGTGGTCGGCAGCCTGATGACGCTGAGCTATTTCCTGTTCTCGGCCAAGCAGGATTCGGTCGGTGTGCTGCAGAACCTGTTCCCGGCGTTCACCGCGCTGTACAGCCTGCGCCTGGATATCCGCCACCGTGGCTGGAAGCGCGACCGCGACCGCGCCCCGCACTGACAACAGAACTCGTTGGCGATGAGCCTGGCACTGGCACTACCGGTCCGGCTTGCTACAAACAGGACTTTCGATCCGTGCACCCGCACCGCGGCGCTGCCATGATCGGGGTTTGCCGCCTTCCGGGAACCGCTGATCGTGAAATCACCACTCGCCGCCGCATTGCTGCTCGCCCTGGCCGTTCCCGCAGGTGCCGCCATCGCCACGCCCCCCGAGGCGGCGGCGCCGACCAGCTTGGCTGCGGAAAGCGCCGCGGATGCGCGCTTCAAGGCGATCTACGAGACCGAATGGAAGTGGCGGCAGAGGGGCGGCGGCGAAGCCAGCGAGGACGATGATGGCCCGGCCAACGCCAATCGCCTGCCCGATGTCGGTGCCCGCGCGCAGGCCGAACGGCTGAAGGTGTGGGACGACGTGCTCGCGCAGCTGCAGCAGGTCGATCCGGCGGCGTTGTCGGCCGACAACCGCATCAATCTGGCGATCTACCGCGCCCAGGTCGAGAACCTCGCCGACGAAGTACGGCTGCGCGCCTACGAGATGCCGTTCAACTCGGATTCCTCGTTCTGGTCCAATCTTTCGTTCATGGCCCGGCGCGAGATGAAGACCGTGGCCGACTACCGCAACTACATCGCCCGGCTCAACGACGTGCCGCGCTATTTCGGCCAGCACACCGAGAACATGCGCAGTGGCCTCAAGCGCGGCTTCAGCGTGCCACGTGAAGTGCTGGAAGGCCGCGACGGCTCCATTTCGGCCGTCGCCGGACTGAAGGACCCGACCGAATCGCCGCTGTACGCGCCGTTCAAGAAATTGCCGGCCAGCATTCCCGCCGCCGAGCAGCAGAAGCTGCGGGCCGACGCGCGCCAGGCCATCGCCGGCAAGGTCGTGCCGGCGTTCGGCAAGTTGCTGACGTTCTTCCGCGAGGAATACGTGCCACAGGCGCGCACCACGCTGGCGGCCGAAGCGATGCCCGGCGGCGAGGCGTTCTATCGACAGCAGATCCGCGAATACACCACGCTGGAACTGTCGCCGGAGCAGATCCACCAGATCGGCCTGGAGGAAGTGGCGCGCATCCAGAAGGAGATGGACGCGATCATCGAGCAGGTCGGCTTCAAGGGCAGCTTCGCCCAGTTCCTGGAATTCCTGCGCACCGATCCGCAGTTCTATGCCACCACTCCGGAGCAGCTGCTGTACAAGGCGGCGTGGATCTCCAAGCGGGTGGACGCGGTGATCGGCAAGTACATGAGCCTGCCACGGGCGCGCTTCACCATCGTGCCGGTGCCGGCGGATATCGCTCCGTTCTGGACCGCCGGCCGTGGCGGCATGGGCACGTACTGGCTCAACACCTACAACCTGCCGGCACGGCCGCTGTACAACCTGCCGGCCCTGACCCTGCACGAATCCGACCCGGGCCACGCGCTGCAGGGTGCGCTGGCCGCCGAGCAGGGCGGGCAGCCGGAGTTCCGCCGCCACAACTACATCTCCGCCTACGGCGAGGGCTGGGGCCTGTACTGCGAAAAGCTCGGCGTGGAGATGGGCATCTACGAAACCCCGTACGAGGATTTCGGTCGCCTGACCTACGAAATGTGGCGTGCCGCGCGCCTGGTGATCGATACCGGCGTGCACCACAAGGGCTGGAGCCGCGAGCAGGCGCTGGCCTATCTGCGTGACCGCACCGCACTGAGCGAACATGAAGTCACCACCGAGGTGGACCGCTACATCTCCTGGCCGGCGCAGGCGTTGAGCTACAAGCTGGGCGAGATCGCCATCGTGCGCCTGCGTGCCGAAGCGGAGAAGGAGCTGGGCGACAAGTTCGACCTCAAGGCCTTCCACGACGCCATCCTCAAGCAGGGCTCGGTACCGCTGCCGGTGCTGGAACAGCAGATCCACGCCTTCATCGCCGAGCGCAAGGCGGGCTGAGCCCGCCATCAACCGCCCGGGGCTTAAGCGGCGTGGGGCTGGGTGATGATCAGCTTCGTGCGCAGTCTGCGCGATGGCGGGTCGCCGCTGGCCGACGCCCTGCGTGAACGGTGTGCTGGGCCGCCTGCGCCCGGTGCTGATGACCACGCTGGTGGCCTCGCTGGGCCGGCATTGGCTGGAAGCTGGCGCACCCGCAGCTGCCGCTGTTCGAGAGCATGGGCATCGCCGCAGTGCTGAACCTGGCGGCCAACCTGTTGTGCCTGCGCCTGCGGTGGCCATACCGCCACGGCGACATCAATCCGGCTTCCGGCCTGGGCCTGTTCGCTGAACGATGTGTACGAAGGCGGGGCGGTGATCTTCGCCGCGCTGGCGGTCTGGGCCTTCGGCGCCGGCTGGCCGGATCTGTTGATCGGCGTGGCCTTGCTGCTGCTGTTCCTGCGCCCGGCCTGGCGGGTGGCTTGTTCGGCATGGAGCCAGTTGCGGCATCCGGCGCAAACTTGCAGCACTTGAGGCAGTGGTGCATGATACGCGGCTCGCTGTGCCCGGATTTCCCCGGGTTGGTGGCCGGGAACACGTCATTCGGCCAGCTTTGTCAGCGTAACCCTTTGATTCCCATGACGCGTGGCGGGCAACCGCCGGGGCCGCCGTCTTCCTGGCTAAGGAAGTCATCAACATTATCGAGGTGCGCAATGTCCCGCGTATGCCAAGTTTCCGGTAAGGGTGTGCAGACAGGTAACAACGTCTCGCACGCCAACAACAAGACCCGCCGTCGTTTCCTGCCGAACCTGCATGAGCGCCGCTTCTGGGTTGCCAGCGAGAACCGCTGGGTCAAGCTTCGTGTTTCCGCGCATGCACTGCGCACCATCGACAAGAACGGTATCGATTCCGTTCTGGCTGAGCTGCGTGCCCGCGGCGAAAAGGTCTGAGGAGTAAATAATCATGGCAGGTAAGCGCGATAAGGTCCGTATGATTTCCTCGGCCGGCACTGGCCACTTCTACACGACCGACAAGAACAAGAAGAACACCCCCGGGAAGATGGAATTCCTGAAGTACGATCCGGTCGTGCGCAAGCACGTCCCGTACAAGGAAGGCAAGATCAAGTAATCCGTCCGCGGATGACCGGTCTGTCTTCACCCCAGAACCCGCCGCAAGGCGGGTTTTGTGTTTGCCAGGCCGGAAACACCATTGGCGTCAGCGGCAGGCGAAGTCGGGCCGGTCCGCCGCCGTTGGTTGGTGTTTGCGCGGCGCGGCCGCAGAATCGGGCGCATCTTCGCTGACGGATTGCGCCGATGTCGTTGCAGGGATTCCAGTTCTCCTGGCTGCTGCTGGCGCTGGACTGGCTGATCCGGCTGGTGGCGCTGTGCTGGATTCCCGCGCGCACCACCCCCGGGGCGGCGCGCAGCTGGCTGCTGCTGGTCGGCTTCGTACCGCTGCTCGGCTTGCCGCTGTACCTGCTGCTGGGCCATCCATGGCTGTCGCGGCAGCGCATCGAGCGCCAGGCCGAGGCCTCGCAGGTCATCCGTGAAGAGCAGGCCTTGCTGCACCCGCTGCGCTGGCAGCCGCCGGAGGACACGTCAGTGGCCGAGATCGCACCGCTGGTGGAGCGCCAGGGCGACTTCATGCCCGTCCATGGCAATGCCCTGACGCTGCTGGACGATTACCAGCACGCCCTGCAGGTGTTGCTAGATGACATCGGCGGCGCCCGCGAACGCGTGCATCTGCTGTATTACCTGATGTTCGACGATGCCGTCGGGGAGGCGGTGGTCACCGCGCTGGAGCAGGCCGCCGGCCGCGGCGTGCGTTGCCGTCTGCTGCTGGATGCGGTGGGCGCCCAGCGCGGACTGCGGCGCTATCGCAGGCGACTGCTGGCCGCGGGTGTGGACGTGTGCGCCATGTTGCCGGGTGGCCTGCGCTGGCGGCGCAGCGGGCGCATGGACCTGCGCAACCACCGCAAGATCGCGGTGATCGACAACCGTGTCGGCCATGTCGGCTCGCAGAATCTGGCTGCGCCTGATTTCGTTGCCGGGTTCCCCAACCGCGAGCTGGTCGCGCGGGTGGAAGGGCCGGTGGTGGCGCATCTGGAAGCGGTGTTTGCCAGCGACTGGTTCATGGAAAGCGGGCAACGGCTGGAGGTGCTGGCCGAGATCCCGTTCTGCGCGGCCGATGTCGCCGCGCAGCTGTTGCCCAGCGGGCCGGCCTATCCCTTCAGCAATGCGCGCGATGCGGTCAATGCCTTGATCCATCTGGCGCGCCGCCGGATCGTGCTGGTGACGCCGTACTTCGTGCCCGACGAGGCCACGCTGAGTGCGTTGCGGATCGCCGCGCTGTCCGGTGTGCAGGTGCAGCTGATCCTGTCGGCCAGCAACAACCGGCGATTGACCGCCTGGGCGCAGGAGGCCTACTACGAAGAATTGCTGCGCGCGGGGGTGCAGATCGCGCTGTACCGGCCGCACTTCCTGCACGCCAAGCATCTGAGCGTGGACGATGACATCGCGCTGGTGGGCTCGATCAATCTGGATATCCGCTCGTTCGCGCTCAATGCCGAGATCGGGCTGCTGTGTTACGACGCGGATGTGGTGGCGCGCCTGCGGGCGGTCGAGGCCGATTACCTGGACGACTGCGAGCAACTTTTGCTGGCGCCGTGGCGGCAACGGCCGGCCTGGCACCGCAGCCGCGAAGGCATCGCGCGGCTGGCCGATGCGCTGATGTGATCCGGCGCTGCGCCACCGGCCCGTGATTGACCGGCAGCTGCAGCGCCGCCATCTGGCGCGAGCAGCCCATCGCCTACAATCGCGCCATGACTGCAACCGACACCCCGCGCACGTTCGATCTGGCCATCATCGGCGGCGGTGCTGCCGGCGTACTCACGGCGATCCAGCTGCTGCGCGAGTCCACCCGCGCGCTGCGGTTGGTGCTGGTCGAGCCGCAACCATCGCTGGCACAGGGTGTGGCCTACGCCACGCGGTACCCGGAGCACCTGCTCAATGTGCCGGCCGGAAAGATGAGCGCGTTCCCCGACCTGCCGGAGGATTTCCTCGATTACCTGGGCCAGCAGCAGGCCTATCCGGCGCTGGACCGCGACACGCTGGCGCGCAGCTATGTCAGCCGCCGCCACTACGCCGGTTACCTGCAGCAGCGGCTGCAACAGGCGCAAGCGCGCAGTGTGGCGCGGCTGGAAGTGCTGCAGGACCGGGTGCTGGCGCTGGAGAAGTCCGCCAGTGGCCTTGCGCTGGTTCTGCAGAACGGAGCGCCGTTGCAGGTCACCGCCGTGGCGATGGCGCCGGGCAACGCGCTGCGACCGTTGCCGGCCCACGGCGCGGCCGCGCTGTCCGCCGGCCAACGTGTGGAAGCGTGGGATTTCGATGCGGTGCATGCCATCGCCAACGACGCTGACATCTGCATCGTCGGCTCGGGCCTGAGCATGGCCGACAGCGTGGTGTCGCTGGCCGACAACGGCCATCGCGGCGCGGTCCATGTGATCTCGCGGCATGCCCTGTTGCCGTTGCCGCATGCCGAAGGTCCGGCCGCCGATTACGATCCGCAGCCACTGCTGGCGATGGGCCTGCGCCAGCGCATGCGCGCGCTGCGCCGGCACGCCGCCGAGGCGCAGGTGCGCGGCATCCCCTGGCAGAGCGTGATGGACCGCATCCGTCCGCTGGTGCAGGCGTTGTGGCAATCGCTGTCCGGCGCCGACCAGCGCCGCTTCCTGCGGCATGTGGTGCGTCAGTGGGACGTGCACCGCCACCGCATCGCCGCACCGGTGCATGCGCAGCTGGAGGCGATGATCCAGCGCGGCCAGCTGCAGCTGCATCGCGGCCGGCTGCAAACGGTGGGCGGCGAAGGCGCCTGCGTGCGGGTCGCGGCACTGGACGCGCAGCGCGTTCCGCTGCAGCTGGATGTGCACTGCGTGATCAATGCCACCGGCGTGGAAATGCGGGCGCAGGCGATGTGCAACCCTCTGTTGCAGCAGATGCTGGGCCGTGGCCATGCCCGTTCCGGCCCGCACGGCATCGGCATCGATACGAGCGATGACGGCAGTGTGCTCGATGCAGACGGCATCGCCGATCCACGGATCCAGGTGATCGGCAGCCTGCGCATCGGCCGGCTTTGGGAAAGCCTGGCGATTCCCGAGCTGCGCGCCCAAGCAAGGCAGATCGCGCTGGCACTGCTGAAGCAGGTGGATGGCTGAACGTTACCCGGCCATCTGCCCGATGGCTTTCCCGTAAAATAGCGGCATGGATGTTTCCCACCTGCTCGACGGGCTGAACCCGGCCCAGCGCGAGGCTGTTTCCGCGCCTCCCGGTCACCACCTGATCCTCGCGGGCGCCGGTTCCGGCAAGACCCGTGTACTGATCCACCGCATCGCCTGGCTCAACGAAGTCGTGGGCGTGCCGACCCATGGCATTTTCGCGGTGACCTTCACCAACAAGGCCGCCGGCGAAATGCGCCACCGCATCGATCTGCAACTGCACCACGGCAGTCGCGGCATGTGGATCGGCACCTTCCACGGCCTCGCCCACCGCTTGCTGCGCCTGCACTGGCATGACGCGAAGCTGCCGGAAAGTTTCCAGGTGCTCGATTCCGATGACCAGCTGCGGCTGATCAAGCGCGTGGCGCAGCAACTGGAACTGGATGACGGCAAGTATCCGCCCAAGCAGATCGCGTGGTGGATCAACGAGCAGAAGGACGAAGGCCGCCGCCCGCAGCACATCCAGCCCGAGCCGCATGACGCGTGGTTGGAGACCATGCGCCAGGCCTACAGCGCCTATCAGGAGCGGTGCGATCGTGCCGGCCTGGTGGATTTCGCCGAACTGCTGCTGCGCGCGCATGAGCTGCTGCGCGACAACCCGGCGCTGCTGGCGCATTACCGGGCGCGCTTCCGCGAAATCCTGGTGGACGAATTCCAGGACACCAACGCCATCCAGTACGCCTTCGTGCGGGTGCTGGCGGGTGATTCGGGCCATGTGTTCGTGGTCGGCGACGACGACCAGGCCATCTATGGCTGGCGCGGGGCCAAGGTCGAGAACGTGCAGCGCTTCCTCAAGGATTTCCCGGGCGCGCAGACCATCCGCCTGGAGCAGAACTACCGTTCCAGCGCCAACATCCTCGGCGCCGCCAACGCGGTCATCGCACACAACCCGGGGCGCATCGGCAAGGAGCTGTGGACCGATGCCGGCAACGGCGATCCGATCGATCTGTACGCGGCCTACAACGAGATGGACGAGGCGCGCTATCTGGTCGAGCGGGCGCGGCAGTGGGTGCGCGATGGCGGCAGCTACGGCGATGTGGCCGTGCTCTACCGCAGCAACGCGCAGTCGCGCGCGTTCGAAGAAGCGCTGCTGTCCGAACAGCTGCCGTACCGCGTCTATGGCGGCATGCGCTTCTTCGAGCGTGCCGAAATCAAGGATGCGCTGGCCTACCTGCGGCTGATGACCAACCGCAACGATGACGCCGCCTTCGAACGCGCGGTCAACACGCCCACGCGCGGGATCGGCGAGCGCACCCTGGACGAGGTGCGCCGTGTGGCGAGGATGCAGTCGCTGTCGTTGTGGGAAGCGACCATGCTCACCGCGCAGGGCACCGGGCTGGCCGCGCGTGCACGCAATGCGCTGGCCGGCTTCCAGGTCCTGATCGGGCAGCTGTCGGCCGAGACCGGCGAGATGGATCTGGCCGAGCGCATCGACCACGTGCTGCTGCGTTCAACGCTGCGTGAGCACTGGTCCAAGGAAAGCCGCAACGCGCTGGATTCGGAGTCGCGCACGGACAACCTCGACGAGCTGGTGTCGGTGGCATCGCGCTTCAGCCGCCGCGAGGACGACATCGCCGAAGTCGGCGAGGAGATGAGCGAACTGGTCGCGTTCCTGGCCTATGCCTCGCTGGAGGCCGGCGAAGGCCAGGCCCAGGCCGACGAGGACGGGGTGCAGCTGATGACGTTGCATTCGGCCAAGGGTCTGGAGTTCCCGCTCGTGTTCCTCGCAGGCATGGAAGATGGCCTGTTCCCGAGTGCGCGTTCGCTGGAGGAGAGCGGGCGGCTGGAGGAGGAGCGGCGGCTGGCCTATGTCGGCATCACCCGCGCGCGCCAGAAGCTGGTGCTCAGCTATGCCGAGTCGCGGCGCATCCACGGCCAGGACAACTACAACGTGCCATCGCGGTTCCTGCGCGAGATTCCGCGCGAGCTGTTGAACGAAGTGCGGCCCAAGGTGCAAGTGTCACGGCCGGCCTCGCTGGGGGCCTCGCGCCACATGGGTCACGCCGCGCTGGAGGCGCCCCCGCTGCGGCTGGGCACGATGGTGACCCATCCCAAATTCGGCGAAGGCATGGTCACCGATTACGAGGGCAGTGGCGCGCATGCGCGGGTGCAAGTGGAGTTCATCGAGGCCGGCAGCAAATGGCTGGTGATGGCCTACGCCAACCTGCAGCCGGTGTAGGCGCCACGGGCGGCGGCGGCTGCGCTGCCGTGGCCAGCGCCAATTGATCCAGCTCAAGGCGCGATCTGAACAACCGGTGTGTCATGGTGCTACCCCCGCAGCGGCGGGCAGCCAGGAGCTTTGCCATGTACCAGCGCATTCTGATTGCCACAGATGGTTCGGACTTTTCGGACAAGGGCCTGCACAAGGGCCTGGAGCTGGCCGCGCAGCTGGGGGCGCAGGTCGATATCGTCACCGTGTCCGAGCCGTGGGCCGTCGGCATGTACGACGCCATGGGCTGGAGTGTCGGCTACGAGACCAGTCCGGAATACAAGCAGGACCGCGAGAACGCCGCACAGAAGATCCTGCAGCCGGCCAGCGAGGCGGCGCGCGCCGCCGGGGTAGCGAACGTGGTGACCCATCACGTGCTGGACCGTTACGCCGCCGATGGCATCATCGATACGGCCGCGACCTGCGGTTGTGATCTGTTGGTGATGACCTCGCACGGCCGACGCGGCGTCAGCCGGGTCCTGCTGGGCAGCCAGACCACCGAAGTGCTGACCCGCAGCAAGGTGCCGGTGCTGGTGATCCGTTGAGCCTGCTGCACGGGTGGGGTCACCCGGCGGGGTAATCCGGCCGGTCCGGGGGCCAGGCCCGGATCAGGAAGGATGACGCAACGGGACCGCAACAACCGCAAGGCGCGCCCTGTTGACCCGGCACGCCTGTTTTCACGGAAAAACGGCGTCGGCTCAGGCCCGGCGCCAGTTCACGACCGTGTTGCGCGGCGCGCGCAGCGGCAGCGTCTGCGATTCGTCGAGGCTGCCGTCCGCGCGCAATACCACGTAGCGCTCGTCGCCGCGGTCGAACAGTACCGGAACCGGGTCGCGGAACAGCGGCCGCCGCACGAACCTCAGCTGCCAGCCGAAGTGCTCCAGGGTGTCCACTGTCTGCTGCTGTTCGGGGGTGATGTTGTCCCGTAACTGGACGGGGGCCGGGGGCTGGCGGCGTTCGGTCGAATTCATGGGATGAAACGTGGAAAAGGGATGTCCCATTTTCCATGCAAATACCGTTCCAATAAAGCCGCCCCGCCCCGGACGATCACCAGCTGTACAGCTTCCAGTACACCGGCGAGACCCCGTCCTTGTCGTTGTCCATGCGGCCGTCGCCATTGCGGTCGTACAGGTAATACGGCGCGCCGCGCACCGGTGTGACCTTGACCATGCGCAGCTGACCGCTGATCCGGTATTCCTCGACGGTGTCGCCGTTTTCCAGGGTGCGCTTGGCGACGTCCGCGCCGCTTACATCCACCGGCGCGTCTGCGGTGCCACCGGTACTTGCACAGCCGGCCAGCGCCAGCAGCGAAAGCAGCATCAGGTTTTTCATGGAAGAGCCTCGCAGCGAAAGTGTCACCGTGATTATGCGCGAGCGGCGACCGCGCGGGCCGGCCGCGTAGAATTGGAGCATGAGCAGATTAGTCCTGATTGACGGGTCCAGTTACCTGTACCGCGCATTCCATGCCTTGCCGCCGTTGTCCAATGCCGCCGGCGAACCCACCGGCGCGCTGTTCGGCGTGGTCAACATGCTGCGCGCCACGCTGAAGGAAAAGCCCGAATACATCGCCTTCGTGGTCGATGCGCCCGGCAGGACTTTCCGCGACGACCTGTACGCAGACTACAAGGCGAATCGGCCGCCGATGCCCGATGAACTGCGTGCGCAGGTGCAGCCGATGTGCGAGATCGTGCAGGCGCTGGGCATCGATATCCTGCGCGTGCCGGACGTGGAAGCCGACGACGTCATCGGCACGCTGGCCTTGCAGGCGGCCGCCGATGGATTGCAGGTGACGATTTCCACAGGCGACAAGGATTTCGCCCAGCTGGTGCGCCCCGGAGTGGCCCTGGTCAACACCATGACCGGCAGCCGTACCGATTCGGATACGGCGGTGTTTGAAAAGTTCGGGGTGCTTCCCGGCCAGATCGTCGACTTCCTGGCGTTGATGGGTGACGCCGTGGACAATGTGCCCGGCGTGGACAAATGCGGCCCCAAGACGGCCGCCAAGTGGCTTGCCGAATACAGCACACTGGATGGCGTGGTCGCGGCAGCGCCGACGATGAAGGGCAAGATCGGCGAAAACCTGCGCGCGGCGCTGCCGCGACTGTCGCTCAACCGTGAGCTGGTCACGATCAAGACCGATGTGGCGCTGGACAGCGGCCCGCGCGACCTGCAGTTGCGTGAGCAGCATGTGCCCGCGCTGCGCGAGCTTTACGCCCGCTACGGCTTCACCCAGGCGCTGCGCGAGCTCGATGGCGGCACCGCTGCCGCGACGCGGCCGGCGTCGGCCACAGTGAGCCTGCGCGGCACGGCTGCAGGCTATGCCAAGGCGGCCGAGCCCGCGCCGATGGCCCATGACCCGGCCCTGGGCGCCAAGGGCGAGTACGAAACCGTGCTCGAGCCGATGCAGCTGCAGGCGTGGGTGGAGCGTCTGCGCGCCGCCGACCGTTTCGCATTCGATGTCGAAACCGACGCGCTGGATGCGATGCGCGCCAATCTGGTGGGTATCAGCGTCGCGGTGGAGACCGGCAAGGCGGCCTATATACCGGTGGGCCACAACTATCCCGGCGCGCCGGTGCAGCTGCCGATGGTGCAGGTGCTGGCAGCGCTGAAGCCGCTGTTCGAGGACGCCGGCCGGAGCAAGCTCGGCCAGCACGGCAAGTACGACATCCATGTGCTGCGCCGCCACGGCATCGAGGTGAACGGCTATGCCGATGACACGATGCTGGAAAGCTTCGTGCTCAATTCCACCGCCACCCGCCACGATATGGATTCGCTGGCGCAACGCTACCTGGGTTACCCGACCACGCGCTTCGAGGATGTGGCTGGCAAGGGCGCCCGGCAGATCCCGTTCTCGCAGGTCGGGCTCGACGAGGCGGGCGCCTACGCCGCCGAGGATGCCGACGTCACCTTGCGCCTGCATCGGGTGCTGTCAGCGCAACTGGCCGCCACGCCGGGGCTGGAAGAGGTCTATCGGCAGATCGAGATGCCACTGGTACCGGTGCTGGCACGGATCGAGGCCAACGGTGTCTCGATCGATTCGGTGGAGCTGCGCCGGCAGAGCGCCGATCTGTCCGCGCGCATGCTCTCCGCGCAGCAGAAAGCCACGGAACTGGCCGGGCGTACCTTCAACCTGGATTCGCCCAAACAGCTGTGCGCGGTACTGTTCGAGGAACTGGGCCTGCCGGCACTGGTGAAGACGCCCAAGGGCCAGCCCAGCACCAACGAGGAAGCGCTGGAAGCGATTGCCGAGCAGCACGAACTGCCGCGCGTGATCCTCGAATACCGCGGCCTGGCCAAGCTGCGCAGCACCTACACCGACAAGCTGCCGGAGATGGTCAATCGCGAGACTGGCCGCGTGCATACCAGCTACCACCAGTCCGGCGCGGCGACCGGGCGGCTGTCGTCCTCCGACCCGAATCTGCAGAACATACCGATCCGCACCGAGGATGGGCGCCGCATCCGCAAGGCGTTCGTGGCACCGGCCGGGCGCAAGCTGATGGCGTGCGACTACTCGCAGATCGAGCTGCGGATCATGGCGCATCTGTCCGAGGATCCGGGCCTGATCAGCGCGTTCGAGCAGGGCGCCGACGTGCACCGCGCCACCGCCGCCGAAGTGTTCGGACGCCGGCTTGAGGAAGTGACCGCCAATGAACGCCGCGCCGCCAAGGCGATCAATTTCGGCCTGATGTACGGCATGAGCGCGTTCGGCCTGGCCAAGAACCTGGGCATTGATCGCGGCCAGGCGCAGGACTATGTGTCGCTGTACTTCAGCCGCTATCCGGCCGTGCGCGATTTCATGGAGCGCATGCGGGTGCAGGCGCGTGAGCAGGGCTATGTCGAAACCCTGTTCGGCCGTCGCCTGTATCTGAACGATATCCACGCCCGCAACCAGGGCCTGCGCGCCGGCGCCGAGCGCGCGGCGATCAATGCACCGATGCAGGGCACCGCGGCGGACATCATCAAGCGCGCGATGGTCAGCGTGGACGGTTGGTTGGCCGATCACCGCGAACGCGCGTTGATGATCCTGCAGGTGCACGATGAGCTGGTCTTCGAGGCCGACGCGGATTTCATCGCCACCCTGCGCGGCGAAGTGGTGTCACGGATGTGCGCGGCGGCGAGCCTGCGGGTGCCGCTGGTGGTGGATACCGGTGTGGGCTCGAACTGGGATGAAGCCCATTGAGTGCCGGCGTCGTCCACCGGTGCGTGGCGGCGCCGGGAGCATTGTTGCTGCGGGCAAACGGGGGCGTGCGGGTACCGATTGCGGCAGGCGAGCGAATGGACGGGAGGATCGAAGATGGCTTTGCGTGACAGCCCGTTTTCTGCGTCGCGCTTCGGTTGATGGCATGGATGGAACGTTGCATGTCATTGAGCGCATTCACGTTTAACCCGAGTTTTCAGGGATGAATCGGTCCTTAATCGTTTCGTCCAGCAAAGCAATTCTTCACGAACTGTCAATGTTCGAAATGCTCATATAGCCCTCGACAGGCGCAATACCTGTCGCGGATCTCTCCCATCCCCTGGAGCAGATCTAGGAGCGGGGATTCCTCCCCAAATGCCCGCTCCCCGGCCCCGTCGATCCCCCCTGGTCGGCGGGGCTTTTTTTGGGTTCATCTCCCAACTCCGGGGAAGGCCGCACGGATCTTGAGGAAGAAGTAGGCGTCATCGCGGTAACCGTAGGCGATGCGCTTGATGACCTTGATGCGGTTGTTGATGCCTTCGACCAAGCCGGTGTGCATGGGCCAGCGCACCCGGCTGAGGATTCCGCGCCAATAAGGCTGCAGGCATTTGGCGAAGTGCATCAGGGCGGGGATACCGCTCTGCCGGGCGTGGCGCAGCCACTGGGTCCAGGCACTGCGCCAGGCCCAGGCCGTGGGTGCGGTCCACAGTGCCTTGAGTTGTTCCTTCATCACATAGACCGCCATCAACGACTGGTTCGCCTCCAGCACCTCGGCCAGCCGCACCTGCTCGCGGTCTTTCAGGTTCGCCGGGTTGCGCAGCAACAGCCAGTGCGCGCGCTTGACCACCCGGCGCGCCGGCTTGTCGTGCCGCAGCTGGTTGGCGGCATCCACCCGCACCCGGCTCACCACCTCGCGCCCGTACTTGGCGATCACGTGGAACAGGTCGTAGACCACCCGTGCGTTCGGGCAATACCGGCGCACCTCCAGGTCGTAGGCCGTGTTCATGTCCATCGCCACGGCTTGGACCTGCGCGCAGCGCTGCGGTCCAAGCAGTTCGAAGAACGGTCGCACCTCGGCCCGCGAGCGGCCACGGCCCACCCACAGCACTCGCTTGCGCTCCACGTCGACCACCACGGTGGCGTAGCGATGACCCTTCTGGATCGCGAATTCGTCCATGGCGATCCGCCGCACGCCATCCAGATCGACCGGACCCACGCGACGCTCCAGCGCCCGGAAATCGATCGCCTTGGCGGTCTTCCAGTCGATGCCGTGCCAGCGGGCGGCATGCCGCACCGAGGTCGCTGCACACAATCGGACCACGCTCTGGGCCAGTCGCCGGGTCACCCGCGCATGCGGGTCCAGCCAGTCCAACTGCTCCAGCCGCGGACCGCAACGCGGGCAGGCCAGCCGCAGCCGCTCGATCTCCAGCTCCACCGGATCCTCGAACACCGGCAGGTCGCGGATCCGCCGGACCGTGCGGTCATGAATCGCGGCGACCGCTTCGCCGCAGCCGCTGCAGCGGCGAACATGGCCAGGCACCGGCGTCAGTTCCAGCACCAGCCAGCGACGCTCCCCGCGTTGCTCGTGCCGCCAGTCTTCAACCCGATACCCCACCCAGCCACCCAGCTGGGCAATACAATCCCCGTCGGCCACGGCCGACCCCCGGTTTGTTGTCTCGACAACTACAAACTAACCGGGTCGGCCGTGCGCCCCTCCCTCAATTGGGAGAAGAACCTTTTTTTGGCCTCCTGGCCGTGCGCGCATACCGGCGAGTCGCGTGAGGCCGATCGACACGGTGCAGACTGGACGTCCTGCACAAGCTTGGGGCTGGAAATGTCGGATCTGTTCGCGTTGGCGATGCCGTGGTGGGAGTTCGTCCTGCGGGCGGTCGTGGTGTACGTAGTGGTGCTGGGCATGGTGCGGCTGTCGGGCAAGCGCGCGCTGGGCCAGTTCACGCCGTTCGATGTGCTGTTGATCGTTCTGCTCGGCAACGCCGTGCAGAACGCGCTGCTGGGGGAGGACACCTCGCTGGGAGGTGGTCTGCTGCTGGCGACGACGTTGATCCTGCTGAATTACACGGTCGGCCGGGTCACCGCCCGCTACCCGCGCGTGGAACGGTTGGTGGAAGGCGAGCCGGTGGTGCTGGCGCGCTCGGGGCGCGTGCTGCCCCACGTACTGCGACGTGAGCTGGTGAGCAAGGCCGATTTCGACGTGGCGATGCGCCAGCAGGGCTGCTCGGATATCAGCCAGGTGGAACTGGCGCTGCTGGAGACCAATGGCCACATCACCATCCTCCAGCAGCGGGAAAGTTGAAGACGCGGCTCAGGCCAGCCAGTCGCGTGGGGTGAGGTACGCCGCCAGCCGGGCTTCGGCGCTACCTTCCTGCGGCTCGAAGCCGTATTCCCAGCGCACGCGCGGCGGCAGGCTCATCAGGATGCTCTCGCTGCGCCCGCCGCTCTGCAGGCCGAACAGGGTGCCGCGGTCATACACCAGGTTGAACTCGACGTAGCGCCCCCGGCGGTACAGCTGGAACTCGCGCTCGCGTTCGCCATAGGGCGTGTCCTTGCGGCGCTCGACGATCGGCAGGTAGGCATCGAGGAAACCCTCGCCGACCGCACGCATATAGGCGAAATCCTGCTCGAAGTCGCCGTGCAGGTCATCGAAGAACAGCCCGCCGACACCCCGCGTCTCATTGCGGTGGCGCAGGAAGAAATAGTCGTCGCACCAGCGTTTGTGCGCCGGATAGCGGTCTTCGCCGTAGGGAGCGCACAGGTCATGCGCGACCTGGTGCCAGTGGCGAACGTCCTCGTCGAACGGATAGAACGGGGTCAGGTCGAAGCCGCCGCCGAACCACGAGGCGACATGTTCGCCGTCACGCTCGGCACGGAAGTAGCGCACGTTGGCGTGGGTGGTGGGCAGGTATGGATTAAGCGGATGGAACACCAGCGACACGCCGCAGGCACGCCACGAGGCGCCGGCCAGCTCCGGGCGGTTGGCCGAGGCCGACGGCGGCAGGCGGGTGCCGGCCACGTCGGAAAAGCCGATGCCGGCCTGCTCGAACACCGCGCCCTCGCGCAGGATGCGGGTGCGGCCGCCGCCGCCCTCGGCCCGCTGCCAGTTGTCTTCGTTGAAACGGGCCTGGCCATCGGCGGTTTCGATGGCGCCGCAGATGCGGTCCTGCAGCCCGGTCAGATACTCGCGCACACGTTCAAATTCATTCATGGGGCTACTTTAGCGCAGGCCCGCAATGGACCGCGCCGGGCGGACTTCCAGCTTCCAGCCGCCGCTGCGGCCGGTGGACTCTGCTTCGCATCCGGCGACGGTGCTCAGCGGAACTGGGCGCGGATCTCCGCCTTTCCCAGCTTCAGCGCCAGCCAGCCGTGCAGCGCGGCAATGACCAGCGCGCTGATGCCGGCTGTGACCAGCACCATCCAGCGGCCGAGTTGCAGTTGTGCGATCACCTGCTGGCCTTCGCGGGTGTGCATGATGTCGGCGGGCAACACACCGGTCAGCGCACTGAACAACGGCGCGATCAGCGGCAGACAGGCGAAATTGGCCAGCGCGAGCAGCAGCAGGAAGGCGATGAAGCCAAGCCGCGCCCATTCGCGCCGTGCCAGCAGGCCCCAGGAGACCGCCAGGAACGCCAGCGAAAACAGCAGCATCAACAGTCCCAGCGGCGTGGCGTAGTCCATCAGCCATTGCAACGACGACGGAACCGGCAGGTGATAGGCGGCCAGCCAATCGCCGACGCCGACTCTGCCCAGCAGCGCGACCACCGCCAGCTGCAGCACGCTGTAGATGACGGAAAGCACCGCCATCACCAGCGACAGTCTGGCGGTCACATCGATGAAGGCGGTAGACGGGGAGGGCGAAGCGGCATTCACGGCGTCTCCGGGCGATCGCGGTAACGGACTATCGCCGGATTCAATCGGCTTGCCCAGCCAAATCAATGGCGAGCACGGCACGCGCCGCCGGCAGGATATGCCGCGCACTCATCGGCGCCAGGCGCACGCCGTGCGGCCGTTGCAATGGAATCCACGCCAGTTCGGCGATCTCGGCCTGCACCTGCGGCACGCCGTCGCTGCGGACCAGAAACGCTTCGGCCTGCACGCGACGGCCGGGCTCGTTGACCGCCCGCTCCTCGAATTCCCCCAGCCGGCGCGCGCTGTCCATCTGCAGCTCCACGCCCAGTTCCTCGCGCAGCTCCCGCGCCAGCGTCTGCAGCGAAGCCTCGCCCGGGCCGCGCTTGCCGCCGGGCTGGATGAAGTGGTCCGAGCCGTGCTTGCGTACCACCAGCACGCGGCCGGCGGCATCGAGGATCACCGCGGTAACGATGCGGATCGGCGGGGCGGGCGGAGTCATGGCGGTGGTGCGTCCTTCCGGCTGAAACAGGGCAACACCGCGGGCATCTTTGGCCACGCCACCCGGCGTCGCCGGTCCAGCATGCGGATAACGGGAAGCCGGATGCGCCTGCGGCAGCTGGCGAGGGCGGCCCGCTACGTGGCCGCCCGGTCCGCCTTACTTCAGGTTTTCCTCGAACAGCTTGAGGATGCGCTTGTACTGGTCCAGCCACGAATCCGGGCGGGTGTAACCATGGCGCTCCAGCGGATACGGGGCGATGGTCCAGTTGTCCTTGTGCAGTTCGATCAGCTTCTGGGTCAGGTTGACCGAGTCCTGGAAGAACACGTTGTCGTCCATCATCCCGTGTGCGATCAGCAGGTGGTCCTGCAGGCCGTCGGCGTATTCGATCGGCGAGGACTTGCGGTACGCCTCCGGGTCGATGTCCGGGGTGTTGAGGATGTTGCTGGTGTAGCCGTGGTTGTACTGGTGCCAGTCCACCACCGGGCGCAGCGCGGCGCCGGCCTTGAACGTGCCCGGCGAACGGAACAGCGCCATGAAGGTCATGAAGCCGCCGTAGGAGCCGCCGTAGATGCCGGCGTGGTCGCGGTCGCCCTGCCGGTTCTCGACCAGCCAGTCCAGGCCGTCCTTGTAGTCCTCCAGTTCCGGATGACCCATGTTGCGGTAGATCGCGGTGCGCCAGTCGCGGCCGTAGCCCTCGCTGCCGCGGTAGTCCATGTCCAGCACGATGTAGCCCTGCTGCACCAGCAGGTTGTGGAACATCTGCTCGCGGAAATAGACCGGGTAGCGCTGGTGCACGTTCTGCAGGTAGCCGGCGCCGTGCACGAACATCACGATCGGGTACTGCTTGCCGGGCTCCATCGTTTCCGGGCCGTAGTACTTGGCCCAGACCGTGCCGGCGCCGTGTTTGGACGGTACCTGCACCAGCTTCGGCTGGATCCACTCGCGCGCCTTGAAGGCCGCGCTGCGGGTGTCGGTCAGAACCTTGGCCTGGCCGCCGCTGCTGGGCACCACCGCCAGCTGCGCCGGCAGGTAGGCGCCGGAATAGCGCACCAGCAGCTGCTGGCCATCCGGCGACAGCGAGAAATCCTCCACGCCGTCGAGCGCGGTCAGCTCCCGCACCTGCTTGCTGGCGGTGTCGACCGCGCACACCTCGTAGTCGCCGGGCGCCTGCTGGTTGCACAGGAAGTAGAAGCCGCGACCGTCGGCGCTGGGCACCGGCATCGAGGCTTCCCACTTGCCTGCGGTCAGTCGCTGCGGCTTGCCACTGCCCTGCTGGGTGTACAGGTGCGAGTAACCCGATTCCTCGGACAACAGCCACAGCGTGCGGCCATCGGCCATCCAGCCGAAATCGTTGAAGCCCCAGTTGATCCAGGCGTTGTCGGTCAGCCGGTG
Organism: uncultured Gammaproteobacteria bacterium; assembly: GCA_963696155.1. GTDB lineage: Bacteria > Pseudomonadota > Gammaproteobacteria > Xanthomonadales > Xanthomonadaceae > Stenotrophomonas. The sequence continues at coordinate 257,279 of CAVOJC010000001.1, forward strand.
GCGGGTCTCCAGCCTGGCGCTGGCCGGGCTGACGCTGGCGATCCAGCGGTCCTTGTTGTCGTTGGCGCGCAGCATCACCACAGCCTGGCTGCCGTCGGCGCTCCAGCGGATGCCCGGATCGCCCATGCCGCGCATGACCTGCACGCCGCGGTCGCCCTTCAGCGCGTCCTTGCCGGCGGCCTTGCGCAGCGTTGCCAGCGGATCGCTGCCGATGCCCGGCAGCCCGGCCAGCGCCAGCGGCTTGACCTCCGCGTTCCGCGCATCCACCAGCCACAGCGAATGCGGCGCGGAGCCATTGCGACCCACGCGGGTGCGCGTGTCTTCGACCTCTTCGTAGCCCGATTCGGTCACGTACAGCGGCATCTTGCCGCCGCGGCCTTCTTCGAAATTCTTCGGTTTGGTGACCACGATCAGGGTGCGCGCATCCGGCGAAAGCACGCTGTCGACGATCTCGACATCGGCGCCGAGATAGACCGGGCCCGGTGCACGAGTGCTGTCGGCGCGGCGCCAGCTGGCTTCCTGCTGCTTGAGCGCTTCGCGCTGGGCGCGGTCGTTGCGCAGCGTGGCCAGGGTCCGCAGCTGCTGCTCGCGCAGCACGTCGGCCTTGGGTGCATCGTCGGGATTCTTCTCGGCCTTCAGGCTGGCCACCTGCTGCACACCACCGACGGCGGTCCAGTGGAACCAGTTCTGCCCGGTGCGCCAGATCACCCCGCCATCGAGGGCGAAATTGACCGCGCTCGCCTTTTCGCTGCTGCGCGTCAGCTGGGTCAGCGCGCCGCTGCGCAGCTCACGCAGGAACACATCGCCGTTGCGCACGAACGCCATGCGCTGGCGGCTGGCGTCGTAGACCGGGTTGGCCACGTCCAGGGTGCCGCGCTGGTCATCGGCGACCTGCTGCGCCACACCGCCGTTGAGCGGCAGGCGGAAGGTGTCGCGCACGGCGCTGCCGCTGCGCTTGAGCTGGTACTCGACCTGCTGGCTGTTCCACGACCACCACGCGCTCTCGACCGGCGGACCGATCCAGTCCGGGTCGGCCATGGCCTGCTCGATGGTGATCGGCGTCGGCGCGGCATGGGCGACACCGATGGCGGCGAAAAGCAGGGTCAAGGACAGCAGTCTGGGCATTGCGGGCACCGGTAAAGGAAACCGGGCAAGCGTAACAGTCCCTTCACGGCGGGGGCTGGGCCACAGGTCATGGGCGCGGGGCCCGGTGCGGTCGCGATAGCGGATCCGGGCTTGGATGCTGCAGTGCGGCGGGGGGCCGCATGTGATCCTCACATCCGACGGCGGAAACTGGCGCGGTCATCGGACCATGCCGGAGTCCCATGTGGACGCTCTCCTGTTGTCGCGGATCCAGTTCGGCTTCGTCATCAGTTTCCATGTGCTGTTCCCCGCCTTCACGATCGGCACCGCCAGCTGGCTGGCGTTCGTGGAGGCGCGCTGGCTGCGCACCGGCAACCCGATCTGGCGTGAGCTGTATTTCTTCTGGCAGAAGATATTCGCGGTGTCATTCGGCATGGGCGTGGTCAGCGGCATCGTCATGGCCTTCCAGTTCGGCACCAACTGGCCGCGGCTGAGCGAGGTGGCCGGCAGCGTGATCGGGCCGTTGCTGACCTATGAAGTGCTGACCGCGTTCTTCCTGGAGGCCAGCTTCCTTGGCGTGATGATCTTCGGCTGGGGCCGCGTGTCGCCGCGGCTGCATTTTTTTGCCACCTGCATGGTGGCGCTGGGCACGCTGGTATCCACCTTCTGGATCCTGGCCTCCAACAGCTGGTTGCATACGCCAGCCGGCTACGCGATGGTCGATGGGATCGTGCATCCGCAGGACTGGTGGCAGGTGATCTTCAACCCGTCCTTCCCGTACCGGTTGGCACACATGGCGCTGGGCTCGTTCATCACCACCTGTTTCGTGATCGGCGGGGTGGGTGCGTGGTACCTGCGCCGCGACATCCACCGCGAGGCAGGGCGCGTGATGCTGCTGGCGGCGGTGGGATTTGCCGCACTGACCGTGCCGCTGCAGATCCTCGTCGGTGACCTGCACGGGCTGAACACGCTTGAACACCAGCCGTTGAAGATCGCCGCGGTGGAAGCACATTGGCATGCGGGCGAGGCCGGCAAGGGCGTGCCGCTGGTGATGTTCGCGCTGCCCGACGAACAGGCCGAGCGCAACGATTACGAAATCGCGATTCCGCGGCTGGGCAGCCTGATCCTGACCCACTCCCTGGACGGCACTTTCGACCCGCTGACCTCGGTGCCGGCCAGCGAGCGGCCGCCGGTGGTGCCGGTGTTCTTCGCCTTCCGGGTCATGGTCGGGCTGGGCACGCTGATGCTGGTGCTGGCCTGGCTATCGGCCTTCCAGTGGCGGCGCGGACGGCTGCTGCAATCGCGCTGGCTGCTGCGCAGCTGGAACTGGATGCTGCCCAGCGGCTTCATCGCGCTGGTGTCGGGCTGGTTCGTGACCGAGATGGGGCGCCAGCCCTGGGTGGTCAGCGGGGTGCTGCGCACCGCCGATGCGGTCGGCCCGCAGAGCGCGTGGATGACCGCGCTGTCGCTGGGCGTCTACATCGTCGGCTATGCCTTCGTGTTCGGCTGGGGGACCTGGTATCTGATCAAGATCATCCGCAGCGGCCCGAAGCCGCACGAGCCGGCCCCCGCGCTGGAAGGCGGCAGCCACACTCCGGCGCGGCCGCTGTCCGGTGCCGATGAACCGCTGGAGGAGCGCTGAGATGGAAATGACGACCTGGCTGCCGGTGGCGTGGTTTGCGGTGATCGGTTTTGGCGTGCTGATGTACGTGATGCTGGACGGCTTCGTGCTCGGCATCGGCATCCTTGCGCCAATGGCCGCAGACGAGCAGCAGCTCGACGTGATGATGAACACCGCCGCGCCGTTCTGGGATGGCAACGGAACCTGGCTGGTACTGGGTGGTGCCGGCTTGATGGCCGCCTTCCCCAAGGCCTATGCGGCACTGCTGTCGTCGCTGTATCTGCCGGTGCTGCTGCTGGTGGTGGCGCTGGTGTTCCGCGGGGTGGCGTTCGAGTTCCGCTTCAAGGCGCACCGTTCGCGCCGGCTGTGGAGCGTGGCGTTCGGGCTGGGATCGCTGCTGGCCGCGTTTGCCGAAGGCGTGATCCTCGGCGCGCTGGTGCAGGGCCTGCAGCTGGTGGACGGCCATTACGTCGGCGGCGCGTTCGGCTGGTTCAGCCCGTTCTCGATGCTGACCGGCGCGGCCGTTGTATTCGGTTACGCATTGCTCGGCAGCACTTGGCTGATCCTCAAGACCGAAGGCCGCGAGCAGGTGATGGCGCGCACCCTGACCCGGCCGCTGGTGGTGGCGGTGATCGTCTCCATGGGGCTGGTCAGTACGTGGCTGCCGTTCCTGGAATCACGGGTGATGGAGCGCTGGTTCAGTGAGGGCCATTTCTGGTGGCTGTCGCCGGTGCCGCTGCTGACGCTGGCGGTGGCCGTGGCCCTGTGGCGCAGTGCGATGCATCCGCGCCGCGACCTGCCGCCGTTCCTGCTCACCCTTGCGCTGTTCATCCTCGGCTTCATCGGCCTGGTGCTGGGCATGTGGCCTTACCTGCTGCCGCCGAGCATGACCCTGTGGGACGCTGCCGCGCCGGCGTCCTCGCTGGGCTTCAGCCTGGTCGGCCTGGTGCTGCTGCTGCCGGTGATCCTCGGCTACACCGTATGGTCGTACCGGGTGTTCCGCGGCAAAGTCACCGCCGACGCCGGATACCACTGAGCGCCCGTCGGCTTGCCAGCAAGCCGGTGCCGCTCCAAGCTAGCCGCCCGGCCGGCATGAGCGGATCGGTTTTCCGTGGCGAGGGGTGAAGTGGGCGATGGCGGTAGTACCTGAAGAATCCCTGTTGCGGTCGCGGCACCCGCTGGCGGTCGGCGCACTGGATCGCGCTTTCGCGCTGGAAAACGGCGAAGCAATCGATCTGCAGACCTTCCTGCGCCATGTCCATGGCGTGGCGGCCGGGTTGCCGGACGGGCGGCACGTCATCAACCTGTGCGAGGACCGCTACCGCTTCCTGGTGGCGTTCTGCGCGGTGGCGCTGCGCGGCCAGATCAACCTGCTGCCGCCGTCGCGCGCCACCAGCGTGGTGGCCGATGTGCAGCAACGCTATGCGCATACCTGGTGTGTGGGCGATGCGGCGATCGAGCCGGCGCCGCCGGGCTATTTCCAGCTGCCACACGTGCTGCCGCAGCGCGACGGGCCGCTGCCCTCGCTGGACGATGCGCAGCTGGTCGCCATTGGCTTCACCTCCGGCAGCACCGGCACGCCCGGCGCCAACGCCAAGACCTGGGGGTCGTTCCTGACCAGCACCGCGCAGAACCTGCTGGCCTTGCAGGACCTCTGGCAGGATGCGCTGCCCAGCGTGGTGGCGACGGTGCCGCCGCAGCACATGTACGGGATGGAAATGTCGGTGCTGCTGCCGCTGCTGGGCCCGGCGCGTGTGCATGCCGGCAAGCCGTTTTTCCCGGCCGATGTGGCCCAGGCCTTGGCCGAGATGCCGGCGCCGCGGGTACTGGTGACCACGCCGGTGCATCTGCATGCGCTGGTGGAGTCGGGTGTGACGCTGCCGTCGCTGGCCGGCATCGTCACCGCCACCGCTCCCCTGCCGCAGGAGCTGGCGCTTGCGGCGGAGGACCGTTTCGGCACGCAGGTGCGCGAAGTGTTCGGCTCCACCGAAACCTGCATCGTCGCCCGCCGGCGCACCGCCCGCGAGAGCGCATGGACGCCGTTGCCGGGCGTACGCCTGTTGCCCCAGCCCGACGGCACGCTGGTCCAAGCCGCGCATCTGCCGGCGCCGGTGATGTTGTCCGATCTGGTGGAGATCGAGCCCGATGGCCGTTTCCATCTGCGCGGGCGCCGCGCCGACCTGCTGGAAATCGCCGGCAAACGCGCTTCGCTGGGCGATCTCACCCGCCGCCTGCTTGCAGTGGACGGGGTCGAAGATGCGGCCGTGGTGCAGCTGCTGCCCGAACCCGGACATGCGGTGGGACGCATCGCCGCGCTGGTGGTCGCGCCGTCACGCGAGGAGGCGGACATCCTGCGCGACCTGCGCGAGGTGATGGATCCGGTGTTTCTGCCCCGGCCGCTGCGCAAGGTGCAGGCACTGCCACGCAACGAGACCGGCAAGCTGCCGCGCGATGCGGTGCTGGCGTTGCTGCACGGCTGAGTGCCGCGTCATCCCGCGGCGGGGTTCCGGCATTCGGCGGCCGGCGACGGGCTTTCAGTAACTACGAATGAACCCGCCACCCGGTCCGGTAGCGGCAGAGTTTGTTCCGGGACGAGCCTCAGGCGTCGTGCACGCCGTCGATCTCGACCCGCAGGTCGGGCCGGCACACGGCAGCGTGCAGCAAGAGGCGCGGGACGTCCGCCGGCAGGTGCTCGGCCAGCGCCAGGCGCACGGCCGGGATTTCGGCGGCGTCGCGCACATACACCTTCAGCCGGCTGCCGGCGCCGAAGTGGGCGGGCAGGGTCGGGACGTGGCTGCGGGCCGCGCCGATCAGGGCCTCGAAATTGGCGAATGTTTCGTGCAGCTGCTGGCGCGTGCAATCGCCGTGCAGGGTGGCATGGCCGACCACGCTGGCGGTGCCCGACAGCAACAGCGGCAGCGCGGCGCCCGGTGCGGCCAGCATCGCGCGGGCAAAGCTGGGTGACTGCGGGCCGTACTGGCGCGGGTAGCGGTAGGCGCTGACTTGGCGCGGATTTTCCAGCGGGATTCCCGGTTCGCGCGCGGCCAGCCAGTACACCTGCAGCACGCGCATGCCGTCGACGCGGCCGATCGCGGTCGCAGCAGGCAGGCGGGTCGGCTCGACCGTGCCCATGCCCCTGGCGCGACCCACGCAGAACTGGCGATACCGCTCCTGGTCACCCTCGCCTTCGGTGATGGCATCCAGGTAGTTCCAGATGCGCAGCAGGTGGTGATACCCGTGCTGCGGCAGTGCGGCCACCAGTTCCGAGTAGGCCTGTTGCGAGGCTTCCAGAATGCCGCCGGCCTGCGCTTCATCGATCTGCAGCGCGCCGAACATCAGCGCGCCATCGCTGGCCCACGCCAGGCCATTGCCGTCGCGTCCGCAGCTTACCGGATGGCGGCTGCGCCACACTTCCAGTAGCGGCTCGCCTTCGCCATCCAGGCCCACCTGCAGGTAACGCGGATCGTTGCACGACGGTGCAGCGCCGCCGGCATGGAAGCCGAACACCGCCAGCACATGCGGGTCCTGCAACAGTTCGGCCAGTCGTGCCGGCTCGACATAGTCCACCGCCAAGGCGGCAACCGGCGCCGTCGCCGGAATCGCAGGGTTGGCGCTCATCGCGCGCTCCTGCAGGGATGGCCGGACTTGCCGACGGTCGCGCTCGCCATGAACGCCGGGTGCAGGCGCGGCAACGGGAGGGACGGGGATGGGAACGTCATGCGGTGGCGGATCGGGTATTGCAGAGATGGCACATGATACCGCGCGGGGTGTGCAGCCCGCGGTTGCGCTGGCGGCGAACATGCCGGATCGTTGCGCATCCGTATTGAAGATGGAACTGCACATGTCGCAACAATCCGAAGCCGAGCGCGCGCTGGCCGAGCTGCTGGTGGAGAGCCTGAACCTGGAAGACGTCACGCCGGCACAGATCGATCCGGAGGCGCCCTTGTTCAATGAGGGCCTGGGCCTGGATTCGATCGACGCGCTGGAGCTGGCGCTGGCGGTCAGCAAGCGCTACGGCTTCCAGCTGCGTTCGGACAACGACGAAAACCGCCGGATCTTCGCCTCGCTGCGCGCGCTTTCGGCCCATATCGACGCCAACAAGACGGTCTGAGGTGACTGCCGTGACGCGCGGCCAGGGGGCCGTCGCCGTGGTGTTGCGGGTGCTGCTGCTGCTGGCCTATCCGCTGCTCTCGCATATCGCCAGCCTGCGCGATGAGGGCGCGTGGGCGGCGCTGGCGCTGCTGAGCCTGGTGCTGCTGTGCCTGCTGCTGCCGCTGGCACAACGGCGCGGCTGGGCGTTCATCGTGCTGCTGCCGGCGTCGCTGGCGCTGGCCTGGATCGCCCGCTCGCCATTGGCGTGGATGCTGTTGCTGGCCCCGCCGGTGGTGTTCCCGTTACTGGTGGCGTGGGGATTCGCGCGCACGTTGCTGCCCGGGCAGGTGCCGCTGATCGGCCGCATCGTGCAGGCGCTGTACCAGCGCGCCGCAATGCCGGTCACCCCGGCGCTCGAGCGCTATACGCGGCAACTGACGTTTGCCTGGGTGATCGTGCTGGGGCTTCTGGCGGTGGTGAATCTTGGCCTCGCGTTGAGTGCGGTGCCCGATGGCCTGCTGGCCGCATTCGGCATCCAGCCCTGGTGGCCGGTGAGCCATGAGCAATGGTCGTGGTGCGCCAATATCGCCAACTGGGGCCTGATCGGCGGCTTCTTCGCGCTGGAATACGGGGTGCGCAAGCGCCTGTTCCCGCTGCGGCCGTACCGCAACGTGGGCCAGTTCGTGCGGCAGATGGGCCAGCTCGGGCCGGCGTTCTGGCGCGACCTGTTGCGCTGACGGTAAGCACTGCCGGGTATCCTTGGCAGCATTAAATTCGGTAGTTGTGGATGTCATGCAGTTCACCATTCCGTCCAGCCATCCCTGTCTGCCCGGTCATTTTCCCGGACGCCCGCTGGTGCCCGGGGTGGTGGTGCTGGAGCGGGTGCTGATGGCCATCGGGCAACAGACCGGACAGCCGATGGCGGCCTTGCACATTCCCCAGGTGAAGTTCATCGCGCCGCTGCTGCCGGAGCAGATGGCCACGATCACGCTCGAAGGTGCGCAACCGCGCTGGCGCTTCGAGGTGATGGGCGAGGGTCAGGTTCTGGTCCGTGGCCAGGTGGTCGTGGTCGCACCGGAGGCGGCTGCGTGAGCGACGTCGACTGGAAGCGCCGGCCCGAAGGCGGGGGGCGCGCGGCGATCCGGCTGATCGGCGCCATCGCCCGTCATGGCGGCCGCGGCATCGCCCGCGCCTGCCTGTATCCGATCACCGCCTATTTCCTGGTGATGCGCGGCGCCGAACGGCGCGCATCGCGCGCGTTCCTGTCGCGGGTCGAAGGCCGCAAGGCCTCCCTGCTCGAGGTGGCCCGGCATATCCACACCTTCGCGGCGACCATCCTGGACCGGGTGTTCATGCTCGGAGGGCGCATGCGGCTGTTCGACATCCGCACCTCGGGCCTGGACCAGCTGCACGCGGTGCTGGACCAGGGACGCGGCGTTCTGGTGTTCGGCTCGCACCTGGGCAGCTTCGATGCGCTGCGCGCGCTGGGGCGGCAGCGGCCGGACATCAAGTTGCGGGTGTTGCTGGACAGGTCGCACAACGCCGCCATCACCGATCTGCTGGCCGAACTCGACCCCACTCTGGCCGCGGGCATCATCGATGCCGGCCAGGACGGGCCGTCGATCGTGCTGGCGATCAAGCAGGCGGTGGACGAAGGTGCGCTGGTGGCTTTGCTGGTGGATCGCGCGCGCCCCGGCGAGCCTTCGGTGCCGGCCAGCCTGTTGGGCGAACCGGCGCCGTTCCCCACCGCGCCATGGCTGATCGCCGCTGCATTGAAGGCGCCGGTGATGCTGGCGTTCGGTCTCTACCGGGGCGGCAACCGCTACGATCTGGTTTTCGAGCCGTTTGACGATGCAATCGATATCCCGCGCCGCGAGCGCGCCGCCGCGCTGGCGTTGCTGGTCCAGCGCTATGCCGCAAGGCTGGAGCAGCGCCTGCGCAGTGCTCCCTACAACTGGTTCAACTTCTATGACTTCTGGCATGCCGATGTCCCACCTTCCCCTGCGCCGCTGGTCCCGCTGCGCGCTGCTGATCCTGATCTCCAGCGCGACCCTGCCGGCATTCGCGAGCGGGGTTGATGCCGGCTGGATCCTGCGCCAGCTGGCCCAGCCGGCGCCCAGCCACACCGGTTTTGTCGAGCTGCGCGGATCGGCCCTGCTGAAGGAACCGTTGCGGGTGGAGGGCGAGTACCGCCGCCCGGACGCCGACACGCTGGTGCGCGAGGTGCGCGCGCCGTATGCCGAAACCACCACCATTGCCGATGGCAAGGTCAGCATCGCCCGTAGCGGCAAGGCGCCACGGGTGTTCGCGCTGCAGCGGGTGCCGGAGCTGGGCGATCTGCAGGCCAGTTTCGGCGCGCTGCTGTCCGGCGACCTGGCGGCGCTGGAGCGCAGTTACCGGATCGAGTCGAAGGGAACCGAACAGCGCTGGCAGTTGCTGCTGACGCCCCGGGCCGAGTCGCTGGCGCGGCGGATCACGGCGATCACCCTGCGCGGCCGTGGCAATGAACTGCAGTGCATCGAGACCCGGCCGGCCAAGGGCGATCTGCAGCGCACCCTGCTTGGTGGCGCGGCCAGCGCAGCGGCGGCGGTGCGTGATGCTGCGGCGTTGACCGTGCTGTGCCACGACGGCTCACCGCGTTGACGCTGACATCGCGGCAGCGCATCGGCCTGGCGATCGCCTGGCTGTTGCTGCTGGCATTGGCCGGCGCCTGGATCGGAGAGCGGATGCAGGTCAGCGGCGATCTGCGCAAGTTCATGCCCGATGCGCAGACGCCGGCGCAGAAGCTGCTGCTGGATGAGCTCGGCGAAGGGCCGGGCACGCGCCTGCTGTTGCTGGCACTGTCCGGCGCCGCGCCCTCGCAATTGGCCGCACAGTCGCAGGCCCTGCGCGCAAAGCTGGCCGAAGATCCGCAGTTCGAACTGGTCGCCAATGGCGAACAGGCCGGGCTGGAGGCGATCCCGCCGCAGTTGCTGCCCTACCGTTATCTGCTCGGTGAATTGCCGCCGGACGGGTTCTCGGCAGCATCGCTGCGCGACGAGCTGCAGGCACGGGTGCAGGACCTGGGGTCGCCGGCCGGTGCCCTGGTCGAACCACTGCTGGCATCGGACCCGACCCTGCAGATCCTGCGCGTGGCCGAATCGCTGCAGCCGGCCGCCGCGCCGCAGCGGCTGGAGGATGTGTGGTTCGACCGCAGCGGCACCCAGGCGCTGCTGCTGGTGCAGACGCATGCGGCCGGCTTTGATCCCAGCGGCCAGCAAACCGCGGTGGATGCCATCACCACCGCGTTCACCGCCATCGCCGGCGACAGCGGCAGCCGGCTGGAGCTGAGCGGGCCTGGCGCGTTCTCGGTGAAGATCGGCAACCGCACGGCGGCCGAGGCCGGCACCATCGGCACGCTGGATACGCTGGGCATGATCCTGCTGCTGTGGATCGCCTACCGCAGCTGGAAAATGCCGATTCTCGGGTTCCTGCCGCTGGCCAGCGCCGGGCTGGCCGGGCTGGGCGCGGTAGCGCTGGGTTTCGAGGGCGTGCACGGCATCACCATCGCCTTCGGCTTCACCCTGATCGGCGTGGTGCAGGACTATCCGATCCACTTCTTCAGCCATCAGCGTCCCGGGCGTTCGCCATGGGACAACGTGCGTGCGCTGTGGCCGACGCTGGGCACCGGGGTGATCGCCACCTGCATCGCCTATCTGACGTTCATGTTCTCCGGCGTGGATGGTCTCAAGCAGCTTTCGGTGTTCACCATCGCCGCGCTGGTCACCGCCGCGCTGGCTACGCGATACGTGTTGCCGGCGCTGGTCGATCCGCCCACGCGGGACTTCGCCGACTCGGCGCTGCTGGCGCGGATCTGGCGTCATGTGCAACGCCTGCCGCGCCCGCGCTGGTCGCTGGCGGCGTTGGCGCTGGCCGCCATTGCCGCGGTGGCACTGGCGCCGGGCGCTTTCTGGCAGAACGATCTGGGGCGGTTGACGCCGGTGGATCCGGAAGATCTGGCGCGCGACGCGCAACTGCGCAGCGAGCTGGGTGCGCCGGACGTGCGGTACGTGCTGACCGTGCGCGGTGCCGATGTGCAATCGGTATTGGCCGCCTCCGAACGTCTGCGCCCCGCCTTGGACCAGCTGGTTGCCCAGGGCGCGCTGGACAGCTACGACATGGCGGCACGCTACCTGCCCAGCGCGACGACCCAGCGCCAGCGTCAGGCGCAGCTGCCTGACCCGCAAGCCCTGCAAGCGGCACTGGATGAGGCGGTGGCAGCGACGCCGTTCCGGCCCGATGCGTTCGCGCCGTTCCTGCTCGATCTGGAGCGCGCGCGCACGGCACCGCCGTTGCAGCCGGCCGATCTGCGCGGCACCCCGCTGGCCACGGCGATCGACGGCTTGCTGCTGCAGGGGCCGGACCACGCCACCGCACTGGTGTCGCTGGGCGGACTGCACGACGTGGCGACAGTGGCCACCACGGCGCGCTTGCAGGGCGCCGAATTGCTGGACATGAAGCACGCCTCCGAATCACTGGTGGCGGCCTACCGTAGCCGCGTGTTGATGGCGCTGGCGGTGGCGATGGTGCTGCTGACGGCCACCGTCTGGATCGTGCTGCGCTCGCCGCGGCGGGTGTGGCGGGTGCTGCTGCCGATGGCGCTGACCACACTGGTGGTGCTGGCGTTGCTGCGCGGCGCCGACGTGGAGCTGAATCTGTTCCACCTGATCGGCCTGATTCTGGCGGCCGGCCTGGGCCTGGACTACGGGCTGTTCTTCGAGCACGCCGGCGACAGCCACGCCGACCAGTTGCGCACGCTGCACGGACTGCTGGTGTGCAGCCTGATGACGCTGCTGGTCTTCAGCCTGCTGGCGTGGTCCTCGATTCCGGTATTGCGTGCCATCGGCAGCACCGTGGCCATGGGCGTGCTGTGCAATTTCGCACTGGCGCTGCTGGTCTCGCGCCACCCGACACGGGGAGTAGACCATGCTCGGGCGTGAGGACATCCTGGCGATGATTCCGCACCAGGGCGGCATGTGCCTGTGGGACCGGGTGCTGTCCTGGGATGCGCAAAACGTGCATCTGCAAGCCGGCAATCACCGTGATCCGACCCATCCGCTGCGCCACGGCGACCAGCTGCACGCGATCCACCTGTGCGAGTACGGCGCCCAGGCGATGGCGGTGCACGGCGGTCTGCGCGCGCGCCAAAGTTCCGCACGAGCCGCGCCCGGTGTGCTGGTGGCGCTGCGCGACGTGCGGCTGCACGTGGCGCGGATCGATGACCTGGAGGGCGCGATCGGCGCCCACGCCCAGGTGCTGGCGGAAGCCGAAGCCAGCCAGCAATACGCCTTCCGCATTCTCCATAACGGCCGGCTGCTGGCCGAAGGCCGCGCCGCGGTGATGCTGCAGTTGCCCGCATGATCACTCGTTCGCCAATCGACAAAGGAATCCACCGATGAAGCCATCCCTGCGCCGTGCATTGGTGACCGGAGGCAGTGGCGACCTGGGCGGTGCCATCAGCCGCACGCTTGCCGCCGACGGCCACCATGTGATCGTCCACGCCAACGCCAACCTGGCGCGCGCGCAGTCGGTGGTCGAAGAGATTCGTGCTGCCGGTGGCAGCGCGCAGTCGGTGGCCTTCGACGTGGCCGATGGTGCGGCGACGGCGGCGGCGATCGACCGGCTGCTGGTCGACGGCCCGATCCAGATCATCGTCAACAACGCCGGCATCCACGACGACGCGCCGATGGCGGGCATGGACGCGGCGAAGTGGAAGCGGGTGATCGACGTATCGCTGCATGGTTTTTTCCATGTCACCCAGCCGCTGCTGCTGCCGATGGCACGCACGCGCTGGGGGCGGATTGTCAGTGTGTCGTCGGTGGCGGCGGTGCTGGGCAATCGCGGCCAGACCAACTACGCCGCAGCCAAGGCCGCCCTGCATGGCGCATCGAAATCGCTGGCGCGCGAGATGGCCAGCCGCGGCATCGCCGTCAATGTGGTGGCTCCGGGCGTGATCGAAGGACAGATGGCAGCCGAGGCGTTCCCGATGGAGATGATCAGGCAGACGGTACCGGCGGCACGCGCCGGAAAACCGGAGGAAGTGGCGGCGCTGGTGGCGTTCCTGTGCAGCGATGCCGCCGGGTACATCAACGGCCAGGTGATCGGCATCAACGGTGGTATGGGGTGATTTGACAGGCGTCGCGACCGGCCTGAACGGTCGTTTTTTCCAGGGGGAAAACATGAAGAAGCAATTGATGGTGGTACTGCTGGCGGCGGTCTGCGGCAGCGTGGCGGCCGAGCCGGTGAAGATGCAGCGGCCGGTACCGCTGAGCGAGGACAACGACATTTCCACCGCGATCAAGCAGGAGTGCGAGATCGGCGAGCGGCTGGCCGATTTCGTGCATAAGTATTCCGCGCAGCCGATCGAGTTCAGCACCGAAGAACCGGCGCTCGACAGTGGCCGTGTGCTGCGGATGGAAATCGTCGACGCGGTGGCCATGGGCAACGCGTGGTTGGGCCACCAGAAGTACAGCAAGCTGCGCGGCACGTTGTATCAGGACGGCACCAAAGTGGCGTCGTTCAAGGCGCGGCGCAACTCGATGGGAGGTGCCTTTGCAGGCTTCAAGGGGTCGTGCTCGGTGCTGGACCGCACCATCAAGGCACTCGGTGAAGATGTCGCCGGCTGGCTCGAGAACCCGGCCGATGGCGTCAACCTGGGCGATTGAAGTCCGCAGTATCGGAAGAGGCACCTGCTGCAGGTGCCTTTTCCCTGCCGGCAAACAACGTCAGCAACGGCCCCGTCATCACCGTGGTCAGGATCGCCATCACCAGCAGCATGGTGAACAACTGCGGCCCGATCACGCCGGCATCGAGCCCGACCTTGATCACGATCAGCTCCATCAGCGCCCGGGCATTCATCAGCGAGCCCACCGCCAGTGAATCGCGCCAGCCGAAGCCGCCCATGCGCGCGCCCGCGGCGCCACCGATGATCTTGCCCAGCACCGCGGCCGCCAGGATCAGCCCCAGCGCGCCCAGTCCCGCCCCGACGAACGCATCACCGGTGGTGCTGAGCCCGGCCAGCGCGAAGAAGATCGGCATCAGCACGATGATCGCCAGATGCTCCAGGCGTTCGATCAGGCTCCTGAGCAGCCGGTCATCGCGTGGCAGACAGGCGCCGAACAGGAACGCGCCGAACACCGGATGCAGATGCAGCCACTGGGTGACCGCCGCGCAGGCGAACACACCGATCAGCAGCGCCGCCAGCACCATGCCCGCAGGCTGGCCGTCGGCCGCGTAGCGGCGCAGCAGCCAGCCGAACAGCGGCCGCAGGCCACCGAACACCAGCGCACACAGCAGCACCAGGCCGACCGTGGTCTTGAGGAAGCCGACGGCGCCTTCGCCCGAACCGATCAGGGCCACCACCAGCGCCAACATGATCCAGGCGAACACATCGGCGATCGCCGCCGCCGACAGCGACAGCCGGCCGATCCGGGTGTGGGTCATGCCGCGTTCCTTGAGGATGCGCGCCATGATCGGGAAGGCGGTGATCGACATTGCCGCGGCCATGAACAGTGCGAACGGCCAGAAACCGACCCCGGCCGGCGCCAGTGTCGGATGCAGCAGTGGCGCGATGGCGATGCCCAGGGCCATCGGCAGCAGCACGCTGAGCACGCCCACCCAGCCGGCGGTCCTGAGCTGTGCGCGTACGCCCTCGGGGGCGCGCAACTCGACGCCGACGATGAACATGAACAGCACCAGCCCCAAGGTCGACAGCGACGACAGCGCGGGCAGCGAGTCCGGTGCGAACAGTTCGGCGTGGAAGCCGGGAAACGCCGCGCCCAGCACGATCGGGCCGAGCAGCAGGCCGGCCGCCATCTCGCCGATCACCGGCGGCTGTCCGACATGCCGCAGCAGCAGTCCGCACAGGCGGGCGGTGGCCAGGATCACCACCAGCTGCAGCAACAACGGTGTGTGCGACATGGGGATCTCCGGTGCCCGAATCAGGCGGATGCGTACCAGTGCGCTTCGAGCGAGCCGGGATCTGTCGCCGCCGAGCCGGCAACCAGCAGATCCAGACCATGGCCGTCGATCCGCGGATGGTTGCGGCGCGCCTGCGCCAGGATCTCGCCCGCCAGCCATTGCATGCGCTCGACATTGGCGCCTACCCGCGCGAACACCTGCTCGGCGTCGAGCTCGTCGTTGAGCGCGCGATTGAGTTCGTGGAACCAGTCGATGCCGTGCTGGTCGAGAAGGCGACCATCCGGGCGCAATGGACCCTCGTTGCGCTCGCCCCAGTCACGCAGCAGCGCCTGCACGCCGAGGTTGAGCGCGCGCGCCTGCTGGAACTGCCCGCGCAACCGGCCCAGCAGACCGATGTCGGTGAGGCGGTTGGCGAAATACAGCGGCGCCAGCAGCGACCAGTAGTAGGTGTAGTCCCAGATCACCTTGACCGGCATCACCTGCGCGTCGCCGAACAGCGGGTACTGCTCCTGGTACAGGGTCAGGGTGTTTTCGTAGAACGAGAAATACACCTGCTGGTAGATCTCGGCATAAGGGGCCACCGGTTGGTCGGCGCGATCGCGCTCGATCAGATCGCAGATGTAGCCGTTGCTGATGGCGATGAAATCACTGCCGGGCGAATAGAACGGGTCCAGGAACAGCCCGGCTTCACCGGTCAGCGCCCAGCGGTCGCCGGAGAACACCTGTTTGCAGCCGTAGGAGAAGTGCCGCAGGAACAGGAAGTCCTGCAGCGCGTGTTCCGGCTTGTCCAGCGATGCGGCCACCTGTGGCTGGTGTTCACGCAGCCACGCCATCGCCTTGTCATGGGTATTCATCGTCTCCAGCGGATGCAGCTTGGCGTCACACACGATACCCAGTGAATGCGCGCCGGAAGCCAGCGGAATCAGCCAGAACCAGTAGCCCGGTCCGCACATGTGGTTGGTCGAGCGCCACCGGTCAGGCGGCGTGCAACGCGACAGCCACCGGGGATCGTCGCTCCACTGGTTGGGATCGACCAACCCGTCCACCCGCCACCACACTGCGTTGACGTCGTGGTCGTTCGGCTGGGCCAGTTCGAGCTTGCGTTTGAGCAGGCCGGCGCGACCGCTGGCATCCACCAGCCAGCGCGCCTGCACGCTGGCGGCCTGCTCCCCACATTCGTAACGCACGAGGTGCCCCGCATCCCCGTGGCCGACGTCGATGCCGCGCACCACGGCGTTGTCCACGAACTGCACGCCATGCTCGCGCGCATGCTCGCCAAGGAAATTCTCGAAGCGACCGCGATCCAGCTGCCACGACGGCGTTGGCAGCAAGCGGCTCACGCCCAGCTCGGTGCAGGCGGCAATGTCGTGCTGGCCTTCGGAGAAGAAGAAGCGGAAACCGAATTTGCGGATCTGCTCGCTCTCCAGGTGGTCGCGCAAGCCCAGCACCTGGGCGAAATAATGCGCGCCGATTTCGACCGTGGACTCGCCGACCTTGAACGCGGCCTCGCGCACCGGGTGCGCACGCCGTTCGATCACCATCACTGCCAGTGACGGATCGCGTTGCCGGAGCTGGATGGCGAGGCTGAGCCCAGCCAGGCCGCCACCCATGATCAATACATCGGTGGGGGTCGGCATAGGGTTACTTCCGGCTGGACGCAGAAAATGCAGGGGGAGAGGCGAATTCACCGCTGGGATCATCGATCAGCGGCGGGTGCGCCTGGATGTCGCGGTACACGGCGCGCAGGTGGCCGTGACGCAGCGCCTGCAGCACGATATGGCTGGTGATGCGGTACAGATCGTTGAGTGGCCGGAAATGGCTGCGGCGGAACTGCCCGGCCTCGCCGGTGCTGGCGTAGCGCGACTCGATCGGCACCGACACGCAGCGGGTACCCAGGGTACGCGCCGCCGAGATCACGATCTGCGCCTCGAACACGAAACCTTCGCCGGGAATATCCTGCAGCGCGATCACCTCGGCTGGATAGAAACGCTGTCCGCTCTGGCTGTCGGCGACCTGGTAGCCGGTGCCCCAGGCGATGCCCCAATCGCCGAATTCGTTGGCCAGCCGCCGGTGCGTCGGTTGCGAGGCGCGCTTGCGCAGGCGCGCGCCGATGATGATGCAGCCCCGATGGCGGTTGGCGCTGTCCAGCAGCCGCGGCAGATCCGCTGCCGAGTGCTGGCCGTCGCCGTCCATGGTCAGCACGCCGCGCAGGCCGCGCCGGCGTGCCTCGGCAAAGCCGGCGCGCAGCGCGTTGCCCTTGCCCTTGCGATGCTCATGCCGCAACAGCGTGACCGGCAGGTCGGCGATGCAATCGGCGGTGCCGTCATCGGAGCCGTCATCGACCACGATGACGTGCTTGCACTGCTGCAACGCGCCCTGCACCACCTCGCGGATGCGCAGCGATTCGTTCAGCGCGGGAATCACCACCGCCACGTTGTCGCCGGTGAGGCGGGCCAAATCAGTCATGTGCGATCCCGATCTGCAGCCACTGGCCAGGGCCGGCCGGCAGTCGTAGCGCATCTTGGCCGATTGCCAGCGCTTCGAACAGGGGCAGCATCGGAGCCATCGCATTGCTCTTTGCCAGCTGCGACAGCGGACCGTCACTTTCCGGAATTTCGGCGTTGTCGTCGTACTGCAGCCGCAACTGCAGCCGCGGCGCCCCCGCCTTTGGCGTACGCGACAGCACCAGCGCGCCGCCCAGAAGACCATTGCTCGGCGACACCCGCGCCAGCGGGCCGGTGGACTGGCTGTCGTAACCGACCAGCAGCACCGCTTCGGTGCCGGTTGCCAGCTGTGTCATCGTTTCCAGCAGGCCCTGCGCGAAACTGGTGTCGAACGCGCTGATCGCGGTGGCCGGCTGCAGCGCGCCGACGCCGATGGTCCAGTAACCGGCCGCGGCGTTGTGCACCGAATTGTGGAAACGGGTCGGCGAAATCGTGCGCGGCTCCGACGCCAGCGTCGCGCACATGTAATCGGTAATGGCCAGGTCGCCATGGGTGGAAGTGAACACAGAAGGCAGCGTCGCCGGATCGCGGCCGGCGGCCTGGCAGGCGGCCAATGCCGCTTCGAGCGCGACCGCAACCGTTTCCGGCGCGCGCCGGCGCTCATTGGCCGCCAGCAGCTGCGGCGAGGGTTTGGCCGGCGCGGTGTCGGGGTTTTCGCCGTTGCGTACATAGCTGCGCGCGGCCTCCCACGAGGGCAGGCCATTGCACCAGAAACCGATGCCTTCGACCGTGGCTTGGAGCATCGTCATATTCACGCCTTGCCGAAGACCAGCGAGCAGTTGTTGCCGCCGAAACCGAAGGAATTGTTCATCGCGTAACGGATGTCCGCGTGCGCATTGTCGAAGCGGATCTGCGGGCCGCAGGCCGGGTCGGGAATTTCACTGTTCAAGGTGCCGGGCAACAGGCCTTCGGACAGCGCCAGCAGGGCGATCACCGACTCGACGATTCCCGCCGCACCCAGCGTATGCCCGGTCCAGCCCTTGGTCGAACTGGCGTGCAGGCTTGCCGGGAACAGGGTGTCGATGGCGCGCGCCTCGATGCTGTCGTTGGCCGGGGTCGAGGTGCCGTGCAGGTTCAGATAACCGACGTCGCCGGCTTCAATGCCCGCGCGTTGCAGCGCATCGGCGATGGCCAGGCGCGCGCCCAGTCCTTCGGGGTGGGGCGCGGACATATGGTGGGCATCGCTGGACTCGCCGTAACCGCATAGCCGCAACGACGACGCCGCGGCGGCATCACCGCGCTCCAGCAACGCATAGCCGCCGGCCTCGCCCAGAGACAGGCCGACCCGCCGGGCGTCGAAGGGCTGGCACGGGTCGGGAGAGACCAGCTGCAAGGCGTTGAAGCCGAACAGCACGCTGCCGCATAACGTATCCACACCGCCGACCAGCGCGGCGTCGGCCAGGCCGGCGGCAATCAGGCGCGCGGCCTGGGCGAATACCTTGGCGCTGGACGAGCAGGCGGTCGCCACGGTCACGCAGGGGCCGCGCAGGCCGGTGGCCTGCTGCACGAAAGCCCCCAATGAATGCGGGGTGTGCACGCGCGCGCGCGCCAGATCGGGCGGAAACCGGGCCGCGCCGGTGCTGTCCGGTTCGAGCCGGGTGTAGGCCTCTTCGGTGGCGCCGATGCTGGAGGTGGATGTGCCCATCACCACGGCCACCCGTTCGCTGCCGTAGCGGCTGACAACCTGAGCCAGCTGCTCCGGCAAGCCGTCCTGCTGCAGTGCCAGCCAGGCCAGGCGATTGTTGCGGCAGTCGTGGGCGGCCAGCGCCTCGGGCAGGGTGACCGCCTCCACGCCTTCGACGCGACCGATCCAGCAGTCCAGCGGATCGGCGCCGAAATCGTTGCGGCGCAGGCCACTGCGGCGTTCATGCAACGCCTGCCGTTGGGCCCCTAGGCCGGCGCCCAGCGCAGTGGTCGCGGTATAGGCGCGGATGGTTACAGGAAGCATGCGGGGGACCGGGTGCGCAGCGATCACGCGATATTCCGTTGAACGACGGGGCGCCAGTATATGGGCGAGGCGGCAACCGGCAGTGATGCGGGCCGCGGACGCTGACTCCGGGCCCACGTGCCGGCGGCAATGTCGCGGCGCGGACGCGGCTGTGCGCGGATGCACCGGATTTCCGCGCGGCGGTGCCTGCAGTACCGGGCCGCCGCCTTTCGCTGCTGCACTATTTCCGACACAATCAACAACACTCCCATGCAGGGCGACGCCCGCTGGCATGCAAGCCTACGTCTACAAAAGCCAACGCAAGCAGGACACTTTCGTCTACCTCGCCAAACCGGATGATTTCGACGTGCTTCCCGAGACGTTGAAGGCGTCGCTGGCGCCGTTCGCCTTCATTCTGGAGGTGGCCCTGACGCCCGAACGTCGCCTCGCCCAGGTCGATGCGGCGCAAGTGCGCGCCAATCTCGCTGCGAACGGATTCCATCTGCAGTTGCCGCCGGCACCGCTGGCACCGGTGAAAGTGCCGCGTATCGACGGCCGCGATGACTGAATCGCCGCAGCCGCGCGCCATTGTGCTGGCACTTGCGGCCGGCGTGCTGCTGACGCTGCTGGGCGGCTTAGGTGGCGTGGCGGCGGTGGGCGGCTGGTTGGCGCAACCGCTGTTCGCGCTCGCCGTCTCGTGGCGGCGGCGCACGCGTGTGCCGGTCGCCGCGGTTTCGGCGGCAAAGCAGGAATTGCCGCCCTTGCTGCTGCTGTGGCTGGCCGGCCCGCTGGGATTGGGATTGCTGGTGTCATGGCCGCTCGCGGCCTTGCACGACAGCGGCAGCCTGCGTGCGGTGCTGGCGCTGAGCATCGCCGTCAGCGTAGCGCTGCTGGCGCTGTGGCGGACCTGGCCACTGTGGCAGGGCGTGGAACGGGAAGGCGGAACGCTCGCGCGGCACTGGCGGCTGGTCGCGACCCGTGGCCTGAATTCCTGGCGCGACCTGGGCGGCGCGGCACTGGTGCTGGTGCTGTGTGCCGCGGTGCTGCTGCCGGCGTGGCCCGGACTGCTGGCCGAGACCCTGCGCTGGCCGTTGGCGCTGGCCACGGCGCTGTTGGCACCGCTGGCGCACTGGTGGCTGCAGGCGCTGCCACACGTGGCGCAGGTGGAATCGCCCGCCGCCGCCGTGGAAACGTTCGATCCGTTTGCCGAGGCGGCCGCCGCGCCGGTCCCGCTCGAGCCTACCGCCCAGCACGAACTGGTACCCAAGCTGTACGAGGCCGCGCGCAGTGGCCGGGTCGACCGCGCGCTGCAATTGCTCGACGCCGGCGCCGACGCGCACGCCCTGCCACCCGCCGACGGACGCGATCAGCGCAGCCTGGCGGTTTTGGCCGCGGTCTTGCCGGACCTGCGCCTGCTGCGCGCGCTGATCGGCCGTGGAGTCGACGTCAACCAGCCGCACCGCGGCATGACGCCGTTGTTGGCCGCTACCCGCGACAGCTGGCACGGGCGCCCGGAAGCGGTGATGACCCTGCTGGCCAATGGTGCCGACCCGCGGGCCGTGGACAGCGACGGCAACACGCCGTTGCACCACGCCGCGCGCAGCTCCGATCCAGGCGTGGCCGCGCTGCTGCGCGATGCGGCGGCCGAAGTCGATGCACTGAACAACGACGGCCACAGTCCGTTGGCGCTGGCCTGCCAGGCAGGCAACTGGCGTCTGGCCAAATTTTTGCTGGAGCGCGGCGCCAAGTCCGAACCGGCCGACGGGGTGCCGATCCTGCTGTCCGCCGCCGGCACCGATGAGGATGATCCTGCCGGCGTGCAGTTGTTGCTCAAGCACAAGGCGCGACTGGATGCGCGTGACCGCCAGCGGCGCAGTGCGCTGCACGAAGCCGCGCAGGCCGGCCATGCCGAGATCGCCGAGCTGCTGCTCGGTGCCGGCGCCAATGTCGAGGCGCGCGATTCGCTGGCGCGCACGCCATGGCTGGAAGCGGCGTTGCATGCCCGCGCCGGCGTAATGGAGCGTCTGCTGGGCCACAAGCCGGATGTGCAGGCGGTGGACGCGGACGGTTGCAATGCGGTGCTGCTTGCCTGCCGGGCCGAGAACGTCTCCCCGGCGCTGATCGCGCGCATGCTGGAACTGGGAATCGCCGCCGACGTGGCGGGCGCCGATGGCCGCCGCGCGATTGATTTCGCCGCTGCGGCCGGCCGCTGGGCGATCGTCTCGCAGCTGGATCCGTCCTACCCGCTGCCGGCGGCCGTCGCCGATGCGCAGGCCGTTGCGGGCGCCGAAGGAGCTGCGGCGGGGCCGCAGCTGAGCGACCGCACGCCCTTGGCGCTGCTGGGCGAGGCGCTGGGGCTGGGCAATTTCGACAATATGGCGCCGCTGGCAAAGCTGTGTTCGCCGGTTGAACTGGGCGGCCTGCTGCACGACCCGCAACTGGCGTTGCAGCCGAGCGCGGTGCAGTGGCTGCTCGAACATGGCGCCGACCCGGAAGTGCAGGACGCCTGCGGCGATACCCCGATGTTCGCGCTGTTGTCGCGCGGCGTGGATGCCGGGCCGACCTTGCAGCTGCTGCTGCGGCACGGCGTCTCACCGGCGGGCCGCGGCGGTCTGGCGCGGTTGTTGGCCGCCTGCGCGCAGCATGACCATGGTTCGCGTGGCATGGAGCAGCTGGCGCTGGAACTGCTCGAACGCGGAGCCGATCCCTTTGCCGCCGCGCCCGCCGGCGACCCGCCGCTGTCGCTGGCGGTCCGCCTGGGGTGGCTGAAGCTGCAGCAATGGTTGCTCGACAACGGTGCCGACCGCGAGGCGCGCGACAGCCACGGCATGACCGCCCTGCATCTGGCCACCGCGCTGGCACGCGAAGCGTCGCTGAAGTTGCTGGTGCGGCAGGGCGCCTCGCCCGAGGCTCGCGCCGCCGATGGCCAGACGCCGCTGGGTGTGGCGCTGTCCATTGGCCGCCGTGATCTGGCCGACTGGCTCGACTGGCGTACCTGGCCGCTGCCGTTGCGGCCCTTGCGCGACGCCGACGTGCCGGCGGCGGCGATGGCCGGCGATGCCGACGCGGTCCGTCGCCTGATTGATCTGGGCGCGCCGGTGGACGCGGTCGATGCGCAGGGTTGCACCGCGCTGCTGCGCGCCGCCGGTGGCGGCCATGCCGCGGTGGTGGACCTGCTGCTGGCGCGCGGCGCCGATCCGCAGCATGCCGCCAGCAGTGGGGCGACGCCGCTCTCGGCGGCGGTAAGCATGCGCCAGACCGTGATCGTCGCGGCCCTGCTCGACGCCGGCGCGCAGCTCGAACACCGGTTGCCGGGCGGGGTCACCGTGCTGATGCTGGCCGCGGCGCTGGGCCTGCCGGATATCGTGGCGCGGCTGTTGACCGCCGGTGCCGATGTCCATGCCGGTGATGACCAGCAGCTGGCACCACTGCATTGCGCCGCGCTGTACGGGTTTACCGCGCGTGACCGTACCCGCCTGCTGGCGTTGCTGGATACGTTGCTGCTGGCCGGTGCCGAAGCCGACCAGCCGGCGGCCGTGGTGACGCCGCTGCTGCTGTTGCTGGGCGCACGCGCCGAGCCGGGCACCGCCTGCGACGAGCATGTGGTGCTGGCCGCACTCGAGCGCCTGCTGGATGAAGGCGTGGCACTGGACGTGCGCGACCCGCGTGGCTTCGGCCCGCTGCATCTGGCCGCGCTGCACGGCCTGCCGCTGGTGGTGCAGTGCCTGCTGCGCGCCGGTGCCGATCCGGACATGCGCGATGCGTTGAACCGCAGTCCGCGCGAGATCGCGGTGATGCGCGGCTTCATCGACGTGGCCGCCGAGTTCGAACCGGCGGTGCCGGGCGTGTCCTCGATGGCCCGGTTTCTGCGCGACCGCGGCTGAAGCCGTTTAGGTTTTTTGCGCTGACCGGCGACCACCGGCATCGCGCACGGCCGGCTCAGTCCCGGCGCGGCAGTCCGGCCGCACCCGGCGCTGGAGGAGCGGCCGATGCTCCGCCATTGCGGCTGGCATCGGCCTCGAACAGCCGCATCAGGTCCTTGCGCGCATCGCGCGAGGTCTGGATCACGGCCACCTCGTCGTCGTACACCAGATGCTGGGCGCGCAGCAGGGTTTCGTCGTGGTCGCGGAAGCGCAGCACGTGGTCACGCGCCACATCTTCAGTCACGCCCAAAGCGGTGAGCACGCGCTCGCCCAACTCCAGGCTGGAGCCGAACACCTCGCGGAAGGGCTCGGCCGACAGGTCCATCAGCCGCCACGCATGCTGGCGGTTGCGCGCCCTCGCCAGTATCTGCGCCTGCGGGTACAGGCGGCGGATCAGCCGTGCCGCGCGCAGGTTGGTGTCCGGATCGTCCATGGTCAGCACGAACACCCGGATCCGCTCCGAGCCGGCGGCGCGCAGCAGATCCGGACGGGTCGGGTCGCCGTAATACAGCTTGTTGCCGAAACGGCGCAGCACCTCGACCGTTTCCGGGTTGTGTTCCAGCGCCACGAAGGGGATGTGCTGGGCGGTCAGCAGACGCGCCACCACCTGGCCGAAGCGACCCATACCGGCGATCAGCACCTGTGGCGGCTGCGCCCCTTCCTCGTAGGGCTGGTCTTCCGGCAAGGGAGCCGCTTTCGGTGCCCTGCTTGCCTGCCCGTCCAGCAGCCGCAGCAGGCCGATCATCAACAGCGGCGTCAGCGCCATCGACAGGCCGACGATCGCCACCAGCCGGTCGTGGTCGCTGCCACCGAGCAGGTTGGCCCGTTGCGCCTCGTTGAACACCACGAAGGCGAACTCGCCCCCCAGCCACAGCACGCTGCCGAGCAGCAAGGCACTGCGCAGCGGCAGCCGCGCGACCAGCCCGATCGCCATCAGCAGGCTGAACTTCACTACCAGCAGCACGCCCACACCGACCGCGATCACGGCCGGCTCGGCCACTACCCGGTCCAGGTCGATGCCCATGCCCACGGCAATGAAGAACAGGCCGAGCAGCAGACCCTTGAACGGTTCGATCTGCGATTCCAGTTCGTGCCGGAACTCGGAGTCCGACAGCAGCACGCCGGCGAGGAAGGCGCCAAGGCTGGGGCTCAGTCCGGCTTGCTGCAGAAACCACGAGGTGCCCAGCACCACCAGCAAGGCGGTGGCGGTGAACACTTCAGGCATGCGCGTGCGCGCCACGATGCGGAACAGGCGCCGCAACACCAGCCGCCCGCCCAGGATGACCAGCGCCAGCGCGCCGAGCGCGATGACCACGTCATGCCAGTCCAGGGTCCGGTCCTTGGCGCCGCCCAGCAGCGGAATGGCCGCCAGCAGCGGAATGGCGATCAGGTCCTGGAACAGCAGGATGGCAAAGCCGAGCCGGCCGTAATCACTGTTGAGCGCCTTGTGCTCGGACAGCAGCTGCAGGCCCACCGCGGTGGACGAGAGCGCCATTGCGATACCGATGACCAGGGCGGTTTTCCAGTGGAAGTGATCCACCAGCAGCAGGCCGCCGAGCGCCAGCGCGGTGATTCCCACCTGCAGCGCGCCGGCACCGAACACCGAACGCCGCATCACCTTCAACCGTGCCGGTGACAGCTCCAGGCCGATCACGAACAGCAGCATCACCACACCGATCTCGGCGGCATTGAGGATGCGGTCGGCATCGTGCACGAAGCCCACGCCGTCCGGCCCCAGCACCACGCCGGCAGCCAGGTAACCCAGCACCGCGCCCAGCCCCAGCCGCTTGAACACCGGGACGGCGACCACCGCTGCCAGCAGCAACACCAGGGCGAGTTGCAGGCCACCGCTATGCATGAGGCGTCTCCATGACGCCGCATTATGCGACCGTCCGCCAGCTGGCACCGTCAACGGCGGAGGCCGCGCGCGGCCATGCCGTGTCGCCGGCGGATGATCCATTGCCGCCGCGGCGCATGGATTCCTGGTGGCACGATCCTGCAGCGGCGCAACGGCGCGCGCGCTGTGCCGGTTTGTGCACCATCGTTTCGCCACGCCGCCGGCCGCGGTACCGTGGCCGTATGAATGTCGCGCCTGGTTGTCCTTGATGAGTACCTACCACCTGCAGACCGTGTTCCGCCCGCGTTCGGTGGCCGTGATCGGCGGCAGCCCGCGCGAACGCTCGGCCGGGCGCGCGGTGGTCCGCAATCTGCTGGCGGCCGGTTTCGCCGGCCAGATCGGCTGGGTCAATCCGCGGCATGCCGAGATCGACGGGATGCGCACGGTCAAACGGCTGACCGATCTGCCATGGGTACCCGACCTGGTGGTGATCACCGCGCCGGCAACGATCGTGCCGCAGGTGGTGGCGGCCGCCGCCGGGCAGGGCGTGGCTGCGGCCATCATCCTCACCTCCGGCCTGGGCAAGGGCCCCGGCTCGCTGGCGGCGCAGGTCGAGGCGGCGACGCGGCCCAAGGGCATGCGGATACTCGGGCCGCATTGCCTGGGGGTGATCGCACCGCATGCACGGCTCAATGCCAGCATCGCCGCGCATACGCCGCAGGCCGGTGATCTGGCGCTGATCTCCGAATCCAGCGCGATTGCCGCGGCGCTGGTGGAATGGGGCGTGGCCCGTTCGGTGGGATTTTCCGCGGTGGTCTCGCTGGGCGATGAGCTGGACGTGGACTTCGGCGACCTGCTCGATTACTTCGCCACCGACCACCGCACCCGCGCGATCCTGCTGTATGTCGACCAGATCAGCGATGCGCGCAAGTTCATGTCCGCTGCGCGGGCGGCCGCGCGGGCCAAGCCGGTCGTGGTGGTGAAGGCGGGGCGCCAGCCGCGTGCCGGGTTGGCCCGCGCCGAGACCCATGCGCAGGCACTGGCGAGTTCCGATGCGGTGTACGGCGCCGCGTTCAACCGTGCCGGACTGCTGCGGGTGAGCGCGCTGGACGAACTGTTCACCGCGGCTGAAACACTCGGGCGACTGGGAACGTTTCCGGGGCGGCGCCTGGCCATCCTCAGCAACGGCGGCGGTGTGGGACGGCTGGCGGTAGACCAGCTGCAGGCGCTGGGTGGTACGTTGGCCGAGTTGTCGCCGGCCACGGTGGAGCGGATGGACAGCGCGTTGCCGCAGGGCTGGTCACGCGACAACCCGGTCGACATCGTGGTCGATGCCGATGGTGACCGCTATGCGGCGGCGATCGAGGCGCTGCTGGCCGATGATGGCAACGATGCGTTGATGGTGGTGAACGTGCCCACCGCCTTCACCTCCTCGGCCGATGCCGCCAAGGCGCTGACCAGCACGCTTGACCTGCGACCGCGGCATCTGCGCGACAAGCCGGTGTTCGCGGTGTGGCTGGGCGAGGATGATCGCGCCAC
Organism: uncultured Gammaproteobacteria bacterium; assembly: GCA_963696155.1. Taxonomy (GTDB): domain Bacteria; phylum Pseudomonadota; class Gammaproteobacteria; order Xanthomonadales; family Xanthomonadaceae; genus Stenotrophomonas. The sequence continues at coordinate 283,764 of CAVOJC010000001.1, forward strand.
CGGCACGCTCACTGCCGCGCGCGTGCCCACCTATCCCAGCGAGGCCGAGGCGGTACGCGGTTTCCAGCATCTGGTGCGTTACCGCGAGGCGCAGGCGGCGCTGATGGAAACGCCGCCCAGCCTGCCGGCGGATTTCGTCGTCGATGTGGCGGCGGCAAGGGCGCTGGTGGATGCGGCGCTGGCGGCCGGCCAGCAATGGCTCGATCCATTGGCGACCCACCAGCTGCTGGGTGCGTATGGCATTCCTTCGGCTCCGGTGATGCACGCCCGTGATGCGCACGAGGCGATGGAGCTGGCGCAGCCGTTGCTGGAGCAGGGCGCCACGGTGGCGGTGAAGATCCTCTCGCCCGACATCCCGCACAAATCCGATGTCGATGGCGTGCGCCTGAACCTGGGCACGTTGCAGGCGGTGCATGCGGCCGCGATCTCGATCATGCAACGGGCGCGCGAGCTGCGCCCAACCGCGCGCATCGAAGGCGTGCTGGTGCAACCGACCATCGTTCGCCCGAAGGCACGCGAACTCATTGCCGGCATCGCCGACGATCCGGTGTTCGGGCCGGTGCTGGTATTCGGCCGTGGCGGGACCGCGGTGGAAGTGATCGACGACAAGACCCTGGCACTGCCGCCGCTGGATCTGCGCCTGGCCCACGAGGTGATCGGCCGCACCCGGGTCTCGCGCATCCTCAAGGCGTATGGCGACACGCCGGCGGCCGACGAGCGCGCGGTGGCGCTGGTGCTGGTGAAGCTGGCGCAGCTTGCGGCCGACATCCCGCAGATCCGCACGCTGGACGTCAACCCGCTGCTGGCCGATCGCGACGGCGTGATCGCGGTCGACGCGCGGGTGGCGATCGCGCCGGCACGGCGCCTGCACAAGGGCCGCGGGCATCCGCGCTTTGCGATCTTCCCGTATCCCACCGAATGGGAGCGCACGATCATCCTGTCCGACGGCGCGCCCGCGTTCGTGCGGCCGGTGCGCCCGGAAGACGATGCATTGTTCCGGGCCTTCTTCGCCCGGGTCAGCGATGATGACCTGCGCCTGCGCTTCTTCCAGTCGGTGAAACACTTCAGCCACGAGTTCATCGCGCGGCTGACCCAGCTCGACTATGCGCGATCGATCGCGCTGGTGGCGATCGCGCCGAAGACCGGCGAGATGCTGGGCGCGGTTCGCCTGCATGCCGATGCCGACTACGATCGCGGCGAGTACGGCATCCTCATCCGCTCCGATCTGAAAGGGCATGGCATCGGCTGGAAGCTGATGCAGATCATGATCGAGTACGCGCGCTGGCAGGGCCTGAACATGGTCGAAGGCCAGGTGCTGCGCGAGAACAGCACGATGCTGGCGATGTGCCGCAGCCTGGGCTTCACGGTGAAGACGGAGGCCGACGACCCCACGATCATGAACGTCACACTGCCGGTCAGCGGCTTGCCCGAGCGCTCGCACTGAGCGCCGGCCGTGTGGGCTGTTTATCTTCCCGATGACGCATGACCACTGGTCCCGCGGCAGAGCCGGATCTGGCGGGTGGACGGCAGCGGCGTGCTGCGTGACTACCGCGATCCGCTGCTGGTGGGTGCGGCGCCAATGATGCGATCACACCGCCGGCCATCCGCCGCCAGATCGCGGCGATGGTGCCGCACGCGCAGCTGGCAGTGATCACCGTTGCGGCCATCTCGCTGCGCTGGAACAGCCGATGCGGTGACCCGGGCAATGCGGCGCTGGCTGGCGGCCTGACCGGCGGCAGCATCACAATAGCGGCCAGCCGCCACGTTCAATGGGTACGCGGTGTCTGCTCCATATGGTGCCAGGCGCGGCGCACCAGCCAGCGCGCTTCGTCCCACGGCACCGCCAGTGCGGGGGCATGCTGGTGGTAGCTGTCCTGCAGCGCCTTGTACAGCTGCGCCTCGGTCGCACGCGGGTACGCCAGATACACGTCGTAGCCCATCTCCAGCAGTTGCCGGTAATGGTCGAAATCGTGATGACCGAGGCGGCCGCCGGCGTGCACGTCGCGCCAGTAGGCCATTTCGACATCCAGATTCACGTCGTGCCGGGCAGGAGCGGATGTGGTCTGCATAGTGGGCACTCCATTCGCGAGCTACCCCCTGTGCGCCGATCCTACCGGCCGATTGCCGGCCGGTTCAACCGCGTCCGCATTCAGTCATCCGGCGCTGGCCTCGTCCAGCTGCGCGATGTGCGCCGACGACAGCGCCACGTTCGCCGCGGCGAGCACGTCGTGCAGCTGCTCCACACTGGTGGCGCTGACGATCGGTGCGGTGATGCCCGGGCGTGCGATCAACCACGCCAAGGCGATCTGCGAAGGCGTGGCGTTATGGGTGCTGGCGAGATCATCCAGCGCCTGCAGGATGCGCAGGCCGCGCGGGTTGAGGTACTTGGCCACCACTTGGCTGCCACGTGCGCGACTGCGGGCGGCATCGCTTGCGTGGCGGTACTTGCCGCTGAGAAAGCCGCTGGCCAGCGAGAAATAGCTGATCACACCGAGCCCATGCTCGCGTACCAGCGGTTCCAGTTCGGCCTCGTATCCGGCGCGGTCGTACAGGTTGTACTCCGGCTGCAGCGTCTCGTAGCGCGGCAGCGCGTAGTCCTGTGAGACCCGCAGCGCATCACGCAGGCGCGTTGCGCTGTAGTTGGAGGCACCAATGGCGCGCACCTTGCCACTTTCGATCACGCGTGCAAACGCGCCCAGCGTGGCTTCCAGCGGGGTGGCTTCATCATCCTCGTGGGCCTGGTACAGATCGATCACATCGGTCTGAAGCCTGCGCAGCGAACCTTCCAGCGCGGCATCGATGTTGTCGGCCGCCAGGCCGGGCTGTGCGGCCCACTTGCCGACCTTGGTAGCCAGCACCACCTGGTCGCGCTTGCCGCTGTGCTTGAGCCAGCGGCCGATGATGGCTTCGGACTCGCCACCCTCGTTACCCGGGACCCAGGCCGGATACACATCGGCGGTGTCGATCAGATTGAAGCCGGCATCGACAAACGCGTCGAGCAGCGCAAAGGAAGTCTTCTCGTCGGCGCTCCAGCCGAACACATTGCCGCCGAAGGCAATGGGGCTGACCTGCAGGCCGGATCGGCCGAGTTCACGGGACGCGGGCATGGCGATCTCCTTGAGGGTGGCCACCGAGGATAAACGCCACGTCCGCCGCTGCCGCATCGGCGTTGTGAAAAGCAGCGTTGCGCACTGCCTGGCCGCGCTCGCGTGGCGTGGATCCGCGGCGTAAATGCAGCGGAAATGGGCATGTTAGGCTCGGCCATTCCCGACGATCCGCGAGACGATGATGAAAAGCCGAATCCTGCTGACCCGTAGCTGTGTGCTGGCCCTGGCGGTCGCGATCGCCGTCCCGGCTTTCGCTGCCGCGCCGCCTTCCACGGCCGCCGCGACCGCTATCGCACCGCAGCTGCAGGAGGCTGTCGCCGGCAGCTGGCGTGACCCTGCCAATGTGCAGCGCGACGCGTATCGTCATCCGCTGCAGACGCTGGCGTTCTTCGGCCTGCAGCCGACGCAGACGGTGGTGGAGATCACCCCCGGCGGCGGCTGGTATGCGGAGATCCTGGCGCCGTACCTGCGCGCGAACGGCCAGTACATCGCGGCCGTGGTGGACCCGCTGGCGGTGGCGGAAGGGCGTGGGCGCGACTACCAGCAACGCACCCGTGACGGCCTGGAAAAGAAACTGTCAGCCGATGCCGCGCTGTACGACCGCGCCAAGGTGGTCGCCTACGATCCCGCAGCGCCGGTGTTCGGTGCGCCTGCGTCTGCAGACGTGGTGCTGACGTTCCGCAACGTGCACAACTGGCGCAGCAATGGCCAGGCCGAAGGCATGTTCAAGGGGTTTTTCGAGGTGCTCAAGCCCGGCGGCACGCTGGGGCTGGTTGAGCACCGGGCGAAGGACGACGTGCCGGCCGATGACAAGAGCGGCTATGTGGGCCAGGCGCAGGTGATCGCGATGGCCAAAGCGGCCGGCTTCAAGCTGGCCGGCCAGAGCGAGATCAACGCCAATCCGCGCGACAGCAAGGATCACCCCAACGGGGTCTGGACCCTGCCCCCGTCGAACAACCATGACGCCGGCGATGCGGCCAAGTACAAGGCCATCGGCGAAAGCGACCGCATGACCCTGCGCTTCGTCAAACCCTGACGCCGGGGCCGGCACGCGGCGGGCAGGAATGGGAAAATGACCGCGGTCGTTCTCCCGTTCCCGCCGTGCCGCCGGTTTTATGCTGATCGCCTTCAACAAACCGTTCAATGTCCTGTGCCAGTTCACCGATCGCAGCCAGCCGCCGCGCGCGACCTTGGCCGGGTTCGGCCTGCCGCCTGCGGTCTACGCGGCCGGCAGGCTGGATTACGACAGTGAGGGACTGCTGCTGCTGACAGATGACGGCGGGCTGGCACACCGCTTGACCGATCCGCGACACAGGCAGCCCAAGACCTATTGGGTGCAGGTGGAAGGCACGCCCGATCCGGCAAAACTGCAGGCACTGCGCGATGGCGTGCTGCTCAACGACGGCCCGACCCTGCCCGCCATAGTTGAAGTACTGGCGGCCGCACCGGCGCTGTGGCCACGCGATCCGCCGGTACGGTTCCGCAAGACCGTGCCCGATGCCTGGTTGGCGATCACCATCAGCGAAGGCCGCAACCGACAGGTCCGGCGGATGACCGCCGCCGTCGCCCTGCCAACCTTGCGTCTGGTGCGGACCGCTATCGGCCCGCACCGGTTGGGTGAGCTGCAACCTGGACAGTGGCGCGCGTTGTCCTAGACGGGCACGGGCGGCAACTTCAGTTATCGCTGCCGATATCGCTGGTCTCGTCGACCACGGTCTGGGCTTGGCGGCGATTGGCGCCAATGCGCTGCGACTTGCCTTCCAGCGGCGCGTCCTGGCTGCGCTGACGCTTGCGGTAGATCGCATAACCAAGCAGGCCCACGCCGACCGCCGCCGCGGCGATCGTCACCGCCGGATTGCGGCGCGCGAGCTTGGCGGCAGCCTTGCCACCGGTGCGCATCGCCCCGATCGCAGCGCCGGTCTTGAGCCAGTCGGCGGCGCTGGAACCGCCGTGCTTGAGGCTGTCCCCGGCGGTGTTGGCCAGTTCCATCGCACGCTCCAGCGCGCGGTCGGTGATCACGGTGAATTTGCTCATGGGCGTCATCCGGTTGGGGAAGTGAGGGAGCCAGTGTCGGCGGTGGGCCGTATACGGGGCGTTATCGGATGGCCGCTGTCTGGTGGATATGCGTGATCTGCACCGTCTGCATCGCCATGGGCCACGATTTGCACAAACCGCCTGCGGCCGCGGGTTCTCACGTGCCGCCATCATCGCTGCCAGCGACCATGGTTCAGGTCCCGCGCGGTTTGGCGCGATGGGTGGCCGAAGCTGTCCAGGGATCATCCGGCCACGGATGCCGCGGATAGCGCCCCTTCATCTCCTTCTTCACCTCGGCGTAGGTGTTTTCCCAGAAATTGCGCAGATCGCCGGTGACCTGCAACGGCTTGCCACCCGGCGACAGCAGATGCAGCAGCAGCGACACGCGGCCGTCGGCGATGCGCGGCGTGTCGGCCAGGCCGAACAGTTCCTGCAGTTTCACCGCCAGCACCGGCGGGCGCGGCGTGATGCCGTCGTCGGCCAGTGCGTAGTCGATCCGGCGCTCCATGCCCGACGGCACGCCGATGCGCACCGGCGCATGGCGCTCCAGCAGCTGCCGCTGCGCCCACGAGAAGGGCGATTTCAGGGCTTCGCCGAGCTCCTCCTCGCCCAGTGCGTCCAGCCGGGTCTTGCCGGCAAAGGCCGGCTTGAGCCAGTCATCGAGCGTGGCCAGCAGCACGTCGTCGGAGAGGTCGGGCAGTTCCAGCTCCGGCATCCAATGGCGCAGCGACATCGCGCGCCAGCGCCATTGCTGCAGCGCCTCGTGTCCATGGCAACGCTTCCAGACCGAGTTCGCGGACCGCATCGGTGAGCGCTTGCGCGGCGTGCACCGGATCGACACGGCCGGCCGATCGGCTGTCGAGCACGATGCGGTCGAAACGGGTTTCGCGCCGCGCGACCAGGGCGCGCTTGTCGCCGTCCCAGCGCACCACGTCTCCCTGCTTGAAGCGCTCGGGGAAGTCGGCGCGCAGGCGCGCCTCGTCCACCGGTGCGGCGCGCAGCAGCAAGGCGTCCTTGGCTTCGAACCGCAACTCGCTGGCCACCAGCCACGGCTCGCCGCGCAGGTCGCTGGTGTCGAACAGGCGCGCGCTGCGGCCGTTGGCCAGCAGGTAGCGTTGTGGATCCTGCGGGTGCTGCACGGCGATGCGGTCCGGGAAGGCATGGGCGAGCAGATCGCCCAGTTCATGGGCTTCGATCGCGGTGGGCGGCGTCGCATCGCAGCGCAGGCGCCTGCGCCATTGCCGGCTGGCGGCATCGATGGTGGCCAGCGCACTGCGGTTGGCATCGTGGCCGATCCGGCCGCTGCGAAAAGCCGCCAGTGCACGCCAGCGTGCGGCCAGCGCGTCGCCGCCGTGGCGCAGCGGATCGCGGGCCTCGACCAGTGCCGCCAGGTCCGCCGCCAGTGCCTGCTCGCGTGGGTTACGCGCGGCCAGCAGCATCGCCGCCAGTCGCGGGTGCGTGCCCAGGGCGAGCATGCGGCGGCCGTTGGCGGTGATGCGGTTGCCCGGGTCGAGCGCGCCCAGCCGCTGCAGCAGTTCGCGCGCTGCCGCCAGGGCGCCGGTTGGCGGCGGATCGACAAAGCGCAGTGCATCGCTGCCCCACGCGGCCAGCTCCAGTGCCAGCGAAGCCAGCTCGACCTGGGCGATTTCCGGACGCCGCTGCGCCTCCAGCCGTTGCGATTGCGGCCACAGGCGCCACGCCCAGCCGGCGGCGACGCGACCGGCGCGCCCGGCGCGCTGGTCGGCCGAGGCCTGCGAGATGGCCACGACATCCAGCCGCGAGAAACCGCTGTTGGGGTCGTAGCGCGGCTCGCGTGCCAGCCCCGCGTCGATGACCACGCGCACGCCGGGCAGGGTCACCGAGGACTCGGCGACGTTGGTCGCCAGCACCACGCGGCGCCTGCCATCGGGGTCGGGCTGCAGCACGCGCGATTGCTGCTCGATGGGCAGCTCGCCGTGCAGCGGCAGAACGTCGACGTGATCGGCGCGGCCTTCACCCGGCTCGCCGGCGGTGGCGGTGCTGGCCTGCAGTGCGGTCAGCACGCGGCGATTTCACGTTGGCCCGGAAGGAAGACCAGCACGTCGCCGGGATGCTGCGCCAGCGCCTGCTCGACCGCGCGCCGGGTCTGCGCTTCCAGCGCCTCGTCGCGCCGTGCCGGGAAATGGGTGATTTCCACCGGGAAGCTGCGGCCTGCACTGGACAGGCGCGGCGCGTCGAGGAAAGCGGCCAGCCGTTCGCCATCGAGCGTGGCCGACATCACCACAATGCGCAGGTCTTCGCGCAGCCCCGACTGCACGTCCAGCGCCAGCGCCAGGCCGAGGTCGGCCGGCAGGTGGCGTTCGTGGAATTCATCGAACAGCAGCGCGCCCACGCCCTCCAGCAGCGGATCGTCCTGCAGCATCCGGGTGAGGATGCCTTCGGTCACCACTTCGATGCGGGTACGCGCCGAGACCTTGTTCTCGAAGCGGATGCGGTAGCCGACGGTTTCGCCGACCGGCTCACCGAGCTGGCGTGCCATGAACTGCGCCGCACTGCGGGCGGCGACGCGACGCGGCTCGAGCATGATGATCCTGCGGCCATCCAGCCACGGCGCGGCGAGCAGCGCCAGCGGCACCTGGGTGGTCTTGCCGGCGCCCGGTGGCGCCTCAAGCACCAGCCGCGTGTGCGCAGTGAGCTGCTCGCGGATCTGCGGCAGCAATGGGGAGATCGGAAATTCGGGGAAGGCCATGCGCGCCAAGGATAATGCCTGCGACAGGCTCACCGGCAGCGGCGCGGGCGGCTGAGATGGCGCAACCTCTACAATGCGCGTTCCTTGCGTTACCAGAAATTTGCAATGCAACTGATCGATATTGGCGCCAATCTCACCCACGACTCTTTCGATCGTGACCGCGACGCGGTGCTGGCGCGCGCGCGCGAGGCCGGCGTGGTGCAGATGGTGATCACCGGCGCCAGCCGCGAACACTCGCCGATGGCACTGGAGCTGGCGCAACGGCATCCGGGCTTCCTGTACGCCACGGCCGGCGTGCATCCGCACCATGCGGTGGATTACACCGACGAGTGCGATGCGGAAATGCGCGCGCTGCATGCCCATGCCGAAGTGGTGGCGGTGGGCGAGTGCGGCCTGGACTACTTCCGTGATTTCTCGCCGCGCCCGGCCCAGCACCGTGCCTTCGAGCGCCAGCTGCAGCTGGCCAGCGACCTTGCCATCGACGGCGTGGGCAAGCCGCTGTTCCTGCACCAGCGCGATGCGCATGACGATTTCATGGCGATGATGAAGAACTTCGACGGCCGGCTCGGCCCGGCGGTGGTGCACTGCTTCACCGGCGAGCGCCAGGAGCTGTTCGATTATCTCGACCAGGACTGGTACGTCGGCATCACCGGCTGGCTGTGCGACGAACGCCGTGGCGCGCACCTGCGCGAACTGGTCAAGCACATTCCGGCCAACCGGCTGATGATCGAAACCGACGCGCCCTACCTGCTGCCGCGCACCTTGAAGCCGATGCCCAAGGACCGCCGCAACGAGCCGATGTATCTGTCGCATATCGTCGAGGAACTGGCACGTGACCGTGGCGAAGAGGTGGCGGTCACCGCCGCACATACGGTTGCCGCCACCCGCGCGTTCTTCCGGCTGCCCGGCACCGGCTGAGCTGCGCGGGAACGCGAAGCGGATTTGCGCTGGAACAGAGGACAGAGCGCAGCGGGGTGTTCGCGTGCCGCCGGGTGTGGCAGCCAGCACTTGCGGCCAGAGCCGGCGCTGCATAGTGGCGGCGGCGGGAGCCTCAGGCCGCGCGTTGCGCCTCGTAGGCCTGCAGGTGGCAATACGCGGTCTGCAGCAATGGCGCGGCGTGGCCGGCGGCGAGTGCGCGTTCGAGCATGTCGCCGACGATATGGCCCGCTTCCACCCGCTGCCCGGCCTCGAGGTCGCGCAGCATCGAGGCCTTGATCGGTGAACCGGGGCGGGTGAGCGCGGCCAAGGCGATCTCCCTGGCCTTGTCGGGGATGGGCTGGCCGGCAGCAGCGGCCACGGCCAGGCATTCGCCGTACAGGGCCTGCATGAACGCATTGCCCGCATCGGTGGCGATGATCGTGCCCACGTCGGCGCGCATCAGGCAGGTTGCGGCGGCAAGCGCGGTGAGGAAGGTGTACTTGATCCACTGCTCCTGCGCGATATCGGCCGATGCGACGTGGTCGATGCCGGCGCGATTGCAGGCATCGGCAAGCGCCTGCACGCGGGCGCTGTCGGCGCCGCGGTCACGCTCGCCGAAGGTGAGCCTGGCCGGCTTGTCCAGATGCAGCACCGCGCCGTCGTCGGCCTTGGTGGCACTGATGAAGCACAGCCCGCCCAGCACCTGCGCGTGGCCGAAGCGTGCGTCCAGCGCCGGGTAATGGCGCAGGCCGTTGAGGATCGGCAGCACCGTGGTGTTGGCGTGCACTGCCGGCGCGATGGCCTCGATCGAACTGTCCAGGTCGTAGGCCTTGCAGCTGAGGATCACCAGGTCGAACGGTTGCACCTGCGCCAATGCCGGCAACGCATCAGCGGTGACATGGGCGACCGGGAATGCGGCATCGCCGAGCGGGCTGCGGATCACCAGTCCATCGCGCTGCAGTTGCGCGGCACGTGCCGGGCGCACCAGGAAGGTGACGTCCACGCCGGCCTGGGCCAGGCGTCCGCCGAAGTAACCGCCGGTGCCGCCGGCGCCAAGAATCAGGATGTGCATCTGCCGGAGCTACCTTCATGAAGACATGCGTCCCGATAATAAAGAGTCAGCAGCGCACTGGGCAGCAGCGCCGCGCTCACTGGGCCATGCCCTTGGGGATATTCAGGTGCCCGTGCAACGTGAGCAACGCCGGGTCCGGCGCCTCGTAGGAGACCTGGCGGACACGCAGACTGCGGGTCTCGCCGCGGTTGCCGACGCTGCCGCGGTAGCCCAGCAGCAGGCCGGTCTGGCTGTCGATCCACAAGGTGCCGCGGGTGGTGCCATCCGGACCGCGGCGGGCGTCGGCGTAGTGCAGTCCTTTCGCCAGCCGCCCGGCGATGAACTCGCCCGGCGCCGGTGAACAGCGCCCCTGCACGCTGTCGCAGGGACGGCGCGGGTCGTAGCGGTACGGACCGGTGGCATCGTTGACCGGGATCATGTAACGCCCCTGCGGGCTGATCCACCACGCCCGCGGCTGCCCGTCGTGCTTGAGCAGATAGACGTCCGGACCGGGCGTGTCGAAATGGAAGTCCGCGCGCAGGGCTTCGCGGCCGATATGGAGGGTCACTGCAATGGGCTTGTCGGTGCCACGCGGCGCCAGGTTGCCAAAACCTTCCACCGTGGCTTCGATGCGCGCCTGCACCGCCAGCGGCTGTGCAGGTGCGGCGCCGGTTGCCGCCACCAGGGCGGCCAGCAGGCCGCACGCCCGGCGTCTAGCGGCCAAGTCGGCTGCTGTCATGGATGGGACTGTGCATGCGTACCACGGCCTGGGATTCGATCGGCAAGCGGCGGTGGCCGCTGACCGGCTCTTCGATCAGCATCGAGGGCGGGCGGTAGCTTTCACCTTCGGTTAGCAGCGCTGACAGTCCTGCGATCACGCGGTCGGCGAAGGGCACGATCAGCGGGAGCTGGTAGGTCACCCGGATCTTGAGCAGGTTGGCGTCCTGCACGCTCAGCCCGCTGGCGCCGACGCCGTCCGCACGGAAGGCGAGGTTGTCGTTCGGCAGCGCGTAGCGCCCGTCGTACTGGCGCTCGCGGTACTCGTTGAAGGCGGCGCGGGTCGGGGAGATCACGTCGATGTTGGCGAACAGCCGTGTTTCCAGCTCCGCTTTGACCCGGGCGCGGGCAACGCCGCCCACATCCGGCGACGCGGTCAGCAGCGGGGTCAGGCCGAAGGCCAACGCGCTTTGCATTTTTGCCCGGTCCACGCCACTGGTGGCGCCGGCGCGCGCGGCCTGGAAGGTGGCGTAGTCGAGCGTGGCCTTGGCGCGGTAGATGAGCACCAGCTGCAGGGTCACCAGGATCAGGAACAGGAACGCGGGGACGACGATGCAGAACTCCACCAGCGATTGGCCTGACTGCTGGCGGGCCGACGCGAGTCGCGCTGTCATGGCAGACCTCCGGATGCTGCGTGAGCCTGGGTGTCGGTGAGCTGGATCCATTGCAGCTGCTCGCCGGCCTGCGGCGCGATCCGCGCCAGCGCGCCGGCCGCAAGCTCCAGCGTGCTGCGTGCGCCGCCGAAGGAGGCCACCCGCCACGGCGCGAGGTGTTCGCGCCAGCCCAGCACCTGGTGATTGCCGGACAGGAACAGCAGGTCCAGCGGATAGCGCATGCCGAAAGTGTGGATGCTCGCGCAGGGCTCGATCAGCAGGCCTTCGCCCTCGCCCAGCGGCGGCAGCGCCAGCAGTCCGAACAGGCGTTGGTGCCAGTGCCGGGCGTGGCGCACCCGCGGCACCAGGCATTGCGCGCCGCGATGGAGCGACAGGGTCCTCACAGGATCCCCTGCTGCTTCATCTGCAGGTAGATGAAGTAGGCCAGCACCACGAAGATCAACGGGAAGAAGAACATCACCAGCGGCAGCATCATCTTCACCGGCGCCTCCAGTGCCAGTTTCTCGGCGCGCAGGAAGCGCTCTTCGCGACGCTGGTTGGCCTGGGCGCGCAGGGTGTCGCTGAGGTTCGCCCCAACCCGGTCGGCCTGGATCAGCGAGCTGGTGAAACTGGTGACCTGCGAGATATCCATGCGGTCGGACATGCGCCGCAACGATTCCGAACGCGGCAGGCCGGCGCGCATGTCGCGCAGCATGCGCGAGAACTCCTGCGACAGCGGACCGGGCGGCCCACGCTGCACCGATTGTTCGATCGCCCCGGTGACGTTGAGGCCCGCTTCCACGCCCATGGTGATGAAGTCCAGGAATACCGGCAGGTCGCGCACCACCCGCCGCGCACGCACCTTGCGGCGTTCGCCCAGCCACAGCGAGGGATACATCCAGCCGATGGGCAGGCCGAATGCCAGGCAGAACAGCAGCGCGGCGAAGCTGGCCTTGCCCAGCAGGATCACCACCAGCAGCAGGAACAGCGCCACCACGCCGGCCGACACGATACGCGTGCCGCACAACTCCTCCGGGGTCAGCACGAAGTCCTGCCCGGCCGAGGTCAACGCCCGGTGCGCCCGTTCCAGCTGGGCCGCTTTCAGCCCTGGGCCGATGGCGTGGGTAGCGGCCACCACCACCGGCCACAGCAGGCGCAGCACCAGCGGCAGCGGATCCTGGTAGTGGCGGTCGGTCTGCGGTACCTGCTGCAGCATGCCGCGAACGGCGAACATGACCAGCACCACGGCGGCCATGGCCATCACTACAACGAGGGCGATCATCCAGCTCATATGTCGATCGTCATGATTTTCCGGCACATGCGATAGCCGAGGTATTCCAGTACGCAGATCAGCGCGATCACGCACCAGCCCTGCCAGGTGTGGAACATCGGATTCATCGTTTCCGGATAGAACAGCACCAGGAAGCCCACCAGTCCGGCCGGCAGCATCGCCATCACGATGCCTTGCAGCCGGCCCTGCGCGGTGAGTGCTTTGACCTTGCCTTCCATCATCAATCTGCGGCGCAGGGTTTCGGCCAGGGTGGCCAGGGTTTCGGCCAGGTTGCCGCCGACCTCGCGCGAAATGGTCACCGCCGCCACGAACAGCTTGGCGTCGTCCACGGGCACCCGCCGCGCGAAATTCTCCAGCGCCTGCTCGGTGCGCACGCCCATGTGCTGCTCGCGCAGGACCAGTGACAGTTCCTGGGCCAGCGGCGGTTGTCCCTCCTGGGCCAGCGTTTCCAGCGCGGGGTTGAAGCCGACGCCGGCGCGCAGGCTGCTGGCCAGCATCAACAGGCCGTCCGGCAACTGTTGCTGGATCCGGTCGAGCCGGCGCTGCTTCAGCCACAGGTAGACCTTGCGCGGCAGGAACGCCAGCACGATCAAAGTGACGATGGGCAACAGCAGGTTGCCGGTGACCGCCCACAGCAGCAGCGGCAGCAGCACCAGCAGCAGCGCATTGCCGACGAACAGCGATCGGGTATCCACGAACAGGAACATGTCCGACAGGTTCAACCGCGCCTGGTTCATGAAGTCTTCGCGATAGCGCTCCATGAATCCGGCGGAACTGTGGGCCAGGTACATGCCCGCCAGCGCGAAGCTGCCGAATGCCAGCAAGGCGATCAACCAGAGCTGGCTCATTCGGCACCTCCGGCACGGAAGATGCCCAGGTCGATGTTCACGCCGCGCTCGGCCAGTCCTTCGTAGAACTCCGGCACCGCCCCGGTGGCGCGGAACTCGCCGGCGACCTTGCCGTCGCGGCCGTGGTGCGAGCGTGTGTTGAACAGGAAGATGTCCTGCAACTGGATGGTGCCGCTCTCGATACCGGTGACTTCGGAGATGTGGCTGACCTTGCGCGAGCCGCAGGGGAAGCGCTTCTGGTGGACGATCAGGTCCACCGCCGAGGCGATCTGCTCGCGCACCACCGTCATCGGCAGTTCCATGCCGGCCATCATCACCATCACCTCCAGACGCGACAGGGTTTCGCGCGGGTTGTTGGCGTGCGCGGTGGTCAGCGAGCCTTCGTGGCCGGTGTTCATCGCCTGCAACATGTCCAGCGCCTCGCCACCGCGGCACTCGCCCACCACGATCCGGTCCGGGCGCATGCGCAGCGCGTTCTTGACCAGGTCGCGGATGGTGATCTGGCCCTTGCCTTCCATGTTCGGCGGGCGCGCTTCCATCGACACCAGATTGGGCTGGACCAGCTTCAGCTCGGCGGCGTCTTCGATGGTGACGATGCGGTCTTCCTCGGGAATGAAGTTGGACAGGATGTTGAGCAGCGTGGTCTTGCCCGAACCGGTGCCGCCGCTGACCACGATGTTGCGACGCTCCTTCACCGCCATGATCAGGAATTCGAGCATCGGCCGGTTCAATGAGCCGAAGGTCAACAGGTCCTCGCCCACCAGCTTGCGCTTGGCGAACTTGCGGATGCTGATGCTGGGTCCGCGCAGCGCCACCGGCGGGATCACCGCGTTGACGCGCGATCCGTCCTTCAGGCGCGCATCCACCATCGGCGAGCTTTCATCGATGCGGCGGCCAAGCGGGGTGACGATGCGCTCGATCGCCGACAGCACCGCGCGGTCGTCGGTGAAGTTGACCGCGGACTTCTCGATGCGGCCGGCGCGTTCGATGAAGATCTGGTCATGGGCGTTGACCATGATCTCGGTCACGCTGTTGTCGTCCAGCAGATCCTCCAGCGGCCCCAGCCCGATCGCCTCGTCCAGCACTTCCTTGGCCAGCCGGCGGCGGTTGACGGTCTTGGGCAGGTCGGCGAACTCCTTGGCCATGACCCCGTCGATCAGCTCGATGGTGGTGGTGCGCAGCACCTCGTCGGACATGCCGCGCACATCCACCCGGCGCAGGTCCATCTGCTGCACCAGCGCGGCGTGCACGCGTGCGCGCCATACCGTGGCTTCCACTGCCAGACCGGCGGGGTCGACCAGTGCCTGCGAGGCGGGTGCGGGGTCGCTGTCGGCGTCATTGGCCGGCGCCGGTGGCGGCGCCATGGCCGGCTCTTCCCGCCGGGTTGCCGGTGGTTCCTCGTCGATCACCTGCAGGTGGTAATCGCCGATCTCGACCCGGTCAACGCTGCTCAGCGGGCCATGCACATCCTGCACGTGCTGGCCGTTGACCCGCACCGGCGCACGGCCGCCGAGCGGCTGGATGAAGATGCCGGCGTCTTCGCGTTTGAGCGCTGCGTGCTGCTGGGCGATGCTCCAGCCCTGCAGCACGATGAGGTTGCCATCGCCGCGGCCGATGCCGCATTCGCGATGCATGCAGCGCACGCGGCGTTGCCCGCGGTTGGAGGTGGTGATCAGGACGTTGAACATGGCCGCTCCTACTGCACGAACTCTTTGCTGCGTCGGGGCATGGCCTGGCGGCCGCGTTCCTGGATGCGGTCGCCGCGTTCGAGCGCATCGCGGTTCTCCTGCGAATCCGGGGTGAGGATGCGCGGGGTCACGAACATCACCAGCTCGGTGCGGTTGCCACGGAAGCCGTCGGAGCGGAACAGTTTGCCGAGGATCGGGATGTCGCCCAGGATCGGAAATTTCTCCGCCGCCTTGGCCGCGCTGGTGTCGACCAGGCCGGACACCACGATGGTTTCGCCGGCGCGCACGTTGATTTCCGAAGAGGTGCGGCGGGTGGTGAAGCCGGGCACGCCCTGCACGGTCACGCTCGGATCGATGCGGCTGACCTCGGCCATGAAGCGGGTGGAGATCTCCTCGCTGGAATTGACCAGCGGCTCGATGTCCAGCTTGATGCCGTATTCCTTGAAGTCGACCGTGACCTGGCCGAAGCCCTGCGGAATCGGGATCGGCACCTCGCCACCGACCAGGAACTTGGCCGAGCCGCCGCTGCGCGCGCTGAGCTGCGGCGAGGCGAGCAGGAAGGCCTTGCCGCTGTTCATCATCAGGTTGATGCTCGAACCGATCGTGGTGGCGATCCCGAAGTAGGCCTGGGTGCCCCGCACCGCCGCCGGCAGCGGCGGTTGCAGGCTCTCGAACGGCGAACCTTCCGGCAGCACCCGGTAGTAGTCGTTGGTGGTGAAGTCCTTGAGCAGGCCGCCTACCGGACCACGGATCACGTTCTCCCACTGGATGCCCAGCTCCTCCAGCGCGTTGGAGTCGAATTCCATGATCTTCACGTCCATCAGCACCATCGGCCGCATGCCGACCGGATCGGAGGAGGTGAAGTCCAGCAGCTGCGGGTAGATTTCCTTGAGGCTTTCGATGCGTGCGCCGATGCCCGGATGCACATCCTGGCCGGTGACCACCACGCGGTCGGCGACGGTATGCACCGAGATGTTGCCGGCATCGGCCAGCAGGGTGCGCACGGTTTCGGCCAGGTTCCCGGCATCACTGCCGCCGATGGAGACGGGCACCTCGATCTGGCTGCCGTCCTGCATCCACAGGTGGAGCGTGCTGTCACCGGCCTGGTTGCCGATCACCACCAGTTCGTTGCGGCCGATGTTGGTCACCTGCAGCAGCTCGCCGTTGCCGACCGCGACGCGTTTGAATGCGCGCGGCAGGCGATACACCGCGGCCTGGCCGACATACAGCCGGACCCGTTGCGGCAAGGCCACGGCCTCGCGGCCGGCCGCCGGGCGCGAGTACGCAGCATCGGGCACCGGAGTGGGAAACGCTGGAGCTGGTACCAGCGAGCCGGCCGCGGCGCCGGACACCGGTGTCGCGGCGCGGTTGTCTGCCGCGGTTGTCGCTGCAGCAGTGCCGGGAGCCGCACCTGGACCGACATCCACCTGTTGGGCGATAGCGGCGTGGGACAACGTGATGGCGATGAATGCGCCCAACATGGATAAACCTGACGTGCGTGTGCGCATGCTTCAGCCCTTGCCTCCAATGATGAAATGAACGCCTTGGCCGGTGCGGGCCGGTTGGGTTTTCCTGCCGGTTTTTTCCAGCAGCTGTTTCTGGGTGAGGCCGCCCAGCCCGAACGAATCCTCGTCCTGGTTGTGGCGCAGCATCACCCGCAATCCGCCGGCCTTGCTGCCCACGGTCAGGCGCTCGGCCTCACGCGGCGTCAGCTCCAGGGTGATGTTGGAATAGCCCAGGTTGTCCTCGTCCGCCGGTTGCTCGCCGACGCGGTTGCCGGTTGCCAGCACGTTGATGTTCTCCAGCAGCGGCAGCACGCGCGCGCCGCCCTGTTCCTCGTCCACGGTGAGCAGCAGGTCGACACGGTCGCCGGGCGCGACCATGCCCGAGATCGAATTGGTTTCATCGACCGACATCGTGTAGGCCACGCTGCCGGAGCGGATCACCGCGGAGAACTGGTCGTACAGCGGAACCAGCGCCGCTCCCGGGACCGGAACACCCTGCGGCAACGGTGCACGCAGCACCCGGCCGACGTACCGGTCGTAGTTGTCGGGGGTGATCGCGTCGGCCGGCACCAGATCGGCCGGCACCGGACGCGCGGCCAGGTCGTCGGACGTGATCTGGGTTCCCATCTCCAGGTTCTGCTTGGGCACCGCCACCACCACGGTCTGTCCTTCGACCTTGGTGCGTTCGGCCACGGTCTTCTGCACGTAATTCACCGCCAGCAGCGCAGCCAGGCCGCCCAGCGCGAGCGCGACGATGATGAACACGAGGTTGCGATTCGGTTTGATGTTGATCTTCTTCATATCCATCCGAGCGAAAGGGCATAGACGAAGCTGGAATAGGCCTTGCGCAGTGCCTGCACCAGTTCAAGGATGATGTTGGGCTCGGCCACGAGCACGATGATTCCGAGCACGCTGACGATGGTGTATTCGATCAGCGCCGCGCCGCGTTGCGCGCGCATGCCCGGCAGTGGCGGGGAACGTCTGGTCACGGACTACCTCGAGCTCTGGTTGGCGACGACTTCGGTGGTCTCACCGTTGCGGTGGAAGGTCAGGGTCATCTGTTGCTTGCCACTGGCGTAACTGCTCACACAACTCTGCGCCATCACCGGGCACGGCTTTCCACCTTCCTTGCGCCAGCCTTGATCGGGCAGGCGCGCCTTGTAGAACGCATCGACCTGGAACGGGGAGAGGGCGGTACTCATCGCCAGCGTGCGACCGGGGTTGTCGAGGTAGACGGTGTCGGTCACCACGCTGGTACCGGCCGGCATCAGGAAGCCGGCACCCGGCGCGGTGGCGGGTTTGTCCTTCACCAATTCCACGATGCCTATCTGTCCCTCGCTGCCGGCGGCGCCACCACTGAGTTCGATGGTGATGAAGTGGCTGCCGGTGCCGTGGGCGAGGATCTGCTTGCCGCCCAGGTTGGTGACGGTCAGCTGGCCGGGCCATTTGCGTTCGTAGAAGCGGAGCAGCTGGGTTGGCGTCTGCTTGCTCTGGAAGCGCGCGGCGCGCATCGGCACGCCGTTGTGGATCATGTGCCGCGACACCCATTCCCCCGGCGAGTCCTCCGGCAGCGGAAGTTCCGGCCAGTCGGCCGCCACTGCGCACTGGATGCTTGCTGCCAACAGCACTGCCGTGCCGGCATCACGGACGCGAGGCATAACGCTCCAGTTTGTCCATCGGCACCACATCGGGCTCCAGGTGTCCCGGCTTGAGGTCACCCAGCACGCCAAACAGCGGCAGCGACTGCGCCGCACTCAACAGCCGGGTGCCTTCTTCCAGGCGCGAGGTCGGCACGAGATTGCGGACCTGCGCCGTCACCGAGCGTGGATGCGGGGTGTCGATGCCCGAGCCGGCGGCATTCCACGGATCGGCGAGCACCGCGCTGGTGGTCTGCATGCGCAGGCCGATGGTGTCGAACGGTTCCAGGAAAGAAGCGGCGCTGCCATTGGCCAGGCGCAGGTCGCGCAGGCTCAGGTCCATGCGGGCGGTGACCAGCCCGCGCTCGTTGGGCGGGAAGGGGCCGGGCAGGCTGGCCAGCACGCCGGAAAGCCTGCCCATCAGGCCGGGCTCGCGATCATTGGTGTAGGCATCCAGCTGGATATCGCTGCGCTGGAGCAGCGGCTGGTCGGAGAAGGTGTTCAGCAGCGGGTTGTCCAGGCGCTCGGCGGTGCCGGTCGGGGCGCGGCTGCTGATGGGGGCGTCGGTGGCGCCGAAATGACGCTCGATCAACTGCGGCCGCACCAGCGCGGTCGACGGTATCGCGTACGAGGGCGAGGACGTTGCTTCCCACGCCGCCGCTCGCGTGGCCTGCTGCGCCAACTGGCGGATGTGCATGTACTTGCCGAGCACCGGTACCAGCAGGAACAGCGGCACCAGCACCAGACACAGCACGATCATTTCCACCATGCTCTGGCCGCGCTGGAATGCCGGAGCGCTCACGGCTGCCGACCCGTGGCGGCGGCCGGCGTGTCGAAGGCCTCACCGACAGTGAAGCGCTGGGTTGTTACCCCGTATCCATTGCCGTTGCCCGGCTGCTGTTGCAGCACGATGTAGTTCGGACCGGGGCGGTGGTCGTGGACCGGTGCGGCGCCAAAGCCCCATTGGCGTCCGCCGGACCACACGCACAGCCGATCGCCATTGTTAGCTGCGGTCCATTGCTGGCAGGGCTGCCCGCCCACCTGCGTTTCACCGCCGGCAGTGAACCCCGCGCCGGGTAGATCATCGGCGGCAGCGATGGCGAAGCGCTGCAGGCCCGACGCGTCGGTCAGGGCAACCTCTTCGCGCGCGCCGCTGGCCAGATCCACCTCGACCTGGCGGGAATCGGCGATGCGGGAAAAGTTGCCGCTCATTTCCAGGCGGAACTGGCAGCTGCCCGCAGCACCGTCGCTGGCCACGTCCCACGAACGGGTCTGCAGCGTCTCGCTGTCGCCATCGATCCACATCTCGTAACGGGTGGTGCCCAGTAGCGGCAGCTCGCTGTCATCCAGCCTGCGCGTGGGCAGGCCGCCGGCTTCACACGCCGCGACGGTGTCGTTGTAGGCCTTCAGTGCGGCGTTCTGTCCGTCCAGCAGCAGCTCGGCGGTCTGTTCCAGGTGGATCGCCGGAACCTGCTTGATCGCCGCGGGTGCGGAACCATTGGCAGGGCTGTTGCAGGCGGCCAGCAACAGGCAGCACAAGCCCAGGGCGGTCGTGCGGGCGGGGGGCGAATACAGCGGTGCGTGGTTCATAGACGGGTGATTCCCAGCAGTGCTTCAACCGAAGCGGGGGTGTCGACGAGGCGCGCCTGCCAGTACGGACTGAACAGGTTGCCGATCTCCAGCCGGCCGTCGCCGCGCTTGAACAGCGCGTGGTTCGGGGGCCGGTTGAAATACACCTGGCCGGAGGCGTACGCGGAGATCTTGCCGCCGGCCGCGGTGTCCTCCATCGCCATCGGCGAGCCGGCAGGACCGCCGATACCTTCGATCGCGGCGCTGGTGCGGGCATTGGCCACGTCGGTTTCCACATGCACGGTGAAGATCGGCCCGGTGTTCTTCGCCGCATCGGCGCCTGCGTCAGGCTCGGTATAGGGACGTAAACCCTGGCCGCTTTTCACATCGTCGTAGTCGCGCAGGCCGCTGTAGCCGGTGAAGTACGCGCCATTCCTCTTGCCACCCTCCAGCGCCACGTTGGGATCGCCGTCGACCATGTTGCTGGCAACGCGGTTCTCGCGGCGCATGTCGCCGTAGGGACGGTAGCGCCGGTTGTTGTCGAACTCCGAGAGCCAGCCGTTGCCGTTGCCGAACCCGGGCATGAAGCGCTGTTGCTGCTGCCGCCGCACCGCCTGCGCGCCACCCCAGCCCAGCGGCAGTTCGATATCGTCCAGCGGCGATGGCAGGTTCACTTCCAGCCCCAGCACGTCGGCGGCAACCCAGCGGTCGTAGTCCACCATGTCGGTACCGCCGGACTGGTTGAACTTGATCAGGAAAAGATTCCAGTCATGGTCGCTGCGACTCCAGGAGAACGGGTCGCGCGATTGCATCACCACATTGCGGAAGCGGTCGGCGCCGGCACGATCCTTGATCGAACCGCTCACACCGCCGCCCGCGCGCGAACGCGGGATGTTGTAACTGTCCAGAAAGCTGTCGTTGGCGGTAAACAACTGCGCGCCAAGCACACCGGCGCCGACGCCGCTCAGCGTCGCGTCGGGCGAATTGCGTTGCACGATGTCCCTGGCCACCAGAATGCCGTCGACCCGGGCCACGCCTTGCAGCACCAGCCGCGATGCGGTGGCCAAGCTGCCGTTGAGGAAATCCAGCGCCTGGACCGCGGCCTGCGCGATCGGCCGGTAGGTAGCCCGCGCGGCCTTGAACACCTGGCCGGCCGCTTTGAATACGGTTGCCAGTGCCCGGAAGACGACACCGACATAGGGAATCGCTGACAGCGTGGCCATCGTCCTTTCCATGACGATGGTGGTGGTGTGGAACTGGTTCATCCAGGAGTACAGGCCGATGGTCTGCGCCACCGCCACTTCATTGGCCACGCGTGCCCGGTTGGCATAGGCGGCGAAGTTGAGGGCGCGGGCCTGCTGCACGGCCACGCTGTAGGCGGCGGCGTCGGCGGCATTGACCAGCTCGACTTTCTTGTTGACGGTCTGCCCGGTATCGAACAGGACGATGACGCCCACGCACAGCACCAGCAGCATCACCAGTCCAAGCACCATCGCCTGGCCGGCCATGGTGCGTCGTTGGCGCAGCGAATGGATCCTGCGGGTGCAGAAGGAATGTGCTCTGGCACGGGGAGTCATGGCTTTTCACCGGGCAAAGGTCGACCGCTGGCGCCTGCGCAGAGGCACCAGGGTCGAAGTGAGGACGGTGGGGGAAGTCACGCGCAGCGTTGCTGCGCGTGTGGCGCGGAACAGGACGGCTTACTTGTTCTCGTAAGCGTCCATGCCCTTGTCTTTATCGGCTTCCGCCTGGGCCTTGTTGGAGACGTTCTTGGCGCGGTTGATCGACTGGGTTGCGCTCTGGCCGGAAAGCTCCTTGGCCATACCGGCAACCTGGCTGCGCGCGGTTCCACCGAAATAGGTGAAGGCGGCGATGGCGGCGATCGCCACCAGTGCAGTGATGATGATGTACTCGGTCATACCCTGACCGCGCTGTTTGAAGCCGAACTTGCGGGGCATGTTGCGCATGGTTTTCTCCTGGTTCGATTTGGCGCTGCAATGCGCTCGCCGCATTGCAGTCTGCCGTCCTGCTACTTCGGAAAAAAATTCAAAGACACCAGTCGCATGTGACGCCCCCTGAACTGATGCGGACCGATCTAATCACGGTGGTGTGGCATGTTCAAGACAAAACACGGCGAAAGAACTGAACAGGAATTCAAGTCACACTTTCACGAGTTCTACACGTCGGTTGCGCGCTTTGCCTTCTTCGGTGCTGTTTTCCGCTACCGGCCTGGTATCGCCGAAACCGCTTGATTCAAGGCGTTTGCTGCTGATTCCAGCTGCTTGCAGATAGGCACTTACACTGTGCGCGCGTTGTTGCGAGAGCTGCAGGTTGTGTGCGGCATCACCGCTGTTGTCGGTGTGTCCATTGATCGAAAGACGCAGTTGCGGTGCATCGTTCAACAGCTTGATCACCTGCTCCAGTTGCGGTTTGGATGCAGGAAGAATTGTTGCCTGGTCTGTTTCGAAACGGATGTCGAGCGCGACATTGCCGTGCGCCTCAAGCGACTTCATCAACGTGTCGGCGGGCAGCGCTTTTGCGGTGATCGCCACCGGTCGCGATTCGGCGATCAGCCAGCCGCCCGCATGGCCGCTGCGGGTGAGCTGGATCCAGATGTCGCGATCGGCGCGGCGGATCACGTAGGTGTCCACGGCCTCGTTGTAGATGTCGCCCAGTCCATCCACATGGTCCACGGCAATCGGCGACTTGAGGATTTCAGCGATCGCCTGCTGCGCAATCCGTCCGCTGCCGACATGGCGCCCGCCCAGTTGCTCGACGAGCGCCTGCACGTTGCGCGCAAGTTCCAGCTGCGAGTACTCGTGGCCTTGCGCAGGTGCGATGCCGGAGCCGTAGACGCGGCCCTCTATCCACTGCAGGCGGTCGCCGGTCCAGAACGGAACCCGTTCGAACTTGCCGGTCGTCGGATTGCGCGCCTGGTAGCCGTCGGGCAGTCCGAGATACGGAAACTCGCCAAGCGGTGCATCGGACACCGGCAGGCTGGTGGCATCGAATGCGTGGCTGGCAGCAGCCTCCGCTGCCGGCGCGGCGCTGCTGGCACTTTCGCTGGTCGCGGCAGGTGCCTGCGTATTTTCATCATGGCCGGACGTGTCTGCACGGTTGCACGCCGTGGCCAGCAGCAAGGCGAACGCGGATACGGCAAATGCAGTGTGTCTGTTGTGGAAAGGTTTCATATCTGCTCTGGCAAAAGGGAAAAGGAATCCGCCGCCGGCAGTGGCGGCAGTGCGCAGTCGGGATGGGTCAGACGGAACCGGCGCGTGCCACTTGCGTGTCACGTCCGCAGGTCGCGAGTGAAACCGGTGCCACGGCCCGTTGGCGCGAGCGCTGCGGAATGCGGGCTGCATCAGGCAGGCGTTGCAGCGGTGCCGCGCGGTGGCGGCACGGGCGCCGTGATGGACGCCCGGACCAAGGCGGCAGCGTGTTCTGCCAGCCGGCGTGTTGTGGTGCTGCTGCGATCATCTAGTGCTCCGGTCGATCAGCTGATCAAGAGCCCCCTGTCATCGGAGCATACCAATACAAGTACGGCGCCAAGAAGGCGCCGTATGAATGGATTCACCAGTATGTGATGGCCGTTGTCAGCTGCGCAGGCCGACCCCGCGCTTGAGCAACCACAGCGCCAGGGTGCTGAGCACCGCCACAAAGCCGAGCATCAGCGCATAGGCCACCCACAGCGGCACATCGCTGGTGCCCAGCAGGCCGTAGCGGAACGCGTTGACCATGTAGAAGATCGGGTTGGCATGGGTGGCGGCCTCGGCCCAGCCGGGCAACAGCTTGACCGAATAGAACACGCCACCCAGATAGGTCAGCGGGGTCAGGATGAAGGTGGGCACAATCGCGACGTCGTCGAACTTCTTGGCGTAGACGGCATTGATGAAACCGGCCAGCGAGAAGATCACCGCGCCCAGCAGCACCGTGGTCAGCGTCACCAGCGGGTGCGGAATGCGCACCGGAGTGAAGAACATGGCGATCAACAGCACGATCACGCCCACGGCCATGCCGCGCGCCACCGCACCGGTGACATAGCCGCCGAGGATCACCCAGTTCGGCATCGGGCTGACCAGCAGTTCCTCGATATGGCGGCCGAACTTGGCGCCGAAGAACGAGGAGCTGATGTTGCCGTAGCTGTTCTGGATCACGCTCATCATCACCAGCCCGGGCACGATGAACTGCATGTAGCTGTAGCCGCCCATGTCGCCGATGCGCGAGCCGATCAGGCCGCCGAAGATCAGGAAGTACAGGGTCATGGTGATCGCCGGCGGCACCAGCGTCTGGCCCCAGATGCGCAGGATGCGGTTGACCTCGCGGCGGACGATCGTGCCCAACGCCACCCAGTTGCGCTGGCGGTCGGTCATGGGAAGGGGCGTGCTCATGCGGCGTTCTCCGGGTTGCCGGTGAGGCGCACGAACAGCTCCTCCAGGCGGTTGCTCTTGGTCCGCATCGATCGCACGCGGATGCCGGCGGCGCCGAGCGTGTCGAATATGCGGTTCAGGTCCATCGCGCGCGGCATGTCCAGATCCAGCGTGTGCGCATCGGTGGCGACCAGGGTGGTGCCCTCGATCACCGGCAGCTGCGCCGGCAGTTCGCCATCGATGTCGAACAGGAAGCCTTCCACGTCGAGCTTGGCCAGCAGGGTGCGCATCGGCCCCTGCTCGACGATGCGGCCATGGTTGATGATCGCCAGGTTGCGGCACAGCTGCTCGGCCTCTTCCAGGTAGTGCGTGGTCAGGATGATGGTGGTGCCGGCCGCGTTGATCTCCTGCAGCGTCTTCCACATGTCGCGGCGGATCTCGATATCCACGCCGGCGGTCGGCTCGTCCAGGATCAGCAGCCGGGGCCGGGTCATCATCGCCCGGGCGATCATCAACCGCCGCTTCATGCCGCCGGACAGGGTGCGGCTCATCATGTGCGCCTTGTTCCACAGGTGCGCACGCTTGAGCTCGACTTCGGCCAGCTGTTCGGCTTCGACCCGCGGCATGCCGTAGAAGCCGGCGTAGTTGACCAGGATGTCGAATGGTTTTTCGAACAGGTTGAAGTTGATCTCCTGCGGCACCAGTCCGATCAGGCGCATGGTGGTGCTGCGTTCGGTCACCAGATCGGTGCCGAACACCTCGACGCTGCCTTCGGACAGGTTCACCAGCGAGGAAATGATGCCGATCAGGGTCGACTTGCCGGCGCCGTTGGGCCCGAGCAGGGCGAAGAAGTCGCCGGGCGTCACTTCCAGCGAAACGCCCTTGAGCGCCTGCACGCCATTGTCGTAGGTCTTGTGGAGATCGTGGACGCGCAATGCGGGCGCGACGGGTCGGGATGCGGGTATCAAGCTCAGGCCTTCGCGCCCTGTGTACGGCGCCGGATAAGTGCAGCGGCTATTATAGAAGCCCGCGTGGGCCCGGCCCGGCGACATACTGTTCTTTCTTCGTGCCTGCCCAATTCCCCCTCAAGCTGATCGACCGCCACATGCTGGCGCCGACCGTCGGTCACTACCAGTTCGTCCGCGATGACGGACAACCGCTGGATTTCCTGCCCGGCCAGTTCATCCAGGTGCATTTCCACTACGCCGATGGCACTGCCACCAAGCGCAGCTATTCGCTGGCGACCATCCACGACCATGCCCGCGGGCCCGGCGAGGCGGTGGATATCGCGGTCAGTTTCGTGCCGGGCGGTGCCGCCACCGCGCTGTTCGAAGGACTGGACATCGGTGGCCACATCACCGCCAGCGGTCCGTTCGGGCGTTTCTGCTTGCAGCCCGGCGACCGCAATGCACGCTATCTGCTGATCGCTACCGGCACCGGCGTCACCCCGTACCGCTCGATGCTGCCGCAGCTGCAGCAGGCCATTGCCGGGCGCGGCATCGAGGTGGTGCTGCTGCAGGGCGCGCGCAATCCGACCGAACTGCTGTACAGCGAGGACTTCCGCGCGTTCGCCGATGCCAATCCGGCGTTCCGCTATGTGCCCTGCCTCTCGCGCGAACTGCCGGACAATCCGCATGCCGACGTGCGCCATGGCTATGTGCAGCAGCACCTGGCCGAGTTTGCGCCGGATCCGGCGCGCGACATCGCCTACCTGTGTGGCAACCCGGATATGGTCGACAGCTGTTTCGAGGCGCTCAAGGCCGACGGCCTGCCGATTCCGCAGATCCGGCGCGAGAAATACGTCAGCAGCAAGTGACTGGCCGGCGCGCAGCACCCTTGGGTGCTCCGCGCCGCCGCATCCCCATGCTGCAGGCGTGCTTCTGGTTGAGCCCCGGCAGGCCCCAAAACCTGATGTCGGATCCGCTGTCTGGTCGCATGTAAAGTGTGCTTGACACGCTTCCGTGGGGCTCGCTATCTTGTGTCAAGCGAACTTGACAGGGGTGGGGCATGAATCGCAATGGGTGCAAGCAAAGCCGGGCGGCCGGTTACAGCTTCCTGGGGACCGGACTGGCGTTTGTCGGCGTGGGCTTCAGCGAGCAGGCCACGTTCTTCTGGCTTGGGCTGGGATTCATCGCCATGGCGCTCGGTCAGCTGCTCCATGACTGGCGCGGTCGGCGATGAGGAAGCTCACCACGGTGCAGTTGCTCGCCGCTGGCACCTTGTGCCTGTTCGTGGGATTGGCTGTGCCGCGCCTGCTGCCTGGGCTGATCCCGGAGGGACCGGCCGGATGGCTGGCCGGGTTCGGCGTGGGGGTCGGGGCCAGCCTGGTATTCGCGGCGCTGCTGCGAAGGTACCTGCCGGACCCCTGCGACGCAGCACCCAAGCCGCTGCGCCAGCGCTACATGCGCGAGATGATGGCGGCAATGGCGGTCTACGTGGTGACGCTGGTGCTGTCGATACTGATGCTCAAGCGCATGGAACTGGCCCCACTGCTGCGCGCGGTGGTGGCGCTGGCGCCGGTGGTGCCGATTGGATTCGTACTGCGCACGATGATCCGCTATATCCGCGATGTGGATGAAATGCAGCAGCGCATCGAACTGGAGGCGGTCAGCATCGCCACCGCGATGCTGTGCCTGTTGTACATGGGCGCAGGCTTCCTGCAGACCTCCAGGGTCATCGACGTGCCTGCCGGTGTTGCGATGATCTGGGTGTTCCCGCTGGCCTGCCTGTTCTATGGACTGGCCAAGGTCGTGGTCTCGCGGCGCTACGGTTGAGTGGACAGCCATGAACAACCGCATACGCGAACTGCGTGACGCGCAAGGCTGGTCACAGGGCGAGCTGGCCGAACGTCTGGAGGTGTCGCGACAGACGGTCAACGCACTGGAGACCGGCAAGTACGACCCGAGCCTGCCGCTGGCCTTCCGCATCGCGCGCCTGTTCGCATCCCGGATCGAGGACATCTTCCTGCCGGATGTCACATAAGTTCCGCCCTGCCGTCCTGTTCCACGAAGAAACCACTTTCCATCCACCGCAAGGGGCCGTTTCCGATGATGTCCCGCAAAACCCGCAGCATTCTCGTTCTGCTCGTGCTCGCCGGCTTCCTCGGCTACCGCGCGCTCAAGCCGGCCGCGCCGAAGGACACCGATGCGCCCGCGCCTGCCGTGGCGGTCAAACCGCGCATGCTCGGCAGCCTGGCGTTCACGCCCTGCAGCCTGAGCTCGGCACTCAGCCGCGGCAGCCTCGAGGCGCAGTGCGCCACCTTCGAGGTCCCCGAGGACCGGGCCAATCCGCAAGGGCGCAAGATCGCGTTGAACATCGCGTGGCTGGCGCCGGAAAAGCCCGGTGACCTGCAGCCGGACCCGGTGTTCTTTCTGGCCGGCGGACCGGGCCAGGCGGCGGTGGCCAGCTATCCGGCGCTGGATCCGGTATTTGCCGAAGTGCGCAAGCTGCGCAACGTGATCCTGGTCGACCAGCGCGGCACCGGGCAATCCAATCCGCTGGCCTGCGATGCGGACGAAGGCGAGGACTCATCGCCGCAGGCGATGCGGACCATGGCCGCCGCGTGTGTCGCGACGCTTTCGGCAAAGGCCGACCTGCGCCACTACACGACCACCGATGCGGTCGCCGACCTGGACGCGGTGCGCCAGGCCATCGGCGCGGCGCAGATCAACCTGGTCGGCATCAGCTACGGCACGCGCGTGGCCCAGCAGTACGCCATGCGCCACCCGCAGCAGACGCGCAGCATCGTGCTCGATTCGGTGGTGCCCAACACCTTGCAGCTGGGCAACATCTTCGCCCGCAACCTGGATGACGCGCTGGCGTTGCAATTCGCGCAGTGTACCCGGATTGCCTCGTGCAAACAGCGCCTGGGCGATCCGCGCGCCGAGCTGGATACGTTGCTGGCCAAGCTGCGTGAGCAGCCGGTCACCGTGAGTTATCGCGATGCCAGCAGCGGCGAACGCCGCGAAGACCAGCTCACCGCCGATACCGTGGCCGGGCTGGTGCGCATGTACGCCTACATGCCTGCGGCTGGCGCGTTGCTGCCCAAGCTGATCCATGAGGCCGGCAACGGCCGCTATGAAAACCTGATGGCGCTGGCGCAGATGATGCAGGACGACATGAAGGACGCCATGGCCATGGGCATGCAGCTGTCGGTGATCTGCAGCGAGGACAGCGAGGGCATGATCGGACGCGAGGAGGATGCCGATACCGTGCTCGGCAACCGCATGGCGCAGGCCATGGCCGGCATGTGCCAGGTCTGGCCGAAGGGGGCGGTGCCGGATGATTTCCATCATGCACTGGCCACCGGCGTGCCGGCGCTGGTGCTGGAAGGCGAGTTCGACCCGGTCACCCCGCCGCGTTATGGCGAGGAAGTGGTCAAGACGCTGCCCAATGGCCGGCTGTTCGTGCTGCGTGGACAGGGCCACAACGTGATCGGTGCCGGCTGCATGCCGAAGCTGTTCGCCCAGTTCGTCAAGACCGCCCGACGCCAAGGCGCTTGATGGCGCCTGCCTGGAAAAACTCAATTACGTGCCGCCGTTCACCAGCTTCAATGGCTGGGAACCGTGACCTGCCGCATCCCTGAGGATTTGAGCCAATGATCGTTGCAGAACGACTGCGCAAGACCTTTCCCGGCAAGGGCAAGGACAAGAGCCCGGTGATCGCCGTGGATGACGTCGGTTTCACCGCCCACGATGGCCAGATCACCGGTCTGCTCGGCCCCAATGGCGCCGGCAAGACCACCACATTGCGGATGCTGTACACCCTGATGACACCCGAGAGCGGGCGCGTGCTGGTGGATGGCATCGATGCGGCGGTCGACCCGAACCGGGTACGCCGCAGCCTGGGCGTGCTGCCCGATGCCCGTGGCGTCTACAAGCGGCTGACCGCGCGCGAGAACATCGACTACTTCGGCGAACTGCACGGCATGTCCGCGGCGGCGATCGCCGAGCGCACGCAGCGGCTGGCGGCGGCGTTGCAGATGGAGGATTTCCTCGATCGCCGCACCGAAGGCTTCAGCCAGGGACAGCGCACCAAGACCGCGATCGCGCGTGCACTGATCCATGATCCGCGCAACGTGATCCTGGACGAGCCGACCAACGGCCTGGACGTGATGACCACCCGCGGCCTGCGCAGCTTCCTCAAGGAGCTGCGTGCCGAGGGGCGCTGCGTGATCTTCTCCAGCCACATCATGCAGGAGGTGGCCGCGCTGTGTGACCGCATCGTGGTCGTGGCCCAGGGGCGGGTGGTCGCCCAGGGCAGCACCGATGAACTGCGCGAAGCGGCGGGCGAGGCCAACCTGGAAGACGCCTTCGTCAAGCTGATCGGCAGCGAAGAGGGACTGCACGCATGAACAAGACCGGATTCCTCGGCAGCATGCTCACGATCATGCGCAAGGAACTGCGCGATTTCGCCCGCGATCGCCGTACCTTCCTGCTGACCCTGCTGGTCGGCCCGCTGCTGTATCCGCTGCTGTTCCTGGGCATGGGCAAGCTGAGCGAAATGCGTGCCGAAACCCAGCTGGAGAAGACCTTGACGGTGCCGGTGGCCGGGATCGACCAGGTCCCGAACCTGGTGGCGTTCCTGGCCAGCCGTGGCATCGACGCGGTCGCGGCGCCGAAAGATATCGAGGCGCGCATCCGGGCCCAGCAGGAGGACCTGGCGCTGGTGGTCGATGCCGGTTATGGCGACGACTGGCATGCCGGCAAACCGGCCAAGGTCGAGATCGTCACCGATACCACGCGCCGTACCGGCGAGGTGCAGGTGGCGCGGGTGCGCGCGGCGTTGACCGAGTACGGACAGTCGGTCGGGGCGCTGCGCCTGCTGGCGCGCGGCGTCAGTCCCATGGTTGCCGCACCGGTGAATGTCGCCACCCGCGACCTGGCCACGCCGGAAGCCAAGAGCGGCATCTTCCTGTCCTTCATCCTGCCGCTGATCCTGACCCTGTCGGCCTTCATCGGTGGCTCGCATCTGGCGATGGACACCACTGCCGGCGAGCGTGAACGGCAATCGCTGGAGCCGCTGCTGGCCACACCGGTCTCGCGCGGCGCCCTGGTCAGCGGCAAGATGCTGGCGGCCGCGGCGGTGGGCATGGGCTCGATGCTGCTGATCCTGCTCTCGTTCAAGCTCAGCTCCAGCCTGGGCAGCGGCGTGGCGCGTTCGCTGGATGTCAGTTTCGCGGCGATGGGCAAGGTGCTGGTGATCCTGCTGCCGCTGGTGCTGATCGGCACGGCGACCTTGACCGCGCTGGCCGCCAGCGCCAAGAGCATGAAGGAGGCGCAGAGCCATATCGTCTGGCTGATGATGCTGCCAATGCTGCCGGGCTATGCGCTGATGGCCTACCCGCTGCGGGACACCGCGCTGTGGCAGTACGCGGTGCCGTTCCTGTCGCAGAACCAGATGCTGGTGAAGGTCACCCGCGGCGAAATGCCGACCGCCGATCAATGGTCGATCTACCTGCTGGCATCGCTGGGGCTGGTGGTGGTGCTGTGGTCGCTGTCGGTGTGGCGTTACCGCCAGGAAAAGCTGGCGATTTCCGGCTGAGCCGCCGCACTGCTGGCGCGGGTGTCTCCCACAAAAAAAGGCCCGGAGCGATCCGGGCCTTTTCCGTTGCCGCGTGACCGGCGATCAGCCGTTGGGCGAGAAGGCGAGCGTGCGGCGGGTGGTGACTTCATTGGCAACCGGTTCGAACTTCCAACGCCTGACCGCGTTGAGCGCTTCGCGATCGAAGATGCGGGCCGGATTGGCGCGCAGCACGCGGGCGTTGGTGACCGAACCGTCGGTGCCGACCGTGATTTCCACCAGCACTTCGCCGGCGGTGTTGGAGCGCAGTGCTTCGGGCGGATAGCGCGGCGCCGGGGTGCTGACCGCACGCAGTGCCGGTGCTGCCGCCTGACGCGTGGCCGCCTGCTGCGCGGCCTGCTGCTGCGCGCGCTGCTCGGACTCGCGCCGCGCTGCCGCCTGGCGGTCGGCTTCCTGGCGCTCGTTTTCCTTGCGAGCGGCTTCCTGCTGGTCGGCGATCTGCTGCGCGGCCACCGCTTCGACAGCCTGCTGCTTGGCCGTGCGCTGCTGTTCGACCAGCTGCTTGGCGCGTTCCTCGGCTTCCTTCTTGACCTTTTCGGTCTCGTCCTGGGTGCGCTTGACCGCCACCTGCATGCTGTTGGTGATGCCCTGCCTGAGGCGCGGCAGGGCCGGCGCGCTGTCGTCAACCTTCTCGATCAACGCGACCAGCCGCTGGGTTTCGGCGAAATCCTCGCGCGACAGGCTCTGCTCGGCGGCGATCAGGGTGTAGGGCAGCAGGTCGGTCAGCGCACTCTTCACCGCCGCGTCGTCCGGCATCTTTTCGCGCAGCGCCAGGTAGTACTCCATCGCGTTGTCGCCCGCGGGGGCGTACATGCGGTTGTCGCGCAACGCGGCACTGGCCGAATCCCGCAACTCATCGGTGCCCATCGACTGCACCTTGGCCGACACGGCCGGTGCGGCCGCCGCCACCGGTGCGGCGCTGCTGCCGGCAGCAGGCGCGGCGGGCGCGGCAGCCGCCGGCTCGTCCTTGCCCGAACAGGCTGCCAGCGTGGCCAGCAACAATACCGGCGCGAGCAGCCGCGCCTTGCCATGGATCGTGACGTACGACATCAGACTTCCCCTTGAATCGATGGAACGTGAGAACCGTAGGCTCAGATGGGCATTGCCCTGCGCGACGTTTCCCAGCGGCGCGCTGCCTGAGCGAAATGGCAATCTAGCATTGCCGTCGCGAGCTGTACGAAACCGCGATTGCGTCGGGCTCGAATGGTGATGTCCGTCACGGTTCCGGTTTCAGTGCGCTGCGGCCTTGTGCGCGCCGTTGGACATCAGCTTGTCGGTCCAGGCGATGCCCAGCGCCGACAGGATGAATACGCAGTGGATGACGGTCTGCCAGAGCACGCCGGCCTCGGTGTACTTGCCGCCTTCCGCACCCAGCGCACCGACTTCGATAAAGGTCTTGAGCAGGTGGATGGATGAGATGCCAATGATCGACAGCGCCAGTTTGACCTTGAGCACCGAGGCGTTGACGTGGCTGAGCCACTCCGGCTGGTCCGGGTGGCCCTGCAGGCCGAGGCGCGAAACGAAGGTCTCGTAGCCGCCCACGATCACCATCACCAGCAGGTTGGAAATCATCACCACATCGATCAGGCCGAGCACGGCGAGCATGATCAGCTGCTCGGTCAAGGTGGTGGCCGAATGGATCAGGTGCCACAACTCCTTGCCGAACAGGAATACGTACACGCACTGGGCCAGGATCAGCCCCAGGTAAAGCGGCAGCTGCAGCCAGCGCGAGGCGAAGATGAGGGTGGACAGCGGGCTCAGGGGCTTGGCTGGAGACATGCGAAGGAATGCTGCGTTGCAGGAAAGTGCGCAGATTACCGGGCTGCTTTAACGCTGCCAAGCGCGGGCCGTCGCTACACTCCAGTGCCTGCCCGTTGGAGCTTTCGCGATGATCGACCTGTATTACTGGCCCACCCCCAACGGCCACAAGATCACCTTGCTGCTGGAGGAAACCGGCCTGGATTACCGCATCGTGCCGGTCGACATCGGCAAGGGCGACCAGTTCCTGCCCGAATTCCTGGCCATCTCGCCCAACAACAAGATGCCGGCCATTGTCGATCACGCGCCGGCCGACGGCGGCGCGCCGGTGCACCTGTTCGAATCCGGTGCGATCCTGCTGTACCTGGCCGAGAAGACCGGCCGGTTCGTGCCGACCGACCTGCGCGGCCGCGCGACCACACTGCAGTGGCTGTTCTGGCAGATGGCCGGGCTCGGGCCGATGAGCGGGCAGATGGGGCATTTCAACGTCTATGCGCAGGAGCGCATTCCCTATGCGATCGAGCGTTACGACAGCGAAGTGCGGCGCCTGCACCGGGTAATGGACAAGCGCCTGGCCGAGTCGGCCTACCTGGGCGGTGACGAATACAGCATCGCCGACATGGCCAGCCATCCATGGGTCGGTGCCTACGACAAGCTGCCGGCCGATTTCATCGCCTTCCCGCACCTGCAGCGCTGGCACCAGGCCATTGCCGCGCGTCCGGCGACCCAGCGGGCCTACGCGCTCGGCCCCACGGTCAATCCGCAGGCCGGGCAGCCGCTCGGTGACGAGGAGCGCAAGCACCTGTTCGGCGGCCAGCGCTGAACGGGACTGAGGCTCGCAAAGGCGGTTCCGGCCGACGCGAGTTTTATTGAGGAGCATGCCGCGCGCCGGTTGGTTACGATGGCGCGGCCCCTGCTGCCCGGTTCACAGGAAACTCCATGCGTCCCTTGCTCGTTGCCCTTGCCCTGATGCTCGCCACTCCCGCCGTCCATGCTGAAAAACTGACTCTCGAAGCCATCACCGGCAGTGCGCCGCTGTCCGGGCCGACGTTGATGAAGCCCAAGGTGGCCCCGGACGGCTCGCGAGTGACCTTCCTGCGCGGCAAGGACAGCGACCGCAACCAGCTCGATCTGTGGGAATACGACATCGCCAGCGGCCAGACCCGGCTGCTGGTGGATTCGAAGGTGGTATTGCCCGGCACCGAGACCCTCAGCGATGCGGAAAAAGCCCGCCGTGAGCGCCAGCGCATCGCCGCGATGACCGGCATCGTCGACTACCAGTGGTCGCCGGATGCCAGCACCTTGCTGTTCCCGCTCGGCGGCGAACTGTATCTGTACGACCTGGGCAAGCAGGGCACGGCCGCGGTGCGGCAGCTGACCCATGGGGAAGGTTTCGCCACCGACGCCAAGCTTTCGCCCAAGGGCGGGTTTGTCAGCTTCGTGCGCGATCGCAACCTGTGGGTGATCGATCTGGCCAGCGGCCGACAGCTGGCGTTGACCACCGATGGCAGCGACACCATCGGCAACGGCGTGGCCGAGTTCGTAGCCGACGAGGAAATGGACCGCCACACCGGTTACTGGTGGGCGCCGGATGACTCGGCGATCGCCTTTGCCCGTATCGACGAATCGCCGGTGCCGGTGCAGAAGCGTTACGAAATGTATGCCGACCGCGTGGAGATGATCGAACAGCGCTACCCGGCCGCCGGCGATGCCAACGTGCGCGTGCAGCTGGGCGTGATCGCGCCGCGGGCAGAGGCCCGGCCGCAATGGATCGATCTGGGCAAAGAGCCCGACATCTATCTGGCGCGCGTGGATTGGCGCGATCCGCAGCATCTGACCTTCCAGCGCCAGAACCGCGACCAGAAGCGGTTGGAGCTGATTGAAACCACGCTGGCGTCCGGCAAGCAGCGCACCCTGCTTGTCGAAACCTCGCGCACCTGGGTGCCGCTGCACAACAGCCTGCGCTTTCTCGACGATGGCCGCTTCGTGTGGTCGTCCGAACGCAGCGGTTTCCAGCACCTGTATCTGGCCAGCGCCGACGGCCGCACGCTGCTGCCGCTGACGTTGGGCCATTGGCCGGTGGACGAATTGCTGGCGGTCGATGAAGCCGCCGGCAGGGTGTATTTCCGCGCCGGCATCGAATCGCCGCTGCGCAGCGAGATCTATTCGGTGGCGCTGGGCGGCGGTGCACCGAAAAAGCTCTCGCACAGCGCGGGCATGCACAGCGCCGCCTTCGCCAGAAACGCCAGCGTGTACGTGGACAGCTGGTCCAATGCCACCACGCCGCCGCAGATCGAGCTGTACCGCGCCAATGGCGAAAAGATCGCCACGCTGCTGGACAACGATCTGGCTGATCCCGGCCACCCGTACGCCCGGTACCGCGACGCGCAGCGCCCGGTCGAATTCGGCACGCTGACCGCGGCCGATGGCCGCACCACGCTGCACTACAGCTTGGTCAAACCGGAAGGCTTCGACCCGGCGAAAAAGTATCCGGTAGTGGTGTACGTGTACGGCGGGCCGGCCGCGCAGACCGTGACCGACAGCTGGCCGGGTCGGGGCGACCACCTGTTCAACCAGTACCTGGCCCAGCACGGCTATGTGGTGTTCTCGCTGGACAACCGCGGCACGCCGCGCCGGGGCCGCGATTTCGGCGGCGCGCTGTACGGCAAGCAGGGCACGGTGGAAGTGGCCGACCAGCTCAAGGGCGTGGAATGGCTCAAGGCGCAGCCGTGGGTGGATGGCGCGCGTATCGGCGTGCAGGGCTGGTCCAATGGCGGTTACATGACCTTGATGCTGCTGGCCAAGGCGTCCGACCAGTACGCCTGTGGCGTGGCGGGCGCGCCGGTGACCGACTGGGGGCTGTACGACACCCATTACACCGAGCGCTACATGAACCTGCCGGCGGCCAATGAAGCCGGCTACCGCGAAGCCCGCATAGGCACCCATCTCGATGGCCTGACCAGCAAGCTGCTGCTGATCCATGGCATGGCCGATGACAACGTGCTGTTCACCAATTCCACCGCCTTGATGAGCGGCCTGCAGCAGCGCGGCCAGCCATTCGAGCTGATGACCTACCCCGGCGCCAAGCATGGGCTGTCGGGCAGCAACGCGCTGCACCGCTACCGCATTGCCGAGGAGTTCCTGGGGCGCTGCCTGGCGCCCTGATCGGCGACAAAGCTGCCGGTCGAGGCCGCGGATGCGGTCGCCCTCCGGATTCGGTGCTGCCCGATGCGGGCGGGTTCCGGGCCGGCTGCAGCTGCCAAAAAAGAAAGGGCGCCGGTAGGCGCCCTTGTTGTCTGCGGTGGCCGTCGGCTCAGTTGCCGGTGGCCGGTGGTACCCAGATCGCCACGCCCGCGGCGCGCTTCTGCTGGGTCGGGATACCCATGCTCAGGCCCCCGGCGGAATGACGGCCGAAGCTGCCGGCGCCCACCGACATGCCCACGGGGGAACCGCCGGCGCCCACGCCCATCAGGATCACGCCGTTGGCACCGAGTGCAGCGGCTTCGCGCTTGAGCCGGGCGATGGCGGCATCAGTCTGGCCCTGGGTTCCGAAACCGACCGCGCTGGAGGATTCCAGCTGCGCGATCTCGACCGAACCGGCCGGCGGAGTCGAATAGATTTGTACGGTGGCCGGGTCCACTGGCGCGCGCGCCTGGCCGAGCATG
The DNA here is from genome assembly GCA_963696155.1 of uncultured Gammaproteobacteria bacterium. Taxonomy (GTDB): domain Bacteria; phylum Pseudomonadota; class Gammaproteobacteria; order Xanthomonadales; family Xanthomonadaceae; genus Stenotrophomonas. Next base: position 319,879 of record CAVOJC010000001.1, read on the forward strand.
ACCTTGGAGGTGCTGGCGCAACCCGCCGCCAGCAGGGACAGGGCCAGTGCGATGACAAGTTTGGATTTCATGACAGTACCCCGTGATCCGAAACTGGATGATCCGCGGCGTTCACTGAATCGGTCGCGAACTGGTGGCAGCATGGTAGCGCTGCGGATGTGAGGGCGCGGCAGGCATTCCTGCAACAGGCATGTTGGCAGGCTATCTTTCGGGGCTGGACCGAGGCAAGGAGAGGGATATGGGGCTGATCAGCCTGGTATGGGGAATTGTGGCGCTGCTGTGGATGCTGCTGGCCTTCATCCCGTTGCTGGGATGGGGCAACTGGTTCCTGATTCCGTTCGCCGCGGTGGGCGCGCTGATCGCCGCGATCGGCGTGCTGTTCACCCATGCCAGCAAGCGCGGGCGCTCCAGAAGCGGCCTGCTGCTCAACGGCATCGTGATCGTGGTCGGGGTGGTCCGCCTGAGTCTGGGTGGCGGCTTCATCTGAGGTCGGCTGCCTGCGGCGAGTCCGACGGTGCACGCGTAGAATGGCGGGCCTGCCGGAAATATTTCCGGCGTTCCGGCCTGCTTGGCCGCGTCGCGCCAGAGGTTTCGATCCGTCCCGCCGCTGGCAAGTCTCCATAGTGCGCGGCGAACCCGTCGACCTGGTCTGCCCGGTGTACTGGCGTAGTACCTGTTGCCGGAGCCGCTCGGCGGCAAAGGCTGCTGTTCGCCGCAATCCTGTTTACCCGTAACTGGAGTCCGATCATGGGCCACCCCCACTTCCGCCCCCGGCGCATGCGCCGCGACGAATTCTCGCGCCGGCTGATGCGCGAAAACACGCTGACCACCGACGACCTGATCTACCCGGTGTTCGTGCACGAGCTGTCCGGTCGCGCACCGGTGGCCTCGATGCCCGGTGTGGAGCGGCTGTCGATCGACGAACTGCTCAAGGTTGCCGAGGAAGCGCTGGAACTGGGCATTCCGGTGATCGATCTGTTCCCGGTGATCGACCCGGCCGGCAAGTCGCTCGATGCCGCCGCCGCCTGGGATGAAGACGGCCTGGCGCAACGAGCGATCCGTGCGTTGAAGTCGCGCTTCCCGGAATTGGGAGTGATGACCGATGTGGCGCTGGATCCGTACACCACCCATGGCCAGGACGGGATCATCGACGACGCCGGCTACGTGCTCAACGACATCACCGTCGAAGCGCTGATCAAGCAGTCGCTGTCGCATGCCGCTGCCGGCGTGGACATCCTCTCGCCGTCGGACATGATGGATGGCCGCATCGGTGCGATCCGGCGCGCGCTGGATGCCGGCGACCATATCAACGTGCGCATCATGGCCTACTCGGCCAAGTACGCCTCGGCGTTCTACGGCCCGTTCCGCGACGCGGTGGGCAGCTCGGGCAGCCTGGGCAAGGCCGACAAGAAGACCTACCAGATGGACCCGGCCAACGGCGACGAGGCCATGCGCGAGATCGCGCTGGATCTGGAAGAGGGCGCGGACATGGTCATGGTCAAGCCGGGCATGCCGTACCTGGACATCGTGCGCCGGGTGAAACAGCAGTTCGGCGTGCCGACGTTCGCCTATCACGTCAGTGGCGAGTACGCGATGCTCAAGGCCGCTGCCGCCAACGGCTGGCTGGATGAGCGCGCCTGCGTGCTGGAGACCATGCTCGGCTTCAAGCGTGCCGGCGCCGACGGCGTGCTGACCTACTACGCGCCGCAGATCGCGCGCTGGCTGCGCGGAGGCTGAGACGACCATGGGCAGCGTGATCATTTTCCAGTGGATTGTCTGGATCTGCGGCGCCAGCATCTTCGCCGTGGCCATCGGCCTGCTGGTGCGCGCCATCCTGCGCTCCTCGCGGCGTCCACCGTCGATGCATTCGGCCGCAGAGCGCCTGCAACGGGATGCGCCGCCCTTGCCGCCGGCAGTGGAGGCCAAGCTGCGTGAACTCAACGATCTCAAGCAGCGTGACCTGATCGGTGACGCCGAATACGAGCGCCGGCGTGCCGAAGCGCTGCGCCAGCGCTGAAGACGGTATCAGCGGCAGTCGTTGCTGCCGCTGGCGACCGGGGCGCGCATCCGGTAGATGTCCAGCTGGCCCGCGCGTGGCGCCCGTGCGCTGCCGCTGACCAGCAGTTCCGCAGGTTTTGACGCATCCACCACCGGTCCCATGGTGGTGGCGTCGGCGGTGTTGAAGGACAGCGCCAGCGGCTGCGCCGCGCCGTAGCGCCCATCGGCGCATTGCGACAGCCACAGCTGCGTTGTGGCCTTGGCCCCATCCTGCGCACGGGCGAAGACCAGGGCGCGGCCGTCGCCCAGCCAGGCGCCATCGACTTCGTCCTGTGCGCTGTTCACCCCCGGCAGCGACCGCGGATCGACAAACGCGGCGCCCAGCCAGCGCGCGACCAGCAGGTCGTGCCCGCCGGCCCCGCCGTGCCCATTGCTGGCGAACAGCAGGGCGGTGCCATCCAAGCTCACACTGGGTGCGCGTTCGTCGCCGGCCGTATTCACGCCGGGGCCGAGGTTCTGCGCCGGGCCGAGCGCGCCCTTGGCATCCACCGCCGCACGATACAGATCATCGCCGCCCTGGCCACCGGGCCGGTCGGAGACGAAGTACAGCCAGCGGCCATCGGCACTGAAGAACGGATCGGATTCATGCGCGCCCGAATTGACCGGCAGCGGCTGCGCATCGCCCCAGCGGCCCTCGCGCAGCGTGGCCTGCCACAAGTCCCGGCCGCCAGCACCGCCTGCGCGGCCGGTACTGCCCCAGACGATGCGCTGGCCGTCGGGGGAGACGCTGGCGCGCGCCTCGTTGGCCGGGGTGGACACCACGCCCATGCCCTCGATGCCGAATTCGGACAGTGCCGATGCCGCTGGCGCACAGAGTAGACTCGCAGTCAGCGCGAGCAGCAGGGACGGGGTCCGCATGGATATTTCCTTCTGCAGCGAAATCGCATTCCAGTCTAGGCCACGCAGGGAGTCACCATGACCGCCGCCCGTTACGCTGTTTTCGGCCAGCCGATTGTTCATTCGCAGTCGCCCTACATCCAGACCGCTTTCGGCAAGGCCCAGGGAATCGAGGTCGACTTTCGCGCCATCGAAGCCTCACCGGACGAGTTCGCCACCGTGCTGGAGGCGTTTGCCGCCGCCGGCGGTGTCGGTGCCAATGTCACCCTGCCGCACAAGGAGGCCGCCTTCGCCCTTTGCGCTACGACCACCTCGCGGGCAAAGCGGGCGGGGGCGGTCAATACCCTGCTGCGCAAGGGCGCGCTGTGGCACGGCGACAATACCGACGGTATCGGCCTGGTGCGTGACCTCACCGGTCGCCACAGCCTGGACCTGCGCGGCCGCCGGGTACTGATGCTGGGCGCCGGCGGTGCCGCCCGCGGGGTGGCACCGGCGCTGCTGGATGCCGGCATCCTCGAACTGGTGGTGGTCAACCGCACGCCCGAGCGCTCCGATGCGCTGGCCGATGCCATGGGCGAGCCGGGCCGGGCGATCTCGCGCTACTGGGATGACCTGCGCAACGAAGGCGACTTCGAACTGATCATCAACGCGACTTCGGCCGGCCGCAGCAACGATGCCGCGTTCAACCTGCCACTGTCGCTGGTCAACAGCATGACCACGGCGGTCGATCTGAATTATGGCGAGGCCGCCATTCCGTTCCTGGCGTGGGCGCGTTCGGCCAACTGCCGCAACAGCGTCGATGGCCTGGGCATGCTGGTGGAGCAGGCGGCGGAGAGCTTCCAGCAATGGCACGGCATGCGCCCGGAAACCGATGCGATCTACGCCGCACTGCGCAGCCGTGATGCGTTGCTGGTCAGCGCCGACTGAACCGGCATGGACAACAGCCAACTGCTGGTCGCGCTGCTGACCTCGATCGGTTACCGCGTACCGATGCTGATCGCGCTGGGCGTGGCACTGGTGATGTTGCTCGACGCGCCGCGCGGGAAGATCCGTAACGCCGCGCTGACCGGCATTGCAACCCTGCTGGGCACCACCTTGCTGGGCGGGCTGCTCACGGTTGTTCCGCTGTTGATGATCGCCAATGGCAACTTCGGCGGCATCAGCGGGATGAGCAGCGTGATGGGAGTGCTGCACATGGCGCTGTCGCTGGTCGAAGCGCTGGGCATCGTGCTGCTCTGCTGGGCGCTGGTCAAAGCCTTGCGCGGCACGGCTGCGCCGTTGCCCCGGACGTGAAGCGGCCACGGCCGGCGCCCGGTTCAGTCAATCCGCGCCGGGCATGAGAAAATGCCGCCCATGAATGCAGCAGACAGCAGATGGGCGTGACCGAGAAAGTGGAAGCAGCGCGGACCTTGACCGAGGAACTGAAAACCGGCATCCGCGAGGCCTACGCCAGACTGCAGGCGAATACCCCCGGTTTCAGCACCCGCCGCTCGCAGAGCCAGATGATCGGCGTGGTGTCGCGGGCGTTGTCCAGCGGCGGGGTCGGCGTGGTGGAAGCCCCGACCGGCGTCGGCAAGAGCCTGGGCTATCTCACTGCCGGGGTGCCGATCGCGCTGGCGAGCAAGAAGAAGCTGGTGATCAGCACCGGCACCGTGGCGTTGCAGTCGCAGCTGGTCGAGCGCGATATCCCCAGTTTCCTCAAGGCCACCGGGCTGCAGGCGACCGTGGCGCTGGCCAAGGGCCGCACCCGCTACCTGTGCACCCGCAACGCCGCCGAGGCCCAGGGCGAAGGCGCGCAGGAGGGCATGTTCGGCGATGACGTGCAACTTTACGACCGGCCGCTGGCGCCGATCGAAATGGACGTGGCCGAGAAGCTGACCAAGGCTTTCCTCGAGGGCCGCTGGAACGGCGATCTGGACAGCGCGCCGGAGAATGTCAGCGCGACCCTGCGCATGCGCATCACCACCCCGGCCTCGGGCTGTGCCGGCCGCCGCTGCGCCTATTCGGCGCAGTGCCCGGTGCTGCGCGCCCGCAGCGAAGTGCGCGATGCGCAGATCGTGGTCACCAATCACGCCCTGCTGCTGTCGGCGCTGTCCATCGGCGAGAGCGACAACGGCCAGCCGTTGATCGCCCCGCCCGGCGAGATGCTGCTGGTGCTCGACGAAGGCCACCACATCGGCAACGTCGCCATCGACCAGGGCGCGGCCAACCTGCCGCTGGACGAGATGGCCAAGCGCACCGGCCGGCTGCAGATCCTGATCGCCGGCGCCTACCGCGCGGTCGACAAGGACACCATCGGCAACCTGCATCCGAACGAGGCCATCGAGGTCGCCGCGCGCGTGAGCAAGCTGCTCAAGGCGTTCCGCGATGCGATCGAGCAGGCGTGGCGACCGGAACCGTCCGAGCGCGAGCCGCTGTGGCGGGCCGCCAACGGCCGCCTGCCCGAGGACTGGATGCCGGGGGTGGAAGAGCTGGCCGATGAGACCCGCACCCTGCTCAACTGGGCCACGGCGGCGACCTCGCTGGTGGCCAAGGGCAAGCCCGACGATGCCGGCCGCGAACGCCTGCAGCGCAACCTGGGCATGGCGCTGGAGATGATCGAACAGCAGTACAACCTGTGGAGCGGTTGGCGGCGCGAGGACAAGGAAGGCATGCCGCCGATGGCACGCTGGATCACGCTGGCGCGCGATGGCGACCTGGTCCTGCACTGCTCGCCGATTTCCGCCGCGCACGTGCTGCGCAAACTGCTGTGGGACGAGGTGGATTCGGTGGTGATGACCTCGGCCACGCTCACCGGGGGCGGCGACTTCCAGTCGCTGGCGATCGACAACGGCATTCCTGCCGGGGCCGAGATGGTGTCGTTGGCTTCGCCGTTCGATCTGGCCAACCAGGCCGAGCTGATCGTGCCGCCGTTTCCAGTCACCCCGGACGATCGCGAAGGCCATCCGCGTGAAGTGGCCAGGTACCTGGTCAGCGAGCTGGACTGGGACAAGGGCAGCATCGTGCTGTTCACCTCGCGCTGGAAGATGGAAAAGGTGGCCGAGCTGATGCCGCCCACGCAACGCAAGAAGGTGCTGGTGCAGGGCGAATCGGCCAAGCAGAAGATGATCGACGAGCATCTGCGGCGTACCGCGGCGGGCGAAGGCTCGGTGCTGTTCGGGCTCAACTCGTTCGGCGAAGGCCTGGACCTGCCGGGCGAGGCCTGCACCACGGTGGTCATCACCCAGGTGCCGTTCGCGGTGCCGACCGATCCGCAGACATCCACGCTGAGCGAATGGTTCGAAAGCCGCGGGCTGAACTCGTTCAACCTGATCGCCATTCCGCACGCGCTGCGCAACCTGACCCAGTTTGCCGGCCGGCTGATCCGCACCTCCACCGACAGCGGGCGGGTGATCATCCTCGACTCGCGCCTGCTCAGCCGCCGCTACGGCAAGCGCATCATCGACGCATTGCCGCCGTTCAAGCGGGTGATCGGCTGAGCGGCGCTGCTGGCTTTTACCGGCGCGGCGCCGTTGCTGGAAGCCAGGTGCACAAATGCGTGGCGTCGCCGGTCGCAGCCACGTAGAGTCCGCGCTTTCGCGCAGCAGACCGCCCATGGCAACTTCCCCTTCTTTCCCGCAGGCCGCTTTCCTCGCCCGACTTGAGCACCACGAGGGGGACGTGCCTGCCGCGCTGCCCGGGTTGGCACCGTTGTTCGTCGCTGATGCCGGCGGCCAGTGGCAGCACAGCGAACTTGGAACGGCATTGTTGCGGTTGCTGCAAGCGCGCCGGGTCCTGATCCAGAGCGCCGTCGATACCACGCTGATGGCCGACGAGCTGCGCCGCTACCAGAAGTTTTCGCCACCCGGGCGGCCGCCGATGCAGCTGGTGCAGCTGCGCCGGCAACAGGCTGCGGTGCAGCAGGCTGCGCGCATGGCCCGGCAGGCGTTCATCCGCAGCGCCGATACGTTCGTGCGGGCGGCAGCGCTGCAGGTGCCGGCCAAGCTGGGGCTGGTCGCCTTTGTCGAGCGCTGGCTGGATACGCAGATTCCGGGCGCCGATGCCGCGTCGAACCCGCCGCACTGAAGACCTGCGCGACGCAACGCCGCTTCACTCGCACGCGCGACGCAGGGACGGCTGCAGTTCCGCCAGTTGCTGCAATTCGTGCTCGCGCTGCAGCGTGATCCGCAGCCGGCACGCCGCGCCATTGACGTATATGGCGGTGTTGTCGAGCCGCGTCTGGTACAGCTCGCACTGACGGCGTGATAGTCCGGCCATTGCCATTGCGCCGCAGCCAGCGCGGTTGGCCACGTGCGGCAATGCCCGGCCGACATGCGGCGGATTTATGCATCCGTGTATCGCCAGATGGTCAGTGCCACAGGCCCACGATCAGCCCGAACAGCAGGAACTGCGCGGTGTGGTAACCGCCGTCGATGAGCCACAGGGTGAAGCTGCGCTGGGCGAACTGGTAGTTGATGTCGAAGCTGGCCGCGACCATCCCCAGCCCGGCCACGGCGCCGGCCTTCAGCGCGGTCTCCAGCGCCGGTGTGGCACCCGCACGCAACGCCGATCAACAACCGCCTGCACTTGCCTGCGGCAGAAACAGCAAGGCCGGCGGTCCCCCGCCGGCCTTGCTAATGCGCGGTTGTCGCGCACCGACAGCGTGCTGCCGGTGCGGGTGTGCTCAGGCCTCCAGCGCCGCCGCCGGGCCGAAGAACTCGTAATGGCTCTGCGTTTCCGGCACGCCGATATCGCGCAGCAGCTTCTTGACCTGCGCCATGAACGGCTTGGGACCGAGAAAATAGGCGTCCAGGTCACGCTCGGCGGGCAGCCACTGTTCCAGCAACTCGCGCGAGAGGAAACCTTCGGCGTCGGCCTGGTCGCCCGGCAGCGCCTCGCTGTAGCAGGTGAAGCTGCGCAGCTGCGGATGCTCCTTCTGCTTTTCGGCAAGCAGCTCGCGGAAGGCGTGCACCTGGCCATTGCGCGCGCAATGGATGAAATGCACGTCGCGGCCGCTGGCCAGCGCCTGCTCCAGCATCGGCAGGGTCGGGGTGATACCGACGCCGGCACTGATAAACGCCACCGGCTTGTCGCTGATTTCAAGTTTGAAATCGCCAGCCGGGGCGAACAGCTCCAGGGTGTCGCCGACCTGCACGTTGTTGTGCAGATGGTTGGACACCTTGCCCTGGTACTGCTGCTTGACGCTGATGCGATAGCCACGGCCATCGGGTGCGCGCGACAGCGAGTAGTTGCGGCGTACTTCCGCGCCATCGAGCAGCAGCCGCATGCCAATGTACTGGCCGGGGGTGAAGTCGACCACCGGTTCCCCGTCGACCGGGACCAGATGGAACGACACGATCTCGGCGCTCTCGCGGACCTTGTCGGCGACCCGGAACGGGCGCGCGCCGCGCCAGCCACCCGGGGCGGTTTCATTGGCCGCGTACACCGATTCCTCGGCGCCGATCAGGATGTCGGCCAGCATCTGGTAGGCCGCACCCCAGGCGTCGATGATCTCGTCGGTGGCCACGTCGGCGCCGAGCACCTCGCGGATCGAGCGCAGCAGATAGGCGCCGACGATCGGGTAGTGCTCGGGCAGCACCTGCAGGGCGACGTGCTTGTTGACGATCTGGCCGACCAGCGGGCCAAGGGCTTCCAGCTGGTCGATGTGCTTGGCGTACATCAGCACCGCGTTGGCCAGAGCGCGCGCCTGGTTGCCGCTGGCCTGGTGGGCCTGGTTGAACAGCGGACGAACCTGCTCGTTTTCGGTCAGCATCAGCCCGTAGAAGTGCGTGGTGAGGGCTTCACCGCCGGTTTCCAGCAGCGGGATGGTGGCCTTGATCAGGTCGCGTTGGGTTGAACTCAGCATTGGATGTATCTCGTCAGGCTTGAGGGGGTACCCTTTGTATTCCACGTTCCGTGCCAGCTTCCGGGTCATGAAAATCAAAGCGTTATGTTGTCTTTGCGTCGAAATGACCCGGAAGATTTCGGGTCGGAATGACTCGCGGGTGTCGAAATGACCCGCAATCCGTTCATGGCGGCGATCATCCCGCTGGTCGACGACCTGTCGCGCGATCTGCCCGAAACCGAGCGTTACCGGCGGCTGCTGCAGGTGCTGCGGCGGATGCTGCCCAGCGATGCGGTGGCACTGCTGCGGCTGGAGGGGGAGCAACTGGTGCCGCTGGCGGTCGAGGGACTGAGCCCCGACACGCTCGGGCGGCGCTTCCGCCTGGACCAGCACCCGCGCTTGGCTGCGGTGATGCAGGGCCAGGGCACTGTGCGCTTTGCCGCCGACTGCGGTCTACCCGATCCCTACGACGGCCTGGTGGAATCCAGCGAAGGCCACCTCGAAGTGCACGACTGCATGGGCTGCGCGCTGTACATCGACGATCGCCCGTGGGGCCTGCTGACCATGGATGCGCTCACCCCCTCGCAGTTCGGGCCGACCGAGTGCGGCCGGCTGGAGGCGTTCGCCAGTCTGGCCGCGGCCACGGTCAAGGCGTCCGAGCGCATCAGTACGCTGTCGGCGCAGCTCAGCGAGGAACAACGCCTGGCGGAGAGCTGGCGGCTGGCGGCCGGCCAGCGACCGCCGCCGGAAGTGGTGGGCCAGAGCCGCGCGCTCAAGGCATTGCGCAAGGAAGTCAGGCTGGTGGCGCCCAGTGACCTGAGCGTGTTGATCACCGGCGAAACCGGGGTTGGCAAGGAGCTGGTGGCGCACGGCATCCATCGGCTGTCAGCGCGCAAGGACAAGCCGATGGTGGTGATCAACTGCGCGGCGTTGCCCGACGCGCTGGTGGAAAGCGAACTGTTCGGCCATGTGCGCGGGGCCTTCACCGGGGCGGTGAGCGAGCGCCGCGGCAAGTTCGAGTTGGCCGATGGCGGCAGCCTGTTTCTGGATGAAGTCGGCGAGCTGCCGTTGGCCAGCCAGGCCAAGCTGCTGCGGGTGCTGCAGAGCGGCCAGTTGCAGCGGGTGGGCTCGGACCGCGAGCAGCATGTGGACGTGCGGGTCATCGCCGCCACCAATCTGGATCTGGCCGAGGCGGTGCGCCAGGGCCGCTTCCGTGCCGACCCGTATCACCGCCTCGGGGCGTATCCGTTGCGGGTGCCGCCGTTGCGCGAGCGCGACCACGACGTGCTGCTGCTGGCAGGCTATTTCCTGGAAGAGGCGCGCTCGCGCATGGGCGTGCGCAGCCTGCGACTCACCCCAGAAGCACAGGCCGCACTGCTGGCCTACGAGTGGCCCGGCAATGTGCGCGAGCTGGAACACCTGATCGGCCGTGCGGTGTTGCGCGCGCTGGCCGCCAGCGGCGAGACCCGGCCGCGCATCCTCAGCGTCGATGCGCACGCGCTGGAGCTGCTGCCGGGCGCGGAGCCGCAGCACGCCGCCGCGGCGACCACGCCCGACACCGCGCCGCCGCTGGCGGGCGACCTGCGCAAGGGCGTGGAAGATTTCCAGCGCCGGCAGATTGCCGCCAGCCTGGAGCGCCACGGCGGCAGCTGGAGCGAAAGTGCGCGCGAACTCGGCCTGGATCGCGCCAACCTCAGCCGGCTGGCCAAGCGCCTGGGCCTGAAATAGCCGCAGTCCGGCGCCTGCCACGCATCGGAGGCGTTAACGTTCCAGCCGGTTGAGGGTGGCGGCCAGCTGCGCCGCCTCGGTCTGGGTCAGGAACAGGTATTCCAGTTCGCAATTGCCGTACCTGTCTTCCAGCTCCTGCATCCGCACCGGATGGCTGCCGAAGCGGTAGTGCCGGCTGCCGTCATCGGTGTCTTCGACCAGATAGACGCCAAACGACGGCGGTGTGGTCAGCGTGCCTTCCACTTTGACGGACGACGGATCGACAGCGTGCTGGATGAGGTCTTCGAGCTCGTACATGGGGGTGGGGAGGCAGCTGGGGGATAAGGAGACGTGGGGCCGGATGCTACGGTTTTTCGTGTTTCCAGTGCCGGCGTTTGCCTTCGCACAGCCATTGGATGGACTGGGCGATGCGTTGCTGGCGGGTGGTATCGCGTTTGGCTTCGCCAATCCATTCCAGATAGTCGCGCCGGTAGCTTGGCGCCAGGCCGTCGAAGGTCGCCAGCGCGGCCGGTTCGGCCTGGAGCGCGGTGGCAAACGCCGGCGGCATCTCCAGCGCCGGGCGCGGCGAGGACTTGCGCGCCGGTACGCCGGCTTCGATCGATTGCATGCCGCGTTTCACTTCGGCCGCGAACTCGCGCTTTCCCGGCAGCGCCTGCACCGAGGTCAGGCGGCCGTACTGGCCCATGGCCTCATCATTTCCGGGTGGGACGGTGTGCCGCTCGCGCTGCCAGAAACCCAGGGTTGCATGCTGTTTGAAGGCGGCCATGCCGCACAGCAATCTGCCGCGATACAGAAATGCCGGCATGCCCCATTTGATCGCCTCCTCGACCTCGGCACAGCAGTCGTGCACCCGCGTGCGGATCTCGTGCAGGATCGGTTGCGCGAACGCGGCAGCGTTGTCGATGTACGCATCGATGCGGGGATCGTGGCTGGGCATGGGCGGAAGGCTGGACGCGATGGCGGCAGCCTGCCGCCAGTCGCGCCGCAAAACAAGCCCGTCCTGCGGGAAGGGGTGTTGATGCTCAGGCCGTGGCGGGCCGACGGCCGATGCGGCGGGCGATCTCGCTGGCCGCGGCGATGACCAGGGTCAGCGCGGCCATCGACAGGAACTGCACGCGGGTGTCGGCCGAGGCCAGCAGCAGCACGAAGATCAATCCCAGGATCGCCAGCGCGATCATCGTCAGATACGGGAATCCGGCCATGCGGAAGGGCAGCACGCTGCCGTTGCGATCGGCGCGGCGGCGCAGGATCAGCTGCGACACCAGCGTGATCGTCCATACCAGCAGGCAGGTGGAACCCACCACGTTGAGCAGCACCGGCAGCACCCGGTCCGGATAGCGCAGTTCCAGCACGGTGGCGGCGAAACCGAACAGCACGCTGGCGGCCACTGCCAGCACCGGCACCTGGTGGCGGCTGGTGCGCGCCAGCAGTTGCGGCGCCTCGCCGCGGCGGGCAAGCGAATACATCATCCGCGAGGCGCCATAGAGATTGGCGTTCAGCGCCGACAGCAGCGCGATCACCGCGATCAGGGTGATCGCGGTCGCGGCGCCGGGAATGTTGGCCACCTGCAGCACCGCGGCGAATGGCGACTTCAACGCCTCGCTGGTCCACGGCACCACCGCGATGATCACGCTGATCGAGCCGATGTAGAAGACCAGGATGCGCCAGGCCACGGTGCGGATGGCGCGGGCCAGGCTGCGCTCGGGGTCCTGGGTTTCGGCCGCGGCTACCGCCACGATCTCGGTACCCCCGAAGGCGAACACCACCACCAGCAGCGCCGCGCCGATACCGGCCAGCCCGTTGGGTGCGAAGCCACCGTTGCCCAGCACGTTCGACAACCCCGGTGAGGGCGCGTCGGGCAGCAGCCCCAGCAGCAGGGCCGCGCCGATCAGGATGAAAGCGATGATGGCGGCGACCTTGAGGATGGCGAACCAGAATTCGAACTCGCCGTAGTTCTTCACCCCCAGCAGGTTGATGCCGGTGAAGACCAGCATGAAGGTCAACGAGGTCAGCGGCACCGACAACTGCGGCCACACGGTGGCCAGCAGCCCGGCCGCACCGACCGATTCGGCGGCGATCACGATCACCAGCTGCGCCCACCACAACCAGCCCACGGTGGCGCCGGCGGTGGCACCCATGGCGTCGGCCGCATACACCGAGAACGCGCCACTGGTGGGCTTGGCCGCGGCCATTTCGCCCATCGCGTGCATGACGATGATCACCAGCGCGCCGGCCACCAGATAGGACACCAGCACCGCCGGGCCGGCCGCGTGGATGCCCACGCCCGAGCCGAGGAACAGCCCGGCGCCGATCGCGCTGCCCAAGCCCATCATGATCAGCTGGCGGGGCTTGAGCGCCCGCTCCAGCATCGGCTGGGCATCGTTGGGGGCCGGGGCGGCAATGGCGCGGTCTGGAAGCATCGGGTCGGCTCGACGGAAGCGGGGTCACACGATACCGCGTCCCGCCGGGCCATAGACCACGGGTTGCATGTGGCCTGTGCTGCCGTGCGGAAGCAGCCACAGACCCGGCGGGCTGCCGCCGCCGGGCCGTGTCCGGTGCCGATGCCGGCAGCTGCGAGTGCTGGCGATGCCGCTCGCGCCGGTCCGTACGCTGGCTGCCACCTCACACCGCAACGACGCCCTTCTCACTGCCGGGGTAATCCGGACAGCGGCGATCGTGGGCCGGCCGAAATGGCGGACGTGCTTGCTGGCGCCGTCAGGCCGGCTGGCGGCCTGTCGTGACCCGAATGTCGCGGCAGCCGCTGCGGTGACGCCGGGCAGTCATGCACACTCAGCCTTCAACGTTGCGTGGAAACACCGTCCAGCACAGCAGGCTCGACACGGCGGCACATACCGCCATGATCGTCACCAGTCCGAATCCACCCAGATACGCCGGCGGAGCTGGCGGCGTGACGGTTGCCGGTTGCCATCGCGGCTTCGCTGCCCGCCGTCGGGGCAGACCGTAATCGCCCCAACCGGCGCGCGGTAATCAGCAAAGTGCGCAGCGCGCCGCCAGCAGTGCCGGCGGCGACCGCCGGCGTCTGCGGTTGCGCTCCGGAAGAAAGCGGCCAGAGCGTAGCGGAGCGCGGTTGTTGTGCTCCGACTATGGAAGGGCGTCCACAACATTTGGCGTTGACCCGGTTCCATGCCCCCACTATCTTGTGTCCCGTCGGTTCCGGTGAGCAGCGACTCACTGGATTGAAAGGGAAGCTGGTGGTGCCGTCTTGGCCATTCCAGCACTGCCCCGCAGCGGTAATTGGGAACGACCCCGCCACACAGCACTGAGGCCGCCATGGCCTTGGGAAGCGGCGGATTAGGAGGAGGCCTGACCTCCACGCCCATGAGTCCGAAGACCTGCCGACAGCCGCGCGAAGCACACCGCGCGGTGCCGGCCGCGCGAATCTCCGGGGGGAGATGGTCGGTGAATCACGAGTCGTGACGTGGACCTTGCGGTCCGCGCGTCGCGGCCCGTGCGACACCGCGTCCCCATGCTGCGATTCCGCCGGCCCCGCCACCTGTCGAGGGACAGGGGGCCGCGTGCATCACGCATGGAGAAACGCCGTGACCACTACCGAAACACCCGCCGCCATTGCTGCCGGCACCATTGAAGACGAATTCCTGCTGACCCCGCCGCCGACCGCCACCGCCATGAGCGTGACCAAGCGCAATGGCGTGGTCGAACCGGTCGATCTGAACAAGATCGTGCGCGCGATCCAGCGCTGCTGCCAAGGGCTGCACGCGGTCGACCCGATGCGCGTGGCCACCCGCACCATTTCCGGCCTGTACAACGGCGCCACCACCCAGGAGCTGGACGAGCTGTCGATCCGCACCGCTGCGCTGCTGATCGGCGAGGAGCCGGAGTACGGCCGGCTGGCCGCGCGGCTGCTGGCCAACTTCATCGCCAAGGAAGTGTCCGGACAGGAGATCCATGCGTTCTCGCAGTCGGTCGCGCGCGGCCACGACGTCGGCCTGATCAATGCGCGCCTGCTCGAATTCGTGCAGATCAACGCGCGCAAGCTCAACGACGCCATCGATGGGTCGCTGGACCTGCACTTCGACTATTTCGGCCTGCGCACGCTGTACGACCGTTACCTGCTGCGCCATCCGCATACGCGCAAGGTGATCGAGACCCCGCAGCAGTTCTTCCTGCGCATCGCCAGCGCGCTGAGCGAAGACGTGCCCGATGCCCTGGCGCTGTACCAGCGCATGGGCAATCTGGATTACCTGCCCAGCTCGCCGACGCTGTTCAATGCCGGCACCACCCACGAACAGCTGTCCTCGTGCTTCCTGCTCGACTCGCCGCAGGATTCGCTGGAGTCGATCTACCAGAAATACGGCGACATCGCCCAGCTGTCGAAGTTCAGCGGTGGCATCGGCGTGAGCTATTCGCGCGTGCGTTCGCGCGGCTCGCTGATCCGTTCCACCAACGGCCACTCCAACGGCATCGTGCCGTGGCTGAAGACGCTCGATTCCTCGGTCGCCGCGGTCAACCAGGGCGGCAAGCGCAAGGGCGCGGCCTGCGTGTACCTGGAAACCTGGCACGCCGATGTCGAGGACTTCCTCGAACTGCGCGACAACGCCGGTGACGACGCGCGCCGCACCCACAACCTCAACCTGGCCAACTGGGTGCCGGACGTGTTCATGCAACGCGTGGAAGCGGACAAGGAGTGGTCGCTGTTCGACCCGAGCTCGTGCCGGAGCTGGTCGACCTGTACGGCGAAGCGTTCGAGCGCGCGTACGTACAGGCCGAAAAGCAGGGCAAGGCCGGCAAGACCGTGTCCGCGCGCAAGCTGTACGCGCGGATGATGCGCACGCTGGCCGAAACCGGCAACGGCTGGATGACGTTCAAGGACAAGTGCAACAACGCCAGCAACCAGACGCTGCGTCCGGGCAACGTGATCCACCTGTCCAACCTGTGCACCGAGATCCTGGAGATCACCTCCAACGACGAGACCGCGGTGTGCAACCTGGGCTCGATCAACCTCGGTCATCACTTCGATGCGCACGGCGATTTCGATTTCGACAGGCTGGCCGAGACCGTGCACCTGGCCGTGCGCCAGCTCGACCGCGTGATCGACCTGAATTTCTACCCGATCGAAACCGCGCGTCGCGGCAACCTGCGCTGGCGTCCGGTGGGGCTGGGCTGCATGGGCCTGCAGGATGTGTTCTTCCGCAAGCGCCTGCCGTTCGACTCGGCCGAAGCACGCGCGCTGTCCAGGAAGATTGCCGAGACCATCTATTTCCACGCGCTGGAAACCTCGTGCGAGCTGGCGGTGGAGGGCGGCCCGCATCCTTCGTTCCACGACACCCGCGCGGCTATCGGCGAACTGCAGTTCGACGCCTGGAATGTGGTGCCGGAGGACGCCGCGCGCTGGGACGCGCTGCGCGCGCGCATCCAGCAGCACGGCCTGCGCAATTCGCTGCTGATCGCGATCGCCCCGACCGCCACCATCGCCTCGATCGCCGGTTGCTACGAATGCGTGGAGCCGCAGGTATCCAACCTGTTCAAGCGCGAGACCCTGTCGGGCGACTTCCTGCAGGTCAACCGCTATCTGGTCGACGAACTGAAGAAGCTGGGTCTGTGGACCGCGGACATGCGCGATGCGATCAAGCTGGCCGACGGCTCGATCCAGAACCTGCCGCAGATTCCCGAGGCGCTGCGGCGGGTCTATCGCACCGCGTGGGAACTGCCGATGCGCGCGCTGATCGACATGGCCGCCGAGCGCGGTGCCTTCATCGACCAGTCGGCCTCGCTCAACCTGTTCATGGAAAGCCCGAACATCGGCGCGATGTCGTCCATGTACATGTACGCGTGGAAGCAGGGCATCAAGACCACCTATTACCTGCGCTCGCGCCCGGCCACAAAAATCGCCAAGACCACGGTCAGCCAGGCGGCGCAGGTGGCGCCCGAACGGGCGTTCACGCCCGTTGAAGCGGTGGCATGCTCGCTGGAAAACCCGGAGGCCTGCGAGGCCTGCCAGTAGGCCCGCCAGTGCGCGGGTTTCCGAGGCAAGCTGGTGGGGATTGAGGCATCGAGATGGAGGTGGTGATGAAACCTTACGGCAACCGTGCGGGTGACTCCGGGGTCGAGGCCTACCGGGTCACCGCCACCTCGATCTTCGTGAAATTCCGCAACCGCGAACACCCCTACGAGTACAGCAGCCTCGGCCGCGCCGGCCCGCGCAAGGTGGCACGCATGAGGCAGCTGGCCGAAGCCGGCAAAGGCCTGAGCACCTACATCAGCCAGTACGCGCACGACGATTACGAGCGCGGCTGAATTCCGAACCACGCAATCCGTTCCGCCTGACCGCGGGCGAAGACCGACAAGGCAACCGAACATGTCCGAAACAAACCGCCGCCAGATGCTGCTCGATCCCGGCTTTGAACTGACCCTGCGGCCGATGCGCTACCCGCAGTTCTACGAGATGTACCGCAACGCGATCAAGAATTCGTGGACGGTGGAGGAGATCAATTTCCAGATCGACATCTCCGACCTGCATACGAAGATGTCGCCCGCCGACCGCCACCTGATCCATCGCCTGGTCGCGTTCTTCGCCACCGGTGATTCGATCGTGTCCAACAACCTGGTGCTGAACCTGTACCAGCACCTCAACGCGCCCGAGGCGCGCATGTACCTGTCGCGGCAGCTGTACGAGGAAGCGCTGCACGTGCAGTTCTACCTGACCCTGCTGGACAACTACCTGCCCGACCCGGACGAGCGCACCAGGGCGTTCGCGGCGGTGGAGAACATCCCGGCGATCAAGACCAAGGCCGACTTCTGTTTCAAGTGGATCGATTCGATCCAGGATCTGAAGCGGATCGAGACCCGTGCCCAGCGCCGCCAGTTCCTGCTCAACCAGATCTGCTTTGCCGCCTGCATCGAAGGCCTGTTCTTCTTTGCTGCCTTCGCCTACGTGTACTACTTCCGTTCGCGCGGATTGCTGCCGGGCTTGGCCTCGGGCACCAACTGGGTGTTCCGCGATGAAAGTGCGCACATGGATTTCGCCTTCGAATGCGTGCGTACCGTGCGCGAGGAGGAGCCGGATCTGTTCGACGCGGAAATGAAGCAGCAGGTCTACGCGATGCTGGCCGAGGCGATCGAATGCGAGGTGCAGTTCGCCGAGGACGTGCTGTCCGGCGGTGTGGCCGGGATCTCCACCCGCGACATGCGCCAGTACCTGCAGCACTGCGCCGACAACCACTTCCTCAAGCTGGGCATGGAGAAGAAGTACAACGTGCGCAATCCGCTGCCGTTCATGGAACTGCAGGACGTGCAGGAGCTGACCAACTTCTTCGAGCGCCGCGCCTCGGCCTACCAGGTCGGCGTGCAGGGCGAGGTCAGCTTCGACATGGCGTTCTGAGCCCGGCCGGAGCCCGTCCTGTCCTGGCCAATTGCAGCTGGCGTGGCTGACAGGGCGGGCCGGCGCACTGCTTGCATGGCGCAGGAACTTGATGCCGGTGCCGAAGCCCTGTCCAATGCGGCAATGACTTCCCGCCAAGCACCGCTTTCCTTCGAGCGCCGCCGGTTCCTCGCGGCGGGCATCGCCACGGGCGCAGCGGGCGTGGTGCCCCTCGCCGCATCGGCGGGTTCGTGCGTCCCGGGATCCGCTTCGTGGATTCCTCCGGATGAATTTCTGCAGCGACTGCCGCGGCTCATGGAGGCCTTCGCCGTGCCCGGCGTGGGCGTCGCCGTGGTCGAAGACGGTGAGGTCGTATGGAGCCGGCCGTTCGGGGTGACCCATGCGCTCACCCGCCAGCCGGTGGATGCGCGCACGATCTTCGAGGACGCCTCGCTAAGCAAGCCGGTGTTCGCCTACCTGGTGCTGCAGCTGGTGGACCAGGGCGCGATCGATCTGGATGTGCCGCTGGTGCGCTACCGGCGTATGGACTATCTGGCCGATCATCCGTGGATCGAGCGGATCACCGCGCGCGACGTGCTGCGTCATTCCACCGGCCTGCCGAACTGGCGCACGTCACCGGCGACGGAAAAGCTGGTGCCGATGGTCGCGCCCGGAACGCGCATCGACTACTCCGGCGAAGCCATCTTCTGGTTGCAGCTGGCGGTGGAGACCATCACCGGCCAGAGCTTGGACCAGTCGATGCAGGCGCTGCTGTTCGGCCCGGCGGGCATGAAGGACAGCAGCTACACCTGGAATGCCGACCTGGCCTCGCGCTCGGTGTATGGCCATCGCGCGCATGACAAGCCCGGCGAAGGCATGCCGCCGCAGATGTTCCGCGAACACTGGACCTTCGCCCAGCAGGTCGCCGACCGCTGGGGCAAACCATTGTCGGCGTGGAAGTGCGAAGACGCCGTGCGCGCGTTGCCGGAAGTGATGGCGCTGGCGCCACCGGGGCGGGTCACCTGGCCCGGCGATATCGTCGCCAACGCGGCGGCGAGCCTGCGCACGACGGTGCAGGATTACGCCACCTTCCTGACCCTGATGATGGCGCGCAGGCAACGGGCGCCGTGGGAGATCAGCGAGGCCACGCGGCAGGCGATGCTAACGCCGCAGATTGCGATTCCCGGGCGATGGACCGAGAAGGGGCTGGGCTGGAACATGGAAGCGACGGCCGGCGGGCCGGTGTTCTACCACTCCGGCAGCAACGGCGACATCTTCAAGAATTTCGCGGTGGGCGATGCGCAACGCCGGCGCGGGATCGTGGTGCTGACCAACGGCGGCAGCGGTTCCTCCGTCCACCAGCGCATCGTGCGCGCGGCAACCGGCCACGACCTGCTCTCGTACGACCTCTAGGTTCACCCGCGCCGGAAGAACTGGCGCATCCGCAAACGCGCGCCGCCCTTGCCGGCGCGCGGACAACTGCAAGGGTTTTCCTTCCTGCGCGAACCGGAGTGGTGAAGGGGTTTCGCGCCAGACCGGCATGCGTGGGCTCCCGCTGGCGCATACATCAGGCGCACACGCCCCGGGGCGTATCATCGGCGCACTTTTGCAGGTGAGAACGCATGACTCCGATCCTCCAGACTGATCCGCCCATCGAAGTGCGCATGGCGGAAATCGTGTTTCCCAACCACACCAACCACATGGGCACGCTGTTCGGTGGCCAGGCGCTGGCATGGATGGACAAGGCGGCGTTCCTGGCGGCCGCCCGCTATTCGCGGCGCACCGTGGTGACCGCGCGTTCGGACCAGGTCGATTTCAAACTGCCGATCCGCGTCGGCCAGATGGTGGAGACCATCGGTCGCATCATCGAAGTGGGCCGCAGCTCGATGAAGGTCGAGGTGGAGCTGGTGACCGAAGACCTGCACAGTGGCGAGCGCAAGCTCTGCACCCGCGGCAGCTTCGTGATGATCGCGCTGGATGCCGACGGCCATCCGACCAGCGTGCCGGCACTGCCCGCACAGGTCTGAGGCCGGTGGTGGAAAGGGTCTGCTGATGCCTTGGACCGCGGACATGGCCGATCGCAACGCGGTGCACGACGCGCCGTTGCGGGATTTCATCCACCGCCATCGGCGCCTGTTCGTGTTGACCGGTGCCGGTTGCAGCACCGATTCGGGCATCCCGGACTACCGCGATGCGGCCGGACAGTGGAAGCGCACGCCGCCGGTGACCCTCCAGGCGTTCATGGGCGAGCTGGCCACGCGTCGCCGCTATTGGGCCCGCAGTCTGCTGGGCTGGCCGCGCTTCGGCCTGGCCGATCCCAATGCGGTGCATCACGCGCTGGCGGCGCTGGAATCGCAGGGCCAGGTTGAGCTGTTGTTGACCCAGAACGTGGACCGGCTGCATCAGCGGGCGGGCAGCCGGCAGGTGATCGATCTGCACGGGCGCTTGGACCAGGTGCGCTGCATGGACTGCGAGACACGGACCGCGCGCGTGGATTTCCAGCACATCCTGCTGGCGCACAACCCGGGCTGGGAGCGGCTGCAGGCGAGCACCGCACCGGACGGTGACGCCGATCTGGAAGGCGTGGATTTCGCCCGTTTCACGGTTCCCGATTGCCCGCATTGCGGCGGCGTATGGAAGCCGGACGTGGTGTTTTTCGGTGAGAGCGTGCCGCGGCAGCGGGTGGAAGCGGTGCACCGGCATCTGCAGCAGGCCGACGCGGTGCTGGTGGTGGGGTCGTCGTTGATGGTGTATTCCGGCTTCCGCTTCGTGCAGGCGGCCGCCCGCGCCGGCTTGCCGGTGGCGGCGATCAATCTCGGCCTCACCCGCGCCGATGCGCTGTTCACCCTCAAGGTTGAAGCGCCCTGCGCGCCGGCGCTGGAGTTCCTGTTGCCCGATGCGGCCAGGTCGCGGGCGGCACAAGCCGGGGTTTTCGCGAAACAGTGATCCATCGGGACGGTTGTGCGTGCGGCGCTGGCGGAGTGCAATGGCGTCCGGTTTTTCTGTCCGGGTTTTCCCTTGAGCGAGCTTTTTTCACCGATTGCCTTTGGTCCGTTGTCCCTGTCCAACCGCATCGTCATCGCGCCGATGTGCCAGTACTCCTCCACCGACGGCCTCGCCAATGACTGGCACCGCATCCATCTGGGTCAGCTGTCGCAATCCGGCGCCGGCCTGCTGATCCTCGAAGCGACCGCAGTGCTCCCGGAAGGGCGCATCAGCTGGGCCGATCTGGGGCTGTGGGACGACGCCACCGAAGCGGCGCTGGCGTCGGTGCTGGCGTCCGTGCGGCAGTGGTCGCCGATGCCGTTGGGCATCCAGCTGGCGCATGCCGGGCGCAAGGCCTCCACCGCCCGGCCGTGGGACGGTGGCGGTGCCGTGGCTCCATCCGATCCACACGGCTGGACCCCGCAGGCGCCGTCGGCCTTGCCGTTCGCCGCCACCGATGCGACCCCGCACGCGCTCGACCTCGACGGGATCGATGCGGTGGTCGAGGCGTTTGCCGCCGCCGCCCGCCGCGCCGAACGCATCGGGCTGGACCTGATCGAGATCCACGCCGCGCACGGCTATCTGCTGCACCAGTTCCTGTCGCCGTTGAGCAATCAGCGAGAGGACGAGTACGGCGGTTCGCTGGAAAACCGGCTGCGGTTGCTGGTGCGGGTGTTCGATGCCGTGCGCGCGGCGGTTTCCGAGCGCATCGCCGTGGGCGTGCGCATCTCCGCCACCGACTGGGTCGAAGGCGGTTGGGATCTGCCGCAAAGCCTGGCGCTGGCGCAGGTGCTCGATGCCCGCGGCTGCCAGTTCCTGCATGTCTCCAGCGGTGGACTGGATGCACGCCAGCAGATTCCGGTCAAACCCGGTTACCAGGTGCCATTCGCCGAGGCGATCAAGGCGGTGGTGGCGATGCCGGTGATCGCGGTGGGACTGATCACCGAGCCACAGCAGGCCGAGACCATTCTGAAGAAACACCAGGCCGATGCCATCGCGCTGGCGCGCGGCATCCTCTACGACCCGCGCTGGCCGTGGCATGCCGCCGCCGCCCTCGGCGACAGGCTGACTCCGGCACCGCAATATCTTCGTTGCGAGCCGCACGAGGCGCGCGGTCTGTTCGGATGAAGCGAGGCGACTGGCGCCTGCCGCGCCGCGCGATGCCGCTGGCGTTCGCGTTCTGGATGGCGGCGATCATGGCGTTGCTGATGTGCACGGTGATCACTGTGGCCAACACCGGCATCGGTGCCGGCCTGGCCGGGCGCGTGCTGCGCGCCTATGTGCTGGCGATGCCGGTGGCCTTCACCTGCGTGCTGGTGGTACGGCCGCTGGTGGCGCGTCTGGTACGCCTGTGCGTGCGCGACACGGACTGAGCGCGCACCCACCAAGGCGCTTGGCGCGGGCGCCCGATGTCATTGGCTGCCAGGCGCCACAGCCGCGGCGCAGGCTTCCGCATCCGGTTACGGCGGGCGCCGATCAGGGATATCGCCGGTACCGGGGCGGCGTGATCAGGCGGCGCCAGCGCGCCGGCGCTGCCCTGCACACAATGTGGCACCCGCATGACGCAAGGCGGCCACGGCCGGATGCGTGGAGTACCCGCCGGGCGTGGCCGCGACATCGTCCTGTGTGATTCTGTGGGAGCCCCGGCGGCCCAGGGGCTCCAGCCCATCCAGACACGCTTCTCCACGCTTCAGGCCACAGGCGGACCCGCCGCGTGGGCCGCGGTTGAACCGCGCCCTACGCCTGTGTTCAGCCGGGCTTCGTTTACTCTTGTCGCCCCGTATGCCGGTCCCCGCTATCGCGATGCGCCACCGGTCTCAACGTGTAGTGGGTCAAAGCCTTGCAGTCGATACAGAACCAGCGTTACACCGCCTCCCTGCGCCTGTCCGTCGCCCCGATGATGGACTGGACCGATCGCCATTGCCGGGCGTTCCACCGGCTGCTGGCGCCGGGCGCTCGGTTGTATACGGAAATGGTGCACGCCAACGCGGTCATCCACGGCGATCGCGAGCGCCTGCTGGGCTTCGACCCGGCCGAGCAGCCGCTGGCGCTGCAGCTGGGCGGCAGCGAGCCGGCGTTGCTGGCACAGGCCGCGCGGATCGCGCAGGACCTGGGCTATGACGAGGTCAACCTCAATTGCGGCTGTCCCTCCGATCGCGTGCAGGCCGGGCGTTTCGGCGCCTGCCTGATGCGTGAGCCGGAGCTGGTGGCCGAGTGCGTGGCGGCGATGGTGGCGGCGGTGGATATTCCGGTCACGGTCAAATGCCGGCTGGGGGTGGACGAAGACGATGATTACGACCGCTTTGCCGCCTTCGTCGACCGCCAGCTCGCGGCCGGCAGCGCGATGATCGTGGTCCACGCCCGCAATGCCTGGTTGAAGGGCCTTTCGCCCAAGGAAAATCGCGAGATTCCGCCGCTGCGCTATGACTGGGCCTACCGCCTCAAGCGCGAGCGCCGCGCCTGGCCGGTGGTGCTCAATGGCGGCATCGCCAGCGTGGAGGCCGCGCAGGCGCATATGGCGCAGGTTGATGGGGTCATGCTGGGACGTGCGGCCTATCACGATCCCTATGTGCTGCATCGCCTGGAATCGGCCCAGACCGGGGAGCCCCTGCAACCGCGCGAAACCCTGCTCACCCGCTTCCGTCCCTATGTGGAAGGCCAGCTGGCCCGGGGCGTGGCCCTGAAACACATCACCCGGCACATCCTGGGCCTGTTCCACGGGCAGCCCGGCGGCCGTGCCTTCCGCCAGGTGCTGAGTGAAGGCGCCCACCGCCCCGGCGCGGACTGGTCGCTGGTCGAGCAGGCGCTGACGGCGACGCGTTACCAGGGCGAGCGCATAGCTTCCGGGCCGGGCAGCCGCGTGGACGCCTGAAAAAGGCGATATCCTTGTTCAAGTACCTGAACCGCTGTAGGCGCCTTTCGGGGGAGTTCAGATCGGATTCACCCCTAAAAATCAAGAATTTGCGTTGATTTCGTGAAGTCTGTGAAAGTTCCCGGCGCACCCGGTTTCACAGATTTTGAACGTTCCGTCCCAGTTCGTTAGGATCAGAGCATGCTTTCCGTTTCCCGCCATCGTCGAGCTTTCGTTGTTGTCGTTACGCTTGTCGTGGCCGGGTTGGTGGCCGCGCCCGCAATGGCGCAGTCCGAGCGCTCCGAGGCGATCCGTACTTCCAGCGAACTGCCACGATCGCAGGCACGCGAGCGTGCCCCGGAGCGTTCGTTGTCCGATGCGGTGCGGCGTGTGCAGCGCGAAACCGGCGGCCGCATTCTCGGCGCCGAGCGTGTTCCCTACGACGGGCGTGACATCAACCGCGTCAAATTCATGGATGACCGTGGGCGTGTGCGCTACATGGATGATCCCGCACCTTCCCGCTCCACTCCACGGACCCCGCGTCCGGCCGACGTGCCACCACGCGGCGCTAACCCCTGAGCGGCGATAGTCCCCGCTACACCCCATTCCGCCGGCGAGCGCCGGCCAAAGAAACTAGGGAGAGTTCATGCGTATCCTTCTGGTCGAAGACGAAGCCCCGCTGCGGGAAACCCTTGCAGCCCGCCTGAAGCGCGAAGGTTTCGCTGTGGACGCGGCGCAGGACGGCGAGGAGGGTCTGTACATGGGCCGGGAAGTGCCGTTCGACGTGGGCATCATCGATCTGGGCCTGCCGAAGATGTCGGGCATGGAGCTGATCAAGGCACTGCGCGATGAAGGCAAGAAATTCCCGGTACTGATCCTGACCGCGCGATCGAGCTGGCAGGACAAGGTCGAGGGCCTGAAGCAGGGTGCCGACGATTATCTGGTCAAGCCGTTCCATGTCGAAGAGCTGCTGGCGCGCGTCAACGCGCTGCTGCGCCGTGCTGCCGGCTGGAGCAAGCCGACCCTGGAGTGCGGGCCCGTGGCACTGGATCTGGCGGCACAGACGGTCAGCGTCAACGGCAGCAATGTGGATCTCACCAGCTACGAGTACAAGGTGCTCGAATACCTGATGATGCACGCCGGCGAGCTGGTGTCCAAGGCCGACCTGACCGAACACATCTACCAGCAGGATTTCGATCGCGACTCGAACGTGCTGGAAGTGTTCATCGGCCGCCTGCGCAAGAAGCTCGATCCCGATGGTGAGCTCAAGCCGATCGAAACCGTGCGTGGCCGTGGCTACCGGTTCGCCATCCCGCGCAACGAGGGCTGAGCCCGCACCGGCGTCTGTCCAACGTGGGCCGTCTATGGCTATTTCGGCGCTGGCGACCGCGCTCGTTGCAGGCGCGGCAGCTGCTGGCCGCCAGTGTGGGGCTGGTCGCGTTTCTGGCGCTGGCCGGCTATGCGCTGGACGCGGCATTCGCCGATACCGCGCGCGCCAACCTGCGTGAGCGCCTGAAGAACTACGCCACCGCCTACGCCGGTGGCATCGATTTCACCCGCGACCGCTCGCTGTATATCCGCGAGCAGCCGCCGGATCCGCGCTTCGACGTCCCCGGCAGCGGTCTGTACCTGCAGGTGGTGATGCCCGGAGGCCATGGGAATTCAATGTCGGCTGAAGGGCCGATCCTGCCCGAGGTCGGCGACCGCATCCTGCCGCCGCGGCATGAGGTGTTCGAAGGTCCGCTGCCGATCACCCAGATCGACGGCAGCCCCGGTGATGTCTACCGCTACGGGCTGGGCCTGGTCTGGGGCGGAGACGGCATGCCCGAGGCCGAATTCCCCTACACGATCTATGTGATGGAAGACTCGCGTGCGCTTGGCGCGCAGCTGCGCGTGTTCCGTGGCCGGGTGTGGTTCTGGCTGGGTGTCACCGGCGTGATCCTGCTGCTGCTGCAGAGCCTGGTGCTGCAATGGAGCCTGCTTCCGCTCCGGCGCGTGATCGTCGAGCTGACCCGGGTGCAGCGGGGTGAGTTCGAACGCATGAGCGAGCAGCATCCGCGCGAGCTGGAACCGCTGACCGAAAGCATCAACGCCTTCATCGAAAGCGAGCGCGAGAACCTCGACCGGCAGCGCAACACCCTGGCCGATCTGGCGCACAGCCTCAAGACGCCATTGGCGGTGCTGCGCACGCAGCTCGACAGCGGTGCCCACGATGACGACCTGCGCGAGGAATTCGACGTGCAGCTGCGACGCATGAACAACCTGGTGTCCTACCAGCTGGCGCGCGCCGCCTCTTCGGGGCACAAGCTGTTTTCGGCGCCGCTGCCGATCGAGTCCAACGCCGAGGAGATCGTGCGCGGCCTGGAAAAGGTGTACGCGGGCAAGGGCGTGCTGTGCGAATTCGAAATCGATCCGGCCGCCCGGTTCCATGGCGAGCCGGGCGACCTGCAGGAACTGCTCGGCAACCTGCTGGAGAACGCCTTCAAGTGGGCCAAGCGCCGGGTGCTGCTGACCGCCCATCCGCTGCAGGCCCCGGGCACCCGCCGGGCCGGGCTGGTGCTGGCGGTGGACGACGACGGTCCCGGCATCGCGCCCGAGGACATCGCCAAAGTATTGCAGCGCGGCGTGCGGGGCGACGAGCGGGTGCAGGGCCACGGCATCGGGCTGTCGATCGTGCAGGATCTGATCAAGGATTACCGCGGGGAACTGCAGGTCAAGCGGTCCCCCGAGCTGGGCGGTGCCCGTTTCGAAGTGAAGCTGCCGCCCGGTCCGTAAGCGACGGCTCAGGCCGGTACGGATGCCTGTGCCAGCGGCGAAGGCCCATAGAAGCGGCGCAGGTGTGCGGCCACGACCGGCATTTCGCGTGCGAGCAGGTCCGGCGCGGAGAAGTGGTATTCGCTGAGGACCGCGAAGAATTCCTCGGGCGCTTCGGCCGCGTAGGGGTCGAGCGCGGTGTCGCCGCCGTCGTCAATCTGCGCGCAGAAGGCGTCGTATGCCTGCTGGAAATCGCGCGCCCATTGCTGCTGCCATTCGCGCGGCAACAGCGGAGTGCCATCGATCACGCCATCCAGTGCATCGATCTTGTGGGCCATCTCGTGCACCGCCACGCAGAACCCGGCGTGGGGATCGGCGATGTCGGCCCGCACATCGGCCCACGACAGGATCAACGGGCCACTGTCCCACGCCTCGCCGATCAGCCCGTCATCCCATTCGTGGGTAACGCCGGCCGCATCGGAATGGCTGCGGCGTACCCGGAACGCTTCCGGATAGACGATCAACTCGCTCCAGCCGCGCAAGCCTTCCGGCCCGAACTCAAGCAGTGGCAGGCAGCACAGCACCGCCAATTGCAATCGCTGGGCGTCATCCAACTCCAGCCCGGCCACCGGAGTGATGCGCTTTCCGTGCAGAAAACGTGT
The DNA here is from genome assembly GCA_963696155.1 of uncultured Gammaproteobacteria bacterium. Classification (GTDB taxonomy): domain Bacteria; phylum Pseudomonadota; class Gammaproteobacteria; order Xanthomonadales; family Xanthomonadaceae; genus Stenotrophomonas. The sequence continues at coordinate 346,917 of CAVOJC010000001.1, forward strand.
GGCCAGCGCGCGCAGGCGCTGCGCGCGTGCCGCTTCCAGAGCCTGCGTCCACGGGCAATGCCGGCGAACGGTCTGCCAGAGTGCTTCCTCTATCGGCGGTGGCTGTCGCTGCAGCCAGCGCAACAGACGCTGGATCAGCGGAACATCCCGGGCAGGAACCGGTGCCACTTCGGGGCACGCATGCGCGGCAGCAAATCATCGTCGCCGCCGCCACTCTGCGTGGTCGGCTGCTTGGCCGGAACCGTAGAGGCGCTGTTGGCAATGGTGACGGCCGCAGCGGGCGCGGCAACCCGTTCCACTTCGCTCGGCGCGTAGCTGCAACCGCCACGCGCGGCGCCGCTGAGCGCATCGGAAGCATTGGCTGCAACCGGCGCCATCAGCAGGATCAGGCAATGGGCGAGGTAGCGCATCGTCAACATCCAAGGCGGGGCGAGTCCCCGATTCTAGCCTGCTTTTTTGTCTGAATTGGATGTGTGGCTGGGCCTGCCAGGACGGGTGCCGCATAATTTCGCGGTTAATCCGATGGAAGTTGCCGTGGACGATCGCGAACTGCTGGCCAAACTGGGGGCAGGGCCTCTCTCCGGCGATGTGTTGGCCCGGGAGTTGGGACAGACCCGCGCTGCGATCTGGAAGCGTATCCAAGGGCTGCGCGCGGCCGGCATCGCCATTGGCGGTCGCGCGGGCGAGGGCTATCGGCTGGAGCAGGCGCTGGAGCTGCTGGATGCCGGCGATATCCGCCACGCACTGAGCCCCGCCGCGGAGGCGGTGCTGGCCAATCTGGAGATCGCGTGGTCAACGACCTCCACCAACAGTGAATTGCTGCGGCGCAGTGCGCCTGTGCGCGGCGTGGACGTGCTGCTGGCCGAACGCCAGACCGGTGGTCGCGGCCGCCGCGGCCGACATTGGGCCTCGCCATTGGCCGCGCATATCTACGTCTCGCTGTCGCGTGGCTTTCCCGGCGGACTGTCGCGTCTGGGTGGGCTCAGCCTGGCCATGGGCGTGGCCGCAGTGGAAGCGCTGCGTACGCTGGGCTTCTCCGGCGTCGGCCTGAAATGGCCGAACGATCTGGTGGTCGAGGGCCACAAGCTGGGCGGCCTTCTGGTGGAGGGCGGCGGCGAGTTTGCAGGCCCGGCGCGTGCGGTGATCGGGCTCGGGCTCAACGTCCGGATGCCGGCCGCCGCCGCGTGCGACATCACCCAGCCCTGGACCGACCTGGACACGCTGTCGGCCGCGCCGGTATCACGCAATACGGTTGCGGCGGCGCTGCTGTCCAGCCTGTTGCCGGCGCTGGAGCAGTTCGATGCGCAGGGCCTGGCGCCGTTTCTGCCACGCTATGCGGCGATGGACGCGCTGCTGGACAAGACGGTGCGCATCGAGGAGGCGGGCGTGCTGCATGACGGGCAGGCCTGCGGTCTGGCCGATGACGGCGCGCTGCGGATTCGCACGGACACGGGTGAGATCCTGTTCCATGCCGGCGAAGTGAGTGTGAGAGCGATATGAGCGACTGGTTGTTCGACCTGGGGAATTCGCGCTTCAAGTTCGCGCCGTTGGAGCAGGCGCGCGCGGGCAGCGTGCAGGCCTGGGCCCATGGCGCCGAGGTGATGACAAGCGCCGCGCGCGACGCCTTGCCGAGCGGCGCGACCGCCTGGGTGGCGAGCGTGGCTGCCCCGTCGCTGACGGCGGAAATGCTGGAGGTGCTGCAAGGCCGCTTCCAGCACGTGCGCGTGGCGCGGACCGAAGCGGCGTGCGCCGGTCTGCGGATCGCCTATGCGCGGCCGGAGAAATTCGGGGTGGACCGGTTTCTTGCGCTGCTTGCGATGGCGGCCAGCGCCCATCCGGTGCTGGTCGCGGGCGTCGGCACGGCGCTGACCATCGACCTGGTGGACGGCGACGGCCTGCATCGTGGCGGCCGCATCGGCGCCTCGCCCACGACCATGCGCGAGGCGCTGCACGCACGGGCTGTGCAATTGCCGGCGACCGGCGGCGACTACACCGAGTTCGCCAATGACACCGACGACGCGCTGGCATCGGGCTGCGACGGCGCCGCGGTGGCGTTGATCGAGCGCAGCCTGCAGCAGGCCACGCACCTGCTGGGCCAACTGCCGACGCTGGTCGTCCATGGCGGCGGCGCCGTGCCGCTGCTGCCACTGCTGCCGGCGCCCATCTACCGGCCCTCGCTGGTGCTGGACGGCCTGGCGCGCTGGGCGCTACATCAGAACCCGGCGGGACGTTAGGATCGCTGCATGCTGATTCGCGCCCTGATCGTTGTTCTCTCCGTTCTCAACCTGGGAGTGGCCCTGTGGTGGCTGGGCCGCGGCGAGCCGCCGACCCCGCAGGCGGCCGAAGCCGATACGGGAGTGGCGACGCTGGAGTTGCTGCCCCCGGGCCCGGCGACCGCGGATGCATCGCAAGGTGTTCCCTCACCGGCCGCTGCGGCGATGACGCCTGTCACCCCGCCGCCCGGAGCGGGGATCGCAGCCGAGCCCGCGTCGGGGCACTGTCTGAGCCTGGGTCCCTTCGTTGATCGCACGCGGGCCGAGGCGGCAGCGGCGCGGCTGGCCGGCGCCGTGACCCGTCCACGCCTGCGTGAAGTCGCCGCCGCACCGCCGGCCGACTACCGGGTATGGATCGCGCCGGCGGCGTCGCACCAGGACGCGCAGGCCACGGCCAAGCGGATCGTGGAGGCCGGCTTCGGCGATTACTACGTTATCTCCCAGGGCGAAGGTGCCAACGCGGTGGCGTTGGGCCAGTACCGTAGTCGCGAAGGCGCAGAGCGGCGGGTGGCGGCGCTGAAGGCAGCCGGATTCCCCGCCACGTTGATGCCGGGCGCCGAGGGGGCCGCCAGCTGGTGGATCGATGTGGCGCTGGCTGCATCCTCGTCGGCCGACACGCTGACCCAGCGCAGCGGCGCGCCGCAGCACCAATCGCTTGATTGTGCCCGGCTGCGCTAGAATGCCGGCCTTGGCGCTGCGATGGCCGGCACCATCAGCCAGGTTCCAGGCCGCTGCTGCATCAACCCGCGCAACGCCCGTATGACCACGCCGCTTTAGCTCAGTTGGTAGAGCAACTGTCTTGTAAACAGTAGGTCGTCCGTTCGATTCGGACAAGCGGCACCACACCTTCCCAAACCATTCGCCTCCGGCCAGCCGCGCCGCTCCACAGGCGTGCGGCTGCTGCATCGCGGCGGGTCGCGGCAGGGTTCACTGGCTAGACTTCTCCCCTTTGCGAAGGGAAACGTCATGACCGGTTTTTCGCGGGTGTCGCTGATCGGAGTGCCCACCGATATCGGTGCAGGCCATCGCGGCGCGAGGCTTGGCCCTGAGGCGTTGCGCATTGCCGGGTTGCCCGAGGCGTTGGCCGCCCGTGGCGTGGATGTGCGCGATATCGGCAACCTCGACGGCCCGCGCAATCCCTGGCTGCCCCCAGTGGATGGCTATCGGCACCTGGATGAGGTGGTGGCGTGGAACCGTGCCCTGATGGACGCCACCTACACCGAGCTGTGCGAAGGGCGGTTGCCGGTCATGCTGGGCGGCGATCATTGTCTGGGCATCGGCAGCATCACCGCGGTGGCGCGCTGGTGCCGTGAGCAGGGCAAGGAACTGCGGATCCTGTGGCTGGATGCGCATTCGGATTTCAATACCAGCCAGGTCACCCCCTCGGGCAACGTGCATGGCATGCCCGTGGCCTGTCTGTGCGGACTCGGCCCGGAACCGCTGACGCGACTGGGCGGTGACACCCCGGCGATCCTGCCGCGGCAGGTACGGCAGATCGGCATCCGCTCGGTCGATGCGGAGGAAAAACGCCTGATCAAGCAGCACCACATCGATGTCTATGACATGCGCCATATCGATGAGACCGGCATGAAGCGGACGATGCAGGCGGCGCTGGCCGGCATGGACGGAAACACCCATTTGCACGTCAGTTTCGACGTGGATTTCCTTGATCCGAGCATCGCCCCCGGCGTGGGAACCACGGTGCCCGGTGGCCCGAACTACCGCGAGGCGCAGCTGGTGATGGAAATGATCGCCGACACCGGGCGCATGGGCTCGCTGGACATCGTCGAGCTGAACCCCCTGCTCGACCACCACAACAAGACCGCCGAGCTGGCGGTGGATCTGGTGGAGAGCCTGTTCGGCAAATCAACGCTGGTGCGTGACTGAGTCATCACCAGTCTGAATCGCCACCTTGGTGTTCACATCCACTCCACAGCGCTGCCGCCAGATTTCCCTCCAAGCGCGGGGAGCCGGATTTCCGAATAACCGGGATCGGCCGTCGCATAACGTGGCGATAAGGAGACAGAGATGAAACGAGTATTGATTCTGGTGTCACTGGGCATGTTTTCCATGGGAATGCTGAGCGGCTGCAACACCATGGCCGGTGCGGGCAAAGACGTGCAGAAGGCGGGCGAGAAGGTGGAAGATAAGGCGCAGGACTGCAAAGACGGCCGTTGCTGAGAATTTCTGGTCGCGTGGCCGGCACACCTTTGCTGGCGCATTTTGATGGTCTGGAGAACGGTATGAAGCGTTTGATTGCCCTGATGATGGTGTCGATGTTTTCTGTGGCGATGCTGGCCGGTTGCAACACCGTCGCCGGCGCCGGCAAGGATGTGCAGAAAGCGGGTGAGAAGGTCGAAGACGCTGCAAAGAACTAGGCGCTTCTCCATGCGTGCAGAAAGGCCGGCATCTGCCGGCTTTTTTGTGTCTGCGGCGGCAACATGAACCGATGAGCGCGACCGGTTCAAGGACATGAGCGTTCCTCGACATGCAGTCGACCTGCTCACCACATCCGCTCCGGCAATCTGGTCATGCGGCGGGATGTTCCGCCCTCAAGGAGACGACATGAACAAAGACATCATTTCCGGCAAGTGGACCCAGCTCAAGGGCAAGATGCAGGCCAAGTGGGGCGACCTCACCGACGACGACTTCAAGGTGGCCGAGGGCAATGCCGGCTATCTGGCCGGGCGTCTGCAGGAGCGCTACGGCTGGGCCAAGGACCGCGCCGAAGCCGAGGTGCGCGACTTCCAGGATGCGATGCGCAAGGAATATCCCGACAACGACTGATCTGCGTCGCCAGCGTTGCCGATCGGGTAATACAACGGGCCGCCTTGCGGCCCGTTGTCCGTTCAAGTGGCTGCTCAACGCGTGCGGGCGCGCGGATCGGGAACGAAGGTTCCTGGAAACGCCTGCGGCGACCCGGTCGTGAGACGTCGCGGCAGGATGCCCAAGGCCACCAGCCTTGCGCGGGCGTCGTAGCGCAGCTGGCTGACCTGGATCGGCTGGCGGCTGGCACGTTCAAACGTGGTGGACGAAGACGCCGACCATTCGCGCTGCCCGTGGCCGGTCCCGAGTTGCTGGCGGTTGGCGCTGGCAGCGCTTGTGGAGGCATCCATATCGGCGCTCTCGGCGGCAGCAGCGGGTGCAGCGGCCCGGCGCGGCAGCGCGTGGGGCGGCGGTGCCTGCAGGACAACCGGACGGGCCTCGTCGAACACCGCGATGCCGATCACGCCGACATTGGCCGGGCGCGCGGTACGGCTGGCGTAGCTGTCACCGTGACCGGTGAAAACGAACTGCGCCACTTCCGCGTCGGATTTGCGCCAACCGGTGATCTCGACGGTCCGCCACGAATCGAGCACGTAACCGGACTGCTGCGGCGAAGCGGTGGCGCCGGTGATGGCGTTGATGCCGTCCACCGACAGCACCACCAGCACCCGCCGGTCGCTGCTGTTGCGCAGGCGCACCGCGTAACGGTGGCCGGGCGTGCCCTCGATCCAGAGCTCGCCGCGATCGGGGTGGCGCTGCAGTTCCCGCCCGTCATCGCGGTCGACAACCGAAAGCACCACGGGGTAAGAGACCGCTGGCGGCGCGGGCCGGAAACCGCACAACAGCAGGATCGGCAACAGACAGGCGAACAGGCGGAACATGGCAGCACTCCGTGGCAGGGTCGTCCACGCAAACGGGCGGACGTCGCCAACGGGGTTCGGCGTGGAGGGTTAAACTGCCCCGGTTCACCTGACTGTCACTTTTCCACATGACCACCCGCGTCCTTACCGGCATCACCCCTTCCGGCACTCCCCATCTGGGCAACTACGTCGGCGCCATCCGTCCGGCAATTGCCGCCAGCCGCGCGGCCGATATCGAAAGCTTCTTCTTCCTGGCCGACCTGCACAGCCTGATCAAGGCGCAGGAACCCGAGCGCACCCAGCGCTCGACGCTGGAGATCGCGGCCAGCTGGCTGGCCTGCGGCCTGGACCCGGACAAGGTGTGGTTCTACCGGCAGAGCGATATCCCCGAAACCAACGAGCTGATGTGGTTTCTCACCGTGGTCGCCGGCAAGGGCATCCTCAACCGCGCCCATGCCTACAAGGCGGCGGTGGACAAGAACCGCGAGGAGCAGCTGGACGACGATGCCGGCATCACCGCGGGCCTGTTCATGTATCCGGTGCTGATGGCCGCCGACATCCTGATCTTCAACGCCAACAAGGTGCCGGTCGGTCGCGACCAGATCCAGCACATCGAGATGGCGCGCGATTTCGCCCAGCGCTTCAACCACATCTATGGCAAGGACTATTTCGCATTGCCGGAAGTGGTGATCGACGAGCAGGTGGCCACGCTGGCCGGCCTGGACGGCCGCAAGATGAGCAAGAGCTACCACAACACGATTCCGCTGTTCGCCCCGCGCGCCGAGCTGAAGAAGCTGGTGTTCTCGATCCTGACCGATTCGCGCGCACCCGGAGAGCCGAAAGACACCGAGAGCTCGGCGCTGTTCCAGATGTACCGGGCCTTCGCCACGCCGGAACAGACGGCAGCGTTCGCCAAGGCTTTCGCCGAGGGGATCAGCTGGGGCGATGCCAAGCAGCAGCTGTTCGAGCGCATCGACGCCGAACTGTCGCCGCTGCGCGAGCGCTATGAAGCGTTGATGGCCGAGCCGGAGAAGATCGAGGCGATCCTGCGCCGGCGCGGCCAGCAGCTGCGCGAACAGTTCGCCATCCCGCTGCTGAAGGAATTGCGCCATGCCGTCGGCCTGCGCGATTTGTCGCAGGCGGGCGACGCGCCACGACACGAAGCTGCCGCCAAGGCGGCGCTGCCGCTGTTCAAGCAGTACCGCGAGAAGGATGGCCGCTTCTACTTCAAGCTGCTCGATGCCGAGGGCAAGCTGCTGCTGCAGAGCGAAGGCTTCGATTCGCCGCGCGATGCCGGACAGTTGATCGGCGTGCTCAAGCAGGCCGAACATGGCGATGCACTGCAGACGCCGCTGATGCGGGTGGAAGCCGAGGTGGCCGAAGTACTGGCCGCGCTGCAGGCGCTGCGCGACGCCGCGTAACGATCCGATCAAGGAGCACGTCGATGGCCTGGTTGTCGTTGTTGCTGTTCCTGCCCTGGTTCGCCCTGTTGGGCGGCCTGTACTGGTGGTTTCCACGGCAGCCGCGCAACCGCCGGCGCGCGCTGTTCGACGGCAGCGTGCTGGCGTTGGCGCTGGTCGCCAGTGTGTTGGCCATGCACTACGGCCACACGCTGGGCGCGGCCGACGTGAAAGCTGGCGCGATCTGGCGGCAGGTGTTGTCGGTGCTGTATGCCTACGGCGCTTTCCTGGCGGTAATGATGGTGGCATTGCTGTTGCGGCCCACGCTGCTGCGGTGTTGAGCGCCGCGTCGGGCGCGCTGGATCAGGCGCAGGTTGCGGGTGTGCGGTGATGGCTGGGCATCCCGATGCGCAGCGGCCTGCATGCGGGCCGGATCGAGGCGCCCGGTGAACAGCGCAGGGCCTGCACCGCGATAGAATTGCGCACTTCCAACCTCCTGGTATCCGCCGTGAATCCGATGCGCATGTTGTTGCTGTCTTCCTGCCTGTTCGTGGGGGGCATCGCCCATGCGGCCAACGATCTTCCCGGCGGTGGTATCGATCCGGAGGCGCTGTCGCGGCATGTGCGTATCCTGGCGTCGGACGAGTTCGAAGGCCGCGCACCGGCCAGTGCCGGCGAGCAACGCACGGTCGATTATCTGATCGCCGAATTCGGCAAGGCCGGTCTGCAGCCCGGCGGCAGCGATGGCGGCTGGGTGCAGCTGGTGCCGCTGGTGCGTGCACAGGTGGAGGGCCCGGTCCGCGCCAGCCTGCGCCTGAAGGGCAAGACGCGCGCGCTGGCCAACGGTGAGGACGTGACCCTGCAGAGCCTGCGCCCGCAGCAGCGGGTGACGGTGGACAAGGCGCCGCTGGTGTTTGTCGGCTACGGCATCGATGCGCCCGAACGTGGCTGGAACGATTACAAGGATGTCGACCTGCGCGGCAAGATCGCCGTGGTGCTGATCAACGATGCCGATTTCGAAGCCGAACAGCCGGGAGCGTTCGACGGCAAGGCGGTGACCTATTACGGCCGCTGGACCTACAAGTACGAAGAAGCGGCGCGGCGCGGGGCCGAAGGTGTGCTGATCGTGCACGAGACCGCGCCGGCGGCGTACCCGTGGGCCACGGTGCGGGCGTCGGGCACTTCGCCGCTTTTCGACATCGAGCGCAACGAGGAGCAGGCGCTGGCCCAGCACGTACCGCTGCGTGGCTGGATGCAGCGCACGCTGGCCGAAACGATCTTCCGCAACGCCGGTCTGGATTTCGAGGCCGAAAAGCGCAAGGCGATGCTGCCCGGCTTCCGGCCGCTGGCGCTGGGCGATGCGGCCCTGTCGGTCGATTTCGCGCTCAAGCGCGAGCAGGTGGTGACCCGCAACGTGGTGGCCAAGCTGCCCGGTGGCAGCCACGCCGACGAGGCGGTGATCTTCTCCGCACACTGGGATGCGTTCGGCATCGGCCAGCCCGATGCAAAGGGTGACCGCATCCGCCGCGGCGCCATCGACAACGCCACCGGCGTGGCTTCGGTGCTGGAGCTGGGCCGGGTATTCGCCGCCGGTCCGCAGCCGCAGCGCACGCTGTATTTCGTCGCGCTGACGGCCGAGGAAAAAGGCCTGCTGGGCGCCAGCTACTACGCCGCGCATCCGCTGGTGCCGCTGGAGAAGACCGCTGCGGTGCTCAACATCGAGATGTTCAGTCCCGACGGTGCCACCCGCGATATCGCCTCGTGGGGCAAGGGCCGCGTGTCGCTGGAAGGCGATCTGGAGCGCATGGCCAAGGCCCGTGGCCGCCGCTACTCGCCCGACCCGAATCTGGAAGCCGGCTTCTTCTATCGCGCCGACCATTTCGCCTTTGCGCGCCTCGGTGTGCCGGCGATCACGATCGGTCCAGGGCTGGACAAGCTCGAGGGCGGTGTCGAGGCCGGCCGCGCGCTGCGTGAGAAGTATTTCGCCGACTGCTACCACCAGGCCTGCGATGCGTGGACGCCGACCTGGGATCCGGCCGGACATGCCGCCGATACCTTGCTGGTCTACGACCTGGGGCTGGAGCTGGCCAACAGCCGTCGCTGGCCGCACTGGGAAGAGGGATCGGAATTCCGCGGCATCCGCGAGCAGAGCGAGGCCGCGCGGCGTTGAGGCCAGCCTTCCGGTTCGCGAATGACCACGCGCGTGCCGCGCTGACATCGCTGTCTGCCGGGTACGCGGCGCACAGGTGATTGCCGCCGGCACAGGCACCGGGCTGGTCTTGCCGATCGGGCCGCAGTGCGTTGCCGACGGCATCCGATAAGCAGCGCTGCTCGGCCTCGGCCTGATCCCCAACGGCGTGGTGTGATCAACGTGTTCGCGGGCAGCGTGCCGCACTGATGGGGAATTCCCGGCGTCCGCAACCGGGCGTTCCATCGATGCGGCAAGCGATGGTCGTGCGCCTGCCCTAAAATTGCCGCACTCCCTGCAGGTCGATCCCATGTCCGTCCCGGTTTCTCCGGCTGCCCCCCGTGGCGGTCTTGTCGTCGTCGCTCTGCTGCTGGTCTATGTGGTGTGGGGTTCCACCTACCTGGGTATCCGGCTCGCGCTGGAAAGCGGCCTGCCGCCGCTGTCGGTGATTTCCGGCCTGCGCTTCGTGATCGCCGGGGCCGTGCTCTACGGGCTGCTGCGCTGGCGTGGCGTGCCGGCGCCGACCCGCGCGCAATGGCCGACGCTCGCGGTCATGGGATTGGCGTTGCTGTTCCTCGGCAACGGCATGGTGGTGCTGGCCGAGCGTGATGTCTCCTCCGGGCTGGCGGCGGTGGCGGTGGCCTCGGTGCCGCTGTGGATGGCGCTGTTTTCGGCGTTCCGCGGGCAGAAGATCAGCCGCGGCGAATGGCTGGGAATCGCGGTCGGCTTTGCCGGCGTGCTCTGGCTCAATGCCGGCAGCAGCCTGACCGCGACACCGCGCGGGCTGGTGTTCCTGCTGATCGCGCCACTGGGCTGGGCTGCCGGATCGATCTGGTCCAGGGGCCGTGATCTGCCATCGCCGTTCATGACGGCCGCCGCGCAGATGCTGTGCGGTGGCGTGATCCTGATGACGGTTGGCGTGGCGCTGGGCGAGCGCGTGCACGGCTGGCCATCGCTGCAGGGCGTGCTGTCGGTGGGCTACCTGAGCGTGTTCGGCTCGGTCATCGCCTTCACCGCCTACGTGTGGCTGCTGCACAACGTGCGGCCGGTGCTGGCCAGCAGTTATGCCTACGTCAATCCGGTGATCGCGGTGGCGCTGGGCGCGTGGGTCGCCTCGGAGCGCTTCAGCGCGGCCGACGTCGGTGCGATGGCGGTGATCCTGGCCGGCGTGGTGGTCATCACCCTGGCACGGGTCCGCAGCGCATGAGCAACCCCGAGCTGGAGCAGCGCAACGGCCTGCTGGCCGTCACCCTCGCGTTCGTCATCTGGGGCCTGTTTCCGCTGTACTGGCATCTGCTCAAGGCGGTGCCGTCGCTGCAGATCATCGCCCACCGCATCGTCTGGAGCGCGGTGTTGCTGGTCGGCTGGCTGGTGGTGCGTGGTGGCTGGGGCTGGTTGCAGGAGATCGTGGCGCGGCCGCGCAGCTTCTGGCTGTTGGGGCTGTCGAGCGCGTTGATCGCGGCCAACTGGGGCCTGTACATCTGGGCGGTCAACGCCGGGCATGTGGTGGAGACCAGCCTGGGCTACTTCATCAATCCGCTGCTGAGCGTGCTGCTGGGCGTGGCGGTGCTGGGCGAACGCCTCGGCAGGCTGCAGTGGCTGGCGGTGGCGCTGGCGGCCGCAGGCGTGGCGTGGCTGACCTGGCAGACGGGACGGCCGCCGTGGATCGCGATCGGACTGTCGATCACCTTCGGCCTGTACGGGCTGATCCGCAAACTGGTGGTGGTCGACGCGGTGGCCGGGTTGGGCGTGGAAAGCCTGTTCATGGTGCTGCCGGCGCTGGCCTTCGTGCTGTGGTCCGAATCCGGCCATGGCGGCGGTTTCATCTCCGGTTGGGGCTGGGGCACCGATGCGCTGCTGATCCTGGCCGGCGCGGTCAGCGCGATCCCGCTGATCGCCTTCGCCTACGGCGTGCGCCGGGTGCCGCTGAGCGTGGTCGGACTGTTGCAGTACATCGCCCCGACCCTGCAGTTCCTGGTCGGGGTGCTGGTGTTCCGCGAAGCGTTCGGCAGCAGCCAGCTGCTCGGCTTCGGCCTGATCTGGGCCGGGCTTGCGGTATTCGCCATTGCCGGGCTGCGCAACGCCCACCGTGCCCGGCAGCCGGGGAAAGCCGTGGCCTGACAGTGACCGGGCTGCGGACGGATTCGCTGCGTGGAAACAGAAACGGCGCCCTTGCGGGGCGCCGTTTCCTTTTGCGGCTGCAGCCGCTGCGTGCGGATCAGGCACGCGCCCGCTGCGCAGCTTGCCCAGTTCTCAGGTCTCGCGTAGCGCGGTGGTGATCGGCAGTCGTGCTGCCCGCAGGGCGGGAAACAGCCCACCGACCAGGCCGATGCCCAGCGCCCATTTCAACCCGGTCAACAGCAACTCCGGCGAGACCTTGAACTGGAACACCACCTGGCTGAAGTTGTTGCCCAGTGTGGAGACGGTGTAATTGTTGAACACCAGCCATGCGATCAGCCCGCCCAGCAACCCGCCCAGCAGGGCCAGCAGCATGGTCTCCAGCATTACCGCGGTCACCACCGGCAAACCGCGGAAGCCCAGCGCACGCATGGTGGCGATCTCGCGCGCCCGCGTGGCCACCGCCGCATACATGGTGTTGAGCGCGCCGAATACCGCACCGATCGCCATGATCCCGCCGATCACCGTACCCAGCACGTTGATCAGCGTGCTCAGCCCGCCGGACTGCTTGCTGTAGTAGTCGCGCGTGGTTTCCACGTCCAGCTTCAGCCGCGGATCGGCTTCCATCGCTGCCTTGAATTGCTCGAACCCGGCCACGCCGTCCGTACGCACGTTGATCGACTGGTAGGCGCTGCGGTTGTAGGTGGTGGACAGGGTCTGGGTGTCGGCCCACAGCTCGGACTCGTGCACGTCGTTGGAGGCGAACACGCCCACGACCGTCCAGTCCTGCTTGCCCAGCTGCAGGGTTTTGCCCACCTCCAGGCCCTCGAACTGCGCCTTGGCCCCCTTGCCGACCACGATCTCGCGCAGGCCCGGCTTGAAACGGCGGCCTTCGACGATGTGCACCTGCCGGCGCACCGCCCACGCCTGTTCTCCAACGCCGCGGAACTGCACGTTGGTATCGGAGTGGTCGCTGCGCGAAAGCAGGCTGATCACCTGCGACAGCTCGGCCGACACCAGCGGCTTGCCGTCCTCGCCGCGTGCCACGCCGGGCAGGCTCTGGATCAACGGCAGCTGGTCGCGCATGATCACCGAGTTGGTTTCGGCCTGCGAGCCGCCCCGCAGCACGATGGCCACATCATCGCTGCCGCTGCGGCTGAGCGTGGCCTTGAAGCCGTCGCCCATCGCCAGCATCGCCACCAACACGCCCACCACCCCGGCAATGCCGACCACGATGACCGACGAGGCGCCCCAACGCTGCGGCAGGCTGGCGATGCCGATGCGCGCGGCCGCCAGCGACAACCGGCCACTGCGGGTGAGCAGCAGCCAGGCGGCCAACAGCACCGCGATGGCCAGCATCATCCACCACGGCAGCACCACCCACACCGCCAATGCGACCAGCAGCACCAGCACCGTCAGCGTGTTCCACAACCATTGCTTGTTCATGATGGGCTCCTCAGCGTCCGGCCAATGCATCGACGATCTTCAACCGCTGCGCACGCAATGCCGGCAGCAGCCCCACCACCACGCCGATCACCGCCATCAGCCCCAACGCCATCACCCAGGTCTGCGCGGGCACGCTCGGCAGGCTGATCATGCCTTGGCTGTTGGCGCTGATGACCGGCATCAGGATCGCGGCCAGGCCCATCCCGATCAGCCCGCCCAGCACGATCAGCAGCACCGATTCGACCATCACCAGCACCAGCACGGTGCCGTCCTTGAAGCCCAGCGTCTTGAGGATCGCCAGCTCCGGGATGCGCTCGCGCACCGCCTGGGCCATGGTGTTGCCGGTCAGCAGCACCAGGGTGAAGAACACCGCCGCCATGATCCCGGTGACGATCAGGCCGATATCGGCGAACTGCTTGGCGAAGGCCTGCGAGAACGCCGCTTCGGTCTGCGACTTGGTCTCGCGGTCGGAGTTCAGTGACAGCGCATCGATCGCCTGCGCCACGCGCGAGGCATGCGCCGGGTTGTCCAGCTGCACGGTGTAGAAGCTCACTTGATTCTTGATGTAGTCGTTGGACTCATCGAAGTAGCTCCAGTGCAGCAGCAACTGGTTCTCGCCAGCGGCGCTCTTGCGGTCCTTGGCGCGGTAGATGCCCACCAGCTGCAGCGGCCAGTCGTTGCTGCCCTTGCGCGGGAAGATGGTGGCCTGCATCGGGATGGTGTCGCCGATCTTCCAGCCGAACCGCTTGGCCAGAGCCTCCCCGACCAGTGCACCGGTACGGGTGTTCTTGAATGCCTCGGCCTGCGCCGGCGCCAGCTCGAACTCCGGGTACAGGTCCATGTAGTTGTCCGACACCGAGAAGCTCGGGAAGAAGTTCTTCGGGTCCTGATAGATACCGCCGAACCACATCGCGTAGTTCACCTTGCGCACCCCGGGGGTGGCTTCGATGTCGCGCAACAGGCGCAGTGGCAGGCTCTGGGTGATCGACAGCTTGGAGGACACCACCAGCCGCTTGGCACCTTCGATGGTGTCGCCGCCGGAGTTGAACGCCACACGCACCGAATCGAGCATGCCGAACAGCAGGAACGCCGCCACCACCGACAACAGGGTCAACAGTGTCCGGGTCTTGCTGCGGAACAGCTGCGCCCAGATCAACGAGAAATATTTCATTGCCGCCTCTCCTGTCAGTGGGCGGCCGGCGTCTCGGCCAGCTCGCCCTTGTCCAGATGCACGGTATGGGTGGCGTACTCGGCCGCCTTCGGATCATGGGTGACCATGATGATGGTCTTGCCGTGCTCGCGGTTGAGCTGCTGCAACAGCCCCAGGATCTCCTCGGCGGACTGCCGGTCCAGATCGCCGGTGGGCTCGTCGCAGATCAGGAAAGTCGGGTCGGAAACGATGGCGCGGGCGATGGCCACGCGCTGCTGCTGGCCGCCGGACAGCTCGTTGGGGCGGTGGCTGCGGCGGTCGGCCAAGCCGACCAGGGTCAGCGCGATCTCGGCATTGCGCTTGCGCTGCGCTGCGCCCAGATCGGTAAGCAGCAACGGCAGTTCGACGTTCTTCTGGGCGTTCAGCATCGGCATCAGGTTGTAGAACTGGAACACGAAACCGACATGGTGGCTGCGCCAGGTCGACAGCTGGCCGCCGGACATCCGGTCGATGCGTTCGCCCTCGATCTCGATCTCGCCGCCGCTGGGGGTGTCCAGCCCGCCGATCAGGTTCAGCAGGGTGGTCTTGCCTGAACCGGACGGACCCATCAGGGCGACGAAATCACCGCGCTGGATATCCAGGTCGATGCCATGCAGCACCTGCACTTTCTCGGGGCCGCGCTGGTAGGTCTTGGTGATGTTGCGAAGCGATACGAGGGTGGTCATCAGGAGTCCTCTGCGGTGCGATGGATGAAGGGCGGAAGCTTTGTTGCAGTTGCAGTTGCAGTTGCAGTTGTTGTGCTGTTTCCGGGCCGTTGAGGCAGGCCGAGCATCGCAGCCTCGGTGGGGGCGAAGAGGCGCACGTGTCTGAGCGTAGCGAGTTGTGCGCCGTCCCCCGCTGAGGCGAGAAGCGCAGGGAACCGATACGGCTTCAACGTATCGGCGTGCGCCCGGTCCCGGCGGTTTTGGCTACTTTTTCCAAGAAAAAAGTAGCTCGCACCTGTGGTGCGAAAGTCTTTACCTGCTTTAAAGCCTTTACTTGCTTCTGCTGCCAGGTTTGATCCTCTGTTGGAAAGCAACAACACCAACGGGGCAAAAGCTTTCGCTTCGCTGCGCGGCGAGCGAGTCACTTTTCTTTGCTTGTGCAAAGAAAAGTAACCAAAAGAAGAGCTTTTCCAACAGCCGAATGGCTGGCCAAGCACAGCCGGGACGCGATCCGCCGGGCCGCGCCCGCCGGTTCCCTGTGCTCCTCGTGGCTCGGGGCCGGCGCACAACTCGCTGCGCTCAGACACGTGCGCCTCTTCGCCCCGATCCACTGCGGTGCTCGGCTTGCTCTACGGCAATGAGGAGCCCAAGGCGCAACGGCGGCAACGGCAACAGCTCTACAGCACCGCAAGAACACAGAAACAGCGAACAGCAAGAGCAGCGGGACTAGAAAAACCGGAACAACTGCGAGGAAACTGCAGGAATACCTGCAAGAACAACTGCAAGAACAACTGCAAGAACAACTGCAAGAACAACTGCAAGAACAACTGCAAGAACAACTGCAAGAACGATTGCAAGAACAACTGCTGAAGCGGTTACAGCCTCGAATCGGACGCCACCGCTGGGCTCAACGGCGGGCTGATGCCGGTACGCCACGGCATCAAGCCCAGCAGGCAACATGCGCTTACTTCGTTGCGTCGGCCAACGTCACCTTGTCACCCTGTTTCAGGTTCGGCGGTGGATCGAGCACCACGGTCTCGCCGGCGCTCAGCCCCGACAGCACCTGGCGGTCGTCGCCCATCGCGATACCGGTGGTGAGCTTGCGCAGCTCAACCGTGTCATCGGCCTTCAATGCGAACGCGGCCGGCGTCTGCTCGCGCTGGATGATGGCGGTGGCCGGAACGCGCACGCCTTTGGGCTTGTCGTCGGCCGGCGCCGCGGGCGCTTCCAGGAAGCTCACGCGCACCCCCATTTCCGGCACGATGCGCGGATCTTTCTGCTTCAACGCCACGCGCACTTTGACCGTGGCCTTGCCACGATCGGCGGTCGGGATGATGGCGATCACCTCGGCCGGGATCTTCCAGTCCGGATATGCGTTGAGCGTGGCTTCCACCGGCATCTTCGGCTGCACGCGGCCGATGAAGGATTCGCCGACGTCCACTTCGATTTCCAGTGAATCCATATCGACGATGGTGCCGATACCGGTGCGGGTGAAGCCCCCACCGGCCGACAGCGGCGACACGATCTCGCCCGGCTGCGCGGCCTTGGCGGTGACCACGCCGGAGAACGGCGCGCGCACGATGTTGTTGTCCACGCCCAGGTCGGCGATGGCGAGCTGGTCACCGGCCACGGCGGTGTTGCGCTGGGCGGTGACCAGCTGCGCGCGCAGGGTGTCGCGGCGGGCAATGGATTCATCGTACTGGGCGCGCGAAACCAGCTGCTGGCCGACCAGGGTCTGCAGGCGCTGCGCATCGGCCTCGGCCTGCCTGATCTGCGCCTGCAGCGTGGCCAGCTGGCTGCGTGCCGAGGCCAGTTGCGCGGCCGACAGGCTGCGCTGTGCGTTGGCGTCGATCGGATCGAGCGTGGCCATGACCTGGCCTTCCTCCACGCGCATGCCTTCCTCGATCATCACCTCGCGGACTTTGCCGGTGATCTTGGCCGACACCGTGGCCATGCGCCGCGCCACCACGTAGCCGCTGGCATCGAGCACCGAATTGCTGGCGCTGCCCTGGCCGACGGCAACCACCGGCGCGGTGCTGACTTCCACCGGCTTGGCGCGGCCCAGCACTGCCCACGCACCGGCTGCGAGCAGCAGTACCACCACCGCGCCCACGATCCACGGCCAGCGCTTTGGTGGCCGCGCTGGCGGGGTCTTGCGGTCGATCCGGAGTTCCTTCAGCAATTCGGCGGATGCATTCATGGGAGGAAAGACGGTGCCTTGGGAAGAATGTGACTGAAGGTATCGCAATCCGCCGGGCGACGGGGATGGCGGTAACGGGGACCGATTCTAGGCAGGGGCGGTGTCCGGCACAGGTGACGGATGTCACCCGCTTTGCCTGACCGGGCGTACTGCCGGGCGGCTGACGTTATTCCTACCTTGTCGCCATTCCCCGGGGATGGACGACAGCAATGCACAACGACAAGGCGGTACTGGGAAGCCTGCAGGGCGTGTACAAGCGTTATGGCCGGCAGCCGGCGCTGGATGGCGTGGACCTGCAACTGCATGCCGGCCAGGTGCTGGCCCTGCTTGGCCAGAATGGCGCCGGCAAGACGACCACGATCGGGTTGTTGCTCGGTCTGCTGCGCGCCGACGTGGGGCAGGTGCGCCTGTTCGGGCACGACCCGCAGCAGGTGGCGGCGCGGCGCCAGATCGGCGTGATGCTGCAGCACGCCGAACTGCCGCCGACGTTGCGGGTGGGCGAGCTGATCCGTTTGACCGCCAGCTACTACCCGCACCCGCGCGAGGTCGAACAGAGCGCGGCCCTGGCCGGGGTCGAGGATCTGCTGGGACGCCCCTACGGGAAGCTCTCGGGTGGCCAGCAACGGCGCGTGCAGTTTGCCCTGGCGCTGTGTGGACGGCCGCGCCTGCTGTTTCTCGACGAGCCGACCGTGGGCCTGGATATCCACGCCCGGCAGCAGCTGTGGGCGACTATCCGCATGCTGGTCGGCGAGGGCGCGGCCGTGGTGCTGACCACGCACTATCTGGAAGAGGCCGAACAGCTGGCCGACCGGGTCTGCGTGATGCTGCAGGGAAGGATCGTCAGCGACAGCAGCGTCGCGGCGTTGCGGGCCCGGGTGGCGACGCGCCACATCCGTTGCAACAGCGTGCTGGATGCCGCCGAGGTTGCGCAGTGGGACGGCGTGCGCACGGTGCAACGCCAAGGCGGGCAACTTTCCCTGTCATGCGACGCAGCCGAAGCCGTGGTGCGCCGGTTGCTGGACGCGGACCCGCAGCTGGCCGCGCTGGAAGTGCAGGCGGCCGGCCTGGGCGAAGCGTTTTCCGAACTCACCGGCGACCAACGCCGCAACTCCCTGAGCGAGGCTGCCTGATGACCACGTCCCTTTCCGCCGTTGCGGGTAGCACCGCAGGCGCAACCATGCCCCTGTCGCGGGTGGCGCGCGCCTACTTGCAGGAGATCCGCAGCGAATGCCTGCGCTACCTGCGCAGCCCCGGGTTCCTGCTGCCGACCCTGCTGTTTCCGGCGGTGTTTTATCTAATGTTCGGTGTGGTGCTGGCCGCGCGCAACTCACCGGAGGCACCGCGTTTCCTGCTGGCGTCCTACGCCACCTTCGGGGTGATGGCACCGGGCTTGTTCGGCTTCGGCATGTCATTGGCGCTGGAGCGCGACAACGGTCTGCTGACGCTCAAGCGCGCGCTGCCGATGCCGCCGGCCGCGTATCTGCTCGGAAAGATGGTGATGGCGATGCTGATGGCGCTGTTGATCGCCGCCGTGCTGTTGATCCTGTCGAGGAGTCTGGGCGGCGTGCAGCTGGCCGCGCCGCAGATGCTGCATCTGGCGGTGGTGTGCGTGCTGGGCGCGTTGCCGTTCTGTGCGCTGGGCCTGTTGCTGGGCACATTGGTAAAAGGGCATGGCGCTCCGGCGCTGGTCAACCTGCTGTACCTGCCGATGGCGTTCCTGTCCGGGCTGTGGTTCCCGTTGTCGCTGCTGCCGCCGCTGATCCAGAAGCTTGCCCCGTTCCTGCCCAGTTACCACCTGAGCAGACTGGCGCAGGCGGCCGTGGGTTTCGATACCGGCAGCGCCTGGCCACACGTGCTGTGGCTGGCCGTGTTCACCGTGGCGGTCACCGCGCTGGCCGCGTGGCGTCTGCGTCGCCATGGCTGATGGCATGATGACTCCGTCCGCAACAGGAGTTGGCTCGTGATCCGCCGCCATATGCCTTTCTGGTTGACGCCCGCCCCGGATTCGGTGGTCGCCGACAACATCAAGCTGGGCAAGTGGCCTTGGCTGGACGCCGTACACCTGCTGTGGTCGATGTGGGTATTCATCACCCCTTTGTTCACCGGTGGCTACACCCTGCGCTGGGTGCTGATCACGCTGTGGTCGTATCCGCTGTTCGTGCTTTTCTTCGCGATGACCCTGCTGGCATCACGGCGCACGGCACCGTTGTTCGCGCTGGCGATGATCGTGTTGTCGATGACCTTGCTGGGCGTCTATCCGTCCGGCATCAGCTACTTCATCTTCGGCTGCGTGATGCTGCGGACCAACCGCTGCATTTCCACGCGGCAGTATCTTCTTGAGCTGCTGGCGCTCAACACCGTGTTCGTGGCGTTGACGCTGTGGATCGGCTACCCGTGGCAGACCATTGCATGGGTGCCGGCGGTTTCGGCGATCATCGGCATCATCGTCAACGTCGAGCGCTCCAGCCAGGAGAAGGACGCGGCGTTGCGGCTATCCCACGAGGAGGTGCGACGGCTGGCGGCCACCGCCGAGCGCGAGCGTATTGGCCGCGACCTGCACGACCTGCTCGGGCATACGTTGTCGCTGATCACGCTGAAGCTGGAGCTGTCACGCAAGCTGTTCGAGCGCGACAGCGAACGCTCGCAGCGCGAGCTGGCCGAGGCCGAACAGATCGCCCGCGACGCGTTGGCCCAGGTGCGCAGCGCGGTCACCGGCTTCCGCGCCGCCGATCTCGCCGGCGAGCTGGCCTCGGCGCATCTGTTGCTGGAGTCCTCGCATGTGCATCTGCGTTACTCCCCGCTGCCGGCGATTCCGGCATGGATCGAATGCGGGTTGGGGATGGTGGTGCGCGAGGCGGTCACCAACATCGCACGCCATGCGCAAGCGAACGAAGCGATGATCGCGATCCGCTGCGAGGCGGGGGTGGTGACGCTGGAAATCGTCGATGACGGCCGCGGCGGGGTTTCCGCCAACGGCAATGGTCTGGCGGGCATGCGCGAACGCGTGGCGGCACTGGGCGGGACGCTGGAGATCCACTCGCCACGGGGTAGTGGTACCCGGTTGAAGGTGAGTGTGCCGGCCGGTCAGCCGTCCGTCACGCCGCTGGTTGAGGGCCCGCCGGCGCCTGACGAGCCGATGGTGGAGCTGCGGCCATGATCCGCATCCTGCTGGCCGAAGACCAGGCGATGGTGCGCGGCGCGTTGTCGGCGCTGCTCGGTCTGGAAAGCGATATCGAAGTGGTCGGCACCGCGGCCGATGGTGAGGCGGCGTGGCGCGAACTGCAGCGACTCAAGCCCGACGTGCTGGTCACCGACATCGAGATGCCGGGTCTGACCGGACTGGAGCTGGCGCAGCGCATCCAGCGCCACGCGCTGCCGATGAAAGTGGTGATCGTCACCACGTTCGCGCGCAGCGGGTTTCTGCGGCGCGCGCTCGATGCCGGGGTCTCGGGCTACCTGCTCAAGGACTCGCCGGCCGAAAAACTGGCCGATGCCCTGCGCCAGGTGCATCGGGGTGGGCGCGCGATCGATCCGCAACTGGCACTGGAGGCCTGGTCCGAGGCCGACCCGCTCAACGACCGCGAACGCCAGGTACTGCGCCTGGCCGGCGAAGGCCGCTCGGCCAACGAGATCGCCGATCAGCTCGGTCTTTCGCACGGCACCGTGCGCAACTACCTGTCCGAGTGCATCGGCAAGCTTGGAGTCGCCAACCGCATCGAGGCGTACCGCTTGGCGCGGCAGAAGGGCTGGCTGTAGGACGGCTTGCGCTGCCTTGCCCCAATGCGATCGGGCGCAACGCCACTCTGCAAGGTGCCGCCCGCGCATGCCACGCGGCTGGCGGAGAAGGTGGCTGCGTGGCAAGCGGCGAGCGCTTGCACTTGTCTTTCGGTGATCGCGCCCATCGCCATGCACTCGCCGGCACGCTAGCCGCGCTTGCGGGCGGAGCTGGCGCTCTTCCTGGGCTTGGGGGCTGGCATGAGCGCGGCCGTGCTCAGGATCAACTCGCGAATGGCGTCGGAGTCGTCCAGCAGCTCGTCGGCGACCGGGTAGTCCTTGGCACCCGGGTAGGGCGGACGCTGCGGCAGCCCGGGCGCATGTTCAATGACGGCTGCGGAAGGCTTGACGAACAGGCTGTTGTCGCAGGCGAACGCCACGACTTTCCCGTCGACATAGATCGCGTACTCACCGAACAACTTCTTGTGGGTGAGCCGGTCGCCGAGCGCGATCTGCTCGGCGATGTAATCCAGGAAATCCGGGTCGGTCGCCATGCGCCTGCCTCTGTCTGTCTTGGAGCGCTTCAGTGGATGAACGCCTGACCAGCGTCTCTGCCAGTACCAGCACAGCGTCGACGGATCCAGCCCGGCGACGGGCACCGGCGGCCTCGGCTGAAACCGATCGACGTCCCGGTCACGCGCATCTCGCTGGCCTTTATTGCGCAGGTAGCAGGCTTCCGCGCCACCCGGTAATTCCGGCCGTGGCCGGCTCCCCCAGGAGATGGATCAGGTGGTGCAGAGTCGGCCAACGGTCTGTTACGCCGGATCGGTGTCGTTGTCGGGCCTGTCTCGTCCTGGTCCTTTCGCCATCGCCTGGAACACGCCATCGCGGCGCACCCAGGCGTGGTACAGCGCCGCGCCCACGTGCAGCAGCACGGTGGCGAACAGCAGGTAGGCCAGCAGACTGTGTGCGCTGCGCAGTGCCGCATACAGTGATGGCGTATGCGCCACGATTGACGGCAGCTGCACACCGCTCCACAGCACGATGGGATAGCCGCCGGCCGACAGCATTGCCCAGCCCACCAGCGGCATCGCCAGCATCAACGCATACAGCAGCCAATGCGATGCCTTGGCCGCGAACGCCTGCCATCCCGGAAGGTCATCGGGCAGCGGCGGTGGCGGGTGACGCAGCCGGTTGTACAGGCGCAGCAGCGCCAGCAGTCCGATGGCGATTCCCAGTGGCCGGTGCAGCTCGATCAACGGAGGCCGCAGGTGGATCGAAGCCACCATGGTGACGCCGATGAACAGCATCGCCACGATCATCAGCGCCATGCTCCAGTGCAATACACGGGCGAGCAGGTTGAAGTGTCCGGTAGAAGTGTTCATCGGCGATCACCCGAATCGGCAGCGGTTGCCCCGGCCGCGCGTTCGCGCTCGCGCCGGTTGAACGATTGCGAATACACCGCCGAGCGTGCCGCCAGCACCGGGTCATCGCTGCCTTCGATGCCATCGGGCAGGATCAGCGGGTCGAAGTTCAGATCGTTGCAGCGGCCCTGCTCCTGCGATTGCATCTGATCGAGGCTGAGCACGCCGGCGAGGATCTGCTCGCGTTCGGCCGGCCACGGCACGGAAGGATCGGTGATGGCGTCCTGTGGCCCGGCGAGCGTCACCAGCAGGTTCCACTGCACCGGCCCGGCGGCCAGGCGCTGCTGCAGATCGGTGCTGAGGAAATCCACACCGGCCTGCTCGCGCTCGGCGGCATCGAGCTCGCGCGGCGTGGCCTGTGGCTGCCAGCGCCAACGCACCGCACGGCGCTGGCCCTGGGCATTGGTGAACCAGAACGCATTGACGCTGTTGAACTCGGTGCTGGCCCAGCTGTCGGTCCACGGCGCGCTCTTGGTCCATTGCGCGAACGCGCGCGCGCTGGGGTACTTGTCCTGGATCGCCGCCAGTTTGGCCGGGTCCGGTTTGCCGGTGGCCGGATCGGGCAGCTGCGCCCGGGCCTGCTCGTAGAACGCCTCGGCGGTTGGCACGGCAAGGAACGGAAAGCTGTTCATCGCCATGCGCCACTGCTGGCCATCGTCGCTGCCCAGCTCCAGGGCGATGCTGCGCACGCGTGCGCTGCTGTCGGCGCCGTGCGGGTTGCCGCCGCCGATCGACAGCCGCCCCAGCACCGGTGCCCGGGCCTGTTGGAACACGCGTGCGCGCGACAGCGTTGCCGCCTGCGCGGAGGGAGTGAACCAGCCGGACACACACACGCCCTTGCTGTGCGCGCGGCGGAACCCTGGATACTTGCCGGTGGCCTCGAGGGTGTCGGTAAGGGTCTGCGCGGTGAGCCGGTCGCGGCCGACCCAGCCGGCCAGCCAGGCAAATGCGAACGCGACCAGGGCAAGGATCAAGGCGATCAACGCGAGCCACGGCAGCGCGGAGTGCGTCCGGGTGCCGCGCGGATGCCCGCCGGCACGGGTGAATTTGAACAGGGGCATGGCGGGTCCTGTCATGACGGGAGCGGTTTGCGCCATCACGGTGGCAGAACTTGCCATCAGGAGCCAGTGACCAGGGGAACGCGCGAGTGCCGCCTTCCGCACCCGGCGTCGCGCGTGCTCGGATCCTGCGGTCAGCGCCTCATCGGCCTTGGCCGGCGAGATCGCCCTTCACGGGCACTTCGGGAAGGATGAAACGGGGCCGATCAACGCAACAATGCAGCGCCCAGCGTCGCTGCCAATACCAGCACGGTGACCACGAAGGAGAAGTTCAACCCGGCGATGGGCAGCCGGCGGCCATGGCTGAAGCCGATCGGTGTGCCTGCCGCTCGCATCTCGCTGGCGTTCACTGCCAACACGATGGCAACCACCAGCGCGCCGGCCAGCGGCCACCACGGGGCAAAACGCTGGCCGCCCACGCCCAGCAGCTGGTAGGCGCACACCACCACCGCGACCAGGAAGGCGAGCGAGGTGCGGATACGTGGACCCATGTGCTCTTGTGCTCCGCTCAGCCGCCGTAGCGGGTCTTGAGCATCGCCCAGGCCGAGCGCAGGGCCAGCGCCTCGCCACCGGCCGGGCGCCCCGGACGTTCGCCGTCATTCCAGGCGTACACATCCAGGTGCGCCCAGGTCTGGCCTTCTTCGATGAAACGCTCCAGGTACAGCGCGGCGGTGACCGCGCCGGCCATGCGCGAGCCGGCGTTGGCCAGGTCGGCGATATTGCTGTGCAGATAGCGCAGGTACGGACGCCACAGCGGCATGCGCCACACCGGGTCGCGCACCGCGTCGCCGGCATCGAGCCACTGCTGCGCCAGCGCATCGTCATTGGCGAACAGCGCCGGCAGGTCGGGGCCGAGTGCGACGCGGGCGGCGCCGGTAAGGGTGGCGAAGTCGAGGATCGTGTGCGGCTTCTGCTCGCTGGCGTAGGCCAGCGCATCGCACAGCACCAGCCGGCCTTCGGCATCGGTGTTGTCGATTTCCACGGTCAGGCCCTTGCGCGTGGTGATGACTTCGCCGGGACGGAACGCATCGGGGCCGACGGCATTTTCCACCGCCGCGATCAGCAGCGTCAGCCGCACCGGCAACTGCTGCGCCATCACCAGGCCGGCCAGCGCCAGCGCATGCGCGGCGCCGCCCATGTCCTTCTTCATGTTGCGCATGCCGTCGGCCGGTTTCAGGTCCAGTCCGCCGGTATCGAAGCACACGCCCTTGCCGACCAGCGCCAGGTGCGGATGTTCCGGCTTGCCCCAACGCAGCGCGATCAGGCGCGGTGCACGATGCGAGGCACGGCCCACCGCGTGGATGGTCGGAAAGTTCTGCTTCAGCAGTTCATCCCCGGCGATCACTTCCAGTTCGCCCGCATGGGCGTCGGCCAGTGCGCGCGCCGCGTCTTCCAGCTGCTGCGGGCCCATGTCTTCAGTCGGCGTGTTGACCCAGTCGCGCACGCGCAGCGAGGCGGTGATCAGATCGGCGATCTCCCTGCCCGGCGTGGCGACAAGCAGGGCCGGCGTACGCGTCGGCTTGCGGTAACGGGCGAAACGGTAGCTGCCCAGTCCCCAGCCCAGCTGCAGGTTGGCTTCGCTGACGGCATCGATTTCACCGGCGATCTTCCAGCAGCTGTCGGCAGGCAGCGCGAACGGCGCATGCGCATAGCTGTAGGCATCGGCGCGGTCGCCCACGCCCAGCACCGCGCCGGCGATGCCGTTCTCGCCCGGCAGCAACGCCACCGAGGCCGGGGCGGCGGTGAACTGCTGCGCATCCAGCCAGGCGCCGATGGCGGCCGGTTGCTGTGCGCGCCACGCGGCGAACTGGCTGCGGTCGAGCACATGCAGCGGCAGTGCGTGGGTGGTGTCGGAGGTGAAACCGTTGGGCAGGGACATGGTGTTCTTCATTTCCAGTGGCGGCTCAGGCGTGGGCGATGGATGCGTTGGCATCCAGCCAGTCGGCCAGTCCGGTCAGGGTGTCGAACTGCAGGTCGGGCTGCAGTCCGGGGAGGTTCCAGGTGTCGGCTTCGCGGTTGATCCAGCAGCCGCGCAGGCCGGCCCGCATGGCACCGGCCACGTCCATCTCCATGTGGTCGCCGACATGCAGCACCTGCGCGTGGGCAACGCCGAGCCGCTCGCAGGCGGCGTGGAAGATGCCGGGGTCCGGTTTGGCGGCGCCGAATTCGCGCGAGCCCAACTGGAAGGCGAAGTGTTGCGACAGGCCGATCCGCTCCAGGTCGGCATTGCCGTTGCTGATCGCGGCCACCGGCACGCGCGCGGCAATGCGCGCCAGCGCGTCCAGGGCGTCGGGATAGCATTCCACCTGGTTGCGCGCGGCGTAAAACGCCTCGTAGGCCGGGTCGAGCAGGGCCATGTCGGCGCCGCTCTTTTCCAGCGCCTCGCTCAGCGTCAGCCGGCGCAACGCGCTCAGGTCGTAATGAAGGTGCGGGTTGTCGACGAAGGTGCGTTCGCGCAGCTCGCGCATCGCCTCCAGCGGATACATCGCCGCGGTGACCGGGCTGAATTCCAGCATCCAGTCGTGCAACACCCGCTCGATGCGCGCGCCGATGGGGGCGAACGGCCAGAGGGTGTCGTCCAGGTCAAGCGTGATGGCAAGGACAGGAAAGTTCACCCGCGCATTTTACGCCCAACCCGGCCATCGCCGGCCGCCAGCGGCGGGGACGCAGCATTCCGCGATTATTCCAGCAGTCGCGCCCAGCCATGCATGCCGTCCACCCGCACCAGCACCAGCTTGATGCACACCAGCAGCGGCACCGCCAGCAGCAGCCCGACGATGCCCCACAGCCAGCCGAACAGCATCAGCGCCAGGATCAGCACCAGTGGCGAGATCGCCATGCTGCGGCCGAGCACGATCGGCGTCACGACCTGGCCTTCGAGCGTATGCAGGGCCAGATACGCAAGCGCCGGCAGCGAGGCGGCCAGCGGATCGTCGAACTTGACGAAGCCCATCAGCAGCATCAGCACGATCCCGATCAACGGGCCCACGTAGGGCGCGAAATTCAACACCGCCGCCACCGTGCCCCACAGCAACGCCTCGGGCAGCGGAATGTGCAGCAGCGTGAGAATGCCGGCCAACACCAGGCCCACCACGGTGTTGATCACCGAAATGGTCAGCACATAGCGTGAGATCTCCCGCTCGATCGAGCGCAGGATCTCGGCGGTGAAGCGTTGCTGCTGGCGGCTGGGCAACAAGGCGATGGCGTGCCGCTGCAGGTTCTCGCCATAGATCATGAAAAACAGCGTCAACAGCACCACCGCCAGTACCGATGCCGCCAGCCGCGGCGTACGCGTCAGCACCTTGTACGGATCATCCATCTGCGTGCGGATCACCTGCACCTTGCGGTTGCCCTCGCCACCAGCGGCACGCGCGAAACTCTCGGCGGCCTGGTTGGCCTGCTGCACCGGCCGGGTCAGGTTGCGCACCTGCTGGGAAATCTGCCGCATCTGCTGCGGTGCCTGCTGGAACCAGTCCGCCGCCGGTCCGACCAGCTGCACACCCAACGCGCCGGCCGCCGCCAGCCCCGCCACCAGCACCAGCGCGGCGGCGAGGAAACGGGGCAGGTAGGCCTTCTGCAACAGGCGGATGATCGGATTGCCGATCAGCGCGAAGAACATCGCCAGCAGGATCGGCAGGATTACCGTCTGCGCCGCCCACAGGGTGTAGCCGATCGCCAACGTCGCCAGCACCAGCAGCGCGGAGGATGAGCGCGGACGCGCCGGCGGAACGGCGGCTTCAGTGGCCGGATCAGGGACGCTCATGCGGGTTCACATCCGGGAAAGGGCGCCATTATTGGCCGACTCCGGGTGTGCGCGGCGTGTGCACCTGGCGGGTGCCGCGTCCGCACCCCGCGGCAAGTGCCGACGGCGATACGGGCGAACCGGCGCCCGATCAGTGCTCGGACATGTCGGTGGCCGCTTCGGCCGGCTGCGGTTGCGATGGCGACACCGCTGCAGGAGCCGGGCGTGGTGCACCCGCGGGTGCAGAGACGGCAGCAGCGGCGGTGATGCCTGCCGGCGCTACCCCGGTGGCGTCATCGACACGGTCCACGGTCTGCTCGGCGGTATCGGCCGCATCCTTGGCCTGCAGCGAGGCAAATGCCGCTTGGGCACTGGCGACCAGGCTGGACACCGGCCCGATCAGATGCAACCAGCGCGTACCCTGCAGCTTGGCGCCGCGCGCTCCCATCTTGCCGGTGAGAAATCCCCCGGCCAGGCCCACGGTGATGATGCGCAGCGGGGTCCAGCTTTCGCGCCACACCTTACGCAGCGCGTTCCAGTGCTGCCCGGTCTCGCCGCTGCGGATGCCGACCACGGCTTCGGCGCGCTTCACCCGGCGCTGCAATGCTTCGAAATTCATTTGATGTCCCCCGGAACCTGAGCCCCGGCATCGGGATCCTCATCCTCTTCGTCTACCTCGTCGAACAGGCCCAGCCGCGACAGTTGCCGGCGGGTGGCGTGCATGCCGGTGTGGTGGAAGAAGTAGGACACACGCCAGATGGCGTAGGCGGTGACCGCCAGGCTCACCACCGAGGTGATCAGCAGCGCCGTCAGCCATGACAGGCCCAGCGAGTGCAGCAGCGCGATCAGCGTGGCGGCCAGCAACAGCCATGCCGAAGCACCGAACACGATGGCCACGCCGCTCCATGCCAACGCGCGCCCGAAAGCGCTGCGTGCCAGGGCGAAGTCGACCGACGCCAGCCGGCGCAGCGAGCGCAGGGTGTGCTTTGCCGAATCCATGGTCCCGCGGCCGGCCTGGCGAACCTGGCGGATGCTTTCATCCAGCCCGGGTGCGGTGGCGGAATCAGCGCCCTCGGAGGAGGGCGACTGTGCTTGATCGCTCACGCTTTACTCGTCGCTGCTGCCGCGGCCGAGCTTGGCGATGATCCAGCCGGCAGCGAAGGCGACGCCGAACGAAGCCAGCGGACGTTCGCGGATCAGTTCTGCCGCGCTGTCGATCAGGTCCTTGCCCTTGTCCATCAACGCGTCGACCTGCTCCTTGGCGGCGGCACCGCCGAATTCGGCAGCGGCCATGCCCGACAGGGCGGTGTCGGAAAGCTCGCTCTTGAGCGTGGCGCGGCCCAGGCGCAGCTCGTCCCCGGCGGCACCGGCGGCGCCCTTGACGGCTTCGCCAGCGGCCGATGCGGCCGACTTCAGGTGCGAGCCGGCTTCGCCCAGATGTTCCTTCATGTTTTCGGTATTGGTCGGGGTCATTGCGATCTCCTGGATCAACGGGGCGCCCGGGTTCGGGCGCGGATTGCAGCGGATGGCCAGAAATAGCAGCTTGCCGGTGTAAGCGGTGTCATGACCTCACCGGCTTCAGCGCATCAGCAGTTCACCGCGGGCCTCGCCGCGCAGGATGCGAAGCATCAGTTGCGGCGGACGCTTGGCGAAACTGGCACGCCAGCTGGCAAGGTCGGCGAACTGCCCGCTGCTGGCGGCCAGGATCACATCGTCCTTGGCCAGGCCGGACTGGGCGGCGCGGCTGCCGCGGGCGACATCGCTCACCAGTACGCCATTGAGGCCGGCCTGGCGGGCCGACTCGGGCAGGTCGGTGAAGGTGGCGCCGCCCAGGCGCGGATCCAGCGTGTCGCCGCTCAGGGCGCGCGGCTGTTCCTTCAGTGTGGCCTTGAGTTGCAGCGGCTTGCCGTCGCGGCGCACATCCAGTGCCAGCGTGCTGCCGACCGCCTGCAGGCCCTCGATGTTGTGCAGTGCCTGGGCGCTGTCCACGCGCTGGTTGTTGACCGACATCACCACGTCACCGGCCTTCAGGCCGGCGGCCGCTGCGCCGGAGCCGGGCAGCACGCGGGTGATGAGGGCGCCGCGGGTTTCGTCCAGGCCCAGCCCGCGCGCGATGGCCGCGGTCAGGTTCTGGGTTTCCGCGCCGAGCGTACCGCGCACCACCACGCCCTTGGTGATCAGCTGCTCGACCACGTCGCGGGCGAGGTTGGAGGGAATCGCCAGACCCAATCCGATGTTGCCGGCCATGCTGCCCTGCGGATTGAAGCTGGCGGTGTTGATGCCCACCAGCTGGCCGGAGAGGTTGACCAGCGCGCCGCCGGAGTTGCCCGGGTTGATCGAGGCGTCGGTCTGGATGAAGTTCTGGTAGCCCAGCCCGCGGATGCCGCTGCGGCCGACCGCCGACACGATGCCCGAGGTCACCGTCTGGCTGAAGCCGAAGGGATTGCCGATGGCCACCACGAAATCGCCGACCCGCAGCTGGTCGCTGTTGCCCAGGCGGATCTCGGTGAGCTTGTCGGCCGGAATGCGGATCAGCGCGATGTCGGTGTCGGCATCGGAGCCGATGAAGTCGGCCTTGACCGTGCGCCCGTCGGCCAGCGTCACCTGCACGTCGTCGGCGTTGACGATCACGTGGTGGTTGGTGAGCACGTAGCCCTTGGCCGCATCGATGATCACGCCCGAACCGAGCGACTCGTTGATGCGTTCCTGCGGCACCTGCGGGAACAGGCGGCGGAAGAACGGATCGTCGAAGAACGGGTTGCGCACCCGCACCACCTGTTTGGTGTTGACGCTGACCACCGCCGGCATCGCCTGTTCCAGCATCGGTGCCAGCGAGGGCACCGGCTGTCCGGCCACGGCAGCGGGCAATGCGGCGGTCGCCGGCAGTGCCGCCACGGCGGGCATCGCTTCGGCGCGGTTGTCCAGGTGGGCGTTGATCGCGGTGGCGGTAAAGCCGCCAAAGGCGGCCGCAAGGGCGAGGGTCAGCAGGGTGGGAAGCGGTCGCATGGTCCGGCAGTTCCTTACGGGGCGCGCCCGGAGACGGCGCCAGGGTGGGACAGGGGGTTGCTGAACAGGAGTGTGGCCGGATGCGGCTAAATCAACAATGAAATTGCGTCCGCGCCGGACCCTTCGGCCGCAACCTCAAGGCCCGCAAGCGTTGCAGGAAATGCAATGCCTTCGACACAGATTTTTCATTTGACATGGCCCTTGGGGCGGGTAAGCTTGGATCCCTCGCCGGCACAAGATATAGCGTTGCCGCGAATGGCGTCCCCAAGCAGTAGGGTTCAGGCTTGGGGTACAAGCACCCCACAGGAAGGCGTGCAATGACAGCGAACGCGATGCAGACATCCGGGTTTCTCCGGGCCACTCCCATCCCGCCTGCAGGCGCGTAACCACGCGTCTGCGTTGCTGTCGTTGCAGTCCCGGTCCACGGGGAAAAGGTAACCGCACCGCAAGGTGCTCACGGAGAAAAGCCCCAATCATGAGTACGGTGCGTCTGGAAGTGGTCAGCAACCAAGCCAAGTCGGATCTGATCCCGATGCAACCTGCTTCGCAGGACATCTGGGACAAGAAGTACCGCCTCAAGACCAAGCAGGGCGATGCGCTGGATGCCGATATCGACGGCACCTACCTGCGCGTGGCCCGGGCCTTGGCTGATGCCGAAGCCACTGACGAAAAGCGCGCCTACTGGTTCGAGCGCTTTGCCTGGGCGCTGCGCCGTGGGGCCATCCCCGCCGGCCGCATCACCTCCAATGCCGGTGCGCAGGAGCACAAGCCGGCCACCAGCACGATCAACTGCACCGTCTCGGGCACCATCACCGATTCGATGGACGGCATCCTGGAGAAGGTCCACGAAGCCGGCCTGACCCTGAAGGCCGGTTGCGGCATCGGCTACGAGTTCAGCACCCTGCGTCCGCGCGGCGCGTTCGTCGCCGGCGCCGGTGCCTACACCTCCGGGCCGATGTCCTTCATGGATATCTACGACAAGATGTGTTTCACCGTGTCCTCGGCCGGTGGCCGCCGTGGCGCGCAGATGGGCACCTTCGACGTGTCGCACCCTGACGTGAAGGATTTCATCCGCGCCAAGCGCGAAGACGGCCGCCTGCGCCAGTTCAACCTGTCGCTGCTGATCACCGACGGCTTCATGGATGCGGTCAACACCGACGCCGACTGGCCGCTGGTGTTCCCGTTCAACACCAAGGAACACGGCGACATCGACCTGGCCAAGACCGGCGACGTGATCTGGCGCGACTGGCCCACCCATGAGAACTACATCGTCCGCGACGACGGCATGGTGGCCTGCAAGGTGTATGGGCACATCCGCGCCCGTCACCTGTGGGACATGATCATGGTCTCCACCTACGACTACGCCGAGCCGGGCTTCATCCTGATCGACCGCGTCAACGAGATGAACAACAACTGGTGGTGCGAGACCATCCGCGCCACCAACCCGTGCGGCGAGCAGCCGTTGCCGCCGTATGGCGCCTGCCTGCTGGGCTCGATCAACCTGACCAAGTTCGTGCGCCACCCGTTCACCGACAAGGCCTCGTTCGATTGGGACGAGTACAAGGAAGTGGTGCGCGTGTTCACCCGCATGCTCGACAACGTGGTCGAAGTGAACGGCCTGCCGCTGGAACAGCAGCGCAAGGAAATCATGCGCAAGCGTCGCCACGGCATGGGCTTCCTCGGCCTGGGCAGCACCGTGACCATGCTCAAGATGAAGTACGGCTCCAAGGAATCGTGCGAGTTCACCGAAGCCATCGCCCGCGACATGGCCGTGGCCGGCTGGGAAACCGGGCTGGAGTTGGCGCGGGAAAAGGGCGCCGCGCCCATCATGGACGAGCAGTTCGAAGTCACCGCGGCGATGCTGCGCCTGCGCCCGGAAATGGCGAAGGACGGCTGGAAACTGGGCAAGAAGATTCCCGGCCGCGTGTTGCACGCCAAATACAGCCGCTACATGCAGCGCATCGCCACGGTGGCGCCGGAGCTGGTGGCCGAGCTGGCCGAGACCGGCGCGCGCTTCACCCACCACAGTTCCATCGCCCCCACCGGCACCATCTCGCTGTCGCTGGCCAACAATGCCTCCAACGGGATCGAGCCCTCGTTCGCGCACCACTACAGCCGCAACGTGATCCGCGAAGGCAAGAAGTCCAAGGAAAAGGTGGACGTGTTCTCCTTCGAGCTGCTGGCCTACCGCCACCTGGTCAACGCCAAGGCGATGCCGTTTGCCGAAGACGCCGACGCACAGCTGCCGGACTACTTCATCAGCGCCGACGACATCTCGCCCAAGGAACACGTCGACGTGCAGGCCGCCGCGCAGAAGTGGGTGGACAGCTCGATCTCCAAGACCGCCAACGTACCGACCGATTACCCGTACGAGCAGTTCAAGGACATCTACCGTTACGCCCACGAGCAGGGCCTGAAGGGCTGCACCACGTTCCGCTTCAATCCCGCCGCCTTCCAGGGCGTGCTGGTCAAGGAAGCGGACCTGGAAAACACCACCTACCGTTTCGAGCTGGAAGACGGCTCCACGGTCGAGGCCAAGGGCAACGAGCAGATCGAATACGACGGCGAAATGCATACCGCCGCCAACCTGTTCGACGCCCTCAAGGAAGGGTATTACGGCAAGTTCTGACGACCTGCCGCAAGGTTCCGCCGGCGCGCCGGCGGGACCGTCTGGCGGTGGCTGCGGTCACCGGGTTGCATGTGTCCGTTCCACGTTTTGTCGCATCGATATAGCATCGCCAGCGTTACACACAGCAGGCCCTTAAGGAGGGCACTATGAGCAATGGTAATGGTGTGACGGCGACCGTTTCGCAGGTTGCCGAAAACGTGAAGGAAACCGCCGTCAACCTCGGGGACAGCATCGCCGCCACTGCCAACGAAACCGTTGCGGCTGTGCAGCAGCGTGCCCGCAAGGCCCAGGCCACGGTCAAGAAGCAGGTGGCCAAGGTGACCAAGGCCGCCAGGAAAGCCGAAAAGGTCGTGGGCAAGAAGGCGGCCGGCGTCGCCAAGACGGCCAGGAAGACCGTATCGAGCACCCGCCAGAAACTGGAAACCGCCAAGGCCAACGCCCAGGCAGAAGCGGCGGCACTGAAGAAGCGTGGCGTCGGCAAGAAGGCCGCGGCCAAGAAAGCCACCGGCAAGACCGCAGCCAAAAAGACCGCCGCCAAACCCGCCGCGAAGAAAGTCGCCAAGACTTCCGTCACCAAGCAGGCGACTGCGGCGAAGAAAACCGTGAAAAAGGCCAGCAAGGTGGTTGCCAAGAAGGCGGTCGCCAAAAAGGCCGTAGCCAAGAAAGCCGTAGCCAAGAAAGCCGTAGCCAAGAAAGCCGTAGCCAAGAAGGCTGTGGCCAAGAAAACCGCGCCGGTCAGGAAGGCAGTGAAGAAGGCCGGAAAGACGGTTGCCAAGCAGGCTGCCGTCGCCCGGAAGTCCGTCGCCAAGAAAGCGGCACCCGCCAAGAAGGCTGTGGCCAAGAAAGCTGCGCCTGCCAGGACGGCAGTGAAAAAGGCCGCCAAGCCGATGGCCAGGAAGGCGGGCGCGACCAGGTCGGCAGCCGCCAGCAAGACCGTAGCCCGCAAAGCCGCCCCGGCGAAGAAAGCCGCCAAGCGCGCTACCCGCAAGTAATCGACAAGCGCCTCCTGTCCCCGTCACGGGGACAGGACCGCGCCGCCCCACCCCGTACGCACCGCAAACCAGGACACGCATCAATGGCCGTCAAGATCGACAAGAAAATCAAGGGTTACACCGTCATCACTCCGGACGACAAGGCCCGCGAGGCAGCGGCGAAGACCCCGGTTGCGTCGATCGAGCGCGCCGCCAACGCCGAGGCCCCGCTCGACAACATCGTGCACATGCACGAGCGCATCGAGCGCCCGGAAGTGCTGGTCGGCAGCACCTACAAGATCAAGTCGCCGCTGGTGGAGCACGCTTTCTACGTGACCATCAACGACATCGTGCTCAACGCCGGTTCCGAGCACGAGCAGCGCCGTCCGTTCGAGATCTTCATCAACTCCAAGTCGATGGAGCATTTCCAGTGGATCGTCGCGCTCACCCGCATCATGTCCGCCGTGTTCCGCAAGGGCGGCGACGTCACCTTCATCGTCGATGAGATGAAGGCCGTGTTCGATCCCAAGGGCGGCTACTTCAAGGCCGGTGGCGTGTACATGCCGTCGCTGGTGGCCGAGCTGGGCTTCATCGTCGAAGAGCACATGAAGTCGATCGGCCTGCTGCACGATCCGGAAATGAGCGTGCACCAGAAGGCGATGATTGCCGAGAAGCGCAAGCAGTACGAAGACCGCGCAAAAAAAAACAGTGACGCCGTAGCCGCTGCCGTCGCGGCCGACAAGCGCGAGGAAGACGTGGAAGTCACCGGCGAGGGCACCAGCTTCCCGCCCAGCGCCACCATGTGCCACAAGTGCAGCACCAAGGCGCTGGTGATCATGGATGGCTGTGCTACTTGCTTGAATTGTGGGTATAGCAAGTGCGGGTGAGGTAGCCCGCGACAATACGGAACCAGAAATGGGGTCAGTAGTTCAGAAGTGAACCTGACCCCATTCTTTTGTCCCAGCTCGCCGCACCTGTTGCCGAGCGTCGCCGACTGCTCTAGAACAACCAACTCATTAGGAGGGCATATGGAAGCGAATCCACCATGGAAATGCGATCAGTGCGGGCATCCGATCAACAGCGTTGAGGACGGCTGGGTTGAATGGCTCAATGGCTCCATTGCTGAGCAATGGGAAGGAGGTCTCCGGGAACTCCGACTTGTGCACCACAAGCCTGCTTCGCCAAACGCAGACCAAGGTGGCTGCTACCACGATGAGGCGTACTGGTTCGCCGCCAAGCGATACACGGTCAGTGATCTTCCTTTGACTTACTTCGTTGGCCCCGATGGTTTGGTAACGTTGCTGGCGTTTCTCGCAGACCGTCGTTTTGCAGACCAAAATGAGGTCCTCGAATTGATCAAGCGTCTACATGTCCCAAACTATGAAGGGGCTCGGAATTCATTTGAGGCCGCGATAGCTGAAGGTGTTTTTGAGCCGCGTTCGACACCCGGGTACTACGATCAGCGCGAACTGCTGGCAGTCTTGAACTGGATTAGCAACGAGCAGTAGGGGCAAATCAGTCAATTCTATTTCGGGGCTTACCTGACAATAGAGCGACCCGCGCCTTTTGATTATCACCTCAAGATAAGCTTAAAAGAGGTGATCCGGCGAGTAATCGGAGATTAGCTATGGATCCGTTTGCCCCACCTCTTACTGGCCAATGCTGCCTATGCGGGTCCACCGAGGCGCTTTCAGGCGAGCATAAGGTCAAGGCCGCAGCGCTTCGTAGTGAGTTTGGTGCGCAGCCGATGGTTATCGGACGCCCAGGCGAACGCTACCGCCACGCACAGAGCCCGAGCTCGAAGCAGTTTCATTTTTCCGCTCGCATATGCGAGACCTGCAATAATGCGAGGACTCAGCCGGCCGATTTGGCATTTGATGCATTTAGAGCACTGGCGTCAGACCTCTTGAAAACGGGGGAGGATCCCGCAAAGGTGCATGAAGACCCCCGCTTCAATGCCAATGGCGGAACACTTTATTTGGATGTTTTCAGGTATTTCGCGAAGCTTATGTGCTGTCACTTGGCAGAGATGGGCGCTACCTTTTACGAGCCGATTGCAGATTTTGCCGTAGGTATAAGTGATAACAACTATGTATTGCTTTGCGTAGATGCCGACGTCGCCTACCGCCGTCTACAAGAGAATGGTGCAATCTATAGCTACGCCGCCCACGGCGGCCTGATCGTCACAGGCAATCCGCAATCTCACGCACCCGAGGCTTTCCATTCCACACTTACCATTGGCCCAGTCCGCTACTGCTACAGGATCCATCTCAACGAGGTAGGACAGGCGCAACTGCAGCATGAGCACCCTGATTTTTACGCGTGGTGCCAGCGCAGAATTCGTCATGCTATCGACAATCCAATGAGCGACGACGACAGAGAGTTGCTTGGGTTGAACGGCGCTAACGAGAAGTAGTAAGGCCTGATCTTGGATGCGGAAATAACGGGGTCAGGTTCACTTCTTTGTGGTGTGTAGAAGCAGAGGCTTCTACGCGCTGCGCGCGCGGGTAACTTTCAACTAACGGGGTCAGGTTCACTTCCTGGCCCTTCCGCTGTCGCAGCCGGGTCACTTTTGTCTTGTCAAAAGTGACTAAATAAATAACGGGGTCAGGTTCACTTCTTTTGTGATGTGTAGAAGCAGAGGCTTCCACGCGCTGCGCGCGCGGGTAACTTTTGACGCGGCAAAAGTCACCAAAACCGCTTTCGCCGGACGCGTGCCGATGCGATGAAGCTGCATCGGTTCCCTGTGCTCCTCGCGGACCGGGGCGGCGCGGAACTCGCTGCGCTCAGACATCCGCACCTTCACCCCCGATCCGCTGTGGTGCTCGGCACGCTCTACGGCTCGGGTGGATCAAATGCTGAAAGCAACAGCAACAGCAACAGCAACAGCAACAGCGGCGGTGGCAGTGGCGTCAATGGCACAGTGTAATGACCCAGCGGTTTCTGCACAGGTCAGGCCGCTAAAGCATAGGCCTCAGCGGGGGTTTTCATACCCAGCGCCTGGTGCGGACGCCGGTGGTTGTAGAACTGGATCCAGTCGCCGATCACGCGGCTGGCATGTTGCTGACTCTCGAAGCGGTGCCGATGCGCGCATTGCTCCTTCAATGTGCGGATTACGCGTTCGACCATGCCGTTCTGCTGCGGGCAGTGCGGGGTAATGAACTCCTGTCTCAGCCCGTAGCCGCGCACCATGGCCGTGTAGCTGCGGCTGGTGAACACCAGGCCATTGTCGGAGCGAAGCAGGAACGGCGTGCGGACACGTCCCAGCGTGCCGTACCGGGTGATCAGGGCCTGTTCCAAGGCTGCGACCGCGGTACTGGCCTTGCCGCTGCGTGACAAGTGCCAGCCCAGCAATTGGCGTGTACAGCAGTCGATCACCAAGGCCAGTGACAGCCAGCCATCCCGGCCGCTCCAGATCCGACACAGGTCGGTTGCCCAACGTTCGTCAGGCATGGCCGCCACGGATGGCAATGCCTCGATCCGCGGGCGTCGGCCGATGGCCCGCTTGCGCACCTGCCAGCCCTTCAGCTGGAAGATCCGTTGCACAGTGTTCTTGTTCATCTTCAACAGCCCCGCCACCGTGCGGTAGCCGAACGACGGCTCCTCCTCGATCAGCGCCTTGATCGGCTCGGCCAGTTCCGGATTCACCTTCGGCGCCGCCTTGGTCGGTCGGTAGTACACCGTCCGCCTTGGCACCTCGAACCACCGACATAGCTGACTGATCGCCACGTCAAAGCCATCGTCTTTCAGTCCCTGACGGATCGCTTCGATCACGTCTCGTCCTTGCCCACCAGGGACTGCAATTTTTTTCGGGCGCGCAACTCCAGCATCGCCTCGCCGTAGGCTTCCTGCAGATCCTTGAGCTGCCGCTCGTACTGCTCGCGCACGTCTTCGGGCTTGGCCCGCAGCGCGTTCTCCATGCCCGCCTTGGCGCTGTCGATCCAGTCCTCGATCTCCGAAGGGGCCAGATCAAACTGTCGGCTGGCCTCCGATACGGTCGTCTTGCCCTGGATGATCTCCAGTACCAGCGCGGACTTCCGCCGCGCCGTCCAACGCTTGATCTCTTCTTCCATCATTACGCTCATGGGTGTCTCCTTGCGAAGTTACACCTGAGCAGGAAATCAGTGGGTCATTACAACAGGGTGCTGGCGGTCTGGTAAGCGCTTATAGTCGGGCGTTCCAACCAGGGGGAATGGCCGTGATGAAACGTATTGCGCTGTTGTTGATCGTTGTTCTGTTGTCAGCCTGTTCGACCACAAGCCGGGTGCAGCAGGCGCATTCGGGGTTGCAGGGCTAAAACAGGGGTCAGAGTCGATTATTCGGTCTGGCCCTTTGGTTGGGCAATGAATCAAGGTCAAAGGCTTCCGTCTGCTACGCAGACGGGTAACTTTTGACGCAAAAACAGGGGTCAGAGTCGATTATTCCATTAGGGAAAGAGAGGGGTCGGAGGAGCCGAGGCGTAAGGAGGAGCCTGAAAGAGATCGTGAAAATCGGGAGCGTTCAAGATGAATAAAGTGAAAAAAGTGGTCGCCTCGCAGTCGACGGTCTTGTGTTTCCTC
The DNA here is from genome assembly GCA_963696155.1 of uncultured Gammaproteobacteria bacterium. GTDB lineage: Bacteria > Pseudomonadota > Gammaproteobacteria > Xanthomonadales > Xanthomonadaceae > Stenotrophomonas. Next base: position 385,125 of record CAVOJC010000001.1, read on the forward strand.
ATGGCCTTGGTGTGTGCCGCATCTCTGCTTTCCTGTAAGCAATATGGCTCGCACGTCGAAGTCGATATTGTCGAAGGAAAAGAGTTCATAGTTACTGTGAGTAACAGATCTGAAGATGCGCTGGTGGTTGATGACCGCTTGTTTAGTCTGAGTGCGGAATCTTCGGTCAAGGTGGAGGTTGCGCGTGCTGGCGGTGTGGTAATCGCGCCGTGCAGTTACCTTGACTACGTAGGCACTGGGTCTCGTTTGTCTTTGCCGCCTGGTGAGGAAGTAATCCTGCTCGTTCAACTGACGGCGCTGACAGCCACGCGCTGCCTTACTCCAGAAGAGGAATACTTGTTCAGAGCTTTGCTGGTTTCAGGCGATGAAGTTGTATCTCAGACTGATTGGATGCCTTTTAAGGCGGCATCTCTCGAATGAACTAAAGGGGACGGAGGCAGTTAATCCACCCGCATGACAAGCAAGCCAAAAGCGGGGCTTGTTGTTGAAGGCTACGAATCCTCCGCCCGACCTCGCGCCGGTAATCCTCGTCCCAGGTCATGCGTTGCAGGGCCTGCGCCGATTGCACGAGCCACTGCATGGTGGAGTTCACGCCAGAAAAACAGTAAAACAGGGGTCAGAGTCGATTATTCGGTCTGGCCCTTTGGTTGGGCAATGAATCAAGGTCAAAGGCTTCCGTCTGCTACGCAGACGGGTAACTTTTGACGCGGCAAAAGTCACCAAAACCGCTTGCGCTGGACGCGTGCCGATGCGATGAAGCTACATCGGTTCCCTGCGCTCCTCGCGGATCGGGGCGGCGCGGAACTCGCTTCGCTCAGACACCCGCGCCTTCACCTCCGGTCCGCTGCGGTGCTCGGCACGCTCTACGGCTCGGGTAGATCAAAACGTTCCCAGCTACTTAAAAACAGGGGTCAGAGTCGATTATTCGATCTGGCCCTTTTGTTTGGGCGAGGGATCAAAGGCTTCCACCCGCTTCGCGTGCGGGTAACTTTGACCCAGCAAGTCGGCTGTTGAGAAGCGTCTGTCTTTGCAAAAGTCACCATAACCGCTTGGGCCAGACGCATGCCGATGCGGTGAAGCCCCATCGGTTCCCTGCGCTTCTCGCGGATCGGCGCGGCGCCAAAAAAAGGGGTCAGAGTCGATTATTCGATCTGGCCCTTTTGTTTGGGCAATGGATCAAGGTCAAAGGCTTCCGTCTGCTACGCAGCCGGGTAACTTTTGGCGCGGCAAAAGTCACCAAAACCGCTTGCGCCGGACGCGTGCCGATGCGATGAGGCTGCATCGGTTCCCTGCGCTCCTCGCGGATCGGGGCGGCGCGGAACTCGCTTCGCTCAGACACCCGCGCCTTCATCCCCGATCCGCTGCGGTGCTCGGCACGCTTTACGGCTCGGGTAGATCAAAAACTGCAAGCAACAGCAACAGCAACAGCAACAGCGAATCACGGGGTTCAGACCAGTCGTCCCTGCGGCCACGCCCGGGCCTCTTTGAGGCGCGGAAGTTCTTCCTGCTGACAGCAACAGCAGAACACTTGGCTGTCGGGGCGGACCGGCTCTATGATCCGGTGCCGGTCTCGTGGCGTTGCTCCCTGGGGAGGGTGGCACTGCTGTTGCGAGGGTTACCGGCATTCCAATCAACCAGGGGGCTGATGTATGCGACACGTATTCGTGGTTCTTGCAACTGCGTGGTTGTTGTCTGCTTGTGTGAGTACCAAAACCGTCAAGCTCGATCTGCCATCGTTGCAACAGGCAGGGCATCAGACGGTGACGCTGACCAGTCACGAGCGGCCTTCGTTTGGCGCGATGACTGCCGGCAAAGCCCAATTCGGCCTGCTGGGGGCGGCGGCGATGATTTCCGCAGGCAATGCAATCGTGAAGGAAAACGAGATCGAGGATCCGGCCATCGGTATCGCGCAGGAGCTCGGTCGGGTACTGGCCGCCCACATGTCGGTACCGGTGCAGACGGCCAATGGGCTGGTCTCAGCAAAGGACCCCGCTGCGATCGCCAAGCAATACCCGGATGCAGGGTTGCTGCTGGATGTGCAGACGATCAACTGGAGCTTTGCTTACTTTCCCACCGACTGGAACAACTATCGGGTGATTTACAGCGTCAAGATGCGTCTGATCGACGCGCGCACGCGCAAGCTGGTGGCCGAAGGCTTCTGCGCAAGGGTCCCCGAATATTCCCCGGACGCGCCCGCTCATGCCCAGTTGCTCGCCAACAAGGCGGCCGAACTCAAGTCACGGTTGCAGAGTTCGGCCGACCAGTGCCAGGAAGAGTTGAAGATGCAGGTGCTGGGACTGTCCTGAGCCAACAAGAAAAAGCAGGCTGCCGAAGGCGGCAGGCTCACTCCCTGCCCCTTCGCATTCGGAAATTCCGACCAACCAGCCCAGTCTTGTAGGAGCGACGTAAGTCGCGAAGCGGTTGGCCGCAACAGTCGAGCAATGGCCTGATTGTGAAAACAGATCAGAGTCGGTTTTTCCGCTCTGGCTCGGTGTTCGGGTAGGTGAGCCGGATCGAGCGCGTTCCGTCTGCTGCCGATTCTGGCCCAACTTCGCTTCGCGTATTTTGCCCAAACGAAAACGGCGTCAGGGCTGGGGCTTCGCGCGACTGAGCAACGCGTATAGCCCGATCGCGCCGAAGGTGGCGCAGCCAATGCCGCCCAGTGCGAACTCGCCGAACTTCAAGGTGAACTCGCCGGTGCCGAGGATCAGGGTGATCGCCGCCACGATGAGGTTCCTGGTGTCGGAAAAATCCACTCTGTTGTCGACCCAGATCCTGGCGCCGGCGATGGCGATCAAACCGAACACCACGATCGATACACCGCCCATCACCGGCAGCGGGATGGCCTGGATCAGCGCGCCGAACTTCGGTGAGAAACCCAACCCGATGGCGATCAGGGCCGCGCAGAGAAACACCGCCGTGGAGTAGATGCGGGTGGCCGCCATCACGCCGATGTTCTCGGCGTAGGTGGTCACGCCGGTACCGCCGGCGGCGCCCGAGACCATGGTCGCCACACCGTCCCCGATGAAGGCACGGCCCATGTACTGGTCCAGGTGCCGGCCGGTCATGGCGGTCACCGCCTTGATGTGGCCCAGGTTCTCGGCCACCAGGATGACCACCACCGGTACGATCAGCAGCATGGCGTGGCTGCTGAAGACCGGCGCGTGCAGGGTCGGCAGGCCAAACCACGGGGCCGCGGTAACGGCGCTCACGTCGACGGGTTTGCCCAGACCCATGCCATTGGTCAGAACCGCGTAGATGAGGCTGGCCACGATCAGGCCGATCAGGATCAGCAGGCGCTGCACCATGCCTTTGGTGAATACCGCCACCAGCGCGACGGACAGGAAGGTGACGGCCTGCATCCACGCATCGAAGTTGTTGGCGGCCATGTTCCTGATCGGGATCGATGCCAGGTTCAGGCCGATCACCGCTACCACCGCACCGGTGACAACCGGCGGCATGAAGCGCTCGATCCACGTCGTGCCGATCGCGTGCACCAGAAAACCAATCAGGGTGTAGACCACGCCGCAGGCAATGATGCCGCCCAGGGCAAGCCCGATGTTGGCGTTGCTGCCCTGGCTGGCCACATAGCCGGTGGCCACGTTCACCACCCCGATGAAGGCGAACGACGAGCCCAGGTAGCTGGGGACCTTGCCGCCGGTGATGAGGAAGAAGATCAGCGTGCCGATGCCACTCATCAGCACCGCCAGGTTGGGATCGAAGCCCATCAGGATCGGCGCAAGCACCGTCGAGCCGAACATGGCGATGACGTGCTGGACGCCCATCAACCCCGTCTGGCCCCAGGGCAGGCGCTCGTCCGGCCCAATCACACCGCCGTTGCGCAGCGCGGCGGAGGACTTTTCGGTCCACGAGAACATGCCCATCTGTCCGCACCCCAGGAAATCTCCGGGTTGATTCTAGAAGCTGCCCTCGCGCACTGCACGCGCTGTAGCTCACGTCGATAAAACCAAGAGTCGGAGTCGGGTTTCCTGACGAAGAGGGTCAGGTTCACTTCCTGGTCCTTCGCCTTCGCAGGTGCAGGCCAACCAGCCAAGTCTTGTAGGAGCGACGTAAGTCGCGAAGCCGGTGGGACCGCATCGATTCCCTTCTTTTCGCAGGTAGGCCGCGGTCTATTGCTGGGGGTATGGAAAGGTTGGGCATCCTGCCGCTGGTGGTTGCTGTTGCCTTGGCGGCCAACGGCCAAATGCCAAGTGCGCCGATGTGGAGCCGGGCACTGGGCATCTTTGGCGCGCTGTTGTGGGTGGGCAGCCGCACGCTTCTGTTTGCGCTTGAATCTGATTGCCCACCTTCTAGAGCAGGCATTGGCGCTGCGACAAGAGCGTGCAAGTATGGATAGAGAAAATCCGGCGGTTCTGCCTACTTCGTCGACCGGACGTCTGCAGCAGGGTGTTGAGAACGCCAGTTCGTGAGGCGAAGCAGGGGTCCGGGAAAACAGCAATTGGAGTGCACTTCGAGGATCTCAAGCGGTCAGGCCGAAGCATGCGAAAGCAAGGAGCGAAATGCAGTTTCCACACGTGCAGGATGTTCAAACCGGGGATGACATGGCCGCACCGCAGGCAGCCAGGCTGCCGCGTCCGTGGGCCATATTGTTCGGGATAGCGCTGGCGTGCGCGCCGCTGATCGGACAGGCGGAGGAGTTGTCGGGCCTGCGGATCCTGCCGCATGCCGGTGGCGACTACAGCTTCCGCGGCTGGCACAGCCAAGGCGAGGTGCCGGCTGCGCTGAGCGTGCCGCTGGAAATAGGCGAGGAGATCCACGGCGCCACCCTGCAGCTGCAACCGGCGCGCGCCGATGAACGCTGGCGGGTGCTGGTGCAGTACGAGACCAGCCTGATTCTGAGTGCTGACGGTCCGCATCTGGACCTGACCGGGTGGAAGCACTGCTTGTCGGAATGGGAACCGGCCGAGCCCGCCGCCGCCGATGCGTTCGTGCTGCCGACACCGACGCCGGAGCAGCAAGCCTGCTTCCCCGGCTACACGCCGGCCGAACTGGAGCTTGCAGTGCGCGCGCAGGTGGCGCTGGAGGGCGATCCGAGCCAGGCCGAGCGCTGGCTGGCCGATCCGGAACAGGTGTCCGCGTTCGCCGCCATCAGCACCGTGCGGGTGAGGGTCGAGGTGCTGCGAAAGGGCCGGTGGGTGGAGGTCACCACGGTGACGTTCCTGCCGACTATCGGCTGCTGAGTCCGGAGCCGGGTCGGAGCGACTTCCATATCAGTGCGCGCAGTAGAAACGCCAAGTACCTGATCTCTTCGGAGCCCGATGATAGGCGTGCCCGCAAAGAGCGGTGGCCCACGACCGACCCAGCGGAATGTCTATGGCCGAGATTCCGGAAAGCAGCGTGACAGCGGACTGAGTGGATTGAGCAACGATAGCGCCGTATGTGTTGATGGCCAGGCGCAAGCACCCGGCCATTCTGCCGATACCGAGCCAACAAAGTACGCTTCACTAACGGAGTGATCAGCTCTTCGTAGCGAGCGTCGGCACGATCACTTGTGCTGCATTGCCGTGGCCATCGACTTGCGCGCCGCTTGCTGCTCGGCCACGCTCAGGCTGCCGTCCTTGTCGGCATCGATATTGTTGAAAATCCTCTTCATTCCGGCGAGGTATTCGGCTGCAGACAGCTTACCGTCGCTATTGCCATCCATGCCCTTGATCACGTCTGCCGACGTGCGTTCGTTGTTCATCTTGGCGCCGTCTTTTTTCATCGCCATGCGTGATTGGTCCATCTCCATGGCGGTGACGTATCCGTCATGGTTGGCATCGATTTTTTCGAAGCGCTGCTGCACGAAGGCGTCGTGCTCGGCTTGCGTCATCGGTGCCATATCTCGATGTTCCATCGCCATGCTCTTGCCCGGTGGCGCCTTGGTCATGCCGTTGTCCTGGGCGAAGGCGGAAGCCGACAGCAGCAGTGCGCCGGCGATAAGCAGCGATTTCGAGCAGGAATATTTCATGGTGTTCTCCATCGATAAGCCGGCGCAGCCGGGTGCGCGCGTACGCTGCGCGCAGCCGGGTTTGGCTCGCGTGAATTGGTGCGGCGCGGAAAAAGACACTTTGCCAAAGGAAGCGCCGGCCTTCGGCGCTCGGTTCGCCTTCGCGCCCGATCGCCGTGTCCGCCCTATGCCGGGGACGCGGGCAGCAGCAAAGAAACACGGAACGCCCAAACCGGTAGCGTCAACCGCGCCGGGCTGCCTCGATCGCGGCAACGTCGATCTTTGTCATTCCCATCATGGCGTCAAACGCCCGCTTGGCTATCGCAGGATCCGGATCGGTGACGGCGGCCGTCAACACGCGCGGCGTGATCTGCCAGGACACTCCCCACTTGTCCTTGCACCAGCCGCACGCACTTTCCTGGCCACCGTTCCCGACAATCGCATTCCACAGACGATCGGTTTCGGCCTGGTCGTCGGTCGCCACCTGGAACGAGAAGGCCTCGTTGTGCTTGAACGCCGGGCCGCCATTCAGGCCCACACATGCGATACCCATCACCGTGAAGTCGACCGTCAGCACATCGCCCTGCTTGCCCGCCGGATAGTCACCCGGCGCGCGATGCACGGCTCCGACCGTGCTGTCCGGGAATGTGTCGGCATAGAACTTCGCCGCCTCCAGGGCGGTGCCGTCGTACCAGAGACAAATCGTGTTCTTGCTGACCATCGCGGTTCTCCTGAATGGGTGCGGATACGTGTGGCCGGATGAGGGCACAACGCATACGCTCCATTGTTCCGCCCCGCCCGTTCTGCCTGTGTGCAAAACCCGACACAGGATGGCGATGCGGGCCGAGCCGGGCAGCGAATCTGCCCGGCGTGGACGCGTTGTCAGGCCCGTGCCTTGGCGACGAACCATCCCAACGCGGGCCACACGAGATAGTGGGCAATTGCCGATACGGTCGCGACGAAGGCGGCTGCGAGGGTAGGCAGCATGGCGCCGAAGGTAAAAGTCATGCCCAGAACAAAGCCGAGCACGTACTCGCCCCGATAAACCGGCAGCACCAGCCCGGTGAGCAGGATGCCGAGAAATATATGGGACGACGCATCCGCCAACCCGTTGGTGAAGGCCGCAGCCAGGGTCAGGCCGATGAGCAGGGATCCAAACAGTGAGGCGGCAATGGTGCGGGTTGCGCGCGGCGAGGCGGCCCGCTTGAGGAAACGGCGGGAAAGAAACCACGCCAGCGCCGGAAGGAAAATCGCGCCCCACATGTTGGAAATGGCGGGCAGGTCGGCTCGGTTCAGCAGATGGTGGCTGAGCACTCCACCGTGAAAATGCTCCCATGCCAAGTGGCCGAATTCGGCCAGGGCAACCAGCGAAGTGATGTACCAGCGGGTGCGGATCTGTTGCAGGTCGGTCATGGGCTTTCTCAAGGTTCTGGTGGCAGAGGGCGTTGGACTGGCCAGCGCGGCAAACGAACGAATCTCCGACCTGCCTGGATGCCGGGCGAGCGAAACAGCTCGGCTGCGGTGACTGCCAGGACGATCCCAAAGGCAGCTCTGAACCACCCCCCGGAGCGATGGCTGGATGCGAACGCCCATGAAACGTGGCTGGCGACGGAAGTACGGGAATAACCGGGTGTGCTCAATGCCTCAACCCGCCGCTCAGCTCATGAGGGGCGGCGCGCACAGCAGTGACGTCGCGGCCAGAAACGGCTTCTCCAAAGTGCTGCTCCCGCCGGACGAATGCGCCGCTGTGTGCAACGCCTTGATATGCCGACGCCTTCCAGCAGGTAAGTGAAGAAAGTACTGCTGGACCCCGGCTGCGACGTGGTGCCGTCCGCCATGACCGCCGTTCGGTGCGGGCTCCGGCGCGGGCAACGACCGGGACCTGACCGGGTTTCAGGCCGCCGACAACGCGCTGATCATGACGTAGTAGCCATCCAGGTCGCGTAGCGCAAACTCGCGGGTGCCGGTGTTGGGATTGAGGCCGGGCTCTTCAGCAAACGTCGCCACAAGGTCACGCGCCCTGAGCAGGGCCTGGTCGAAGTCATCGACGCGAAAGAACAGGAGCAGACCGTTTCCGGGTGGCGCTCCGTCTGCGCTGCTCAGGGTGGGATGTTCGTGCGCGCCCCACTGGTGCAGGCACAACAGGACCGTGCCGTCAGCGTCGAGGATCTGTCCGAAATAAGCGTGCGCAGGCGTCGAGGCCGGCAGTCCCAGCAATGTCTGGTACCACGTGAAAGCACGGGCCACGTCCGCGACGCCAATGATGGTCCACAAGCGTTTCATGGCCTGCTCCTGTGGTGGATGCTGGAATCGCTGCGTTGGCCTGCACGATTTGTTACCTGCGCGCGCCGATAGTGCATGGCGACAGCGCCATTGCGTAGCGGTTTTGCAGAGACCAGGTCGAGCAGTCGCGTGCTGGGTAGCCCGCTCTGGTACAGGGTCGGGCCGTGGCCGGCGATTCTGGGATGGACCAGGAACATGTATTCGTCGATCAGATCCAGCCGATCCAGTGCGCTCGCCAGCTGGCCGCTGCCGAGGAGTACGCCGTTTGCAGTCGCGTCCTTCAATTTCTGCACCGCTGTGCGAAGATCGCCGGCGATGTGATGGCTGTTGATCCACGGGAAGCGCATCCGCGTCGAGGACACCACGTACTTCGGCTTGGCTTCCAGCTTGAGCGCCCACTCGCGGATCGCCGCCGGTGCCGCCACGTCGCCCCGGGCAACCGCCGGCCAGTGGCGCTCCATCATCTCGTAGGTGAGCCGGCCCCACAGCATCGCCCCGCTTTTATCCATCAGGCGAGTGAAAAAAGCATGTGTCTCATCGTCGGCGATTCCTTCCTGGTGATCGAGGCAACCATCGAGAGTGACGTTGATGCTGAAGGTCAACAGTCCCATCGCTGCAAAATCCTCATGGCGGCGGATACCGGGGCGATGCCGGGCCGCTCAGCGGCGACGGTCTTGTGCCAATTGGCGTAACGCCCCCCGAGGCGCGAAGCGGCCGCCGGCTTGAACGGATTATCAGCCCACACCGCATTACGGGAACGGTCCAATCCGGGAAATCCAGGGACGCCGGCCAGTGATTGCGCCATAGACGGCGTTGGCGCCAAGCGCACAAATAACGGCGCCGCCCAGGTATCGCCACACTGCAGGCGTGGCAGCTGACGCCGCAGCGTAGATCCCGACACCCAGTAAAAAGACGCTAAAGGTGCCCGCAAACAGCCGTTCGGAAATTCTCATTGCGTTCCCTAACTTCAGTGCGGTCCGACGCCGGAACCAGGCCGAGCCGGGAGACCGGTCCGGAATGAATGATTGTCGGGTTCAGCGACGCCCATATGTAGTCGCTTCAGGAGCTTGCCCGACGCGAGCAAATTTCTCGCAGGAGCAACCAGCCCCGACTCGAATGGCGTGAGCAACGCAGTCATGATGATCATTGGCACAAGCCCGATTGTCCCTGTGCGGGGGTCGATTGCCCGGCAGGTCTTATGAACTGCCGCCGCGCATGCAATCACAGGTGGCACGGTAACGAGCGCGAGAATGACTGAGCCGGCAACCACGGCTTTTGAAGAACCAGACGCCGCTGAAGCGATCATGGCGATAAACCACACGACGTGTACGACATAGCTGTAGAGCAGGCGTCTACGCTGTCTTATCAACCGTTCGATTGCAGGCGGTTTCATGGGAGCCCAATGCTTGACAGGATGCAATGGTTATAACGCGGCATGCTCAGGGCGGCCCAAAGGCCGACGCCCGAATCAAGCCGACCCGCAGGCAGGAAGTCGTGCAGTGGTGCATACCCTTGGGGCGACGTTGCCTGGAATATGGTCTGCAGCGACGCCCCGCACTGAGATGCACGACGCAACACAAGGACAACGCGATAACCAGAGAATGCCTGAAAGCTCAAGGCAAGAGCATCAAGTGGGCGGCATTGACGGGACGTTTCTTACGGCGGCCTTCGCCGGTCGAGAACGAGACGCCAGCCGCCCCTTGCGAAGCAAGCGCTCCGCGCGCATGACGTACAGGATGAAAACCTTGTGGCCATCGTAGCGATAGAAGACGCGACAAAGTGGCTCCGCAATCTGCCGATACCGCGACCGCCCAAGTTCCTGTGGGCGGCTGCCGCTCTCTGGATGATCAGCGAGTTGTTCGACATGAGCAAAGATGCGATTGACCAGTTCCGATGCAGCAACTGGATCCTCCAACGCAATGTAGTCGGCAATGGCATCCAGGTCGCTCAGCGCAGGCTCTGACCAGACTATTTCAGCCATCTGGCAAGACGCTTCTTAGCTTGTGCGTGAGTTGCCACGCGACCCTCGGGCTCACCCCCGCCTATTTCGCTCGCGGCACCTTGATGTCGTATTGATTGTCGCGAATCAGGAAGTGGTCGATCCGGCCGTCGGCGCTTCGGACGAAGATGTATTGGGCGGATTCTCCATCGCTAAAGAAGGTCGTCGGCGACATTGGACGCAACGCTTTCTCGATCGATTTGCCATCTTCGCGCAACCAGAGAGTCCCTTTACGTAAGGACACGGTGAACTCCAGAGATCTCATCAAGCGATAGTGCCCGACATAGTCCTGATACAGTCGAGGAGTCGAGGCAATCGCCTTGTAGGGCGCTGGAACGAAAGTTTCTTGGGAAGCGAGCAGTAACCAGCGGCCACTTCGCAGGATATACGTGTCGGTCTTCCGGAGCTTCGGAACGATGTATTTATGATTATCCCAGAACTCGTATTCGTCGATGACGTAGCTCATGACCGCCGTATCGCCGTCCCGTCGCACCTCGACATTTTCGAAAGAAAAGACGTCGTGGTAGCCGGGTTTGGGCGGCTCAAAAGATGCCATGACGTCAGACTTCGTGCGCACTGCCCCGGATGGTGTTGCGATGACATAGCCATCGGCGACATATGTGGACCATCGGCTTCTGTCGCCGCGGTCAAACTCAAGGATGCGCTCGCGTGCCAAGCGCTGCAGGGTGGCGTTCAGATCTGGGGACGCGCTTTGGCTGGGCTGTGCACCGTGCGATACAGAGGTGACGAAAAATAGCAACGAAGCGATAACACGTTTCATAGCTGTCTCCTGCCAGAGCGAAGGGGTTACGGCGCGGCACCTAACACCTTATGTCTTGAGTTTCCCCTAGCCTAAGCGCCGAGAGCCCGGCGTGCGCGCCCGATAACGCCTCGGTGTCAGCACCACCGTAATTCAGCACGGGCCGCACGCCGGATCTCGCGCCCTGCGCCCGAACAGTTGATCGAGGTTTCCCTCGAACCGATAAGCGTGGGCCAAGGGCGCGATGCTCTCGACCGGCCAACTGTAACGGAGAACGGGCATGCGGGTAGCGGGGATCGACGTGGGCAAGGCCAACCTGGATCTGGCCATGGATGGAGAGTCCGGGGGGACGTCGGCCTTGTCCCCGGTCCCCTCTCCGTAGAGCACGATGCCATCTCCGTCCGGCCGGACTATAAAGAAGAACGGAGCTGCAGGGTTGGGCGCGCCAGCTGCCACAACGACAGACTGGCCGTCTGCACAGGCGTACACGACCCAATCATTTCCGCCGAGGTGCTTCATGGCAGGGCCGGTATGGCATTGAAGCTCCGCCTCTCCAGCTAGTGGCTCAGCTAGCGAAGAAGCAGCGAGCAAAACAAGAAGTGCGGTACCGAACATGTCTCCCCCTGCCGCCTAACGCCATAGTTAAGCCGTGCCGCGAAGCGGCATCGGCTTGAACGAATTGTTAGGCGGCTGGCTACTGGCCACCAGCTGCCACCGCTTGTTGATAAAGCGCCACCAGGTCTGAAGCAGACATGGCCTCAAGCTCATTGTAGGCAGGCTCAGTGGCGGCCTTGTCCCCGGTCCCCTCTCCGTAGAGCACGATGCCATCTCCGTCCGGCCGGACTATAAAGAAGAACGGAGCTGCAGGGTTGGGCGCGCCAGCTGCCACAACGACAGACTGGCCGTCTGCACAGGCGTACACGACCCAATCATTTCCGCCGAGGTGCTTCATGGCAGGGCCGGTATGGCATTGAAGCTCCGCCTCTCCAGCTAGTGGCTCAGCTAGCGAAGAAGCAGCGAGCAAAACAAGAAGTGCGGTGCCGAACATGTCTCCCCCTGCCGCCTAACACCAGAATTAAGCCGTGCCGCGATGCGGCAGGGACTTCCTTCGCAAAAGTGGACACCTGTTGCTTAGGCGCATGTGCGCTCAAACTGGACGGGTGATTGATAATTCAGGGCCGAGTGTAGGCGCCGGTGGTTGTAAAAATCCACATAGCTGCGGAGGGCGACGAGCAACTCGTGATCCGTGCGAAAGGTATGGCGGTGGTAGAAGTCGGATTTCATGGACTTGTTCCAGGACTCCATATGCGCGTTGTCCGTCATGCGCCGGGGACGGTTGGCCGATTGCAGCAGACCGGCCCGCTGCAAGTGACGCTTGAAGTCACCACCAAGAAACTCGATGCCGCGGTCACTATGAAAGACGGTGTCGACCTCCGGGCGGCGGGTTCGCAGCGCTGCCGCCAAGGCTCGGCGGGTCAGTGCTGTGGTTCGCTCCGCGCCCAGCGACCATCCCAGCAGGCGTCGTGAGTGACGATCCATGACCGTGGCCAGATAGCGCCAGGCACCGGCCACCTTGAGATAGGTGACATCGGCGACCCAGAGCTGATTGGGGCGCACCACGGGAATGTCATGCGCCCGGCTGGGCACGCTGGCAAGGAAGCGCTTGAGCCCGGGCCGCTGCCGGTAAAGCTGGGCCGAGCACGCCCGTACGTGCTGCTGCCGCATCAAACGCTCGATCCGCCGCCGCCCGACCGTCTCGCCACCCTGCCGTAGTGCGGCATGCACGCGTGGGCTTCCATAGATCTGGCGGCTCTGTGCGTGCACCGTGCGGATGCGCTCGATCAACCCGGCATCTTCGAGGGAACGCCGACTCGGTGGCCGCTGTTGCCAGGCATAGAGGCCGGAGGCGCTGACACCAAACAGGCGGCACATCGTCCTCACCGGGCAGGTTTCCTGGTGGTGGGTGATGAAGGCAAAGATGTCGGCTTTCGAGCCGAAGTGAACGCGATGGCTTTTTTTAAAAGGTCATGCTCCAGCTGAAGCCGCTCGTACTTGCGCTTCACCTCGCGCAGCGCCTTCAGCTCAGCGGCGACGGTTTTTTCCACCTCCACACCCTTGGTCACAATCAGTCCCTCGCGCGCCATCTTGCGCCAACGAGACAACATGAAGGGATGGATGTAAAGCGACTCGGCAACATCACGCACGCTGACGCCTGGCAGTTCGCTCAGGCGTACGGCCGTGGCCTTGAAATGGGCGCTGTAACGGTAAGTAGTTCTGGGGCCGGGGGTCGGCATAAGGACGCTCCTGATCGTTAGGTCAGGGTGTCCACTAAAGCGAAGGAACTACCACGTCGGCTTGAATGAATTGTTAGGCCGCTAGCGACTAGTTGAGCCTTGTGCCCAACACGGACTCTACCCACTTTGAAATGCCGGATAGCGTTGCGTGGCCGTCCTCTCCGCCCAGTTGGTTCCCGTAGGCGGCGTCAAGAAGATTACCTTGCGCATCCAAGATGGCGAAGGCTGGAAAAGCCTTTACGCCGAGTGTGTCGAATAAATATTCTTCGCCTGGTGAAACAATGGGCCAAGACAGCCGCCGCGTATTTGCATAATCGGTAGCTTCTTGCATCGAATCTGGAGTGATTGCTAGAACTTGAAGGTCTGGGTTGAGGTGTCGCAGAGCGTTGAGTTTGGGGATTTCCTTGATGCAAGGAGCACAATGCACGGTATAGAAATTGATAAGCAATGGTTTGCCGCGAAAGGCTTTCAGCCTCTCCGAAGCGGGGAAGTCGGGCAATTCTTGGCCGGGCTGAACTTTTAGGTCTCGCAGCGACCGGTAGGACTGCTGCGCATCTTGTGCATAGGCAGAGCCAGCAACAACGAATAGCAGAAAAAGCTTTACGAGAAGTTGCATCTAATCCTCCACTGCGGCCTAACACCTAAGTTAAGCCGAGACGCGTAGTGGAGCGAAGCACATGGCAAGCTGTATCTGCCATGTGCTTTGCGTAACGAAGCGGCTTCGGCTTGAACGCATTGTTAGGCGCGCCCCGCCGGGGTGCCAGACGCGAACTCTTTAACGCCAGCCGCAGCAAGCTGCGCCCTCGCCTCCGGGTCCTCCGCAACAACACGGCGAAGCGTGTGAAATACGTAGGTGCGGCACAGGCCTGGCCAAGCGACAAGCATGTAGAGAGCTCCGGCAACCAGCCAGTCCGGACGGGTCTGCGGCTTCCAGCCGCTGAAGTGTGCGACGGCGGTGTAGCCCAGAACACCCAAAAGAACCCAGCGGAACCACGCCCAGAAGCGCGTGCCCCACAGTACGTTCTTGAAGTGGCGAATTTCCGAGTCTGTCAGTTTCACTTCACGCCTCCTTGCGGTGCAGTGGTGCGCCTAACACCTGAATTAAGCCGCGCCGCTACGCGGCGTCGGCTTGGATGAATTGTTAGCGTGCACAGTGAATGCCTACATTTGGCATTCCATTCGGGTGCAGCAGGGAAATCCGAATGTGCTTGAGCGTGCCATCGAACGTTCCCAATTCAACGTTACGGGAACAGCCATGCAATGCTGGCACTGGGCCGCCGCATCGATGCATCTGATATGTAACGGAGCGCGTAGAGCTGGATAAGACTCGGCTTTCGTGCTGTAAACAGGTGAAACCTGTTTCGCTCAAGTCCTTCAGCACGTCGTCTGTCTTACGGCCTGCTACCGAAAACCTTAGGACGTGAGATGCGAACTCTATGTCTGTGGTGGGAACACCTTTGGCGACGTTCGCCGCCGCGCTTTCAGTGAGCGAGAGACCCAGCAGCAAGAAGCAAACTAACAGCATGCGCATCAGAAAATCTCCATGGACGCTAACGCCAGAATTAAGCCGCGTTGCGAAGCAACGTCGGCTTGAATGAATTGTTAGGTCGCGCGGCGCCCGTGAATACGGCCGAAGAAAGCGCTCGCCAGCAAGCCGACATATGCGCCAATTAGCCAAGAGTACTCGATACTCCCAAATGCGAAATGACCGATAGTTGCGCCAAAAACAGCGCCAATCAAGACGAATCCAGCGTTACGTTTTTGGCGGGCGATTTTTTCAGCCTCCTGTGCCCGCTTGATCCGGATCCTCTTTTGAGCTTGGAGAACAGGCTTAAGCATGGCTTGGGCGATTGCATCTACTTGGGATTTATCCATGCTCGCGATGTACTCCATTAGCGGCCTAACACCAGAATTAAGCCGCGTTGCGAAGCAACGTCGGCTTGAATGATTGGTTAGGCAGTGAGTGGCCAGAACGGTTTGATGCTGCAACCGTGCTCCCCAGCACTGCCGCCTTTTGCCGAGCTTGCCACAAGTTGTGGGACTGGGCTTGCCCGGTGAGCCGTGAGGCGAAATGTGGCCGACGCCGGACCCTGGTGATGCTGTAAAGCAGCCGAAGTAGAAACCACCTGAAGGTTTTGCTCCACCACGGCCTAACTCTGGAATTAAGCCGCGCCGCGTAGCGGCGTCGGCTTGAATGAACTGTTAGGCGCTTGCAGCACGCCATACGAAGTAAGCGGTTGTTGATGCTGCTGCCAGGGCGCAAAACCCGATTGCGCACGCTGCGTCAGCTGAAATTGTCTTGGGTGGGGATAGCTTTGGGTGACTACTGGATACTTTTCGGCTCTTGAAATCCCAAGGTGCAACAGCGTAGTAGCCAAACGAGAAGATTGGGACTAGGAGCCAACCAATGATGTATCCGAGGCCATACAGAACAACCTCGAAAGCGCCACGGAAGATGATCTCTGTCAGTAGACTTGCAGGCATGTGTTGGCGCCTAACACCAGAATTAAGCCGTGCCGCGATGCGGCAGGGACTTCCTTCGCAAAAGTGGACACCTGTTGCTTAGGCGCATGTGCGCTCAAACTGGACGGGTGATTGATAATTCAGGGCCGAGTGTAGGCGCCGGTGGTTGTAAAAATCCACATAGCTGCGGAGGGCGACGAGCAACTCGTGATCCGTGCGAAAGGTATGGCGGTGGTAGAAGTCGGATTTCATGGACTTGTTCCAGGACTCCATATGCGCGTTGTCCGTCATGCGCCGGGGACGGTTGGCCGATTGCAGCAGACCGGCCCGCTGCAAGTGACGCTTGAAGTCACCACCAAGAAACTCGATGCCGCGGTCACTATGAAAGACGGTGTCGACCTCCGGGCGGCGGGTTCGCAGCGCTGCCGCCAAGGCTCGGCGGGTCAGTGCTGTGGTTCGCTCCGCGCCCAGCGACCATCCCAGCAGGCGTCGTGAGTGACGATCCATGACCGTGGCCAGATAGCGCCAGGCACCGGCCACCTTGAGATAGGTGACATCGGCGACCCAGAGCTGATTGGGGCGCACCACGGGAATGTCATGCGCCCGGCTGGGCACGCTGGCAAGGAAGCGCTTGAGCCCGGGCCGCTGCCGGTAAAGCTGGGCCGAGCACGCCCGTACGTGCTGCTGCCGCATCAAACGCTCGATCCGCCGCCGCCCGACCGTCTCGCCACCCTGCCGTAGTGCGGCATGCACGCGTGGGCTTCCATAGATCTGGCGGCTCTGTGCGTGCACCGTGCGGATGCGCTCGATCAACCCGGCATCTTCGAGGGAACGCCGACTCGGTGGCCGCTGTTGCCAGGCATAGAGGCCGGAGGCGCTGACACCAAACAGGCGGCACATCGTCCTCACCGGGCAGGTTTCCTGGTGGTGGGTGATGAAGGCAAAGATGTCGGCTTTCGAGCCGAAGTGAACGCGATGGCTTTTTTTAAAAGGTCATGCTCCAGCTGAAGCCGCTCGTACTTGCGCTTCACCTCGCGCAGCGCCTTCAGCTCAGCGGCGACGGTTTTTTCCACCTCCACACCCTTGGTCACAATCAGTCCCTCGCGCGCCATCTTGCGCCAACGAGACAACATGAAGGGATGGATGTAAAGCGACTCGGCAACATCACGCACGCTGACGCCTGGCAGTTCGCTCAGGCGTACGGCCGTGGCCTTGAAATGGGCGCTGTAACGGTAAGTAGTTCTGGGGCCGGGGGTCGGCATAAGGACGCTCCTGATCGTTAGGTCAGGGTGTCCACTAAAGCGAAGGAACTACCGCATCGGCTTGAATAAATTGTTAGCTTGCATCCGACTGAAGTTGCAGAACCTCTCCCAGCAGGAGATATGTATTCAGGAATAGAGATTGCGCTTCTTCAGCACTCACTTCTGAGTGGACACCCGTTGATACGCGCTCGTAAAGATTTGACAGATTCTGCCGGATACGCTGACGCCGCGACGTGCTAATTACTCGCAAAGCGACGTAAGCATTAATTCGATTCTGATACTTACCAGGCGCTAGTGAGAGTTGATTTCCCCCAACTTCCATCGTTTCATCGGACGGCGGAAAGATGGAGTCCGCAAAAGATTCGATTATCCTTCGGCAGGTTGTCAGCGCTTGGCTGATTGACTCGGGGTCCGCCTCAGACAATCGACTCATGACAGAGGGAATCTTCTCGAGCACAGATCCGCAGTGCTCAGAAATAAGAAGATCTATGCCACCCTGCCACCGCTCAAATATTGACTCCGCAAGGCCCTCAAACTGTTTCTCGTAGTAAACATCAGTGACGAACATGTGTAGGCGCGACGTCCCCCCGGTTTTGAGTAGCACGGCGATCTGGAGTCCAATTCCCCAAAGCGAGGAGATTGGACGTGAAGAAGCGCTTTTCCGAAGAGCAGATCATCGGCTTCCTGCGTGAAGCCGAGGCCGGGTTGCCGATCAAGGAGCTGTGCCGCCGGCATGGTTTCAGCGAGGCGTCGTACTACCTGTGGCGGAGCAAGTTCGGTGGCATGAGCGTGCCCGATGCCAAGCGCCTGAAGGAGCTGGAGACCGAGAACGGCCGGCTGAAGAAGTTGCTGGCCGAGCAGGTGCTGGAGAATGAGGTCATCAAGGACGTCCTGCGAAAAAAGTGGTGAGCGCACCGGCTCGGCGTCAGCAGGTGCGCTACATGATCGGCAAAGGGTTGAGCGAACGGCGGGCACTGGCGGTGGTGCGCATGAGCGCCAGCGCATACCGCTACCAGCCCACGCCGGACCGGAACGTCGAGCTGCGCGAGCGCATCCTGGCGTTGGCGCAGCGGTACAAGCGCTACGGCGTCGGGATGATCTACCTCAAGCTCAGGCAGGCGGGAATGCTCGTGAACTACAAGCGCGTGGAGCGGCTGTACCAGGAAGCGAAGCTGCAGGTGCGGCGCCGGAAGCGGAAAAAGGTGCCGGTGGGCGAACGACAACCACTGCTGCGGCCAGAGCGGGCCAACCAGGTCTGGTCGATGGACTTCGTGTTTGACCGGACGGCGGACGGTCGGGTGCTCAAGGCCCTCACCATCGTGGACGACGCCACGCACGAGTCGGTGGCCATCGAGGTGGAGCGGGCGATCTCCGGGCACGGCGTGGTGCGCATCCTGGAGCGCCTGGCGATCCAGCGCGGCCTGCCGGAGGTGATCCGCACCGACAACGGCAAGGAGTTCTGCGGCAAGGCGATGCTCGAGTGGGCGCACGTGCGTGGCATAGCGCTGCGTCTGATCGAGCCCGGCAAGCCCAACCAGAACGCCTACGTCGAGAGCTTCAATGGTCGGCTGCGCGACGAATGCCTCAACGAGCACTGGTTCACCGGCCTGCTGCACGCCCGCACGGTCATCGAAACCTGGCGGCGCGAATTCAACGAGGAGCGACCCAAGAACGCGCTCGGCGGGCTGACCCCACAGGCCTATGCCAAAACGCTGGCCCGCTCAGATACCCTAACCCCGGACTCCAAAGCCGACCGCTACTGAAAGCGGGGGGATGTCGGGCGACCGAGAACCTTTGAGCGAATTCCACTGAGCCGAGCGATCACGTTTGTGATGCTGCTCATGGAGTCCGTTACACTCCGGATCGCGACACTGGCATAGTCTCCACCAGCATCCGGCGTGCGCATAGAGGCTAACTGCTGCTTATAGGCGTCGATAGTCGCCTCTTGCTGAGACAGCGGGCCCCAATAGCCCTTCTTTTCTTCATGATTGGTCCAGCGCCCCGTGATTCCCATGTACTTTAAGGACAAGGGGTCAGCGCTGTTATAGCCGCTCATTTCGAACCGCAGCCAAGCTCGTACTTCGTCCGATCCTTCAAGGCGTGCAAGACGCGATGCTTTCAGTATCAACTTCTCGGCATCCAGCCGGCTAAGCTCGATGTCGTCGAGAAGTTCCCTCGACAGCTCCAGGATGTGCTGCGATTTGCTCTGAGCGCTCACGCTTCCCCCAATGCCAGCTAACGCCTGAATTAAGCCGCGCCGCGGAGCGGCGTCGGCTTGAATGAATTGTTAGCTCCCCTTACGGGTGCGCAGACATAACGCTTTCAATCCAGCCTTTGTAGTGACTCAGGCGGACATTGCAAGTGATTTGGCCATACCGTCCTGGCGTCCTATTAGTGCTTTGAGGATCTGACCACGAAGTCAGTCCGGCTAACAACCAATCCTTCTCAGTTTGGATAAGGACTGGCCCGCCGCTGTCACCGCTTCCAGACCCGCCCTCAAGCGGCAGGGCATCCGACGGCTTGTCGAAGATGTAGCAGAGCCAGCGGTCATCGGCGCTGGTGATCTTGTTGTATGCACGGCGAAGTTCGGTGCGGTGGGAATCGCTGAATTCGTACCCGGTGGCACCATTGCCGGTGGCACCTTTCCCCATGACCTTGACGACCTGACCAAACTCGTCATCGCTCTTGTTGATGGCAGTGGGAGCGACATCCGTAACAGGCTGTGTCAACTCGATAAGCGCAATGTCGTCCGAAGAAGCCAGCAGCACCCGAAACAACGTCCAATCCCACGTAGCCAGCGCTTGGTCGAGCAGCTTCTGCGATGGCATCTTGTGCCCCGGATGCATCACCAGACGTTCAACATCCCTGGGGATTCCATTGATGGTGATCTGCTTGATCTGAGGCTGCCAAGCGACCGCATGCGCGGCGGTGACGACCCAGCGCGGTGCAATTAGTACACCATGCCCTTCGCCGGGGAGGTCGGCGAGTGCGGGAAATTCGGATACCGGAACCCGATACTTCGAGTCATCAACATCATCGCGAATGACGATCGCGCTGGCACTGAAGGACACAGCGAGCAGTGCGAGAAACAAGAGTCGGGACATTGGAAATCCTTCGGAATGTTTCAAGGGGGGCTAACACCGGAATTAAGCCGCGTTGCGAAGCAACGTCGGCTTGAATGATTGGTTAGGCAGTGAGTGGCCAGAACGGTTTGGAACTGCAACCGTGCTCCCCAGCACTGCCGCGTTGCGCGAGCTTGCCACAAGTTGCGGGACGGGGCTTGCCCGGTAAACCGTGATGCGCGGTGCGGCCGAAATCGCTGCCTGGCAACGCCGGGCAAACTGCCGAAGCAACACCGACAAGGTTTTGCTCCACCACGGCCTAACACTTGAATTAAGCCGCGCCGCGAAGCGGCGTCGGCTTGAATGAATTGTTAGGCGTCATCACTCGCACGCCTCGCCGGGAGAAAGATACGGAACAGCTTTATCAAGGCGCTGTTTTAAGCAGGAGCCGTGAGCGCTGAGGGCTTGAATCGCGTCTCCAGCGAGCGGCAGCACGATTGGCTGTAGGTCCTGCTCTATCCATGCTCCACAAAAGCAGCAGTGATGATCGCCGCATACGAGACCAGCCCAAATTTGGTGCATCTTGGAATCTCCCATGACGCCTAACGCTTGAGTTAAGCCGACCGGCGAAGCCGGTTCGGCTTGAATGAGTTGTTAGGCGGCTGACCCACGCCCGAGGCGTGCCGCTCGCCACCCAAGGTATACGCAAAGCAAAGCGAACATAACTGTGAGGATCACGGCGAAGTGAACCTGACGGCAACGAAGGTGCTCAGCGAACAAGGAGAGCTCGTTGCCGCAAAAGCCAGATGCCAGACTTGCTGCAGCAAAGATCCAGAGGAAGCAATACGCGGATGCCAAGGCGCTGAGAACTGCGCCGCCAATCAACCAAGGACGATGCTTTCGAGTCGTCATGCCCTGCCGCCTAACACCTGGAATTAAGCCGCGCCGCGAAGCGGCGTCGGCTTGAATGATTGGTTAGGCAGTGAGTGGCCAGAACGGTTTGGACTGCAACCGTGCTCCCCAGCACTGCCGCCTTGGCCGAGCTTGCCACAAGTTGCGGGACGGGGCTTGCCCGTTGAACCCGTGACGCGCGGTGCGGCCGAAATGGTTGCCTGGCAACACAGGAAAAAATGCCGAAGCACACCCGACAAGGTTTTGCTCCACCACGGCCTAACGCTTAAGTTAAGCGGCGGCGAAGCCGTCCGTCTTGAACGAATTGTTAGACACCACTTAGTGCTCCACCGGGAGCGAGCCCTCAATACTCGCCTTGGGGAAATCTACCCGCCGCAAAAAGTCCTGAAGCATCAAATCCCGGCATTTACTAAGTAGCACCTTGTCCCGCTGGGCGTACATGCGTGAGGCATGCTCAAAGAGGTCCGCAAGCAGCTCACCAAAATCTTCTGCGCCGCCACCAACCTCGCTGCTGATTGTCACGTGCAACTGTTCATGAGCCGCCCAAAGACGCATAAGCTCAAAGGCATCAGGGTCGGTTAGTGCATCAGTTGGGATTGCAAGCTCTTCGTCGTGCATGAGTCTTCCTTTTGCTGGATGTGGGGTCTAACACCAGAATTAAGCCGCGCCGCGAAGCGGCGTCGGCTTGAATGAATTGTTAGCCCGCACGCGACGCACAATCGTTACGGGGCTCAGTGCAGACGAACTCAACATTTGCCATGCCGCGGATCGTTGGAACGGCAACAAATGAAATTGGTGTGGGGAGCGTTGTCTCCTGCACCCCAATCCATGTGCGACCCTCCCAGATGGAGATTGCCTCAAGCTGTTCACGCTGGGAGTTGTAGCTGGCAGAGCCAATAATGTTGCTGCCCTTCACTATTAGGGTAATGACCGGCTCAGTCATCCCCTCAGAGACGTCCGATGTTTCAAGAACCGGACATTGCCAAGTCTCATCGTCGGCCTCCCCCTCTAATCCAGCCTCCCAGACCCAGAGCCAAATGGGATGTGTCTGCACGTCTTGTGCAGAGATCTCATCTAGCGGTTTTGGGGTTCCTACCTTGAACGCCATGAAGGCTCCTCTGCGGGCTAACACGTGAGTTAAGCGGCCTGCGGGCCGCAGGTCCGCTTGAACGATTGGTTAGGCCACACCGCAGCTCATTGGTTCTGGCGCAAATAGGTTGTGTCTTGGGTGAGCTCCGCGAGCAAAAACTCACACGCCTCATTCTCCGTGGCGAAAGAGGCTACGACTGACGAGGAGCCGCGCTCCACGTACCTGACCTCAAAGCCGCTTGAGCAAGGACTTAGAAGAAATGACTCGCCGCTACCATTCCCATAGCTGCCGAAACGGTAGTAGCGCGACGACACCCCCGCTGCTTTTAGCTTTTCGGATAGCAACGCCATGTCCATAGTGGGGCCTAACACCAGAATTAAGCCGTGCCGCGAAGCGGCATCGGCTTGAATGAATTGTTAGCCGGCGATCTCTTGCGATTTGGCTCGAATGCGGTCAACAGTTCCAACTGCCTTTCGGAAGCAGGGGTGTATGTCGATCTCCTCAAATCGCGGCTGGTGATTTCCTTGGTAGGAATAGACTGTCTTGCTACCACCGTCGCCACCGAGCACGAAGTCTCCGATGAACCCAATCTCATATAGGATTTTCATCAGCCCTCGCACATCCACATTGTCCGCCAAGCTATTGAACCAAGGCTGGTTCAGCTCGGCCTCTATGAAGATGTCCAAAACCATCGCCTCAATCTCAGCGTACTTCAGGTGGTACTTGTACCGATAGAACTTCGTTTTCCAGTACGAAAAAACGTCTACTAGGCCAGGATACTGGTTAGAGTACTCAGTGCAAAGATCATCCAGTTTCCATTCTGAATATCCTGCCTCCGCAGCCTTCAATGCCTCCGCGTCTGGCGTTCCCGTTTCGCACCTCTCCGAGTAGTAGCGGGACAGCTGGATAAGCTCTCGGGGTCTACTGAGAGTCCTCTCGACAAGCCAGTTATCTGTGTTGCTGGTGCCGATAGTCAGCGGAAAAACAGACGAGAACGGACTATCTATTTCCGGCTCCCCGGCCTGTTCGCGATTGAAATTTATTCGCTCGCCGAGAAGCTCAATTAGGCCTTCCTTCTCCCAACGAAGACGCTCGATGTTCCTGTATTTGTCGGAGTGCTGGGTCTTTGTGATCAGGATCGAGTAGACGTCCTCGCGCAAGAATACGCATACAAACGCATTGTTCGTCTTGGATGCGATGTAGTTTGCGGCCGTCAGCAGCCCGAGGATGAGATTGTTCGCTGTCTCAGAGTTGTTCCAGCCCAGATCGAGGTCGTCAACCAGAACAACAAACTTGACGGACTTAGCGATCTCAAGGAAGTGATGCTCTAACGAGTCTACGTCCGCGACATTGCGGAGCTCGCGCTCTATGTTTATTCCGAACTCGCCAAGATTCGCGACCTTTCCTTTGACTCGTGTAATTACGTCGGCAATGTTCTCTACCAAATCCTTGGATGTTCGGTTTTGATGAGTTGCTACACCCCGAGCGAAATCGAAGCTATCCGCGCTGAGTTTGTTTCGCTCCCCATGGCCTACGACGCAAAGGCAGTCCAAATAGATTTGCCGCAACCACGTGTGAGTGAAAAGAATCTCTTCCCCCATCCCCGAGGTCAAATCCTTGTCGTTCAGAATCGTCTTTATCGACTGGAACTTGGGCGAGAGATTCAGGACGTGCTGGCTTTCCGTAGACGAGAACGTTTCACTAAGCTTTCTTCGTACAGCGCTCTTGCCTGCCCCCTTCCGTCCAATCACAATGTTTTTTTGTTTCTGTGACAGACGTTCAATAGCGTCTTGACTGATAAAGTAGTGCAGAAGATTCGGATCCTTCTCCGCACTATCGTCACCCCAATTTATGCTTGAGATCTTCATTGGTCCCCGGTTGTTTGGTGGAGGCGGCTAACGCCCCGAATTAAGCCGAGCCGCGAAGCGGGTTCGGCTTGAATGAATTGTTAGGCCGAGATGGCCTGGACGAACATCATGCATGCAAAAGCAGTGAGCAGCGCGAGTACTGGGGCCAGGAGGATCCAGTACAACCACCTGGGCGCAAAACTAAAATCCGACCAACGCAGCGTGATGGCGCATGCGCCGAAGAAGGCCATTACGTAGTTGAAGAAAGATGATTTTCCCGAAACATAGATTACGAGATATAGAGCTAACAATGAGCATCCAAACATAATCAATGGCTGCTTCGCGTTACTAGCTGGATCCTCTGTCATGGCCTAACACCAGAATTAAGCCGCGTTGCGAAGCAACGTCGGCTTGAATGATTGGTTAGGCAGTGAGTGGCCAGAACGGTTTGATGCTGCAACCGTGCTCCCCAGCACTGCCGCCTTTTGCCGAGCTTGCCACAAGTTGTGGGACTGGGCTTGCCCGGTGAGCCGTGAGGCGAAATGTGGCCGACGCCGGACCCTGGTGATGCTGTAAAGCAGCCGAAGTAGAAACCACCTGAAGGTTTTGCTCCACCACGGCCTAACACCTGGAATTAAGCCGCGCCGCGAAGCGGCGTCGGCTTGAATGATTGGTTAGGCAGTGAGTGGCCAGAACGGTTTGGACTGCAACCGTGCTCCCCAGCACTGCCGCCTTGGCCGAGCTTGCCACAAGTTGCGGGACGGGGCTTGCCCGTTGAACCCGTGACGCGCGGTGCGGCCGAAATGGTTGCCTGGCAACACAGGAAAAAATGCCGAAGCACACCCGACAAGGTTTTGCTCCACCACGGCCTAACGCCTGAATTAAGCCGACCCGCATCAGGGCGGCGACTGGGTGCGAATATAGCCGAAGGCGTGCACTCAGGCGCCGCCCTGATGTGGGTTCGGCTTGAATGAATTGTTAGCCGCTAGTCCGTCACAGACATGCGTCCAAATTAAGGACAGCCTGCGTGTGACAAAAATCGTTAGGAAGAGTTGTATCGGTGGTAGCGCGACCCACCAGTAGTCCGTTACCCATCGGGTAGCCTGCACCAGCCAAGCGCCATAAGGCCTACCAGCCGTCTCCAGAGAAGGCGCCACAAAAACGGAATAGGCCACTGCGGGAACCAGGAGCGCGACCATAAGAAAATTGAACACTCCATAGGTAAGGCAAGCTACTGCAATGATGAATAGCCAGGGCCGCTGCAACCTATTCTTGTGCCGGAGAGCGCGAATAGCTGGCCAAATGACAGGCGCGAAAGAGAGCAAGAAGTAGACGACCCCGATAAGAATCATCAGCGCCGTGAGTTTTGCGCCAAACACCGACTCATCTGCCATAGCGGCTAACACTTATTGGACCGCCTAATTGCGGTGATGCGCCGAGTATGCCGTTCCTTCGTCCGGGTTGGAATCGGGGAAATCCTACGAAAATCCAATGGTTTGGCTGGCTGTGGCGGATCGGGCGCTGGCTCAGGCTTGCTGTATTAGGCCGCAAGGATGACGCCATATGGATTACACCCCCTTCAGAGCCGGTGTAACAGAACCGAACCGGCCGCGTTTGCTGGAGCAGGTTCGGCAGCAGATACGGCTGCGTCACTACAGCATCCGTACCGAACAGGCGTATATCGGCTGGATCCGGCGCTTCATCCTCGCCAATGGAAAGCGCCATCCTTCCGATATGGGCGCGGAGCAGGTGGAAGCGTTTCTTACGGGCCTGGCTACTGAAGGGAGCGTATCGGCAGCCACCCAGAACCAGGCGTTGTCTGCGCTGCTGTTTCTGTATCGCAATGTGCTGGGCATCGAATTGCCATGGATGGACGAGGTGGTCCGCGCGAAGCGCCCGCGGCGTCTGCCGGTCGTCCTGTCGCAGGACGAGGTTGCGCGTCTTCTGGCGGCGATGCCGGAGGGAAACCTGGACCTGATGGCGCGGCTCTTGTACGGCACCGGTATGAGGCTGATGGAATGCCTGCGCCTTCGCATCAAGGATATCGATTTCGCCCGGCGCGAAATCTGCGTGCGCAGTGGCAAGGGCGACAAGGATCGGCGCGTACCGTTGCCGGAATCGTTGCGTGGGCGCCTGCTGCGTCAGTGCGAGCGGGTGCTGCTGCTGCATCAGTCGGACCTCGAGGCAGGGATGGGCCGGGTTCACCTGCCGAGTGCGCTGGCGCGCAAGTACCCCTTCGCCGATATTGAACCGGGCTGGCAGTACCTGTTTCCCTCGCTGAAGGTGTCGACAGATCCGCGCAGCCGCAGGACGGGCCGACATCACGCCAGCGAAGAGACGCTGCAACGGGCGATCAAGCTCGCGCGCACCCACGCCGGCATCGCCAAACCTGCAACCTGTCATTCGCTGCGGCACTCCTTCGCCACGCATCTCCTGGAAGCCGGGCACGACATCCGCACCGTGCAGGAATTGCTGGGACACAAGGACGTGGCCACCACCCAGATCTACACCCATGTATTGGGGCGCGGCGCTGGCGGATTGCTCAGCCCGCTGGACCGGCTGCCCGGGGCCGCGCCGCCCGAGTCCGGTTGATCAGCCGTCCAGCATCGCCTTGTCGCGCACCGCGCCCTTGTCCGCGCTCGTAGCCAGCAACGCATAGGCCTTCAGTGCGGTGGTCACTTTGCGCGGCCGCTGTTCAATCGGCTTCCAGCCCTGCGCATCCTGCACGGCACGGCGCGCTGCCAGTTCGTGCTCTGCAACCAGAAGGTTGATGCCACGCTGCGGAATATCGATCAGGATGCGGTCGCCATCGCGCACCAGACCAATAGCGCCACCGGCCGCGGCCTCCGGCGAACAGTGGCCGATGCTCAGCCCCGAAGTGCCGCCGGAGAAGCGGCCATCGGTCAACAACGCACAGGCCTTGCCCAGCCCCCGGGATTTCAGATAGCTGGTGGGATAGAGCATTTCCTGCATGCCGGGCCCGCCCTTCGGGCCTTCGTAGCGGATCACCACCACATCGCCGGCCTGCACTTCGTTGCCGAGGATGCCCTTCACCGCCGCGTCCTGACTCTCGAACACGCGGGCGGTGCCCTCGAACACGTGGATCGATTCGTCCACACCGGCAGTTTTCACCACGCAGCCATCGGCGGCGAGGTTGCCGTACAGCACGGCCAGCCCGCCTTCGTTCGAGAACGCATGCTGCACGTCGCGGATGCAGCCCTCGGCGCGGTCGACATCCAGCGACGGCCAACGCGTGGCCTGGCTGAAGGCGATCTGGGTGGGGATGCCGGCCGGGCCGGCCTTGTAGAAAGTATGCACGGCCTCGTCGGACGTCTGGGTGACGTCCCATTCGGCGATCGCATCTGCGAGCGACGTGCTGTGCACGGTGGGTACGTCGGTATGCAGTAGTCCGCCGCGCGCCAGTTCGCCGAGGATGGCCATGATGCCGCCGGCGCGATGCACGTCCTCGATGTGGTAGTCGGGCGTATTCGGCGCGACCTTGCAAAGTTGCGGCACGCGGCGGGAGAGCCGGTCGATGTCGCGCTGGTCGAAGGCCACCTCGCCTTCCTGGGCGGCGGCGAGCAGATGCAGGATGGTGTTGGTGGAGCCGCCCATGGCGATATCCAGCGTCATCGCATTCTCGAACGCCTTGAAGCTGGCGATGCTGCGCGGCAACGCATTGGCGTCGCCGGCGCCGTACCAGCGGTGGCACAGCTCGACCGCGGTGCGACCGGCCTGGAGGAACAATTGCTCGCGATCGGCATGGGTGGCCACTACCGTGCCATTGCCCGGCAGCGACAGCCCCAGCGCCTCGGTCAGGCAGTTCATCGAATTGGCGGTGAACATGCCCGAGCACGAGCCGCAGGTCGGGCAGGCGCTGCGCTCGATTTCGGCCACTTCCTCATCGCTCACCTTGTCATCGCCGGCCGCGACCATCGCATCGATCAGATCCAGCTTGTGCTCGCCCAACCGGGTCTTGCCCGCTTCCATCGGCCCGCCCGAGACGAACACGACCGGGATGTTCAGGCGCAACGCGGCCATCAACATGCCGGGAGTGATCTTGTCGCAATTGGAAATGCACACCAGCGCGTCGGCGCAGTGCGCATTGACCATGTACTCCACCGAGTCGGCGATGATCTCGCGGCTGGGCAGCGAATACAGCATGCCGTCGTGGCCCATGGCGATGCCGTCATCCACCGCGATGGTGTTGAACTCCTTGGCCACGCCGCCGACGCGTTCGATCTCGCGTGCCACCAGCTGGCCAAGATCCTTCAGGTGCACGTGGCCGGGCACGAACTGGGTGAAGGAATTGGCGATGGCGATGATCGGTTTGTGGAAGTCGCCGTCCTTCATGCCGGTGGCGCGCCACAGGGCGCGGGCGCCGGCCATGTTGCGGCCGGCGGTGGAGGTTTTGGAGCGGTAATCGGGCATCGAATACTTCTTAGCGGAGCGGGCGGATAGGGATGGGGCGTGCGGCCTGCCACTTGATTCTGCATAAAAATCTCGGTTGCAGCTGCAACCGTCAGCAGCGGTAGATGCGTGCGCGGCTGAAGCCGGATTCAGGGTCGCGCGGCCCGAAATTTCCGGTTGCCGGCCGTGATCGGGCATCATTGACGCCATCACGAAACGGGGAATCCGCCATGAAGCGATCCAGGACCACCGCACTGCTGCTGATGAGTGCCGCGCCGCTGCTGTTCACCGCCTGCCAGAAGGAACAAGCCGTTCAGGTGCAGGAAGGGCTGTACACCTCGGTAGAGGCGTGCAGCGAGGCCACCGGTGATCCGTCCACCTGCCGCCAGGCGTTTGCCAGCGCGCAGCAGCAGTCGGCGGATGTCGCGCCCCAGTACGCCAGCGCCGAAGAGTGCGCCAAGGAGTATCCGGCTGAGCAGTGCGTCCAGCAGAAGACCACCGCGGGCACCTCGTTCATCGGCCCCATGATGATGGGCTTCTTCATGTCGCAGATGCTCAACAGCGGCCGTGCGGCGGCCCCTGCCGCGGCGCCGGCATTCAAGGACAAGGCCAATGGCTGGGCCAAGCCGGCCGCTGCCCCGGGTGGTACCGGTGGCATGAATACCGCCAGCCGGATCGGTGCGGGCAAGGCCGGGCTGGCTCCGGTTACGGCGACCCCGAACCGTGCGGTCACTGCCAGCCGCGGTGGTTTTGGTGGCAACAGCCGCGGCCGTACCAGCGTCGGCGGTTGATGCAGTGAAGCGCATCGCGATTGCCGAGCGCGGCAACTGGCGCGCCCGGGCGGCTGAGGCCGGCTTCCGTTTCCACACCATCGACGGCCAGCCGTACTGGGATGAAACCGCGTATTACGCCTTCACCCTGCGGCAGATCGAGGAGGACATCGAAGATCCCAGCGCGCAGTTGCACGCGATGGCGCTGGATCTGGTCGGCGAGGTGGTGGCCAGCGAGACGCTGATGGCGCAGCTGGCCATTCCAGAAGCGTTCCGCGACTGGATCGCCGAAAGCTGGCGCCGCCGCGATCCGCATCTTTATGGGCGGCTGGATTTCGCCTACGACGGCACCGGCCCGGCCAAGCTGTACGAGCTCAATTACGACACCCCGACCTCGTTGTACGAGGCCTCGTTCTTCCAGTGGCAGTGGCTGGAAGACCAGCGCAATCGCGGCAACCTGCCGACCCGTGCGGACCAGTTCAACTCGATCCATGAAGCGCTGGTGGAGCGCTTTGGCGAACTGGCCTCGCGCCTGCCGCCGCCGCTGTATTTCAGTGCGGTGCGCGAATCGGAAGAAGATCACGGCACCGTGGAATACCTGCGGGATTGCGCGGCGCAGGCCGGGCTGAACGGGCAGGCGATCGCGATCGAGGATATCGGTCTGTCCGCCGACGGGCGTTTCACCGATATGGACGATGTGGTGATCGGCAGCCTGTTCAAGCTGTATCCGCTGGAAGACCTGATGCGCGAGGAGTTCGGTGCCGCATTGCCGAAGTCCGGCGTGCAGCTGCTGGAGCCGGCGTGGAAGGCGGTACTCAGCAACAAGGGCATCCTGCCGCTGCTGTGGGAGCGCCACCGCGGCCATCCCAATCTGCTGGAGTCCTATTTCGACGATGGCAGCGCGCTGCCGGCGGGATGGGTGCGCAAGCCGCTTCACTCGCGCGAGGGTGCCAACGTGGCCATGCACCTTGCCGATGGCAGCTGGCAGGAGAGCGAAGGCCCCTACACCGGCCCGAACATCCGCCAGGCGTTCCATCCGTTGCCCACGTTTGCCGGCAACTATCCGCTGGTCGGCAGCTGGGTGGTGGGCGACCACGCCTGCGGCATCGGCATCCGCGAGGACGACAGCCGCATTACCCGCGACAGTGCGCGCTTCCTGCCGCACGCGATCATCGATGATGCACCGGCGGCATCGACCCGCATCTACGTCTGATCCGCTGCCAATGTTCTGTAGGAGCGACGTGAGTCGCGACCGGGTTTCGCGGTAAACCTTCATCGCGACTCACGTCGCGCCTACAGCTACAGCAAGCCGTCGCGCTTCACCGCCAGATAGCGTTCCACCAGCGCGGCCGGCAGTTCTTCGGCGGTCACATCCAGCACCATCACCCGGTGGCTGCGCAGCGTGTCGTGGGCGTCGCTGCGCTGCTGCAGATAGCGCGCGATGGCACCGGCCTGGACCGCGTCGGGCAGTTCATCGACCTCGCGTGCCAGGGCCTCGTCCAGTTCGCGTTCGCGCAGGCTGGCCACGCAGACCAGGTGCCGTTTCTGCAGCAGGCGCACGGCAGTGAGCAGGTCTTCGAGGTCCTCGTCGCGCACGTTGGTGACCAGCATCACCAGCGAGCGCCGGGGTTGGCGGATCGACAGTTCGGTGGCGGCGGCGAGGTAATCGGTGGCCACCGGTTGTGGCTCCAGGTCATAGCAGGCGCGCAGGATCGAATCGATCGCTGCCATGCCGCGCTTGGGCGCCACCCAGCGGGTTTGCCCACCGGTGGCGAACAGGCCCACGCCATCGCCCTGGCGCAGGGCCAGGTAGGACACCACCAGCGCGGCGTTGAGCACATGATCGAAGTGCGACAGCCCGCCTTCATCGGCGAGCATGCGCCGGCCGGTATCGATCAGCATCAGCACTTGCTGGTTCCTCTCGTCCTGGTACTCGCGCGAGATCAGCTTGCGCGCCCGCGAGGTGGCCTTCCAGTCGATCTGGCGCAGGCTGTCGCCGACGCGGTACTCGCGCATCTGGTGGAAATCGGTGCCTTCGCCACGGCGCCGTTTCAGGTGGGCGCCCACCAGCCGCGAGGCCTGTTCGGCACTGAACAGGGCGAAGCGAGTCAGCGGCACGAAATTGGGATAAACGCGCACCTGTTGCGAGGCGCCGGCTTGGCGCCGCTGCCGCCACAGCCGCCACGCCGAGTGCAGTTGCAGATGCACGCCGGCGAAGCTGAAAGTGCCGCGCGCAGATGGCGTGAAGCGGTAGCTGAAACGGGTTTCACTCAGCGGCGCCAGCTGCAGTGCACGCGGCAGACCTGCGTGGGTCCAGCCGCCCGGGACCAGGTCGAACACGTCCACGCGCTGGCGGCCGAAGGCGTCCAGCTGCAGCCAGGTTTCGCGCTCCACGCCCAGCGCCAGCGATTCGGGAAGCTCCCGCGTCACTTCGGGCGTGGGCCGGCGCCACAGGCGTAGCACATCGATCAGGGCGATGGTGGCGATCGCGGTGCCGGCCCCGGTCCACGCCGCCAGCGGCACGTACTGCAATGCCACCGGCAGGCCGAGCAGGCCCCAGAGCACGCACAGCGCAACGAGCAGCGGCGCTGGCCTCATCGACGCGGTGCTTCGACCTTGGCCAGCAACGCCGCCAACGCATCGTCAGCCGATTGGCCTTCGATCTGCATTTCCGGTGCCAGCGTGATGCGGTGGCGCAACGCCGGCCGGGCGATTTCGCGCACGTCATCGGGGGTGACAAAGTCGCGCCCGGACAGCACCGCCTGAGCCCGTGCCGCCCGCACCAGCGCGATGCTGCCGCGCGGGCCGGCACCGAGTGAAATGCCCGGCCACTTGCGCGTGGCGGCCACGATCCGCACGGCATAGTCGATCACCTGCGGATCGACCGTGATCGCCGCCACTTCCTGCTGCAGCGCCACCACGTCGGCGCCGCTCAGCACGCGCGGCACCTGCGAGAGGTCGAAATCGATGGCGCTGCGGCCGGTGGTGATCGCCTCGACCATGCGCTTTTCATCCTCCAGCTGCGGGTAGTCGATCAGCACCTTCAGCAGGAAGCGGTCCAGCTGCGCTTCGGGCAGCGGATAGGTGCCTTCCTGTTCGACCGGGTTCTGCGTGGCCAGGGTGAGGAACGGCGGGTTGAGCGCGAACGCCTTGCCCTCGATGGTGACCTGGCCTTCCTGCATCACTTCCAGCAATGCCGACTGGGTCTTGGCCGGCGCGCGGTTGATCTCGTCGGCCAGCAGCAGGTTGGTGAACACCGGGCCGCGGCGGATCTTGAAGCTTTCGGTCTTCGGGTCGTACACGGCATGGCCGCTGACATCGCTGGGCATCAGGTCCGGGGTGAACTGCACGCGCGCGTAGTCCAATTCCAGCGCCTGCGCCAGCGCCCGCACCAGCAGCGTCTTGCCCAGGCCGGGCACGCCTTCGATCAGCACGTGGCCGCCGGCAAGCAGCGCGATCAGGATCTGCTCGAGCACCTCCGGCTGGCCGATGAAGGCGTGGCCGACGGCGCGGCGCACCGCCTCGACGCGGTCGATCAGGGTGTTGCCCGATGCGGGGGAATCGCCCGGAAAGGCGGGCGGAGCGAACGCAGGAGTGTCGGTCATAGCTGGTTTCTCATCTGGATCAGCAGTCGGATACGTTCGCGCAGGCCGGCCGTATCGGTGGATGCGGGAGCCTGCAGGGCGTGTTGCACACGCGTCAGCGGCCATTGCAGCAGATTGGCAATGGCCTGCGCTTGGGCGGCGCCGGACAAAGCAGCGGCCAGCGGTGCGCGACGTCGCAGGCGGGTGAGGAAGGCGCGGCGCACGGCGTCGTACAGCAGCGGTGATTTGCCATAACGCAACAGATGCTCGCCGCTGGCGCGCACATGTTCCAGCAGCGAGCGACGCTCCTCGCGCGGCGAGGGCAGCAGTGGCCCGAAGCGCTGCGCGCGCATCCACAGCCAGCCCAGCAATGCCAGCAGCAACGGCACCCAGACCGGCCATCCGCGCTTGAGCAACGCATGCCAGAACGAGGGCATCTTCGCCGAGTAGACCAGGTGGATCGTGCCGCGCCCGTAGTTGGGGGCCAGCACCAGACGCGCCAGGTCGCGGTGGGCGACATCGCGCAGCCCGCCCTTGTTGGCGATTGCAGGCAGGACGAGGCCGGCGAAGGGATTGCCGCCGCCCAGCTCATCGCCGCGGTTGAGCAGGAAATCCATGTCCGACAACACATCGACCCTGCCGTTCCCGTAGCGCAGTCGGGCATAGCCCAGCCCGTCGTTGCTGCTGCGTGGCCACTGCAGCTCGGGATCGGCAGCACGTCCGAGCATGAAACGCGGGCCATTGCAGAACTCCGAATGCTCATCATCGCCGACGACTTTCCAGCGCTGGCAGCGGGCCGGATCGGAACTCGCTGCAACGCCGAGTCTGGCCAGCAGCCCATCGCTGTCCTCCTCCCTGGATCGGGGCATCCGCAGCAGCAGGTGGCCGCCGCCCGCCACCCACTCCAGCAGCCGCCGCGCATCGGGCGCAGCCAGCTGCCCGGGATCGTCCAGCAACAGCACCGTGTCCGCCGGCCGCAGCTGCATCGCGTCCAGATCCAGCCGGCGCCGCGATTCGGCCTGGATACCGTCGATGCGCAGCGCCTGGCGCAGCGCGTACAACGGGTTGTAGGCGGCCTCGCCGTAGGCCGGAACCGGTACCGGCACGGTGACGCGTTCGTGGGTGCGCAGGAACCAGACCGCCACCAGGCTTGCCAGCAGCAGCGCCAGCACGGTGAGCAACGTGTTGCGCCAGCGGGCGCTCATG
The DNA here is from genome assembly GCA_963696155.1 of uncultured Gammaproteobacteria bacterium. Lineage (GTDB taxonomy): Bacteria > Pseudomonadota > Gammaproteobacteria > Xanthomonadales > Xanthomonadaceae > Stenotrophomonas. The sequence continues at coordinate 419,017 of CAVOJC010000001.1, forward strand.
CGGCCCACCCGTAATGCAGCTGAAGATCGTGCAGCAATGACTCGAAGGCCGCGTCATCGGGCATGCGTCCGGCGTAGGCGGCGTACTGCCAGATGCGTACCACGCGCGCGAACAGCTGCCGGTCCGGTTCGGCCGGCATGTGCCGCGACGCGCGCAGGCACTGGGCTTCAGTGGCGCCCGGCGGCAGGACCACATTCGTGCGCTGGCCGAGGGTTTCGACGCTGGCCCGGTACAGCAGGGCCAGCGCGTGGCGCGGCTTGCCCGACTGCCACAGCTGGCGGGCGCTGGCGAGAATGTCCGGCGGCAGCATCTCCGGCACCAGCAGCAGCTCCTGCGTCACCGCCGAGGCGGCACGCGTGCGGCGCTTGCGGCCCGTGCCGCGCAGCCAGGGCATCCACCAGCGGGCCGTCAGCGCCAGTGCCAGCACTACCGCGCCCAGCAGGATCCAAAGGATCGATTCGGCGACCAGGGCGATGAACTTGCCCAGTATCCGCAGCACGCCGGGATCGCGAATTTCCGTCTTTTCCTCTGGCCGGTCGGTGGCCTTGCGCTGCCAGCGGGTGACTTCACGTTGGGAACCCAGCAACGGATCTTCATAGGCGCGTGCAGCGGCCTGGCGGAAGCCGGCGGTGTCCACCGCCTGTTTGCCGAACACGGCCTGCGGTGAACTGGCGATGTCGTTTTCAGCAGCGCCGCCTTTGTGGTTGCGATGCAGCGCAGGGGCGGGCATGTTGCGCGGTGGGTCCTTGATGTCCTGCGCCTGTACCGGCGCGCCCGACAGGACGCATGCCAGCAGCAGCACCAGCAGCGGTACGGCGCTGGACAGGCGCTCGCGCAAACGCCGGAAAGCGATTTCCACATCCCATGCTTCCAGCTGGGTACGCCGGTTGAGGTACAGGCCGAAGCCGGCACCGATGTAGAACGGGCCGATGAAGGTCATGGCCGCCCACGCGATCAGGTTGAAGCCGATCGACGCCCATGCCGGTGTGTCTTGCCCGATCAGCGCCCACGCCGCCCGCACCGACTCGGGCAGCAGCTCCACCGGCACAAACAGGAACACCAGCGCGATGCTGGCCAGCTGCAGCGCAATCTCGAAATTGGCGCATACCAGTGTCAGCATCGCCGCATGGCCGTAGCTGGCATTGCCCAGGGCGCTGCGGCGTTGCCGGCGTTGTGGGGCATCTGCCCCTTCGAGCAGGTCCACCGGCATCAGCAGCGAGCGCGCCGGGCTCAGCCGGCGCCAGCCCAGATACCCGGCCACACCCTTCCAGCCCCAGTGCCATTGCGCGCGCAGGGTGTCGCCGGTGGAGGGAGTGGCACCGAACGCGCCGCGCGAAATCACATACAGCGGAATACGCTCGAACGCCGGCTTCAGCCACCACAGCACCAGCGCGGGCAGCCAGAAGTTGTCCAGCCACCAGCCGCCCAGGTTGAGCAGCGCGAACACCGGCAAGGTCAGCAGCAGCCACGGTTTCCAGATCGCGCCGGCATGGCGGCGTACCAGTGCGGTGCCCAGCTCCATCGCTTCCCACTGCGAACGCGCGCGCAGCACCACGTCGAGCTGGTCAATGCGCATCGCCGCCTCCGCGTCCGCCGCGCCACAGCCAGCCGATCACCAATGCCCACAACAGGCCGGACACGCCGAATTTCACCCACGCCGGCAGCGACGCACTGGATGACCAGAATGCCTCGATGAAGGCCGCCGCCAGCAGCATGAAGACCACGCCCAGGCACAGCCGCGCGCCGATCACACCGCCTTCCACCAGCGCATCGATGCGCCGCCGACGACCCGGCGCCAGCAACTTCAATCCCAGCTGCAGGCCGGCGCCACCGGCGATCACAATGGCGGTGAGTTCGAATGGGGCATGGCCGACCACGAACCGCCAGAACGGATCACCCGAGCCGATCTGCTGCAGGTGGCCGGCCACCGCGCCGATGGTGACGCCGTTGAACAGCAGCACCAGCACCGTGCCGACGCCGGCCAGCAGGCCGCTGGCAAACGTGCGCAGGCCGATGCTGATGTTGTTCATGATGTAGTGGCCGAACATCGCCCAATCGGTACCGCTGTCGCGCCCGAGGCGGTCCGCCGCCGGGTCGTACATGCGTTCCATCTGCGCGATCTGTCTTGAATCCAGCAGGGCATGGATCAGTTCCGGCCGGTACTGCAGCAGCACGAAGATGCCGACCAGCGGCACCACGAACAGCGCCGCCGCCGCCCACATGCTGCCGGCCTGGCTGCGCACCAGCTCCGGGAAGTCGGCAAACAGGAATTCGGCCGCCCTGCGCCAGCGTGGCGGTGGCGTGCGGTAGAGCAGGTTGTGCCCGCGCTGCATCAGTTGCTGCAGGCGCTCGACCAGCTGCGGGCTGTAGCCGCGCCTGCGGGCAAGCGCCAATTGCTGGCACAGCCTGCGGTAGCGCTGCGGAATGCTCTCATCGCCGGGCAGGTCCGGGTCGATGTGCTTGCGTGCCTGCCGCGCGCTGGCACCGCGCTGCTGCAGCCATTGCTCGAACTGGTGCCACTCGTGCTGGTGGCGGGCGACGAACTGCTCCTGCCTCATCGTCGCCCCAGCAGCCAGTTGGCCATCGCGTACAGGCGCAACACGCCCGTCTGGCCGTGTGCGTGGCTCAGGCCGCTCGCGATATCGGCCAACTCGCGTTGGCGCGGCGCCGACAGCTTCGGTGCACGTTCGGCAAAGGCCAGCACCGCTGCCTGTTCGGCCGGTTGCAGCGGGATCTGCGGGGCAAGCACGGTATCGATCACTGCAGACGGCGGATCACGCCGCGGTGGCAGATGCACCACCAGGGTGCCGGCCACCAGATCACCCAGGCGCCGGCCATGGGCATCGCACAGGCTGCTGATCAGCCCGAGCGCGTAGCCGAAGGGCAGCATATCCACCGTGCGCAGCAGGTTGCGCACGATCGCCGCCATCCAGCCCAGGGGCGAGCCATCGCGGGCCACCACCCGCAACCCGAGTGCGCGCTTGCCCAGGGTCTGCCCGTTCCAGGCCTCGAGCACGATCGGGTAGGCCCAGAACATCGCGAACATCAGCGCCAGGTACAGCCCTTGTCCCAGGCCGCCGAGCAGCATCAACGGCAGGCTCATCACCACCAACACGCCCACGCGCACTGCCAGATCGATAGCCCACGCCAGCGCCCGCGGCACCGGTCCGGCGGCCGGCAGATGCAGCGGCACGCCTTCGGGCGTGATCACCTCGCGGTAGGTATCGAGCATGGGGATGGGCGCGCTCATCGGCGACTGGAGCGCCAGCGACCGTTGCCGGGTGTGCTGCATTGGAAGGTCCGGATTCCCGCCCGGACGGATGCCGCTGGCATGCAAGTCTCGACTGCGTCCTCGTCGGCCGCAACTTTAACGGGCGCCGGCGTCCAAGCCCAGCCGCCGGAAAACCAACGCATCATGGGGCGCAGTGTCCGTGCCGCTGTCTGCACCCCGCCGAACCCCGCGCACCTCGCAATCGGCCCCGGAAACGCGGGAGCACTACCTGGCCAGCAGCGCCATCGCCTCGCCCAAACCGTCGGGAGTGAGCGGGAACATGCGCCCTTCGAGCAGCTGCCGGATCATCTGGTTGGACTGGGTGTAGTCCCAGTGCGCGCGCGGGGTGGGGTTGATCCAGGCCACATGTGCGAAGTGGGCGAGAATGCGCTGGAACCACACCGCACCGGCCTCCTCGTTCCAGTACTCGCTGCTGCCACCGGGCGCCGAGACCTCGTACGGATGCATCGCCGCGTCGCCGACAAAGATCACCCGGTAGTGGCTGCCATAGCGATGCAGCAGATCCCACGTCGACAGCCGGTCGGCCTCGTTGCGGCGGTCGTGCTTCCACAGGTAGTCGTAGGTGAAGTTATGGAAGTAGTAGTGCTCCAGATGCTTGAACTCGGCGCGCGCAGCGCCGAACAGCGCTTCGGCGGCGTGCACGTGGTCGTCCATCGAGCCGCCGATATCCAGCAGCAGCAACACGCTCACCGCGTTGCGGCGTTCCGGGCGCATGGCCACGTTGAGCAGCCCGCCATCGCGCGCAGTGGCGGCGATGGTGGCATCCAGATCGAATTCCTCGGCCGCACCGCTGCGGGCGAACTTGCGCAGCCGCCGCAACGCCAGCTTGAGGTTGCGCGGTGACAGCTCGGCATCGCCATCGAGCTCGCGGAACTGGCGCTGCTCCCACACCTTGGCCGCACTGCGATTGCGGCTTTCACCGCCGACGCGGATGCCGCCCGGGTGATAGCCCGAATGGCCGAACGGGCTGGTGCCGCCGGTGCCGATCCAGCGGTTGCCGCCTTCATGGCGCTCGTGCTGTTCGGCCAGCCGCTCGGCGAACTGTTTCATCAGCTCTTCCAGGCTGCCCAGCTGCTGCACCCTGGCCTTGTCCTCCTCGCTCAGCTCGCGCTGCAATGCATCGCGCAGCCAGTCCTCGGGGATCACCTCGGCCAGTGCCTCGGGCGCGGCGTCGGCCACGTCTTTCAGGTAGCGACCAAAGGCCCGATCGAAACGGTCGTAGTGGCGTTCGTCCTGACCAGCGTGGTGCGTGCCAGCGCATACAGCGCCTGTGGCTCCGGGGTGGCGACGCCGGCCTGCAGCGCGCCGAGCAGATCGAGCCACTCGCGCGGCGTCACCGGCACGCGTTCGGCACGCAGGGCATGGAACAGGCGCAGGAACATCGGCCTTATCCGCGAACCGGCCGCGTCGTCGGATGCCACGCCGCGCCTTGATGATGCACGCGGAAATCGGGGCGGCTCATCGCGACGCGTCCGTCGGTTGCTCCAGCGCATAGAACGCGTCCTGGATGTCGTCCATCTTTGCCGACAGCGCGGCCTGGGCGTCGCGCAGGCCCTGATTGTAATAATGCGCACCCAGCGTTTCGGAAACGAAATCGAGCAGGAATTCGGCGTCGAACTGGCCGATTTCCTGCTGCAGCTCCTTGGAGAAGTAGCGTTGCAGCTGGCTCACCAGCAGCGCCCGCGCCTGCGCATCGAAACGGATAGGTTTCATCGTGGCGGCCAAGGCGTCAGCGTCCCTGGCGGCGATGCAGGAACATCAACCGCTCCAGCAACTGCACGTCCTGCTCGCTCTTGATCAGCGCCCCGGCCAGCGGCGGCAGCGCCTTTGCCGGCTCGCTGTCTGCCAGGTGGCGCGCCGCCAGCTCATCGGCCATCAGCAGCCGCAGCCAGTCGATCAGTTCGGAGGTCGAGGGCTTCTTCTTCAGCCCCGGCACTTCGCGCAATTCGAAGAACGCGCGCAGGGCGCGCCCGACCAGCTGCTGGTCGATCTGCGGGAAATGCACATCCACGATCTTCCGCAGCGTATCGCCGTCGGGAAAGCTGATGTAGTGGAAGAAACAGCGGCGCAGGAACGCATCCGGCAGCTCCTTCTCGTTGTTGGAGGTGATCAGGATCACCGGCCGCTGCCGCGCCGTCACCGTCTGCCCGGTCTCGTAGACGTCGAACGCCATCCGGTCCAGTTCGTGCAGCAGGTCGTTGGGGAATTCGATGTCGGCCTTGTCGATCTCATCGATCAGCAGCACCGCGCGCTGTTCGCTGTCGAAAGCCTCCCACAGCTTGCCGCGGCGGATGTAGTTGCCGATGTCGTGCACCCGCGCATCGCCCAGCTGCGAATCGCGCAGCCGGCTGACCGCGTCGTATTCGTAAAGGCCCTGCTGCGCCTTGGTGGTCGACTTGATGTGCCAGGTCAGCAGCGGCGCGCCAAGTGCGCTGGCCACCTCTTCGGCCAGCAGGGTCTTGCCGGTGCCCGGCTCGCCCTTGATCAGCAACGGACGCTGCAGGGCGATGGCGGCGTTGACCGCCTGCATCAGCTCCGGAGTGGCGACGTAGCGCGAGGTGCCTTCGAACTTCATGGTCACGGTGCTCAGCCCTGCATGCCCAGGTACTGGTCCTTGAGCCGCACATAGTGGTCGGCCGAATAGCGCAGCCCCTCGATGTCCTGCTCGCTGAGCATTCGTGCCGGACGTGCGGGATTGCCGACCCACAGCTCGCCGGCCTTGACCCGCTTGCCCGGGCCCACCACCGCGCCGGCACCGATGAACGCGTTGTCCTCCACCACGGCGCCGTCGAGGATGCAGGCACCCATGCCGATCAGACAGTAATCACCGATGGTGCAGGCGTGGATGATGCAGCCGTGGCCGACCGTGACGCCCACGCCGATGGTCGTGGGGTAGTCGCCCTTGTTGTACGGGCTGGCGTGGCTGACGTGGATGATGGTGCCGTCCTGCACATTGGTGCGCGCGCCGATGCGGATGTGGTTCACATCGCCGCGGATGACCGTGCCCGGCCAGATCGAGGCGTCATCGCCAATCTCCACGTCACCGATGATGGTGCAGGCAGGGTCCACGTACACGCGTTCGCCCAATACGGGCATCTTGTCCAGGAAGGGGCGCAGAGAAGGCACAGCGGCATCCTTGTTGTGAGGGGAATGTGGCAAAAGCCACAGTCGCGAATAATAACGCGTACCCGGCGAGAGGCTGCAGTCTGCGCGGTGGCAGGCCGTGCGACAGTGAATCTAGCCGCACGCCGAATCCCATGCGTCGGGCCTTTCTTGGCTGCCTGTGCGGCAGCTAACAAGTGGGGCTCCCATTGCCCGCAGCGCGGCCGTTTCCTAGCGGCCTGCGGCAGTAACTCAGCGCTGAGCTTCTGAGCTGCCTGCGCGGCAGCGAACTTTCAGGCGGAGGGTTTCCATTCCGATTTCTGAGCTGCCTGTGCGGCAGCGAACGCATTTCCCTATCTCCCTGCCGCTGTGGCTGCTTTCTGAGCTGCCTGTGCGGCAGCGAACCCGGGCCAAGCGCGAAGAGTGGCGGGCCGGGTTTTCTGAGCTGCCTGTGCGGCAGCGAACGCGGCAATTGCGCAGGAATGGCGAACGATGATTTTCTGAGCTGCCTGTGCGGCAGCGAACCGTGGCCTATGCCGGGATCGTGCGGGGCAACTTTTCTGAGCTGCCTGTGCGGCAGCGAACTCGAGTAGGCGGCGCTGGTCGGCGCTCATGTATTTCTGAGCTGCCTGTGCGGCAGCGAACGTCGTATGATCGGATTGCCAACCGGGATTTAATTTCTGAGCTGCCTGTGCGGCAGCGAACGATCAGCGCCTTCTGCGCGCACTCCAGGGAGCTTTCTGAGCTGCCTGTGCGGCAGCGAACGTCATCGAAGAGGATTTGTGCGAGCGCCGGGTTTTCTGAGCTGCCTGTGCGGCAGCGAACCGGTCGGTGGGCAGCACCTTGTCGGCCACCTCTTTCTGAGCTGCCTGTGCGGCAGCGAACGCCTTGGTGAACCATTCCGGATTGTTGATATGTTTCTGAGCTGCCTGTGCGGCAGCGAACAGGCGGCTGGCCTCGGCGGCCTCTTGACCGCTTTCTGAGCTGCCTGTGCGGCAGCGAACCCCTTGACCCTGGCTGCGGGCTGCTGGGCGAGTTTCCGAGCTGCCTGTGCGGCAGCGAACGACTACTTCAAGCAGCAGCTGACGGACCTGCTTTTCTGAGCTGCCTGTGCGGCAGCGAACCCGTCCCAGGTCGCGCACCGGTCAATGAACCATTTTCTGAGCTGTCTGTGCGGCAGCGAACGTGTTCGATGCCTTCGACTTCACGGTCTGCATTTTCTGAGCTGCCTGTGCGGCAGCGAACATCTTGGCAGCGCCAACCAGACCCACGGCGGCTTTCTGAGCTGCCTGTGCGGCAGCGAACGGCGCCAGCGATGGCTCCGTGGACATGGTCCTTTTCTGAGCTGCCTGTGCGGCAGCGAACATCTGCCATTGCGCGCTGCGCTCGGCCGCTTTTTTCTGAGCTGCCTGTGCGGCAGCGAACAGGTAGTGATGCAGCGCTGCGGTTCCACCCTTTTTCTGAGCTGCCTGTGCGGCAGCGAACTTCTGGACCAGCGACGAGTGCGCCTGGTCTTCTTTCTGAGCTGCCTGTGCGGCAGCGAACGGTGTGCGTGGCTACAACAACGGGCCAAAGAATTTCTGAGCTGCCTGTGCGGCAGCGAACAACGTTAGGGTCGCCGGGGTGCTGCTTGTACATTTCTGAGCTGCCTGTGCGGCAGCGAACTCAATAGGGCTTTGATGTCTCCACCCATGCTTGTTTCTGAGCTGCCTGTGCGGCAGCGAACCCCGTCAGCTCAGCAAAGTCCTGCAAGGCTTTTTTCTGAGCTGCCTGTGCGGCAGCGAACAGGTCCGGGCGCAGCTCTTCGCAGGTGATCGTCTTCTGAGCTGCCTGTGCGGCAGCGAACAGCGCTGGCATGAACGATCCCGACTTCATCAATTTCTGAGCTGCCTGTGCGGCAGCGAACACTTACTCATCGCGTCGGTTAGCGACTTCTTCTTTCTGAGCTGCCTGTGCGGCAGCGAACTCGTCTGCGGCGGGAAATCGGGAATTTTCGTGTTTCTGAGCTGCCTGTGCGGCAGCGAACGAACATCCTTCTTCAGCACCTCGCAGGCCTCAATTTCTGAGCTGCCTGTGCGGCAGCGAACGGCAGCGATGCGGCCCGGCTTGATTGGCTTATTTTCTGAGCTGCCTGTGCGGTAGCGAACAGCGACTTCATCAAACGACTTCTTCTGTACATTTTCTGAGCTGCCTGTGCGGCAGCGAACCTTCCCCGTCGCGATGTTCGCCCTGCTGTGCTTTTCTGAGCTGCCTGTGCGGCAGCGAACGACGTGTGCAACGACCGCGACCGGCCGGCAATTTTCTGCGCTGCCTGTGCGGCAGCGAACCCTATGACAACCCCATCCCGCCGCATCAATTCTTTCTGAGCTGCCTGTGCGGCAGCGAACATTTTCCAACACAGAGCCGCTGATACCAGCATTTTCTGAGCTGCCTGTGCGGCAGCGAACCTCAGTCCGGCGACTTTGACCACTTTCTGAAATTTCTGAGCTGCCTGTGCGGCAGCGAACTTCATCGAAGAGTGGGGCGGCAAGCGGATCACTTTCTGAGCTGCCTGTGCGGCAGCGAACCGTGCCAGGGCAACCATGCGAGCGGCGCGGTATTTCTGAGCTGCCTGTGCGGCAGCGAACCCATCCGGCACTTCGCGCAGGGCGGCGGCGATTTTCTGAGCTGCCTGTGCGGCAGCGAACCAGGCCGTCCGGCGAGTCACCCCATTCGGCATTTTCTGAGCTGCCTGTGCGGCAGCGAACTCAACGCAGCCGGTCCCATGCTTGCATTTTCATTTCTGAGCTGCCTGTGCGGCAGCGAACGGGTGCGTCGTGGCTGACCCGTCCTGTTTCGTTTTCTGAGCTGCCTGTGCGGCAGCGAACAGCCACCGACTGCGGGTCCTGCTGTACTTCCTTTTCTGAGCTGCCTGTGCGGCAGCGAACCAGCGTGGGCAGAATCTCGCGGCAGTCGCCGATTTCTGAGCTGCCTGTGCGGCAGCGAACCTCATCGAATCCCAGTAGGCCGATGCTTGCACTTTCTGAGCTGCCTGTGCGGCAGCGAACCAACACCCAGCCAATGGCACGCAGCGCGGCGATTTCTGAGCTGCCTGTGCGGCAGCGAACAAGTTTCGCCCACTGGCAGCGTGTGCACTGTTTTTCTGAGCTGCCTGTGCGGCAGCGAACCCGCGCTGAACCCAGCGCCAAAGGGTCATTGTTTTCTGAGCTGCCTGTGCGGCAGCGAACGTCCCGATGACACGGCGCGACGCACAGGTACTTTTCTGAGCTGCCTGTGCGGCAGCGAACTGATCCCACTCGGGGTAGTCGGCGCAGTAGCTTTTCTGAGCTGCCTGTGCGGCAGCGAACTGCCCGCTCAAGCTCGATGTACTGGCGCAGGATTTCTGAGCTGCCTGTGCGGCAGCGAACGAAAAAGAACTGGGTCGGGGTAGGCCTGGGGATTTTCTGAGCTGCCTGTGCGGCAGCGAACACAACCCCGGATCGCAGAAATGATATCTGCCGTTTCTGAGCTGCCTGTGCGGCAGCGAACAGAGCCCTCGACACCAACGAAGCTCTTACTCTTTTCTGAGCTGCCTGTGCGGCAGCGAACTACGGCCGCGTGCTCGACCAGGCCGCGCTGGATTTCTGAGCTGCCTGTGCGGCAGCGAACGTGCTGGCTCGGCGTGAGACTGGGATGCAGCATTTCTGAGCTGCCTGTGCGGCAGCGAACGCATACCCAGTCGCCGGACGAGAGGTCTTCTGGTTTCTGAGCTGCCTGTGCGGCAGCGAACTGCGAACTGCTGGCCTCCAATCTTGCGTTGATTTTCTGAGCTGCCTGTGCGGCAGCGAACAAGACGGTCCTTGCGCACAGGGCTGCATGGGATTTCTGAGCTGCCTGTGCGGCAGCGAACTGGACGTTTCCGGCCTCATGCGCACCACCCTTTTTCTGAGCTGCCTGTGCGGCAGCGAACGACTCGGGCGGTCCTGCTTGCGCTTCATGTGTTTTCTGAGCTGCCTGTGCGGCAGCGAACGACCTGAACCAGCGCGCCGAGCGTGACACGAATTTCTGAGCTGCCTGTGCGGCAGCGAACTTGGCATGGGCGGATGCCGTACACCGCGAGACTTTCTGAGCTGCCTGTGCGGCAGCGAACCCAGCTATCGGTGACGCCGACGAACGCCATACTTTCTGAGCTGCCTGTGCGGCAGCGAACTGAGCGACCAGCTGCGGACCATTCGGCTCTACTTTCTGAGCTGCCTGTGCGGCAGCGAACTTCTCGGGCCGGTCCTTTGCGCCGCGCCCACTTTTTCTGAGCTGCCTGTGCGGCAGCGAACCACCCATGCCGGGTTGTCCGTCCATGCCGGCTTTTCTGAGCTGCCTGTGCGGCAGCGAACCTTGCCGGTGCGGTTGCCCATGTCATCAATCATTTCTGAGCTGCCTGTGCGGCAGCGAACAGACGCCCAGGTAGCCGTTCCAAACCCATGAATTTCTGAGCTGCCTGTGCGGCAGCGAACCGAGGAGCAGCGGCAATGCCATCACCCGCAGCTTTCTGAGCTGCCTGTGCGGCAGCGAACTCTATAAGCGTCTCACGCTTCGCGGTCGTCGTTTTTCTGAGCTGCCTGTGCGGCAGCGAACTACCTAGCGCATCAAGCAGCCGGGTTGTATGTTTTCTGAGCTGCCTGTGCGGCAGCGAACTTAATTAAAACTGCACCGAATCCGGTCATGCTTTTCTGAGCTGCCTGTGCGGCAGCGAACTCGGTCCGTTCTGTAACTGGATGGCCTTGGGTTTTCTGAGCTGCCTGTGCGGCAGCGAACATTTGCTCCGCAAGTTCGCGCGGGTTCATCGTTTTCTGAGCTGCCTGTGCGGCAGCGAACGCCGAGCGTCGCGGCAGCACGCGGAAGTGCAGTTTCTGAGCTGCCTGTGCGGCAGCGAACATTTGACGGGCACCGTCATCGGCATACATCTATTTCTGAGCTGCCTGTGCGGCAGCGAACCTGACCCGCTGGACCAAATCGAAGCCGAAAACGTTTCTGAGCTGCCTGTGCGGCAGCGAACTTATCGGTGCCGAAGCACTACCGTACCGCTTTTTTCTGAGCTGCCTGTGCGGCAGCGAACCGAATGCCCCAAGGCCCAGGCGCTGATGAAGCTTTCTGAGCTGCCTGTGCGGCAGCGAACTACGTGGCCCAGTGGCTGGGCATAGGCAGGAATTTCTGAGCTGCCTGTGCGGCAGCGAACAGGCCCGATAACGACAGTGATCTTCTTGGTGGTTTCTGAGCTGCCTGTGCGGCAGCGAACCGGGGACTAAACCTAAGCTGTGATAAACGTTCTTTCTGAGCTGCCTGTGCGGCAGCGAACCCTTCGGGCCTGCGGATCCGGAGGCGCCTTGGTTTTCTGAGCTGCCTGTGCGGCAGCGAACACAAGATCGCCCGCACCCTGCTCTCGTAGCCGTTTCTGAGCTGCCTGTGCGGCAGCGAACTAGATCGGCTTGTCGTCCATGTCGTCCTCGGGTTTCTGAGCTGCCTGTGCGGCAGCGAACAAGATGCTAGTGGCTGCCGGCTACGTCACCGATTTCTGAGCTGCCTGTGCGGCAGCGAACTGCTTTAACCAACATTTGCTGACCTAGCGTGTTTTCTGAGCTGCCTGTGCGGCAGCGAACCCTGTAAATGTGATTGAGCATCCGACCTGAGCTTTCTGAGCTGCCTGTGCGGCAGCGAACCTGTGGGACGTGGATGCAGGACGTTCGTAGTTTTTCTGAGCTGCCTGTGCGGCAGCGAACAGGTAGCCGGCGTGCTTCGGGGCGACCTGAAATTTCTGAGCTGCCTGTGCGGCAGCGAACGGGAACATGCCCGCCACAACGCTGGTGAACTTTTTCTGAGCTGCCTGTGCGGCAGCGAACATCATTAGCCGCCACTCGCGGGCCATGTTGCATTTCTGAGCTGCCTGTGCGGCAGCGAACACGGGGAGCGGAATGCCGCCACGCGAACCAAATTTCTGAGCTGCCTGTGCGGCAGCGAACGAGTTCGAAGCGTTCAAGGGTGCGGACTCGCTTTTCTGAGCTGCCTGTGCGGCAGCGAACAGCCGCAGGTCATGCCGAGGAAGCCGCAGAACTTTCTGAGCTGCCTGTGCGGCAGCGAACGATGCATACGTTGCGCCGGCCAAGTTGTTGTTTTTCTGAGCTGCCTGTGCGGCAGCGAACATCCACTTGAATTGGCCCGGATCAATGCGGATATTTCTGAGCTGCCTGTGCGGCAGCGAACCTACACAGTTCGCCAAGATTGCCGCTCAAGCTTTTCTGAGCTGCCTGTGCGGCAGCGAACGAGGTAAGCCCCCTCGACCGTCAGTTCCGGCATTTCTGAGCTGCCTGTGCGGCAGCGAACATCAGTGGGCGGGCTTGGTGCTGGTGCTGGCGTTTTCTGAGCTGCCTGTGCGGCAGCGAACAGGTGGGTGCGGCTTTCAGGTATTCCGACACTTTTCTGAGCTGCCTGTGCGGCAGCGAACGGCCATACTGCCACGCGGCAGGGTATCCCTTTTTTCTGAGCTGCCTGTGCGGCAGCGAACATTATCGGTGCCGAAGTACAACCGTGCCGCTTTTTTCTGAGCTGCCTGTGCGGCAGCGAACGGATGGGGTTAGGGCTCACTCGATCCACAGCCTTTCTGAGCTGCCTGTGCGGCAGCGAACGCGGCCCTTGCCCTCTTTGAGCGTCACGGTCATTTCTGAGCTGCCTGTGCGGCAGCGAACAGTGCACTCCGGCAATGCGTGAGGCGTGGGATTTTCTGAGCTGCCTGTGCGGCAGCGAACAAGACCATTGCGGGCATGGCGAAGAAGCGTGCTTTCTGAGCTGCCTGTGCGGCAGCGAACTCGCGCCCTCGCCCACCAGCCACCATCGCCGATTTCTGAGCTGCCTGTGCGGCAGCGAACGGTTCACGGAGAGGCCGTAGACCGCCGCTTCATTTCTGAGCTGCCTGTGCGGCAGCGAACTAGACACATTTAGTGCCAAGAGATTGGTAACGCTAGTTAATTTCACCGATATAGGAATACCCCCAAAATTCCGGGGGTATTCGCAAGTTGTTGATTTTAAAAGAGCGCTGGTTGCTGCCTGAAAAAAGGGTCAGAACCAGGGAATGGTGCTTGCGCTGCTGAGTCCGTGGCTGTTGAAGTGGCCTGGGGTGGTGGTTTCGGTCAGCGGACCCAATGCGATGAACAAACAGAAGGGTTGGCCGGTGCTGCGGCTGCGCAGGTGCAGGTGGGGCAGGTTGGGGCGGCGTTCCACGGTTTCTGGGATGGCCTGCTGTGCCTGCTGTTCGGTCTCACCCTTGCGCCGCATGCGCCGGCGTCGCAAGCGTTCGACATTGGTCTTGAACTGCCGACGCTGCACGGTGCGTTGTGGCGCACCTTCCGGGGCAGGTTTTATCTCGGTCAGGCGCACGTGGTCGCGCAGGCCCTTGAGCCAGTCTTCCTGCAGGAACCCGCGCAACGCTGCTTCGCTCCCGTGCAGCCGCAGCACCATGCCCAACGAACGTGGAGTGGTGCTGTAGCCGGGGAAGCTCACGCCGATGTTGTTGATGCGCTGCTGGACCAGCGCCAAGTGCAGGCGGTCAGACAGCGCGCCGAGTAACTGCGCTGCAGTGGTTTCCGGGTCGGGGACGACCCGGATATCGACATGGTGACTGGTCATGGCACTCAGCCCGCATCGCCGAACACGCCGCCGCGCACCAGGGTGGCGATGACGGAGTGCTGCTGCTCAATGGCAGGCGCCTTGTCCTTCAGGACCCAGCCGTCGAGCAGGTTGTAGAAGTCCTGCTTGTCCTTGGGCTGGCGATAGGCCTTGCCCTGCGTGGTCACCGAACCATAGGGCTCGACTGCGATGGGGCCGTTGTCGCCGGCTTCGGCGTACCAGGTGTCCACGGTGCGCAGGGCGTTGCCGATCTTCTGTGAGTGGATGGCGGCCACCTTGTCCACGTCGTACAGGGTCTTGCTCTTTTTGCTGGCCGCCTTGTCCAGGATCAGTTCCTGAGAGGGAAATACTTCCTGCGCGGCACCGATGCGCACGTAGGCAGTGACCTGCAGCAGCACATGGCTGTCACCGGCCAGGCCGCTGGCGATCAGTTCACCGAGCTGAGCCAGCGACCCGGCTTCATCGGCAGGTGCAGCGAGGTCCTGCAGCGAATGCGCCAGTGCATTGAAGGTCCATTGGGTGGCCGGCCTGCCATCGCGCAGATGGGCGATGCTTACTTCCACCTGCTCGGCCCCGATGCGGTTGCGCCACAGGAAGCGGCCATTGGCGAGGTTGGCAGCGTAGCGCTGCGCCAGCTCATCGAAGCCGTTCTGCTGCACGTATCCCTTCACCGTCTCCAGTAGTTTGTGGCGATAGGCGGCATCGTTGCAGGCCGATGGCAGCCCGGTGCCGCCCAGTACGCGCAGGGTGAACTGCACTTTCAAGGTGTCGGCGTCGGCCGGCAATGCAGCCACATCCACGGTCTGCAGGTTGGGGTTCTGGATGGCGGCATCGAGCTTGGCCGGATCCTGGCCGCTGGTCTTCAGGCGGTTGGAGATGGTGCCCCGCACGGACTTCTCGCGCAGCCCTACCGGCGCCCAGTTGTCCGAATCGATGCGGGCGGCCCAGTTGCCACTGCTGAACAGTGCATCGGACGGGTCCAGCTTGCGTTCAAATGCCAGGACGGATGCGGTCTTGAGTTCCTTGGACATGCTTGGATTCCTTTTCTGCTGGGTCAGTAAGTGGTGGTATCGAATTCAAACGGTGCGTCCAGCTCGTCTTCGTCGAGTGGTTGCATGTAGTCGTTGCGGCAGCGGTACAGGCCGGCTTCGGGTTGGCTGTCGGCGTACCAAAGCAGGCTTTCAGTGGTCTGCAGCCGGTGCGGGCTAATCCATTGCCCCACCGAATACAGGCTTTCGACAAAGCGGAACGGCGTATCGGCATCGCGGGTATTGGCGACGCTGCCGGCGGCGTGCAGTTCGCCCAGTGCGCCGTAACCGACCGGGACGGGAACCACCCAGCCATTGCCGGTGCGGTCGTTGCACCAGCTGCCTTTGCCGGTGTCATCGGCCATCCAGCGCCAGTTGATACGGGCCAGCGACAACCACGCATCCAACGGATTTACCGTCTTGCCGGTGTCACTCTGTTGCTGCAGACGCTGGGCCAGCAGGTCATCGCGACCCACCAAGGTGAAGCCGGGCAACAGGCGCATGCGTGCCTTGGCGAACAGGGACTGGCGGTCCGCGTGGGTACCGGTCAGGTCCAGTGCCCACGGTTGGTAACGGCGCCGCCAAGGCTGCGCCGGTGGCATCACGCTGCCGCCAGCGATGCGCATTCCGGCAAGCAATTCGGTCAACGTGGCCAGATCGGCTTCGCATGCGTCGGGTCGCTGTTCCCAACGGGTACTTTGCGCGGCCAGCAGCAGGCTAAGTTGCAGATGGATGCGGCCTTCCTCGACGATTGCCGCACTGCCGCCATCCTTGCCCACCGGGTTGCGGGTCAGGTGGAAGCTGTTGACGAAACCGCCTTCGGTTGCCAGTTCGCGGTGCTGGTGGCAGACCACGCCTACCGCCTTGAACTGCATATCCAGCCCTGCCGCATGCGCTTTGCGCTGCAAGGCCCACATCAATCCGAGGAAGGCCGTCATCGACGGGAAGCCGTGGGTCAGCGGGCTGGAGATGGCGTTGGCGTTCTGCACCTGCAGGTGCGGGAACACCAGCAGATGATCAAAGCCGGGGCAGGTGCTCATGCGGTACCTCGCTTCGGTGCGCGTCGCTGCAGCGGCACCGGCCACGTCGCATCGACAATGGCCTGCCGGGCCCAGTGCCGGTATTCGGCATCACCCATGGTCACCAGACCGGCTGCGTGCAGGCGTGCGTTCAACCAGGTGGCGAAGTCGCCGGCCACCAAGTCGGGCCAGTCGCTGAATTCCCAAGCCTCCACGAAGGCTTTGTCCTCGGCGGCAAGCTCCAGTTCGGGCCGGGGATCAAGTTCCACGCGCTCCGGGTCCAGCCAGATCTGCTGGTGCAAGGGCAGGGCGCAGGTGACATCGCGGGTCCAGCCGGGGCTGAAACGCACTTGGGTTTCGACCGCATAGATCGCCAGCTGCGCGCCCAGTTCCTTGGCCAGAGCGAGGCGTTTGGTGCGGGTGGGCTCGGTGGGCGGTGGGTCGGAAAGCAGGAAGTCGGCCAGTTGCTTGACGGTGTCGCGCACGCCGGGAAACCAGGTCAGCCGCTCCATGGCTGAATCCAGGTTCAGCAGTTTCTTCGGCTGTTCGGTGTCCCAACGGGGCGGCAACGAGGCGAGCAGGTAATTGATGCCTCCACGCTCGCTATTGAGCTGGGACACGTTCTGCGGTTTTGTCCCGCCCAGCTTGCGCACCACCAGATTGCGGTAGTCGCGGTAAGGGGCTGCGTGCGCTTCCTTGGCGCGGAAGGCCTGGCGCGCGGCCTTGTTGTCTTCGCCGAAACGCGCGTCCTGGATATCCGCATGTATGGCGTGTGCCAAGCTGCTGGAAAACAGTGGTTGCAGCAGGTGATAGGCCTTGTCGTCCGTGGCCGTGCCTTCGGCCAGCCAGTACAGCTGTTTGGCGGCTCCATGCGAGGCGGGAGCGGTATCGCTGCGGACCAGACCGTTGAAGGCCTTCATCCAGCCGGTCGCGATGTCTGCGTCCGCATGCAACGCGGCGCGCAGGTCCTCGTCGCCGGCTTGCATCCAATCCAGCAAGCGGCGGCCTTCCACCTCTACCTTGAGGAACTTAAATACGTCCAGTGCCGCGGCATTGCCCACCACGTCTTCGGCGAAGTCGTCACCGAGGACGTGGCTGCCGATATCGGTGTGCGGAGGTAGGGTGTCCGGCCGCACATGCAGGCTGCTGCCGCGTGCGTCGGGATGGGTGGCCTTGAGTACGTGGGTGACGGCCTGGATCTGGCCCACCCGGCGCGCCGCGTCGGCCAGCCAGGTGCCGTAGTCGTATTTGGTGGCGGTGTCGCCTTCCTCATCCTTGCCCTTCAGCTTGGCCTCGCGCCGGGCGTCGATGAAGCTGGCGATGGCGGCGCGGAAGGTTTTCCCTCTATCTCTGAGTTCTGACATCAACTACCTCCTTGGCTGAAGATTTCGCGTTCGACTGTTTATCGATTTATCGATTCACTGCGTACCAACGATTGAGACGATTGCTGTTTGAGTCGTCACGGGGAAAATCCCAGCAACGTATGCCAGCGCCAGCCGTGAACGCTGTCTGGCACTTCCACGGTGGTGAAGCGCTGGGCGCAGTAGTCCAGCGAGTCTCCCGAATGCGCGACCTGTTCTTCGAGCAGGGTCATCAGGTCGAACTGGCCCCACGGGCTGATGCCCGTCCCAAAGGTCAGGTGCACGTTGTGGCGCAGGCTCTGGTCGATCAGGATGCGCTGCGGGTCGGCACGGCGTGTGGCGGCCTCTTCCACCCGGTGCAACCGCAATTGCTCGCCATCGTCATCAGGCAGGAATACCAGTGCGGTGGTTCTCAAGGTTTGCTGGCGGAACGGTTGCTGCTGTGGCAACACACCGATCAATGCGGCCTGCGGATATTTCCAGGCGAAGTAGGCCTGATCCTGTTCGATCGGCCCGGGCATGTCTTTTTCGGCAACGGGCCGCGGCAGCATGCTGAGCGCCGTACGCGCCTGCTCCAGATCGGTGAGGCTGCTGCGTGTCTTCCATTCCGCCGATAGCCGGGGCTGGATACGTGGGAGCGCATTGAGGATTTCGAATTCATCGGCCTGCAGCAGATCGGTCAGGCGGTGGCTGGTCAGCTGCAGGCGTTTTTGCGCCGGGGTGGCGCCTGATTTCTCGTAACCGGGGCGCTGGAACGCAGGTTGATCGGGTCTGGCGTTGGCGTGGTGGCGCAGATTGGTATCGAATACCAGTACGTTCGGTTTCGCCGGTGGCTGGCCGCGATGGCGCTGCACGCGGCCGGCCAACTGGATCAGTGAACGCATCGATGAGGGCTCGGCCACGGCCCAGTCGGCATCCCAATCACGTCCGACTTCACACACCGGCGAGGCCAGCACCACGAACAGCTGTTGCGGCTCGGGGTTGGCATCCAGTGCGCTGCGGATGGCCGGCAGCTGGAAAATGGCATGGGCGTCCCCGCGCCGGTTGAAGCTGGTATCCAGCAAGGCCTCGATGGCCGAACGTTGCAGCAACGGAAAGCGTGCGTGATAGACACACAGATGGATGCGGGCGCCTTCTGGCGCGCCCAGCGCGAACAGGGTTTGCGCGACGTCGAACAGTGGGCCGATGTTGGCCATGCGCACCAGTCCAAAACTCACCTGCTTGCCGCTGACCGGATCGGGTTGGCAATGCGCACGATGCAGTTGCAGACAAGCATCACGAACATGCATTGCGACCTCTGCGTGCTGCTGTTCCCTTTTCTGTGCCTTGAGCGGTAATGGCAACAAGGCTGCCTGTCGCAATGGCGCGGCCTTGCGCAGCTGGGTCGCGCGCTTTTCCACAAATTGCAGGTGCTGCTGTTCGAAGCCTTGGCCACCCACAAGGGCTGCCTTCACGCCGAATTCGTCGGTCCACAGGCAGGGGATGTCGGCGTCGAGATTGGCGGCGCCGGGTTCGCCGCGATTCTGCCGATACAGGCGGCGGCCGGCGCGATAGGCCAGGTACATGCCGGTGACCAGCGAGGGTGGCAGGGTGGCCGAAGACAGCAGCACGCGGCTGCCCAGCATGCCGGCCCAATGCACAAGCCGGGCAAGGGCGGGCATGTCGTCCAGGTCGTAGTCATCCAGCTCATCAAGCACCAGGTCGGCGCTCATCAGCCGCAGCATCGGGGCGATCTGCCGGCCGGCCCGCAGTGATTCGGTGGCCGGCACCATGTGGTCCACCGTGCAGACCAGCATGGGCGCCGACAGAAGGTTGCGGATGTCGGGGTCGTGCAGGGCGCGCGCGAGCAGTGGATGCTGGCTGGTGTTGCCTTCGTAGAGGACGTGGCTGTCCTCCTCGATCAGGTCCTGGATGGAGGCCGAGCCACGTGCTTCAGCCTGTTGCTCGTGATACTCGAACAGTGCGCGGCTGGCTGAGCCACCGACACGGATCGCCAGCTCATCGTCACCCAGATGCAGGTCGTTCCGGTAGCTGCGCCCGGTCTGCAGGGTGAGCGTGCGAAGGCCCAATGCGTAGGTGGCGCGCATGCCCGTCTGCGGGTCGGACAGCGTGTAAAGAATGCGTGCGTTGGCAAGGGTCTTGCCGCAGCCGGTGGAGGCCATGTTGATGATGAAGCCGCCGAGTTTCCGGCTGTCTTCGCGCAGGCCGACCGCGGCATCGGCGGCTTTGTCCTGCCAGGCGAATTTCGGGTTGGCACTGCGCTTGCGCAACCCACGATGGTTAGCCAGACGTGGCAGATGGCGTTCGAACCCGGGCAGGGCATGGGCAATCATCCCGGCGTCGCGGGCCACGCCAACCAGGTGTTCAAACAAGGTCTGTTTGAGCGTTCCGTCCTTGTGGGTATTGGCGTACAGCTTGCTGTCGGTGATCACCTTGAGCCGTTCCGGTGCATCGGGCGGAAGGCTGGAGTAGTGATGGTCGGCCAACATCAGGCTGAGGCGGGCCAGATGCATCACATAGGGATTGCCGAGCCATTGGGTGCCGTCGCGTTGCTGGAGGTCCAGCAAGCCGTTTGCAACGCGAGCGGCCTGGCTGCGCCATTGCTTTTCCATGACTGGCAGGGTGGCCTTGGGTTGCCAATAGGGCAGGGCCTCCTGGTCGGTGTGTAGCTGGCGCTTCTCATTCCAGTTGTGTGCCACATCCGCCAGCGGTTGCAGCAGCCAGGCGGACCGCCAGTTCTGCGCGCGTTTGCCAAGCCAGTCCTGTGTACCGTCATCTTTGGATACAGGAATGACCGGTAAACGATGGTGGCTGACAACCAGCCAGGCCACGGCGGCGGCGAGCGGCGGAAGCTGCTGGAACGGGAACGCATGGGTCGCATCGATTCCGTCGCGTTGGTAGCGCCCGGCGGAAAGCCAGTCCTGTTCGTTGTAGTGCTCGACGTCGATGAGTCGCCGTAACCAGCCCGCATCGTCATCGTCACCGACGAAAGCCTGGAACAGCCGCAGCGATACCCATTCGTGCCGATACAGGTTGCGCTCGATCCGTTCGCCGCGCAGCCGCTGCTGGAAGGCAACACTGGCCTTGCCCAAGTCGTGCAGCAAGGCGGCCAGCTGCGCCAGCAGGCGAATGGGCTGGGCGTTGTGCCAGTCGGTCTCGTCCTGTCTGCGCAGGATGTTGCGGGCGGTGGCGTTGGTGGGGACGGCGCCCTCTGCATTGAAGCGGCAGGCATCGCCAACAATCCACATCAATTCGGAATGGTCGCGACCGCGGATCCAGTGGCAGGCGATGGCGCTGTTCTTGCGCGCGGTCTTGCGCAGCAGTTTGCGCAGGGTGTCCAGCCCGGCCTCGGTGATCGGGGTCTGCCAGGTGCGGTCGCCGCGGCGTTCGGCGAACTGGTCGAGGATGCGTCGGGTTTCGGTGAGTGCGCGCTTGCTGCACTGGCTGATCAGCAGCACATTCATTGCGCGGCCTTTGCTGTTTCCAGCGCAATCGCCTTGAGCGAGTCGATGATGAAGTCCAGCGACTCGCTGCGGGTCAGCGCTTCGATGCAGCCGCGGCGGAATTCCTGCTCATCCTCGCCGCGCATCGCCGAGAGGAACGCCTGCGGCAGGATGCAGGCGTCCTTGACCAGATCGGCGGCATCGAACACCAGTCCGCCGCGGCGGGTCTTGCCGTGCAGGACCGCCAGCCCGTGCGGCAGCCCGAGCACCCAGGTTGCGGTGGCACCGAGCCCATAGGCCAGGTAGTTGCCGTGGTCGAGAAATCGATTGGCCGGATCGGTGCCGCTGCCGCGCTTGGCGCGGGTGAAATCGCCATAGCCCACGGTATCCACCGCCAGCTTGAACAGCGCCTTGGTCAGGCGGGCTTCTTCGGTGAGCAACGCGGTGTTGTCCTGCGCCAGTTCGATATGACGGCTGCTGCGCTGCAGTAGTTCGTCCAGCCGCGACGCATCGACTTCAAACCCGGCATCGCGCAGCAAGCGGTGCTTCCACTGGGCACCCAGACGTTCAAGTCGCAGCTGCTGCAACGCCTTGGCCGCGAGCAGGCGCAAGTCGTCATCGAACCAGAAGCGCACCCACGCCTGCAGGTATTCGGTCGGCCGGTATTCGCTCTGCGGCGAAAACCACGCCACTTCGATATCGACGTCGTTGGCACTGAACAGGGGCGTGCCGCCACCGCCGCAGAAACCGACCAGCACGCCGGCCTTGGCCAGCTCGCGCATCGCGGCCTGGGTGATGGAGGTGCCAGTGCCGAGCAGCACCGTGGTGGTGTTGGCGATGGGAATGTTCCAGTACAGCGACTGCTTTCCCGCGTCGGTGACGTACTCGACCCGCCCCCCGTTGACCAGCACCCGGCAGTGCTGCAGGTAGTAGATGTTGGCCCGCTTCGAATGCAGGATCGTCTTCAGGTCTGAAGGCGTGAACGTGTCCATGTTGTCCCCCTGTTGTCCCGTACTCCATGCGTCGCATGGACGCATGGACCGATCTCACAGGGAGAGACTGTAGCCGCTGTCGGGAGCGAAAGCCCGAGACTGCCGGGATGCGGCGGGAAGGCGGGTCAGGCCACGCGGCCGCGGCGCGAACGTTCCAGATGCACCAGCAGCAGCGAGATCGCCGCCGGGGTCATGCCGGGAATGCGCTGGGCCTGGCCGATGGTCTGCGGTCGCACGCGTTCGAGTTTCTGCTGCGCTTCGGCCGACAGCCCGCGTACGCCGGCGTAGTCGAAGCCTGCGCCGATCGGGGTGCTTTCGTGACGCTGCTGGCGTTCGATCTCGTCGCGCTGGCGATCCAGATAGCCGGCGTACTTGACGCTGATTTCCACCTGTTCGGCGACCTTGGCATCGTCCACGCCGGGCCCCAGCGAGGGCACCTGCATGAGTTTGGCGTAGTCCAGCTCCGGGCGCTTGATCAGGTCGAGCACGCGGGTTTCCCGGCTCACCGCCACGCCGAGCGTGGCTTCCACATCGCGCCCCAGCGCATTGCCCGGCGTGGCCCACAGCCCGCGCAGGCGTTCGCTTTCGGCCGCCACGGCGTCCTGTTTGACCTGGAACTTCGACCAGCGATGGTCATCCACCAGCGCCAGTTCGCGGCCGACCGGGGTCAGCCGCACGTCGGCGTTGTCCTCGCGCAGCTGCAGCCGGTATTCGGCGCGGCTGGTGAACATGCGGTACGGCTCGGTGGTGCCGTGGGTGATCAGGTCGTCGACCAGCACGCCGAGATAGGCCTCGTCGCGGCGCGGGCACCAGCCCTCCTGCGCGCGGGTGAAGCGCGCGGCGTTGACGCCGGCCAGCAGGCCCTGCGCGGCGGCTTCCTCGTAGCCGGTGGTGCCGTTGATCTGGCCGGCGAAGAACAGCCCGCTGACCGACTTGGTTTCCAGCGTGTTCTTCAACCCGCGCGGATCGAAGAAGTCGTATTCGATCGCGTAACCGGGGCGGGTGATGTTGGCGTTCTCGAAGCCGGCGATGCTGCGCACCAGCTCCAGCTGCACGTCGAACGGCAGCGAGGTGGAGATGCCGTTGGGGTAGATCTCGGCCACGTCCAGCCCTTCGGGCTCGACGAAGATCTGGTGGCTGGCCTTCTCGGCGAAGCGCACCACCTTGTCCTCGATCGAGGGGCAGTAGCGCGGGCCGATGCCTTCGATCTGGCCGCTGTACAGCGGCGAGCGGTGCAGCGCGTTGCGGATGATCTCGTGGGTGCGCTCGCTGGTGTGGGTGATCCAGCAGGTGACCTGTTGGGGATGCTCGGACACATCGCCGAGGAAGGACATCACCGGCAGCGGATCGTCGCCGGGCTGGGCTTGCATCACCGAGTAGTCCAGCGAGCGGCCGTCAATGCGCGGCGGCGTGCCGGTCTTGAGCCGGTCGATCGCAAATGGCCGCTCGCGCAGGCGCGCGGCCAGCGTAGTCGCCGGCGGGTCGCCCATGCGCCCGCCGCTGTACTGGGTTTCGCCGATATGGATCTTGCCAGCCAGGAAGGTGCCGGCGGTCAACACCACGGCCGGGGCGCGGAAGCTCAGTCCGGTCTGGGTGATGGCGCCGCGCACGGCGTCGCCTTCGATCAGCAGATCGTCCACCGCCGCCTGGAACACGGTCAGGTTGTCCTGGCTCTCGACGATGCGGCGCACCGCGCTGCGATACAGCGAACGGTCGGCCTGGCAACGGGTGGCACGCACCGCCGGCCCCTTGGAGGCATTGAGCGTGCGCCACTGGATGCCGGCCAGATCGGCTGCATGGGCCATGGCGCCGCCGAGGGCGTCGATTTCCTTGACCAGGTGGCCCTTGCCGATGCCGCCGATGGCCGGGTTGCAGCTCATCGCGCCGATGGTTTCGACGTTATGGGTCAGCAGCAGGGTACGGGCGCCGCTGCGGGCCGAAGCCAGCGCGGCTTCGGTGCCGGCATGGCCGCCGCCGATGACGATGACGTCGTAACGGTAAAAGGAGTTGCTCATGGGCTTGCACTGGCACTGAGGGGCCGGAAAGGCGGAGTGGCCGGCCTGGAGAGGGCGGGCAGAGAGCCGGCGGGGTGGCGATTTTAGCGCCAATCAGCCTTGGGGCACCTTAACGCTAAAGTTGGCACGCTTTCTGCAGATAACTCTCTTGCACCTGGCGTGGCATGCGACACAGGCGCAGATGGCCGGAATTGGAACAGGGGCTGGCCACAGCGCACGCCGGGGAAGCAAAGGGGTCGACAGTCCAAAGCTGTCGGCCCCGTTTTTTTTCCACGCCGCCAAGGAAGACTGCAAAAAGCAGAAAGCCCCGCATGACGGGGCTTTCTGCTTTTTTTAGGCGCCGACGCCCGACAGGGCCGGAACAGGGGGGATCCAGATTTTCCTGTCGGACATCGACATTGAACTTTCCGGGAAATCGGCCGATCGGGTCAGTTACTGACGTGGCCGGTCACCCGCCACGCCAAGATTGCGCATATTTCCGGCGAATGCAAGTCCTCAAGGCTCTTCGGTACGAGTCGAGTCGTTCCGGCGATGCTGGCCCTCGCGTCGTACCGGTGCCGGGCGTGACTGGATCGCAGGCCGCGGCTGCATCGCGGGACGCGGGCCCATGGCGGCCTGGGGCTGAATCGCCCGACGCTGCGGCTGCTCGGCACGCGGCTGCGGACGTTGCAGGCCATCCATGTTGCGCCACGGCGATTTGTTGCCTTCATTGATTGGCCGCGGCGGACGGGAAGGCCGACCCTCATCACCGTCCCGCGGTGGGCGAGGCCCGTTGCCATGACCGTAGTCACCGCGGGGGCGCGGTGGTGGCCGGTGCTGATGGGAGGGGTAGATATAGGAAGGCCGGTAAACCGGATAGCCATAGCCGCCGTAGCCGTAGCTGCCGTAACCATAGCCGCCATAGCCATAACCGCCATAGCCGTAAGGATAGTTGTACTGCACCGAGGGCGAGCCGTGGTAATAGCCACCCGAGCCACCGCCGACATAGTCGTACGTGGCACAACCGGAGAGCCCGGCCAGCAGGCCGGCGGCAAGGATCAGACGCATCTTCATAGCTAGTTCCCCCCTGATGGGTATGTACGCAGCTTCGAGCCCGGGCGTTGAATCGGCCCTTAACCTTCCGGGCAGGACTGAACGGAAGCAATGGGGGCAGTGGACGATGGCCGGCTGCCGCATCGCTACGTTAACCTTTCCCCATGACCGATTCCTCCCTGCCCGGCGTTGCCGATGTGCTGGCGGCTGCGGCACGTATCGCGCCCCATGCCGCAGTCACTCCCGTGCTGCGCTCACGCGCGCTGGATGCACTGGCCGGTGCACAGCTGCATTTCAAGGCGGAACACCTGCAGCGCGGTGGCGCCTTCAAGTTCCGCGGCGCCTGCAACGCGGTATGGGCGCTGACACCGGAGCAGGCGGCCCATGGCGTGGTCACCCATTCGTCCGGCAACCATGGCGCGGCGCTGGCATTGGCCGCCCGGTCCCGCGGCATCGCCTGTCATGTCGTGGTGCCCGAAGGTGCCCTGGCGGCGAAGCTGGCCAATGTCGCCCGACACGGAGCGGCGCTGTGGCGTTGCGAGCCAACCCAGGCGGGACGGGAACAAGCCAGCGCGCAAGTGCAGGCCGATACCGGTGCGAGACTGGTGCATCCCTATGCCGATGCGCAGGTGATCGCCGGCCAGGGAACGGCGGCGTTGGAGCTTGTACACCAGGTCGCAACCGCGCTGGATGTGCTGGTGGTCCCGGTCGGCGGCGGCGGGCTGGCGGCGGGCACGTCGCTGGCGCTGCAGCATGCCGCTGCGCACTGCGAACTGGTACTGGCCGAACCCGAAGGCGCCGCGGATACCGCGCGTTCCTTGGCCGCTGGCGAGAGACGGATCGATTTCGTGCCCGATACGGTATGCGATGGTCTGCGGGGAGCGTTGGGCGCGCCCAATTTCGAATTGCTCAACGGCTGTGCGCAGGTGGTGACGGTGGGGGATGCGGACACGATCGCGGCGATGCGCCTGCTCTGGCAGGTGCTCAAACAGACGGTCGAGCCATCCTCGGCGATAGCGTTGGCCGCGGTACTGGCACAGCCGCAACGCTTTGCCGGCCGCCGGGTCGGCATCGTCCTGTCCGGCGGCAATGTCGATATCGATGCGCTGCCATGGGCGGGCGCATGAGGCGGGCCCGGCGGCGCGGTATCGGTGGCTGGCTGTGGCGATTGTGTCTGCTGGTCGTTTTCTGGCTGCTGGGCGTGGCGAGCTGGATCATCTGGGTCGGCGACCATGACCAGGCCGCCCCGGCCGATGCGATCATCGTGCTGGGCGCGGCCGCTTACGACGCCAAACCCTCGCCGGTATTCGAAGAGCGCATCCGTCACGGACTGGATCTGTACCGGCGCGGCTACGCGCCGCTGCTGATTTTCACCGGCGGCTATGGCGGCGCGGGCGCACGCTTCTCCGAGTCCCAGGTGGCGCGCCGCTATGCGTTGCGCAAGCAGGTTCCCGACAACGCGATCCTGATCGAAACCGTTTCGCGCACCACCCGGCAGAATCTGATCGAGGCCCGGCTGCTGATGCGCGAGCGCAACCTGCAGCGGGTGATCATTGTCAGTGATCCGCTGCACATGGCGCGCGCGCTGCGGCTGTCGAAAGAACTGGGTATCGATGCGCTGGCGTCCTCCACGCCGAGCACGCGTTTTCGCAGCTTCCATACCAGCTGGCGTTTCCTGGTCCAGGAAATCTACTTCTTCCATCGCGACCTGTTCGTAAAAGGCGCCTGATGTCCCGGTGGCTGACGTCATCCTGACCCACGGAAGTAAGGCGGCAAAGCGATGCTCCCGGAATCTGTAGGAGGGCCGTCAGTTGCGATGGTTGTACCGGGGTGCCTCGTCGCGACGATGTCTTGCTGGTGAGGCCTCGTCGCGACTGACGTCGCTCCTACAACTCCTTGAACATCGACTCGCGCCAAGCCTGCCGGATTTTTCGCCCTGTTACGGCTGTTTGCGCCGGATCGGAATCGCCGACAGCGGCACCGCGGCGATGTCGTGGCCGTGCTCGCGGATCGGTGCGCCCGGCTCCGGCGCCCAGGCATGGGCGTAGATCACTTCCCAGCTGCTGGGCAGCTTGCCGTCGGGCTGGCGCAGCGGCTCGTACGCCTCGCGCGCGGCGCTGAAACGGCCTCGCCCCGTGAGGGTGTGGCGCCGGCTGGTCAACGCATTGGTGGCGCCGATCGCCTTGAGCTCGCGCATCAGGGCGGGCAGGTCGTCATAGGTGAGGGTGAACAGGTCGCGGTCCAGCACCGGATCGCGGAAGCCGGCCATCATCAGTGCATCGCCGAACTGCGCGATCTGTGCGAAGCGGCTGACGTGCGGTGACGAGTCGGCCTGTGCAAACGCATCGCGCAGCTCGATCAGCGTTTCCGGGCCGAAGGTGGAGCACACCAGCAGGCCGCCGGGCTTGAGCACCCGACGGAAGCCGGCAAACACCGAAGGCAGGTCTTCCACCCACTGCAGGCACAGGTTGCTGTAGATCACGTCCACGCTGTTGTCGGCCAGCGGCAGCGCGCGGGCATCGGCGCATACGCGCGAAAACGGCTTCCACCAGCCCGCCTGCTTCTTTGCCTCGCGCAGCATCGGCAGTGCCAGATCCAGCGCGATCACTTGGGCCTTGGGCCAGCGCTTCTTCATCGCCGCGGTGGCGTGTGCCGGGCCGGAGCCGACGTCCAGCACCACCTGCGGTACCCGCTGCTCGAGATAGTCCAGCGATTCCAGCAGGCGCTTGCCGACTTCGCGTTGTAGTGCGGCGGCGGCGTCATAACTGGAGGCGGCGCGCGAAAAGGCGCGGCGGACGTGGCGGGTATCGAACATCGAAGGCATGGAAGTACGCGGTAATGGGGGAAGTGGAACGGAGAAGCGGTGGTTCAGAACGTGCCCGGATAGGCGCCGCCGTCGATCAGCAGGTTCTGCCCGGTGATGTAGCCGGCCTGCGCGCTGCACAGGAAGGCACAGGCGGCGCCGAACTCGTCCGGGGTGCCGAAACGGCCGGCCGGAATCTGCGCGCGTCGGCGATCCTCCACCTCGTCCTGCCCGATGTCCAGTTTGCGTGCGCTGGCGGCAAGCGTGCCGCGCAGGCGGTCGGTATCGAACGCGCCGGGCAAGAGGTTGTTGATGGTGACGTTGCGAGCCAGTCCAGTACGGGCGATGCCGGCGACGAAGCCGGTCAATCCGGAGCGGGCACCATTGGACAGGCCGAGGATGTCGATCGGGGCCTTCACCGAACTGGAAGTGATGTTGACGATGCGGCCGAAGCCGCGCGCGGCCATGGCATCGACGGTGGCCCGGATCAGCTCGATCGGCGTGAGCATGTTGGCATCGACCGCCGCCAGCCAGTGCTCGCGCTCCCAATCGCGGAAATCGCCCGGCGGCGGGCCACCGGCGTTGTTGACCAGGATATCCACCTGCGGGCACGCAGCCAGCGCGGCCTGGCGGCCGGCAGCGGTGGTGATGTCGGCGGCAACCGCGATGACCGTGGCGGCACCGGGCAGCGCCCGCAGTTCGGCGGCGGCGGCTTCGAGGGCCTGGTGACCGCGGGCGACGATCACCACATTGGCGCCTTCACGCGCCAGTGCGCGGGCACAGCCCAGGCCCAGGCCTTTGCTGGCAGCGCATACGAGCGCCCAGCGCCCGGCGATTCCCAGATCCATATCAGTTCCTTGGCAACATCAGGACGGTCATGATCGATGGTCGAGCCACAACGGCGGCATCACCGCTCAGGAACAGGCCGCAACAAACTGTTGCAGGCGGTCGGCGACGAGATCGGCATGGCCCAGAAACGGGGCGTGGCCGCCGCCTTCGACGGTGTGCGCCCGTGCATGCGGCGCCAAGGTCGCAGCGTCGTGCAGCGCCTGCGCCGGCACCAGCCGGTCGCGCTGTCCGGCCAGCCACAGGCTGGGTTTGGCCACGGTCTGCAGGGCACCGCGCAGATCGCTGCGCTCCAGCAACGCCAGGCCCTCCTGCAGGGCGCGCGGTGCGGGCTCGCCCCGTTCGACCAGCGCCTCGCGCAGGGTGCGAAGTTCGCTGCGGGCATGTTGCGAGCCCATCACGTCCAGCGCCAGGAAGCGCTCAAGAGTGCCGCGATAGTCCTGTTCCAGGTCACGGCCGAACTGCCCGAAGACGGAGGGCTCCACCGCATGCGGCCAGTCCCCGTCGCGGACGAATCGCGGGGTGGCGGCGATCATCGCCAGCCCGCGCACCTGCGGCAGCGTGGCGGCGGCATGCAGGGCGAACAGGCCGCCGAGCGACCAGCCGCACCACACCGCTGGCGGGGTGGCCGCGGCGATGGCACTGACCACATAGGGCAGCTTCAGCGGAGTGCCGTCGTCGCGACTGTGGCCGTGGCCGGGCAGGTCGACGATATGCAGCTGGCAGTGCGCAGCGAGGCGCTCGACCAGTGGCGCGAAGATGCCGCCGTGCAGCGCCCAACCGTGGATCAGGACCAGCGCCGGGCCGTGCCCGGTGACTTCGATATGCATGTCTGCTTCTTTGCGATCAGGCGCCGACGGTACTCAGCGACTGCTGATACCGCACCAGATCGCGGGCGCGGCCGATGGCGTCGACCAGCGCGTTCACCTGCTCGTTGGTGTGCAGTGCCGACAGCGTGATCCGCAGACGGGCCTTGCCCTCGGGAACGGTGGGTGGACGGATGGCGCTGACCAGGAAACCGGAGTCTTCCAGCGTGGCCGCCAGTGCCATCACCGTACCCTCGTCACCGCACAGCAACGGCTGGATCGGGGTGTCGGAGGGCATCAGTTCCAGACCGTGACGACGCGCGCCCTCGCGGAACAGGCCGATCAGCTCGGTGAGTTTCTGCCGCCGCCAATGGTCGCGCCGAGCGAGTTTGACCGCGGCCAGCGAGGCGGCGGCCTGCGCCGGCGGCATCGCGGTGGTGTAGATGTAGGGGCGTGCGGTTTCCGCCAGATGCTGGATCAACGCATCCTCGCCCAGCACCACCGCGCCATGGTTGCCGAGTGCCTTGCCCAGCGTGGCCAGCTGCAACGGCACCTCATTGACGCCCAGGCCGGCGTCGGCCACACAGCCGCGGCCGTGCTCGCCGACCACGCCCACGCCGTGGGCGTCATCGACGAAGAACAGCGCCTGCTGCATGCGCGCCACCAGCGACAGCGAGCGCAGCGGGGCGATGTCGCCATCCATGCTGAACACCCCGTCGGTCACCAGCATCGCCGCGCCCTCCGGCGCATGCTTGAGCTGGCGCATCGCGCCTTCGCTGTCCAAGTGCGGGTAACGGCGCAGCCGGCAGCCGGCCAGGCGCGAGGCGTCGAGCAGGCTGGCGTGGTTGAGCCGGTCCTGCACGCAAACGTCGGTGTCTTCGCACAGCAATGCCTGCTGTACCGCCAGATTGGCGGTAAAGCCGCTGTCAAACAGCAACGCGCGCGGGTAGCCGAGCCAGTCGGCCATCTCCCTTTCCAGCGCTTCATGCAGGGCGTGGTGGCCGCACACCAGATGCGAGGCACCGGCACCGGTGCCGTCACGCGAGGCGGCGTCCTGCAGCGCGGCGACCACTTCGAACTGCTGCGACAGACCCAGGTAGTCGTTGCTGCAGAAGCCGGTCAGCCAGCGGCCGCCCATCTCCAGGCGCACGCCGTCGCGACGGCCGATGGTACGGCGCGTACGGATGCGCCCCTGGGCGTCGCGCAGCTTGCGCTGGTCGTGGAGACGTTCGTGAAGGTCGGGACGGGCCATGGCATCAATTCATGGTCGGACGGCCGGCTAGCGTACCCCGTTGCCCGGGCGTATGCCCGGGCCGCGCGGAAGGCCGGTCGGGACCGTGGATCAGGCAGTCAGGCTGCTGTGCTGGATGAGGTCCAGATGCACGGTGCCGGG
This sequence comes from uncultured Gammaproteobacteria bacterium, assembly GCA_963696155.1. Lineage (GTDB taxonomy): Bacteria > Pseudomonadota > Gammaproteobacteria > Xanthomonadales > Xanthomonadaceae > Stenotrophomonas. The sequence continues at coordinate 449,802 of CAVOJC010000001.1, forward strand.
CTGGTCGTGGTGCTCGGCGTCCACGTTCACCGGCATCGGCTGCAGCCCGAGCCGGTCGAACAGCGCCAGATCGCGCGCGGTGTCGGGGTTGCCCGTGGTCAGCAGCTTCTCGCCGTAGAAGATCGAGTTGGCGCCGGCCACGAAGCACAGCGCCTGCAGCTCGTCGCTCATGGTCTCGCGCCCGGCCGACAGCCGCACCATCGAGCGCGGCATGATGATGCGGGCCACGGCGATCATGCGCACGAATTCGAACGGGTCCAGTTCGGCGCTGCCATGCAGCGGCGTGCCGGCCACCTGCACCAGCCGGTTGATCGGCACCGAGTCCGGATGCGCCGGCAGATTGGCCAGCGCCAGCAGCAGCCCGGCGCGCTGTTCGCGGGTTTCGCCCATGCCGACAATGCCGCCGCAGCAGGTTTTCAGCCCGGCATCGCGCACATGCTCCAGCGTATCCAGGCGGTCCTGGTACTGGCGGGTGTGGATGATCGAGTCGTAGTAATCCGGCGCGGTGTCCAGATTGTGGTTGTAGTAGTCCAGCCCGGCGTCCTTGAGCGCCTGCGCCTGATGGCCCTCGAGCATGCCCAGGGTGGCGCAGGTTTCCAGTCCGAGCGCCTTCACCTCGCGGATCATCGCCGCCACCTTGGGGATGTCGCGGTCCTTGGGCGAGCGCCAGGCGGCGCCCATGCAGAAGCGCGAGGCCCCGGCCTGCTTGGCCGCGCGGGCGCGGGCCACGACCGCCTCGGTTTCCATCAGTTTCTGCGCATCCACGCCGGTGTCGTAGCGCTGCGCCTGCGGGCAGTAGCCGCAATCTTCCGGGCAGCCACCGGTCTTGACCGACAGCAGCGTTGACACCTGGACCTGGGCCGGATCGAAGTTGGCTCGATGCACGCCGGCCGCACGGTGCAGCAGGGTCGGGAAGGGCAGCTCGAACAGAGCCAGCAGCTCTTCGTGGGTCCAGTTGTGGCGGATGACAGCAGACATCGGGATTTCCTGACAGATAGCGCGCTGAAAGCGGGGCAGTCTGGTAAGCATGCCGGTTTCTGTCAACAAAACGGTTTCCTCCACGGTTTACAGCTGGTGGTCGCGGCTGGGGCGCGTGCTGCTGCCGCTGCGCTGCCTGATCTGCAGCGAACCGGGCGCCGGCGATTGCGACCTGTGCGCGGTCTGCCGCGCGGCATTGCCGTGGAATGCCAATGCCTGCGAACGCTGCGCGCTGCCGCTGCCCGAGCATGAAAGCGTGGGCACGCTGTGCGGCCCCTGCCTGCGGACGAGCTCACCGCTGCAGCTTGCGCGGGCCACGTTCGTGTACGGGGCGCCGGTGGATGCGCTGGTGCGGCGCTTCAAATTCCATCAGGATCTCGCTGCCGGGCATCTGCTTTCCAGGCTGATGGCCGAACAGCTGCAAGCCGGACCCCTGCCGATGGCGATCGTGCCGGTACCGCTGCACCCGTCGCGTCTGCGCAAGCGCGGTTATGACCAGGCGCTGGAGCTGGCGCGACCCTTGGCCAGACAATTGCAGCTGCCGCTGTGCCATGGCCTGCGGCGGATACGCGGCACCGCGGCGCAGTCCGAGCTGGATGCGGCCGCGCGAAAGCGCAACCTCAAGGGCGCTTTCGTCGCCGGGAGTGATCTGCCCCGACACGTGGCTCTGGTGGATGACGTGATGACCACCGGTGCCACGTTGCACGCGGCAGCCACCGCGCTGCGGCGGGCCGGCGTGGAGCGGGTGGACGCCTGGGTGTGCGCGCGGGTGCCGTGAGCGCGCCGTAATTGACCGGCCGGTGCGCCCCGGTAATCCGCGGCGGTGCACGCAGGTTTCCGGAGCAGTCTCTATGCGCCAGGCGAATTCAACTCGGCGCGCTTGCCGACGGCTCAGCACCTGCGCGTCCGCCTGGAAATGCAGACGCCGCCTTGAAGGCGGCGTCGAGGTAGCTGGCCCCAAGCACAGGTTTCAGCCGGCAACCGGCCACGCCAGAGCGGCCACGATACCGGCGAAGAGCGCCGCGCCGACCCAGTTGTTATGCAGGAATGCCTGGAAGCACGGCCCGCGCTCGCGGTTGCGGCACAGGTGGAATTCGTACACCACCAGCACTGCGGCCACACCCATGGCCAGCCAGTACCAGTGCCCCAGTCCGGCGCGCAGGCCCACCAGCGCCATCGCGCCGAAAAACAGCGTGTACAGCACGCCCTGGATCACCAGATCCAGATCGCCGAACAGGATCGCGGTGGAATGCGAGCCGACCTTGAGGTCATCGTCGCGGTCGACCATCGCGTACCAGGTGTCGTAGGCCGTGGACCACAGGATATTGGCGCCGTACAGCACCCAGGCCAGCGCCGGAACTTCGCCCTGCACGGCGGCAAACGCCATCGGTATGCCCCAGCCGAACGCCATGCCCAGATACACCTGCGGCAGGTGCGTGTAGCGCTTCAGGTAGGGATAGGTGGCGGCGAGGAATACACCGACGAAGCTCAACAGGATCGTCAGCCGGTTGGTGGTCAGCACCAGCGCGAAGGCCACGAGCATCAGCCCGGCGAACAGCGCCAGTGCTTCGCGGCCGGATACCGCGCCGGTCGCCAGCGGGCGCTCCCGGGTACGCTTGACGTGCGGGTCCAGCCAGCGGTCGGCGTAATCGTTGATCACGCAACCGGCCGATCGTGTCAGCCAGACGCCGGCGCTGAACACGAACAGGATCCACAGCGGTGGCAAGCCTCCCGAGGCCAGCCAAAGCGCCCACCAGGTGGGCCACAACAGGAGCAAGGTGCCGATCGGGCGGTCGGCGCGCATCAATTTCCAGTATTGGCCCAGCCGCGACGGTTTGGCGGCCGGGGTTTCATAGCGTTCGTAACTCATGCGCAAAGGTTAGCAGTTGGCGAAACTACCGGAGCAGGAACCGGGCCGCGACGAAAGAAGAAGACCTGCAGGCGGTTTTGCCGTTAGAATGCGCGTCCCGTTCCCGCCTGCGCCGATGTGCCCGGTATGGAACGGAGGTCGAAGCCAGCGGTCTGCTTCGACTGCCTCACCAAAAATGCGCCTGTAGCTCAGCCGGATAGAGTAGTGGCTTCCGAAGCCATTGGTCGGGGGTTCGAATCCCTCCAGGCGCACCACTCAATGACTGCGGTTTTTCGTTGGTCAGCCAGCAAGAGCTGCGGTGAAGCGGCGCCGGCTGTGGCATCCGGCGCCACGGTCTTCAGGACCCCGCATCAGCCTTCCGTGCCATTTGGAAAGATCTTCCAGCGATAGCAGGCTGATCGCGCCCGTTGCTCCAAGCAGCCTCGCCGCCGATATCGTCGAGTGCATGGATGGATCGCTGTTCAGCTGCAACGGAACGGACGGGACGGGCGTGACGCGGCAGCCTGGAGAAATCCAAGGCCACCGGCTGCATCAAGAGCAGCCGTCGCCGCAGGTTTCACTTGTCCTCGAGCGAGGCCTTCAGCGCGGACGCCAGCGCCGCATCTCCGGATACCAGATCCGTCCAGCGCAACTCCAGACCCTTGCGGCGCCCTTTCTCGACCAGCTTCAATCCGTCGGGGTCGATCGTAAGGGTGTAGGCCTGTTCACCAATGGTCACTTCGCGCCTCAGCGGTTTGTCGAGCGGGGTCATGGGGATCTCCAAGTTGATTGCCGATTGCGATCTCCGGTCACACGCTGGCCCGTTCCGTAAAACGCCGGATGCCTCCTAGTCTTCTTCGCCCTCTTCGTCCCATTCGGCCGGGTGAGGTGGCGGTTCGGCATCGGGGTCGACCGGTTCCAGCAAGGTGTAGTCATCCAGCAGGGGGTTACCCATCTGCCTGCCGACGGGATAGCTCTCCAGCGAAGGGAAGTGGGCGTGACGGCCCAGGGCGACCGGAGTGGGGAAGTCGCCGGCCAGCCAGCGCAGGGCCGCCGGCGGTGCCAGGAACACCGGCCCGTCCTGGGTCAAGGGAGGTGGAATGGACGGATTGGGACCGGTGAGCAGGCTGAAACTGTGCAGCGGCTCGCCTTCCCCGTGTTCCCAACGCTCCCAGATGCCGGCGGTCAGCAATGCCAACCCGTTCGTGCTCTGGATGAAGCGCGGCCACGCCGGCTTGCGCTGGCGATCCCATTTGTAATAACCGGACATCGCCACGATGCAGCGACGTTCCCTCCAGGCCTGCGCAAAAATCCGGCTTCTGGGCGCGCGCTCCAGACGTGCGGTAATCGTGGTGTAGGGCGTGGTCGGCTCCCTGGACCAGCGCGGCACCAGTCCCCAGATCATGTCGAGCACCACCGGCGCGCCATCGGCCCCGGTCGCGATCACTGCGGCGGGTTTGCCTTGGCCGACGTTGTATCGATCAGGTGCATCGACGAGCGCCCGGGTCACGGCCTCGGGCAAGCCGTCGGGGAAGGAGCCAACGTCAGCGAAGGCCTGAACAAATCGACGCATGCTCGAAGCTTATTCCGATCGTTGTGACGGAGCGGCCGCGGTTGAACGCGATGGTCCGCTGCCTTGACGGTGATGACGGCACATACATTTCCGCGACGCCGGCACCGCTGTAATGCGTCAGCGTCGCGATGGGTCACCGGGGCTTCGCTGCCGCTGTGGACCGTTGCTCTCCCGTCGGGTTGCGGCGAGCGTTCCCGTCGAGGCACCCACGGCAGTGACCGGAGACAGACAATGGCGAACAAGAAAACGTTGAAGCTGGCCACCTTCAACGTCAATGGAATTGGCACGCGCCTGCCGCATCTGTTGGCTTGGCTGGCCAAGGAGAAGCCGGATGTGGTGGCACTGCAGGAGCTGAAGGCGGTCGACCAGGCGTTTCCGGTGGCCGAGCTGGAGGACGCCGGTTATGGCGCCATCTGGCAGGGCCAGCGTTCCTGGAACGGGGTGGCGCTACTGGGCCGCGGCGTGACGCCGGTCGAGAGCCGGCGGGGCCTGCCCGGCGACCCCGATGACGAGCAGAGCCGCTACCTGGAGGCGGCGGTCCACGGCGTCATCGTGGCCGGCATCTACCTGCCCAATGGCAATCCGCAGCCGGGGCCGAAATTCGATTACAAGCTCAAGTGGATGGAGCGCCTCAACAGGCACGCCGAGTCGCTGGTGGCGCTGCCGCATCCCGTCGTGATCATGGGGGACTTCAACGTCATTCCCGCAGATGAGGACGTCTACGATCCGAAGTCCTGGCGCAAGGATGCCCTGATCCAACCGGAGGTCCGGGACGCGTACCGGCGGCTGCTGGCACAGGGGTGGGTCGATTCTTTGAGACAGCTCCACGGCGAGGAGCGGATCTACACATTCTGGGACTACTTCCGCCAGCACGCCGAGCGTGACCGCGGATTGCGCATCGACCACCTGCTGGCCAATCCCTCCCTGGCCAAACGACTGAAGGGCGCCGGCGTGGACCGCTGGGTGCGGCTGCAGGACAAGGCCAGCGACCATGCGCCGACCTGGATCCAGGTTGCGGCGCTCTGATGGACCAGTGGCAGGACTTACATCCACTTCACGGCTGCAGGCCTACATAGGAGGGCAACGCTGGAGGGCGTCCTTGGCCCGCGCCGGTGATGCACGCTAGAACGCCGCTGCAAGCACGGCCGCACCACCTCCAGGAAACACGGCGCACGAACGTTTCCACCCAGGAGAAATCCAATGACTGACGACAAGAGCAAGACCGGTTCCCCCGATCGCGATCGAATCAATGTGAGCGAAGACTACGAACTCCAGTATTGGACCAAGACCCTTGGCGTCACCGCCGAGCAGTTGCGTGAAGCGATCAAGACGGTCGGCCCTACAGCCGATGCGGTGCGCCGCCACCTGGGCAAGTAACCCACCGCGAACGCGGTATTGATGCCCCATGCACCCGCACGTGGAGAGCTTCTCGCTCACGTGCAGTTGAGCGTCCGGAATGCCGGTGCACCGCCAGCCGGTGGCGTTATCGCTGCCGGCTGTGGCCACACCGATGGAGACAACCACGCCGATGAACAGAACGCCGCCGGTGGCTTCCGTAAAGAAGGGACGGAAGCGCAGCTGGGCGACCAAAGCGCTGGCGCTGACCAATGCCAGAAATGGCAAGGCGCCCGTTGAGCCGTTTGAACCCCAGCTGGCCAAGCTCGGTGAATCGCCTCCGCAGGGCGAACAGTGGCTGCACGAGTTCAAGTGGGACGGCTACCGGATCCTGGCCACCATTGCCGACGGCAAGGTACGCCTGTGGTCGCGCAATGCCCTGGAGTGGACGGGCAAAATTCCCGACATCCGGGCCGCGCTGGAAGCGCTGGGTTTGGAGTCCGGCGCGCTGGATGGAGAGCTCATCGCCGGTACCGGCACGACGGCGGATTTCAATCTCCTGCAGTCCACCCTGTCAGGCGAGCGCGAAGGCGGGTTGGCGCTTGCGCTGTTCGACCTGTTGCACGTCGATGGAGTGGAGGTGGCCGGTGCTCCGCTGACCGAACGCAAGGCCCTGCTGCAGCAGATCCTGCAGGGCGCGCCCGCGCAGCTTGCTTTCAGTTCGCACATCGAGGGCAATGGCGATGCCGCCTACCAGCTGGCAGGGGAGCGTCACTTCGAAGGAATCATCTCCAAACGCGCAGACCGCGCCTACCACGGCGGACGCAGCGACGACTGGCGCAAGACCAAACAGATCGCTTCCAACGAATTTGCCGTGGTCGGCTACACCGCGCCCAAAGGCAGCCGCACGGGTTTCGGCTCGTTGCTGCTGGCCACGCCGGATCCGCAACACGGCTGGCTGTACGTAGGCCGCGTAGGCACCGGCTTCAATGACGATCTGATGCGCCAGGTCAGCAAGAAGCTGGCCAAGGGCGGCGGCACCACGCCTACCGCCTTCGTCGGCACCACCGACACCGACCTGCGCACCGCCACCTGGTTTGAACCCCGCTTCGTGGTGGAGGTCTTTTTCCGTGGCATCGGCAGGCAGCAGCTGCTGCGCCAGCCCTCCCTGAAGGCGGTGCGTGCGGACAAGAGTGTGGCCGATCTGCTCGACAGCGATCGGGAGCGGAAGCCGGCGCGCGCGCCAAGCCTGTCGGTCGCTGCCAAGGCGTCGCAGAGCGTGAAAACCGCGAAGGTCGCAAAGGTTGCAAGGGCCGAAAAGGCCGAAAAGGTCGAGGTCGAAAAGCTCGAAAAGGTTGCAAAGGTTGCACGAGTTGCAAAGGCCACGAAGGCGGCGAAGAAGGAATCCCGGCAGCGGCAACTGCCTGCGCTGTCCAGCCCCACCAAGATCCTGTTTCCCGACCAAAAGATCAGCAAGAAGGACGTGTGGGACTACTACCTGGCTGTGGCCGATCACCTGTTGCCTGAAATTGCCGGTCGGCCGCTGTCGGTCATCCGCTGCCCGGCGGGCATCGGGCAGCAGTGCTTCTTCCAGAAACATCTGACGTCCGGGCTGGAGCTGGTTTCCACGGTGAAGTTGAAGGAAGAAAGCGGCGTCAACGCGCATTACCTGGTGGTGGATGACCTGGCTGGACTGATGGAACTGGTGCAGTTCAATGCGCTTGAATTCCATCCGTGGGGATCGCACGCCGACGCACCGGACCGCGCGGACCGGGTGGTGTTCGATCTGGATCCCGGTCCAGGTGTGCCGTTTTCCGAGATCAAGAAAGCGGCGGTGGACATCCGCAAACTGCTGGAAAAACTTGAGTTGCAATCGTTTCTGCGGGTGTCGGGTGGCAAGGGCCTGCATGTGGTGGTGCCGCTCAACCCGGGTTGCGATTGGGATCTGACCAAGCGTTTCGCACATAGTTTTGCCGACGCCTTGGCGCATTCGGAGCCCGACCGCTTTCTGGCGACCGCCACCAAGAGCAAACGCGACAAGCGGATCTTTGTGGACTATCTGCGCAACGGGCGCGGCGCCACGGCGGTGGCTTCCTACTCGATGCGTGCGCGTCCGGGAGCACCGGTGGCCATGCCGTTGGCCTGGAGCGAACTGGGGAAGCTGGTCGCCGCCAACGCATTCACCATCAAGGACGTTCCGGCCAAGCTGAAACGCCGGCGCAAGGACCCGTGGGACGGAATCGGGACGCTGAAGCAGAACCTGGCTCGCTGGGCGAAGGAGGAGTGACTGCCTTCACTTCAAGCGAGGCCTGCCAAGAACGATCCTGCGCAGCGTTGGTCCGGTGAACTGCAAACCGTCTAGTTTGGCGCCCGTGCAGCCTGACGGGTTTCGGGCGCGATTGCCGGACGGCCAGCCGTGGGGTGGTACCCGTGCCGGTCTAGCGATCGGCGCTTCGCGAAACGGGGTAAGGGGGAGCCGTCGAACCCGGGTCCCGTTGGCCAGTCCAGGCGCAACGGAAGCGTGGAACGTCTGTCCCCGGGGCAAGTGATTTCACCGCAGGATTTCGCGGCGCCCTGAGCGCCTGGCGGCCCCACTGCGCAGGCGACACGTCCGCGCGGGCCAGATGTGCCATGCTCCTGCAGTCACAACCACCACGGCGGACGTTGCAATGGCCAAGAGTCTGGACAAGAAGAAAGAGCAGAAGAAAAAGCCTGCCAAGACATTGAAGGAAAAAAAGGCGGACAAGAACGAGAAGAAGAGCGCGCGCGGCTTCATGCCAACGTAAGCAACTTTTCAAGCCGGGCATTCCGCGCGTCACGGGAATGCGGCGGAGGACGGCGCCTTGTGCGCCGTCCCATGTTTGCTGGCGACCGCGCCCGCGCCCGAAACAGGGCAGCCAACTTCGCGTGGACTGCCCGTATCTGCCAGACAACAACGATCGTCGGACCCTGGCCGGCAACGGCGGGATCCGTCGGCCGAGCCGCGACGCTGCGCAGGTCGCACAGTGCCCAAAAGTCACAGCCACCACAATCTTCCTGCGGGCGTCAGAGAGCGGTGCTGTCTGGAGGTTCGCCGGAGGCTGTGAGTCCGGGCCGAAGCCGGCGCCTGCGGGTTTTTCGTTCTATTTTTTCGCGCTTCCGTCGGCCGGACGCCCGCTTCATCGCATGGGGCTCGCCTGCAAATGGCGCACTGGGCAACCTGCTTCTGTGTGCAGACACCTCAAACGTCCGCACCCGAGCAGCGCAGATTCCCCCCAGTTTCGCATTCAACAAGGAACGTCTGATGCCCCGGCAACGTCCGTCCAACCGTAAGGTCACCACTTCGCAATTCGCGATACCGGGCAGTCCAGCACACAGCGGGCAAACCCGCGCTCGCTGCGTCCTCACGCTTGGCAAGGGCGTGGCAACGATGGCGTTGCTGGCCGCAGCATTTGCCGCAACTGGCGCGACCTCCGCTCCGGTAATGGACGATGCCTGCACGCTTGCGGCCATTCCGCTTGCGGACGCGCTGGTGCACGTCCCGTTTGAGACAGTGGATGGACGAATCTACATCCCGGTGCGGGTCAACGGGCGCGGCCCGTTCCGGTTCGCGGTGGATACCGGCGCAAGTGGGATGGCACGTGCAGACACCAGTCTGGTCGCTTCGCTGGGGCTGTCGATGCACGGAACCACGACCACTTCGGACGGCGTAAACGACGCAAGCGTGGAGACAACTCGCCTGGACTCGCTCGAGCTGGGCGATGTCGTGCGGCGCGACCTGGACGTCATTGCGCGCGACTACAACAGCCGCAACGCTGCCCAGGCCGCGTTCTCGGGAATCATCGGCCGCGAATTCTTCTCCGACGGGTTGCTGGTCATCGACTACCCACGCCGGACCCTGTCGTTCAGCCGCAGCGCGCGGCTGCCGATGGCCGGCAAGAATGTCCTCGGCTACGAACGCGCCTTTCGGATACCGGTGTCGATAGGTGAGTTGCAGGCCGTGGGGCAGCTGGATACGGGCGCCAACATCAGCTTCGTTCTTCCCCAGGCGATGTACCAGAAAGTCGCCGCGGATCGGCTGGAACAGGCAGGGCGCGCGCAGCTGACCAATGGTCAGATCGATACCCAGCGCGCCACGGTACACGGGCCTTTCCGGATCGGAGAAGTGAGCATGTCCGACGTGGCCGTACGAGTCTCCGCGCAATACCCCGAACTGCTCGTGGGCGCGCATGCGCTCCAGGATGCGGTGGTTCTGATCGACCAGCGCTCGAAGAGCGTCGCCGTCTGTAATTGAATGCAGTCGATCTGCTGCGCGTATTCGGGGTGTGGCCGAGCTTCCGGCAATCGCTTGCACTGTGATTCCTGAGTAGCACAAACCAGTTCACGTCCTAGCCGGTGTGGCACGCCGCCAGCTTTATCGCGAAGGCGATCAGGTTGCCGGTCAGCGTTTGCGTGATCGCCGCAGCGAGTGACGCGATTGAACGCGCAATGCGCGCAGTCGTCGGCCGGCGACACATTTTGATGGTCGCAAAAGCCACCGCCATCAAAACGCAATGCCGCTGCATGCCATCGCATTCCAATGCGCTGCATCGCGAGGCTGCAGCGAAACCATGACGTCACATTGCCGCCGTAGCCTTGGCCGGATCACAGGTGGTGAACGGTCCAGGCCCAGGACGGCCGGAACCGTTTCGCTGCTGCAGGCACTCCACATCCCAAGAGAACCGCATGTCGTATCGCAGCCGTCCCATCCTTGTTTCCGCGCCGCAGCCCACGCCGCTGAGCCGGATCATCCACTGTCTGCTGGTCGCCGGCATGGCCTCATCGCCACTTCAGTTGCTGGCCCAGAATGAATCCGAGGCCGGAGCTCAGCCCACGCAACTGGATACCATCGAGGTGAGCGGAAGTTACAGCCGCAGCCTCGAGCAGGCGGTGGACATCAAGCGCTACAACATCGGCTTCTCCGACTCCATCGTCGCCACCGACGTGGCCGATTTCCCCGAGCAGAACCTGGCCGAGGCGCTGCAGCGCATGCCCGGCGTGACCATCCAGCGCGACAAAGGCTTGGGCAGCAAGGTCAACGTACGTGGCCTGCCATCGGAATACACCCACGTCTCGATCAACAACCTCGCCACGGCCTCGGGCAGCGGCGGGCGTGACGTGGAGTTCGACATCTTCGCCTCGGAGATCATCCAGCAGGTGACGGTGCAGAAGTCGCCGACGGCCGCCGACGAGGAGGGCGGCATTGCCGGGACGGTGAAGATCTCGACCGCGCGTCCCTTCGACTACAGCGGCCGCAAGCTGGTGGGATCATTGGAGGGCGCACACAACTCGATCTCCAAGGAAACCGACCCGAAGTTCTCGTTCCTGGCCGCCGACACCTGGGGCGACTGGGGCGCGCTGGTGTCCTTCTCCAAGGCCAAGCGCACCAACCGCACCGACTCGACCTCGGGCATCAACTTCCGCCCGATGTCGCGCTTCCTCGGTGCCTCCGGCATCCGCGGTCAACAGGCCGAAGCGGTGCTCGAGCGCGATGCCGGGGTAGTCATCAATGACCGCACCAACACCGGCGAAAGCAACCTGATCGTGTTCCAGGACAAGGTCGGTGACCGCGTTTTCATGAACGAGCAGGACAAGTGGGGCGCCACAACCTCGCTGCAGTACAGGCCGGGCAGCAACTTCAGCCTGACCTTCGATGCGATGGTCGGCGGCTACGACACCACCGAAGACGAATACGATGCGGCCGCCTACTCCGCCTCCAGCCGCAGCACCCTGGACACGATCCACCAGTACGACGCCGAAACGCTGTCGCAACACGGCATGGTCGTGCTGCGCGATGTCTCCTACACCGCCACCCAGCACGAGATCCTCAGCAAGGAGCGGCGTAGCGAAACCGACTTCAACCAGTACAGCCTGACCATGGACTGGAAGGGCGACACCTGGAATGTCGATGCGATGATCGGCTACTCGGGCGCGGAGAAGACCCTGGACTACTCCAACCTCAAGCACGTGGCTTACGCGCCTTCGCGCACGCGTTGGACCGGCCGCAGTGGCGAAACGGTGCCCAGCGCCGCCCCCGGCAGCATCGACATGTACAACGCCCCCGACAAATATCTCTTCGAGGCCTACGAGACCACCTTGGAGAAGGTCACCGACGACAAGTATGCCGCGCAGCTGGACTTCACCAAGGCGCTGGATCTCGCCTTCCTGCCAGCGCTGCGCAGCGTGCAGTTCGGCGGCCGTTACACCGACAAGTCCAAGGAGCGCAGCTACGGCGAGCGCAAGATCGGCGGTCCCAGCGCCAATGACAACTCGTGGGTGAACAGCCGCACCATGGCTGACAGCCCGCTGCAGTGGATCACCGATATCGTTCCCGGCGGCGGTTACAGCACGAAGAACCTGAACTGGCAGCAGGTGTCCAACGGCTACGCCCGCGGCTTCTTCCGCTATCCCGGCTTCTCCACTCCCTTCGACGACAGCCAGTACTACAACGTCGACGAAGAGACGACCAGCCTGTACGCGATGGCCGATTTCGCCTTCGATGTGGGCAGCGTGCCGGTGTCGCTCAATGCCGGCGTCCGCTACGTGGACACCTCGGTGCTGTCCTCCGGCTACCACCCGGTGCAGAACCCGGACGGCAGCACCGGCTACACCGACACTCCGGTTTCGAAGAAGGGTGGCTATGACGACATCCTGCCGAGCCTGAACCTCTCCGCCGAGCTGTCCGACAGCCTGCTGCTGCGCGCGGCGGCCTCGGAGACCCTGATCCGCCCGGCGCTGACCGACGTGGCTTACAAGCGTACCGCCAGCTGGAGCTCGTACCGCTTCACCGACGGCAACCCGGACCTGCAGCCGACCTATGCCAAGCAGTGGGAAGTGGGCCTGGAGAAGTACCTGGACAACGGCGGCTTGCTGGCGGCTTCGTACTTCCGCAAGAAGATCGACGGCGTGGTGATCAACTCGCTGACCGGTCTGGTCAACAACGTGGAGGTGTACAACGCCAACGGCACGCTCAATGGCGTTTACGACTTCGACGTGTACCAGCCGGTCAACGCCAGCGGCACCTACGATGTCGACGGCATTGAGCTGATCGCGCAGCTGCCGCTCGGCGGCTTCCACCGCGCGCTGGAAGGCTTTGGCGTCAATGCCAACTACACGATGCTCGACAGCTCGCTGGCGGGTGAGTCGGCCCTGGGCATCAGCACCCCGATGCCGGGCCTGGCCGAGAAGACCTGGAACCTCACCGCGTATTACGAGAACGACCGCTTCGACGCACGCGTGTCCTACAACCACACCGACAAGTACGTGGAGTCGATCGGCTACAACATGTATCCGATCTGGCGCGACGCCTACGGTCAGATGGACGTCTCGATCGGTTACCGCCTCAGTGACAACGTCAAGCTCAGCCTCAAGGGCATCAACCTGACCGACGAAGCGACCACGGGCTACACCATGGATCCATCGTTCCCGACCATGTACGAGCTGTCGGGCCGCCGCGTCAGCCTGGGGCTGCGCGTAGATTTCTGAGTTCGGTTGTTCGCGCCGACCCGATATCCCGTGGATCGGGGTATCGGGTATGCCGCGACTCGCGTTAACTGAGCGACCGTCGCCGCCTCTCTTCGGCGACGGTCGCTTCTCGCTGTGCGCGATGCGTCCCTCGCAGCGGAACTTCGTTTTCATCTCGGCCGGTCCCGCCACCGGTTGGAGCTTCGCACCACGCAGGACCCGGTATCCATGACCTCCCGTGTCTCGATCATTCGCGCCGCGACTGCGCTGGCGTTTTCCTTCATGTTGGCCGCGTGCACTGGCGCCGGCAGCACCAGGTCCGCTGTGGGACCGCCGATCGTCGGAGCCGGCGTTGAACAGTCCGTATCAACAGCGCTTCCGGTCCAGATCGCCTTCATGCCGGACATCCATTTCCACGATGTCTACGCACAATTCCAGGATGGCTCCTTCCCGGGCATCCCCAACCCCCGGAACGGTCGCAACGCGACCATCCGCACCATGCATGCACAGCTGACATCTACACGCCTGTTCAACGAGAACTACTTTGCGTTCCAGGCGGCGTTGGACGATGCGGTCGCACGCGGGGTGAAGTACATCGCGCTGCCCGGCGATTTTTCCGACGATGGCCAGCCGGTCCACATGCGCGGATTGGCCAGGATCATGGACGACTATTCGGCCAGGCACGGCATCGAGTTCTTCTCCGCGCCGGGCAACCACGATCCGGGCCGTCCGTTCGACCAGGCCAACGGCAAGCGCGACTACCTCGGCCATGACCCCGTCACTGGCGAGGTCGGGTTTTCGCAGCCGATCTACAGCCGCGGGGGCAGCGCCGATTGCAGCACGGCGTACCCGGGCGACTGGGCCAAAGTCGGCGCGAGCTACTGCACGCAGGAAGTGCTGCACATGGGCTACGCCGGCATCACCCAAGCGCTGGCGCAGCACGGCTTCATGCCCAAGCCGCAGTATCGCTACTACGCAACTCCTTACAGCACGTACACCTACGCGGACTACGCGTACGCGTCGGCGCTGGATCAGGCCCGCTGGGAGAACCGCCAGTACGAGATCTGCCGGGAGGGCGCGGGCGGTCCCGCCAAGCCCGCCAGCCACACCTTCTGCAAAAACGTCACCGATACCTCGTACGTGGTCGAACCGGTCGAAGGCGTCTGGCTCGTCGGTCTCGATGCCAACGTCTACGTGCCCACCGGTCCCGGGGGCAACGATTTCACCGGCTCTGGCAACCAGGGCTACAACGCGATGCTGACCCACAAGCCCCACGTGATCGCATGGCTGCGTGACGTGGTGGCGCGCGGCGAAGCGCTCGGCAAGCAGGTGATCGCGTTCAGCCACTTTCCGATGACCGAATTCTTCAACGGGGCATCAGACGACATCGAGGCACTGCTGGGCGCGAACACGATGCAGATGGTGCGCCGGCCCGCCGAAGACACTACCCGCGCGCTGGCCGAAACCGGCCTGAAGGTGCACGTCGGCGGCCACATGCATTTCAACGATATGGCCGTGCGCCACTACGGCGGCGATACCGCGCTGTTCAACATCCAGGCGCCGTCCATGGCCGCCTATGCGCCGGCGTACAAGTTGATGACACTCGACGGCACGGACCAGGTCGAGGTGGAGACGGTGCGCCTGGACGAGGTGCCGCGCTTTGACGAACTGTTCGACCTCTACCGCGCCGAACACGCCTACACCACGCCGGCGCCATGGGATCTTTCCATCCTGGAGGCCACGAGCTACGGCGACTTCACCCATCGCTACATGACCGAGCTGGTGCGCCTGCGCCTGCTGGATGACGACTGGCGCTGCGAGATGGGCGAGCTGGTCAAGAGCCCGCTGTCAGGCGCCGACCTGCTCGTGCTGTCACAGCTGCAGACGTCGGTCACGCTCAAGGAACTGGCCAATACCGGCACGAACGCTGGACTGTCGACCGCGTTCTTCGATTGCCTGTCGGAGGCGGGCGGCAGCGGCACCAGCAACCCCGCCTTTGCCACCGACCTCGCCGCCGCAGAATCCAAGGCCCGCGCGCTGGCACTCGCCCATGGCATGCAGCTGGAGGATTTCGCCCGTTGGCAGGCTCTCGATCTGGCCGGCGATTTCGTCCGCCTGGCCAACGCCGGTGACCTGGCATTCGCCGACATTTCCCCCGAGCGGGCGGGCCAGTATCAGCTGCTTGCCCGGGCCCTGCAGCGGAGCGGTGCGCGCCTGAGGATGGACGGCGAGGCGGTCAGCAACGCCAACAGGGCGGGCGACTTTATCCAGGCGCGGCTGAAACCGTTGATGGCGATCATGCTCAAGCTTGCCGCAGGCGCGCCGTCTGATCACATCCGCCTGGATCTGGGCAACAACACGGTGGTCGACCTGTCGGATAGGCGCGCGCCTTTCTGAGTTGCCGAGCGGCCGCGGGCCTTCTGCTTCGCGGAGGAAGACCTGGGTTGCCCCGTCTCCAGCCGGCCCCACTTCGCCCCGGCACGATCACCGGGCCCACATTCGGAGCCGGCGTCGTAGCGGTGCGTCGATGAGATCAGCCGAATGATCTTCAGCTGGCCTCAAAGCCCTTGTTGGCGCGCACCGGGATCAAGAAGACCGAGGCGAGGGTGTCGCGGAGTCCGGCAATGGCAGCCAGGCTCACGTCACTGCGAAGCAGCGCGATCCAGCTGGCGATAGCCGATCGCTTCGCTCAGGTGCGCGGTCTGGATATCGGCCGACCCGGCCAGGTCGGCGATGCTGCGTGCCACCCGCAGGATGCGGTGCATCGATCGCGCCGACAGTTGCAGGCGTTCCATGGCGCGGATGAGCAGCGCTTCGTCGGCCGCTGCCAGACGGCAGTCGCGCAAGGTTTCGGCCTGATCCAGATGCGCATTGGGTTTGCCCGCGCGCTGTTGCTGGATGCCGCGGGCGTGCTGCACGCGGGCACGCACGGCGGCGGTACTTTCCCCGGCAGGGCCGTCGCCGCGAAGATCAGCGGGCGGCAGCCGCGGCACCTGCACATGCAGATCGATCCGGTCCAGCAACGGTCCGGAAATACGCGCGCGATAGCGGCGGATGTGTTCACCCGAACAGCGACAGCGGCCGCTGCTGTCTCCGGCCCAGCCGCACGGGCACGGGTTCATCGCGGCGATCATCTGGAAGCGGGCCGGGAATTCGGCGCTGCGGGCGGCGCGTGACACGGTGACCGTGCCCGACTCCAACGGCTCGCGCAGCACTTCCAGCGCATGCCGGTTCCACTCGGGAAGCTCGTCGAGAAACAGCACGCCGTTGTGTGCGAGCGATATTTCACCGGGACGCGGATGCGAGCCACCCCCGACCAGCGATACCGCGCTGGCCGTGTGGTGCGGGGATCGATAGGGGCGCTGCCGCCACCGTGCGGGGTCGACGCCGCGACCACTGACCGAGGCCACCGCAGCCGTTTCCAGCGCTTCGGCCTCGCTGGCTTCGGGCAGGATGCCGGGCAGCCGCGAGGCCAGCAGCGTCTTGCCGCAACCGGGAGACCCCATCAACAACAGGTGGTGGCTTCCCGCGGCCGCGATTTCGAGCGCGCGGCGGGCGTGCAGCTGGCCGCGGACATCGGAAAGGTCGGCGATGCGGGCCGGTTCCACGGCGGGCGCCTCGGCCACCGGCAGTGCCTTGCTGCCGCCCAGCGCCGCGCAGACTTCCAGCAGGGTGCGGGCCACGTGCACCGTTGCCTCCTGGGCCAGTGCGGCTTCGCCGGCATTGCCCGGCGGCACCACCAGCGTGCGCCCGGCGCGTGCGGCAGCCAGCGCGGCCGGCAGCGCGCCGTCCACGCTGCGCAGTTCGCCGGTCAGGGCCAGCTCACCGAGGAATTCGTAATCGGCCAGGGCCTCGCGGTTGATCTGGCCGCTGGCGGCAAGAATGCCCAGGGCGATCGGCAGGTCGAAACGGCCGCCTTCTTTGGGCAGATCGGCGGGCGCCAGATTGATGGTGATGCGCCGGGCCGGGAATTCGAACTGTGCGCACAGGATGGCGGCGCGCACGCGGTCGCGTGATTCGCGCACCGCAGCTTCCGGCAGGCCGACGATCTGGGTGGAGGGCAGGCCGCCGGAAAGGTGGACTTCAACCCGGACCGGCGGTGCAAGCACCCCCGCGCGGGCACGGCTGTGCACCAGCGCCAGGCTCATGGTTGTTTCAGGAGTTGGACGAGGAGGCGGAACTGTCGGGGCGCGCTTCGATCGTGGCGACTGCCTGCTCCAGTGCTTCCAGCTTCTCGCGGGTGCGCAGCAGCACGGCCCGCTGCACCTCAAACTCTTCACGGGTGACCAGATCCAGCTTGGCCAGACCGGCCTGCAGCGCGCTCTTGAAGGTGGCCTGCAACTCCTCGCGCGATTCGCGCAGGCCCGGCGGCACCAGGTCGCTCAGGCGGCGGGCAAGCTCATCGATATGGTTGAGGTCGATCATGGTCGGTCTCCGCAGGATGGATTCGAGCCTAGGGCTGCCTTGCACGTGCGGCCATCGGTAGGGGGAACATCGGGACGTAAGGATAATCCGATACGCCCACGCGGGCACGGAGCCCGGCGCGGTCCAGAATTCGATGGTCGCGCTATCCTGCGCGCAGAATCGACAGGGGAGTGCCCGATGAAAATGATCATGGCCATCGTCAAGCCGTTCAAGCTGGACGACGTGCGCGAGGCATTGGCCGAGCGCGGGGTTGCCGGTATCACCGTGACCGAGGTCAAGGGCTTCGGGCGCCAGAAGGGCCATACCGAGCTCTATCGCGGCGCCGAGTACGTGGTGGATTTCCTGCCCAAGGTGAAGATCGAAGTCGCCGTGACCGATGCCGTGGTCGACGAGGTGGTCGAAGCCATCGTCAAGGCCGCCGGCACCGGCAAGATCGGCGACGGCAAGGTGTTCGTATACGACCTGGGCAGCGTGGTGCGCATCCGCACCGGCGAGCTGGATGCCGACGCACTCTGAGTTGTGCGGCCAGGTCCGCCCTTGACCATTGATGGGCTGATGGAGCCACTTCCAAGCCGGGCGCATGGCGTGGATCGCTGCGACCACCTGCGGGCCGCCGGTGTCGTCAACATATAAAAAACCCCGCGCGGCCGGAGCTGAGCGGGGTCCTGTAATGCAGCGCGAGGGCGGAAGGCTTACTCGCCCAGTGCCTTGGCCACGAACGGCGGCGACACCAGCACGCCGGTGTGCAGCGCGGCGGTGTAGTACAGCGTCTCGAACGGCTTGGCGGCCGCGTCGGCCTGGCGGAAGTCGAAGCCGCCGCCCTTGCGCGCCAACGTCACACTCCACCAGCCGGTCGGGTAGCACGGCTGCGGGAACGGCAGGGTCTTGAAGGTGCTGAAGCCGGCCTTGCCCATTTCGGTGCGCATTTCGTTGATCAGCTTGAGCTGGGCCAGCGGCGATTCGGACTGCTGCACCAGGATGCCGTCGTCCTTGAGCGCCTTGAAGCAGCTGGCGTAGAACGCCTTGTTGAACAGGCCTTCGCCGGGGCCGACCGGGTCGGTGGAATCCACGATCACCACATCGACGCTGCCGGCCGGGCAGTTGGCCATGTAGGCCACGCCGTCATCGAACATCAGCTCGGCACGCGCGTCGCCGTTGGCGTCGCACAGTTCCGGGAAGTGCTTCTCGGCCATGCGCGTGACCTGCTCGTCGATGTCGCACTGGGTCACGCTCTCCACGCCCGGGTGCTTGAGCACTTCGCGCAGGGTGCCGCAGTCGCCGCCGCCGATGATCACCACGCGCTTGGGCGCGGGGTGGGTAAACAGCACCGGGTGGCTGATCATCTCGTGATAGAAGAAGTTGTCGCGCGTGGTCAGCATCACCGCGCCATCGATCAGCATCAGGTTGCCCCAATCGGTGGTCTGGTAGATCTCGATCTTCTGGAACGGCGACTGCACTTCGTCGAGCTTGCCGCTGATGCGGTAGCCGATGGCCGAGCCGGTGGGCTCGAAGTGTTCGATGTACCAGTTGTTCTTGGCGGTCATGGGGAGTCCTGTTCGGAGGGTGTTGGAGCCGGGCTGGCGGCGGTGCCGCGTGGCGCAAGCCTCGTCCGGACGGGTTGGCCCGTTCAGGGGTGAGGCCTGAGCAGGGCGCGGGCGCGCATTGTAACGGACCCTTCGGCAGACAGGCGTTAGCATGCACGCCCTTTTCAACCCACCCGGCCGACGAAATGACCGATTGGTCCCTCGACCAAGCCCGCAAGACCTATTCGATCCCGCATTGGGCCGATGGCTACTTCGACGTGGACCAGGCCGGGCACATGGTGGTGAGACCGACCGGAAGTACCGGCCCGGTGGTGTCCTTGCCGCAGGTGGTGGATGCCGCGCGTGCGGCCGGCGCCAAGCTGCCGATGCTGGTGCGCTTCCCCGACATCCTCGGCGCAGCGGCTGGGCAAGCTGCAGGACGCGTTCGCGCAGGCGCAGCAGGATTGGGACTATCCCGGCGGCTACACGGCCGTGTATCCGATCAAGGTCAACCAGCACCGCGGCGTGGCCGGCACCCTGGCCAGCCACCACGGCGAGGGCTTCGGCCTGGAAGCCGGCAGCAAGCCGGAACTGATGGCCGTGCTGGCGCTGTCGCGCCCGGGCGGATTGATCGTCTGCAACGGTTACAAGGACCGCGAGTACATCCGCCTGGCGCTGATCGGCCGCAAGCTCGGCCTGCAGACCTTCATCGTCATCGAGAAGCCCTCCGAGCTGAAGCTGGTGCTGGAGGAATCCAAGGCGCTGGACGTCAAGCCAGGCCTGGGCGTGCGCATGCGACTGGCCTCGCTGGGCGCGGGAAAGTGGCAGAACAGCGGTGGCGACAAGGCCAAGTTCGGCCTGTCCCCGCGCCAGCTGCTGGATCTGTGGAAGTCGCTGCGCGATACCGAGTACGCCGACTGCCTGAGCCTGCTGCACTTCCACATGGGCTCGCAGATCTCCAACGTGCGCGACATCGCCAACGGCATGCGCGAGGCCACCCGTTACTTCGTGGAGCTGTCGCGCCTGGGCGCGAAGATCACCCACGTCGACGTTGGCGGCGGGCTGGGCGTGGATTACGAAGGCACCCGTTCGCGCAGCTTCTGCTCGATCAACTACGGGCTGGACTCGTACGCCAGCAACATCGTGCAGCCGCTGGCCAATGCCTGCGAGGAGCACGGCCTGACCCCGCCGCGCATCGTCACCGAGTGCGGCCGCGCGATGACCGCGCACCACGCGGTGCTGATCGCCAACGTGTCCGAGGTGGAGCAGGCGATGGACGGCCGCGTGCCGGACCAGCATGACGACGAGCCGGCCGCGATCCGCCACCTGCGCGAGATCCACGACGAATTGGACCAGCGCCCGGCAGTGGAGCTGTTCCAGGAAGCGCAGCACTTCCACGCCGAAGGTCTGGCCAGCTACGCGTTGGGCCAGATCGACCTGCCGCAGCGGGCGCGCATCGACGATCTGTTCTACGCCATCGCCCATGCCGTGCGGGCGCGGCTGAGCTATGACGAGAAAAGCCACCGCCCGGCGTTGGATGAGTTGAACGAGCGCCTGGTGGACAAGTATTTCGTCAATTTCAGCGTGTTCGAATCGATTCCCGATGCGTGGGCGATCGACCAGGTGTTCCCGATCGTGCCGATCGAGCGGCTGGATGAAGTGCCCGAACGTCGCGGCATCATCGCCGACATGACCTGCGATTCGGACGGCATGGTCAAGACCTATGTCGAGAATGAAAGCCTGGACAGCGCGTTGCCGCTGCACGCGCTCAGGCCCGGCGAAAGCTACCGCATCGGCTTCTTCATGGTCGGCGCCTACCAGGAAATCCTCGGCGACATCCACAACCTGTTCGGCGATACCGACGCGGTGGAAGTGGTGGCCGACGAGGACGGCTACATGATCACCCAGCAGCGCCGCGGCGATACCACCGACGTGATGCTGGACTACGTGGGTTACTCGCTGGCCGAGCTGCGTGCGACCTATGCGCAGCGCGTGGCCGCAGCCGGGCTGTCGGCAGAACGCGCCGAAGAGCTGTCGGCCGCGCTGGAAGCCGGCTTGACCGGCTACACCTACCTGTCGGACGAGCCGCTGCCTCACGCGTGAGCCGGAAGGCACGCTTCGCTCCGGGCCGTCGCTGGCCTGGAGCGAGGCGCGATCTGCGGTGGCCGTTCTCAGGTTTCCGGTGGCGCTGTCGCCGGCAGCTTTTCCCCGATGCGGAAGCGGCACACATTGCCGCCGCGGATGATGCACTCGACGTGGCGGATGTGATGGCCGGAGGCGGCTTCCATGAACGCCAGGTCGAACTGGCAGACGCGGGGTTCGCGCGCGGCGACTCCATGGAACACGCAGTTGAACGCTTCGATCTCGCGTGTTTCGCCCTTGGCGACCGGCAGCGCCTCGTATCCGAGATCGTCGAGCTGGGCGGCCAGGTGCGTGGCGACGTCGACGCCTTCCTCCCGGTTCGCATGTGCGGTGCCCAGCCGGGTGCCCAGCGCCACCAGCAACGCGGACACGGCGTCGGCCCCGCGCTCCCGGGTCAGCTCATCCAGCAGCGCCGTGGAGATCTGCGCGTAATTGCGCGGAAACAGTTCGCCTCCCTGCGGCGTCAGGTTGAACCGGGCCTGCGGGCGGCCGCCGCTGGGGTGCGGCGCGGTGCGCTGCACCCAGCCGCGGCCGATCAGGGCGGCAAGGTGCTGGCGAACCGCGTTGTGGCTGATGCGCAAACGTTCGCACAACACCTCCACGCCCACACCGGAGGGGTTGTGCAGCAGGCAGCGCAGCAGTCGCTGCTGGGTGTCGCCCAGCTGCCGCAACACACTCAAGGTCAGGTGACCTTGTCCGGGAACTGCTTGGCGATGGCGCCAGCCAGGGCGTCGGCGATCGTATCCATATGCGCACGCATCTGTGTCCAGGTGCGCGCTTCGCCCTGCAGGTCGTTGTTCATCACCTGCTCGATCTGCGCCTGATGATGGCCGCCGTGGGCGACCAGCAGTCCATGCACGGTGTCCTCGGGCAGATTCGGGTTGGCGCCGGCCAGGAACGCGGCAATCTCGCCGGCGTTGCCCATCAATGTCGTCATGGCCTTGGCGCTGGCGGTCTCGTCGTGACGCTGGCCGGCGTCGGTCAAGGCTTTCACAGCGCCCCAATGTCCGCCGAGCAGCGCCATCATCTTCTCGCCCGCCGCCTTGCCATAGAAGCCGGCCACCGCGTCGGAGAGTTGTCTGGCGTTGTCCACCACGGCCTGGGCGGCGTGCTTGGCGGCTTTGGCGTCGGCGGCCTTCACCGCAAACGCGTAGTCGCGGGTATGGGTGACGTGGCCGAGCCAGAGCTGGCGCAACGTGGCTTGCAGATGCGGGGCGGCCGGCCCAGCCGCGGCGACCTGGGTCGGAGCGTGGGACGCGAGCTGCTGCGCCAGAGCGGGGCTGACCGCCAAGGCCAAGCTGCACGCGGCGAGCATGAATCGACAGGCGTTCATTGACACTCTCCGGTCCGTCGCGATTTGCGACAGGAGCATTCGATCAGCGCCCGGTCGAGTGTGCAATGAACCTATGTGTAAAGCCCGTCAGCGATGATTCCAGACATCGGTAATCACTGGCGCCCGCCCGTCGCCTTGCCTCAGCGCCCGCCGCGGTCCACCTGGAAGCCGGCGAACGACTGCGTGGTTGGCATGATTTCCAGTCGGTTGATGTTCAGATGCGGCGGCAGGGTGGCCACGTAGAAGATGCTCTCGGCGATGTCTTCGGCTGTCATCGGGTCCGCGCCGGAGTACAGCTTGTCCGAGGCAGCCTGGTCGCCATGGGTGCGTACCAGGGTGAACTCGGTTTCGGCCATCCCCGGTTCGATGGTGGTCACGCGCACGCCGGTGCCGTGCAGGTCCGAGCGCAGGCCCAGCGAGAACTGGCTGACGAAGGCCTTGGTGCCGCCATAGGCATTGCCGCCGGGATAGGGATACACGCCGGCCACCGAGCTGATATTGATGATTGCGCCGCGGCGTTCGACCAATTGCGGCAACAGGCGATGGGTGAGGGTAACCAGGGCGGTGATATTGGTATCGATCATCGTGCGCCAGTCCTGCAGGTCCGCGCGCTGGGCCGCTGCGGTGCCCTGCGCCAGCCCGGCGTTGTTCACCAGCAGGTCGATGTCGCGGAACGCTTCCGGTAGTGCGGACAATGCAGCTTCCATCGCTGCCGGGTCACGGATGTCGAAGACAGCGGCATGGATCACGTCGGCGCCGAACTCGTTGACCAGCGGCTGCAGGCGCTCGGCGCGGCGACCGGTGGCGATCACGCGCCAGCCGGCTGCGGCGAAACGGCGGGCGGCGGCGGCGCCGAAGCCGGAGGTGGCACCGGTGATCAGGGCAGTCTTGGACATGTACGGATTCCTTGGGAGCGGATCATGATTTTTGCACTGTAGAGGCAAGGGCGGTATGGAAAGCTGGGGACAACCTCAAAAGCCGACGCCACTCCCTTCCTTGCGCCGGAGGCGCGGGGGAGGGTTGGGAGGGGTGCTGTTGCTCTTCGCAGGGAAACAAACGGCGCAAAGACAACCGCTGCCCCATGCGCGCAAACAAATCCCCGAGTGCGCTGTGCTTACCCGGGCTACAACGACGCAAACAAAAAGCCCCGACATCAAACTATGTCGGCCCAAATGATCGAGACGCTTTTCGAGCGACCCGTCAGTCGCAACAGCCCCCTTGAGTAAAGGGGGCGCGCCGACAGGCGCAGGGGATGTGGAGATGACGGCCATGGGGCCCAAAGTTTGCTTCACAAACTTTGGGGTGAAGCCGCCGCTGGCGACTTCAGTGTGCCTTGATCGCCATGGCCTGCAGGCCGCTGCCATTGAGCTTGGCCTTGGCTTCGGCCAGTTCGCTGGCGGTACCGTACGGCCCCATGCGCACGCGGTAGACGGTCTTGCCACTGATCTGCGCCGACTCCACCCGCGCCGCCAAGCCCATCATCGCCAGCTTGGCCTTGGTGGCTTCGGCATCGCCGGAGGCGCCGAAGGCGCCGGCCTGCAGGATGTAGCGCACGTTGTCGGCCGCGGGCGCGGCCGCTTCCGGCGCTGGCGTTGACGCCGCCGGCTTCGGTTCAGCGGTTGCAATCGCCGCTGCCGGGACGCTGCTGGCTACCGGAGTCGCACGTGCGGGCTGGGTTTCCGTCACCGGCGTCGGCTGACGGCTGGATTCGCTCACCGGTGCCGGCAGCGATGCGGTGGTTGCTGCCGGGATCGGGCGCCCTTCCAGCGCCGCCTGCGCCCGCTGGGCCTCGCTGCTCTGTCCGGCACGCGCGGCCTGCTGGGTGCGACGCAGTTCCTCGGCCTTGGCGCTGGCTGCCAGTTCGGCATCGGACATCTGCACTTCCTTGCCGGGCAGCAGGGTGTAGAAGTCGTACTGGGTGGTCGCCGGCTTGGCGGCCTCCGGATTGCCGCTGCGGCTCGCCGGCCGCGGCAGTTCCGCTCCGTCCACATCGGCATCGGCCACCGGGGCCGGCTGGGCATCGGGATTGGGCTGCGGCCCCACCCGCAGGAAGCCGTCACCCTCGGCCTTGAACAGGTTGGGCGCCGCCAGGAACACCACGGCTGCGATGGCCGCACCCGCAACCAGCCACACCCATCCCGGCGTACCGGTACTGGTGTTGCGTCGGGCCTGGGTCTTGCCACGTCGTGCTGCCATTTACCTACGTCTCCTTGCTTACATCTTTTCCGGGGCGGACACGCCCAGGATATCCAGGCCATTGGCCAGTACCTGCGCCGTAGCGGCGGCCAGCGTCAGCTTGGCATTGCGCGCGGCGGCATCTTCCACCAGCACGGGCGTGCCGTGGTACCAGGTGTGGAAAGCGTGGGCCAATTCACGCAGATATTGCGCGATCTGGTGCGGTTCCAGTGCCAGGCCTGCGGCTTCGACCACTTCCGGATAACGCGAAATCTCGTTCATCAGCTCCAGCGAGGCGGCATCATCGAGCTGCGGCAGTGCGGCCAGACCATCGGCTTGCACGTAGTCCAGCGCCTTCTCCTGGGCCTGGCGCAGTAGCGAGCACACGCGGGCATGCGCGTACTGCACGTAGAACACCGGGTTGTCGCTGCTCTGCTGGCGGGCCAGATCGATGTCGAAGGTCAGTTGCGAATCGGGCTTGCGCGCGATCAGGAACCAGCGGGTCGCATCGCGCCCGGCTTCCTCGATCAGGTCGCGCAGGGTGAAGTAGCTGCCGGCGCGCTTGGACAGCTTCACTTCCTCGCCACCGCGCATCACCGTCACCATCTGGTGCAGCACGTACTCCGGCCAGCCCTGCGGGATGCCCACGTTCAGCGCCTGCAGGCCGGCGCGCACACGCGCCAGCGAGCCGTGATGATCTGCCCCCAGCTCGGTGATCGCCCGCTCGTAGCCGCGCTGCCATTTGCTCAGGTGGTAGGCCACGTCCGGCAGGAAGTAGGTGTAGCTGCCGTCGGACTTGCGCATCACGCGGTCCTTGTCGTCACCGAAATCGGTCGAGCGCAGCCACAGCGCACCGCCCTCCTCGTAGGTGTGACCGGAGGCGTTGAGCTGGGCGACGGTCTCTTCGACCTTGCCCTCCTTGTACAGCGAGCTTTCGAGGAAATAGATGTCGAAATCCACCCCGAACGCGGCCAGGTCCAGATTCTGCTCGTTGCGCAGGTAGGCGACGGCGAAACGACGGATCGCGTCCAGGTCGTCCGCATCGCGCTTGCCGGTAACCAGCAGACCCTCCAGATCGACCGACTCGCCGGCCAGATACGCGCGGGCCACCTCGCCGATGTAGTCGCCGCGGTAACCCGATTCGGGCCAGCCGGCATCATCGGGCTTCAGGCCGTTGGCGCGCGCCTGTACCGACAACGCGAGGTTCTCGATCTGCACGCCGGCGTCGTTGTAGTAGTACTCGCGCTTGGCATTCCAGCCGTTCACTTCCAGCAGGCGTGCCAGGCAGTCGCCGATCGCCGCCGCGCGGCCATGGCCGACATGCAGCGGGCCGGTCGGATTGGCCGACACGTATTCCACGCCCACGGTGCGGCCATTGCCGGCCAGATTGCGGCCGTAGTCGGCGCCCACCTTGATGACCGTGGCGATTTCACGTTGATAGGCGCGCGGCGAAAGGTGGAAATTGATGAAGCCCGGGCCGGCGATCTCGACCTTGGTGATGTCGTCGCTGGCGGGCAGCGCGGCAACCAACGCCTGGGCGACTGCGCGCGGATTGCTGCGCGCCGCCTTGGCCAGCAGCATCGCCGCGTTGGTGGCGAAGTCACCGTGCTCACGGGTCTTGGGCCGTTCGACCACGAAGTCCGGCGGCAGGGTGTCGGCAGGCAGGCTGCCGTTGGCGCGCAAGGCTTCGATGCCTTGGCCGATCAGGGCGCGGAGATGGGGTTTCACGTAATGTCTGCAGGAAACGCGGAGCTGGGCATTTTACCCGACCCGACGCCGGCTGGCCGCGAATCTGCTGCCGGCGTTGTTGTGGGCGTCAGTCAGCAATGGGCAGGCGGATGTGGTAGCGGTTCAGAGCCAGCCGCGTGCGGCCAGTGACACAGGATTGCCATCGCCGATCACGAAATGGTCCAGCAGCCGCACATCCACCAGCCCCAATGCATGGCGCAGGCGTTCGGTCACGGCCCGGTCCGCCGCCGACGGCTCCGGATTTCCCGAAGGGTGGTTGTGGCCGACGATCACCGCCGCTGCGTTGTGGGCCAAGGCCCGACGCACCACTTCGCGCGGGTGCACCTCGGCACCGTCGATGGTGCCGGTGAACAGTTCTTCGAACGCCAGCGCGCGATGGCGGGTATCCAGAAACAGGGCGGCAAACACCTCGTGCGGACGTGGCCGCAGCCGTTGGGCGAAATAGCGGCCGGCAGCCATCGGATCACTCAAAGCGGCGCCGCGTTCCAGATCGGCGGCCAGATGGCGCTGGCCCAGCTCCAGTGCCGCGGCCAGCTGGCAGGCGCGCGCCGGGCCCAGACCGGGCAGCTTGGCCAGATCCCCCGGTTCACGGTCGAGCAGGCGCCGCAACGGGCCGTGATCATGCAGCAGGTCGCGCGAGGTCTGCACCGCATCGCGCCCGCGCAGACCCGAACCGAGGAAGATGGCCAGCAGTTCGGCATCGGACAGCGTGCCGGCGCCGCGGGCCAGCAGCTTTTCGCGGGGACGCTCGGCGGTGGGCCAGTCGCGGATGTGCATGACGCCACAGTGGCTCCTTATGCACTGCCATGACATCGGCCCCGCAGAGCCCTTCGGGTAAGCTAAACGTTCTTGTTCGGGTAGGAATTTTCCCACGTGACTGGCTCTCAACATGCTTCCCCGGCGCAGGCGCGCCCGCTGGAAGGCCAGAAGCTGCTGCTGTGTGTTGGCGGTGGCATCGCCGCCTACAAATCGCTGGAGCTGGTCCGCCGTCTTCGCGATGCCGGGGCGCAGGTCCAGGTCGCCATGACCGCCGGTGCGCAGCAGTTCGTCACCCCCCTGAGTTTCCAGGCGCTGTCGGGACATCCCACGCGTACCACCTTGTGGGACAGCGCCGCCGAACAGGCGATGGGCCATATCGAGCTGGCGCGCTGGGCCGACCGCATCGTGGTCGCGCCGGCGACCGCGGATCTGCTGGCGCGACTGGCGCAGGGCAATGCCGACGATCTGGTGACCACGCTGTGCCTGGCGACCACGGCGCCCCTGACCGTGTGCCCGGCCATGAACCACCGCATGTGGCTGCACCCGGCCACGCAGGCCAATATCGCGCTGCTGCAGCAGCGCGGGGCGCAGGTGATCGGGCCCGAGGACGGGCCGCTGGCCGAAGGCGAGTCCGGTCCCGGCCGGCTCAGCGAGCCGCCGGCGATCGTCGCCGCGCTGGCCGGTCTTGAGGGGGCGCCATGCCATGTGGCAACCGCAACCGACGCTCGCCTGGCCGGCGTGCGGGTGGTGATCAGCGCCGGCCCCACCTACGAGGATCTGGACCCGGTGCGCTACGTCGGCAATCGCAGCAGCGGCAAGATGGGCTATGCGCTGGCTGCCGCTGCCGCCCGCCATGGGGCGCAGGTGGTGCTGGTCAGTGGGCCGGTGCAGTTGCCCACACCTGCAGGCGTGCAGCGCGTGGATGTGCGCTCGGCGGCGCAGATGCGTGAGGCGGTGCTGTCCGCGTTGCCGGCCGACATCTATATCGGCGCGGCCGCGGTGGCCGATTACACGCCCTTGCAGGTATCGCCGCAGAAACTGAAAAAGACCGCTGGCAGCCAGACCCTGACCCTGGAGCTGGTGCGCACGCCGGACATCCTGGCCGAGGTCGCCGCGCAGACCCAGGCGCTCAAGCTGGTGGTCGGCTTCGCCGCCGAAACCCACGATGTCGAGCTTTATGCACGCGGCAAGCTGGCCGACAAGCACCTGGACCTGATCATCGCCAACCAGGTCGGCGTTGCCGGCGGCGGCTTTGAAAGTGACGAAAACGCGGCCACCGCCTACTGGCAGGATGGCGAACGCAGCTTCCCGGCCACCGCCAAGACCGCATTGGCCGAACAGCTGCTGGCCCTGATCACGGAGAGACTCGACGCATGACCACGTCCCCCGCGCTGCACCCGCTGCAGGTGAAGTTGCTCGACCCGCGCTTCGGCGACGAGTGGCCCTTGCCCGCCTACGCCACCGAATCCAGCGCCGGCATGGACCTGCGCGCCGCGATCGACGCGCCAATGACCATTGAACCCGGCGACGCCGCGCTGCTGCCCAGCGGGCTGGCCATCCATATCGACGATCCCGGCCTGTGCGCGGTGGTATTGCCGCGTTCGGGCCTCGGTCACCGCCACGGCATCGTGCTGGGGAACGGCACCGGCCTGATCGATGCCGACTACCAGGGGCCGCTGTTGATCAGTGCATGGAACCGCAGCCGCGAAGCTTTCACGATCCAGCCCGGTGATCGCATCGCGCAGCTGGTGGTGCTGCCGATCACACGCGTGGCGCTGCAGGTAGTGGATACTTTCATCGACAGTGCGCGGGGAACGGGTGGATTCGGCCACACCGGGGTGCGCTGACAGGGGACAGTCACGATGAGCCAGAGGAATCAGAACGGGCGCTCGCGCACGTCGTTGGGTCGGTCGACACCGTTGTTGGCAGTGCTGTTGCTGCTGCTGGCCGGCTGGTTCGGCTGGAGTGGCGTGGCGCAGTGGCGCCAGGCCGGCATCGCCGCCCAAGTCGAGGGCGCGCGCGACCGGGTCGTGGACGGGCTGGAAAGGGCGTTCAACGCCCAGACCGCGCAGTTGGCCAAGGAGTTGCAGTCCGCGCCAGTCAAGGCGGCATTGGCGCGTGCCGATGCGGCCGCCGCCGCCGCGGCGCTGCGGCAGCAGTGGCCTGGCGTGGAAGACGTGCAGGTGCTGCCCGCGGCGCTGGACGAGGCCTACCGCGATCCGGCCGCGTTCGGCTACTCGCGGCTGGCCTTGCTGGAAATGGCGTTGGGCGGTGAAGAGCCGCTGGCGCGCGTGGTCCGTGATGACGGCAGCCAGCGGCTCGGACTGGCCGCCGCGGTGCAGCTGGGCGGGCAGCCGGCTGTGATCTATGTACGCCAGCCATTGCTGCGCCTGACCGGTGTTTTTGACGAAATACAGGCACCCGGCAGCGGCTATCTGGCATTGCGCCAGGGCGGTCACAACGTGATCGAGCTGGGTGCCACCGGCCTGGGCACGGGTGCCGAGGCCCTGGCCCGCCCGATCGGCAGGAGCGGCCTGCGGGTGGCCGCCGCGGTACCGGATGTCGATGCCGGTCCGCTGGGCTTGGGCGCGATGCCGTGCCTGGTGGTGGCCGGCCTGTTGCTGCTGACTGCGCTGTTGCTGTTGCTCGGCCGCGGCCGCGTGCGTCTGCCGCGGCGGGCCTCGGCCGCCGAGACCGCCGACACCGGGCCGACGTTGCAGGAGAGTCTGGAGCAGGCGCCGTTGCCGGTAGCTGCAGCCCGGGCCGTAGAGCCGGGTGATGAGCCAACGATGCAAGGGCAGACGGTTCCGGCCGGCATTTTCCGTGCCTACGACATCCGTGGCGTGGTCGGCTCCGAGCTCACCCCGGCCGTGGCCAGTCTGATCGGCCAGGCCGTCGGCAGCGTGATGCAGGCCCAGGGCCTGCGTGACATCGTGGTCGGCCGTGATGGGCGCCTGTCCGGCCCGGAACTGTGCGAGGGGCTGATCGAGGGCCTGCGCAAGGCCGGCTGCGAGGTGATCGATATCGGCCTGGCACCGACGCCGGTGGTGTATTTCGCCAGCTATCACCTGCGCGCCGGCAGCTGCGTGGCAGTGACCGGCAGCCACAACCCGCCCGACTACAACGGCTTCAAGATCGTGGTCGGTGGCGAAACCCTGTCTGGCGAAGCCATCACCGATCTGTACAGCCGCATCAGCGAAGGCCGGCTGCACAGTGCCGCAGAGCCGGGCAGCATGCAGCAACGCGAGGTGATGGCCGACTACGTTCAGCGCATCGCCGATGACGTGCAGCTGGACCGCCCGCTCAAGGTGGTGGCCGATGCCGGCAATGGCGTCGCCGGTGCGGTCGCGCAGCAGTTGCTGGAGGCCATCGGTGCCGAAGTCATCCCGCTGTACTGCGATGTCGACGGCGAGTTCCCCAACCACCATCCGGATCCGAGCGAGCCGCACAACCTGGAAGACCTGATCCAGACCGTGAAGCGTTTCGACGCCGATATCGGCGTGGCCTTCGACGGCGATGGCGACCGCCTCGGGGTGGTCACCCGCGAGGGCAAGATCATCTATCCCGACCGGCTGCTGATGCTGTTCGCCGCCGATGTGCTGCAACGCAATCCTGGCGCGCTGGTGATCTACGACGTCAAGTGCAGCGGCAAGCTGTCGGACTACGTGCTGCGTCACGGCGGCAGCCCGATGATGTGGAAGACCGGCCATTCGCTGATCAAGGCGCGGATGCGCGAGACCGATGCCGAGCTGGCCGGCGAGATGAGCGGCCACTTCTTCTTCAAGGAGCGCTGGTACGGCTTCGACGATGGCCTGTATTCGGCCGCGCGCCTGTTGGAAATCCTCGCCCAGCGCGAGGAGGACCCGTCCGAGGTATTGGCCGAGTTGCCCGAAAGCGTGGCCACGCCCGAGCTCAAGGTGCCAGTGGAAGCGGGGACCGGGCATGCGCAGGTGGCGTTGTTCGTGGCCGCCGCGCAGGTCGAGGATTCGCCGTTTGCGGCCGCGCGCCTGTCCACCATCGACGGCTTGCGGGCCGACTTCAGCGATGGCTGGGGGCTGGTGCGTGCTTCCAACACCACGCCGTTGCTGGTGCTGCGTTTCGAGGCAAACGACGAGGCGGCTCTGGAGCGGATCAAGGACCTGTTCCGCAGCCAGCTGCAGCAACTGTTGCCGGGTGTGGAACCGGGCTTCTGATCCGGCGCGGCGCCACCGCCATCGATACGGCGTTGGCGTCCGCAGGATGGGCCGGCGGGCTGCCCTTTGCCGGTCAACGCGGTTACCCGGTTATAGAGAGAGCAGCAACAAAGAAGGCGGCCATGGGCCGCCTTCGCAACAGCTCCGGATGGGCCGCGGCTCAGCCGCTGGCCGGGCCGGCAATGCCCTTGAGCAGGCGATAGCGCTCCACGGTCTGCTCGATTTCCACGTCCAGAGCCTGGCGCTGCTGCTCGAAAGAGCTCTGCATGCGCTTTTGCATCAGCAGCTCGCGATGGCGCTGGCGGATCTGCTCGAGCTGCTTGTCGGCGATCTTCTGTCCCGCCAGTTCGCGATCACCGGCGGTGCGCAACTGGGTCGCCAGTGCCTCACGCAGACTGGCGACGTTGTAGCGGGCGGTTTCGATGTTGTTGTCGACGATACCGATGCGCTCGCTGAACACGCGGCGCAGGTCATCCTCGCTCTGGAAAGTGGTCAGCATCGCCTGCTCGGTGCGGCGGCGGGTGTCGGCTGCCGCCTGGTCGACCCGCTGCTGGGCCGCCTCGGCCGCGGCGGCGACCCGCTCTTCGGCGGTGAGCGCGCGCTGCACTTCGCCGCTGCGCAACCCACTGCCGGCATTGAATTCATCGCGCGCGCTGTTCACCGCTTCCGGAGGCAAGGTGTCCGAACAGATCCGGCGCCCTCCTTCATCCCAGCAGTACAGCTTCTTGGCTGTGGAATCGCCCTTCTTCTGGGCGGCAGCCGGCATCGCCAGCGTCGCCAGCACGACCAGTGCCAGTGCACCGGATTTGGACAAGATCGGCATCATGGCAGCCCCCTGCTGTCAGCCTGATGGTTGGCTACCGTAGCGGGCACGGTAGGCCAGCAACGGTTCGCGGTAGCCGACAAGTTCCGGGTTTCCAGAGGCGAATGCAAGCAGGTCGGCCAGATCGGCCACCGCCACCACCGGGATGCCCGCTTCCTCGGCCACGGCCTGCGCGGCCGAACGCGGATCCTGTTCGGAGGCGACTTCCTGGCGATCCAGCGCCACCACGATACCGGCCGGAATGCCGCCGGCGGCGCGGATGATGGCCAGCGCCTCGCGGATGGCGGTGCCGGCGGTGATCACGTCGTCGACGATCAGCACCCGCCGGCCGGCCATGTCGGCGCCGATCAGATTGCCGCCTTCGCCGTGGGCCTTGGCTTCCTTGCGGTTGAACGTCAGCGGCAGGTCGCGGCCGCGATGGGAGAACTCGCAGGCGATGGCCGTGGCCAACGGGATGCCCTTGTAGGCCGGGCCGAACAGCTGGTCGCAGGCGATGCCGGCCGACTCGATGGCGTCGGCGTAGCAGTTGCCCAGCTGGGCCAGCGCCAGGCCGGTGTCGAAACGGCCGGCGTTGAAGAAGTACGGACTGACCCGCCCGGACTTGAGCGTGAACTGGCCAAAACGCAAGGCATCGGCATTCAGCGCCAGCTGCAGGAAACGGGAACGATGATCACTCATGGGCACGGCCGGTCACGGTACGGGGGATGCAAAGCGTAAAGCATGGCTTCGGGGAATGCTGCCGCAAGCAGGTATGCTTTTGCCGGTCCCCAGTCTGTCAGCGGTCTTTCATGCGCATCATCAGTTTCAACGCCAACGGCATCCGTTCCGCCGCCACCAAGGGGTTTATCGACTGGTTCCGGGAGCAAGACGCCGATGTGCTGTGCATCCAGGAGACCAAGGCGCAGGAATCGCAGTTGAGCGATCCGATGTTCCGCCCGGACGGCCACCACTGCTTCTACCGCGATGCCACCACCAAGAAGGGCTACAGCGGCGTGGCGATCTACAGCAAGCGCGAGCCGGACGAAGTGCGCACCTCGCTGGGTTGGGCGCCGTTCGACGATGAAGGCCGCTACATCGAGGCGCGCTACGGCAACCTCAGCGTGGTGTCGTTCTATATCCCGTCGGGCAGCTCGGGCGAGCTGCGCCAGGGTTTCAAGTTCGAGGTGATGGAATGGCTGCGGCCGATCCTCGACCAGTGGCTGGCCAGCGGCCGCGACTACGTGCTGTGCGGCGACTGGAACATCGTGCGCAGCGCGCTGGACATCCGCAACTGGAAGTCCAACCAGAAAAACTCCGGCTGCCTGCCGGCCGAGCGCGACTGGCTCAATGGCCTGTGCGCAGACCAGAGCGAAGCCGCCGATGCGGCGAGCGGGCGCGGCTGGGTGGACGCGTACCGGGTGCTGCACCCCGAAGGCCAGGACTACACGTGGTGGAGCAACCGCGGCGCGGCGCGGGCCAACAACGTGGGATGGCGCATCGATTACCAGTTCGTCACCCCCGGCCTGCGTGAGCGCCTGCGCAGCTGCTCGATCTACCGTGACGAGCGATTCTCCGACCATGCCCCGTTCGTGGTGGACTACGCCGCATGAGTGACACGCCGGCGGCAGCGGTGTCCTACAAGGGCTGGGCCGGCATCAGGCGCGCCTTTGGCACGCCTTCGGCGCTGACCATGGCCTTGCTCGGCTTCGGCAGCGGGCTGCCGTTCCTGCTGATCGCCTCGCAGACATTGTCCACACGCCTGCGCGACGTCGGCCTGGACCTGGGCAGCATCGGTCTGATCAGCCTGGCCAGCTTCTTCTACCTGATGAAGTTCGTCTGGGCTCCGCTGATCGACCGTTATGCCTTCCCGCTGATCGGTTTCCTCGGCCGCCGCCGCTCGTGGCTGCTGGCCTCGCAGGTCGGGGTTACCGGCGGGCTGTTCGCACTGGCCTTCGTGCGCCCGGAGCTCGGCGTCACCCCGCTGGTGCTGTGGGTGCTGGTGGCCTCCTTCGCCGGGGCCACCCAGGATTCGGTGGTCGATGCCTACCGCATCGAGATCGCACCGGAGAGCGCCCAGGCCGCGCTCGCGGCAACGTATACGCTTGGGTACCGCATCGGCCTGATCCTGGCCGGCGCCGGCGCGCTCTACCTGGCGCAGTTCGAAAGCTGGGTCGTAGCCTACCTGGCCATGGCCTCGCTGATGCTGCTGCCGATCATCACCACCCTGGTCTGCCGCGAGCCGGCGCGGCCGGAAACACGTATCGCGCGGCGGATCGACTTCATCGGTGCGTTCTGGCAACCGATTTCCAGCTTTTTCACCACCAATGGCGTGGTGTTGGCGCTGGGGTTGCTGGCCTTTGTCGGTCTGTACAAGTTCCCCGACCAGGTCATCGGCGTGATGGCCGGGCCGTTCTATCTGGATTCGGGCTTCGACAAGGCCGACATCGCCACCGTCTCCAAGCTGTTCGGGGTTTGGATGGGCATCGGCGGCGCGTTCGTTGGTGGCATCGCGGTGGCCGCGTTCGGCTTCCGCCGCATGCTGCTGGTGGCCGCGCTCGGTGTGGCGCTGTCCAACTTGGCCTTTCTGCTGATGGCGCACAACCCCGGGCAGCTGTGGGCGTTCTACGCGGCGCTCAGTGCGGACAATCTGTTCCAGGGCTTCGCCGGCACCGTGCTGGTGGCTTTCATGTCCTCGCTGACCGACCGCAACTTCACCGCCACCCAGTACGCGCTGCTGGTCTCACTGGCCAACCTGCCGGGGAAGTTTGTCGGCGGTGTTTCCGGCTACATCGTCGAGGCGACGTCCTACAGCGCCTTCTTCATGCTCAGCTCGGTCACTGTCATTCCGACCCTGCTGTTGCTGGTCTGGCTGTGGCCGAAGATCCGCGAGCACGGACCGGCGTGAATTCCGGCTGGCTGATCCGCATGATGGATTGGTTACCGTGCGGCGGGCATCACCCACCATGGAGTAGACATGGCCGATCTGAATCTGCGTGACGTGGACCCGTTCTTGCTCGAACGGATCGACCGGGTGGCCGCCGCGCGTGGCTGGACCGGCGAACAGGCGTGCCTGGCGCTGCTGGAGCAAGGTCTGTTCATGACCGAAAGCGAAGTGCGCGGCGGCTTTGAGAACGAGGAAGTCGATGTGTTGTCCGAGGCGATCGCCGCCCTGCACGCCTTGCCCGCCGCGGCCGCCTTGTAGTCACCGCCATCGACGAACCGGGCAACGGCTGTGCCGTCCCGCAATGAGGCTCGCAGGATCTTGCGACTGCAGGCATTAGCCGCCTCCCGTAGTGCTGGGCAGGCTTCAGGCCGGGTGGATGGCACCGAGGATGCGTGGCCCTTTCGCGCCGCTGACACCGGCCAGGTTGCCGGGCCGGCCGGCGAGCGTCTCGCGTGCCAGCCAGGCAAAGCCCATGGCTTCCATGTAGTCCGGATCCAGGCCGTGCTCGGCGCTGGACTCGATCAGCACGCCCGGTAACCGCGCGCCGAGCCGTCGCAACAGCTGCCCGTTGCCTACCCCACCGCCACACACCAGCAATCGGCTTGCCCGTGGCAGCTGCGCCAGCAGGGCATCGGCCACGGTGGCGGCAGTGAGCTCGAGCAGCGTCGCCTGCACATCCGCCGGGCTCGGGCCTTGCCCCAGGTGCGACTCCACCCAGCGCAGATGGAACTGCTCGCGGCCGGTACTTTTGGGTGGTGGCAGCGCGAACCAGGCGTCGCTGCGCAGGCGCGCGAGCAGGGCCTCATCAACCTGGCCACTGGCGGCGAACGCGCCGTCGGCGTCATAGGGCTGGTCTTGATGACGCTGGCACCAGCTGTCGAGCAGCGCGTTGGCCGGGCCGGTATCGAAGCCGGCGATGCGGCCGTCGCGGGCGAGCACGGTCAGGTTGGCAATCCCGCCCAGATTGAGGATGGCCCGGTCCTCATCGGCCTTGCCCAGCATGGCCTGATGGAAGGCGGGCATCAGTGGCGCGCCCTGTCCACCGGCGGCGACGTCGCGGCGACGGAAATCGGCCACCGTGGTGATGCCGGTCAGCTCGGCAATGCGGTTGCCATCACCCAGTTGCCAGGTGAATGCCGGGTCGGCGAGGGGACGATGGCGGATCGTCTGCCCGTGCGAGCCGATCGCACGCACCTGCGCGGGTTGCACCTGCGCCTGCGCGAGCAGTTCGCTGGCAGCCCCGGCGAATGCGATGGCGACCTCGGCATCCAGCTGCCCGAGTTCATCGAGTGAATGGATATCACCGCCCTGTCCGAGTGCGATCAGGGTTGCGCGTGTTTCCGCCGCCCACGGATGGGTATGCCCGTGCACGAAGCGGCAACCGCCGGCCCCGGGAAACTGCACCAGCGCCGCATCGATGCCGTCGGCACTGGTACCGGACATCAGGCCCAGGAAAAGGGGAAGCTTCGGATCGACGGCAACGGACATGGCAAAAGCTCAGGCAAACAGGCGCTGAGCTTCGGTGCTGTGCGCCCGTGCCGTCAATCGCACGTGGTTGAATTTGTCAGCCGCTTTTGCCCGCCGGTGCCGCGGCGACGCTGGCAGTGACGCTGCGAGCCGGCGTGGATTTGCCTGCATCCGCGTAGATCAGGCTTTCCATGCCCTTGATTCGTGCCAGCGCCGGTGAGGTCTGCGCGCGGAACGCAGCCAGCTCGGCACCCTTCAGCGGCTCCGGCGGCGGCATCGTCACCGACAGCGGATTGCGGTGTACCCCGTTGAGGCGGAATTCGTAATGC
Source organism: uncultured Gammaproteobacteria bacterium (assembly GCA_963696155.1). GTDB lineage: Bacteria > Pseudomonadota > Gammaproteobacteria > Xanthomonadales > Xanthomonadaceae > Stenotrophomonas. Next base: position 486,860 of record CAVOJC010000001.1, read on the forward strand.
AGATGCGGGCCGGTGGACATGCCGGTGGAGCCGACGTAGCCGATCACGTTGCCCTGGGTCACACGCTGGCCGGTGCGGAATTTGCCGAAGCGCGACATGTGCGCGTACAGGGTGGTGTGGCCGCGGCCATGGTCCAGGATGACCACATTGCCGTATCCGCGCTGGGTGCCGGCAAACTGCACGCGGGCATCGCCGGCGGCCATGATCGGGGTGCCGGTGCGCGCGGCGTAGTCCACGCCCTTGTGCATGCGCATCGTGCCCAGCACCGGATGCCGGCGCGAGCCGAAATTGGAGCTGAGGCGTGCGAACTGGATCGGCGAGCGGATGAAACTCTTCTTCAACGGCCGGCCGTTGATATCGAAGTATTCGGACTTGCCATTGCGATCGAAGCGGAAGCCGGTATAGGTCTTGCCGCCGGTATTGAACGTGGCGGCCAGGATCTTGCTGGTATCGATGCGTTCGCCTTCACGCCAGGTCTCGTCCAGCACCACGCTGAAGCGATCGCCCGGCTGCAGGTCCTTGGAGAAGTCGATGTCGTACTTGAAAATCTCGTCGGTCATCGTCGCGATGGCCGATGGCGTCAATCCCGCCTTGCGTCCGGCCGCGTACAGGGAGCTGCTGATCTGACCGCTGGCCACCACGGTGCGGGTGGTACTGACGCGCTCCATCACTTTTTCGCGGATGTCATCGCCTTTCAGCGACAGCTCGACCCGGTGACTGGGGTCGCGGTCGAAGCGCAGCGTGCGCAGCTCGCCATTGAGGGGCATGTCGAAGGCGATCTCGGTACCCGGTCGCAACCGGGTCAGCACCTCGCGGGTACCTGGATGCTCGAGGATGCGGTGCATCACCGTGGCCGGAATGCTGGCCTGTTCAAACAGGTTGCTCAGCGTCTGCCCGGGTTGCACCCGCAGAATCTGCCAGCTGTCCCCGGGCGTTTCAGCCTGCCGCGCCAGCGACAGCGGCGGCAGGGGCAGTGCGAGAGTGGAATTGGCCAGCGGCACGGGGGCATCGATGGCGTTGGAAAAGCCCGGCACGATCGTCGCGGCCAACGCGCCGATGGTCACGAACAGGCTGGCGTGGATCCAGTGACGGCGGGTCCAGCTCTCGTTGAAAGCGGCCGGCAGATGCCGCTTGAGCTTTCGATGCAGGGCGGTGTCGTGGAGGACGTTGAGGCGTTCCTGGAAGCGCTGCTTGCGCGCTTGGCCATGATCGGAATTCGGCATCAGTGTGGTTCTCTGGTCGACCCGAATCGTGGGCCCAAACGCGGCTAACATAGTCACCTATGAAGATCGCGTCAAACCCTTGAGCTGTATGGCTTTTCAGGTTTCTGCCGTGGTTAACTTGTAATTAACACCATTCATGTTCTTGACGGCCAAGCCGGGAGTTTTAGCGTGCACCCCATTGAAGAAGCCCTTGCCCTGATCGGTCGTGGCGCCGATGAAGTCCTCAAACTGGAGGAGTTGCGTCAGCGCCTGGAAAGCGGGCGCCCGCTGCGGATCAAGGCCGGCTTCGATCCCACCGCGCCGGATCTGCATCTGGGTCACACCGTGCTGCTGAACAAGCTGCGCCAGTTCCAGGAGCTCGGCCACCAGGTCATCTTCCTGATCGGCGACTTCACCGGCCTGATTGGCGACCCGTCAGGCAAGAACGTCACCCGCAAGCCGCTCAGCAAGGACGACGTGCTGGCCAACGCGCGTACCTATGAGGAGCAGGTGTTCAAGGTGCTGGACCGCGAGAAGACCGAAGTGCGCTTCAACTCGGAGTGGTTCGGCAAGATGGGCGCAGCCGACATGATCCGCCTGGCCGGGCCAGCACACCGTGGCGCGGATGCTCGAGCGCGACGACTTCGCCAAGCGCTACGCGGCCCAGCAGTCCATCGCCATCCACGAGTTCCTGTATCCGCTGGTGCAGGGCTACGACTCGGTCGCGCTGGAGGCGGATGTCGAAATTGGCGGCACCGACCAGAAGTTCAACCTGCTGATGGGCCGCGGGCTGCAGGAGCACCACGGGCAGAAGCCGCAGATCGTGCTGACCATGCCGCTGCTGGAAGGCCTGGACGGCGTGGCCAAGATGTCCAAGTCGCTGGGCAACTATATTGGTATCAACGAGCCGGCCATCGACATCGTCACCAAGACCATGAAGATCGGCGACGAGCTGATGTGGCGCTGGATCGAGCTGCTCTCCTTTGATATCAGCCAGGCCGAAGCCATCAGCCTGCGCCAGCAGGTCGAGGCCGGTGGCCTCAATCCGCGCGAAGTCAAATTGCGGCTGGCGCGCGAGCTGACCACGCGCTTCCACGATGCCGCTGCCGCCGAACAGGCGATCGCCGGCTGGAATGCGGCTGTCACCGGGCAGGGCGACATCACCCAGCTGCCGTTGCAGGAAGTGGCTGTGCCCGCCGAAGGCCTGCGTATCGGCGCGCTGCTGACCGCCGCTGGCCTGACCCCAAGCAATTCCGAAGCCTCGCGCAAGTTGAAGGAGCGGGCGGTAAAGGTGGATGGCGAGGTCGTTGAGGACGCCCAGCAGGTGTTCGTGCCGGGCTTTGAGGGCTTGCTGCAGGTGGGCAAGCGCAACTTCGCGCGCGTACTTCTTATTGCGCGTTGAGGGCAGGGCCGGGACCAGCGCCGGTCGTGGTCGCTGGGAAGGGAGGGGAGGGTGCAGCGCACAAAAATGGTTGCCTGCACCCCTTCCCAAAAGCCGGGAATGGGCCCATAATTCACCTCCCCCTGACGCAGGGGCCACCGCAAGGCGGCAACCGCGAGCGATCAGGATCAACCTCTTCGAAAGAAGTTGTTGACGGAAACGAAAAGCCTGACATAATAGGCGGCTCGCTTCGGCAAGGACCTCCGGGTCTGAGGCGGGAGCAACCGGATCAACTTCTCGTAACGAGGTGTTGACGAGGTGGAAAAGCCGGCTATAATGGGCGGCTCGCTACGACGGCAACGTCGCAGCCTACGAAGACGGCGTTGAGGCCCGATTCGAAGTTCTTTGAAAGTATGCGCAGGTATCTTGTGAGGACGCCTGCAGGAGTGGATGACTGTCCATCTTGCAGACGTTTAATCAAGCAATGATTCAATTGTTTTAATGCAAGCGAAACGTTGCCAGTGGTTGAATTTCTGCAGCTAAAGTTATTGTCTTCGG
>CAVOJC010000001.1:492500-505940 GCA_963696155.1 uncultured Gammaproteobacteria bacterium
TACCGTGAGGGAAAGGCGAAAAGAACCCCGGAGAGGGGAGTGAAATAGATCCTGAAACCGTGTGCGTACAAGCAGTAGGAGCTCGCAAGAGTGACTGCGTACCTTTTGTATAATGGGTCAGCGACTTACTGTTCGTGGCAAGCTTAACCGTATAGGGGAGGCGAAGGGAAACCGAGTCTGATAAGGGCGCATAGTCGCGGGCAGTAGACCCGAAACCGGGTGATCTAGTCATGGCCAGGGTGAAGGTGCCGTAACAGGTACTGGAGGCCCGAACCCACGTCTGTTGCAAAAGACGGGGATGAGCTGTGATTAGGAGTGAAAAGCTAATCGAACCCGGAGATAGCTGGTTCTCCTCGAAAGCTATTTAGGTAGCGCCTCATATGTATCCTCTCGGGGGTAGAGCACTGTTATGGCTAGGGGGTCATCGCGACTTACCAAACCATTGCAAACTCCGAATACCGAGACGGACTGTATGGGAGACACACGGCGGGTGCTAACGTCCGTCGTGAAAAGGGAAACAACCCAGACCCACAGCTAAGGTCCCAAATTCACTGCTAAGTGGAAAACCATGTGGAAAGGCACAGACAGCCAGGAGGTTGGCTTAGAAGCAGCCACCCTTTAAAGAAAGCGTAATAGCTCACTGGTCGAGTCGGTCTGCGGGGAAGATTTAACGGGGCTAAGCAGTGAACCGAAGCTTGGGGTGTGCATATTTATATGTACGCGGTAGAGGAGCGTTCCGTAAGCCTGTGAAGGTGAGTTGAGAAGCTTGCTGGAGGTATCGGAAGTGCGAATGCTGACATGAGTAACGATAATGCGGGTGAAAAACCCGCACGCCGAAAGCCCAAGGTTTCCTTGCGCAACGTTAATCGGCGCAGGGTGAGTCGGCCCCTAAGGCGAGGCAGAAATGCGTAGTCGATGGGAAGCAGGTTAATATTCCTGCACCTCGCGTAAGTGCGATGGAGGGACGGAGAAGGTTAGGCGTACCGGGCGTTGGTTGTCCCGGGGAAAGGCGGTAGGTTTGGATCTTTGGCAAATCCGGGATCCTTCAAGACCGAGCACCGAGACGAGCCTTTATGGCGAAGTCGCTGATACCACGCTTCCAGGAAAAGCTCCTAAGCTTCAGCTTACGCAGACCGTACCGTAAACCGACACAGGTGGGTAGGATGAGAATTCTCAGGCGCTTGAGAGAACTCGGGTGAAGGAACTAGGCAACATGGCACCGTAACTTCGGGAGAAGGTGCGCCCTTTTTGGTGGCTCATGCGAGCTATAGCTGAAGAGGGCCGCAGTAACCAGGCCGCTGCGACTGTTTATCAAAAACACAGCACTCTGCAAACACGAAAGTGGACGTATAGGGTGTGACGCCTGCCCGGTGCTGGAAGGTTAATTGATGGGGTCAGCCGCAAGGCGAAGCTCTTGATCGAAGCCCCAGTAAACGGCGGCCGTAACTATAACGGTCCTAAGGTAGCGAAATTCCTTGTCGGGTAAGTTCCGACCTGCACGAATGGCGTAACGACAGCGGCGCTGTCTCCACCCGAGACTCAGTGAAATTGAAATCGCTGTGAAGATGCAGCGTTCCCGTGGCAAGACGGAAAGACCCCGTGAACCTTTACTATAGCTTTACACTGAACGTTGAGTTCGTCTGTGTAGGATAGGTGGGAGGCTATGAAACTGTGGCGCTAGCTGCAGTGGAGCCATCCTTGAAATACCACCCTGTCGTGCTTGACGTTCTAACCGAGGTCCGTAATCCGGATCCGGGACCGTGTATGGTGGGTAGTTTGACTGGGGCGGTCTCCTCCTAAAGAGTAACGGAGGAGCTCGAAGGTACGCTCAGCGCGGTCGGACATCGCGCACTGTGTGCAAAGGCATAAGCGTGCTTGACTGCAAGATCGACGGATCAAGCAGGTAGGAAACTAGGACTTAGTGATCCGGTGGTTCTGTATGGAAGGGCCATCGCTCAACGGATAAAAGGTACTCCGGGGATAACAGGCTGATACCGCCCAAGAGTTCATATCGACGGCGGTGTTTGGCACCTCGATGTCGGCTCATCACATCCTGGGGCTGTAGTCGGTCCCAAGGGTATGGCTGTTCGCCATTTAAAGTGGTACGCGAGCTGGGTTCAGAACGTCGTGAGACAGTTCGGTCCCTATCTGCCATGGGCGTTGGAAGTTTGAGAGGGGCTGCTCCTAGTACGAGAGGACCGGAGTGGACGAACCTCTGGTGTTCCGGTTGTCACGCCAGTGGCATTGCCGGGTAGCTATGTTCGGAAGCGATAACCGCTGAAAGCATCTAAGCGGGAAGCGCGCCTCAAGATGAGACTTCCCGGGGCACAAGCCCCCTAAAGGAACCATGTAGACTACGTGGTTGATAGGTCAGGTGTGTAAGTACAGCAATGTATTGAGCTAACTGATACTAATGATCCGTGCGGCTTGACCATATAACCTCAAGTTGCCTTGGCCGACGACATGTCGATAGATCCAAGTGCACGCTACGTCACAAGACCAAACGCGAGACTGGGCGCCTTTATGCGCTTTTTGCTCAAGTAACCAAGGGATTACTCCCGGTTGCTTGAATGAAAAGCCGGCGACGCTCCAACCGTCTCCCTGGTGAAATTAGCGCTGTGGCACCACCCGATCCCATCCCGAACTCGGAAGTGAAACGCAGCTGCGCCGATGGTAGTGTGGCCTAAGCCATGCGAGAGTAGGTCATCGCCAGGGTTTTTATCCCAAACCCCCGTCGGTTCTCCGGCGGGGGTTTGCTTTTTTTGCAAGCACTCCGATTTGGGGAGCTTGCCCTCGCAAGAGCCTCCTGCCGAGCTGGCGCGTGACGCGCCGCTCCCCGGTCTTCCTGGTGAAAACAGCGCTGCGGCCCCACCCGATCCCATCCCGAACTCGGCAGTGAAACGCAGCTGCGCCGATGGTAGTGTGGCCTAAGCCATGCGAGAGTAGGTCATCGCCAGGATTTTCCTGAAAAGCCCCGCAGCCCACGCTGCGGGGCTTTTTCTTGGTTCTTCTCCCAATTGAGGGAGGGGCGCACGGCCGACCCGGTTAGTTTGTAGTTGTCGAGACAACAAACCGGGGGGTCGGCCGTGGCCGACGGGGATTGTATGGCCCAGCTGGGTGGTTGGGTGGGGTATCGGGTTGAAGACTGGCGGCACGAGCAACGCGGGGAGCGTCGCTGGCTGGTGCTGGAACTGACGCCGGTGCCTGGCCATGTTCGCCGCTGCAGCGGCTGCGGCGAAGCGGTCGCCGCGATCCATGACCGCACGGTCCGGCGGATCCGCGACCTGCCGGTGTTTGAGGATCCGGTGGAGCTGGAGATCGAGCGGCTGCGGCTGGCCTGCCCGCGTTGCGGTCCGCGGCTGGAGCAGTTGGACTGGCTGGACCCGCATGCGCGGGTGACCCGGCGACTGGCCCAGAGCGTGGTCCGATTGTGTGCAGCGACCTCGGTGCGGCATGCTGCCCGCTGGCACGGCATCGACTGGAAGACCGCCAAGGCGATCGATTTCCGGGCGCTGGAGCGTCGCGTGGGTCCGGTCGATCTGGATGGCGTGCGGCGGATCGCCATGGACGAATTCGCGATCCAGAAGGGTCATCGCTACGCCACCGTGGTGGTCGACGTGGAGCGCAAGCGAGTGCTGTGGGTGGGCCGTGGCCGCTCGCGGGCCGAGGTGCGACCGTTCTTCGAACTGCTTGGGCCGCAGCGCTGCGCGCAGGTCCAAGCCGTGGCGATGGACATGAACACGGCCTACGACCTGGAGGTGCGCCGGTATTGCCCGAACGCACGGGTGGTCTACGACCTGTTCCACGTGATCGCCAAGTACGGGCGCGAGGTGGTGAGCCGGGTGCGGGTGGATGCCGCCAACCAGCTGCGGCACGACAAGCCGGCGCGCCGGGTGGTCAAGCGCGCGCACTGGCTGTTGCTGCGCAACCCGGCGAACCTGAAAGACCGCGAGCAGGTGCGGCTGGCCGAGGTGCTGGAGGCGAACCAGTCGTTGATGGCGGTCTATGTGATGAAGGAACAACTCAAGGCACTGTGGACTGCACCCTCGGCCTGGGCCTGGCGCAGTGCCTGGACCCAGTGGCTGCGCCACGCCCGGCAGAGCGGTATCCCCGCCCTGATGCACTTCGCCAAATGCCTGCAGCCTTATTGGCGCGGCATCCTCAGCCGGGTGCGCTGGCCCATGCACACCGGCTTGGTCGAAGGCATCAACAACCGCATCAAGGTCATCAAGCGCATCGCCTACGGTTACCGCGATGACGCCTACTTCTTCCTCAAGATCCGTGCGGCCTTCCCCGGAGTTGGGAGATGAACCTTTTTCTTTGCCCACCGAAGCTGCCGTGCCGCAGGGCGGGAAACCTGCGCGCAACCCGTGGCGAGAAACCGCGCGCTTCACAGCTGCGCCGCACCGGCTCAGTCGTTCTGCGCGCTGACGACCGCGCCGTCGTCCGGGTCGATCCGCAGCTTCACCTCCTGCCCGCTGGAATTTTCCGCCTCGGCCCGCCACAGCCCGTCCTTGAACTTGAGGTCATGGATTCGGGAGAAACCCTGGGTCGTCAGTGATGCGCGTACTTCGTCTTCGCTGAGGCGGGAGACAACTTTTCCATCCTCGACATAGATGCGCCCACTGACGGGTTCCACCCGCAGATCGACGCGCTCGCCGTTGGCGCTGGTGGCCTTGGCCTCCCATAGACCGTCATTGAATTCAATCTTGTCGACACGCGAATAACCTTGCTTGTCCAGCAAGGCCTTTACTTCAGATTGCTTCAACCCGGACTCGACCGTGGTCTGGGCCTGGACGCCGCCTGCGATGCCGAGCAGTGCGATGAGAATGGAAGCATTGAGGATCCGCGAGCGCATGGTCTTATCTCCAAAAGAGGCAGGATGAGGACTGATCGTCGCTTTTGGGATGCGCGCAGGGGGTGAAGCCGCGCTGTGGTGACCGGGAATGTTCAGGCCGATGAAGGCGGCGTTGTTTCCGCGCTGAAGAACGCCTTGCCACGCCAACGAAAACGGCGCCCGCAGGCGCCGTTCCGTGTCATGCCTAGCGCGGAATCAGTGGGCGCTGCTGGACTTGCCGTCCATCATCCGGTCGCGGGCGGCCTTGAAGGGATTGCCGTCATACCAGTTGGGCCAGCGCTCCCCACCGGCGAGCTCTTGGCCGACCCCGTAGAGCAGCTGCAGGTCTTCAACCGTACCGTCGAGCTTCCAGGTCGCGGGGTCGTATTCGTCCTTCGGGCCGTGGTAGCGGTCACGTCCGTATTCCTCTGCCACGCGCTTGCCGGCGGCGGTGCCACCCTCGAGCAGATCTTCGCCACCGTCGGCATACAGTGCCGGTACGCCGGCCTTGGCGAAGTTGAAATGGTCCGAGCGGAAGTAGAAGCCGCTTTGCACGGAGCTTTCGGTATGCAGGATGCGACCCTGCTTTGCTGCCAGCGGCTTGAGGATGTCCTCCAGCTCGGAGCTGCCAAAGCCGGTGACGGTCATGTCGCGCGCGCGCCCGGCCACCGACATCGCGTCGATATTGATGACGCCGGCGATCTTATCCAGCGGGAACGTCGGATGGGTGACGTAGTACTGGGAGCCGAGCAACCCGGATTCCTCCAGCGTCACTGCGAGGAACACCACAGAGCGTTCGGGCGCCGGCTGCTGGTGGGCCATTGCATCGGCGATTTCCAGAATGCCCGCCACCCCGGTGGCGTTGTCCACGGCGCCGTTGTAGATGTTGTCGCCGGTTTCACCCTCATGCTTGCCGAGGTGATCCCAATGGGCCATGTACAGCACCGCCTCGTCCGCGCGCTTGCTGCCCGGCAACACACCAACCACGTTGCGTGACTTCTTCTCGGCGATGGTGCTCTTCAGGTCCACGGACAGCTTGGCCTGCAGCGGCACCGGCTTGAAGCCGCGCTTGCTGGCGTCCTTGTAGGCCTTGTCCAGATCCAGGCCCGCATCGGCGAACAGCCTGCGTGCCGCCTCGGCGCTGAGCCAGCCCTGAGCCGGCAGCCGCGGCTTGCTGTCGTCCTTGGCGGGCAGATCGTACTGGGGGCCGGCCCAGGAGTTCTTCACCACATCCCAGCCGTAGGCCGCGCCGGCGGTGTCGTGGACAATCAACGCCGCGGCAGCACCCTTGCGGGCGGCCTCTTCGAACTTGTAGGTCCAGCGGCCGTAGTACGTCATGCGCTTGCCGTCGAACAGCTTGCTGTCCTCGACGTGGAAGCCGGGGTCGTTGACGAACATCACCACCGTCTTGCCCTTCCAGTCCTGGCCGGCATAGTCGTTCCAGTCCTGCTCGGGCGCATCCACGCCGTAACCGACGAAGATCATGTCGCTGCCGTCGATCTTCACTTCCGCCTGGCCGCTGCGGGTGCCGATGACCATGTCGGTACCGAACGCGAGCTCGCTGGCTTTCCCGCTCTGGTCGAGTTTCAGCACCGTCGATTCATCGGCGGTGGTTTCGGTCATGGCGACGTCCTGAAACCAGCTGTCGCCGTTGCCCGGCTGCAGGCCGATGCGCTGCATCTGGTCGCGGATGTACTCCACGGTACGATCCTCACCGACGCTGCCTGGCGCGCGGCCTTCGAACTCGTCCGATGCAAGCGTCTTCACCAGTTCGCCGAAATCGGCCGCGTTGATGTCAGCGGAGAACGCGTGGGAAGGCGCCGGCGGAGCGGCAGGTGCGGGCGCGGCTTCCTCGCGCTTGCAGCCAACCAGCGCGGCACTGACGGCAAGACACAAGAGCAATTTACGTGACATGGAGGAACTTCCTGTTGCGAGCGAGCCCCTGATTCTATGCAAGCTGGACGCCGTGAGCTCAGTTCGCCGGCGCGCTTTCGCTGTCGAACGGCTGGACCGTGGCGCCCTTCACGCTTCCGATCCTGGCGCTGCGATGTACGTAGAGCACAACGTCGCGTTCAAACTCGAGGTCACCATGCACGACGGCATTGGGGCCGATGATGATGCGGGGTTTGCGCATCGGCGTAAGCGAGAAGTTGAAGCCCGGTTTTTTCACATGCACGCCGCCGTGCACCTCGGAACCGACACCGACGGTGATATCGCCATTGACGGTTTCGATGTTGCGGCCGACGACGGTACCGACCAGGCCGATGCCGCCGTTCACGGTTGCCACGCCGCCACCGATACGGCCGCCGTGATCGCTGAAGATGCTGCCATTGACCGTTTCCAGGTTGCCGGCCAGGTTGGCGTTGCGGCCCAGCTTGATGCCACCATTGACGGTTTCCACGTTGTCGGCTTCGGCGTTGTCGCCCATGCGGATGCTGCCGTTCACCGTTTCGATGTGGCGCGCTTTCACGCCGGCTTCCACGCTGATGCTGCCGTTCACCGTTTGCAGGTCGCGGTAGGTTGCACCGGTGACCGCGTGGATGCTGCCATTGACCTTGCTGATGTCGTCAGCGGCAAGGGCGGGAAATGCCAGCCCGGCGAGGCTGAGCAGCACTGCGAGTGAAGTCGATTTCATCGGGACACCTCCGGTTGGGAGCCGCGCGGCATACAACGGCAGGTTTGATGAGACCACCGTTGGTTACAATCCGCATCTGCCTGAAGTCACTGGACCGCTCTTGCGCCTGAACCGCCACTGCCACCGGGTTGCGACGCCATCACCAGGATCACGCTGGGGGCGTGCCGGCCTATGGCTGCTGCTGGCGATTGCCGCTGGTGCGATGGCGCAGAATCCGCGCGAGGCCGAGAAGAAGCTGCAGCAGCTGCGTGGCGAGCTGAAGAGCGTGGCGCAGGAGCGGCGCAAGCTGGAGGGTGAGCGGGGAAATGCGTCGCGCAGCCTGCGCGATGCCGATGAGAAGGTTGCCAGCACCGGCCGCGCAGTGGCCGAGGCCGAATCGGCGATACAGCGCGAGCAGGCGGCGCTGGCGGCACTGCAGGAACAACGTGCCGCATCCCAGGCGGGACTCGATCGGCAGAGGCGGCAGCTGGCGTCGCTGCTCCGTGGCGCCTACCACCTTGGCAACAACGCACCCTTGAAGCTGCTGCTGTCGCAGGACACCGTAGCCGATGGCCATCGCCATCTGGCCTATCACCGTTACCTGCAGCGCGAGCGGGCGCAGGCGATCACGCTGCTGACCGCTGAGCTGGAGACCCTGGCCGATACCGAGCAGCAGATCGTTGCGCGCCGCAACGAGCTGGAGCAGGCACGCGAAGAGCGCCGCAGGCAGGCCGCTGCGTTGCTCGAGGACCGTCGGCAGCGGGCACGCGTAATGGCCGAGCTGGACAAGCGTTACCAGGATCGCAGTGAGCGCGAGAAAGCCCTCGGGCAGGATGCGAAGGCGCTGGAGACCTTGCTGGCCAACCTGCGTGCCGCAGCCCGGCGCGCGGAAGTCGAAAAACGTGCGGCTGCCCGCCGCGCCGCCGCGCAACAGGCTGCCGAGCCGGCGAGCCGGACGCGGGCTGGCAAAACGCCGCCGCGGGTGGCCAATGCCGCGCCGGCGCCCAAGGTAGGTGGGCTGGGATGGCCACTGTCGGGCAATCTGCTGGCCCGCTACGGCGGTCGCCTGCCGGACGGGCATACCAGCAGCGGAGTACTGATCGGCGCGGCCGCCGGCAGCACGGTGACAGCGGTCGCTGACGGCACCGTCGTGTTTTCGGACTGGATGACCGGTTACGGCATGATCCTGATTGTCGATCACGGCAATGGCTACATGAGCCTGTACGCCCACAACGATTCGCTGTTGCGCGATGCGGGCGCGCGCGTCCGTCGCGGCGAGGCGGTGGCCAAGGTCGGCAGTTCCGGTGGCCAGGGCACACCCGCTTTGTATTTCGAGCTGCGCCGCAATGGCCAGCCGGTCGACCCCACCACATGGCTGCAACGGCAGTGAAGACGAGCTGAGCCGACATCGGTTCCGGGTTGGATCGTTCAACGGGAATTTACCGGTGCTTCGCGCATAATCGGCCCGCACGCCCAGCGCGTGCATCTGTTCTTCTTCCGGAGTAATCCATGCGTGTAGCCCGTCTTGCCGCTGCCCTGCTGTTCGCTTTGTCGCCCGCGTTGGCCATGGCGCAGAGCACCCCCCAGGCTGCAACCAAAGCGGGCGCGGACGATCCGGATGCAAAGGAGTCGGTGACCTCGCGGGTGCCGCTTGAGGAGATTCGCCGCTACGTTGCGGTCTACAACGCGGTGCGCGCCGCCTACGTCGATCCGGTGGAAGACAAGAAATTGATGCAGTCGGCAATACGCGGGCTGCTGCTGGATCTGGATCCGCACAGCACCTATTTCGACAAGGAAGACGCCGAAGCCTTCGACGAGCAGGCCAGTGGTGCCTACGACGGCATCGGCGTGGAACTGCTGCAACAGAAGGACAACACGTTGAAGGTGATTTCGCCGATCGACGATACCCCGGCCGCGCGGGCCGGCCTGAAGGCGGGCGATCTCATCGTCGCCGTCGATGGCAAGCCGATCAGCGCGATCGAGGCGATGGAGCCATTACGCGGGGCGCCCGGCACCAAACTGGTGCTGACCATCGTGCGCGAGGGCACGGAGAAGCCGTTCGATGTCAGCGTCACCCGCGAAACGATCCGCATCACCAGTGTGCGCAGCAGGATGCTGGAACCCGGTTATGGCTATGTGCGGATCAGCACCTTCCAGGCCGACACCGGCGCCGACTTCCAGAAACACATCAATCAGCTGCAGGCGCAAGCCGGTGGCAAGCTCAAGGGGCTGGTGCTGGACCTGCGCAGCAATCCCGGAGGTCTGCTGACCGCGGCGGTGCAGGTGGCCGACGATCTTCTCGACAAGGGCGGCATCGTCAGCACCCGCGGCCGGATCTCCATCAGCGATGCCAAATTCGATGCCACCCCCGGCGACCTGATGAAGGGCGCGCCGGTGATGGTGCTGGTGGACGCCGGTTCGGCCAGCGCCTCGGAAGTGCTGGCCGGTGCGTTGCGCGACAACCGGCGCGCACGGGTGATCGGCAGCCGCACGTTCGGCAAGGGCTCGGTGCAGACGGTGTTGCCGCTGGACAATGGCGATTCGGTGAAGCTGACCACCGCGCGCTATTACACGCCCAGCGGCAAATCAATCCAGGCCACGGGCATCGTTCCGGACGTGGAGCTGGCGCCCGCCGCAACGGATATCGACAAGGACACCCCCGCCAGCCTGGCCGACTTCAGCGAAGCGAAGTTGCCCGGTCACCTGCAGGGCGATGACGAGGGCGCCGAAGGCCGCAATGCCGGCGTGGTGCTGTCCGGTGATGCGCCGATCACCGCCGCTCTGAAGGAGCTCAAGCATCCCGGTTCCACGCCACCGTTGCCCGAGCCGGTCATTGTGGCGCCCAAGGCCAAGTACACGCCGGCGGCACCGGTTGCGCCGTCCGCAACGGAAGAGCCGCAGAAATAGCCGCTCCTGGCACCGGATCCCGGGGATACGGCGTGCTGCCCGGAGTGGCGCCGGTCTAGCGCGGTTTGGACGGCATCGGAAACGGTGTCACCACCTTTTCACCGGTGGTGGCATCGCGGATCGCCGACTGCCCTTTCTTTTCGACTTCCTCGATCCGCACGATGCTCTGCATCGGCAGATGCAGCACCTTGGTATTGCCGAACTCGTCGCGCAGGCGCTCTTCGGTGGGGTCCACGACGACGCCGTTGTGCAGGTCGAACACCAGCTCGGCCACTTCGTTGAAGCCCCACAGATGACTGCTGCCGACGCGGCCGGCATACAGCTCGTAGATCTTGCCGTGGTTGAGAAACGTGACTTTGTACAAGGGCTTGCTCATGCGGCAATTATAGAGGTGCGCAGGCACCTCGCCCTGCATCAGAAGCCGTGACGTTTACGCAGGCGCCGGGCGATGGCGGCGCGGACATACAGGCCGTAGCTCACACCGAAGATGAAGCCGGCGATATGCGCCGACCACGCAACCATGCCGAAGCTCGGGCCGATATAGGCGAACACCACCTGCAACACCGCCCACACGCCGATCAGCAGGAAGGCGGGGGCACGCACGAATTCCAGGAACAGCCCCAGCGGCAGCACCACGCCCAGTTTGGCGCCCGGGAACAGCGCCAGATAGGTGCCGATCAATGCCGACACCGCGCCGCTGGCACCGATGATCACCCGGTCCGGGGTGCCCATCGCATACAGCGCAGCGAGATTGGAGGCAGCACCGCCCAGCAGGAACAACAGCATGAAGCGCCACGCGCCCAGCACCCGTTCCGCCGGCAGGCCGAAGATCAGCAGGAACACCAGATTGCCCAGCAGGTGCGACCAGTCAGCATGCAGGAACAGCGCGGTGAACAGGCGCAGCATGCTGCCGTCGCGCACCGCGGCCCACCAGTGCTGTGGATTGGCCAGCCCGGTGGAGAGCGCGCCCCAATCGAGCCACAGCGTGCGCCGGGCGTCGTCCGGACGGGAAATGGACCACAAGAAAGCCAGCCAGATCACCGCAAACAGCAGGGGCGTGGCCCAGCGCAGGCTCGGGTTGGTACGGGAAGGAATGGAGACGAACATGGGTCGCACTAGCCTAACTCGCCCGCCGGGTCGGTCGCATCGGAACGATGCTGCTGGCGGAAAGCTGAATGGCGCCGCGTTATTGTTTGGTTAACCGGCGCTGGTATACTGCATACGGCGTCGTATGTCGGGAGGGGTCTCCGGCGCATTTCCAGGCGGTTGTCTGGCCGGGAAATGCAGGCGCACCAGTGCAATATCACCGTTTTCCGGAGAGAGCTTTATGCATACCGCTTCCAACATCGCCCGTATTACCGCCCTGGCCGTCGGCATTGCCGGCGCACTGGCCTTTGGCCAGGCGCATGGCGCCGCCTTCCAGTTGAAGGAAAACAGCGCCAAGGGCCTGGGCCGCGCGTTCGCCGGCTCGACCAGTGCCGAAGGCGACGCCTCGGTCGTCGCGACCAACCCGGCCTCGATGCGTCTGCTCGACGGTCGCCAGTTCCAGGCAGACCTCAGCGCCATCAGCTTCTCGGCCGACTTCGACAAGTACGGCGCGCGCCACGTCGGCGCGACCGGCCCGGGCACCGGCGCTCCGGTCAGCGGTGGCAACGGCGGTGACGCCGGCATGATCGCGCCAGTTCCGGCCGCGTACTTCCATCTGCCGTTCGGCGAAAACGACAACATGCATTTTGGTGTGTCGCTGACCGCGCCGTTCGGCTTCAAGACCGAATACGACCGCGACTGGGTCGGCCGTTACCACGGCGTCAAGACCGACCTGAAGGCCGTCGATCTGGGTGTGGCGTTCTCCTATGACGTCAACCCGTACGTCTCGTTCGGTGCCAGCGTGTTCGTCGAACACCTGACCATCGAGCTGAGCAATGCGATCGACTTCGGTACCGCCATCTTTGCCCAGCCGGGCGGCGCGCAGCTTGGCTTCCGGCCGGGCAACGCCGATGGCTTCGTCACCATCGAGGGCGACAACAACGCCGTCGGTTACGTGCTGGGCGGTACTTTCAGCCCGAGCGAAGCCACCAACATCGCCCTGAGCTACCGCTCCAAGGTCGAGCACAAGGTGACCGGCGGCAAGGCCACGTTCGATGTGCCGACCAATGCCGCTGCCGTGCTCGCCGTGCGGGCGCCGGGCCAGTTTGTGGACACCTCGGGCAAGGCGACCCTGACCCTGCCCGCGTCGGCCACCTTGAGCGTTTCGCACAAGGTCAACGAGCGCTGGACGGTGATGGGCGATGTGTCGCGTACCGCATGGAAGCCGTCGTTCGACAGCGTGACTGTCGATTTCGCCTCCAACCAGCCGGACAACGTCCTGGTCTTCGGCTACAAGGACACCACCTTCGGGTCCATTGGTACCGAGTACAAGCTGTCTGACACCGTCACCCTGCGTGGCGGCGTCGCATACGACGAGTCCCCGACCAGCTACGCGCACCGTGACGTGCGCGTGCCGGATGTGACCCGCAAGTGGCTGTCGTTCGGCCTGGGCTGGACTCCGTCGGAAAACGTGGAATACAACTTCGGCTACACCCATCTGTTCACCAATGAGCCGGCGATCAACATCGTGTCGGCCACTGGCAGCACGCTGCAGGGCAAGTACAAGGTCGGTGGCGACATCCTGGCCGCCTCGATGAACTACAAGTTCTGATTGACGCTTGCACGGTTTGAAAGAACCCCGCCTCGGCGGGGTTTTTTTTGCCTGAAAATCGAGCTGCATGTCCCGATCAACAGGGTCGCCATAGCGCCCCCGACGCTGCCGTAGCCCGGGCAGCGCAGCGCACCCGGGGCTCTTCGTCTGGGATGCCTGCGCTCTCTGCCGCATTCAAGCGGACCACTGTGGCGGCGATCCCGAAGCGAGGCCGGCTTTGCGATTTTGCACGCGGGCGCTTGCCCGGGCACTGTCGTTCAGGCGCTGGAAACAGGGCCGCGCAAGCGCATCGGCCACGCGCGGTCCCTGTTGCGAGCGCAAGAATGAAAAACCCCGCACGGGCGGGGCTCTTCAGTGTTTCAACTGCGTTGAGCGCTAGCGGCT
>CAVOJC010000002.1:0-2500 GCA_963696155.1 uncultured Gammaproteobacteria bacterium
ACCTTACCTGGTCTTGACATGTCGCGAATCCTTTAGAGATAGAGGAGTGCCTTCGGGAACGCGAACACAGGTGCTGCATGGCTGTCGTCAGCTCGTGTCGTGAGATGTTGGGTTAAGTCCCGCAACGAGCGCAACCCTTGTCCTTAGTTGCCAGCACGTAATGGTGGGAACTCTAAGGAGACCGCCGGTGACAAACCGGAGGAAGGTGGGGATGACGTCAAGTCATCATGGCCCTTACGACCAGGGCTACACACGTACTACAATGGTAGGGACAGAGGGCTGCAAACCCGCGAGGGCAAGCCAATCCCAGAAACCCTATCTCAGTCCGGATTGGAGTCTGCAACTCGACTCCATGAAGTCGGAATCGCTAGTAATCGCAGATCAGCATTGCTGCGGTGAATACGTTCCCGGGCCTTGTACACACCGCCCGTCACACCATGGGAGTTTGTTGCACCAGAAGCAGGTAGCTTAACCTTCGGGAGGGCGCTTGCCACGGTGTGGCCGATGACTGGGGTGAAGTCGTAACAAGGTAGCCGTATCGGAAGGTGCGGCTGGATCACCTCCTTTTGAGCAAAGACAGCATCGCCTGTCAGGCGTCCCCACAAGAAACCTGCATTCAGAGTTCTGCACCGGCAACGGCCGGTGTGGAGAAGTCCCATTACGGGGCCTTAGCTCAGCTGGGAGAGCACCTGCTTTGCAAGCAGGGGGTCGTCGGTTCGATCCCGACAGGCTCCACCATTTTGAAGCCAAGACAGAACATTGGGTCTGTAGCTCAGGTGGTTAGAGCGCACCCCTGATAAGGGTGAGGTCGGTGGTTCGAGTCCTCCCAGACCCACCATTCTGAATGTTAGGCGCATACGAAGAATTTGAAGACATCGGCATTGTGGCCGGTATCTGTTCTTTTAAAACTTGTGACGTAGCGAGCGTTTGAGATTATCTATCTTGACGTGTCGTGAGGCTAAGGCGGAAGACTTGAATGTCTTCTTATTAATTGAGTCGTTATATTTCGTATCCGGGCTTTGTACCCCTGGATCAGATATAGCCCAAGGCAACTTGCGGTTATATGGTCAAGCGAATAAGCGCACACGGTGGATGCCTTGGCGGTCAGAGGCGATGAAGGACGTGGCAGCCTGCGAAAAGTATCGGGGAGCTGGCAACAAGCTTTGATCCGGTAATGTCCGAATGGGGAAACCCACCCGCTTGCGGGTATTGCATGATGAATACATAGTCATGCAAGGCGAACCCGGTGAACTGAAATATCTAAGTAACCGGAGGAAAAGAAATCAACCGAGATTCCCTGAGTAGCGACGAGCGAACGGGGAACAGCCCTTAAGCTGGTATGGTTCTAGAAAAACGGTTTGGAAAAGCCGGCCATAGAAGGTGATAGCCCTGTATTTGAAAGGGCCATTCCAGTGAAGACGAGTAGGGCGGGGCACGTGAAACCCTGTCTGAATATGGGGGGACCATCCTCCAAGGCTAAATACTACTGACCGACCGATAGTGAACCAGTACCGTGAGGGAAAGGCGAAAAGAACCCCGGAGAGGGGAGTGAAATAGATCCTGAAACCGTGTGCGTACAAGCAGTAGGAGCTCGCAAGAGTGACTGCGTACCTTTTGTATAATGGGTCAGCGACTTACTGTTCGTGGCAAGCTTAACCGTATAGGGGAGGCGAAGGGAAACCGAGTCTGATAAGGGCGCATAGTCGCGGGCAGTAGACCCGAAACCGGGTGATCTAGTCATGGCCAGGGTGAAGGTGCCGTAACAGGTACTGGAGGCCCGAACCCACGTCTGTTGCAAAAGACGGGGATGAGCTGTGATTAGGAGTGAAAAGCTAATCGAACCCGGAGATAGCTGGTTCTCCTCGAAAGCTATTTAGGTAGCGCCTCATATGTATCCTCTCGGGGGTAGAGCACTGTTATGGCTAGGGGGTCATCGCGACTTACCAAACCATTGCAAACTCCGAATACCGAGACGGACTGTATGGGAGACACACGGCGGGTGCTAACGTCCGTCGTGAAAAGGGAAACAACCCAGACCCACAGCTAAGGTCCCAAATTCACTGCTAAGTGGAAAACCATGTGGAAAGGCACAGACAGCCAGGAGGTTGGCTTAGAAGCAGCCACCCTTTAAAGAAAGCGTAATAGCTCACTGGTCGAGTCGGTCTGCGGGGAAGATTTAACGGGGCTAAGCAGTGAACCGAAGCTTGGGGTGTGCATATTTATATGTACGCGGTAGAGGAGCGTTCCGTAAGCCTGTGAAGGTGAGTTGAGAAGCTTGCTGGAGGTATCGGAAGTGCGAATGCTGACATGAGTAACGATAATGCGGGTGAAAAACCCGCACGCCGAAAGCCCAAGGTTTCCTTGCGCAACGTTAATCGGCGCAGGGTGAGTCGGCCCCTAAGGCGAGGCAGAAATGCGTAGTCGATGGGAAGCAGGTTAATATTCCTGCACCTCGCGTAAGTGCGATGGAGGGACGGAGAAGGTTAGGCGTACCGGGCGT
>CAVOJC010000002.1:7500-2396924 GCA_963696155.1 uncultured Gammaproteobacteria bacterium
TGATTAGGAGTGAAAAGCTAATCGAACCCGGAGATAGCTGGTTCTCCTCGAAAGCTATTTAGGTAGCGCCTCATATGTATCCTCTCGGGGGTAGAGCACTGTTATGGCTAGGGGGTCATCGCGACTTACCAAACCATTGCAAACTCCGAATACCGAGACGGACTGTATGGGAGACACACGGCGGGTGCTAACGTCCGTCGTGAAAAGGGAAACAACCCAGACCCACAGCTAAGGTCCCAAATTCACTGCTAAGTGGAAAACCATGTGGAAAGGCACAGACAGCCAGGAGGTTGGCTTAGAAGCAGCCACCCTTTAAAGAAAGCGTAATAGCTCACTGGTCGAGTCGGTCTGCGGGGAAGATTTAACGGGGCTAAGCAGTGAACCGAAGCTTGGGGTGTGCATATTTATATGTACGCGGTAGAGGAGCGTTCCGTAAGCCTGTGAAGGTGAGTTGAGAAGCTTGCTGGAGGTATCGGAAGTGCGAATGCTGACATGAGTAACGATAATGCGGGTGAAAAACCCGCACGCCGAAAGCCCAAGGTTTCCTTGCGCAACGTTAATCGGCGCAGGGTGAGTCGGCCCCTAAGGCGAGGCAGAAATGCGTAGTCGATGGGAAGCAGGTTAATATTCCTGCACCTCGCGTAAGTGCGATGGAGGGACGGAGAAGGTTAGGCGTACCGGGCGTTGGTTGTCCCGGGGAAAGGCGGTAGGTTTGGATCTTTGGCAAATCCGGGATCCTTCAAGACCGAGCACCGAGACGAGCCTTTATGGCGAAGTCGCTGATACCACGCTTCCAGGAAAAGCTCCTAAGCTTCAGCTTACGCAGACCGTACCGTAAACCGACACAGGTGGGTAGGATGAGAATTCTCAGGCGCTTGAGAGAACTCGGGTGAAGGAACTAGGCAACATGGCACCGTAACTTCGGGAGAAGGTGCGCCCTTTTTGGTGGCTCATGCGAGCTATAGCTGAAGAGGGCCGCAGTAACCAGGCCGCTGCGACTGTTTATCAAAAACACAGCACTCTGCAAACACGAAAGTGGACGTATAGGGTGTGACGCCTGCCCGGTGCTGGAAGGTTAATTGATGGGGTCAGCCGCAAGGCGAAGCTCTTGATCGAAGCCCCAGTAAACGGCGGCCGTAACTATAACGGTCCTAAGGTAGCGAAATTCCTTGTCGGGTAAGTTCCGACCTGCACGAATGGCGTAACGACAGCGGCGCTGTCTCCACCCGAGACTCAGTGAAATTGAAATCGCTGTGAAGATGCAGCGTTCCCGTGGCAAGACGGAAAGACCCCGTGAACCTTTACTATAGCTTTACACTGAACGTTGAGTTCGTCTGTGTAGGATAGGTGGGAGGCTATGAAACTGTGGCGCTAGCTGCAGTGGAGCCATCCTTGAAATACCACCCTGTCGTGCTTGACGTTCTAACCGAGGTCCGTAATCCGGATCCGGGACCGTGTATGGTGGGTAGTTTGACTGGGGCGGTCTCCTCCTAAAGAGTAACGGAGGAGCTCGAAGGTACGCTCAGCGCGGTCGGACATCGCGCACTGTGTGCAAAGGCATAAGCGTGCTTGACTGCAAGATCGACGGATCAAGCAGGTAGGAAACTAGGACTTAGTGATCCGGTGGTTCTGTATGGAAGGGCCATCGCTCAACGGATAAAAGGTACTCCGGGGATAACAGGCTGATACCGCCCAAGAGTTCATATCGACGGCGGTGTTTGGCACCTCGATGTCGGCTCATCACATCCTGGGGCTGTAGTCGGTCCCAAGGGTATGGCTGTTCGCCATTTAAAGTGGTACGCGAGCTGGGTTCAGAACGTCGTGAGACAGTTCGGTCCCTATCTGCCATGGGCGTTGGAAGTTTGAGAGGGGCTGCTCCTAGTACGAGAGGACCGGAGTGGACGAACCTCTGGTGTTCCGGTTGTCACGCCAGTGGCATTGCCGGGTAGCTATGTTCGGAAGCGATAACCGCTGAAAGCATCTAAGCGGGAAGCGCGCCTCAAGATGAGACTTCCCGGGGCACAAGCCCCCTAAAGGAACCATGTAGACTACGTGGTTGATAGGTCAGGTGTGTAAGTACAGCAATGTATTGAGCTAACTGATACTAATGATCCGTGCGGCTTGACCATATAACCTCAAGTTGCCTTGGCCGACGACATGTCGATAGATCCAAGTGCACGCTACGTCACAAGACCAAACGCGAGACTGGGCGCCTTTATGCGCTTTTTGCTCAAGTAACCAAGGGATTACTCCCGGTTGCTTGAATGAAAAGCCGGCGACGCTCCAACCGTCTCCCTGGTGAAATTAGCGCTGTGGCACCACCCGATCCCATCCCGAACTCGGAAGTGAAACGCAGCTGCGCCGATGGTAGTGTGGCCTAAGCCATGCGAGAGTAGGTCATCGCCAGGGTTTTTATACCCAAACCCCCGTCGGATACCCGACGGGGGTTTGCTTTTTTTGCAAGCACTCCGATTTGGGGAGCTTGCCCTCGGAAGAGCCTCCTGCCGAGCTGGCGCGTGACGCGCCGCTCCCCGGTCTTCCTGGTGAAAACAGCGCTGTGGCACCACCCGATCCCATCCCGAACTCGACAGTGAAACGCAGCTGCGCCGATGGTAGTGTGGCCTAAGCCATGCGAGAGTAGGTCATCGCCAGGATTTTCCTGAAAAGCCCCGCAGCCCACGCTGCGGGGCTTTTTCTTTGCCCACCGAAGCAGCCGTGCCGCAGGGCGGGAAACCTGCGCGCAACCCGTGGCCGGGAAACCGCGTGCGTTTTACACCTGCCGCACCGCTCAGTCGTTCTGGGCGCTGACGACCGCGCCGTCGTCCGGGTCGATCCGCAGCTCCACCTGCCAACTGCTCGCATTTGTAATGACCCACTGATTTCCTGCTCAGGTGTAACTTCGCAAGGAGACACCCATGAGCGTAATGATGGAAGAAGAGATCAAGCGTTGGACGGCGCGGCGGAAGTCCGCGCTGGTACTGGAGATCATCCAGGGCAAGACGACCGTATCGGAGGCCAGCCGACAGTTTGATCTGGCCCCTTCGGAGATCGAGGACTGGATCGACAGCGCCAAGGCGGGCATGGAGAACGCGCTGCGGGCCAAGCCCGAAGACGTGCGCGAGCAGTACGAGCGGCAGCTCAAGGATCTGCAGGAAGCCTACGGCGAGGCGATGCTGGAGTTGCGCGCCCGAAAAAAATTGCAGTCCCTGGTGGGCAAGGACGAGACGTGATCGAAGCGATCCGTCAGGGACTGAAAGACGATGGCTTTGACGTGGCGATCAGTCAGCTATGTCGGTGGTTCGAGGTGCCAAGGCGGACGGTGTACTACCGACCGACCAAGGCGGCGCCGAAGGTGAATCCGGAACTGGCCGAGCCGATCAAGGCGCTGATCGAGGAGGAGCCGTCGTTCGGCTACCGCACGGTGGCGGGGCTGTTGAAGATGAACAAGAACACTGTGCAACGGATCTTCCAGCTGAAGGGCTGGCAGGTGCGCAAGCGGGCCATCGGCCGACGCCCGCGGATCGAGGCATTGCCATCCGTGGCGGCCATGCCTGACGAACGTTGGGCAACCGACCTGTGTCGGATCTGGAGCGGCCGGGATGGCTGGCTGTCACTGGCCTTGGTGATCGACTGCTGTACACGCCAATTGCTGGGCTGGCACTTGTCACGCAGCGGCAAGGCCAGTACCGCGGTCGCAGCCTTGGAACAGGCCCTGATCACCCGGTACGGCACGCTGGGACGTGTCCGCACGCCGTTCCTGCTTCGCTCCGACAATGGCCTGGTGTTCACCAGCCGCAGCTACACGGCCATGGTGCGCGGCTACGGGCTGAGACAGGAGTTCATTACCCCGCACTGCCCGCAGCAGAACGGCATGGTCGAACGCGTAATCCGCACATTGAAGGAGCAATGCGCGCATCGGCACCGCTTCGAGAGTCAGCAACATGCCAGCCGCGTGATCGGCGACTGGATCCAGTTCTACAACCACCGGCGTCCGCACCAGGCGCTGGGTATGAAAACCCCCGCTGAGGCCTATGCTTTAGCGGCCTGACCTGTGCAGAAACCGCTGGGTCATTACACATTCTCCGCGGACCCTGCCACACCAGTCCGAGAGCCGGCTTTGCATCGCTCAACTGCGACAACAAGAAGCCCGATTGAAACCGGGCTTCCAAAGTCGCCAATGCCGTATGCAATCAGAAAGACTGACTGCGAAGTTTCACTGCAGCAGCCCAACGCACGGCGACCGCAGGTGAGGTGATGCACACCGCGCGATCGGTCACGGTGGTAACCGCACGTTCCAGCAGCTGGATGTCGGCCTCATGCTGGCGCGCTACATGCGGATCCTCGAAAAAGATGGCGCGGTGGCAGCGACCTTCGAGCACCCGGTCGGCAATCTGCGCGTCGCCACCCAACGGGCCGCTCTGGAAGCGCTGGATCCACGGTCGATCGCGTGGCCAGCCACGGCTCCAGGCCATTTCGTTGAGGCGCTGGCCGGTGGTGCCGGTACCGATGCGTTCACCGAAGCGTGACAGCAGCTCGAAGTGTTCCGACGCGAAGGCCAGCATTTGCGGTTTGCAGGCATCGTGGGCAATCAGCGCCAGGGTTTGCGACTCAAAGTCGAACAGATCGTCGGCGCCGCGATCCGGGGCCAGCCCGGCATGCACGCGTTCGATCTCGATCCAGTCGCGGGCCGAGGCCACGGTGGAGATAAAGGGTTTGCCGTGGATCACACATTGGCGCTTGAGCGCGATGGCCTCGGGGAAGATCGAGGAAGGGTCCACCGGATCAATGAGGTAGATCGCGCCATCCAGCGTGCGTTCGGTGCTGTCCATGCCGACCACTTCTGCGACCAGCTTCATCAGTCCGCCTTCGCGGCCGTAGGGATAGCGCTTCAGCGGGGCGTAGTTGCTGAGCACGGCACTGGCAGCGATGGCGTCGTAGGTACGCCCGACGGCATGCAGCTCGACACCCAGCTCGCGGATGCCGCGCTCGCTGGCGAACAGCCAGCGGAACAGGGCTGCCTCTTGATCATGGTGATGAAGCCGGTTGGCGGCCAGACCGATGCGCATTGTTTTGTTCTTCTCCGTTCGTGGTTGTCCGAGTGTAGACGTTGGCTATTGCGTGTGTTGATGCGCTGACGGACGCGAGGGACAGTGAGAGGGCAGCAGACTTGAACAAGGTGCCCCCATCCGCCCTTCGGGCACCTTCTCCCGGTGGGAGAAGGGGGCGGGGGCGGCATGTGCTTGCCGCTTTTGATCTACTTTATTTGCAGCTTGCGGCGTACAGCGGGGGCTGGACAACGTCGCCCCTCTTCCGCCCTTTGGACAGCTTGTCCCACAAGGGCGAGTTGGCTTACACGGTATGCCGTGACCACGGCTGGCATATGCGGCGGGCAGCTGGCCGGCCGGCGCCGTCAGGCTGCGCAACGACTCGGATCAGCTCAATGCCAGCTGCGACCATCAGCTCGCCGTTGTCCAGGTTCGACGAATCCGGTCGCTGCATCGAGCACCGTGTCGAATTGGCCGGTGGCGAAACGCGGGTCTTTGACACCTTGCTGCGCCTTGTGCGTAGCGCCAGTTGCCCTTCACGGTGTGGTCCGCCGTTGTGAACAACGCGTGCACGGACGCGCCAGCGGCCGGTGGCCGGCGGGGCCTTGCGATTCGGAGAGCCGTGGGCGTGGCGGGCGCCATCTATGCCTCGACGTGGGGCGACATTCGCCCCACCCGATCCTCGATCGCACTTTGAGGTTCCAGCGGCTACCCGACTGGAACACCGTCAGTGCAGCGCCGCAAGGCACGGTTGCCGGAGCGTCCGGAGATCGCGGCGCGAGGGGTTGCGCGATTGCGATCAGCCGCAGCGCACGTCGCTGATCACATCCTTTTCGTCCACTTCGATGTTCAGGCGCTCACCGAGGAACTCCATCGTCACCGGCTGATCGGGCTTGAGCACGCGCACCGCGTTGGCGCCGGCATCCTGCTTGGCCTGCTCCAGCAGCGTGTCGGCAAATTTCTGGCCCACCAGCCCCTGCACCTGGGTGGCATCGCAATTGCCCACCGGGGGCGCGGCAACGGCCCCTTCCGGTGCGGGCGTGGCTGCCTCTTCGGCTGCCTGTTGCGAGCGGGCCAGCGCCTCGTCCTGTTCTTCCGGCGCAGGACCGTCACAGGCGGTCAGCGCAAACAACACGGAAAGGGTGGCGATCAAGGCGGCAGGTCGGCGCAAGTGGCGCGTCGTCGACGGAAAAGACATTGAAACTCCAGAGCGATTGGAAGACAGCGCAAGCATATCGCCAAGCAAAAGCGGCTGCCGCCGCTGGACGTTGACAGCCTCTGCCGCTGCCGGCGGGCACACTCGGCGCCATCGCATGCAACGGAGCACATGTGGTGGCCGAACCTTCCCTATCCGTCGAGGCGGCGCCACAGATCGCGCGCCAGGCCGGGCTGCGTTATGTCAGCGATACCCAGCCGGGTATCCGGCGGCTGCGGGCCGGGCGCGGATTCCGTTACGTGGATGCCGAGGGCCGCACGGTGCGCGATGCCGACACGCTGGCGCGGATCCGGGCGCTCGCGGTGCCGCCGGCCTATATCGACGTGTGGATCTGCGCGCAGGCCCAAGGCCATCTGCAGGCGACCGGTCGCGATGCCCGGGGCCGCAAGCAATACCGCTACCACCCGGAGTGGTCACGCACCCGCAGCGACGGCAAGTTCGACCGCATCGTCGGTTTCGGCCTGACGTTGCCGAAACTGCGCCGGCAGGTGCGCCGTGACCTGGCCTTGCCCGGCCTGCCGCGGGCCAAGGTGCTGGCGATTGTGGTGGCATTGCTGGCGCAGACGCTGGTGCGGGTGGGCAACGATGCCTATGCGCGCAGCAACCGTTCCTACGGGCTGACCACGCTGCGCAACCGGCACCTGGAGCTGGTGCGCGGCGGCGCGGTGCAGATGCGGTTCCGCGGCAAATCCGGCCAGGAGCATGAGGTGGTGATCAATGACCGGCGGCTGGTGAAGCTGGTCCGTCGCTGCCAGCAGTTGCCCGGCCAGGCGCTGTTCCAGTACCGCGACAGCGAGGGCCAGGTACAGCCGGTGGATTCCGGCGCCGTGAACGAATATCTGCGACAGACGATGGGCGAGGATTTCAGTGCCAAGGATTTCCGCACCTGGGGCGCCACGTTGATGGCGTTGCGCGAATTGTCTGGCACCGCGCTACCGGAACGGCGCAGCGAGCGCGCCTTGGCCGAGCAGGAGAACCGGGTGGTTGCGGCGGTCGCGCGCATGCTCGGCAATACCCCGGCAGTGTGTCGCAAGGCCTACATCGACCCGTGCGTGTTCAGTGGATGGCGCGAAGAACGGCTCGGCGCCTTCCAGCAACTGCGCGGCGCGCGGCAATGGGAGCAGGCGACGTTGAAGTTCCTGCGCGCAGGCCATCGCCGCGCGGCCCGCACTCAGCCGCAGTAGATTGCAGTGATGTTGTTGGTGCGGCCGACTTCGATCGACAGGCGGTCACCGCCGGCGGCCGGCGCGCCATTGCTGGCATCGGCCACTCCGCTGGAGGTGGCACCGCTGCGGCGCCCACTGCCGCGCACCACGTTCACGTGCAGGCTGTCGCTGTCCACGCGCGCACGCTCCACTGTGCCTGGCGCAGCCGCCAGACCGACCGCACCGCGCACCATGTCCACATGGCACTGGCCGGAAATCACGCCATCGATCGGCTGCACATCGGCCACCGCAGCGGTACGGCACGCCGATACGGCCAGGACCGCGCAGACAAGAACGAGGTGACGGTACATGGCGATCTCCAAAGCGGGGGCGGATGAGACTTGAAGCCTGAGCGCGCACGCGTCGGTGCCGGATGAAATACACATGGCGAGCACATGCCATTCACTGCGCCTGTCCGTGCCGCTGCGCACACTGCCGGTACACCCGATAGCGAAGGAGCACGCCATGGCTACCTGCGATGTCTGCGGCAACGACTACGACAAGAGCTTCAGCCTTACCCGCGGCGACCGCACCAGCACCTTTGACTCGTTCGAATGTGCGATCCACGCCTTCGCGCCGCGTTGCGCCCACTGCGGCTGCGCCATCATTGGCCACGGTGTCGAAGGCGGCGCTGCGATCTATTGCTGTGCGAACTGCGCCCGCCACGCCGGCGTGCAGGGCCTGTCCGATCGCACCTGATCATTTCCACCCCACGCCAAAGGAGCCTGATCATGGCTGTCCGCAAGAAAGCCGCATCCCCGGCCGGCAACCGCGCCGCCGCGGCCAACAAAGCCCCGAAGAAGATCGTCAAGACCGCCACCCGCGCCGCCGCCGCCAAGGATCCGCGCGCCGCACGCGTGGCCAGCCGCCAGCGCCGGCTGCAGGACGAGGTCAAGCAGAAAGAAACCCGCGTTGCCAAGAAGGCCAGCAAGCAGGCGGTGCAGGCCGGTGCCCGCAAGCAGCCGACCAAGATGCCGGCGCAGCATCTGGATAAACCCGGCAACGAGCATGAACTGCAGCTCGCGCCGCGCTTCATGGCCCCCGAATACACCGGCAGCGGCAAGCTGCAGGGCAAGCGCGCCATCATCACGGGCGCCGACTCGGGCATCGGCCGCGCCGTGGCGGTGCTGTTCGCCCGTGAGGGCGCGGACGTGGCGGTGCTGCATCTGGACGAAGACGCCGATGCGCAGCTCACCCGTGAGCACGTCGAGGCGGAGGGTGGCCGGTGCGTGGTGATCGCCGGCGACGTGCGTGATCCGAAGTTCTGCGACAAGGCGGTCAGGCAGGTTGCCAAGGCGTTTGGCGGCATCGACATCCTGGTCAACAACGCCGCGTTCCAGCTGCATTGCCAGCGGCTGGAGGATCTGCAGGACGAGCATCTTCAGGAGACGCTGCAGACCAACATCGCCGGCTACATCCAGATGGCGCGCGCGGTACTGCCGCATCTGGGCGAAGGGGCCAGCATCATCAACACCGGTTCGGAGACCGGCCTGTTCGGCAGCAAGGCGCTGCTCGACTATTCGGCCACCAAGGGCGCCATCCATGCCTTCACCAAGGCACTGGCCAGCCAACTGCTGCCGCGCGGCATCCGCGTCAACGCGGTGGCACCGGGCCCGGTGTGGACGCCCCTGAACCCGGCCGACAAGGAAGCGGCCGATGTCGCCGAATTCGGCAAAGACAGCGACATGGGCCGCCCGGCGCAGCCGGAAGAGCTGTCACCGGCTTATGTATTCCTCGCCTCGCCGGTCACCGCCAGCTACATCAGTGGCGTGATCCTGCCGGTGATGGGCGGCCCCAAGGGCTAGCTCCGCCGGCCGCCCGCAGCACGGCACGCTGCAGGCATACTTCAGCCGCAGCTGATCTGTTCGATGCGGTTGTTCGCGTCCACGCTGATGGTGAGGCGGTCCTGGCGGAAATCCATGGTCATCGCCATGCCCGGTTTGGCGATACGGGCGTGGCGCGAACCGGAGTCACGGACCGCTTTGTCCACCACGTCTTTGGTGGCGGTCTGGCCGACAAACGCGTTTAGCTTTTCCGGATTGCAGGTCATGCCGCCACCGACGGGTTCGGCGGCCGGTATCGCCGGCTCGGCCGCCACCGGCGTGGGTGAGGCGCTGCAACCGGCGAGCGCGAACAGGCTGGTGGTCAGAAGGCCAAGGGGCAGGCGCATGCGTATTACCTCGTCGGGGGATGAAGGAGTGTGCGGCGGCCGCCGCCATCGCCGGGGCGCAGCGTACGGCCACGGCCGAATGTAGATCAGCCCGCGGGGCAGCACGGTGATTGACGGCGTGAAGGGTCATGGGCGTGCGCAACAGGCTATTGACTACAGGTGTAGTCAGGCCTACCGTAGCGACAGCTGTAGTCACGGAGAAGAGGCATGCGCCGCAAGACGATCGGGGACCAGGAACTGGCCCTGTTGCAGTACATCGGAGAGAACGAACCGGTCAGCGTCGGCGAAGTCGCCGCCGGCTTTGGCGACGCCCGCGGCCTGGCGCGCTCCACGGTGCTGACGATGATGGAGCGGTTGCGCAACAAGGCTTACCTGCAGCGTGAGCAGATCGACGGCATGTTCCGCTACAGCGCCACCGCGCAGCAGGAGGAAGTGGTGCAGAGCGCGGTTGGCAGCTTCGTCGAGAAGACCCTGCAGGGATCGCTGTCGCCGTTCGTGGCGTGGATGTCGGAGAAGGCCGAAGTCAGCGACAACGAGCTGGCAGAACTCGAAGCGCTGGTCGCACGGCTGCAGTCGCAGCGGCGGGAGGGCTGAGCCATGGACCTCGTATTGGAGCACTTGGGTGCGCAACTGCTGGCCACCAGCGTGCAGACGGTGGTGCTGGTCGCGCTGGTGTGGGGCATCTGCCGCTTTGTGCCGCGGCTGCCGGCCGCCACCCAGTGCGGCCTGTGGTGGCTGGTGGCGCTGCAGTCCACGCTGGGCCTGATCTGGTCCAGCCCGCTGCAACTGCCGCTGCTGCCCGCGCCACACGCGGCTCCCGCGCTGGTCGCGGCGGCGCCTGTGGCGTTGGCAACATTCACCGCGTTGCCGCAGGTGGCTGCCGATCCCGCGGCAGCCGCGGCGATCCCGTGGCCGATGCTGTTGCTGACGCTATGGATGGCGGGTGTGCTGGTGATGACGCTGCGCACGTTGCGGTCCTGGCGCGCCAGCCGGGCGCTGCTGCAGTCGTCGCGGCCGTGCGCCGATGCGCAGCTGGTCGGTGCCTTGCGGATGGCGGCCGAGGCCCACGGCCTGCGGCAGGCACCGCGGTTGCGGGTGTCGGCACAGATCCGTTCGCCCCAGTTGATCGGACCCTGGCGACCGGTGCTGCTGCTGCCGGCGCGGCAACTGCCGACGATGGCCGATGCCGATCTGGAGATGGCGCTGACCCACGAGCTGGTGCACCTGCGCCGGGGCGACCTGTGGTTCGGACTGCTGCCGGCCCTGGCGCAGCATCTGTTCTTCTTCCATCCTCTGGTGCACCTGGCCGCCCGCGAATACGCGGTGGCACGCGAAGCGGCGGTGGATGCGGCCGTGGTGGCCGGCAACCGCCATTGCCGCCACGACTACGGTCGCCTTCTGGTGCAGCTGGGCGTTGCACCGCGGCCGGTGGCCGGCCTTGCCAGTGCCTCGCCCACCTTCCTCAGCCTCAAACGGAGACTGCTCATGTTGCAGAACACTTCTTCCTTCCCGCGCGCGGGCGCGGGACTGATCCTGGCAACCGTGGCGCTGGTCGGCGTGCTGCCGCTGCGGCTGGTGGCAATGCCGGTTGCGCCACCGCCACCGCCACCGCCGGTGGCGGCGATCCCGGCCCCGCCCGCCCGGCCACCTGCGCTGAAAGCCGCGCTGTCGGTGGCTCCTGTGGCGCCAGTCGCACCGTCCGCGCTGCCCGCACCGCCCAAGCCACCCATGGCACCGAAGCCGCCGATGGCGGTCAGTGGGCGGCTCGACCTGTCGCACGACGCCACGCGCAATGCCTTCGTGCTGCTGCAGGGCGGGCACAACGTCATGAATGGCTCGATGAAGGACCTCGATCAGGCGCAGCGCCTGGATGACGGTCGCGGTGTGCTGTGGTTCCGCCGTGATGGACGCAGCTATGTCGTGCACGATGCGGCCACGCTCTCCCGCTTCCAGCAGCTGTATGCGCAAAGCACGCGTCTGGGCAAAGCCCAGGCCAAGCTCGGCGAGCAGCAGGGCCAGCTGGGCGAACGCCAGGGTGAGATAGGCAGGAGCATGGGAGAAATGGGCGCGCGCATCGGTGCCATTGCCGCCGAGCAGGCGCAGCTTGCGCTGCAGGCGGAAGGCAATATCGAGGCGACGCGCGCTGCCGCGGCTGAAGCCAGGACAGCCGCTGCCGAAGTCCGCGCCAGCATGCAGCAGAAGGGATTGGAGGAGGAAATGAAAAAGCTCTCCGCACAGCAGGCAGCCTTGGGCAAACAGCAGGCAGAGCTTGGCCGGCAGCAGGCGGCAGCCAGTGCCCGCGCCGAGCAGGAAGCCGAACGCCTGATCCAGCAGGCCATCCGCGATGGCCTCGCCAAACCGGTCAAGGGTTGATCGACAGAGTGGGACTTCAGGCCGGCAGTGATTGCAGGCCTTCTACTTCGGCCCGACAAGAGTTTGGACACCAGAGAATTGGTTCTGGCGCATCGCGGTACTGAATTCGACCGCGAACTGGTCAAGGATGGACTGCTCACCGATGGTGGAATGGTGCTGACCGGCGTCAACCGCCAGGTGGCAGACGCGATGCGCGCGACCGAGTACGCGTTGGATTACGCGCGAGACAATCCGGAAAGCTGCGGCCCGGCGGCACTGACTGTCACCGGCCATTCCCTTGGAGGGACGTTGGCGCAGATCACGGCGTATCGCTACGGCCTGCGCGGCGAGACATTCAACGCCTATGGCGCGGCGGGGCTGACCGCAGACATGCACGAAGGTGGCAGCCAGATCATCAATCATGTCCGTGCTAGCGACTTTGTAAGCGCTGCCAGCCGGCATGTCGGTGAAGTGCGGGCTTATGCCGCGCAGGAAGATGTCCAGACACTGCAGTCGGCGGGTTACGCCAACGATGATCGCCGTTTCACCGATCTGCGCAATCCACTCGCGGTGGTGGCTGGCATCGGCGTCGAGGCGCACTACAGCCGCAATTTCCACGGGAACAACGATCTGCGTATCGGCGGGTCCATCGTCAGTGCGGACAATTCCGCGCGCTACGAGCAGTACAGACCGCTGATCGACAAGTACCGCACCGACGTGGCAACAATCCACAGCGCGCTGGCAATGCCGCGGAACATGGTTGACGGCGTTGTCGATGGCGCACGCCACGTGTTCACCGGGCGCGGTATGCGCGAGCTGCCGGCGGCGCTGCGACAGACCGCCTGCGCACTGCCCGCTTCCTCCGATGCCCGTCATCCCGCGCACCCCGACCACGCGCTCTACACGCAGATCCACAAAGGCATGAAGAGCGTGGACGCCAGTCTTGGCCGGATGCAGGATGCCGCCACGGATCGCGCCACGGCACGCCTGTTCGCCGAGGCAAAAGCGGACGGCATCACCCGTGTCGACCATGTGCTGATGAGCACCGGTGTGGAAGCCAATGCCGATGGCCCGAACCTGTTCGTGGTGCAGGGGGCGTTGAACGACCCGACACACCGGCGCGTGCAGGTGGCTTCCGCTGAAGCGTTGGCCACGCCGGTGGAGCAGTCCTTTGCAAGTGTTGCGGCCCAGCAAAGGCCGCTGCAGGCGGCGCACGAGCGCCAGCACCCGCAGCAGCACGAGCAGGCCGGGCCGCGATCATCTCTGTGATGGCCTGCGGCCAGCCCATGTCAGGGCAGGCGCGGAATTGGCGCTTCCAGCTCGCGTTGCAGGTCGTCGTTGCGGTGCTCCTCGACCAGTCGCAGGAACAGCTGCGCCAGGGTCACCACGTCCTGGTGGTTGTGCTCGGCCACCCGGCGCAGGTTGCGCGCGCTGCCACCACGCAGGTAATTGAGCCACGCCGCTGGCGCTTCCGAGCCGGGCAGGTCGTCTTCGCGCACGATCTGCAGCAACTGGCGCTCGATGGTCGCCAGGCGGCAGTTTTCCCACACGCCGCGGTAACGGCGCCGGGTCGGGAACAGCAGGTCGACATGGTCCAGCGCGCTGATCGGATCGGGTTGTCGCGCCAAGCGATACCGGGTCTTGAGCAACGGCGAGTCATAGCAGCGGCCGTTGTAGCTGGAGAACACCGTGGCCGGTCCAAGCCAGCCGGCGAACTCGCGCAGCATCGCGGTTTCGGCGGCCATCGTGGTGATCAGCAACTGGCGGATGCGCAGGCCATCGCCGTGCTCGGCGTGGGTATGCCAATCGGCCGCGCCGATCATGAAAGCGCGGGTACCGGTGCCGCCGGCCAGGCCGGTGGTTTCGGTGTCGAAAAACAGCAGGTCGCGCGGCGCCACCTGCTCGCCATCGCGCTTGGAAAACGCCAGCGACAACGGCGCCGCGGGTATGGGCTGCGACTGGAACGCTTCGATCAGAAACAACCCCGGTGCGATCTCCTCGCCGGGCACGTGCCGATCCTGTCCGGTCACGCGCGGCTTGGCGGCGAAGCCGGTGGCGCGGTCGCGCAGGCCGAGCAGGCGGCGCAACGCAGTGCTGTCCTGGGGCTTTCGTGCCGATGCGGGAGCTGGCGCATGCGCAGCATTGCCAACGAGCGCGGGCATCGGCGCCAAGACCGGCTCGGCACTGGATGCCGGCACCATCCGCCCCGGACCGCTGTCGACCAGATTGGCGGACTGCGGTGCTTGCGCGTCGGCCATCGGCTTGTGTTGGATCTGCTCCACCCAGCCGAACACCGATGTCTCGCGCTGCGTGGCGGGCACCGCTTGCAGGAGCGACGCAGGGTGGCCTTCAGCGGTATCGGTGCAAGGCGCGGTCGCGACTGATGGCCCGAGGCCACCCGGTGTCGCTCCTACAGGGGAATTTGCTGACGGGACGAGTGATGGGCCGATCGCGACCGGTGCCGCGCCTGCCGGGCGCGCCGGCACCGTATGCCCAGCCTGCCTGCGCAGCGCCTTCAGCTTCTCCAGGCTGACGCTCACGCCGGCAGCACCCCGGGGTCTTTGCCGGCCGACTCTTCAGCGTGCAACGCGCCGTGGTTGTCGAACAGCGACAGCACCTTCAACGCCAGCGCCTTGGGCGTGGTTCCGTCCTCCTCCTGCGCCGCCAGCACCGGGCCGACGCAGGCCGGGCAGCCGGCCTTGCAGTCGCAGCGCTGTACCAGTTCGCGCGCCCGCAGCACCAGTTCGGCCTGGCGCTGCCACAGCGGCTCGCTCAGGCCCACGCCGCCGGGGAAGTTGTCATACAGGTAGACCGTCGGCATGAAGCTCTGCTGCAGTTCCACCGCGCCTTCCATGCCTTCGGCGCCACGCAGCTGGCCGCGGCCGCTGGCGTCGGCCACCGCGAACCACGCACCGTCGCCGTTGCCCACCGCCTTCTGCAGGTCGCGTGCATCGGCCATCACCGCCACCGTGGCGACGATATGCAGCGCGTAGGCCGCACCGAGAAAACCATCCAGCGCGTCCTGCCGCGCTTCGAATGATTTGAGCAGCGTGGCCTGCGGCAACTGCCACCACACCGCGGTGGTGTGCAGCTCCTGGTCGGGCAGGTTGACCGGGCCGTAGCCGATGTTCTCGTGGGTGTAATAGCGGATCTTCTTGTAGCCGGCCACGCGTCGCACCACATGCACTTCGCCGTGATGCGAATCGCCATCTCCCGCGATCTCGCCGTCGAAACGGTCCAATACCTTGAGCTTGGTGAAGTCGATGCTGTCGGTGTAGTAGTCCACGTGGGTGCGGGTGACGTAGGCCTTGCGGCCGTCCCAGTCCAGCCGCTCCACTTGATACGGCGTGCTCTGCACCATGTGGATCGCACCTTCATACAGCGTCAGCGCCGCGGCCGAGTAATCCACCTCGGCGATGATCTGCTGCTTGCCGTCGCTGCGGTCCACCACCACGAAATTGCCGTCGGCCACCGAGCGCAGGCTGACCGCGTTGGCCGGATAGCTGTCGGCGATCCATTCCCAGCGATCGCCTTCGCGATGGATCACTTCGGTCTCGGCCAGCGCTTCGAGGAACACCAGCGGATCGATCGGGCCGAAGTGGTCGCCGGCCAGGAACGGCAGTTCGAACGCCGCGCAGCGGATGTGATCGAACAGGATCAGCGGCTGGTCCGGCGCCACGCGCGCGTGCTCGGGCGAGGCGTTGACGAAGAAGTCCGGATGCCGCACCACGTACTGGTCCAGCGGCTGGCTGCTGGCCACCAGCACCCCCAGCGCCGGCTGCTGGCGCCGGCCGGCGCGGCCGAAACGCTGCCACGTCGCCGCCACGCTGCCGGGATAACCGTTGAGGATCACCACGTCCAGCGCGCCGATATCCACGCCCAGTTCCAGCGCCGAGGTCGAGACGATGCCGTCGATGTTGCCGGCGCGCATCGCCCGCTCCACCTCGCGGCGTTCGGTCGGCAGATAACCACCGCGATAGGCGCGGATACGCGCCGGCTTGCGCGGGTCGTGATCGAAGATGTCCTTCAGGTACTTGGTCAGCACTTCCACCATCAACCGGCTTTGCGCGAACACCAGCGTCTTCAGTCCGGATTTGATCGCGATGCGGGCGATGCGGTTGGCCTGCGAGCGCGCCGAGGCGCGCAGTCCCAGATCGGCATTGACCACCGGCGGGTTCCACAGCAGCACGTGCTTGTCGCCGTGCGGTGCGCCGGACTCGGTGATCGCGCGCACGTCGTGTTCGATCAACGCCTCGGCATGCGCCTGCGGATTGCCGATGGTGGCCGAGCACAGGATGAACTGCGGCTCCACGCCGTAGAACGCGCAGATGCGCTTGAGCCGGCGCAGCACGTTGGTGACATGGCTGCCGAACACGCCGCGGTAGGTGTGCACCTCGTCGATCACCACATAGCGCAGGTTCTCGAAGAACTGCGCCCACTTGGTGTGATGCGGCAGGATGGCCTGGTGCAGCATGTCCGGGTTGGAGACCACGATGTCGCCATGCAGGCGGATCGCCTGCCGCGCATCGCCGGGAGTGTCGCCGTCGAAGGTGAAGGCTTTGACGCCCAGATCGCCGGCGCGGTTGAGTTCCAGCAGCTCGGCCACCTGGTCCTGCGCCAGCGCCTTGGTCGGGAACAGGTACAGTGCCTTGGCCTTGCCGGCCATCGCCTCGCTCAACACCGGCAGCGTGTAGCACAGCGATTTTCCCGACGCCGTGGGCGTGACGATCGCCACGTGCTCGCCGCGCTGAGTCGCGTCCCACGCCTCGGCCTGGTGCGAATACAGCTGCTCGATGCCGCGCGCCTTGAGCGCTGCCTTCAGCGCGTCGGGCACGCCCTCGGGAATCGGCGCATAGCGGCCTTCGCGCCCGGGAACGGTGAAGCTGCCGGTGATGCGGTCCTGGTAACGCTGCTCCAGCCGCCGCGTCAGCAGCGCGCCATCACGCGAAGGCAAACCATCGGTGGTGGCCAGCGCCTGTTCGCTGGCGGCGGTGCGGGGAGCGAGCTCGTAAGCCATGGTGCGCGGTTCTGTTCAAAGGGCGCCATGGAAGCACAGCGGTGTCTCAGGGTGTGAGAACCGGACCTGAAAGCTTCAGGTAGGCATGCGCTGGCAATAGAAGTGGCAACGGTATGCCGCCGCCACACACAGGCGGGCCGGGCTGACGATGTATCCCAGACAAAAACGCCACGCATCTGCGTGGCGTTTCGCTACGAAACCATTGCCGTCGTTGCACGGTTACGGCATCACCGGCGGCGTGTAGGCCAGGGTGCTTCCCAGCCACCACAGCAGGATCAGCACCAGCGGGGTGTGCACCAGCAGCTGCACGAAGGTGAAGCCGATCAGATCGCGCGCTCGCAGGCCCAGCACGCCGAGCAGCGGCAGCATGTAGAACGGATTGATCAGGTTCGGCAGCGCCTCGGCCGCGTTGTAGATCTGTACCGCCCAGCCGAGGTGGTACTTCAAATCATTGGCCACCAGCATCACGTAGGGTGCTTCGATGATCCACTTGCCGCCGCCGGACGGAATGAAGAAGCCCAGCACCGCCGAATAGCTGCCCATCATCAGCGCGTAGGTGTCGTGCGTGGCCACGCTGGTGAAGGCGTTGGAGATCAGGTGCGCCACGCTGTGGCCACCATCGCCCTGCACGTTGGTCATGATCGCGGCGATCGAGCCGTACAGCGGAAACTGGATCAGCACCCCGGCGGTGGAGGGCACCGCGCGCGTCACCGCGTCAAGGAAGCTGCGCGGGCGCCAGTGCAGCAGCGCGCCGGCCATCAGGAACAGCAGGTTGTAGGTGTTCAGACCGGAGATGGCCTGGATGGCCGGCTTGGTCGAGAACTCGTGCACCAGCCAGCCCGCGGCCAACAGCACCATCATGATGATCAGCAGCGGGCTGTACTCCAGCCACTCGCCGGGGCGTGACGCTTTTTTCGCCACCGGTACCGCGGCAACGCCGACATCCACCCCGCAATCGGCTGCACTCTTGGCGCTGGCATCGCCCGGAGCGGTAAACCACGCCACCAGCAACGAGGCGACGATCAATGCACCCAGCAGCAGGCCGGACTGCCACAGGAAGATCGTCTCGGTGAACGGAATCACGCCGGTGATCGACAGGATCGACGGCGGCAGGCTGGCCGCATTGGCCTGCAGCTGCGCCGCCGAGGACGACAACCCCAGCGCCCAGGTCGCGCCCAGTCCCAGATACCCGGCGGCACCGGCCGCGCGGTAGTCCATCTTCAGGTCGCTACGGCGCGCCAGGGCACGCACCAGCAGGCCGGCGAACACCAGGCTCAGGCCCCAGTTCAGCAGCGAGGACAGCATCGACATCGCCGCCACCAGCGTGACTGCGCCGCGTCCGGTGCCGGGCACCGCGGCGAGCCGGTCGATCAGCTTCGAGGCCGGCCGCGAGCTGGCGACCACATAGCCGCCGATCACCACGAACGCCATCTGCATGGTGAAGGGGATCAGACTCCAGAAGCCGTCACCGAAGGCCTTGGCGGTTTCGGTGGCCGCGCCGCCGTTGACCATCGCCGCCAGGCTGACCACGCCCAGCGCGAGTGCCGCAAACACCCAGGAGTCGGGAAACCAGCGTTCGGAAAACCGGGCGCAGCGCAGGGCAAAGCGCGCGGAAAGACTGTCTCGGGCAACGTGGGACATGGAGGTGCCGGCTACAAAAATGGCCCCGACAGTAGCAACCTGCCCGTGTTTCCAACACTGGACTTTTGTAGGGAGTGGCGTTTTGCACGGTGCACGAAAGCAGCGTGCCCAATTCATAATTGCGTGAAGGCAGCGCAACCGGACCCGGTGGAAACAGAGGCGCTGCGGACATTCACCACCCCGATGCGCCCCCGGGTTTTGCGTACGTCGACCACAATGCGAGCCATGACAGGGACTGCAAAAATAGATGATGGCCCGTGGGCGGTCTTCCTGATCTTTCTGCGCCTCGGCCTGACCTGCTTCGGCGGGCCCATCGCGCACCTGGGCTACTTCCACCATGAGTTCGTCATGCGCCGGCGGTGGCTGAGCGAGCGCAGCTATGCCGACCTGGTCGCGCTGTGCCAGTTCCTGCCCGGGCCGGCCAGCAGCCAGGTCGGGATCGCACTGGGGCTGTCGCGCGCCGGCTACCGCGGCGCACTGGCGGCATGGGCCGGCTTCACGCTGCCCTCGGCAATCGTGCTGGTCCTGTTTGCGCTGGGCCTGATCCGCTACGGGCAGGTTATTCCCGCCGGCGTGCTGCACGGGTTGCTGGTGGTGGCAGTGGCGGTGGTCGCGCAGGCGGTATGGGGGATGGCGCGCACGCTGTGTCCCGACGGAGCGCGGGTCACGCTGATGGCCGCGGCGGCGTGCTTCGTGTTGCTGGTGCCGGCGGCGTGGGCGCAGGTGAGTGTGATCGCCGGTACCGCACTCATCGGCATGGTGCTGTTCAAAGCCGGCCAGGGAGCCGTACACGAGCCAATGCCGGTAAAGGTCGGGCGCCGTGCCGGAGTGCTGTGGTTGACGCTGTTCTTCGCCCTGCTGCTCGGGCTGCCATTGTTGAACGTGCTGTTTCCGGGGGCGGTGCTGGCGCGGCTGGATGCGTTCTACCGCACCGGTTCCCTGGTGTTTGGCGGCGGGCATGTGGTGCTGCCGTTGCTGCAGGCCGAGGTCGTGCCATCGGGCTGGGTCGGCAACGAGGCATTCCTGGCCGGTTATGGTGCCGCGCAGGCCGTGCCCGGACCGTTGTTCACCTTCGCCGCCTTTCTTGGTGCCTCGATGAAGGGCGCACCGTCCGGCTGGCTGGGCGGCCTGCTATGCCTGCTGGCGATCTTCCTGCCCTCGTTTCTGCTGGTGCTGGGCGCGCTGCCCTTCTGGGAGCAACTGCGGCACAACGTCCGCGCCCGGGCGGCGTTGTCCGGCATCAATGCGGGCGTGGTCGGCCTGCTGTTGGCCGCGCTGTATCAACCTGTGTGGCGCAGCGCGATCCACGCCCCGAAGGATTTCGCCCTGGCGCTGGTCGCGCTGCTGGCGCTGATGGTCTGGAAGTGGCCACCGTGGCTGGTCGTGCTCGGCTGTGGTGTCGCCGGCGGGTTGTCGCATGCGCTGCTCTAAAGAAAGCCGGGGGCTCACGGTCAATTGAACCGTCGCGCCCATCGGCTGTCACCCACGCCGTACTCGGCCAGACGGTTCGCGACCGCCCGCGGCAGGAGCGATGCAGGGGCCGCTGAAACGCAGGCATTACGCCTCGCCCCGTGCGCTTTTTTCACAGCCAGCCCATTGTTCTCGGCGCACTGTTCGGGGTGTTCCTCCCACCGTGCGTGAGTGGCCCCCGGAGCTTCCGGTATCCGTCGATGATCTTTCTGCTTATCGCCTATCTGGGCGGCGTCCTCACCATCCTCAGTCCTTGCATCCTGCCGGTGCTGCCATTCGTGTTTGCCCGTGCCGACCGCCCCTTCCGACGCAACGGCCTGCCGCTGCTGGTCGGCATGGGCGTGACCTTCGCACTGGTCGCCAGCCTGGCCACGGTGGGCGGCGCGTGGGTGGTTCGGGCGAACCAGTACGGGCGGTGGCTGGCGCTGGCGGTGCTGGCGTTGCTCGGCCTCACCTTGCTGTCGTCGCGGGTGGCAACGGCGCTCAGTCGTCCGGCCGTGCGTCTGGGCCAGTCGTTGTCGCAACGGGCGGATGCGCGGGGCGATTCGGTCTGGGCCTCGCTCGGGCTCGGCGTGGCCACCGGACTGCTGTGGGTGCCCTGCGCCGGGCCGATCCTCGGACTGCTGCTGACCGCCGCGGCAATCAACGGCGCCAGCGTGGCGACCGCGTTGCTGCTGCTGGTGTATTCGGCCGGCGCGGCCACCTCGCTGGCGTTGGCATTGCTGGTTGGTGGGCGCGTGTTCACGGCGATGAAGCGCAGCCTGGGCGCCGGGGAATGGTTGCGCCGTGGGCTCGGAGCCTTGGTGCTGCTGGGCGTTGTGGCGATTGCGCTGGGCCTGGATACCGGCCTGCTGACGCGCGTGGCCCTGGCCAGCAGCGGGCCGCTGGAACAGAAACTGCTCGATGCCCTCAAACCGCCGCCGGTCAGCGGCGCCATTGCACGCGCACCGGCCGAATCCCCGCTGCTGCTGGCCGACCTCGGCCCGATGCCATCGCTGGCCGGCGCCACCACCTGGTTCAACAGCCCGCCGCTGACCACCGCCGGCTTGCGCGGCAAGGTGGTGCTGATCGACTTCTGGACCTACTCGTGCATCAACTGCCTGCGCGCGCTGCCCTATGTGCGCGCCTGGTCGGAGAAGTACGGAAAACAGGGGCTGGTGGTGATCGGTGTGCATGCACCGGAGTTCGCCTTTGAAAAAGATCCCGGCAACGTGCGCGAGGCGGTACGCAAGCTGGGCATCGGCTATCCGGTGGCGATGGACAACGACTACGCCATCTGGCGCGCGTTCAACAACCAGTACTGGCCGGCGCATTACTTCATCGACGCGCGCGGCCACATCCGCTACCAGCACTTCGGTGAGGGCAATTACGCCCGCAGTGAAGCGGTGATCCGCCAGCTGCTGCGCGACGCCGGCACGGCCGCGCTGCCCGATGCCGGTACCCGGCCGCAGGCGGCGGGCGCGCAAGCCGCCGCTTCCGAGGGTTCGCGGATTTCGCCGGAGACCTATGTCGGTTACGAACGTGCGGCCAACTTCGTCGGCGGCCGGCTGGTCTATGGCGACTCCTGGAGCTATCGCGCACCGGCGCGGTTGCGGCCCGATCAATGGTCGCTGGATGGAAAGTGGACGGTGCAACCCCAGTTCGCCAAGGTCGACCAGGGCGGCGCACGCCTGCTCTATCGCTTCCGCGGCCGCGACCTGCATCTGGTGCTTGGCCCGGCGGTGGAGGGAAAGCCACTGCGCTTCCGCATCCGCCTCGATGGTCTGGCTCCGGGCGAGGACCATGGCGTGGATACCGATGCCGACGGCAACGGGGTGATCGACGAGCACCGGCTGTACCAGCTGGTGCGGCAGAAGGCCGGTGCCGGTGAACGCCTGTTCGAGATCGAATTCCTCGACCCCGGCGTCAGCGCCTACGCCTTCACCTTTGGTTGAGCGGGAAAGCAAATCCCCGAACCGCACCCCCCGCGCGGGAAGCCGGCGCCAATGCCGGCTTTTCCTGTGTCGCCATGTGTCGGATGTATCAGGAAACACCGTTGCCGCAGGTACTTCGGCGCTGGCGAAAAGCTGCGGCACACGCCGACACAAAGCGACATGCCAAACCGGCAAAAAGCCGGAATCCATTCATTTCCGCAACGGTAGTTTGGACTTGCCGCAGCACCGCCGCTGCGAGAAAGGGAAACCGCCATGAAGCATGTCACTGCCACTGTCCTTGTCCTCTGCCTGCTGGCCACCGGCACCGCTGTGGCGGCGCCCGGCAATGACCGCGGACCGCAGCACGGATGGACGCAGCCGCAGCGGACGGCCCAGCCCGTGCGCCATGACGTGCGCAAGCCGCCGCTCAAGGCGCCGCCCGCGCCGCGTTACGCGCCGGCACCGCCTATGGCGCAGCATGGCCGCCACCACGCGCCACCGCCGCGCGTGATCCACCACGGTCCCCGTTACGCGCCGCCGCGCCATGTGGTGCAGATGCCGCGTCGCGGTGATCGCCTGCCGCCGAACATGCGCGGCTACCGCGTCAGCAACTGGCAGCATGCGGGCCTGCGGCAGCCGCCGCGCGGCTACGAATGGCGCCGCGTCGACAACCGCTCGCTGCTGGTCGCCATCGCCAGCGGGCTGATCGCGGAGATCGTCATCAACGGCCGTTGATCGACGGCCGTCCCGATGGAAGAACAGGCCCTTTTGGGCCTGTTCTGTTTTCGAGCGTTTACTTGCGCACGTCCTGGGTGTGCGTCTTCAGCGCATCGGCCAGCCCGGGCACGCCTTCGGCACCGGCCGGCACGGTGATGCTCGAACCCTTGAACTCCTCGCCGATGGGCTGCGCGCGCCCGCCCAGGCAGGTGCCGAGGAAACCTTCGGCCACGGCGTTGAACGCCTTGTTGTTCTCCGGCCGCTGGAAGCCGTGGCCTTCGTCGGGAAACAGCACATACGTGACCGGAATGTTCTTGGCTTTCATCGCGTTGACGATCTGGTCGCTCTCGTCCTGTTTCACGCGCGGATCGTTCGCGCCCTGGCCGATCAGCAGCGGCCGGCTGATGGCATCGACGCGGCTCAGTGGCGAGCGTTCGGTCAGCCAGGCCTTGCCGGCGTCCGTGCGCGGATCGCCCATGCGCCGCGCCAGCTGCTCGAAGAAGCTGGCCCAGTACGGCGGCACGGTGGAGAGCAGGGTGTTGAGGTTGGACGGGCCGACGATGTCGACGCCGCAGGCGAAGGTGTCGGGTGTGAAAGTCAGTCCGACCAGGGTGGCGTAGCCGCCATAACTGCCGCCCATGATCGCCACCTTGTCCTTGGTGGTGACGCCCTCCTTGACCGCCCACTGCACCGCGTCGATCAGGTCGTCGTGCATCTTGCCGGCCCACTCGCCATCGCCGGCATTGATGAACTCCTTGCCGAAGCCGGTGGAACCGCGGAAGTTGACGCCGAGCACCGCGTAGCCACGGTTCGCCAGCCACTGGTCGTAGCCGCTGTAGCCATAGCTGTCGCGCCCCCACGGCCCGCCGTGCACCAGCAGCACCAGCGGCACCGGCGCATCGGCCTTGCCGTCGTTGTTGTTG
This sequence comes from uncultured Gammaproteobacteria bacterium, assembly GCA_963696155.1. GTDB lineage: Bacteria > Pseudomonadota > Gammaproteobacteria > Xanthomonadales > Xanthomonadaceae > Stenotrophomonas. The sequence goes on from CAVOJC010000002.1 coordinate 31,170, forward strand.
TCGGCATGCTTGGGCAGGGTCAGGTAACTGACCAGCGTCTTGCCATCGCGCGAGGTGATTTCCTGCGGCCACATCGGCACCAGTGGCTTGCCCTCCAACGCCGGGCGACCGGAGAACAGCTTGGTCAGCTTGCCGCCATCGGCACGGTCATAGCGGTAGTACTCCACCGGTGACTCGGCGGCCGAATAGGCCACGATCCAGGTCTTGTCATCGAGCGTGCGCGTATTGATCCGCGCTTCGCCCGGGCCGATGGCCTTGAGCCGGTCGAGGTCGGCCTTGATGCTGTCATCCAGCGTGGCCCACTCCTCGCGCAGGTAATTGACCGGCACCGCCTGCAGCTTGCCGGTCATCGGGTCGGCAAGGCCTCCCACCAGATCGGCGCGCGCATCTTCGTGCACCAGTTTCTTCCCGCCGGTGGCGGTATCGATGGCGAACACCGCAGCGGTATTGCGGCCGCGCGAATCACTCATGTACAGCGTGCTGCCATCGTCGGTGAGCCCGGTGATGGCGGTGGTCATCACGTCCTCGAACGGCACGTCGTCCTGCTTCTCCCAGCCGCCGCCGTTGCGACGCAGGATGTCCACCCCGCCATCGGGGCGTGAGTGCGACGCGTAACGCAGCTTGTAGTCGCCATCGACGACATAGCCGGCGATCTTGGCGGTGTTCTTCTCCACCAGCGTGCGCGCGCCGCTGGCCAGGTCGACGCTGTACAGGTCATGCCACTGCGGGTCGCGGTCGTTCATGCCGACCAGGATCGTCTGCGGGTGGTGATGGCTGACGCCGACAACCTGTGCGGTGGTCTTGGCGAAGGGGGTCAGGTCGCGGCTCTGGCCGCTGCCCAGGTCGACCGCATACAGATGGAAATCCTCATCGCCGCCGCTGTCGCGCAGGTACAGCAGGGTGTCGGGCTGATACGACCAGAAGTAATTGCGGATGCCGCGCGCAGTATCGCTGGTGACCGCCTTCGCGGCGCCGGGATTGTCGGCCGGCGCGATCCACACATTCAGGGTGCCGTTGACCGGCGCCACCCAGCTCAGGTACTTGCCATCCGGGCTGAGCTGCACATTGGCCCGCTCCGGATTGCCGAACAGCGCCTCGCGCGGAATCAGCTCCACGTCTTCCAGGCTGATCGCCTTGGCCGGCGCCTCGGTGCCTGCAGTGGAAGCGGGGTGCTGGCCATCGCCACAGGCAGCCAACGCAAGGGCAAGACCGGAAACAAGCAGCGTGCGTTTCATGAAGCGTCCTTTCACATGAGTAATGGGCGGACGCTACGCACCTCCGCCTGCACGCATGTTCGAGAAACGTTAAATGCGGGGAGTGACTGATGGCACATCGTCGCTATGAGACGTGGGTGCAACGTCCATCCACCTGCGGAGTTTGACGTGGTTTGGCAGCAGCAAGTGGCGCCTCAAGCGCCCATTACTTGCGGACCGCGGTGCTGCTCATCCAGCCGTTGCATCTCAGGTGAAGGTGCAGCCGGCTGTCGTTCGAGTTGGGCCAAGTCACGGAAAGACGCTTCCACCGGTGTCCGGATCGCTCGATCCGTGGCCATGTGGGCGCGAAGATGGGACGGATCCTTCGAGTCGCCTTGTACGATGAAAACGTTCTCGCCAGCGTCGACCTTGCTCCCGCGTTCACTCAGCAGTACATGGTCCACGCGCTCTAAACCAGTGTTGACGGCCAAGCAGGTGAGGCTGGCAGCCATGCGTTCGCTGTTCCCATCTGGTTGTCGTCCCAACTGTCGGTCCAGAGCTTCCACGCCCGCCCGACATTGCTGGTACAGGGCATAGTTGGGATGGTTGGACTGATAGGGTGGGGCAATCCGAGCAGAACCGGGTCCTGCGGGATTTGCTGTTGACGGCACCAAGCCGCGAAGCTCGGCATCAATGGGCGGGGCGATAAATTTTTCCGGCGATCGATTGAACTCGGACATGGGAGGAAAACCAAGCGACACAGCGCTCGAATTTAGCGCGTGACGTGTTGTTCCATCGGCTACACCGTTCCCCTCGATGCTATTGGCCTCCTGAAAGGCTTTGATCGCTTCTGCCGTGCCTTGGCCAAAGTAGCCATCCACCTTCAGCGCGCTGCCGTTGGCCGCGGTGAATCCGAGTTCCTTGAGAACGCGCTGGGTATCCCGCACGCGGACATCGATTTCCGAAAGTGTCTCCCGATTGGCGCTGCCGTCCATCTGCAGCCGACTCGAGTACTGGAACGCCTCGACAGATGCCGTGGTTGAAGCATCAAACCTGCTGTCGACGGTCAAGTGCTGTCCACTTGAATTGCCGTATCCAAGACCCTGAAGATTCACCTCTAGTTTGCGGACCTCACGTCCTGTTGCCCCTTCACTGAGCACAACGGGATGTGGTCGGGCCACCCCGCTCAAGCTGAGAGCGATTTGAACGTCGGCATCTGCAACTTCGTTGCCTGGTCTGAAGTCGGGACCGGCCACCTTCTCGTGAGCACGATCCAATGCATCGCGATTTGATGCATAACCATTTTCATAACGCTGGCCCAAATCGGCCGCCTTGGGGCCGTCGTAGTAGGCATAAATGCCTTTTATGCGGCTGGCTTCCGCACGCAAGGCTTCGTAATCACCACCGTTGCGGAGTATTTTTTCAAGTTTCGGGAGTTGGGAAGGAATCTGATTTGCGGTCTTTGCAAGAAGGCAGATGGCTTCGAACCTGTGATCTTCACTGACGCGGGAACCATGTTCGTCAAGCATCGCCAAAGCAGTCTGGGTTGCATTCCTCACCTGGGGAATGTCGACATTGCGATGGATCCATTGCTTTCCATCATCTGATCCCGCCCATGCATTGATGGAGTCCCGCGTTCGGGTATCAATGAATGTCAGTGATGACCGTCCTCTTTGGCCATTCCCGTGTGACAGTAGATCAGCACGTAGTTGAGTCGAGTCCTTGTCGAACGGCAGGTGGTTCTTTCGGGCATATGCGGAAGCCTGATCCACGATTGCCGCTGCATAACTTTGCTCATCCGGTTCAATTCTGCGGTGAGCGATAGCACCAAGAGGCCAGTTTCCGCGCTGCCCCAGGTCAACCTGGATCGCACCGAGGCTGTAGCCGCTGTTGTCCGCAATTCGCTCTACCTGTCCCCATCGAGGTTCCGCCGTGCCGACGGTGAGCCCGGCAATGGACAAATGGTAGGACGCCTCCCCACCCTCGGTTCCGCGACCGACAGCGAAGTAGACAGCGCCGACCAGCACGTCAATGTCACGTGTGTTGATATGGCTCATCAAGATCTCCTTCTCTTGAGTGGCTGAAAGTTGCTATGGCAGCGTCGCGAGATACCGCTCGATCTGGTCGGCCCTGGAACAAAGCCGGAACAGCGCGATTTCACTGCTTTGCACATTTTCCAACTGCGTGTTTCCAGCTATCGCGGTCTCGAAAATTTCGTCCTTCGCCCGAGACTGCAGCCACGCACGCTGGGCACTCACAAGCTTGCCCCTCTGCTCACGGTCGGTCTTTGCCAAGAGGTCGCTGTAGGCCCGGTTGAGCCGAGCATCCTGTTGATCTTCCTCAAGGGAGATACAAGCAGCACGTTCCACAGCCCCTCGGGCATCGTCTTGACATGCCAGATAACGGGTGCTGATTCCTTCCGGCACATCGCTCGGGATGCGGGAGGGTTCATTTGCGTTCGCCCACGGTGCGGCAAAACCCAATACGCAGGTAATAGCAATGATTTTGAATCTTCCTGAATTCACATGTCACTCCTTGGCCGCAAGACGTGCACGCAATTGGTCGGCATCTTTGTGGCGCGGCAGCGCCGATCCTACCGGCAGGATGTGAGCCTGGCTTGTGAGGAACAGTGGCGTTTGCAGAAAGTGCGGTGTGGGTCACAGCGAACGCGGTACCCATGCTGGCAACTCGTAAGCCGCCTTTACGCGAAGGCGGCGCTGACTCCGCTGCGCTGATCCCGTGCCTCGTAAGCGCTAGAAACAAAGACGCCCTCGCCGGCAGGACCGGCGAGGGCGAGGCTGACGCAGGGAGAGCTGCGATCAGCCGTAGAGGCGGAAGCGCTCGGCGTCGTCGATGAAGGTCTTGTCGCCAAACGCCGCCTCGTTGGAGCCGAACGGCATCTGTGCGCGCAGCTTCCAGCTGGCCGGCAGGTTCCAGCGCTCGGCCACGGCGGCATCGGGCAGCGGGTTGTAGTGCTGCAGGCTGGCGCCAATGCCGGCTTCGGCCAGTGCGGTCCACACGGCGAACTGGGCGATGCCGCTGGAATGTTCCGACCACACCGGGAAGTTGTCGGCATACAGGGCGAACTGCTCCTGCAGGCCCTTCACCACGTCCTGATCTTCGTAAAACAGCACAGTGCCGGCGCCGGCGGCGAAACTGTCGATCTTGCCGTTGGTGGCGGCGAACGCATCGGCCGGCACGATCTTGCGCAGCTCATCCTTGACGATGTCCCAGAAGGCCACGCTCTGCTCACCGTGCAGCACCACCACGCGCGAACTCTGCGAGTTGAACGCCGACGGTGCCAGCTTCACGGCTTTCTGGACCAGGCTGGAAACCTCGTCCTTGGCCAGGGGCAGGTTGTTGCCCAGCACATACTGCGAGCGGCGTTTCTGGAGGGTCTGGAGGAAAGAATTGCTCATGGCGGTATCGGATGTGTTCGTGAAAGTGATGGCTAGGCTAAAGGCCGAATTGGCAAATGTAGACACCATCAGTAGAACAATTCGTTGGAATTGTTTTTATTGACCTCAAATTAGTTGCTAATAGCCGCATTTACGTGCGGCGCCAATCCGCCCCCGGCGCGACCGCTGAAGGATGCCGGCGAGCCCTGCTTGCGGGCGTTCAGCGAGCCGCGCAGGTTTGGGAAATGGTGGTGAAGCGGCGTGCCTCGGACCTGCCGGGGTGTTGCGACCGTCGAGATCGCGTCCATCCGCCGGAGTCAGGCGGGTCAAGGACGGCGCCCAGCTAGGGCACGTGCGGCCATAGCTGCGGCGGTACCCGGCGTGACTGGGTCACGCCGGGTACCGCCTCGGCCGGCAGTGCGCTCAGTAATGCAGGCAGACCTTGCCGAAGTGCTTGCCCGCCTGCTGATGGGCGAAGGCCTCGGCGATCTGGGCCAACGGGTAGCGGCAGTCGATCACCGGGCGCCAGTCGAAGGTTTCCAGTGCGCGCACCAGATCCTGCTGCTGCTCCCGGCTGCCCACTACCAGACCCTTGAGGGTCTGCTGCTTGACCATCATTTCCGCCGTGGGCACCGCACCGGCAACGCCGGTTAGCACGCCGATCAACGCGATGTGGCCACCGGGCGCGCAGGCGCGAATGGACTGGGGCAGGGTGCCGGGGCCGCCGACTTCGATCACGATGTCGGCCCCGCGCCCGCCGGTGGCGGCCAGCACCGCATCGCCCCATTCCGGCTGTTCCCGGTAATTGATGACAACGTCGGCCCCGAGCTCCAGCAGGCGTTGCTTCTTGGCCTCGCTGGAAGTGGTGGCGATGACCTGGGCACCCATCGACTTCGCCAGCTGCAGGGCGAAGATGGAAACCCCGCCGGTGCCCAGCACCAGCACGGTGTCGTTGGCGCGGAGGTCGCCATCCACCACCAGCGCACGCCAGGCGGTCAGGCCCGCGGTGGTCAGCGTGGAGGCTTCTTCATGGGTGTAGCCCTTGGGCGCGCGGGTGAAGGCGCTGGCCGGCAGGTTGACGCTCTCGCGGGCGAAACCATCGATGCCGTCCCCGGGTACGTTCTGGAAGCCGACGGGCAACGTTGGGCCGGATTGCCACTCGGGGAAGAAACAGGACACCACGGCATCACCCACGGCGAATTCGGTCACCGCCTCACCCACGGCGGTGACGATGCCGGCGCCGTCGGCCATCGGGATGCGTTTGTCAGCCGTGGGCGCGGCGCCGGTCACCACCATCAGGTCGTGGTAGTTGAGCGAGCTGGCGTGGATGCGCACTTGGATTTCATCCGCTGCCGGGGCGCCGGGCGCGGGCAGGTCGACCAGGTGGAGGTGGTCCAGGCCACCGGGTTGCTGGAGTTGAATGGCTTGCATACGGATCCTTGGGCGTGGGGGAGGGGGCGGGCGCCGGTTGCAGCGAGTCGCCCGCATTGCCGCTGACCATTGTGGCCATCCGCATGCAAGGGATCAAAACCGCATTGGCGCAGCCCGCGTGTTTCATCGATGACGACGGGCGGGGATGCGCGCCAGGAGAAAACCCGGCGTCGTGTTGGCACATGCCCACGCCCATGCCTATCGGCCCGTGCAGGCGGCAATGCGCATCGGTCACCATTGCGATATCCAATGATCGAGGTGAGCGGAATGCGGGGATTGCAACTGGCGGCGTTGAGTGTGGCCTTGTTGGCGGCGACCGGGCTTGCCCACGCCAGCGGCGCGGTGCCGACCGTGGACGCACGCGGGGTGACGATCAGCGAAGCGGCTTATCCGGGCACGATCCGGCTCGAGGTCGATGCCACGGAGCTGGCGCAGCGCGTGTTCAAGATCCGCCAGAGTGTGCCGGTGCAGGCCGGCCTGCGGCGCTTCCACTACCCGGCGTGGTTGCCGGGCAACCATTCGCCGACCGGTGCGATCGAGAAACTGGCCGGGCTGGTGATCACCGGCAACGGCCAGCGGCTGCAGTGGGTGCGCGATCCGCTGGATGTGTACACCTTCAATGTGCAGGTGCCCGAGGGCGTGGACACGCTGCAGATGGCCTACCAGTTCCTGAGCCCGACCGACGCCGCGCAGGGGCGCACGGTGATGACGCCGAACCTGCTCAACCTGCAGTGGAACGCGATGGTGCTGTATCCGGCCGGCCACGCCGCGCATGCGATCAGCTATGAAGCCAGCGTGCGCTATCCGCCGGGATGGCAGGCGGCGAGCGCATTGCCGGTGGCGCGACGCGACGGCGACACAGTGCATTACGCGCCGGCCAATCTGGAGGTCCTGGTGGACTCGCCGGTGTTCGCCGGCCGCCATCACCGGGTGTTCGATCTGGCCCCCGCCGGCACCCGCCCGGTGCGGCTGAACGTGTTTGCCGATCGCGCCAAGGATCTGGAGGCCAAACCGGAGCACATCGAGCAGCACCGCGCGCTGGTCACCCAGGCGCGCAAGCTGTTCGGTGCCGAGCACTACGACCACTACGACTTCCTGTTCGCGGTGACCAGCCAGCTCGGTGGCATCGGTCTGGAGCACCAGCGCTCCAGCGAGAACACCGAAGACCGCGACTACTTCAGCGGCTGGGACGCGAAGATCGGCAGCACCGATCTGCTCGGCCACGAATACACGCATTCGTGGGACGGCAAGTACCGGCGCCCGGCCGACCTGGCCACGCCGCACTACAACGTGCCGATGCAGGGCAGCCTGCTGTGGGTGTACGAAGGGCAGACCCAGTACTGGGGCAATGTGCTGACGGCACGCGCCGGGCTGCGGCCGCTGGACGCTTCGCGCGATGCGCTGGCGCTGGTGGCGGCCACCTATGCCGACAACCGCCCGGGGCTGGAATGGCGCTCGCTGGGCGACACCACCAACGATCCGGTGATCGCACGCCGCAAACCCAAGCCCTATCGCGGTTACCAGATGAGCGAGGACTACTACCAGGGCGGGCAGATGCTGTGGCTGGAAGCGGACGTGCGCCTGCGCAAGCTCAGCGGAGGCAAGCGGCGCCTGGACGACTTCGCGCGCGCGTTCTTCGGCAACGACGACGGTGCGTGGGAACGCCCGCACACCTACACCTTCGACGATGTCGCCGCGACCCTGGAGCAGGTGCAGCCGACCGGCGACTGGGCGCAATTCCTGCGTGAGCGCCTGCACGGCAAGGCTGGCCTCACCGGTGGGCTGGAGGCCAGCGGCTGGCGGCTGGTCTACCGCGACACGCCCAGCGCCTATGCCAAGGCGCAGATGAAGGGCCGCGGCGCCAACTTCACCTATTCGCTGGGCATGGCGCTGGATGCGGCCGGCAAGGTCACCGACGTGCGCTGGGACAGCCCGGCATTCACTGCCGGGTTGGGCAGCGGCATGCAGGTGATGGCGGTCAATGACCTGCAGTACAGCCAGAGCGAACTGGAAGACGCGGTGCGCGAGGCCAAGGCCGGCAAGCAGCCGCTGCGGCTGCTGGTGAAGGAGATGGACGTGTACCGCACGCTCGACATCGACTATCACGACGGCCTGCGCTATCCGCAGCTGGAACGCATCCCTGGCACGACCGACTACTTGACGCCGATCTTCACTGCGCGCAAGTAACCGCATTGCGGAGACGGAAGCGCCCGCATCGCGGGCGCCTTTGTGGCCACATCACTGCGGCAGTCAGTGGGCCGCTGTGATCAGTTCTTTATCTGCACATCGTCGATGTAGACATTGATGTCGTAGGCGGTGTTGGCGTGGTACAGCCAGATCGCATCGAGGGTGACGCTGCTGGCGGTGATGCTGCCGTTGCCATTGACCCACGCGTTCCACTGCGCCGCGTCGGCCAGCGACCAGGACACATAGGTCCACGTGTTGGCGGGAATCGCCTTGCTGGTGGAGCGTTCGGTGCCGTCGCTGTCATCGACCGCCACACCCACGCTCATGCCGGTGCCGCCGGTAAACACCCAGAACCCGACCACGCCGTTGGCGCGGCTGAGGCTGGTATTGCTGCCGGGGGTGCCGCTTCCCGACAGCAGCCGTACCGCCCAGCTCGCGGTGGTGGCGGTGTTGTCTTTGAGCAGCACCCGCAGCGAGCAGCTGCCGTTCCTGCGCGTGCCGCAGTCACGGGTGGCGGTCGACGTGGCGGCGATGCCGGTGGTGCTGCCGGAGTACGCGGGGCTGGTGTTGAAGTGGCCGACGCTGCTCTCGAAGCTGTCCAGCACGCGCGTGGTGCCACCGCCGCCACCGCTGCCGGGATTGAGCAGGTTGTAGTAGCTGGCCCAGTTCCAGTTGATGCCCGGATCGGTGTGGGTCTGCCCGGTGAAATGCTGATGACCCTTGATCTTGACGCTGGTGGGCAGGACGTTGATGCCGCTGCTGGCGGCGCCCTTGTACGCGCTGGCGCAGCTGATCGCGCTGTAGCTGGCACAGAAGCTGCGCACCAGCGCGGCCGAGGCGTTGTACATCGCGCTGGTGTACCAAGAGCTGTTGTTGACGTAGCCCTCGTGCTCGATGCCCAGGGTGTAGCTGTTCTGGTTGCGCACATGCCAGGCGGTGTGGGCATTGCGCACCATCTGCGTGACCTGGCCGTCGGAGCTGCGGATCACGTAATGCGCGCTGACCTGCGCGGTGGCGTTCTTGAACCACGAAATGGTGCCGGCATAGCTGCCCTGCGCGGTGTGCAGGGTCACCGCGCTGACTGCGGCGCTGCGCGAGGCGGTGTAGTTGGAGGCCGATGCGGGGTCCCAGATCGCCGGAGCGTAGTCCGTACTCTGGATGCCGACATCGGTGGCCGGCGCCGCGTTGCCGGTGGCCGACAGCGACCCGCGCGACGACTTGGCACGCAGGGTTTCGCTGACCGGATCGAGCTCGTAATCGGCGGTCTCGATGCGGTCGTTCGCGACGTCCAGGCGCACCATCGGCGCGCGCAGGTGAATCAGCTGCTGCATGTCGAACGCGCGCTCCCACTCGATCGCCCGTTCCGGCACCACGATGCCGCGATCGTCGACGCCGCGATCCTGCGCCAGCAGCACGTCATAGGCGAAGCTGGTGCGGGCGTATTCGCCGACGGCACTGGCCTGTGCGGCGGCCACCGGTGACGGCGAGAAACCGGCGTAGCGCATCAACGCCGGGCGGATCGCCTCGGGCGTGGTGCGGATGGCTTTGCCGAGGCGGTCGGCTGTGCCGGCGGCCGGCAGGTCCTTGCGGATTTCGGCGTCGAGCAGGGCTGCGGCAGCCATCACGTTGCTGCGTGCATCGCTCATGACCTGCTTGCCGGGAATCCCCAACAGACGCGCGCCTTCGCTGACCTGGTCGGCGAAACCTTCCCCGGCGTACAGCCCCATCACGCCGTGGGCGGCGGGCATGTGGTGGTGCGCTTCGGCCTGCAACGATGTGCCGGGTTGCAGGTGCTGCCAGCGCGATTGCACGAAGGCGATCGCCTCCAGGGTGCCGGCCGGGATGGCGGGATAGCGGGCATAGGCCTGGCGGAAATACTGCTGGAACAACTGCCGTTGCGGCCGCAACTGCGCTTCTTCGGCCTGCAGCTGGGCGGACAGCGCGGCATCGGACGCCGACACGTCGTGTTCCTGGGACATTGCGGGGACGGCCAGCAGGCCGGTGATCATTGCAGACAGCATTACGGCGGAATGACGTTTCATCTTCCGTGGACCCCTTCGCGAGAACCCCCTGCAGCGCTTCTTCTACGCGAGCGACTGTGGCCGCGGGCCGCGGATGTGTCGATATGTGACCGGGTCGGGCTGTTGAACGGGGACCACCTCACACCCGCAGCGGGCCGATCAAGGTGTGCGCTGCACCATGCAGCCGCTGCGCACGGTGTTGTGCACTTCAGCCACGCTGTCGGTGTGCTCCAGCAATCGCTGCAGTTGGGCGGGCGTCGCCGACGAGTCGATCCGTGCGTGATAGCGGATATCGGTGGCGGCCAGGCCAACGCCGGGGAAGCGCGCACTGGCGCTGACGCTGATCGCATCGATGCGGATGCCGCGCTGCTGCGCTTCGCGGTACAGGTCATTGCAGTAACAGGTGGCCAATGCCAGCAACAGCAGCTCGCCGCCGTTGACGGCACAGCCCTGGCCGGTGGACGTGAACGTCAGCGCTTGCCGGCGCGGTCCGGTCTGCAGTTCGGCCTGGCAGAGGCTTGCGTTGCATTGCAGGGAAACCGAGATATCCATGCGCGGCGCTCCTGGGAATTGCAGCAGACAACGTGTGCCGGCACGATCATGGGCCAGCAGGGGGCGTCACTGTTGGAGGCGGTGTGGGTCGCCAGCGCTCCAGCCACCACAACAGCGCCGCGCAGGCGAGGAAGCCGAGCAACCACGGCCAACGGCGTCCGGGCCGTGGCGTGGGCGTGCTGCTGGCCGGATTGGACACGGTGGCGCCGACCAGTTGCAGGGTTGCTTCACGTTGCAGATGGCGGCGCATCGGCTGCGCCTGGTTGCTGGCCAGCACGTGGAACGGCCAGCTCTGCCCACCCTGCACCAGCCGGTGCCAGCCGGACTGCTGCGGCCAATAGGCGGCGCAGGCATGGCTGCCGGTTGCAGGATCGACATGCAGCCGGGTGCGGCTGCCATCGGCGGCGATCACTTCAGCGTTGCTGCCCAGCGCGCACAACGACATCCGCTCTGACGCCCATGCCTGCGTGGGCAAGAGGGGAGGAAGGGTGTCGGCAGCCAGCGGTCGGGCGAGGGTGGAGAACACCTCGCTCCACAGCTCGCCATGCAGATCGTCGTGGCCGGCCAGCACCCAGGTGAAGCTGTCGCTCAGCGGCAGCATGCCGACCCGGCCCAGCCTGGCGGCGGTCCACGCCCCCAGGGGCTTGCCCGTGGCCTCGCTCAACAGCGCCACGGTTTGCGCGCCCGTGGCATCGGTGCCGATGCGCTCCAGCGCCGGCACGCCGGTACTGGCATCGAGACCGTTGTCGTCCCGCCGCGCCCCGCGTCGTGCCGAGCGCATGCCGGCATCCAGCGGCTGCTGATCCAGGTCCACCTGCAGCAGCGCGTTGTTGCCATGCAGGGGCAGGCCGAAACCGCGCAACAGATTGCGTGCGCCTTCGGACGGCGTACCGCCGATGCGTACCAGCAGGCCGAGTCCGTTGTTGACCGCTTCGCGCAGTGCCGCGCGCTGCGCGACGCCCAGCGTGGCAAGGCTGCGCTCGTCGAGGACCAGCAGGTCGGTGGCCGCCAGCGTGGTGGCGTTGAGCGTGCGCGGGGCATCGCCCAGTTGCAGGCCGCCGCCGATGGTCATCTGCGCATGCATCGCGATACCGGCATCGCTGGCCCAGCGGCGCAGGTATTTCAGCTCCGGTCCCGGCGCGCCGGCCAGCACCCACACGCGCGGCGCGGCGGTGGCGACCACCTGCAACGGCACCGGCAGCGCGTCCAGCGTCTTGCCCTGGGCATCGATCAGCCGCAGCGAAAACAGGGTTTCGCCGGCCGCACGCGCAGTGCCACCGAGCCGGACATCGCCGCGCGTGTCGAGGGTGGCGACATCCACGCGCCGTCCCGCCGGGTCCAGCAGTTCGGCCTGTGCGCCCTCCACTCCGATGGCGCGGGCGTGCAGCGTGAAGCGCGCGCCCGGCGCCACCGTGACTGGCGCCTGCACTGACACCCAGCCGGGCAGCGGCGCGGGCGGATCGAACCGCAGCGGCAGCTGCGTGGCCGCCTGCAGATCGCGCGGCTCCAGCCCGTTGCCGACGATCTGCAGGCGCTGCATGCCGGGATGGCGCCGCAAGGCGGTGGCCAGGTCGGGCACACGTTCGTTGCGGTCTCCCACCGGCGATTCCGGCAGCGCCACCACGACGTCGCCGGCCTGTTGCTGCAGCTGCTGCGCGCTGGCGCCGGCAGTGGCCACCAGCAGGGTGCCGGCCTGTCCGGGCAGCGACGGCGGCAGCAGGGTGAAGTAGAGCAGCCCTGCCAGCAGCGCCTGCAGGGTTATCAACAACGAGCGGCGCGCGCGACTGGCCGCAGGGTGCCGCCATAGACGCACGCTGGCGGCCAGCGCCACGGCCACCATCACGCCGGCGAGCAGGTAGGTGGAATTCATGGCGACTCCGACTGCAGGGCGCGCAGATAACGCTGGCCGCTGGCACCTGAAGCCGTGCGCCGATGCACCTGCGGGGTCGGGCGGCGCAGGGCAGTCCACAGGCGTGCACGCAGCCGCTGCCGGCAGGCGCTGCAGGCGGGATCGGCACGCAGTTCTTCCAGCGCGGCCGCCAGGCTCAACGGGTCGCTGAGCCGGCGTTCGTTGTCGCCGAGCCAGCGCGCCAGCGCACCCAGATCAACCGCGTCATCGGAACTGCCGCCGAGTTGCTGCCAGGCATCCAGGGCCACGTCGTCGCGCTGTGCCAGAGCGGTGACGGACGCCCGGCCCGGGGCAATCCCGGCGCGGTCGCCGCCCATGCGCCGGCCTTCGTCGATCGACGGCAGTTCCGGCCCGACCCGCGCCAGATAGATGCGCTCGGCCTGCTGCACCTGCTTGATGAAACCCAGCGCCTTGTAGGCGAACGGCAGTGCCTGGTCGGGCCGGCCCTGGCGCAATTCGCCCTCCGAGCGCCACATCTGGTCCAGCGCGGCTTTCAGGATCGCGCGGGTCTGTGGATCGAGCAGCGTGGCCGCTTCGGCATGGTCGTGGGTGTGGCCGTATTCGGACAGCACGTCGCTGGCACTGCCGAACACCGGCGCATCCGCGCCATCGGCGCCGCCGTCGTGGTCGTGGTCATCGTGATGGTCGTCATCACCTGGCTTGCTGCCTTCCTCGGGCACATCGCTGGTCGGCGGAGGCTTGGCGCCGCCCTCGCTTTCCTCGCCGAGGAACTGGCCGTAGCGCAGGCGCAGGATGCGCTGGTCCACGCCGATGGCATCGGAGCGTTTGACGTAGGTATCGGCGTCGAGTGCGCGCCGCTGTTTCAGCAATGCCTCGGCATCGATGATGATCTGCCGCTGGCTGCGGAAATACGCCGGCATCACCTTCTTGATCGCGCCTTCCAGATCGCTGGTCTGCACCTCCTGTTCGCTCGGCAGGCGCAGGATCAGGCTGGCGCTTCGGGCGCTCTGCGGGCTCGGCGTGCGGTTGTCGTGGATGCTGAGCTGGGCGATCAGGTCGTCGCCGGGGCCGACCTCGAGCGCGGCCAGATCCAGCGTGCGTGCAAAGCGGCGCAGCGTTGCCGGACCGTTGCCGGACAGGGTCACGGTCTGCTCGCGGAAGCTGATGTTCTCGCCGCTGCCCTGCGCCACGGTGATCTTCAATTGCGCGCTGGCGGCCACGCCGTAATCGTCGCTGGCTTCGAACAGCAACGGCCAATGCCGCTGGCCATTGCCGGCCAGGGTGAGCGTGTGCTCGGGTTGCAGCACGCGCACCTTCGGCGGCTGGTCGGGCGTGGCATCGAGGCGATGCAATGGCGCTTCGGCCAACGGCGCATCGGTGACGATGCGGTACAGCAGCGAGCGCTCCAGCACCTGCGCGCCAATCCAGTTGCCTTCGTGCGGTTGCAGCGCAAGCGTGCGGCCATCATGGAAGTGCAGCTCGACGCTGCGCGGCTGGGGATCGAAGCGCAGCGTCCATTGCAGGCGGCTGCCCTGTGGCGCGGTCGCGTCGAGCCGGTCCTGCACACTGCGTGCGATGCCGGTATAGGACGGCGCGCTGATCGCCAGTTGCGCGCGCTGCAGTCGTGGGCGCGCGGCGGGCGCCGTGGTTGCCGGCGCGCCGGCCTCCACCCGTTGCGGTGGCGTTGCCTTCGACGCCGGCCACAGCTGTGCGGCGAGGACCGCGCTGATGGCCGAGGTCCAGACGATCAGCAGCCAGCGCCACGGCCAGCGTGGCCGCAGGTCGGGCGGATCGGTACGCAGGCGCGCCTGTACCCGCTCGCGCTGGCGCAGCTGCAAGGGATTGAGGGTTGCGGCATCGGCGAGCAGCAGGTCGGCGCTGTCCTCCATGCGGCGGTCGGCGTCGAGCCGGCGTACCAGCCACGCAGCGTCGAGCCGGCGTCGGCGCGCGGTGGCAATGCCCAGTGCCAGCAGCAGGCCCGCGACCAGCGCCACAGTGGCCACGTCGATACCGTGCAGGCGCAGCGCCCAGGCGCCGAGTGCCATTACCCCGGGCACGCCCAGGCCGAGCGTGATCCACCACTGGCGGCGACGCGCGCGCTGCCACAACAGTTGCACCGGCGCGCTCATGCGCGGGCTTCCCGACGCGCGGAAGTGGCCATCCAGCGTTCCAGTGCGAACAGCAGCGCGATCAGCCACAGCAGTGCCGGGGCCAGTTCACGTGGCGATTGGCGCCAGCTGATATCGCTTCGCAACGGTGCATGCGCGGCGGCGTCGGCACGCGCGGGTGCGGCGACCGGTTGCAGCTGCGCCCGCAGTTGTTGCGGAAAGTCCGCGTCCAGCAGGGCGGGCATGGCCGCCGGCACCAGCTCGCGGGTGAAGCGCAGCACGCGGCCGTTGCCGTCGCGGGCCTGTTGCAGCAGCGGCTCGGCGGCATCGACCCAGCCGGTGGCAAAGAACGTCAGTCCGTCGTGTGGGGCGCGCGCGTCGAGCAGCAGGGTGCCGCCGTCTTCTACCCACTGCCGCACATCGGGGGGCGGCGCGCTCGCGGCCAGCCACACCAGCACGTTGCCCGCCGCCAGCGAAGTCGTATCCAAGGGTTGCCCGACGGCGGCGACGTCGACCGAAGGCGCGGTCTCTTGCGGTCGCCAGGCGGCGCTGGCCGCGCGCAGATAGCGCAGCGCCGGTGATGCGGTTTCGTCGTGGCGGATGACCAGCGTCGGCGCGGGGCGTGCGGGGATGGCGTCAGCAGGCGGATCGGAAGGCAGGACCTGCCATTGCACCTCACGCGAGAGCCGCGGGCGCTGCGCGTCAACGCCATCCAGCACCGCCGGCACGATGACCGTCAATTGCCCGCCCGCAGGCAGCTGGGCGTCGAGCTCGCGCAGCAGGCTGCTGATGGGCTGCCCGGCGCCGGGGGCCGGCGCCGTGTCCAGCGCAGGAAAGCCCGGTGCCAGCCACAGCCAGCGTGCATCGGGTGCGTCCAGCTGTTGTCGTACGGCGCTGATATCCAGTCCCGGCACCACGGCGATGCGTGGCTGCGTGTCGGGTACTCCGGTCAATGCCGGACGCGCCAGCAGCAGCGCAAGCAAGGCCAGCAACAACAGCCGCACCAGCAGCAGCGGCCATTCGTCGAGACGGATGCGTTGCCGCGGCCGCGCCTTGGCCTGCAGCCAGCGCAGCGCGGCGAAGTCGAGCAGGTGATGTTCGCTGCGCCGCGCCAGATGGATCAGCAACGGCAGCAGCAGGGCGGCCAGCGCGGCCAGTCCGGCCGGAAACAGCCACACCAGATTCATGCGCTGGTGCCCCCACGCTGGCCGAACAGGCGCTGCAGCGACGCATCCACCGGCTCGTCGAGGAACGCGGTGTCATGGCGGATGCCGGCGGCCTGCAGTCGTGCATCCAGCGCGGCGCGCGCCTGCGCAAACCGCGCGAGATAGTCCGCGCGGGCGCTGCGGCCGTCGCTGAGCAGCTCCTGCCCGGTTTCCGGATCGCGGAAGCGGTGGCCGTCGGTGAACGGGAAGTCGCGTTCCTCGGCCGTCAGCAGCTGCAGATGCACCACATCGCGACGCGCCGCCGCCAGGCGTTCGAGCAGGCCGATGGCCGCGTCATCGAAGCCATCGGAGATCATCACCGCCATGTCGCCGGGACCGATCCGTTCCCAGACCGGAGCCAGCCGTTGCTGCTGCGGCCATTGGCCGCGCGCGGTGAGCGCATGCAGTTGCAGGTGCACGCGGTCACGCTGGCGCGCACCGCTGCCGGCGGGCACCAGCTGCAATCCCTCCCCGCTGACCGTGATCAGGCCGAACGCGTCGCCCTGTTGCAGGGCCAGCTCGGCCACGCAGGCGGCGAGCGCGCTGGCCGCCTGCAGCCGTGACCACTGTGGCCGTGCGCGATCGCACTGGCCCATCGAGGCGGTGGCATCGAGCAGCAGCCACACGGTGATCGGACTCTCGCGCTCGGATTCACGCACGAAGAAACGGTCCGAACGTGCGTACAGCTTCCAGTCGATCTGGCGCAGTTCGTCACCGGGTTCGTAGGCGCGGTACTGGGCGAACTCCAGTCCGGCACCGCGACTGCGGCTGGCGTGCTGGCCGATGCCGTGACCGCCACTGATCCGTTGCGGCAACAGCTGGAACCGGCGCAGGCGACTGCGCACGTCGGCGGGAATCAACGGGGCGAGGGGGGAATTCATGACGCGGCGCGGACGGGGCTCAGGTGGGGAACGGGACCGCGCGCAGCAGCGCGGCAATCACGTCGTCGGCCGACTTCTGTTCGGCCTCGGCGGCGAAGGACAGCAGCAGGCGATGGCGCATCACCGGCGCGGCCAGCGCGATCACGTCCTCACGGGTGGCGGCGAAGCGCCCCTGCAGGATCGCGCGGGCCTTGGCCGCCAGCACCAGCGATTGCCCGGCGCGCGGACCGGCGCCCCATTTGATCCAGGAGTTCACTTCGGCCGGTGCGCCGCTGCCGGGGCGGCTGGCGCGCACCAGGCGCGTGATCCAGGTCAGCAGGTCGGCGCTGATATGCACCTCGCGCACGGCGGCCTGCAGGGCTTTCACCGCCTCGGCATCCATCACTTTGGGCACGACGCCGGCATGGCTGCCGGTGGTCTGCGTGAGGATGTCGCGTTCCTCGTTCTCGCTTGGGTAGTCGACCCGCACGTGCAGCAGGAAGCGGTCCAGCTGCGCTTCAGGCAACGGGTAGGTGCCGGCCTGCTCGATCGGATTTTGCGTGGCCAGCACGAAGAACGGCGACGGCAGCTCCCAAGTGGTGCCGGCGTAGCTGACGGTGCGCTCCTGCATCGCCTCCAGCAGCGCGGCCTGGGTCTTGGGCGGGGTGCGGTTGAGCTCGTCGGCCAGCAGCAGGTTGGTGAAGATCGGCCCCTTCTGGAAACGGAAGCTGCGATGGCCGGTGCCGTGGTCCTCCTCCAGCAGCTCGGTGCCGAGGATGTCGCTGGGCATCAGGTCAGGAGTGAACTGCACGCGCCGGAACTGCAGTTCCAGTGCCTGTCCGAGCGAGCGCACCAGCAGCGTCTTGCCGAGCCCGGGCGCGCCTTCCAGCAGGCAATGGCCGCCGGCCAGCAGGCCGATCAGCAGTTGTTCGACCACCTCGTTCTGGCCGACCACCGCCTGCGCCAACGCGCTGCGCAGTTCGGCCAGGCGGGGCAGAAGGGTGTCGAGGGAAGTGTCGGGGAAATTCATCGGTAGATCCTGCGGATAGGAGTTCATTGCGGAGCGGGCGGCGTCAACTGGTCAGCGCATACATCACGATGTTCACCGCGAACCGGGTGTTGTCCTCGGCCAGGAAACGCTTGTTGCGCCAGTCGTAATCCCACTCGCAACCGTAATCCTTGTTGCTGTAGAGCACGCCCAGGCGGCCGTCGATCTCGATGCCCTTGAGGTAGTCGTGCACCAGGTCGTCGCCCCAGCCGTTGAGCTCGAAGCCGGTGGCCGGCGGGCCCTCGGGAAACCGGAAGAAACTGCGGTACAGCGCGTGGCTGTTCGGCAGTTTCTTCAACCCGTTGGCGCCGAAGATGCTGCGCATCTGCGCTTCGAACGAGGTGGCGAACAGGCCGTCGATGTCGTGGTTGCAATCGTCGACGAACACGAAGCCGCCGTTGCGCACGTAGCGCTCGAAGTTGCGGCGCTCGTCGGGATTGAACTCCACCAGCTTGTGCCCGGCCAGATAGCAGAACGGCGCGGCCAGCATCTTCGGGTCCGACAGCGCCACCACGTGTTCCTTCGGGTCCACGCGCAGCGAGGTGTAGTCGATCAGCGAGGTGATCAGGTTCGAGGGCATGCGCGCGTCCACGTCCCAGTCGCCGGAGTCGTACTTCAGGCGGGTGAACCAGAAGTCGTAGCGGCTGGCCTGGGCGCGAGCGGGTCCGGGCAACGCGGCCGCCACTGCACCGCCAAGCAGCAGGTGGAGGAATTGCGCACGCGTTAGCCGGGACTGGGACAAGAGCCGAAAATCTCGAAAGAGCGGAAGCCGCTCTCCCTTTGGGGATCGCGGCGAGGTGCTTTGAGGGCAAGCAAAGCAAGAATGCCCTCATCCGCCCTGCGGGCACCTTCTCCCGCCAGCGGGAGAAGGAAAAGGCGGAATCCCTTCACTCAATGGGAGAAGGAGGCGGTGGAAAACCCTTCACCCATCAGCGGGAGAAGGATGTGGCGGAAATCCTTCTCCCATCAACGGGAGAAGGAAGTAGTGGAAACTCCCTCTCCCATCAACGGGAGAAGGAAGTAGTGGAAACTCCCTCTCCCATCAACGGAGAAGGATGTAGTGGGAACTCCTTCTCCCATCAACGCGAGAAGGAAGTAGCGGCGGAATCCCTTTTCCCATCAATGGTAGAAGGAAGAATCGGGATCCCTTCTCCCATCAATGGGAGAAGGTGCCCCGCAGGGGCGGATGAGGGTGGCTTGCCGCGGGTCACACCGCGTCCGACAACGACGTGAAGGTGAAATCGCGCAGCTTCATCGGCGGGATCATCATCACCATGCTGGACTCGTCACCGGCCACGCGCACCGGCTTGCCCAGCTCTTCGATGTTGTTGAGCATGATCACCGGCGATTCGTTGAAGCGGAAGTTCTTCACCGGGTACTTGATCTGGCCGTTCTCGATGTAGAAGGTGCCGTCGCGGGTCAGGCCGGTCAGCAGCACGGTCTGCGGATCGACCATGCGGATGTACCAGGTGCGGGTGACGAGAATGCCCTTCTGCGTACCCTTGACCAGTTCGGCGGTGGACTTGTCGCCACCGGCCATCAGCAGGTTGCCCGGCCGCGCGTTGGCGGTCTGGCCCTGCTTCTGCGCCCAGAAGCGCGAGTAGGCCAGGTTGGCGATCTTGCCCTTGTCGATGATCGCGATCTTCTCGCGCGGCATGCCTTCGTTGTCCCACGGCAGCACCGCCGCATCCGGATGCCACGGATCGGCCAGCATCGTCACGCGCGGATCGTAGACCTGCTCGCCGAGCTTGTTGCCGCCGCCCTTTTTGGACAGGAAGCTGCGGCCTTCATCGGCCGAGCGCGCGTCGAAGAAACGCATCATGAAACTGATCAGGCCGGCGGCGGCGGCCGGCTCCAGGATCACGGTGTACTTGCCCGGCTCCAGAGCCCTGGCCTCGGCCGATTCGGTGGCCTTGCGGATCGCAACCTGGATGTCCTGCTCGGCCTTGAAGTCGGCGGCGTCTTTCAGGTTGCGGCCAACCCAGCCCGAGCCGCGCCCGTCTTCGGTGCGCACGGTGCAGGTGTAGTTGAAGTTGGTGGACTTCTGGTAGCCGAAGTTGCCGTTGCTGTTGGCGGTGGCCACGAAGCTGTTGCCGTCATCCAGGAAGCCGGCGGCGACCAGGTTCTTGCCACGGCAGGGCAGGATCGAATCGGCGGCGACCTTGGCGCGGAACTCCGGATCGATCGCGGCGGTTGATGCGCTGAAGGTCGGGCTGGCGGTGTAGCGCTGCTTGCCGATGGCCGGCATGAATTCCGGATTCTCCGGCGCCAGCCTGGCCAGGTCTTCGGCACGGCGGACCACGCGCTCCAGCGAGGCGTCGTCGAATTCGTTGATCGAAGCGGTACCCACGCGCTTGCCGAACGCGACCTGCACTGCCAGTTCGGCATTGCTGACGATGCCGCTGGTGGAGATGTTGTTCAGTGCGAAGCGGATGTTGCCATCGACCGAGCCGGCCAGCGTGGCGGTGCATTCATCGGCCTTGGACAGCGCGATGACCTTGTCCAGGATGGCCTTGGCTTCCTGTTCGGTGAAGATGCTCATTGTTCAGGGGGCTCCTTACCGGTCAGCCGAGGCTGCGGGCGGTGTTGATGACATTGATGCCGTTGAAACGGGCGGTGGACGAACCGTGCGAGACCGCCGAAACCTGGCCGGGCTGGCCCTTGCCGTCGAAGAACGAACCGCCCAGGCGGTAGTCGCGCTTGTCGGCCACGGCGACGCAGGCGTTCCAGAACTCCGGGGTGCGGATCTGGTAGGCCACGTCTTCCAGCATGCGGGTGACCTTGCCGTCCTTGATCTCGTAGAACAGCTGGCCGCCGAACTGCGCGTTGTAGCGCTGCTGGTCGATCGAGAACGAACCGTCGCCGATGATGTAGATGCCGTTCTCGACATCCTCGACCAGCTCGGCCACCGACAGCGGGGTCTTGCCCGGCGCCATCGACACGTTGGCCATGCGCTGGAACTGCACCGACGACCACGAGTCGGCATAACAGCAGCCGTCCGATTCGGTCTTGCCGAGGATGTGCGCCTGGTCGCGGATGGTCTGGTAGTCGACCAGCTTGCCGTCGCGGATCAGGTCCCACTGCTTGGTCTTGACGCCTTCGTCGTCGTAGGCGACCGCGCCGAGCGAACCGGGCTGGGTCTTGTCGGCGAACATGGTGACCTTGTCGCTGCCGTACTGGAACTGCTGCTCGCGCTTGTCCAGCGTGGCGAAGCTGGTGCCGGCGTAGTTGGCCTCGTAGCCGAGCACGCGATCCAGCTCCAGCGGGTGGCCGACGGCCTCGTGGATGGTCAGCCAGGTGTGCGACGGATCCAGGATCAGGTCGTACTTGCCCGGCTTGACCGACGGTGCCTTCAACTTCTCCTGCGCCTGCCTGGCGGCGGCGATCGCGTCTTCGCGCATGTCATAGGACTGACCGTAGACCACCACACCGTTGGGCAGCACGGTCTTGCCGGAGGCGTCACCGTCGAGGTATTCGAAACCCAGCCCCATCGGCGACGACAGCCCGCCACGGGTGCGGAACTTGCCGCTGGCCTTGTCGATGGCGGTGATCGTCATCGGTGCCCAGATGCGATGCACGTCCTGGTCGATGTAGGAGCCGTCGGTGGAGGCGAAGTACTTCTGCTCGTTGACCAGGAACAGCTGGGAGTTGATGAAACTGGCGCCGGCGTTGATCGCCGCCGCATTCACGTCGAGCAGCAGCTCGACCTTGTCCTTGATCGGCACTTCCATCGCGTTCTTCTTGATCGGCGTGCGCCAGCTCACCTCGCCATAGCCCGGCGCCTTGGCGAACTGGACCGGTGCGGTCTGCACCTTGGCGTTGGCGCGGGCGATGGCCGCGGCCTGCTGTGCGGCCTTGACCACGCCGGCCGGGGTCAGCTCGTTGGTGGCGGCAAAGCCCCAGGCGCCGTTGACGATCACGCGGATGCCGGCACCGGTGGATTCGGTGTTCACCACGTTCTGCACCTTGTCTTCGCGGGTGATCACGAACTGGCGCAGGTAACGGCCGATGCGGACGTCGCAGTAGGTGGCGCCGGCAGTCTTTGCCGCGCTGAGCGCGTCGTCGGCCAGGCGCTTCTTCAGTGCCGGGTCCAGCACGGTCAGCAGCTGCTCGGCGGCAATCGCCTTGCCGAAGAACGAGGGCAGCATCAGGCCGCCCGCGGTGAGCCCGGTGAGGGCGAGGAAGTCACGTCTTTGCAAGGCAGCTCTCCACATGGCGACGCCCGCGGTACGGGCAAACCGGCTGGAAACAGGAACGATTCCGCGGCGCTTTACGAACTCTCGATTCTTGCCGTGCGGTCAACGCAGCGTCAAATGACTTTTGGCACAGAGCCGCGACCACACGTCAGCCCAGGCTGCGCGCGGTGTTGATGATGTTGATGCCGTCGAAGCGGGTCGTCGCCGAGCCGTGCGATACCGCCGACACCTGGGAAGGCTGGCCCTTGCCGTCGAAGAACGAGCCGCCGAGACGGAAGTCGCGCTCGTCGCAGATCGCACTGCACGCATTCCAGAATTCCGGGGTACGGATCTGATAGGCGGCGTCTTCGACCATGCCGGTGATCTCGCCATTCTTGATCTGGTAATACAGCTGGCCACCGAACTGCGAGTTGTAGCGCTGCTGGTCGATCGAGTACGAACCGCGGCCATGGATGTAGATGCCGTTTTCCACGTCCTTGACCATCTGTGCCGGGGTCAGCGGCGCCTTGCCCGGCGCCAGCGACACGTTGGCCATGCGCTGGAACTGCACCGACGACCACGAATCGGCGTAGCTGCAGCCGTGCGAGGCGTCCTCGCCGAGGATGTGTACCTCGTCGCGGGTGGCCATGTAGTTGACCAGGGTGCCGTCCTTGACCAGATCCCAGCGTCGCGTCTTCACCCCTTCGTCGTCGTAGCCGACCGCACCGAGCGAACCGGGCTGGGTCTTGTCGGCGAAGAAGTTGACGATGTCGCTGCCGTAGCGGTAGCCGGCATCGCGCTTGTCCAGCGTGGCGAAGCTGGTGCCGGCGTAGTTGGCTTCGTAACCGAGCACGCGGTCCAGCTCCAGCGGATGGCCGACGTTCTCGTGGATGGTCAGGAACAGGTTGGAGGGATCCAGCACGAGGTCGTACTTGCCGGGCTTGACCGACGGTGCCTTCAGTTTTTCGCGGGCGTGGCGGGCGGCGGAGATCGCGTCTTCGACCGCATCGTAGGAATGGCTGTAGGCGGTGACGCCACCCGGCAGCGCGATCTTGCCGGCCGGATCGGCGTCGAGGAATTCATAGCCCAGCCCCATCGGCGAGGACAGCCCGGCGCGGGTGCGGAACTTGCCGCTGCTCTTGTCGATGGCGGTCGCGGTGAACGGCAACCAGATGCGGTGCACGTCCTGGTCGATATAGGAGCCGTCGGAGGAGGCGAAGTACTTCTGCTCGTTGACCAGGAACAGTGTGGAATTGATGAAGTCGGCACCGGCGTTGATCGCCGCGGCGTTGACCGACAGCAGCAGCTCCACCTTGTCCTTGATCGGCACCGCCATCGCATTCTTGCGGATAGGGGTGCTCCAGCTGACTTCGCCGACACCGGTGACCGGCGCCAGCTGCACCGGCCGGGTCTGGATCTTTGCGTTGGCGCGGGCAATGGCCACCGCACTGGTGACCGCTTCGGCCACGCCTTTCGCGGTGGACTGGCGGGTAGCGGCAAAACCCCATGCGCCATCGACGATGACGCGCACACCAATGCCAGCCGATTCGCTGTTGGTGACGTTCTGCACCTTGTCTTCGCGGGTAATCACCGCCTGGTTCAGATAGCGGCCAATGCGCACATCGCAGTAGCTCGCTCCGGCCCGCTTGGCGGTGGTCAGGGCGGTGTCGGCCAATGCCTTCTTCTTGGCCAGGTCGCCGGGGATGAGCAGCTCTTCGGCGGCGATCAGGCTGGCGTGCGGCAGCATCAGGCCGGCAAGGCCGAGGCCGGAAAGCGTCAGGAATTCGCGTCGTTGCATGAGGGCATGGCTCCGGGGACGGCGATGCCACGCATCGCGAGCGACTACAGAAAAAGTGAACATCGAATCTGTCCGGCAGCGGCAAGCGCGTCAAGTGACCATGGTCATGAGTGACGCGCATCACGTGCGCACCGGCTGCGGCACAATGGCGCGGTATTGCCGGACCGAAGCTGGGCATCAGGGCCGGCATGCACCGGCTTCCCGCTATCGAGAGTCCTGCCGTCCATGAGCGAAAAGCCCTACAGCGAATCCTGCGCGCGCAACCGCGAGCCGATACTGGCGGTGCTGCAACGCTATTTCGAAAAGGCGCACCACGTGCTGGAGATCGGCAGCGGCACCGGCCAGCACGCGGTGCACTTTGCCGCGGCGATGCCCTGGCTGTGCTGGCAGGCCAGCGACCATCGCGACCATCTGTCCGGTATCGAGCAGTGGCTGGGCGCCGCCGCCTTGTCCAATGCGCCGGCGCCGATCGAACTGCAGGCGGTGACCGCGCCGGCCGTCGCGCTGGCGCCCACGCCGGCACTGCCGCAGGTCGCGGGCGTGCACGGCTTCGATGCGGTATTCACCGCCAACACGCTGCACATCATGGGCTGGGATCAGGTGCAGGCGCTGTTTGCCGGGCTGACGCCGCTGCTGGCCGGGGAGGCGACGCTGGTGATCTACGGGCCGTTCAACTACCGCGGCGACTTCAGCAGCGACAGCAACCGTGCCTTCGATGGATGGCTGAAGGCGCGCGACCCGCGTTCGGGCATCCGTGACTTCGAGGCGGTTGCCGCATTGGCGCGTGCGCACGGCTGGGAGCTGCTCGAGGATGTGGCGATGCCGGCCAACAACCGCTGTCTGGTGTGGTCGCGGCGGCGGGACGCCGGTGCGGCGGGATAGGATGCGGACAGTTCACGAGTGACGGGGCGGGGATGCACGGACGTAACTGGCTGGTGGCAATGGTGCTGGCACTGGCACCGCAGGGCATGGTGCTGGCGCAGCCGGGGGCCGAGCCGGCGGCGACGCAGCTGCAGGCACGCTATCCGGGCGTGATCGAGCTTGAGGTGGACGCCAGCGATATCGATCGCCGCATCCAGCGTGTGCACCAGCGCCTGCCGGTGACGCCCGGTCCATTGCGGCTGTGGTATCCGCAATGGATTCCCGGCAACCATGCCCCGACCGGCCCGATCAACCAGATCGCCGGGCTGGTGATCCGCGGCAACGGCCAGCCGCTGCAATGGCTGCGCGATCCGGGCGACATGTACGCGTTCCAGCTGCAGGTGCCCGAAGGCGTGGCGACACTGGAGATCGAATTCCAGTACCTGTCGCCAACCGCCGCCGACCAGGGCCGCGTGGCGATGACGCCGAACATGCTCGACCTACAGTGGCACCGCGTGCTGCTGTACCCGGCAGGCGTCGATGCGCGTGGCATCCAAGTCAAGCCATCGTTGCGCCTGCCCGGCGACTGGAAGAGCGCCAGCGCGCTGGAGGTGAAGGTGCAGGACGGCGTCACCGTGCATTACGCGCCGGTGTCGTTGATGACGCTGATCGACTCGCCGGTATTCGCCGGCCGCCACAGCAAGCGCTTCGCGCTGGACAACACGTCCGCACGGCCGGTGTGGCTGGACGTGGTGGCCGAGAACCCGGAGGCCCTGCAAGCCGATGCGAAGGTGCTCGACGCGCACCGCGCGCTGGTGCGCGAGGCCGATGCGGTATTCGGCTCGCGTCCCTATACGCAGTACACCTTCCTGCTGGCGCTGTCGGATGTGTTCAGCGGCATCGGCCTGGAGCACGCGCAGTCCAGCGAGAACGGCATGCACGAAGGCTATCTGCGCGGCGAGCGGCCGTTCGTGGACAACGACCTGCTGCCGCACGAATACACCCACGCCTGGATCGGCAAGGCGTGGCGTCCGCGCCCGACCTGGGTGCCGCACTACAACGCGCCGATGCGCAACGACGAGTTGTGGATGTACGAAGGCCAGACGCAGTACTGGGCGGTGGCGCTGGCCGCGCGCTCGGGCTTGTGGAGCCACGACCAGGCGATGGCGATGCTGGCGCAGCTGCAGGCCAACTACGCCACGCAAACGGGGCGCCAGTGGCGCGACCTGCACGACACCGTGCATCAGGGCATCCTCGACTTCAACGACAAACCGCAGGCGTGGGCGGACTGGCAGCGGGCATTCGAGTTCTACAACGAGAGCACGCTGCTGTGGCTGGGCGTGGATGCGCGGCTGCGTTCGCTGTCCAGGGGCAAGGTGTCTCTGGATACGTTCGCCCAACGCTTCCACCAGGGCGGCGCGCAGGGCGATATCCGCTTGTATGACCGTGGCGATGTGATGCGGGCACTGGAGGCGGTGCAACCCGGCGATTGGGACGCCTTCATCGGCCAGCGCCTGCAAGCGCGGGACGGCAGCGCCCCGGACGGGCTGAAGGCGGCCGGCTGGGAGCTGTATTACAGCGACCAGCCCAACCTGGTGGTGGCCGACGGCGAGGCCGAAGGCGTGACCGACCTGCAGTACTCGCTCGGCGTTAAAGTGGGCGCTGACGGCGTGCTGCGATGGGTGGGCTGGGACAGCCCGGCGTTCAAGGCCGGCCTGGCCAAGGATGTGACGCTGGTGGCGGTCAATGGCCTGGCCTACAGCGGCGCCCGTTTGAAGCAGGCACTCATCGACGCCCGGCGCGGGCAGTATCCGGTCGAGCTGATCGTGCGCCAGGCCGACAGCTTCCGTAGCGTGCGCATCGACTACCGCGAAGGGTTGCGCTATCCGCATCTGCGCCGCATCGCCGGCACCCCGGATCTGCTGACGAAGATTCTGGCGGCGCGACGGTAGCTTGAGTCCTCTTTCAACGCGCAAGCCCACGCGGCGAGCAGCGCCATGCGGGGTTGCCTCTCCCTCGAACACGCGCTGGCGGACCCTGTAGGAGCGGCGTAAGCCGCGAGGCTGGCGGCAACCACTGTGCAGAAAGCCTGCGGTTGCACGATGCAAGGCGGTGCGATTGCACGCTGCCACCAGGCCGGCCGCATCAGCATCTTCGCGGCTTACGCGGCTCCTTCAGAAACTTCGCAGTGAACGGCGACATCGGCAAGATGCCGCCGTTCCCGTTGCATCAGGCCGCCTGCACGATATGCAGTGCCTTCGGGTTGCGCCAGGTCGCCAGCAGCGCCGCCTCGCGGGCCTTGGCTTCGTGCAGGTGCGCTTCCTTGACGTGGCCGTAGCCACGGATGTGCTCGGGGATGCTGGCGATATCCACCGCCAGCGCCAGACGCCGTGCATCCAGTGCGCCGATCAGTTCCTGCAGGGTCTGCTCGTAGTCGGCGATCAGCTGGCGCTCACCGCGGCGCTCGGCGGTGTAGCCGAACACGTCGAAGGTGCCGCCGCGCAGGAACTTCAGCTTCGCCAACAGGCCGAAGGCCTTGAACATCCACGGGCCGTATTCCTTCTTCTGCAACTGGCCCTGTGCGTCGCGCTTGGCGAACAGTGGCGGGGCCAGGTGGAAACGCACCTGGTAATCGCCTTCGAACTGCTGCGCCACGCGCTTGATGAAGTCGCCGCTGGTGTACAGGCGGGCGACTTCGTACTCGTCCTTGTAGGCCATCAGTTTGAAGAAGTAGCGGGCCACCGCTTCGGTCAGCCCGGTGCTGCCAGGGACCGCCTGCTGCTCGGCCTTGCGCACCGCATCGACCAGCGAGCGGTAGCGGCTGGCGTAGGCGGCGTCCTGGTAGTCGGTCAGGAAGCTGCTCCGGCGGGCGATCAGCTCGTCCAGCGAACGCGACAGGCGCGCATCGTCCAGCGGCAGGAACGCCACCTCGCCGACGTGGCCGATACCGGCGTCGGCAAGGCCGCGCAGCTCGTGCTCGTTGTCCGGATTGCGCGGCGCGGCCGTGGCGCCCCATTCGTTGCCTTCCCAGTCGCCCGGCGGCAGCTCCTGCAGCGTGCCAGGCGTGCGCTCGGCATCGGTTGGTGCATTGCGCACCAGGCCGGCGGCCTGCTGGACGGCCTGCGGATCGATCGCGGCCAGGCGGCCCCAGGCGAACGCGGTCTGGTTCATCGTCACCGCGGCGCCGTTGAGCTCCACCGCGCGCATCAGCGATTCCAGCGACAGCGGCACCAGCCCCTGCTGCCAGGCGAAGCCGAGGATGAACAGGTTGGAGGCGATCGCATCGCCCAGCAGGGCGGTGGCCAGCTGGGTGGCGTCGAGCAGGATCGGGTCGCGCCCGCCCAGGGCAAGCTTCACCCCGGCAATGATGTCGGCGGCCGGGAACTGCATGTCCGGATGCGTGGTGAAGGTGCCGGGCATCGCTTCGTAGGTGTTGAGCACCACCTGCGAGCGTTCGCCGCGCACCTTGGACAGCGCCCAGTAGTCGTTGACCACCACCATGTCGCAGCCGAGCACGAGGTCGGCTTCACCGGCGGCGATGCGCACCGCGTGGATGTCGGCCGGGCTGTTGGCGATGCGGATATGGGTGGTGACCGCGCCGCCCTTCTGCGCCAGACCGGTCTGGTCGAGCACGCTGGCGCCCTTGCCTTCCAGGTGGCCGGCCATGCCCAGCAAGGCGCCGATGGTCACCACGCCGGTGCCGCCGACGCCGGTGATCAGGATGTTCCACGGCTGCGAGAAATCGGTACGGAAACTCGGTGCCGGCAGGTTGTCGAGCAGGCTGGCGGCGTTGCTCTTGCTGCCCTTGCGCAGCTGGCCACCGTGCACGGTGACGAAGCTCGGACAGAAGCCGGTCGTGCAGGAGAAATCCTTGTTGCAGTTGGACTGGTCGATATCGCGCTTGCGCCCGAATTCGGTTTCCTTCGGCAGCACCGACACGCAGAAGCTCTTCTCGCCGCAGTCGCCACAGCCTTCGCAGACCAGCGAGTTGATCATGACGCGCTTGGCCGGATCGACGATCCTGCCGCGCTTGCGGCGGCGGCGCTTCTCGGTGGCGCAGGTCTGCTCGTAGATCAGGATGCTGGTGCCCTTCACCTCGCGCAGCTGTTTCTGCACGGCGTCGAGCTCGGCGCGGTCGTGGAACTCCACGCCCGGCGGGAAATCCTCGCGACGGTTCCATTTGCCGATCTCGTCGCTGACCAGCACGATCGTGGCCACGCCTTCGGCGCGCATCTGGTGGGCGATCTGCGGCACGCTCAGGGTGCCGTCCACCGGCTGGCCGCCGGTCATCGCCACCGCATCGTTGTAGAGGATCTTGTAGGTGATGTTGACGCCGGCCGCGATCGCCTGGCGGATCGCCAGCGAGCCGCTGTGGAAATAGGTGCCGTCGCCCAGGTTCTGGAACACGTGCGCGGTGTCGGTGAACGCGGCCTGGCCGGCCCAGGTGACGCCTTCGCCGCCCATGTGGGTGAAGGTGTCGGTGTCGCGGTCCATCCACGTCACCATGTAATGGCAGCCGATGCCGGCCAGCGCACGCGAGCCTTCCGGCACCTTGGTCGAGGTGTTGTGCGGGCAGCCGGAGCAGTAATGCGGCACGCGCGGGAACTGCGCCCGCGGCAAGGCCATTTCCGCTTCCTTCTCGTCCATCCAGCGCAGGCGCTGTTCGATCGATTCGGTATTGAAGAACCGCTGGATGCGACGGCCGATCACGCCGGCAATCGTGGCCGGGGTCAGCTCGCCGGTGGAGGGCAGGATCCACTCGCCGGCCTCGTCGTACTTGCCGACGATCGACGGGCGCGGGCCAGCGCTGGCCGGCCAGTTGTAGAACTGCTCCTTCATCTGCCGCTCGATGAAGGCCTTCTTCTCCTCCACCACGACGATGTCTTCCAGACCCTGCGCGAAACGGGCGATGCCGACCGGCTCAAGCGGCCAGGTCATGCCGACCTTGTACACACGGATGCCGATATCGGCGCAGGCGGCCTCGTCCAGGCCCAGGTATTCCAGCGCCTGCAGCACGTCCAGATAGCTCTTGCCGGTGGTGACGATGCCCAGCCGCGCACGCGGCGAGTCCATCACCACGCGGTCGATGCGGTTGGCGCGGGCGAACGCCTGCGCGGCCTTGACCGCATAGCGGTGCAGGCGCATTTCCTGCTCCAGCGGCGGGTCCGGCCAGCGGATGTTGAGCCCGGCCGGTGGCATCTGGAATTCGTCATCGCCGGGCAGCACGATCTGCCGCGCGAACGGGTTGACGTCGACAGAGGCCGAGGACTCCACCGTCTCGGCGATGGTCTTGAAGCCGGTCCAGCGCCCGGTGTAGCGGCTCATCGCCCAGCCGAGCAGGCCCATGTCGAGGATGTCCTGCACGCCGGCCGGGTTCAGCACCGGCATCATCGCGCTGACGAATTCCTCCTCGCTGCCGTGCGGCAGGGTGGAGCTGCGGCAGGCATGGTCATCGGCGGCCAGCGCCAGCACGCCGCCGTGGACCGAGGTGCCGGCGGCATTGGCGTGCTTGAACACGTCGCCACAGCGGTCCACACCCGGACCCTTGCCGTACCACATGCCGAACACGCCATCGACATTGGCGCCCGGAAACAGGTTGGTCTGCTGTGTGCCCCAGACCATGGTCGCGCCCAGGTCCTCGTTGAGGCCCGGCACGAACTTCACCTTGGCCGCTTCCAGGTGCTTGCGTGCGCGCCACAGCTCCAGGTCGAAACCGCCCAGCGGGCTGCCACGGTAGCCACTGATGAAGCCGCCGGTGTTCAACCCGGCGGCGGTATCGCGCAGCTGCTGCATCAAGGGCAGCCGCACCAGCGCCTGTACCCCGCTCAGGTAGATGCGGCCATCGGCACGCGTGTATTTGTGTTCCAGCGTGTAGTCGTGGTCGCGCACGCCGGTCAACGGCGTATTGGCGGATGCGGGGGAGGTGAGTTCGGCAGTGCTGGTCATGGCTGGCCCGGAAAAAGTCGGCTGGCGGACGCGCCGCAGCGGCTGCAGGGCGTGGACAGGGCGCGGATTGTAGCAGTGGGGCTTTTCCGGTCTTGAAAGTCGCGATGGCGGCACCGAGCGGGTACGATCGTGAAGGTTTGATGAACGCTCAAGGGGAAGAGGGTGATGACGGTTTTCAGAAAGGCAGGGGTGGGACTGGCGCTCGTAGCCGGCTTCATGGTCGCCAGCGCACACGCGCAGAGCCTGCCCAGGATTGAAGAGTTCTATTTCGACAGTGACGCCGCGGCACAGCCGCTGACCGTGATCGAGGGCGAATCGGACAGCGTGGTCGACCAGCTGATGAAGCTGCGCGACCGGGGCCGCAAGGCGGTGGAGGCCACCTCGCAGCTGGCGCGCATCGCCATGGCCCAGGGCCGGGTGGATCTGGGCCGGCGCCTGCACGAGGCGGCCATCGCCGATACCCAGGCCACGTCGGTGCAGGGCCGGGCGGTCCGCTGGAACTACGCGTGGGATCTGTTCCGTGCCGGGGAAACCGACACCGCCCTGAGTGAATGGACGGCTGTGCACGCCAGTACCCGCGGCAACCCGGGGTGGGTACCGCAGACCTACGCACTGGCGCTGTGGACGCTGGGGCAAAAGCAGGAAGCGGTGCGCTGGTACGCGGCGGCCGTACGCACCGAACCGCGGGCCTGGGCCGACCCGGTGAACTACCCGCAGCTGCTGCCACACTGGCGCGAGCAGGACCGGGAGACGCTGGCGCAGGTGCAGAAAGCGTGGGTGGAGGCGCCCCCCAGCTGGCCCTGAGCCGCAGAGCCCTGACGGCCTGGGCGGCCACCGCGCCGGCCGCGACATGGTGCGGTGCGCAATAATGGAGGGCCGCGGTGCCGGTCCTTGTGGACGGCGCCGTTCCCTCCACTCCGGGGCCCGCACCGTTCATGGCGTTTGATGCTTTTGCACTGATTCTGGCGATGCTGGCGCTGGGCATGGGCTTTGCGCGTCTGCGCGCCCTGCCGGAAAACAGCGCCGACGTGCTCAACCGGGTGGTGCTGTACGTCTGCCTGCCGGCCGCGGTGTTGCTGTATGTGCCGCGCCTGCAGCTGGACCTCTCGCTGATCGGCCTGATCGCCACGCCGTGGCTGCTGATGCTGGCCACGCTGCCCTTGGTCAGCCTGGCGACCCGCCTGTTCCGGTTCCCGCGCGACGTGCATGCGGTGCTGCTGCTGTGCGTGGCGCTGTGCAATTCCAGTTTCATCGGCTACCCGATGGTGCGTGCGCTGCTGGGCGATCATGCGTTGCCGTACGCGGTGGTGTACGACCAGTTCGGCACCTTTGTGCTGCTGTCCACGTTCGGGCTGTATGTGCTGGCCCGCTACAGTGGCGACACGCCACCGACGGGCTGCCAGATCGTCGTGCGGATCTTGAAATTCCCGCCGTTGTGGGCGCTGGTGTTCGCGCTGGCGCTGATGCCGCAGCAGCCCCCGGCGTGGGTCGCCGGGGGCTTGAAGAGCATGGCCGATGCGATGTTGCCGCTGGTGATGCTGGCGGTCGGGTTTTCCATCCGCCTGCGCCTGACGACGGCCGAGCTCAGACCGCTCGGGGTGGGCCTGCTGCTCAAGCTGCTGGTGATGCCGGCGCTGGCGCTGCCGCTGTCCTGGCTGTTCGGACTGCAGGGGACGATGCTCCAGGCCAACGTGCTGGAATCGGCGATGCCGACCATGATCACCGCTGCCGCCCTGGCGATTTCCCATCGCTTGGCGCCGCGGCTGGCCGCCGCGCTGGTGGGCTACGGCATTCTGCTGTCGCTGGTGACCTTGCCGGCATGGGTGTGGCTGCTGCAGCAATTGGCTTGAGGGAGCGGTAACGCCAGCGGTCCACCACTGGAATCAAGCCGGCCCGCGAAGCGCGGTCGACTTGATTGAGAGTGCCAAATGGAGGTCACTTCGTCGCGGTAATCGTGCGGTCCGAGTATTTGATGGTGGCACCGTGTTTAGCGAGCCAGTCGACGCCGACAACGCCAACGACAGGATGCGCCGGCGACGAGAGTGCCTTGACGACGTGACCCAGATCCATAATGCGGAAAGTGAAATCTTCAGATTCAGTGCCGGCAAATTTGAAGTGATTGCCCGGCGATGACTGGATATTGATCCCGGAATCGCCAGCACTCATTGCTGCAGAATTTCCTTTGTCCGGGACATGCAGATTGAGCGCCGCAACGGATGACCGATCAATAACGGTGGCTCCGGCGCCTGTATCAATGACAAGAAATACAGCATGTCCGTTGATTTCCGCGGGTGCCACGATGTGCCCGGTGTTCGTGCTCTGGAATTGCTGAGCCTCGCGAGCGGCTTCTTTCACGTCTTGGTGGACGGTTGAGCAGGAGGAAATTCCGATAACGAGCAGGAGCAGAAAAAATGGGCGCATAGAAATCCTGCAGAAAAGATTGGGGGGACGGTATGACACCAGGCGGCGTGCGAAGTTCAGGCGCGTGGCGGCGTGGCGGCGTGGCGACCGGTGCCGGCGTGGCGACGCGTGCTGGAATCAGTCGGCCGGTACCGTGCGTTCGCGGGCCCAGTCGCGCAACGCCTGCACCTGTTCGGCCATCAGCACCGACAAGGGCCGCGTGGCTCGGATCTCCGCCATCAGCAGCCCGGTATCCAGTGCTCTTTGCTCGGCATGCGCGGCGTAGAGGCCGGCCACCACCGCCTGTTCGATCTCTGCCCCGGAAAAGCCATCGCTGGCCGCTGCCAGGGCAGGCAGCGCGAAGGCGTCTGCACTGAGCTGGCGCCTGCCCAGATGCAGGCGCAGCAGTTCGACGCGGGTGTCGGGCGAGGGCAGGTCGACGAAGAAGATTTCGTCGAAGCGGCCTTTGCGCAGCAGCTCGGCCGGCAGTTCGTGTACCTGGTTGGCGGTGGCGACGATGAACACCGCGCCCTTGCGTTCGGCCATCCAGGTCAGCAGATAGCCCAGCACCCGGCGCGAGACGCCGCCGTCCTCACCGCCACTGGCCAGTCCTTTTTCGATCTCGTCGATCCACAGCACGCAGGGCGACAGCTGTTCGGCCGAGGCCAGCGCGTCACGCAGGTTCTTCTCGGTTTCGCCGTGGTACTTGTTGTAGAGCGTGCCGAAATCCAGCCGCAACAGCGGCACGCCGAAGCCGGCGGCGGTGGCCTTGGCCAGCATCGACTTGCCACAGCCCTGCACGCCCAGCAGCAGCATGCCCTTGGGCGGATCCAGCCCCGGCGGCGCCGTGCCGGAGACGAACACGGCCCGGCGCTGCTCGATCCAGCGCTTCAACCGCGCCGCACCGGCGACGTCGGCGAAGCGCGCGCTGTCGTAGTCGTAATGCAGATGGCCACTGCGGTTGAGCAGTTCGAACTTCAGCTTGGCCAGCTGGGGCAGATCGTCGGCGCGCAGCGCGCCGTCGCCGTAGATCAGCTGCCGCGCGATCCGGCGGGCGTCGGGCAGGCTCAGGCCCTGCAGGTTGCGCAGGATCTGCTGCACCGCCTCCTGGTCCACCTCCACGCGCTTGCCACCGTGCTCGCCGGCATAGGCGCCGGCCTCCTCGCGCAGCATCTTCAGCAGCGCATTGGCATCGGGCAGGCGCGGATTGAAGCGGGTCGCCAGCGCTTCCAGCTCGGCCGGCAATTCCACCTTGCTCCCCACCAGCACCAGCACGTGCGGCTGGCTGTGGCGGCGCTGGAGGATGTCGCGCAGCAGGCGCTGGTGGCTGGCGTAGCCCAGGTAGGGGTGGAAATCGAGCAGCAGGTAGATCCCGCGCTGGTCGGCGTCCTGGATCATCCGCAATGCCGCGCTGGCATCGGGTGGGCCGACCGCGTCGTCCTCGCGGTCCATGTCGATGCGGCGCAGGCCCTCGGTGATCGACCAGCGGTGCAGCGCCCGCCACACGTGCATCAACGCCTGCCGGAACAGCTCGACCACGCGGGCCTCGTCCTGGGTTTCGATGACAATCAGCGGCGTGTTGGCGCGGATCAGCGCGGTCAGGTCCTGCAGTTCGCTCATGGTGGCTCCGTTGCGGCGCGTCACGATAACAAAGCCGGAAGTGCTGGCGGCGGCTGTCACGCGATGACTACCGTTGGCGCCGTGGCGCGGTGTACGCTGCAGCCAGTCCCGCGGAAACGAGGCGTGCATGAAGACGATCCTGGTAGCCGGCTCCAAAGGCGGCGTCGGCAAGACCACCATCGCCACCCATCTGGCCGCGCATTCGGCGCTGCAAGGCAACGCCACGGTGATCGCCGATGCCGATCCCCAACGCTCCAGCACGCGGTGGGCCGAGCGGCGCTCGGTGCTGGAAAGCGCGGTCCTGCCGATCGATGTGTACCGCAAAAAATCCTGGCAGAAGCTGCTCCCCGATGGCACCGAGCAGGTGATCATCGATGCCCCGGCCGGCGCCCATGCCGAGGACCTGGCACCTTTCCTGGACGTGGCCGATGCGGTGATCGTGCCGATCCTGCCCTCCGCGCTGGATATCGAGGCCATCGTCGGCTTCCTCAACGGCATGGCCAAGGTGCCGCGCGTGCATTCGCGCAAATTGCCGGTGGGGCTGGTGATCAACCGCACCAAGGCCTGGACCCAGACATCGCAACAGGCCCGGCAGATGCTGTCGCAGTGGCCCTACGAGGTGGTGACGCAATTGCGTGACAGCCAGGGCTACGTGGTGATGGTCGGCATGGGCCGCAGTCTGTTCGACTACCACTCGGCCCAGGTGCGCGAGCACCAGCAGGACTGGGACCCGTTGTTCAAATGGCTGAAAAAAGCCTGACAGGAGTGTTACCCGACCATGCGTGAACTGATCCTGCTGCGCCATGCCCATGCCGAACCCACCGACACCGGCCAGGCCGATATCGATCGTCCCCTTTCCCCGCACGGGCTGGCCGAGGCCGAAGCGGCCGGGCGCTGGCTGCTGGAACAGCGGCTGGTGCCCGACCGGGTGCTGTGTTCGCCGGCCCGGCGGTCGCGTGAAACCCTGGAGGCAGTGCTGGAGCTGACCGGCTATGTCGAGCAGCGGTTGGAGGAGCGGATCTACGAGGCCACCTCCGGCACGCTGGCGGCGCTGGCCGACGAGCATCGCGAGGTCGAGCGCTTGCTGGTTGTCGGCCACAACCCGGCCATGGAGCAGCTGGTCGCGCTGATGCACACCGGCCAGTCCGGCGATTACCGCGGCATGCCCACCGGCTCCATTGCCGTACTGACCTTGCCGGTGACCGCGGCAATAGAACCGGGCGCGGCCCGCTTGACCGCGTTCTGGTGGCCGTGACCGGATGACCGTGGTGCGGCGCGCCGGGCTGCTGTTGCTGCTGCTGGCCATCGCGCCGGCCGCTGCCGCCCAGCAACTTGCCTTCGATGTCGAGCACTCCCGTTTCGGGTTCGAGATCCGCACCCGTTTCGGGCAGAAGATTGAAGGCCTGTTCCCGCGTTTCGAAGGCCACATCACCGTGCTGCCGGATGGCCGCCAGCAGGTGCGGCTGCGCATGTTCAGCCAGTACGTGGAGATTCCCGACAAGCCCCGTTACACCGGCTGGATGCGCGGCGAGGATTTTTTCGACGCCGAGCGCTATCCGGTGGTGGAGTTCAACTCGGTGCCGTATGTGCCCGGGCTGGTGGAAAAGGGCGGCGTTGTGCAGGGCACCCTGACCCTGCGCGGTATCACCCGCCCGGAAACGCTGCGGGTGATGCCACCGGTCTGTGACCGCCCCGGCTATGATTGCGATGTAACCAGCCGCGGTACCATCCTGCGCGGACGCTACGGGATGGACAGCTGGCAGGTAGCCTTGAGTGACCGAGTGACGTTCGTACTGCACACGCGCCTGACCGGGGCGCCGACTCCGTGAATCCACTGTTGCGCCTGATGGTGCTGGCAACGCTGTTGCTGGGCGTAGGTTGTGCCTCGCTGTCCAATGCCGAACGCGACCGCGCCGCGGTCATCGCCGTGCAGGCGCGCGACAGCGTGGTCGATTGCGACCAGCCCGACCGCTGTGCGCTGGGCTCGCCGCTGCGCGCGCTGGGCGGCCGCGCGTTCGCCGAATCCACCGCGCAGGCACCACAGCATTACGCCAGCATCCTCGATGAGGGCGAGCTGGCGCTGGTCGCGCGGTTGAACCTGATCCGCAGCGCCAGCCGCAGCATCGACCTGCAGACCTACATCTTCGACACCGACGACAGTGCGCGGCTGGTGATCGACGAGCTGCTGGCCTCGGCCCGGCGCGGGGTGAAGGTACGGGTGCTGATCGACCAGCTCTCGGCGATTTCCGATGTGGAGATCCTCGCCGCGCTGGCCGGTGCCCACCAGAACTTCGAATTGCGGGTGTACAACCCGACGTTCGGCAAAGCCAAGCTCAATTATTTCGACTACGCCGGCAGCGTGCTGTGCTGCTTCCGCCGCTTCAACCAGCGCATGCACAACAAGCTGCTGGTGATCGATGACGCGCTGGGCGTGGTGGGCGGGCGCAACTACCAGGACGACTATTACGACTGGGATCGCGAGTACAACTTCCGTGACCGCGATGTGGTGGTGGCCGGTCCGGAAGTGCGCGAGATGGCGGCCAACTTCGATGCGTTCTGGGGCGCCCGGCGCAGCGTGGCGGCCGAGCGCCTCAACGATGTCGGCCGCAGTCTGCTCAAGCAGGGCGTACCGGCACTGCCGGTGGCCCAGTTCCGCCGTCCGGAACGGATCGAACGGGTCAGCGCCGAGGCGTCCGATGCCGACTTCATCAGCCGCGCCTTCGTCGATACCGCCTTGCCGGTGCGCTCGGTCGCCTATGTGGCCGATCTGCCGCGCAAGCACCGCCGCTCGCGCAAGGGTGCCGACGCTGCGGCGCCGGGAACCGAGCCGCAACTGGATGGGCTGATTGCCAACGCGCGTGAGGAAGTGCTGTTGCAGACGCCGTATCTGGTGTTGTCCAAGCCGGCGCAGGAGCTGTTCCGCGGGTTGCGAGCGCAGCCGGCGCCGCCACGCGTGGTGGTTTCCACCAACAGTCTGGCCGCGACCGACAATCCGATCGTGTATGCGCTGTCGTACAAGTACAAACGCCGCAACCTGCGCGAGCTGGGCTTCAACATCTACGAATACAAGCCGTTTCCGCTCGATGCGCCGGTCGATTACCGCAACCTGCTGCCGGCGGCGCTGGGAGAAGAACCGGCCACCGGGGAGGGGCGCAACCCCCTGATCGGTGGCAGCGCCGCCGGCAGCAATGTGCGCGGCAGCGGGTCCGGGCGTCGTGCCGCCAATGGCAGTGAAGTGGAGCGCGACGTGCTGCGCACCGAGACCCGGCCTTCGTTTCTGGGAACGCGCGCGGTCAACCGGCCGCTGCCGGTCACCCGCCGCGGCGCGCGCATGGGCCTGCACGCCAAATCGCTGGTGGTGGACCGCCGCATCGGCGTGATCGGCACCCACAACTTCGATCCGCGCAGCGAGAACTACAACACCGAAGGGGCGGTGATCATCGATGATCCGGCCTTTGCCGGGCGCCTGGCGCAGAGCATCCTGCGCGACGTGCACCCGGACAACTCCTGGGTGGTGGCGCCGCGCGAGAAGCCGCCGGTGCTGTCGGGGCTGAACTACAGCGTCGGCAAAGCCTCAGAAGCGCTGCCGGTGCTGGACTTCTGGCCGTGGCGTTACGCCACCGACTATGAATTCCGGCCCAGTGAACTGTGCCCGCAGCCGCTGCGGCGCCAGCATCCGGACTTCCACAAGTGCTACGCCGCGGTGGGCGATTTCCCCGAGGTCAACGTCGGCCCCAAATGGCTGCTGGTGCGCATGCTGACCGCGTTCGGCGCCGGCCTGGTGCCGATCCTGTAACCGCCCGGTCTTTCCTGCATCGGCTTTCGAATGAGTACGCGCCATGTCCCTGATCTTCCGTGAACCCGTCAACCTCGACAGCATCAATGCGCTCAGCCGCGGCAGCCTGATCGACCACCTCGGCATTGTTTTCACCGCCGCCGGGGACGACTGGCTGCAGGCGACGATGCCGGTGGATGCGCGTACCCGCCAGCCCTATGGCCTGCTGCACGGCGGTGCCTCGGTGGTGCTGGCCGAGACCTTGGGCAGCAGCGCGGGCAACCTGTGCGTGGACCCCGACACCCAGGTCTGCGTGGGCCTGGAGATCAATGCCAATCACCTGCGTGCCGCCCGCGATGGCGTGGTGACCGGGACCGCGCGCGCGCTGCATGTGGGGCGCACTACCCAGGTGTGGGAGATCCGCATCGACAACAGTGCCGGCAAGCCGGTGTGCATCTCGCGGTTGACCCTGGCGGTGGTCGCCGCGGCCTGAGCGCACGGTGGTCGGATCAGCAGGGCAGCAAGCGCGGCGGCAGGACCCCGGCCAGTTCTTCGCCCACCCATGCCGCCAGCCGCTCGGCCGGCAATGCGGCGGTGAAGTGGAAGCCCTGCATGACCTCGTAGCCCTGTTCGCCGAGCAGGCGCAGTTGCTGGGCGCTTTCCACGCCTTCGGCCACCACCTTCAACTGCAGGCTGTGGCCGATGTGCAGGATCGCGCGGGTCAGGGCGCGGGCGACCTCGTCGTGCTCGATATCGTGGACGAAGCTGCGGTCCAGCTTGAGTTCGCTGATCGGCAGCCGCCGCAGATAGTCGAGGCTGGAATAGCCGGTGCCGAAATCATCCATCGACAGGCGCACGCCCAGGTCATGCACCTCGTTGAGGGTGCGGAGCGTCGCTGGATTGGAGTCCAGCAGCACGTCTTCGGTGATTTCCAGCACCAGGTCGGAGGTGTCCAGTGCGTTGGCCTGCAGCACCTGCTGGATCTGCCCGGCCAGGCACAGGTTGTGGAAATTGGTCGGTGACAGGTTGACCGAGACCGACGGAATCGCCAGCCCGTCGCGGCGCCAGCAAGCCAGCTGCCGGCAGGCCTCGCGCACGGTCCATTGGCCGAGGTCGCCGATCAGCCCGCATTCCTCGGCCAGCGGGATGAAGCGCACCGGCGCGATGTCGCCCAGGGTCGGATGCTCCCAGCGCGTCAGCGCCTCGACGCTGCGCAGGCAGCCTGCCGCGATATCGACCTGCGGCTGGTAATGCAGCTGCAGGTGTCCGTTCTCCAGTGCATCGCGCAGCGCCGCTTCCAGCGCCAGCCGCTCCTGGGCGATCTTGTCCATCTCGTAGCTGAAGAAACGGAAGCCGTTGCGGCCGCTGTGCTTGGCCTGGTACATCGCCATGTCCGAGCGGTGCAGCAGCGTCTCCATGTCATGGCCATCGTGCGGATACACGCTGATGCCGACGCTGGCCGAGGGCCGCACCACCACATCCCCCAATGTCAGTGGCCGCGACAGGCCGCGCTGGATGCGCTCCAGCCGCTCGGTAGCACTGCGGGTGTCGCAGGGCACCAGCACCATCACGAATTCATCGCCGGCCAGACGGCCGACGATGTCCTGCGGCCCGGCTTCCTCCAGCAGCCGCTGGGAAATGGCGCGCAGCAGGTCGTCGCCGGCCGGATGGCCGAGCGAGTCGTTGATCTGCTTGAAGCGGTCCAGGTCGATGAACAGCACCGCCAGCGTGCTGCCGGCGTGGCCGGCGGCTACGATCGCCTGGTCTGCCTGGGCATGCAGCAGGCTGCGGTTGGGCAGGCCGGTGAGGTCGTCGTAGAAGGCCAGCCGGCGGATGCGGTTGCGCGACTCCTCGCGTTCCAGCGCCAGCGCGCACAGGTGCACGATCACCTCCACCAGCTGCCGATGGAAATGGTCCGGATCGTGCGGCTGGCGATAGTAGAAGGCGAACGTCCCCAGCACGCGGCCGTCGCTGGAGGTGATCGGCGTCGACCAGCACGCGGCAAGGCCATGGGACAGCGCCACGTCGGCCAGGCCCTCCCAGTTGGGATCGTTGGCGATATCGCGGGCGACCACGGTTTCCCCGAGGTGGGCGGCGGTGCCGCAGCTGCCCACCCGCGGCCCGATGGGCGTGCCATCGACCCATTGGCTGTAGGCCTCCGGCAGGCCGGGGGCGGCCAACGTGCGCAGGCGCCCGCCTTCCACCCGCAGTACCGAGGTGATCACGTCGGGGGCGATCCGCTCCACCTCGCGGCAAGCCAGCAGCATGATCTCGCTGGTGGGCATCTCCCGCACCATCGCATCGAGCATCTTGTTCTGCAGGATCTCGTGGATCTTGGTGTGGGTGATGTCCATCAACACCACTACCAGATTCACCAGCGCCCCGTACTCGTCGAAGATCGGGTTGACGCTGACCGAACACCACAGCGGCTGGCCGTTCTTGCGATGCAGGCGTTCCTCGCTGCGGATGAAGTGGCCCTCCTGCAGCCGGCGCATGAAAGCGGCGGGCTGATCCTTCAGGTCTTCCGGGGGCACCAGCAATGCGAGCAGCGGTTGCCCCAGCGCTTCGTCGTCGCCGAAGCCGAACAGGTCGCGGAAACCGCGGTTGAGCTGGACGGTGCAGCCGTGGCCGTCGGTGATCGCCATCGCGCTCTGGGTTTCATCGAAGCCCAGCGACAGCAGCCGCATGCGTTCGTGCTGCTGGCGCTGGACGCTGATGTCACGGATGAAGGCCATGCGCAGCGGATCGTCACCGGCATGCAGTTGCGACAGCGAGGCGCTGATCCAGCAGGACTGGCCGTTCTTGCGGATCAGCTGGATGTCGCGTGGCTGGGCAAGCAGCTCCTGCACGCGGTTGCCGGCGCCCGGATGCAGGCCGGTGTCGTAGCGATCGCGCATCGCCAGCGGCGCCAGCAGGCCGAGATTGCGACCGAGCACCTCCTCCCTGCGCCAGCCGGAAATGACTTCCATGGCGCGGTTGAAATGCAGGATGCGGTTGTGCTCGTCGAACAGGATGACCCCGTCGTCGATCTGTTCCAGCGCGGCCGCAAACAGTCGTGCAATGTCGTTGCCGGCCTCCAGAGGTTCCGCTTTCATCCAGCTCTCCCTCTATCCCCCCTGACGGCCAGTCTTGCATGCTTCCGCAGGAACCGGTGACGGCAGGGTGATTGCATCGGCGGGGGCGGTGGCTTGCCAGCGGAGGCGTGCGGCGCAAAGGGTGCCAAAGGCGGCGCGGTGCCGCGCTGGCGGAAGCCGGAGCGCATCCGGTATCGTGCGCGGATGACTTCCCCCCCTTCCGTCCGTCGTGGCGGTGTGGCGCGTATATTCCGTTATCTCTATCGCGTTCCGCTGCTGCTGGTCCATATCGTGTTGTTGCTGCCACTGCTCCTGTTGCTGATGATGCCGCCCTGGGGCCGGTTGCGGGTGGGTGCCGATACGCTGGAAGGCAGCGTCGTGCGCCGCTGGTCGGGTGCGCTGATGTGGATCTTCGGCTTCCGCCTGCACGGCTACGGCACTCCGTTGCCCGGTGCGGTGCTGTTTGTCGCCAACCACGTCGGCTGGGTCGATATCAGCACGCTGCACAGCCAGAAGATGGTCGGCTTCGTCGCCAAGCGCGAGATCGCCGGCTGGCCGCTGGTCGGTTGGCTGGCCGGACGCGGCCACACCATCTTCCACCAGCGCGGCAGCACCGAATCGCTGGGCGGGGTGATGGGGGAAATGGTCCGGCGCCTGCGAGAAAACCGCCCGGTCGCAGTGTTTCCCGAAGGCCGCACCCGTGGCGGCCATGAGGTCGGTCCGTTCCATGCCCGTATCTTCCAGGCCGCGGTCGAGGCCGAGGTGCCGGTTCAACCGGTCGCACTGCGTTATGGCGTGCAGGGAAGTGCACAGACCGTGGTGGCGTTCGGTCCGGGCGAGAGCTTTTTCGGCAATTTCCTGCGCCTGCTGGGTGAGCCGCCGCGCCGCGCCGAAGTGCATTTCCTCGAGCCGATCGGCACCCAGGATGTGGAAGGCCGTCGTCGTATCGCCGAGACATCGCGCGCGCGCATCGTCGCCGCCATGCTGGACGACTGACATGCCGGCCGCGGTCCACGCCAGCTCCGGCTGCTGCTACAACCCGGCAGCGACGTCATGCTGATCGCCGCCGATTACAGGCCGCCGCGCTGGCTGCGCAACCCGCACCTGCAATCGATGCTGGCCTCCAGCAAGCTGCGCCTGCACCGCGGTGAACAGCTGCTGGCCGCCAGCGCCGCCCGTACCACCGAACTGGTGCTGGATGGCGGTGACGGCGTGCGCCTGCAGGCCTGGCACAGCGGTGTACCCGGGCGGGAGCCGCTGGGCGTGGCGTTGCTGCTGCACGGCTGGGAGGGCAGCGCCGAGTCGAGCTACATGCGCATGACCGCCGCACGCATGCTGGAGGGCGGCTTCGACGTGGTGCGGCTCAACTTCCGCGATCACGGCAACACCCATCACCTCAATCCCGGCATCTTCCATTCCTGCCGCATCGATGAAGTGGTGCAGGCGGCCGCGGACGTGGCCCGGCGCTTTGCCCGGCTGCCGCTGGTGGCGGCGGGTTATTCGCTGGGCGGCAACTTCGCCCTGCGCCTGGCCCTGCATGCGCCCGCCGCCGGGGTGCCGCTGCGGCATGTGGCCTCGGTGTGTCCGGTGCTGGATCCGGCGGTCACGATGGACAGCATCGAGCAGGGGCCGGCGATGTACGACTGGTACTTCCGGCGCAAGTGGACCGGCTCGCTGCGGCGCAAGCGCGAGCTGTTCCCGGAACTGGCCGATTGCGACGATCAGGTGTTGAAGCTGGATATCCGCGCGCTCACCGGCTGGCTGGTCGAGCGGCATACCGAATTCGATTCGCTGCAGGCCTATTTCGACGGCTACTCCATCGCCGGCGAGCGCCTGGCTGGCCTGCAGGTGCCGGCCGACATCCTGATGGCCAAGGACGATCCGGTGATTCCGTTCGCCACCTTCGACCGCTGGCAGCTGCCGGCCACCGCGCAGCTGGAGATCGCGCCGTGGGGCGGCCATTGCGGCTTTCTGGAGAACCTGCGCGGCGATGGTTTTTCCGAACGCTGGGTCACCGACCGGCTGCTCCGCGCGCTGAGCCGCTGAACCGGTTCTGCGTGGTTCGTGGCGACGGCTACAATGCCGGTTTGCCCTGAAGCCGGACCGTCATGCAAGACAACATCATCCAAGCCCTGCGCCGCAATGCCACCGATGAGGCCTTGACGCTCGCCCGCCAGTGGACCGAATCCGAGCCGCAGCAAGCCCCGGCTTGGCGCTGGCTGGCGCAGGCGCAGCAGCAACAGGGGCAGCTCCAGGCCGCGTTGGCCAGCCTTGAACAGGCCTTGGTGCTGGCGCCCGACGACGCCGACTTGCACCTGCAGCACG
Source organism: uncultured Gammaproteobacteria bacterium (assembly GCA_963696155.1). Lineage (GTDB taxonomy): Bacteria > Pseudomonadota > Gammaproteobacteria > Xanthomonadales > Xanthomonadaceae > Stenotrophomonas. Next base: position 75,017 of record CAVOJC010000002.1, read on the forward strand.
CCGGCCTGCTGCTGGCGCTGCGCCAGCTCCCGGCCGCCGGCCAGGCGCTGGACAAGACCACCGCGCTGAATCCCAACGAATTTTCCGCCTACCTGATGCAGGCGCATCTGGCGCTGGGCCGCAATGACATCGATGAGGCCGAGCGCGTCGGCCGGCTGGCGGCACGTGTGGAGCCGGACAGCCCGGAACTGGCCGCCATCGAAGGCATGGTCGCGCTGCGCCGGGGCGATGTGGACCGCGCCTTGGCGGTGCTGGCACCGGCCAGCGCGCAGTTGCCGGACGATCCGCGCCTGCTGTACGCGCTGGGTTTTGCCTATCTGGGCAAGAACATGCTGGCCTTTGCCGAGCAGGCGTTCCGGCGCGTGCTGGAATTGAGCCCAAACAGCCGGGCGCTGCGCGGGCTGCTGGTGCAGCTGGCCCTGCGCCAGGGCAATGCCGACTCGGCGGCCGCGACCCTGCGCGAGGAGCTGGCCAGCCCCGAAGGCGACACGCCGGCAATGCGGCGTCTGGCCGGCGAGCTGGAACTCCAGTCCGGGCAGCCGCTGCAGGCGCTGGAACACCTGTTGCCGCTGTTGTCGCAGCTGCCCGGCGACCGGCAGACGCTGCAGATGCTGCTGGTGGCTTGGCAGCGGCTGGGGCGCGAGGAGGAGGCCCGCACCGAACTGGATGCCGCTCTGGAAGCCAATCCACAACTGCACGATCTGTGGCTGGCGCGCCTGGCGGTGGCCGAAGTGGGCAGCGCCGAGGCCGTCGACGTGGTCGAGCGCTGGCGGGCGGCGATGCCGAGCCATCTGCCGGCGCTGGAAGCCCGCATGAGCCTGCATGACATGAATGGCGAGGCCGATGCCGCCGAAGCGGTGGCGCGGCAGATCGTGGCGCTGGAGCCGGGCCGCGTCAGCGGCGAGCAACGCATCGTGGAAGCGCTGCTCGCCCGCGAGCCGGCGGCGGCGATCGCGCATGTGCAGGCATTGATCGACAACGCGCCCGATCAGGTGCGCCCGGGGCTGCGTACCTGGCTGGGCGCGGTGCAGGATCGGGCCAACGAGCCGGCGGCAGCCCTGAATACCTGGTTGGGCCTGCATGCCGAGCTGGCGCCGTCGCGGCTGCCGCTGCCACCGCAGGCCAAGGCCCCGGCCAGCTGGCCGGAGATGGGCGAGGTGGCCGAAGACAATCCGGTCCGCCCGATGTTCGTCTGGGGCGCGCCCGGCTCGGGCGTGGAACGGGTGGTGGAGATGATGGCCGCGGGCAGCCCGGTGCTGCGCAACGACCGCTTCGGCCCCAACCCGCCCGATGACGCCTTCCAGAACTACCGCACCCTGCAGAATCTGGCCACCGACGCGCTGAGCGCGGAACAGCTGGTGCAGCAATGGCGCGAAAAACTGCCAGGCCGCGGGATCGCCGATGGCAATGTCATCGACTGGCTGCTGTGGTGGGACAACGCGCTGTTGTGGGCGCTGCGCCCGCAGTTGCCCGAGGGCCGCCTGCTGATCGTGGTGCGCGATCCGCGCGACATGCTGGTCGAATGGCTGGCCCTGGGCGCGCCGGCCCCGATGGCGGTGAATTCGGCGCAGGAGGCGGCCGAGTGGCTGGCGCGTTCGCTGGAGCAGGTGGCCACGCTGCACGAGCAGGACCTGTACATGCACCTGATCCTGCGTATCGACGATGCCGTCAACAATCCACAGGTGATGGGCCAGTTGCTGGAGCAGAGCTTCGGCCTGCGTTTCCCGCCGGTTCGCGCGCTGGGCCCGGTCACCATCGATGCCGGCCACTGGCGCAGGTATGTCGACGTGCTGGGGCCGCAGTTCGCGTTGCTTGCCCCGGTCGCGCAGCGCCTGGGCTATCCCGAAGACTGATCAGCAGGAGACAGGGTATGAAACTGCACAGCCAGAGTTTCCAGAACGGCCAGCCGATGCCGGCCGCGTTTGCCGCCGGTGATGCCAACGGCTTTGCCGGCAACCGCAATCCGCAGCTGGACTGGAGCGAGGTGCCCGAGGGCACCCGTTCGTTCGTCCTGCTGTGCGTGGATCCGGATGTGCCGACGGTGCCGGAGCTGGTTGGCCGCAGCGATGTGAGCATTCCGCTGGACCAGCCGCGGTGCGAGTTCATCCACTGGGTGATGGCCGATATCCCGGCGCAGGTGCGCGAGATCGCCGCCGGCAGCTGCAGTGACGGTTTCACTGCGCGGGGCAAGCGCGCGCCGGCCGGGCCGGCCGGCTCCCGCCAGGGCCTGAACGACTACACCGGCTGGTTTGCCGGGCATTCGGAAATGGCCGGGGATTATCTGGGCTACGACGGCCCCTATCCGCCGGCCAACGACGAGCGCATGCATCGCTACTTCTTCCGTCTGTTCGCGCTGGACGTGGCCGCCCTGACCCTGCCGGAGCGCTTCACCGCCGCAGACGTGCAGCGCGCCATGCACGGCCATGTGCTGGCCGAAGCGGCGCTGCACGGCACCTACTCGCTGAATCCCGCGCTGGGCTGAACAAACGCCGCTGTGCCGGAGCCGGCGTGTCGGCGCCGACCAGGTGTCTCAGTTGCCCGCCGGCAGCCACAGCAGCAGGGCGATTCCCAGCACAATCCGGTACAGCGCGAACACCGTGTAGCGGTGGCCCTTGATGAAACCCAGCAGCCATTTGACCACCACAAATCCGGTGATCACGGCGGCGGTGAAAGCGACGGCCACGTCCAGCCAGCTCTCGCTGCCCAGTTGCCCGTGCCGGGCCAGCTCCAGGAACGCATAGCCGCTGGCGGCGAACATGGTGGGAATGCCGACCAGGAACACGAACTCGGTCGCGGCCGGGCGCCGGCTCAGGCCCAGCAGCATGGCGATGAAGATCGCGGCGGCCGAACGCGAGGTGCCGGGGAAAACTCCGGCGACCACCTGGGCCAGGCCGACGGCAATGGCGACCTTCCAGGTGACGCTGTCGCGATCGGGCAGGCGCGAGGCGAAGCCCTCGGCCAGCAGCATCCACACCCCGCCGATCACCAGGGCCGCGGCGACCGGCGTCACCGTCTCGGGCAGCTCCCAACCCGCCAGCCGCACCGGCAGGCCGACCAGCGCGGTGACCAGGAAGGCCACCCCCAGTTTCATCACGTAGTCACGGTTCTCGCGCTGGTCCAGCCCGGTCGCCAGCGCCACCAGCCGCTGCCGGAACACCAGGGTGATGGCGATGATCGCGCCGGCCTGGATGACGATGTTGAAGAAATCCGACCGCGCGCCGAGCCAGTGCTGGGCGATCAGCAGATGCCCGGTACTGGAGATGGGGAGGAATTCGGTGAGGCCTTCAAGAATGCCCAGCAGGAGGGCGGAGAACAGGTCGGACATCGGCAGGCAGATTGGAAAGGGCGCGGAAAGGATAGAGCATCCCGCTGCCGCACCATCCGGGTGCGCTCAACGGCTGTCGCACCATATCGGTGCGGTGCGGCTCTGTGGGAATGCGTTCTGGTTCAATAAAATCAACGAGTTGCAGCGTAATGCACTTGGCACGATGATTGCTGTCTATCTGTCACGCCATTCACCGAGGTTGCACCGATGTCCCTGGAACACATTGAGAAGCTGATCAAGGACAACCAGGTCGAATTCATCGACCTGCGTTTCACCGACATGCGCGGCATCGAGCAGCACGTGACGTTCCCGGCCAGCATCATCGAGCCGTCGCTGTTCGAGGAAGGCAAGATGTTCGACGGCAGCTCGATCGCCGGCTGGAAGGGCATCGCCGAATCGGACATGGTGCTGCTGCCCGACGCCGACACCGCCTACCTCGATCCGTTCTACGCCGACCCGACCTTGGTGATTACCTGCGATATTCTCGATCCGGCGACCATGCAGGGCTACGGCCGCTGCCCGCGCGGCATCGCCAAGCGCGCCGAGGCCTACCTGAAGTCCTCCGGTATCGCCGACCAGGCCTTCTTCGGCCCGGAACCGGAATTCTTCATCTTCGATTCGGTCCGCTTCGCCAATGACATGGGCAACACCTTCTTCAAGATCGAGTCCGAAGAAGCGGCATGGAACACCGGCAAGAAGTACGACGGCACCAACAGCGGCTACCGCCCGGGCGTGAAGGGCGGCTATTTCCCGGTGGCGCCGACCGACACCCTGCATGACCTGCGCGCGGAAATGTGCAAGGTGCTGCAGCGCGCCGGCATCGAGATCGAAGTGCACCACCATGAAGTGGCCAATGCCGGCCAGTGCGAGATCGGCATGAAGTTCAACTCGCTGGTGAAGAAGGCCGACGAGCTGGCGATGACCAAGTACATCATCCGCAACGTCGCCCATCGCAACGGCAAGACCGTGACCTTCATGCCCAAGCCGATCGTCGGCGACAACGGCAGCGGCATGCACGTGCACCAGTCGCTGGCCAAGGGCGGCACCAACCTGTTCACCGGCGACGGATACGGCGGCCTGAGCCAGATGGCGCTGTGGTACATCGGCGGCATCTTCAAGCATGCCCGCGCCATCAACGCCTTCGCCAACGCCGGCACCAACAGCTACAAGCGCCTGGTGCCGGGGTTCGAGGCACCGGTGATGCTGGCCTATTCGGCGCGCAACCGCTCTGCCTCGTGCCGCATCCCGTGGGTCTCCAATCCCAAGGCACGCCGTATCGAAATGCGTTTCCCCGATGCGCTGCAGTCCGGCTACCTGACCTTCACCGCGCTGATGATGGCCGGCCTGGACGGCATCAAGAACCAGATCGACCCGGGCGCGCCGAGCGACAAGGACCTGTACGACCTGCCGCCGGAAGAAGAAAAGCTGATCCCGCAGGTCTGTTCCTCGCTGGACCAGGCGCTGGAGGCACTCGACAAGGATCGCGAGTTCCTCAAGGCCGGTGGCGTGATGAGCGATGACTTCATCGATGGCTACATCGCGTTGAAGATGCGGGAAGTGACCAGGTTCCGCGCCGCCACCCACCCGCTGGAATACCAGCTGTACTACGGCAACTGAGCAAGCGCGGCGATGATGAGGGCATCTCCCACCTTCATCATCGCCGCCGCGCCGCGCAGGGCGCATCGCCATGGGCGGCGGCAGGACGCGGGCGTCCCGGCCCGAGCGCGGAGCATCACGCCACCGGCAAAAGCGGCATCCGGTGGTACGACCCGGCTCCGTTCCTCTGCGCCCGCGTTGCCATGCAGTCCATCGCGAGCGTGACGACCAGCCGACAAGCCCGCCGCCTGTCGCATCATTGCCAGGCTTCACCAGACTCCCCGCCGCCGCAGGCCGGCGCCATCCACCGACGGAATACGCGCATGAAACTGATCTCCGCCATCATCCGGCCGTTCAAGCTCGACGAGGTCCGCGAGGCCCTGTCCGAGGTCGGCGTGTCCGGCATCACCGTGACCGAGGTCAAGGGCTTCGGCCGGCAGAAGGGCCACACCGAGCTGTATCGCGGTGCCGAATACGTGGTCGATTTCCTGCCCAAGATCCGCATCGAGACGGCGGTGACTGACGACCGCCTCGATGCCGTGGTCGAAGCGATCCAGACCGCGGCGGGCACCGGCAAGATCGGTGATGGCAAGATCTTCGTCACCGCGCTGGAGCAGGTGATCCGCATCCGCACCGGCGAGATCGGACCCGACGCGCTCTGACCTGCCCGCAGTCGACCAGGAACGCGGACATGTTGACCAGGTGGCAAGCCAGTTGACATGAACGCGTTCTCGCGGTCGTGCGCTGGAGTGGGCCGAGCCATCCACGGCGCGCCATCGGCGTTGGGCGCGGCCGCTGCACTGCTCATCGTCAACGCCGGCCTGCGGTACTGGCGGGGCGCGATCGCGATCATGATCGCGTCCACCACCGGCATCGCCTGCGTGCGCCGTGAGACAGGCATCGCACCGCCTCGGGACTGGTCGCACTTGCAAAGCGGCGCGTGCGCGGCTGCAATGGGGCATGACTCCACGAATCCTGTTGCCGTTGGCGTTGATCGCCACGCTCTCCGCCTGCGCCCCGCATGCCGTGCGCAATCCCCTCGCCCAATGGGTGCCCTCGGCGAACTACAACGCCCGCCAGCCGGTGGTGATCGTGCTGCACCACACCGACCAGGATTCGGTGCAGGAAAGTCTGGACACGCTGCGCACCGCCAACAGCGGCGGCCAGGTCAGCTCGCACTATCTGGTCGGCCGCGATGGCGATCTCTATCAACTGGTCGCCGATGAGCACCGTGCCTGGCATGCCGGCCCGGGACGCTGGGGCACGCTGACCGACCTCAACTCCGCTTCGATCGGCATCGAGATCGACAACGACGGCGACAGCCCGTTCACCGCGCCGCAGATGCAGGCGCTGATCGGCCTGCTGGATGACCTGTGCACGCGGCTGGGAATTCCGCGCACACAGATCATCGCCCATGCCGATCTGGCGCCGTCGCGCAAGCAGGATCCCAGCCGGTTCTTCCCGTGGCAGCAACTGGCCGAGGCCGGCTTCGGCATCTGGCCCGATCCGGCCCATGGCCCGGCGCCGGACGGATTCGATACGTGGCTGGCATTGGGGGCGTTGGGTTATCCGCTAGATGACCGTGCCGCCGCCGCGCGTGCCTTCCACCGGCGCTTCCGCGCCAGCGACGCCTTGCCGGCCGAGCTGGATACCGAAGACGCGCGCATCCTGCATTCGCTGCTGCTGCAGAAGCAGTAAGGCGCCGGTGTATCGACGTTTTTCCGGTCTTTGCACTACATTGGTGCAATGACGAAGAACGATCCGCCACCGCCGCTGGACGTGCTGGGAACGCCGGTGGCGTGGACCGGTGCCGATGGCCACGTGCGCGGCGCCAACCCCGCCTTCAGCCGCTGGCTCGGAGTCAGCGTCCGGCGCCTGCTCGGCCAGCCGCTGGCCTCGCTGGAGGTGCAGGGCGAGGCGTTGGCGCATTTCGTCGAGCGCGACGAGCGCGACCTGCTGCGGCTGCACCGGTTGGCGCTGGCGGTGCCGGGCGGATCGCCGCGGTTTGCCGAGGGCCGGTTGAGCCGGCTCGACGCCGGTGGCTGGCTTCTGGAAGCGCACCCGGTGGACGAATTCCCGGCGCCCGACGCGTCGCAGGTGCTACCCGGCGCGCTGAACGCCGCGCTCAAGGGCCTGGCACATGAGCTGCGCAACCCGTTGGCCGGTCTGAAGGGCGCCGCGCAGCTGCTGGCGCGCCGCGCCGGCCAGCGTGATGCCGAAGAACGTGAGCTGATCGACCTGATCGGCGCCGAGATCGAACGCCTCAATACCCTGCTCGAGCAGCTGTTGTCGCCGGCGCCGGCCCAGCCACATGCACCGCTCAACATCCATGCCGCGCTCGAGCGCGTGTTGCGGCTGGCCGAGAGTGACGCCGGCTGGTCGGTGCGCCTGCAGCGCGACTACGACCCCAGCATTCCCGAATTTCCCGGCGATGCCGACCGCCTCACCCAGGCGGCGTGGAATCTGGTGCGCAACGCCCTGCAGGCCGGCGCGACCAGCGTGGTGCTGCGTACCCGCATCGAGCATGCACTGCGCATCGCCGACCAGCTGCATCCGCTGGCGTTGCGGCTGGAAGTGGTCGACGACGGCCGCGGCGTACCCGAAGAGCTGGCCGAACACCTGTTCCTGCCGCTGGTCAGTGGCCGCGCCCAGGGCACCGGGCTTGGCCTGGCGTTGGCCCAGCAGGTCGCGCGTGAACACCGCGGCACGCTGAGCTACCGCTCGCGGCCGGGGCATACCGTTTTCACCCTGCTGCTGCCGTTGCCCGGCGGCGAGCCCGAACCGGAGCCGGGGCATGGCTGAGACCGCCTCTTCAGGCCCATCGATCTGGGTGGTGGATGACGACCGCTCGGTGCGTTTCGTGTTGTCCACCGCGCTGCGCGATGCCGGCTATGGGGTCGAGGGGTTCGACAGCGCGGCTGCCGCGTTGCAGGAGTTGGCGCAGCGAACGGATCGGGGCCTGCCGGTTCCGGACCTGCTCTTCACCGATGTGCGCATGCCCGGCGACGATGGCCTGGTGCTGCTGGAAAAGCTCAAGACGGCGCAGCCGCAACTGCCCGTTATCGTGATGTCGGCCTATACCGATGTCGCCAGCACCGCCGGCGCTTTCCGCGGTGGCGCCCACGAATTCCTGTCCAAACCGTTCGATCTGGATGACGCGGTGGCCTTGGCGCGGCGCGCGTTGCCCGCCGACATGCCGGTGCGCGAGCCGGCAACAATGCCAACCGAGGAGGCGGCCAGCCCACAGCTGATCGGCGATGCGCCCGCGATGCGCGCGCTGTTCCGCGCCATCGGCCGCTTGGCGCAGGCGCCGCTGTCGGTACTGATCAACGGCGAGACCGGCACCGGCAAGGAACTGGTAGCCAAGGCCTTGCATCGCGAGTCGCCGCGCGCCCGCGGGCCCTTCGTCGCGCTCAACACCGCCGCCATCCCGGCCGAACTGCTGGAGAGCGAACTGTTCGGCCACGAGGCAGGCGCGTTCACCGGAGCGCAGAAACGCCATATCGGCCGGTTCGAGCAGGCCGATGGCGGCAGCCTGTTTCTCGATGAGATCGGCGACATGCCGCTGCCGCTGCAGACGCGATTGCTGCGGGTGCTGGCCGAGGGTGAATTCTTCCGTGTCGGCGGCCGCGAGCTGATCCGGGTCGATGTGCGGGTGATCGCCGCCACCCACCAGGATCTGGAAACGCTGGTCGAACAGGGCCGCTTCCGCGCCGATCTGCTGCACCGGCTGGATATGGTCCGGCTGCGCCTGCCCGCGCTGCGCGAACGGCGCGGCGACGTGCCGCAACTGGCCGGGAACTTCCTCGCCATCGCCGCACGCAAGCTCGAGACCCCACCCAAGCGCATGACGGTGGCCGCGCTGCAGACGCTGCAGGCGCACGACTGGCCCGGCAACGTCCGCGAACTGGAGAACGTGTGCTGGCGCCTGGCCGCGCTGGCAGTCTCGGACGTCATCGATGCCATCGACGTGGAGACGGCATTGTCACGCGGCGGGCGTGCCGTTCGCGGCCCCCTGGGCCCGCTGCCGGAGGACTGGGACCGGCTGCTGGCGGCGTGGGCGCAGCAGCGCCTGGCCGAGGGCGCGGGCGGTCTGCATGCCGAAGCCCTGCAGCGGATGGAAGCGGTCCTGCTGCAGGTGGCGTTGGAATCGACCCAGGGACGTCGCGCCGAGGCCGCCGCCCGATTGGGACTGGGCCGCAACACGGTCAGTCGCAAACTGGGGGCGGGGCGGCGCCGCAGCTGACGCGCAGCCCAGGCCCAAGGCGCCGCCCCTGGCCTCCGGCGTTCATGGTCCGTGGACGTCACCGCGGTTAGTTTTTCCCCACAAGGAGTTTCCTATGCGCTGTTCCACCCACATCCTGCTGTTGGCGGCCACGCTGGCCCTGGCGGCCTGCAGCTCGACCCCGCCGGCCACGCCGTCGCCGCCCGCAGTGGTCGCCGCGGTCAGCACCGCGCGCCAAGCCGAAGCCAACCTGGCCCCGGCCTCGGCCAGCCTGGTCAGCGGCCGTCTGGCGCTGGTGCCGGAAGCGGGTGGGGTGCATATCACCGGCGTCATCGGCGGCCTGCAGCGCGGGCAGCTGGCCGCATTCCATGTGCACGAGAACGGCGATTGCAGTGCGGTCGATGCCAGCAGCGCCGGTGGCCACTTCAATCCGGCGGGCCTGCCGCATGGTCGTGCTGGAACGCGCTCGCACCATGCCGGTGACATGGACAACCTGCAAGCCGACGCCGAGGGTGTGGCCCACATCGATGTGCATCTGCGCGGTGTCACCCTGGGTGGCGGCGCCGCCAATGATGTCGGCGGACGCGCGCTGGTGGTCCATGCCGCGGCCGACGACTATCACAGCCAGCCCGCCGGCAATGCCGGCGCCCGGGTCGCCTGCGGCGTGATCCGCATTACCCGCTGACTGTGCTGCCGCCCACTACTGGAGAATCGCCATGCGTCTGATCCACACCACTCTGTTCCTTGCCAGCGCCCTGGCAGTGACGGCATGCAAGCAGGACGCCGGCTACGACGCCGCGCCGGCTCCGGAAGCCGCCACTCCGGCCACCGCGCCGGCAGACCCTGCCGCGCCGCCGCCGATGGAAACCACCAGCGCGACGGCCCGTCTGTCACCGACCAAGGACAGCCAGGTCGCCGGTTCGGTCACTTTCACCATGGTCGATGGCGGGTTGCGCGCCAACGGCCAGCTCAGCGGGCTCAAGCCCAACAGCGAGCACGGCTTCCACATCCATGAGACCGGTGATTGCAGCGCGCCCGACGGCAGCAGTGCCGGCGGCCATTTCAACCCGGGTCACGCCTACCACGGCGCGGTCACCGCCGATCCGCACCACGGTGGCGACATGCCCAACATCAAGGCCGACGCGCAGGGCAATGCCACGATTGACGGCCCGGTCTCGAGCAACGTCAACTTGGGCAAGGGCGATGATTTCGACATCATCGGTCGCGGCCTGATCGTCCATGCCGACCCGGATGACTACACCAGCCAGCCCACCGGCAATGCCGGCGCCCGCCTGGCCTGTGGCGTGATCCAGCGCGGCAACTGATCGCGGTGCGGTGCCGCCCCCGGGATCGCTCCGGAGGGCGGCATCGTTCAGTAGTTGCGCCACAACCCCGGCGTGGCCAGTTCCAGAAGATGCCCGTCGGGATCACGGAAATACACGCTGTGCCCGCCGGCGGGCCAGTCGGTGCGGCCTTCGATGGCCACGCCCTGCGTGGCCAAGTGCTGTTCCCACCCCGCCAGCGCATCCCTGGCCACCGCAAACGCGATGTGCTGCCGGCCATGGGCACCATGGGGCGGAATCGTGCCTGTCGGCAGAACGGCGGTTTGTTCGCTGCCGCCGCGCTTGAACAGCAGCAGCACCTGCGCCGGAGCCAGCGGATAGGCGACCAGCCGCGCATCCTCGTACATCGGCTGCAGACCCATCACGCCCTCGTAGAAGCGCCGTGCCGGTTCCATGTCGGCGACATACAGGGCGGTTTCCAGCATGCCCTGCAGGCCGGGTCGGGAAGCCATCGTGGAAGACATGGCACGCTCCTGGGATCAGCTGTACGCAGTATGCGCGTGGCTGCGCGCCGCGCGGGGTCGCCATCGCGTGCAGTCAGCAGGCAGACCGATGCGCCGCCAAAGCGGTCTGGAACTCCGTGCCGTCAGCTGGCCAGCAGCTGGCGCGCGTCCTGTCCGGCTTCGCAGTGCACGTACAGCACCGGCAGCCCGTGCGCTTCCAGCACCGCGGCCATCTGCCGCTGGCGCATCAGGTACTGCTCATAGATGCGCTGCAGGCGATCGCAATCATCCTTGTCATGCGCGTAATAGGCACACCAGCTGCCCGGATCGAACAGGGCCATGCGCACTTCGCCATGGGCGTAGCGCAACAGCGGTTCGGGCGATGACCGCAGCCACTCTTCGCGTCCGGGAGCGAACATGGCTGTTTCCAGCAGCGGCCACAGCGCGGCCAGGCCCTGGTTGTCGTACTGCATGGCCATCATCGCGGCCAGGTCGTGCACGGTGAAATAGCGGGCGTGCTCGATCTGCGCGCCGAATGCCTTCTGTGCCAGCAACGCCGTATCGGGCTGGGCCATGCCGTTGGCCAGCAGCACGTCCTCCAACGCTTCGGCCACCGTGCGGGTCTGCGCGGCGTCGCTGCCGGTCAGCACGAACGGCACCACCCGCAGCCCGCCGCCGGTCAATTCCGGGTCGGCCTGCAACGGCAACGGTACCTCGCCGTTGGCATCGCTGCCGAAGGCCAGCAGGCGCGCGCCCTGGTTGCGACCGGGCGCACGCATCTGCAGTTCTTCCAGGCGCCGGTGGATCGGCCAGCCCGGGCGCAGCACTTCGGCCGGGTCGAAATGGGCGCCGGCGAACACCAGGTCCAGCTCGCCGACCTGCGGCACCAGCTTGGCCAGATCGCGCCCGACCAGCGCGGCCAGTTCACCGGACTGCGCCGAGGAAATCGCGTTGTATTGCGGACTCTGGCCGCCGGCCAGCTCCAGTGCCAAAACGCCCAGGGCGTTCATGTCAGGGTTGGAATTGCTCATCTTTCGCGGTTGGCCCGTCACAAGGTCGAAGCTACACTCAATTCCATTATGCCTGCTCCCGCGTGCAGGCCATGTTGCCCACTCCCTCCCATGTCAGGTATCCGCATGCCCAGCGCCCGTCCCGTCGCCATTCTCGGTGGTGTCCGCATTCCGTTCTGCCGCCAGAACACCGCGTATTCGGACGTCGGAAACCTCGGCATGTCGGTGCGCACGCTGGGCGCGCTGGTCGAGCGCTTCGGCCTGCACGGCCAGCAGCTGGGTGAAGTGGCGATGGGCGCGGTGATCAAGCATCCCGGCGACTGGAATCTCGGCCGCGAGGCCGCGCTGTCGTCCGGGCTGTCGCCGCTGACGCCGGGTATCACCCTGCAACGCGCCTGCGGCACCTCGCTGGACACGATCATCACGGTGGCCAACAAGATCGCGCTGGGCCAGATCGAATCGGGCATCGGTGGCGGTTCGGATACCACCTCGGATGTGCCGATCGTCTACGGCAAGGCGTTGCGGGCGCGCCTGCTCGCCGCCAACCGCGCCAAGGGCACGGGCGAGAAGCTCAAGACGCTGGCCCGCGGCTTCAAGTCAGGCGAACTCAAACCGGAATTCCCGGGCGTGGCCGAGCCGCGCACCGGCAAGAGCATGGGCGACCACTGCGAGGACATGGCCAAGCAGTGGAACATCTCGCGCGATTCGCAGGACGAATGGGCGGTGGGATCGCACAAGAAGCTGGCCGCCGCCTATGAGCGCGGTTTCTTCAATGATCTGATCGCCCCGTTCCGCGGGGTCGAGCGCGACAACATCCTGCGCCCGGACACTTCTCTTGAAAAGCTGGCCACGCTGAAGCCGGCATTCGACAAGGTCTCCGGGCGCGGCACATTGACGGCGGCCAACTCCACCCCGCTCACCGATGGCGCCTCGGCGGTGCTGCTGGCGAGCGAGGAATGGGCGCGCGCGCACGGCCACGAGCCGCTGGCCTGGCTGCGCGATTCGCAGGTGGCGGCGGTCGATTTCGTGCATGGCGAAGGCCTGCTGATGGCTCCCACCATCGCGGTGCCGGAAATGCTCAGGCGCAACGGCCTGACCCTGCAGGATTTCGATATCTACGAAATCCACGAGGCGTTCGCCGCCCAGGTGCTGTGCACGCTGCGCGCCTGGGAAAGCGAGGATTACTGCCGCAACCGGCTGGGGCTGGAGGCGCCGTTGGGCGCGATCGATCCGGCGCGGATCAACCCGCTGGGTTCGTCGCTGGCGACCGGCCATCCGTTTGCGGCCACCGGCGCCCGCGTGATCGCCACCGCCGCCAAGCAGCTGGCCGAACGCGGCGGTGGTCGCGCGCTGGTGTCGATCTGCACCGCTGGTGGCATGGGCGTGGTGGCCATCGTCGAACGCTGATCCGCCGCCGCGGCGGTGGGACCGGGAAAGGGCGGCTGCGGCCGCCCTTCCTCGTTGTGGCGCGAAGTTGCCTTGCCTCTGCCGTCAGTGGCGGCCAACCGGGCGTGACCTCAGTGGCGGCGGCATCCGTGCAAACGGATATCGGTCCGCTTCTGCTGGATGCGGCTGCGGGACTGGCCACCTCTCCACGTCATGCCTGCGGCCCACGCCGCAGCCGAGGCCGCCGCGGCTTGGCGACAAAGCGGTCGTGACGGTCAGTCCGGCAATCGCGGCACGCCGTGTTCGTCGCGGGCTTCGGCCACGGCCTGATCCTGGATGCGTTGACGCAGATCACGCCGCTCCAGCTCCACAGCCGCTTCATTGCGCCCGCAGCGCAGCGCGTTGTGCAGGCAATGCCGGGCCAGCGCGTCGTCGCCCTGCGCGGCGAAGCCGTTGCCCAGCGCCTCCCAGGCCTCCGCGCCGGCCCCCTGGGCGATGGCGCGATGCAGGAACTCCTCGGCCTGTGGCCACTGGTTCTGGTCAGCCGCCAACCGGGCCAGGGTCAACAGCAGCGCGGGGCTGTTGGCATGCGCCTGCAACCAGCGCTGGGCGCTGGCACGGCGGGTATCGACCTTGGCCACCGGAAGCCGGCCGTACAACCCCGCCAGTGATTCGTCCCAATGGCTGTCCAGCGTCTGTTCCAGGGCGTGGATCGCCGCGTCGTTCCAGCCCAGGGCGACGGCGCGCTGTGCGTACGCCGCGACCACGGCCGGGTCCGATCGCAGCGTCTTGGGCAGCACTTCCCAGTGGCCGGCCAGCACGTTGACGTCGCCCGATTCGAGCAGCATCTGTGCCGCAAGCCGGGCCTCAAGCGCCGCCAGCGCATCGGAAGGAAGGACCTGTTGCTGGCGCAGGGCGCCAAGTTGACCATAGGCTTCATCCGCGCGGCCGGCTGCCGCCAGGGCCTGCGAGCGCAGCCACAGCCCGCGCGGTGGCAGCGGTTGGGCAGCGGCAATGTCCAATGCCGCGAGGGCCTCCTGCGGACGCTGCTGGTCCAGCCAGCGTTCGGCACTGTGCAGCGCATGCAGGGTGATGTCGCTGCCGGCCAGCTGTTGCAGATACTGGCCGGCGGCGGTGTTGTCGCCCCGCGCTTCCGCTGCACGCAGCGCCGCCACGTGCGCGACAGCGCTCGCCTCGGATTCACTGGCTGCAGCCTGCAGCTGTTTTTCGGCGCGCTGCCACTGGCCACGATCCAGCGATTGCAGACCATCGATCAGGCGCGCACGCCCCTGTCGGCGGCGGTGATGCCCCCAGGCCCGGAACGGGGCGCTGAGCAGCGACCACAACAGCCACAGCACCAGCAGCGCGATCAATACCGCCAGCGCGGCCTGCGGCAGTGTGGCGATGTAGTCGTTGCCGCCGGCGCGGACGATGACCTCGCCCATCCCGCGTCCCGGTTGCTGGCCGAGCCATTGGGCGCCAAGGATGCCGGCCGCGGCGACCAGCAACAGGATCAGCAGGAAACGGAATGCTTTCACGGTTGGTTTCTCCCGTCGCGCATCGCACGCAGTTGCTGCAGGGTGCTGCCCAGTTCCGGCAGCGGCGGTTGCAGGTCGGTCTCGCGCAGTATCCGCAGTTCACTGCGACGCTGGCGTAATTGCGGTGAATCCGGCCACAACCGCGGCAGCCACTGGTCGACCCGCTCCAGTGCGCGGCGATAGGCGCCGGTATCGCCGCGTTCCAGCGCGGCCCGGGCCAGGCTCAGTTCGATCTGCAGCGAGTCGGCCGCGGCGATGCGTTCGGAGCGTGCCAACAACACGTTGCCGTCGGCCGGGCGGATCTGCACCAGCGGCGACAGCAGTTGCTGCCACCACGGTTGGGGCTGATCGCCGCTATCGGGTGTCCGGGCGGGCAGTTGTTCCAGGGCACGGCTGAAGTCGGCGAGCCGGGCGCCGGTGCTGGCACGCACGCCCGGACCGAGCGCGTCGATCGCGTTGCGCTCCTGGATCAGGGCCTGCCGCAGATTCAGGTAGCCCGGCAGGTCGATGTTCTCCATTGCCGCGGCCGCCAGCGCATACAGGCGCCGGGCGCCCTCAAGGTCGCCGGCAAATTCCAGCCGTTGCTGGGCCTGGCTGAGCAGCAGCTCGGTCTCCTCCTGGCGCAGGGCCTGCGTTCCGGGGCGGGAGCTGTCGGCCAGGCGGGCGAGGTTTTCTTCCAGCAACGCGTTGCGCTGGCCAAGGCCGAGCACCTCATCGCGCAGGATCCGGTTGGTCGCGGCCGCATCCTGGATGGCGCGGGCATTGGCGCGCTGGTCGCGTCGCAGCGCCTCGAGGTTCTGCTCCAGTGCGAGCAGTTGCCCGGTGGCGGCTTCGCGACTTTGCTGCGCCTGCATCTGGTGGGCGCGCCAGGCCTGATAGCCGTACCAGCCGGCAGTCGCGAGGATGGCGATGGCGGTCGCGGCGATAATCCAGCGCAGCGGCAGGCGGCGTGGCGGGGCGGAGGAAACGTCGTTCATGGGGATGCAACATCCTGGTCGGGTAACTCACCGCCGATGCCTTCCTGGCAAGCGGTGTCGGTAAGCATCACCTGCGGGGTGGCCGGCCCGCAAGCCAAAGGCCCAGGTGGGGGGTCGGTCCGGATCAGCGCAGGCTGCGGATCGATCCGGCGGCGGCGGCCGCCAGTTGCGCGGGCATCGGGCCAGCAGCGGCCCGCACACAGGTGAAGCCCTGTTCGGCGGCCAACGCGGCCAGCCGCGGTCCGGCGGTCACCACTGGCATCGTCTGCCAGCGGGCGCGCAGGGCGGCAGGCAACTGCGGCAGAACCAGCAGCAGGGCCTCGCCACTGCTCACCGCCAGCACGCTCGGCGTGTCCAGCGATTCCAGCCGGCACAGTCGCGAGGCGGACAGCGGCAGGGCGATGCGTTCGTAAACATTGGCGCGGATCAGCTCGGCGCCGCGTGCCTGCACCTGTGCGGCAATGATGCCGCGACCGCCGGGCGCGGTGACCAGGCCGACGCGCAGGCCTTGCAGCGATGCCAACGCCGGCAACGCCAGCAGTCCCTCGCTGTCCATGCGCGAAGGTGCCTGCACGTCGGGCACGCCGTGACGTCGCAATGCTTTGGCGGTGCCTTCGCCCACCGCGAGCACGATTCCTGAATGGCTTGCGACCAGCGGACCCAGTTGCGCCGCCGCCGCCACGGCCGCCGGACTGGTGAAAATCACCCGGTCGGCGGCCAGTGCGCGCGCCAGTTGCTCGCCGGTCTGCGCATCGTCACAGGGCTGCAGACGCCAGGGTGACAGGGCGATCAGGCCGGCGCCGACGCGGCGGGCGGCGTGGCGCATCGACGAATGGCTGCCCAGCGGCCGCAGCGAGACCAGGTGCCAGGGAGTGTCGGCTGGCACATATGCGGAAGTGTTCATTGATGCATTATGCGAGCGCTTTTTTGATCCTGTAGCGAGTCCATGTCTGAAATCCCTTTTTCCCCCGTGCTGCTGGACCGCCTGCAGGTGGTCCTGGACACGATGCCCGCCGTCGCCGCGATGCAGATCCATATCACCGGCTACGACCACGACGCCCTGCATATCCAGGCGCCCCTGGCCGCCAACGTCAACGACAAGGGCAATGCCTTCGGTGGCAGCCTGGCTTCGGTCATGACCCTGGCCGGCTGGGCGCTGGTGACGCTGCGACTGCAGCTTGCCGGCTTCGACGCCGAGGTCTATGTCGCCGACAGCAGCATCCGCTATCGCGCCCCGGTCTACGAGGATCTGCGCGCCACCGCGCGGGTGGCGCCGGATCAGGACTGGGACGTGTTCGTCGCCACCTTCGCCAAACGCGGCCGTGCCCGCATCGGTGTGCAGACCCAGCTGGCTGGCGGCGGCGCCGAACTGGGCGGGCGCTTTGTCGCAATGGTCAGAGGGTAGGATGGGCCACCGTTCCGGGGCCGCCGACATGCATCGAATCGTCCAGATCGCCATCCTGCTGCTGTTGCTGGTGAGCGGCATCGCCGCGGCGGCCGGCCCCAGTCGCGGCCAGCGCGCCAAGCTGGTGCAGTTCCAGGACGCCTATGCGGCGGCACTGCGCTGGAGCGATTTTGAAAGCGCGCTGGAATTTGTCGATCCGGCACAGCGGCTGGCGCGGCCGTTGACCGACCTGGAGCGCGAACGCTACCGGCAGGTGCAGGTGTCCGGCTACCGCGAACGCGGCGGTGGCCTGTTGCCCGATGGCAGCATCGAGCGCCGCATCGAGATGGGCGTGATCAACCGCAACACCCAGGCCGAACGCGTGCTGCAGACCCGTGAACGCTGGCGCTGGGACCCGCAGGCCAAACGCTGGTGGCAGGCCGAAGGCTTGCCGGACCTGTGGCAGGGCCAGTAACGCACTGATCGCCGCCCGGCCGGCTTGTGCGACAATCGCGGCCCGCTTATCGACCCGTGACCTGAGTGAATTACGAAGAGTTGCTGGCCTTCGCTGGCCGAAATCCGATGCTGTCGCTGGCCCTGGCCGGCTTGACCGTGGCCCTGATCGCCACTGAAATCGGGCGCCTGTTCCGTGGCTACAAAGCGCTCAAGCCGGCCGAGCTGACGCGCATGATCAACAACGGTGGCACCACCGTGATCGATCTGTCGGCGGCGGCCGAGTTCGAGAAAGGCCATATCGCCGGCAGTCGCAATGTCATCCCGAGCCAGCTGACCCCGACGCACAAACTGCTGGCTTCGGCCAGGCAGTCGCCGGTAGTGCTGGTGTGCCGCAGCGGCAACGCCTCCAACACGGCGGCCAAGGCGTTGAAGAAGGCCGGCTTTGAGCAGGTCTTCGTGCTCGACGGCGGTTTGCCGTCTTGGCAGGCGGCCGATCTGCCGCTGGTCAAGGGCCGCAACTGAGTTCCAAATTCCTGTGAAGGCCTTGTGCACGCAGGATCCGGCCCCCATCGCAGGGGATGTACCAATCCCTTTTATCTGAACAGTCAGTTCTGGAGTCTTAAGAAATGTCCGAAGAGAACACCAACGGCGCCGTCGCCCCGGCCGAAGCCGCCACCGGTCCCGCGTTCACCATCGAGAAGATCTACGTCAAGGACGTTTCTTTCGAATCCCCGAATTCGCCGGCCGTGTTCAACGAAGCCGTGCAGCCGGAACTGCAGCTCAACCTCAACCAGCGCGTGCAGCGTCTGTCCGAGACCGCCTTTGAAGTGGTGCTGGGCGTGACCCTGACCTGCAAGGCCGGCGACAAGACCGCCTATGTGGCCGAAGTGGAGCAGGCCGGCGTGTTCGGCCTGGTCGGCCTGGAGCCGCAGCAGATCGACGTGCTGCTCGGCACCCAGTGCCCGAGCATCCTGTTCCCGTACGTGCGCTCGCTGGTCAGCGACCTGATCCAGGCCGGCGGCTTCCCGCCGTTCTACCTGCAGCCGATCAACTTCGAAGGCCTGTACGCCGAAACCCTGCGCCAGCGTCAGCAGCAGGACGAAGGCACCTCGCTGGCCGATTCCGAGCCGGCTGGCAACGCCTGATCGGCGTTGTCCGTTGCCACGGATGAGCAGTAACGCAGAAAAAATCGCTGTCCTCGGTGCCGGTTCCTGGGGCACCGCGTTGGCCAGCCTGCTTGCCCGGCACGGTCATCCGACCGTGCTGTGGGGGCGTGACGCGGCCGTGATCGAGGCCATCGACCAGCGCCAGGACAATCCCCGGTACCTGCCGGGGATTGTCCTGCCCGACTCGCTGCGCGCCACCACCGATATGGCCCGGGCGGTCGCCGATGCAGCGTGGATCCTGGTGGTGGTGCCCTCGCACGCCTTTGCCGAAACGGTACGGGCGCTGGCGCCATTGCGCCCGGCCGCGGCCGGTGTGGCGTGGGCGACCAAGGGCTTCGAACCCGGTTCCGGCCGGTTCCTGCACGAGGTCGCGCGTGAGGTGCTCGGTGCGGACGTGCCACTGGCCGTGGTCACCGGCCCATCGTTCGCCAAGGAAGTCACGCTGGGCCTGCCGACCGCAGTCACGGTGCATGGTGACGAGCCGGACTTCGCCCAGCAGGTTGCCGATGCCATGCACGGTCCAGCGTTCCGCGCCTATACCGGCGACGACATGGTCGGCGCCGAGCTCGGCGGGGCGATGAAGAACGTGCTGGCGGTGGCCACCGGCGTCGCCGATGGCATGCAACTGGGCCTCAACGCCCGCGCCGGCCTGATCACGCGCGGCCTGAACGAAATGCTGCGGCTGGCCGCGGCGATCGGTGCCAAGCCGGAAACGCTGATGGGTCTGGCAGGGCTCGGCGATCTGGTGCTGACCAGTACCGGCGATCTGTCGCGCAACCGGCGGCTGGGGCTGGCGCTGGGACGCGGCCAGTCGTTGTCCGATGCGGTGCGCGAGATCGGACAGGTGGTCGAATCGGTGCAGACCGCCGACGAAGTCATGCGCCAGGCGGCCCGCCATGACATCGAACTGCCGATTTCCCAGGCGGTGCGCTCGGTGTTGCATGGCGAGCTGAGTCCGGCCGAAGCCCTGCAGCAACTGCTGGCGCGGGAACAGAAGCCGGAATATCCCGATACGCTGTTCAAGTGAGATGGCGGCACAATGAAGCGAAAAGCCCGGCGATGCCGGGCTTTGTGTTTTCCACGTGCGGTCAACGCGAGGCCCATCGGGTCGCTCTGCCGCCGCCTGCCTTTTCCGGTCACCGCGAATGTCGCTGATAGAAAGCGGAGAGGCGGGTTGGCGGACGGAGGATTTGCCGATCGCGGGGCCATGTTCCGCCCGCCTTCTTTCGCGGGATCGCGCCCACCGGGACCTGCTGGAAGCGCGGGGCAATCCGACCGCGCAGCTTGACGACTTTCCATCAGGCAAAAAGAAGCCCGGTCGGGGACCGGGCTCCAGTGGCGCGGGGGAGAGAGATCTCGCGCCGGTGAAACGTTACGTGCTTACCAGCTGAAGCGCGGGCCGACGAACCATTCCTTGTCGCCACCCTTGGCCAGCTTGACCTCGCCGCTCAGGCCCCAGTTCGGGGTGAACTTGGCCAGGCCACCGACGCGGCCGTAGAACTCGCCGTCCGGATCGATGCCGTGCTTCTTGGTGTAGTTCTCGTAACCGGCCAGTGCATAGCCCTCGAACATCGGGGTGAACGCGGTGCGCATGCCCACTTCGGCGCTGTAGCCGTTGAAGTCCGGGCCGTACTGCGGGTCGAACTTCTGGTAGGCGGCACGCGCCAGCAGGTCGGTATTGGGAGCGATGCCATGGTTGTAGCCCACGCCCAGACGCCACTGGTCGACGTCAACCTTGCCCAGATCGGTTTCCTGCGCGGTGTAGTCACCGAAGACATGGAAGTTCGGCGCCACGGCGACCGAGCCCTTCACGCCGAAACCATCGGCGTCGCCGCCCTTGGTGTCGGTGTTCACATAGCCGCCTTCCACATAGTTGTAGGACAGGCCATCGGTAGCCGACGCGGCAAACGGCAGCGCGGCCAGCAGGCCCAGGGCAATCAGGGAAGTCTTCATAATCGGGAATACCTTTTTTATTGGTTTGGTCGTTGCGGTGGCGATTACTACCGCTGCGACAGTTGTGAATTATCCGTTAGTCGGCCGAATCCACCCTGAATACCAAACTGAGCAGTACATAAATTAGGCGGCGAAGGACGGAACTTTCGTGGAACCGTGTGCTACCGCGCCCGATGAGCGGCCGAAGGTCAATGCTCGGCCCATGGTTTTGCGCGGCAGCTACCGCCGGGCAGCAGCGGGATCGCGGCCAGAAGGCAACCAAAGAAAGCGCCTGCCGTCCCGTGGCCAGAGCAGGGGGCTATTTCTGCGAGAGAAACTCGATCACCGCCTGGCGTCGGGCGGGATCGGCGGTGGAATTGACCATCCGGGTGCCGGGTATCTGCCGGGTAGGCGAGGCCAGGAAGGCGTCCAGCGTCTGTGCATCCCACACGATGTCGCTGGCGCGCATCGCCTTGGAGTAGGCGTAGCCCGGCGCGGTGCCGGCTTGGCGCCCGATAATTCCATGCAGGTTCGGGCCGACGCGGTGACCGAGCTCGGGGCGGACATCGTGACAACCGGCGCACACCGCAAAGGCGCGTTGCAGCTGTTGCTGGTGAGGATCCAGCGTGGCGGTCGAGGACAGCGCGTCGCGATCGCCGCAGGCGCCCAGCAGCGGCATTACAAGCAATGGAACGAACCTGCGCAGCACTTCTTCTCACCTGCATCCGGGAGGCGACAAGGTTAGCAGCGGCCACGGCAGCGGGCGACTTCTACGGGCATTCACGGGGCAGAGCGCGCGCGATCGCCGTGTCCCAATCCGGCTCGCGTCAGTACGCGGGCCCGGATGAAGCCGGCGTCGGGACCCGTAGCAGCGGGAACGCTCGCCTCCGTCGGTGATGCGGCGGACTCCGCTGTGAAGCGGCGTCCGCGGCGTCGCGTTGCTGCCCGCAACAGGCAGCCTCAACGCAGGCCGCGACACGCCATTGGACCGGGACGCGGCGCTAAACCGATGGCGAACGTGGCGGGCGCCGATGCCGGGCTGTGATCCAGAGTCCCGAGCGAAGGTCGCGGCGATAGCGAGATCGCGCTACATCGCCGGGTAGTTGGGGCCGCCGCCGCCCTGCGGGGTGACCCAGACGATGTTCTGGGTCGGATCCTTGATGTCGCAGGTCTTGCAGTGCACGCAGTTCTGCGCGTTGATCTGCAGGCGGGTATCGCTGCCTTCGCCGACGAACTCGTAGACCCCGGCGGGGCAGTAGCGTGCTTCCGGGCCGGCGTAGGTGGCCAGATTGACGCTGACCGGAATCGAGGCGTCCTTGAGGGTCAGGTGCGCAGGCTGGTCCTCTTCGTGGTTGGTCGAGGACAGGAAAATCGAGCTCAGGCGGTCGAAGGTGAGCACGTTGTCCGGGCGCGGGTACTCGATCCTCGCGTGCTGCGATGCCGGCTCCAGGCATTCGTGGTCGGCCTGGGTGCGGTGGATGGTCCACGGTGCGTTGCGGATGCCCAGTTTGGGCAGCAGCCACTGCTCGATCCCGGTCATCAGCGTGGCGACGTTGCGGCCCTTCTTGAACCACTGCTTGAAGTTCTTGGACTGCATCAGCTCGGTCTTGAGCCAGCTGCTCTCGAACGCTTCCGGGTACGCGCTCAGTTCATCGCGCGAACGGCCGGCGACCAGCGCCTCGAACGCGGCCTCGGCGGCCAGCATGCCGGTCTTGATCGCGGCGTGGCTGCCCTTGATGCGCGATGCGTTGAGGTAGCCGGCCTCGCAGCCGACCAGCGCGCCGCCGGGGAACACTGTCCTGGGCAGGGACAGGATGCCGCCGGCGGTGATCGAGCGCGCGCCGTAGGCGATGCGCTTGCCACCTTCCAGATGCTTGCGGATCGCCGGGTGGGTCTTGAAGCGCTGAAACTCCTCGAACGGGCTCAGCCACGGGTTCTTGTAGTCCAGGCCGACCACCAGGCCGATCGCGACCTTGCCGCCCTCGGCGTGATACAGGAACGAGCCGCCGTAGGTGTCGCTGGCCAGCGGCCAGCCGGCGGTGTGCACCACCAGGCCCGGCTCGTGCCTGGCCGGGTCGATCTGCCACAACTCCTTGATGCCGATACCGTAGGCCTGCGGATCCTTGCCCGCGTCCAGCTGGAACCTGCTGATCAGCTGGCGGCCAAGGTGGCCGCGCGAGCCTTCGGCGAAGATCGTGTACTTGGCGTGCAGCTCCATGCCGCGCTCGAAGTTGGGGCCATGCGAGCCATCCTTGCGGATGCCCATGTCGCCGGTGGCCACGCCCATCACCGCGCCGTTCTCGTCGTACAGCACTTCGGCGGCGGCAAAGCCGGGGAAGATCGCCACTTCCAGCGCCTCGGCCTGCTGCGCCAGCCAGCGCGTCACCTCACCCAGACTGACGATGAAGTTGCCCTGGTTGTGGAAGCATTCGGGCAGCAGCGCGTGCGGGGTGGCCTTGGCGCCGCTCTCGTTGAGGAACAGGAATTCGTCGCGGGTGACGGCCTGCTTCAGCGGTGCGCCGCGTTCGGCCCAGTCCGGGAACAGCTCGGTCAGCGCACGCGGGTCCACGATCGCGCCGGACAGAATGTGCGCGCCGGGCTCGGACCCCTTTTCCAGTACGCACACCGACAGCTCCTGGCCCTTCTCGACGGCCAGCTGGCGTAGACGGATGGCGGTGGCCAGCCCGGCGGGACCGGCACCGACGATGACCACGTCGAATTCCATCGCTTCACGCGGCGGCAGGGAGGAGCTGACTTCAGTATTCATGCGGCGGGACTCTTGGTAAGGGCTGCCATGAGGGGACATGGCGGCGGTTGCCTGGGGTTCGCGTCAGCGTGACGCAGCAAGGATGTTGGACAGAACCACATTCCCGATCGCATCGGCATGCGTGGCCAGTGGGTGCCACGCGCTGCAGGTGCTTGACCCGGTGCAGATGCCCATCATCCATGGGAGATGTCGAGCGCCAGCACGCGGCCCTGTGCGGTGTAGTCGTGCATCTTCCAGCAGGAAGCGGCGGGCGTCGATCACCGGCTCGCATCCGGTTTGGTGCATGCGGATTTTCGCCGACGCCGACGCGAGCCTCCAGTTCCAGTGACAACGGCCGCATGGCACCGTGCCTGCAGCAGTCCCGCGAAGGGGTTCGCGGCGCGTCGTCTGCCCGCTCGCGGCCATCGGCTGCCATCACGACAATCGCCGCCAGCCGGTCAGAACGCTTTGCCATCCACGGGCACGCGCGCAACGGCGGCCAGATCGAGTGCCTCCACGCAGCGCAGGTTGACCGCCGCCGTCTCCTTGCCATCGGGGCCCTTGCCCAGCCCGAACGGCTGGCAGCCACAGGTGCGGCAGAAGCGATGCTCGATCACATGGCGGTTGAAGGTGTAGGTGGCCAATGCATCCTCGCCACTGGTGATGGTCAACGCATTGCGAGGGATGAACCACAGCAGGAAACCCTTACGGCTGCAGTGCGAGCAATTGCACTCGTAGGCCTCGGTGGGCGTGCCTTCGCACTGGAACTGGACAGCGCCGCAATGGCAGCTTCCTGTAAGCATGGTGGACTCCGGCCGGTGGGAAGAATGGATCTGCATCCTACTGCGCCCGCGGCCCCGAGCCACCCGTCCGCTGCCGGACGGAGGGCGCCAGCCGGCGAAAGCGGCTTAACCTTGGTCGGCCCCCAGGGTGATGTCCTCCCTGCACGCGTGGCCGAAGCTGCGAAGCGATGCGGTGCCGGGAAAAGCGCCGGCCGCGATCAGCGGGCGCCGTCGGGAATGAAGCCGCTCGCATGCAAGCTGGCAAGGGGTGCGAACAGTGGCATGGGCAGCTCCGACCAGCGGAACCAGCCCCACTGCGAACACTTGTCCGGCTCACACAGTCGTGGCTCGCCACGTTCACTGCGTGCGCTGACAAACAGGGTGATGTAGTGCTTCTGCTCGTCGGCAAACATCGTGCTGGTGTAGGGCGCCGGCGTGATGGCCCACACCTCCAGCCCGGTTTCCTCCCGCACCTCGCGAGCCGCGCATTCGGCAATCTCTTCGCCGAATTCCAGATGCCCACCCGGCAGCGCCCAGGTGCCCGCACCATGTGCGCCGATGCGTTTGCCGAGCAGTACCAGGCCATCGCGCAGCACGATGACGCCCACCCCGACCCGTACGTGCTTCATATTCAAGAGACTGTTCCTGTTCCGGAGGGCAGCGGGGCACGCACGCGCATCGCCGTGGAGTCGTCCGGAGAATCAGCCGCCAATGGACGCTCCAGATGAAGCATTGTTTCTCGCGATGCATGCAAGCGTCGGGCACGGGCCGCGTCTGGTGTCCGGACCGTACTGACCGGGGCACCGCGACGGGTCAGGCCAGGAGTGGCGAAAATTCCATGATCCAGTTGGTTTCCCAGGTGATGCCAAGATCCGGGGAGAAGGCCTGCTCCCACGTCGAATTGCCTCCTGGATTGGCGTCCCAGATGAAGCGGACCCTGATTGCCGCTCCACGCAACGAGTCGTCGGCATGGAACGTACCGAGGGTGCCCGCGAACTCGCCGACGACTGGCACGTCGAGGCGATGCGGGTTGCGGGCATCCAGCCACCAGATCGACCACTTGCGCGTGGCGGGGTCGAACGAGCGAAAGGCCGCGGCGCGCACCTCGCCCTCGGGAAAACGCAGCAGGTTGTCCTCGACGTTTCCAAAGCCGCCCAGGATTTTCCGCGTGCTGGACAGGCCGCTGAAGGATGTCCACTCGCTGCATCCCGAGAGCCGGGAATTCAGCCGGCGATGCTGGACATGCCAGTCGCCGATGATGAAATCGAAGTCGGTGGGTGCGTCTGGTTCGGATGGAAGAGGCATCGACTTCTCCTTCGAATGGAACGGCTGTGGATCTTGAGGCGAACCAAACCTGCAGCAATTACCCCACGCTGAGCGCCGGCAGAACAGTCTTGGGAACCGACGGTGACAAGGCCGGCGGTCGCCACACTTCGTCCCGTTGCAACGTCATCGGTGCTGAAAGCAGCGGTTCACTCGGGACCGGGACTCACCGGACCGCCCTTGTCGATGACCACGCGCCACTGGTTCGGCGACTCGAGCCGCCAGATCGAATTGAACCTGGCGATGGGCTTGCCCGTGGGGTCGCGCACGAGGCCGGTGCTGATGGCCAGTGTGCCCGATTCGAGCACCTCGACCTGGTCCGGCGCCCACGAAAAGGGCGCCTGCGGGCCGGTGAAGTACGAAGACCAGCCTTCGATGACCTTGCCTTTGCCGCGCAGCACCGTGGTGCCGGAAAAGAACAGCGCCTCATCGGCGATGAACTCGCCGAATCGGCGGGCATCGCGCTCGGCCATCGTGCGCGCGAAGGCCACCTCCGCGGCCCAGACCTGGTCGCGGGGCGGTGGCGGGGCGTCGGAGGCTGCCAATCCGGCGGAGATCAAACCAAGCATGGCGCCTGTGGTGACGGCAAGGAATCGGGTTCTGGGCATGGCTGCGGCTCGCGGGAAGCGTTGATGGGCTGGGCACATGGCTCGATCTGCGCCGGAAAACACAATCCAGCTGCAAGGACTGCCTGTGTTCCCGGGCTCAGAACATGCCCAGGGCATTGGGCGAATCGGCGGGGACTTCCTGGGCGATGTCCCACATCTCCACAATCTTTCCGCCGTCGAAGCGCAGGATGTGGACGACCGCGTAATGCGCCTGCGCACTGCGGCGGGTCAATCGCGAATACACCGCCACCGTGTCGGCCTGCTCGATCGCCTGGATGACCTCGAACGACTTGTTCGGCTCGGCGGCGGCGCTGTGCCGCATGGCCTCCAGAAGCGACTGGCGGTCCTGCGGAAAGTGCGGATTGTGGTGCTTGAATCCAGCGGCCACGTGGCGCGCGTAGGCCTCGACGACCTCACCGCCGGCAGCCATCTGCAGGAACTCGATTGCGGTTGCTTTGTTGGACATGTCGGATACCCCGGAGGAAAGCCGGCGTGCGAACCGGGCCGCGGCCCGGACCGGTTGTGCGGATGGTCAGGAGGCGCCTTCGAGCTTCACATGTGGCGCCATGAAAGCCATGTAATCGGACTTGCCAAGCGGAACCCCGAGACGGCGCAGGATCGCGTACGCCGTGGTGATGTGGAAGTACAGGTTGGGCATCAGGTATTCGCTGACATATTGGCGGGCCGGAAGCTCGCAGTACCTGCCGGGACCCAGGCCGATGCGCTTGAGCGCATCGAGTTTGTCGTCGCTGGCGTTGATCCCGGCCACGAGCTGACGCGTCTGGTCGACCAGCGATCGCGCCTGTTCCACCGATTCGACCTCGCGTCCCAGGTTGTCTATCGGGTGTCCGCCACACCATTGCGAAAAGCCGCGCGGCTGGTTGCACGCCAGTGCGATCTGGGTACCCAGCGGGAACATGTCCGGCACCAGACGCTCCTGCAGCGCGGCACCCAGGTCGGGCAGATGCTGCTCGCCGACGTCGAGGATGTGATCCAGCGTGTCGAGTCGGGAGATGAAGATGCGTTTGAGTTCAGCGATTTCCTGGGTGGCCATGTGGACTCCGGGTGGGGGCGGTGGCTTGATCGCATTCAGCGGGTGCAGCGGGCGGCGGCCGCCCACCGAGTGTGTGACCGTTCGGGGGGTGGCGGCAACCGCTGCCTGCACGCGGTGCTTGATGAGGCGCCGCCGCCGTGCGCGGACGCCGCAGTACTGCGTGGTAGCCATCTGCCACCGCCACCGGCGACCGCGCTGGAAACTGCAGCGCCGAAGTTGCGCCGGCCAAGTCGCCGGCAGCAGCGCACAGTTCCCTCCACCGGGTCGGGCGGCCACACTCACTGCGGGCAAATGTGCCGGGGTGATCCTGCCCGCCCCGATTCGACTACCTTATCCCCACCTTCCGCGCGACGGCGCTCCTGCGAGACACCATGACACTCAATCCGTTTGACCTGTTCGATGTCCGTTCCCTGCTCAGCGAGGAAGAGCGCGCGGTGCAGGAGACCGTTGCCCGCTTCACCGATGAACGCGTGCTGCCGATCATCGGCGACTGTTTTGA
Organism: uncultured Gammaproteobacteria bacterium; assembly: GCA_963696155.1. Classification (GTDB taxonomy): domain Bacteria; phylum Pseudomonadota; class Gammaproteobacteria; order Xanthomonadales; family Xanthomonadaceae; genus Stenotrophomonas. Next base: position 102,810 of record CAVOJC010000002.1, read on the forward strand.
CCAGGGCCGCTTCCCGGACGAGTTGATCCCCGAGATTGCCGGGCTTGGCCTGCTGGGGTGCTCGTTGCCGGAGCAGTACGGCGGCGCCGGCCTGAATGCCGTCAGCTACGGCCTGATCTGCCAGGAACTGGAGCGCGGCGATTCGGGCCTGCGCAGCTTCGTTTCGGTGCAGAGCTCGCTGTGCATGTACCCGATCTACGCCTACGGTTCGGAGGAACAGCGCATGCGCTGGCTGCCGGACATGGCCAAGGGCAAGGTCATCGGCTGCTTCGGCCTGACCGAAGCCCACGGCGGCTCGGACCCGGCCAGCATGAAGACCCGCGCGGTGAAGGATGGCGGCGACTGGGTGATCAACGGCTCCAAGATGTGGATCACCAACGGTTCGGTGGCCGATATCGCCATCGTCTGGGCGCACACCGATGACGGCGTGCAGGGCTTTGTGATCGAGAAGGGCACCCCGGGTTTCAGCGCCCAGGAAATCAAGCACAAGATGAGCCTGCGCGCCTCGGTGACCGGCGCGCTGTTCTTCGACAACGTGCGCGTGCCCGAAGCCAACCGCCTGCCCAACGTGAAGGGCCTGAAGGGACCGCTGGGCTGCCTGACCCAGGCGCGCTACGGCATCACCTGGGGGCCGATCGGCGCCGCCATCGCCTGCCTCGACGAGGTGCTGGCCTACACCAAGGAGCGCATCCTGTTCGGTCGCCCGGTCGCCGCCACCCAGAGCGCGCAGATCAAGATGGCCGACATGGCCCGCCGCATCACCACCGCGCAGCTGCTGGTGCTGCAACTGGGCCGGCTCAAGGACGCCGGGCAGATGCAACCGCCGCAGGTATCGCTGGCCAAGTGGAACAACTGCCGGCTGGCCATCGACATCGCCCGCGAGTGCCGGGACCTGCTCGGCGGCGCCGGCATCACCACCGAGCACAGCGCGATCCGGCATGCGCTGAACCTGGAATCGGTGATCACCTATGAAGGCACCGAGACCGTGCACCAGCTGGTGATCGGCCGCGAGCTGACCGGCATCAACGCGTTCTGATCGGGCGGTGCGGGCTGACGGCTCCGTCGCGCCGGTATGCCGCAGCTCCAGGATCTGGAGTTGCGGCACTGCCGGCATTCCGTTGCTGCCGATGACGAAGTGTCCCCATGAGCGTATGGCCATCGCAGATGTACCTTGTCTGCACGTCCCCCAAGGAGCGCTCCCATGTCCGACACGATGACCGCCATCATCATTGAAGGTGGCTCCGGCCCGGCCGAAGCACTGGTTGCGGTGCAGGTACCACGCCCGGTTCCGCGCGAGGGCGAGCTGCTGCTGCGCGTGCGCGCGGCCGGGGTGAACCGGCCCGACGTGCTGCAGCGCGAAGGCCGCTACCCGCCACCGCCCGGGGCACCGGACCGGCTCGGGCTGGAAGTCGCGGGCGAGGTGGTGGTGGGGCATGGGCGCTGGCAGCCCGGTGATCGCGTCTGCGCCCTGCTCGGTGGCGGTGGCTACGCCCAGTACGCGGTGGTGGATGCGCGCCATGCCCTGCCGGCGCCGGAGGGACTCGATTTCATGCAGGCCGCGGCGCTGCCGGAAACACTTTTCACCGTGTATGCGAACGTGTTCGAACACGGCGCACTGCAGGCCGGCGAAACCTTGCTGGTGCATGGCGCGACCTCCGGCATCGGCGTGGCTGCGATCCAGATGGCCAAGGCGGCCGGCGCGCGGGTGGTTGCGACCGCACGTGGCGCAGGCAAGGCGGAGGCCGCGCTGCGGCTCGGCGCCGACTACGCAGTCGACACCACCCGCGACGACTTTGGTGAAGTGGCGAAGACGGCCGGTGGCGTGGACGTAGCGCTCGACATGGTCGGCGCACCGTTCTTCGCCGCCACGCTCGACGCGCTCAACACCGGCGGCCGCATCGTCTACATCGCCGCCCAGGGCGGCGCCATCGTGCAGGTGCCGGTGTTCGCACTCATGCGCAAGCGCGCGCTGCTCACCGGCTCCATGCTGCGTCCGCGCGACGCCGACGAGAAGGCGCGGCTGGCGGGCGAGGTCGAACGCGTGGTGTGGCCGTGGGTCGCAGCGGGTCGCGCGCGCGCGATCATCGACCGCACATTCGCGCTGGAGCAGGCCGCCCAGGCGCATGCGTGGCTTGAGGGCGGGCAACACACCGGCAAGGTGATGCTGGCAGTGGACTGAGGCACGACGCGACAGCCCGCGTGGATCCGGTCGCGCCCGGTGCGCGGGCACCGTTGACCGGTACCGAAGTGGCGTGGAAGCGGGTGGGTCTGATCGACAACGTTTCGAGGGACAGTCTGTGGGCAAAATCGATGCGCAACTGCCGGGCCAGGATCCGGCCACGCAGGCGGTGCGGCTGGGCAGAGGCAAACTGGACAGCGTGGAACGGGCGCGCCTGCACCTGGCGGCCGCCACCGGATTGCCGATCGGCATGCAGCCGGTCGGGCGACGCGGCGCTGCACCGTGGCAGAGCGCGCCGGCCGAGGCCTTGCGGCGGGCGATCGCATGGCGGCCCTCGCGGGTTACCTGGCAGCGGTGGTGGCCGCAATGAAGCTGCTCGATGGCGTGCGCGTGCTGGACCTGTCACGCATCCTCGCCGGGCCATGGGCCACGCAGCTGCTGGCCGACTTCGGCGCCGACGTGATCAAGGTCGAGCGGCCGGGCGCGGGCGATGACACCCGCAGCTGGGGGCCGCCGTTCCTGAAGGATGCCGCCGGCAATGACACCACCGAATCGGCGTATTACCTGTGCGCCAATCGCGGCAAGCGCTCGATCGCCATCGACTTCACCCGCGACCAGGGCCAGCGCCTGATCCGCGAGCTGGTCAGCCACAGCGACGTGCTGGTCGAGAACTACAAGGTCGGCGGGCTGAAGAAATACGGTCTGGATTTTGCCAGCCTGCAGGCGATCAACCCGAAGCTGGTGTACTGCTCGATCACCGGCTACGGCCAGGATGGGCCGTACGCGCAGCGCGCCGGCTACGACGCGGCCATCCAGGCCATCGGCGGGCTGATGAGCGTCACCGGCGAACCCGATGGCGCGCCCGGTGCCGGCCCGCAGAAGGTGGGCGTGGCCGCCAACGACCTGATGACCGGCATGTATGCGGCCACCGCGATCCTGGCTGCGCTGCGCCATGCCGAGCGTACCGGTCAAGGCCAGCACATCGATCTGGCGCTGCTGGATACGCAGGTGGCGTGGCTGGCCAACCAGGCCAGCAACTATCTGGTCGGCGGCGTGGTGCCGATCCGCCAGGGCACCGCGCATCCGAACATCGTGCCGTACCAGGTGATGCCGGCGGTCGATGGTCATTTCATGCTCGCGGTCGGCAACGATGTCCAGTTCGCCCGCCTGTGCTCGGTGCTCGGCGAACCGGAATTGGCCGATGACCCGCGCTACGCCAGCAATGCTGCGCGTGTGGCCCATCGCGCCTCGCTGGTGCCGTATCTGCAGCAACGCTTGCTGGCACGTCCGGTGGCCGAATGGCTGGGACTGCTGGAAAAAGCCGGCGTTCCGGCCAATCCGGTCAACCATATCGACCAGGTGTTCGACGACCCGCAGGTGCAGGCGCGCGACCTGCGCATCGAGTTGCCGCATACCAGTGGCGCGCAGGTGCCGGTGGTGCGCAATCCGCTGAAATTCTCGGCCACGCCGCTGCGGTACACCCATGCCGCACCGGTGTTGGGTGAACACAGCCGGCAGGTGCTGCGCGAGGTGCTGGCGCTGGAGGACAGCCGCTTGCAGGCGCTGGTGGATGCCGGTGTGCTCGGGGTAAGCACGATCCCAATGCCTTGACGGCCTGATCGCCACGGCAGCGTGCCGATGGCTGCTGCAAACAATCTGCGGCTGTGCCCTGTCCGCCCGCCACGTTTTGCACCGCGCGAGCCCTGCCCGTTACGGCAGGATCAGGCGCCGCCGGCGAACTGCAGCTGGCGCCAGGCCTCGAACACCACCACCGCCACGGTGTTGGAGAGATTGAGGCTGCGGTTGGCCGGGCGCATCGGCAGGCGCAGGCGGCGGCCATCGGGCAGCGCATCGAGCAGATCCTGCGGCAGGCCGCGGGTTTCCGGGCCGAACAGGAAAGCGTCGCCATCGGCGAATTCCACGGTGTCGTAACGCACGCTGCCACGGGTACTCAGGGCGAACAGGCGCTTGGGGCCGATGCGTTGCAACGCGGTGTCCAGATCCGGATGGACCTGCACTGTGGCGTACTCGTGGTAGTCCAGGCCGGCGCGCTTGAGCTGCTTGTCGCTGAGGTCAAAGCCGAGGGGCTCGATCAGGTGCAGGCGCGCGCCGGTGTTCGCACAGAGGCGGATGACGTTGCCGGTATTCGGCGGTATTTCAGGCTGGAACAGGATTACGTCGAAGGTGGGCGCGGCAGTCATCTGTGCAGTTTACGCTGCGCCAGCTTGCCGCCGAACCGTCGCGTCCTTGCCGGGACGCGACGATTACGGGCGGAGCAGGCCGGCGGCGATATCGATCGCCAGCGCCTGCACGTCCATGGCGGTGGGATGCACCTGCAGCGTGGGCAGGGTGATCACCCAGTGGCCCAGCGCGGCGGCCACGGTCGGGGTGGCACCAGTGCCGCTGCTGCGGCGGGTTGCGGCCGCCAGCGCGGTGCGCTGTTCCTGCGAAGGACGGACTTCAACCGCTGCCAGGGTCACAACCGGACGGTCCGCTGCCAGCTCGGCATTGCGTTCGACGATCTGACCGGCGGTGGGCCGCACCTGTACCGAGCTCAGGGTCGGGATGGTGCTGGTCATTTCGTACTGCTGCTGGGCGATCTGGTCCGAAGCGGGGCGGACCTGCACGGTTTCCAACGTGGTGAGGGAGGACGCCTGGGCGTTCGAGGCCAGCGCGGTGCCGGCGGCGAGGGCGATGGCGATTGCGAGAGACTGTACGTTCATGGCGGGGCCTGTTTAGGTGTGTGTGAGCAGCGGTGTGGTAGTAAGGTAGTACACCAGATCTGGAGATGCAAGAAGATCTTTCAGTTCCTGCATTTTGTTCAGCGTTCAGTCAGCTTTAATTTGATTTTGCCTGCCGCAGCTACAGGCAATGCAGGCCGCGTGCCAGTTGCAAGCGATTGATATTGGAAGTGTTTTATGGCGTTTGCGGTGTCCGCTGTCCGGACACACGTCGCCCTGATCGCGTGCGGACAGCCGCCTGATGCGCTTTGTCTGTCCGTCGCGGCGCTCTGCCGGTCCACCAAGGCGCCCATGACTGCCGGTGGATGTGTTTTCCGCGGCCGGCCGGCTAGCATCGCTTTCCGACTCATTACTCAAGGAAAGTGGAATGACCGTTTCCGCACCGCGCACCGCCCTGCTTGCTGTCGCCCTGTCTGCCGCGCTTGGAGGCCTGGCATATGCGCCGGCGCCGGTGATGGCCAAGCCCGCCGCGACGGCTGGCGTCGACATTCCTTTCGAACAGTTCACCCTGCCCAACGGCCTGCGCGTGGTGGTGCACACCGACCGCAAGGCGCCGGTGGTGGCAGTCAACATCTGGTACCACGTCGGTGCCAAGGATGAGCAGGTCGGCCGCACCGGATTTGCGCACCTGTTCGAACACCTGATGTTCCAGGGCAGCGAGAACCGCAGCGGGCGAGTTCTTCGAACCGTTCAAGCAGGTGGGCGTGACCAACCAGAACGGCACCACCAATACCGATCGCACCAACTATTTCCAGAACGTGCCGACCACCGCGCTGGACATGGCGCTGTGGATGGAGTCCGACCGCATGGGACACCTGCTCGGTGCCATCGACCAGGCCGCGCTCGACGAGCAGCGCGGCGTGGTGCAGAACGAGAAGCGCCAGGGCGAGAACCAGCCGTACGGGCAGGTGTGGGACAAGTTGACGCGCGCGCTGTACCCGGCCGGCCACCCCTACCACCACGGCGTGATCGGCTCGATGAACGATCTCAACGCCGCCTCGCTGGATGACGTGAAGACCTGGTTCCGCACCTGGTACGGCCCCAACAACGCAGTGCTGGTGCTGGCCGGCGACATCGACCTGGCCACCGCCAGGGAAAAGGTGGCCCGGTACTTCGGCGATATCCCGGCCGGCCCGAGCATGGCGCAGCCGGCGGTCAACGTGGCCCAGCGCCCCGAGTCCAGCCGCGAGGTGATGACCGACAAGGTGCCGCAGTCGCGCATCTACCGTGCCTGGAACGTGGCCCAGACCGGCACCACCGATATCGACCAGCTGCAGCTGTTCGCGCAGGTGCTCGGCGGCGCCAAGTCCTCGCGCCTGGACCAGCGCCTGCTGCATCGGGAAAAACTGGTGGACCAGATCGGGACCTCGCTCTCCACCTCCCAGCTCGGCTCCAACTTCCTGATCATCGCCACCGTCAAGCAGGGCGTGGACCCGGCCAAGGTCGAGGCGATCATTGACGAGGAACTGGAGCGGCTGAAGACCGATGGCCCCAGCGCCGATGAGCTGGCCCGCGCCAAGACCGCGTTCCGCGCCGGCTTCATCCGTGGCATCGAGCGCATCGGCGGTTTCGGCGGCAAGGCCGATGCACTGGCCGAATGTGCGGTGTTCGAGGGCGACCCGGGCTGTTTCCGCACCTCGCTGGCCAACATCGATGGCGCCAGCCTCGAGGACGTCAAAGCCGCCGGCCGCAAGTGGCTGGGCAAGGGCGACCACACGCTCGTGGTGGAACCGGGCGCGCGCGCGCCGCTGGCCGAACTGCCCTCGGGCAAGCCGATGCCGTTCCAGGTGCCGGCGGTGGACGTCCGCTACACCACGCTGCCATCGCAGGTGGACCGTAGCACCGGAGTGCCGGTGACCTCCAGCTTCCCGGAGTTGAAATTCCCGGCCCTGCAGCGCGCCACCCTGAAGAACGGCACGCGCCTGATCCTGGCCGAGCGCCACGATATTCCGGTGGTGCAGTTCAGCTACGAGTTCGCCGGCGGCTTCACCGCCGACCAGGGCCGCAAGCCTGGCACCGCCAACTTCACCATGGGCATGCTCGGCGAAGGGGCCGGCAAGCTCGGCTCGCTGGCGTTCGCCGACGCCGCCGATGCACTCGGCGCTCGGCTGGGCGCCGGCGCTTCGCTGGATGGCGCCAATGTCTACCTGTCGGCGTTGAAGGAGAACCTGGCACCGTCACTGGCGCTGTACAGCCAGATGCTGCGCGCCCCGCGCTTCGACCAGGGCGAGATCGACCGCATCAAGGCGACCTGGATCGCCGGCATCCAGCAGGAGAAGGCGCAGCCCAACGCGGTGGCGATGCGGGTGCTGCCGCCGCTGCTGTACGGCGCCGGGCATCCCTATGCGATTCCATTCACCGGCAGCGGCGATGAAGCGGCCATCGCGGCCCTGCAGCGGCCGGACCTGGTGGATTTCCAGAACGACTGGCTGCGCCCGGAAGGGGCCACCCTGATCGTGGTGGGCGACACCACGCTGAAGGAGATCGTGCCGCTGCTCAACCGCCAGCTGGGCGACTGGAAGGGCGTGGGCAAGGCACCCGCGGTGGCCACGCCGGCGCAGGTGGCGCGTCCTGATGGCGCCCGTGTGTATCTGATCGACCAGCCCGGCGCGGTGCAGGCCAACCTGTTTGCCGGGCAGGTGGTGCCTTCCACCGCCGACGCCGGGGCCACCCGCTTCGACATCGCCAACGGTGTGCTTGGCGGCGATTTCACCTCGCGCCTGAACATGAATCTGCGCGAGGACAAGCACTGGTCGTATGGTGCCCGCAGCATGGCCAGCGGCGCGCTCGGGCAGCGCCCATGGATAGCGATCGCACCGGTGCAGATCGACAAGACCGCCGAGGCGATGCAGGAAATGCAGCGCGAGATCAGCGCCTTTGCCAGCGGCCAGCAGCCCCCCAGCGCGGCCGAGGTCGAGCGCATCCGCAACATCCAGACGCTGAGCCTGCCTGGTGCCTACGAGACCGCCGCGGCGGTGATGGGCACCATCGGCACCATCGTGCGGTACCAGCGCCCGGACGACTACGTGTTCCAGCGCAAGGCCGAGATCCAGGCGATGACGCCGGCGCAGGTGGCGCAGGCGGCCACGACCCTGGATGCGTCCAAGCTGACCTGGGTGGTGGTCGGTGACCTCAAACAGACCGAGGCGCCGATCCGCGCACTGGGGCTGGGCGAGGTGATCGTGGTCGATGCCAACGGCAACCCGGTGCCGGCCGCTGCGGCCAATTAAGTGTGATCATGGCCGCCCTCCTGCATGGGAGGGCGGCGATCATGAGTGATTCATCCTGCCGCGGCACAATCCGTTCTGTTCTTCACAAAGGTGTATTTCAATGCGCGTCCTGATCCTGTCTGCCCTTATCGCCAGCACCGCTGCCTGCACCTGGGTGCCGATCGAATCGTCAGGCAAGGGCGTGCGGGTGCTGGCCGCCGGACCGGTGGCGCCGGGATGCCAGAACAAGGGCGAGATTGTGGTCACCGTCAAGGACAAGGTGGGCTTCTACAACCGCAATCCGCTGCGGGTGCAGGAAGAACTGGAAACCCTGGCGCGCAACGAGGCCCCCAGCGCCGGCGCCAATGCGGTGCAGGCCGCGGGTCTGCCGGCCGATGGCAGCCAGCGTTTCAGCGCCTGGCAGTGCCCGCCCCGCTGAGCTGGAAAATCCGTACGCTTTACCGGTATTTCGTAAAGATGCGGTGAAATCCCGCAGGAGCTAGAATAGCGCCCCCTTCGCCTGACCCTTGGCGCTATCCCGATGCTTTTCAAGAATGTCTCGATCGCGGGACTGGCGCATATCGATGCGCCGCATACGCTGACCACCAAGGAAATCAACGAACGCCTGCAGCCGACGCTGGATCGGCTGGGCATCCGCACCGACGTGTTGGGTGATGTCGCCGGTATCCATGCCCGGCGCCTGTGGGACCTGGGCGTGCAGGCCTCCGATGCGGCGACCATGGCCGGGCGCAAGGCGCTGGAAGATGCCGGCATCACCGCCGGCCAGGTCGGCCTGCTGGTCAACACCTCCGTCAGCCGTGACTACCTGGAGCCGTCCACCGCCAGCATCGTGTCCGGCAATCTCGGCCTGGGCGAAGAGTGCACAGACCTTCGATGTCGCCAACGCCTGCCTGGCCTTCATCAATGGCATGGACATCGCGGCGCGCATGCTCGAGCGCGGCGAGATCGACTACGCCCTGATCGTCGATGGCGAGACCTCCAACCTGGTCTACGAAAAGACCCTGGAGCGCATGACCTCGCCGGACGCCACCGCGGACCGAGTTCCGCAACGAGCTGGCGGCGCTGACCACCGGTTCGGCGCTGCGGCGATGGTGATGGCGCGTTCGGAGCTGGTACCCGACGCCCCGCGCTACAAGGGCGGCGTGACCCGTTCGGCCAACCAGTGGAACAAGCTGTGCCGCGGCAACCTGGACCGCATGGTCACCGATACCCGCCTGCTGCTGATCGAAGGCATCAAGCTGGCGCAGAAGACCTTCGACGCCGCGCAGCATCGCGCTGGGCTGGGCGGTGGACGAGATCGACCAGTTCGTGATCCACCAGGTCAGCCAGCCGCACACCAATGCCTTCATCAAGTCGTTCGGCATCGACCCGAAGAAGGTCATGACGATCTTCGGTGAGCACGGCAACATCGGCCCGGCTTCGGTGCCGATCGTGCTGAGCAAGCTCAAGCAGCTGGGCCAGCTGAAGAAGGGCGACCGCGTCGCGTTGCTGGGCATCGGTTCGGGCCTGAACTGCTCGATGGCCGAAGTGGTCTGGTAAGCGGCCCACCGGCCTGCCTGGCGGGCGCCGATAATAATCCAAGGGCCGGTTTTCCGGCCCTTTTTGCAGGTGCGATGTAATGAGCAAGCTTCCCGGCTACCCCAGCAAGCCCCACCGCTTCGAAGTGCGCCCCGGCCTGTCGATGAACTACATCGATGAAGGTCCGCGCGACGGCGAGGTGGTGGTGATGCTGCACGGCAATCCGTCGTGGAGTTACCTCTGGCGGCATCTGGTCACCGGCCTGTCGGACAAGTACCGCTGCATCGTGCCCGACCATATCGGCATGGGCCTGTCGGACAAGCCCGATGACAGCCGGTACGAGTACACGCTGCAGTCGCGCGTGGACGACCTGGATGCGCTGCTCCGCCATCTGGGCATCACCGGCCCGGTGACGCTGGCGGTGCATGACTGGGGCGGCATGATCGGCTTCGGCTGGGCGCTGTCCCACCATGCGCAGGTCAAGCGCCTGGTGATCACCAATACCGCCTCGTTCCCGTTGCCCGCCGCCAAGCCGATGCCGTGGCAGATCGCCATGGGCCGGCACTGGAAGCCAGGCGAATGGTTCATCCGCACCTTCAACGCCTTCTCCGCCGGTGCCTCCTGGCTGGGCGTGAGCCGGCGCATGCCCGCCGACGTGCGCCGGGCCTATGTGTCGCCGTACAACAACTGGCACAACCGCATCTCCACCATCCGCTTCATGCAGGACATCCCGCTGTCGCCGGCCGACAAGGCCTGGTCGCTGCTGGAGCGCGCGGCGGCCGCATTGCCGACTTTCGCCGACCGGCCGGCGTTCATCGGCTGGGGCCTGCGCGACTTCTGCTTCGACCACCACTTCCTGGACGGCTTCCGCGCCGCGCTGCCGCAGGCCGAGGTGCATGGCGTTCGAGGACGCCAACCATTACGTGCTGGAAGACAAGCACGAGGTGATCGTGCCGGCGATGCGCGATTTCCTGGAGCGCAATCCCATCGCTTGATCGCGCCGTCTGCGATGTAGGAGCGACGTCAGTCGCGACGGGGTTTTCCCGGGGAAGGCTTCGCGACTTACGTCGCTCCTACGGTCTTCTGTGGAGTTGCAGCCGGTCAGGCGGCAACCGGCGCACTCGGCGGCAACGACGGGCTGTTGCCACTGTCGTCGGGGTGCCCGTCATCGTTGTCGGCCTGTCCGCGCCAACGCCAGTCGGCCAGTGTCAGCACCGGCATGCCGTGCGCCCGGCGCGCCTGGTCGCATTGCGGGCTGGCCACGCCGAACTCCCACGAGGCATCCACTTCGCGGCACACACTGGGGCGGCGGGAATGGATGCGGCAGCGCGAGTACACGCCGATATCGGCGTCCAGCGCGATACAGCGGACCGGTGCGGAGTGGGTGCCCTGCATGCACAGGCGGTGCCGGTCCAAGGGTTGGGTCAGCGCGAGCGGGACCCCGTCCTGCGTGGATTCGTCCGACTCCATCCAGTGGAAGGCGACGCGGTACTGCGTGCAGCAGGCGCCACAGGTCAGGCAGGGGTGGGTCATGGCGGCCGAGCCTTGCGCGGCAATGCAAACGGGGAAGTCGGATTCTCCTCGTGGTCCGCTGCCACGCGCAAGAAATTTCCGCAGCAGCGACAATAGGGCGATGGAAACCGCCTGCAATATCGCCGCCCGCCTGCCGCAGCTGGCGCGTGAGAATCCCGACCAGATCGCGATCCGCTGCCCCGGCCAGACTGGCACCGACGGCATGGCGCGCTACGACGTGGCGCTGAGTTACCGCCAGCTCGATGGGCGCAGCGACGCCATCGCCGCTGGATTTTCGGCCTATGGCATCGGCCGCGGCGTGCGCGCGGTGGTGATGGTGCGGCCTTCGCCGGAGTTCTTCCTGCTGATGTTCGCGCTGTTCAAGGTCGGCGCGGTGCCGGTGCTGGTGGATCCGGGAATCGACCGGCGCGCGCTCAAGCAATGCCTGGACGAGGCGCAGCCGCAGGCGTTCATCGGCATTCCGCTGGCCCATCTGGCACGCAGGCTGCTGGGCTGGTCACGGTCGGCCACGCGACTGGTCACGGTCGGCCGGCGGTGGGGCTGGGGCGGCACCACGCTGGCGCGGATCGAAGCCGAGTGGCGCCGGCGCCGGCAGCCAGTTGGCCGATACCGCGCCGGACGATATCGCCGCCATCCTGTTCACCAGCGGCTCCACCGGCGTGCCCAAGGGCGTGGTCTACCGCCACCGTCACTTCATCGGCCAGATCGAACTGCTGCGCACCGCCTTCGGCATCGCAGCCCGGCGGCGTGGACCTGCCGACGTTCCCGCCATTCGCGCTGTTCGATCCGGCACTCGGCTTGACCTCGGTGATTCCGGACATGGATCCGACCCGGCCCGGCAGCGCGGACCCGCGCAAGCTGCACGATGCCATCGCCCGTTTCGGCGTGACCCAGCTGTTCGGCTCGCCGGCGCTGATGAAGGTGTTGGCCGATCATGGCCAGCCATTGCCGACCGTTGCCCGTGCCACCTCGGCCGGCGCGCCGGTGCCGCCGGAGGTGGTGGCGAAGATCCGCAGCCTGCTGCCCGCGGACGCCCAGTTCTGGACCCCGTATGGCGCCACCGAATGCCTGCCGGTGGCGGTGATCGAAGGGCGCGAGCTGGAATCCACCCGCGCCGCCACCGAGGCCGGCGCCGGCACCTGCGTCGGCTCGGTGGTGGCGCCGAACGCGGTGCGCATCATCGCCATTGACGATGCCGCCATTGCCGACTGGTCGCAGGTGCGCGAGCTGCCCGCCGGGCAGGTGGGCGAGATCACCGTGGTCGGGCCGACCGACCACCGACAGCTATTTCAACCGCGACGCAGGCCACGGCGGCGGCCAAGATCAGCGAGGTGCTCGCCGATGGCAGCACGCGCATCGTCCACCGCATGGGCGATGTCGGCTATTTCGATGCGGATGGCCAGCTGTGGTTCTGCGGACGCAAGACCCAGCGCGTGGAAACCGCCGCCGGCCCGCTCTACACCGAGCAGGTGGAGCCGGTATTCAACACCCTGCCCGGGGTGCGCCGTACCGCGCTGGTCGGCATCGGCCCCGCCGGTGCCCAAGTGCCGGTGCTGTGCTTCGAACTGCTGCCGGGCAGCAACGTCGCTGAGGGGGTGATCCAGCCACAGCTGCAGGCAATGGCCCGGCGTCACGACCACACTGCCGGCATCACCCAGTTCCTGCGGCATCCGGGCTTTCCGGTGGACATCCGCCACAACGCCAAGATCGGCCGCGAGAAGCTCGCGCGCTGGGCCGCCACGCAATGGAAGGAACAGGCATGAAGATTCTGGTAACCGGTGGCGGTGGCTTCCTCGGCCAGGCCCTGTGCCGTGGCCTGGTGGAACGCGGGCACGAGGTGCTCAGCTTCAATCGCGGCCATTACCCGCACTTGCAGACACTCGGCATCGGCCAGATCCGCGGCGATCTGGCCGATGCCAACGCCGTGCATCACGCGGTGGAGGGCGTCGATGCGGTGTTCCACAACGCCGCCAAGGCCGGCGCCTGGGGCAGCTATGACAGCTACCACCAGGCCAACGTGGTCGGCACCGACAACGTGCTGGCCGCCTGCCGCGCGCATGGCGTACGCAAGCTGGTGTACACCTCCACGCCGAGCGTGACCCATCGCGCCACCCACCCGGTGGAAGGACTGGGGGCGGACGAAGTGCCGTATGGCGAGGATTTCCAGGCGCCGTATGCGGCGACCAAGGCGATTGCCGAACAGCGCGTGCTGGCCGCCAACGATGCCGAGCTGGCGACGGTGGCGCTGCGGCCGCGCCTGATCTGGGGCCCGGGCGACAACCAGTTGCTGCCGCGCTTGGCCGAGCGCGCCCGCGCCGGTCGCCTGCGACTGGTGGGCGACGGCATGAACAAGGTCGACGCGACCTATATCGACAATGCCGCGCAGGCGCATTTCGATGCCTTCGACCATCTCGTGGTGGGCGCGGCGTGCGCCGGCAAGGCCTATTTCATTTCCAACGGCGAGCCGCTGCCGATGCGTGAGCTGCTCAACCGGTTGCTGCTCGCGGTCGGTGCGCCGCCGGTGGAGAAGTCGATCAGCTTCAAGTCCGCTTACCGCATCGGCGTGCTGTGCGAAAAGCTGTGGCCGCTGCTGCGCCTGCGCGGCGAACCGCCGACTGACCCGGTTCCTGGCCGAACAGCTGTGCACGCCACACTGGTACTCGATGGAACCGGCGCGGCGCGACTTCGGCTACGTGCCGCAGGGTGACGATCGAGGAAGGGCTGCGCCGCCTGCACGCGAGCTGGGAAGCCGGCGGGCGCTGACGTTCGCAGCTCGTGACCAGCCGGGGGTGCCAGCGCTCGCGGGAGATCGGGCTTACGGATGCCTCACAACGCTGAAGCAGCCCGCGGGACCATCACCGGATGACGACCTGCCGGTGTTGAAGATGGGCACGCGCCAATCCGGCACGACACGTCAACGGAGCCTGCCATGCTGCATTACGCCATCATCTTTTTCGTGATCGCCATCATTGCCGCCGTCCTCGGATTCAGCGGTATTGCCGGCGCTGCCACCAACGTCGCCTGGATCCTGTTCGTCGTTTTCCTGATCCTGGCGGTGGTCTCCATGTTCCGTAAGCGCGCCTAGTTCCACGCGCGTCCAGCGCCGCCATCCAGGGCCCGTACCGGTGTACGCCGGTGCGGGCCTTGTCTTGCCCGCAGGCCCGGCTGCTACAACGTGTGAAATAGCCAGCACGCTTGCTGTTGGCAGGCAGAGACGCTGCTATGCGTGACAGGCCCGCTGTCACTTGACCTGCTGATAGGGATGAAAGATCCATGGCATGAACCCTGCACCGCCGGGGGCAGTAGCCGGACGCTGGCGGCCGCGCTTGCCGGCGCGACGCATGCACGCCGGCAGGTAGAATGCGCACATGCCTCTTTCTCCCTTCAAAGCCCTCAAGCCGCTGGCCGGACGCGCCCTGCAGGCGGCGCTCAATCGCGCGCTGGCGCTGGACCCCGATACGCGCACCGCGCTGCGTCCGCTGGATGGCCGCAGCATTGCCCTGACGCTGGAATCACCCGCGCTGGCGATGCGCATCGGCGTCGAGGGCGAACGGCTCACCGTCGGCCCGGTCGATCCGGATGCCGAAGCGGACCTGGCGGTACGCAGCACCTTTGGCGGCGTGCTGGCGCAGCTGCCCTTCATGGCCAACGCACGCCGCAACGGCACGGCGCCGGCAGGGCGCATGAAGGTGTCCGGCGATGCCGAACTGGCGCGCCGGCTGCAGCAGCTGGCCACCCGCTTCGACCCGGACTGGCAGCAGCCGTTCGTCAGCGCGTTCGGCGAAGTCCTCGGCGTGCAGGTCGCCGATATGCTGCGCGCGGGCCTGCTGCACGCGCGCAGCAGCGCGCTCGACCTGGCACAGACGGCGGCCGAATACGTCACCGAGGAATCGCGCGACGTGGTGCCGCGCGCCGAACTGGAGGCGTTTCATGACGATGTGGATGTGATGCGCGATGACGTTGAACGCCTGGCGGTGCGCATCGCGCGCCTGCGCCGGGTGGCCGCATGAGGGCGGTCTTCCGCGCCAGCCGCATCGGCCGGGTGCTGCTGCGCTACCGCTTGGATGACCTGCTCGACGGCACCCCGGTCGAGCGCTGGCTGCGGCTGGCCAAGCCGTTCGTGCCGCGCGCATCGGCCGAGATTGCCGCGCAGTCGCGCGGTGCCCGGCTGCGCCTGGCGTTGCAGGACCTGGGGCCGATCTTCGTCAAGTTCGGGCAGATCCTGTCCACCCGCCGCGATCTGGTGCCGCCGGATATCGCCGCCGAGCTGACCCTGCTGCAGGACCGGGTCAAGCCGTTCGACGGCGAGCAGGCGCGCGCGATCGTCGAGCGCGCACTGGGGCAGCCGGTCTCCGAAGCCTTTGCCAGTTTCGATACCACGCCGCTGGCCTCGGCCTCGATCGCCCAGGTGCATGCGGCCACGCTGCACGATGGCCGCCAGGTGGTGGTCAAGGTGCTGCGCCCGGAGATCGAACGGCAGATCGCGGCCGATGTCGCCCTGCTGAACTCCGCTGCCGCGCTGGTCGAACGCACCCATCCACGCGCCGACAAGATCCGGCCGCGGGAAGTGGTGGCCGAAGTGGAGAGCACGCTGGCCGCCGAGCTGGACCTGCAACGCGAAGGCGCCAACGCCAGCGTGCTGCGCCGCTTCTGGGACGGCTCGGACGATCTCTACGTGCCGGAAGTGATCTGGAGCCATACCGCCGAGCGCGCGCTGACGCTGGAGCGGGTGTGGGGCATTCCGTCGGACGACATCGCCGCGCTCGACGCCGCCGGTATCGACCGCAAGGCGCTGGCAGCCAAGGGTGTGCGCGTGTTCTACACCCAGGTGTTCCGCGACAATTTCTTCCACGCCGATGCCCACGCCGGCAACATCTGGGTCGATCCGGATCCGGCGCGGCGCGACAACCCGCGTTTCATCGCGCTGGACTTCGGCATCATGGGCCAGCTCTCGGAAGAGGATCAGTACTACCTCGCCGAGAATTTCATGGCGATCTTCAACCGCGATTACCGGCGCATGGCCGAGCTGCATGTGCAGGCCGGCTGGATGCCGGGCAACGTGCGCATCGACGAGCTGGAAGCGGCCGCACGGGCGATCTGCGAGCCGTACTTCACCCGGCCGCTGTCGCAGATCTCGCTGGCCGAAGTGCTGATGAAGCTGTTCCGCATGGCCCAGCGCTACGAGCTGACGCTGCAGCCGCAGCTGATCCTGCTGCAGAAGACCCTGCTCAATATCGAAGGTGTCGGCCGCCAGCTGGACCCGCAGATCGATATCTGGGCGGTGGCCAGGCCGGTGCTGGAACGCATCCTGCGCGAGCGTTACAGCCCGCGCCGGGTGCTCAAGGAACTGCGCAAGCGGCTGCCGGAAATCATGACCAAGGCCCCTGACATGCCCAAGCTGGTGCACAGCTGGCTGCAGCAGCAGGTGGACGGGCAACACCAGCTGTCGATGCGCTCGCAGGACCTGGCCAATCTCGACCTCACCCTGCAGCGCATGCAGCGCCGCGTGGTCACGGCCGTGGGAGGCGCCGGGCTCGTCGTGGTCGCCGCCGTGCTGTACGGCCTGCAGGCCGGCGGACCGCAGCTGCTGGCGGTGCCGGCGTGGTCGTGGGGCACCGGCGTGCTCGGTGGGCTCGCACTGGCCAGTTCGTGGCTGCGGCGATGAGTGTTGGCGCCGATGTGGCAGTCGATCCGCCGACCGCAGCGATGGCCGAAGCAACTCCGGTCGCGGTGCCGCCGTTGCCGCTGCTGTACCAGGACGCCTGGCTGGCGGTGGTCGACAAGCCTGCCGGGCTGATGGTCCACGACAGCAAGCTGGCCCGTGGCGAGGACGATTTCCTCGCCGACCGGCTGCGCGAGCAGCTGGGCAAACCGATCTTCCTGGTGCACCGGCTGGACCGCGCCACCAGCGGTTGCCTGCTGCTGGCGTTCGATCGCGAATCGGCCAGCGCGCTGGGCAAGGCGCTGATGGCCGGCGAGGTGGACAAGGATTACCTGGCGGTCTGCCGCGGCTGGCCGGCGGAAGCGGCGTTCACGGTCGACCACGATCTGGATGGTGGCCCCGGCAAGCCGCTGAAGAAGCCGGCGATCACGCATTTCCAGCGCCTGCTCACCGGCGAGCTGCCGGTCGCGACCGGTGAATTCCCGACTTCGCGCTACGCGCTGTTGCGCTGCCAGCCGCAGACCGGGCGCTTCCGCCAGATCCGTCGCCACCTCAAGCATGTGTTCCACCACATGATCGGCGACACCAGCCATGGCGACGGTCGCCACAACCGCACCTTCCGCATGAAGGGCGTGCACCGGATGCTGCTGCACGCCGAGCGCCTGCGCTTCCCGCATCCGCACACAGGGCAGACGATCGACGTCAGTGCTCCGCTGGACCGGGAATTCCAGAAGGCGATGGATCTGTTCGGCTGGCAGCCGGACGCACCGGTCATCCCGGCGTAAAGCGCGACTCCCGCGTAACGGGAGAGTGCCTCTGTAGCAGTGATCTGGGTCGCGCAGGCCTTGCGCCCGATGCTGCCCTGCGCCGGCGATATGCCCCGGCCGCAGCCCGGCACAGGGAATCAGGGGATGCGGACGTTCTGGCAGGAAAGAGGCGCGGCTCCGCGGTCGCGACCCACGCCCTGTCGCGACCGGGCCCGCGCCTGCCGATTGCCCAACGCGGCTGTTACTTCGCCGCGGCCGGTTCGCTGACGATCTGCTCCAGATCCTTCTGCAGGTCGGCAACCAGCGGCCGCATCTTCTGCTGGATCGCCGCCATCAGGTTCTGCATCAGTGCCGGGGTCTTGTCGAGCAGACTCTGCCCGGCCGGACTCTCGTAGAACTCGGCCATCGCCAGCACGTCTTCTTTCGAGAACGACTGCTTGTAGAGGTCGACATACATTGGCCGCAACTGCGACCACGCCAGCGCCTGACGCATGGTCTGGCTGGTGCGCTGCTGGATGCGCTGCAGCTGCGCCTGCTGGGCGGGACTGAGCGGTTGCTGGCCGGCGAACTGGGCGAACTGTTGCTGCTGCATCGCTTCCATCTGCGGCAGCATCGAGTCGAGCATGCTCTGCGCACGCGAGGCCGCCAGCAGACGATTGACGTCGCCGTCGGTCGGCGGCACGGCGAGCGCCGGCACCACTGCCGCCAGCGTCAGCGCCAGTGTCAGCAGCAGGCGCAGGCGGGGATGGCGAGAAGAGCGTTGAGGGGTCATAGGAGGTCCCGCGGCCTGGAGGTAGCCGGAGCATAACTGTCCACGCGGCGGCGGCGCGCTGCCAGCCTGGAAGAAATCCACACGCTCCGGCGGCGACACAGATGGTGCGCGCGGTGGATCCTGAACAAGACAGGATCGTGAATGAATTTCAAGTCGTTGTTTTGTCGGCGGAATATCCGATGAATGGGCCTTTCGCCGTCCCCCGTGGCCGCAAAATAGTTTTGTGACGTTAGTCACAAAACGTGCGGTATCTTCCGGCCAACAGACACAAGGAACCGCCGCATCCAACGATGCGACATTGGGGATTGGGGATGAAAGGTTTTCTTTTTGACGGTACACCCGAAGTCGCGATCGCGTCCTGGATCGCGCTGGCGACGTTGCTGATCGCGTCATTGATGCTGGTGAGCATCGTACTGCTGCGCATACGCGCGTTGCGGCTCGAACGCCGGGATGCGCGGGCCAAGCGGGAATGGATGAGCGTGCTCCAGTATGTGCTCAGCGGCGGCGAAGTACCGCTGCAACCGCTTGGCCATGCGGAACTGCACGGTTTCATCGAAGCCTGGAATGAAGTGCACGAGCCGCTGCCCGAAGCGGTGTCGCGACAGCTGATCCCGCTCGGGCGCGAAGTGGAGCTGGTGGAGGCCACTCGTCCGCTGCTGCACGGCAAGGGCTATCACGACCGCACAAGAGCCATCATCGCGCTGGGTTACATGCGCGACGAACGCCTGTTCGATGGGCTGTCGGAATTCCTTTCCGACCGCAGTCCGATCGTGTCCCTGTGCGCGGCGCGTGCGCTGGCGCAGATCGACCCGCCACGGGCCATGGCGATCTTCATCCCCAAGATAGTCGAGCGCCAGGACTGGAGCCCGGCCAACGTGGCCCGCATCCTGGTCGAAAACCACGATGGAAGCGCCGCGCGCGAGCTGCGCCATGTGCTGCCCCACGTCAATGTCGACATCGGCGTGCGGCTGATCCGTTTCCTGGCCGATATCGACCCGGCCCGGGCGGCGGAAACGGTCCGCGAGTTCCTGCATGCCAATGTGGACGACCGCATCATCTCGGCGTGCCTGCGCATCGTGAACGATCCGCAGGACCGGGATCTCGTCACCCGTTTTCTGGATTCTCCGCGTTGGCATGTGCGCATGCATGCGGCCGCCGCGCTGGGGCGGATGGGCCATGCCAGTGACCGGCAAAAACTCGAGCCGCTGTTGGCCGATCCGGTGTGGTGGGTGCGCTACCGGGCGGCGCAGGCATTGCTGCGGTTGCCCGATGTCGGCGAGTCGGGGTTGCAGCGCATCCGCGAGCAACAGTCTGACTCGTATGGCCGGGACATCATCGACCAGGTGCTTTCGGAGCAGAGCATGAGGGGCGCGGCATGAGCGCTTATTGGCAGATGATGGTGGCGTACTTCCAGCAGGTTCCCTGGGTGCGGTTGATGGTATCCATGCAGTGGGTGTTCCTGGCCTATTTCTTCCTGATCAACTTCGCGTACCTGGTCCTGAATTTCATTTCCGGATACAAGATCGTCCGGCACATGCGCGAGTACCGCGCGCATTACCTGCCCGACGGCCTGCGCGATTACCAGCCGCCTGTCAGCATCGTGCTGCCCGCCTACAACGAGGCGATCTCGGTCGTCTCCACGATCCGTTCGCTGCTCAAGACCGAATACCCCGAGTACGAGATCGTGGTGGTGAATGACGGCTCGACCGACGAAACCAAGGCCGTGCTGATGGAGGCCTTCGGCCTGGTGAAGGTGCCCGAAGCGTATCGCCGCCGCCTCGCCACCGAGCCGGTGCAGGGCGTGTACGCCTCGTCGCGCTATCCGCGTGTGCGCATGGTCGACAAGATCAACGGCGGCAAGTCGGATGCGATCAATGCCGGCATCAATTGCGTGCGCTATCCGCTGTTCTGCGTGATCGATGCCGATTGCATCCTGCAACCGGAGAGCCTGGCGCGGGTGGTGCGCCCCTTCCTCGAGGATTCCCGGGTGGTGGCGAGCGGAGGCGTGGTCCGGGTCCTCAATGGCTGTTCGGTGGTCGATGGCATGCTCGGCAAGGTGGGCCTGCCGAAGAAGCTCCTGCCCAGTTTCCAGCTGATCGAATACCTGCGCGCCTTCCTGTTCGGACGCATGGGCTGGTCGCCGGTGAACGGGTTGCTGATCATTTCCGGTGCATTCGGCGTGTTCAACAAGGAACACGTCATCGCCATCGGTGGTTACCGGCAGGGCACCGTGGGCGAGGACATGGATATTGTCGTGCGCCTGCACCGCCACATGCATGCCGAGAAACGCGACTACCGCATCACCTTCGTGCCCGATCCGGTGTGCTGGACCGAAGCACCGAGCGACCTGACGTCGTTGAAGAACCAGCGCGTCCGCTGGCAACGCGGCCTGGCCGAAAGTCTCTGGTCGAACATGGGGCTGATGTTCAGCCGCCGCGGCGGCATGGTCGGCTGGATCGCGTTCCCGTTCATGCTGCTGTTTGAGTTCCTCGGCCCGGTGATCGAGGTGACCGGTTACGTGACGGTGGTGGTCCTGTGGATTCTGGGCCTGGTGCCGCTGCCGGTTTTCCTGATCTTCCTGACGGCGTCGATCGGCATGGGCATCCTGCTTTCAGTGAACGCGATGCTGCTGGAGGAGTTGTCGTTCCGGATGTACCCGCAGCCACGCCAGCAGTTGCGTCTTTTCGCCAGTGCGGTACTGGAAAACTTCGGCTATCGGCAATTGACCTCGCTGTGGCGTTTCTACGGCACGGTTGGCTGGCTGTTTGGAAAGAGCCGTCGCCACAGCTGGGGCAAGATCAATCGCGACGGCTCCTGGCAACACACCCCTGCCGCAGCCGCCCACAGCGAAACCGCGACGAATGTGCCAGCAGCAGCCACTGTCGATACCCGGCTCTCGCCATGAACTGCAGGATGCCTCCAATGCCACATTTTCCGAACCCATGGACGGCCGTTCGCTGCCCGCTTGCAGTGCTGTGGTTGCTACTCGCCTTGCCGCTTTCCGCGTTCGCCCAGATGCCCGCGCCGCCCACCGCACCCTCGCTGGAAGAGCAGATGGTGCAGGCGCGCGAGCTGGCGACCAACGGACAGCGCGAGCAGGCTATCGCCCGGTATGACGCGCTCCTTGCCGAACATCCGGGAAACGGTGACCTGCAGCTGGCGCGCGGTCGCACCTACGCATGGATGGATCGCTACGCCGAAGCCGAAGCGGATATGAAGGCCGTCCTCGAACGGGACCCCGGCTACGCCGATGCCTGGTCGGCGCTGGGCGACATGTATGTGTGGAGCGATCGACCCGGGGAGGCGGTCGCCGCGTACAGCCGCTGGGTTGAACTGGCGCCTGAAGCCCCAGAGCCGCTGATAGCGCGGGGCCGTGCCTATCGCAGTGCCGGTAACCGGGCGGCGGCGCGTGCCGACTTCGCGGCGGCCGGCTATCACGGCGTCGGTGCGACAGAGGTGGCGGACCTGCAGGCAACGCTGGAGCCGCGGATGAGCAATCCCGAGGCGGCCTTCGTCGATGGCTATCGCTGGTCGCTCAGCGCCGGTCTGGACCACACCGGCTTCAGTGGCGATCGTGCATCGTGGAACGACACCAGTGTGTCGCTGCGGCGGCATTTCCAACGTGGCTCGCTGGCGCTGGAGTGGTTGAGCGCGGACCACTTCGACACCCGGGACAACGCGGTCGCGCTGGACGGCTACGTATCACTGTGGCCCCGGGCCTACGCCAATCTGCGTTATCAGCACGGACCGTCGAACGGGGTTCTGCCACGCCAGGCGTGGCGCGCGGAGCTGTTCCAGGGAGTGGGCGACGGCTGGGAGCTGTCGGCCAGCATCGATCACTTGCGCTTCTCCTCCAACACCGAGTTCTATGGCGTAGGTGTCGGCCGCTACTCGGGCAACTGGTACACCCGTTACAAGCTGCAGCATGTGCCCGGGGTCGGCTCGGGCAGCTGGAGTCATCGCCTGTTGGTGCGCAACTACTACCGCGGTGATGCGGATGACTACCTCGAACTCAGCCTTGGCAGCGGTCGCAGCACGGACACCCGCTTCGGCAGCGTGGTACGCAACAACAATGCCGCGATCGGCGTTGCGTGGGCGCACTTCATCAACCCGCGCTGGGGCTTCAAGCTCGGCGCCGGTTACGCAGACGACGAGGACGGCTTCAACGAGCAGCGGGTCTTCGCCACGGTCTATTCGCGCTGGTGAGCGCGACAATGACCACGGAAACCAAGGCGACGGGTTCGGCACCCGCGCGTTTCCTCGGCTGGCTGCCGGCGCTGGTCGCCGCGCAGTGCGTGCTGGTGATGGGCGCCATGAGCCTCGACCTGCCGCACGCGGCCTGGACGTGGAGCGGGAAGTTGTCGATTGCCGCGGTCGGCCTGGTGCAGGGACTGCTGCTGCTGCTGTGCGCGCTGCCGTTGCTGTTCCTGCTGTCGTGGCCGTGGCTGCGTCTGCAATCGGCGCGCGCAGCGTTGCTCGGCACCGGCGTGGTGTGGTCCCTGTTCGTGGCGATCCAGGCGGCGCTGGACCACTATTTTCATGTGGCGGGTACGCCGCTGGGCGCCGATCTGTTTGGCTACAGCCGGGCGGAGATTGCCACCACGGTGGCCGATGGCGCCGCCACAGGAGCGCTTACATGGATGGCCATCGTGGTGCCGTTGCTGGTGTTGTGGGGCGGGCTGGCCTGGCGCGCGCGGTATCAACCTCGGCCACGTTCCCGACTGGCGATCGGGCTGCTGGCTGCCGCCATCGCCGCCTGGGCGCTGCCGCTTTCGCCGGGCGCGCGCGCATTGCCTGACGACACGGCGCGCGAGCTGGCCAGCAGCAAGCTGGCGTGGTTCACCGCAGACACGCTGCGCTGGTCCCGATCGTCTGTCCGCCGGCCTGCGGCAGCAGAGTCGCCGGCCGCTGTGGCGGGCGGGGCCGCTGCGCCCGATGCGCCGCTGGATCCGGCCTATCCATTCCTGCACCCGGACCAGTCGCCCGACGCATTGGGGCCGTATTTTTCCGTCGCCGGCGATGGGCAGCCACCGAACGTGGTGCTGATCGTGGTGGAAGGGCTCGGACGCTCCTTCTCCGGCCCGCACGCCAGCCTGGGCAGCTTCACGCCGTATCTCGACGAGCTGGCGACCCGCAGTCTCTACTTCGAGAATTTTCTCGCCAACCAGGGGCGCACCTTCGCGGTGCTGCCGTCGCTGCTGGGTTCGCTGCCTTTCGGCGACCAGGGTTTCAACGCGCTGGGTGAGCGCATGCCAGCGCACCCGGGACTGTTCAACGTGCTGCGGCGGCAGGGCTACCAGACCGCCTTCTACAACGGCACCGATACCCGGTTCGACAACGAGAAAGCCTACCTGCAATTGCAGCAGGTGCAGTCGATCGTGGATCTGGACAGTTTCGGCGCCGGCTACCAGCGCAATCCTTTCAGCGCCTGGGGTTATCCGGACCGGGAACTGGTGTCGCGCGTACTGGCCGACAACACGAAACTGAAACCCCCGTTCGCGCTGGCGCTGCAGACCATTTCCATGCATACCAGCTACCAGTTCCCCGGGCAGGAGGCGTACCGCACGCGCTTCGAGCAGCGGTTGCAGGAACTGGCGGTGTCGGCCTCCAAGCTGGCCAGCTATCGGGCCAATGCCGACATCTACAGCACCATCCTGTACACCGATGACCAGCTGCGCCGTTATTTCGAATCGGTGGCGCAGACGCCGTGGTTTGCGAACACGATCTTCGTGATCACCGGTGACCATCGCCTGCCGGAAATTCCGATGGGCGAGCATGTGGACCGTTACCACGTGCCGCTGTTGATCTATTCACCGCTGCTGAAACAACCGGCGCGGATCCGGGCGGTGTCCTCGCATCTGGATGTGACCCCCTCCCTGCTCGCGTTGCTGTCACATACCTACGGCCTGAAGCGGCCGGAGATGGTGCCGTGGCTGGGCAGCGGCCTGGACATGTCGGAAAGCTTCCGCAACCAGCACGAGATTCCCCTCAAGCAGACCAAGACCAGTCCCCCGGAATTTGTGGTGGGTCGCTGGTGGTTGCGTGACGGAAAGTTGTACGAGCTGGGTGACGGCATGAGCCTGGCGCCAGCGGACGACGCCCCGCTGCAGGCATGGGTGAGCCAGCGACTGCGGCGCTACGAGGCGGCAAATGCCACGTTCCTCGACCACCTGGCGTTGATGCCACACGATGCTGCTCCGGCACTGGTCGCGTATGACAGCAGCACGACGAAGGCCCCGGTCGCGCTGCAGGCGCCGGCCAGACCGGCAGCCGGGCTGACCCTGGAAACGGTGCAGCTGCAGCCATCGCCGGGAGCGGTCGAGATCGTCGGAACCTTCACCAACGGCGATGCGGTGCAGAGCGCGATGTTTGTGCCGCTGGCGGTCATGACCTCGGAGGATGGCCGCGAAGTGCAGGAGGCCTATGGCGCCGCACTGCGCCTGGGCGCGCACGAACGCCGCGAGGTGCGCCTGGTCCTGCGCCACGCCGGGGTGGCACCGGGCCGTTACTACCTGGCGGTGCGTCCCTCCGATCCGGACACCGGCAAGCCGCTCGGCCGTGGCCGCTTCCATATCCCGCTGGATCTGGCCGCCGATGGCAACAAGCAGGCGATGCAGTGAAGACCGGAGCCGCGATGCGGATGGTGATCGCCTGCATGCTGCTGCTGGCCGCCGCCGATGCGACCGCCGCCGGGCGGGCGATCTGGATGTGGGAGAAGGAATCCTATGCACTGCTGGAGAACGAGGACGCGGCCGAAGAAGCCATCGGCTATCTGAAGGCGCAATCCATCGACACGGTCTATCTGTATGCCGACGCCTACGACGGGCGCAATCTCATCGCCACGCGGCCGCAGCGCTATCAGGCGCTGGTATCGCGCCTGCACCGCAACGGCCTGAAGGCGTACGCGCTGTTGGGGTCGTGGTACCTGCATACCGAGAACTACATCCTGCCGGAACGGCGCGGCGATGCCGAGGCGATGTTCCGGCGGGTGCTCGAATACAACGCCGTGGCACAGCCGGACGCCCGGTTTGACGGCATCAACCTGGATATCGAGCCGCACCTGCTCGACGAGTGGGGCGACAGCTCGCGGCTGCGCCTGCTGGCGAACTTCCTGGACATGAGCCGTGCGCTGATGGAAATGAAGAAGAAATACGGCGCCACCCTGGCGGTCGGCCCGGCGATTCCCTTCTGGTTTGACGGCATCGAGCTGCAGTGGCGCGGAAAGCTGCGACCGGTCAGCGAGCACACGATCGACCTCTACGACTACGTGGCGCTGATGGACTACCGCGATGCGGCCGAGGGCGGCGACGGCATCATTTCGCATGCCCAAAGCGAGATCGCCTATGCCAGCGCCAGGGGCAGGAAGGTGGTGGTGGGGCTGGAGGTGTCGCCCGGCGAACTCGACAAGCTGACCTTCGATGAAGAGGGGCCGACAGTATTCGAGCGCGAACTGCGCAAGGTCGCCAAGGCGCTGCAGCGCGAACCGTCGTTCGATGGCTTTGCGATCCACCATTACCGGACCTATCGGCGCTGGACCGAACGGCATTCGGAGTAACAGCGCCAGCCATCTACAATGCCGCCCATGGCAACCGGGCAGATCGAGATTTCGGAGCAGCTGGCGATACCGGAAACGGAAATCGTCGAGCGTTTCGTACGCGCCAGTGGGGCGGGCGGCCAGAACGTGAACAAGGTCTCCACCGCGGTGGAGCTGCGCTTCGATGTGGCCGCGTCGCCCTCGCTGCCCGAACCGCTGCGTGAGCGCCTGCTGGCCCGCCGCGACCGGCGCATGACCGGCGAAGGCGTGCTGGTCATCGACGCCCAGCGCTTCCGTACCCAGGACCGCAACCGGCAGGACGCGCGCGACCGGCTGGTCAGCTTCATCCAGGCCGGGCTGAGCGTGCCCAAGACGCGGCTGGCCACCAAGCCGACCTATGGTTCGAAACTGCGGCGTCTGGACGCCAAACGCGGTCGTGCGCAGGTCAAGCGCGGCCGCTCGCAACGCAACTGGGAGTAGTGCTTGAGCAAGCCGACCGTGACCGTACCGCCGCTTCCGCCGAACGTGCCGCAGGTCAAGACCAACGCATTCACCCGCTGGCTGGGGCGCAGCATCCTGCGCGCCGGTGGCTGGCGTATCCAGGGGCCGGTACCGGACCTGGGCAAGGCGGTGGTGATTGCCGCGCCGCATTCGTCCAACTGGGACGGCCTGTGGGGGCTGGCGGCCAAGATGGCGCTGGGGCTGGAGGCCCGCATCCTCGGCAAGGACAAGCTGTTCTGGTGGCCACTGGGCGCGATCCTGCGCCGCATGGGCGTGGTGCCGCTGGATCGCAGCTCGCCACAGGGCACAGTGGGGCAGGCCGTGGAGATGATCCGCGGCAATACGCGGATCTGGTTCGCGCTGGCGCCGGAGGGCACCCGCAAGCCGGTCAAGGAGTGGAAGAGCGGTTTCATCCGGATCGCGCGGCTGGCCGAGGTACCGATCGTGCCGGCGTATTTCCATTATCCCGAGCGCGTGATCGGCTTCGGCGCACCGTTCCACACCAGCGGCGATGATGCCGCCGATATGGCTGCGATCCGCCAGTGGTACCGGCCGTGGCTCGGCAAGAACCGCGGCACTGTCTGATCCGGATGCCCGGCGGGCCGAAGACGCCAAGGCGCCGGTTCCGGCACATGCCAGCCAAGGGTGATCGGAGTAGGGTGACCGGCTGAAGTGACATCCGTCCTGCAGGAGCCCGTTTCATGTCGCGTACCGTCATTCTGGCCACCGCCATCAGCCTTGCGCTGGCCGCCTGTTCCGGCAAGGAGTCCACCCCCGTGTCCGATACCCAGCCCGCGCCCGCCAGCCAGCCGGCCGATGCTTCCACCAACGCGCTGCTCAGCGCCAGCACGCTGCCGTTCCAGGCGCCGCCGTTCGACCGGATCCACGATGGCGACTACCTGCCGGCGTTCGAGCAGGGCATGCGCCTGCAGCTGGCCGAGGTGCGCAAGATCGCCGACAACTCCGAGCCGGCCACGTTCGACAACACCATCGAGGCGCTGGAGCGCAGCGGCGAGACCCTGAGCCGGGTGTCGCGCATCTTCTTCGGCCTGGTGCAGGCCGACACCAACGAGGCGCGGCAGAAGATCCAGGAAGAGATCGCGCCGAAACTGGCCGCCCACCAGGACGAGATCAACCTGGACCCGAAGCTGTTCGCGCGCATCAAGACCCTCTACGACCAGCGCGCCTCGCTGGGCCTGGACGCCGTGCAGAAGCGGCTGGTGGAGCGCGACTACGAGGAGTTCGTACGCGCCGGTGCGAAGCTGTCCGATACCGACAAGGACACCCTGCGTAAGCTCAACGTGGAAGAGACCACGTTGTCCACCCGCTTCCACACGCATCTGGTCGCCGCCACCGCCGCCGGTGCCGTGGTGGTGGATGACAAGGCGCGCCTGGCGGGCCTGGACGAAGGCGACATCGCCGCCGCCGCCGAAGACGCCAAGACCCGCAAGCTCGATGGCAAATACCTGCTGGCGCTGCAGAACACCACGCAGCAGCCGGTACTGGGCTCGTTGAGTGACCGGCAGATGCGTGCCGAGGTGCTCCAGGCTTCGGAAACCCGCGCCGAGAAAGGGGATGCCAACGACACCCGGCAGACGGTGCAGCGCCTGGCACAGCTGCGCGCGCAGAAGGCCAAGCTGCTCGGCTTCGACAGCTATGCCGCCTACAGCCTCGGCGACCAGATGGCCAAGACTCCCGCCGCTGCGCTCAAGCTGCTGACCGATACCGTGCCGGCCGCGACCGCCAAGGCCCGGGGCGAGCTGGCGGAGATCCAGAAGGTGATCGACGCCCAGCAAGGCGGCTTCAAGGCGACCGCATCGGATTGGGACTTCTATGCCGAGCAGGTGCGCAAAGCGCAGTTCGATCTGGACGAGTCGCAGATCAAGCCGTACTTCGAGATGGACAACGTGCTCAAGAACGGGGTGTTCTACGCGGCCACGCAGCTGTATGGCATCACCTTCAAGGAACGCAGCGACATCCCCACCTATCACGCCGACATGAAGGTGTACGAGGTGTTCGACAAGGACGGCAGCTCGCTGGCGCTGTTCTACACCGACTACTTCAAGCGTGACAGCAAGTCCGGCGGCGCGTGGATGGATGTGTTCGTCGAGCAGGATGGACTGACTGGCACCAAGCCGGTGGTCTACAACGTGTGCAACTTCACCAAGCCGGCGCCCGGCCAGCCGGCGTTGCTGAGCTGGGACGACGTGACCACGATGTTCCACGAGTTCGGCCACGCGCTGCACGGCATGTTCTCCAACGTGAAATACCCGTCGATCGCCGGCACCAGCACCTCGCGTGACTTCGTCGAGTTCCCCTCGCAGTTCAACGAGCACTGGGCGCTGGACCCGAAGGTGTTCGCCAACTACGCCAAGCACTACAAGACCGGCGAGGCGATGCCGCAGGCGCTTGTGGACAAGATCGTCAAGGCGCGCACCTTCAACCAGGGGTACGCCACCACCGAATACCTGTCAGCCGCGCTGCTCGACCTGGCCTGGCACACACTCAAGGCCGATGCGCCGCTGCAGGACGTGAACAGGTTCGAAGCCGATGCGCTCAAGCGCTACAAGGTGGACCTGCCGCAGGTGCCGCCGCGGTACCGCAGCAGCTACTTCGACCACATCTGGGGCGGCGGTTATTCGGCCGGCTACTACGCCTACTTCTGGGCGGAAGTGCTCGACCATGACGCCTTCCAGTGGTTCAAGGAGAACGGTGGCCTGACCGCCGAGAACGGCCAGGTCTTCCGTGACAAGGTGCTCTCGCGTGGCAATAGCGTTGAGCTGGCCAGCCTGTACCGGGACTTCCGCGGCAAGGATCCCAGTGTCGAGCCGCTGCTGGAGAACCGTGGCCTGAAGTGACCGCGCCCGTCATCGCAGCAAGGCGAACGGGAGGGGAAACCCTCCCGTTTTTCGTGCGGGTCGGCAAGCGCACCGGACCCGCGACTGTTGACTCCGGACCAACCGCAACGCGGTGAGGCGGCGGTGGTCGCTTCCGTGCGGTGTCAACGCTGACGTGGTCCACGCAAAGCGCTGGCGGTGTACTGGCGGCCAGGAGGGATGAAGTGGATGAAGTCGTCGGCGCGACTGGCGCCCGCCGTTGCGCAGGCGGGCCGGTGGCGCGCCGTGCACCTTCGCCGTCGTCGGACGTCCGCCATTCCCTGCAGCACGCATTACGGCGTGGCGCCCAGCCGTGGCGCGGTCCACCGGACCGTATCAACGCTCCGAATGCCCCGACTCGTCATAGCTGCGCGGGGCGAACAGGTCCGGCTGGATCAGCTCGATGAAGGCACGCGCCTGCGGTGACAGCGCCTTGCCGCGGCGGACCACCACGCCGTAGCTGCGCGAAGGAAAATATCCGGCCATCGAGCGCGTGGCGAGCTTGTCGCGGTCGCCTTCGTTGAGGCACAGGGCGGTGACGATGGAGATGCCCATGCCCATTGCCACGTACTGCTTGATCACCTCCCAGCCGCCGACCTCCAGTGCCACGGTGTAGGGCACGCGGTGTTGCTGGAACACCAGATCCACCAGCCGCCAGGTGATCTGCCGTCGCGGCGGCAGGATCAGCGGATAGGGCGACAGGTCCTCCAGCGTCAGCTGCTTCTTCCTGGCGAGCGGGTGATCCGGTGGCGTGATCAGCACCTGCTCGAAGCGATATACCGGCGCATAGCTCAGGTCGCCGGGGACGTCCATCATCGAGCCCACGGCCAGGTCGGCGGCATCGCTGCGCAGCAGGTCGGTGCCATCGGCGCTGATGGCGTTGTGCATGCTCAGACGCACGTCCGCGTGCCGGAAGCGGAAGTGCTTCGACGATCTTCGGCAGCAGATACAGGATGGTCGAAGATTTGGCGGCGATATTGAGCTCGCCAGCATCCAGCCCGCGGAGCTTGTCGCGAAAGCCGGCCTGCAGCCCGTCCAGACTCTCCACCAGCGGCTGCGCCATCTCGTACAGCAGATTGCCCTTCGCGGCTGGGCACCAGGCGCCGGCCGCTGCGCTCGAACAGACACCACCCCCAATTCCCGTTCCAGCGCCTGCAGCTGCAGGCTCACGGCCGGCTGGCTGACAAAAAGCGCCTCCGAGGCACGCGACACCGAACCCAGACGCACCGTCTGGCAGAACGCCCGCAGCGGTTTCAGCCGGTCGGATTTGTAGGGGAAACGAGGACTTGCGGGCGGTTTGTCGGTCATGTCGAGATGATTATTAGCACAACTTATATATGACATTGCAAAAACTGTTTTGTTAAATAGTTCGTTGAGGCGGCACGGTGGTGGCCCCGACACCTGCAGGACCCGACCATGCCCGCCGTCGCTGCCGCACCCAGTTCCGAGAGCACCCGACGCCCCACGCCGGGTATCACCGTGACCACCCGCATCGCCAGGCAGTCGGACCTGCTGCCGGCCGGGGCGCTGGCCTTGCTGGTATCGCTGCATCGGGCGGTCGAGACCGGTCGCCAACGCCAGCTGGCGCTGCGCCAGCAGCGGCAGGCGTATTTCGACCGGCGGCGGGCTGCCGGATTTCCGCGCCGACACCCGCGCCATCCGCGAGGCCGACTGGACGGTGGCGCCGATCCCGGACGCATTGCAGGACCGCCGCGTCGAGATCACCGGCCCGACCGATCCGAAGATGGTCATCAACGCGCTCAATTCCGGCGCCAAGGTGTTCATGGCCGACTTCGAGGATTCGACCTCGCCGACCTGGCGCAACGTGCTGGCCGGCCAGCAGTCGATGATCGAGGCGGTGCGCGGCACACTCGAATTCACCGCGCCGGCAACGGCCAAGGGTCCGGGCAAGCACTACGCACTGCGTCCGCTTGCCGAGCAGGCGGTGCTGATCGTGCGCCCGCGTGGCTGGCATCTGGACGAGAAGCACGTGCTGGTCGATGGCCAGCCCGTTGCCGGCGGCCTGTTCGATGCGGCGTTGTTCGCCTTCCACAACGCACGCACGCTTGATGTGCCGGCAACGCGGCCCGTACTTCTATCTGCCCAAGCTGCAGAGCATGGAAGAGGCGGCGCTGTGGGAGACCGCGCTGTCGCACATCGAAGGCATGCTCGGCCTGCCGCACGGGCAGATGAAGGTGACCGTGCTGATCGAGACGCTGCCGGCGGTGTTCGAGATGGACGAGATCCTGTACGCGCTGCGCGACCGCATCGTCGGCCTGAACTGCGGCCGCTGGGACTACATCTTTTCCTACCTGAAGACCTTCCGCCGGCATCGCCGACAAGGTGCTGCCCGAGCGCGGCCAGGTGACGATGACCCAGCCGTTCCTGAAGGCGTACTCGGAACTGCTGATCAAGACCTGCCACCGCCGCGGCGCGCACGCGATGGGCGGCATGGCCGCGCAGATCCCGATCAACGACGATGCCGGCTGCCAACGAGCAGGCCATGGCCCGCGTGCGTGCCGACAAGCTGCGCGAAGTCACTGCCGGCCACGACGGCACCTGGGTGGCGCACCCGGCGTTGATTCCGATCGCGCGCGCGATCTTCGACGAACACATGCCCACGCCCAACCAGCACCAGGCATTGCGCCGCGATGTGCAGGTGGGCCGCGACGATCTGATCGCACCGTGCAGCGGCACCATCACCCGCGCCGGTTTCGAGAACAACGTCGAGGTGTGCGTGCGCTACCTGGCCGCGTGGCTGGACGGCAATGGCTGCGTGCCGATCCACAACCTGATGGAAGACGCGGCCACCGCCGAGATCAGCCGCAGCCAGCTCTGGCAGTGGCTGCATGTGCCCGGCCAGCACCTGGACGACGGCAGCGCCATCGATATCGCGTCTGCTCGAAAACACCCTGCGCGCGCTGCCGGCGCGCCTGGGCAATACCAGCGCGTTGCCGGGCGGCAGCCGCATCGCCGAGGCGATCGCCCTGCTCGAACAGCTGAGCACGGCCGACGAACTGTCCGACTTCCTGACGCTGCCGGCCTACGCCACCTCGACTGATCTATCACCAACCAGCCACGCCTGCAGGAGCGAGCTCAGTCGCGAAACGCTCCCAGCGACGTCGCCGATCCTGCGCCGCGCCCCCGAATCCCGCCGTTATCGCTCCTCCCACCCCGATCCCACGGAGAACACCATGAGCACCCTGCCGACCGTCGAACAGATCCAGCACGACTGGGACACCAACCCGCGCTGGAACGGCATCACCCGCAACTACACCGCCGCCGACGTGGTGCGCCTGCGCGGCACCGTGCACGTGGAGCATTCGCTCGCCCGGCTGGGTGCGGAGAAGCTGTGGAAATACCTGCAGGAGAAGGACTTCGTCAACGCGCTCGGTGCGCTGACCGGCAACCAGGCGATGCAGCAGGTGAAGGCCGGCCTGAACGCGATCTACCTGTCGCGGCTGGCAGGTCGCCGCCGACGCCAACCTGGCCGGCCAGATGTATCCGGACCAGTCGCTGTACCCGGCCAACTCGGTGCCGGCGGTGGTCAAGCGCATCAACAACACCCTGCTGCGCGCCGACCAGCTGCACCACGCCGAGGGCAAGGATGACATCGACTTCCTGCAGCCGATCGTGGCCGATGCCGAGGCCGGCTTCGGCGGCGTGCTCAACGCCTTCGAGCTGATGAAGGCGATGATCGAGGCCGGCGCGGCCGGCGTGCATTTCGAAGACCAGCTGGCCTCGGTCAAGAAGTGCGGGCACATGGGCGGCAAGGTGCTGGTGCCCACCCGCGAGGCGGTGGAGAAGCTGAACGCCGCGCGCCTGGCCGCCGACGTGCTGGGCGTGCCGACGCTGCTGGTGGCGCGCACCGATGCCGAAGCCGCCGACCTGCTGACCAGCGACATCGACGGCAACGACCAGCCCTTCGCCACCGGCGAGCGCACCGTGGAAGGCTTCTACAAGACCCGCAACGGCCTGGACCAGGCGATCAGCCGCGGCCTGGCCTACGCGCCGTACGCCGACCTGGTGTGGTGCGAGACCGGCAAGCCGGACCTGGAGTTCGCACGCAAGTTCGCCGAGGCCATCCATGCCAAGTTCCCGGGCAAGCTGCTGGCCTACAACTGCTCGCCAAGCTTCAACTGGAAGAAGAACCTGGACGACGCCACCATCGCCACCTTCCAGAAGGAAATCGCCACCTACGGCTACAAGTTCCAGTTCATCACCCTGGCCGGCTTCCACGCCCTGAACTACTCGATGTTCAACCTGGCCCACGGCTACGCGCGCCGGCAGATGAGCGCCTTCGTGGAGCTGCAGGAGGCCGAGTTCGCCGCCGCCGACCGGGGCTTCACCGCGGTCAAGCACCAGCGCGAGGTCGGCACCGGCTACTTCGACGCGGTTACCCAGGCGATCCAGCAGGGCCAGTCCTCGACCACGGCCCTGACCGGCTCGACCGAGGAAGAGCAGTTCCACAGCGAGGAAGCCACCGCCTGAACGGACTGCGGGAAAGCGGCAGGGAGGCCGCTTCGCGGGGCGCTTTGATTGATGTCGGCTATCGCGTTTTTTGCGACGTGTTGCCCATTTCGCACAGGTGCTATCCTCGCGCGCTAAACCTCCGTCCACCGGACGGGGGCAGGGGCAAGGAGCAGCTGGCATGAGCGCGATGGAAACTGCGTGCGTGGATGATTCCGCTGGAACGTCAGAGGCGATGGGAGAGGTCGTCCCGGCGCTGCTGTCGCCCGGCGAATTTGCCCTGTTCGCGCAGCATGGCCGCCCGCGTACGTTTGCCGCCGGTGAGGTGCTCTTCCGGCGTGGCAGCATCGGCCATTCGATGTACGTCATCGTCAACGGCATGGTCGATCTGGACTTCGGCGAGGACCTGGTCGTCAAGTATCTCGGGTCGAACGAATTCTTCGGCGAGCTGGGATTGTTGATCGGCGACCACCGCCGTTCCGCCGATGCACGCGCGGCCACCGACCTGACCCTGCTGGAACTGGACCGGAGCGACTTCCAGCGCCTGATCGACCAGGATGCGGCCGTCGTCGCCTACTTCCTGCGCCGCAGCGTCATGCGGGTCGTTTCCAGCGAACAGCGGCTGATAGCGCAGCTGCGCCGTCGCAACGATGATCTGGAAGCGGCACTGGACAACCTCTACACCACCACCCACCAGCTCAGCCACACCGAAGAACTGGTGCGTACCGATGACCTGACCGGCCTGCACAATCGGCGCGGCCTGACGCTGTATCTGCAGGAACGCCATCGCACCGGCGGCACACCGCAGGGGCTGCTGCTGCTCGACTGTGATCGCTTCAAGCACATCAACGATGTCCACGGCCACCTGACCGGCGACCGTGTGCTGCAGGCACTGGCCAACATCCTGCTGTCCACGGTGCGGGAAGGGGACATCGCGTGCCGGCTGGGTGGGGACGAGTTCTGTCTGCTGGTGGCCGACGCCACCCGGGAAAAGCTCACGCATACCGCCGAGTTCATACTCAGCGCGGTGCATGGATTGCAGGAACGCCAGACCGGCGTTCCGCGCATCTGTCCCATCAGCATCGGCATCTGTCTGCTGGAACCGGGCAGCCCGTGGAGCGAGTGCTACAACCGCGCCGATGCGGCGTTGTATGCGGCCAAGCGCCAGGGTGGAAACCGCCTGCAGTGGTATTGCGCGCAGCAGTCGCGCGACTGACCGGCCGCGGGAGACCGTCATGACCGACGTTCTAGGAGCTGCGCCCGACGCACCCAGGCTGGGGACCGTGCTGCTCACCGACCTGTGCGATTCGGTGGCGGTGATCGAGAAGCTCGGCGATGTGGCCGCGGCCGAAATGTTCCGCCAGCACGACTCGCTGGTGCTGGTACTGCAGCGGCAATGGAAGGGGCGGCTGATCGATCGATCCGATGGCCTGCTGCTGCTGTTCGAGCGCCCGATCGACGGCGTCGGGTTTGCGCTGGACTACATGCGTGGCTTGCGCCCGCTGGGGACGAAGTACGGTGTCCTGCTGCGGGCCCGGGCCGGCCTGCATGTGGGGGAAGTGCTGACCTGGCACAACAGTGAGGAGGCGGTAAGCGTCGGCGCCAAGCCCCTGGAGGTCGAGGGCCTGGCCAAGCCGATGGCGGCGCGGTTGATGATCCTGGCGCGGCCGGGCCAGATCCTGCTGACCGTGGTTGCCGAAACGTTGAGCCGCCGCAGTGCCCGGGACATGGGCGAGCGCGGCGAACGACTGCTGTGGAAATCGCACGGGCGCTGGCGTTTCAAGGGGGTGCCGACCGTGCAGGAGGTGTATGAAGTGGGCGAGATCGATCACGCCCCGTTGCGCACGCCCCGGCCCACGGCCAAGGCGTGGCGCGATCTTCCCTTGTGGCGGCGTCCGGCCGCGTTGGCTGCGCAGATCGTTGTGCTGGCGGCAATAGGCGTGAGCGCGTGGCTGTTTACCCGGCCCGAGCCGGCCATCGCCTTCGCCGAGCGTGACTGGGTGGTTGTCGGCGATCTGGACAATCGTACCGGCAACATCCTGCTGGACGATTCGCTCGAGCAGGCGTTCCGTATCAGCCTGGAGCAGTCGCGCTACGTCAACGTCCTCAGTGACATGAAAGTGCGCGATACCTTGTCGCGGATGCGCAGGGATCCCGAAAACACCCGCCTCGACCGCTCGGTCGCTTCCGAAGTGGCGCTGCGTGATGGTGTGCGCGCCGTGATTCTGCCGCGGGTTTCCGAAGTCGGTGGACGTCTGCGGATAGCCGCCGAGGTGGTCGACCCCAGTACGCAGCACACCGTCTATATCCAGTCGGCCGAGGGCAGTGGAGTCGGCTCGGCACTGGGTCTGATCGATGAGGTGACCGCAGGATTGCGGGGCCGCTTCGGCGAGGCGATCGCCTCGATCGACCGCAATTCCAAGCCGCTGCCCACGGTCAGCACTGGCAATCTGGATGCGCTGCGGGCGTATGCGGTCGGCCAGAAGGCGTATGGCCAGGGCCAGTTCAAGCAGGCATTGGGGTTGTACGAGCATGCCGTGGCATTGGACGAGAACTTCGCCCTGGCACATCTGGGCATGGTGCGCGCACTCAATGCCACCGAACAGCTGCCCAAAGCGCTCCTGAGCCTGGCACGGGTGCGGGCGATGTCCGATCGCCTGCCGCCGCGCGAGGTGCTGTATCTGCAGGCGTGGCAGGTGCAGATAGACCATCCGGGAGAGGCGCACGCGAAGTGGCGACAGATGTCCGACCTCTATCCCGATTTCCATGCCGCCGCGGCCAATGCCGGCTACGCGCTGGAGATGGAGAACCGATACAGCGAGGGGCTGCCCTACATCCGCCGTGCGGCGGAGGCGCGCTACGAGTTCGCCCCGCTTTCGCAGGAAGGGCTGGGACGGATGTCGTTGGCGCTGGGCGATTACGCCAATGCCGCCGCCGCCTTCAAGAGCGCGGCTGACAGCGGACTCGTAACGGCTGGGGTATGGCAGGCCAATCTGCAGGCGGCGCAGGGAGATTTCGCGGCGGCGGAGCGGGCGTGGCCGGGCGACAAGCATCTGCCAGCCCAGTATTACGACCGGGTCTCGCACTATCTGGATCAGGGACGGTGGACGGGTGCGGCAGCCGAAGCGCAGCGGTTGATGGACACCACCCCGGCAGGCAGCGGCCGGCGGCGGCAGGGGCGGGTGCAACTGGCCGTGCTGCAATGGCTGGTCGCCAACCGGGACGGCGCGCTGAAGAACAGCCGCAGCATCATCGACGATGCGTTGGGCGTGCTCGAAACCGCCCCGGGCCTTTCCGCACGTGGCGAAGTCGCGCTGGCCGCCTATGCCGCGATCCTCGCGCAGCGGCTGGGTGACCGTGGGCCCGCCGCGAGGGTGCGCTCGGTTATGAAGCGATATCCCGAGGCCGCCGGCATGCAGCCTGCCGCGGGATTGCTGCAGGTGATGGAGGCAAGAGAGCTCCTGGCTTCCGGCAGGCCAGAGGCGGCAGTCGAACATCTGCTCTCCACGCTGGAGCGCCATGAATCGCTCCAGCTGCGGGTTGCCCTGATGGAGGCCTATGAGAAAGCCGGCGACACCGAAGCGGCGCTGGGCCAAGCCGAGTGGGTAACGTCGCACCGCGGCTGGGCCTACGCCGAATATGGCGGGTGTGGCTGGTGCGGGCAAAGCCTCAACGTGGCCGATACCACGCTGGCACGGCTGATCAAAGCGGAGCTGCTGGTGCGACTGGGGCGCGCGGACGAAGCCCGCAAGGAGTTGGAGCTGTTCGACCGCCAATGGGGCACAGACGGGTTGCCCGATTACTTGCGGACCCGCCGAGAGGGCGTGCTCTCCACATTCAATTGAATCGGGATCATGGCCAGTCCGTCGGTAAGCATCTTGCGGATCTGGTCGCGCGACTGGTTGATGCGCTGCTTCGGTGCGAGTCGCTCGACGGTCAGGCTGGTGCGCAGATGCGCCAACTCCACTTCCCCGCCGTCGCCGTGCGCCGATGGAATGTAGCCGGCCTGGACCAGCGCGGTGACAGGATCTTTCCTGAAAATCCTGCGGAAGGCGTTGTCGGTTCCCAGCAGGTCAAGCAGACGGTCGGCGACGTCTGGCGCAAGCGCAACGTGCTTTACCGTTTTCCCCGGTTTCTTTGTCGCCACGTGATTCCCCTGTTGCAAACCCCTGCGGTTCGCTATGGACTGCATCGCCTGGCGCCCGGTGGCGACAGGAGCTTCTCCACCCCCGTGGAGGAAGGGGATGACTATATGTTCGCCAGGGGAAAGGTGTGAAGGTAAGGCGTTGCGCCATCGTGCATCTGGAGCCCCGGGAGCAGGCCAGTTTCGATCTGGCGACATTGCTGGTGGGAGGGGATGGGCTCGTGCGCAGCTGCCATTGGGTGGCGCTTGCGCCGCATCTCGGCGAGGAAGTGGTGGTCGATGAGGCCGAGTGCGCCTTGCTGGGGCGTATCAGTCCGGAAATATGGACAAGCCCGCGCGACCTCGGCGAAGGCTTATCGGTTGCGCTGCGCTCGCTCCTGCGCAAAGGCCTGGTGATCGGCCGCCATGCGCGGCATGCAGCCCATCGCGAGCGCGACGAACAGTTGCGGCGTACCCATTGGCATCCACTGGCCGCCACCTGCCACATGTTTACCCGATGGGTGGGCGCCGATGCGGTGCAGTCGATGCAGGAGACGGGCACTTCCACCGCCGCCGAGCTCAGGAATGTGCTCGGGGCGCCGCCGGCCGAGGCCATCAGCCGCGCCGCCCCTGGCGACCGTCTCCCGCTGTCGCGGGAAGCGGGCAACGACTTCGACACCCTGTTGAGGCGTCGTGTCACCTGCCGCAATTTCGATGTGGCACGTCCATTGCCGCAGGCCATGCTGTCGTGGCTGGTCGAACGGGTGTTTTCCGCACAATCACAGGTGCAGGTCAGCGAAGACACGGTGTTCCTGAAGAAGACCAGCCCTTCCGGTGGTGGCCTGCACCCGATCGAGGCCTATCTGGTGGTCCGCAACGTGGAAGGCGTGGGCCCCGGGCTCTATCACTACCACGCGCTGGCGCATGCGCTGGAGCCGATGCCCGCGCCGCAGATCGTCCTGGAGCAATTGATGATGGAGGCGCTGGCGCATCAGCACTGGTTCGCCGACGCGCATGTGCTGGTGGTGCTGTCGCCGCGCTATGCGCGCAATTTCTGGAAGTACCGGCAGCATGCCAAGGCCTACCGCGCCGTGGTGCTCGAGGCCGGGCACCTGTCGCAGACGCTCTATCTGTCAGCCACCGAGATGGGGTTGGCCGCCTACGTCACCTGCGCCATCAACGAGGCGGTGCTCGAGCAGGCGTTCGGCCTGGATCCGATGGCCGAGGGCGTGCTGGCCGTATGTGGATTCGGATGGCGCGCGGCGGAGATGGTCACCATGGAACTCGATCCTGCCGGGCAGGTATGGCAGACGCTGCCCGCTGGCGGCTGAAGCGTTCGGAGTCAATGCGTCGGCCCGGCAGAAGAACGCCGGGCGCACCGCGGGCGGGCGGTCAAGGGGTCGCATCCGCCTCGAAATCCACCAGCACCGCCCCATCACCGACCTGATCCCCGGCCTTGATCCGGAACCCCTGTACGACGCCGTCGGCCGGCGCCTGCAGCGTGTGCTCCATCTTCATCGCCTCCAGCACCAGCAGGGGGGTGCCGCGCGTGACCTGCGTACCCGGTGCGACCAGCGTGGCGATGATCCGGCCGGGCATTGGCGCGAGCAGGCTGCCGGCGTCGGCCACGGACTGGTCAGCATCGCTGACCGGATCGTGCAAGGTGAAACGCTGCACACCTTCGCGGCCGAACACATACAGCGCGGTGCCGTCGCGTACCACGGTGGCGCGCTGCAGCTGCTCGCCGATCTGCACGCGCAGCGCGTTGCCGTTGAGCGTGCCGGTGGCCTGCAAGGTGGTGCCGTCATCCAGCGTCACCGACCACCCATCCGCGTCTGTGAGCACGCCGATCACACGCTGCGTACCGCGGTGCTCCACGGTCAACTGCCGCGCGGCGCGGGCACCGAGGCGCCAGCCATCCTGTGCCTGCCACGGCGAATGCGGGTCGCGCGCATCGACGCTGGCTGCCTCGCAGCTGGCGACGGCGGCAATCGCGGCCAGAGCCCACAGCGCCGGATCGCTGTCGCCCTCGTTCGGCGCCAGCGCCGCCTGCTCGCGCTCGATCAGCGCGGTGTCCAGCTTCGCGTGCGCAAACGAATCGGTCATCACCAGCCGGCGCAGGAACGCCGCGTTGGTGGTCACACCGACCACTTCGCACTCGGCCAGGGCCTGCTGCATGCGGCGCAGTGCGGCATCGCGGTCGACGTCCCAGACGATCAGCTTGGCAATCATCGGGTCGTAGAACGGGCTGATCTCATCACCCTGTTCGACACCGGCGTCCACCCGCACATGCGCGCTGTCGGCCGGCAGGCGCAGGTGGCGCAATGTGCCGGTGGAGGGCAGGAAGCCGCGGTCGGCATCCTCGGCGTACAGCCGTGCTTCCAGCGCGTGCCCGCGGATCTGCAGCTGCTCCTGCCGCAGCGGCAGCGCACCGCCGGCGGCCACGCGCAGCTGCCACTCGACCAGATCGGTGCCGGTGATGCACTCGGTGACCGGGTGCTCGACCTGCAGCCGGGTGTTCATTTCCATGAAGAAGAACTCGCCGTTCGGCGCGGCGATGAATTCCACCGTGCCGGCGCCGACGTAGTTCACCGCGCGCGCTGCATCCACCGCCGCCTTGCCCATCGCCGCGCGACGCTCAGGCGTCATGCCCGGTGCCGGCGCTTCTTCCAGCACCTTCTGGTGGCGACGCTGCACCGAGCAGTCGCGCTCGAACAGATACACCACGTTGCCGTGACTGTCGCCGAACACCTGGATCTCGATATGACGCGGACGTTCGACGTACTTTTCCACCAGCACGTGCGCATTGCCGAACGCCGACTGCGCCTCACGCTGGCAGCTGGCCAGCGCTTCGATGAAGGCCGCGCTGTCATCGACGCGGCGCATGCCCTTGCCGCCGCCGCCGGCGCTGGCCTTGATCAGCACCGGGTAACCGATGGCGTCGGCCTGTTCGCGCAGAAATGCGGGCGCCTGGTTGTCGCCGTGGTAGCCCGGGGTCAGCGGCACGCCGGCCTGCTGCATCAACGCCTTGGCTGCGCTCTTGTCGCCCATCGCGCGGATGGCGTCGGCCGAGGGGCCGATGAACACGATCCCCGCCTCGGCGCAGGCCTGGGCGAAACCGGCGTTCTCGGAAAGGAAGCCATAGCCGGGATGGATCGCCTGCGCACCGGTGCGG
Organism: uncultured Gammaproteobacteria bacterium; assembly: GCA_963696155.1. Lineage (GTDB taxonomy): Bacteria > Pseudomonadota > Gammaproteobacteria > Xanthomonadales > Xanthomonadaceae > Stenotrophomonas. The sequence continues at coordinate 143,891 of CAVOJC010000002.1, forward strand.
CGTGCCGCCTCCAGGATGGCGTCACCGCGCAGGTAGCTTTCGCGCGCTGACGCCGGACCGATCGCGATGGCCTCGTCGGCCAGGCGCACGTGCCGCGCGTTGCGGTCGGCATCCGAATACACCGCCACCGTGGCGATACCCAGGCGCTGGCAGGTGGCGATGACCCGGCAGGCGATTTCGCCGCGGTTGGCGATCAATATCTTGGTGAACATGGTGGTCTCGTTGCGCGGGCCAATGGCGGAGCAGGGGGAGCGGCACCGGGCGGCGCCGCGTGGGCCTTACATGCGGAACACGCCGAACCCGGTTTTCTTCGCCGGAGCGTTGAGGCTGGCCGACAGGGCCAAACCCAATACGCGACGCGTGTCGGCCGGATCGATCACGCCGTCGTCCCACAGCCGTGCGCTGGCGTAATAGGGATGGCCCTGCTGCTCGAACTGCTCGCGGATCGGCGACTTGAAACTGTCCTCCTCCTCGGCCGACCACTGCCCGCCTTTGGCTTCGATGCCGTCGCGCTTGACCGTGGCCAGCACGCTGGCGGCCTGTTCGCCGCCCATCACACCGATGCGCGCGTTCGGCCACATCCACAGGAAGTTGGGCGAGTAGGCGCGGCCGCACATGCCGTAGTTGCCGGCACCGAAGGAACCGCCGATCACCACGGTGAACTTGGGCACCTTGGCGCAGGCCACGGCCATCACCAGTTTGGCGCCATCCTTGGCGATGCCGCCGTGTTCGTACTTGCGGCCCACCATGAAGCCGGTGATGTTCTGCAGGAACACCAGCGGAATGCTGCGCTGCGTGCACAGTTCAATGAAATGCGCGCCCTTGAGCGCGGACTCGGAGAACAGGATGCCGTTGTTGGCGATGATGCCCACCGGGTAGCCATGCAGATGCGCAAAACCGGTGACCAGGGTGTTGCCATAGCGCGGCTTGAATTCGTCAAAGCGCGAGTCGTCCACCAGGCGCATGATCACTTCACGCACGTCGTAGGGCTTGCGCGTGTCCGCAGGAATCACGCCGTACAGTTCGTCGGCGGGATAGCGCGGCTTGGCCGGTGCCTGCATCGCCAGCGCCGGCTCGGGCTTGCGCCAGTTGAGCTGGGCGATGATCGCGCGCACCCGTGCCAGCGCCTGCAGGTCGTTGTCGGCCATGTGGTCGGCCACGCCGGAAATGCGCGTGTGCACGTCGGCACCGCCCAGTTCTTCGGCGGTGACCACTTCACCGGTCGCGGCCTTCACCAGCGGCGGGCCGCCGAGGAAGATGGTGCCCTGTTCGCGCACGATCACGGTTTCGTCGCTCATCGCCGGCACGTAGGCGCCGCCGGCGGTGCATGAGCCCATCACGCAGGCGATCTGCGGAATGCCCTGCGCCGACAGGTTGGCCTGGTTGTAGAAGATCCGGCCGAAATGGTCGCGGTCCGGGAACACCTCGTCCTGCAACGGCAGGAACGCACCGCCCGAATCCACCAGGTAGATGCACGGCAGGCGGTTCTGTTCGGCCACTTCCTGCGCGCGCAGGTGCTTCTTCACCGTGATCGGGTAATAGGTACCGCCCTTGACGGTGGCGTCGTTGGCCACGATCACGCATTCCACGCCCGACACCCGGCCGATGCCGGCGACCACGCCCGCGCTCGGGATCGGGTCGTCGTACATGCCGTGTGCGGCCAGCGGGGCGATCTCCAGGAACGCGCTGCCCGGGTCGAGCAGCGCATCGATGCGCTCGCGTACCAGCAGCTTGCCGCGCGCGGTGTGCTTGGCGCGTGCCGCTTCGCTGCCGCCCAGCGCGGTGCGCGCCAAGGTGCTGCGCAGGTCGTCGACCACCGCCTGCAAGGCGATGCGGTTGGCTTCGAAGGTCTCGCTGCCCGGTTGCAGTCCGGTGCTCAGTACGGTCATGGCAGAGCCTTTACTTGGTGCGCTGGAACAGTTCGCGGCCGATCAGCATGCGACGGATCTCCGAGGTGCCGGCACCGATCTCATACAGTTTGGCGTCGCGCCACAAACGTCCGGTCGGGTACTCGTTGATATAGCCGTTGCCGCCGAGGATCTGGATCGCCTGGCCGGTCAGCCAGGTGGCCTTTTCGGCCGAGTACAGGATCGCGCCGGCGGCATCCTGGCGCGTGGTGCGGCCCAGGTCACAGGCGCGCGCCACCGCGTACACATAGGCGCGGCAGGCATTGAGGCCCACGTACATGTCGGCCAGCTTGGCCTGGATCAGCTGGAAGGTGCCGATCGCCTCGCCGAACTGCTTGCGCTCGTGCACGTAGGGCATCACCACATCCATCGCCGCGGACATCAGTCCGAGCGGGCCGCCGGACAGCACCACGCGTTCGTAATCCAGCCCGGACATCAGCACCTTGACGCCGCCGCCGACCGCGCCGAGCACGTTCGCCTCCGGCACCTCGCAGTCCTGGAACACCAGCTCGCAGGTGTTGGAACCACGCATGCCGAGCTTGTCCAGCTTCTGCGCGGTGGAGAACCCCTTCATGCCCTTCTCGACCAGGAATGCGGTGATGCCCTTGGCACCGGCCTCCATGTCGGTCTTGGCATAGACCACCAGCACGTCGGCGTCGGGACCGTTGGTGATCCACATCTTGTTGCCGTTGAGCACGTAATGGTCGCCGCGCCTGTCGGCGCGCAGCTTCATCGACACCACGTCCGAGCCGGCACCGGGTTCGCTCATCGCCAGTGCACCGACCTTCTCGCCGCTGCACAGGCCGGGCAGGAAGCGCTGCTTCTGCTCCTCGTTGCCGTTCTTGCGCAGCTGGTTCACGCACAGGTTCGAATGCGCACCGTAGGACAGGCCGATGCCACCGGAGGCGCGCGAGATCTCCTCCATCGCCACCACATGCGCCAGATAGCCCATGCCGCTGCCGCCGTACTCTTCTTCGACGGTCAGCCCGAGCAGGCCCTGCTCGCCGAGCTTGCGCCACAGCGCGTTCGGGAACAGGTTTTCCTCGTCGGCCTGGGCGGCCAGCGGCGCGATTTCGGCGGCGGCAAAGTGGGCGACGCTTTCGCGCAGCAGGTCGATCTCGTCGCCAAGATCGAAGTTCATGGTGGGGACGTGCATGGGTGGCTCCGCTACAGCTGACAGATGAGAGGCGCCCCGGGAAAGAAGACGGACTGGGCCGTCGGCACGGGCGTTTGTGCGCAGACTAGCGGGGTTCCGCCAAGAAGTGAACATATATTCAAAAATTGAATCTAGAATCAGCCCATGGCTTACCGTCGCTCCGAACTGATGGAAAAACGTCTCGCCGGCAACCGCGACCGCATTCTCGCGGCGGCCCGGCGGCTGGTGGCTGCCGGTGGCTACCGCAATGCCCCGGTCACCGCCGTGGCGGCGGAAGCGGGGGTGTCGACCGGGCTGATCTACCGCCACTTCCACTCCAAGGCGGAGCTGTTTGTCGAAGTGTTGACCGCAGCGGTCGAGCACGAACTGGAGATACTGGCGTCGATCGCGGCCGAGCCGCTGCCGGCGGCCGAGCGTCTGCAGCGTGCCATCACTTCGTTCGTGCGACGTGCGATGGCCGGCCCCGGCCTGGCCCACGCCTTCATCGCCGAGCCCGTCGACCCGGAAGTGGAGGCCGAGCGCATCCGTTGCCGCCGCCTGTTCGGCGATGTGTTCCGGCAGATCGTGGCCGAAGGCGTCGCGGCCCGCGAGTTGCCCGATCAGGATCTGGACGTGGCGGCGGCCTGCATCGTCGGCGCCTACACCGAGGCGCTGGTGGGCCCCACCGCGCCCAGTCGCGCGGACCTGCGCGACGGCGCGCAGCTGATTGAAGCGATCAGCGGCTTCTGCCTGCGTGCCGTCGGTGCACCGCAGAAGCGCCGGGCCGGTCCGCGTCCGGCAGGGAAATAAGCGCGGCATGGAGGGGGCGGTTCCGTTCCCATGGATGGTGCAACGCCGCACCGGCCGCCGCAAAACCATTGCAGGCGGTAGCGGGCACTGGTCTATACTCGGCCGATATTTGTAGTCCATCGACTACTCGCCGGGGGTGTTGAGACGTGCGGAATTACGACCTCGAGTTCCTGAAACGCTTTTCCATCGTCATCGCCGCCCTGGTGGTGGTCACGTTGGGACTGATCATTCTTGCGGCGGTGGTGCACCGCGCGGTGCCGGCGGAGGTTTCACCGACGGCAGTCAAACGCACCGAGGCACGGATTGCGCCTGTCGGCGCGGTCTACGCCGGCAGCACCGGGGCAGCAGCCCAGGCGGCAGCGCAGGCTTCGGCGTTGGCCAAGGCGGCCTCGCAGGTCGCTTACGGCGGCACGACCGACGGCAAGGTGATCTACGACAATCTGTGTTCGGCCTGTCATACCAACGGCGTCGGCCTCGCACCGACGCTGGACCATTCGCACTGGGACAAGCGCATCGCGCAGGGCACCGAAACGCTCTACAAGCACGCGATCGAAGGCTTCACCGGTCCGGACGGGGGCATCATGCCGCCCAAGGGTGGCAACCCGGCGTTGAGCGAAGAGCAGATCCACGCCACGGTCGACTGGATGCTGTCCAACCTGAAGTAAGTAGCGATCCATCCGAATTTCCGGCGCCGCCCCAGGGCGGCGCTGCTGTTTCCGCCCCTTTGGAGTTGCCCGCAATGCGCCGTCTTCCTGTTTTTCTTGTCCTGGCCGCGGCGGTAACGGCGGCACTCCCGGCGCGGGCCTTGCCGCCGACCGTGATGCCGGTCGGACAGGTCCAGGGGTCCGCTGCACGCAGCAGTCACGAAGGCCGCCAGGTCACGGTCGAAGCCATGGTTACTGCCGATATGCGCAGTGGCCTGGGCGGCGTGTTCGTGCAGGACGACGGCGATGGGGATCGCGCCACTTCGGACGGGTTGTTTGTCGTGGCCAGTGCCGAACAACCGCTGCAGGTCGGCCAGTGGTGGCGCATCAGCGGCACCGTGCAGGAGCAGGCGGCGGGCATGGACGGGCAGACGTTGACCGTGCTGCGGGCCGCGACTTTCGCCCCGGCACGTGCGCGCCCGGCACCGGCGGTGACGGTGCTTGAGCGGGTGCCGGCCAGCTGGGAGGCGTTGGAAGGCATGCAGGTCCGGATTGCCGCGCCGCTGATACTGGCAGGACAGGATCAGCTCCCGCGCCACGGTGAGCTCACCGTCGCCTTTGATGACCGGCTGTGGCAACCGAGCGAAGTCGCGGCCGCGGGTACGCCCGAACATGCCGCGGTGGTCGCCGACAACGCGCGCCGCCGGCTGCGCCTGGACGATGGCAGCAGCAAGCGCGATCCGGGTGCGTTGGGCTATCTGCCCGAAGGTGCGCAATTGCGCACGGGTATGCGGCTGACCGGCGTGCAGGGCGTGGTCGACCAGCGCTTCGACGGCGGCTACCGGCTGCAGCTGACCGGACCATTGCAGGTGCCGCCGCTGGAGCGTCCACGCCCGCCGGTGGTGCCGGGGACGCTGCGGATCGCCGCGTTCAATCTGGAAAACTATTTCAATGGCGATGGCCGCGGCGGCGGTTTCCCGACCAAGCGCGGCGCCCGCACCCCGGAGCAGCTGCAGGCGCAGCAGGCCAAGCTGGTCAGCACCATTGGCAGCCTCGGCGCGGACGTGGCGGCGCTGATGGAGCTGGAGAATGACGGTTACGGCACCGACTCGGCCATCGCCCAACTGGTGCGCGCGCTCAACCACGGCCTCGGCCGCGATGGTGACTGGAAGTTCATCGACGCCGGGCGCGGCCCGGGTGACAACCCGATCCGCGTCGGCATCATCTACCGCGGCTCGCAGGTGAGGCCGCTGGGCCAGCCGGCAGTGCTGGAGCGTGGACCGTTCGGCGAGCGCAGCCGGGTGCCGCTGGCGCAGGCGTTCCGACGTGGCAAGGGGCAGCCGTTCGTGGTGGTGGCCAACCATTTCAAATCGAAGGGGTGCACCGACGCCGCGGGCGCGGATGCCGATCAGAATGATGGCCAGGCCTGCTGGAACGCGACCCGGACCGAATCTGCGCGATTGCTGCACCAGTGGCTGCAATCCGATCCCACCGGAAGCGGCACGCGTAATGCCGTGTTGCTTGGTGACTTCAACGCGTACGCGATGGAAGACCCGATCCGCCAGCTGCACGCCGATGGCTGGCGCGATGCGTTCGCCGTGGCCGGGGTCGCACGTCCTTACAGCTACGTCTACAACGGCATGAGTGGGCGGCTGGATCACGCCCTGTTGAATCCGGGCATGGCGCAGCGCCTGCGTGGTGCGGCCGAATGGCACATCAACGCCGACGAAGCCGATGACGTCGGCTATCAGGGGCGCAACGTGGAAGGACCGTGGCGCAGTTCCGACCACGATCCGCTGCTGCTGGGTTTCGACCTGTAGGCCGCGCCGCGGCTCAGCCGCGCGCACCCATGGCGATCAGGCCGATCGCCACCACTGCCAGCGCCAGGCCCACCCGGTTTGCGGCGCTGGTACGTTCGCCGAACAGCACCACACCCGCCAGCGTGCCCAGTGCCACCACCCCGATGTTCATGCCGGCGAACACCATCGCCGGGCTGTCCGGCAGCGCCTGGTGGGCGCGGATGTAGAACAGGATGTTGCCGAAGTTGAGCGTGCCCAGCCCCAGCCCGACCCACACCGCGTGCCATTCCAGCCGGGCCGTTCCGCGCCGGTGGCGCCAGAGTTGCCAGCCCAGCATCAGCACGAACGCCAGCGCGAAGCTCACCAGCAGCGCGGACGTGGCCGGGGTGCCGGCGCGCGCCACCTGCTTGAGCAGGACATCCACCAGCGCATAGCCGATCCACACCCCCAGCAGCCAGGGCCATGCGCCACGCTGGGCCGGACCGGTATCGGCACCGGGCTTCTGCAGGATTCCGGCAATGGCGACCAATCCCACTGCCGCGCCGGCCAGCTTCAAAGCATGGAAGCGTTCGCCGAACAGCAGGAAGGCCGCCGCCAGTGACAGCAGCAACGACAGCCGCTGCGCCGCATCGGTCCGGACAATGCCGGCCTCGCGCAAGGAACGCGCCATCACCACGAAAATTCCCGGCAACACCACCGCCAGCGCCAGCAGGATGGGCCACGGCGCCGAGGGCGCTCGCAGGCTGTCCAGCGAGGGCTGCAACAGCCACCACGACAGCCCGCTGGCGGCCAGATAATTCCAGGTGATGGCCTGGGCGGCGTCGATGCCGCGCGGGCTGCTCCATTTCAGCAGCACGCCCACACTCACACTGCACAACACGCTCAGGATCAGGAAAAACATGGGTATCCGCAGGCAGGAAGAAGGGCGGCGATGAAGTGCTGCAGCCGGCCCGGTATTATGCCGCTATGCACAATCCTTCTTTTCCTACCCAATCCACTGCCCTGACGCTGGCCGGCCCGGCCGGTCCGCTGGACGTGGCGGTCGATCTGCCTGACGCCGACATCGTCCGGCAGCCGGTGATTGCGGTGATCTGCCACCCCCTGTCCACCGAGGGCGGCAGCATGCACAACAAGGTGGTGACGATGGCGGGGCGCGCGCTGCGCGAACTCGGCATCACCGTGGTGCGCTTCAATTTCCGCAGTGTCGGTGGATCGGCAGGCAGCTTCGACAACGGCGAAGGCGAGCAGGCGGATCTGGCCGCAGTGGCGGGTTGGGTGCGGGCGCAGTGTCCGGATGACGCGCTGTGGCTGGCCGGTTTCAGCTTCGGGGCCTATGTTTCGCTGCGGGCATCCGAAGCGCTGCAGCCGGCCGCACTGATCTCCATTGCGCCGCCTGCCGGACGCCGCCCGTGGGACTTCAGCAGCCTGCAGCCGCCGGCGCGGTGGCTGGTGGTGCAGGGCGATGCCGACGAGATCGTCGACCCGCAGGCCGTCTATGCCTGGCTGGAAGCGCTCGAGCAGCAACCGCAGCTGGTGCGCATGCCCGACACCTCGCACTTCTTCCATCGCAAGCTGATTGACCTGCGCGGCGCGATCCAGCACGAAGTGCGGCGCTGGTTGCCGGACAGCGTCTGAGCATGGCCGAGCTCACTCCCAGCCAACGCTACGCCGCCGGTGTGGCGCGTGGCGACTGGCGCGACGACCCGGCCCAGCATGCCGTGCTCGTTGAGCTGGACCGGATCCACAACGCGATTGTCGACAGCGCCGAGGACGGCTGGCTGGATCGCCTGTCGGCATTCTGGAAGAAGCCCGAGCCGGTGCGAGGCCTGTATTTCTGGGGCGGGGTCGGTCGTGGCAAGACCTTCCTGGTCGATCTGTTCTACGACGGCTTGCCGATCAAACAGAAGTACCGCACCCACTTCCACCGCTTCATGCGCGGCATCCATGAGCGGCTGCGCGAGCACCAGGGCCAGAGCGACCCGCTGGCGAAGATCGCCCAGGAGTGGCGCAGCAAGCTGCGGGTGCTGGTGCTGGACGAATTCTTCGTCACCGATATCGGCGATGCGATGCTGCTGGCGCGTCTGCTCGAGCGCCTGTTCGCCGAAGGCGTGACCCTGGTGACAACCTCCAATACCGCGCCCGGCAACCTGTATCTCGACGGCCTGCAACGCGAAAGTTTCCTGCCGGCGATCGCCTTGCTGCAGAAACATTGCGTCGAGCTGTATGCCGACGGGACCGAGGATTACCGCATGCGCGCGCTGACGCGTTCGCCGGTGTACCGGGCGCCGTTGGATACGGCTGGCGACAGCTGGCTTGAAGGACGCTGGAAAGAACTCAGTGGCGGCGAAGGCGCACACGGCGGCAACATCCAGATCGAAGGCCGCAAGATCCCGGTGCGCGGGCGCGGCAAGAGCATCGTCTGGTTCGATTTCCCGGCGTTGTGCGAAGGCCCGCGCGGGTCCCTCGGATTACATCGAGATCGCGCGCGAGTTCAACACCGTGCTGCTCGGCAGCATCCCCCACTTCGACAGCCTCAACGAGGATGCGGCGCGGCGCTTCGTCAACCTGATCGATGAGCTGTACGACCGCCAGGTCAACCTGGTCTGCACCGCGCAGGACGCACCGCCGCTGCTGTACACCGGCACGCGCCTGGCCGGCGCCTTCGAGCGCACTGCCAGCCGCCTGATCGAGATGCAGAGCGCCGAATATCTGGGCACCGCGCACCGGCTCTAAGGCTGCTGGCGGCCTCCTGTGTGCCGACATGCACACCGGCCCTGCTAAGGGTCGCAACCAGCCGCGCCGCGTGGCCGCTGCCGGCGGGGAAGTCGATGGCCGGCTTCCCCACCTCGGCCTTCCTGTTGCGCGTATCCGCAGGCTTGCAGTACGCAGGCTTGCAGTTGAAGCGCGTTGCACTCAATCCCGCCGGCGACGCCGTTTGTGCCGGCGCAGCGGAATGGGTTGCCGAAGGTGACGGGTGAAACGCCGGCTCCGGTAGGCCATCACGGGGCGGCAATAGAACTGGTCCAGCTGCGGACATCTAGCCCTTTAAGCAGTCCAAGATCACTCACGACTCACACAGCTGGTATCGGCATGATCAGGGACCGATAGTGAAGGGAGCGTCTGGAGAGCTCCGTGCACATGCGGTTGCAGGTGCCGTGCCGTGACCGCCGCAACTGATCGCATCCTGCTGTCCATCTCGCGACACTGAGCTTGTTCAGCGGGGAAACCGGCGCTTGGCTTGAATTTCATTGCAACAGCCCCCATGTATCGTCTCTTGTAACGATGAAGATCTAGGGAGGCTTATGGAAGCCAACACGACTGGACGGGTCCAGTGCATGAAATGCAATGCGGTGTACGAACCGGCGATCAAGGTGCTCGAGCGTGTCTGCCCGGAATGCCTGTCGATCAAGACGGTTCCGGTGGAAGCGGCCCCACGGGCCGACGCCGAGGCTGTCGCCTGAGCGCGCGCACCATCCGATGTGACCGAGGCCAGGTGATTACCTGGCCTTTTTTGTGGGGCGGAAAACATCGGCGGAACGCCGAGGCGGAACTACTTCTTCAGTTCCATTATCGGAACGAAGCCGCCATAGATCAGCCGCTTGCCATCGAACGGCATCGGATTGTTGGCCGGATCCATGCGCGGGTCCTCCATCATTTTCTGCATGCCGGCATCGCGGGTGGCCTTGTCCGGCCATTCGATCCACGAGAACACCACCGTCTCATCATCCTTGGCCTCCACGGCGCGGAAGAAGTCGGTCTGCTTGCCGTGGGAGACGTCATCGGCCCAGCATTCCACCACCCGCAGCGCGCCGAACTCGATGAACACCGAGTCGCCGGTCCGGGCGTGGGCGATGAACTTGTCTTTGTTGGCGGTAGGTACGGCGGCCAGAAAACCATCGATGTAGGACATGGGAAGCCTCTCGCTGCAATGGTGGCCGGGACGGCCGCCTTCGGTGGTACCACGATGACCAATCGGGAAACCGACATCCTCCGCTCCCGGATGTTGCATTGATGGCAACGCGACCGGTTCATCTTTGCCCGGGTGGCAACCGGCATACCGTCCAGCCTGCCGCCAGAGGACGCGCGCCACACACCAATGCAGGGCCTACTCGCCCTGATACTGCTTCTCTTCGACCAGTGCCGAACCGGCGATGCGGTTGATGTCGTTCTTGACCGCCACGCGCTCGCCATTGGTGCCGTAGACGCCGCGGGCCAGGCTGATGAACTCCGCGTCGAACGTCTGCGCCGCCTCTTTGGCGCGCAGATCATCCTGGATATCCCACATGCGCTCATTGATCGCCTTGAGCTGGTCCTTGAGCGCACCCAGCATCGGACGCGCGGCCTGCTGCTGCTCCCACAAGGGCCACAGGCCGTCGAGCTCGGTGCGGACGTTGGCCAGCTTGGACGCCTCGGCAATGCGCTCGGCCTTGATTTCCAGAATGGTGATCTTGTCGATCAGCTCGCCGATCGATACCGGAGTCAGGATGGTTTGCACGTGGGCTCAGGGCCATGTTGAAAGGAGGCCATGATAGCGCCCGGGCTTGCCCGGCTGCACCGCGCTCGAGCACCGGCTGGGGCAACATTGCCGGCTGTCAGGTGGCGGCCGTCATCGCCGCAAAGCCGGCCTCGGCCAGCGCCTTTTCAAACTCCTGTGCGGGCCGTGACGATGTCACCGTCGCAGTCTTCGTCGGCAGGTCGATGGCGACCGTGGCGGCGGCATCCACCTGTTTGACGGCGGCAGTCACGCTGCGTGCGCAGCCACCACAGGTCATGTTTTCGATATGGAATTTCATGGTCAACCTCGCAATAGCGCAGGCACGCTGCCGGCAGCACCTACTGTGAACCCTCACAGCAAGGGAAGGTCAAGCCGGTCCAGACATGGCCCCACGCTTGACCCTCCCATCGTGGGAAGCCTTATCGTGATGACCAAGCAGAGACAAACCAAGGTATGCCGGTGCCGAAAAACATGCATTCCCCTTCGCCCCGCGCCCATCCGCGGACCCTGGACCTGTCGATCGAGGGCATGACCTGCGCCTCGTGCGTGGGCCGGGTGGAGCGCGCGCTGTCGGCCGTGCCCGGCGTCACCGGTGCCAGCGTCAACCTGGCCACGGAACGGGCGACGGTGCAGACCGACGGCGCGGTGGAGCGCGCCGCGCTGGTCGCGGCGATCGAGCGCAGCGGCTATGCGGTGGTGCCCGAAGCCCCGGTGCAGCTGTCCATCGAGGGCATGACCTGTGCCTCGTGCGTGGCCCGGGTGGAAGGGGCGCTCGCGGCGGTCCCGGGAGTGAGCTCGGCCAGCGTCAATCTCGCCACCGAGCGTGCACTGGTGCACGGCGTGGGGCTGGATGCGAGCGCCCTGATCGCGGCGGTGGCGCGCGCCGGTTATGACGCCGCGGCCATCGATGCGACGACCATCGGCGAGGATGGCAGCGCCGCGCGTCGCGATGCCGAACTGGCCGGCCTCACCCGTGACCTGATCATCGCCACGGCGCTGACGCTGCCGGTGTTCGTGCTGGAGATGGGCGCGCATCTGGTACCGGCGTTTCATCACTTCATCGCTGCCAGCCTTGGCACGCAGAACAGCTGGTTGCTGCAGTTCGCCTTGACCACGCTGGTCCTGGTGATCCCCGGCCGCCGCTTCTACCGGCAGGGGTTGCCGGCATTGCTTCGTGGCGCGCCGGACATGAACTCGCTGGTGGCGGTGGGCACGCTGGCCGCCTACGGCTTCTCGCTGGTGGCCACATTCACGCCGCGGCTGCTGCCGGCCGGCACCGTGAACGTGTACTACGAGGCCGCCGCCGTCATTGTCAGCCTGATCCTGCTGGGCCGGATGCTCGAGGCCAAGGCCAAGGGCCGCACGTCCGAGGCGATCAGGCGGCTGGTGAAACTGCAGCCCCGGACCGCGCGCGTGCGCCGCGAGAACGGCGCGGTCGACACGCCGGTCAGCGAGATCGTGCTCGGCGATGTGATCGAGATCCGCCCCGGCGAGTGCATCGCGGTCGATGGCGAGGTGGTCGATGGCGAGAGCTTTGTCGACGAATCGATGATCAGCGGTGAGCCGGTGCCGGTGGCCAAGACGGCCGGCAGCCCGGTGGTGGGCGGTACCGTGAACCAGACCGGTGCGCTGGGCATCCGTGCCACGGCGGTGGGCGCGGCCACGGTGCTGGCGCAGATCATCCGGCTGGTGGAACAGGCACAGGGCGCGAAGTTGCCGATCCAGGCCCGGGTGGACCGCATCACGCTGTGGTTCGTGCCGGCGGTGATGGCGCTGGCGTTGCTGACCTTCCTCGTCTGGCTGGTGTTCGGCCCCGATCCGGCCCTGACCTTCGGCCTGGTCAACGCGGTGGCGGTGCTGATCATCGCCTGTCCGTGCGCGATGGGGCTGGCCACGCCGACTTCGATCATGGTCGGTACCGGCCGCGGTGCCGAGCTGGGCGTGCTGTTCCGCAAGGGCGAAGCGCTGCAGCTGCTGAAGCAGGCGCAGGTGGTGGCGGTGGACAAGACCGGCACCCTGACCGAGGGCAAGCCGAGCTTGACCGACCTGCAGGTGGCCGACGGCTTCGAGCGCAATCGCGTGCTGGCGCTGGTCGCCGCGGTTGAGGACAAATCCGAACACCCGATCGCGCGGGCGATCGTCACCGCCGCGCAACAGGGTGGACTCGCGTTGCCGGCGATTTCCGCATTCGAATCGGTGACCGGCTACGGCGTGCGCGCGCAGGTCGATGGCGCGCGCGTGGAGATCGGCGCCGACCGTTTCATGCGCACCCTCGGGCTGGAGGTGGCGGTGTTTGCCGCCATCGCCACGCGGCTCGGCGATGAAGGCAAGACGCCGCTGTATGCCGCCATCGATGGCCGGCTGGCGGCGATTATCGCCGTGTCCGATCCGATCAAGGCCACCACCCCGGCGGCGATCCAGGCGCTGCATGCGCTGGGCCTGAAGGTGGCGATGATCACCGGCGACAACCAGCGCACCGGCGAGGCGATAGCACGCCAGCTGGGCATCGACGAAGTGATCGCCGAGGTGCTGCCGGAGGGCAAGGTCGAAGCGGTGCGGCGCCTGCAGCGCGAGCACGGGCGCCTGGCCTATGTCGGCGACGGCATCAACGACGCCCCGGCGCTGGCGCAGGCCGATGTCGGGCTGGCGATCGGCACCGGTACCGATGTGGCAATCGAAGCGGCGGATGTGGTGTTGATGTCCGGCAACCTGCAGGGCGTGCCCAACGCCATCGCGTTGAGCAAGGCGACGATGGGCAACATCGGCCAGAACCTGTTCTGGGCATTCGCCTACAACACCGCGTTGATTCCGGTCGCCGCCGGTGTGCTGTATCCGCTGTGGGGCGTGCTGCTGTCACCGGTATTCGCCGCCGGTGCGATGGCGCTGTCGTCGGTGTTCGTGCTGGGCAATGCGCTGCGCCTGAAGCGCTTCGCCCCGCCGCTGGGCACGCACTGATGCCGCATCCGATCCCAAACCAGTGACGCACTGCGGAGACAGGGCATGAATATCGGCCAGGCCGCCAAGGCCACCGGCATCTCGGCAAAGATGATCCGCTATTACGAGGAAACCGGCCTGATCGGACCGGTGGCGCGAACCGGGTCGGGCTACCGTGTCTATGACGCGCGTGACATCCACACGCTCGGCTTCATCAAGCGCTCGCGCGATCTGGGCTTCAGCGTCGAGCGCATCGCCGAGCTGCTGCAGCTGTGGCACGACCGTTCGCGCCACAGCGCCGACGTCAAGGCGATGGCGCTGGAGCACATCGCCGTGCTCAACCAGCGCATTGGCGAGTTGCAGGGCATGGTGGCCACGGTGCAGGCGTTGGCCGATTGCTGCTCCGGCGATGACCGCCCGGAGTGCCCGATCCTGACCGACATCGAAAGCGGCCCTGCGCCCAAAGCCGTTACCGCGGCGGCGAAGTTCGGCCCGGGCCCGGGTACTCGCGGCTCACGTCAGCGCTGAGCGCACCAGCGCACCACGTCTTACGGACGCAGGTTTGCACACTCGCACGCGTGCCTGAAAGCGCCTGAATAAAGGCCTAAAACAGCCGTTTTTTGAACCTGAACCTTCAGGGTGAGTTGCACTGCATAACGGATAATTTACATCCGGACGCAGGCTGCAACTTTGCACCCGCGCCACCAAAACAGAAATCACAAAAGGTGTACGCATGAAGACTTCATTGATTGCCTTGGCGCTGGTTGTCGCCCTTCCGTTCAGTGCCGCCGCTGCCGATGGCCTGTCCTACAACTATGTGGAAGGCGATTACGTAAAGACCGACGCTGCCGGTGGCAAAGCCGAGGGTTGGGGAGTGAAGGGTTCCTACGCGTTCCATCCGAACTTCCACGCATTCGGCGAGTTCTCCCAGCAGGAAACCGATCTGGGCAAGATTGACGTGGACCAGTGGCGACTGGGCGCGGGCTACAACCGCGAGATCGCCCCGACCACCGACTTCGTGACCCGCGTGGGCTACCAGAAGTTCGATCCCAAGCATGGCCTGGACGCCGAGGGCTACAACGCCGAAGCGGGTATCCGCACCGCGTTCGGCCGGCATGTTGAGGTCTACGGCATGGCCGGCTACGAGGATTACACCCGCAAGCACGGCATCAACCCGGAAGGCGACTTCTACGGCCGTCTTGGCGCGCAGGTGAAGCTCAACCAGAACTGGGGCATCAACGGCGACATCAAGATGAACGGCGAGGGCGACAAGGAATGGTCGATCGGCCCGCGCTTCAGCTGGTAAGCCGCGTATCGATTAGCGCGACACGTTGTTGCTTGTCGCAGCAGAGCCCGGCTGATGCCGGGCTATTTTTTGTCTTCTTGCGCTGACCGGACGTAGCCGGGGATTCGCGGTTTCGCCTGACGGCTCAGCCGTTGCCGCGCAGGCGCAGGGTCAGGCCCTTGAGGAAGTTGCGCAGCATCTGGTCGCCGCATTCGCGGTAGTTCTTGTGGTCCGGCTGCCGGAACAGCGCCGACAACTCGGGCTTGGAGACCGGAAAGCCCGCACTGTGAAAGATATCGTGCATGTCCACGTCCTTGAGCTGGAAGGCGACGCGCAGCTTCTTCAGCACCACGTTGTTGGTGATGCGCCTTTCCACCGGGCGCGCCGGCATCGACTCGTCGCGGCCACGGAAGTGGAAGATCAGGCCATCGAGGAAATGCGCCAAGACTGCATCCGGGGAGGCCAGGAACAGCGGTTCATCATCCTTGCGCAGGAAATCGTGCACTTGGGCCTGATCGACCTCGAAGGAGGGATCGGCCAGGTGGACGGTGTCCACGATCATGCTGTCGCTGAGGTCGAGCATGTAGCGGATGCTGCGCAGTACATCGTTGTTGATCATTGCCACTCCGGAAACGGCCCGGCACAACCGCCCGGCAGGCGTGCATTCTACCGCCGTGGCTGGCGCGCGCCGTCTAGAATGGCCGCCGCTCCCCTCCGGTTGGCGACAGACATGAACATGATTGGATATGCGGCGCGGGATGGCGCCGCGTTGCCGTGAGGCGTCGGCCGGTCGGCCGCGCATGAGCCTGCGCGCCATCGTCCATCTGCTGCTGCATGCGGCCATTCCCGCACTGCTGGCGTGGCTGTTCTGGCGGCCGCAGTTCGCGCGCGCGTGGCTGCTGTTGCTGCTGGGCTGGGTGATCGATCTGGATCACCTGCTTGCCGATCCGATCTACGCGCCAAACCGTTGCAGCATCGGTTTCCATCCGCTGCATACGACACCGGCTATTGCGCTCTACGCCGGGCTGGTACTGCCAAGGCGCACCCGGATGTTCGGGATCGGCCTGCTGCTGCATGTGACCCTGGATGCGATCGACTGCATGTGGATGCGTTGCACCGCGTAAGTGCCGCCTGAAATGCAAAGCGCGCCGGAGGGCGCGCTGGCGCATAAAAAAGTGTGCGGTTACCAGCCGTAATACGGTCCCGGGCCGTAGCCGGGGCCGAAATAGCCGCGGCCCTCCCCCTTGCTGACGTGGATGTTCACGTCCACGCGTCGGGTTTCACCGTCGTCGTTGGTGTAGTTCTTGCCAAGATTGAGGCTGGCCGAACTCCAGTGGCTGTTGCCCAGCTCCTTGGAATAACCGATCCCGGTGCTGACGCTGCCATGGACCTGCAACTTGTCGTCGACCACTTCGGCGTTGGTGTTGGTCTTGGGTAGGGTGCGACCGCTGTGGTCGCCATAGAAGGTGCCCGGAGCATCGCCCTGGTATGCGGGATCACCCAGATAGCGCATCGGCGCCTCCGGCACGCTCAGGTCCAGCGCACCGGGCGTAACGCCGTTCTGCGCCGTCGCCGCGACGGGAGTCAGCACGCAGGCGAGGATCAGGGGAAATCGGTTCATGGCGTTACCGCTCCAGGCGCAGGCCCCACCGAGGGTGGCAAGGCTGAAACAACGCTACCAGTTAGGGCTTGAATGATGCCTGTCGCCATCGGTGCTGGCTACCGCGCCGGGGCCGGCATGCGGCGCGGTAGTCCGGCTTCAATCAAGGCGCTGGAACGAAAACAACGGCGCCAGCCGATGCCGCCGCTTCTCGATACCGGCGCGGATCAGGCCCGCGCCGATCATCGAATAGGTGATGCCGTTGCCGCCATAGGCCATGGCGAACTGGACCCGCGGCCCCCAATGCGGGTGCGCGCCGAAGAACGGCAGGCCGTCGCTGGTCTCGGCAAAGGTACCGGCCCAGGCGAACGCCGGGGACAACGGCAGGTGCGGAAACAAGGCCTGGACCTTGGCGACCAGCTTGCGCGCCTTCTTGTCCACGCGCGCATCGCGGCGTGCCGGCACATCCACCGCGTCATCGTCCCCGCCCACCAGCAGCCGGTTGTCGGCGGTCGCCCGCATGTACAGGTAGGGGCGCGCCGATTCCCACAGCATGGTGTCGCGCAACGGCCCCAGCAGGTCGGGGTGGATCGGGTCGGTGACGAAGGCATAACTGCTGCGATTGCGCGCCACGCGCCGCGAGAGCCAGCGCTCGTTGGCATAGCCGGCAGCCAGCACCACATGCCGGCAGTGGATGCTTGCGCCGCGGCCCGTCGTCGCCCGCACCCCCCGCGACGACACCGTCATGCCGGTGATTACGGTGCGATCGAATACCGGCGTGCCGCGCCGGCGCAAGCGGGCGAGCAGGCGATAGGCCATGCGGTAGGGGTCCATGCTCGCGGCCAGATCACTGAGGATCGCCGCAGGCGCATCGAATCCGTAGTCGCTGCGGACCTGTGCATTCTCCAGCCAATGCACCGCGAAGCCATGCTTCATGCGCAGTTCGAATTCGGCCAGCAGGTCCTTGCGGTGGCGGCGTTTGCTGGCGTAGTAGAGGCTGCCGGTGCGCTGGAAGTCCACATTGCGCACCTGCGCGGCCAGGCTTTGCAGCATGGGAATGGCATCGGCACACGCCTGGTAGGCGAGCACCGCGTTTTCCTCCCCGTACTGCCTGGCGAGATCGACCATGTGGGTGTCGATCTCGTATTGCAGCAGGGCCGTGCTGGCAGCACTGGAACCCCAGCCGACATCGCGTTGCTCGACCACGACAACCTCATGGCCGTGCTGGGCCAGTTCATCGGCGATCAGTGCGCCGGTGATGCCGGCGCCGATGACCAGCACCTCGCAGCGGATATCGTCTTCCAGCGCGGGAAACGCCTGCATCAGACCGTTCCGGATCGCCCAGAACGGATAACCGCTTTTCAGGTCCATGGGATCCACCGGGGGTAGGTGGCAGCACTGTAGACAGGTCGGCGTCGATGTCATTTCACAGGGCCACACAAACAACGCCGCCTTGTTCATGAAGCACAACGCTTCAGGCGCGTTCGCCGTCACAGGCTTTCTTTCGCAGTCGGCGAGACCGCTTGCTGGCAGCATGCAGCGATGGAATTGATGCAAAAACTGGCGGTTCTGGCCGACGCGGCGAAATACGATGCTTCGTGCGCTTCCAGCGGTGCGGGCAAGCGCAATTCGCTCGGAAGCGGTGGCATCGGCAGCACCGAAGGCATGGGCATATGCCACTCCTACACGCCCGATGGCCGCTGCGTCTCGCTGTTGAAAATCCTGCTGACCAACTTCTGTGTGTACGACTGCGCGTACTGCGTCAACCGCGTCTCCAGCAACGTGCGGCGTGCGCGCTTCAGTACGGCAGAGGTGGTGAAGATCACGCTGGACTTCTACAAGCGCAATTACATCGAGGGCCTGTTCCTTTCCAGCGGCATCATCCGCAACGGCGACTACACCATGGAGCAACTGGTGGAAGTTGCGCGCAGCCTGCGTGAGGACCATCGTTTTGCCGGTTACATCCATCTGAAGACCATTCCCGAGGCCTCACCGGAGCTGTTGGCCCGCGCCGGCCGTTACGCCGACCGGCTCAGCATCAATGTCGAGTTGCCGACCGAAGAGGGCTTGAGGACGCTGGCGCCGGAGAAGCAGGCCAAGGGCATCCGCTCGGCGATGGGCGAGTTGCGCCGGCGCATTGACGAGAACAGGGAAGCACGCAGCACCGACCCACGACGCCGTGCCAAGCCGCCGCGGTTCGCTCCGGCCGGGCAGAGCACGCAGATGATCGTGGGCGCGGACAGCGCCGATGACGGTGTGATCCTGCGTGCCAGCCATGCGCTGTATGGCGATTTCCGCATGCGCCGCGTGTACTACTCCGCGTTCAGCCCGATCCCCGATGCCTCGGCGCAGCTGCCACCGCGTCCGCCGCCGCTGCAACGCGAGCATCGCCTGTACCAGGCCGACTGGTTGTTGCGCTTCTACGAATTCGGGGTCGATGAAATCGTGCCGCCGTCCTCCACCGGCGGCATGCTCGATCTGGACATCGACCCGAAGCTGGCGTGGGCGCTGCGCAATCCGGAACGGTTCCCGGTCGACCTCAACCGCGCGCCACGGGAAATGCTGTTGCGGGTTCCCGGGTTGGGCACGCGCAACGTGCAGAAGATCATCGCCTCGCGCCGGCATGGTCGCCTGCGTCTGGATGACCTGTCGCGGTTGCGCGCGCCGGTGTCGAAGATGCTGCCGTTCGTGTCGCTGCTCGATCACCATCCGCAGCAGCGGCTGGATGATCCGGCGCGGCTGCGTGCGCAGCTGGCGCCGCGGCCACGCCAAGGGGATCTGTTCGCATGAGCGCCTGGCTGGCCCGTTGCGAGCCGGAATGGGACGCGGCCGCCTGGAGGTCGCTGGCCCGCCGGGGCTGGGAAGCGGGCATCGCCCCCGAGCAGATCAGCTGGGATGGCCAGGCACAGGCCGGGCTGATTCCGGCGCCCATCCTGGAGAGCGCAGCGCCGGTCCGCCATGGCCTGTCGGTGCCGGCGGCGTTCCTGGCGTTGGCGGAAGCCGTGTTGTGCCATCGGGACCTGCAGCGCCAGGCGTTGCTGTACCGCCTGCTGTGGCGTATCGGCAATGGCGAACGTGGATTGCTGGAGCGCGCGACGGATCCGGACGTGCACCGGGCGGGGCAGTGGGCCAAGGCGGTGCAGCGCGATACGCACAAGATGAAGGCGTTCGTGCGCTTCCGTGCGGTACCGGGCCTGGAAGAAACCTATGTGGCCTGGTTCGAACCCGAGCACCGCATCGTGGACCGGGTGGCGCCCTTTTTCATGCGTCGCTTTGCCGGCATGCGATGGACGATCCTGACCCCGTACCGCAGTGCGCGCTGGGACGGTGAGCAGCTGTGGGCAGGCCCGGGCGGACAGCGCGACGAGGTTCCGTCCGAGGACGCCAACGAAACCCTGTGGCAGACGTATTACGCCAGCATCTTCAACCCGGCGCGGTTGAATCCGACGATGATGCGGCAGGAAATGCCGCAGAAATACTGGCATCTGCTGCCCGAAACCCGGCTGCTGCCGGGGCTGATCCGGGAGGCGGGCGTGCGCGTGCGCGAGATGGCCGAGCGCGACGCCCAGCCACCGCGGCGGCGGATTCCACCGCGTTCGCGATGAGCCGGGCCACGCGCCTGTGCGGTGGATCTAGCCCGCGGTGGGATGGCCGGTGTGTGGCGTGTGGATCAACTGGTCGACATCGAAACCCTGCTGCGCCGCGTAGGCGATGTAGTGGTCCTGGATGAGGGGGTCCATCTTCGGCAGGCGCGACAGCAGCCACAGGTATTTGCGGTCCGGGCTGCCGACCAGTGCCGCGGTGTAGGCGCTGTCGATCTGGATGATCCAGTAGTCGCCCTTGGTGAAGGGGATCCAGCGCAATGCTTCAGGCAGGAAGCTGACTTCCAGCTTGCTGTTGGTTTCGTCCACCGCGGTGGCCTGGCCGATGGATTCCTCCACCTTGCCCTTGTGGATGCAACGGTTCTGCACCCGAATGGTGCCGTCTTCATTGAGGGAATACTGCGCACTGATATCGGTGGCGTCTTCCGGTTCGTGGCGCATCGGCAGGCGCGCCACCTCGTACCAGGTGCCCAGATAGCGTTGCAGGTCGATGGACGCAACCGTGGCCAGCGTAGGATGGTCACTCATGACATCTCCTGGGGAATGTCGCCAAGGGGCGAGCAGATTTACCACCCGCCTGGTGAATGCTCTGTACTGGGCGCTCACCCACTGGCCGGGCTGACGGCCCATTTACCCTGTCGGGCGCAGGCTTGCCAATGGACGCGTCCGTAGTCTGGAACCTCGAAAACACCGTGCTTCAACCCTCCCAAACGACGGCGAATTCAACAATGTTCAAACGTGTGCTGCGCGAGATGTTTGTGATGCGGCCGTTGAACCAGCCACGTTGGCCGTTTTCGCTGCGTGCGGGCATCTGCATGGCAACGCCGGTACTGGTGGGCTGGCTCGCCGGCGATACCACCGCCGGTCTGATGGCCGCTACCGGGGGCTTCGCCTCGCTGTACGGCAGCGGGCGCCCCTATCTGTACAGGGCGGCATTGCTGGGCGCGGTGGTGCTGGCGTTTGCGTTTGCGGTGGGGCTCGGAAACTGGGTATCGCATTACCCGTGGGCGGTGGTGCCGACGGTGGCGATCATCGCCATGCTGGCGACGTGGATGGGCAACGCCCTGCGTATCGGGCCGCCGGGCGCATACATGTTCATGCTGGCCTGTGCGGCAGGCAGTGCCATGCCGGCGCCGCATATCGGCCCGGCGCAGGCCGGCCTGCTGGTTCTGGCCGGAGGCGGCTTTGCCTGGCTGACGCATATGGCCGGGGTGCTGTTGTGGCCACGCCGGCCGGAGAAGGCCGCGGTCCAGGCCGCCGGCCGTGCGGTGGTGGCCTACATCGAATCGGTGGCCGGTCCGCATGAGATCGCGTCCCGGCAGCAGGCGGCCATGGCGCTGCACGATACGTGGGAGGCCCTGGTCAGCTTCCAGCCGGTGCAGGCCTCCCCGGACAGCACCCTGAGCCGGCTGCGGGTGCTCAATCGCGAACTGCACCTGCTGTTTGCCGATGTCATGGGCTTGCGCGGCGAGGGAGGGCCATGTCCCCCGGGGGCGCTGGCGCGTGCCAATGAGCTGGCGCTGCAGGCGAACAATCCACCGGCCGGCGCTGCGTTGCAGGCCGGCGACGCGATTCCGCTCGGACATCCAGGCTGGTCGGCTGCATTGACCGAGGCGATCCGGCCGCGCTCGATGTCGCTGCTGGTGATCACCCGGGTCGGGGTCGCCACTCTGCTGGCCGGTGCCATCGGCGCGATGCTGGAACTGGAGCGCGCCTATTGGGCGGTGGCGGCGGCGGTATTGATGTTGCATCAGGGCCTGGACTGGCTGCGGATGGTGCGACGCAGCGCCGAGCGGGTGCTCGGAACCTGGATCGGCCTGCTGCTGGCTGGCCTGGTGCTGTGGTGGAGCCCGCAAGGCCTGTGGCTGGTGCTGGTGATTGTCGTGCTGCAATTCAGCATCGAAATGGTGGTGATGCGCAACTACGGCCTGGCGGTGATCTTCATCACCGCGGCCGGTCTGACCCTGGCCGCCGGCGGCCATCCGGTGCCCGATCTGGGCGGCTATCTGCTCGCGCGCGGCGTGGATACGGCGGTGGGGTGCGCGGTCGCGCTGCTGGTGTACCAGCTGATGGCCCCGCGCGCGGCGGCCGCGCTGGTTCCGCAGCAACTGGCACGGACCCTGAGCGCGGTGGCGCACACCCTTGGCTTTCTCTCCCGTGCGGAACTGGTCACGCCGGCCGCGCGGACCGCGCGCCGCGACCTGATGCACCAGACCTTCATGCTGTCGCGCTCGCATGATGCGGCGTTGCTGGCCTCGCGCAGCCAGCGCGAAGCGGCAGCCGACCAGTGGCCGGCCATCGCCGCCACCCAGCAGCTGGCGTACCGCGTGCTGTCGGCCTGTTGGGCGATGGAGCGCATTGGCGGCAGCGCCGCCGGGGACGCTGTGGCATCGATGTTCGGCAAGGACGGCCTCGCCATGCTGCGCACGGCCCTGGACGACATGCAGCAGGTGCAGGCAACCCATACGCCGTTGCCGCCGTTGCCGCCGCTGCCCTCGTTTATCGCCACCGAAATGGCCGAGCTGTGGGAGTGCCTGCAGCACCGGCGCGGGTGATGTGCGCCGGAGCCGTATTCCCGGCGAGGGCCTGGTTTTCTGCGTTACGCTGTTTGCAACCGCTGCCGGGAGAAAGCCATGTACGCCGTGATCCTGCTGAAGGGCCAGAACCATTTCGCGCGCGAACGCTGGGAAGACGTGCCGGAGCTGGCGGACTACGAAGGGCATCATTACTCGTTGCGCGCCGGCCCCCGCCAGCCGTTGCCTACCGATCATGAGTGGGACCCGGTGGCGGTGTATGCGCCCGAAGAGCTGACCGAGGAAGAGTTCCAGGAAATCTACGAACTCAACCGGCACCGCATCGCCGAACTGGCGCTCAGATACTGAGCACCGCCTCGCCATGCAGGATGTGGACAAGCGCTGATCTATAGTCGCCGCACGCGCGGTGGTCCGTGCATGCCGGTGTCATCCCTTGTTCCACCATCGTCTTTGCCTGCCTCTCCGGTTTCTGCTCGCCGCCGTTCTGGTCGGCGGATTCTCAATGCCGCCGGCCTTGGCCGCCGAGCCGGCCACCGAAGCCGGCACCGACGCGCAGGCGCAGATCGTACGCGCCGGCCGGGCGCTGGAGGATATCCGGCGCTCGCTCGAGGATGCAGACACTGTCGACACCCTGAAGACGCTGTCGGAAAAAGCACTGGCGGTGCAGCGCGAGGCCGAGACCGCGGTCCGCACGCTGGAACCGCGGCTGCAGCAGATCGACCAGCGCATCGCGCAGTTGGGCACGCTGGCCGAAGGCACGACCGAAGGCCGTGACATCAGCCAGCAGCGGCGGGCACTGGCCAAAGAGCGCAGCGAGGTGGATTCGGCGGTCAAGCGCGGCAACCTGCTCGCGCTTGAAGCCCGGCAGCTGGGCGACTCGCTGGAAAAGATGCGGGCGCGCCAGTTCGGCGCGCAGTTGGCGCGCAAGGTGGCCTCGCCGCTGTCACCGTCGTTGTGGCAGCAGTTCGCCGCGCATGCGCCGGCCGATTACGCGCGCTGGATGGCGCTCTACCGGCAGGGGCAAGGCGCTTTTGCCTCGGCGATTGCCCGCTCCGGCTGGACCATCCCGCTGGTGGCGCTGCTGCTGGCGCTGCTGCTGATGTTCCCGGCGCGGCTGGGGATGCGCTACGCCGGTCGTCGCTATGCCGCCTCCGAACGCGCACCGGCTGGCCGCCTGCGGCGCTCGGGTCTGGCGGTGTGGTTGCTGCTGGCGGGTACGCTGTTGCCGGGCTTGGCGAGCCTGGCGCTGGTGGAAGGCGTGCGCCTGATCGGTGCCGTGCCGCCGCGCCTGCAATCGGTGGCGGACGTGTTCGTCACCGCTTCGTTCGTGGCCGCCTTCATTGCCGCGCTCAGCGCCTGCCTGCTGGTCCCCCGGCGTCCCTCGTGGCGCCTGCTCGATATCGATGATGTGGCGGCGCTGCGGCTGCGCAAGTACGCCTGGGGAGCGGCCGGACTGACCTGGCTGAGCATGATGCTGCGCGAGATCAACCGCTCCGCGCGCACGTCCGACGTCGGCACGGTGACGCTCGACGGGGTGATCGCATTGACCTACGTGGCCTTGATCATCGCGATCCTGGTGACGCTGGCACGTCTGCATCGTCGTCAGGCGGCGGAGGTGTCCACGCCATCGGCAAAGGGTCACCGCACAGGCAGCCGCAGCGGGTGGCTGGTGCTGGCGCGCCTTGGCGGCTACCTGACGGTGTTGGCCGCGCTGGTGGCGACCTTGCTGGGTTACCTGAATTTCGCCATGTTCGCCGCGCAGCAGATGATCTGGATCACGGTGATGTTGCTGGCGGTGTCGCTGTTGCTGAAGTTCGCCGACGATTTCGCGCTGTGGCTGCTGGCGCCCGACAGCGCCACCGGCCGCACCCTGCGTCTGTCCACCGGCGTGAGCACTTCGCGGATCGAGCAGGGCGCGGTGCTGCTGTCGGCGGTGGTCCGGATTGGCCTGGTGCTGCTGGGGCTGGCGGCACTCACCGCGCCGTTCGGCAACTTCAACGCGATCCATGACTGGATCGGCACCCTGGCCAACGGCCTGACGATCGGCGGTGCCGTGTTGAAACCGGCGGCCGTGGTGCGCGGCGTCATCGTGCTGGCGGTGGGGCTGGCGCTGATGCGCGCGCTGCAGCACTGGCTGGTGGAAACCTACCTGCCCAAGACCGAGCTGGATCTGGGCGCGCGCAATTCGATCAGTACCGTGGCGCGCTATGCCGGCATCGTGCTGGCGGTGCTGTGGGCATTGGCGGCGCTGGGCATCGGTTTTGAAAAGGTGGCCCTGCTGGCCAGCGCGTTGTCGGTCGGTATCGGCTTCGGCCTGCAGGCGATCACGCAGAACTTCGTTTCCGGACTGATCCTGCTGGCCGAACGCCCGGTGAAGATCGGCGACTGGGTGAAGATAGGCGACCAGGAGGGCGATATCCGTCGCATCAACGTGCGTTCGACCGAGATCCAGGTGGGCGACAGGTCGATGCTGATCGTTCCCAACTCCGAGCTGATCACCAAGACCATCCGCAACATGACGGTGGCCAACGCGCTGGGACGGGTGCAAATCCAGTTCTCGGTGCCGCTGGACAGTGATGTCGGCCAGGTGCGGCAGATCCTGCTGCAGCTGTACGCGGAAAACACCGCCGTCCTCGATGACCCGGCGCCCTCGGTCTTCATCGATTCGATCAACGGCGGGCAGGTGGCGATCAACAGCTTCGCCCACGTCTCCAGCCCGCGCAATGTCTACGGTGTGCGCAGCGAACTGCTGTTTGCGATGCTGCAGCGGCTGGCCGAGCGCAACATCGCGCTGGTCAAGCCGACCGACCTGCACATCGTCCGTGGCACGCGCGACAACGGGGGAGCGGCCGACAACGGCTAGCCTGGCCGCGCGCTGGCAGCGGCAGGCGCCCGCTCAGGAGCGGGTACGGCGTGTCGCTGCCGGCCGCAGCGCATAGCGCTCCACCGCCAGCTGCTCGGCGTGGTTCAGCCACGCGCGGATCTCCAGATCATCGACTTCGTGGTCCAGCCCCAGCGACATGCGGATGCGGCCATCCGCATCGGGCTGCACCCACTGCTGCGCCACCACCACCTTGCGCTGGGAGGACACCGCTTCCACCCAGAACGCACGCTCCGGGTTCTGCCTGGCATACAGCTCCAGCACGTACTGGCCGGGGTCGGCGCGGCGGGCCTCGCGGCTGATCATGCGCGACTGGCGCACGCTCGGGCGTGGGCCTGCGAACGCGGGCAACGCTGCATCCACGGCAACGCCTTCGCGCAGCTGTGCATCGCGATACAGCTGGATGCCGCGGTCGCGATCGACCAGCAGCGCGCACCATTCGCCTGCGGCGGAGGCATCCTCGAACGCGGTGCAGCGATCGACATAGGCCAGCGTGTGCGCCGGGTCGGCATCGTCGAACTTCTTGGAGGTGTTCTCCAGGTAGACCGACTTCAGCTCCCAGTCCCTGTCGTACTCCAGCAGCACCGGTGGCTGCACCCGCTGTACGCCAACCTGCAGCAGGCCGTCGTCCAGCCGCAGTACGCGGGTCTGGTCGCCCAGCCACAGCGAACGGGCATAGGCGAGATAACGCGGATAGTCCTTGCCGTGGTCGCGTACTGCCGCGGCGCTGGCGCTGGCTGTGATCGACGGCGACAACAGCGAGCGGCCAAAGCCGATCGCATCGATTGCCGGATCCAGCAGCTGCAACAGCGTGGCACCGGAATCGAGCGTGGAGCCGGCCGGTGCGGTCAGCTGCCGAGGCGCGATGTCATTGCCGAAAAACAGCAGCAGGTTCTCGCGACGCTGTTCTTCCAGTACATGGCTCAGGTGGTTGGGCATGGCCAGGTGATCGGAGGCCACCACCACCACGGTATTGTCGGCGTACTTGCTGCTGCGGATGCGGTCGACCAGCCGCGAGATCAGCCGGTCGCTGCACTTGAGGGCCTTCAACAGGCCGATGTCGCCGTATTCGCTCCGGTAACGCACGTCCTTGCAGGCAACGGGCAGATGTCCGGCCGGATGGTGGGTATCCATCGTCAGCGTGGTCAACATGAACGGCACTTCGGCCTGCGACAGCTGCAGAAAAAGCTTGAACGCTTCCTCGAGCAGCACGTCGTCGTGCACGCCCCAGTTGGAGAAATGCCGGGCGGCGATGTTGCGCTGTTTGAACCACGCCAGATCACGCACCTCGTCGAACCCGTGGCTGGCGAGGAATTCGCGCTTGGCGGCGAACTGTCCATTGGCGCCGCCGAGGTAGTGGTTGCGGTAGCCCTGCTGCTGCAGATAGTCGGCCAGGCACACCGCCTCGGGCAGGAAGCGATGCATGCGCCCCATGCTGTTCTCATCGCCCTGTGCGGTAGTCAACGGCACCCCGCACATAGACGCCACCAGTCCGGCGATGGTCCAGCCACTGCCCTCGGCCGAGGCGATATCACGGAAGTCCAGCGCTTCTGCCGCCAGTCGCTGGATGTTGGGCATCAGCCCGGGAAAGACCGCGTCATCCAGATAGGTACGCTCCAGGCTTTCTCCGTAGATCCACACGATGTTCTTGCGCTGCGCCAACGGCTGCGAGGGAACGGTGTATTCGGGTGCGACCGCGCTGTAATCGACCGGACGCAGCTGCTGATGGATACGCAGCGCATCGCGAGGGAGCGGGCTGAGCAGCAGCGTGGCCAGCAGTGCCGTCGCGAATCCGGCGAACACTTTCCGGCCGTGGCGCTCACGGCGCAGACGCGTGAACCGCAGCAGCGCCAGCGGCAGCAGCGAGGCCAGCACCAGTGCGATGAACACCGCGATGTAGTGGCTGAAGTCGCCAACGCCGGCGCCTTCCATATCGCTGCGCAGGTGATAGAGAGTGGCGGCATTGATGCCGTCACCGCTGAGCTGGTCGATCAGCCACCAGCTGCTGAGCGCCAGCAGCAGGCCACACAACAACCCGGCCTTGAGAATTGCCCATTTGCCGGAAATCACCAGCAGCAGGGTCAGCAGTGGCAGGAGAAGCCAGACAGTCCAATGCATAGGCTCGATATCGGAAGCGGAACAATGTGGCACGGCCGGGGCACGAGGAGTGCGCGAAGCTGCCGTCATCCAGCGGCCGGTTGCATGCCAATGACACGCAGATGACAGCGGGATGACCGGATCATGCCTGCCCAAAGCTGACTGGGATGTTTGCTGGCGAGGTCAAAAAAACTTGACGTATCGCAGCGTTTCATGATGCCGGCGACGCACCGTCGTGCGCTGCGCCGCCGGCCTGCTGCTGTTGCCGCCCAGGCATGCTGGTGTGGATCCCCTTGGATGATTCGTTCGCGCTTGCGACGCTGGTGCACGGTAGCCGCTGGTCGCTGATGCGATACGACCCCGCTGCTGCAAGCTGGCGTCGTCGCGGACGGTGCGGGTGTTGTGGAGCATCAGCGAACGGTGCTGTCGCCGTGATCGGCTTGCGCGCCGCGATCACCTGGCATTGCCGACGGCAGTGATCGCGCTGGCACTGTGCGCGCGCGTTACCGCTATCACCACGCTGGGTGTGCCGGCCCGCTGCGCTGCGGCGGTGGGCCGGTGTGCCGCGATCACCGGCTAGCGGTGGCCGCGTTCCTCGCGTGCCCGCGCGCGGGTGCGGCGGTCGAACAGCAACGCGCTGACGATGATGCTCAGCCCGATGAACACGCCGATCAGGAACAGCAGCATCGCAAAGGCCGGATAGCCGAACAGCGTAAAGCTGCTTTGCACCCGCATCATCAATGACGAGGCCAGCAGCAATGCGGCGGTGATGATGCCGGCCGACACCCGGTTGGCGACCTTCTGGATGTTCTCCATCAGGCGCGATTCCTCCAACCCGGTCATCCTGATCTGCAGGCGGTTCTCGGCGACCAGCCCGAGGATGTCCGACAGCCGGCGCGGGCCGACCCGCAGCAGCTGCTGCAGCTCCATCGCCTCGCTGGCCAGGTTGGCGGCCGACAGCGACTTCTTCAGCCGGGCCCGCATCACATGCTGCAACTGCTGCTCGATCACCCGGCGGGTATCCAGTTCCGGTGCCAGGAACCGGCAGACGCCTTCCAGATTGAGCAGGGCCTTGCCGAGCAGGCTCAATTCGGGCGGCGTGCGCAGGTCGCTGGAGGTGGCGATATGCACGATTTCGAGCACCACCCGGCCTTCGGACATGGTGCCGTTGGCCGCATAGCGGGCGATCATCTGCCCGGTCTCTCGCAGATAGCGCTCCTCGTCGTAATCCTCCAGCCGGGTGCTGATGCCGATGATCTCGTCGGCCACTTCCTCGCCGCGCCCGTCGACGGCGGCAAACAGCACCTTCAGCAGCCGCTCGCGCAGCCGTGGCGGCACGTGCGCGACCATGCCCAGGTCGAAGATCGCCAGCCGCCCGTCCGGTGTCACCCGCAGGTTGCCCGGATGCGGGTCGGCGTGGATTTCGCCATGCACGAAGATCTGGTCCAGGTAGCCGCGCACCAGTGCCGCCGCCAGCGGCACCATCGACTCTTCGGTGCGGCGCACGTCGGGGATCGCGTCCACCCGCACCCCCGGCACCAGTTCCATGGTCAGCACGCGGCGGCTGCACAGGTCCCACAGCGGTTGCGGTATCCACAGTTCCGGATAGGGCGCCAGATGCTGGCCGAAGCGGGCCAGATTGGCGGCCTCGGCCTCGTAGTCCAATTCCATCTTCAGGGTCTTGGAAAACTCGCTCAGCCAGTCGCTGAGGCGGACGCGGCGGCCGACGCGGGTCAGGTGATCGGCGGCGGTGGCGAAACTGCGCAGCACCGCCAGATCCGAGCGCAGCTGCGCGGCCACTTCCGGCTTCTGCACCTTGATCGCCACTTCGCGGCCATCGCGCAGCACCGCGCGGTGCACCTGCGCGATCGAAGCGCATCCCAGCGGCTCGGCGTCGAACACGGCGAACAGCTTGGCGATGGGCGCGCCGAGGTCCTCCTCGATGATGGCGCGGATGCGCTCCACCGGAATCGGTGCCACCTGTTCCTGCATCCGCTCCAGCGCGGCGACGTACTCGGGCGGAATCATGTCCGGGCGCGTGGACAGCACCTGGCCCAGTTTGACGAAGGTGGTGCCCAGCGCCTCCAGGTCGGTCACGAACTGGGTGGGGTCGCCATTGCCCTGGACCTTTTCCTGTCGGGGCAATTCGCCATCGAGCTGGATGCCGGAGAACACCCCGGAATTGCGGTAGCGCAGCAGCAGCCGCACGATCTGCTGGCGGCGGTTCATGCCGCCGATCGTGGCGGGCGTGGAATCAGCGGGCATCACACTCAAGGAGCGGCTCCAGGACGTGGCGTGGTGTCGCAGTGTCGCCGGTGCCGGGTGGTCGACGGGTGAACAGGGCACGGCGTCACACGTTGCCCATGCGAGTAGGCGAAAATCCATCTCCTTACCCATTCATTGCCTGCGGTGACCCATGGCTGGAGCAAGCCTGTTTGCCTTGCTGGACGATATCGCGTCCCTGCTGGACGACGTTTCCATCCTGACCAAGGTCGCGGCCAAGAAGACCGCCGGGGTCCTGGGCGATGATCTTGCGCTCAATGCGCAGCAGGTCACCGGCGTCAGTGCCAACCGCGAGCTGCCGGTGGTGTGGGCGGTGGCCAAGGGCTCGCTGCTCAACAAGGCGATCCTGGTGCCGGCGGCGCTGGCCATCAGCGCGTGGCTGCCGTGGGCGATCACCCCGTTGATGATGATCGGCGGCGCCTTCCTGTGCTACGAGGGCGTGGAGAAGCTGGCACACCGGTTCCTGCATTCCAGGGACGAGGATGACGCGCACAAGGCCGAGCTGGCCCGCGCGCTGGCCGATGAGCACACCGACGTGGTCGCCTGGGAGAAGGACAAGGTCAAGGGCGCGATCCGCACCGATTTCATCCTGTCGGCCGAGATCATCGTGCTGTCGCTGGGGGTGATTGCCAGTGCCCCGTTCCTGCAGCAGGTGACGACCCTGATCCTGATCGCGCTGGCCATGACCGTGTTCGTGTACGGGCTGGTGGCCGGCATCGTCAAGCTCGACGACGTCGGCATGTGGTTGCTGCACAAGGGGCGCGCGGCGGCCGCGGTGGGCGCCGGCATCCTGCGGGCGACGCCGTGGCTGATGCGTGGCCTGTCCATTGCCGGCACCGCGGCGATGTTCCTGGTGGGCGGCGGCATCCTGGTGCATGCGATCCCGGCGCTGCATCACGCCATCGTCGGCCTGGCGCCGACGCCGGGCTGGACGGGCGTGGCCAATGCGCTGGGCGGTGTGGTGGTGGGGTTCGTGATCGGCGTGGTGGTGCTGCTGGCGGTGACCGGCTGGCAGAAGATGCGCGGCAAGCCAGCAACCGCGCACTGACCCGCCGGCTAGTCGCGTTCGAAACGGGCGATTTCTTCCAGCTGCGCCTGCGCCCGGGCCAGATTGCATCCGGACAGGTTGTCGATCATCCCCCGCAGCCACCGTTGCCGCGGGGGATGCGCGGCCCAGCGCCGGGCCAGCAGCAGGCTCGCCACCATCGCCACCACGCCGAACGCCAGCGTGGCTTGGAACCAGTGCGGTGCGGCCGCGTACAGGTCTACGCCCAGCAGCGCCATCATCCCCAGCTGCAACGCCAGCAGCCACAGGCACCACCACGGCAGGCCCAGCGCGACTTCGCTGATCGCGGTGAACCGGCGCAGCTGTGCCAACCGGCGCAACTGCTGCAGGACCGCAGCGGTGGCATGCAGGCGCGCGACCAGCAAGGCGCGCGTCGCGGTGACCCAGATCGCGGCGATACCGTACAGGTGCACGACCAGACCGGCAGCCAGCAGGTGCGGCACGTTGCGATGGTCGATCCAGAAGCCCGCCGCGAACACGACCACCCCGATCCAGAGCAGCAACCACGCCGCCTGGTAGAAACCGAAGCGACGCAGCTCGCGCTGCACCCGGTGTTGGCGCGGTTCACGCCAGGCCTGCAGCGCCAGTGCTTCGGCGCCGTCCAGACGAAGCTCGAGACGGTTCCAGGTGGCTTTGAGTTGTTCCAGTTCCATGGTGGTGCCTCAGGCGGAGGGCGGATCGAACTGCCGGCGGATCTGCTGGCGCAGCCGGTGCAGGCGGGTGGCGACATTGCCGGCGCTCAGTCCGAGCACCTCGCCGATCTCGCGATGGCTGCAATCGTCCAGGTAGAGCAGCATCAGCGCGCGGTCGAGGGCGGGCAACTGCGTGATCAGGGCATGCAGGTCGCGCAGACTGGCGTCGTCTTCGGGTGCGAGCGTGGTGACGGGCTCGTCGGCATCGCCCAGCGGTCCGCGGTGGCGTGCGCGCAGGCCCAGGCTGCGCTGTTGCGAGATGGCGACATTGAGCGCGATGCGGTACAGCCAGGTGGAAAATCGCGCCTTGCCGGGATCGAACGCGGGAAACGCGCGCCACGCCTGGATGCTGATGTCCTGGATCAGATCACGGCGATCTTCCGGGTCGCGGCAGTAGCTGCGCGCGACCTTGAGCACGATGCCCCGATGCTGCTGCAGCAGGTCGGCGAAGTGCGCCTGCGCTGCGCCGGATGCGGGTATCGAGTGGGAACTCACGAGGGTGTCCATGCCAGGGTGATTCGCATGGCAGCGGGAAATATCACACACAGGGCCCCGCTGCCTGCCGGCGACGGGTTATTCGGCGGCCAGCACCCGGCTCTTGCCGCTGCGCTTGGCCGCGTACATGGCGCGGTCGGCGCGCTGCAGCAGGGTCTCGGCGCTCTCGCCGCGCAGCCACTGCGCGGTGCCGGCGCTGAAGCTGACATGCACGCGCACGTCCCCGTGCAGGAACGGACGCTGGGCCATGGCCTGTTGCAGCCGCTGCATCGTCGCCAGCGCCGCGCCCTTCGGCAGATCCGGCAGCAGCAGCACGAACTCATCGCCGCCGAGCCGGGCGATGTGGTCGCAGCTGCGCAACTGCGACTGCATGACCGCCACCAGGTGGCGCAGGGCCTGGTCGCCACCGGCGTGGCCGTGCAGGGAGTTGGTCTGCTGGAAGTTGTCCAGATCCAACAGGGTCACGCACAGCGGCTGGCCACTGCGGCCGACACGGGCGATCTCGCGCTCCAGCAGCTCGTCGAAGCCGCGGCGGTTGAGTGCGCCGGTGAGCGGATCGGTGCGCACCAGTCCAGCCACTTCCTGCAGCTCCTGCTCCAGCATCCGGATGCGCTGCTCGGCCGCTTCCACCTCGGCCCGGGCACTGGCCAGATGGTCGCGCGCGCGCAGCGCCTGTTCCTGCACCCGCCCGGTGTCCTGCAGCACGTCCTGCAGCAGGTGGTTGAGATCGGCGATGCTGCGTGCCTTGCGCGCGGCCAGCGAGTAACCGGCGATGCGGTCGTGGTATTGGCCGGTGCTGATCGCCATGCCGTCGATATGTTCGACAAAGTCGCCCATCAGCTCCTTCACCGCGGCCTTGGATTCGCTGATGCCCTGCTTAAGCAGGCCCTGCTTGTAGATCACCTCGCGCAGGCGATTGCGGGTCTGTTCGACCGAAACCCGGTCCAGCGGGCGTGCCAGCAGATTGCGCACGGCGCCGATCTGGCCCTGCAGCCAGCTGCTGTCATCCAGCAGCTCGGCGATGTTCTCCAGCAGCAGGTCGAACAGGCTCAGCAGCAGGTCGCGCTGTTCCTGCAGGCCCTCGCTGCGCACGCCGATCTGGTGGCACAGCTCGCGCAGGCGCTGTTCGATCGTCTCCAGTGGTTGCCCGGGCTGCCACTCGCGCAGGGTCGCGGTGAGCTGCAGGGCTTCCTCGTCCAGTTCCGGGGAGTCGTGCAGCAGACCGGAAACCGCCACTGCCAGGGTGTTGTGCAGCAGGTCGCGCAGGCGCCCGGCATCGGCACTGGCGCCGTGTGGCGATTCCAGCTCGATGGTGCGGATGTATTTGTCGGTCAGCTGCCGCAACAGGCGGCCGTAGCGCTCCCAGTCGCCATCGCTGTGGGCGCTCTGCAGGCGCAGGCCCATGTCGCCCAGTTCGCCGGGCAAGGTCGCCATGCCCTGGGCGAAGGCGAGCAGCAAAGCCGCCGGGTCGTTGGCGCCGGCGAACAGCCGTTGCAGCATTGCCATGCCGCCACCGCTGAATGCGACCGGCGACGGCGTATCCGCCACGGCCGCTGCCTGCTGCCGCCGTGACAGGATGCGTCCCGGCCCCGGAGACGGGGGCGGCGACTGGTCGCGGCTATCGGGCATGTCGGCAATCCTGTCGGTGGCACCGGCGCACGCCTGCGCGCCGGAAGAGGTGGTATCCAGGCTTCATTATCGGCAAGGTGGCAACGGGCTTGAACCAGACCAGTATGGAGAAATGAAATGAGGGTATTGCTGGCAGGCGCCACCGGGCTGGTGGGCGCGCAGGTATTGGCCATGTTGTTGCGCGACGGGCGTTGCCGGCAGGTGGTGGCGCCGACACGGCGGCCGTTGGCCATTACCGATGCACGCCTGCTCAACCCGGTGGTGGATTTCGAACAGTTGCCGCTCACGGCCGAGTGGTGGCACGTGGACGCGGCGATCTGCACGCTCGGCTCGACGATCAAGCAGGCCGGATCGCGCGAGGTGTTTGCGCGGATCGATCACGATTACCCGCTGCACATCGCCGAGGCGGTGCGGGCGCACGGGGCGCAGACCTTCGTGCTGACCTCTGCGATGGGGGCCCATTCGGGCTCAAGGATCTTCTACAACCGGGTCAAGGGCGGTCTGGAACAGGATCTGGGAGCGCTGCAGTTCACCTCGTTGACCCTGGTGCGGCCGGGCCTGATCGGCGGCGAGCGCTCGGTCCGGCGTACTGGCGAACACCTCGCCGGCCTGCTGCTGGGCGCGCTGCGGCCGCTGCTGCCGCCCGGGCTGCGGATCAATCCGGCCGAACGCATCGCCGCGGCCGTGGTCGAGGCGGCCTTGCAGCCTGAGCCGGGCCTGACGGTGATCGACTCGGCCCACCTGTCTTGAGGCGTCAGCTGGGCAACGACTGGCCGCCATCCACCGCCAGCACCTGCCCGGTGATCCAGCGTGCCTGCGGGCCGGCAAGGAACAGTGCGGCCTGGGCCACATCCTCCACGCGGCCGAAGCCGCCGAACGGAATGCTGTCGTGGATCTGCTGGTACAGCGCCGGCTTCTCGCCGCGTCGCCGCTCCCACAGGCCGCCGGGAAATTCGATCGAGCCGGGGGCGATGGCGTTGACGCGGATGCGCTCGCGCGCCAGCTCGGTCGCCAACGAGGTCGTGTAGTAGTTCAGCGCGGCCTTGGCGGCGGAGTACGCGGCAGCGCGGGGCGTGGGTCGCAGGGCATTGATCGAGCTGATGTTGAGGATCGCCGCGGCATCGCTGCGCCGCAGGTGCGGCAGCGCGACGCGATTGGTGCGCACGGCCGCCATCAGGTCGATGTCGAACCCGGCCTGCCAGCTGGCATCGTCATTGCCGCCGCCAAACCCGGAGGCGTTGTTGACGACCACATCGATGCCGCCCAGCGTGCCGGCGGCATCTTCCACCCAGCGTTCGATCTGCAGCGGATCGGCCAGGTCACACACTTGCCAATGCACCGGACCATGGGTCGCATCGAGTTGCCGGGCGGCCTGTTGCAGCACCGCCGCATCGCGGGCACAGATCGACACGCGCGCGCCCGCGTCGGCGAAAGCGGCGGCAATCGCCAACCCGATGCCACGGCTGCCGCCGGCCACCAGCACGCGGCGGCCGGCCATGGAAAGAGTGGGAGTCATGCAGGTTCCTCGAACACGGATGCAGGCGCCATTGTAGTTGCCGGCAACTGGTCTATTCCCAGGTGTTGGGCACCGCGCCGCGTTCCGGGTCGCGCATGCGCACCACGCAGAAGCGATGGCCGCTGGGCGCCTCCATCACCCACCAGCGTTTGACAAAGCCAATGCGGCGCGCACCGAGTTTTTCCAGCCGTTCGGCCTCGGCGTCGATGTCATCGGCTTCGATGTCCAGATGCACGCGCGAGGCATGGCTGACGCGCTGCACTTCCACGTGCAGGCCGCCGGGCGCGCCGAGCAGCTCGCTGTATTGCGCACCATCGTCTTCGGTATAGCCGGGCTCGGCTGTCAGGCCCAGCGCCGCGCTCCAGAAGACGGCGGCGGTGTCGCTGTCGGTGTCCTGGCAATCGATGATGAAACCGGCCAGACGGCTGCGGTGGCTCATGGCGATACTCCCGGAAAGGTGGGCAAGCTCAGCGGGGCAGGTTGGATAAGAACAGCTCTACCTTGCCGCAGGCGGGGCAGGCATGCAGGTCGAACTCTTCGCGGTTGACGAACAATTCGCCCAGATTCCCGAGCAGGAACGGCATGGCCTGCGAGCCTTCATGAAAACGCTTGCGGCCGATGAACTCCATGCGGGCGCCGGGGCAGCGCAGGCATTGGATCAGGCGTGGCGGCGGCATCCACGGCTGGCTGCTGTCACGCTGGAACGGGCGCTCCGGCGGCGAGCCATCGACCCCTGTGCCGCAGTTCCAGCACTGCTCGAAGTTGTCTTCGCTGGTTTCCTTGCAGTTGGCGCAGACCCAGGTGTTGATCATCCGTACCGTCCAGAGGGTGGTTGGACGCATCCTAGCGCGGAAGTGGTGGGCCGCTGCGGCTCGGGCCGGTCGCTGTCGAGGGGTATCGGCAGCGCAAAAAAAGCCCGCATCGCTGCGGGCTGAAGTGTTGCTGGGAACAAAGCGGGTTACTGGGGCAGTGCCAGATCATCGATCATCGCGCGCAGGAAGCGGGCGGCTTCGCCACCGGTGGCGGCGCGGTGGTCGAAGGTCACCGACAGCGGGATCACCTTGTGCGTTTCCATCCCGCCCATCACCGGGGTGAGCTGGAAGCGGGCGCGGCCGGCAGCCACGATGGCCACGCACGGCGGCACCACCACCGGCGTGGCGTAGCGGCCGGCGAACATGCCGAAGTTGGACAGCGAGATCGTGTAGCCGCTCAACTCCGACGGTGCGATGGAGCGGTCTTCCACCTGCTGGCGCAGGCGGTTGATGCCTTCGCGCACGCCGCGTGCATCGAGCATGTCGGCATTGCGCAGGGCCGGCACGAACAGGCCGTCGTCGGTGTCCACGGCGATGCCGATATCGACCTGCGCGTGCAGGGTGCGGGTCAACGCCTCGCCATCGAACCACGCGTTCATCGCCGGCACCGCCTGGCAGGCGGACACGATCGCGCGCACCAGGCGCGAGGTCATGTCGTTGCCGGGCGCCCACGCATGGATGTCGGCATCGTCGTTGAGCGTGGTCGGCACCACCTTGCTGTGTGCGTCGGCCATGACCCGCGCCATGTTGCGGCGCACGCCCTTGAGCGGTTCCGGCTGGCCCTTGGCCACCACGCCCGGTGGCTGCGTACGCATTGGCTTGCCGGCCGCCGACAACGGCGTGCGCGGCGCTTCGGTGCGCGCGACCGGTGCGGCAGCGGCGGCCGCACGGGGCGCAGCGGCCGCTGGCGCACCGACCCGCGCGCTACCCGCTTCGGCCGCCTGCTTCACATCGGCCATGGTCACCGCGCCGTCGCCACCGCTGGCGCGCACCCGGGTCAGGTCGACGCCGAGCTTGCGCGCCATCGCCCGCACCGCCGGCATTGCCTTGACGCCGCCCACGGCCACGGCCTGTTCGGTGTGCACGGCGTTGGAGCTCTGCATCGCGCCGACCACCGTGCCTTCGTCCTCGCGCTCGCCCGAAGGCTTGGCGATCTCGCCGCCGTCGTCGGATGCGACGACTCTGGACGGCTGCGCCGGGGCGGTCTCGCCGGTGCTCGGCGTCGAGGCGCCGTGGTGATGGCCGGTGTCCTGACCTTCGGCGCGCTGCGGCAGGCTCGGGTCCAGCTCGAACTGCGCCAGCATGTGCCCGGTCACCACGATGTCACCGGCCGCGCCGGCCAGCTTCAGCACCTTGCCGGAAAACGGCGAGGGCACTTCGACCACCGCTTTGGCGGTCTCCATCGACACCAGCGGCTCGTCGAGCCGGATCACATCGCCTTCCTTGACGAACCATTCGACGATGGTCGCGTCCGGCAGGCCTTCGCCCAGATCGGGCAGGTTGAAATTCTTGCTCTGGCTCATGTGCAGTTCTCTTCCAGCAATTCAAGGTCGCGGCCTGGCAGCCAGCCCTGGGTGCCATTGGCACGTTCGGACCACCACCAGCCCCCATGTTCATGATGCAGCCTCACCAGCTCGCCGCCATCCACGTCCAGCTCGCGCGCGGTGTAGTCGCGCACCGCCTCGGCGCGGCCGTCGTCGAGCACGCGCAGCCACGCAGCCGGTGCCCAGCCGGCGCTGCCGTCTTCGGTGCGCACCCACGCAAACGCCGGCCACTCCTCGTCGCGCACGCCCATCTCCACGATCTGGCCGGCACGGAAGTGGAGCGGGTTGCGGTACTGGCTGCGGTAGCTGCTCAGCAGTCGTGCCCGCATGTCAGCCCGCCGCCACCGCGCGTTTGGCCGCGGTCACGATCCGCTCCACGCTGGGCAGGTACTTCATTTCCAGGCGGAACAGCGGAATGTGGGTGTCGTAGCCGGTGACGCGTTCAACCGGGGCGACCAGGTCGTACATCGACTGCTCGGCCAGGCGCGCGGCGATCTCGGCACCGAAACCGGCGGTCTTCGGCGCTTCCTGCACGATCACGCAGCGGCCGGTCTTGGCCACCGATTCGGCGATGGTGTCGAAGTCCAGCGGACGCAGCGTGGCCACGTCGATCACTTCGGCGC
Source organism: uncultured Gammaproteobacteria bacterium (assembly GCA_963696155.1). Taxonomy (GTDB): domain Bacteria; phylum Pseudomonadota; class Gammaproteobacteria; order Xanthomonadales; family Xanthomonadaceae; genus Stenotrophomonas. The sequence continues at coordinate 182,274 of CAVOJC010000002.1, forward strand.
TGATGCCTTCGCCGGCCAGCTTGTCGGCCGCTTCCAGCGCTTCCTTCACCTGCGCGCCCCAGGTCACCAGGGTCACGTCGGTGCCGTCGCGCAGCACGAAGCACACGTCCAGCGGCAGTGCCTCGCCGTCATTGGCGACCACTTCCTTGTACTGGCGGTAGATGCGCTTGGGTTCCATGTAGATGACCGGGTCCGGCTCGCGGATCGCGGCCAGCAGCAGGCCGTAGGCGCGCTGCGGCGAGGACGGCAGCACCACGCGCAGGCCCGGCACGTTGGTGAAGATCGCCTCGTTGGCTTCGCTGTGGTGTTCAGGCGCGCGGATGCCACCACCCCACGGCACGCGCAGCACCATCGGGCAGTGCAGGCGGCCGCGGGTGCGGTAACGCAGGCGCGCGGCGTGGCAGATGATGTGGTCGACCATCGGGTAGACGAAGCCGTCGAACTGGGCCTCGGCCACCGGCTTCATGCCCTGCGCGGCCAGGCCGACGGTGAGGCCGGCGATGGTGGTCTCGTCCAGCGGGGTATCGAGCACGCGCTGCGCCCCGAACTTCTGCTGCAGGCCGGCGGTGGCGCGGAACACGCCGCCGTTGACGCCCACGTCCTCGCCCAGCACCAGTACCGAGGGGTCGTGTTCCATTTCCCAGGCCAGCGCCTGGGTGACGGCTTCGATCAGGGTGATCGGGGTTGCGGTCATGGTGTTTTCTCCGCGCGCGCTGTCTGCGCTGTGGGCCGGGTCGGGGTCATGGCCGGCCGGGGATCCGGAAATGCTGCGCTTGATCTCATCCATGGCGCTGCTCCAGGGCGATCGCTTCGGCACGCTGGGCCAGCAGGTCTGGCGGCGGATCGGCATAGAGGAAGTCGAACATCGCCTCCACCGGCTGCACCGGGGTGCTCAGGTAGCTGTTGACCTCTTCGTCCACGCGCGCGCCGCACTCGGCGATCCACGCCTTTTCCTCGACCTCGCTCCACACGCCCTGCGCGGTCAGGTATTTGCGCAGGCGGATCATCGGCTCCAGCAGCCACGCTTCCTTCACTTCGGCATCGTCGCGATAGCGGCGCGCGTCATCGGCGGTGGTGTGGTCGGACAGGCGGTAGGTGAGCAACTCCAGCACCGTGCCGCCGTCGCCGGCCAGCGCCCGTTCGCGCGCCTGCTGCATCGCGGCCATCACCGCGATCAGGTCGTTGCCGTCCACCTGCAGGCAGAACAGGCCACCGGCGATGCCCTTCTGCGCCAGCGTCTGCGCGCCGGTCTGGGCCGAACGCGGCACCGAGATCGCCCAGCCGTTGTTCACCACGCACAGGATCAGCGGCAGCTTGTAGGCACCGGCGGAATTGAGCGCAGCGTAGAAGTCGGTCTTGGAGCTGCCGCCATCGCCACACACGGTCACGGCCACCTGCTCCATGCCGCGCAGCTTGAACGACAGCGCCGAACCGGCGGCATGCAGGCACTGGGTGGAGATCGGCACGCAGATCGGGAAATCGCGCGCGGCATCGCTGGCACGGTCGTAGTCGCTGCCACGCTCATCGCCGCCCCAGTACATGAGCACGTCGCGCGGGCGTACGCCGCGCATGAACATCGCGCCGTACTCGCGATAGCTGGGAGCCAGCACGTCGCCGCTCTTCATCGCCGCGCCAATGCCGACGTGGGCTGCTTCGTGGCCCAGGCAGGAGGCGAAGGTACCCAGCTTGCCGGTGCGCTGCAGGGCCACGGCCTTGGTGTCGAACACACGCACGGCCAGCATCTGCTTGAACATCGGCAGCAAAGCCCGCGGGTCGCGCAGGGTTTCGGGGAGATCATTGCGGACCAGGGTGCCGTCGGCGCCGAGGTACTGCAGGTATTCGATTTGGAACTGGGCGGAAACCGTCATTGCTACGACACCTTCGACAGATGGTTTCAAATGATAGGAATTGCCATGTTAAGGAACATGGCGGGAAAAGCCGTCCTGCGGCGCAGCACGATCCGCCTGCGGCGTCGCTGGAAAAGCGCGCGAACGTCCGCCGCGCGATCAAAGGCAACGTATTCAGTCGTGCCCGCCATCAACGCCGGCGCGCCAGCGCATTGTCCTCCCCTGCCGGTTTGCGCGTCATGAAGCCGCTGCCGCCGCGCCGGCCGGCGCCGAGCAGCGCAACCCATACGCCTCCTGCAGCGGTGCGGATCGGTGCTGCGTTACCCTTTGCGGTCACAGACCCTGGCGTGGCCCATGACCGTAGAAAAGAACCAGCGTGAGCTCGAAGCCGGCATCCTGACCGACCTGCAGGGCAGGCTCACCTATGGCGGCTACCTGCAGCTGGACCGGCTGTTGTCGGCGCAGCAGCCGCTGTCCAACCCGCCGCACCACGATGAAATGCTGTTCATCATCCAGCACCAGACTTCCGAGCTGTGGCTGAAGCTGCTTGGCCATGAGCTGCGCGCCGCGGTGGCGCATCTGCAGCGCGATGAAGTGGGGCAATGCCAGAAGGTGCTGGCGCGCAGCAAGCAGGTGCTGCGGCTGCTGACCGAACAATGGTCGGTACTGGAGACGCTGACGCCCTCCGAATACATGGGCTTCCGCGACGTGCTCGGCCCCGCCTCGGGCTTCCAGTCGTTGCAGTACCGTTACATCGAATTTTTGCTGGGCAACAAGAACGCGGACATGCTCAAGGTGTTCGACCACGACCGGCAGGGCCAGGCCACGTTGCAGGCCGCGCTGCAGGCACCGAGCCTGTACGAGGAATTCCTGCGCTACCTGACCCGCTTCGGGCACCGCATCCCGGAGCAGTACCGCGACCGCGACTGGAGCCGGCCGCATGTCAGCGACCCGGCGCTGCATCCGGTGTTCGAGCGGATCTACCAGAACACCGACCGCTACTGGCGCGAATACTCCCTGTGCGAAGACCTGGTGGACCTGGAGACCCAGTTCCAGCTGTGGCGCTTCCGGCACATGCGCACGGTAATGCGGATCATCGGCTTCAAGCGCGGTACCGGCGGCTCCAGTGGCGTGGGTTTTCTCAGGCAGGCGCTGGAGCTGACTTTTTTCCCGGAACTGTTCGAGGTGCGCACCAGCATCCGCAACGACGCCCCGGCCGAGGATCACGGCTGAAAGCCGTCGCGCATTCAGTCCGTCAGCAAGGCGGACGCCGGCCCGGATGCGCGTAACCTGCCAGATACGCAGGACATCGGCGCCGATTCACGGTGATTTGACGTGAAGCCGGCGCGTCGGTGATCCTCGCGCGTCGTGCCGGCCCGTCCGGACCTTGCCATCCATTCAATCCAGGGGATCCCGCATGAGCGCTGCCGCGCCGCAATCCGCACCTACCCCGGCGCCCGTGCCGGAGTTCAAGAACATCCTCGGCCATCCGCGTCCGCTGTGGATGCTGTTCATGACCGAGTTCTGGGAACGCTTCGCGTTCTACGGCATGCGCTGGGCGCTGGCCCTGTACATCGTGGCCCAGTTCTACGGTGGCGACAGCGCCGGCGAGGCTCCGGCCAGCAGGCTGTACGGCGCCTACCTGGCGCTGGTCTATGCCGCGGCGCTGTTCGGTGGCTATGTGGCCGACCGGGTCATCGGCTATCAGCGTTCGATCCTGCTGGGTGCGGTGGTCATGGCAGCCGGCCTGTTCATGATCATGTGGCCGGACGACAACGTCTTCCGCCTCGGGCTGGCCACGGTGATCGCCGGCAACGGCCTGTTCAAGCCCAACATCTCCACCATGGTGGGCAAGCTGTACACCACCACCGACGGACGCCGGGATTCGGGGTTCACCCTGTTCTACATGGGCATCAACCTGGGCGCGATGATTGCCCCGTGGTTGACCGGACTGCTGGCCGAGCGGCTGATGGGCGGTACGCCGGCGATGCCTGCCTACAAGGTGGTCTTCCTGGTATCGGGCATCGGCATGCTGGTTTCGCTGGTGTGGTTCTGGTTCGGCCGCGCCCAGCTCAAGGGCATCGGCGCGCCGCTGCCGGGCGCCGAGGGCACCGGCCGGGTGCTGGTCACCGCGATCTGCACCGTCGTCGCCATCCCGGTGATCTTTTTCCTGCTGTCCATCGGCGCCGGCGCGCTGCAGTGGATCCTCACCGCGCTGTTCGTCGCGCTGTGCGTGCTGATCCTGCGTGAAGGCTTCAAGGATGGTCCGGTGCGTCGCGACATGGCCATCGCCATGCTGATCATCTTCGCCTTCAACGTGCTGTTCTGGTGCTTCTTCGAGCAGGCCGGCAGTTCGTTCAACTTCCTGGCGCAGAACATCGTCAACCGCGATTTCGGTGGCTGGATCTTCCCGGTGGGCTGGTTCCAGTCGGTCAACTCGGTGGCGATCATCACCATGGCGCCGATCATGGCGTGGCTGTGGGTGAAGATGGGCAAGAGCAATCCGTCGATCCCGCGCAAGTTCGGTTTGGGCCTGCTGTTCAACAGCCTGGCGTTCCTGCTGCTGATGTTCGCCCTGTCCAGCCTGGTCGATCCGCAGTCGCTGAAGATCCCGTTCTGGACGCTGTTCGCGGTGTACTGGATCCAGTCCATCGGCGAGCTGTGCCTGTCGCCGATCGGCCTGTCGATGGTGACCAAGCTGGCACCGGTGCGGCTGGTCGGTTTCGGCATGGGTGGCTGGTTCCTGTCCACGGCCATCGGCAACAACCTGTCGGGCATTTTCGCCAGCTATGTCAGCGGCGAGAGCGGCATGACGGTGGCCTCGGCGCAGAGTGGCTACACCTTCGGCTTCTGGGCACTGGCCATTCCGGGCGTGCTGCTGTTCCTGATCGCACCGCTGATCAACAAGCTGATGCATGGCGTGAAGTAAGCATGGCGATGGCGTTGCACAGGCGGATTCCCACCACCTTGCTGGCCCTGGCGCTGGCGGCGTGTGCCCAGCCTGCGGCGCCTGTCCCCGACACCGCCCAGCCACTGGATACCTCGCCGCGGAAAATGGCGGTGGGCGATACCAGCGAACCGGTGGTGTCGGGCAATACGCCGGCGGCGGCGGACATCGCCGCCATCGCCGCGCTCAGTGCCCGCTTCGATCCGGCGCGTGATCCGGCCGCCGATCTGGAAATGGCCAAGGTCGAGGCCCAGCGAGGTGGCAAGCGGATCCTGCTGGACGTGGGCGGCGAATGGTGTTCGTGGTGCCACATCCTCGATGCCTTCATTGGCGGTGATGCGCAGATCCGCAGTTTCCGTGACGCCAACTACGTCTGGATGAAGGTGAATTCTTCCGAGGACAACGCCAACACCGCGTTTCTTTCGCGCTTCCCCGAGGTCAAGGGGTACCCGCACCTGTTTGTGCTCGATGCCGAAGGCGAACTGCTGCATTCGCAGTTCACCGGCGAGCTGGAGAAGGGCAAGGGCTATGACCGCGCGAAGTTCTTCGCCTTCCTCAGGCACTGGGCGCCGCCGCGTTCCTGAGCCTGCGATGTTGCAACCCACGGCGCCGCGAGGCGCCGTTTTTTGTGGCGCGCTTCATTTCCGGCCTGGGCTGCCGCTATTGGCTAGTGGTGCGCCAGGTCCTTGCTACCGTGGCGTCCACCGCCCTCCGCCTGCTTGCGATGCCCATGACCCAGGAAACCGTAGCCCCCGCCGAGGCCGTACCGCCTGCGGTCACCCTGCCGTCGGTCGAGGCGTTGCTGGATGAAAGCGCGCCGGTTGACGGGGCCGCATCGTTGCCGCAATACCGCTTGCCGATGGCGGCGATCCCGCAGAACGTGATGCTGCAGTCGGCGCTGATGCGGCTGGTGGAGCAGAAGGAACGGATTGACGGCCTGGTCCGCGAGGGCCTGCTGGCCGGCCTGCTGCCGCGCGAATGGAGTGGCGCGCACGGCGGCGACCTGAGGGCGTTCGTGGCATCGGTGGTGCCGTTCGTGCCGGATGCGGCCAAGGGCGACAGCGCCAGTGCGCGGGTGGCGCTGCGGTTTGTGCTGGGCCATTCGCAGCGTTGGCAGCTGGCCGATGTGCCCGAGCCGAAGTCGCTGAGTGCCTATCTGGCCAGCGACGAGCGCGGCATGGTGGGAAACAAGGATCACGCCGAGGTGCTGCTACTGGCGGGGCTGGGCGTGTGCTGGGCGCAGGAAGGCAGGAGCCGGGTGGGGTTCCTGCGGGCGATGGGGGTGGAATCGATGGCGGCGCGGGTGACCGCACTGCCGTATCCGGCGCCGGCCCAGCTGGCCCTGTACCACGGCGCCAGTGGCGCGGTGGCGCAGGTCTGGTGCGTGCTGGACGGGCGCAAGCTGCGGCCGTTGGCCGCACCGGCGTTGAGCGTGCCGCTGTTGACCGCGTACGGCGTGGCCGCGCCCCAGCCATGGCCGGCGCACTGGCCGCAAGCGGAGGCGGTGGCCGAAGCGCTGGCGCATGCACGCGGCGGACAGGGCCCGGTCGAGGTGGATCTGTTGCGGGTGGCGGAAACGGCCCGGCGCGAGCAGGCCGGCGAAGGCTGGGCAGCGGCCAGCCTGATGCAGCTGCACACCTGGGTGCCGCGCTGGCGCTTTTTCCTGGCCTCGTTCATCGGCCTGCCGGCGGTCCTGCTGCTGATCGCCGCGCTGGCGTTGCCGCTGCGGATCGAGGCGGCAGCGGTGGCGGCCGCACTCGGTTTCGCCGGTGGCGCCATCGCCGCGCTGTCCGCGCCATGGATCTACGCCCGGCGCAAACATCTGAGCTGAGCGCTGGCGACGGTCAGCGCGGCTCGTTCATGCGCGGCAGGCCATCTTCGGCCAGGCGCGTGATCAGCCGTTCCAACTGCTGTTCCTCTTCCTCGCTCAGCACCGACATCAGCCGCCGCTCGGACTCGATCACCAGCGGGGCGATGGTCTCGTACACCTCGAATCCGGCTGCCGACAAGGCCAGCACCGAGCGGCGGCGGTCGTCGCCGTGGGTTTCACGTTTGATGAAGCCACGCTCGAGCAATCTGGCCACCGCGCGGCTGACCGCCACCTTGTCCATCGCCGTGCGATCGGACACCTCGCTGGCCGACAGGCCCGGGTACAGCGCCAGGATGGTGATGACCCGCCATTCGGGGATCGACAGGCCATAGCGGTCGCCATAGAGCTTGGCGATGTTGCCGCTGATCCGGTTCGACAGCACGCTGACGCGGTAGGGCAGGAACTGCTCCAGGTCGAGCAGGACGTGCGAGGCACGGATGCGGGTGGAGGCGTTGTGTTCGTGAGAGCTCATGCTGCAGTGCACCTTGATGGTGGTTTCATGTGAAACTATAAACGTCGATCCCGATCCGCGCAGGCGCGGCTCATTCATAGCCGGCATCCGCATCGCGGATACGGCCAGCTTCCGGAGGCAACCCATGAACACCCAACTTCCCGCCGCATCGAAAGCACCCGACCCGGGCATGCAGGTGACGACCTTCGAGAACCCGATGGGCATCGACGGTTTCGAATTCGTGGAATTCGCCGCGCCGGCCGGGCAGGGCGCCCTGCTGCACGACTACTTCCGGAAAATGGGGTTCACTGCCGTCCTCCGCCATCGGCAGCGTGCTATTACCGTCTACCGTCAGGGTGGCGTCAACTTTCTCGTCAACGAAGATCCCGATTCGTTCGCGGCGCAGTTCGCCCAGGCCCATGGCCCGAGCGCCTGCGGTTTCGCCATCCGCTTCCGGAGGCCGGCGGCCGAGGTGCTGGCCACGGCCATCAGCAATGGGGCCGAACCGACCACCGAGCTGGCCGACACCCGCGCAGTGCCGGCACCAGTGATCAAGGGCATCGGCGACTGCATGCTGTATCTGGTGGACCGCTACGGCGCGGCCGGCAGCATCTATGACGCCGACTTCGAGCCGATCGCCGGTGCCGAGCAGAACCCGGTCGGGTTCGGCCTGACCTTCATCGACCACCTGACCCACAACCTGTACCTGGGCAACATGCAGCAGTGGTCGGATTACTACGAGCGCCTGTTCAACTTCCGCGAGATCCGCTACTTCGACATCAAGGGCGCCAAGACCGGGCTGGTGTCCAAGGCGATGACCGCGCCGGACGGGATCGTGCGCATCCCGCTCAACGAATCCTCCGACCCCAAGAGCCAGATCAACGAATACCTGGACGCGTACAAGGGCGAGGGCATCCAGCACATCGCCTGCTTCACCGACAACATCTATGACACCGTCGAAGCGATGCGTGCCCAGGGCGTGGCATTCCTCGACACCCCGGATGCGTACTTCGACGTGATCGACCTGCGCATCCCGGACAACGGCGAGGACGTACCGCGCCTGCGCGCCAACAAGATCCTGATCGACGCCGATCCGGAAACCAAACAGCGCAAGCTGCTGCAGATCTTCACCCAGAACGCGATCGGTCCGATCTTCTTCGAGATCATCCAGCGCAAGGGCAATGAAGGCTTCGGCGAAGGCAACTTCCAGGCGTTGTTCGAGTCGATCGAGCGCGACCAGATCAAGCGCGGCGTGCTGTAATCGGCAAGGCGGGTGCCGGTTTCCTGCACTCCCACGGTGGCAGCGCGAACCGTGGGAGCGTTCGATCCAGCATCCGCATTTCCGTCTCTGTCGGCGCAGTTCCCATGCCGCGGACCTGCGCCGCATCCAGCATAGAAGTGCCGCCCGCCGGGTGGCCTGTGAGGCCCTGATGAGCACGTCAATCCAATCGCGCGGTTACCAGAGCGGCTTCGGCAACGAGTTCGCCAGCGAGGCGGTGCCCGGCGCGCTGCCGGTCGGGCAGAACTCCCCGCAGCGCGTGGCCCACGGCCTGTATGCCGAGCAGCTCACCGGCACCGCGTTCACCGCACCGCGCGGCAGCAACCGCCGCAGCTGGCTGTACCGGATCCGTCCGGCGGTGGCGCATGGCGAGTTCGCCCCCTTCGAACAGCCGCAACTGCACGGCGATTTCTCCCGCTGCGCTGTGTCGCCGAACCAGCTGCGCTGGGATCCGTTGCCGCTGCCGGCGGCGCCGACCGACTTCGTCGAAGGCCTGTACACGATGGGCGGCAACGGCTCACCCGATGCCCATGGCGGCGTGGGCATCCATCTGTATGCGGCCAACGTCGACATGCACGGGCGCTATTTCTACAACGCCGACGGCGAGCTGCTGATCGTGCCGCAGCTGGGTCGGCTGAAGCTGCTCACCGAGCTGGGCGTGCTCGAGATCGAGCCGCAGCAGATAGCGGTGATCCCGCGCGGCATACGGTTCCGGGTCGAGCTGCCCGATGGCCAGGCGCGCGGCTATGTCTGCGAAAACTTCGGCGCGCTGCTGAAGTTGCCCGACCTCGGCCCGATCGGCTCCAACGGCCTGGCCAATCCACGCGATTTCGAAACCCCGCATGCCGCCTTCGAGGACGTGCAGGGCCAGTTCGAGCTGATTGCCAAGTTCCAGGGCCGCCTGTGGCGGGCCGACATCGACCATTCGCCGCTGGACGTGGTCGCCTGGCACGGCAACTACGCGCCGTACCGCTACGACCTGCGCCGCTTCAACAGTATCGGGTCGATCAGCTACGACCATCCGGACCCGTCGATCTTCCTGGTGCTGCATTCGCCCAGCGACACCCCGGGCACCAGCAACATGGATTTCGCGATCTTCCCGCCGCGCTGGCTGGTGGCACAGAACACGTTCCGGCCGCCGTGGTTCCACCGCAACATCGCCAGCGAATTCATGGGCCTGATCCACGGCGCCTACGACGCCAAGGCCGAGGGTTTCGTGCCCGGCGGTGCGTCGCTGCACAACTGCATGAGCGGGCATGGCCCGGACGCGGCCACGTTCGACAAGGCGTCGGCGGCCGATCTGTCGCGGCCGGACGTGGTCACCGACACCATGGCCTTCATGTTCGAAACCCGCGGCGTGATCCGCGCCACCGGCCAGGCGATGGAAGCCGGTCATCGCCAGCGTGGCTACCAGGCGTGCTGGAGCGGATTGCGCGGCAATTTCAAGGCGCCCGCTGCCGGCTGATCCACGCGGGCGGACGGTGACACGCCCGGCAGGCACTGGCGCACGTGAAGCCTTGAAGCGCGGACTGGAGGCTGCCGGGTGACGTTCCGGTGGGGTCACGACGGTACTCACCTGCCGGCGGCGGCCTGCTGCGTAGACTCCGTCGCCAGACTCCGAGGAGATGGCAGATGAGGCACATCGCGATATTCCTGCTGGTACCCCTGCTGGCCGCAGCGGGCTGCAGGCAGGCACCCACGGCGCAGTCCGCCGCCAGCCCCCGGACCGCTGCCGCGCCCGCCGCAACCGCGGCGCAAAACCCGGACACCGGCAAGGCCGGATGGCGGGCGTATGGTCCGCTGCAGCTGGGCATCGATGCAGAACAGCTGCGGCAAAGCTGGCAGGGGCCGTTGCAGGGCCAGGCCACGACCGATGGCGGGTGCTACTACCTCACACCCTCGGCGCCGGGCGGGGCCGGCGTGAACTTCATGATCGAAGGCGGGGAGTTCGTCCGCTATGACGTGCACACCGCCGGCGAAACGGCGCCCGGTGGCGGCCGCGTGGGCATGACGCTGGGCGAGCTGCAGGCGCTGTACCCGCAGGCCGATGCGCCACTGCCGCACAAATACGTGGAAGGCGGCCATTACGTGCGCGTTCCCGCTCCGGACGGGGGCGGCCAAGCGCTGGTATTCGAGCTTGATGCCGGCGGCACGGTACCGGCGTGGCGGGCGGGGCTTTCGCCGCAGGTCGACTATGTGGAAGGGTGCTCCTGATTCCGCGCGGTACGCGCGGTGGGTAATAGAATCGCGGCACGACCGTTGAAAGGAAGCTGACATGCTGGCTGCAATCGGACTTTTCCTGCTGGGCCTGCTGTTGCTGGCCCTGGGCGGCGACTCCATCGTCAAGGCGGCCTCGGGGCTGGCGCAACGCTTCGGCGCCTCGCCGTTCGTGGCCGGGCTGCTGCTGGTGGCATTCGGCACCTCGCTGCCGGAACTGGCGGTCAATGCCCGGGCTTTCGCCGTCGGTGCGCAGGAACTGGCGCTTGGCAACGCGGTCGGCAGCAATATCGTCAATGTCGGCCTGACCCTCGCGCTGGCCGCGATCGCCGCGCCGTTGCTGGTGCGCACGCGCCTGCTGTCGCCGCTGCTGGTGTTGCTGGCGCTGGCATCGCTGGCCCTGATCGTGTTCGGCCTGGATGGCGCCATCAGCCGCATCGAGGGCGTCGTGCTGCTGCTGGCATTTGCCGCAATGCTGGCGTTCGTGCTGGCACGCGCCCGCCGTGAACCGGCCGAGCTGCAGTCGGCGATCGCCGGTTACGCCACCACGCGCACGGTGCTCGGCCTGAACCTGATCCGGCTGGTGATCGCGATCGTGCTGCTCTACTACGGCGCGCGCTGGGTGGTGCAGGCGGCGCCGGTGATCGGCGCCGGCTGGGGCATGTCACCGCTGCTGGCGGGCCTGCTGCCGGTGGCCATCGGTACCGCGCTGCCGGAAGTGGCGGCGGCGATCGCCGCCGCGCGCCGCGGCCAGGGCGACATGGTGGTCGGCCATGTGATCGGTTCCAGCCTGTTCAACCTGTTGGTGATTGTCGGTGGCATGGCGGCCCTGCGGCCGATGCCGCTACCGGCCTCGTTCGTACGGCTGGAACTGCCGGCGGCCATCGTGTTCGTGCTGATGCTGTATCCGATGCTGCGCGGCGACCTGCAGGTCAGCCGGCGCGAAGGTGTGATCCTGCTGCTGGCCTTTCTTGCATGGATCGCGCTGGAGCTGGCGCTGCTGGCCTGATCGGGCCTCGCGTCAGCGCGGTTGCGCAGCTCGTCGCTTCAGTTGCCTGTGTTCTGATCGGGCGGCGGCAGCTGTTCCTTGATGGCGGTGTCGCCGTCGGGCAGCTTGGGCCGGCTTTCCATCATCAGCGACAGCGCCGCCTTGGCCATCATGTGCGCACTGATCGGGGCGGTGATGAACAGGAACACGGTGATCAGCAGTTCGCGTGGCTGCGGGTCTTCGCCCAGAAAGATGTGATACGCCACCGAGCTGGCAAGCACGCAGCCAACGCCCAGGGTGCTGGCCTTGGTCGGGGCATGCAGACGCTTGAAGAAATCCGACAGCCGCACCAGCCCGAGCGCCCCGACCAGGATGAAGAAGCAGCCGATCATCAGCAGGATCGACAGCACGATCTGGATGGCGGTGATCATTCGACGATGTCCCGGCGCAGTACGTACTTGCTCAGCACCACGGTGCTGCCGAAGCCGAGCATGGCGATGATCAGCGCGGCCTCGAAATAGATCGGCGAATCCAGATACATGCCGAACAGCATCAGCTCGGCGATGGCCGTTACCGACAGCGTATCCAGCGCCAGGATCCGGTCGGGCACGGTCGGGCCGCGCAACAGCCGCCACAGCGCCAGCAGCATCGCTAGGCCGACCACATGCATGCAGCCGGCGATGGTGGTCTGGATGAACATGTGTCCGGTCACGGGAATATCTCCATCAGCGGCGCTTCGTAGCGGGTCTTGATCTCGTCGATCAGCGCGGCCTCGTCTTCCAGGTGCAGCACATGCACCAGCAGGTGTTTGCGATCGTCCGACAGGGCGGCAGACACGGTCCCCGGGGTCAGCGTGATCAGGCTGGTCAGGGCGGCGATGCCATGGATGTTGCCGATGTCCAGCGGTACCCAGATGAAGCCTGGACGCAGCTTTCTCTCCGGGCCCAGTACCTGCAGGGCGACGCGGATGTTGGACATCAGGATGTCCCACAGCATCACGCCGACCAGGGCCGGCAACCCCCGCAACGAGCCGATGCGGGCGAATTCGCGATCCAGCCGTGCGGCGAACAGCGGCACCACCACGCCTAGCAACATGCCCAGCAGCAGCTGGCCGAAGGTGAAGCTGTCGGACATCAGCAGCCAGAACAGCACCACCATGAAACTCAGCGGCGTGGACGGGAACACCCGCCGCAACAATGGGCGTTTTGCACTCATGGGCGCCGCATCTCCGGAACAGTGGTGCGCAATCCCTCGACATACTGCCCCGGCTGCAACAGCTGCGCGGCGGTGGCGTCGGTGTAGCGCATCAGCGGGCCGGCGGCCACGGTCATGGCGATGCCGTAACCGAGCAGCAGTACCACCGCGGTGGCTTCGGCCGGGCGCGCCGGCGCTTTGGACTGCGCCAGCTCCGGTTGCGTGGCCTCCTCGGGCCCGGGCACGCGCCAGAACAGGCGGATGCCGGCGCGCAGCAGGCCCATGATCACCAGCAGGCTGCTGGCCAGGATCGCGGTCCACACCGCTGCGGTGTACCCGGCGGGAACGCCGGCGAGCAGCGCCGCCTTGGCCAGGAAACCGGACAGCGGTGGCAGACCGGCCACCGACACCGCCGCGATCAGGAACAGCACGCCCGGACCGGCCTTGCCCGGTACCGGCGCGACGATGTCGCGGTGGCTGTCGGCGCGCGCGCGACGGCGGCGGATCAGGTCGGCGATCAGGAACAGCGCCGCCGCCACGAATGTGCTGTGCGGCAGGTAATACAGGCCGGCCGACAGCACCGCGGCATTGCCCAGGGCGAAGGCGATGAACAGCGTCGCGGCCGAGACGATCACCAGGTAGGAGATCAGCACCCGCAGGCGCGCGGCCGCCAGTACCCCGAGTGCGCCCAGCACCAGGGTGGCGATGCCGGCCCACAGCAGCCACTGGCTGCCGTAACCGGCCATGGCGCCGGCGTCCTCGCCGAACCACAGCGTGCTGATCCGCAGCACCGCGTACAGGCCGACCTTGGTCATTATCGTGAACAGCGCGGCCACCGCGACCGGCGCGCGGGCATAGGCTTCGGGCAACCACAGGTACAGCGGCAGCAACGCGGCCTTGGAGCAGAACACCAGCAACAGCAGGCCCATCGTTGCCTTGACCAGTTTCAGGTGCGAGGGCGGCACTTCGGCGATGCGTTGCGCAAGTTCGGCCATGTTGAGCGTGCCCAGGCTCGCATAGAGCAGCCCGAGCGCGATCAGGAACACCGTCGAGGCGCTGACGTTGAACACAACGTAATGCAGGCCGATGCGCATGCGCAGGCCGCGCCCGCCCGACAGCAGCAGGCCGTAGGAGGCGCTGAGCATCACCTCGAAGAACACGAACAGGTTGAAGATGTCGCCGGTCAGGAAGGCGCCGTTGAGCCCCATCAGCTGGAACTGGAACAGGGCGTGGAAGTGCGGCGCGCGGCGGTCCCAGCCCGAACAGGCATGCAGCAGGCAGCCGGCCGCCAGCAATGTGGTGGTGGCCAGCATCCATACCGACAGGCGGTCGGCCACCAGCGCGATGCCCAGCCGCGACGGCCAGTCGCCGAGCAGGTAGGCCTGGATGCCACCGTCGGCGGCCTGCTGGAACAGCAGCGCCACCACGCCGGCCAGCAGCACCAGCGTGGTCCAGGCCACGCTGCGCTGCACTTTCGGGCCGTAGCGCCGGTGTTCGACGAACAGCGACAGCGAGGCACCGAGCAGCGGGATCAGGACCGGCAGGACGACCAGATGGTTCATGCGCCCGCTCCGCTGCTGTCATCGGCGGCGGCGGGGACTTCTTCCTCGTGGGCGTCGACATGATCGCTGAGGTTGTCGCTGCGGCTGCGCATGGCCAGCACGATGCAGATCGCCGTCATCGCAAAGGCGATCACGATGGCGGTCAGCACCAGTGCCTGCGGCAGCGGATCGGTGTAGTTGCGCAGGGTGCTGTCGATGCCTTCGCGCACGACCGGCGCCTTGCCCGAAACCAGCCGGCCCCCGGCGAAGATCAGCAGGTTGGTCGCGTACGACAGCAGGGTCATGCCGAGGATCACATCGAAGCTGCGTGCACGCAGGCACAGGTAGATGCCGATGCCGCCCAGTACGCCGATGGCCGAAGCCAGAGCCAGTTCCATCAGTGCATCTCCCCGGTACGGGCCGAACGGAGGCTGGGATCGATCTCGCCGTTGCGCGCATTGCGGTTCCGGGAAGGCTTGATCGTGCCCATCATCGACAGGATCAGCATCGCGCCACCAAACACCACCAGATATACCCCCGTGTCGAAGCCCATGGCACTGGCCAGTGGCACCTCGCCGATCAGCGGCAGCTGCAGGTCCAGATGCCCGCTGGTCAGGAAGGGCACCCCGAACAGCATCGAAGCGCTGCCGCTGAGCAGGGCGATCAGCAGACCGGCACCGATGCAGCGGATGTAGTCGAAACCGAAGCGCGACTCGACCGAGGCGGTGCCCTGGATCACGTACTGGATCAGCAGCGGCACCGCCAGCACCAGTCCGGCGATGAAGCCGCCGCCGGGTGCGTTGTGGCCGCGCAGGAACAGGAAGATCGACACCGTCAGCGTCAGCGGGAACATGATCTGCGCCAGGTCGGCCGGCACCGGCAACTTGATTGGCGGGCCCGGCATGATCTGTTCCGGGGCCATCCGCGAGCGCCGCAGCAACGCGTGCACCACCAGCGCGGAGATGCCGAACACGGTGATCTCGCCGAAGGTGTCGAAGCCACGGAAGTCGACCAGGATCACGTTGACCACGTTGTGGCCATAGGCTTCGGGCAGCGCCCGCGCGAGCATTTCCCCGGCCATGGTGTTGGGCGGCAGCGTCATCGCGGTATAGGCCAGCGCGGCCAGGCCGGCACCGGCGACGATGGCGATCACCGCGTCGCGGCGCAGGCGCCAGCGCGAGCGTTCCGGCGGCGACTGCGCCGGCAGGTAGTTCATGCCCAGCAGCATCAGCGCCAGCGTCACCATTTCCACCAGCAGCTGGGTCAGCGCCAGATCGGGTGCCGACAGGAACACGAAGGTCAGGCTGACCATCAGCCCCGCGCCGCCGGTGACGATCACCGCCAGCATGCGTTGCCGGTGCAGGAACAGGCAGGCCAGCGCGCACGACACCATCACCAGCCACAGCAGCCAGCCCAGCAGCGGGATCGACTGCGGAGCCGGCCACTGCGGCCACGCCGGCTGCGCGATGAAAGGCGCGGCTGCGACCACGATCCCCGCCACCACCAGGGCCAGCAGCATCCGCTGCAGGCTGCCATTGGCCACGCGCTGGCTGAGGCCGTGGGCAATGCCGAAAAGCGCATCCATCACCCGTGCGAACAGCTGCTTGCCCACCGGTCGGTCGTCGACCGCATACAGGTCGAGCAGGCGGCGCAGACCGAAATACAGGGCGACGCCGCCCACCACGCCGGTCAGGCTCATCGCCAGTGGCAGGTTCCAGCCATGCCACAGCGCCAGGCTGTACGCGGGCATGGCCGTACCCAGGATCGCCGCCGCGCCGGCATGCAATACCGGAGCGATGGTCAGCGCCGGGGCGATGCCGACCACCACGCACAGCAGCACCAGGATCTCGACCGGGATCTTCATCCAGCGCGGCGGCTCATGCGGCACCACGTCGATATCCAGCGGCCCCTTGCCGAAGAAGGTGTCATGCACGAACCGCAGGCTGTAGGCCACGCCGAGGATGCCGGCCAGCAGCGCCGCCGCGGCCATCGCCCAGCGCATCGCCTCCGGGCCCTGGGTGTCCAGCGCCTCGGCGAAGAACATCTCCTTGGACAGGAAACCGTTGAGCAGCGGGATGCCGGCCATCGCCAGCGAGGCGATGATCGCCAGCGTGCTGGTGAAGGGCATCAGCCGCCGCAGCCCCCCGAGCTTGCGCATGTCGCGGGTGCCGGTCTCGTGGTCGATGATGCCGGCGGCCATGAACAGCGACGCCTTGAAGGTGGCGTGGTTGAGGATGTGGAACACGCCGGCGACGACCGCCATCGGCGCCGACAGCCCGAACAGCATCGTGATCAGGCCTAAGTGGGAGATCGTCGAATAGGCCAGCAGGCCCTTGAGATCGTGCTGGAAGATCGCGTTCCAGGCGCCGATCAGCAACGTGGTCGCGCCGATGCCGCTGACCACGTAGAAGAACAGCTCGCTGCCGGCCAGCGCCGGATGCAGGCGCGCCAGCAGGAACACGCCGGCTTTGACCATCGTGGCCGAATGCAGGTAGGCCGAGACCGGCGTTGGCGCAGCCATCGCGTGCGGCAGCCAGAAATGGAACGGAAACTGCGCGCTCTTGGTGAAAATGCCCGCCAGCACCAGCAGCAGCGCCCACGGATACAGCGGGCTGGCGCGGATCACATCGCCGGCGGCAAGCACCACGTCCAGCTCGAAGCTGCCGACGATGCGCCCGATCAGCAGGATGCCGCCGAGCAGGGCCAGGCCGCCGCCGCCGGTGATGATCAGCGCCATGGCGGCGCCCTCGCGGGCATCCTGGCGATAGGACCAGAAGCCGATCAGCAGGAACGAGCTGACGCTGGTCAGTTCCCAGAACACCATCAGCAGCAACAGGTTGCCCGACAGGACGATGCCGAGCATCGCGCCCATGAACAGCAGCAGGTAGCAGAAGAAGCGGCGCGCGCTGTCGCGGGCGGACAGGTAGTAATGCGCGTACATCACCACCAGCGCGCCGATCGCCAGCACCAGCCCGGTGAACATCCACGCCAATCCGTCCAGCCGCAACGAGAAGGCCAGGCCAATCTGCGGCAGCCACTCGTGACTGCTGCGCACGACGTCGCCCGCCAGTACCGCCGGGGTCATTGTCGCCAGCACCAGCAAGCCCAACAGCGGGGCGCTTGCGGCGATCCATGCGACAGCGGAGCGGGAAAGGCGGGGTGACAGTGCCACGACCGTTGCCATCAGGAAGGGCAAGGCGAGCAGGATTTCGAGAAGCCAGATCATGCAGGGAATGCGAAATTCACGAGCAGGCCGGACAGTCTAACAGGCCGATTTTCCCCGCCGATACCTTTACACGCACATGGAACTCATTGTTTTCCTTCGGGGTCAGGCTTCCGGCGCGGCGGCGGGCGCCGGCCCGGTGCGCACCAGCAGGGTGTGGGTTTCCACGCTGGCAACGATGCGTCGGGCCACGCTGCCCAGCAGCAGGTCCAACAGCCCGCTGCGGCCGTGGGTGCCGACCACCACCAGGTCGGTTTCATGCTCGCGGACGTACTCGCCCAGCAACCGGGAAGGCTCGGCCACTTCGGTCACCGCGGTGGACTGGCCCGACGATGGCAACTGCAGCGCGGCCAGTTTGAGCTGCGCGGCCCCGTGCGCCTGTTCCCGCGCCTCGGCCAGCCGCGCCTCGCGATCCCCGCCGAGCAGGCCGGCGCGTGGCACCTCCACGCCGTGCACCAGTGCCAGTTCCATTGGCGTACCGAACAACGCCAACGCGGTATCCACCGCGCGGTCGGCACCGGCAGAGAAGTCCGTGGCCATGACCATACGGCGGTAAGGGCCGCGCGCGCGCTGGTGTACCACCAGCAAGGGCAACCGGGAGTGCCGTTGCAGCCACAGCACGATGGTTCCCAATGCCAGCGGTTCCAGCGCCGGATTGCGCGCCAGCCGGTGATGATGAGCCCGCACTGTTCATCCTGCGCCACCCGCACCAGCGCCTTGCCGACGTGGCCGTATTCCACCCGCACCAGCAGATCGATGGATTGGCACAGATCGCCCAGATCGCGCAGCAGCCTGCGTTCGGCCTGCTGTTTGGGCGACGTCTGCGGCCATGGGGTGGTACACGGCACCCCGTCGAGCACCGCCTCGCCCGGTGCATCCGGCACCCCCGTGACCACCACCAGCCTTGCCCGCCATTGGCCGGCCAGCTGCGCCGCCCGCTCCAGGGCACGGTCACACCGTGCGCTGAGGTCGGTGGCCAGCAGGATCGAAGTGGGCGTGCGGGTGTCTGCGGGGTGATCGGTACGCATGGGCGGCTCGTGGCGGATCACGCTCGAGTCTACCCAGCGCGGTGCTGGTGTCTCGATCGCCTATCCTGTGGCGATGGATTTATCCGGCCCCCATCAAGCTCAACCGCGGCGCGCGCTGGTATTCGGCGGCAGCGGGCAGATCGGTGGGCGCCTGCTGGCCAACCTGCATGCCGCCGGCTGGCAGGTGCAGGCGTTCTCGCGCAGCGTCCGGGCGTCTCTGCCTGGGCTGGAATGGCAGATTGGCGATCTTTCACACGCCTGGACGCAGCCTGCGCATTTCGAGGCGATCTTCAGTTGCGGGCCACTGGATCATTTCGCGCGCTGGTACGCGCACAGCTCGATCGAGGCCGAGCACGTGGTCGCATTCGGCTCCACCAGCATCGACATCAAACAGGATTCCGCCGAGGCGGCCGAGCGCGATGTCGCCGCGCGCCTGCGACAGGCCGAGGCGTCGCTGTTCGCCAGCGCCGCCGCACGCTCCGCGGCGGCGACCGTGCTGCGGCCCACGCTGGTCTACGGTGCCGGCCGCGACAAGACCCTGACAGCGATTGCCGCACTGGCGCAGCGCAGCGGTTTCTTCGTGCTTCCCGCCGGCGCCAACGGGCTGCGCCAGCCGGTACACGTGCAGGACCTGGCCGATGCGGCGCTGGCGGTGCTCGCACATCCTGCAGCCGCGGGCCGCGCCTACGCGGTGGGAGGCGGCGAAGTGCTGGCCTACAGCGAGATGGTGCGCCGCACACTGGCCGCATTGCCGGCCCGTCCACGCCTGTTGCAGGTGCCGGGCGCGCTGTTCAGGGCCGCAGTGCGGATGGCCCATCTGGGAGGACGCTTGGGCGGACTGAACGATGCGGTGATCCAGCGCATGGGACAGCCGCTGGTCTTCGATCTGGAACCGGCGCGGCGCGATTTCGGCTACGCACCGCGCCCGTTCCTGCCGCAGGCGGAGATGTTCACCGCGCCGGCGTCGGTGGCTCAGTAACGCCAGCCGAACTGGCGGTAGAGCTTGGCCAGCACCCAGATCGGGCCGATCAGCAGATAGACGAGGTCGGTGAGGAAACTGGGGCGGCGCCCCTCGATCCTGTGACCGGCGAATTGCGCGATCCATGCCAGCACGAATACGCCGACGGCCAGCCACAGCAGGTTCTGCAACCCAATTTCCGCTTCCAGCAAGCGGCAGCTGCAGCCGAAGACGAAGAAGATGGCGAGCATGCCGAAGCCGAGCGGGCGCGACAGCCGGTTGTAGAACGCCCAGGCGGCGAACATCGCCAGCGCCGCCCAGATCCCGTTCTGGAACCAGGTGATCAGCGGCGGCAGGCACCACAGCAACGCCACCACCGACCACGCGATCGCGGGCACGGCGACCACATGCACCACCTGGTTGGTTTCATTGCGGTGGTCGGCGGAGTAACTGTCGAAATAGCGGTCGATCGGCCGCTGGGCGCTCATGTCCATGGTTCCTCCCGGCAATGGCGCAGCATAGCGCGCGCATCCGTAGCGCAGGCGCAGGCGGGGAGGAACAATCTGGCGGGGCGGTGGTGGCCGCCCCGACCGGATCAGTCGATCTGGATATCGGCCAGTTTCTGCAGGGCTTCGGCGTACTTGGCGCGGGTGCGTTCGGTCACTTCGGCCGGAAGGCCGGGGCCCGGGGCGGTTTTGTCCCAGTCCAGCGTTTCCAGGTAATCGCGCACGAACTGCTTGTCGTAGCTCGGCGGGCTCGTGCCCAGCTGGTACTGGTCGGCAGGCCAGTAGCGCGAGGAATCGGGCGTCAGCATCTCGTCCATGATGTACAGGCGGCCGTCGGCATCGGTGCCGAACTCGAACTTGGTGTCGGCCAGCAGGATGCCGCGCTCGGCCGCATAGTCGGCGGCGAACTTGTACAGGCGCAACGTGGCATCGCGCACCCGCTCGGCCAGATCGGCTCCGACGCTGCGCACCATCGCGTCGAAATCGATGTTCTCGTCGTGGTCACCCACCGCGGCCTTGGTCGACGGCGTGAAGATCGGCTCGGGCAGCTTCTCGCGCCTGCTGCAGGCCATCGGGCAGTTCGATGCCGCTGACCTTGCCGGTGCGCTGGTAGTCCTTCCAGCCGCTGCCGATCAGGTAGCCGCGGGCGATCGCCTCCACCGGCACCGGCTTGAGCTTCTTGGTCACCACGGCGCGCTTGGCGTACAGCGCCGGATCGACACCGTCGGGCAGCACGCTGGCCACATCGATACCGGTGAGGTGGTTGGGCATCAGGTGTTCGGTTTTGCGGAACCAGAAGTTCGAGACCTGGCACAGCATCTCGCCCTTGCCGGGAATCGGATCGGGCAATACCACGTCGAATGCGGAGAGACGGTCGGTGGCGACCATCAGCAGGTAATCCCCGGCTGGTGTGTCGGCCGGCAGGCGTTCGCGCGGAATGTCGAAAACGTCGCGCACCTTGCCGCGATGGCGCAAGGGCAGGCCGGGGAGATCGGATTGCAACAGCGTGGTCGGCACGGGCACTCCTGGGACTTGGCAATGATGCCGTCGGCTCAGGACCCGGGGGGCCCGCGGCTGGACGGCGGGCGGCCTAGTGTAAGGCCGTCCGGGCCGGCTGTGGCGTAAAATGGACACCCAATCTGGTCAAGGCCTGTCCACTACCCATGCGCTGGTACGGAAAGTTGCTTGGATTCATCGCCGGTGCCCTGCTTTTCAGGCCCAATCCCCTGTTCGGCGCGGTGGTGGGCCTGCTGATCGGCCACGCCTTCGACAACGACTGGTTCCGGCTGGGCAAGGACCTGCCCTACCGGGAACTGGGCCTGAGCCGCGATGCCAGCGACGCCGAGGTCGATCTGGCCTACCGCCGGCTGATGTCCCAGTACCACCCCGACAAGGTGGCCGGCGCCGCGCCCGAGCTGCGCGCGCAGGCCGAGAAGAAGGCGCGCCAGATCAATGCCGCCTACGACCGGATCAAAACCCTGCGCAAACGCTGAAGGCTCCTACATGTCCAACTGCATCATTGCCCCGTCCATTCTTTCGGCCAACTTCGCCAGGCTGGGCGAGGAAGTGGACAACGTCCTGGCGGCCGGCGCCGACTGGGTCCATTTCGACGTGATGGACAACCACTACGTACCCAACCTGACCATCGGCCCGATGGTGTGCCAGGCGCTGCGCAAGCACGGGGTGACCGCACCGATCGATGTGCACCTGATGGTGGAGCCGGTGGACCGCATCGTCCCCGATTTCGCCGAGGCCGGCGCCAGCATCATCAGCTTCCATCCCGAAGCCAGCCGGCATGTGCATCGCACGATCCAGCTGATCAAGTCGCATGGCTGCAAGGCCGGCCTGGTGCTCAATCCGGCCACGCCGCTGGAAGTGCTGGACTGGGTGCTCGATGACCTGGATCTGGTGCTGCTGATGTCGGTCAACCCGGGCTTCGGCGGGCAGGCGTTCATTCCTTCGACGCTCGACAAGCTGCGTGCGGTACGCACCATGATCGACAAGCTCGGCAGGCCGGTACGGCTGGAAGTGGACGGGGGCGTCAAGGCCGACAACATCGGTGAGATCGCTGCAGCTGGCGCTGACGCGTTTGTCGCCGGTTCGGCCATCTTCAACGCACCCGACTACGCGGCGGTGATCGCGCAGATGCGCACCAACGTCGCCGCTGCCCGTGCCTGAGGCAGCTGACGTGGGCGAACTGAACATCCGTGCCGCCAACGTCGATGACGCCGGGCTGATCCTGCGTTTCATCCGCGAGCTGGCGATCTACGAGAAGGCTGAATCATCGGTGCAGACCGACGCAGCCGGTATCGAAGCCAGCCTGTTCGGCGCCGATGCCAAGGCGTTCGCGCTGATCTGTGAACGTAACGGACAACCCGTCGGCTACGCGGTGTACTTCTTCAACTACTCCACGTGGCTGGGCCGCAACGGCATCTACCTGGAAGACCTGTACGTGAGTCCGGAACACCGCGGCTGCGGCGCCGGCAAGGCGTTGTTGCAGCATGTGGCGCGCATTGCGGTGGACAATGACTGCGGCCGCTTCGAATGGTCGGTGCTGGACTGGAATACTCCGGCGATCGAGTTCTACCGGGCCGCCGGTGCCCTGCCGCAGGACGAGTGGACGGTCTACCGCCTGCAGGGCGATGCGCTGCGTCGCTTCGCGGGGAGCTGAGACAGCCTCATCGGAAACAATGCGGGCAAGTGCCGCCACTGGGGCATACGGGTGTTGATCCCGAGCCGTGGTTTCGCCTTCGCAGCGCGGGTAACTGGAAGGTGCCGGGCGGAGCTGCGTCGCGGCGCGGCCCGGGCGGCCTGCCGGCATCCCGGTTTCTGCAAACGCGCGTGCCGGGTTTCCACCCTCGGGATGAAAAAAAAGCCGCGACGTCGCCATCGCGGCCCTGGGGAATATATCGGAGGCTGATCCTGCCTCCATCCATCGTCCCTGCTATGGATTTCCATTCTCCGCGGCATTGATGACGGGCCGGTGACATTCACCCGGCTGTACGGAGTGCTTGCTAGCGTGCCCGGAATTCCGGGAGGGCGAGATGGGCACAGCACGCTGGCGTTTGATCCTCAATGGCAAGTCTGCCGGCGACGACGCCGTGCGTGAGGCGGTCGAGCAGTTGCGTGCAGGCGGCCAGGCGCTCGATGTGCGGGTGACATGGGAAAGGGGTGATGGCAAGCGCTACGTCAATGAAGCCATTGCCGATGGCATAGGTGTCCTCATCGCGGCTGGCGGTGACGGCACCTTGAGCGAAGTGGCCGCGGCGATGGCCGGCACCGGCCTGGAGGCGGCGCAGTTGCCCGCCATCGGCCTGGTGCCGCTGGGCACGGCCAACGATTTTGCCGGCGCGGCGGAGATGGACCAGAGCCCGGCGGAGGCGCTGCGGATGATCGCCCAAACCACGGCCGTACCGGTCGACCTGTTGCGCGTGGAGGGCGATGGCGAGGTCCACTGGTGCGCCAATCTGGCCAGTGGCGGCTTCGGTACCGAGGTCACCGTGGAAACACCCGAGGGCCTCAAGAAGATGCTGGGCGGCCTGGCCTATCTCATCACCGGCATCTCCCGGCTCGGGCGCATCGAACCGATCCAGGCGCAGATCACCGGTGAGGATTTCCTTTGGCGTGGCGGCTTCATCGCCCTGGGCCTGGGCAACGGCCGTCAGGCCGGAGGCGGGCAGGTGCTGTGTCCGGATGCACTGGTGGATGATGGGCTGCTCGACCTCACCCTCATTCCCGAGCTGTCCGGCGAGCTGGCGGGCACGGTGGTGATGCTGCTGAGTGAAGGCAAGCACGCGGCACTGGAGCAGGTGGCCACCCGTACGCGGCTGGCCTGGGTGGAACTCGATGCCGATACGCCGATGACCCTCAACCTGGATGGCGAGCCCCTGCAGGCCCGCCATTTCCGCATCGATTGCGTGCCGGGCCGGGTGCGGATGCATCTGCCGCCCGGGAGCCCGCTGCTGGCTTCCGGGCAAAGCATGTCTGGTCCGATCCCTGACGGCGGATAAGGCCAGCGCGATATCCGCTTCGTGCCGGGCAAGCGGACGGCTGTGTACTTGCACGTCTGTGCATGTTGGGAGGCAGGCCGGCGAATGATGGGAGGCGGCCATTGTCCGCATCCGGTCCGCGCGGAAACATGCCTTTACGCACCGACGACCGCCCGCACCGGGCTACGGCGAGCGCCAGGCCAGCCAAACACACAATGCAAGGACTGCAAGGCGGCGGCTGGTCGCCACGGAATCAGATCCGGGCCGCCGGTGACCACGCGCTGTTGCAGTTGCGGTAAAGTTGCCCGGTGCCCACTCTGACGACCCTGCATACTTTTTCTTCCGCTCGCCGCTGGTGGCGATGGTGGCCCGTTGCCGTCGTCCGTCCCGCCACCACTGTTTCCCGGAAGGAAAGTCGTCTTGATCACGTTCGAGCAGTTCCAGCAGCAGGCCGCTGAAGGCCACACCCGCATTCCCGTCGTCCGTGAAGTGCTGTCCGACCTGGACACGCCGCTTTCGGTCTATCTGAAGCTCGCCGACGGCCCGCACACGTATCTGTTCGAATCGGTCGAAGGTGGCGAGCGCTTCGGGCGCTATTCCATCATCGGTCTGCCGGCGCGGCGCGTGTATGCCTTCAACGGCCACACGCTCACGGTCAGTGACGCCGGTCAAGTGGTGGAGACCCGCGAGGTTGCCGACCCGTTCGCCGAGGTCGAAGCATTGCGCAGCGCCCACTCGGTGCCAAAACTGGCCGGTTTGCCCGGCTTCACTGGCGGGCTGGTCGGCTGGTTCGGCTTTGAGTGCATCGGCTACATCGAGCCGCGTCTGGCGCCACCGCGTGGTCGCGACGAGCTGGGCACGCCCGACATCCTGCTGCTGCATTCCGAAGAACTGGCGGTGTTCGACAACCTCAAGGGCCGGCTGTACCTGATCGTGCATGCCGATCCGCGCCAGGCCGGTGCATGGGAAGACGCGCAGGCGCGGCTCGATGCACTGGTCGCCAAGCTGCGCGCGCCCGGTGCCGGCTATCCGGCGCCGATCACCCGCGATGTGCTGGACGAGAACGACTTCGTCTCCGGTTTCACCCGCGAGGGTTTCATCGCCGCGGTGGAGAAATCCAAGGACTACATCCGCGCCGGCGACATCTTCCAGGTGGTGCTGAGCCAGCGCCTGAGCGTGCCGTTCAAGGCGCGTCCGGTGGATGTGTACCGCGCGTTGCGTGCACTCAACCCGTCGCCGTACATGTACTTCCTGGACGTCGGTGACGTGCAGGTGGTCGGCTCGTCGCCGGAGATCCTGGTGCGGCTGCAGGACGGTGAAGTCACCGTGCGCCCGATCGCCGGTACCCGCCCGCGCGGTGCCACGGTGGAAGAAGACAACGCGCTGGAAGCCGAGCTGCTGGCCGATCCCAAGGAGCGCGCCGAGCACCTGATGCTGATCGACCTGGGCCGCAACGATGCCGGCCGCGTTTCCAGACCCGGCACCGTGGAAGTGGGCGAACAGTTCGTGATCGAGCGCTACAGCCACGTCATGCACATCGTCAGCGAAGTCACCGGCCAGCTGCAGCCGGGCCTGAGCTATGCCGACGTGCTGCGTGCGACGTTCCCGGCCGGCACCGTCAGCGGCGCGCCGAAGATCCGCGCGCTGGAAGTGATCCGCGAGCTGGAGCCGATCAAGCGCAACGTCTACGCCGGCAGCATCGGCTACATCGGCTGGCACGGCGATGCCGATACCGCGATCGCGATCCGCACCGCCATCATCAAGGACGGCCGACTGCACGTGCAGGCCGGCGCCGGCATCGTTCACGACTCGGACCCGGCCAAGGAGTGGGACGAGACCATGAACAAGGGGCGCGCGCTGTTCCGTGCCGTGGCCCAGGCCGCCAGCGGATTGTGATTGGCGGTAGCGGTGAGCGCTGCACATTACCGATGTTTCATGTTGCGGAAAGACTCAGGCGAAGGCGGGTGGCGCAACCTGCGGGTGCGATGGGGAAGTCTCCCCACCGGCAAGTGGAATCCCTTTCGTCTCTGGAGACTATCGTGAACATCCGCCACACATTGCTCGCCCTCGCGCTGGCCATGGCTGCTGCCACCACCGCCTTCGCGGCCACCCCGCCGGCAACGCAGAACGTTCCTGCCAAGCCGGCGGTCATGTCACCCGCCACCAATGCAACCCAGCGACCGGTCGCCGAACAGGCCATGGCCGTTCCATCCAAGGCGTCTGCCGCTCAGTCGACTCCTGCCGCCAAGGCGGCGCCAATGGCCAAGACCCACCACAGGGTCGCCAAGCACCATAGACACCACCGCAAGTGTGAAGAGCGTAACAGTGCAGGCCGTTGCGACAAGTGGGCCAGGGCGAGTGCCAAGGCCGGTTGATCCGGTGGGCCTTATGGCCCGCCAACCCGCGCCAACGATACCCCGTCGGCATTGAGCTGGCGGGGTATTCTGATGCCCGTGGCCACGTCGAATGGGAGCTGGGATGCGTATCCTGCTGGTCGAAGACGACTCACATACGGCGGCCTTCATCGGCAAGGGGCTGGGCGAGGACGGGCACACCGTCGACCGCGCCGACAACGGTCGCGATGGCCTGTTTCTGGCCACCACCGAATCGTATGACGCGGTCATCCTCGATCGCATGCTGCCGGGGCTGGACGGACTGACCTTGTTGCGGACCCTGCGGGGAGCGGGTAATACCGTTCCCGTGCTGTTGCTGACTGCGCTGGGTGATGTGGACCATCGCGTCGAAGGCCTGCGCGCCGGTGCTGACGACTACCTGGCCAAGCCCTTCGCCTACGCGGAACTGAGTGCCCGGTTGGACAGCGTCCTGCGTCGGCGCGCGACCGGAGGCGGCAGTGAGCCGACGCTGTTGAGGGTCGGCGATCTTGAACTGGACCTGCTCAGCCGGGAAGCACGCCGTCGCGGGACTCGGATCGAGTTGCAGCCGCGCGAATTCCGCCTGCTTGAATACCTGATGCGCCACGCCGAGCGAGTGGTGACCCGCACGATGCTGCTGGAGGCCGTGTGGGACTACCATTTCGACCCCCAGACCAACGTCATCGATGTCCACATCAGCCGGTTGCGGCAGAAGATCGATCTCGGCTTCCCCACGCCCTTGCTGCATACCGTGCGTGGCGCCGGTTACCGGCTTGGCGCGTAGATGACCAACGTCCTGCGCTCGACGAGCACGCGGTTGGCGCTGGCGGTCACCGCCTCGTTCCTGCTGGGATTCGTGCTGCTCGGCACGGGCGTGTATTACACGGTGTCGACGCTGCTGGCCCGCGATGCGCGGGCGATGATCCACGTCAACGCGGTAAACCTCGTGGATATCTACAACGACAGCGGCCTTGATGGCTTGCTGACCGAGGTCAATGAGCGCGTGGCCGAGGACGCCGATCCGGATGCGGTATATGCCGTGATCGCAGCCGATGGGCGGATCGTGGGCGGCACGTTTGCGCGCTTGCCCGCAGGTCTGGTGGGCAAGCGCTGGACCCGATTCACCGAACAAAGCGCTTCCGGACGCCTGCGCGTCATCGCCAACCTGCAGCGCCTGCCCGATGGATACACCTTGCTGGCCGGCATGCGCACCCGGACGCAGGACCGCTTCCTCGAACAGATGCAGCGCACGGCACTGGTCGCGCTTTGGCTGGCGGCCACGCTCGGTGTGGTCATTGGCTGGTTGACGTCGCGTTGGGTCTCGCGCCGTCTGGGCAGCCTGGACGACACCGCCGCGCGCGTCGGTGCCGGTGAGCTGGGGTTGCGGGCCGAGACGGACGGCAGCGACGACGCCTTCGACCGGCTGGCACGGCGGTTCAACGGCATGCTCGACCGCATCCAGGAATTGCTTGACGGCGTGCGCCATGCCACCGACCACATCGCCCACGACCTGCGCACGCCGCTGACCCGCCTGCGCAACCTGCTGGACGGTTTGCGTCGTCGGCAGCCGGCGGAGGGGGAGCAGGCCGTCGCGCTGGATGCCGCTATCGCCGAGACCGACCAGTTGCTGCAGTCGTTCGGTGCATTGCTGCGGCTGGCACGCATCGAAGCGCAATCGCCGGTGCGCGACCAGCCGGCACTGGATCTGGCAGCGCTGCTGCGCGATGCGGTTGAGCTTTACCTGCCGATCGCGGCCGAGCGTGGGATCGCCCTGCGCACCGAGCTCGAACCCGGCTTGATTCACGGCGACGCCGACCAGTTGTTCCAGATGGTGGTCAACCTGCTCGACAATGCGGTCAAATATTCGCCTTCGCAGAGCGAAATCGTGCTGCGGTTGATGCGGCAACCCTCTGCGGTGGTGCTGGAGGTTGCCGACCGGGGAGCAGGTATTCCCGTTTCCGATCGCGAGCGCGTCTTCGACCGCTTCGAGCGGCTGGAGGCGCATCGAGGTGCGCCAGGTGTCGGACTCGGCCTGAGCCTGGTACGGGCCGTCGCGCGACGTCATGGTGGGCAGGTGACCCTGCATGACAATCGACCCGGGTTGCGGGTACGGGTCGTGCTGGCGCATGCACAGGGGCCACGTGGGCTGACCTGACTGCGCGCGTGCGTCACAATGGAGCAGCTGCGCGACGCGTCATCGACCGCAGCGGGAAGCAGGTGCGGAAGTGGTTGCCACCACCGTTTCGTCCGGCCACCAGACAAACGTATCAAGCCCGGAGGGCCCGCCCATGCTGCTGATGCTCGACAACTACGACAGCTTCACCTGGAACCTCGTGCAGTACCTGCAGATGCTGGGCGCCGAGGTGAAGGTGGTGCGCAATGACGCGATGAGCGTCGATGAGATCGCCGCGCTGCGCCCGGAGCGCATCGTGATTTCGCCCGGCCCGTGCACGCCCAATGAGGCGGGCGTGTCGCTGGAACTGATCCGTCGGCTGGGCCCGACCACGCCCATCCTCGGTGTCTGTCTGGGGCACCAAGGCATCGGTCAGGTATACGGCGGCGATGTGATCCGCGCCGGCAACATCATGCACGGCAAGACCTCGGCGATCCGCCATGAGGGCAAGGGCGTGTTCGCCGGTCTGCCCGATGGCTACCAGGCCACGCGCTACCACTCGCTGGTGGTGGACAAAACCACGCTGCCGGCGTGCCTGGAAGTCACCGCGTGGACCGAGAACGAGGATGGCAGCGTCGAAGAGATCATGGGCCTGCGCCACCGCGAACATCCGGTTGAAGGCGTGCAGTTCCATCCCGAGTCGATCCTCACCGAACATGGTCATGCGTTGCTGAAGAACTTCCTCGAGCGGCACGCATGAAACCGGCCGACGCGCTGCGGCTGTTCGTGGTGATGCTGGGCGGACGCCATGCGCGCGCCCGCACCGAAGTGCACGACGTCGCCTTCGCACTCGCCGCCAATCTTGCAGACGCCCATGCCCAGCTGCGGCAACAGTGGTTCGGTGAACAGAAGGGCGTGCACATCGATTCCTGGCTGGAAGTGGAAGGCGTCGATGGCTGGCAGCTGCGCTTTTCAGATGTCGCTGCCGGCGCCGATCAGCCGCGCCTGTTTTTCGTCAATCTCGGTGGCTACGTTGCTGGCGAGTTCGGCGAGGCGCACCGTTATCTGCTGGTGGTTGCCGCCGGCACCGCCGATGCCGTGGCCAAGGCCAAGCGGCAGCTGGACAGGGAATGGTTGATACCGCACAAGGACGCGGTGCTGGAAGTGGATGACTGCCTGCCGATCGACGTGGTGGGCGGACGCTTCATACATCTTGTCGAGGGCCCGCACCGGCCCGCCCATCCGCAAAGCGATTACATCGTGCTGCACTGATTCTGGAGTTTCCCCCATGGTTTTCACCCCGCACGAAGCGCTGCAGCGCACGATCGAGCACCGCGAGATCTTCTTCGACGAAATGGTCGACCTGATGCGTCAGATCATGCGCGGCGAAGTGTCGCCGGTGATGAGCGCCGCGATCCTCACCGGTCTGCGCGTGAAGAAGGAAACCGTCGGCGAGATCGCCGGCGCGGCCACAGTGATGCGCGAGTTCGCGTTGCCGGTGACGGTGGCCGACAAGACCCATCTGGTCGATATCGTCGGCACCGGCGGCGATGGTTCGCACACCTTCAACATCTCCACTTGCGCGATGTTCGTGGCCGCCGCGGCCGGTGCGAAGGTCGCCAAGCACGGCAATCGCAGCGTGTCTTCCAAATCCGGCAGCGCCGATGCGGTGGAGGCACTGGGCGCGGTGATCGAGCTGACACCGGAGCAGGTGGCCGAGGCGATCACGCAGACCGGCATCGGTTTCATGTTCGCGCCGGTGCACCACCCGGCGATGAAGGTGGTGGCGCCGGTACGCCGCGAAATGGGCGTGCGCACCATCTTCAACATCCTCGGGCCGCTGACCAACCCGGTGGGCGCCACCAGCATCCTGATGGGCGTGTTTCACCCCGATCTGGTCGGCATCCAGGCGCGCGTGCTGCGCGAGCTGGGCGCCGAGCGTGCGCTGGTGGTGTGGGGCCGCGACAACATGGACGAGATATCGCTCGGCGCCGGCACCCTGGTGGGCGAGCTGCGCGACGGCAAGGTGCGCGAGTACGAGATCCATCCGGAGGACTTCGGCATTGCCATGTCGGCCAGTCGCAACCTCAAGGTTGGCAGCCCGGAAGAGTCCATCGCGATGCTGCGCGGCGTGCTTGCCAACCAGGCCGGCCCGGCGCTGGATATTGTTGCGCTCAACGCCGGTGCCGCGCTCTACGTGGCCGGTGTCGCCGACAGCATTGCCGATGGCCTGGCGCGCGCACGCGCGGTGATCGCCGATGGCAGTGCGACTGCGCGCATGGAGCAGTACGTGGCCGCGACACACCGTCTTGCGCAACGGGCCTGATCTGCGCCATATGGCTCGCCGGTCTGGCCGACAATGACCGGGTTTTCCAGGAATCCAATTACCATGAGCGACATCCTCAATACGATCCTTGCGCGCAAGGCGCAGGAAGTGGCCGAGCGCAGTGCGCGGCAGCCATTGGCCGAGCTGGCTGCACGGGCGGCGGACGCCTCCCCGGTGCGCGGATTCGCGCAGGCGATGCAGTCCTCGATCGCCAACGGGGATCCGGCGGTGATCGCCGAGGTCAAGAAGGCCAGCCCGTCCAAGGGCGTGATCCGCGCCGATTTCCGTCCCTCCGAGATCGCGGTCAGCTATGAACTCGGTGGCGCCAGCTGCCTGTCGGTGCTGACCGATGTCGACTTCTTCCAAGGCGCCGATGCCTATCTGCAGCAAGCCCGCGACGCGTGCACGCTGCCGGTGATCCGCAAGGATTTCATCATCGACCCGTATCAGGTGTACGAGGCGCGGGTGCTCGGCGCCGACTGCGTCCTGCTTATCGTCTCGGCACTGGATGATCGCCAGTTGGCCGGGCTGTCCGACCTGGCGATGCGGCTGGGCATGGACGTGCTGGTGGAAGTGCACGACATCGATGAACTGGAGCGCGCCATCCAGGTGCCGGCGCCGCTGGTGGGCATCAACAACCGCAACCTGCGTACCTTCGAGGTTTCGCTGGAGACCACGCTGGAGATGCAGTCGGCGGTGCCGCGAGACCGCCTGCTGGTGACCGAAAGCGGCATCCTGGTGCCGGCCGACGTGCGCCGGATGCGCGCTGCCGGCGTCAATGCGTTCCTGGTCGGCGAGGCCTTCATGCGCGCGCCCGAGCCAGGCGATGCCCTGCGTCAGCTATTCTTCACCGATGACTGAGACCTATCCGACGCCGCGCGATGACGCGCCTCTCGTGGTTTTCGATTTCGATCACACCTTGTACGACGGTGATTCCGGCAGCCACCTGTTTGCGTGGTTGATCCGGCGCAATCCGCTGCGCTTGCTGGCCGCGCTGCTGGCCACGCCGGTGCTTGGTCCGCTGGTGGCGCTGCTGCCGACCCGCCGCCACGGCATCTCCGGCTATGTATGGATCGCCACTTTCGGCCTGCACCGTGCGCGCGAGTTCAACAGCGTGATCGACCAGTACGTGCTCACCCACGAAGGCCAGATCCGCCGTCGGCTGTTGCCGCATGCGCTGGAGGTGTTCGCCCGGCACCGTGCGGCTGGCGACCGGGTGGTGGTGGCGACCGGCGCCCCGCCGGAGCTGGCGCGTGCCATTCTCGGCTTCGTCGCCCAGCAGGGGGTGCCGGTGATCGGCTCCGAAGTCGGGCCGCGCCTGGGTGCGGTGACGGCCACGCGCCACTGCCACAACGAGGAAAAGATGCGCATGCTGCGCGAGCGCGGCTATGGCGACATCGACGTGGCCTACTCCGACAGCAGTGCCGACCTGCCGCTGCTCAAGGCGGCCCGGGCACCGGTGGTGGTCAACCCCAAGGTCGGACGTGTGGAAATGTTCCGCAAGGTACTGCCGGCGGGTACGCCGATCCTCAACTGGGGTTGCCGCGACCGCGGCGGCGAGCCGCTGCCCTGAGGTGGCTCAGATCACGCCACGCAGCTTCAGCAGGGCGTGGCCGATCTGGAACAGGCTGATCGAAAGTACCAGTATTCCCACCGCCACCATTACCCAGCGCTCACGCACGCGCTTGACCAGGACTGCCGCTATCGGTGCGGCCATCATGCCGCCCACCATCAGTCCGGCGACGATCGACAGGTGCTGCAGCCCCATCGACAGCAGGAAGGTGCCGGAGATCGCCAGCGTGACCACGAACTCGGCGGCATTGACGGTACCGATCGTGGTACGCGCCTGCCCGCCACGGGCGAGCAGGGTGGACGTGGCCACCGGGCCCCAGCCACCGCCGCCGCTGGCATCCAGCAGACCGGCAAAGAATCCCAGCACCGGCACCCGCTTCACCTCATGCGTAGGGAGGAATTTTCCTGCCGCCCGCAGCAGAATGAAGATGGCCAGCACCAGCAGGTACAGGTAGATGAAAGGGCGGACCAGTTCGCCCGGCACCTGCGTCAGCGCGTACGCGCCGATGGCGCCGCCCAACGCGCCGGGCAAGGCCAGCCGCAGGAAAAGCTTGCGCTCCACATTGCCCGCCACCAGGTGGGAAACGCCCGAAGCGCCGGTGGTGAAAACTTCGGCGGTATGGATGCTGGCGCTCACCGCTGCCGGCGGCAAGCCCATGCTGAGCAGGACCGAGGAGGACACCAGGCCGAAGGCCATACCCAGCGCCCCATCGACCAGCTGTGCGCCCAGGCCGATGAGGATGAACCAGTAGAACTCGTTGCCAAACTCCATCAATGTCGCCGTGTATATCGGGCCGGCTTTAGGCCCGCTTCAGCGCGTACCGTACAACACCACGGTCTTGCCACGTGCATGCAGCACGCCGTCGATCTGCAGCTTCTTCAGCACGCGTCCGGCCATTTCCCGCGAGCAGCCCACCAGCCGGGCGATCTCCTGGCGCGATACCCGCAGTTGCGTGCCCTGCGGATGGCTCATGGACTCGGGCTCTTTGGCCAGATCGTGCAGGGTGCGGACGATGCGGTCGGTGACATCCAGGAACGCCAGCCGGCTGGCCTTGCGGCTGGTATGCAGCAGGCGGCGGGAAATCTGCGAGCCGATCGCATACAGCAGGCGCGGGGCATCGGTGCAGAGCGGACCGAGGAACAACTGGTGCAGCCGCTCGTAGCTGATCTCCGCCAGTTCACATGGAGTACGCGTGCGCAGGATGACTTCACGCCGGTCCGACTCGATGAACAAGCCCATTTCCCCGACAAACTCCCCGCTGCCGAAATACCCCAGCACCAGTTCGCGATCCTCTTCCTCCTCGGCGATGATGCTGACCGAGCCGCTGATCACGTAATACATGGTGCCAGCGGGGTCGCCGGGGCGGAACACATCCGTGCGTGCCGGGTAACGCCGCCGATGGCTGTGCGCCAGGAACCGGTCAATGGTGGCTATATCCAGGGCAAGGGGGCTTGTAGCAAGGCGCGCATTCAACACGGTATTGGCAATCCCTGGGGTCATGGCGGCTTCACGTCAATGATGCGCCAGCTTAACGAGGCAGGCCGATAGGGGCAAACATGAGCAGCACGACACGTTCCGCAGGGGGGCGGTTTGCCTCATAATTGATTCTTTCCCACCACTTACAGGATCGACCGCCGTGGTCAAGCCGTTGCCTCGCCTGAGGCTACAGGGTTTCAACAACCTCACGAAGGCGCTGAGCTTCAACATCTACGACGTCTGCTATGCGCGCACCGAAGAGGAGCGCCAGCGCTACATCGAGTACATCGATGAGGAATACAACGCTGACCGTCTGACGCAGATCCTTACCGATGTGGCCGAGATCATCGGCGCCAACATCCTCAACATCGCCCGTCAGGACTACGACCCGCAGGGCGCGTCGGTCACGATCCTGATTTCCGAAGAGCCGGTGATCGACAAGAAGGCTGCGGGCAAGGAGCTGATCTCCGATGCCGTGGTCGCGCACATGGACAAGTCGCACATCACCGTGCACACCTATCCGGAAACGCATCCGCAGGAAGGCATTGCCACGTTCCGCGCCGACATCGACGTGGCGACGTGCGGTGTGATTTCGCCGCTGAAGGCCCTGAACTACCTGATCGAGAGTTTCGACTCTGACATCGTGGTGATGGACTACCGCGTGCGTGGCTTCACCCGCGACGTGAAGGGCAAGAAGCACTTCATCGACCACAAGATCAACTCGATCCAGAACTTCCTTGCCAAGAACATCAAGTCGCGTTACGAGATGTTCGACGTCAACGTCTACCAGGAAAACATCTTCCACACCAAGATGCACCTGAAGGACTTCGACCTGGACCAGTACCTGTTCGAAGAGAAAGCCAAGAACATCTCGTTCAAGGAACGCATGAAGATCGAGGCGCTGCTGCGCCGGGAGATCGAAGAGTTGTTCCACGGCCGCAACCTGGCCGAATAACGCGTTACGGGTGTGGGCCGCTAGCCGGCTCGCGCCAGATCGCAAGAAGGTGGGCCAGCCCCACCCTGCGGGCAAGTTCCGCGGACCACGGTCGATAACGGCCCGGTGTGAACACGCCGGGCCGTTTTCTTTTGCACCCCGATGTTCTTGCCCGACCGTTGTTCAACCGCCAGTTGCGGCCGGACGGCCACCGCCCACTCGTGCTTTCCCCAATCCGTTACCCGGTTGAGCGCTACAGCCGATAGGCCACTGTCTTCATCGCCTTGGAGGCCAGCGCCATCAGTGTCGGGATCGGAAACGGCAGCTGGCGCGCGCCGGCATGCTCGGCGTTCTCGGCGTGGCGGGCCTCGTCGATTTTCATCACCTGCAGGATCTCGCGGCTGCGCTGGTCGGCTTCCGGCAAAGTCACCAGGTGTTCGTCGAGGTGGGCTTCCACCTGGCGCTCGGTCTCCACCACGAAGCCCAGATTCCAGCCGTCACCGCGCAACCCGGCAAGCGTGCCGATGGTGTAGCTGCCGGCATACCACAGCGGATTGAACAGGCTGGGCCGGCTGTCCAACTCGCGCAGGCGGTCCGCGCACCAGCTCAGGTGATCGGTTTCCTCCTGCGCCGCCTCGAGCAGATGTGCGCGGGTGACCACGTCCTGCGCCACTGCCGCCTGTCCGTAATACAGGCCCTGCGCGCAGACTTCGCCGACATGGTTGATGCGCATCAGCCCGGCCGCGTGGCGGCGCTCGGCAGCTTCCATCACCACGTCCGGCGTGTCGGCCGCAGGGTTGGGGCGGCTGGCGGGCGGATTTCCGAAAACCGTATCGAGCGCGCGCTGCGCCTCGGTCAACAGGTGATCCAGCGGGGTGAAGGCGCGGCTGATGGCCATGATGCTCGTGGGTGACGGCGATAGTGACGATTCTCGCTGCTGGTCCCGGATGTGCCAAGCACAGAGACATCCGCGAGGCCGCAGCTTGCGCCGGACCGGGGCAACCCGTACAATCCCGCCTCTTGTGTTTCACAATTCACAACGCGTGGCAAAGTTCCGGTGGACGCATCGCCGCAATCAGCCCGACCTAACCAGAGTTCTTTATGAGCACCTTCACTGCAAAGAACGAGACCGTCCAGCGCGACTGGTACCTCGTTGACGCCGACGGCAAGACACTTGGCCGCCTGGCTACCGAACTGGCCCGCCGCCTGCGCGGCAAGCACAAGCCGGTTTACACCCCTCACGTTGATACGGGCGACTACCTGGTCGTCATCAATGCAGAAAAGATTGTCGTCACCGGCAAGAAGCTGCAGGACAAGATGTATCACCGTTTCACCGGCTATATCGGCAACCTGAAGAGCGAGAGCCTGGCACAGGCGCTTGAGCGTCATCCCGAGCGCGTGATCGAGACCGCCGTCAAGGGCATGCTGCCGAAGGGTCCGCTGGGCCGCGCCATGTACCGCAAGCTCAAGGTGTACTCGGGTTCCGAGCATCCGCACGCCGCTCAGCAGCCGCAAGTTCTGGATATCTAATCATGGCTATCACTCAAAACTACGGCACTGGCCGCCGCAAGTCCTCCACCGCCCGCGTGTTCCTGCGCAAGGGCACTGGCAACATCGTCGTCAACGACCGTCCGCTGGACGAGTTCTTCGGCCGTGAAACCGCGCGTATGATCGTGCGCCAGCCGCTGGAGCTGACCAACAACACCGAAAGTTTCGACATCAAGGTCACCGCTTCGGGCGGCGGCACCACCGGCCAGGCCGGTGCGATCCGTCTGGGCATCGCCCGTGCACTGGTCGAATACGACGAAACCCTGAAGTCCGAGCTGCGCAAGGCTGGCTTCATGACCCGTGACGCCCGCGAAGTCGAGCGCAAGAAGGTCGGTCTGCACAAGGCCCGTCGCGCCACCCAGTTCTCCAAGCGCTGATATCCGGTGCTCTGGATCGGGCAGCTTCGGTTGCCCGACTGGTTGCGAAGAAAAAGCCCGGCTCGTCCGGGCTTTTTCTGTTTGCGCGCTAGCGTGCTTTTCAAATCCGGCCGTCTTGCAGCGATTGCCGGGCGGCTTTCGGTATTTCGGTAGCGGCCGCGATGCCGGACGGCGGTTTGCCCGGAGTCGGACAAAAGCAAAGGCCAGATCTTTCGATCTGGCCTTTCGGGTCTGGCTGCCCCGGATGGATTCGAACCACCGAATGCCTGAGTCAGAGTCAGGTGCCTTACCGCTTGGCGACGGGGCAAAACGCGGACGTGATTATCGCATGCACGTAATCCGAAGCCAATTGGCGCTCGGCGTGCTGCCGCGGGGCATAAAAAAAACCAGACCGTGGGGTCTGGTTCTTTTGAATTTGGCAGCCCCGGAAGGATTCGAACCTCCGAATGCCTGAGTCAGAGTCAGGTGCCTTACCGCTTGGCGACGGGGCTGTGGGTGTGAAGCTTTACAAGTTCCGTGGTGGCTATGGGTGGACTCGAACCACCGACCCCAGCATTATGAGTGCTGTGCTCTAACCGGCTGAGCTACATAGCCTAGGGAGCCGGCAATTCTGGGGGTAGTGCCTCAATCTGTCAACATTTTTTTGCCGAGCTTGTGGCCCGCGCACCGTCGTGGCAGAGTCCTCGACAGTAGATTTTTCAGGAGTCCGCATCGTGATCGATCCGGACGGCTATCGACCGAACGTCGGCATTGTACTGATGCGGCAGGATGGGCAGGTGTTCTGGGCACGGCGTGTGCGCAGGGACGGCTGGCAGTTCCCGCAGGGTGGAATGAATACCGACGAAACCCCGGTCGAAGCCATGTACCGCGAGTTGCAGGAAGAGACCGGTCTGTTGCCCGAGCACGTGGAAGTGCTGGGGGCCACGCCCGGCTGGCTGCGCTATCGGCTGCCCGGGCGCGCGATCCGCCGCAATGAGCGGCAGGTCTGTATCGGCCAGAAGCAGGTGTGGTTCCTGCTGCGGCTGACCGGCGATGAGGCACACGTGAGCCTGGACCAGACCGAGACGCCGGAATTCGATCATTGGCGCTGGGTGGACTTCTGGTACCCGGTGGAACATGTGGTCATGTTCAAGCGTGGCGTCTATGCACGCGCGTTGCGGCACCTTGCGCCCTTGGCGCGTGGGATCGCCGGCACCGGCGTCCAGGCGATGCCGGCGGCGGCCCAGGAGGCGTGGCTGCCAGGCAGCAGTGTCGGGCATGAGCGGCTGCGCAAGCGTCCGCGCCGGCAGGGCGGTACGTGGCCGAAGAAGATTAACAATGATTAACGGCTGGAATTGACAACCATTCGCGTTTGCGATTGAATGCAGCCTGGCCAATCGGGGCCGGTCAGCGATCTCGCCACATGTACGTCTGCATCTGCAACGGAGTTACCGATCACCAGATCCGCGAAGCGGCCCTCAGTGGCTGCCAGAGCGTGGCCGAGCTGACCATGCGCACCGGCTGCGGCTCCAATTGTGGTTCGTGTCTGGACATGGCTGCAGGGCTGATGGAGCAGGCGCGGATGACGCGCGACCTTTCGCTTCCGATGCTGGGCATGGCGCAGGCCGCCTGACCTGCCGGCTTGCTTGCCGCTTGCCGGTGATGGAAGCGGGCCAATGATCACGATTCGCGTTCCCTCACTGCCCGCCGCCACAGGGTAGAGTGCCCCTGTTCTAACAGCAGGAGCGGGCACAATGAAAGGCGACGCCAAGGTCATCGAATTCCTCAACAAGGCGCTCTACAACGAGTTGACCGCCATCAACCAGTACTTCCTGCACGCCAAGATGCTGAAGAACTGGGGCCTGAAGGAACTGGCCGAGCACGAATACAAGGAATCGATCGACGAGATGAAGCATGCCGACATGCTCTCCGACCGCATCCTGTTCCTTGAGGGTCTGCCGAATTTCCAGGCGCTGGGCAAGCTGCGCATCGGCGAGAACCCGACTGAAATCCTCAAGTGCGATCTGGCGTTGGAGAACGACGGCGTCCCGCTGTTGCGCGAGGCGGTGGCCTATTGCGACACGACCGGCGATTACGTCAGCCGTCAGCTGTTCGTGAAAATCCTCGAATCCGAAGAGGAGCATATCGACTGGCTTGAAACCCAGCTGGATCTGATCGAACGCATCGGTGAACCGAATTACCTGCTGACCAAGCTCGAGGACTGAGCTGCGCCTGCACGCTACGCGTCGGCTTCGCTTTTGAGGCTGGCCTGGTAGCCGTTGAGCGCGATGCGGGCGCGGGCGAACTCCGCGATCACCAGTGCCACCGCGACCGCCGGGCGCTCCAGCGTGCCGGCGCGGGCGCCGAGTTCGACCCGCCGCGCCGCTGCCGACAGTGCCAATGCGCCGACGTTGGCACTGGACGACTTGAGGATGTGGGATTGCTCGCGAAGCTGGTCCAGATCGGCAGCCACGCAGGCATCCTGGAGCTGATGGATCAGCGTAGGGGTGTCATCCAGGAACAGCGTGATGATGCGCGCCACTTCGGCACCGGCGATTTCCCGCAGTTCCTCCAGGACCTCGTGATCGAGCACCGGCAGGGCGGTTGTCTGTGTCGCCAACTCGCTGGTTTCTCCCAGCGCCGTGGTTGCATCCTCGGCTGCGGGCACCAAGGTCGGAGCCGCGTTGCGCGGCTGCGCGCGCCAGCGTTGCAGGCATGACTGCAATTCCTCGCGCGACACCGGTTTTGACAGGTAATCGTCCATGCCTGCATCCAGGCAGCGCTGCCGGTCGCCGGCCATGGCATTGGCCGTCATGGCGATGATGGGGGTGCGCCGGTGGCCGTCGCGGGCCTCGTTTTCGCGCCATTGGCGGGTGGCAGCGTAGCCATCAAGCACCGGCATCTGGCAGTCCATCAACACCATTTCATAGGCCTGTGCGGCCATCTTTTCCAGCGCGATTTCCCCGTTGCTGGCGGTTTCGACATGGCAGCCCAACACCGCCAGCAGCTTTTGTGCCACCAGCATGTTGACCGGATTGTCTTCGACCAGGAGCAGGCGGGTGCCGGCCAATGAGGTTGGCGGAGCGGCCGCCCTGACGTCATCGGCAGGGCCGATGATGGCGCCGCTGCCGGAGAACGGCCCGGCCGGAGCTGCAGCTGCGGTCAGCAGGTTGCGCAGGTCCGCCTCGGGGAATTGCCGCGAGAGCAGGTCGGCGTGGTCGCGCAGGCTGTCGTCCACTGGCGTGTCGCCATGCAGCCATACCAGCCGGGTCGGGGTCTGCGCGAGCGTGCGGTACAGCGCGTGCGTGCTCTGCCGCAGCGGCTCCAGATCGGCGATGACCAGCTCGAAGGGGGCTGGAATGCCAAGCGGAGTGGCGACGGTGCGCAACCGTTCCAGCGCTTCCTGCACGGTTTCCACGCTCTGCACGGCGATGCCCCAGTTCGGCAGCAGCACTTCCAGTCGCTGTCGCAGGCGCGGTTCCGGGACGACCAGCAAGGCGTGACGCGGCGTCGCGCTTTCGTGCAGGCGCAGGTCGCCCACCACCTTGAGCAACGGAATTTCAAACCAGAAGATGGCGCCCTTGCCGGGTGCCGATTCCACGCCGATCCGGCCGTGCATCAGGTCGATGATGCGTTTGCAGATCGACAGCCCCAGCCCGGTGCCGCCATACAGGCGGGTGGTGGAGGCATCGGCCTGGGTGAAGGAGTGGAACAGGCGCTGCTGCTGGGCCGCTTCGATGCCGATGCCGGTATCGCGCACTTCAAACCGCAACTGGTGCTGGGTGGGGGTTTCGCCCAGGCGCCGGACCTGGATCCGGATCTCGCCGCGCTCGGTGAACTTGATCGCGTTGACGATCAGGTTGCTGAGTACCTGGCGCAGGCGCACCGGGTCGCCGCGCACTGACAGCCGCACCGCCGGGTCGATGGCCAGCGACATGCGCAGGCCCTTGTGTTCGGCCGAACGCTGCATCAATTGCAGCATCGAATCGAGCAGCTCGCGCAGGTTGAAGGTGGTGATTTCCAGCTCCAGCCGGTTCGCTTCCAGCTTGGAGTAGTCCAGGATGTCGTCGACGATGCGGAACAGCTGCCGAGAGCTTTCGCTGGCGGTATGCAGCATGTCGCGCTGTTCGGGATCGAGCTGTCCTTGTGCCATCAGTTCCAGCATCGGGATGATGCCGTTGAGCGGAGTGCGGATTTCGTGGCTCATGGTGGCCAGGAACTCGCCCTTGGCCAGCATCGCCGCCTCGGCGGTCTGCTTGGCCTGCAGCAATTGCTGCTCGAGTTTGTCGTGGTGCAGCTTTTCCTGCTGCAGGCTGTCGCGTTCGCTTCGCAGTGCGCGCAGGTGGGCATCGCGCGTGTTGCCGACCGCTGCCAGGCGATGCACCGATTGGGTCGCCGCCACGCCGAAGGCCGCGGCCAGCAATGCGCCGGGGATTGCCACCAGCGGCCACGGCGACGAGCTCTGCCACCACGCCCACACGCTGCCGGCAACGGCGGCCAGCGCTGCGGCAGTCGCAAGCTTGGCGGGCAGGGCGGCACGACCATCGGGCCGCATCCCTAGAGCACCGCGTTCTGGAAGTCGAAATTCAGTTCACTGCCGACCGATTGCACCATGTTGCCCTGGATGAAATCGACGCCGCTCATCCACATCGCCGCCGCTGCCTGCGGATCTTCGATCTGTTGCCCGATGATCTGCAGGCCGGCCCGGTGGGCGGCGTTGATGGCGCCGCGCAGCTCGTCGCGCAATGCCGGATTGGTGTGGCTGCCGGCGAAGCGCCCGGCCATGCGGATGAAACCCAAAGGCAGCTGCGTCAACAACGCGTTGGCCTCATCGCCCGGCTCAAACTGGCTCAGGCAGAACTGCACCCCGGCAGGCATCAGGCGGGCGCAGAACTGCTGCAGGGTGACGGCATGCACCAGTGCATCAGGCAGGCGCAGGTCGATCACCAGCGACTGCCCCGCCACCTGGCGATCGACCAGCGCCTGCAGCAGCCAGTCGGCGAAGGCGTCACGCGCCAGCGTGCGCAGCGATTGCGAGACGAACAGCCGCATCGGTGGCACCGAGTGCTGGTGCAGGTGCAGCAGGCCGAGGGCGTGGTCCAGCACCTGCTGGTCGAGGTCGGCAATGCGGCCGGCGGCCTCGGCAGCCGGGATCACCTGGCCGGCGGACAGCAATGTGCCGTTGCTTTGCCGCAGCCGCAGCAACACCTGGTATTGCGCGGTATCGCCGCCGGCGACCGCCACGATCGGCTGGTAGGCCAGTTCCAGCTGGCCCTCGAGCATGGCGAGGTTCTCGCGGTTGGTGACCTCGGTGGCCGCCTGGTAGGCAGCGGTACCGTCGCTGAGCAGGCGCGCCTGCAGGGCGGTGCGTTCCACCGCTTCCAGCGCGCTGCCCGCATCGGTGAAATCGTTGGAGAGCGCGGCATAACCGATCACGCAACGCAGGTTCACCGATTCGTCTTCGCGCGCGCGCAGTGGCTGCGACGACAGGCCCTGACGGACGGCCGTCGCCAGCGCGGCGAGCGTGCCTTCGTCGCTGCCGCGTGCCAGCAGCACAAAACTGTTGTCGTTCAGGCGGGCCAGCAGATGCGGTTGCGCGGTCTCGGCAAGCCGCCGTCCAGCCTGCATCATCAACCGCTCGAATGCGGCATAGCCGTAGCGTTCGCGCAGGCCCAGGGCACTGGCGATCTCGATGAACATCAGCCCGCCGCCGCTGCCGTCCTGCAGTGCGGCCGTCAGCTGCTGCATGACGTTGTGGCGGGTCGGCAGCCCGG
This sequence comes from uncultured Gammaproteobacteria bacterium, assembly GCA_963696155.1. Lineage (GTDB taxonomy): Bacteria > Pseudomonadota > Gammaproteobacteria > Xanthomonadales > Xanthomonadaceae > Stenotrophomonas. Next base: position 224,784 of record CAVOJC010000002.1, read on the forward strand.
TTTCCGGGTTGTTCAGGGCCGGGCTGCTGTCACCACTGTTGAGTCCCTGCTGACGCGAGCGGCGGATGCGGTTGGAAACCGCGGCCACCAGGTGGCGCGGGCGGATGGGCTTGGTCAGGAAGTCATCGGCGCCGCTGTCGAGTACCTCGAACTGGCGTTCCGGATCGGGATCGCCGGTCAGGAACACGATCGGCAGCATCTGCTGCTGCGGCTGTTGCCGGATCAGTGTGGTCAGGCGGATACCGTCCAGCCCGGGCATGTGCAGGTCCATCAGGATCAGGTCCGGGCGATGGTCGATGATCGCCTGCTGCACCCCTTCGGCCTCCATCTGCACGATGGCCTGCATCCCGGCACCGTGCAGCACGCTCTGCGCGAACAGCGCCTGGGAGCGGTCGTCTTCCACGATCAGGATCCGATAGGGCGCCTCGGCGGCCGCTGCCGTGGTGGGCTCGGCCCGGCTGTCGCCTTGGGGCGCGGGAACGGCCGCCGTTGCAGGACCGGCAGGAGTGGCAGCCGGCGCGGCCGAGGCGGTGGTGATCGCGGCGTCGCTCGTCCAGCGGCGCCAGTAGCGCGGCGGTGGCGTTTCCGCGCGGCCAGCACGGGCGGCAGGATTGGAACTGTCGTTGATAGCCATCGGTACTCCCCTTAGGCGTTGCATTATGCGGCGAAGCCTATGGCGGCAGCGACTGTCCGCGGTCTGTGTTGTCCGCCGCCGCTGCCAGTGGCGCGGCGGGGGAGAGCAGGCGGCGCAGGCCACGCCACATCAGCCGCCAGATCCACCACACCAGCAGCGCACCAGCCACGCTGGCGCCAACCACGAAGATCAGCGCCAGCCACGGATGGGCCAACGCCAGCGCCAGGCCGCCGATCACCACGCTGTCTTCGGCGAGGGAGGCGATCCAGTTGCTGGCCGGCTCCGGCGAAGTGTTGAGCAGGGCGCGAGTGCCGGCCTTCAGGCCGTGGCTGGCGAGCGCGACACCTGCGCCAGCGGCCAGTACACCGGTACCCAGCTGGCCATCCGGCGACAGGGTGGCAGCGGCCAGGAAGGCGCCGGCCGGCACCCGGGCCAGCGTCTGCAGCAGGTCCCAGATCGAATCCACGCCGGGGATTTTGTCGGCGAAGAACTCGGTCAGCGCCAATGCGCCGGAGGTGCCCAGCACCCACCACGATTGCGTGGCCTGCAATGCGGGCGGCAGATCGACCCAGCCGAGCAGGCCGGCCAGGCCCACGCCGAACACGGTGAAGTAGACACGGATGCCGGCCAGCCATGCCAGCAGGATGCCGATTACGAACAGGTGGGCTTCGGTCATGGTCGCCGGGTTCCGCATCGAGGACGCGAACAGGGTCACAACTATCGGGCATGAACCGGTCGATTGCCAGTTGCGGCGCGGGGCGGCGGTTGCGCGGCTCGCTTACACTACCCCGTCGTTTCCCGGAGCCTTGGTGTTGTCGCCCCAGTGGCGATGCGCCGGATTGCCGCCATGAACCATCGACCTTCCTCACGTTTCCAGGTCACCCTCAAGGGTGCACGCCACAACCCGCGCGGTTGGCTGGTGGCCATCCTCATCGCCTGGGCGCTGTCGCTTGTGCTGGTATGGCTGCTTGCCGCCCGTTTCGCCACCCCGGAAATGGGCGACATGGGAAACCGGCTGCGCCAGAGCCAGCGCCAGCTGGCCGAGCAGCAAAAGCTGGTGGAGGAGCTGAAACAGCGGCAGGCCACGTTGCTGGCCTCCGACCGCATCAGCCGCGCCGCCAATACCGAAGTGCAGGCCTCGTTGGCCGAGCGCGATGAGGAGATCGCCGGCCTGCGCGCCGATGTGGCGTTCTATGAGCGACTGGTGGGCGCGACCAGCCAGCGCAAGGGGCTCAACGCGCATGCGGTGGAATTCGCCCCCGAAGCGGCGGGCACCTGGCACTACAGCGTGGTGCTGACCCAGAATCTCAATCGCGGTGCGATCAGCCAGGGGCAGATGCGCTTTTCGCTGGAAGGGGTGAAGAACGGCAAGCTGACCACGGTCAGCTGGGACGAATTGCATCAGCGCAAGGCGGTACCGGGACAGGAGTATTCCTTCCGTTATTTCCAGCAGCTGAGCGGCAGCGTGATGCTGCCCAAGGATTTCACCCCTCAACGTGTGCGAGTCTCTCTGTCCGGCTCGGGCGGAGCCACCACCCAGAATTTCGATTGGAAACTCGCCGGCAACGGCAGAGGGGAGTAGCAATGTTTGGAAAGAAAAGCGGCCGTGACGGCCATCTCGTCGTGGACGCGTTGATCGGCCCGCAGGTGGTGATCCGCGGCGACCTGGTGTTCAGCGGCGGGCTGTATGTGGAAGGCCGCATCATCGGCAAGGTGATAGCCGAAGAGGGCGCAAACGCCACCCTGACGCTGGCCGAGCAGGGCCACATCGAAGGCGAGATCCGGGCCGCGGTGGTGGTCATCAGTGGTCGCCTGGAAGGAGACGTGCATGCCAGCGAGCGGGTGGAACTCACGCCGAGCGCGCGCGTGACCGGCGATGTGCATTACCAGGTGGTGGAGATGAACGCCGGCGCGCAGCTGACCGGACGTCTGCTGCATGCGGCCGCAGTGGCGGCGCCGCCGTCGACTGGCGGCAAAAAGCGCGAGGAGCGCCGCGAGCTGGAGGCGGCCAGCGCTTGAATCGGCGGGCGCGCGCCCCCATGCTGGCCGCATGAGTACGCTAGTTTCCCTGCCCGGTGCCCCGGCCGCGCCCGATTACCAGTCCCTGGACCGCCCGCTGAATTTCACCGGAGCGGCAGCCGCCAAAGTCCGTGAGCTGATCCAGGACGAAGGCAACGACGGGCTCGCCCTGCGTGTCTACATCCAGGGCGGCGGCTGTTCCGGCTTCCAGTACGGTTTCGAGTTCGACGAGAACCGCGCCGATGACGATCTGGCGGTGGAAACGGCCGGCGTGACGCTGCTGGTCGATCCGCTGAGCCTGCAATACCTGATGGGCGCCGAGGTGGATTACAGCGAAAGTCTGACCGGCGCCCAGTTCGTGATCCGCAATCCCAACGCGCGTACCACCTGCGGTTGCGGAAGCAGCTTCACGGTTTGAGCCTCGCAGCCGGGTAGCGCTTGCGGTAGCCGGGCTTTGGCGGCACGCTCTGGCGGATGCTGAACACCCCGATGGATTTCTCAGGCTATGCCTTCACCGGCGCGCCGCTGGATCGCGCCGATGCACTGCGTGACGACGCCGAGGCGCTCGCCCGGCTGTGGCCCCAGGCCCGGATACTGGTGCTGGATGTCGATGGCCGTGCCTTCGCCGATGACCACGGCATGCCGTGGCCGCTCAGCGGTGCAGACGTGGGCGGCGGGCCGGGTACGGCCACCTTCCTCGGCTTGCGCGAGGGCCGCGCCTGCTTCGCGCTGGAGGCGGCCACGGTAACCGTGCAGGCACCGCAACGTGTCGATCTGCGGCAGGCCGCCGTGACCTGGCCGGCGGCCGATTCGAGTCTGTTCTGCTACGCGCGCGGGATGTCCTACTGGCATTCGCGCAACCGGTTCTGTGGTGTCTGCGGCGGTGCCATCGGCTTTCGCCGTGCCGGTTTCATCGGCCATTGCGGCCAGTGCGGGATCGAACACTATCCGCGCGTGGATCCGGCGGTCATCGTTGCGGTCGAGAACAACGGCCGCCTGCTGCTGGGACGCCAGGCCAACTGGGCCGCGCGTCGTTATTCGGTGCTGGCCGGCTTCGTAGAGCCGGGCGAATCGCTTGAACAGACGGTGACGCGGGAAGTATTCGAGGAAGCCAAGGTCCGGGTGCGCCAGTGCCGGTACCTGGGCACGCAGCCATGGCCGTTCCCGGGCGCACTGATGCTCGGCTTCTGTGCCACCGCCGAAGACGATGTTCCCGCCGTGGATGGCGAGCTGGAAGACGCGCGCTGGTTCAGCGTGGACGAGGTGGCCGCCGCGCGCGAACGCGAGCGCAACGATGATGGCGACGGCATGCTGCTGCCGCCGGCAATCTCCATTGCGCGCACCCTGATCGAGCACTGGTACCGGCGGCACCGTGGTTGACGTGGCCTGCCCGTCCGCCGCATGGCCCGCAGCGGCGCGTTGCTGTCGCCAGCGCATTTCCTCGCTGCCAGGAGACAGCCTATGTTCACCACTCTGGTAGCCGTGATTGCCGCGCTGGTGCTGGGCCACCTGGCGCCGGCGGCGGTGTCGGCGGCACGCGGTTACCACTGGTACGGCCGCTGGCTGCGCTGGCTGGACACCCAGGCCACCGGTTCGGTTGTCTGGCACGGCCGCTATGGCGTGGCGCTGGCGATCGTCCCGCTGGTGGTGCTGGTAGCACTGCTGCAGTGGTTGCTCGATGGGCGGCTGTTCGGCTTGCCGGCACTGTGTTTTGGCGTGCTGGTGTTTGTGCTGTGCTGGGGACCGCGGGATCTGGATCGCGATATCGAAGCGATCATCGATGCCGATGACGCAACCACGCGGCGGGACGCGGTCGCGCATCTGCAGGCCGCCGGCGGCAGCCTGCAGCAGGACGTGCCTTCGCTGGTGGAAGCCATCCTGCTCAATGGAATGCGCCGCTGGTTCGCGCCGCTGTTCTGGTTTCTGCTGCTCGGGCCCTGGGGCGTGGTGCTGTACCGGCTGCTGGCGCTGGTGGCCGCAGGTCCATACGCGCCACTGCTGCCCGTCGACAACCGTGCCGGCGCCGCCACGCTACTGGCACTGCTGGAGTGGCCGGTCGCGCAGCTGATGGTGCTGGCGATGGCACTGGTCGGGAATTTCGACACCGTGGTTGCCGCCTGGCGCAGCGCCGCGGGTGGCCGGTGGGCTTTGTCGAGCGCCTTTCTCGCCGCGGCCGGCAAGGCCAGCGTCGGGGCTGAATTGAGCGAGGAGGCGGGCGAGTACAGGGATGCCGGCATGGTGCCCGCCGCTGAGCGCATGCCCGAGTTGCGCGATGCGATGAGCATGATCTGGCGGATGCTGCTGTTGTGGCTGGTGGTGCTGGCGCTGCTGATCATCGCCGGCTGGGTCAGCTGATCACGGCGGAATTGCGTGTGCGGCGCGTTGGCCGGTTGCATCGGTAGAGCTCGCGATTTACGTCGCTCCTACAGGCTCCCGTAGTCAGGCCGGCATATTTCGCTGGTTGTTTCAGCCGGGCGCAAGCAGGGTGAAGGGATACCACGGCAGGTTGCGGGCCACCCAGTAAACCGGCAGCAGCACCATCCACAGCCTGGGCTCCATGACGGCTGCCATCAGCGGTTGCAGCCAGCGCGGTTGCCAGCCGCCGGACCAGAGCACCATCACCGGCATCAGCGCCAGGGTAAGCAGGCCCAGCGGGTTCATGCCGAAGGCGCGCACGACATCGCCATGCACCAGCGCGTGCAATGCCCGCGTCAGGCCGCAGCCGATGCAGTAGTAGCCGGTGAACGCCTGGAACATGCAAGGCGGGAACGGATTGCCGGCGGCGTTCGGGTCGAAGTTCCACAACAGCCAGACACCGGCCGGAACCGCGAGCGCGGTCCCGGCCAGCAGCCATTTGTGGCTGGTTTTCAGCGACAGCGCCAAGGACTTACTGCAACTGCTGCATCATCTGCATGTATTCGGCCATGCCGCCGGTGGCAAACAGCACGATGTTGAGCAGCAGGCCGATGATGGCCAGTGCGGTGGCCACCCAGCACCAGGTCTTGGCACTGTTGGAGGCACGGCGTGCGCCTTCGATATCGCCCTGCGCCAGCAGTGTGTTGACCTTGCTGGAGAACACGATGGCGACGATGCCCACCAGGCCCAGCGGGCAGCACAGGCAGGTGGCCAGGACCGTGGCGATGATCGACCACGCCAGGTGGTTGGGGATGCTGGCGGTCGGGTTGACGGTACTCATGTTCTTCTCCGGTGGTCGAAAGGGTGGATCAGCGTGACTTGCAGGAATTGGATGCGATCAATGGCGAAACAATCATCGTCGCCACCCAGCACAGGGGCCAGGTGATGAAACCGATGAAAACGAAGCACAGCAGGAAGTTCACGAACGCCAACACCCAGTAGCCGAACATGAAAAGCAGCCCGGTGGCGACGTTGCCGGCGTACAGATGGCCGATGCCGAAGACCTGGAACAGGCCCGGAATTACCTCCAGCAACGCGGCGGTGCCGGCGGACTTCTGCGGATGGTAGTAGTGGTGCACCTGCTGCACGGTAGCCGCGGCTGGAGCGGCGGGCGGGTTCAGCGGCGGTGGCAGTTCGGATGACATGGAAGCCCCTGGTTGATGGAAAAGGCCCGGGTCTCTCCCCAGAGCGGACCTTCAAAGCAGCGCTAGCCTAGCCAGAGCGAAGCGGATTGGTAAAGCGGAGATTTCACGCCTGCTCGCCGCGCAACGCGCGGACCTGCGCTTCCAGCACCGCCGCGTCCACCGCGTCGCCGGCAAGCGGCGCGGCAGCGGCCACCTCCACGTGCGCGCGGAACCGGCGTGGCACCCGCATGCGGCCAATGCGCGTGTCGCGGCGGCTCCACATGCTGGCCCACATGCCCTTGAGCGCCATCGGCACCACCGGAACCGGGCGCCGTGCCAGGATCTTCTCCACGCCGGATTTGAACGGGGCAATCCCGCCATCGCGGGTCAGCGCGCCCTCGGGGAAGATGCACACCAGTTCGCCCTCGGCCAGCGCCCTGTCCACCTCGTCGAACGCGCGCTGCATCAGCGCGGCGTCCTCCTTCGGGCTGGCGATCGGAATCGCCTTGGCGGTCCGGAAGATCCAGCGCATCACCGGGATGTTGAAGATCCGGTAGTACATGACGAAGCGCACCGGCCGCGGGATGGTCGCCGCCAGGATCAGCGCATCCATGTAGCTGACGTGGTTGCATACGATCAGCGCCGGCCCTTCGTCGGGCACATGCTCTTCGGCGCCGTGCACGCGCAACCGGTACAGCGCGTGCACCATCAGCCAGCTGAGGAAGCGCATCAGGAACTCGGGCACGATCGTGAAGATCCAGATCGCCACCAGCGCATTGGCGATCGCCAGCGCCAGGAACAGCTGCGGTACCGACCAGTGCAGCAGCTGGCTGGCGGCCAGTGCCAGCAGCGCGGCGGCGACGATGAAGCCGGAGTTCTGGATGTTCAGCGCGGCGAACACGCGCGACATTTCCGATTTCGGCGTGCGGCTCTGGATCAGCGCAAACAGCGGCACCACGAAGATGCCGGTGAACAGGCCGATGCCGAGCAGGTCGATGACGATGCGCCAGCTGCCGGCCTGCTGCAGGAAGCCGGCCACATCCAGCCCGGTTGCCAGCGTGGTGCCGGGGCGGGCGAAATACAGGTCGAGCATGAAGGCGGTCATGCCGATCGAGCCCAGTGGCACCAGCCCGATCTCGACGATGCGTCCGGACAGCTTCTCGCACAGCAGCGAGCCTGCGCCGGTGCCCAGCGAGAACAGCGCCAGTGCGAACAGGTACAGCGTCGAACCGCCGCCCAGGTTCACTTCCGCATAGGTCGGAAGCTGCGATGTGAGGATGGTGCCGACGAACCAGAACCAGGACACGCCGAGGATGGCGTTGCGTACCGCCGTCTGCCGCTTGGCCATGCGCAGCACGGCCACCGACTCGGGCAGCGGATTCCAGTTGATCTTCAACTCCGGCGCACCGGCATCGACGCGTGGAATCAGGCGCGCGATGAGGTTGCCGATCACCGCCAGCGCGACCACCGTGGCCGCCGCCGTGGCCGGGCCGTAGCTGCCGGCGATCTGGAAGATCAAGCCGCCGGCGATCATGCCGGTGAGGATCGAGATCGAGGTGCCCATCTCCACCAGCCCGTTGCCGCCGGTCAGCTCCTCCGGCTTGAGGATCGAGGGCAGCACCGAATATTTCACCGGTCCGAACAGGGTCGACTGCACGCCGGTGGCAAACAGCGCCAGCAGCAGCACCGGCATGCTCTGGGTCAGGAAGCCCACCGCCGCCAGCGACATGATCGCGATCTCCATCGCGGTGGTGATCACGATCAGCTTCTGCTTCTCCAGCTTCTCGGCGACCTGCCCGGCAATGGCCGAGAACAGGAAGTAGGGCAGGATGAAGATGGCCGGCGCCAGCGTGGTGTACAGCGAGCGTTCCTCGGTGCTGACGCCCAGATAGAACAGCAGTCCGATGATCGCCTGCCGGTACACGTTGTCGTTGAACGCGCCCAGTGCCTGGACGATGAAGAACGGCAGGAAGCGGCGCTGCCGCAGCAGGGAAAACTGGCTATGACCGGACATCGGCACTCCTTGTGATGCGCGGCAGCCTAGCAGACCGCAGTGACATGGCGAGGCCGCGTCCGGCAGCGATGCAGAGGCTCAACCGGGCACCGCTTCAGTGCTGGCTGCCGGCGCCAGCGCGACCGCATCGGCGGCCCGCCGCAGTTGCGGCACCAGCCGCAGCATCAGTGCCAGCTGGGTACGCAGCAGCCGTTGCTTGTCGTCGATATCCTCCGGCATCCGCTGCAACGTGTCGGCCAGGCCAAGGCCGTCATCGTCCGCCCCCGTCAATGGCGAACGTGCGGTGAGCGCCTGGCCGATCTGCGCCAGTTCCTGTTGCAGCTGCGCCTGGCCGCGTTCGATCAATCCGTCTTCGGTCCAGGCGGGCAGCTGCGCGCGATGGGCGCCCAGCGCCGACAGATAGCCCAGCAAAGTGTTGGACAGCGCCAGAAAGCGGAAGCCGGCATCGAGGTTGCGGCGCGCATAGCCGGGCTCGCGCAGCATGTTGGACAGGGCCACCGACAGCGCCGCATCGGCGTTGTGCATGTCGCGCCGCGCGATGCGGTAGGCCAGGTCATCGCGCATGCCGTCGCGGTACTGGCCCAGCACTTCATCCAGATAGCGCGCGCTGGTGGCGATCACGTTGGACATCACCAGATGCAGGCGCCGGCCCTGCCAGTCGGGCAGGATCAGCAGCGATGCCGCGGCCGCGATCGCGCAGCCGATCAGGGTATCGAGCAGCCGCGGCCAGATCAGCACGAAGCCATCGCCGATCAGGTTGATGCACAGCAGCGCCATCAAGGTGATGGCGGCGGTGGACAGCGCGTAGCGGTCGGTGCGGGTGACGAAGAACAGCAGCGCGGCGGCCAGCGCCAGCAGTAATTGCACTTCGGTCGCGGGAAACAGCTGCATCAGCGCCCAGGTCACGCCGAGGCCGACCAGGGTGCCGGCAATACGCTCCACCAGCCGGCGGCGGGTGGCACCGTAGTTGGGGCGGCATACGAACACGGTGGTGAGCAGGATCCAGTAGCCGTTTTCCGGGTGCACCAGTTTGAGCAGCACGAAGCCCACGATCAGGGCGATGGCGATCCGCAGGCCATGGCGGAACAGCAGCGAGCCCGGGGTCAGCTGCTGGCGCAGACGCCGGCCCATTTCCTGGAACGTATGCGGCGAGGAATCCCGCAGCCGGGTATCCATGTTGTCCAGCGGCGTGTCGGCCAGGTTCGCCTCGGAGAGCTGGCGCTCGATGCCCGCCAGGTTGTGGCCGAGCAGCTGCAACGATCCCAGCAGCCGCTGCCACTCCGGGTTGTCCTGTGCCTGCACATACTCCAGTGACTGCGCCAGGTCGCTGCTGGCCACACGGGTTTGTTCGCCGTAATCGAACGGCTGGCGCAGGCGGATGGCCTCACCCAGCGCGGCGCAGGCCTTGCCCTGCAGCGACAGCAAGCGCCGGCAGCGGTACAGCACGTCGCTGTGGAAGAACGCTTCGGCCAGTGCTTCGTACGGGTAATGCGAGGAGCTGGCGCGCTCGTGGAAATCCTGCGCCATGTAATACAGGTGGAAATACAGGCCCGACTGCACACCCGGCCGCCCGGACCGGCCAAAACGGCTGAGGATCGCCGTCTTGCAGGCGTTGAGCGCGTTCACCACGCGCACGTTCTGTTCAACCAGCGCCAGTCGCCGGGCTTTCAGGTTGCCGTGCCGTACCGGTTCGAACAGGTCAGCCTTGAGCTGCAGGTACACACCGAGCTCGACGAACAGCCGCGCCAGCCGCTCGCGCACCGGACGATTGGCGAACAGCACCGTCCACAGGATCGACAGCACCCCGTACCAGGCTGCGCCGGCCAGCAGTTGCAGCAGGTCGTACCAGGCCTGGGCCGGGGTGACGTGTTGGTCGAGCCCGATCATCGCGTAGATCGCCAGCGTCACCGTGGCCTGGCCGATGGAGCCGTAGCGCTCGCCCAGCGCGCCGAGCAGGGTCAGCGCGAAGGCGGCCAGTGCCAGGCTGCTGATGAACAGCACCGGATGCGGGAACAGCGCCACCACCGCCGCCCCGGCCAGCGCGAAGCACAGCAGCGACAGCAGCACCGACTTGGTGCGGCCCCAGCCGTTGTCGTCGGTCTCGGCAATCGCGCTGGCAATCGTGCCGAGGAACAGCGTCGGCAGTGGCTGCAGATCATCCAGGTACCAGCACAGCGCCATCAAGGTCGACAGCGCGACAAACACCCGCAGCCCATAGCTGGCCTTTTCATGGGCCCAGAGGCGGCTCAAAAAAGAGGAGTCGGTGCGGGGCATCGGCAGCCTATGGATGGAGTAGGGGCATTATCGCGGTTGCCGATGGTCGTGGGTGGTGACGGTTGCCGTCGTGACCATCGAATTCTTCAAGGTAGCCGCGATGAAGGTCACACCGGCTCTGGGCCCGTGGCTGATTTCTGGAAAGTGGTGCTGATGTATTGGATTACGAGATGACAACGGGGCGGCCAATGGTCGCCGCAGCAGTCGATTGGCCGGTTGCATACGCCGCTGCCGACGTTGGACGCGAGCCTTCTGCTCGTGTCGCGAGGCTGTTTGCTCCATTCGCCGAGCTGCTTAGCTCCAGCCTCACGTGCGTCCATGGCTTTTGGCTGGCAACAGCAATGGGCTGAAAAGCTGCGTTCAGCTACGCAGCAGTCATCCCATCCTCGGATAGGCCGCTTCTCGCTGCGCAGCAATGGCCGGGTGTTCATTCTGCGAGATGCGAGAACGCTCGGCGGCTTCTACCTGCTCCAACGAGTCCTCCAAGGGAGTCTGCGTGGCAACTGCGGTAGCCATGGATACACGGAAATGTGCGGGGTCAGTGAGCTCACCTTGGACGAGAAACACCCGATGTCCGGTGGAGTGGTCGGATGTCTGCCTGCTCAGCAGCACATGATCCACCGATTGGAGGTCATTCTCCTTGGCCAGACCGAACAGGCTGGCCGTCAACCGCTCACTGGTCGCGTCAAAGCTGCGGCCGTGTTGGATATCCAGCGCGGCGACGCCCTGCTGGATCTGCAGGTACATCGGGTCGCGACTGTAGGACGGCGTATCGAGCTCAGCCCGTGGGGAATCGGAGAGCGTGATGCCGAGATTCCCATTCTGGAAGTTATCGACCATGACGGGCTGTCGGCTGGCGTCGTCGTTGGCCCGAGTGTCTGTAATGCTGAGGTTCCCGCTCTCCCACCGATACACGAACCGACCATCCTGGCTGTGGTAGGTGCCCGCAGGGTCGTGTTCCGTCCGAGTTCCGCCCGCAAGCCGTTGCGTTCCCCAGTAAAGTTCGCCGCGACCATCACTGTCGAATACGGTATCGCCGCCATCCACCACGTAGCTGTCGTGTCCTTGTCCTCCCTCAAGTCGATCACTACCCTGACCGCCTATGAGAACGTCGTCGCCAAGATGACCACGCAGGACGTCGCTCCCCCCATCGCCCATCAGAAGATCGGCCCGAGCAACCTCCTCGTTTCCACGCATTTGCTGTGAATCCAGGACTGCGGGATGCTCAGCAATCACTGCTTCCGTCGTTGAGTTTCGTTGCTCGCGACGTATCGCGTTCTGCGTGCGATTGTCGAGGGGAAACGCGAGTTCGACAGCGTTGCTGTCATTGCGGTCTCGGCCTGGATCCAGAAATACGTTCCCCGCATTGAAGGCCGGATCCTTGAGGCGGTCGGACAGTTCCGGGTACTGCGCGCGCAGGTCCTCCAGCAGCTTGCTTCGGGCGGGGCTGAGAGCATCGACAATGGAGGGAACGCTCCCATACTCCGCGGTCAATTCGGGGTAGTCCCGATTGGCCTGGGCCACTCGATTGCGGGTCGCTTGGATGCTATCGAGGGTGACGCCGAACTGACGCTCGACCCGGTCAATTTCGTCGCGGTGCAATTGCAGGGTGCGGTAAACACTACGGGCTTCCTCAAGCGTGACGTTCTCCGGATCGTTGTAGAGACCAAATACCTGGGCCTCGGCATACCGGCGCTTGCGTAGCCCACCCTCGTTGGACTGGGGGTGTGGATACTGCTGTTCCAACCTGTCGCTACCCCAGCAGTTGTAGCGGATCTGGTACCAGGCCTCTGCGCGATCGCCATTGCGGATGGCATCCATCACAGGATGCTCAGGGATGTTGTTTGCAGGGATTCCAACGAGACTGTTGGCCCCGCGGTTGTACGCGAGTGACACAAGTGCAACGCGCTCTTCCGAAAGTGGCATGTCGAGTCTCACGGCGGGCACCTCGTACTCCGTCATGGAAGCGCGCAGCAGGCTGTCGGACTCCGCCTCGTTGAGCTGGCGTGTAAAGCCCAGTCCCAGACGTGTCCTGTCTTCCCTGGGAGCGTCATCAATCCGGGCGAGCATCTGCCACTGCGCATCTGTCAACGCAATGCCGGCATCACGCCAGATGTCGACGTTGTTGCTGCGGTTGAGTGTGTAACCCCAACCGATGGTTGCGCGGTTGTCTCCCACGTCTTGGACGTGGCTGTGCAGCCCCTCCGCACCTACGATCACCAACCTGAGTTTGCGTTCGTACTCGGTCCGAGTCAGCTCTCTGTATTCCATGCCTCAGTCCTTTGAGTTGCCGACGATCTGATTGCAGGTGCGGGAGGAGGTGGAGGGCGTGGCATCGGAGTGTTGCTGCTCCTGTTTCCGCAGCTCGTCGTTGTTGGCCACCACATCAATGTCGCTGTTTTCGCCTTTTCTGATTTGGTCCACGACACGCCACTTCAGCAATGAGCCTTGAAGTTCGGCCCTTACCAGGGCGATGGAGCCGTTGCGATTGCTCTCGACGGCCAGTACGGCAGTGTTGCCCACGGTGGTGCCCACTACCCGGCCCTCATCGACCTGTCTCAGGTTGACCAGGGCTCCCCCGAAGTCGCCGCATATCCGGGTTCCTTCCTGCACAAGGCTGACATTGAATCCCCCGCAGTCGAGCTGGGGGTTGGAACGATCGCACCACTCAACAGCCCAGCTGCCATTGAAGTCCGGCGTAAACGAGGAGGGTCCGGGCCCAGAGGCGCATGCAGGCAGAGCCGCGAGGGCGAGTAGCAGGCAGGGAGTGGCAAGGCAAGTAATCCAATGGAACTTCGTGATGGTTGGCATCTGCGGTCGTTCCCTGCATGGCTGAAGTGCGTGTTCCGCCGGTGTATGCGGAGTCTCACGAAGGAGTGTAGCGGGGCTGTTCAATGCGCTCTGTAGGGTTAATCCGATTGAGCGCTGGCGGAAAACAGGGAAAACAGAGGGCAGGGAAAAACAGGGGTCAGAGTGGTTTTCGGACCCAAACAAGACGGGGCGCCCAATGGGCGCCCCGTCGTGTCGTCCAGCTATGTCTAGCGCTCTCGCGCCGTAGCGCTTACGCCTGCTCGCGCGCAATCGCGCGCCAGCCGATATCGTTGCGGTGGAACTCGTTGGCCCAGCTGACCTTGGCCACGCCGGCATAGGCGTTGGCCTGTGCATCGGCGACGCTGTTGCCAAGGGCGGCCACGCACAGCACGCGGCCACCGGCGCTGATGACGTTGCCGTCGGCATCCAGTGCGGTGCCGGCATGGAACACCTTGGCGTTGGCGGGGACATCGGCAAAGCCGGTGATCACATCGCCGCTGATCGGGGTTTCCGGATACGGTTTGGCGGCCATCACCACGCCCAGGCTCGGGCGCTCGTCCCACTGTGCGGTGGTGTCGTGCAGCTTCTCGTCGATGGCGGCCTCGAGCAGGTCCACCAGATCCGACTGCAAACGCAGCATCACCGGCTGTGTTTCCGGGTCGCCGAAGCGCACGTTGAATTCGATCACCTTCGGCGCGCCGGCCGCATCGATCATCAGCCCGGCATACAGGAAGCCGGTGAACGGCACGCCGTCGGCGATCATGCCCTGCACGGTCGGATTGACCACTTCGCGCATCACGCGGTCGTGCACGTCGGCGGTGACCACCGGGGCCGGCGAGTAGGCGCCCATGCCGCCGGTGTTGGGGCCGGTGTCGCCATCGCCCACACGTTTGTGATCCTGCGATGTCGCCATCGGCAATGCGGTGGTGCCATCGACCATGGAGATGAAGCTGGCTTCTTCGCCGTCGAGGAATTCCTCGATCACCACGCGCGCGCCGGCATCGCCGAAGGCATTGCCGCTGAGCATGTCGCGCACGGCGTCTTCGGCCTCGGCCAGCGTCATCGCCACGATCACGCCCTTGCCGGCGGCCAGGCCATCGGCCTTGATCACGATCGGCGCGCCCTTGTCGCGGATGTAGGCCAGCGCAGGCTCGATCTCGGTATGCACGGCGTAGTACGCGGTGGGGATGCCGTGGCGGGCGAGGAAGTCCTTGGCGAACGCCTTGCTGCCTTCCAGCTGCGCGGCGGCGGCGCTCGGCCCGAAGATGCGCAGGCCGGCATCACGGAACGTATCGACCACGCCGGCCACCAGCGGCACTTCCGGGCCGACCACGGTCAGGCCGACGCCTTCGTCCTGCGCCAGCTTGAGCAGGCCGGCGAGGTCGGTGACCTTGACCGCGACATTGCGGCACTTGCCTTCGGTGGCGGTGCCGGCATTGCCCGGCGCGACGAGCACTTCGCTCACGCGCGGCGACTGCGCCAGCTTCCAGGCCAGGGCGTGTTCGCGGCCGCCGGCGCCGATGACGAGGATTTTCATGGGGGTCATTTCCTGGGCAATCTCAAGGAGGGCTGCAGTCGGCCGCAGCCAACGTGGTTTCGAAAAACAGCTTGCCATCGGCATCGACGAAGCGCCGGCGCACGCCGCCACCGGCGGCAAATACCGGCGCCAGCACTTTGTAGGCGCACAGCTCGGTCATCGCGCCCTGTTCGTCCATGCGCAACGCGTTGAACAGGTCGGGCTTGGCCTTGGCCATGGCCACGGTGGCCTCGGGGAAACGGATCATCAGCACCAGGTCAGCGCCATGGCGATGCACCGAATCGGTGACCAGGCCATCGCGGTAAGGCGTGGGCAGCTCCTTCTGCAGGGCGGTGACGGCCGTGCGCTGGGCGTCGGTGAGTGCAGCGTTGCCGCAGGCAGCGAGCAGGGCGGCGCAGGTGCCGGTGAGCAGCAGGCGGATGACGTGATGCATCAGATGCAGCCCTCGCGTTGCAGTGTCGCGGGAATGTCATAGCTGCGCCGGGCCGGGTCGAACGCGATCCGATGCTCGCGCGCGACCGGGCCGGCGCAATCGGTGCCCGATTCGCTCACCTGCAACGGCCACACCGCCAGCGCAGGCTCGCTGTCATCGATGGCGAGTTTGAAGTCGACATCGAACAGCTTGCCTTCGCAGTCGTCCACGTCACAGTCATGGACGCCGCTGTTGTCGATATGGCTACGCAGCGAGCCGGCATCGTCGAGCCCGTCTGGCCCCAGCGCGACCAGCGTATGGCTCTGCAGGGTGTAGCCCTGGCCGAACCAGGTGTTGTCGATGCGGTAGCCGTAGTGTTGCGCGCCCAGCTGCAGCACCGTCACCTCGCCGGGCACTCCGTGACTGCCGTGGGTATCGTTGCGGCGCTCCATCACCACGTCCATGCCGCCGCCGGCGCTGGCACGCAGCACGATGAAATCGATCAGGCCCGGCTCCGGGCTGGCCGCCTCATCGAGGTTGGCGCAGACCGCCAGCAGCGAGTACTGCAAGCCATCCACCATCACCGCGCGGTTGGCACACAGGTGCCGGTGCACCGGGCGCAGCGCCTGCACGTCGGTGTCGTTCCAGTTGTCGCGCCACGCGTCCGTGGCCGATGCGGCCGGACCATAGCGCTCCGCAAGAAACGCCAGCACCCGTTGCTGGCGTTCGCCTTCTTCCAGCACTGCCGGGGCCGCGGGCGCACTGTTGTCGAGAACCTTGGCCGGCGTGCTTGCCGGCAGCTGCGCCGTGGAAGAAGAGGGGTTGCAACCGGCAAACAGGGCCGTGGAGAGCAGTGCCAACAGCAGATGCGGAGCGGGCCTGGACGCCATCGTTGCGGGTTCCTCAGTGACGGAAGTGGCGGATGCCGGTGAACACCATGGCGATGCCGTGCTCGTCGGCGGCGGCAATCACCTCGGCGTCGCGCATCGAACCGCCCGGCTGGATCACCGCGACGATGCCGGCTTCGGCCGCCGCATCCAGACCATCGCGGAACGGGAAGAACGCATCGGACGCCATCACCGAACCCGGCACGACCAGGCCGGCGTCGCTGGCCTTGATGCCGGCGATGCGCGCCGAATAAACGCGGCTCATCTGCCCGGCGCCGACGCCGATGGTGCGGTTGTCCTTGGCGTAGACGATCGCGTTGGACTTGACGTACTTGGCCACGCGCCAGGCGAACAGCAGGTCGCGCAGTTCGGCCTCGGTCGGCGCGCGCTTGGTGACGGTCTTCAGTTCGTCCAGCGACATGCCGCGGTTGTCGGCGCTCTGGATCAGCAGGCCCGAGCCGACGCGCTTGGTGTCGTAGTTGTTGCGGCCATCGCCGTGCGGAATCCGCAGCACGCGCACGTTGGCCTTCTTGGTGGCGTAGTCGAGCGCGGCCGGTTCGTAGTCCGGCGCGATCAGCACTTCGACGAACTGGCGGTCGAGGATGGCCTTGGCGGTGGCGGCATCGAGCGTGCGGTTGAAGGCGAGGATGCCGCCAAAAGCGCTGGTGGGATCGGTGGCGTAAGCCTGCTCGTAAGCGGCGCCGACATCGGCCGCCACCGCCACGCCGCAGGGATTGGCGTGCTTGACGATCACACAGGCCGGCGCATCGAACTGGCGCACGCATTCCCACGCGGCATCGGCATCGCCGAGGTTGTTGTAGCTCAGCTCCTTGCCCTGCAGCTGCACGAAGGTGGCCAAGGTGCCCGGCACCGGATACAGGTCGCGATAGAAGGCGCCGGCCTGATGTGGATTTTCGCCGTAGCGCAGGTCCATGACTTTGATGAAACTGGAGTTCATCTGCGCCGGGAATTCGCCGCGTACCGGCACCGCGCCCGCGCTGTCGTTGACCGCCGACAGGTAATTGCTGATCGCCGCGTCGTACTGCGCCACGCGGTTGAACGCGGCCACCGACAGCGCGAAGCGCTGCGCGGCCGAGAGCTGGCCATCGTTGGCGTCCAGCTCGGCGATCAGGCCGGCGTACTGGTCCGGCGAGGTGGCCACAGCCACACGCGCGAAGTTCTTGGCCGCGCTGCGCAACATCGCCGGGCCGCCGATATCGATGTTCTCCACCGCATCGGCCAGCGTGCAGCCGGCGTTGGCGGTCACCGATTCGAACGGATACAGGTTCAGCACCAGCAGGTCGATGGCGGCGATACCGTGCTGCGCCATCACCGCATCGTCGGTGCCGGCCCGGCCGAGCAGGCCGCCATGCACCATCGGGTGCAGGGTCTTGACGCGGCCATCCATCATTTCCGGAAAACCGGTGAGCTCGGCCACATCCTTGACCGCCAGGCCGGCCTCGCGGATCGCCTTGGCGGTACCGCCGGTGGACAGCAGCTCGACGTTGCGCGCAGCCAGCGCGCGGGCCAGTTCGATCAGACCGGTCTTGTCGGAAACAGACAGCAGGGCCCGGCGCACGGGCAGCAAATCGGAAGACATGGGGGACGTGGGGTCAGCGGAGCGGGCCGATATTGTAACGGCCATGGCCCGGCAGGAGCTTGGTGATACCTGCGTTCGTTCTGCCCTGAAGGCGGGCTTTCCCCGGCAAACGTGCAGTGCGGAGTGGTGGGCTGGCGCTGTGTTGTACGTGCGGGGCGATGTCTGTCGCTTGCCGTACAGGCTCATGCGCGCGCCGTCTGCGCCGCAGCGGTCAGGCCAGCCCGTATTCCTTGAGTTTCTTGCGCAGAGTCGCGCGGTGGATGCCCAGCATCGACGCCGCGCGGCTCTGGTTGCCCTCGCAATGGTTGAGCACTTCCACGAACAGTGGAATCTCCATTTCGCGCAACACGATCTCGTACACGTCGTCGGCATCGTAGCCATCAAGATCGCGTAGATAGCGCCGCACGGACTGGGCGACGTGTTCACGCAACGGCGGCTTCGGCGCGCCTCGACTGGTGTCAGGACGGGTAGGGACAGCGTTCAATGGGTTTCCCGGAATTGACGACACCGGGCGCGAGCGCGTCCGGCAGGGGGGAGACGAGTCTAGCGCGTGGACCCCGGACCTGCCACGTCGGCACCCGCCAGCCCGGGTCGCTTACTGGAACTCGAAGCTGAAAGCGTCCGTGGCAGCGGCCGGCTCGCGGATGCGGAACGCGACCTGCGCGCTCTGTCCCGGCGCAAGCACTTGCGCCGGTTCATGCGCGCCGCCGAGATAGTCGTCCGGGGTGAAGAGGCGACGCCCGATCAGGCGCCCGTCGGCGTCGGACAGCGACAACCGCAAGGTCGGCCAGGCCTGGGCCCAGCGTGCATCGTTGCGGAAACTGGCCTGCACCTGCAGCGCACCGGCCCGGCCCGGCACCTGGCGGATGTCGCGGCTGAGCATGGTGAACGCCGCCGGTTCATGCCACGGCGGCAGCGAGCAGCGCAGCAGATTGCACAGTCCGCTGACCAAAGGGCGGGTGCCGGCGTCGGCAGCGAGGTTGGCGCGGTCGGCGATGGCCACCTGCAGCAGCAGCACCAGTCCCAGCACCGCGGCCAGCGTCCACTGCCACGGCGGCGTGCGCAGTGCGGGGGCGACCTGCCGGGACCCGCGCAGGAAGCTGGGCGGCGGCGCGGCGGCTTCCATTGCCGGCAGCGCGATGCTGTCGGGCACCACCATGCTGTCCAGCATGGGCTCGCTGTCCAACACCGGGATATCGTCTTGGCCCGCGGTCAGTCCCAACTCATCGCCACTGTCGGCAAGCGCGGTTTCCTCTGCAGCCGCCGGGTCGGCCGGCGATGCGTCGTAAACCGGACCGGGCGGCGGGGTCGCGCTGGCATCGTCGGCGATCGCCAGCGCATCGACCGCAGCGGATGCGCCTGCCGGCGGGTCCAGCTCGCCGGATGCGCCCGTGGGCGCTGGCGTGGGTGCCGGCGCGGGGTCGGTCGGGTGGTCATCGCTGCGGGCACTGCGCAGAAAGGTGGCGAGTGCGCGACGCGGCGGTGGAGTTTCTACGGTCATCTGTCAGCCGGGCCGAAGTACTGCAGCCATTCAAGCACGGCGGATGCCGTCGATGCGCATCCAGTCGCCATCCTGCACGGCGGCCAGCTGCTCGAACCACGGCGCGTAGCGCTGCAGAAGCTCCTGCTCCTGGCCTTGCAGGATGCCCGACAACGCGATGCGTCCGCCGGCAGCCACGCGCGCGGCCAACAATTCGGCCAGCGCATCCAGCGCCGAGGCCAGGATATTGGCGACCACCACCGGATAGGTGGCGACCGGCTCGTCCTGCGGCAGATGGACCGCCAGCGTGTGCTCGAGGCCGTTGCGTTCGGCGTTGTCGGCCGTGGCCAGCAGCGCCTGCGGGTCGTTGTCCACGCCGACCGCGGCGCCGGCGCCCAGCTTGAGCGCGGCCAGCGCCAGGATGCCCGAGCCGCAGCCAAAATCGAGCACCCGCCGGCCGGCCAGTTCGCCACGCTGTGCGAGCCCATCGAGCCAGCGCAGGCACAGCGCGGTGGTCGGGTGCGTGCCCGAGCCGAAGGCCAGGCCCGGATCCAGGCGCACGATGGCGGCGTCGGCGCGCTGCGCCTCTTCGGGCAATTCATGGTTCCACGGCACGATCCAGGTGCGCTCGCCAAAGCGCATCGGCTGGAACTGGTCCAACCAGGCGCGCTCCCAGTCCTCGTCCTGCACCGCGCCGAAGCTGGCATCGCTCCAGTCCAGGCCGGGGTCGAATGCCTCCAGCGCCGCCAACAGCGCCAGCGCGTTGGTTTCGGCCGGGAACAGCGCCGTCAGTACCAGTTCCTTCCACAGCGGGGTCTCGCCCACGCCCGGTTCAAGGATCGCGTGCTCGTTGCCGGTATCGGCGTCGGCATCGAGCAGGGTGACCGCCAGCGCGCCGACATCCTCCAGCGCATTCTCATAGCGGGGCTGGGTGGTCCGGGTGCATTGCACCGTCAGTTCGAGAAAAGGCATGGCAGGGGGCAGGACGGCAGGGGAAAGCGGGCATGCTAGACGAGGCGCCCGCGGATTGCTCGACCGGCACGTGGCGGCGGCCGGTCGCCTTGCTAGACTGCAGCGCGCTGACGCCCTGGCCCGTCCGGTTGGAATGAACTCCGCCCTTTCCCGCAAATCCTGGTATCTGGCACTGCCGGCAGTCGTGCTGCTGGTGATGGCCGGCTATCGCCTGGGCCATGTGCAGGGAGCGGACACTGTGGGCGAGCCGGTGCGCATGGAAACCGCCGTGGGGGGCAGTGCGGCGCCGCAAACGGTCGCACCGCCGGCGCTGGTGGCTCCGCCGCAGCGCGAGCGTCCGTGGTCCGTCGGCCCGGGCCTGCCGCTGGATCTGCGGGCCGCCCTTGAGAACACCCCAGACCTTTTCGGCTATGCGCAGCAACTGCAGCGTGCCGGTGGCGCCGGCAACGCCGAAGCGACCTGGCTGCTGAGCCGCATCTACGACTACTGCACCAGCTACGCGCTGGACCCGTCCGCGTACGCGCTGGACAACCAGACATTGGCTGGCCTGGGGCTGGCCGAGGCGCCAGGGTTGGTGGCCGCGCGCGAGCGGGTCGGGCGCCGCTGCAGCGGGTTCACCCCCGCCGATGGCCTGGGCCGCGTGCTGACGCTGACCCAGCGCAGGCAGGCCGCCGTCGACGGCAGCCTGGCGGCCGAGGCCTCGCTACTGGCCGCCGGTGAGCCGCTGCATGAGGATGCCGGCTACCGCCGTGCGCTGGTCGAACGGGTGGTGGACTCGCAGGATCCGGAAGCGTTTCTGGCGCTGTCTCCGGCCATGGGCGCCATTGCCGCCAGCGACGATGCCTATCGCGGGCTGGTCGCCGGTGACCAGTTCAGCCAGCTCGCCTGGCAGCTGGCCGCCTGTGAACTGGGGCTGGCCTGTGGCCCGAACAGCGTGTTGATGAACAGCTACTGCGCCAATGGCGGCGTATGTTCGCGGGATTCCGCACAGGACTTCGTGTCTTTCGTGTTTGACGCTGCAGTACCGCGGCAAGGTGTGGAAAAAATGAACCAACTGGTGAATCGCCTGCGTCGCAGGCATGGAGTAGATCGATGAACTACCGACGTTTCCTGCATGGGGCGAAGTTCTGGGTCTGGGTGGTGCTGTTTGTCGCCTATTCCGCCGGCGCGGTGGGGATGCTGTTGATCGACACCTACGACAGCCAATACCGGAACATCTCCAAGGTCAAGCTGACCACCGTGCATACCGATGACGAGGTGCGCCGCGCCGGGGCCAGCCAGGTGGCGGCGATCTATCGCGCGCAGAGCGGCATGCCGTTCTCGACCCTGCCGCCGGGCAGCACGTTCCAGATCGTCTGGCCCGACGGTTCCAGCGAGACGGTGGTGGTGGTCGATCCGGCCTCGCCGGTGGGGATCGAGCCGGTGGCGGGGACCGCGCTGGACGAGTGATCGCCACGGTTTGATGCGGGCATGAAAAAAGGCGGGTCTCCCCGCCTTTTTTGTTGCTCCGCCAATGCCGCTCAGGTCAACGCGATCGGCTTGGTCTTGCGCTCGGCCAGGCGCTTTTCCAGATAGTGGATGTTCTGTCCACCGGCCTGGAAGCCCTTGTCGCGCATGATGCGCTGCTGCAGTGCGACGTTGGTCTTGATGCCGTCCACCACCAGCTCGCTCAGGGCGACGTGCATGCGGGCGATGGCGGTTTCGCGATCGGGGCCGTGCACGATCAGTTTGCCGATCATCGAGTCGTAGTTCGGCGGCACCTTGTAGCCGGCATAGATGTGCGTATCCACGCGCACACCCGGGCCGCCCGGCGGGTAGAAGCCGGTGACCGTGCCGGGGCTGGGCAGGAAGGTCTCGGCATCTTCGGCGTTGATGCGGCACTCGATGGCATGGCCATGCAGCACCACGTCGCTCTGCTTGATGCTGAGCTTGTGGCCAGCGGCGATGCGCAGCTGCTCGCAGACCAGGTCGATGCCGGTGACCATCTCGGTGACCGGATGTTCGACCTGCACGCGGGTGTTCATTTCGATGAAGTAGAAATGCCCGTCCTCGAACAGGAATTCGAAGGTGCCGGCGCCGCGGTAACCGATACGGATGCAGGCTTCGGTGCAGACCTTGCCGATCTGCTCGCGCAGTTCAGCGGAGATGCCCGGGGCCGGTGCTTCCTCGACCACCTTCTGGTGGCGGCGCTGCATCGAGCAGTCGCGTTCGCCCAGATGGATTGCATTGCCCTGGCCATCGGCCAGCACCTGGATTTCCACGTGGCGCGGATTTTCCAGGTACTTCTCCATGTAGACCTCGCCATTGCCGAAGGCGGCCTTGGCTTCGGACTTGGTGGTCTCGATGGCCGCCTTCAGCGCGGCCTCGGAATGCACCACGCGCATGCCGCGGCCGCCGCCGCCGCCGGACGCCTTGATGATCACCGGATAGCCGATCTCGCGGGCGATCTTGGTGTTGACGACGATGTCCTCGCCCAGCGGGCCGCCGGAGCCGGGCACGCACGGCACGCCGGCGGCCTTCATCGCGCGGATCGCTTCGACCTTGTCGCCCATCAGGCGGATGGTCTCGGCGCGCGGGCCGATGAAGATGAAGCCGGACTGCTCCACGCGCTCGGCGAAATCGGCGTTTTCCGACAGGAAACCGTAGCCCGGGTGGATGGCCTGGGCGTCGGTGACCTCGGCCGCGGCGATGATCGCCGGGATGTTGAGGTAGCTCTCCGACGACGGCGCCGGACCGATGCAGACCGACTCGTCGGCCATGGCCACGTGCTTGAGGTTGCGGTCAACGGTGGAATGCACCGCGACCGTGCGGATGCCCAGGGTGTGGCACGCGCGCAGGATGCGCAGCGCGATCTCACCGCGATTGGCGATAACGACCTTGTCGAGCATGGCCGGCGCCTCAGGCGATCACGAACAGCGGCTGGTCGAACTCGACTGGCTGGCCGTTCTCGCTGAGGATCGCCACCACCGTGCCGGACGCTTCGGCCTCGATCGGGTTGAACATCTTCATCGCTTCGATGATCGCCAAGGTGTCGCCGGCCTTGACGGTCTGGCCGACGGTGACGAACGCCGGCTTGTCCGGCGAGGACGAGGCGTAATAGGTGCCGACCATCGGCGCGCGCTGCACATGGCCTTCCGGCAGGGCGTTGCCCGGCTTGGCGGTGCCGCCGGTGGAGGCTTCGGTCGGGCCGCTCATCGGCATGGCTGCCACGGGCGCGGGGGCTGCGTAGACCGGCGCAGGCGCCGGCGCCGCTGCGGCGTAACCGCCCACCGGATTGCGCGACAGGCGCACGGACTCTTCGCCTTCCTTGATCTCGATTTCGGCCAGGTTCGACTCTTCCAGCAGGTCGATGAGCTTCTTGATTTTGCGCAGATCCATGGGGATGCCTCTTGGTGTTGTCTGGAGGGGCCGGCCGCAGCGCGCGACAGGCCCGGGGAATTGGGGTGTCAGAGCCGCTTCAGCGCGGCGTCCATGGCGTAGCGGTAACTGTCGGCGCCGAACCCGCAGATCACGCCGGTCGCCTTGTCACTGAGGTAGCTGTGATGGCGGAAGGGTTCGCGGCTGTGCGGGTTGGACAGATGGATCTCGATGAAGGCGATCGCCACCGCGGCCAGCGCGTCGCGCAGCGCCACCGAGGTGTGGGTGAAGCCGGCCGGGTTGATCAGGATGAACGCGGTGCCGTCGTCACGCGCGGCCTGGATGCGGTCCACCAGCACGTGCTCGGCGTTGGACTGCAGGCACTCCACGTCGTGGCCGGCGGCCTGCGCCTGCAGATCGGCGTTGATCTGCGCCAGCGTCGTGTGTCCGTAGACGTCCGGTTCGCGGGTGCCGAGCAGGTTGAGGTTGGGGCCGTGGAGGACCAGCAGTTTCGCCATATGCCGCAAGGTTGGCAGGAAAGGGCGGCAGTCTGAGGGAAGCCGGCGATGCTGTCCAGTTCGGCGAAGTTGTCGCTGTTTTAAGCGGATGTTTGAATCGCCGCGCAGGCCTTGGACGTCAGTTACGGGGGCGGGATCGCCCACTGGTCCAGTTCGCCGGCGCTGAAGGCGCCCAGCTTCTGGCGGACGATGCGCCCGTCGGCCCCGACCAGCACGCTGTAGGGCAGCAGGCCGCGGGTATTGCCCAGGGCGACGCTGGCGTCGGCTGGGCCGGGGCTGTCGAGCACGATCGGGTAATCGACCTTCACCCGCTGCAGGAACGCCTGCACGGCGTCGGCCGTGTCCAATGCCAGACCGAGGACCTGGGTGCCGTTGTCGCCCTGTTGCGCGGAAAAGCGGGCCAGTTCCGGCATTTCTTCCACGCACGGGCCGCACCAGCTGGCCCACACATTGATCAGCAGCGGCCGCCCGGCGAACCGGCCCGGCAAGGAAACCGGCTGGCCCTGCAGATCGGGCAACGTCAGCACCGGCATCGGCTCGCCGGGTGCGGCCGCATGTACCGAGGGCATGCCGGCCGGCGGTGGCAGCGGGCTGTTGCTCCAGGGCGGCTGCGACAACCACAGACCGGCGCCGAGTCCGGCCGCCCCGGCGACCGCGATCACCGACCACAGCACACGCCGGGACGACATGTCAGCGCGCGGCCCGCATCAACGCGTCTTCGGCGACCGCCTGGGTCAGCACGGTCGGCAGCACATTGGGCGGCGCGCCGGGGCCGTAGACCACATATAGCGGCACGCCGACCGCCTTGTGTTCTTCCAGGAAGGCGCTGATCTGCGGATCGACATTGGTCCAGTCGCCACGCATATACACCGCGTCCAGCCGCTTGAGCGTGTCGCGGAAGCTGTCACCGTGCAGCACGTTGCGTTCGTTGGCCTTGCAGGTCACGCACCAGTCGGCGGTCATGTTGACGAACACCACCCGGTTGCCGGCACGCAGGCGATCGAGCATTTCCGGCGAATACGCCACGGCGCCCTCGCTGGGGCGGGTGGTGGGTGCTTCCAGGCGGGTGATTCCCCAAGCCGGCACCAGCGCCAGCACCACCATCACCACTCCGAGCAGCATCCCCGGGCGGTGGCTGCGCCAGCGGCTGCGCTCGAAACACCACAGGCCCAAGGCCAGCGCGGTGGCGCCGACCAGCAGCATGGCGATCGCATCGACGCCGCGCTGCTTGCCCAGTACCCACAGCAGCCAGATGGCGGTGAGGTACATCGGGAATGCCAACACCTGCTTGAGGGTTTCCATCCACGGGCCCGGCTTGGGCAGGCGCGAGGCCAGCGCCGGCATGAAGCCGATCAGCAGGAACGGCAAGGCCAAACCTAGGCCGAGCACGAAGAACACCAGCAGCGCCAGCGCCGGCGGCGCGGTGAAGGCGTAGGCCAGCGCCGGGCCCATGAAGGGCGCGATGCAGGGGCTGGCGACCAGGCAGGCCAGCACGCCGGTGAAGAAGTCGCCGGCCGGCCCGCTGCGATGGGCCAGCGAACGGCCGACGCCGCCCAGGTTGCCGCCCAGCGTGAACACACCTGACAGGCTCAGGCCGACGGCGAACATCAGGTACACCAACGCTGCGATGAACCACGGCTGCTGCAGCTGGAAGCCCCAGCCGGCGGCCTGGCCGGCGGCGCGCAGGGCGATGACCAGCGCGCCGATCGCGGTGAATGCCACCAGCACGCCGGCGGTGTACCACAGCGCATGGCGGCGGGCGTGCTGCCGGCTTTCGCCGCTCTGCGCCACGCCCAGCACCTTCAGCGACAGGATCGGCAGCACGCACGGCATCAGGTTCAGGATCAGCCCGCCCAGCAGTGCCAGCAACAGGATCAGCGGCAGGGTCTTTTCCGGTTGCGCGGCCGGCGGCCGGCTGCGGACACTGTTGTCGGCCGAGGCATCGGGCGCGACGTCGGCCACCAGCGTGCTGCGGGTGATCAGCGGCTGCGCGGCGACCGTCGCCGGCTCGGGCAGGGCCGCATTGGTGGCCTCGCGCCGGCCACTGGGCAGCGGCGGAATCACCAGCGACGCCACAGTGGCTTCACCGGCAGGCGAGAGCGTGCCCGCCGGCAGCGACAGCTTCACCCGGCGCGTCATCGGCGGGTAGCAGATGCCGTCGGTCTGGCAGCCCTGGAACGTGGCCACCAGGGTGATGTCGCCGCCTTCGGCACGTTCGCGGCGCAGCGGTAGCGGCACCTCGACCTGGTCGAAGTACACCACCACGTTGCCGAAGTGCTCGTCGCGATAGGAAGTGCCGGTCGGCCACTGCGGCTTGCCGGTGCGGATGCCCGCGGCACCCTCCAGGGCGAACGAGCTGCGATCGCGGTACAGGTAATAGCCCGGTGCCGGCGAGAAGCGCAGCAGCAGCCGGTCGCCGCCATCGGCTATGGCCTCAAAGCCGAATGCCTGCTCGGCCGGCAGTGGCAGGCTCTGCACGGCCGCCGTGCCGGGCAGGCGCAGGCCGCCGCCATCGGCGCGCGCCAGCGGATTGAACAGCGGCGCAGCCGCTGCCGGCGCGGTGGCGGGCGGCAGCTTCACCTCGACCATGCGCTTCTGCGGCGGATAGCACACGCCCGCGTCGGCGCAACCCTGGTAGCGCACTTCCAGCTGCAGCGTCTCCACCTGCGCGGCCGCGGTGCCGGGCAGCGCAGCTTTCAGCTGCCGGTGGTAGGTCTCGACATCACCGAAGAATTCGTCGTGCTTTCTTACACCCGCCGGCATCTGCAAGGCGCCGGCCTCGAACCCGGACTCGACCTTGACGCTGGTGCGGTGGCGGTAGAGGTAATAACCCGGCGCGATATCCCAGCGCAGTTCGATGCGGTCGCGGCTGTTGGCCTGCACTTGCAACGCAAATGCCTGGTCCACGGGAAGCAGGTCTTTCTCGCTGACGGCCAATACTGGCAGGGTGGCCAACAGCAGGCACAGGGCCGTGAAACGGCGGAACAGGATCTTCAATCAGGTTTCCTCGCGGGTTTCGGCCCGTATCCAGTCCAGATAGGCGGGCAGGCCGTCACTGGGGGTGATCGCAATGATCTCCGGCAGTTCGTAAGGGTGCTCGCGCCGGATCCATGCGCCCAGCGCATCCATCCGCCCGGCGGTGGTCTTGATCAGCAGTTGCACTTCGCTGGCCTGTTCGACCTGCCCGTGCCAGCGGTACACAGACTGCATCGCCGGCAAAAGGTTCACGCAGGCCGCCAGCCGCTGCCCGACCAGCGCCGCGGCCAATGCCCGGGCGCTGTCCAGGTCCGGACAGGTGCAGAAAACAAGTCTCACATCCATGCCGCGCATTGTCGCAGAACTGCCGCGGCCGCTTTGGCCGTCTGTTTTGCCCGCGACGGGTGGTGGGGTACGCGGCAGGCGCGGTGCACGCCCGGTGACGCGGCAGGCATGGTGTCGCCAAGCCGCCGGAGCAGGTGCCGCCGGCAACGCGCCAGCAACGGTACGCTCCCGGCGCCGGTACGACGCGACCGCCGGTCCCCTCCGGCGCCGCGGATGTCCACCGGGTCCCAAGCTGATTTTTTCCAGACCCTTGAAAGCAACCTGGCGGGCCCCATCTCCAAGCCAAGCCCGGTTGCCGGGTCTTTTTACGCGTGATGCAGGTGCCGCTTGCACAGGGCGCTGGACATTGCCGGCCTTTTCCAGACCAATCAATAACTTAAAGAGGTCTCTCATGAGCATCAAGCCGCTTCACGACCGCGTTGTGGTCAAGCCGATCGAAGCCGACGAAATTTCCGCCGGTGGCATCGTGATCCCGGACTCCGCCAAGGAAAAGTCGACCAAGGGCGAAGTCGTGGCCGTCGGCCCGGGCAAGCCGCTGGACAACGGAACCGTGCGCGCGTCGTCGCTCAAGGTCGGTGACAAGGTCATCTACGGCCAGTACGCCGGCAGCAGCTACAAGGCTGAAGGCGTCGAGTACAAGGTGCTGCGCGAAGACGACATCCTCGCCATCGTCGGCTGAGTCCGTCTCCCCACCTGATTCCACCCCAGACACTTTATTTACTGAGGTAACAGCACATGGCTGCCAAAGATATCCGTTTCGGTGAAGACGCCCGCGCCCGCATGGTGCGCGGCGTCAACGTTCTCGCCAATGCCGTCAAGGCCACCCTCGGCCCGAAGGGCCGCAACGTCGTGCTCGAGAAGAGCTTCGGCGCCCCGACCATCACCAAGGACGGCGTCTCCGTCGCCAAGGAAATCGAACTGGCCGACAAGTTCGAGAACATGGGCGCGCAGATGGTGAAGGAAGTCGCTTCGCGCACCAACGATGACGCGGGCGACGGCACCACCACCGCCACCGTGCTGGCGCAGGCGTTGATACGTGAAGGTTCCAAGGCCGTCGCTGCCGGCATGAACCCGATGGACCTCAAGCGCGGCATCGACAAGGCCGTTGTGGCCGCGGTCGCCGAGCTGAAGAAGATCTCCAAGCCCACCACCGACGACAGGGCGATCGCCCAGGTCGGCACCATCTCGGCCAACTCGGACGAGTCGATCGGCAACATCATTGCCGAAGCGATGAAGAAGGTCGGCAAGGAAGGCGTGATCACCGTTGAGGAAGGCTCGGGCCTGGACAACGAGCTGGACGTGGTCGAGGGCATGCAGTTCGACCGCGGCTACCTGTCGCCGTACTTCATCAACAACCAGCAGAGCCAGTCGGCCGATCTGGATGACCCGTTCATCCTGCTGCACGACAAGAAGATCTCCAACGTGCGTGACCTGCTGCCCGTGCTGGAAGGCGTGGCCAAGGCCGGCAAGCCGCTGCTGATCGTCGCCGAGGAAGTCGAAGGTGAAGCGCTGGCGACTCTGGTGGTCAACACCATCCGTGGCATCGTCAAGGTCGTGGCCGTCAAGGCTCCGGGCTTCGGCGACCGTCGCAAGGCGATGCTGGAAGACATGGCCGTGCTGACCGGCGGCACCGTGATCTCCGAGGAAGTGGGTCTGGCGCTTGAGAAGGCGACCATCAAGGACCTGGGCCGCGCCAAGAAGGTGCAGGTTTCCAAGGAAAACACCACGATCATCGACGGCGCCGGCGACGCTGCAGGCATCCAGGCCCGCGTCACCCAGATCAAGACCCAGATCGAGGACACCTCGTCGGATTACGACCGCGAGAAGCTGCAGGAACGCGTGGCCAAGCTGGCCGGCGGTGTGGCCGTGATCAAGGTCGGTGCTTCGACCGAGATCGAGATGAAGGAAAAGAAGGCCCGCGTTGAAGACGCCCTGCACGCCACGCGCGCAGCCGTCGAAGAAGGCGTGGTCCCGGGCGGCGGTGTGGCCCTGGTGCGTGCCCTGGCCGCCGTTGGCGAGCTGAAGGGCATCAACGAAGACCAGACCCACGGCATCCAGATCGCCCTGCGCGCGATGGAAGCCCCGCTGCGCGAGATCGTTGCCAACGCCGGCGAAGAGCCGTCCGTGATCCTCAACAAGGTCAAGGAAGGCACCGGCAACTACGGCTACAACGCCGCCAATGGCGAGTTCGGCGACATGATCGAATTCGGCATCCTGGACCCGACCAAGGTGACCCGTTCGGCACTGCAGAACGCTGCGTCGATCGCCGGCCTGATGATCACCACCGAAGCCATGATCGCCGAAGCTCCGAAGAAGGATGAGCCGGCCATGGGCGGCGGCGGCATGGGCGGTATGGGTGGCATGGGCGGCATGGATTTCTGATCCAGCCCCACCTGCTGCATGCAACACGGAAAACCCCGCCGCGAGGCGGGGTTTTTCTTTGCGCGCGGTTCAAGCCAACTGGCTGCGCGCCCAGCGCACGATCGCAGCCGTGTTCATCGCACCGGACTGGCGCGCCAGTTCGCGCCCCTGTTGCAGCAGCACCAGAGTGGGAATGCTGCGGATGTTGAAACGCGCGGCCAGGGCCGGTTGCGCTTCGGTATCCACCTTTGCCAGCCGCACCTGCGGCTCCAGCGCGATCGCAGCCTCGGCGAAGGCCGGCGCCATCGTCATGCACGGACCGCACCACGGCGCCCAGAAATCCACCAGCAGCGGCAGGTCACTGCTGGCATGGGCATCGAAGCTGGCGGCATCCAGCGCCACCGGTGCATGGGTGAACAGGGCGCGGTGGCAGCGGCCACAATCGGGGTCATCGGGCAGGCGCGAGCCCGGTACCCGGTTGCGGGCATGACAGTGTGGGCAGGCCACCAGCAGCGGCGTGGATGAGGTCATCGAAGTGTCGTCCTTGCAGGCTGCCAAGAGTCTGGCATACCGGTGTTCTCCGCGCCGTGGCCAGAGGCCGAGCCCCCTTCAGCGACCACGAGGCAATGGGCGCAGGAGCGCCGCGGCGCGACACGCGCAGGCAGCGCCGGATGCTTCATCGGCCGTCCTCGAAGCCACCGTTGCCGGCCTGCCGCAGTCCACGCGTGACGCATCGCGTTTGGCAATATGCACGCACCCCACAGACAACAGCACCGTGATGGCCAGGGTGACGGCAGGGCGGGAGGTCCTGGTTATGTGGTTCGCATACTCCCGATCCTGTTTGAAGCGTCAATTGCCAATGACGGAGGAGACCGAGTCGTTTACGCCGGTGCCGGTAGCGGGGATGAACTCGTTGCAATTGCGGTTTGAACCCGCCTTTCGCGCGCCCCGTTCTGGCGCCTCGGCGGGGGGTCTCCGGCGTCGCTTCAAGCCGCGCGCTCCCGCCATTCCCGTCTTCGATGGAATGGCGGGTGGAACCGTGCGCAGGCCAATCCCCTGCCGACCATCAGCGGCCGATCAGCCCCCGCAGCAAACCTTTGGCCACTTCCTTGGCGGCGGGTTTGGCGATCTCCTGCGGGGAGGCGGCCGCACCCATGCCCCCAGGCATCAGCATCGCGGTGGACTTGTTGCGCACGCTGACGTTCCAGGTGGGCTTCCAGTCGCGGGCGGCGTCGGCCGGGCGCGGCTCGGTGACGTTGCGGTCGTTGCCGTAGGCGATCATCTGCACCATCGGCGCACTGCCCTTGCCGGAGAAAACCGCCTTCGGGATCCGGCATTCGCGCGCCTCGGGGCCGAGCAGGGTGCGCGATTTGACCAATTGCGCCACCAGCGGCTCGGGCAGGTAGCTGAGCAGTTCATTGCCGGCGTAGCCGTCCTCCGAACTGCTCCACATCACGATGGTTTCACCATCGGCCACGGTGGCGTGGGCGAAATGGCCGCGTGCGCCTTCCACCTCGTTCCAGCGCAGGATCATGCCGTCCTCGCCGCTGTCGCCCTTCAACCTGAGTTCGGGCATGAAGTCGTGCCCGTCACCCAAAACGAACCGCATCGACGCCGGCACCTTGTCGCCGGTGACGTGATGCTCACCGACCAGCGAGGCTTTCGCCGGCACCGACTTGCGGCTGGACCGGTTGGGCCACAGCGCGTGGTCGGGGCCGGTCGTGACGGCCCTGCCGGGTACCGTGCGCGGGATCATGCCGCGTCCGCTCTGGGTGACCTTGCCGTTGTGCACGGTCACCGAATACTCGCGCGGCTGGCCGGCGCCGGTTGCCTCGCCGCAGCCCCAGTAGTAGCGGATCTTGTAAGTGCCGTTGCCATCGGCGATGCCGGTGCCGGTGCCGCCATTGTTGCCGCCGTGGACCGGCTTGCTGTCTGGCGGCGGCAGCAGGTCGATGCGGTTGCCCAGGCCGAGCCCGCCGGGAACGGCCTGTTCGGCCGGCGTGCCGGGCGCGCGGACGTTGTACAGCGCCACGTCCATGTATTTGCCGGGCATGCCCGGATGCTGCGTCATGCCGTAGGTGGCGTTGCCGCCGGACATTGCGCCCGAGAGGCGGCCGAGGGTGCCAAGCCCCGGCATGCCCGGCATGGTGTGCGTGGCGACGTCGATGTAGAGCTGTGCCTGTGCGTTTGCCGAGGTGGGCAGGGCGGCCACCAGGGCCAATGCCAGTGCCGACGGAACGAGGGAAGAATGAAGAGGCATGTTGCAACCACCCGAGGAAGGGCGGACCGAACGGCGGCCCGGCCGTGCCCGGTGCATTCCGGACACTCCATCCACGAGATTCGGGGGCGCGGACTGACAGGTGCCGCGATCACCGGGCAGGGCGAGGCGCGTCGGGCCCGAACCGGCCTTAGGGAAGGACGAGGCAGTTCGCCTTGCCGGGCCTGGCGAGGCAGTGCGAGAGCGGGGCCAATTGCGCGGATTCCCCGAGTTCGGCCAGCAGCGTTGTCTTCGTTGCCGCATCACCCATGTCGTGTGCCAGCAGCATCGACAGCATCCAGGGGCGCATCCAGGTCCGGGTCACCGCGTCAGGTGGAAAGCGTGCCCGAAGTCCGGCCGCCAGCGCCTGTGCCTGCTCGAACTCGCTGCGGACGAAGTGGAATTCGGCCCGGGCCTGGGCAACGTCCAGTGGCATCTGGCCGCCCTCCAGTGCGGGGCAACTGCCCAGCATGCGTGCAGCGGCATCAGCGTCGCCTTGGCGCAGGTGCAGGGAGGCGCGCAGGCCGCACGCCTCGATGGCGACCGGATTGGCCGGATGCCCCAGTTGCCCGAACAGCGCGACCGTTGCATCGAGGTCGTCCGCGGCTGCATCGAACCGCCCCAGCGCTGCGAGCGCGCGCGCCCGCGCGGCCAGACAGCGCGTGGAGGATGCGTCCACCTGGCCCACGGCGAGCGCATTGGCGCGGCTGGCGTCGAGCTCCACCAATGCCTCCTGCGTGCGCCCGCGCTGTAGCAGGTGGATGCCGTACTGGCAGGCCGGTCCGGTCTTCTTCATGTGCGGACCGCGGAAGGCGCGCTCCAGCAGGGCGGCCGCCTCCAGTGCTTGTGCCTCGGCGCGCGCGAACTGCTCCGGGACATTGCGCAGGATGGCAACCGAGTCTCCGATCACAAACGCGTACTCGCCGCTTTCCTTGCCATGCACGACGCCGGTGATGCGGTTCCTCTCTTCGATCAGCGGCACCAGCTCCGCGCTGGGGACGCCGCGGTGATAGCGCACGATGGCAAGTCCGGCGAGCGCGCTGGCGTGCACTTCCGAATCGGCCAGATCGCCGTGGACCGCTTCGTCGAGCACCTCGGTGAACAGCGTCTCGGCGGTCGCGGGGTCGCCGGCGATGAGCGCGTTGCCCAGCGAGAGCTTCGTCAGCAGGCGGTCCTCCGACGATGCGTTGCGCCGCGAATTGGAGGCCATGGCCAGCGTGATGTGCGCCCTGGCGGCGGTGTCGTCGCCGCGATGACGGTTGATCTGCGACAGCAGCCAGTGGATGCGCCAGAGCTCTTCGTCGGCGCCGGGGTCGTGGACCTGGAACAGGCGCAAGGCCTCCTCCAGGTCGGTCGCGGCGGCATCCAGTTCACTCAGGCCGAAGCGCGCGTCGCCGGTGATCAGCAGGATATCGGCGGCTGCCAGTGGATCCTCGGCCAGGACTTCGTCGCGCGCCGCGGCCGCGCCCGCCTGCAGCAAGTCAAGCGCATCCGGCACCTCGCCTTTCGATGCCTCCGCCGAGGTGAACACGCGACCGAGGAAGTCGCGCACCTGGACGGCGCGTTGCGCCTGCACGCGGGCATTGGCAGCCTCGCGGCGGGCTTGGCCGGCCTGCCACAGCGTCGCCCCGACGCCGCCGGCCAGGCTGGCGGCCAGCAATACACCTGCCGCCACGCCCATCCTGTTGCGCGCGACGAACTTGCGCACGCGATAGGCCAGCCTCGGTTTCTGCGCCAGCACGGGGCGGCCGTCGAGCCAGCGGCGCAGGTCGTCGGCCAGGGCCTCGGCGGTGGGGTAGCGCTGTTCGGGTTGCTCGGCGAGCGCCTTGAGCAGCACCCGGTCCAGGTCGTTCCTCAGCGGCACGTAATGGCGGTGGTAGGCGTCGCCGGCCGCGCGTACCAGCAGCGAAGGCCGGGTGGTGTCGGTGCTTTCGGTCGCCGCCTGCGGAGTGCGTCCGGTCAGCAGCCGGTGCAGCAGCGCGCCCAGGCCATACACGTCGATCCCGGTGCTTGGCGGCGCGCCACGGAGTTGCTCGGGCGCGGCGTAGCCCGGGGTCAACGCGCGCCACAGGGTCTGCGTGCGTTCGTCGCCCTCGGCGTCGGCGAACTGGGCGATGCCGAAGTCCAGCAGGCGCACGTGGCCGTTGATGTCGACCAGCACGTTGGAGGGCTTGAGATCGCGGTGGATCACCAGGTTGCGGTGCGCGTAGGCCACCGCGTCGCAGACCTGCAGGTACAGCCGCACGCTTGCATGCGCGTCCAGCGACCGCGTCTGGCACCAGCGATCAATGCGCACGCCATCTACCAGCGGCATGGCCAGCCAGCAGGTGCCGTCATCGGCCACGCCCGAGTCCACCAGGGCGGTGACGTTGGGGTGGTTCAGGCGCGCCAGGATCGCGGCCTCGCGCCGGAAGCGCTCGCCTCCGCTGGCGCCGAGCGCGCCCAGGGTCAGGATCTTGATCGCGGCCTGCTGCCGCACCATGCCCTGCTCGCGCCAGCCGCGATAGACCACCGCCATGCCGCCACGGCCCAGCTCGGCCTCCAGTCGCCATTCGCCCAGGCGGGTGCCGGCGAGCGCGTCGTGGGAAGCGCGCGGAGCGAGGCGTGGAGTGCGATGCGCCGAAACGAGCTGGTCGAAGCGGCGGCGCACGGGGCCGGCAGGGTCCTGCGTCGCGAGCCAGGCATCGCGTTGGCCTTCGGGCAGGTCCAGCCAGTGGTCGAACATGGCATCGGCGGCGCGCCAGTGCTCCAAGGTCTCAGCGTCCATCGCCACCATCGTCGTCGAGCATCGCCTGCAGGAAGGCGCGGGCGCGTTCCCACTCCCGGTACACGGTGCGCTCGGAGATTTCGAGCAGGCTGGCGATCTCGGCGAACTCCATGCCGGCGAAATAGCGCAGCTCGACGATGTGCCTGCGCTGCGGGCTGATCGCTGCCAGTGCCTCCAGTCCCTTGTCCAACGCAAGCGCGGTGGTCATCGCTGCCGCGGCGTTGTCCGGGATGCGTTCGTCCAGGCTGACCATCACCTGCCCGCCGCCGCGTTTGTCGGTGGCGCGCTGGCGCGCATGCTCGATCAGGATCCAGCGCATCGCCTTGGCCGAGGCGGCGAAGAAGTGGTTGCGGTCAGCCAGCGACAACGGCGTGCCCTGGGTGATGCGCAGGAACAGCTCGTGCACCAGCACGGTGGGGGTGAACGTCGATTCGCGGTCGTACATGCGCGAGTTGGCCAGACGCCGCAGCTCCGGGTACAGCGCCTCGAACACGGCACCCAGCTTTGCCGGTTCGCCACCTCGGGCGAGCGCAAGCAATCCAGTGATATCGGCCTCAGGCACTTTCCTCGACTCCTTTCGGGCGCTGCCCGCATCGGACGCTAGCAGCCGGGATTGCCGTACGCAATCAGCGCCAACGGCCAGCGCGCAGTCCATCGAGGGTGCGCAATGCTGCATGGTTGTTGCGAACGAAACATTTTGCACTGCACAACAAGCGTGGTATCACTGCTCCTATGAATGCAGTCCGCCCCAGCTTTTACTTCTGGTATTACTTTCCCAAGCCGCTGGCGGAGGAAGGATTGCGCTCACTCTGAAGAAACTTTCAGATGCATTCCCGAAAAGCCGCCAGCGCAACTGGCGGCTTTTTTTGTGCCGCCAATGCCTGGGGCAACCCCTTGAGAACTGGAGATCCCATGCCCCCGCATACCGACGACCTGCGTATCCGCAAGATCGAACCGCTGGTCCCGCCGTCACAGTTGCAGTCGACGTTCCCCTGCGACGAGCAGGCGTCGGCCACCGTGGCCGCTTCGCGCGGAGCACTGCATCAGATCCTGCATGGCCGCGACGACCGCCTGGCGGTGGTGATCGGGCCGTGCTCGATCCACGACCCGGTGGCGGCGATGGAATACGCCCAGCGCCTCAAGCCGCTGCGCGATGCCCACGCCGGCGAGTTGGAAATCGTCATGCGCGTCTACTTCGAAAAGCCGCGCACGACGGTCGGTTGGAAAGGCCTGATCAACGATCCGGACCTGGACGGCAGCTTCAACATCAACAAGGGTCTGCGCCTGGCGCGCGGTCTGCTGCGTGACATCAACCGGCTCGGGCTGCCGGCCGGCGTGGAATTCCTCGACATCATCTCGCCGCAGTACATCGCCGATCTGGTGGCGTGGGGGGCGATCGGCGCGCGCACCACGGAAAGCCAGATCCACCGTGAGCTGGCGTCCGGTCTTTCCTGTCCGGTCGGCTTCAAGAACGGCACCAGCGGCGACATCAAGATCGCGGTCGATGCGGTCGGCGCCGCGTCGCATCCGCACCATTTCCTGGCAGTGACCAAGGACGGTCAGACCGCCGTGGCCGCCACCGACGGCAATCCGGATTGCCATGTGATCCTGCGTGGCGGCATGACGCCCAACTTCGATGCGGCCAGCGTGCAGGCCGCGAGCGAGGTGCTGGGCCGGTCGCAGCTGCCGGCGCGGCTGATGATCGATGCCAGCCATGCCAACAGCGGCAAGAATCCGGAAAACCAGCCGCAGGTGATCGACGCCATCGCCGCCCAGCTCGAAGCCGGTGAGCAGCGCATCGTCGGCGTCATGGTTGAAAGCCACCTGCTGGCGGGACGTCAGGATCTCATCGACGGCCAGCCGCTGACTTACGGCCAGAGCATCACCGATGGCTGCATCGGCTGGGATGCCTCGGTGCAGGTGCTGGAGCGGCTGGCCGAGGCAGTGCGCGCGCGCCGTCGTGCACCGCTCGTCGCCGCTGCCTGATCAGGCTGGCTCGCGGGCTCTTCTGATGGCAGGCGGCATCGGGTCGAAGTAAGGTGTGCGGCGGGAGGCAGGTGCCTCCCGTCGGCGGGGGCGGCAGCAAGTAGCCGTGTCGCCAGGCAGGATGCCGATTTTTCATATCAAGGAGATGATGAAATGCGAACAAGGACTGGTTTGATCGTCGTGTCGCTGTTGTTTTCCCCGGGTCTGCTGAGCGCGGCCGAGAACAGCAGCGAAGGCAGCAGCTGCCTGCAGAATCTGTCCATCAGCGGTGGCTTCGGCGCAGGCAAGATTTTCGTGGCCTCACAGGAACACGAAGGCGTGTCGTACCCGGTGGCGTTCCGCAAGACCGTGGCGGCGATCGAGTCCGACGGCCTGCTCCAGATCACGCCGAACGAGCGCACGGGTTACATCGCCGCTGAAAATCCTGTCAAAGGTTCCGGTGGTGCCACGGTGCCATTGCGGGTGACCGTGCGTCGCCAGGAAGACGCGAGCATCCGGGTCGAGGCGCGCTTCTCGACCAAGGGTGGGCAGTTGGCCCCGAACAAGGCCGTGGGCGCCTGGTTGTGCACGTTCGCCGACGCGGCGAGCCTGTAACAGCGACTCAACCTGGGCGGCGGCTCACTGCACTTCGTCGCGGTACACGAACTTGGGCATCTCCCAGCCGAAGTGGATCGCAAGCAGACGCAACAGGAAGCCGCCGCCCAGGCACCACAACGTGGCCGCGTTGAGCGGCACGCCCAGTTCCAGCAGGCCCAGGTAGGCGGCGCCGGTCAGCAGGCTGACCACTGCATACAGTTCCTTCTGGAAGATCAGCGGCACTTCGTTGCACAGCACGTCGCGCAGCACGCCGCCGAAGGCGCCGGTGAGCATGCCGGCGATCAGCACGATCGGCGCGGCGTGGCCGCTGTCGCGGGCGATCGCGCAGCCGATCAGGGTGAACGCGATCAGTCCCAGGCCGTCGAGCACCAGGAAGGTGCGGCGGAAATGATGCATCCAGCCGGCCAGCCAGGTGGCGATCAGCGCCGCGCAGATGGTGAAGGCCAGGTATTCCGGGTGTTTCACCCAGACCAGCGGATAGTGGCCGAGCACAATGTCACGCAACGAGCCGCCGCCGAGCGCGGTGACGCAGGCGATGATCACCACGCCGAACATGTCCATGCGCCGCCGGCCGGCAGCCAATGCGCCGGTCATGGCTTCGGCGGAGATGGCGATGAGATAGATCACGGAGAGCAGCATGTGAGCCTCCAGGCAAGACAGGCGGGGATGCGGACACGCACGCGCCGCGCCAGCGTTTGCGCACTGGCGTGAGGTGGGATCGCATTGCCGCTCCCGCTGTCCTTTTGCCTGAGAGTTCGGTGGCCAAGGCCACGTGCCCCTTCGGCGGGTCATTGAAGACCTCTCTCCAGATCGGCGTGCTGGATGCATGGTTGATGGCGTGGGGTGCCACCGGCCTGAGCGATTATGGGAGCCTGCGCCTTCGGCGGGCGCCAGCGCGGCGCCTCTCTCCTGCATCCGGGACCAATTCTAACAGCTGCCGGTCGGGCCTGGCCGATAATGCCCGGCATGCCCGCTCCGCCCACCCCCTGGTACCTGTATCTGCTGGAATGCCGCAACGGCAGTTACTACGCCGGCATCAGCAATGACGTGCAGGCGCGCTTTGCCGCGCACCTGGCCGGCAAGGGCGCGCGCTACACCCGCGCCAACCCGCCGCTGCGGGTGCTGGCAAGCCGCGCCTTTCCCGACCGCGCCAGTGCCTCGCGCGCGGAGTGGCAGCTCAAGCAGCTGCCACGCGCGCACAAGCTGGCATTCCTGGCCGCAGGTCAGCCGGGCTGAGCCTGACTGAACTGCTGGAACGCGGCCAAGGTATTGGCCGCATACATTAGCGACGGGCCGCCGCCCATGTACACCGCCACGCTGAGCATTTCCTGCAGCTCGGCTTCGGTGGTGCCCATCTGCACCAGCGCCTTGGTATGGAAACCAATGCAGCCGTCGCAGCGCTGCGCCACGCCGATCGCCAGTGCGATCAGTTCCTTGGTCTTGGCATCCAGTGCACCGGGCGCCATCGCGGCGCGGCTGAGGGCGCCAAAGCCCTTCATCACATCGGGCTGGCCAGCGCGCAGCGGGCCCAGATGGCTGGAGATGGCGGCGGTGAGTTGCGGGAATTCGGTCATCGACATGGGAGCACCTCGGGTTGTTGTTTAGGTTACGCTAAATTAGGATGTGCTAAATTACAACTATTGACCACGACGGGGTTGTCCATGGATTCACGTGATCGCGTGTTCCTGCGCGAAGGCGCCGGCAAGGCGGCCGCGCTGCTGCGCTCGGTCGGCAACGAGAACCGGCTGCTGGTGCTGTGCCTGTTGATCGAGCACGGCGAACTGAGCGTGGGCCAATTGCTCGAATACCTGGAACTGAGCCCCTCGGCCCTGTCCCAGCACTTGGCGCGAATGCGCGAGGAAGGCCTGGTGGCCAACCGGCGGCAGGCGCAGACGCTGTATTACCGGATCGACGATCCGGCGGTGACAGCCCTGGTGGCCAGCCTGAAAACCATCTTCTGTCCGTGAGAAAAACGATGAATCCGATTGATCCCCGCGCCGCCCAGGCGCTGATCGAACAAGGTGCGGTGCTGGTGGACATCCGTGAGCTGGAGGAGCATGCCCGCGAACACATTGCCGGCGCGCGCTGCCTGCCGCTGTCGCAGCTGCAGGCCGGCCGCATCAGCCCGCCCGACGCCGAATGCGTGGTGTTCCATTGCGCCAGCGGCATGCGCACCCAGACCAATGCCGCGCTGCTGTCGCGCTGCAGCGGCAAGGCGCAGGTGCTGTTGCTGACCGGTGGCCTGCAGGCGTGGAAGCAGGCGGGGTTGTCGGTGGTGGCCGATGCACGCGCGCCGCTGCCGCTGATGCGCCAGGTGCAGCTGGGTGCAGGCAGCCTGGCCCTGGCCGGGGCGGTGCTGGGCGCGACCGTATCGCCGTGGTTCCACCTGCTGTCCGGCATGGTCGGCGCCGGGCTGATGGTGGCTGGCGCTACCGGCTTTTGCGGCATGGCGCGGCTGCTCGCGGTGATGCCGTGGAACCGCGCCCGCGCCTGAGCGGAAAACAGCGAGACAAAAAAGCCCGGGAAATCCCGGGCTTTTTCGTTCTTGCGAAGGTTCAGGCCTTCATGCTGCCGGTATCGATCCAGCGCTGGTGCCAGGACAGGGCCTCGGGCAGCAGGTGCGGGGTGTGCTTGCCGTAGCTGTCGCGGCTGGCGCGGTCGAAGTAGTCGTTGAGCTGGTCGCGGAAATCCGGATGCGCGCAATTGTCGATCAGCACCCGCGCACGCTTGCGTGGCGGCAGTCCGCGCAGATCGGCCAGTCCCTGCTCGGTGACGATGATCGAGACATCGTGCTCGGTGTGATCGACATGGCTGACCATCGGCACGATCGCCGAGATGGTGCCGTTCTTGGCCGTGGACGGGCTCAGGAACGTGGACAGGAAGCCGTTGCGGGCGAAATCGCCGGAGCCGCCGATGCCGTTCATGATGCGGCTGCCCATCACGTGGGTGGAGTTGACGTTGCCGTACAGGTCCACTTCGATCATGCCGTTCATGCCGATGCAGCCGAGGCGGCGCACCAGTTCGGGATGGTTGGAGATCTCCTGGGTGCGCATGATGATGCGCTCGCGGTAGAAATCGATGTTGCGCTTGAACTCCTCGTTCGCTTCCGGGCTCAGTGCAAAGCCGGTGCACGAGGCGTAGCTGAGCACGCCGGACTTGAGCAGGTCGAGCATGCCGTCCTGGATCACTTCGGTGAACGAGGTCAGGTCACGGAAGCCGCTCTTGGCCAGCCCGGCCAGCACGGCGTTGGGGATGTTGCCCACGCCCGACTGCAACGGCAGCAGGTTGGCCGGCAGCCGGCCCTTGGCCACTTCGTGCTTGAGGAAGTCGATCAGGTGGCCGGCGATCAGCTCGCTGCTGCTGTCGATCGGGTTGAACGGGCTGTTGCGGTCCGGGCTGTTGGTGCGCACCACGGCGACGATCTTGTCCGGATCGCAGCGCAGCGCGGTCTCGCCGATGCGGTCGTTGGCATTGACCAGCGGAATCGGCTTGCGGTACGGCGGCAGCGCGGTGCCGTAATAGATGTCATGCATGCCGTCGACACCGGCCGGCTGCCAGTCGTTGACCTCGACGATCACCTTCCTGGCCAGGTCCAGCCAGGTCTTGTTGTTGCCGACCGAGGTGGAGGGCACCAGCGAGCCGTCCTCGCGGATGGCCGAGACTTCGATCACCGCGGTGTCGATCTCGCCATAGAAGCCGAACCACACATGCTGGGCAACGTGGCTGAGGTGGATGTCGATGTAATCCAGCGTGCCCTCGTTTATGCGCTTGCGTGCATCCGGATCGCTCTGGAACGGCATGCGCATGGCGATGCCTTCGGCCTTGGCCAGCGCACCATCCAGCTCGGGAGCGGTGGAGGCGCCGGTCAGCAGCTTGATCTGGAACGGCTGGCCGTCGGCGTGCACCTGTTCGATGCGCTGGGCCAGCGCCATCGGCACGGCCTTGGGGTAACCGGAACCGGTGAAGCCGCTCATGGCGACGGTTTCACCCGGCTGGATCAGGGCGGCAGCCGCTTCGGCGGAAACCACGCGCTCACGCAGGCGCGTGTCGAGAA
This sequence comes from uncultured Gammaproteobacteria bacterium, assembly GCA_963696155.1. Taxonomy (GTDB): domain Bacteria; phylum Pseudomonadota; class Gammaproteobacteria; order Xanthomonadales; family Xanthomonadaceae; genus Stenotrophomonas. The sequence continues at coordinate 266,181 of CAVOJC010000002.1, forward strand.
TGCGTTCGACAGACATGACGACAACGTTAGGAGGGGGACCGTCGATTATCGGGGATTGGGCGATGGGATGTTGTCCTACCTTGGTGGCATGGCCGAACCTGAATGCTTCTGTACCGGGGAGTGTTGTTTTGCACTGCAGCGTGCAAGTTTTTTGTTAAGCCCGCAGGATCGCCCTGCATCCCGACGTGGGGGAGGGAGCAAGGCCCGCTGGTAGTTCGCTACCAGCGGGCTTTTTTTATGCCCGGTCTTTGCCGGCTGACGCCGGACCCATACGCTGCCGTGCCGCGCACTCGTGTCCTGCCACAGTTTCCTGGCGCGTGACCGGGACAGGCCTGTCGCCATCTCCGGCAGACATCAACGCAGATACTCGCCTGTCTTTGCCACCTTGGGGCGGCAGGCATAATTGCCCGATGCCGATTTCCTCCGACGCCGTACCTGCCGATCTCGTCCCCCTGGTGGAGCGTGCGCTGGCGCGCATGGCGCTGTCGCAGTCTGCGACCGATGTCTGGCCGCCACCGCCGGACGTGCTGCAACGCCTGTCGCAGCTGGCGATCGCCAGCGACTTCGCCATCGACACGCTGTGCCGACAACCGGAGTTGCTGGCGCTGCTGGCCGAGCCGGATCCGCCGCCGCTGGCCCTGCCGGAACTGGACCCGTTGCAGCCGAGCGCCTGGCCCGCTCAGTTGCGGCGCTACCGTGCCGCCGCCTCCACCCGGCTGGTCTGGCGCGATGTAAGCGGGCTGGACGATGTGGATGCCACCCTGGCCGGTGCCACCACGCTGGCCGAGCAATGCCTGCAGCTGGCGCTGGACGCGCTGGAGCAGGAGTTCGCGCAACGCCATGGGGTGATGCGCATGGCCGATGGCGGCGTGCAGCGGCTGGTGGTGTTCGGACTGGGCAAACTCGGCGGCGGCGAGCTGAATTTCTCCTCCGACGTGGATCTGGTCTATGCCTATGCCGAGGGCGGCGAGTCCGATGGCGCCCGCCCGCTCGCGGCCGAGGAGTATTTCGCGCGGCTGGGCCAGCGTCTGGCCAAGCTGCTGGACGAGACCACCGCTGACGGCTTCTGCCATCGCGTCGATTTGCGTCTGCGCCCGTTCGGCAACGCCGGGCGGGTGGCGCTGTCGTTTGCCGGGATGGACCAGTACTTCCAGCGCGAGGGCCGCGACTGGGAGCGCTACGCCTGGATCAAGGCGCGCGCGGTGGCCGGCGATATCGCCGCCGGCGAGGCGTGGCTGCAAACCTTGCGGCCGTTCGTCTATCGCCGCTATCTGGACTACACCGCGCTCGACGGGCTGCGCGAGATGAAGGCGGCGATTGCCGCGCAGGTGGCGCGCAAGGACCTGTTCGACGACATCAAGCGCGGGCCGGGCGGCATCCGCGAGATCGAATTCCTCGCCCAGGCGCTGCAGCTGATCCGCGGCGGCCGCGAACCGTCGCTGCGCGAACGGCGCCTGCTGCCGGCGCTGCAGGCGCTGATGGCCGAGGGCCAGATCAGCCGCGACGATGGCGAGGACCTCATCACCGCCTACCGCTATCTGCGGCGGCTGGAGAACCGCCTGCAGATGCTGCGCGATGCGCAGACCCATTGCCTGCCGGCCGATCCGCTTGACCGTGCGCGGCTCGCGGTGGGGTTGGGCTATCCGGACTGGGACGCGCTGTACCAGGCATTGGCGGCGCAGCGCCGGCGCGTGGGCACCGAGTTCGACGCCCTGCTGGCGCCGCAACGCGGCACGGTGGCGCCGGATGCGCTGTCCACCTACTGGCGGGTATTGCCGCAGGGTGGCAGCGCCGAGGTGCTGGCCGAGGCCGGCTTTGCCGACGCGCAGACGGCGGACCAGTCGCTGCGCGGATTCGCCCAGTCCACCGGGGTGAAGTCGCTGTCCGACAATGCCCGCGCGCGACTGGACCGGGTGCTGCCAGCGCTGCTGCACGCCGCCACCCGCTCGCCGCAGCCCGATGCCGCGCTGCGCCGCGTGCTCGGCCTGCTGCAGGCGATCCTGCGCCGCACCAGCTATCTGGCGCTGCTGGACGAGCAACCCAGCGCGCTGGAACGGCTGGTCAACGTGCTGGCGCGCAGCGCGCTGCTGTCCGAGCGGTTGGTGGGTTTCCCGCTGCTGCTCGACGAACTGCTCGATACCCGCGTGGGCGGTCCGTTGCCCGAGGTCGAAGAACTGCAGGCGGCGTGCGCGGAAGCGTTGAACATCGACGATCCGGAAGCGGCCCTGCGTGCCCTCAACGAAGTCCGGCTGGCGCTGAGTTTCCGCATGGCGCTGGCCTTCCACGATGGCCGCCAGCGTGCGGTGGACTGCACCCGCCAGCTGGCCCTGCTGGCCGATGCGGTGGTGGAGACGGTGCTGCAGATGGCGCGCGCCGATATGCTCGCCGCCCACGGCGAGGTGCCCGGCGGGCGCTTTGCGATCATCGGCTACGGCAGCCTCGGCGGTCTGGAACTGGGCTTCGGTTCGGATCTGGACCTGGTGTTCCTGTACGACCACCCGCCCGGCATCGACGCCAGCAATGGCCCACGCCCGCTGGAAAGCAGCCGCTGGTACGCGCGCCTGGCGCAGAAGGTGATGGCGCTGCTGGCGGCGGTGACCGCGGCCGGCCGGCTGTACGACATCGACGTGCGCCTGCGTCCCGATGGCGGCAAGGGCGCGCTGGTGTCATCGCTGGCCAGCTACACCGAATACCAGCGCGACCGCGCCTGGACCTGGGAACATCAGGCGCTGGTGCGCGCGCGCGGCATCGCCGGCGATGGCGACCTGCTGGCCGCGTTCGAACAGGTGCGGGCGGCCACGCTCGGCCGTCAGCGCGATCCCGCCACCGTGTACGCGGACGTACTGAAAATGCGCACACGCATGCGCACCGAGCTCGACCGCAGCAACGCGGCCCGGCTGGACCTCAAGCAGGGCGCCGGCGGGCTGGTGGATCTGGAGTTCGTGCTGCAGACCGGCGTGCTGACGCAGCCGCTGCGCCTTGCCCCGCCGCAGCATGTGCCGCGCGAGACCCCGGCGCTGATCGATGCGCTGGCGGTGGCGGGCTGGTTGCCGGCCGACACCGCCATGGCCCTGAACGGCGCCCATGCCGTGCTGCTCGACGCCGGCCTGGCCTGCACCTTGGACCGGCGCCCGCGCATCGTTGCACCGACCCCGGAGATAGAAGCGGCGTGCGCCGTGATCACCGCAGCGGCCATCGCCCAGGGCCTGCCGTTCGAGCCCGGCGAGCGGCGCCAGCCAAGTATGTAGAGGCGACGTAAGTCGCGATGGGGCTTACCGGTGGAGTTCGGTCGCCACTCAAGTCGCTCCTGCAACCGCACCGGGTTCCTGCAGCGGCGCGCGTCACCCCTGGACACGATTTCAGCGCCAGAACTGCAAATGCGATGCTTCAACGTGGAGCATGTAGGAGCGACGTCAGTCGCGATGGCGCTTACCGATGGAGCCGGATCGCGACTCACGTCGCTGCTGCAACCGCACCGCGGCGGTTGCTACATCCGCGCCGGCGCCATCTTCCACAGCAGGGCGCGGAAGGGCACCAGCAGGAACACGCCGATCGCCAGTTTCACCGCCAGATCGCCGAACGCCCAGCTGACCCACGGCAGTGACGAGCCTGCGAACGCAATGCTCCAGAAGATGCCGGTATCGAGCGTGGCGCTGCAGCTGGTGGCCACCATCGGTGCACGCCACCAGTTGCCGGCACGCAGGCGGTCGAACACGGTGATATCCAGCAGCTGCGCAGTGATGAAGGCCAGGCACGACGCCACCGCGATACGCGGGGTGGCGATCCACATCGACAGCAGCACCGCCAGCGCGAAGCCGGCCCACGCCACCCGGCGCGCAGCCTGCGGGCCGAAGCGGCGGTTGATCAGGTTGCTGACCAGAAAGGCGACCGGATAGCTGAAGGCGCCCCAGGTCAGCCAGTCGTTGATCGGGTACTGTACCAGCACGTTGGAGGCCAGCACCACCGCGCCCATGGCGATGATGGCCAGCAGCAGCGACTGCGCGCTCAGGGGGGTGAAACGGAAATGTGCGGGTTCGGACATGGATAGAGGCAAGGCGGCAGGCACCCTCGCGGCGCGACGGTGACGGTTCGGGAAAGGATTGGCGGCCGTGCCGGAGCGGATTACCGGCCGCAAAGCGGGCGCGCATTGTAACTGCCGCCCGAAATGACGCCGCCGGGCAATGTTCAGGCGCGGCAAACGCGCAGTCGCCATCACACGGACAGCAGCAGACGCACCTGCTCGGCGATCCTCGGGGTCTCGCGCAGCGGTTCGATGCTGTGGCTGCCGATATCCACATCCAGTCCATCCAGCAAACGGCCGCGTTCGCGCAGCGCTTGCTGGAAACGCGCCATGCGCGCCTTGGCGCATTGGCCGAGCAGCACCGTCACCGGCACGCGGGTGGCGCAGGCTTCGGACAACAGGTTGACCGAGTCCGGCGTGCACACCACGTGGTCGGCCCAGCCGAGCAACCCGGCATAGGGATTGGTGCCATCGCCACCGTCGCTCCAGATCACCCCGGGCACGTCGTCGAACGCCTTCAGCAGGGCCGCCGCCACCGGCGCCGGTGTGCGTCGCGAGGTGGTGGCCAGCACGCTGCCGCCTTCGGCGCGGATCCGCGCGGCCAACTGCCGGAACAGCGGCTCGATCTGTTCCTGCCGCCACGGCGCATGCAAGGTCGGCCCGCCCACCAGCAGTGCGGTGCGCGGCCCGGGCAGTTGTTCAAAACTGGAAAACGCCGCGCGCCCCAGCGACAACCATTCGTCCGTCACCGGATGCAGGCTGCCCAGCAGGGTCAGCACGTTGCTGCCGCGCAGGCGGTCATGCTCGGGCACCACCACCAGGTCCCAATGCCGCGCCGACACGCGCGGATCGAGGATCTGAACGGTGCGGGTGCCGCCGGGGCGGAGCAGACGCAACGCCGCCGCTGCCTGCCTGCCACAGCCGATGGCCAGCCCGGGCGGGTCGGCCAGCAATGCCGAAAACGCGTCGCCATAGCTGCGCTGCATACCTGGCAGGCAGCGTGGTGCCAGCCATCGCCACGGCGCCTGCGGCTCCAGTTGCAGCCGTCGCTGGCCTCCCAGCCGCAATGCCGACGCCAGCGCCGAGGCTTGGCGGACATTGCCGGCGCGGCCGTCGGTGATCGTCCACGGAAGACTCGATCGTTTCGCGTATGGCATTAATTCGTTTCAGTAAGGCCGGGTGTTGCAACAGTCGCGACACTCTACACTGCGTGCATTCGTTGCTGTGCCATTGTCCCGGCCTTTGCCGGACAACGCCACGGCTGCATCCATCCAGCAGGGAGATTCCATGTCCGACGTGTTCACCGATGCCACGCTCGACCAGCTGTTCCGCACTGCGCGTACCCAGAATGCCTTCCAGGACCGCCCGGTCGAAGACAGCCAGCTGCGCGCGCTGTACGACCTGCTCAAGTGGGGGCCGACGGCCGCCAACTCGACGCCGGCACGCTTCGTCTTCGTGAAGTCGGCCGAGGCCAAGCAGAAGCTGGCGCCGGCCCTGTCCGAAGGCAACTACGCCAAGACGCTGGCCGCGCCGGTCACGGTGATCGTCGCCCATGACGAAGACTTCCACGAGAAGCTGCCGTACCTGTTCCCGCACACCGATGCCAAGAGCTGGTTCGATGGCCCGCGCGAAGGCCGCCACGAATCGGCGTTCCGCAACGGCACGCTGCAGGGCGCCTACCTGATGATGGCGGCCCGCTCGATCGGCCTGGATGTCGGCCCGATGTCCGGCTTCGACAACGCCAAGGTCGATGCCGCGTTCTTTGCCGGCACCGCGATCAAGTCCAACTTCCTCGTCAATCTCGGCTACGGCGATCCGGCCGGGCTGTTCCCGCGTTTGCCGCGGCTGTCATTCGACGAAGCCGCGCGCATCGAATAACGCCTGCACTCATCACGCCGCCTGAAGCGGCGTACTTCCAAGCTGCACCGGCTAAATCCATTCCCAGGAGAATTCCATGTCCACCATCCGCAAACTGTTGCTGCCCCTCGCCCTGACCGTCGCGGTCGCCGGCTGTTCCAAGCCGACCGACGTTGCTGCCGAAGCCAACACCACCGCGCCCACCGTTTCCACCCCGGCCGATGCGGTTGCACTGGATTCCGAAGCCCAGGCCGAAGTCATCCACGTCGCCTCCGGCACCTACAAGCTCGACCCGGCCCACACCATCGTGCTGGCGCAGTGGAACCACATGGGCTACTCCAACCCGACCGCGCACTTCGGCAACGTGGACGGCACCCTGGTGTACGACGCGGACGACGTGAGCAAGTCGAGCGTGCAGGTGACCCTGCCGCTGTCGGGCCTGAGCGGCTTCACCACCAAGTTCGACGAGCACCTGCGCAGCGCCGACTTCTTCGATGCCGCCAAGTTCCCGGCCGCCACCTTCAAGAGCACCAAGGTCGAAGCCGCGGGCACCAACAAACTGACCGTGACCGGCGACCTGACCATCAAGGACATCACCAAGCCGGTGGTGCTGGATGTGACCATCAACGCCGGTGGCGAGCACCCGATGATGAAGGTGCCGGCGGTGGGCTTCGATGCCACCACCACGATCAAGCGCACCGACTTCGGCGTCGGCGCCTACGCCCCGAACGTCAGCGACGAGGTCAAGATCCACATCACCACCGAAGCCACGATTCCCAAGGCCGAGTAATCGCCAAGGGTGCAACCGGCCTGCGCCGGTGGCCCGGATAGCAAAAAGCCCGCCGATCGGCGGGCTTTTTCTTTGCGTCCGATGCGCGCCGGTTATTCGCCATCGTCCGCGTGCGCCTTCCAGTAACCGGTGGCGCGGATCCATTGCCTGGGCACGTGCAGGTGCTCTTCGACGAACTTGCGCATCATCCGCGCGCGCCGCGATTCGGTGGCGATCCAGTAATGCGCATCGCCGTCGGGCTGTTCGAAATCCACCAGCGCATCTTCCAGCAGCGTGCTGCTGGCCGCATCGAAACCGTTGCGTTCGAACCACGACACCGTTACCTGCGCGGCGCTTTCCAGCGGCTGGCGGTCACCTTCCTCCGGGATCTCGATGAATACCTCGGCCACCGCATCTTCCGGCAGCTCGGCAAGCCGGCGCGCGATGGCCGGCAATGCGGTTTCGTCACCGATCAGCACATAGGCATCGAAATCACCGGCCACCACGTGCGAACCCCGCGGGCCGGCCACCACCAGCGCATCGCCGAGCTGGGCATTGGCCGCCCAGGTGGTGGCCGGGCCGTCGCCGTGCAGCACGAAGTCCAGCACCAGCTCGCCGGCAGCGGCGTCGTAGTGGCGCGGGGTGTAATCGCGGGCGGGCGAGCGCGGCTGGCCTTCCGGATAGCGCGCGCCCTGTTCGGTCAGCTCCGGCAGCACGAACATGCCCTCGGCATTGGGGAAGAACAGTTTGACGTGGTCGTCCGGCGAGGGACTGTCGAAGCCTTCCAGCTCGGCGCCGCCCACCACGATCCGCTGCATGTTCGGGGTCAGGCGTTCGCTGTGCAGCACCTGCAGGTGGCGGAAGCGCGGAGTGAGGCGGATCAGCCGGGTTTCATGCAAAGACATGGCAGTACCTGTGGTCGGTGACGGCATATGACCGGGCTGGATCGCTGCGGCCGGACGGTCATAGGGGAGGGGATGGATCACTCGCGCGCGGCGTCCTGTACCAGCGCGGTGGCCTGGTCGAGCAGGGCGGCGATGCGCCCGGTCTGGAGGTCCTGCCAGCGGCCATGGCGCAGCGACGATAGGTCGAAAGTCTGCGGCTGGCAAAGACCGGCGGCCCGCTTGGCGGCAACAGCGCGTTCCATCCATCGCCTGCATTGGCCAAGTGGGGGGATCGCGCGCTGCGGCGCGACCGGCCAATCCGGCACGGGCGACAAGCTGAACGGGCAGGGGCCGCCTGCATTCCGTGCCAGAACGAATTCGGGCTGCCAGCTTCATAGATGTCCCCCGGTGTCTTTTTGAGCGGCAAAGGTGTCCCTGATGTCCCGCGGACACCGGTATTTCCAGTGCCATACGGCTGCGTAGCCAGCTTGGGCAAGGGCCGGGTGCGCTACACTTCGGGGCTCAAAAATAAAACAAGCGCACGCGTGCGTGCAGTAACTGGGAGCGCTAATGAACTGGTTGAACGAGGTGCTGAACAACGACCCCAATCCTGTGGAAACCCAGGAGTGGATCGAGTCGTTGAAGGCCGTTATCGATGTCGAGGGCCCTGAGCGCGCGCATCAACTGCTGGAAAGCATGGTTGAACTGAGCCGCCGCTCGGGCGCTTACCTGCCTTTCTCTCCCACTACCGAATACGTCAACACCATCGCGCCGCAGCTGGAGGCCAAGAGCCCCGGCAACGCCGATCTGGAATGGCGCATCCGCTCGATCATCCGCTGGAACGCGATGGCGACCGTGGTCCGGGCCAACCGCAAGCCGGGCGACCTGGGCGGCCACATCGCCTCCTTCGCCTCGGGCGCAACGCTCTATGACGTGGGCTTCAACCACTTCTGGCGCGCGCCGAGCGAGAGCCATCCGGGCGACCTGCTGTTCATCCAGGGCCACAGCGCGCCGGGCATCTATGCCCGTTCGTTCCTGGAAGGCCGCATCAGCGAAGAGCAGCTGGACAAGTTCCGCATGGAAGTGGACGGCGGCGGTCTGTCGTCGTACCCGCACCCGTGGCTGATGCCCGATTACTGGCAGACCCCGACCGTGTCGATGGGCCTGGGCCCGCTGGCGGCGATCTACCAGGCGCAGTTCATGAAGTACCTGGAGCACCGCGGCCTGATCGAGAAGTCCGACCGCAAGGTGTGGTGCTTCATCGGCGACGGCGAGAGCGACGAGCCGGAAACCCTCGGCGCGATCGCGCTGGCCGGCCGCGAAGGCCTGGACAATCTGATCTTCGTGGTCAACTGCAACCTGCAGCGCCTGGACGGCCCGGTGCGCGGCAACGGCAAGATCATCCAGGAACTGGAAGGCGTGTTCCGTGGCGGCGGCTGGAATGTCATCAAGCTGTTGTGGGGCTCGTACTGGGATCCGCTTCTGGCCAAGGACAGCAACGGCACCCTCAAGAAGCTGATGATGGAAACCGTCGACGGCGAATACCAGAACTGCAAGGCCTTCGGTGGCGCCTACACGCGTGAGAATTTCTTCGGCAAGTACGAGGAAACCCGCGCCATGGTCGCCAGCCTGTCCGACGACGACATCTGGCGCCTGAACCGTGGCGGCCACGACCCGCACAAGGTGTACGCCGCCTACCACCAGGCCGTGAACACCAAGGGCATGCCCACCGTGATCCTGGCCAAGACGGTCAAGGGCTACGGCATGGGTTCGGCCGGCGAGTCGCTCAACCCGACCCACCAGACCAAGAAGCTGGACGACGAATCGGTCAGGCACTTCCGCGACCGCTTCAACATCCCGGTCACCGACGAGCAGCTCAAGGACGGCCAGGTGCCGTTCTACCACCCCGGCCCGGATTCGCCGGAAGTGCAGTACCTGCAGGAGCGTCGCGCCGCGCTTGGCGGTTACCTGCCGCAGCGCCGGCAGAAGGCCAGCCAGTCGTTCGTCGCCCCCAAGCTGGAAACCTACGAGCGCCTGCTCAAGTCCAGCGGCGAGCGCTCGTACTCCACCACCATGGCGTTCGTGCAGACGTTGAACATCACCCTGCGTGACAAGGAGCTCGGCCCGCGTCTGGTGCCGATCGTGGCCGACGAGGCCCGCACCTTCGGCATGGAAGGCCTGTTCCGCCAGATCGGCATCTATGCCCCGTACGGCCAGAAGTACAAGCCGGTCGATGCCGACCAGCTGATGTACTACCGCGAGGACCAGTCCGGCCAGGTGCTGCAGCAGGGCATCAGCGAGCCGGGCGCGATCGCCTCGTGGATGGCCGCCGGCACCAGCTACTCGGTGTCCAACGTGCCGATGCTGCCGTTCTACATCTACTACTCGATGTTCGGCTTCCAGCGCGTGGGCGACCTCGCCTGGCAGGCGGCGGACATGCGTACCCGCGGCTTCCTGCTCGGCGGCACTGCCGGCCGCACCACGCTCAACGGTGAAGGCCTGCAGCACGAAGACGGCTTCAGCCACATCGTCGCCGGCGGCATCCCCAACGTGCGCAGCTATGACCCGACCTTCGGTTACGAAGTCACCGTCATCCTGCAGCACGGCACCAAGGCGATGATGGAAGACCAGGTCGATGAGTACTACTACATCACCCTGATGAACGAAAACTACGCCCACCCGGAAATGCCGGCCGGCGCAGCCGAGGGCATCATCAAGGGCATGTACCTGCTCACCGACGCCGGCAAGCCCAAGAAGGGCGAGCTGCGCGTGCAGCTGCTGGGCAGCGGCACCATCCTGCGCGAGGCCATCGCCGCCGCCGAACTGCTGGACAAGGACTTCGGCGTCACTGCCGACATCTGGTCCTGCCCCAGCTTCAACGAGCTGCGTCGTGACGGTTTCGACGCCGAGCGCTGGAACCGACTGCATCCGGAAGCCGAACAGCGCAAGCCGTACGTCACCACGCTGCTGGAAGGCCGCCAGGGCCCGGTCATCGCCGCCACCGACTACGTTCGTGCCTTCGCCGACCAGGTCCGCGCTTTCATCCCGGCGACCTACTCGGTACTGGGTACGGACGGCTTCGGTCGCTCCGACACCCGCGCCAACCTGCGTCGCTTCTTCGAGGTAGACCGTTACTACATCGCCCATGCCGCCATCGCCGCATTGGCGAAGGACGGCAAGATGACCGCCAAGGATGTGGCCAGGGCGATCAAGCAGTACGGGATTGATCCGGAGAAGGCTAATCCCACTAGCGTCTAAGAATTTGAGACTCTACTGGTGCTGAATACGAAGGGCGATCTATGATCGCCCTTCGTGTGTGTGTGGGCTTGGCGCGTAGATCTTGATTCAAGGTATCGCGGATATTCGGCTCTAGCACGATCAAATGGTGACGTATGTCGACGGTCGATCAATTAAAAGCACTTTTACTTTCCCATAAGGATGGTAACGACGAGCATTTTTATGCGGTCGCTCTTCAATGGGCTGCGCAAGAAGCACGTAAGGGCCATATGAAGGCCGCAGAAGAGATAAGGCAGCTGGTTGATGCAGGAAAGGCTCGGCCGTCGAAAATGGTTGCCCTGCACCAGCCTAGAGGAGATCTGGGTGCGCTGCTTTCCGTTACATACCCTAGAAATCGACTAGGCGATTTGATTACCGAGAGCGTCCTGCGCTCGCAGCTCGAGCGGATAATTCGCGAGCAACGGAACGCTAACAGCTTGCTTGCACATGGCCTCTCCCCGCGCAGGAAGCTTCTGCTCGTAGGGCCGCCCGGGACCGGAAAGACGCTAAGTGCATCGGTGCTAGCTGGGGAATTAGGTATTCCGCTTTTTCTGATCCGCCTGGATGTCCTGATTACGAAGTTTATGGGCGAAACCGCCGCTCGGCTGCGGCAGGTTTTTGACGCCATAGCTGCTACTCGCGGTGTTTACTTTTTTGACGAATTTGACGCCATCGGTTCTCAGAGAGGTGGGTCTAACGACGTCGGCGAGGCTCGAAGGATTCTTAATAGTTTTCTGCAAATGCTGGAGCAGGACCATTCGCACAGTCTGATTATAGCTGCTACAAATCACCCCGGAATCTTGGATTACGCGCTTTTGAGGCGATTTGATGATGTGCTGAGTTATGAGTTGCCTAACGAAAGGCAGATTCGGGATCTTTTAAAGGGGCGACTAACGAGGTTTATGCCAGTTCGTCCGCCTTGGAAGGGAATGACAAAAAGCGCAGAAGGCCTGAGCTATGCGGAAATCACTAAAGCGGCTGAAGATGCGATAAAGGAGGCATTGATCCGTGGTGATGAGAAAGTCGACCCTAAGCATGTTGTTGAGATGCTGATTGAGCGCCAGATGATGAGGTCTGCTTGGAAGCAGTTTTCGTAAAGCGAATTAAAGGAGCTTTAAAGTATGCCAAGGAATCCACGTCCGCATTTGATGCTGCCAGAGGCTCTGACTTCAACAAGTCGATATCAAACTCCGAGTCGCGGTGGGCGTCCTTACGCCACTCCGGAGCGAGAGAGGCCTGCACAGGCTTATGCCTTACGGGGTCAGTTGTCTGATATCGAGCGCGATCTTGAGAGGGTCGCCGAATTACAGCGCGAACACGGATGGGATGACGGCTTTGGTATCACAGTCCTGTTCTCTAGCTTTCCGGACATTCAATTAGCTGTGGATAGCTTAGAGCAACGGGCCTCTGGCATCGAACTTTTAAGCGTTCGTGATGTGGGGGGCATGACATTGGCCGCCGTCTGGATTCCGGACGGAAAGCTCTCACATTTTGAAGGTAAGATTGCGGCCTATCTAGAGCGTGCGCCAAGGGATAATCAGAAACTAATTGACGCCATCCAAAGTATTCGCTCTGCAGTTTTGGAAGATCTCTGGACTGACGAAGCATCTATGCCTGGAGATTATGAAGTTGTTCGTTTTGAGGCTTGGCTCAGTCTTCCAGTTAAGAAATATAGAAAGCCCGAACTGTACGCGCAGGAGAGAGAGCTGCGTGTCGCGCGGTTCAGGTCTGCGTGCGAAGCAGTGGGGCTACGAGCCAGCCAAAATATTTTGGCTTTTCCGGAAAGAATTGTATTGCAGGTTGCGGGCACTCTCGCGCAGATGCGCGCGTCAGCCGCTGTGCTTGGTCAGCTTGCCGAATTGCGCTACGCCCCCGAGCCGGCCGATTTTTTTATGGAGCTAGCTCCTTCAGATCAAGTTGAATGGTCCGAGGATCTACTTGCACGATCCTCATTCCCGGATGAGGGTGCGGGAGTTCCACATATTTGCATCTTGGATACCGGCGTTTCGCGTGGCCATCCGTTGATCTCACCGTTCTTGGCGGAAAGGGATATGCATACGGTGGATCCCGCGTGGGGGGTTAATGACCAGCACGGTCATGGCACTGAGCAATCTGGTGTGGCAATTTGGGGTGATTTAACAAGCGCGCTCGTGGAGAACAACCCTGTATCGGTAGGCTATCGATTGGAGTCTGTGAAGATTCAGCCTAAAGACGGTGTAAATGGAGACGACCATCTAGGGAGCATTACCGTGCAGGCCGTGAGTCGCCCGGAGCTTCAATATCCGAGAAGGCTTCGATTATTTTCAATGGCAGTAACCAGTACTAGGACTACAATTTCTGGCCGCGCCACGGCGTGGTCTTCGGAGGTTGACTCGTTGGCATCTGATTGGCTTGATAACGGGGAGAATCCAAGGTTGATTATTATTAGTGGAGGGAATGTCCATCACAGCCAATCTGGACATTATTTTCACCTCAATAGTAGAACCTCTATTGAAGATCCAGCCCAGTCTTGGAACTCTCTGACTATTGGTGCTTTTACGCGGAAAATTGCTATCACTGAGCTGGGAATGCAGCACTATATTCCAATGGCGTCTGCTGGTGGGCTGAGTCCATTTAGTAGTACGTCATCTGCGTGGAGCCGCGATTCTCCATTCAAGCCTGATGTTGTTTTTGAAGGTGGCAATCTAGCGTCAGACGGCGCATTTGTAAGTCGGGCTGACAGCCTGAGTGTCTTGACTACACACCACCTCCCTATTCAGAGATATTTTGCAACAACAGAAGCCACTAGTGCGGCTACGGCATTGGCATCTAGATTTGCTGCGCAACTTATGGCGAAGTATCCGTTGCTGTGGCCGCAAACATTGCGTGCCTTAGTGGTGCATAGCGCGGATTGGACTGACGAACTTTTGCAACAGTTTCCCGGCCAAGGAAGAGACCAAGTTGAGAGTCGGTTGAGGCATTCCGGTTGGGGGTGTCCCGACATCGATCGTGCTCTAGATAGTGGGTCTGATTCGCTAACACTACTTGTGCAAGCGGAACTTCAGCCGTTTGAGAAGAAACCGATTCAGATGGTTGATGGTGTGCGACGAGGGGGGAACATTGCGACTCGAGATATGAAGATTCATAAGTTGCCATGGCCAGTAACCGCTTTGCACGACTTACTGGATCAAGAGGTCGAGTTGCGAGTCACGCTTTCATATTTTGTTGAGCCGAATCCGGGTGAGCGCGGCCGTACCGCTAGATTCTCGTATGCTTCTCATGGGCTAAGGTTTGCGCTGCAGCGACCGACTGAAAATCTCGAGCAGTTTCAGGCTAGGATTAATCTGCTGGCGAGAGCCGCGGAGGAGGAAATTGATCTCGTTGACGGAGGAGATGAAGATTGGATGTTGGGCCCCCGCCGCAGGTTTAGAGGGTCGTTGCATCATGACCGTCTCCGTTGTAGCGCCGCCGATCTGGCGGGAAGAGTTCACATTGCCGTCTATCCGGTTGGTGGATGGTGGAAGACACGTGAGGCTCAAGAGCGTTTTACCTCGCTGAGTAAATACAGTTTAGTTGTTTCCGTTGCGTCCCCAGAGATTCCGGTTGATATTGATCTGTATGCTGAAGCTGCGCTCGTTGTAAACGAGGCTTTGGCGCAGATTGAAATTGGAGTAGAAGTCGGTAGTTGAAAAAAGGGGTAAGAAAACGGAAGAAAACAGGGGTTAGAGGAAAAACAGGGGTCAGAGTAAATTAATTCAGGGCCATCTCCGATCATCCGGCTCTGAGCTTCCCTGACTCCCTTTTCTTGCAAAAATGGGGGTCAGAGTGAACTAATTCCGGGCCATGTCCGGATCCTCCGGACCTGGAAAACACGGGTCAGAGTGAATTAATCAGCGTCATCTCCGGTTCCTACGGCTCTGAACTTCCTTGGCTCTTTTTTTTCGGTTTCCTACTTTTCGCAGGGTGACGGTGCGACCCAATTGGGTTTCGATGGAGGCACGGAAGCGGTCATTGCCCATCGGGTGCTGGTGGTGCAGGTGATGACTGAAGCGGGCGGCGTCTTCGGCTCTGGGCCTGTTGCACCAGCTCACGATAGGCCCGCTGTCGCTCTGAAGCATTGGCGCCCAGGCGCAGATAGCAGTCATGGGGCAGGCCCGGCGAGCCGCTCGCGTTGCCTCCATGGCTAGACCAGCGGTACTGGGTCTGCGGTGGCGACCATGCCGGCGCGGACCGGTTCAGTTCGATGTAGCGATAGCAGCGCAGGAGGCCTGTTCCGGTTGCTTGCGCGGTCGCGATGGGCGGGCCGAGTATCGGCGAGGCGCTGGGTTTTGGCTTCGACCATGGCCTGGAAGCGTGAACTACCCAGTGCGCGTCGCTGCTGAAGGGTCATGCGGACGGTTTGCAGCTCGTCTTTGCTGATGGCGTCATCGAAAAATTGCAGCCACCAGTGGGCGTACTTGTCGACAGTACTGCGCCCAGCGAGCCACAGCGGGTGCATTGTCAGGCGTGAGCGCGGGCGTAGCCCCAAGTGGTCATGCAGCTGGACGACGGCTAGGCGCCGGTGTGGTCAGTGCGGCGTCAACACGTGTCTGCCATGGCATGGTCGTACGGACTGTGGAAGAGGGTCGCGGCATGGAAAAGCAGTCGTCATGCCGCATATCAGCCAATACTAGGGAGAAAGTACACTGCTGATCGGAGCTCTTAAGTAAGCTGAAGCCAGTAAAGTTGGGCGACCTGCTGGGTGCTGCACCGCACACATCACTTGCTAAATAGTGCCTTGAGGTGTGGACGGATTATCGATGCCTTCGTGTCATTACCAGGGCAAGGCTCCATTAGCTTATGTTGCGGGAAAAGGACAGTACATGGAAGAGCGGGGCTTTGATGCGAAGCGGCGCAACTTAATATTTACGTCGTTTTTTTTGGTATTTATTAAATACGCGGATGCCGAAATAAATAGCTCTGCGACCGTATCATTTTTGAAGGTGCAAATAGGAAACCCGTCAGCAATTATCCAGGCTATCTGGGTGCTTTGGTTCTACTTTCTTCTCCGCGCCTATCAACACTACGCGTATTACATGAGGGCTGAGTACCAGAGATCAATTCAAAGGCTTTCAGTCCCACTAATGCATAGGTATGTCGCGGGTGCTGGCATCCCCGAAGAGCACGAGCTTTCACTATTTGAAGATATAGAGCGCTTCCATAGGTATAAGCTGATATTTCGTCCTCAATTCATTATTGAGCTGGCCGTTGGGGACTTTTTGATGTTGAAACGTCGAGTCATGCGGCCGAGCTACGCCAAACGCAAGCGAATCAACTTAATGCGTAAACCGCTTCTCATCTATTCAAAGGCTTCTCGATACTCGGAGTATGGCCCCGGAGATCCTTGGCGCATTCTGGTTTGGACGATAACGGATAGGAGTTTAGGTGGTGCCGGAAAGATGCCGTTAGAACTCGTTGCGCGGGTCGGAATTGGTCTTTTTGATGGATTGATACTGAAGGCTCGAATGCAGCTGGCGATGGTGTTGAAGTCTGCGCCGTTCTTTGAATGTCGATTGCCATTCATTCTGGCCATGATGCCGGTTATCTACTACGGGTTAGATCTGGCGGCAGAGTCTGGCTATTTCGTTTAGCATGCGGGCCGAATTTATCTCAGAAAGCGCTGAATGTCGCATCGACAATGGTCTGGAAGCGTGAATCGCCCATTGCGCGCGGCTGCCGCAGGGTGAGGCGGATGGCCTGCAGCTTGTCTTCAATGATGGCGTCATCTAGAAATTGCCGCCACCAGCGGGCGCGTTCCGGGCAGTGCTGGGCCCGATGGCCGCAGCAGGCGCGGTGCCAGGTGTGAGTGCGGGCGTGGCGTAGCCCCAAGTAAGTCACGACCACGGCCGGGGTGGCGGGGTCCCCGGTGATGGCGACGTTCCCCCAAGGGGACTACTGTTGTTGACGGCTCGCAGCCAATGCAAACAGGCCAGCAATTCGCTCCAGCTTGCCCACCAGAATTACGAGCAATAAAGAACCAATCAGGATGCCGAGGCTGCCTGTGTAAACAAAAAGCCGCGCGTGGGGTAGTTCGGGCCAAACCTTTGCTTTCTCGGCCGCATCGAAAATATTGATTAGCACAACCGCGATAGCGCCGATCACGGTGAACAATCCGGCGCGCCTCCCTAGCACCTTAGCTTCCAACTCCACATGCTGCGAGCGCTCCCGAAGACCCTGGCGATCGCATTGCGCGAGATCATCCAAGATTTCTCGCTCTCGAATAATTGCCGCATCGATGCGTTCAGCCATTGGGCGATCGCCAGCCCTCCATGCCTCGATGCCCTGAATGATCTGAGTGATACCCCACACAGCGACCACTGCGATCATTGCTACGACAGTGAAGCTCAGAACGATCTTGGTCGCCACTAAGCCGATCCAGCCCAGAGTGCTCAGTATCCAAGTTCCGAGGACAAGGACCCCGAGTGCCAAAAGCGTAGCTAACGAGTAGTTCTCTACCCGATCGAATTTGCTGATGTGTTTTGGGCGTTTCGTCCGCTGAAGCATCTCAAACGTTGATGGGATGGGGTGCTTTTCGTTGTCAGCCATGTAAATCCATGGTTGTGAAGGATCTTCCATCTTCGAAATCCCCATCTCAAACGCTGCGACGGTAGAGCAGCGCGTGGCTCTGATCATAGCTTCCGACACCGCAGCATTGAAGTCAGCAGCTGGGGCGCTCCATTCCCCGGCCCGCGCGTCTGGCTACCCGGCGGAGGGCGGGGATCGCGCGTTGCTGACGGGTTTCAGGATGCGTTTTTCCAGATGTAGCCGACTATCGGTCTTTGCCGTGGAATCGTGTGGGGATTGTCCTATCCCGACGACGTGAGGTCAGGTTCGCCTTGGCAGAAAACACGGGTCAGAGTGAATTAATTCACGGCCATCTCCGGATTTTCCGGGTCTGAGCTTCCTTTGCCCTGTTTTTTTGGGAAACAGGGGTCGGAGTGAGTTAATTCATCCTTTGCCCTGCTTTTTTGGCCTTCCTACTTTTTGCAGGGTGACGGTGCGGCCCAGTTGGGTTTCGATGGCGGCACGGAAGCGGTCATTGCCCATCGGATGCTGGTGGTGCAGGTGATGACGGAAGCGGGAGGCGTCTTCGACGCTGGCCTGCTGCACCAGCTCGCGATACGCCTGCTGCCGCTCTGAAGCATTGGCGCCCAAGCGCAGATAGCAGTCATGGGCATGCACCAGAGGGTCAGGCGAGCCGCTCGCGTTGCCTGCATGGCTGGACCAGCGGTACTGGTCTGCGGTGGCGACCATGCCGGCGCGGACCGGGTTCAGTTCGATGTAGCGATAGCAGCGCAGCAGGTGCTCGTCACTGGCGACCAGATGGGATTTGTATCGCCCTTCCCACAAGGTGCCGGTGCGGCCGTAAGTGTCATTGATGTAGCGCACGTAGCGCCGGCCCAATGACTGCAGCACTCTACCGATTGCGCCAACGCTGGCGGGCGTCATCAGCAGGTGCACATGGTTGGTCATCAGCACGTAGGCATGTACGTGGCAGCCTCGGGCCAGCGTGATTTCCCGTAGGTCCTGCAGGTAGCGCTGCTGATCAATTTCGCGGAAGAAGCAGGGCTGGCGATCGTTGCCGCGCTGGATCACATGCTGGGCGACACCGGCCAGGTCGATCCTTGGCTTCCTTGCCATTTCCTTCCTCCGTTGAGCGTGCTCCCAACGCTAGGACGCCGGTGTGCTGCCGCGTATCGGAAAGCCTGCTCCTGCGGTATCGGAATTCGACTCTGACCCCGATTTACGGATATCCCAGTCCGACAGTGACCGATTCCTGCCGCCTTTCCCGGTAAGGGGCAAAGAACCTTTTTCCATGCGCGCCGTCAATGTAGACGTCATTCCGACATCGCCGTGCCGACGATGCCGTAAACCTGGGCCAGAGATGGGGCATTGAATATCGAGTTCGCCGGCGGCAAGCGCACCGGACTCCGGGTGGCCTTGCTGGCCCTGGTACTGGCTTTCCCGTTCCTCGGCAGCCGGGGCATCTGGGAGCCGGACGAAGGCCGCTACACCAACGTCGCGATCAACATGGTCGAAAGCGGAGACTGGCTCAATCCGCGGCGCAACGACGACGTCGGGCACTGGACCAAGCCGCCGCTGACCTACTGGGCCGTGGCCGCCAGCATCCGTACCTTCGGCCTGAACCCGTGGGCGGCGCGGCTGCCGGTGGCGGTGTCCTATCTGCTGTGCGTGTGGCTGACCTGGCGGCTGGCGCGCTGCCTTGCTCCTGGCAGCGAGACCACGGCCGCCGTCGCGTTTGCGACCATGGTGCTGCCGGTCTGCGCCGCCCAGGTGATCACCACCGACTTCGTGCTCGCCGCCTGCGAGACGTTGGCGGTCTGGGCCTTTGTCGAAAGCCGGCGCAGCAGCGGCCGGGCGGGGCTGTGGATCGCGCTGATGTGGGCAGGCTTCGCCCTTGCGTTCATGACCAAAGGGCCGCCGGGACTGCTGCCCCTGTTCGTGGTGCTGGTGCTGACCTGGCTGCTGCCCGGCCCGCGACGCACGTTGCAGCTCACCGGCCTCATGCTGTTCGTCGTGCTCGCGCTGCCCTGGTATGTGGCGGTGATGCTGGGCAACTCCGGCTTGTTCGAGTACTTCATTGGTGACGAGGTGGTGCACCGGGTGGCCAGCAACGAGTTTGATCGGCACGGCGAGTGGTACGGCTGGGCCACGATCTACGGCCCGACCCTGGTGTTGGGCACGCTGCCGTGGACGGCTGCGCTGTGGCGCTGGGCCAAGGGGCTTTCTGCCGTCGCGCGGCGCTGGCGTGACCGGGCGGCACGACACGAAGACGCCGAAACGCTGATCCTCACCGTCTGGGTGCTGTTGCCGCTGCTGGTGTTGTGCCTGGCACGTTCACGCCTGCCGTTGTACCTGCTGCCGCTGTTCGTTCCGCTGGCGCTGCTGGTCGCCATGCAGCGTCACCAGGAAGGCCGCGCGCTGCCGCGTTGGCCATGGCTCGCGTTGTGGGTGGCGTTGCTGCTCGCGTTCAAACTGGCCGCCGTGTACTGGCCCACGCAGAATGATTCCTCGGCGTGGGCGCGTGCGATCCAGGCGCGCGTGGCTGCACCTGTGCAAGAAGTGATCTTCGTCAACGACACAGCCCGTTACGGCCTGCGCCTGCACCTGGATGCCGAGATCGAGAGGGTGAGCCTGGACCCGATCCCGGCCGCCAGCCAGGCCCGCTTCAACCCTGCCTACGATGAGGACCTGGGCAAGGAGCTGGCCGAAGCGGCCGACGAACCCGGCGCAATCTGGATCTGCAAGCAGGCGCTATGGCCGCAGCTGCAGGCGCGGGTGGCCCAGCACGGACATCGTGCCGAGGCGTTGGGTGCGCCGTACCGCGGGCGGGTGATCTTCCAGACCCGAAAACAAGCTGCGGAGTGAGGTTTGCAAGACTCCGGTTTTGCCGCACCCGTCCAGTGGGTCATTGCTGGCAAAAAGGCCAGGTACA
Organism: uncultured Gammaproteobacteria bacterium; assembly: GCA_963696155.1. GTDB lineage: Bacteria > Pseudomonadota > Gammaproteobacteria > Xanthomonadales > Xanthomonadaceae > Stenotrophomonas. Next base: position 286,463 of record CAVOJC010000002.1, read on the forward strand.
AAGCAGCATGACGCGCGTCGCCCATTGTGATGGGCGGCTAACGGCGCCGGTTCATCACAGCGGTATATTTCCCGCGGACCAACGCCTTTGTTGAGCGCGGTGATTGGTGTCGTCACACGAACGAGCCAAGGGCAGGGCAATGGCCCGATCCACCGAAAAACCACGTCGCTTCTCCTGGTTTCGGCGCCTGGGTCCCGGGCTCATTACCGGTGCTGCCGATGACGATCCCAGTGGCATCGCGACCTACTCGCAGGCCGGTGCGCAGTTCGGGCTCAACATGCTGTGGACGATGCTGCTCACCTATCCGTTGATGGCCGCGATCCAGTCCATCTGCGCCCGGATCGGCCGCGTCACCGGCGAAGGCCTCGCCGTCAACATGTCACACGTGATGCCGCGCTGGCTGGTGGGGGCGATTGTCTTCCTGCTGTTTGTCGCCAATACCGTGAACATCGGTGCTGACCTTGCGGCGATGGGAGCGGCGATGCAACTGTTGTTGGGCTGGGGCCAGATGCTGTTCGCAATCCTGTTCGCGGTCGGCTCGCTGCTGCTGCAGATCTTCGTTCCCTACCATCTCTACGTGCACTTCCTGAAATGGTTGACGTTGTCATTGTTCGCTTATGCGTGCGTTCTGTTCACAGTGCACATCGACTGGATCGCCGTGGCAAGCCACATGTTCTGGCCCCGGCTGGCATGGTCGCAGGAGGCATTCACGGTCATTGTGGCCGTCTTTGGCACAACAATAAGTCCGTACCTGTTCTTCTGGCAGAGCGCTGAAGAAGTGGAGGATGCGAGCCAAGGCGAGGAGAAGGGTTCGCTGCTGGACAATCCATCCGATGCACCGGCAGAGCTCAGCCGGATAGGCCTGGACACCTATGGCGGCATGGCATTTTCCAACATCATTTCCTTCTTCATCATCCTCACTGCCGCGGTGACCCTGAACAAGGCAGGCATCACCGACATCACCACCTCTGCGGAAGCGGCAAAAGCACTTCGCCCCATCGCCGGCGAGTTCGCCTTCCTGTTGTTCAGCCTGGGCATCATCGGCACCGGAATGCTGGCACTTCCGGTGCTTGCCGGCTCAACCGCCTACGCCGTAGGCGAGCTGCGTGGCTGGCGCTCCGGCCTTGAGCAGAAGCCACGCAATGCCAAGGCGTTCTATGCGGTCATCGCACTGGGTTTCATGCTCGGCCTGTTGATGCTGTTCCTGCCGCTGGACCCTATCAAGATGCTGTTCTGGAGTGCGGTACTGAACGGCGTGATTGCGGTTCCGCTGATGGTAGCGACGATGCTCGTTGTATCCAGTAAAAAATATCTCGGTGCGTTTTCCGCACCCCTGCCGCTCAAGATCTCCGGGTGGCTCGCCACCGGCGTGATGGCCGCGGCCGCGATGGCGATGTTTGTCCTTTGAATGCAGGCGATCCGCATGTAACAGGGGCCAGAGTGAATTAATTCAGGCCATCTCCGGATCCTCCGGCTCTCAACTTCCCCGGCTTGGTTCTTCTGGCCTTCCTGCTTTTTGCAGGGTGAAAGTGCCGGGTTGACTCTCGATGGCCTCACGCAGAGAGTGCGACGAAGAACGTGGCGCCTCCTTGCAGGCAGCTGGCGAAAAAGAACCCGGCCTGTGATCAAGTACGGCGAGTCGGCGAGTACGGACAACGCGATCGCGCGGTGGCATTGCAGCCGCATGTGCGGGGCGATCGTCCTTATGCAGGCGCGCGGGCGATCGCCAGCGTGCGGATGATCGCGCCAGGTTGCGGACCCTTAGCGCACGTACGGATCCACCCGCGGGTCGCGCGGATCGGCAACCACTACTGGCGCCGGGGTGGCGGCGATGCGCGCACTCAGCTCGTTGGCACGACGCTGCTCGGTGATGAGCTCGCGCAGCAGTGGCTTGATCCCGAACAACGCGAAGGGCACCAGGATCCACAGCACCGTGAGGATCAGGGCGAAGATCGCGCCGACGATCATGAAGATGCCCATCCCGGCATAAGCCGCGTTGGAAGCGTTGGAAGCGTTGGAAGCGGTGGCGAGCAGGTCGAACATGGGTGGTCTCCTGGCAGGCGGAGTCTGCAGCCTGCACCGGACGGCGTGGTGGTGGTGTCGAGGTGCCCCGAACAAGGGTTTATTGTCCTTGGTCCTCGCAGCTTGTCGCCCGCCGGAAGATCGTTGCCGGGTTGCTGCCGCGATCGCGGTGCAGATGAACCTATAAGCCAGGGAAGGGCTGCCCCGGCTTGACGGTTGCAGCGCTATTCGGAATACCAGTGCTGATGCCAATTCCTGCGTGGACCGGAGGGGAACCAAGGGGGTGAGCCGTTCATCCCGACCCGGGGCGTTTCCTGCAGTGCGATTGGCAAGGCGGGCCAGCCTGTGCGCCCGGCACTCAAGCCAACCTGGATCTCCAGCGCAGCTGCAACAGTTGGATGGCGGCGGAAGATGTTTTTGATGGAGATCGGGAAATATTTCATATGCCTGCCCTGCGAGGAACCGTCTCGTCCCTGAGGGACGCGGTACTCAGCGGCGAGGACGATGAGGGCACAACTGAGACACGCATGACATTGCATCACGGCGCAAAGCAATCATGTGCCTGCTTTGATGCCCGTGCCGATATGGCTTGATGTTGTTTAGCCGCCATACCCAAACCGATGTCACCGCCTTGGCTGTCGCCGGTGATGCTGATCTGCACGTCAGAGAAGAACCCACGTCGGTATCTCGCTGCGGCAATGGCGGTGGTAGCCTGCGCGCAAATCGCTCCGGACGGCCGGACGATCTTCGCAAGCTGGCCGCAGGAGCATTCCTTCCGCGTTGCACGGAGTGTGGGGATGGGCTGTTCAGGCGCGCGCATGCAGCGGCTGCTTCAGCGCCAGTCGGCACACACCGCAAGCCAAGGGGACCCTGATGAGCAACATGTCGTGGGTGACGAGCTGGGAAAAATGGCGCGAAGCAATGGGGCCGCGCGGCAGTCGCCAGCGCGCCCGGGTGATGGAATTCCTGCAGACGCACCCGGCCATCCTGTACTGGGGCGATTCGTGGTTCAGCACGCCGCTGTACCTCAACCTCGCGCGCCAGAGCTGCCTGCAGATCAATGGCATGGGCATGATCGTGGGCAAGCCCGGCGCCGAAGCCGTCGAATTGTTCGGCAAGGACGACGTCAAGGGCATGGTCGCCAGGCTGAAGGCCTCGCCGTTCGATCTGCTGTGCCTGAGCGCCGGCGGCAACGATTGCCTGGACGATCGTCTGGCGCAGGTGTTCGCGCAGTGGCAGGACCATGACGTGGCGAAGATCACTGCCGCCGATGCGTTCCAACACCTGGTGGGCTCGGGCGCATTCGCACGCGTGCACCAGGCCTATGCCGGGCTGCTCGATGCACTGGCACCGCTGCGCCAGGCGCGGCCGGCCTTCAGGGTCATCGGCCATCCCTACGTGCCGATCCACCGCATCGGCGCGGCGGCGGACCTGACGGTCGCCAACATCGGCCTGATCGCGTGGCTCAAGGATGACGTCGGCCCGTGGATGTGGAACCGGATGCGGTGGGTGCTGGCCGACAAGGCCGAAGGCAAGAAATTCGCCGATCTGATCCTGGTCGAAGGGTTTGGCCGCGGGGTGCTGGGAAAGCTGGTCGGGGAGTATTCCGGCTTCTTTTCCGTGGCCGATTTCTCCGGCCTGACCGGCGCCGACCAGGATAGCTTCTGGAACGACGAGATCCATCCCACCGAGCAGGGATTCCTGCAGATTTCCCGGTTGTTCAACCGCCACCTGCGCCAGCAGCTGCCTGCCGCCAAGCGCGACGCGGTCGCCATCTAGCACCCCAGCCGATCCTCCTCCCCGCCCGGAGCTGCCCGTGGTCAATCCAGATGCAGAGCGCGTATCGAACGAGCAACAGATCCGGGCCGCGATCGACGCCGAACGTGCGCGCTACGTCGACCCGCGTCGCGAGCAGGCCGGGATCGCCGGTGACGGCCGCGGCACCTGGGGACTGGCGTTGTCCGGTGGCGGCATCCGCAGCGCCACCTTCTGTCTCGGGCTGGTTCGCGGCCTGGCCAAGAACGGCGTACTGAAGGAGTTCGACTACCTCTCCACGGTATCCGGCGGCGGCTACCTGGGGGCCAGCCTGGGGCGGCTGTATGGCGAGCACGACAGTGCGGCGGAGGTCGAGGCCGGTGTCGGCCGAGACGATTCCATGTGGTTGTGGTGGCTGCGCAACAACGGCAGGTATCTCACGCCGGCGGGAATGAAGGATCTCGGCTTCGCGGCTGCCTCGATCGTGCGCGGCATCATCGCCACCCACCTGGAGATCGGCGTGCTGATCCTGCTCGCCGCCGGTGTGGTGCTGCTGCCGCACGTGCTGGTGTCGCTGGATCCGCCGCGTCCGTTCGCCTTCTGGCGCGGCATGCCCCCGGATATCGCGCTCGGCCACGGGTGGTGGAGCCTGGAGTTCACCGGCCTGTCCGGATCGGTCTGGTGGTGGGCACTGGCGGTTCCGCTGTTCCTGGCTGTGCACCAGATGCTGAGTTACTGGTACACGCGCGACCGGCGCAGCGTCGCCAGCTTCGTGGTCATCACGCTGGCGGCGGCGCTCGGGTCGGGCTCGGCCTGGGCGCTGTTCGGCCTCGGGCATGGTTTGTACCAGGCCAGCTTCAATGGCCTGGACGAAGGCACCGCCCAGAAAGTCACACTGGCGTTCGGCGCCGGCATCCTGCTGCTGGCGCCGGCGAGCGCCTGGGTGGTGACGGGCATCGACTTGCTGCGCGGCAAGCCCACCGCGGAGCTGCGGTTGCGCCACACCAAGCGGCTGTCATTCGCGATGTGGGCGGCGCTGGCGGTGGTGGCTGTCGCGCTGCTCGACACGCTGGCGTGGTGGCTGACGGCCAAGTTCTGGGAGAGCAGCGCCGGCCGCTTCCCGCTGGGGAAAGCGGCGTTGATCGGCATGGCGCTGGCGGTGGCGCGGTTCGCGCTGCCACAGATCCAGAAACGCATGGCGACCGCCAAGACGCGCAGCCTCAATACCGAGAAGCTGCTCAACGCGCTGGGCGTGGCGCTGGCGCTGGTGACCCTGGTGTTCTGGACGACCACGTTCAGCATCGCCATGTTCCCGGAGTCGGCGTGGACCACGCGCACGCCGGTGGCGCATCCGCCCTGGCAGCTGCCCGAGGTCCGGACCTGGTGCATCGTCATGCTGGCGGCGGCCACGTACGTGCTGTTGACCTGCCGCAGCTTCGAGCTGTTGAACCTGGCTTCGCTGCACAACTTCTATCGCGCGCGTATCGAGCGTGCGTATGTGTCCTCCGGCAACGGCTACGCGCCGGGGTCGAGGTTTCCCGATGGTGCCGCCGCGGTGGCCACGGCCGAGGACATCATGAAGGTTGCGCCGCTGACCGAGGCCATCGCCGGCGATGACGTCGAGCTGACCAGCTACCGGCCGCACGAGCATGGTGGCCCGATCCATCTGGTGAACTGCTGCATCAACCAGTCGGTCGATGACCGCACCGGCATCTACAACGCCGATCGCAAAGGTGTGGCCTTGACCGTCAGCGCGCTGGGCGTGGAGCTGGGAACCGCCTTTCCTTCGCGCCCGGACTTCGACGCGGCACCGGGGAAACTGTCGCGATGGATCGCCATTTCCGGTGCGGCCGCGAGCACCGGCATGGGCTCGCGCACATCGCCCGGGTTCGCCACGCTGTTGTTCATGTCCGGCATCCGCCTGGGCTACTGGACCCGCGCCCTGATCGACCAGCAATCGCGGCTGCGCAACCAGCAGGGCTGGTTGCGTTACTGGAGCTCCCGGCTCATGCCCAAGCCGCTGGCCATCGTCGCCGAGTCGCTGGCGCGTTTCCCCGGCCAGTTCGGATCGATCTGGTACGTATCCGACGGCGGCCATTACGACAACACCGGCATCTATGCGCTGCTCAAGCGCAGGTCGCGGTTGATCGTCGCCGCCGATTGCGGTGCCGATCCGAAGTACCTGTTCTCGGACCTGGAATCGCTGGTCCGCAAGGCGAAGATCGACTACGGCGCGACGATCGAATTCCTCGATCCGCGGCAGATGACGGAAAAGGCCTCGCCGGAGCTGCGGCGGGTGCTGGGCACCCCGGAAACGATCACGCCCGACGCCGGTTCGCGCTGGATGGTGGTCGGGCGCATCCGCTACGCCGACCGCAGCGAGGGCACCCTGGTCGTGGTCAAACCGCGGCGGCTGGACCAGATGCCGTTCGACATCGTCGCCTATGCCGACCGCAGCCCGGAATTTCCGCAACAGACCACCGGCGACCAGTTCTTCGACGAATCGCAGTGGGAGGCCTATCACCAGCTGGGTGTGCTCATGGGCTGCCGGATCAACAGGATGCTGCTCCGCAACGCCATGACCGCGGTTGATGACATGACCAACGCGGCGTCGAGCCTGATCACCGCCGAGGCCAACAATACGGTCGTCGATCCCCAGCAAAACCGGCGCAGCCGCGTCGGCCTGACCGTGGGCGCCTCGGTCGGCGCCGGCATCTCGCTGAGCCTGCTGTTCGCGGTGTGGCAGGGGATCGAGCAGTACCGCGAGACGCGCCGGCTGGAGAATGCCCAGTACGTGCAGGACTACCAGAACCTGAAGCAGGCCATCGCCGATCCGGACACGCTGCTGCGGATGAACGCCAAGGAGTTCCGGGCCGTGGCGGAGACCTCCAAACAGCGCGGCGATGACTGGTTCAAGCATCTGCTCAACCTGGTCAACACCGAGTGCGACAAGATGACGGGCGATGGCGACCAGCACGCCAGGTGCTTCGAGCTGCATGCCGCGATGCAGGCCGAGCCGCCGATCGAGCGCGATTACTGGTTCATCGACCGGCCCAGGATTCCCGACCGCTACGACCAATGGGCGCAGGAAATGGCGGCTTTCAAGCCCGTTGCCATCGCGCCGGTGCCGCCACCGGCGGCGGACGCGACGCCTGATGCGATGCCCGAGCCGGCGGGCGCGGAGCCGGCTTCTGCCGAGGCGGTGGCGGAGGACGAGCCGCTGGCCTTGGCCGAGCCGGCACCACCGCCACCGCCACCGCCATCCGTCTCGACACTGCGCCCGGTGGTGGCAGCGGCGGACAACCGTGATGCCTGCAGCGCCTCCGGCTTCATCCGCCCGCGCGTCAACATCCACATCTATGACGAAGCCAGCCGCGAGCGCGCCAGCGCAGTGGCGATTGCGCTGAGGGACGATCTGGGCATGGAGCTGCCGGCGATAGAGAACGTCGTGCGCAGCAGTGCGCGGGCCCAGCGCGCGCCGCCGTACATCTGGTCCACCCCGGCGGTCATCGTCCACAGCGACGTGTCTGCCGCCTGTGCCGAGGCCGTCGGCAGGCATCTGCAAGGACCGGACGTCGTCGTGCGTCCGTTGCCGCCGACGTTCAAGAGCAATCCGGGAATGGTGGAGGTCTGGATTCCACCGGGTGAATAGTGGTTCCCACGCATCGTTCCTGGGCCGCGGCTTCCAAGGCTCTTCTGCTGCGCGCCAGCTCGGGCGCAGTCGTCAATCGATTCCCGGTGCACGACGCGATGCGCGCGCCGCACTGCGCCGGCGGTGGCCGTGCTGCGCGGCGAGTCGCGTTTCTTCTGTCGAACACGCCAGCCGCATTGCGTGGCGGCACCATCATCGCCGGTCATCGAGGCGACGGGGAAACGGGGAAACGGCCATGCGTATCGAAGAAATGATCGCCGCGGTACAGGCGGAACTTGGCGTCGGCGTGGACGGCAAGGCCGGGCCGCAGACCTGGGGCGCCATCTACGCGCGGGTGGTCAGCAAGAAGATCGACGGGCAGAAGCCGGCCGAGGCGATCTCGCCGGTGGACAGCCGCAGCGAAAAGGTGATCGCGACCTTGCTGCCGGAGGCGCAGCCGATGGCGCGCGTGCTGGTGCAGAAGGCTGCCGCGGTGGGCATCACCATCAAACTCATCAGCGGCCTGCGGACCTACGCCGAGCAGGATGCCCTGTATGCCCAAGGCCGCACCGCCCCGGGCAGGATCGTCACCAACGCCCGCGGCGGCTATTCAAACCACAACTTCGGCATCGCCTTCGATATCGGCGTGTTCGAAGGCGGCCGCTACCAGCCCGAATCGCCCAAGTACAAGGCCGTCGGCGCGCTGGGCGTGGACCTGGGGCTGGAATGGGGAGGAAACTGGAAGACCATCGTCGACCAGCCGCACTTCCAGCTCTGTCCAGCATGGGCGGCCGGCCTGCCCGAACGGCAGATGCTCGCCGGCCTGCGCACGCGCCACGATGCCGGACAAGCCGTTTACACCTAGCGGATCAACGCCCACGCCTTGCCGCACGGGTGAGAAGGCGAAGGCCTGATGAGTGCCCGTGCACTCTTCCTCCGATCTGCTGCGATCTGCTTTCCGCTGGTTGACGCCGGGTATATCGCCAAACTGCGGGGCCGGCATCGTGTGCAGCACCACGCGCCGTGGGGTTCGGCGTTCAACCTTGGACAACGCCGAAATTGCCATGCCAGGCCGGTACCGGCAGTACACCGCCGGTGATCGAGGGATAGTGAGCTGGCTGCGTGCGGCCAGTCATGTGAAATCACCGGCCCGTTACACCACGGTGGGAAAGATGGCGGGGCAGCAATGCACGGGTGGCCAGCCACTGGCAGGGCCCGCGCCCTCGACCCATCCGCATCCACATCCGCCGGTCACGCATGCACCAGGAGCGAAACCATGAAGTTCCCTGCGCTTGTCCCGCGTTTCATCCTTGCATCGCCGGCCGCGCTGGTGCTGGGCGCGTGCGCCCAGACCGGTGACGTCAGGATCGGCGACGCCGCGACGGGTTCGGACGTGCTGAGTGACGGGAAGTCCGATGCGCCGGGCCGTCGACTGCATATCGGGCGTTCGGACGTACCGGCGCCGCAGATGGGCAACGAGCCGGAGAAGCCGATCGCCGGCAATGTGAGGGTGGTCGCGCCGACCGTGGGTGCCGTGCAGCACGTGCCGACGGCTTTACGGCGGAGGGGTTCGCAATCGGGTTCAAGCAGCCGCTGCGCTGCTGGTCAGCGATGACGCCAGCGGCACGATCTTCAAGGTGACTCGCAAACAACACGGCGCCAAAACGGCCAACCGTCCTACCAGGGAGCAAAAGATGAAGACCTACAAAGTTGGATACCTGATCGGCAGCATCGCCAAGGAGTCGATCAACCGCAAATTCGCCCAGGCGCTGATCAAGTTGGCACCGGCCCAGCTGCAGTTCGAGGAAATCTCCTACCGCGACCTGCCGATCTACAGCTACGACTATGACGCCGACTATCCCGAGGCCGGGAGCAGGTTCAAGCAGGCGATCAAGAGTTCGGATGCGATCCTGATCGTGACGCCGGAGTACAACCGCTCCATCCCCGGCGGTCTCAAGAACGCCATCGACTGGGCCAGCCGGCCGTGGGGCACCAACTCGTTTGCCAACATTCCATCCGGTGTAATCGGCACGTCGCCCGGTGCGATCGGCACCGCCGTGGGCCAGCAGCACCTGCGCAGCATCCTGGGCTTCCTCAACTCGCCGCAGATGAACTCGCCCGAGGCCTACATCCAGTTCAAGGATGGCATGATCAATGACGCCGGCGAGATCGCCGATGCGTCCACGGCGAAGTTCCTGAGCGGCTATCTGGAGGAATTCCACCAGTTCATCGCCCGGGTGCTGACGGTGCTGCCGCGCGACGCCTGAGCGCAACCCGGGAGGTGCCATGTGATCGAGCTCATCATCCAGCAGCGCACGCGCGACCTCGGTGGCTTCGAGGTGGGGCGCGTGCTGCCGTACGCCCAGCGGCGCATGGTGGGGCCGTACATCTTCTTCGACCGCATCGGTCCGAAGGATCTGGCGCCCGGCCTGCCGCGCGAGGCGGACGTGCGCCCGCATCCGCATATCGGCCTGTCGACCATCACCTATCTGTTCGATGGCGAAATCATGCACCGCGACAGCCTCGGCTCGGAGCAGGAAATCCGCCGGGGCGAGGTCAACTGGATGACCGCCGGCAGCGGCATCACCCATTCAGAGCGCTTCGAACGCTTGCGCCGCGAGGGCGGCCTGCTCGACGGTATCCAGGCGTGGGTGGCGTTGCCGGACGGACGCGAGGAGATCGACCCGGGGTTCTGGCACTACGACAGCCAGGCGCTGCCGGTGTTCGACGATTACGGCGTGGCCGGGCGGCTGATTGCCGGTCGTCTGGCGGGCGTGGTCTCGCCCGTGCGCATCGACTCGCCGCAGTTCTATGTGCACTGGCAGCTGCGTGCAGGCGCACGCGTATCGCTGCCGGCCGAATACCCGGAGCGCGCGGTGTACGTGGTCAGTGGCGCGGTGGAACTGGATGGCCAGCGGATCGAGGCCGGCGCCATGGCGGTGCTGGCGCCGGGCAAGGCCTGCACCATTGCCGCGATCGGCGAGGCCGTGGTCATGGCGCTGGGCGGCGAACCGGTGGGACCGCGCTACATCGACTGGAACTTCGTGTCGTCCTCGACCGGGCGCCTGGAGCAGGCGCGCGAGGACTGGAAAGCCGGGCGCATGAAGCTGCCTGACCTGGACCATGACGAGTTCATTCCGCTGCCACCGAAGATCGGCCAGCGCGTGAACCCGAGCCGATGTCCTAATCCGGACACCCTGAGGTCCTCATGGCGAAGACAGGTGTGACCCGGCTCGATCGCGCGATCGATCCTTCGCGCGACCACATCCTCGGCGATCCGGGTGCGGAGATGGTGCTGCTGGAATACGGCAGCTACGCCTGCCCGGCGTGTTGCGAGGCGCATGCCGTGGTCGCGCGCCTGCGCGAGCAATTCGGCGAGCGCTTCTGCTATGTCTACCGGCACCGCCCCGTCACCGACAATGCGTCGGCGTGGCGCGCGGCCGTGCTCGCCGAGTACGCCGCGCCCACTCCTGTCGATTTCTGGCCGGTGCACAGCGCGCTGATGGCCTCCGGCCCGGTGCTCGCGCCGGCGCAACTGGACAACATCGCTGCCGCATTCAACCTGCCGGCGCCCGGTGCGGCCGAGCCCCGGCTGCACGAGGCGGCCGAACGCCGGGTACAGGAAGACCAGCGCAGCGCGGCCGCCAGCGGCGCGCGCGTCGCACCCACATTTTTCATCAACGACCGCCGTTACCAGGGGCCGTGGGACGAGAGTTCGCTGGCCGAGGCCCTGGAGGGTTCACTGGGCTTCCGCGCGCGTGTCGCGGCGCTGGACTTCGTGCGCTGGGGGCCGTCGGCGGGCATCGTGCTGCTGCTGATGTCGATCCTCGCCGTGGTCCTGGCCAACTCGCCCGCCGGTCCGGCATTCCAGGCCTTCTGGAACACCCCGGTTGGTATTGGCGTGGGCGGGCGCCTGTTCTCGCTGCCGCTGGTGGCGTGGATCAATGACGGCATGTTGAGCGTGTTCTTCCTGGTGGTCGGCCTGGAAATCAAGCGCGAATTCACCATCGGACAGCTGGCCACGCGGCGTGCGGCAGTGCTTCCGGTCGCAGCGGCTATCGGCGGCATGCTGTTGCCGGCCTCGCTGTATCTGCTGATCGCGCCGGCCGATCTTGCCCATGGCTGGGGCACCACCATTTCGACCGACACCGCGTTCGCGATCGCGCTCATCGCGTTCCTGGGCGACCGGGTGCCAGTGGAACTGCGTGTGTTCCTGACTGCCACGGCGATCATCGATGACCTGGTGGCCATTGTGGTGGTCGCAGTGTTCTACGGCGACGCGCTCGACATGACCTTGTTGTTTGCAGCGGCGCTGGTGACCGGCGCGCTGCTCGTGCTGAACCGCTGGAATGTCTATACCCCGCTGCCCTATGCCGTGCTGGGCGTACTGCTGTGGTTCTGCCTGCACCAGGCGGGCATCCACGCCACCCTGGCGGGCGTGATCCTGGCGCTGGTCACGCCGACCCGGCCGCCGGCCAACCTGCGCGCGCTCAACGCGCAGGCGCAAATGGTGTTTCGCGCCGAGGCCCGCGACGACCGCGACATGCCGTGGCACGCACCTTCGGTGGCGGCACTGGCCACCCTCGACGCCATCCATTCACGGCTGGAATCGCCGGCCGCCAAGTTGTTGCGTACGACGCAGCCATGGTCGAGCTACGCGGTGCTGCCGCTGTTCGCGCTCGCCAATGCCGGGGTGCTGGTGAGCCTGGACGTGTTGGACGGCCACGGCCAGGTGATGCTGGCGATCATCGTCGGGCTGGTGGTGGGCAAGCCTGCCGGCATTCTGGCCGGGGCCTGGCTGTCGGCGCGGTTGGGCTGGGCACGCAAGCCCGATGCCTACACGTGGCGACAGCTGCTCGGCGCCGGCATGCTGGCGGGCATCGGCTTCACCATGTCGCTGTTCATTGCCGGGCAGGCGTTTCTGGATCCGCTCGTGTTCGATGCGGCCAGGATCGCGATCTTCGCCGCGTCCATCATTGCCGGCGCGCTGGGCACGCTCGCACTGTGGCACCGCCGGGCCGCAAGCCCGGTGCGCGGGTAAGCCACCGGCAACGCCGCAGCGGGCCGTGCCAGCGGCGAACGTTCACCGTTTCTGCCGTGCCTTGCGCGTTGTGGGCCGTGCACTGCACGCAACAAAGCGCCGGATGACGTCCAAGTGGCCAGGATTGAAGAAGTGCGGCGGTCTGATGTGCAAAGACTGGCGTCTTCGTGCGGGCTACGTTTCAAACGCCATCCTTCTTGCTTCATTGGAATGGCTGGCATCATCGCGGCATGGCTCTGACCCTCGACCAGTTGCGGCGTTACGCGATCGCCCGTTCGCTGTTCAAACCGACCACGCTGATGCGGGCGGTCGAGAAGCTCGGCTTCGTCCAGGCCGATCCGATCCGCGCCCCGGCCCGCGCCCAGGACCTGACGTTGCGCCAACGGGTTGCCGGCTACCGCGCCGGGGATCTGGAGCGGCGTTATCCACGGCTGCCGCTGGAGGAGGACTTCTTCGTCAACTACGGGTTTCTGCCGCGCGCGCACCAGGCGTTGATGCACCCACGTGAGGCGCGCGAGGTGTGGACGCCGGCGCGCTGGAAACAGGCGCACGCGGTGCGTGAGTTCATTGCCGGGCGCGGCGCGGTGCATCCACGTGAAGTGGACGCGCACTTTGCCCACGGCAAGACCACCAACTGGTTTGGCGGTTCGTCCAACGCCAGTACGCAGCTGCTTGATGGCATGCATTACCGGGGCCTGTTGCGGGTGGCCCGCCGTGAAGGCGGCACCCGTGTCTACGCGCTGCGTGAGAGCGACGCGGCCCCGATGGATGGCGGGGTGGTGCGTGCGCGACTGGATGCCCTGCTGGATATCGTGATCGGCACGTACGCGCCGCTGCCGGCAGCCAGCCTCGCCCAGTTGCTGGGATATCTGCGTGGCGGCGTGCCGCAGTGGCAGGACCTGCGTGGCGAGGCGCTGAAACGTGCGCGCCAGCGCTTGGGGATCGGCCGTGTGGACGGCGTGGACTGGTACTGGCCGGCCAATGAAAACCCGGGCGCCAAGCGTTGGACCCCGGACGATGCGGTGCGGTTGCTGACGCCGTTTGACCCGGTGGTCTGGGACCGGCGCCGCTTTGAACTGTTCTGGGGATGGGCCTACCGCTTCGAGGCCTATACGCCAGCGCCCAAGCGCAAGCTCGGCTACTACGCCTTGCCATTGCTGTGGCACGAGCGGGTGATTGGCTGGGCCAATGTCGCCGTTGCCAATGGCGAGCTGCAGGCGCAATTCGGCTACGTCGATGGGCATGCGCCGCGTGATGCCTCTTTCCGCGCAGCATGCGCTGCCGAACTGGAGCGCATGCGTGGTTTCCTGCGGTTGCGCGGGTAAGCCACGGCGTTTGTCGGGCAGGCGAACGCCGGTGCCAGCGGGCTGCACGCCGACCTCGACCCTGACGAATGCATTGCGCTGCCACCGAAGATCGGCCAGCCGCGCGAACCCGAGCCGATGTCATGAGCCGCACACCCCGGGTCAGCAGGGCCCGTGCCGGGGTGTGCCCATCCGCTCGCGCGATCCATCGATCGCGCAGATCTCAGGCCTGCTCGCCGGCCTTCGTCCATGCCCGCAAACCCATCACCGCCAGCGCGACGAACAGCAGGTAGAGCACGGCGGTGACGTTGAGCGACTTGACCAGATACATGCCCACATAGACCACGTCGACCAGGATCCACAGCCACCATGCGGCGACATGCCGGCGCGCCTGCCACCACTGTGCAACCAGGCTGAGCGTGGCGAGCATGGCATCCAGCCAGGGCAGGGCGGCGTCGGTCCAGGTGTGCATCGCCGCGCCCAGCGCGATGCCGGCGGCCACGCCAACACAAAGATCCCGGACGCAATGGCCGCCAGCCAGCGGCGCAATGATGATCCGCCCGTCGGGTTTGGCCTGCCGATGCCAGTTGAACCAGCCATAGAGCAGGAAGACGGCGAAGGCGACCTGCAGCAGCGTGTCCGAGTACAGCCTGGCTTCGGCAAACACCAGCGCATACAGCGCCACCGACACCAGCCCGACCGGCCAGGCAAGCATCCGCCGTTGCGCCATCAGCCATACGCCCAGGACACTGAGGACAACGGCGGACCATTCCAGCATTGCCGGGTTCATAGCGCGATGGTGACCGTCAGGCGTGCCTGGCGCGGGGCGCCGGGGAACAGGTAGTAGTCACCCGAGCTGCTGCCGGTGTCGCGCCAGTAAAAGCGATTGAAGACGTTGTCCACCGACAGGTTCCAGTCCAGCGCATGCCCGCGCAGCTTTCGGCGAAAACGCAGCCCCGCATCGAACACGTTGTAGCCCGGTGCGCGCACGCTGCCATCGGCGGTAGCCACATTCGAGGATGCATAACGCCAGCCGCCGGTGACGCCCAGCCCCGTTGCGAACGGCAGCTGGTAATCGGCGTGCAGGCTCGCACGGGTTTTCGGCACGTTGATCAGCTGGTGGCCTTCGTAGGCCGCGGTGCCGGAGTCGCGCGCTTCCGCCTGCAACACGGTGGCCGAGGCAGTCAGCCGCAGCCGCTCGGTGACACGCCCGCGCGCGCTCAGCTCCAGCCCGGTATGGACCTGTTGGCCGTCCTCCACGAAGGTGTAACCGGCGGCGCTGGCATCGGGCCGTGCGTACTGGAACGGCTGGCGGGTGCGGAACACGGCGGCGCCCAGCGTCAGCGCATCCGATGGGGCGTATTTCACGCCGACCTCGGTCTGGCGCGACAGCAGCGAAGGCAGGAATTCGCCGTCATTGGAGGTCCAGAACGGTGCTTCCTGACCCAGCGAGATGCCTTCGACATAGCTGGCGTAGGCGTTGATCTGATCGGTCGCGCTCCAGATCACCGCGGCCTGCGGCAGAAAGCGCGACAGCCGGCTTTCACGCTCGGGATTGCCGCGCTTGTTCCAGGCACGTTCATCCAGATGCACGAAGCGGCCGCCGGCCAACCATTGCCAGTCGTCGCCGAAACTCATCCGGTCCAGCACGAACAGCGCGGTCTGGCGACTGTCGAGGCGTCGCACCGAGGCGCCGGGCGTCAGTGGAGAAGGTGCGAACTGCGGTACCTGCGCATCGTGGATGTTGGCCGTACCGACGTACGCGTTGACGTTGCGGCGCTTGTCCACGGTGCGATCGAAATAATCCGCACCCGCTGTGAGCTGGTGCCCCACCGCGCCGGTGCTGAAGCGGCCGCGCAGTTCGGCGCGCATCTGCTGGTTGCGCCGGGTGTCGTCCGGGCTGCGGTAGTCGTAGATGTCGTAGTCGCCGTTGGGCGCGAAATAGTTGCCGGGCACGCTGCCGTCGGCGCATTCGACGGCGTAGTAGCAGCCATAGGCGAAGGCGACGCTGTCATCGATCACCGAACGGCTGTGGCTGGCCGACACGCGCGACTGCCACGCCGGGCTGAAGTCGTAGGTGTGCAGGGCGGTGATGTTGGTGCTGTCGATGGCCACCGGCTGCTGCCAGGCCTGATGGCCGAGCATCCGCCGGCGGTCCACGTTGCGTGGCAGGGTCGTGGCGCCCAGCAGCTGATAGCCCGATGCCGAGCGCTGCGCGCTGGTCTGGTAGCTGGCGTCCACTTCGAGCTTGCCGCGCTCGCCGATCAACCAGTCGGTGGCCAGCGAGTAGAAGTTGCGGCGGCCATCGGCGTGATCGATATACGAGGCGCTGTCTTCCCAGGCGGCGTTCAGGCGCACGCCGAAACGCGGCGAGAGCCAGTGGCCCACGTCCACGGCGGTATAGCGCGTGCCTTCCGAATCGGTGCCCAGGGTGAGGTTGCGCACCTCGGCCGGACGCTTGCCGACGAAGTTGATGATGCCGCCGGGGGCGATGACGCCGGCGGCCAGCCCGGCCTCGCCTTTGAGGATCTCCACCTGCTGCACGTTCTCCAGCGCCAGACGCTGCTCGCCGGCGATGCTCAGGCCGTTGAAGCGGTAACCGGTGGCGGTATCCAGCGCGAAGCCGCGGATGGCGATGTTCTGGTAGTAGCCCACCGGGGCGTAGCTGTCGCCGAGCGAGGCATCGTTGCTTGCCAGCTCGGAGAGCGTGCGCACGTGGCGGCTGTCGAGCAGGGTGCGATCGAGCACGCTGACCGACGCCGGGGTGTTCTTCCAGTCACCGGCGCCGAAACTGCCGGATTGCGATGTCTGCGCGGCGACGGGTTGGTGGGCCTGCACGCGCACGGTGGCCAACTCGGTGGGGGAGCGGTCCGGGGCATCGGATTCGACATTGCTGGCATGCAGCGGCAGCGCTGCGCACAGGGCAGCGGTCAACAGCGAGAGCGGGTAGCAGCGGTTCATTCGGTTCGTCATCAGCCGGAGGGGAGACGAAGCGAAGGCGCGCACGCTCACCCCACCGTGACGGGGGTTTGTGTGCTGCTCAAAGCTCCCTACGCCGGTGCAAACCGGATCAGGTTCCAAGGGACTCTCTCAGCCTGATCAACCAGGCACCCCCGCTTCAGCGCGTATTGGAGCACAAATGGCGCGGAATGGCCCGCGCCGGCTTAGGCGGCAGCGTGCAGGGCTTCCAACAGCGCCTGCCCGGCGCGCGTGTGGAACCACTGCGCGTGGCCCAGCAGGAAGTCGTGATAGGCCACGTCGGCGTTCGCACTCGAACCGGTAACACCGTAGAAATACTCGACTTCCGACAGCGCAAAATCGAGGTGGACCACGGGCAGCAGATCCGCCAGCAAATGCACCTGGGCGGCAGTCAACGGCCGTACGTGACGATAGCCCTCGAGCAGGGCGAGCGCGGTATCGGCATGCACGGACTGCGTCCCGCGTTCCAGTTCGAGCCACGCCACCGCGTTGCGTTCGATCGCCGTGGCCAGGTCGAACAGGGCGCTGGTCGGCGAGGCCAGACCGAAGTCGAGCACGGCAGACACTACTGTGTCGTCACCTTGGCGGCGCCACAGCAGGTTGGAGACATGCCAGTCGTTGTGCGCCCACAGTCGCGGCTCATCCTGCAGGCGTCCAGCCAGCGACGCGTGCCACGGCAGCACGGCTTGCTCCAGGTCGCGCTGCCACGGTTTGCGTGCCAGATAGTCGGCCAGCGCCGGGCGTTCGAAGAGGTCGCGCTGCAGCCGCGCGAGGGGATCGGACGCGCGGATCAGGTCGTCCCGCGCCACCAGCAGGTGGGTGCTGCGCTGCGCGGCGAGGTAGCCGGCCGATGCCTGGTGCAAGGTGGCCAGCATCCTGCCCGCTTCCCATGCCTGGCCCCGCTCGGTCAGCGGGTTCCAGGAGGGGAGGTCGCGATACAGGTCTTCGCCGTCGGCCACCGCATGCAGCTCGTACGTCCAGCCATCGTGCTCCACGGCCGTCCGGCCCTGGCGGTCGTGCAGCACATGCACCACCGGCACTCCGGCGGCTTCGAGGTGCGCGATGAAACGGTGCTCCTCCGCCAGACTGGTGGCCGTGCGCACACTGTGGTGATGGCGCTTGATGAAGACCTGCCCGGCTGCGCTCTGGACGATGGCGGCCGCCGACATCGGCCGCGGGCTGTGCCACAGCACCGGACAAGCGCCTTCAAGCTGGGGGAAGTGCTGACGCAGCCACGCGATCTCGCGGGCGCTGATCGCGGGCCAGTCGGCCGCCACCTCATCGTTGTTGAGACCTTGGACGCGATGGTCGGGGTGGTTCATTGCGGATGATCGCGAAGTGCGCAGCGGTGCCGGGGCGGACAGGGTAGCGCGTGTGTTGCGCGAGGCCATCGCCGGAGGCGCACGCTGAACCGGACAGCGCCGCCGGCAACAACTGGCACAACTTCACGGAGGCGCGACCGGGCAGGGCGTTAGGTTGGAGCTTCCCCACCAATGGAGCACCCGCGATGTCCAATCCTGCCGAGCTGGAACAGAAATTCTGGAAAACCCTCAAGTCCGACATGACCCTGATGCTGGGCGTGGACGGGCTGGAAAACGGCCACACGCGGCCGATGACGGCGCAGCTGGAACACGAGGAGCGCGGCCCGATCTGGTTCTTCACCAGCACCGACAACGCACTGGTGCGCCACGCCGCCACGCCGCGCCGCGCAGTCGCCGCCTTCGCTGCGAAGAATCATTCGCTGTTTGCCAGCATTGGCGGGCAGCTGAGCGTGGGCACCGACCGCGCCATGGTGGAACGCCTGTGGAATCCGTTCGTGGCCGCCTGGTATGAGGGCAAGGATGACCCGAAGCTGGTGCTGTTGCGGCTGGATCCGGACCAGGGCGAGGTCTGGTTGAACGAGAACAACCTGCTGGCTGGCGTGAAGATGCTGATCGGCATCGATCCGAAGAAGGACTACGAGGACAAGGTGGCGAAGGTCGACCTGCGCTAGCGCACGACCGCGCGGCGGGCGGCATCGCAGCGTCCGCCGGCAACAATGCAGGTGCATGGGCACGGCGCGGTCGGCGGCGCTAGCCGCCGGCGCAAAGTGCGGCTGGGAGGCTGTACCCGGCCGCCGCGACGCCGGGCGTATGATCCACAGGTGCCGGCGTCTGCCGGTGCCATCTGGAGCAGGCGCATGGCCATGATGAGGGCCGCGGTGTTTGTCGAGCCCGGCCGGATCGAACTGGCCGACAAGCCCATCCCGGCGGTCGGCGCGAACGATGCGTTGATCCGCATCACCACCACCACGATCTGCGGCACCGACGTGCATATCCTCAAGGGCGAGTACCCGGTCGCCAGGGGCCTGACGATCGGGCACGAGCCGGTCGGGGTGATCGAAAAGCTGGGCAGTGCGGTGAGCGGTTACCACGAGGGCCAGCGGGTGATCGCCGGGGCGATCTGCCCCAACTTCAACTCCTATGCCGCACAGGATGGCGTGCCTTCGCAGGACGGCAGCTATCTGGTCGCCAGTGGCCGCTGCGGCTGCCATGGCTACAAGGCCACTGCCGGCTGGCGCTTCGGCAACATGATCGATGGCACCCAGGCCGAGTACGTGCTGGTGCCCGACGCGCAGGCCAATCTGGCGCCGGTGCCGGACGGCCTGAGCGACGAACAGGTGTTGATGTGCCCGGACATCATGTCCACCGGCTTCAAGGGTGCGGAGAACGCCAATATCCGCATCGGCGACGTGGTGGCGATATTCGCCCAGGGCCCGATCGGCCTGTGCGCCACGGCCGGGGCGCGCCTGCTGGGCGCCTCGACCATCATTGCCATCGACGGCAACGAACACCGCCTGCAGATCGCCAGGAGCATGGGTGCCGATGTCGTGCTGGACTTCCACAACTGCGATGTGGTCGAGGAGATCATGAAGTTGACCGGCGGCCGCGGCGTGGATGCGTCGATCGAGGCGCTGGGCACGCAGGGCACGTTCGAATCGGCGCTGCGCTGCCTCAAGCCCGGCGGCACCCTCTCCAGCCTGGGCGTGTATTCGGAGGATCTGAAGATCCCGCTGGCCGCGTTCGCTGCCGGGCTGGGTGACCACCGCATCAACACCGCGCTATGCCCCGGTGGCAAGGAGCGCATGCGTCGGCTGATGAACGTGGTGGCCTCCGGCCGCGCCGATTTCGGTGCGCTGGTGACCCACCACTACGCGCTGGACGACATCGTCGCCGCCTATGAGTTGTTCTCGCACCAGCGCGACGGGGTGCTGAAGGTAGCGATCAAACCGGGTCACTGACACGACGTAATCCATTTGTGCGCCCCGCGCGGA
The DNA here is from genome assembly GCA_963696155.1 of uncultured Gammaproteobacteria bacterium. Lineage (GTDB taxonomy): Bacteria > Pseudomonadota > Gammaproteobacteria > Xanthomonadales > Xanthomonadaceae > Stenotrophomonas. The sequence continues at coordinate 306,508 of CAVOJC010000002.1, forward strand.
AGCACGCATCCGCGTCTCACGACCGCGTCATCCATCAGCGGGCTTCACGCACCGGTTACGCCGTCGGCCGTGCAATGGATGCAACACGCAGGAGTGACCTTATGAATCGTACCGACCCATCCAAACCCAGCCGGGACCAGGAAAAAGCCCTGACGCCGGACAAGCTGCGCAATGACCATGCGCGGTGGAAAGACCAGGACCAGCCGGACCAGTCAGACGACAACCTGCCGGATGCGGAACGCGACTACCCCGACGCACGCGACAGCGTGCCGCGCTGAGCGCGAGTACATCGGGACCATCGGCTTGCCTTCAGTCGAGGGGCAACGGATCACCACGCAGCAAGGTGGCATGACGACACAGGGCGGCGACCGCGCGCAGCATGTGGCGCCGCTCCTGCCCAGCGGCGCGACTTGCCGGGTGCATCGACCACGGCAAGGTCATACCGAACCCGCCGGACCGCTGCCGGTTCCTCGCTTGCCGTGCACGGGCGTGCACCCAGACTGATCCCATGACACCAGGCCCGCCCTATGCCCGCACATGAGGAAAAAATCACCTGTTTCGATGTCGTGGTGGTGGGCGGCGGGCCCGCTGGACTCACTGCCGCCACCTACCTGCGCCGCTTTCATCGTTCCTGCCTGGTACTGGATTCGGGAGACAGCCGCGCGCGCTGGATTCCCGAGAGCAACAACTGTCCCGGCTTTCCCAATGGCGTGGCGGGCGATGAGCTGTTGCGCCGGATGCGGCTGCAGGCCGAGAGTTTCGGCACGCGGTTCGAGGCGGTGGTCGTGGAGCGGATCGAACGTCAGCACGACCTGTTCGTGATCGCGGCGGGGGCACGCAGCTGGCAGGCGCGCTGCGTGATCATGGCCACGGGTATCGCCGACAAACTGCCCGGTGCCGACTGGCTGGAGGAAGCCGTCGCTTGCCATGCGCTGCGCCTGTGCTCCATCTGCGATGCCTATGAGGCCCGCGATTCACGCATCGGTGTGTACGGGCCGCTGGATGACATCGTTTCGCACGGCAAGTTCCTGCGTGCGTATTCGCAACGGGTCGTCCTGCTGCCAACCGATGCGGGAAGCGGCGGCCGCTCCGTGCAGGAGGCACAGGATGCGGGCCTGCTGGTGCTGGACCCTGCAGGCGAGCTCGGGTTCGACGGAACCAGGTGCACTTACACATTGCAGGACGGAACCATCGAGACGTTCGACAGCGTCTATCCCTATCTGGGTGCGTACACCACGGCCGGCATCGTCGCCACGCTCGGCGCCACGCTTTCCGATACCGGCGAGCTGGTGGTGGACCGCAACCAGATGACGAGCGTGCCCGGGCTGTATGCGATCGGCGATGTCGTCAGTGGACTGAACCAGATATCGGTCGCGGTCGGACAGGCGGCACTCGCCGCCACCCACCTGCACGGCGCGTTGCCCTTCGTACCGCGGGAAAGCGCCGTCACCAACAACTGATGCGCGGATGTGTGCGCAGTGCAGCGCGGCATCACCGGCAGGCTCCGGCAGACACACCAACTTCCACCTGGCGGGGCGAAGCCGATCGGATCAGTTTGCCCCGGCGCGATTACTCAAACCGGTGAGCTGGAAGAAAGGACCTGATCGCTGTCCCACCGGGATGCCTCAGGGCCAACGCAATGGCGCGTCGGCCCCGGAATGCGCTCCGTCCTGCACGCATACAGCGCATACAGAGTGGAGGTGGCTCCATGCCGGTTTGCTCGTTGTCTCAAGCCTCGCCGAACCCGCGGCTGGACTGCGCCATGCGCGGTGAATCCACATCGGGGTCCAGCTCGGCAAGCAGCGGATCGCCGTGCGGCGGCGTGGAGCCGCCCGCGGCGGTGCTGCCCGATGTGGAGGTGGTGGGAAAGGAAGTCTCGGCTTTCTTTTTCTGCCAGGTGCGGTAGGCGAGAAAGCCGACCAGACCGAATACTGCAGTCTTGAGGATGCCCATTTGTATCTCCGTGGGAAAAGGAATCGCGCTTGGGGAATGGATCGACGATCCAAGCCCGACGCATAAAGAGCGGGTGGAATCCGGTGGGTAGAGCAGGAGTTGCGCCGTCTACACCGGCGTCGGCTCTGCGGTGGACCCGCCGTAATGTCGAAAACCGCCGGAAGCAAAAGCCCCGCCGAACGGGGCCTTTGCCGTGGTGTTGCTGCGGGCTAGATGGGGCGCCCTTCAACACCTACGTCGATCAGCGACCGTCACCGTCCGCATCGCCCGGCAGCACGCGTTCCACGCCGTGCCAGGCATCGCGCACGGCCGCCTTGGCGTGGGCCCACGTCATGCGCGAGGCGCCCTTGGACTTGTCCCAGTCGCGTTCGAGGTCAGCTTCCAGGGTGCTGTCCCACTGCCGTCCCGGATAGATGGAGCGGGCGTAGGTGCCGTAGCGATAGGCGGGTCGGTAATCGCTCTCGTAGTCATAATCGCTGGAGTAGTAGTCGGCCGATTTGTGGTGGGTGGCGTAGTGATTGTCGGTCGCTTCGTACGTGCGATAGGTACGGTCGGAACGATCAAACGCATCGCGCACGGCGTCCTTCGCCTGCTCCCACTTCAGCTGCGACTTGTCCTTGGCCGCCTCCCATCCCTGGCTGATGTCGGTTTCCAGGGAATCATCCCAGCGCCGGTCGCGATACTGTGCGCGCACGCTGTTGCCGTATGCGTAAGCGGGCGCATAGTCGTTGTCGTAGCTGTACTTGCGATCGACATAGGGACGGTTGGTGTATTCGCTGCGCCAGTAGTCGGCTTCACCGGTAGGATCGATGCGTTCGGCTACACCCTTGCCTGCCGCCGCACCGGCAACGGCACCAATCGCGCCGCCGACCAGGGTGCCGATGGGCCCGACAATCGAGCCAATGGCTGCGCCGGCGACGGCGCCACCGGCTCCGCCCACGCCTACGCCCACCGGGTGGGAACCGGGGGTGCCAGTGATGGGATCGCGATTCATGTCACGTGATTCATTGGTCATCAGGAAACTCCTGGTTGGGGGGTAGACCGGAAACATTGCCCGGACCCAGACCATGTCACGCGCCATGTGCAGCGAGCGTGTCGTTCGCGCTATGTGCAGATGAAAAAAAAGTTTGGAAGAACTTCAAAGCGGCAATTCTTCGGCGCGCACGCACCGGCGCCAAGCCCACGATTGGCGACGTGGCTGCGGGGTTGTGTTTTCGATGCGCAACGGTCCGTCGCTGCATGCCTTCATCACGTCAGTCTCTGCATGCAGACAGGCGCTGCATGGACGGCCAGCTCACGTCGTGGCGAGCACAATGAGCGGCGACTGAGGTGATCAGCGATCCAGGAGCATGCAGATGAGCAGTCCCAATCCCCTCGACCCGATCGAGCCTGGCACTCCCGGCGTGACCGATCCGGATCCGCACCGTCCGGAGCCGGGTCGCAATCCGGATATGCCCGACAAGCTGCCTGAGGAAGTGCCTCCCCCCAAGGAGGATCCTGACGGCGGTCGCGGCGGTGACGCTCCCATTCAGCCGCACTGATGCACAGCGCCGGCACTTCCATGGCAGTGACACAGCAGCGCTGAAAACCCAGCCGGCTTCAGCTCACAACATCGCATCTGGCAAGTGTTACCGATGTCAGGTGGCTGACGAGATCAATCGCGGCCTTCGTCTCCCGGCGCCGGATCGAGAAACCCGGGATCATTGAACAGGCGCGGATAATCCTCGATCGCTGCCTGCATCGAAGCCAGCACGGAGGTGTCGGCGGGGTCGTGGTGCAACGCCTGGGCACCAGCCATCAGTCGCGCCAGCACACCATGCAGCGCCACGTCCGGGTCGGTATCTAGCTTGCAGTTGGCGAAGATGAATTCCACTGACGCGTCGACCTCGGTTGCCAGCGCCTGCACCCGGGCCGGCTCCAGGCGGACGCTCGCGTGATCCTCCAGACTGTGGACGGCATCGCGCATGCGTCGCATGCCTTGCCGCAACGGAGCGTCCGGTGTCCAGCGCACGGATGGGGCGTCTACCGCGGCAGCAGGCAGTGCCTCGACGTGGGGCTGGTGTCCATCATGGCCGTGCGCGGCCGCGGTTTCACCGGCGGGGGGCACTGCCGCCCAGGCCAGTCCTGCGCACACCAGCAAAGGGCCTGCAACGAGTACGAAAGGCGGTTTCATCGGCTGCGGCTCCTGGAAGATATGCGGGATTGGGGCCGATGCTAGCCCTGATCCCGTCACCGCCGCCTGATCCGGGTCAAGCACGCGCCAGATCGACGGCCGCGGCCGCAGCGGTTGCGGCATTGTGTGGTGGTTGCCGCGCCGGGCACTCGCCTACAATCCGCGGTCGCTCTGCATGCTCCTGGATTTTCGATGCCCGCCAAACCGTTCTCCCCCACCGGCAAGCTGTTTGCAGCGGCGGCGTTTATCGAAGGCTTGACCTGGGCCGGGCTGCTGGTCGGCATGGTGTTGAAGTACGGCACCCAGACGACCGACATGGGGGTGTGGCTGTTCGGCCGCCTGCATGGGTTCGCGTTCCTGTTCTATGTCGTTGTCAGCCTCTACGCATGGGGGCGCCTGCGGTGGCCGTTGTGGGCGGTGCTGGTGGCGTTGCTGGCCGCGATCCCGCCGCTGCTGACGGTGCCGCTGGAAATGTGGTTCCGGCGTATTGGCCTGCTGTCCGATCGCACGTAAGGCCGTGCAACAGGAGCGGCAGCGAAGTGCCCGGTTGCGTTGTAGCGAACTGCAGCGTAGCCGCTCTAGTTTGCATGTCGCGTCGGCATGGCCGTCTGTAGCGGTCCGCACGCGGCGTCCACGTGTGCGCTCAGCCTTTGACGGCCAACACGCCATCCAAGGCGAGCTCGGCCTTGAAGCCGGCTTTCTCCAGCCGCTTGGCGACCTCGCGCGGAACGTCGCGGCCGGTGGTCAACCGGTTCGGTGCGCCGGTGTAATGGAACAGCTTGCCGCCCTTGCGCAGCACCCGTGCCAGATGGTCGTAGAACACCTGCGAATACAGCTCACCGGCAATGCCGAAACGCGGCGGATCATGCAGGACCGCATCCATCGATGCATCGGCAATGCCGGCAATGGCGAGCGCGACATCGCCATGGGTGAGTTGCAGGCGATCACCGGCGCGCGCGGATTCGGGATCGGGCGACCAGGGATTGAGCGTGCGCAGCCAAAACACGTCCGCGTTCTTCTCGAAGCTGTGCAGGCGCGTCACACCGGCATCCAGGCAGCAGGCGGCGAAGTAGCCGAGGCCGCCGCAGGTGTCGAGCACGGTCTTGCCTTGCGGTTGCACCAGCGCCACTTTGCTGCGTGCATCCTCGAACGGTGACACCTTGGCGCTGGGCAGCATCTTGATGCCGTCGATTTCGAAGGTGGGCGCGCCCCAGTCGGTCGGCACCAGCTTGATCAGGCCGAAGCCGCCAAAGCGCGAGATCGGCTCGAACCCGCTCCCGTCCCAGTAGTAGATCGTGCGCTCCTTCAGCTTGGGTGGATACGGATAGGCTGCATCACGCCATTGCCAGTCTTCCGCGGTGATGTGCGCGGTGCTGGTGCCGAGCGCCAGATCGAACGATGCCTCCACGCTTGGCGCGCCCTTCTTGCGGGCGGCCAGCAGCGTATCGAGCAGCGGGCGGGTCAGCAGTGGTCCGGAATAATGGGGCACGGTAGCGGCGGCGCTCGGCCGGCGTGGAAGCGGAAACAGGATGCGCATCCTAACGGATGGCGCTGCCACAGCCCGCAGTGACGATGGCGTCTAGTGGCATCGGCAATCGCTGCCGGCGCATAATCCGCCCCTTCCTTCACTCTTCCTGCCCGTGGCGGTTGCTGCCGGGGCTGGATCGTCCGTGGTTGCCCTGCCCATGTCTTTCCTGCGAACCGAGCTGGCGCAATGGCGCGCCCATCCCCTGCGTGAACTGCTGGCCGGTGCGGTGGCGACCTTCGCGCTGATTCCCGAAGTGATCGCATTCTCATTCGTGGCTGGCGTCGATCCGCAGGTCGGGTTGTTCGCCTCGTTCGTGTTGAGCATCGTGATTGCGGTGTTCGGTGGCCGTCCGGCGATGATCACCGCCGCGGCCGGCTCGGTGGCGCTGGTGGCCGCGCCGCTGGTGTCCACGCACGGGTTGCCGTACCTGCTGGCCGCCGGCGTGCTGGCGGGCATCGTGCAGATGCTGTTCGGGGTGTTGCGGCTGGGCGTGCTGATGCGTTTTGTCAGCAGCTCGGTGCGCACCGGTTTCGTCAACGCACTGGCCATCCTGATCTTCGCCGCGCAGCTGCCCCATCTTGAGGGCGCCAATGCCGCCACCTGGATGCTGCTGGCATTGGGGCTGGCGATCATCTACGGCCTGCCGAAGCTGCCGGTGCCGGGAGTGCAGCTGGTGCCATCACCGTTGATCTGCATCGCCGTGCTCAGCGCCCTGGCGGCGTGGCTGCAGCTGCCGGTGCCGACCGTGGCCGACCTGGGGCGGTTGCCCGGCGCACTGCCGCACTGGCTGGGCTGGCCGCAGGTGCCGCTGGATCTGCAGACGCTGCGCATCATCGCCATGCCTGCCCTGGCGATCGCGATGGTCGGCCTGCTGGAGTCGATGATGACCGCGCGCGTGGTCGATGAACTGACCGATACGCCCAGTTCGAAGAACCGCGAATGCAGTGGCCTGGGCATCGCCAACATCGCCGCCAGCATGTTCGGCGGCATTGCCGGCTGCGGCATGATCGGGCAGACCGTGGGCAACGTGAAGTACGGCGGACGTGGGCGACTTTCCACCCTGTTCGCCGGCGTCTTTCTGCTGGTGTTGATGGTTGCACTCAAGCCGTGGGTGTCGCAGGTGCCGGTGGTGGCACTGGTGGCGATCATGGTGATGGTCAGCGTGTCCACGTTCGACTGGCGCAGCCTCGGCGCGCTGGCACGGCATCCGCGCCTGTCCGGCGTGGTGATGCTGGTGACGGTGGCGGTGACCCTGGGCACGCACAACCTGGCCGCCGGCGTCGGCGTGGGCGTTGTCCTCAGTGGGGTGTTCTTCACCTTGAAGGTGGCGCGGCTGCTGGACATCCGGCACCGCGACGACAATGGCATCCGCACCTACCGGGTGACCGGCCAGGTGTTCTTCGCCTCGGCCGATCCGTTCATCGACGCCTTCGACCCGCGCACCCTGCCGGGTACCCAGGTGGTCATCGATCTGGCCGATGCACGGCTGTGGGATATCACCGCGGTTGCCGCGCTGGACAAGGTGGTCACCCGGTTCCGGCACCACGGTGCCAAGGTACGCGTGCACGGCATGGACCGGGTCAGCCGCGGCCTGATGCGGCGTGTGCGCCGCGAAGGCGACGAGCTGGAGGACGGCGTCACCTTCGGCTGAAGGTGCGCCCGGTAAGCGGGCCGCGGGCAACGCGCCCCGTGGCAACTCAGCGGCGCGCGTACTCGGCAAAGCGGGCGAATACCGCCAGCTCGTCCAGCACCGCCTTGCCGTGGGTCAGGATCTGCATGCTGCGGTTGACGTCATCCCAACCATTGGCGCCGTGCTTGCCGCCGTGGAAAAGGTTGTTGCGTGCCACCCGCAGCAAAATCGCCATCTTCTGCAGGTCGTACTCGTTCTCGTCGAATTCGATCTCACGCCACGCCAGCTTTCCGTGCGCGGTGGTGATCTGCTGCTGCGGGCCGGCCTGCAGCAGCTTCTGCGCTTCGGTCGACAGGCTGTACCGGGTGCGGTTGCTGCGCACGAACTTGTCCCAGTTGGGCTCGGCCTTCTTGCCAGGCTTGTCCGCCTTCAGGTAGCCGGCCTCTTTCATGCAGAACTCGAAGCGCGCGAAGGCGTAGAAGAATTCGAATGCGGTCTGTTCGAAAACGGGGGTGATGTCACTTCGGATCATGGGCCGGTCCATTTGCTGAGGCGGAAAGATGAGGCCGTGGCGTGCAAGGGCGGCGGAAACGGGTGGCAGGCGCCATGCCCGTCGGACGGTCGAATGACGGCGGCGAGGGTCGGCAGTTTACGGCGAAGCGGCCGCGCCTGCTGCAGTGGTGGAGCCCGGCGCCGCGCCGGGCGGGAACGGGAACATCACGATGCCGCGCCTAGGCTGTGATTCTTCCTTCGACTGATAGGTGATGCGATGTCCCTGATTCCCGCGCGTACCTGGGTGGTGGTGGCCGATGGCCGCACCGTGCGGCTGTTGAACAACGTCGGCAGCGAAACCGCGCTGAAGCTGCATCAGCAACCGGCGCCTTCGCTGGAAAACGATGACGCCGGGCCCTCCGGCGCGCAGCCCCGTGACAACGACACCGGTGAGGCGGTGTTCGTCAAGCAACTGGCGGACTGGCTGAACCGGCAGGCGCTGGCGAACCGCTTCGAGCATCTGGTGCTGGTAACCGATGCTTCCACGCTGGGTGAGATCCGCCCGCAACTGCACAAGGAAGTACAGGCCCGCACGCTCGCGGAAATTGCCAAGGACTGGACCAACATGCCGCTGGCGGACATCGAGAAAGCGCTGGACGCGCTGCGCATCTGACGCCGGCTCTGTGGGCGCGAACGCGGCCGGTCGCGGACGAGGTCACGGCGCCGACTACAGGACCAAGATGCCGGCGTCGCCAGCGGGCCGATGACCGGTGCAGTGCCGGGAACTTGTCTCGCCGATGGCGGTCAGTTTCCGTTCCTGGCGTCTGGCGATGGATATGTCGGCGCCTGCGGACGTTTTCACCACACTGATGGAGCGGGATGCGCAGACGCGATTCAAGGATGGATGCAGCCACGCACGCCTGTGCCTTGCTGCTGACTGCCATGATGCTGGTACTGCTGGGGAAGGTGCTGTTGCGGCTGCCCGAGGCCGGGTCGTCACAGCAGACGCGCGAACGCATGCAGTTGCGTTTGTTGAGCCGCGAGCTGGCGCCGGCCCCAGCTTCCTCGCCGGCGGCATCGCCTCTCCGCCCGCTGCAGCCCTCACATACGCTTGAACCGGAGCCGGCACGCGCCGACGCTGCGGTGGGGTCGGCGCCGTTGTCGCCGGCCGTGCCGATCACCGTTCCTGCGCGACCGTCGCTGTTTGATCCGCAGGGGCGGGTGAAAGTGGCGATCGAGGCTCCCGCTACCGGCGTCGCGGACGCGGCGTCGCGGATGTTCGAACGTCGCGATCCATTGCAACGCGGTGTCGGCGAGCGCGCCACGGCGGACCTGTTCTCGGGCCAGCGCGCAGGTACCCGGCAGACGAGCACGCAGCGCGCCATCTACGGGCGCGACATCCAGGCGGCCGAGGCACGCCGGCCACCGGACGTGGCGTTCACTCCCGGTCTTCATGAGCGGCCGTCGGACCTGGGCAGCGAGGCGACCGGGGATGCCTACAAGGCCGCCGCGATCCGGTTTGAAAAGGCACCGAAGCTGGACGGCGAGGCCAGCCGCCGTATCCGCGCCGGCCTCGAAGAGCTGGAGAAGCAAGGTGGCCGCTGTGCGCCTGCCGCGCGGCAGCGCTGGATGGCACCGGTTTCAAAGCATCTGGACGAACTGCAGCGGCTGGAATACCGCTATGCGCATGGCGCCGATCCGCTTGCCCTCGAGCACACGCTGCCCAGTGCGGCCGACAGTGCCTACGACCTTGCCCGACGCGCGTTGTGGTATGCCGAGCGGCAAATGGCGAGCTGTTCCGGCTGAGGGTGTCGGTTGCTGCCCACCGGGCTTCCGCGGCGCGATACGGGCGGCCAATACCGGACGTTGTTGCTCACCTCGCATAGCCGAGGCGATCGGAACGCGTCGCGAAATGGCGGGACGCGTTGAAAGCGGCGAGGGCCCCGAAAGTCACCGGAGGCGACGCATGGCAGTGGTCGCGGCGCGGGTTGCCTCAGTCCATGCTGAAGTGCACCAGGGTCACGTCCTCGTTGGCGCTGAAGCCGTCATAGATACGCTGCAATTCGGCCAGCAGGCCTTCGGGCGTACGGCAACCCGGGTCGTGTTCGAACTGCAGGTCGTCGGCGGTCAGGGTGTCGAACCGGCGCACTTCGGTCTGCAATGGCAATGGTGGCGAAAGCTCGCCGTGTGCCATCTGCATCCGTGCCTGGGCGACGTTGTGCCACTGCGTGCCGCGCCGTACCGTCAGGTTGCGGCCGACATTGAACAGCGGGGTGCGGTAATCGAGGATGGGGCAGGAGTCGCTGGACATGGTGGTCGGGTCCGGGGGCGTCGAACCATTGTGGACCCGACGCGGCCCGGCTTCATCACCCCGGGTTAGCAGGGGAGGGTCCAGCATCGCGCCTCCCGCCATCGCGCGTGTGCATGCATCGGATCCTGCCGCTCACCTTGCTCCTGCTGTGCCTGCCGACCGCCACCGTGGCGGCACGCACGGTCTATCGCTGTGTGCAGAAGGGGACCGTGAGCCTGGCCACGGCCCCGGAGCCGGGTTCCAGGTGCAAGGCGCTGACCGTGGCTGACAACGCCGTACAGACGCCCAATCTGTGGGGTGACTTCGGCGTGTTCAGCGGCACGTTGTACGAACGCGAGCAGGACGGGGTGCCGGTGTACTCGACCCGCAAACTGCCCGGCTCACGGGTCTATCTGAAATTCACCGTCAACACACCGCCCGGGGAGCCGGCGCACGCGGGACTGGGCACGGTGGGAAGGCCGCAGCTGGATCGTCACGCCAGGCAGTTCCGTGCCGCCGCCAAGGCCACCGGAGTGGACGATGCGTGGCTGCGCGCGATCGCCCACGCCGAAAGCGCGTTCGACGAAACCGCAATCTCATCCAAGGGCGCGCAGGGCGTGATGCAGCTGATGCCCGAGGTCGCAACCGAATATGGCGTGGCCGACCCGTTCTCGCCGGCGCAGTCGATCAATGGCGGCGCGCGCTACATGAAGTCGCTGCTGCGACGCTACAACGGTGACCGCGCCCTGGCGGCGGCGGCCTACAACGCCGGTGTCGGCGCGGTTGCACATTACGGTGGCGTACCACCGTATGCCGAGACCCGCGGCTACATCGACAAGGTACTGGCGTTGTATGCGCGTTATCGCCAGGCGATGGGCACCGGCCCAGAGCGACCCGCACAATGAGGCCGGGTCAATCGTTGCGCGCGGTGATTTCAAGCCACTGATAGCCAACGTGGTGAAGGATCTCGCGCACCACCAGCAACGCCGCAACGAAGCGCGGCGATTCCGGGATTTCCTGTGTCCGCGCCGGCATGCCGGCGGCGACGTCAGCCAGGCGGTTGAACAGGCGCTCCACTTCTTCGATCGACAATCGCAGGCCCTGCTGCACAGGCGCACCACGGCCCGCGGCGCGGGCGATGTCCTGCAGCAGCGAACCATCGCCCTGCAGCACTTCAAGCGGATACCGGCGCAGGGCGGCCACGTGCGGCATCAGCGCGTCTTCAACCGTGGCAATGGCGCCTTCCAGTGCGGCTTCGGAAGGTGGAAAGCGGGCCAGGCCTGCGGCCAGCAACGACGCAAGGTCCAACGGCAGCGTGACGGCCGCATCACCCTCGGGCTGCACCCGCAGCGGCGTCTCTTCCAGGAATATCCGGGTTGGCATTGGCGCGCCTTGCATGTGCGGCATGTCCAGGGAGTTGGATCCTAGCGCCGGCCCTGTCAGCAGGGAGCGATGGTGGCTCCGGGGGAGGTTTCTCCTCCGGCGGTGAGCGTCTATCGTGCACGGTCCTGATCGGGTACGGATGTGCATGAATCGCAAGCGCTGGGTGGGAGTGGTCGTGGCAACCGTGGTGGCAGTGCTGGCGGCAAGTTTCCTGTTGCCGGAGCGCGCGCAAGAACCCGAACGTCTGCTGCCGACTCCGCTCGGCTGGCGTGCGCAGGTGGTGCTGCTGGGCGGTGACGGCATCGCCGGAAACAGCGGTGGAACGGCTGCGCAGGCGCGTTTCAGCGACCCTTGGGGCGTGGCCATCGATAGCGCCGGTACCGTCTACATAGCCGACGCGGGCGACAACAACCGCATTGTGCGCCGCTGGCTGGATGGGGATTTCCATACGCTGGCCGGCGGTGCCGAAGGATTTGCCGACGGTCTCGGGACGGCGGCGATGTTCCATACGCCGTCCGGGCTGGCGCTGGACCGGCACGGCAACCTTTACGTGGCCGATACCGGCAATCATGCGATCCGCAAGGTGTCGCCGCAGGGTCAGGTCAGCACCGTGGCGGGCAACGGCACGCCGGGCTTCGCCGATGGCAGCGGCCGGCAGGCACGGTTCAACGGGCCGATGGGCGTGGCGGTGGATGGCGAAGGCCGCCTGTACGTGGCCGATACCTGGAATGACCGTATCCGCGTGATCGAGCCCGATGGCCGCGTGCGCACCCTGGCAGGCGGCGATCGCCCGGGCTGGATCGATGGCCGTGGCACCGGGGCGCGCTTCGATACGCCCACCGATCTTGCTGTGGATGCGCACGGCAACTTGTGGGTGGCCGATCTGCAGAACAATGCGCTGCGTACCGTCACTCCGGGCGGTGAGGTGAACACGCGCATGGGCGGCCGTGACGGCGCGCGCGCGCTGTGGGGGCCGATGTCGCTGGCGCTCACCCACGACGGCGTGGCCTATGTCAGCGAGCGCTTCGGGCGCGTGGTGCAGGTGTCGCCCGGTGGGCATGTGGTCGCGGTCGCGGGCGATGCCGTGCAGCGCTTCGCGCGCCCAGCCGGGCTGGCGCTGGCGCCGGATGGCAGCCTGCTGCTGGCCGATGCCGATGGCTATCGCATCCACCACCTGCAACCGTTGCCCGCTGGAATCGTGCCGCCCGTAGTGCAGCTCGGTCCGTCGCCCGACAACCCACTGCCGCGCAACGACGGCCGCTGGCCGCTTGCACCGCAGCGGGGCTGGCATGAAGTGACCGGCACGCTGGGCGAGGTACGCGGCAATTTCAGCGATGAAAGCCGCCACCACCTGCACAGCGGCTTCGACGTGCGTGGCGATGTCGGCCAGACCGTGCTTGCCATTGCCGATGCCAAAGTCAGCAGCCCGGCCGCGACCTGGAGCCTGGGCGGACAGGCCGAGGGACTGTCACTGGATACGCTGGACTACATCCATATGAAGGTCGGGCGCGACCCGGGCAACCGCGCGCTGGATGCGCGTTTCCTGCTGACCCGTGACGAGGCGGGCAAGCTGGACAAAGTGCGGGTGCGACGCGGCACCCGCTTCCGCGCCGGCGATGCGCTGGGCAGCATCAACAGCCAGGCGCATGTGCATCTGGCGGTGGGGCCTTCGGGTTACGAGCGCAATGCGGTGCGGTTGGGTTTCAGCAATTACGCCGACCAGTACCGTCCGCATATCGACGATATCGCCCTGCTCGACAGCAACGACCAGCGCCTGCGCAAGCGTATCGACGGCCGCCTGCAGGTGCCACGCGATGGCGGTGGCCTGCAGCTGGTGGTGGAAGCCTGGGACCAGGTGGACAACAACCTGTCGCGGCGGCGGCTAGGGTTGTACGCACTGGGCTACCAGATTCTCGATGTGACGGGCCTGCCTTTGGCCGGCTACGAGCAGCCGCGGATGAACATCGAGTTCAACCGCATGCCGCCGCAACCGGACGCGGTGAAGGTCGCCTACGCCGCCGACAGCGGCATCACCGTGCACGGCAGCGCCAGTACCCGTTTCCGTTACGTACTCACCAACAGCGTGCGCGATGGCCAGCTGGCCACTGGCTTGCTGCACCCTTCCGAGTTGCTTCCAGGCGACTACACCCTGCGCATCAGCGCCCGCGATTACAGTGGGAATGAGGCCGTGACGGGGCGGGATCTGTCCATCACGGTCGCCAGCTCCGACACCAGCGAGCGGGGGCTCCAGTAAGATTTCTTTTTTTTACCAAAAGTCAATGACATAGCTTGCCTTTTGTTACATTTTTGTTGTCGCTGAAGAAAAATGCTGTTATTAGTCCCTCACCCAGCCTTTAGCTGGCGTTAATTTTTCTGGGGGTCTTAATGAAGAAGCAGTTGAAGTTGCGTCATGCCTCGCTGAGTGTCGCGCTCAGCCTTTGCATTGCATCCACCGCTTACGCCCAGTCCAACGTGACGGGCAGCATCTTCGGCGCCGGTGAGTCTGGCGCCACCGTGGTGATCCAGAACCTCGACACGGGTGCCAGCCGCACCCTGACCGTGGACAAGGGCGGCCGCTATCGCGCGTCGGACCTTCCCAATGGTCGCTATCGCGTCACCATGCAGAAGGACGGATCGACTGTCGGCGTGCGCGAAAACATCGCTGTCAACATCGCCAGCGGTACCGAAGTCAGCTTCGCCGGCGGTGTCCAGGACTTGGAGCGGGTGGAGGTCACGGCGGTGGGGGTGCCGTCCATCGACGTTTCGCAAGTGGACACCAAGACAGTTTTTACTGCTGAACAGCTCAGCAAGATTTCGATCGGGCGGGATATCGCCAGCGTCGCCCTGCTTGCCCCCAGCGTGGTGCGCAACGACAGCTACAGCTCCGGCGGCAACACGGTTCCGAGCTTCGGCGGGTCCGCCTCTTCCGAGAACGCCTACTACATCAACGGCTATGCCGTCACCAATCCGCTGACCTCGATCGGCTTCACCACGCTGCCGTTCGATGCCATCGCCCAGCAGCAGATCCTGACCGGTGGTTATGGTGCCGAGTTCGGCCGCTCCACCGGCGGCGTGATCAACGTCGTCACCAAGCGCGGCACCAACGAGTGGAAGGGTGGCGCCTACACGATGTGGTCTCCGGAGACTCTGCGTGCCAGTCCGCGCAATTCCTACTATCCGGATACCGGGTTCTATGGTCCGGACAACCCGAATCCGGCCAAGCGCACGGACGGCACCCTGTACCAGTACAAGAACCGCAACCAGTCCTGGACCGAGACTACCGGCGTTTATGTCGGTGGCCCGATCATCAAGGACAAGCTGTTCGTCTATGCCGACGTCGAAATGACCAAGCGTGAAGGTTCAGGTGTTGCTTCCAGCACCGCTTCTGCGCCGACCACCACCAATGCTTACCAGGAATATTCCTATGAATATCCGCGCTGGGCGGCGAAGGTCGACTGGAACATCACCGACAACCATATCGTCGAGTTCACCGGGGTCTCCGACGTCACCAAGTACGACAGCACCGGCTACACGTACAACTATGCCGATTTCACCCATGGCAACATCCAGAACGCAGGTGCCAGCGACAAGGACGAAGCCAAGCTCTACATCGGCAAGTACACCGGCTACCTGACCGATGACCTGACCGTGTCCGCGCTTTACGGCACGCAGAAGATCGAGCATTCGCAGGATCCGTGGGGTTACGACCCTGCCTGTCCGCGCACCTCCTCATCAGCCGCGTCGCGTGCACCGGGCATTCCGACGGCGAACTACGCCGGTTGCTGGACGGCTGCCACGGTCAACGTTCCGGGCGCCTACGACGAAACCAAGGGCTGGCGTCTGGACGTTGGCTACCGGCTGGGCAACCACGATATCCGCGTCGGTCTCGACAACCAGGATGCGGAGTCATTTGCCGGTTCGGAATACGGTGGTGGCTTTGTGTGGGTCTACTCGCGCGCTACCAATCCCAGTACCGCAATCGACGCCAGCCACGGCGTGGGTTCGCCCGCTTCTGCCGGCGGCCTCGGTACCGATGGCTACTACGTGCGACAGCAGTACTACACCCAGAAGGGATTGGTGAAAACCGAACAGAAGGCCCAGTTCATCGAGGACCGCTGGCAGGTCACGGACGATCTGTTGCTTTCCCTGGGTCTGCGCAACGAACAGTTCGCCAACTTCACCGGTTCGGGTGAGAAATATGTAAGCCAGGACCGGCAGTGGGCCCCGCGTATCGGTGCGGCGTGGGATGTCCACGGGGACTCCTCGCTGAAGCTGTTCGCCAACGCCGGACGCTACCACCTCGCACTGCCCAACAACGTGGCGTTGCGTGCGGCTTCCGGTTCGCTCTATACCCTGGAGTATTTCACCTACACCGGTGTCGCTGCCGATGGCACTCCGACCGGTCTGGTCAACGTGCCGGTCGATCAGAGTCTGGGCTACACCTGCCCGGGTAATCCCAACGCGATCTCCTCCAATCTTGAATGTGGCGATGCACCCGACCCGCGCACCGTGGCGGCAATCGACCTGAAGTCCCACTACCAGGATGAATTCATCATTGGTATGGAACAGGTGCTCAGCGGCAACCTGAGCTGGGGCGCGAAGTTCACCCATCGCGAACTCAAGAGCGCGATCGATGACACCTGTACCCCGGCGCTGGACGGCGGTTGCTTCATCTTCAATCCGGGCGTGGGCAACACCTTCTGGGAAGAGCAGGCCGATGGCAGCTTCGCGAAGGTGCACTACTCGGCGCAGGACCTGGACTTGCCGAAGCTCAAGCGCAAGTACTACTCGATCGACCTGTTCCTTGAGCGGGCGCTTGCCAATGGCTTCTACGGCAAGGTCGACTACACCTTCTCGCGCAACTACGGCAACACCGAAGGCCAGCTGGCCTCCGACCTGGATACCGGCACGGGTGGGCAGACCGACGTGTCGGTGACCCAGGACTGGGATTTGCCGCAGCTGATGCAGGGTGCCAATGGTCTTCTGCCCAACCACCGCGCTCACCAGATCAAGGCGTTTGGTTTCTATGAATGGTCGCCGCAATGGCGTACTGGCGCCTCGCTGATCATGGCTTCGGGCCGTCCACGCAACTGCACCAGCTACTACCCGACGGCGGATCGCGGCCTGTATGACGGTGCGTACTACTACTTCTGCGGTCTGGCAGGTTCGGGCACCGCTCCGGGCTCGGTGGGTTACGTACCGCCATCGGCCGACTACAAGCCGTCCCCGCGTGGCTCACACGGCACCACGCCGTGGACCTTCCAGCTGAACCTCAATGTTGCCTATATCCCGAACTGGGCTGACAACAAGCTCACCTTGCAGGCTGATGTGCTCAATGTGCTGAACCGCCAGGTTCCGGGTCAGTACAATCCGCGCTATGCCGAGAGCCGGACTTCACCCAACCCGTTCTACGGTCAGGAGTTGAGCTATTCGGCTCCGCGCCAGGTGCGTCTGACTGCCCGTTACGATTTCTAATCGTATCGGCTTTCTTTGAGAACGCTTGGCCCGGCATCACTGCCGGGCCATTTTTTTTGGGTGGCCGTAGAAAGCTCAGCGTTCAGCTCCGGCCGCCCAACCCGCAGTCTGGGTATCGTGCAGCGGCATGCACTTCGATGTGGCCCGGTGAGGCCCATGGAAAGTCGGGTAATGGGCATTGCTTTCCCAGCGCCGCGGCCGGGAACAAGTTGAAGCGCCAGATTCAGCCGGTGGGGCACGGCGGGCGCAAGGCGTCGTTGTTCACACGTTCTGACATGCGGTGCCGGGTTCTTTCATACGTGCTTCCATCTCGTCGGCGAGGCCTTCACTCCCGGGTTGCGTGATCGGGAGCAGCGCCTGCGTGGCAAGATCGGCTGGTCCGGCTGATTTCCCACCTGCAGGAGCATCACCATGAAACTGATTCCGTTCCTCGGCTTCAATGGCAATGCGCATGAGGCCATGGCCTTCTATGCCCAGGCCCTCGGCGGCAAGGTGACCTCGGAGATGAAGTACCGCGACATGCCGCCAAGCCCTGACATGGACATGGAGGGCTGTGGCCCGATGGCGCCGGACACGCTGGACCGTGTGGCCCATTGCCAGCTGGAAGCCGGTGGCGCGATCCTGATGGCGGCCGATGGTCCGCAAGCGCAGGGGGAGAGCGGCAATACCACCATCAATGTCGATGTGGAAACGGTGGAGGAGGCCGAGCGCGTGTTCAGGGCATTGGCCGAGGGTGGCCAGGTGAAGATGCCGCTGGCCGAAACCTTCTGGGCCCATCGTTGGGGATTCCTGCTTGATCGCTACGGCAAGCCGTGGATGGTCAACTGCATGAAACCGATGTGAGTGCTGCCCGTAAGCAAGCGAATCTTCCAGCCGGAGCCGACCTGCCATGCCGCTACAGATGATCTTCGTCAACCTGCCGGTACGCGACCTGGAGAAGTCCAAGACCTTCTTCGCCGCGCTCGGCTACACCTTCAATCCGCAGTTCACCAACGAGAGCGCCGCCTGCATGGTGATCAGCGACAGCATCTTCGTGATGCTGCTGGTGGAAGCGTTCTTCAAAGGGTTCACCACCAAGCCGTTGAGCGATGCCCGCCAGCAGACCGAAGTGATCACCTGCCTGTCGGCCGACAGTCGCAAGGCGGTGGACGAGCTGGTGGACAAGGCACTGGCGGCAGGTGCAAGCGAGCCCATGCCGGCGCGCGATTACGGCTTCATGTACCAGCGCGGCTTCCAGGATCTGGATGGCCATCTGTGGGAGATCGCCCATATGGACGGCGAACCGGGCTGAGTGTCGGGCTTTTGAGTCTGTTCCGGACAAACTGCAGCAGCAGCAGGGGGGCGCGACGTAAAGCAGGCGGTCGCCACGCTGCAGTCTGCTCGAGCGTCGGGCTGCTGCCCTACACTCGGTGCTGGTTCATCCATCGGAGGTGGAAAATGAAGCGAGTAGTGATCGGTGTACTGGCGCTGGCGGTGTCGTCGGCCTTGATGGCGGCAACGCCCAAATTCGATGGCGCGCGGATCTCCGCCGACGTCAAGGAACTGTCCTCCGACGCCTACGAGGGCCGCTCCCCGGCCACGGCTGGCGAGGAAAAAACCATCGCCTACCTCAGCAAGCAGTTCGCCGCTGCCGGTGTGCAGCCCGGCGGTGACCTGGAAAATGGCAAGCGCCTGTGGACGCAGGCGGTGCCGCTGCTCAAGGCCGACATCGTCGGTACGCCATCGCTGGCGCTCCATCGCAAGGGCAAGGCGCAGGCGCTGACCCAAGGCAAGGAGATCGCCGTGCGCGCCGCCTTGAACGGCGACAGCGCGATCGCGATCAAGGACGCGCCGCTGGTGTTCGTCGGCTACGGCGTCAAGGCCCCGGAACGCAACTGGGACGACTTCAAGGGCGTGGACCTGAAGGGCAAGATCGCGGTGGTGTTGATCAACGACCCGGACTTCGAGACCGGCAAGGGTGACTTCGACGGCAAGGGCATGACCTATTACGGCCGTTGGACCTACAAGTACGAGGAAGGTGCACGCCAAGGCGCGCTCGGCGTGCTGGTGGTGCATGAAACCGCGCCGGCATCCTACGGCTGGGCGACTGTGGCCGGTTCCAACACCAACACCATGTTCGACGTGGTGCGTGACAAGCCGGCCGAAGCGCATCCGCCGCTGGAAGGCTGGATCCAGCGTGATCTGGCGGTGGACCTGTTCAAGCGTGCCGGTCTGGATTTCGAGGCGCTGAAGAAGCAGGCACAGTCGCGCGAGTTCCAGCCGGTGGAGTTGAAGGGCGAGACCTTCTCGGCCGCCTACAAGGTCAAGAACGAGGTCATCACCTCGCACAACGTGGTCGCGCGTCTGGAAGGCAGCAGCCATCCTGACGAAACCATCATCTACAGCGCGCACTGGGATCACATCGGCATCGGCGAGCCCGATGCGAGCGGTGACCGCATCTTCAACGGCGCCGCCGACAACGCCAGCGGCACCGCCGCGCTGATCGAGCTGGCGCGCGGGTTTGCCAGCCAGCCCCAGCCGCAGCGCTCGGTGGTGTTCCTGGCGGTGACGGCCGAAGAGAAGGGGCTGCTCGGCTCGGAGTACTACGCCAGCCACCCGCTGTACCCGCTGGGCAAGACGGTGGCGGTGATCAACATGGACGGCATGGCGCCGTTCGGGCCGTCGCGCGATTTCGGCATCTACGGCTCGGCGAAGATGGAACTGCTGGACCAGCTCAAGGACGTGGCCAAGAACTGGGACATCCGCTACACGCCGGACCCGAAACCGGAAGCCGGCCTGTTCTTCCGCTCCGATCACTTCCCGTTCGCCAAGCGCGGCGTGCCGGCTCTTTCGTATTCGGCCGGGCAGGACTGGATCGATGGCGGCATCGCGGCAGGCAAGAAGGCCTCCGACGACTACACCGCCAAGCGCTACCACCAGCAGGGTGACGAGTGGCAGTCGGACTGGACCTTCGCCGGCGCCGCGCGTGACCTGGAAGTGGTCTACACCTTGGGCTCGCAGCTGGCGAACTCGCGGCAGTGGCCAAGCTGGGGCGAGGGCGAGCCCTTCCGCGCCGCCCGCGATGAAAGCGCGGCAGAGCGCAAGTAAGAAGCACCATTTGCAACCATCACCGGTGGCGTTGTCGCCGGTGATGGCTGCCGGATTGGAAAGTGAGTGTCGGCACTCCAGAGATCGGCTGTTTCGTTTTTTGTAGGAGCGACGTAAGTCGCGATGAGTTCGCCGCGAAACCCGGTCGCGACTTACGTCGCTCCTACAGTTGCACCAATGGTTGCACCCACCGCCAGACAGCCGTCCACTAGCGCGGCTGGCAGCCGGACGGAATCGCGTGCGAAGCAGGTCCGTCTGGCAGGGCCGGGCGACTTCCGTCATTGCAAAAAGGGCTTTGGTCGGCGCGTTGCCGTGTTCGTCGCGCGCAGGCTTGTCGCCCGGCCAGCGCGGTCTATGCTCGACAGCAACTCCCCGGAAGCCTCCGACGTGTCCGCAAGTCTCTCCCTGATCGTTCGTATCCTGCTGGCCTGGGTGGTAACGGTGATTCTGGCCGGCATCCTCTGGTCGAACCTGTTCGGCGATCCCGGCTCGGTGTTCGCACTGCTGGTGACCGTGCTGATGGCGACGGCGCTGGTCAGCACGATCAGTCACCTGCGCCGGGTGAAGCTGGTGGCCGGCCGCCTGGATCCGGGCAGCCTGGCCAGCCGCCAGCGCCGCCAGATCGAGATTCCACTCGACGCGGCCGAAGCCTTCGCACTGGTGGAAGCCGCGATCGGCGAACTGCCGCGCGTGGAGGACATCGAAAGTTCGGCGGGCAGCCTGCAGTTGCGCGCCAAGGTCGTCCGGGTCGATCCCTACAACGTGGGCCCGCCCTCGCGCTGGAATCCGATGGCGCGGCTGGCGATCAAGCGCAACCAGGTATCGGCCACGGTCAGCCCCGGCCAGGGCACCAGCAGCGTGACCCTGCTGTTCGAACCCGAGGCCGGCGCGTGGGTGGACCTGCTGGTGGTCGACGAAGGCAGCAACTACGAGAACGCCGAAGCGGTCAGCCGCGCCATCACCCGTCGTGTTTCCGAGCAGCGCCGTCACGAGCAGGCCGCGGCCGAGCAGACCGCAACCGAGAAGGAGCTGTCGGTGGCGCGTCTGAACCTGCTGCACGCGCAGGTCGAACCCCACTTCCTCTACAACACGCTGGCCAACGCGCAGGTGTTGACCCGAACCGACCCGCCGCGCGCCGACCAGATGCTGGGCCATCTGATCCAGTACCTGCGCAGCTCGCTGCCGAGCGTGGACGAATCGATGTCCACCCTCGGTGTGGAGCTGGAGCGTACCCGTGCCTATCTGGAGATCCTCAAGATCCGCATGGGCGCGCGGCTCAACCTGCAGGTGGAGGTGCCGGCGTCGCTCAATGCGCTGCCCTTGCCGTCGATGGTGCTGCAGACGCTGGTGGAAAATGCGATCAAGCATGGACTGGAACCCAAGCCGGGCGGCGGCACCATCTGGGTGCTGGGACGCGAGTTCGACAACCACGTGACCATCACCGTGGCCGACGATGGCCAAGGCTTCGGCGGCAACAGCAGCGGCACCGGCATCGGCCTGAAGAACCTGCGCGAGCGCCTGCGCCTGACCTGTGGCCCGGAGGCCTCGTTCGCCATCGTCTCCAACTTCCCCAGTGGCGTGGCCGCCACCATCAGCCTGCCGCGTCCATCACCGGAGCAGAACCATGAAACTTGATGCACTGGTTGCCGAGGACGAGCCGCTGCTGCGGCAGGCGTTGATCGCCCAGCTGCACACGTTGTGGCCGGAGCTGCAGATCGTGGCCGAATGCGAGGACGGCGCCGCCGCGCTGGAGGCGCTGGAGGCGTTGAAGCCCGATGTCGCGTTCCTGGATATCCGCATGCCGGGCATCACCGGTATCGACGTGGCACGCGCATTGGCCGAGGTCAGTCCGCGCACCCAGGTGGTGTTTGTCACCGCCTACGACCAGTACGCCATCGATGCATTCGAACAGGGCGCGATCGATTACCTGCTCAAGCCGGTGGCCGACGAACGCCTGCTTGCCACGCGCCAGCGAATTGTGGCGCGCGCCCAGGCCGGGCGCCCGGATTCGGCGGTGCTGGACCAACTTCTGCAGCATCTGGCGCAGCGTCCGGCCGATGCATCGGCACCGCCGTTGGCGTGGATCACCGCCAGCAACGGCCGGGATACGCACCTGATCATGCTCGAGGACGTGGTCTATTTCCGTGCAGACAGCAAGTACACGGTGGTGGTCACGGCGGTAGGCGAGTCGCTGTTGCGCACCTCGTTGCGCGAACTGGGCGATGCGCTCGATCCGCAGCGGTTCCGGCAGATCCACCGTTCCACCATCGTCAACATGAAGGCGGTGGCATCGGTGAGCCGTGACGACAGCGGTCGTGGCGTGCTCAGGCTGAAGACCCGGCCGGAAACCCTCGGTGTCAGCCAACCCTTCATGAGCCTGTTCCGCGGCATGTGACGCGGCGGCCTGCCTCATCAGAACCGGAAGGAATCGCCATGCAATATCTCACTGCACTGTTGACCAGCCTGCTTGCTCTGCTCGGCTACCAGGAGCCGGCAGGATTCACCAAGATCACCCGCGTCACCACCTCCGGTATCGACACGCTTTTCAGCAAGATCGATGTGGCCGATGGCCGGGCAACCTTCCGCTGCCTGGACAGTGGCAGCGGGCGCTGCTACTACCGCGTGTTCAGCGAGCACTGTGATGCCGATTCCATGCCCGCCACCGCCGCTGCCGTGCAGTGCCGGCAACAGGAACTCGGGCGCTTCGATCTGGCGGTGGGACAGCTGCACCGGGTGCAGGGTCTGCCGGTGGATTTCAGCCATTGCGTGATGACGGTGGCCACAAAAACCTGTCGCCGCGACTGAGCGCGGCGACAGCTGGGACCGGAAAGGGCTACGGGATCAGAACGCGGGTTGCAGTCTCAGGCCGTCATCGCCGACAAGATTGAGCCTGCCGACCAGTTCCGAATGCTGCCGCATGCGGCCGAGCTCGCGCATGATGCGGATGTCCTCGTGGCGCAGTTCACGGCGGGCACTGACCGCCTGCTTGTAATCCAGCACCTCGGGATAGTGCTGCACCATCTCCAGCGCATCGGCCACGGTTTCGACGCTGTCGGCGTCGGAGCTGATGCGGGCGCGGCTGTTGAACGCCTTCATCCAGCGCTCGAAGCCGGCGGTGTGGTCGAACATGTTGGCCATGAACCAGATCACGAACAGGATCGAGATCCAGGAACCCAGCACGATCACCACGCGGGTAAAGGTGATCTGGAAATCGTCACGCCACAGATAGTTGGTGATCAGGCCCAGGATCAGCAGCGAGGCCGCCTGCCAGCCGATGATCGAGGCGATCAGCCACTGGCTTTTCGCCTTGGCCAGCAGCGCCAACTCCGCGCGGATCTGCTCCTCGCTCAGGTTCTTCCAGTGGGCAACCTGTTTATCGAACGGGCTGTTGTACAGCTCGTTGTCCTGCAACAACAATCCCAAACCCTTGAACAGCGCGATCATATTTGGCTCCTTGCAGAACACTGGAACGAGCGATGGATGCGGCATGAAGACGTCAGGCAACTCCAGTTCTAGCACTTTCAGGGCGCTTGGCAATGGGCGAGGTGTGTAACAGCACTTTCGTGGCCGAGCCTGCTCCGGCTTGTGCCGTGCTTTTTTTGCATTGCCGCATCACTTCGATTGCAGGCAAGGCGCAAGAATCCGGGTCGCGATGCTGCATGTGCACATGGTCGTGGCCTGGCCGGTCAGGCAGCGGCGCATGCGTGACCACGACGTCGATGAAGCGGCGCTGATGGGCCCGGATGCGCTGCCACGACCGAAGCGGCAACACGCTATTTCCTCGGCGAATAAAGTTGCTACGCCTGCGGCCGATGTGCTTGAAGGGCCTTCTACGTGTATTTTCCAAAGCATGATCGGCAGAGCGAAAGAACGCGTGCCACCGGGACACTTTCCGCCCGGGCCGGTTATGCGGCATCCTGTCCGCAGGCGCCGCGGCGACCTTGAGGGGGACGGGTGACACAAAGCCTGGTGATGATGCATCGCTACAGGGCAGTAGCCGCCGCAGGCCGGCACCTGCACGCCCTGGCGTGGGATGGGTACGTGATGCGAGCCTCGGGAACCCCGGTACACGGGACTGCAGCGCAGGAGCGCGCATGGTGAACCCGGGTATGGCCCGCCCGTGGCGGTTGATCGCCATTTTCGGCGGCGCGATTGCGATCCTGCTGGCGCTGACACTGGTGGCCATGCTGTGGAACGACCGCACCAGCCGCCTGCAGGCAGCGCAGCGCCAGGGCATGGCGCTGGCCACGGGCAGCGACCGTCTGCTGCGATCTGAATTGACCACGGTCGAGCGTGCCCTTCGTGGGACCGCCAGGGACGGACGGGAGTATTACCGGCATGCAAAGGAGCAGGCGCCTGCGCTGTTGCAGGCCAGCATCCAAGGCGTTCTGGAGCGTAATTCGGATCTGGCCGCGATCACCCTGGTCGATGATGCCGGGCAGCCGCTGTCGGCCGGCAAGGGTGATCCCACCCTGCACGACTGGGTGATTCCGAAGAACCGGGTGCTGGCGGGCGAGTTGTATGTCGGCGGGCTGGAGCGGGAACCGGGAAACGAATCGTTGCTCAAGACCGCAGTGCCGGTGCAGCCCGGACAATGGCTGCTGGCACGGGTGCGCCTGGGCGCCTTCCAGGAGGTGGTCACCGGACTGGATACCGGCCGGCATGGAGTGGTTTCGATTCTCACCCGGGACGGCCAGTTGCTGGCGCACAGCCAGCGGCCTGAGGCGGTGCAACGCCCGCTGCCGCGACCGGTCGGGCGCTTTGCGCCGGCCGACCGGGTGCAGCCGCTCGGGGTGGCGGCCAGTCCGATGGACGGGGTGCGACGTGTCGGCGCGGTCAGCGTGCCACGCGACTATCCGCTGATGCTGTTCGCCGGGCTGTCCTATGAGGAAGTGATGATGCCCTGGCGCACCTATCGCAACCTGGCGGTCGGCATCTACATGCTGTATCTGGCCGGCTTCCTCTACCTGCTCCAGAGCGTGTATCGCAGCTCACAGCAACAAGCCCGGCTGGCCGAGAAGCTGCGTGCCGGCAGCGCCGAACTGACGCTGGCCCATGAGGTGGGCAAGGTGGGCACGTGGTCGATCGACAACGACGGCCTCTCACTGCACTGGTCAGCGCTGACCCGCAGGATGTTCGCCCTGCGCACCAGCCACGCCACGCTGGAGGAGTTCTACACGCACGTGCACCGGGAAGACCAGGTCTGGCTGCGTCCGCAACTGCAGGCGGCGCTGGAGAAAGGCGGCGCGGTGAACGCGCTGTTCCGGCTGCTGCTCGAGGACGGTTCGACGCGCTGGCTGTCGGCACGCGGCGAGCGCGTCGACAGTATCAACCAGCGCCAGCGCATGGCCGGCGCGCTGGTCGATGTCAGTGAGCGGGTGAACAGCGAAGCCCGGGCGCGCCGCGCCGAACGCCAGTTCCAGCTGGTGTTCGACCGCAACCCCATGCCGTTCTGGATCTACGACCTGGCCACCTTGCGGTTTCTGGAAGTGAACCAGGCCGCGACCAGCCAGTACGGCTACAGCCGTGCGGAATTCCTGTCCAGTTCGATCCTGGACATCTATCCGCTGGACGAGCGGGCCGGTATCCACCGGATGATCGAGCGCGTCCGCCAGGGCGCCGTCCTCGAGGCGGAGATGTGGACCCATCAGCGCAAGGACGGCAGCATTTTCAGTGTGCGCATCCATGTGGCGCAGCTGGAGTTCGACGGCGTGCCGGCCTGCTTGGTACTGGCCGAGGATGTCAGCGACCAGGTCGCCTACGAGCGCGAGCTGGCCTATCGTGCCAGCCACCATCCCGGCACCGGGCTGCTCAACGTGCGCGCCTTGGCCGAAGTGCTGGATGCCAGCACCGGCGGTTACACCATCGCCCACGTGCAGCTGCACGGTTTGCAGATGATCAACGATGCGCTCGGCCGTGAGGCCGGCGAGGAAGTGCTGCGTGCGGTCGCCTCGCGCCTGGGCGGGCTGGGCGCCCGCTATGGGCTGCTGGCGTACCAGCCGGCGGAGGAGTTCGTGCTGGCGATCACCGGCGATCACGATCCCAAGCGGGCACTGGACGCGCTGCTGGAAGTGGTTTCCGAACCGGTGCGTGGACGAGATTTCTTCCACCAGCTGGAGCCGCGCATCGGTGTGGCCGCGTGTCCGGCCGATGGCGAACTCGCCGAACAGGTGATCGGCAAGGCGGCCCAGGCCGCGCATGCCGGACGCGGCGACGGCGCGGTGATGTCCCGCTTCGACGATGAGGTGGCCGCGCGCCTGTCGGCGCGTCTGCAACTGGCCGGACGTCTGCATGTCGCCATCGAGGCGGGCGAGTTCGAGCTGTACTTCCAGCCGATCCGGCATGCCGTCGATGGCAGCCCGGCGGCGCTGGAGGCGTTGCTGCGATGGCCGCAGGCCGATGGCAGCTTCATTGCCCCGGGCGACTTCATCCAGTTGTGCGAAGACACCGGGCTGATCATCGGACTCGGGCGCTGGGTCATCGACGCGGCGGCAAAAGCGCAGCAGCAACTGTGCGCGCAGGGTTGGGGACATCTGCCGATCGCGGTGAACATATCGGCGGTGCAGTTCTTCAATTGCGACCTGGTGGGCGAGTTCACCCGCGCCACGCAAGCCTACGGGCTGCAACGCGGCGCGCTGCAGCTGGAGCTGACCGAGAGCAGCCTGATGCGTAATCCCGCACAGGCGCTGCAGACCATGCAGCAGCTGCACCGGGAGGGCATCTGCGTATCGCTGGATGACTTCGGCACCGGTTTTTCCAGCATGTCCTACCTGCAGCACCTGCCGCTGGATTCGCTGAAAATCGACCGCTGTTTCGTCAACGATGTCGAAACCAATCCACGCAACGCCGCCATCTGCCGCGCGCTGCTGTCGCTGGGCCACAGCATGGGCCTGGTGGTGATCGCCGAGGGGGTGGAAACCGAAGGCCAGCACGCCTGGCTTGCCGCGCACGGGTGCGACCAGGTGCAAGGCTATCTGCTGGGGCGGCCCATGCCGCTGCCGGCGTTGATCGAGCTGCTGGGCCCGGCCGCGGCCCGGTGACCCTCGCTGATGGTGCGCAGGTTACGTCTGGACTGGCATCCCGCGCCCAGCGCATGCACCGCAGGCGGAATGAACCCGGCGTTCGACGGCGGTTGTTCGCAGCGGCTTGGAGCCTTGGGCATGCCAGCGTTGGAAGGTGGCGCGGGGTGCCAAGTCAACGCGGGTCGGTGCATCAGCGGCAATGTCGCGAAGGCACGGGGGTGGCGTGCGCGCCGGTCTCAACGCCGGCGATCAATCGCTGGCGAGGTGCTCGACCAGATAGTCGATAAAGCTGCGGACTTTCGGGGCCAGATGGCTGCGGCTGGCATAGACCGCGTAGACGCCGATCGTAGGGATCGTGTACCCGGGCAGTACCGGCACCAGGCTGCCCTCGGCCAGGGCATGGCCAACGATGAAATCCGGCTGGGCGATGATGCCGAGCCCGGCGATCGCCGCCTCGCGCAATACCTCGCCGTTGTTGGCGCGTACACCGCCGTTGACGGGAACGCTGACCTCCCCCTGTGGCCCGTGCAGTGACCAGCTGTCGCCACCGGCCCAGTAGCTGTACGCCAGGCACTGGTGTGCGGCGAGTTCCTCCGGCCGGCTCGGCGTTCCGTGGCTCGCCAGGTAATCCGGGGAGGCGCACAGGACGATGGCGGCATCGGCCAGCTTGCGCGCGATCAGCGCCGGCGCCGGTGCGTGGGTGATGCGGATGGCCAGGTCGAACCCTTCTTCAACCATGTCCACCAGCCGGTCGGCCAATGCCAGATCCAGCTGCACCTTTGGATAGCGGGCGCGGTAGCCGGCCAGCAACGGCGCGATCCGGGCGATGCCGTAGCTGACGGGCGCATTGATGCGCAGGCGCCCGGACGGTTGCAGCGCCTGCGCGCCCACCGACGCTTCCAGTTCGTCGAACTCGGCCAGCAGTTGCACGCAGCGCTGGTAATAGGCCGCCCCGGTGCTGGTCGGGCTGACCCGGCGCGTGGTGCGGTTGAGCAGGCGGGTGGACAGGCGCTTCTCCAGCGCCGCGATGTGGCGGGTAACCGCCGCGCTGGACATATCCAGGGCGGCGGCGGCAGCGCTGAATCCGTTGCGCTCCACTACCGCTACAAACACCCGCATGGCCTGGAGCGCGTCCATTGTTTCACTCTGTGAGAGTAATTCTGCCTCCTATCGTTGTTTATGTAGGGCTTCGAGGTCAATAGCATGGGCACATCGTTTCAACATCGGTGCCGCGACCATCGATACGGGCGTGACTGTCGTCTCCTGCTTGGGGTGCTACCCGGTCTACCACGGCGTTACCGATCTCAGTGAGAGGAGTGGTGGCCTGCACCGCGCACGGCTGCCACGCGTGGCCGGTCCGGTCTTTCCCCGGTGTGCCGGCAACGTAGCGTTGCCGACGGCGCGCGTTGAAACGTTCCCTTTCTAGCAATGGAGTTCCGCCATGAGTCGTCTGCCTTCGCTCTACATTTCGCATGGTTCGCCGATGACCGCGCTGCAACCGGGCCTGGTGGGGGAGCGTCTGGCCGCGCTGGCTGCCGGCTTGCCGCGCCCGCGCGCCATCGTGATGGCTTCCGCGCATTGGCTGGCCGCGCAGCCGATGGTCGGCACCACCGCGCAACCGGAGACGATCCACGACTTCGGTGGTTTTCCGGCCGAGCTGTACCAGCTCCAGTACCCGGCGCCCGGTGCACCGGCGCTGGCCGCCGAGGTGGTCGAGCGGCTGGCGCAGGCCGGGCTGCGTCCGCAGGTCGATCCGCAGCGCGGGCTCGACCACGGCGCCTGGGTGCCGCTGCGGTTCCTGTATCCGCAGGCCGACATTCCGGTGTTGCAATTGTCGATCCAGCCGATGCTCGGTCCGCAGCACCAGTTCGAGCTCGGGCGGGCGCTGGCACCGCTGCGCGAGCAGGGCGTGCTGTTGATCGGCTCTGGCAGCATCACCCACAACCTGCATGACTGGCGCAATTACCAGCAGGGCAAGGACGCGCCCTACGTGCGGCCTTTCATTGAATGGATCGAGCAGCGGCTCCTTGCCGATGACCGCGAGGCGTTGTTCGACTACCGCCGCCAGGCGCCGTTCGCCGAGCAGGCCCATCCCACCGACGAACACCTGCTGCCGCTGTTTTTCGCGATGGGCGCGGCCGGCGCTGATGCAATGGGGGCGCAGCGCATCGATGCCGGCATCGACATGGGCATGCTGGCGATGGATATCTACCGGTTCGATGGCCGGCCGGCAGCGCAGGCGGTGGCATGACCACGGGGCGGTTGCACTTCATCGAGCGGCCCGCCGCCACCCAGGCGACCGGCCTGCTGGTGCTGCTGCATGGCGTGGGCGGCAACGAGCACAACCTGGCGGCGCTGGCGGCCGCGCAGGATCCGTCGCTGCACGTGATCCTGCCGCGCGCGCCGCTGGCCTTCGGTGTGCAGCAGTTCGGCTGGTTTCCGGTGCAGTTCGGCGCGCAGGGACCGGTGATCGATGCGGCGCTGGCCGAGTCCAGCCGGCGGTGCCTGCTCGACTTCCTGGCCGGGCAGCAGGGTCGACTGGGTATCGCGCCGGAGCGCACGGTGATCGCCGGCTTCAGCCAGGGCGGCATCATGAGTGCCAGCGTGGCGCTGACCTCGCCGGCAGCGGTGGCCGGCTTTGCGGTGTTGAGTGGGCGGATCCTGCCGGAGATCGAACCGCTGATTGCCGCAGACGTCGGCAACGCCGGTCTGCAGGCCTTGCTGCTGCACGGCCGCGCCGACACCAAACTGCCGTTCGCTCTGGCCGAGGCGGCGTCAGCCCGGTTGCGGCGCCATGGCGTGGATCACGAGTTGCGCGGTTATGACGCCGGACACGAGCTGACTGCGGATATGGCCGCGGACTTCAGCCGCTGGTTGCAGGGCGTGCTGCCGGAGCGATAGGCCGCTTGGTCATGGAGGCGGGTTTCGCTCCGGGGAGATTGGCTCGTATCGGCGCAATCCCGGCGGCAGCCGGCCAGGAATCGTCTCTCGCCATCCGGAGATGGGCGCACGAAGCAGTCACACGTCGTGCGCGCCTCCGCGATCAGGCCTCTGGCTTGGTGTCCAGGAAGTAGGCCTCGACCGTGCCCTTGACCTTGATCGTCATCGGGTTGCCGCGGCGATCACGCGCCTTGCCGGCCTGCACCCGGATCCAGCCTTCACTGACCGAGTATTCCTCGACGTTGTCGCGCTCGACGCCATTGAAGCGGATGCCGACGCCGCGTTCGAGCGCGGCGGCATCGTGGAACGGGCTTTGCGGGTTGATCGCCAGGTGATCGGGAGGGGTATCGCTCATCTTTCAACTCGGGTGACGGCCACCGTAGCCGTCTTCTGTGGCACAGGATAAACCGCGCCGCCGCGTGCGCCGAATCCGGTGCTTCCTTGGCGCGTCCGCCGGGGTCAGAATGCGTGCCAGCAAATACCAGGATGCAGCGTCATGCCAGACAACAGCGAATATTTCGACTTCGAGGAAGAAGCCCGCGATTACGACGAGGACGACTTCGAGGCGCGCATCTGGAACCTGTTCGTGCTGATCAACCCGGCCGACGAGGAACTGGCCCTGCAGCAGTTCAACCGCTGGCGTGAAGCCCTGCTGGAGAACGGCGAAGAGATCGACGAGGACAGCGACTGGCTGCCGCCACTGATGGCCGCGATCGCGTGGCAGTCCGGCTTTGAGGTGGAACGCGGCGATGCCGATGCGCTGATGACCGCAATCAACGAACTGGCCACGCGCTGGAACCTGCAGCTGGACTGGGGCGGCGATCTTGACGATGACGATTTCGCCGCGGGCGTGGATGCGCCGGCGCTGATGGCCACCGCCTACGACCGCCTGCGCGAACACAACTATTCGCTGTGGAGCGTGGATACCGGCGGTGCCGGCCTGGCCGGCTGGATGGCACTCACCCGCGATGACGACGCCATGCTGGCGCTGTGTTCGCTGCTGGGCGTGGAAGTGCGGCCGGGCAGCGATCCGTTCTGAAGTGGCGTTGCGGCGCGGTCGGCCGGGCTACGGCCGGTACTGCGCACGGGCGTTGGCGATCACCGCCTTGAGCCGCTCGCGGTCGGTGTGGCGCGAAATCGCCACCGCGCCCAGCGCGATGGCCTGTTCGCGCAACGGCGCCGGTACGTCGTAGTGGGCGCCGCTGGGGCGGTTCTGGAATGCCCGCTGCGGAATCCCGAGCTGCTGCGCCATGGCATGCAGCTCAGGGACGGTGTCGGCCATCAGATGCGCCCAGCGCTCGCCGCGCCAGGGATGTACCGCATCGTCGATGTAGACCGTCACCGTCACAGTCCCCGCGTCGGTCAGGCCTGCGGCTTGTCGCCGGCCGGCTCGTCAACGCTTTCGGCGACTGCAGCGGCGTCCGGGGACGCCACCTCCACCACCTCGCCAGCGTCGGCGTCATCGGTGCTTTCGTCGTCGGCGCCTTCGAACTCGGACACCAGCGTGGCCAGGTAGTCGTCGGCGGTCTTGCCTTCATCGGCGGCCAGATCGTCGATCAGCTGCTGCAGCTGGCTCGAATATTCCAGCGTGACCTTGCGGCCTTCCTTCTCCTGCACATTGGACAGGTGCTTGAGCATGGCCAGCATCGGCACCGGGTTGTCGGCATTGCCCATGGTCTGGCCGCCGATGGACAGCAGCCACTCCTGGCCCTGCAGGCCGATGGCGGCAACGACCTGGCCCTCTTCGTTCATCAGCACGGCATGATTCTGCACCGGCTGATCGGCGTTCAGACGCATGAAGGGACGCTTGGGCTGCTGCTTCTTGCGCTTGTCGCGCTTTGCTTTGGATTGCTTGGACATGGCGGGTACACGATGGATAAACGGTCGTCATTGTAGGCGTTGGGCGCCCGATTGCCGAAAGCGCAACCGCTTCATCGCGCTCCAACTTGCACGCGCGCATGGTGAATGAGGGCCGATTGCGGCCACGTCCGATGGAGACGGGGGATGAGCATTTCCCGCCGATTCGCACATGGCCAGGATTGAGCAGCTAGTTGCCCGACAGGTCCGGTACCTGCACATCGGCACCGGCCAGCGCAGGCGCCGGCAATTGCATCGCAGCGCTGCCGGCCACTGCCGCCGCCTCGGCGGCCTGGGTCATCACCACGATGCTGATGCGCCGGTTGATCGGGTTCTGCGGGTTGGTCTTGTCGAACAGTACCGAGGAAGACAGCCCCACCACGCGGGTCACGTTGGCTTCCTCCATGCCGCCTTCCAGCAGCGCCCGGCGCGCGGCATTGGCGCGGTCGGCGCTCAGCTCCCAGTTGCTGTAGCCGTGCTGGCTGGCATAGGCGGTGGTGTCGGTATGGCCGGTGATGCTGATGCGATTGGGCACCTGGTTGATGAAGTGCGACAGCTCGAACAGGATTGCGCGCGTGTACGGCATCAGTTTGGCGCTGCCCATGTCGAACATCGGCCGGTTCTGCTGGTCCACGATCTGGATGCGCAGGCCCTCGGGGGTAATGTCCAGCAGCAGCTGGTCCTTGAACGGTTCCAGCGCCTGGCTCTTGCTGATCGCCTCGCGCAACTCCTGCATCAGCGTTTCCAGCCGTTGCTTCTCACGCTCACGCTCCTCGGCGGGCGAGGCCTTGGCCTGCTGCGCGAACGGCGCATCGCCCTTGCCGCGTGACAGGTCGGTGGTGCCGCCGAGCTTGATCATCGAGGTGCTGGCACCGCCGGGTCCGCTCATGCCCGGCGCCGGGGTCGGGCTGGTGCCGCTGAGCGGGCTGGGATTGCGGAAGTATTCGGAAATGGCCGCGCGCTCGGGCTTGCTGGTGCTGGCCAGCAGCCACAGCACCAGGAAGAACGCCATCATCGCGGTGACGAAGTCGGCGTAGGCCACTTTCCACGAGCCGCCGTGATGGCCGCCGCGCTGCACCTTCTTCACCCGGCGCACGATCACCGTGGGGCTGTTCTCGCTCATCGGGCGATCCCTACTTGACCGACTTCAGATGCTGCTCGAACTCCGAAAATCCCGGGCGCAGCGCCGAGGGCACGGTCTTGCGGGCAAATTCCAGCGCGATCTTCGGGTTGTAGCCGCGCAGGCAGGCCAGCAGCGCGGTCTTCACCGATTCGTAGATGCGCGCGTCCTGTTCGGCCCGGGCTTCCACCGCCGCGGCCAGCGGACCGACGAAGCCATAACCCAGCAGGATGCCGAGGAAGGTGCCGACTAGCGCGCCGGCCACATGCGCGCCGACTTCGGCGATCTCCCCGCCGATCGAACCCATGGTGATGACGATGCCCAGCACCGCGGCGACGATGCCGAAACCGGGCAGGCCATCGGCGACCTTGTTGAGCACGTGCGCAGGCTCCAGGGCCTCGTGGTGGTGCTTTTCCAGCTCCAGCTCCAGCAGCGGCTCCAGCTCGTGCGGCTCGATGTTGCTGCCGATCATCAGCCGCAGGCAGTCGGTGATGAAGTCGAGCAAGTGATGGTCGGCGCGCACTTTGGGATAATTGGCGAACACCGCGCTCTCGGCCGGGTTCTCGACGTGTTCTTCCAGCGACATGAAACCTTCGCGGCGCGCCTTGTTGAGCAGCTCGTAGAGCAGGCTCAGCACGTCCAGGTAGTCCTGGCGCTTGTAGCGGGGGCCCTTGAAGGTGCCGACCACGGCATGCAGGGTCTGTTTGACCGTCTTCAGCGGGGTGCCGATCAGGAACGCACCCAGCGCTGCGCCGCCGATGATGACCAGCTCGTAGGGCTGCCACAGGGCGCCCAGTTTGCCGTGGGCACCCAGGTAGCCGCCCAGGACGCTGATGATGACAACGAGCAGACCAACGAGGATGAGCATGGCGCGGGCGCAAGGACGGGATATCCCGTTATCGGCGCCGCCCGGCATTGCTGAAGGGGCGCGGACGCCTGGATCGGCGACGGTTCAGTCGGCGCGTTGCGCCTCGGCGCCGCCACGCTGCAGAAGATCC
Source organism: uncultured Gammaproteobacteria bacterium (assembly GCA_963696155.1). Lineage (GTDB taxonomy): Bacteria > Pseudomonadota > Gammaproteobacteria > Xanthomonadales > Xanthomonadaceae > Stenotrophomonas. The sequence continues at coordinate 340,456 of CAVOJC010000002.1, forward strand.
GGATACGGCTCGCCCTGGGCGGTGAATGACAGCGATACCGAATTCAGGCAGTGGCGTTCGAAGGTCGGTGGCGGGCCGTCGGGAAACACGTGGCCCAGGTGGCTGTCGCAGCGCGCACAGACAACCTCGGTGCGGACCATGCCGTGGCTCAGATCCCGGATCTCACGTACGTGTTCGCTTGCATAGGGTGCGAAGAAGCTGGGCCAGCCGGTGCCGGAGTCGAACTTGGTGCTGGAGCGGAACAACGGCAGCCCGCACAACCGGCAGCAGTAGACGCCTTCGCGCTTGTTGTCCAGGAACACGCCACAGAAGGGCGCCTCGGTGCCGTGATGCAGCAGTACCCGCTGTTCGTCGGCACTGAGACCGGCAATCAGGGCGGCGCGCTGGGCAGCGCTGGGAGCGGTGAGATCAAAGCTGGTCATGGGCGGCTCGCGGCGGGGGAAGGAAGCGCTGGATCGTGCCATGGTAGTGCCGCCGCACCGAACCGGGGCCAACGCCTGCTCGCGCGGACCCGGCGAAGCGCCGGGCATTCACCGGGTTTACAGGGGTCCGATCGCAGGCTGGCACTACTTGACCGGCCGGGAGATCGCCATGAAACGCCTGTTGTCCGCATGTGCTGGCCTGCTGCTGGCTGCATGGTTGCCTGTCGCTGCGCAGGCGCAGATCAAGCCCGCTACGGCGCCCACGACCACCCGTCCGGTGACAGTGGCGCCGCCCGTGCGGGACCTGCCCGCCAATGCGGCAGCGCCGGTGGACACGGCGATCCGCGAACAGCTGGCCAGCCATCCGATCAGCAGCAAGGGCCCGTCGCAGACCGTGCTGCCCGCCAAGCCGCAGGCGCCGCTGCGCGTCTACGACCGCAATGGCCGCCCGCTGCAAGGCATGAAGGCGGCGGGACCGGGCCGGGTGCTGGACACGCGTACCGGTCGCTATCACGACACTGTTCCCAGCGCGGATGGCCAACGCCTCACGCACTGATCTGGCGGCCTGAACGGTTAAGAACCCAAGGCGCGCAGTCAGAGTGATGACAGCTGAAATTACCGCAACTTCGCACGTGATTAACCGCCGCAGGCGGACGCTGTCCCTGCGCCGGCAAACACAGCTTCATCGCACAGGCGCACTCCCCCAATAACCTGAAAAGAGTGCAGAAATGGCTAACCAACAGAACCAGTCGCCGACTCGCAATCCGCAGAAAGGCGGGACTCAGGAGCAGAGCCAGCACGGCAAGCAGCAGAGTCAGCAGCAGCCGGGTGAGCCTCATCAGAAGGGCGGAAAGAAACCCGATCCGAATGAGCACATGAAGCAGCAGCGCTGATTCTTCGCGCGGCATGAATCCGGAGGCGGCCCGCATTGCGGGTCGCCTTCTTCGTTTCCGGCCCGCCCCTGCTCAGTCGGCAATCGGAAGGCAGAGGGTTTCCTTGACCTCTTCCATCACGATGTAGCTCTTGGACTCGCGCACATGCGGCAAAGTCAGCAGGGTGCTGCCGAGCAGCTTGCGGTACGAGGCCATCTCGCTGATGCGCGCCTTGATCAGGTAGTCGAAGTCGCCCGAGACCAGGTGACACTCCAGCACGTTGGGCAGGCGCAGCGCGGCGCGGCGGAACTCCTCGAAGATGTCGCCCGACTTGTAGGCCAGACTGATTTCCACGAACACCAGCAGGCTGGCTTTGAGGTAATGCGGGTCCAGCCGCGCGTAATAGCCGGTGATCGCGCCCTCGCGCTCCAGCCGTCGCACCCGTTCGGTGCACGGGGTGGTGGACAGCCCCACCCGTTCGCCCAGCTCGGTAAACGAGATGCGTCCTTCCTGCTGCAGGATGCGCAGGATCTTGCGGTCGATCTTGTCCAGTTCGCGGCTGCGGGCAGGCATGGGTCTGTCTGGGATGGCTGTCGCGGCAAATTAACCTGTTTTCTGCCGATAAAACAGGGGAAAAGACTGACTGCGGGTGACTATACTGCGCCGATTATGGCTTCTGCCGCCTTCCAGGCAGGGAATGATCCGGTTCGGAGTAGAACGATGCGTGTCCTGATCCTGGGCAGTGGCGTGATTGGCACCACCAGTGCCTGGTATTTGCGGCAGGCCGGTTTCGAGGTGTCGGTGCTCGACCGCGAGCCCGGTCCGGCGCTGGAAACCAGCTTCGCCAATGCCGGCCAGCTGTCGTTCGGCTATACCTCGCCGTGGGCTGCACCGGGCGTCCCGTTGAAGGCCATCAAGTGGTTGTTCGAGGAACACGCGCCGCTGGCGATCCGCGCGACCGCCGATCTGAACCAATATCGCTGGATGTGGCAGATGCTGCGCAACTGCACCGCCGAGCGCTATGCCATCAACAAGGCGCGCATGGTGCGCATGTCCGATTACAGCCGCGATTGCATCAACGAGCTGCGCGCGCAGACCGGCATCGATTACGAAGGCCGCCAGCTCGGCACCACCCAGCTGTTCCGCACCCGGCAACAGCTCGATGCCGCCGCGCAGGACATCGAGGTGCTGCGTGAGTACGGCGTGCCCTACGAAGTGCTGGACCGCGACGGCATCATCCGCGTCGAGCCGGCGTTGGCGGGCACCGCCGACAAGCTGGTGGGCGCGCTGCGCCTGCCTGAGGACCAGACCGGTGACTGCCAGCTGTTCACGCAGAAGCTGGCGGCGATGGCGGCCGCAGCCGGCGTGGAATTCCGCTACGGGCAGGATATTTCCGCGCTGCAGGGCGATGGCAGCCGCATCACCGGCGTGCGCGTCAACGGCCAGCTGGAAACCGCCGATCACTACGTGGTCGCGTTGGGCAGCTATTCGTCGCAGCTGGTGGCGCCGCTGGGCATGCGCCTGCCGGTGTATCCGCTCAAGGGCTACTCGCTGACCTTGCCGATCACCGATGCGGCAATGGCGCCGACCTCGACCATCCTCGATGAAAGCTACAAGGTGGCCGTCACCCGCTTCCAGGACCGCATCCGGGTGGGTGGCATGGCCGAGATCGCCGGCTTCGACCTGTCGCTGGCGCCGCAGCGCCGCGCCACGCTGGAAAAGGTGGTCAACGATCTGTACCCGCACGGCGGGGATCTGTCGCGCGCCGAGTTCTGGACCGGACTGCGCCCGGCCACGCCCGACGGCACCCCGGTGATCGGCGCCACGCCGTATCGCAACCTGTTCCTCAACACCGGTCACGGCACCCTGGGTTGGACCATGGCCGCCGGTTCAGGCCGCTACCTTGCCGACCTGATGAGCCGCAAGCAGCCGCAGATCAGCACCGAGGGGCTGGACATCTTCCGTTATTCCGGCAACCGCCCCGATCCCTCCAACCGCGAGCAGCCGCCATGCGCCCAGCCCGTGCGTTGATCGACCTGGAGGCATTGCGCCACAACTACCGCTTGGCCCGCCGGCTTGGCGGCGGCAAGGCGTTGGCGGTGGTCAAGGCCGACGCCTACGGCCACGGTGCGGTGGCCTGCGCGCGCGCGCTGGAGCCGGAGGCCGATGGCTTCGGTGTGGCCTGCATCGAAGAAGCGCTGGAGCTGCGCCAGGCCGGGATCACCGCGCCGATCGTGCTGCTGGAAGGGTTCTTCGATGCCGCCGAGCTGCCGTTGATCGTCGCGCATGATCTGTGGACCGCCGTGGCCACGCCATGGCAGGTGCAGGCGATTGCCGCTTTTTCCACCACGGCCACGTTGCGGGTCTGGTTGAAACTGGACAGCGGCATGCACCGGCTCGGATTGTCGCCGGACGAATTCCGCGCGGCACACACCCAGTTGAGCGCGTTGCCGCACGTCGGCCCGATGGTGCTGATGAGCCACTTCGCGCGCGCTGACGAGCTGGACAACGACCGCACGGTCGAGCAGGTCGCGCTGTTTGCCCGCGCCACCGAGGGTCTGGCCGGCGAGACCAGCCTGTGCAATTCGCCGGCCCTGCTCGGCTGGCCGCAGGTGCGCAGTGACTGGGTGCGGCCCGGCCTGATGCTCTACGGAGCCGATCCGCTGTATCCGCAACCTGCGCCGCACACCGCGCAACTGCGTCCGGTAATGACACTGCAGTCGCAGGTGATCGCGGTGCGCGAGCTGGCGGTGGGTGAACCGGTGGGCTACGGCGCCCGCTTCATCGCCGAACGCCCCACACGCGTGGGCGTGGTGGCGATGGGGTATGCCGACGGCTATCCGCAGTTCGCACCCAATGGCACCCCGGTGCAGATCGATGGAATGCCCGGACAACTGATCGGGCGGGTGTCGATGGACATGCTCACCGTGGACCTGACCGATCATCCGCAGGCCGGGCATGGCAGCACCGTGGAGCTGTGGGGCACGGCACCGACCATTTCCGAACTGGCACCGCGTTGCGGTACCAGTGCTTACCGCCTGCCGTGCAGCCTCAAGCGCACGCCACGGGTGTATCTGCCCGCATGAATGAAACAGGGCCGCGATGCGGCCCTGTTTTTTTTTACCGACCAGGAGCGACAGCCGTGGCTGACGCGCTCACGACCCGGCGCTGATCCGCTCATGACGCAGCTCGCGCCGCAGCCAGTTGTCGAGCAGGCGCTTCTCGTAGCGCAGCGGATCGGTGTCATTGCGCAGCAGGCCGCTGTTCATCAGATAGGCGATGTCGGAGAGCTTGCGCTCGCCCTGGTCAAGTACGTGCCCGTTGGCATCGCTGAGCGTGAATTGCAGCGAGATCCGCGGCGGATAGATATCGCGCATGAAACGCACATCGTCCAGTTGCGCGCCGTGCCACGGCTCGAAATCGCCAGCGCGCTTGATGTCGGTGATGGTCACGTCCAGCTTCTGACCGGGTGGCAACTGCCGGGTCGCACTCTTGCGCAGGTGTTCGGCCAGACTGGTGACCCAGTCGCCGCGCTGGGCTTCCCAGCGGTTGTTGCTCTGGCGCAGTTCGGTGAACTGCGCCGGGTCGGTCCATTGCACCTGCACCGGGTGGTCGCCGGTCAGGGCACGCGGTGCTTGGGGATCGGTCACATTGCGGGGCTTGGCATCGGCGCTGCCCATGGCAAGCAGGCAGGCCAGCGCCAATCCGGTAACGGTCCAGGTTTTCATTGCAGACTCCGGTGGCGTGGGAACAACGTCAGTGTGTGCTTGATCGCAGCGGCGGACAATCGACACCGATAGATATGCGAGCGGCGTTGCAGGCGATTCAGTCTTCACAAGGCGTCGCTTGCGCTGCGTCGAAGGCCTTCCCAAGATGCCTACAGCCATTTCCGGCCGGGACTGTTGTTGCCATGACCCCTGTTGAAACCGATTCCCGCGTTCCTGCGACTGCTTCCGGACGCCGCGCCGATCCGGACGAGCGCTCGTTGTACCGGGAAATATTCGACGGGATCGCGGCGGGGTTCTGCATCATCGAGGTGTTGTTCGAGGACGGCAACGCCATCGACTACCGTTTCATCGAAGTCAATGAGGCGTTCGAGCGCCACACCGGGCTGGTCGGCGCGCGTGGCAAATGCATGCGCGAGTTGTCGCCCGCGCACGAGGAGTACTGGTACCGCCTGTATGGGCGGGTCGCGAGCGATGGCGTGAGCCTGAATTTCGAACGCGAAGCGCGTGCACTGGGCCGCTGGTACTCGGTGGATGCGATGCGCATCGGTGAGCCGGACCAGCATCGGGTGGCGGTGATGTTCCTGGACATCACCCAGCGCAAGCAGATGGAGACCGAACTGGCCGAGAGCGAGGCCCGCTTCAGCGCGTTGGCCGACGGCATGCCGATGCCGGTCTGGGTGCTGGATGACCTGGGGCAGACGCGGTTCGTCAACAGTGCGTTCGGACAGTTCTTCGGTGGCGACGTCGGCTGCTTCGACGAGCGTTGGTGGGAGAAGGTGCTGCATCCGGAGGACCTGCCCGGATTCGAGTATGAATTGCAGGCCGGTTTGCAGGAACGGCGCGACATGCATCTGCTGGCGCTGGCGCGCCGCCATGATGGCCAGTGGCGCTGGCTCGAGATGAACGCGGTGCCGAGGTTTGCCGCGGACGGGCGCTTCGTCGGGTTGGCCGGCATCAGCCAGGATGTGACCGAGCGGCGTGAGATCGAGATGGCCCGCGAGCAGTTGCTGGCAGCCGAGCGCAGCGCCCGCAACGCGGCCGAAAGCACGGCCCAGCTGAAGGATGAATTCCTGGCCACGCTGTCGCACGAGCTGCGCACGCCGCTGACCACGATCCTGGGGTGGAGTGAGCTGATGCTGCAGCGGATGGAGCAGGATCATCCGCTGCACAAGGGCATCAGTGTGATCGCTGCCAGCGCGATGGCGCAGAAACGCCTGATCTCGGACATGCTCGACCTGAGCAGCATGCTGCTGGGCAAGGTGCAGCTGGAGGTGGAAACCCTGGATCTGGCCGAGCAGGTGCGCGAGGCGATCCGCGCCCAGGAGCTGGCGGCTGAAGTCAAGGTGCAGACGCTCACCATGCGTGTGCCCGATACGCCATGCCTGGTGCAAGGTGACGCCACCCGGCTGCAGCAGGTGTTGTGGAACCTGGTTTCCAACGCGATCAAGTTCACACCCGCCGGCGGCCGGATCGAGGTGGAGCTGCGGCTGGAGGACGGCTGCTACGTGATGCACATCCGCGACAACGGCGACGGCTTCGCGCCGGAGTTCCTGCAGCATCTGTTCAGCCGCTTCACCCAGGCCGACGGCACCACCACCCGGCGCCACGGCGGGTTGGGGCTGGGCCTGGCCATCGTGCAGCAACTGGTGGAGCTGCATGGCGGCACGGTGTCGGCAGACAGTATCGGGCCCGGACGCGGCTCGACCTTCAGCGTGCGCCTGCCCGCATGCGAGCCCGAATCGGCCACGCGTCCGCGCCGCGAAGTGCAACGCGGCCCGATCACCGCCCACGTGGTGGAGCAGCACGCACTGCGCGGCCTGCGGTTGCTGGCGGTGGAGGACCAGCCGGACATGCTGGGATACCTGTGCCGGTTGCTGGAAGAGCAGGGCGCGCAGGTGGTGGCGGTGGGCTCGGCCGCCGAGGCGTTGGCGTTGCTGGGCGGACAAAGCTGGCAGGATTTCGACGTGCTGGTCAGCGATATCGGCATGCCCGGCATGGATGGCTACGGCATGCTGTGCATCCTGCGCGAGGACATGGGCGTGGCGCCGGCGGAATTGCCCGCCGTGGCGGTCACCGCCCTGTCCCGGCCCGATGACCGCCAGCGCGCGTTGCAGGCCGGTTTCCAGGGCCATCTGGCCAAGCCCTACAGTCTGGCGCAACTGGTGGCGGAGATCCGGGCGGCGCATTCACCGTCCTGAAGCCTTGGCGGAGATTTCACGCCCAATGCACGAGGCTGGCACCTCACACAGGAGGGGATCCCATGGCCCGTTACGCGCCGCATGTCTATTCGGACCAGTCACGGATTGCGGTACTGGAGGCGCTCATCGTCCAGTTGCCGGGAGAGGCGCGGGTGCGGCTGGTGCTGGACGACGACAGCCGGGTGTCCGGCACGGTTTCGGTGCAGCCGGCGCTGCAGCAGTTCCACGATCACACCGAGCAGGCCGGAGTGAACGCGATGGTGCGGCTGGATGATCTGGAACGCCCGGCGCAGCAGCACCTGATATGGCTGGACAGCATCCGCGAAATCGACCAGTTGCCGCCCTCGGAGCTTTAGCTCCGCCGCAGCCTGCTGCGGCTGTTGCACGCGGGCGTGACATGCCGGCCGCACGCCCCGGCGCTGGCCGGCGCGGCAGCCCCGTTAGAATGGCCGGCCCTGTACTGGAAAGACCCGGCAATGGCTGCCCTGCACGATGCACCCCTGGAAACCCTGTTCCTCCCGTTCGCCAATGGAGCCCTGGGCTGGCCGCAGGGACCGGTCCTGTTCCTGCGCGCGCGTGATGGCGCGCCGCTGCGCCAGCATGCGCAGGCGGGGCAGCTGCTGTGCGAGCAGAGCTTCCGGCCGTTCGCCGAGGCGCTCGAACGCAGTGGCTGGACGGTGCGCGGCGAAGATGAAATAGAAGCCGATCCCACCCGCTATGCGCTGGTGCTGGTGTTGCCCCCGCGTCAGCGCGAAGAAGCGCGCGCGCTGTTCGCCCGTGCACTGGCCCTGGCCGCCCCCGGTGGACGGGTGCTCGCCTGCCAGTCGAACAACGAAGGCGCGCGTTCCGGCGAAAGTGATCTGCAGCAGCTCGCCGGCCTCGGCGGCAAGCTCACCAAGAACCATTGCCGCGCGTATTGGACCGCGCCGCTGCAAGGTACGCACGACGAGGCCTTGCGCCAGCGCTGGGCGGCGCTGGACGCGCCGCGGCCGATCCTCGACGGCCGCTTCCACAGCCGTCCGGGCGTGTTCGCCTGGGATCGCATCGATCCGGCCTCGGCGCTGCTGGTGGACCAGTTGCCGGCCGATCTCGACGGTCACGGTGCCGATCTTGGTGCCGGCTTCGGCTATCTGTCGGCCGAAGTGCTCGCCCGCTGCCCCAAGGTGAAGGCGCTGGATCTGTATGAAGCCGAGGCCCGCGCGCTAGCCTTGGCCAGGCGCAATCTGGGTCAGGCCGGCAGCACGGCGGCGTTGGCATTCCATTGGCACGACGTCACCGCCGGCATCGACGGGCGTTTCGATTTCATCGTCAGCAACCCGCCGTTCCATACGCCTTCGCGCGCCGACCGCCCGGACATCGGCCAGCGTTTCATCGCCGTGGCCGCGCAGGCCCTGCGGCCGGGCGGACGCCTCTTCCTGGTCGCCAACCGGCATCTGCCCTACGAACAGATCCTCAACGACAGCTTCGGCCAGGTGCGCGTGGCCGCCGAACGCGACGGTTTCAAGGTGATCGCGGCAGTGAAGGCGCGCCGATGAAACTGGTCAAGCACATCGCCAACCTCGGTTATGGCAGCCGCAAGCAGGTGACGTTGATGTTCCGCGAAGGCCGCATCACCGACGCCGCCGGCGAGGTGCTGTACGCCGACGACAAGGTCGCGCACGAGGCCATCCGGATCGACGGCGAACCGCTGGACCCGCCGCCAGGGCTGACCCTCCTGCTGCACAAACCGGCCGGCTATACCTGCTCGACCAAGGACATCGGCCGACTGGTCTACGACCTGCTGCCGCCGCGTTTCCGCGACCGCTCGCCACTGCTGTCGCCGGTGGGGCGGCTGGATCGCGACACCAGCGGCCTGCTGCTGATGACCGACGACGGGGCGTTGCTGCACCGGATCGTCTCGCCCAAGTCGAAGCTGGACAAGGTCTACGAGGCCGAACTGGCGCAGGATCTGCGCGGCGACGAGGGCGCGCAATTCGCCAGCGGCGCGCTGCTGCTTGAATCGGATGACAAGCCGTTGCTGCCGGCCGAGCTGGAGGTGCTGGGACCACGGCGCGCGCGCCTGACCCTGCATGAAGGCCGTTACCACCAGGTGCGGCGCATGTTTGCCGCGGTCGGCAACCACGTGCAGGGTCTGCATCGCTGCCGGGTCGGCGGTCTGGAACTGCAGGATCTGGCCTCCGGGCAGTGGCGCCAGTTGCACGAGGCCGACCTGGAGATACTGTTCGGCGGGGCGCCGTAGGGCTGCGGTTTCGTTCGATGGCCGGGTGACCGGTCGCAACGTCGGATGCCTGCTGTGGCAACGCGGGCAAGCCCCGCGTCGATTCATTGTCGCGGGTGTTGCCGCACTGCCGGCATCAATCCCCCAGCAGCTTGTTCCAGCCGTCCACGCCGAGTTCGTCGAGCGTGGCGATATTGCGCTCGACGATCACGTCCGGGTCCGGGAACGCGGCCACCGCACGCTCCACGCTGTCTTCGCGCAACAGGTGCAGGGTCGGGTAGGGCGAGCGGTTGGTGTAGTTGGACACATCATCCGGCGCCGCCCCGGCGAACTGGTAATCCGGATGGAAGCTGGCCACCTGCAGGATGCCCTGCAGGTCGAGCGCCTCGACCGCGGCATCGGCGTTTTCGAGGAAGTCGTTGTAATCGAGGAAATCGGTCAACACGTCCGGATGCACGATCAGCGTGGTGTCGATCTGCTCGGCCGGGGTGTCACGCAGCAGCAACAGCTCCTCGGCCAGTTCTTCCAGCAGTGCCTCGGGCGTGCTGGCGTCGCTGAGCACGAAACGCACCTGCTCCTTGACGTAGACCGCCTTGGCGAACGGGCACAGGTTCAGGCCTATCACCGCGCGCTCCACCCAGCGGCGGGTCACGGCGATCGGGTCGGCATCGGCGGCCGGCACGGCGGCGGACTCAGTCACGGAAGTTGTCGAACTGCAGCGGCACTTCGAACTCGGCCTTCTTCAGCATGGCGATCGCATCCTGCAGGTCGTCGCGCTTCTTGCCGGTCACGCGCAGCTTGTCGCCGTTGATCTGGGTGTCGACCTTGAGCTTGGCTTCCTTGATTTTGGCGGCGATCTGCTTGGCCACCTTCTGCTCGATGCCCTGCTTGACGGTCACCTTCTGCCGCGCGCCGGCCAGGTTGGTCTCCACCTCGCCCGATTCCAGGCAGCGGAAATCGATGCCGCGGGCGGCCAGGCGTGCGTTGAGGATGTCGGTCATCTGCTTGAGCTGGAAGTCGCTGGGCGCCGACAGGTTGATGACCTGGTCGTCCTGCTCGAACTTCGCGTCCACGCCCTTGAAGTCGAAGCGGGTGGACAGCTCGCGGTTGGCCTGGTCGATGGCGTTGGTGAGCTCGTGCTTGTCGACTTCGGAAACGACGTCAAAGGAAGGCATGGGAAACTCCGGTAAAGATCCGGCCCCATTCTAGGGGATCGCGAACCGCGCGGCCCCGCATTCACCACGCACCACGCCACGCTGCATGCAGCCGGGCGGCGCCCGCGTCTGGACGGCGCCGGTTCGTCTTTGCCCAGCGCCTGCGGCCGGCAACGCGGGCCGTTTCCTGCGCGTGGTTGCGGTGCATGCGGCGCGCTCCGGTTAAAGGCGTCGAACAAACGGCGCTTCCGGGCTGCCAGCAGCCCCGGTGGCGGCGGATAATGCCGCCATGTCCCCGACCCGATCCCCCGCGCGCGCCATCCTGTGGATGCTCGCCGCCGTCGCTTTTTTCTCGGTGATGGATGCCGCCATGAAGCTGCTGGCGGCCAGTTACCCGACCCTGCAGGTGACCATGCTGCGCGGCGCGGCGTCGCTGCCGTTCGTGCTGGTGTGGGTGTTGGCCACGGCCGGGCCGCGCTCGATGATCCCGGTGCGCTGGGGGCTGCATCTGTTGCGCGGCGGGCTGGGCATGGTGATGATCGGCTGCTTCGTCTATGCGTTGCGCACGCTGCCGCTGTCCACCGCCTACACGATCTATTTCGTTTCGCCGCTGCTGGTGGCGGCATTGTCGGTGCCGCTGCTGGGCGAATATGTGGGGCCGCGGCGCTGGATCGCCATCGGAATCGGCCTGGTCGGGGTGCTGGTGGTGCTGCGCCCGGGCGTGGACGGCATCATCTCGCTGCCCGGGTTGATGGTGCTGGTGGCTGCGCTTGCCTACGCCATCGCCTCGGTGACGGTGAGCCTGCTGACCCGCACCGACACCTCGCAGTCGATGGTGGTGTGGTTCCTGCTGATCCTGGCGGTCGGCGCCGGGCTGCTGGCGTGGCCGGAATGGCGGCCGCTGCAGGGCAGGCATGCGGCCCTGATCGCCGGCATGGGCCTGACCGGGGCGCTGGGTCAGATCGCGTTGACCCGCGCCTTCCAGCTCGGGCAGGCGTCGATGATCGCGCCGCTGGAGTACACCGGGCTGGTGTGGGTGATCGGCCTGGACCTGCTGGTGTGGCAGGTGTTGCCCGATGGCTGGACCTGGGCCGGCGCGGCGATCATTGTCGCCAGCGGTCTGTACCTGCTGCACCGCGAGCGGGTGGTGCGGGCGCGCCACACGCTGCCGCTGGATCATCCCTGAAGGCGGGCCGGCCCAATTACGACGGCTTAGAAGCAAAAGGAATATGATTCTTGGCCCCGGTGCGGGCGCGTTCCGGCGGCCGCTGATAGGCTTCACGCCCCCTTTGTCATTCCCCCGGTTGTCCGCGCAGTGATCGAGTTCCAGCGTCTGCACAAATCCTATGCCGTGGAAGGCCGCGCGATCGCCGCGCTGCATCCGCTCGACCTGACCATCGAGGCCGGCGAGGTGTTCGGCATCATCGGCCATTCCGGCGCCGGCAAGTCGACGCTGATCCGGCTGATCAACCGGCTCGAACAGGCCAGCGGCGGCCGCCTGCTGATCGATGGGCAGGACGTGACCGCGCTGGAGGCCGATGACCTGCGCACGCTGCGGCGCAGGATCGGCATGATCTTCCAGCACTTCAACCTGCTGTCGGCGCGCACCGTGGCCGGCAATGTGGCCTTCCCGCTGCAGTTGGCCGGTACCGCACGCGGCGAGATCGACGCACGCGTGGCCGAGCTGCTGCATACCGTCGGCCTGGAGGATCACGCCAACAAGTACCCGGCGCAGTTGTCGGGTGGGCAGAAGCAGCGCGTCGGCATCGCTCGTGCGCTGGCCACGCGGCCGCAGATCCTGCTGTGCGACGAGGCCACCAGCGCGCTGGATCCGCAGACCACCGCCTCGGTGCTGCAGCTGCTGGGCAGGATCAACCGCGAACTGGGCCTGACCATCGTGCTGATCACCCACGAGATGGATGTGATCCGGCGTGTCTGCGACCGGGTGGCGGTGCTCGATGCCGGCCGCATGGTGGAGATGGGCGCGGTGACGGATGTGTTCCTGCATCCGCAGCATCCGACCACCCGCCGCTTCGTCTCCGAAGCCGAGCATGTGGACGAAGCCGAGCTGCACCGGGATTTCGCCTCCGTCGGTGGCCGCATCGTGCGCCTGACCTTCCTCGGCAAGGACACCTACGAGCCCCTGCTCGGGCGCATCGCCCGCGAGACCGGGGTCGACTACAACATCCTTTCCGGCCGCATCGATCGCATCAAGGACACCCCCTATGGCCAGCTGACGGTGTCGCTGGTGGGCGGCAACCACGAGGCCGCGCTGCATACCTTTGCCGCCGCCGGCGTGCATGTGCAGGAGCTGCGCCGATGATCCTTGCAACTGCAGGCGGCTTCTTCCGCCATCTGGATGCCGGCAAGTGGGCCGATATCGGCCAGGCCACCCTCGACACGCTGCTGATGCTGGCCGGCTCGCTGCCGCTGACCATGGCCATCGGGCTGCCGCTGGGCGTGCTGCTGTTCCTGACCGGTTCGCCGCAGCTGCGGCGCAAGCCCGTCGTCTACGGGGTGCTGGCGCTGGTGGTGAACGTGCTGCGCTCCGTGCCCTTCATCATCCTGATGATCGTGCTGATTCCGGTCACGCTCGGCCTGATGGGCACCTCGCTGGGGGTGCGCGGCGCGATCCTGCCGCTGGTGGTCGGCGCGGCGCCGTTCTACGCGCGCCTGGTCGAAACCGCGTTGCGTGAGGTGGATCGCGGCGTGATCGAAGCCAGCCAGGCGATGGGCGCCACCACCTGGCAGCTGGTGACCCGGGTGCTGTTGCCCGAAGCCCGGCCGGGGCTGATTGCCGGTGCCACCGTGACCACCATTGCGCTGATCGGTTTCACCGCGATGGGCGGTGCCATCGGCTCGGGCGGGTTGGGGGACCTGGCCTTCCGCGACGGTTACCAGCGCTCGCACACCGACGTGGCACTGGTCACCGTGGTCCTGCTGCTGGTGCTGGTGCAGCTGCTGCAGATGCTCGGCGACCGCCTGGTGGCCTACTACAGCCGCAAGTGACCGGCGCGGACGTCGCGCCGGCAATAACAGCGCCCCTGCTACGGTAGCGGCGCTCGCAGGTTCCGTTTTCACAGGATTTCGCCCCCATGAAAAAGCTTCTCGCCGTTCCCCTGATCGCCGCCGTGCTGGCCATTGCCGCCTGCGGCAAGCCGGCCGCCGACGGTTCCAGGCTGGTCGTGGCCGCCACCGCGGTACCGCATGCCGAGATCCTGCAGGTGGTCAAACCGCTGCTGGAAAAGGAAGGCGTGACGCTGGATGTGCGCGTGTTCAACGACTACGTGCAGCCCAACGACCAGCTGGTGCAGAAGCAGGTCGACGTCAACTACTTCCAGACCGAGCCCTATCTGGACGCCTACAACCGCGACCGCAAGACCGATCTGGTGACGGTGGTGGGCGTGCATATCGAGCCGTTCGGCGCCTATTCGCGCCGCTTCACCTCGCTGGAAGCGTTGCCGGTCGGGGCCGATGTGGTGATCCCGAACGATCCGAGCAACAACAGCCGCGCGCTGATCCTGCTCGACAAGGCCGGCGTCATCAAATTGAAGGATCCAAACAACGCCCTGTCCACCCAGCGCGACATCACCGAAAACCCGAAGCAGCTCAAGTTCCGCGAACTGGATTCGGCGATGCTGCCGCGCGTGCTCGACCAGGTCGATCTGGCGCTGATCAACACCAACTACGCACTCGATGCCGGTCTCAATCCCACCCGGGATGCGCTGGCGATCGAGAGCAGCGATTCGCCCTACGTGAACTTCCTCGTCGCCCGCACCGACAACAAGGACGATGTGCGCGTGCAGAAGCTGGCCAAGGCGCTGACCGGGCCGGAAGTGAAGGCCTTCATCGCGCAGAAGTACAAGGGCGCGGTGTTGCCGGCGTTCTGAGCCCCGACGATGCCGCTGCTGCTGGCCCTGCCGCTGGCCCTGCTCGTCTTCATGGCGTTGATGCTGCTGCTGTTGCCGCTGTCGCTGTGGCAGCGCTTCCGCAGCGGCAGTGCGCGGCGCCCTGCCCGCGCCTGGCTGGTCACGCTCAACCTGTGGCTGACGCTGGCTTCCACCGTGCTGTTCGTGGTGTTCGCACTGGTCGCCAGCCTGTGGTGGCCGGGGGCGTGGTGGCAGTCCGGACTCGGCCTGCTGGCCGGCATGGCGCTGGGCATGCTCGGCTATGCGTTGACCCGGTTTGAAACCACGCCGGTGGCGTTGTACTACAAGCCCAACACGTGGCTGGTACTGGCGTTGACCGCACTGGTGCTGGCACGGCTGGTGGCCGGCCTGGCGCAGGGCTGGCAGGTGTCGGTGAACGGACAGCCCTGGCCGCTGGAAGGCTGGCTGAGCCATGCCAGCCTGCTGGCGGTGGCGGCCCTGCTGCTGGGATACGCCGGAATGTACGCGGCGCTGTTGCAGCGGCGGTTGCAACGCCATCTGCGCTATCGCCGCTACGACCGCAGCCCGCGCTAGACACCGTACGATCTGCAGGGCTGCGCAGCGGCGCGGCGCTGGATTCCAACCCGATGGGGGCTGCGATGGGTTTGCTGCGTTTTCTGGGACGGCGACTGGCCCATTACCTGGCGCAGCCGCGCACGCGCCATGCCAATCCTTCCACCAGTGACCCGTCGTTGCTGGCGCAAACGCTGCGACGCGGCGACGTGCTGCTGGTGGAGGGCAACAGCCGCTTTTCCACCGCCATCAAATATCTGACCCAGTCCACGTGGTCGCATGCGGCGCTGTATATCGGTGAGCATCCGTTTCCCGAGGGCGGGCGGCTGCAGCCGTTGCTGGCCGACGTGGACGTGGAGGACGGCGTGCGCGTGGTGCCGCTGAGCAGCGTTGCCCACGAACACACCCGCATCTGCCGGCCGCGCGGGTTGGATGAGGCCGATGTCGACCAGCTGGTGGCCTTCATGCGCTCGCGGGTCGGCTACAGCTACGACCTGAAGAACGTGTTCGATCTGGCGCGTTACCTGATCCGGCAGCCGCCGGTGCCAGGGCACGTGCGGCGACGGCTGATCGCGCTGGGCAGCGGAGAGCCGACCAAAGCGATCTGTTCGACCCTGTTGGCCCAGGCGTTCGGTTCGATCCACTATCCGATCCTGCCGGAAATCGAGACCGTGCAGGCGCTGGTCGGCGGCCATCACCAGCGGCAGGAAATCCTGCACATCCGCAACTACAGCCTGTACACCCCACGCGATTTCGACGTCTCGCCGTTCTTCGACATCATCAAACCGCGGCTGCAGGCCGGGTTCGATTACCGCGCGCTGCGCTGGGATGAAGGCCGCGGTACTCCCTGAAACCAAAGCGGGCCCCGCAGGGCCCGCCACTGTTGCTTGGTATCGGCACAGAGATCAGAAGCGCGCACCCAGGCCGATGCCGACGGTCCACGGGTCCAGCTTCAGCTCCTGGCCGGTGCCGGAGCCGGCCACACGCAGCTCGGGGCGCGAATGCAGGTAGCGCGCGTCGGCGCGGGCGAACCAGGTGGAGTTGATGTTCATGTCCACACCGACGGTGCCGATGGCGCCCTTGGCGGTTTCCAGCGCGACGTGATCACCGCTGGCATCCAGCCCGTCGATCTTCTCGTTGCTGAAGTTGGACTGGTAATAACCCGCACCCACGAACGGGCGGAAGGTGTTGTCGGCGGCGCCGAAGTGGTACTGGCCGCTCAGGGCCAGCGGCTGCTGCTCGACCGTGCCGACCTTGCCGCCGCCGTTGCCGCGCACGCGGTGGTTGAACTTGTCGGCCGCGCCCCACAACTCGATGGCCACGTTGTCATTGAAAAAATAGCTGGCGCTGACGGTTGGCGCCGGACCACCGTCCACCTTGTCCAGGCCGTCGGCCGGATTGTTCTTGGGCTGCAGCAAGGTGACGCCACCGACCACGGAAAAGTGCTTGCCGGAGGCGGTATCGCTCACGCCGTCCTGCGCGAATGCCGCCGGCGAAAGGGCCAGCGCGCCAACAGTGGCAAGACCAAGGATTTTCATGGACCGCATAGGTTTCTCCTCATGTTCTCGAGGCCCTCGAATGGGGCACAGCCAACGTAGCGATGGCAAGATGAATCGATTCCGCTATGCGCGCTCCCGGGGTCGTATGCATTCAGCAAATATCCCGTGAGGAGCCCGCGGTGCCAGCTGCGAGGGAAAACAGATGTTCACGATGTTGTGCTGCATGTGATGACCGAGACGACGGTGCAAAGCCTGCCTGCGCAGGTGAAGGTGGATTGCCGGGTGCTCATCCTCGGTTCGATGCCCGGCGTCGCATCGCTGCAAGCGGAGTGCTACTACGCCCATCCCCGCAATCGTTTCTGGCCGCTGATGGGCGCGCTGTGCGACTTCGATCCGCGCGCGGCATACGAGCAGCGCATGGCCGCGCTGCAGGCTGCCGGGGCCGGGCTGTGGGACGTGATCGGCCGCTGCGAACGCCGCGGCAGCTTGGATGCGGCGATCGTGCGCGGCAGCGAGGTGGCCAATCCGTTGCCGACGTTGATCCAGCGCCTGCCGCGTCTGCAGCTGATCGCCTGCAACGGCGCCAGTGCCGCGCGGGCGTTTGAGCGCTTCGTGCAGCCGCGGCTTGCCGCCGAAGCCGCCCGGCTGCCACTGCTGGCGCTGCCATCAACCAGCCCGGCCAACGCCGCCTGGTCGTTTGACCGGCTGCTGCAGGAATGGCGCCAGCTGGCGCCGGTGCTGGCAGCTCCCAGCCTCTGATCGCCGACAAGGCGCGGAAATGACCGCAGCGGACAGGGCAGACAGCGCGCCGGCCAGCGTGCCGGCGTGACAAGACGCGTTGACGCAGCAGGGGCGGTGATTAGCGCGCCCTGTCCCGGGACAGGGTGGTCGCAAACGATCGCCAGCGGTTGGCGCTTGGGCGCAGTGCGGCCACAATAGGAGATTCCCTCATCTTGTTGCTGGAGTTACCCCCATGGCCGAAATCAAGGAAGCGCTTGTACCCGATATCGGTGACTACAGCGAAATCCCGGTGATCGAAGTGCTGGTCGCCGTTGGCGATACCGTCAAGAAGGATCAGGGGTTGGTGACTCTGGAGTCGGACAAGGCGACGATGGAAGTGCCGTCCGCATTTGCCGGTGTGGTGAAGGAAATCAAGGTCAAGGTCGGCGACAACCTGTCCGAGGGCAAGGTCGTGGCGCTGATCGAAGTGGCCGAAGCTGTCGAAGCCAAGCCCGCCGCCGCCGCTGCGCCTGCCGCGCCGGCCAAGGTGGAAGCTGCTGAAACGGCAACCACGGTGGAGCCGGTGGCGGTGGACCAGGTGCCGGACAAGCTGGCGCAGCGCGAGCTGCAGAAGGTCGATGCGCTGCCCGCGTCCACCAAACCGTCCACCCCGCCGGTGGAATTCAATGCCGACAGCGTCCTGCCGGGCAAGGTGCCGTATGCCAGTCCGGCGGTGCGGGTGTTCGCACGCGAACTGGGCGTGGATCTGGGCCAGATCAGTGGCACCGAAAAGAACGGACGCATCACCCGCGACGACGTGCAGAAGTTCGTGAAGGCGGCGCTGAGCGGTGGCACTGCTCCCGGTGGCGCGGTGGCCGCGGGCGGAGGCCTCAATCTGCTGCCGTGGCCGAAGGTCGATTTCGCCAAGTTCGGCGAAATTGAAACCACGCCGCTGTCGCGCATCCAGAAGATCTCGGGCGCCAACCTCGCGCGCAACTGGGCCATGATTCCGCACGTCACCCAGTTCGACCAGGCTGACATCAGCGACCTGGAAGCGCTGCGCGTGGCGCTGAACAAGGAGAATGAGAAGGCCGGCATCAAGCTGACCATGCTCGCCTTCCTGATCAAGGCCAGCGCCGCGGCACTGAAGAAGTTCCCGACCTTCAACTCCTCGCTGGACGCCAGCGGCGAGAACCTGACCCTGAAGAAGTATTTCCACATCGGCTTTGCCGCCGACACCCCGAACGGTCTGGTGGTGCCGGTGATCCGCGATGCCGACAGGAAGGGCGTGATCCAGATCGCGCAGGAAACCGGCGAGCTGGCCAAGAAGGCGCGCGACGGCAAGCTCGGCCCGGCCGACATGTCCGGCGGCTGCTTCTCGATCTCCTCGCTGGGTGGCATTGGCGGCACCGCATTCACGCCGATCGTCAACGCGCCGGAAGTGGCCATCCTCGGCGTCTCCAAGTCGTCGATGCAGCCGGTGTGGAATGGCAAGGAATTCGCACCCAAGCTGATGCTGCCGCTGTCGCTGAGCTACGACCACCGCGTTATCGATGGTGCCGCTGCCGCGCGGTTCACCGCCTATCTGGCACAGGTGCTGGCCGACATGCGACGCGTGCTGCTGTGATCAGGACTGTACTGGTACGCGCGCTGCCGGCGGCATTGCTCTTACTGCTGGCAACGCCCGCCTTGGCTGCGCGCCAGTGCGAGGCGGTGATCGGCGAAGGCTGGCCACCGGCGGTAGGCAACTACGGCCAGGCTGCCTCGCAGTTGCTGGGCGCGGCCGCCGAAGATGCACTGTCGATGCTGGTGCTGCCGGCGCGTGGCGTGGAATCGCAGGTGCTGCTGCGGCGCGATGCCGCCAGCGGGCAGTGGAGCGTGCTCGCCAGCCACGCGGACAAGCGCATCTACAGCTGGAACAGCGGTTCCAGCAAGGCCGGCGTGACCCTGCGTCTGGATCAGCAGCCGGTCACCGCGCAGGCGCCGCTGCCCGAGGCGCTGGCGCAACGTCTGGTCGAGGTCTGGGCACAGGCGCTGGCCTCGTCGGAAACCACGTCGCGGGCGCCGGTCAGCGACGGCGAAGTGGTGTCCTTCACCGTCAATGGCGGGCGCTACAGCGGCCTGCGGCCCGATTGCGGCCGGCTGGAGGCGCTGGCCAACCAGGCCGCGCTGCTGATCGAGCTGGCAAACAGCAAAGACAAAAAATACGAGCGCCGCTATGCCGACATCGAGCGCGCGCTGGACAAGATGCATAACCGGTTCTCCGGCGACGCCGGCTGAACCCACGGGAGAAAACAATGGCGACGATCGAAATCAAGGTTCCCGATATCGGTGACTACAGTGGCGTGCCGGTGATCGAGATCCTGGTCGCTGTCGGCGACACGGTGAAGAAGGATCAGGGGCTGGTCACGCTGGAGTCGGACAAGGCCACGCTGGAAGTGCCGTCCTCGGCTGGCGGCGTGATCAAGGAGATCAAGGTCAAGCTGGGCGACAGCCTGTCCGAAGGCGACGTGGTGCTGCTGCTGGAAGCTGAAGGCGCCACCCAGGCGCCGGCCCCGGCCGAAGCGCCCAAGGGCGTCGCGCCGGGCAGCAAGCCGCCGGTGACGCCGTCGCACCGTGCGCCGGATCCGGCCGTGGCGGCCAAGGCGCTGCCGTCGAGCGGACGCAAGGCCGACATCGAATGCAAGATGGTGGTGCTGGGCGCGGGCCCGGGCGGCTATACCGCCGCGTTCCGTTCGGCCGACCTGGGCGTGGACACCGTGCTGGTGGAGCGTTATGCCAGCCTCGGCGGCGTCTGTCTCAACGTCGGCTGCATCCCGTCCAAGGCGTTGTTGCACGCGGCCGCGGTGATCGACGAAGTGGCCCACGCCGGCGACTTCGGCGTGGAGTTCGGCAAGCCGACGATCACTCTGGACAAGTTGCGCGGCTACAAGGAAAAAGTGGTCAGCCAGCTGACCAAGGGCCTGGCCGGCATGGCCAAGCAGCGCAAGGTTCGCACCGTGCAGGGCCTGGCCACGTTCGTCTCGGCCAACGAACTGGAGATCACCGGCGACGACGGCAAGACCCAGCTGCTGCGCTTCGAGCAGTGCATCATCGCCGCCGGTTCGCAGGCGGTGAAGCTGCCGAACTTCCCGTGGGACGACAAGCGCGTGATGGATTCCACCGATGCGCTGGAACTGGCCGAGGTGCCGGGTTCGTTGCTGGTGGTGGGTGGCGGCATCATCGGCCTGGAAATGGCCACGGTGTATGCGGCGCTCGGCAGCAAGGTCACCGTGGTCGAGTTCATGGACCAGCTGATGCCGGGCGCCGACAAGGACCTGGTCAAACCGCTGGCCGACCGCCTGAAGAAGCAGGGCATTCAGGTGCACCTGAAGACCAAGGCGTCCGGCGTCAGCGCCGATGCCACGGGCATCACGGTGTCGTTCGAGGCCGCCGCCGAAGGCGAGAAGCCGGCGCTGGAATCGGGCACATACGATCGCGTGCTGGTGGCGGTGGGACGTTCGCCGAATGGCAGGAAAATCGCGGCCGAGAAGGCCGGTGTTGAAGTCAGCGAGCGTGGTTTCATCCCGGTCGATCGGCAGATGCGTACCAACGTGCCGCATATCTTTGCCATCGGTGACATCGTCGGCAACCCGATGCTGGCGCACAAGGCCACGCATGAGGGCAAGCTGGCCGCGGAAGTGGCGGCCGGCGAAAAGAAGGAGTGGGTGGCGCGGGTGATTCCGTCGGTGGCCTACACCAACCCGGAAATCGCGTGGGTCGGCGTGACCGAGACCGAAGCCAAGGCCAAAAACCTGAAGGTCGGCGTGGCCAAGTTCCCGTGGGCCGCCAGCGGCCGCGCGATCGGCATCGGGCGTACCGAAGGCTTCACCAAGCTGATCTTTGACGAAGAAACCAACCGCATCATCGGTGGTGCGATCGTCGGGGTGCACGCCGGTGACCTGCTGGCCGAGATTGGGCTGGCGATCGAGATGGGCGCGGAGGCCAGCGACATCGGCCACACCATCCACGCGCACCCGACGCTGAGCGAATCGGTGGCGATGGCCGCGGAAATCTACGACGGCACGATCACCGATCTGTACATGCCGAAGAAGAAGTAACCCCCGAAAACCCCGGCAAACGCCGGGGTTTTTCGTTGCGGGCTGCCCCGGGTTCCGGTGGGAGGTGGCGAAGCCGGGTTGCGGATACCGCTGGTGTCGCCGATGCCGCCGCGCCCCGCGGCAGCTTGTCCGTTGATCGTTGATCGTGTGCTTCCGCGAGGGGCGCTCGCCGCACGACCCTCTTCTGCCCCACGGCGCTGCGGACAAGCCGGCCTGGCCTGCATTTGCACGCGCAAGCAACGCCATTCGGCAGAACTCCGCCATGCGCAACTTGCTGGCCACGCACGGCGTTGCACATGTTCGGCAAGGCCCAAAGCCCCGGCGCTGCAGGTCGGCGCGCCAGCGTGGCTGCAATCGCGCAGCGGGTTACCGCTAACCGGTAATGGTCCGTGCACCATGTGTTGAAGCAGTAATCGCCATCGCCGGTACGTGCCGTATACGGGCGTGCGCGGCCAGCGGCCGCAACGCAGGCAACGGATCGAGCCCGGCACCGCTATGTCGCAACGAAACGCGATGGGTGCATCTGCAAGAGCGTCAGCCGGATGGGCAATCGATGCATGGATGAGCGCATGGCGGAGGCCAAGGTGGCCCTGCAGAGGGCTGACAGGGCCACCTTGCCTGTTGCTGCCGGGAAGCTACCGACGAGGGAATAACCGGCAGGCGAGCATAGGACCGGACGCGCTGCGTAAAGTTCCCCGTGCTGCGGCGCAAAAAATGTCTCGGCGGCGGTGAACGCCATGTCTGCCGAAAATCCAAAGCTGGCGGGCACTTGCGTTACGGGCATGGGATCGTGACGGCGGTTGTCTCGCAAAATGTCTCACTGCTATAATCCTGCAGCTCGACGAGGCGCCTTCGCGCGGATCGGCTCTCCTTATCCATCAAGCAGGACATTTCACGTGCTGAACTCCGTTGATTCGGGTCGGCGACTGATGCTGCGTGCGGCGGTGTACCCGCTGGTTGCGGTGACTGTCCTGGCTCTGGCTTTCCTGCTCAAGGGGCCGGGTTATGCCCTCGGCGCCGCGGCGTCGGGTGTGGCAGTGGTGGCGGGCGGCTGGTTGGCAGCGCGGGTGGCTCTCGGTGGCGGCGTTCAGGCTGCCGGTTCTGCGATGATGCGCCTGATAATGGCGGTCTTGCTGAAGTGGGTGCTGGTCATTGCCGTGTTGGTACTGGGCTTTGTCTGGTGGCGGCTTCCTCCTTTGGCTCTGCTGGCGGGTATCGCGGTAGGGCTGATGTTCCAGGTTCTGGCCTTGGCCAGACGTTGACGAATTCATAAAGGTTCCGGACACATGGCGGGCGAGGCTCTAACTCCTACCTCCTACATCCAGCATCACCTGCAGAATCTGACCGCTCCGGTCGGTGAAGGCGGTGGTTTCTGGACGATCCACGTCGATACGATGATCACCTCGGTCCTGATGGGACTGGTGATGGTATTTGCGTTCTGGATGGCGACGCGCAAGGCCACGGCTGGCGTGCCGGGCAAGTGGCAGGCGTTTGTCGAGATCTGCCTGGAGTTTGTCGACCGGCAGGCCAAGGACACCTACCACGGGCGCAGCAAGCTGGTGACGCCGATCGCGATCACCATCTTCTTCTGGATCCTCTTGATGAACCTGCTCAAGATGATTCCGGCCGATTTCATCGCCATTCCGCTGACCTGGGTTGGCGTGAACGAGTGGAAGCCGGTGCCGACCGCCGACGTCAATGCCACCCTGGGCATGTCGATCAGCGTGTTCTTCCTGATGATCTTCTTTGCGCTGAAGTCCAAGGGCGTCATCGGGTTCATCAAGGAATTCCTGACTGCCCCGTTCGGCAAGTGGATGATGCCGTTCAACCTGATCCTCAACATCGTCGAGTGGCTGAGCAAGCCGATCTCCTTGGCGATGCGACTGTTCGGCAACATGTTCGGCGGCGAAATCGTCTTCCTGCTGATCTGGGTGCTGGGCGGCGCCGGACTCTTCGGTGCCGTAGCCGGTGGTGTATTCGGCCTCGGCTGGATGCTGTTCCATCTGCTGGTGATTCCGCTGCAGGCGTTCATCTTCATGATGCTGTCCATCGTGTACCTGAGCCTGTCGGAAGACAGTCACTGAGTTACCGCTTCAATCCAGTTTCACCTTCATCCGTTTCATCAACCTTAGCTACTTAGTTTCTGGAGAAAACCATGTACTTCGCCGTCCTGACCAATCTCGCCCAAGTTCAGAGCTCCACCGCCCTCGCCGTCGGCATCATGATCGGCCTGGCCGCGCTCGGTGCTGGTCTGGGTCTGGCCATCATGTCCGGTAAGTTCCTGGAGTCGGCCGCGCGCCAGCCGGAACTGATCCCGGTCCTGCAGGTCCGCATGTTCATCACCGCCGGCCTGATCGACGCCGCGTTCATCATCTCGGTCGCCGTTGGCCTGCTGCTGGCGTTCGCCAACCCGCTGGCTTCGACGCTGCTGGCCGAAGCCGCCAAGCTGGCAGGCTGATCCGGTTGTAGTGGGACGACTGGGCACTGTGGTGTCCAGTTGCGGATGAAGGTCCGGAGCGCCGCCACGGCGGCGCCTCCACCCCGTCACAGCGATTGAGCTAATCCATGAATATCAATTTCACCCTTGTTGCGCAGGCGCTGGCCTTCGCAGCCCTGATCTGGATCGTCGCGACCCTGATCTGGCCGCCGTTGATGAACGCCATCGAAGAGCGTCAGCAGAAGATCGCTGAAGGGCTTGCCGCGGCTGATCGCAGCCAGAAGGACCTGGCCCAGGCCCAGGAAAAGGTCAATGACGCACTGAAGGAAGCTCGCGGCAAGGCCAACGAGATCATCGATCAGGCCCATACGCGCGCCAACCAGATCGTCGAGGCCGCGAAGAACGAAGCCATCGCCGAAGCCAACCGCCAGAAAGATCTGGCCCTGGCCGAGATCGAGGCTTCCGCTACCCGTGCCCGCGAAGATCTGCGCAAGCAGGTGTCGGCGCTGGCCGTGAGTGGTGCCGAGAAACTGCTGAAGCGCGAAATCGACGCCAGCGCCCACAAGGCGCTGCTCGACGAGCTGGCTGCGGAGATCTGATAGATGAGCCAGGCCCTCACGCTTGCCCGCCCGTATGCCCGCGCCGCGTTCGCGATTGCGCGCGACGAAGGCAAGTTCGCGCCATGGTCCGAAGCGCTCGCGTTTTCCGCCCATGTTGCCGCCGATCCGCGCGTGTCGGCCCTGCTCTTGAACCCGGAGCTGGCGCGTAGCGAAGCAGTGGCGCTGCTGGCCCCGGAAGCGGCCGGTGAGACGTTCGGCCGGTTCCTGGTGCTGCTGGCCGACGCCCGTCGTTTGCCGCTGCTGCCGGAAATTGCCGGTATGTACGACCAGCTGCGCGCCGAAGCCGAACACCTGATCAAGGCCACCGTCACCTCGGCCACCGAGTTGTCGGCCGGTGAACTGGACACCATCAAGGCCGCGCTGAAAAAGCGCTTCGGTCGTGAAGTGGAAGTGCAGACCGCGGTGGACGCCTCGCTGATCGGTGGTGCGGTGATCGATGCCGGCGATGTGGTGATCGATGGCTCGCTCAAGGGCAAGCTGTCGCGCCTGCAGACCGCGCTCGCACACTGAATTCATTTAACGTCCGGCGTAATCGCCGGCACTAGGACTTGACCATGGCAACCACGCTCAACCCCTCCGAAATCAGCGAACTGATCAAGAACCGCATCGAGAAGGTCAAGCTGTCCGCGGAATCGCGCAACGAAGGCACCGTGACCAGCGTGTCCGACGGCATCGTGCGCATCTTCGGCCTGGCCGACGTGATGCAGGGCGAAATGATCGAACTGCCGAACAACACCTTCGCGCTGGCCCTGAACCTGGAGCGCGACTCGGTCGGCGCCGTGGTGCTGGGCGATTACCAGCAGCTGCGCGAAGGCGACGTGGCCAAGACCACCGGTCGCATCCTGGAAGTGCCGGTCGGTCCGGAGCTGCTCGGCCGCGTGGTCAACGCGCTGGGCGAGCCGATCGACGGCAAGGGCCCGATCGGCGCCGCGCTGAGCGCGCCGGTGGAGCGCGTTGCTCCGGGCGTGATCTGGCGCAAGTCGGTCGACCAGCCGGTGCAGACCGGTTACAAGTCGGTCGACTCGATGATCCCGATCGGCCGCGGCCAGCGCGAGCTGATCATCGGCGACCGCCAGACCGGCAAGACCGCGATGGCGATCGATGCGGTGATCAACCAGAAGGACACCGGCATCAAGTGCGTGTACGTCGCGATCGGCCAGAAGGCCTCGACCGTGGCCAACATCGTGCGCAAGCTGGAAGAGAACGGCGCCCTGGCGCACACCGTGGTGGTGGCTGCGACCGCTTCCGAATCGGCCGCGATGCAGTACATCAGCGCCTACTCCGGCTGCACCATGGGCGAGTACTTCATGGACCGCGGCGAAGACGCGCTGATCGTGTACGACGATCTGTCCAAGCAGGCCGTGGCCTACCGCCAGATCTCGCTGCTGCTGCAAGCGCCCGCCGGGCCGCGAAGCCTACCCGGGTGACGTGTTCTATCTGCACTCCCGCCTGCTGGAGCGCGCGGCCCGCGTCTCGGAAGAGTATGTGGAGAAGTTCACCAACGGCGCAGTGAAGGGCAAGACCGGTTCGCTGACCGCGCTGCCGATCATCGAGACCCAGGCCGGCGACGTGTCCGCGTTCGTGCCGACCAACGTGATCTCGATCACCGACGGCCAGATCTTCCTGGAAACCGACCTGTTCAACGCCGGCATCCGTCCGGCCGTGAACGCCGGTATCTCGGTGTCGCGCGTCGGTGGTGCGGCCCAGACCAAGATCATCAAGAAGCTGTCGGGCGGTATCCGCATCTCGCTGGCCCAGTACCGTGAGCTGGCTGCGTTCGCGCAGTTCGCCTCGGACCTGGACGAAGCCACCCGCAAGCAGCTCGAGCGCGGCCAGCGCGTCACCGAGCTGATGAAGCAGAAGCAGTACGCCCCGATGTCGATCGCCAACCAGGCGCTGTCGATCTACGCCGTCAGCGAGGGTTACCTCGACGACGTGCCGGTCAACAAGCTGCTGGCGTTCGAAGAGGGCCTGCACGCGCACTTTGCCAACACCCAGGGCGAGCTGATCTCCAAGATCAACGCCACCGGCGGCTGGAACGACGAAATCGAAGGTGCCTTCAAGCAGGGCATCCAAGAATTCAAGACCACCGGCAGCTGGTAACACGACTTGTAGAGCGGAGCTTGCTCCGCTGGATTGAACTGAAAGCGGGGCATCGCCCCGCTCTACGGGAATAAGAGATGGCAGGCGGACGCGAAATCAAAACCAAGATCAAGAGCGTGCAGAACACCCGCAAGGTGACGCGCGCGCTCGAGATGGTCTCGGCTTCCAAAATCCGCAAGGCGCAGGAGCGGATGAAGACCTCGCGTCCTTACGCGCAGGCGATGAAGCAGGTGATCGGTCATCTGGCCCAGGCCAGCACCGACTACCAGCACCCGTTCCTGGTGCAGCGTGACGAGGTCAAGCGCGTCGGCTACATCGTGGTGTCCTCCGATCGCGGTCTGTCCGGCGGCCTGAACAACAACCTGTTCCGCAAGATGCTGGGCGAAGTGGCGCCAGTGGCAGGACAAGGGTGCCGAGATCGACGTGGTGACCATCGGCCAGAAGGCGTCGACCTTCTTCCGCCGGGTCAAGGTCAACATGGTCGGCAGCGTTGCCCACATGGGCGACCTGCCGCAGCTGGAACAGCTGATCGGCGTGATCAAGGTGATGCTCGATGCGTTCACCGAGGGCAAGATCGACCGCGTGTACCTGGTCTACAACCGCTTCATCAACACGATGACGCAGAAGGCCAGCTTCGATCAGCTGCTGCCGCTGCCGGCGGCTGAAGCCCAGGTCTCGCATCACGACTGGGATTACCTGTACGAACCGGATGCGGCGACCGTGCTCGAGCACGTGATGACGCGTTACGTCGAGTCGCTGGTATACCAGGCGGTGCTGGAGAACGTCGCTTCCGAGCATGCTGCGCGCATGGTCGCGATGAAGTCGGCAAGCGACAACGCCAACAAGCTGATCGGCACCCTGCAGCTCGTCTACAACAAGGCGCGCCAGGCAGCGATCACCCAGGAAATTTCCGAAATCGTCGGCGGCGCCGCGGCAGTCTGACGCGCGCAGTCAAAAGCATTTATCTAGAGGATGCAGCAATGAGTCAGGGCAAGATCGTTCAGATCATCGGCGCGGTCGTCGACGTCGAATTCCCGCGCGAGTCGGTGCCGAAGGTGTACGACGCGCTGAAGGTGCAGAACACCGCCATCACGCTGGAAGTACAGCAGCAGCTCGGCGACGGCATCGTGCGCACCATTGCGCTCGGTTCCACCGACGGCCTGAAGCGCAACCTGATCGCTGACAACACCGGTCGTGCGATCTCGGTGCCGGTCGGTGCCGGTACCCTGGGCCGCATCATGGACGTGCTCGGTCGCCCGATCGACGAAGCCGGCCCGGTTGAGGCCTCGGACATGTGGGAAATCCACCGTGCCGCGCCGTCGTACGAAGACCAGGCCGCGGCCAACGACCTGCTGGAAACCGGCATCAAGGTCATCGACCTGATGTGCCCGTTCGCCAAGGGCGGCAAGGTCGGCCTGTTCGGCGGCGCCGGCGTCGGCAAGACCGTCAACATGATGGAACTGATCAACAACATCGCCAAGGCGCACAGCGGCCTGTCCGTGTTCGCCGGCGTGGGTGAGCGTACCCGTGAGGGCAACGACTTCTACCACGAGATGAAGGACTCCAACGTCCTCGACAAGGTCGCGATGGTGTACGGCCAGATGAACGAGCCGCCGGGCAACCGTCTGCGCGTCGCGCTGACCGGCCTGACCATGGCCGAGTACTTCCGCGACGAGAAGGACGCCAACGGCAAGGGCAAGGACGTGCTGCTGTTCGTGGACAACATCTACCGCTACACCCTGGCCGGTACCGAAGTGTCCGCGCTGCTCGGCCGCATGCCGTCGGCGGTGGGTTACCAGCCGACTCTGGCCGAGGAAATGGGCGTTCTGCAGGAGCGCATCACCTCGACCAAGACCGGCTCGATCACCTCGATCCAGGCCGTGTACGTTCCCGCCGATGACTTGACCGATCCGTCGCCGGCCACCACCTTCGCCCATCTGGACGCCACCGTGGTGCTGTCGCGCAACATCGCTTCGCTGGGTATCTACCCGGCGGTCGATCCGCTCGACTCCACCTCGCGCCAGCTGGATCCGCTGGTGATCGGCACCGAGCACTACGAAACCGCGCGTCGCGTGCAGTCCACCTTGCAGAAGTACAAGGAACTGAAGGACATCATCGCGATCCTGGGCATGGACGAGCTGTCGGAAGAAGACAAGCAGGCCGTGTCGCGCGCCCGCAAGATCGAGCGCTTCTTCAGCCAGCCGTTCCACGTGGCCGAAGTGTTCACCGGTTCGCCGGGCAAGTACGTGCCGCTGAAGGACACCATCCGTGGCTTCAAGGCCATCGTCGATGGCGAGTACGACCACCTGCCGGAACAGGCGTTCTACATGGTCGGCGGCATCGAAGATGCGGTCGAGAAGGCCAAGAAGATGGCCGAGAAGGCCTGATCTGATTCCCTCTCCCGCTTGCGGGGGAGGGTTAGGGTGAGGGCCGCCGCGCCTGCACCCTCACCCCAGCCCTCTCCCGCCAGCGGGAGAGGGGGAAACGGAAGAGAAGCACGTTATGAGTAGCACCATCCGTTGCGACATCGTCAGCGCCGAGCAGGAAATCTTCCGTGGCGAGGCAACCCTGGTCGTGGCCACCGGTGAGCTGGGCGAGCTGGGTATCGCGCCCAAGCACGCGCCGCTGATCACCCGTCTGAAGCCGGGCAAGGTGGTGGTGACCACGCCGAGCGGCGAACAGCTCGACTTCGCCATTTCTGGTGGCATCCTGGAAGTGCAGCCGCAGGTCGTGACCGTGCTGGCCGACACCGCGATCCGTGCGCAGGACATCGACGAGGCCTCGGTCCGCAAGGCCAAGGAAGAAGCCGAGCGCATCCTGGCCAACCGCGGCGAAGCGATGGAAGTGGCGGAGGCGCAGCAGCGTCTGGCCGAAGTCACCGCACAGCTGCAGGCGCTGGAGCGTCTGCGCAAGACCTTGAAGCACTGAGCTGCATCTGCAGTTGCGTGCCCCGAGAACGCCGGCGAAAGCCGGCGTTTTTTTTTGTCGGCTTGCCAAACCCATGCTGCCGACGGCAGGCTCGGCGTTTGCCGTCTTGGGGGAACCGCTATGAAAGTGACCGTACTGGCCACGCTGATGCTGCTGGTGCCATCGCTGCTGGGGCAGGCGCAGGCCGCTGAGCGTCCGCGCGCGCGCGATGCCGGAGTGATCATCGGCAGCCTGCCGACCGGCGTGCGCAATGCCCTGGTCGATGTGGCCGGCGTTGCGGTGGGCCATGTCAGCGTGCGCCAGGGCAAGGACATCCGCACCGGCGTGACCGCCATCCTTCCCCACGGCGGCGACTGGTATCGGGAGCGGGTGCCGGCGGCCATCCATGTCGCCAACGGCTACGGCAAGCTGCTCGGGGTGACCCAGGTGGTCGAACTGGGCGAGCTGGAAACCCCGATCCTGCTGACCGGCACGCTCTCGGTGTGGAAGGCTGCCGATGCGCTGGTGGCCTGGCAGCTGGCGCGCCCCGGGATGCAGCAGGTGCGCTCGCTCAACCCGGTCGTGGGCGAGACCAACGACGGTTTCCTCAATGACATCCGTACCCGCCCACTGACCGCCGCGCATGTGCGGCAGGCGCTGGAGAGCGCGCGTACCGACAACGTCGAAGAAGGTGCGGTCGGTGCCGGCACCGGCACCGTGGCGTTCGGCTGGAAGGGCGGCATCGGCACCAGTTCGCGGGTGGTGGAGATCGAGGGCGTGCGCCATACCGTCGGTGTGCTGGTGCAGAGCAATTATGGCGGTGATCTGGTGGTGGCCGGCGTGCCCATGCGCGGCGTACTGCCTGACCCGGCTGTGCTGGCGGCTGGCCCCGAGCAGGCCACGGCCACCGGCGATGGCAGCATCATGACCGTACTGGCCACCGATGCTCCACTGGATGCGCGCCAGCTAGAGCGGCTGGCCAAGCGCACCGTGACCGGGCTCGCGCGCACCGGCACCTCGATGTCCAACGGCTCCGGTGACTACGTGATCGCGTTCTCCACCGCCGACTCGATGCGCCGTCGCGACGGCCAAGGGCAGTCCAACGCCCAGGTGCTCGACAACAGCGCGATGGACGCGCTGTTCGTGGCGGCGGCCGAGGCCAGCGAGGAAGCCATCCTCAATTCGCTGTTTCGCGCCGACAGCATGGAGGGCCACCGCGGTCGGGTGCCGGCGTTGCCGCTGCCCACGGTGCTGCAGGCGCTGGAGCAGCAC
This sequence comes from uncultured Gammaproteobacteria bacterium, assembly GCA_963696155.1. Taxonomy (GTDB): domain Bacteria; phylum Pseudomonadota; class Gammaproteobacteria; order Xanthomonadales; family Xanthomonadaceae; genus Stenotrophomonas. The sequence goes on from CAVOJC010000002.1 coordinate 371,148, forward strand.
GGACGCCTGGTGCGATAGCTCCGCTGGCGGGATCGTTCTTGTCCATGCGTTGCAGCGCCAACGCGGCGCTGTGGCTCAGCGGAACACGAAGTGGCGCATCAGAAAGAAGGTGAGCACGGCCAGGCCGCCTTCCACGGTGGGTTTGGCCAGCCACGCCAGCTGCAGCCCCAGCGTGGTTGCCACCGTGCTCACCAGCCAGGTGCTCACCGCGGTGGTGACCAGCCACAACGCGAAAAATCTCGCAAAGCGGCTCCAGACAAAATGCTGCCGCCCCTTGTGCGCGAAGGTGAAGCGGCCGTTGAGCCAGAACCCCAGCAGCGCACCAGAGGTCCGGCCGAGCAGGTTGCCCGGCACCGTGGGCATGCCCAGCGCGGTGGATGCGACGAAAACGGCCCAGTCCAGCAACAGTTGCACAAGGCCGAAGACGAGATACTGGCTTCCCTGGCGCAGGAGATTCATGGGGACGCGGTTGGCTGCCGGAAAGTGACCATGCTAACCGCGTGGCGCTTAGAATTCGGGTCTGTTGAATATCCGGATACCCAATGCCATGACCCAGCCGTTGCACGTGATCATCCTCGCCGCCGGTGCGGGCAAGCGCATGAAGTCGTCCTTGCCCAAAGTGCTGCAGCCGATCGCGGGCCGGCCGATGCTGGCGCACGTGATCGATACCGCACGCGCGTTGTCGCCGGCGGCGATCCACGTGGTCTACGGACACGGTGGCGAAGCGGTGCGGGCCGCGTTCGATGACCAGCCCGACCTGGTCTGGGCCGAGCAGGCCCAGCAGCTGGGAACCGGACATGCGGTGCTGCAGGCGATGCCGGAAGTGCCGGATACGGCGATGGTGCTGGTGCTGTATGGCGACGTACCGCTGATCCGCGTGCAGACGCTCAATGCCCTGCTGGAGGATTCGCCGCGGCTGGCGGTGCTGGTCGCCGAGCCCGAAGACCCGAGCGGCTATGGCCGGGTACTGCGTGATGGCGAGGGCAAGGTGGCGGCGATCGTCGAGCAGAAGGACGCCGACGCCGAGCAGCGCCGCGTGCGCACCATCAACACCGGCATCATCACCGCCGAGTCGACCGCGCTGCGGCGCTGGCTGTCGCAGCTGTCCAATCTCAACGCGCAGGGCGAGTACTACCTGACGGATGTGTTCGCCGCGGCGGCCGCCGAATACACCCCGGCGGAAATGGTGCTGGTGAAGGATCCGCAGGAGGCCGAAGGCGCCAACGATCCATGGCAGCTGTCGCAGCTGGAACGGGCATGGCAGCTGCGTGCGGCCAAGGCATTGTGCGAACAGGGCGCGCGCCTGCTGGATCCGTCGCGCTTCGACCAGCGCGGTACGGTGCGGGTCGGGCGCGACGTGCAGATCGACGCCAACGTGGTGCTCGAGGGCGAGGTGGAGCTGGGCGATGGCGTCAGCGTGAGCGCGTTCGTGAGGCTGAAGGACGTCAAGCTCGGCGCAGGCACGCGCGTGCTGCCGCACAGCGATCTGGAAGGCGTGGTCAGCGAGGGCGCGGCGCAGATCGGGCCGTTCGCGCGGCTGCGGCCGGGCACGGTGCTGGCCGATGGAGTCCATATCGGCAATTTCGTCGAAACCAAGAAGACCGTGCTGGGACGCGGCAGCAAGGCCAATCACCTGACCTATCTGGGTGATGCGGTGGTCGGCAGCGGCGTGAACATCGGCGCCGGCACCATCACCTGCAACTACGACGGCGTGAACAAATCGCAGACGACGATCGGTGACCGCGCTTTCATCGGCTCCAACTCCTCGCTGGTGGCCCCGGTGGTGATCGGCGAGGAGGCGACCATCGCCGCCGGCTCGGTGATCACGCGCAACGCGCCCGAGGGCCGGTTGACGGTAGCACGCAGCCGCCAGCAGCTGATCGAAGGCTGGGTGCGGCCGCGCCGGAAGTAATCGCGGCGCTGCAGGCGCAGTGCGCTCTGCCCCGCAATGCCTGCCCGCCGCACTACGCCTGCGGCAGCATCACCGCTACGCACAGCCCGCCATCGCTGCGGTTCTGCAGCGAGATGCGGCCGCCGTGGGCTTCGAGGATCTCGCGGGTCAGCGCCAGTCCCAGACCGGTGCCGTTGCGCTTGGTCGAATAGAACGGCATCAGTGCGTTCTGCAGCACGGCCTCATTCATGCCGCCGCCGCGATCGAGAATCTCGATGCGGATCCACTGCGGCAGCCGGGAAATGCGCAATTCCACTTCCGGCGGATGTGCGCCATGCGCATCCGCATTGGCTTCTTGCGCATTCTTCAGCAGGTTGAGCAGCGCCTGCCCGAGCTGGGCCGGATCGACCCGGCTGCACAGTTCCGGCGGAGGGGGTTGCATCCGGAACGGGATCTGCTGCTGCAGGCTGGCCAGATAGGACGCCCACGACACGGTCTGCAGCTGCGGTTGCGGCAGTTTGGCGAAACGCGCATAGCCGCGGATGAAACCTTCCAGATGCCGGGCGCGTTCTTCGATGGTGGCGAAAATACCCTCCAGCCGTTCGGTCCGGTTGCGCCGCACCAGCTCGCCGCCGGAGTGCGCCAATGAGGCGATCGGCGCCAGCGAATTGTTGAGTTCGTGGCTGATCACGCGGATGACCTTCTTCCAGGTCTGCACCTCCTGGCGGCGCAATTCGGCGGTCAGCAAACGGATCAGCAGCAGTTCGTGGACACGGCCATTGAGGTGGAAGGTGCGCCGCGACAGGTGGTAGATCTGCTCGTCGTCCTCGTCGTCACCCTCCTCGCGCACGGCGAACAGGCTGTCGCCGCCGCGCGAGATCGCATTGCGCAGTTCCTGGGGCATGGTCTCCAGCAGCTCGTGCATGCGCTTGCCTTCCAGCTTCCAGCCGCCGTGCAGCAGCTTGCGCGCGGCGATGTTGGAAAACGCCACCCGCCGCACCCCGTCGCCACCGTCGTTGAGCAGCAGCATCGCCACCGGGGTGTTCTGCACCATGGTGTCGAGCAGCAGTTCGCGCTGGACCAGCGCCTGCCGCTGTTCGCGCAGCACCTCGCCCAGTTCGGCATGCGCCTTCACCAGTTGTGCCAGTTCGTCGTTGCCGGTCCAGTGCACGCCGAAGTTGTATTCGCCGTCGCGGTAGCTGCTGGTGGTGCCGGCCAGCGCCCGCAGCAATGAACGCACCGGGGCGGTGGCCCGGCGCAGCGCCCACCACATCAGACCGGCCAGCAATGCCGCCGACAGCAGCACTACCGCCCAGCCGTGGTTCATCCAGTAGGCCAGCAGCCATGGAACCGCCGCGGCCAACGCCAGCACCGGCAGCAATCTGAGGAACAGGCCGAAGGTGACGGAGCGCGATCTCATTCGCGTGGAATGCCGTGGCGATCCATGCGCCGGTACAGCGCCTGCCGGCTCAGCCCCAGATCCGCCGCCGCCTGGCTGATCACGCCGCCGGCGCGGCTCAGGGCGGACTGGATGCGCGCGCGGTCCGGTTCGTGCTCCGGCGTCGATGGACGCACCGTGGCACGTGGCAGATTGAGGTCGGCCGCTTCGATGCGCGGCCCCATCGCCAGCAGGCCGGCACGCTGGATCACGTTGCGCAGCTCGCGCACGTTGCCGGGCCAGCCGTGGCGCTGCAGTGCGCTGCAGGCCTGTGGTGACAGCGGTTTGGCGTCGCCGAGGAAGTGCTGGGCCAGCGGCAGGATGTCCTCGCGCCGTTCGGCCAGCGGCGGCAGCGCCAGTTCGATGGTGTTGAGACGGTAGTAGAGGTCTTCGCGGAAGCTGCCGTCGCGGATCATCGTCTGCAGATCGGCATTGGTGGCGCTGATGATGCGCACACTCACGCGCCGCTCGCGGTTGGAGCCGAGCCGTTCGAAGCGGCCGGTTTCCAGCACCCGCAGCAGTTTCATCTGCCCACTCAGCGGCAGGTTGCCGATCTCGTCCAGGAACAGGGTGCCGCCATCGGCGGCTTCGAACTTGCCCTCGCGGCTCTTGTTGGCGCCGGTATAGGCGCCGGCCTCGGCCCCGAACAACTCGGCCTCGATCAGTTCGGCCGGAATCGCGCCACAGTTCAAGGTGACGAACGGGCCGCGGCTGACGCTGGAATTGGCCTGGATGATCTCGGCGATCTTTTCCTTGCCGCTGCCATTGGGGCCGGTGATCAGTACCGGCAGGTCCGAGCGGGCGACCTGGCAGGCCAGCGCGATGACGCGTTCGCTGGCGGCATCGGCGAACACGGCGGCGCACAGGTCGTAGCGTGCCTGCAGCCGTTCGCGATTGTGCTGTTCGCGCATGCGCCGGTGTTCCAGCTGGCGGCTGGTCTCGGCCAGTTCCAGCAGGTTGTTGACCGTGGTCAACAGCTTGCCGTCGTCCCACGGTTTGGCCAGATAGTCGGCCGCGCCGGCCTTGACCAGATCCACCGCGCTGCCCAGATGCGTCCATGCAGTCAGCAGGATCACCGGCAGGTCGGGGTGGCGCTGGCGGATCTGCCGGAACAGGACCTGGCCTTCCTCGCCGGAGGTGGTGTCGGCGGTGAAGTTCATGTCCTGGATCACCAGCTCGAACGCCTGCTCGTCGAGCATCGCCAGGCCGCGTCCGGGCGAGTCGGCGTGGCTGGTGTCGATGTCATGCAACGAGAACAGCACCTCCAGCGCGGTGGCCACGGCGGGGTTGTCGTCGATGATGAGGATCCGGGACATCACATACCTTGCAACGGGACGGTAACGCGGGGGCACGCCGCGGCGTGGGTGGAATCATCGCAGCCGCCTGCCGGCTTGTCGCCCCGCTCAGGAGCGGGTGGCGACCGCCGGGGGAATGGCGGCGCCGCGTCGCGCCGGCCACAGCACCGCAGCCTGGCCTAGCAGCCACAGCGCCACCGCGCCGATCGGCAGGTAGTACAGCGGCAGGCGTGGCAGTTCGTAGCGGCTCATCAGCATCTGGTTCAGTCCATAGGCCAGCACCATGCCGATCACGATGCCGATGCCGGCCAGCAGGAAATTCTCGGTCTGGAAGTAACGCAGGATCTGCCCGCGGGTTGCCCCGAGTGCGCGGCGGATGCCGATCTGCTTGGTGCGTTGCTGCACCCAGAAGCTGGCCAGCCCGACGATGCCCAGCGCGGTCACCAGCAGCAGCAGGCCGCTGACGATCAGCAGCAGGCCGATCATGTCGCGGTCATTGGCGAAGTACGCGTCACGCATTTCCTCGTAGCTGCGCTGCTTCTGCACCAGGCGGTTGGGGTCGTTCTTCTGCAGTGCCGACACCGCCTGCTTGAGCACCTCGGCGCGGCGAGCCGGATCGTCCACCCGGATCAGGTAGAAACCGCCGTTGTTGAAGTTCAGGCGGATCGGGAAGAGCACCGAATAGTCGCGATTGCCATCCTGCTGGTTGGGGCGCACCAGCGTGTCCACGACCCCGACCACGGTCAGCGGAATGTTGGCCATGTACAGGGTCTTGCCGACCGCACCGCCATCCGGGAACAGCTTGCGCGCTGCCGGCGAACTCAGGATCACCGAGGCTTTGAGCTTGCTGACATCCTCGGTGTTGCGCAGTTCCTCGTTGCTCAGGTATTCGTCCGGGTTGAAGTCGCGGCCGGCGATGAGGGAGAGCCCCATCGCTTTCAGCGAGCCTTCCGTCACCAGATACTGGGCGGCACCGAGCGTGGGCACCTCCTGCTCGGGATCGGTTGCCAGCGAGGTGTTCCAGGAGCCGTTCTGGAACGGCACCTGGTTGACGATCACCGCATCGGTCACGCCCGGGATCTCGCGCAGCGAGGCCAGATCCTCGCGCGAGCGGGCATCGCCATCGACCTGTTTGCCGATGCCGGTCAGCACCACCTGCAGCAGATGGGACTCGTCGATGCCGCTGCGCATCCCCAGCAGGTCCAGCCGCTGCGACACCAGGAACAACGCATTGCACAGGATCGCGCAGCTCAGCGCGATCTCCAGCACGATCAGGGCCGCCGCGGTCTTGTGACGGGCGAGGGTGGAGAGGATGGGACGGATGTGCATGGTGGTCTCCCGAGCCGGATCAACGCCACAGGCGCTGCCGTGGACTCATTGTGATTTCAGTTGCAGGGCGGGCGCGACGGCCATCGCCCGCCAGGCGGGCAGCACGCCGGCCAGCAGGCTGGCGAAGATGGCCAGGGCGAAGGTCAGAACCAGCATCGAGCCGTCCAGATGCGCCAACGCGGCATACCCGGTCGGGCGGTGGCGCACCGCCCACAGCCCGAGCTGCGCCAGGCCAAGGCCCAGCACGCCACCTGCCAGCCCGATCGTGCCGGCCTCCACCAGGCACTGCTTGAAGATGTCGGCACGGCTGGCGCCGAGTGCGCGGCGCACGCCGATCTCGCCGCTGCGGCGCAGGAACTTGGCCAGCAGCAGCCCGACGGTATTGACCAGGCACACCAGTAGGAAGCCCATCGCCAGCCACAGCTGCAGGCGCACATCGGCCGGCACCACGTTGTTGACGTCCAGCCACTGCATGACGTTGCGCAGGCGGGTGTTGGCCGGGCGCTCGAAGCGGCCGCTGGCGCGTTGCTGCTCGGAGTAATTGTCCAGATAGGCCATGTAGCTGCCGGCATCGGCGGCCGAATCCAGCTCCACCCAGTACTGGATCCAGGCGCACGGCACGTTCGGTGCGGTGGCGTCGTTGACGATCTCGCGGCCAAAGCAGTTCATGTTGCCGTTGCGGCCCAGTTTGAGGTCCATCGCGGTGGAGAAGGGCAGCAGTACCTGTTCGTCGCGATCGTAGCGTCCGACCATGAGGTCGTAGAAGTTGGGCTGTGGCTGCCACTGGTCGAGCACCCCCACAATCCGCAGCGAATTGCCCTCCACCCGGACCTGGCGGCCGACGCTGTTGGCCCCGTTGAACAGCTTGTCGTTCAGTGCGCGGCTGATCACCGCCACCCGGGCGTGGCCCTCGTCCTCGTTGGCCGACCAGCCTTGCCCGAACAGGAATGGCGTTTCGAACATCGGGAAAAAATCCGCCGAGGTGTAGCGCATGCCGATCACGAACGGACTGAGCGTGCTCTGTTCCGGCTCCACCGCGCCGCCACCGCCGGTCATCATCGCCTGCCGCGGTGCGTGCTTCTGCCGCAGCAGGGTCTCGGCATCGAAGCGGGTGAGCTGGGATTGCGGCTCCTGTCCGGGCTGGTAACCGTCACGGGGTTCCGGATCCAGCTGCACGTAGAACAGGCGCCCGCTCTTCTGCGGGATCGGATCGCCCGAGAGCACATGGAACACGGTCAGGGTGGTCATCGAGGCGCCGATGCCCAGGGCGATGGCCAGCACCATCAGCGCGGTGAGCACCTTGTTGCGGCCGAAGCTGCGCAAGGCCAGGTTGAAGTAGTAGGCGAACATGGAAAACTCCGTGGACCCGTATCGTGGCGACAGGGAAGGGGCAAGGCGGCGTGCCGGAGCGGCCGCGGTGGTGTCAGGCCGTTGCCACGTGCGGGCGCGCCAGTACCGGCTCACGCTCCAGGTCGGTGGCCATGCCATCGACGATATGCACGTTGCGCTGCGCGCGTGCCGCCAGTTCCGGGTCGTGGGTGACCATCACGATGGTGGTGCCCTGGCTGTTGATGCCTTCCAGCAGTTCCAGCACGCCGCGCGCCATCTGCGTGTCGAGATTGCCGGTCGGCTCATCGGCCAGCAGCAGGCGCGGGCTGCCAGCCAGCGCGCGGGCGATCGCGGCGCGTTGCTGCTGGCCGCCGGACAGCTCGGACGGGTAGTGCTTCATGCGTGATCCCAGCCCGACATCGGTCAGCGCCTTTTCGATGCGCTGCCGTCGTTCGGCCGCGCTCATGCCGCGGTAGCGCAGCGGCACGTCGACGTTGTCGAACAGGTTCAGGTCGGGAATCAGGTTGAAGCCCTGGAAGATGAAGCCGATCTTCTGGTTGCGCAGGCGCGAACGGGCGTTGTCGCCCAGGCTGCTCACGTCCTGGCCGTCGAGCAGGTACTGGCCGCTGCTGAAGGTTTCCAGCAGCCCGGCGATATTGAGGAAGGTGGTCTTGCCCGAACCGGACGGACCGGTGACGGCGACAAACTCGCCCTCGCGCACGTGCAGGTCGAGGGAGCGGAGGGCGTGGGTTTCGACCTGTTCGGTGCGGAACACCTTGGCGACCGAGCGCATTTCAAGCATGGCGGTTTCCTTGCGGTAAAAGGAGGAATCAGTTGATGGTGACGCGCTCGGCATCGCCGAACAGATCGCTGCCGGAGACCACCACGCGGTCACCGGGTTTGAGGCCGGACACGACTTCCACTTCGCCCAGGCTGCTCACGCCCATCTGCACCGGGCGGCGCACCGCGCTGCGTCCATCCATGACATAGGCATACCGGCCGCCGCCCTGTTCGACGAACGGGCCGCGTTCGAGCTTGAGCACGTCGCGGCGGGTATCGAGCAGCACGCGGGCGTTCATGCGCTGGCTCTGGCGCAGGCCGGGTGGCTGCTGGTCGGAGAAGCGGATGCGCGCGGTGACCTCGCCGCTGACCACCTCCGGCGAGACGGCCGAGATCGCGCCGGCAAACGGCTGGCCACTGCCGCTGGACAGCTGCGCCGGCATGCCGATGGCCAGGTCGCGGGCGAAACTTTCCGGCACCTTGATCTCGACTTCGAATTTGGACAGATCAACCACGCCCAGCACCGGCGCGTTGGCCGCGACATTGGTGTGCTGGGTCGCCTGCACCTGGCCGACTTGGCCGTCGAACGGCGCGCGCAGGGTCAACGCATCGACCTGGCGCTGCACCTCGACCACCACCGCCTTCTGGCGGTCGGCCAGCAGGCGCTTGTTGCGCGCATCCAAGTCGGCCCCCTGGCCCTGCAGGCCGGCGTCCTGGTGGGCGTGCTGCAGCTGGATGTTCGCCTTCTTCAGGTCGTCCTCGGCCTTGGACAGATTGACCTGCGGTACCGCGCCGCCGTCGAAGCCGCGCTGGAACCGTTCCAGCTCGCGTACCGCGGCCTGCCGGTCGATCTGCGCCTGGTCGGTCAGCTTGCGCGCGGTGGCGCGGGCGAGGGTCGCGTCCAGGGCGGCGCGGCCGGCTTCGGCCTCCAGTCCGGCCAGCGTGGTCTGCTCCTGCGCCAGCTTGCTGCGCAGTTCCGGGCTGTCGATCACCGCCAGCTCCTGGCCCTGCTTGACCACATCGCCAGCGACCACTTTCAGGTCCACGGTACCGGCCGAGATCGCGTACAGGATCGGGCTGTTGGCTGCGATCACGCGGCCGTCGGCGGCGATGTCGCGCACCAGGTCGCCGCGTTTGACCTCGGCGATGCGCACGCGGCTGCTGTCGAACGAGCGGCTGCCGGAGACCCAGCTTTTGGCTGCAAATCCGATTCCGCCCAGCACCAGCAACACCGCCACGGCGGGCCAGCGCCAGCGGCGCCAGTTCGCACCGGGGGGCGGGGCAACAGAATGGTCCTGGGCTGAGGTGTCACGGATCATCATCGGCTTCGCATTGGCGGGTTATCCAACAGTAAGCAGGACGCGTGCCAACCGCAGGCTGTTGAAATCATTGGGTTAATCGGATCCTTTCGACCGTCCGCTTGTCCGCGGACACCTTGCCGGACACCCGAACCCGGGTTCGGGGCCGGAGTCTGCCCGGAGTTTCCGTGTGTTCACGGCTAAAATGGCCGCCCGACGAAACGAATGGACAAGCCATCTATGTGCGGCATTGTGGGTGCGATCGCCGATCGCAATGTGGTTCCGGTACTGATCGAAGGATTGAAGCGTCTGGAATATCGCGGCTACGACTCTTCCGGCATTGCCGTGGTCGATGGCCAGCAGGTGCGCCGCGTCCGTCGCACCGGCCGCGTGTCGGAGATGGAGTCGGCCGCGCGCGAAGAGCAGTTCAGCGCCACGCTCGGCATCGGCCACACGCGCTGGGCCACCCATGGCGGCGTCACCGAAGCCAACGCGCATCCGCACATCAGTGACGGCGTGGCGCTGGTGCATAACGGCATCATCGAAAACCACGAGGAGCAGCGCGAGAAGCTGCGCGCCCTGGGCTACCAGTTCGAGTCGCAGACCGACACCGAAGTCATTGCCCACCTGATGCACCACCATCTGCAGGATGGCGAGGACCTGCTGGTCGGCCTGCAGCGCACCGTGAAGGAACTGACCGGCGCCTACGCCCTGGCGGTGGTCAGCCGGGCCGAGCCGGAACGACTGGTGGTGGCACGCATGGGCTGCCCGCTGCTCGTTGGCATCGGTGAAGGCGAGAATTTCGTCGCGTCCGACGTCTCGGCGATCCTCCAGGCCACCCGCCAGGTCATCTTCCTGGAAGAGGGCGACACCGCCGAACTGCGTCGCGATGGCGTGCGCGTGTTCGATGGCGATGATGTGGAAGTGCAGCGTGAGGTCCATCTGTCCGATGTGTCGCTGGCCTCGCTGGAGCTGGGCCCCTACCGCCACTTCATGCAGAAGGAAATCCACGAGCAGCCGCGGGCGCTGGCCGACACCATCGAAGCGGCCATCGACGCCGGCGGTTTCCCGGCCACGCTGTTCGGCAAAAACGCCGAAAGCGTGCTGGCCGGCATCGAAGGCGTGCAGATCCTGGCCTGCGGCACCAGCTATTACGCCGGGCTCACCGCGCGTTACTGGATCGAGGCGATCTCGGGGCTGCCGTGCAGCGTGGAAATCGCCAGCGAATACCGCTACCGCGCCGCCTACGCCAACCCCAAGCACCTGATCGTGACCATCTCCCAGTCCGGCGAAACCCTGGACACGATGGAGGCGCTCAAGTACGCCAAGTCGCTCGGCCACCTGCACACGCTGTCGATCTGCAACGTGCCCGAGAGCGCCATCCCGCGCGCCAGCGAGCTGGTCTGCTACACCCGTGCCGGCGCCGAGATCGGCGTGGCCTCGACCAAGGCCTTCACCACTCAGCTGGCGGCGCTGTTCCAGCTGACCGTGGTGCTGGGCAAGCTGCGCGGCCGCATCGATGCGGCCCAGGAAGCGGACTACCTCGAGCAGCTGCGGCATCTGCCGGGCAGCGTCCAGCACGCGTTGAACCTTGAGCCGCAGATCGCCGCATGGGCCGAACGCTTCGCCGGCAAGGACAACGCCTTGTTCCTCGGCCGTGGCCTGCATTACCCGATCGCACTGGAAGGTGCGCTCAAGCTCAAGGAAATCTCCTACATCCACGCCGAGGCCTATCCGGCCGGCGAGCTCAAGCATGGGCCGCTTGGCGCTGGTCGACGCGGAAATGCCGGTGGTGGTGATCGCGCCCAACGACAGCCTGCTGGAAAAGGTCAAATCCAACATGCAGGAAGTGCGCGCGCGCGGTGGCGAGCTGTTCGTGTTCACCGACCAGGACAGCAACTTCAGCGAATCCGAGGGCGTGCATGTGATCCGCACCCCGCGCCATGCCGGCGTGCTGAGCCCGATTGTGCACACCATTCCGGTGCAGCTGCTGGCCTATCACACGGCATTGGCGCGCGGCACCGATGTGGACAAGCCACGCAACCTGGCCAAGAGCGTGACGGTGGAATAACCGCTGCCACGAAGCGGTCATGAAGGAGCGGGAGAATACGAATCGCAACCCGGTCCTCTCTCCCCGACGTTGCTGCAAAGCCCGGCCCTGCGCCGGGCTTTTTGCATGGGGATATGCCATCCGCTGCAACCGGCGCTACGCAAAGCCGGCACGCCGGCCCGGGCGTAGGCTTCCTGACCGCAGCGGTGGTCCGCTACTTCTTCAAGCTGAAAGGCTGGAAGAACGAGAGCAGGTCGCCGCTGAGGAGAGCCCGGTTGGTGGAGGTATCCCGGCTGGCGCCTTCGATGCTGCCGCGCCACGGGGACCCAAAGGAAACGCCCCGGTGTGGACCGGGGCGTCTTTTTGTCAGCCGGTTGCCGCGTGGCCGGTATCAGCGTTGCTGGCGGCGCTCCTGCTCATTGCCGCGGTTCTGCTGGTTCTGCTGACCCTGCTGGTTTTTCTGATCCTGCTGGTTTTTCTGGTTCTGTTCGTTGCCACGGTTCTGCTGGTTCTGCTGCTGATTCTGCTGGTTCTGGTCGCGCTGGTTGCTCATGACGGACTCCTGTTGTTCCGCGGGCCGTGGTGGCCCGCGGAGCGTGTGCTGCATGTGGTTCACGCTGCGATGTCAGCGGGACTTTGCGCTCTTGCCGCCGGTATCGCCTTGCGATGAGCCGCTCTTGCGGGACCCGGTATCGGAGCCTGAGGCCTGCTTTTTTGCGGACTTGTTGTCGTCCTTCTTCTGATCGCCAGAGTTTTTACGCTCGGTAGGCATTTGCGTTTCCTCGTGTCATGTCAGGTATCTGAAGTGCCGCCCTCAAGACGGCGGACATCCGCTCAGCGACCGCCTTGCCCACCCTGGCCGCCCTGGCCACTGCTGCTGCCACCGCCGCCACCTCGGTTACCGCCGCCCGAGGCCTCACCGCCCTTGCGGCCGATGTCGGACATATGTTCGCGGTCTTCGCTGACGGCCTCGCCGCCCTTGCGACCGATCTCGGACATATGCTGCCGATCCTCGCTGACGGCTTCGCCACCCTTGCGGGCGATCTCGCGCTGCTGGTCGTCGTCCATCGCCGCGAAGCCGCGCTCGCCACTACCCTGGCCACCGCCCTGGTTGCCACCGCTGCCGCCCTGGTTGCCACCCTGACCCTGGCTTCCGCCGCGTCCCTGGTTGCCACCCTGGTTGCCGCCGCCCTGGTTGCCACCCTGGTTGCCGCCGCCCTGATTGCCACCTTGGTTCTGCGTGTTCATCTGTTCGTCTCCGATTGCCTGTTGTGCATCTGATGTGGCGAATGGTCCAGCCCGGGCGCCGCTACCCGTTGTCCCGCTGGAGGAACCTGGATCCGTCCGTTGGCTCGTCGATTGCGCAGCGGCCAATCTGTGCCGGGGCGCTTGACTCGTATCCAAGGGATCGCAATTGCCATGCCAGGCCCTCGAGGTCCTGCTGGCGGGTATTTGCCCGGTTTACTGTGCGGCGCGCGCCGGAAAATTTTTCCGGACCGCGAAAAAACTGCAGGCCGCTCTGCGCGCCGCTGCGCCCACCGCAGCCGGTTCACGCCGGCGCGCGCACCATGCGCCCACCGCTCCCGGGCATGCGCCTAATGGCCACCATCTCAATCCAATCACGGCACCACGCTGGGTCCAAAAACGCTGCGTCGGCTCCGGCATGAAACGGACTGGGCAGGCCAATGACGACCTGCAGAACTGCGCTGCCGAGACGGGCGTTGCGATCACGCCGGGCTGCGATGGCCTGCGGCTGCTGATCGTCGACGATGACACTGCCACTGGGAATGCGCTGGCGTCACTGCTGCGGCTGGAAGGCGCGCAGGTGTGGGCGACCAACAGCGGTGAGCAGGCACTGGTGGCGGCGGCCGAGCATCCACTGGACGTGGTCCTGACCGACCTCGACATGCCCGGCATGGACGGTTACACGCTGCTGCGGCGCCTGCGGCAGCTGGCGGCGATGGAAGCGGTACCGGTGGTAGCCCTTACCGGATTCTGTCGCAAGGATGACGTACGCCGTACTTTGGCCGCGGGATTCGCAGCCCAAATCGTCAAGCCGGTGCGGATCGATGCGCTGCTGGATCTGATCAGGCGGCTGGCAGGCGACGTCGAAGTGCTGTTCGACCCGGCAGGCACCTGCGCTGGCAAATCACATCCGGCGGATTGACGCACTGAACCGTTCAGCGGCACCGCGTTTACACGTCTTGGGAAAGCCGTTTTTCCACGTCTCGTTGACTGTTGCCCGCCTAGTCTGGAATTCCCTGTTCTGGAGGTTGTTGGCGTGCAGCCCAATTTGTTCATCCTCGACGACGACGCGACATTCGCGATGTCGGTTGGGGAATTGGCACGCCAGCAGGGGTTCTCGGTGCATGTCGCGAGCAGTCTGGCCCAGGCGCGGGCGCTGGTGGCGGGGATGCGCATGGACCTGATGCTTCTGGACGTGCAGCTGCCCGACGGTTCCGGACTGGATCTGTTGTCCGACCTGGATCTGGCCGAGCACGGCCAGGTGGTGATCGTCACCGGCAGTCCCAGCATCGAGTCGGCGATGCGCGCGGTGTCGGCACCGGTGATGGACTATCTGATCAAGCCGCTGTGCCCGGCCAAGCTGCTGCACATGCTCGAGCGCGCCCGGCTGCGCAACTGGAAGGCATCGGTGCCGGCGCGGCCGCCGGGCCTGGAGGGGCTGGTCGGCTGCTCGCCGGCCATGCAGCAGGTGGCCGACACCTTGATCCAGGTCGCACCGTCCGACGCTTCGGTGTTGATCTACGGCGAAAGCGGCACGGGCAAGGAAGTGGCCGCGCGCGCGCTGCATGAACTGAGCGGTCGCCCCGGCCCGTTCGTGGCGATCAACTGCGGCGCGGTCCCGGCCGAGCTGCTCGCCAGCCAGCTGTTCGGACACGAGAAAGGCAGCTTCACCGGAGCCCACGCGCGGCACGCCGGCGTCTTCGAGCAGGCCTCGCACGGAACGCTGTTGCTGGACGAGATCGCCGAGATGCCACTGCCGCTGCAGGTCTACCTGTTGCGTGTGCTGGAATCCGGCGCGGTGACCCGGGTGGGCGGCGCCGAAGCCATCGCCACGCCGGTGCGCGTGGTGGCGGCCACCAATCGCAATCCGCTCGTCGCCGTGGCCGAGGGGACTCTGCGCGAGGATCTGTACTACCGGCTGGCCGACATCCCGCTCGACCTGCCGCCATTGCGGGAGCGTGGGGACGACGTGCTGCTGCTCGCCGGCATGTTCATCGATCGCCTCAACACCCGCTATGGGCGCCACAAGCGACTGGCGCGCCAGGCTGAAGGTGCGTTGCTGCGCCATTCCTGGCCGGGCAACGTGCGTGAACTGCGCAGCGCGGTACAACGTGCCTATTTGCTGGATCCCAGCGACACCCTGTATGTCCGGCCCGCAGCGGTAGCACCGGTATTGCGGGAGACCGATTCCACCATCGTGTTCTCGGTGGGAACCACGTTGGCCGAGATCGAGCGGCGCGCGCTGCTCAAGACGTTGGAGTTCTACAACCAGGACAAGGCGGCAACCGCGCGTGCGCTGGGCATCAGTGTCAGAACCGTGCACAACCAGCTGTTGCGCATTGCCGGCGGGGTGACTGGCATGGGCGCGGACATCACAGCGAGCATGACGCGATGAGCATGCTGCATGCTCCCGCTGGCCCGGGTGCGGATGCGGGCTCCGGCTCATCCAGCGCCGCGCCTGGCATCGACGCGCAATGGCTGCATGACATGCGCGATGCGTTGAACGGTGTATCGCTTCTGGCGGCGGTGGCGGGCAGCATGCTGGAGCGCAACAGCCCCGATCGCGCCCGTGAACTCCTGCAGGAACTGGAGCATGCATGCGATCGTTGCCGGGTGCTGATGGCCAGGCTGCGCGTTGATTGACGGTGCACGTGGCCGCTGCGCGGTCGGCGCCAGCCTTTCGCTTTGCCGCTGTCCGGGGCGTCGGGAACAGCACGCTTCCAACTGCAGACACCGGCCCATCCATGCTCCCAGATTCGCATTCATTACATGGCTGGCGCTTAGGGGAATAGGATGTTCGGGGAATTCATGGAGGTGAACGGTGTGGACAGCGAACTTGCGAGCTTCATGGAGCTTCACGCCGAAGAAATCCTTGGTCACGCGATCAAATTTGCCGGGTCGGTGGACGTCCGGCCGGTGTTGGACGCAACCGCCCTGCGTGACCATCTGCCGGAAATTCTCGATGCAATCGTGGCTGACCTGCGTACGGCGCAGACACGCGCCGAAGAGATCGAGAAATCCGAGGGGCGCCAGCCAAATCCGCCGGGCCAGGCCCGATCAGCCGCGGCCACCCATGCCGTGCATCGCGCCCACTGCGGCTACAGCATCTCCGAACTGGTGTCCGAGTACCGCGCGCTGCGCGCGTCGGTGCTGCGGTTGTGGACCCAGGCGACCCACCACACCCAGGTGCCGGCCGCCGACGTGACGCGGTTCAATGAGGCCGTGGACGAGGCGATCGCCGAGTCGGTGACTTACTACGCGCGCGAGGTGGATCGCTGGCGCCATATTTTCCTCGGAGTGCTGGGCCACGATCTGCGCAACCCGCTCAACGCCATCCTGCTGACGTCCGAGCTGATCGCGCAGCAGGCCGTCTCTGCCCCGGTCGCCACTGCCGCGCAGCATCTGCTCCGTGCCGGTACACACATGCGCGAGCTGTTGGACAAGCTTCTCGTGTACAACCGGACGCAGTTGGGAACCGGCTTCAACGTCGACAGGACCGATGTCGATCTTGCCCAGACCTGCCGCGAGGAAATCGAGCTGCTGAAGACGTCGCTGCCTGCGGCCAGCATCCGCTTCGATGCCCCGCC
The DNA here is from genome assembly GCA_963696155.1 of uncultured Gammaproteobacteria bacterium. Classification (GTDB taxonomy): domain Bacteria; phylum Pseudomonadota; class Gammaproteobacteria; order Xanthomonadales; family Xanthomonadaceae; genus Stenotrophomonas. The sequence continues at coordinate 387,390 of CAVOJC010000002.1, forward strand.
GTCGCTGCGCGCCCGCTGTGACCCTGAACGGATACGTGAAGCGCTTGGCAACCTGGTGGTCAACGCGCACAAGTACGGGACACGTGGCAGCGAGATCCGCATCGAGTTGATGGAAGCGGAAAGTGGCGCCGAACTGGCGGTCAGCAATGCCGGAGAGGACATCGCGCCGGAGACCCTGAACCAGATATTCGACCCGCTCAAGCGCAGCCACGTCACCGAGGGTGAATCGGAAAGGGTCAGCCTGGGGCTTGGCCTGTTCGTTGTGAGGCAGATTGCACTGGCCCATGGCGGCGACATCGAAACCGAGTCGGCAGGCGGCACCACCACTTTCAGGATCCATCTGCCGCGGACCTGAGGCGTCGCTGCTCGTTGCCGGCCGCTTCAGACGCCGCGGACGCCCGATCCCGGACACGCCAGCAACGCTGCCGAAGCGTGCCGATACGCTGGTGAATATGCCGCGCGCCTGCCGCCACGTCAGAGCAGCCGCCGTGACAACGGCCCGGGTTGCCGTCGCACCGCCGTTGCCGGTGCGATATGCAACAATTCCGCGGCACGGCAGGCAGCTGCAGGATTCCCTCCCTTTGACGACGACAACCCCAACGACCACTCCGCCGCTGTTTTCGGTCGTGCCTGCCGGCGTGTTCGGGCCGTTGGCCTCGGCCAACCGCGAGCATTACTGGTCGCTGCTGTGCCGGCTGTTCGACGAGTTCTTCGGCCCGGATGCCCCGGTGCCGCCCAGCCACGGGTTTCCGCGACGCGAGATCACCGCCGCGATCGAGCGCTACCTGCTCACCGACGATCCGTGGGAAGACGAGGACGGGCAGGCACCCGATGCCGCGCTCAACGTGCGCGCCAATACCATCCACGAGCGCTTCCGCGCCGCCGGCTGGCTGCGCCAGGAGCGCATCGGCGCGCGCGAGATGGTGGCGATGCCCCCGGCAGTGGCGCAGCTGCTGTCCACGCTGGTGGAATTCAGCGAACACGGACCGACCTTCGTCTCGGCCAAGATGCGCTCGATCGAGCTGCAGCTGCAGCAGGTGGCCGAAGGCAAGGCCGGCGGCGAGACCCTGGACGAGGCGGCCGACCAGGCGCGCCGGCTGCTGGTGTCGCTGTCCTCGATGAGCCTGCAGGTGCGCGACCTGATGCCGGAGCTGAGCCGAGCCGAGACCACCGCGCAGTTCGCCCGGCAGTGGTTCGAGCGCTACGTCGGCCAGTTGTTCATCGGCGACTACGCCGAACTGCACCGCGCCGACCATCCGCTGGCGCGGCGCAGCTCGATCCTGGCCATGGCCCAGCAGCTGGAATCGGGCCCCGCACGCGAGGGGCTGGCGCTGTGGTACCGCGAGCACGTGGCCGGCGGCGATGCGGGCCGCGCCGAAGCGCGGCTGTCGCGCAGCCTGCGGCGCCTGCGTGAACTGGAACGGATCGACGAATATCTGGCCCGCCTGGATGAGGACATCCGCCAGGCCAACCGCCGCGCGCTGGCCTTCCTCGACTACCGCCTGCGCGCGCCCGATCGCCTCGACGTGCTGCTGCGGCGTGCCTGCCGCGGCGTGCTGTCGGCACCCGAGGACGCCCTGCGCATGCCGGTCGCGCCCGGTCCGCTGATGGACGAGCAGCGCCTGCGTCCGCCGCAACGCAAGCCGCTGCCGATCCCGCGCAGTGCCAATGCCAGCGCCGCGCCCACGCCTGCGCAACTGGCGCGGCTGTCGCTGCTGCGACGGATGAAGCGCGCCCGCCTGGTGACCGCCGAAGACATGGCGCGCTATGTCGGCCGCCATCTCGGGCAGGAGGCGGTGGTCGACTCGACGCAGCTGGCCATCGCCAGCATCGAGGACCTGCGCGCCTACCAGACGCTGCTGACACTGGCCCTGCGCAGCCACCGCATCGGCGGCCTGCGCCGCGAGGACCCGCTCGGCCGCCTGCTGCGCGGGTTCCGCGTCGAACTGCTCGATGCCGGCGGCAATGACAACGACTACCTGCGCGGCCCGCGCTTCCATATCCGCCGGGTCGCGGGCACATCACGGAATACCGCATGAAACGCAGCTGGAACACGTTGAGCCAGATGTCCAACGGCACCTACGCCGTGCAGGACTTCGAACGCGCCGCCTACCGCCTGGCCACCGAGCAGGTGCTGTATGCCGCCGATGCGCGTTCGCGCGTGGCCTACCACCTGGTCGAGGACCATTTCACCGATTTCAGCGCCGCGCTGGAACCGCTCGGCATCCGCCTGGAGCGCAACGCGCACTACCGCTACCTGGTGGCGCTGCCGGCGCACGGCGAGGGCGTGCCGGTGACGCTGGACGAGACGCTGGCCCTGCTGGTGCTGCGCCAGCGCTACGACGAGGCCATGCGCCAGGGGCAGATCGAGGAACAGGGGGAAGTGGTGGTGGAGCTGCCTGACCTGCAGGAAAGCTGGCAGGCGCTGAGTGGCCGCGCGATGCCCGATACCGGCGCGTTGCGTGCGCTGGCACGCAGCCTCAAGCGCTGGGGCGTGTCCCGGCTGGTGGAGTCGGAAGGCGATGATCCGCAGCCGTTCCACCTGCGCGTGCGCCCGGCCATCGTCGAGATTGTCGGCGAACAGTGGCTGCAACGGCTGGACCAGCACAACCGCGACGACGATGCCGGCGATGTGAATGGAGAGGACGACGATGCAGCTGCTTGAACGTGTCCATCTGGTCCAGTTCTTCCTGTTCGAAGCGCAGAGCCTGCAGCTGGATGCGACCAGCGCGATCATCGCGCCCAACGGCGCCGGCAAAAGCGCGCTGCTCGACGCATTGCAGATCGTGCTGCTCGGCGGAGACCGCAACCGCATCCGCTTCAATGCGCAGGCCGGCGGCAGCCACCGTGCCCGCACCATCCGCGACTACTGCCTGGGCGTGTACCGCAGCGGCGAGGACGGCCGCAAGCGGCGCACCGCCACCACCTACATCAGCCTGGTGTTCCGCGACCAGCACACCGGTGAGCCGCTGACCGCCGGCATTGCGCTGGGGGCCTCGGTGGATGAGCCCGAACACCGGCTGCACGGCCTGTACCTGCTGCCGGGCGTGGCGCTGGAACTGGACGAGCATCTGGAACAGCTCCAAGGCAAGGAGCTGCCGCTGGCGTGGAATACCTTCAAGGAGCACGCCACGCGCCGCTGCAAGGACGCCGGCAGCAAGCTGGAGTTGCATCCGACCGGCGAGCGCTTCGTCCGCGACCTGCTGCTGCGCCTGCGTGCCGGCGCTTCGGTCAGCCCCGACTTCAACGCCTACCGCAAGGCCTTCCTCAATGCGCTGAACCTGCAGCGGGTCGAGGACGTGGACCTGTTCGTGCGCACGCTGGTGGCCGAGGACCGCCCCACCGACATCGCCCGTTTCCGCGCCCTGCTCGACAGCTTCCGCCAGATCATGGAGAAGATCGAACAGGTCAAACAGCGCATCGACGCGGCCGAAGGCGTCGAGCGCCAGTACGAGAAGATCGCCGCCCAGGCCACGCGCGCAGCCAGTGCACGCGCACTGGCTGCCGAGTACGCGCGCGATCTCTACAGCGAACAACTGGACCAGGCCGAGAGTGATGTCGGCAGCGCCGATGCAAGCCTGGCCGACACCCGCCGGCGGCTGGCCGATACCCGGGTAGAACGCGACACCCTGCGCGAGGAACACGCCCGCGCCAAGGCCCGTCTGCAGGGCAGCCAGGACTATGGCGAACAGGCGCAGCTGGACGAACTGGCCGGCCGCGACCGCGAGCGTCTGGCGCAGCTGAAGAAGGACCTGTTGCGCGAGATCGGCTTCGTGCGCGAGCAGTGCCGCCAGTTCGACACGCTTGGACTGGAGGACATCGATCCCGCGGCGGTGTCCGCCGCCCAGGCCGAATGGGACGACTGGCATGCCACGCTGTCGGCACTGGCGGTCGAGGATGCGCTGCCGTGGACACCGGAGGTGTTGTTCGCGCGTGCCCGCCAGGCCTTGCTGGCCACCGCGCCGCTGCGCGAGGCGGTGGATCGCCACGCCCGCCAGCTGCATGCCGAGCATGACCGCACCCGCGATGCGTTGACCACCGCGCGGCAGAACCAGAAACGCCTGGCCGCCGGCCAGGCCGAGCTGCATCCGGACACGATGCGGCTGCTGAGCTATCTGCGCGACGCCGGCATCGACGCGCGTCCGGTCTGCGATCTGGTGCGTGTCAGCGACGGCGCCTGGCAGTACGTGATCGAGGCCTATCTGCGCAGCAATGTCGAAGCCTTGCTGATCCCGGACAAGGACGAGGAACGCGCGGTCAAGCTGTACCGCAGCCTGCAGGGCGGGCGCTCGGTCTACGGAGTGAAACTGGCACTGGCCAGCCAGGCGCGGCAGTCGCGCGGTGCCGATACACCGGCCGCCGGCAGCGTTGCGGCGCTGCTGGAAGGGGTCAACGCCGATGCATTGGCGTTCCTGCGCCGCCAGCTCGGCGAGCTGCGCTGCGTGGAGACCGAGGCCGAACTGTTGAAGAGCCGGCAAGGCCTGACCCGCGACGGCCTGCTGGCGCGCGGCGGCAGCATCGAACGCCTGCGCCTGCCGGCTGCCAGCGAGTTGCGGATCGGCGCTTCGGACAACCGCGCCCGGCTGCGCGTGCTGCACGAGGAAATCGAGGCCGCCGAACAGGCGCTGCGCACGATCGAACCGCAGTTGCGGCGGGCCGACGAAAGCCAGCGTGGCCTGGCGCGGCTGGCCGATGCCGATGCGGTCGCGCAGGTGCTGCACGAGCGCGCGCTGGAACACCGGCAGGTGGCCGAGCGGCATCGCAGCGCACAGGAAAGCCGGCTGTCCGCACTCGATCCGGATCTGCTGCGCCTGTCCGAACAGGTGCGCGAGCTGACCATGAGGCTGGGCGAATGTGAGACCCGCGCCGATACGCTGGTCGGCCAGGAAGCCGTGGCCGCAGCCACGCTCGAGCGTGCACGCGGCTTGTTTGAAGGCCTGCGGCAACAGGAGGAAATGGTGGCCCGGCGCGCGGTGCAGGCGTTCGCCGATCCGGATGTCGATCCCAACCGGGTCGAACGCCAGCGAGAGGAGCTGGACCAGAAATACGAACTGCTCGATGAGCGCGTGCGCCGCTGCGAAGAGCGGGCCAGGGACAGTGATGCGCAACTGGCACGGCTGCTGCCCGAAGCCTGGAGTGGGCTGGCCCAGTACGCGCGCGACCATGCGCTGCTGCTGGACTTCGACAGCAGCGAATGGCGTCCGGCGCGCGGCCTGCTGCAGCGGGAGCTGGCGCAGCTGCGCGACACCGAGCTGGTGCGCTATGACGCCGACGCCAAACAGGCCTATGCCACCGCGGTGGAGACCTTCCGCGCCGGCGTGGCCTCCACGCTGTACGACAACTTCACCCGGCTCAAGGCCCAGATCGCCACTCTCAACCGCACCCTGCGCTCGAGCCCGGCGTTCTCCAACAACGAGCGCTACCAGTTCCACTACGAGGTGGTGGCGGAGTTCCGCGAGTTGCACCGCTTCATCCAGCGTGCCGCCGATACCGGTGGTGAGGACAACCTGTTCGGCAGCGCCGGGGAAGTGCCCGAGGCGTTCCGCGCGCTGGTCGAGGACAAGCTGGCCGCGCACGTGGCCAACTCGCCGCTGGACGACTACCGCCGCTTCTTCCGCTTCGAGGTGCAGATCCGACAGGACGACCGCGTGATCGGCAGCCTCAGCGAGCGCATGCGCTCCGGCTCCGGCGGCGAACACCGCGCGCCGCTGTACGTGATCGCCGGTGCCGCGCTGGCGGCGGCTTATGGCAAGAGCGAGGCGCATCCGGGCGGGCTGGGGCTGATCCTGCTGGACGAGTTCGGCGACAAGATCGACGCGCAGAACGCGCGTGCCGTCACCAACTACCTGCGATCGCTGGGCCTGCAGCTGGTGCTGGCCGCGCCCGATACGGCGCAGGGCACGCTCAGCGGCGTGCTGGACAGCTATATCGAACTGTTCCGCGACGGCGACCTGCTCCAGGCCGAACGCATCGAGGTGACCGAAGCGGCGCGCACGCTGCTGCTGTCCGACCAGTTCGACCTGCATCCGCATCTGCTGGCCGAGGAGACCGCGAACATCGAACGCGAGCAGGCCACGACATGACCGGTGCGACGCCGGCGGAAGACGACTCGCCCGCCCGGCGCGTGCTCAAACGGCTGCTGCGCCGCGCCGAAGCGGCATTGTCGAAAGGCGACGCGCGACCGGTGTCGTTGTCGATGACCGGCAGCCGCGACGGCGCCGAGTACCTGGCGCTGCGCGGGGTATCCGATTTCGAGCCGTTCCATGCACGTATCGCGCTGGCCGAGCGCGGCGGCGCGATCACGGTCGAGCGCGACCGCTACCGCGACGACGGCCAGCTGCTGTTGCGCCTTGTCGTGCGCGACCTGCCCGCACTGGCGCATGACCTGGGGATCGAGCTGGCGAGTGAGCGGATGGGGCGCGCGTGCGCGCTGCTGGCGCCGTGGCGGCTGTCGTTCCCCCTGCTCGAAGCGGTGCTGGCAGGCTGGCAAGGTGGCGCCACGGTTCGCGGCCATGGTCCGGCGGCTGCCGTGGATCTGGCCGATGCGGCGCGCGCGGTTAGCGCACTGCAGTCCGATGTCCGTGGCGAGCGCGTGCTGCGCAAGGCCAGCGCCGAACTGTTCGGTGACAGCAAGCGGCTGGAGGCGTTGACGGCATGGCTGGATGTGCTGGTGACGGGAGAGGTTTCGCCGAGCGGGCTGGAGGACGAACAGGTCTGGTCGGCGCTGGGACTGCGCAAGGAGCCGCAGCTGCTGCGATTGTCAGGCCAGGGTGAACTGCGACTGGGCAATGAAAGCGTGCGGTTGCCGCGCAGCGTTGTCGGTTTCCAGCTTGACGCGGTGAGCGGCATCCGCACGGGTGCGCGCGCGCTGCTGAGCATCGAGAACCTTGCCAGCTTCCATGAGGCGGCGGCACTGGCTGGCGAGTCACAGGTGCTGCTGGTCTACACCGGAGGAATGCCGTCCCCGGCTTGGCGCGCGGCGTACCTGCGGTTGCTGGCGGGGCTGGCGGCGGACACCCGGCTTTACCACTGGGGAGATATCGACCGCGGTGGTTTCCGCATCGCCGCGCGGCTGGCGGATATGGCCCGGCAGTCGGGCCGCATGCTTCATCCGTGGCTGATGGCACCGGCCGATCTGCCCGCCGACATTGTGGCGGCAGCGGCGAAGCCCACACCGGCGGTGCTGGCGAACATGTGCGATTGGGCGCGGCGCGCCGGCTGGGAAGACGTTTGCAACGACCTGCAACGTGCGCCGCTGTTGCTGGAGCAGGAACGGCTGCATCCGCAATTGCCGTAGCCGTCCGCTTCTGTGCCGATGCGGCACTGTCAAAGGGGGAGCGCCGCCGGCGCTCTACCCTTCGGAAAAATCACCGGTTGGAGATGATCTCCACCCAGTAGCCGTCCGGATCCTTGATGAAGGCCAGGTGCTTCATGCGGCCGTCCTGCAAGCGTTTCTGGAAAGGTACGTCGAGTTGTTCGAAACGGCTGCAGGCCGCTTCGATGTCCGGCACCGATACGCAGATATGGCCGAAGCCGCGCGGATCGCTGTTGCCGTCGTGGTAGACCGCGCCTTCCTGCGCTTCGGTGCCGTGGTTGTGGGTCAGTTCCAGTACGCCGGGAATGCCGGCCATCCACAGGCGGCGCTGTTCGTCATCCTCGGGAATCCGCGTGCCAGCCGGCACATAGGCGAGGAAGTACAGGCTGAACTGTGCTTCGGGAAAGTCGCGCTGGTCGATCAGCCGGAAGCCGAGGATGCGGGTGTAGAAGTCCAGCGAGGCGGCGATGTCCTTGACCCGCAACATGGTGTGGTTGAAGACGAAGCCGGTGGTTTCGGCCGGTACCTGCGCGGCAACGCCGCTTGCATCGGGAAGGCCCATGGGGGACTCCTGTAAAAGGGACAGACTGCGGATTTTAAGCGTTGCCACGACAACAGCGTGGCAACGCTGTGTTGTCAGAACCAGAAGCGCACGCCGGCGATCCAGCGCGATTCGCTCACGGCGCCTGCATCGCGCTGCAGGTCGGCGGTAGCGCCGAAGGCGCGTTCGTGGACGAATCCCACATACGGGGCGAAGCGGCGGCTGAACTCGTAGCGCAGACGCAGGCCTGCCTCCACGCTGCTCAGGCCCTTGCCAATGCCGCGGCGTGGATCGTCATCGGCAACGAGACTGGCCTCGACCACCGGTTGCAGGATCAGCCGGTTGGTGAGCAGCACGTCGTACTCCACCTCGAAGGACAGCTCGGCCTTGCGCGGCCCGCCGATGTAGGCCATCGCCGAGATTTCGAACTTGTACGGTGCCATGCCTTGCAGGCCGAAACCGGCGCGGGTCAGGCCCGGTGCCTGCCGCTGGCTGTCATGGCGTACACCGGCCACTGCGTCCCACCAGGGCGAGATCGCGCGGCCGTACAGCGCGTCCACCGACCAGTCGCCCAGTGCGCCTTCGCCGCGTTCGCCATCGCTGCGCAGCCACAGGCGGTTGAGGTCGGTGCCGAACCAGGAATCGATGCCCCAGGCCTGGCCGCCACCATGCGCGTTGTCCCAGGCCTCCAGCCGGTCGAACACCACCAGGCTGTTGAAGGCCGGCGCATGTTCCATCGCATGCGGCTTGATCACCGGGAAGGCCGCGGCAAAGTCGTCCGCCGTGAGCGCCGGGACCGGCTCGCGCGGGGTGTCGCCTGCGGCCTTCGCCGGCTTGGCGTGATCCGCGTGCGGATCGTGCCCGTGCGCGCTGTGGTCCATGGATGACATGTCGTGGCCGGCGTGCGGGTCGTCCTTCGCGGCCGCCGGCATCACATGTCCGGCATGCGCATCGTGTGCGCCGGCCTTGGTCTTCGGCTTCGCAGGTGCGGCGTGTGAATCCGCTGACGGCTTTGCATCAGCACCATGCCCGGCATGCGGATCCAGCGCATACGCCGCGCCGTGGGCGACCAGCGCGATGAACAGCAGAGCGTGGGAAAGCGTCTTCATGCCTCGATCCTCACTTCGCGCATCATTCCCGCTTCCATGTGGTACAGCAGGTGGCAGTGGAAGGCCCAGCGCCCCAAGGCGTCGGCGCGCACGCGATAGCTGCGGCGTGTACCCGGCGGCATGTCGATGGTGTGCTTGCGCAGGTGGAAGTCGCCGTTGGCATCCTCCAGATCGCTCCACACTCCGTGCAGGTGGATGGGGTGCTGCATCATCGTGTCGTTGACCAGCACGATGCGCAGGCGCTCGCCGTAGTTCATGCGGATCGGCTCGGCACCGGCGAACGGGATGCCGTCGAAATTCCAGGCGAATTTCTCCATGTGTCCGGTCAGGTGCAGCTCGATCTCGCGGCCGGGCTCGCGGCCGTCCGGATCCTCGAACAGCGAGCGCATGGCGCCGTAGGTCAGCACCTTGCGGCCGTTGTCACGCAGGCCGATGCCGGGGTCGTCCAATTTCGCTTCGGTCGCCGCGGTCTGCATGTCGACCAGCGGATTGCCGGTTTCGCTTACCGGGTGCCTGGGCGTCTTGTCGCCCGCCGCCGCGCCGTGACCGGCGTGCGCATCGTGGCCCATCGCCGCAGCATGACCGCCATCCATTCCGGCGTGACCGCCATGGCTGTGCATGTCGTGCCCCATGTCGCCCATGGTCAGCAGCGGGCGTGGGTCGCTCGCCGGAATCGGCGCCTGCAGGCCGGCGCGCGTGGCCAGCGTGCCGCAGGCATAACCGGTGCGACCCATGTCCTGAGCAAACAGGGTGAAGGCATCCTGGCCGCTGGGTTCGACGATCACGTCGAAGGTCTCCGCCACCGCGATGCGGAATTCATCGACACTCACCGGATGGATGTACTGGCCGTCGGCGGCGACCACGGTCATCTTCAGGCCGGGGATGCGCACGTCGAAGTAGGTCATCGCCGAGCCGTTGATGAAGCGCAGCAGCACCTTCTCGCCGCTGCGGAACAGGCCGGTCCAGTTGCCCGCCGGCGCAGTGCCGTTGATCAGGTAGGTGTAGGTGTGGGCATTGATGTCGGAGATGTCCGAGGGCGTCATCCGCATCCGTCCCCACATGCCACGGTCGGCCAGCGTCTCGCGCACACCCTCGCGGCGCGCATCACGCATGAAATCACCGACCGTGCGCTGGTAGGTGTTGTCGTGCATGGCCATCTTCTTCATGCGCCGGTGCAGCGCGGCCGGGTCGAGGTCGGTCCAGTCGGACAGCAGGATCACGTGCTCGCGGTCATGCTGGTAGGGAGCGGGTTCGAGTGGATCGATCACCAGCGCGCCGTACAGCCCGGATTGTTCCTGGAACAGCGAATGGCTGTGGTACCAGTAGGTGCCCGATTGCCGGAGTTGGAAGCGGTACTGGTAAGCCTCGCCCGGCGCGATGCCGTCGAAGCTCAACCCCGGCACGCCATCCATGTTGGCCGGCAGCAGGATGCCGTGCCAATGGATCGAGGTCATCTCGTCGGCCAGCGTGTTGGCCACGCGGATGTTGACGGTATCGCCCTCGCGCCAGCGCAGGATCGGGGCGGGCAGCGAGCCGTTGACGGTGATCGCGCCGCGCGTGCGACCGGTGAAATTGACCGCCGAGCGGCCTATGGCCAGGCTCAGGTTGCTGGCGCGCAGTTCAGTGGCGCTGGAGGCCAGCGGCGCGCTGGCAAAGGCCGGCGCGCGCAACAGGCCACTGCCGGCGACCACGCCGCCCAGCGCCAGTCCCTGTACGAAACGGCGGCGGGAGAGGACAGAACGGGAATCGGAATGGAAATCGGATGACATGGGAACTCCCGGCCACGCACCGCCATCGCAATGGGCGGCACGGGGCCTGACTCGATCTTGGACAAGGTCGGCTGCGGAAAGCCGCAGCGTGTTGCATCAGGGCGGCGAGGCCGCCGGGATCAGGCGATGGGAGGGCGGTTCAGGCGTGCCGGCGCGACGCTTTCACGTCCGGCAGCGCTCGCCGGCAGCGGCTGGGCACGCGGTATCTCGGCCTGCACCAGCAGCAGCGACGCGGGCATCACATTGCAATGCTGGGTGCAGTCGCAGTGCTGCCCGTCGGCACAGGGCGAAGCAGGGGAGGCGTGTCCCAGGCCGGCCCCGTCATCCATCGTCGCCGGCATGTCATGGCAGTCATGTGCGGCAGCCGGCAGGGTCGCCACGGCCATCGGGATCGCCATCGTGGTGGCCATCCACACCGAACCGACCGCCGAGGCGAGCAGGGTCAGGCACAGCAGCAGTGGCAGGATGCGCGACACGGCGCACACGATAGCATTGCCGCCAGCGGAGAGACGCAGTACCGCTGCCGCACGGACGGGCGAAGTAGAATCGGCCCAGCTTCCTTTCAAGTGTCCGTCCATGTCCCAGCGTGAATGGGTGGCTGCCGCCATCCACAAGATCGAAGCCGACTACAACCGCTCGGCCGATACCCACCTGATCCCGATGGAGCTGCCGGGCTTTCCCGGCATCGATGTCTATCTGAAGGACGAATCCAGCCATCCCACCGGCAGCCTCAAGCACCGCCTGGCGCGTTCGCTGTTCCTGTACGCGCTGGCCAACGGCTGGCTGCGCGAGGGCTGTCCGGTGATCGAGGCGTCCAGCGGTTCCACCGCCGTCTCCGAGGCCTACTTCGCCCGCCTGCTCGGCCTGCCGTTCATCGCGGTGATGCCGGCCAGCACCTCGCCGGAGAAGATCGCCGCGATCGAATTCCACGGCGGCCGCTGCCATCTGGTCGAGCGCGCCTGTGACCTGAATTGCGAATCGGAGCGGCTGGCGCGGGAAACCGGCGGCCACTTCATGGACCAGTTCACCTATGCCGAGCGTGCCACCGACTGGCGCGCCAACAACAACATCGCCGAATCCATCTTCAAGCAGATGGCCGAGGAACCGCACCCGATCCCGGACTGGATCGTCTGCAGCCCGGGCACCGGCGGCACCGCGGCCACGCTGGGCCGCTATGTGAGCTATCGCCGGCATGACACGCTGATCCTGTGCGCCGACCCGGAAGTGTCGGTGTTCTACGACGGCTATTGCGCCGCGCTGGACGGCAAGCCGTGGCGCGACCTGACCTGTGCCGGCGGCTCGCGCGTGGAGGGCATCGGTCGCCCGCGGGTGGAATCGAGCTTCATCCCCACCTGCGTGGATGTGATGGTGAAGGTGCCCGATGCCTTGAGCCTGGCGGCGATGCGCCATGTCAGCGCCACTCTGGGCCGACGCGTGGGCGGCTCCACCGGTACCAACTTCATCGGCGTGCTCTACGCGGCGCAGCAGATGCGCGCGGCCGGCCGCAGCGGCTCCATCGTCACCATCCTGTGCGACTCCGGCGACCGCTACGCCCACAGCTACTACAACCCGGCGTGGTACGCCGCACAAAACATCGAGCTGCAACAGGCCGATGCGGTGATCGCCGCCTCCGTGGCCGGGCAGGGAATGCCTGAACTGCCTTGTGCGTGGCTGGAGCCGTCGCCATATAGAGCCTGATCCCGGGATCGCCGGGCATGTATTGACGGAGACTCCGATGACCAACCCGCTGCTCGATTTTTCCGGCCTGCCGCTTTTCGACGCCATCCGCCCCGAGCACGTGGGCCCGGCGATCGATGAGTTGCTGGTACAGGCCGAGGCCGCGGTGAAGGCCGCCGAGACCGTGGCGCCGTTGAGCTGGGAAAGCTTCGTGGTGCCGCTGGATGACGCCACCGAGCGCCTGTACCGCGCCTGGGGCCAGGTATCGCATCTGCAGGCGGTGATGAACACGCCGGAGCTGCGCGAAGCCTACAACGCCAACCTGCCGAAGGTGACGCGTTTCAGCAGCGCGCTGGGCCAGAACCTGGCGCTGTTCGCCCAGTACAAGGCACTGGCCGCCACGCCGGAAGCGACCGCCTACGATGAGGTCCGCCGCAAGGTGCTGGACAACGCGTTGCGCGATTTCCGCCTCGGCGGCGCCGAACTGGATGAGGCAGGCAAGCGGCGTTTCAGCGAGATCAGGGAAGAGCTGTCGGCGCTGTCGGCGAGGTTCTCGCAGAACGTGCTCGATGCCACCGACGCCTTCGCGCTGTACGTGGAAGATGAGCACGAGCTGGCCGGTCTGCCTGCCGATGTGATCGCCAGCTGCCGGGCGGCGGCGCAGAAGGACGACAAATCGGGCTTCAAGCTCAGCCTGCAGATGCCGTGCTATCTGCCGATGCAGGCGTATGCCGACAACCGCGCGCTGCGTGAGCAGCTGTATCGGGCCAACGCGATGCGTGCGTCCGAGTTCGGCGATGCCGCGCTCGACAACAGCGGCAACATCAACCGCATTCTTGCCCTGCGCACCGAGCTGGCGGCGCTGCTGGGTTTCGGCAATTACGCCGAGTATTCGATCGCCACCAAGATGGCCGACGACGCGGCGAACGTGGTCGCGTTCCTGCACGATCTGGCCCAGCGCGCCAGGCCGCACGCGCAGCGTGACCGTGCCGAGCTGGAGGCCTTCGCCCGCGACGAACTGGGGCTGGCCACGCTTGAGGCCTGGGATCTGGCCTATGTGGGCGAGAAGCTGAAGCAGGCGCGCTACAGCTATTCCGAGCAGGAAGTGAAGCAGTACTTCACCGAGCCGAAGGTGCTGGCGGGCCTGTTCCAGGTGATCCAGCGTCTGTACGGGCTGGAAGTGCAGCCGGACAGCGCGCCGGTGTGGCATGAGGACGTGCGCTTCTTCCGGCTGGTCGATGCCGGCGGTGCGCTGGTGGGCCAGTTCTACCTCGATCTGTATGCACGCGAAGGCAAGCGCGGCGGTGCGTGGATGGACGACTGCCGCAACCGGCGCGATACCGCGGCGGGCGTGCAGACTCCGATCGTCTATCTGGTGTGCAATTTCGGCCGCGGCAGCGCCGGCACGCCGGCCACGTTCACCCACAACGAAGTCACCACGCTGTTCCACGAAATGGGCCATGGCCTGCACCAGTTGCTGACCGGGGTCGGCGAGCTGGGCGTGGCCGGCATCAACGGCGTGGAATGGGATGCGGTGGAACTGCCCAGCCAGTTCATGGAGAACTTCTGCTGGGAATGGCCGTGGGTGCAGGCGATGAGCGCGCAGGTGGACACGGGCGAGCCGTTGCCGCGCGCGCTGTTCGACAAGATGCTGGCGGCCAGGAACTACCAGAGCGGCATGTTCACCGTGCGCCAGCTGGAATTCGCGCTGTTCGACATGCAGCTGCACTGCGGCTTCGATGCCGCCAATGACAGCGTGCTGCAGCTGCTGGATCGCGTGCGGCAGGCGGTGGCGGTGAACTTTCCGCCGGAATGGAACCGCTTCCCGCACCAGTTCAGCCATATCTTCGCCGGCGGCTATGCGGCCGGTTACTACAGCTACAAATGGGCCGAGGTGCTCAGCGCCGATGCCTATGCCGCATTCGAGGAGGCCCCGGGTGAGCTGGCGGCGACCGGCGCGCGTTTCCTCGCCGAGGTGCTGTCGCGCGGCGGCAGTCGCAGCGCGGCGGAGAACTTCCAGGCGTTCCGCGGTCGCGCGCCCACTATCGATGCGCTGCTGAGGCACAGCGGCATGGCGGAGTGAGCGGATATCCGCCACGCGGGTGCCTCGCCGGGGTCTCCGGCGGCAGGTCAGTGATCCAAAAAAACAGCCGCGAAAAGCGGCTGTTTTTCCATCCAACGTCGCCTTGGTCAGGCGGGATCAGACCCGGCCGAATACCAGCGTGGCGTTGGTGCCGCCGAAGCCGAAGCTGTTGGACATCACCGTATCGAGTTTGGCGTCGTAGCTCTGGCGCACGATCGGGAAGCCTTCGGCGCGCGGATCGAGGGTGCCGATGTTGGCCGAGCCGGCGACAAAACCATCGCGCATCATCAGCAGGCTGTAGATCGCCTCGTGCACGCTTGCCGCGCCCAGCGAGTGGCCGGACAGCGCCTTGGTCGAGGACAGCGGCGGCACCGCGTCGCCGAACACCTCGCGCACCGCGCCCAGTTCGGTGACATCGCCCAGCGGGGTCGAGGTGCCGTGGGTGTTGAGGTAGTCGATCGGGCGGTCGATGCCTTCCATCGCCATCTTCATGCAACGCACCGCGCCTTCGCCGGACGGGGCGACCATGTCGGCACCGTCGGAGGTCACGCCGTACCCGATCAGTTCGGCATAGATGCGCGCGCCGCGGGCAACGGCATGCTCGTAGTCTTCCAGCACCAGCATGCCGCCGCCGCCGGCGATGACGAAACCGTCGCGGTCGTTGTCATACGGGCGTGATGCGGTTTCCGGGGTGTCGTTGAAGCTGGTGGACAGCGCGCCCATGGCGTCGAACATCACGCTCATCGACCAGTGCAGGTCTTCACCACCACCGGCCAGCATGACGTCCTGCGCGCCGTGACGGATCAGGTCGGCTGCCGCGCCGATGCAGTGCGCCGAGGTGGCGCAGGCAGCGGACAGCGAATAGCTCAGGCCCTTGATGCTGAAGGCGGTGGCGAGGTTGGCCGACACGGTCGAGCACATCGTGCGCGGCACCATGTACGGACCCACCTTGCGCACGCCACGGTTGCGCAGCAGATCGGCCGCTTCCACCTGCCATTCGCTGGAGCCGCCGCCGGAGCCGGCGATCAGGCCGGTGCGCACGTTGCTGACCTGGTCTTCAGACAGGCCGGCATCGGCGATCGCATCGCGCGTGGAGATGTAGGCGTAGGCTGCGGCATCGCTCATGAAACGCTTGAGCTTGCGGTCGATCTGGGCATCCAGATCGATATCGACATAGCCACCCACCTGGCTGCGCAGGCCGGCTTCGGCGTGATCGGGGAGGGCACGGATGCCGGCACGGCTTTCGCGCAAGGCGGAAGACACCGTATCCAGATCGTTGCCCAGGCACGAGGTGATGCCCATGCCGGTAATGACGACGCGACGCATCAGAAGCTCTCCGTGGAGGTGAACAGCCCGACCTTCAGGTCCTTGGCGGTGTAGATCTCGCGCCCGTCCACCAGCATGCGGGCGTCGGTCTGCGCCATCACCAGCTTGCGGTTGATCACGCGCGAGACATCGATTTCGTACTGCACCAGCTTGGCGCTGGGCAGCACCTGGCCGGTGAACTTGACCTCGCCACAGCCCAGCGCGCGGCCACGGCCTTCGGCGCCCAGCCAGGTGAGGAAGAAGCCGGTCAGCTGCCACATGGCATCCAGGCCCAGGCAGCCGGGCATCACCGGGTCGCCGATGAAGTGGCAGCCGAAGAACCACAGGTCCGGGGTGATATCCAGCTCGGCCCGGATCAGGCCCTTGCCGTGCGCGCCGCCGTCCTCGCGGATGTCGGTGATGCGGTCGAACATCAACATCGGGTCGTTGGGCAGGCGGCCTTTGTTGGGGCCGAAAAGTTCACCACGCGCACTGGCCAGCAGCTGGTCGCGCGAGAACGTATGCAGACGGGTCATCCGGGTAATCCAAAGCCAGGAGCGAGCCGACGAGCATGCGTCACGAGATGCGTTCAATCAAATGTTTTAACTGGACGGTTGCGTATGTTAGACGCCGTTGACGACGTTTTCACAGTCGTTGCGGGCGCATTCGAATTGCACAATTGTAAGGACAAGTGTGCATTTAGCGACAACAGCTATCATGTTGGCGACCGTTCCGGACCTGTGTCGTGCCCCAGCCCCGCAAGATCATCCATGTCGACATGGACGCTTTCTATGCCTCCGTCGAGCAGCGTGATGACCCCGGTTTGCGCGGCAAGCCGGTGGTTGTCGCCTGGCGCGGTGCACGTTCGGTGGTGTGCGCGGCCTCGTACGAGGCCCGGGTATTCGGGGTGCGTTCGGCGATGCCGGCGGTACGGGCCGAACGGCTGTGCCCGGATGCGATCTTCGTGCCGCCGGATTTTGGCCGCTACAAGGCGGTATCGCAGCAGGTGCGCGGCATCTTCCTGCGCCATACCGCGCTGGTCGAGCCGCTGTCGCTGGACGAGGCTTACCTGGATGTCACGCACTCGCCGAGCAATGGCGGCATCGCCACCGAGATCGCACGCACGATCCGCGAGCAGATCCGCCAGGAAACGTCACTGACCGCCTCGGCCGGGATCGCGCCGAACAAGTTCCTGGCCAAGGTCGCATCGGACTGGCGCAAGCCCGATGGCCAGTTCGTGATTCCGCCTTCGCGCATCGACCAGTTCCTGATCCCGCTGCCGGTCAACCGGATTCCCGGCGTCGGCAAGGTGATGGAAGCCAGGCTCACGTCGCTGGGCATTGCCACCGTGGGCGAGCTGCGCACCCTGCCGCTGGAACAACTGGAGGCGCGCTTCGGCACGTTCGGGCGGCGGCTGTACAACCGTGCCCGCGGCATCGATGAGCGGCCGGTGGAGCCCGACCAGCCGGTGCAGTCGATCTCCTCCGAAGACACCTTCGCCGAGGATCTGCCGCTGGAGGCACTCGAGCCGGCGATCGTCGAGCTCGCGGCGAAGACCTGGAACGCCTCGCGCAAGACCGAGCGCGTCGGGCATACCGTGGTGCTGAAGCTGAAGACCGCGCAGTTCCGCATCATCACCCGCAGTTTCACCCCCGAGTCGCCGCCGGCCACACTGCAGGAACTGCGCGATATCGCGCTGGCATTGCGCGCGCGGGTGCAACTGCCGGCCGCTACGCGTTATCGACTGGTGGGTGTGGGGTTGGGCAGCTTCCGCGAGCGCGAGGAGGTGGCCAGGCAGGGCGACCTCTTCAACGCTCCAGGGCCGCAATGACACTCCTTCCGTCGCGCCACCCACAGCCACCGAACACCGCCGCTACACTCATCGGCCGGTTTTCGATGCAAGAGGCAGTGCGTGACATATGCGGCGGTGATTTTCGATCTGGATGGCACGCTGGTGGACAGTGCCGGTGATATCGCCGAGGCGGTGAACCGGACACTGCACGACCACGCGCTGCCGCGGGTACCCGAGGCCACGGTACGCGGCTGGATTGGCGACGGCGTGGGCAACCTGGTGCGTACCGCGCTGGCCGACGCAGGGAGTGCGCTGCTGCCCGAGCAGGTCATGCCGGTCTTCATGCGGCATTACCGGGAGTGTCTGCTGCGCAGCCCGCGCTTGTACGACGGGGTTGTCGAGGCGCTGGACGCCTTGCAGTCGCGCGGCGTGCCGATGGCCATCTGCACCAACAAACCATCGGCGCTGGTGCCGCCGCTGCTGGCGCACCTGCGGATTTCGCACTTTTTCCGCCACATCCTCGGTGGCGACTCGCTGCCCCGGCGCAAGCCCGCGCCCGAGCCGTTGCTGCATCTGGCGGACGCTTTCGGACACGTGCCCTCGCGCTGCCTGATGGTGGGCGATTCGGCCACCGATCTGGGCGCGGCGCGCGCGGCGGCAATGCCGATCGCGCTGGTCCGTTACGGTTACGCGCGGGACCTCGACGTCGAGTCGGCCGGTGCCGTCGCGGTACTGGACGACCTGCGGCACCTGCCGGTCTGAGCATTGAACGGCGACACCGCGGCGTTTGCCGCGATGTCGCCACCTCGCCGGCTCAGTTCGCCGAACGGTAGCGCAGCGTCAGCTGGTACTCGCGGCCCGGCTGGTTGTACCAGGCGATGGTTTCGTATTGGCGGTCGAACACGTTGGCCGCCTTGGCCTGCAGCGACCAGGCATCGTTGATCGCGTATTCCACGCGCAGGTCAACAGTGCCGTAACCGGCGAGGCGCACGCTGTTGGCGGCATTGTCGAAGCGGTGGCCGCTGCCGGCGGCGGTCACGCCCAGACGCAGCGCACCGAAGCTCCGGTCCACGTCCAGACGGCCACTGCTCCCGGCACGGCGGATCAGCAGGTTGTCGTAGGTGGCCGCGCCAACCGTGCGGTCACGCGGATCGACTAAGCTGGCCTGCGCGTTGATGTCGAATCCCGCCAGCGACACGAAGCCGGTCAGCTCGGCGCCGCGGATGCGCGCTTCGGCGACGTTGACCAGGGCGAAGCTGCTGTCATAGCCGATCAGCTGGTCGATGCGGGTTTCATAGGCGTTGAAGGTCCAGTTCCAGGTATCGGCGTACTGGGCGATACCGATGTTCAGGCTCGTGGATTGCTCCGGCTTCAACGCGGGATTGCTGAAGCCCGGGTAGTACAGATCGTTGAAGGTGGGTGCCTTGAAGCCGGTGCCGGCACTGGCGGTCAGGCGCAGCCCGTTGTGCAGGCTCAAGCCGTAACCGAGGCTGCCGGTGGTGTGGTTGCCGAACTGCTGGTTGTTGTCGTTGCGCACGCTGGCCTGCAGCGAGTGCGCGCCGAACGTGCCCTGGTACTCGACAAACACGCCGGTGTTGTCGCGGTCTTTGACGTCGAACGCGGTGGTGCCGGTGATCCTGTCGTTCTGCCAGTCGGCGCCGGCGCTCAGCTGCTGGCCTTCGGCGAAGCTGAAGTCGCCCTGCACGCTGGCGGTGTCGCGGCGGGTCTCGAACACGCTGGCCAAGGTACGGCTGCCGGCGGCGGCAAAGTAGCTGTCGGCCTGGTCGCGGCTGCGTCCGACCTGGGCGTCCAGGCGCAACGCGTCGCCCGCCGCCCAAGTCAGTTTGCCGCCATAGACCTGCTGACGGTTGTCGGCTTCGTTGCCGCCGAAGATGCTGCCGTCGTACTCGTTGAAGCTGTTGGCATTGAGCACGTGGCCTTCCAGGTTCAGCGTATCGGTCAGCGCATAACCACTGCGCACATTGATCGAGGTGTTGCGGTAGCCATCGCGGTCCGGCTCATCGGTGAAACAGCCGGCGCCCCAGCCGGCGGCGGTACCGCGGCAGGCGTTGATGCCGTCGGTCTGCTGATAGGCGCCCTGGGC
This sequence comes from uncultured Gammaproteobacteria bacterium, assembly GCA_963696155.1. GTDB lineage: Bacteria > Pseudomonadota > Gammaproteobacteria > Xanthomonadales > Xanthomonadaceae > Stenotrophomonas. The sequence goes on from CAVOJC010000002.1 coordinate 407,085, forward strand.
CGAAATCCAGCCGCGCTCGCCGCGGTTGCTGAAGCCGGCGCTGGCCTGGTGCAGGCTGTTGCTGCCCGCGGTCAGCGCCAGGTTCTGCTGCAGGCCCTGGCCGGCGGTGCGGGTGAAGATCTGGATCACGCCGCCGATGGCTTCCGAGCCGTACAGGCTGGAGCGCGGGCCGCGCACGATTTCCACCCGTTCGATCTGGTCGACCGGCAGGTCCTGCAGCGCCGGCATGCCGTTGGTGGCCGAGCCGAAGCGCACGCCATCCACCAGCACCAGCACCTGGTTGGAAGCGGTTCCGCGCAGGAACAGCGACGTGTTCTTGCCGAGGCCGCCCTGGTTGGTGAAGTCCAGCCCGGCGCGACCGCGCAGCAGCTCCAGCACCGAACTGGCCTGGCTGCGATCGATCTGGTCGCGATCGATCACCTGCACCGGCACCACGCTGGTCTCGATGGAGACGGGGGTACGGGTGGCGGTGACGATGACATCGTCCAGCTGGGTGGGTGCGTTCTGCGCGGCGGCAACGCCGGGCAGGGCCAGCGCCAAGGCGAGGGAAAGGGTGTGGTGCGGCAATTTCATCGAATGCTCCTGGCGTCGCGCACGCCCGCGCGACCGGGTGAGGTTGGGGTCGCGATCGGAGGGAGAAGACGGAGCACACGTGCACGCACGGCGGGCTGCCGCCGCCATGCCCTCCGCATCGCACCAGTCGTCTTTCGGGCCGGTCTCCGGGCTTGCAGGCGAGGCGGGTTTTCCGCTTCCGTCCAAGCGCCTTCCCGTGCATTTGCACAGTGGCGGGTTGCCTGGACTTGTCCTGCTTACCGTTGCGGGGGCAGCGCCGGAATGTCGTGCGATTGGCAAAGAGGCCATGCGCGCGGGTCACCGGCTTCCCGTTTCAACCGTTGGAGGACACTCCGCCGGTCACCAGAAAGTGCGCGCATTCTAAGGCATTGCCGGCGGCGGCGTGCCGATGCCGTGGGGCGTGGCCAGCCGGGTGTGGAAGATGTGCGACATCACCGATCGCCGCACGCCGGCATCGCTGACACCAGCACAAGCTTTCGCTCACTTCCCATCGAGCACGCGCTGTGGCTGCGCATCGATCCGCGCCTGGCAAATCTCCCGATCATTCGCCGTTGGCGGACCCAGCGCGTGCGGCTGGGCGTGGAAGCCGGGCTGCTGATCGGGGGGACTCGCTGCCCGCTTATCGGGAACGCGTCATCGCGACTGCGTTGCGGCGCCGGGTCAATCCTCGCCGAGACGGATTTCCGCGGTGTCCTCGGCATCTTCTTCCGGGCGCGTATCGGCCTGCATGCGGGTTTCATGCACCGGACCGGCCACCTGCGCGCCGCGCGCGGCCGGCAGGTCGGCAGTGGCCGCTTCGTACTCGCTGACCAGCTGCTGGCGACGGGCTTCGGGGATTTCCTGCCAATGGCAGTCCTGCAGCGCGCCTTCCAGCGAATAGAGCAGGTTCAAGCTGGGCTTGAAGCCGGCGCGGCGCACTTTCATGAAGGCACCGACCGGGCCCACGGCCACCAGGTCGGCGCGCGTGCGCAGCCCGACCTGGCGCATCCATGCGGCGCTCTTGGGGCCGATATTGCGCAGCTTCTCGCCGCTCACCCCAGTGTCTCGACGAAGACCTGGGCGATGGCTTCCAGGCCCTGCTGGTCATCGCTGTCGAAGCGCGCCAGCAGCGGGCTGTCGATATCGAATACCCCCACCAGCTTGCCGGCATGCACCAGCGGCACCACCAGCTCCGAGCGTGAGGCCGCGTCGCAGGCGATGTGGCCGGGGAAGGCATCCACATCCTCGATGCGCTGGGTCTGCAGGGTGCTGGCCGCAGCGCCACACACACCCTTGTGCAACGGAATGCGCACGCAGGCAGGCAGACCCTGGAACGGCCCGACTACCAGCTCGGTGCCATCGAAGAAATAGAAACCCACCCAGTTCAGCCCGGGCAACGAGCTGTACACCAGCGCCGACAGGTTGGCGGCATTGGCGATGCGGTCCGGCTCGCCATGGACCAGCGCGCGGGCCTGGGCGAGGAGTTGGGCGTACTGTTCCGGCTTGCTGCCGGTGAGCGAAGAGGCGGCGAACATGCCGTGAGTCTACCGCGCACGACCGGCGTATGCTGGCGCGCCACGCCGATGGCGGCCCGTCTGTTGCGCGAGTTTTGAACCATGCAGTTGCCTGCGATCTACATCACCGGGACCGATACCGGTATCGGCAAGACCTTCTCCAGTTGCGTGTTGCTGCACGCGTTGCGGCGCGTCGGCTCGCGCGCGGTGGGCATGAAGCCGGTCGCCAGTGGCTGTGACGCCACGGCTGCAGGCTGGCGCAATGACGATGCGCTGGCGTTGCAGGCGGCCAGTGCGCCGGTGCCCCGCTATGAAGACCTCAATCCCTACGCGCTGCCGCTGCCGCTGGCCCCGGAGATCGCCGCGGCCGAGGCCGGCGTGCAGCTGGCGCTGGCGCCGATCGAATCGGCGTTCGCGCGCCTGCAGGCCACGGCCGACACGGTGGTGGTGGAAGGCGTGGGCGGCTGGTTGGCGCCGCTGTCGGCAACCCTGGACCAGAGCGATCTGGTGCACGCGCTGCGCCTGCCGGTGCTGCTGGTGGTCGGTATGCGCCTGGGTTGCCTGAACCATGCGCGGCTGACCGCGCAGGCGATTGCCGCCTCCGGCGCGCGCTGCGTCGGCTGGATCGGCAATGAGGTCGACCCGCAGATGGCGCGGCGCGATGAGAATTTCGCGATGCTGCAGGAGCGCCTGCCGATGCCCTGCTGGGGGCGGTTGCCGTATGCGCCCGCTGCCGATCCGGCCTCGCTGGCCAGCCATCTGGTATTGGGCGGCCGCGCATAAAGCCCGAAGGCGGCGGTCACGTCCGACTGCGGGGCAGAGACCTTAGAGGCGGCGGAATTCAGCGGGCCGTGCGGCCCGACTCGCCGGTGGCTGGCGTATCAAACGAAGCGCGGGCCAGTTCACCGAGGGCTTCGCCCGCCTTCAGGCCGAGGCCGACCACCTCCTGGTTGGCCGCCGCCAGACGCTCCAGATTTTCACGCGCCAGCTGCAGGCCTTTGGGCAACAGCGCCTGATAGCCGTCGGCCGCACCGGCCTGCGTCAGCTCGCCCCAGAATGTCGAGGTGGCGGTGGCATTCCTTTCGAAGGTCTTGAGCTGCACGCCGAACATGCTTTCGGCGTTCTCCAGCGCCAGCCGGTTCACACGATGGGCGGCGTCGGTGAGCAGGCGGGTGTAGCTGCTGAAACTGTCGTCGAGCCGGGCAGACATCGTGGAACTCCGGGAGTGGTGTTGTTGCGGTGCAACATACGCGAAAACCGCAGCGATGCAAACCGATCTCCCCGTCAGGATATCGACCGCATCCTGGAAGTCGCCGGCCAAGCGTGCCTGCTTTGACCCGGGCGTCCGCCCTCAGCCGCGATAGCGGCAACCCGAGGTGCAGGTTTCATGCACGGTGATCTGGCTCAGCAGCGGCAGCCGGGGCCTGAGCTGGTCCCAGATCCACTTCGCCAGCACTTCGCTGGTCGGGTTTTCCAGCCCCGGGATGTCATTGAGGTAGTGGTGGTCGAGCTGCTCGTACAGCGGCTGGAAAGCGGTCTTGATATCGCCGAAATCCATGATCCAACCGCTCTCGGCGCCCGGTTCTCCGCTGACTTCCACCCGCACGCGGAACGAGTGGCCATGCAGACGGGCGCACTTGTGGCCGGGCGGAACGTTGGGCAGCCGGTGGGCCGCCTCGAGAGTGAATTCTTTGAAAATTTCCATGCGCACAGTGTAAGCGGCGGTGGGCCTGCCGGCAGTGGCGTCGGATGCAGTTGCATGTGAAATGTTTTCCATCCGGATGAAGAGATGTTAGTTTCTCTTATATCCGCATGAAGAGATGTTATTGGCCGGGCGTTGGCACGGCATGAAGTAATGCGGCGCTGCCCGTCCTCCCCCGAAAAAAAGTCCATGCCCAATCAGAAGATCCTTGCGGCCGCACTGGCCGCCGCTGTCGCTACGCCTTTCATCGTCTCCGCTGAACCCGATGCCTCCGGTGCCGGCAAGACCCTTGACGCGGTCCAGGTCACCGGTTCCAACATCAAGCGCACCGACACCGAGACCGCCAACCCGGTGCAGGTGATCAGCCATGAGCAGATCGCCGAATCCGGCAAGCTCACCGTCGCCGACCTGCTGCGTTCGATCTCGGCCAATACCGGCAACTCCACCAATGAGACCAGCAACAACGGCTGGTCTTCCGGCGCGGCCGGCATCGGCCTGCGCGGGCTGAGCACCAAGAACACGCTGATCCTGCTCAATGGTCGCCGCCTGGCCAACTACGGCTTCCCCAATGGCGGGCTGTCGGACACCTTCGTCAATCTCAACGCGCTGCCGCTGGTGGCGGTGGAGCGCATCGAGGTGCTCAAGGACGGCGCCAGCGCCGTGTACGGCTCCGACGCGGTGGCTGGTGTGGTCAACATCATCACCCGCAGCGGGTTTGAGGGCGCCGAGTTCGGCGGCAGCGTCGGCCGTTCGGGCGAAGGCGACATGGACACCCAGACCGCCAAGTTCGTCGGCGGCATCGGTGATCTCGACAGCGATGGCTACAACATCCTGGTGTCGTTGGAAGGCTTCAACCGCGACCGGCTGGACCACAGCCAGCGTGACCTGACCGCAAGCGGCGATTTCAGCCATCTGCCCGGTGGCAGCAAGAGTGGTTGGTCAGCCAAGGGCGCGCGCTTGCTGGTCGGCGGCGCCTCGGTACCGCTGCTCGATGCCGCCGGCAATTGCCCGCAGGGCACGGTGCTGACCGCCAGCAAGCCGATCGACGGCCGCGCCGGTGATACCTGCGCCTACAACCTCAACGATTCGTCCACGCTGATTCCCTCGACCAAGCGCTGGCAGGCCTACGTCAACGGCACCTTCTGGCTCGGCGACACCGTCGAGGCGTTCGGCGAGCTGCTGTACAGCGATATCAAGGGCACCTCGTGGTTCGGCTCCAGTCCGTACTTCACGCTGGAATCGGGCCGCTTCGCGCTCAACGCCGACAGCGGTCTGGCCGAGCCGATCAGTGCGGTGCTGCCGGCCGCCAATCCCTACAACCCGTATGGCACGGATGTGTCGCTGGAATACACCTTCTTCAACCTTGGCAGCACCTTCAAGACCAACCGTTCCACCGCGCTGCGTGCGGTCGGCGGTCTGCGCGGCAGCGGCGAGGCCTGGGACTGGGAAGTGGCCGGGTTCGGCGCCAGCAGCCGCGAGCGTGAGACGGTCAGCGGTGGTTTCGCCAACCGCTGGGCGCTGGCCGATGCGCTGGCCAGCGGCAGCTACAACCTGTTCGATCCCGCGGCCACGCCGCAGTCGGTGCTCGATTCGATCGCGTTGTCCACGCTGCGTCCGGCCGATTCGAAACTGTACGGCGTGGATGCCAAGGCCACCCGTACCCTGGGCGAGCTCACGCACGGCAGCGTCGGCTTTGCCGCCGGCTACGAGTTCCGTCGCGAGAAGCTCGACTCCGACAATCCGTGGCAGATCGATGCCGGCCTGCAGATCCGCCCGGCGATCGCCGAGGTCCATGGCGAGCGCGATGTGCATGCGCTCTACGCCGAAGTCATCGCGCCACTGGCCCGCGGGCTGGAGGTGGATGCGGCGATACGCGCCGACCACTACAGCGATTTCGGCGATGCGTTCTCGCCCAAGCTCGGCCTGCGGTGGCAGCCCACCGACTGGGTGCTGCTGCGGGCCTCCGCCTCGCGCGGATTCCGGGCGCCGTCGCTGTCGGAAAACGCCAACTCCACGATGATTTCCTACTCCACCGCCGGCGTGGTGGATCCGTACGATCCGGACCAGCCCGGTTCGCGTCAGAGCCCGACCTTCTTCACCATCGGCAACACCGCGCTGGAGCCGGAAAAGACCCGCAGCTTCAACGCCGGCGTGGTGTTCTCGCCCGGCGCCAACACCTCGCTGAGCGTGGACTGGTACAGGATCAAGGTCGACAACGTCATCGGCTCCGGTAACACCACCACGCTGATCCAGCGCAACGATCCGGCCGATGTGGTGCGCGATGCCAACGGCAAGCTGCAGGCGGTCTACAACCGCTACCAGAACCTGAGCGAGCTGCAGACCTCGGGCATCGATGTGGAACTGCGCCAGCGTTGGAACACCGCCGCCGCCGGCAGCTTCACCCTCGGCAGCGCGCTGACCCATGTCATCGATTACAAGCGCCCGCAGGTGATTGGTGGGCCGCTGGTGGATTACGCCGGCTCCAACCGCGGCGCGACGTTGCCGGACACCAAGGCCACCACCACCCTGGACTGGTCGTTGGGGGACTGGCGCACCGCGCTGACCTGGTACTACACCGCCGGTTATGAGCAGCACGGCAGCGCCGCGGCCAAGGCCGTGCAGAAGGACGTGGCCAGCTACAGCCAGTTCGACCTGTACGTGGGCTACACCGGCTTTGACCGGTGGAACCTGTACGCCAAGGTGCAGAACCTCGGCGACCGCCAGCCGCCGTTCGATGCCACCTATCCGGGCATCCGCGCGCCGTATGACTTCAGCCAGTACGACCTGCGCGGGCGCTATTTCACCGTCGGCTTCGATTACCGCTTCTGATCCATCACGCACGTCGCCGCAATGGCGGCGGCGTGCATCCGCCATTCCGCGCTCTGCGCAATACGATCCGCATGGATCGGGTAACAGGGGAAACCACCACGTGCCGTTCCATCATCGATTCCGCCGTTTTGCGGCCTTGCTGCTGTTGGCTGTGGCCAGTTCCGGCAACCCGGCGTTCGCCCAGAACGCGTACTACTTCCCGTCTGCGCAGCAGTTCGACCCGTCCGTCCCCAGTCCGCAGCAGTTCCTGGGCTACGACATCGGCAGCCATTACACCCGCCACGATCAGCTGGTGGCCTACTTCACCGAACTGGGCCGGGTGTCGGACCGGGTGCAGATCGAGCAGATCGGCAAGAGCTACGAAGGCCGCCCGCTGCTGATTGTCACCGTGACATCGCCGGGCAACCATGCGCGCAAGGCGCAGATTGCCGTGCAACGGCAGAGCATTGTCGATCCGTCGCAACCTGCACTGGGTGCCGATGCGCCGGCGGTGGTGTGGCTGGGTTACAGCGTGCATGGCAATGAAACCTCCAGCGCCGAGGCGGCGATGCTGACCGCCTATTACCTGGCCTCCAACAAAGATGCCGAGACCGCGCGCTGGCTGGACAACGCGGTGGTGGTGATCGATCCATCGCAGAACCCCGATGGCCGCGACCGCGCCGCCAACTGGCACAACAGCTGGGCATCGAGCCCGGCCTCCAGCGATCCGGCCGACAAGGAGCATGTGGAGCCGTTCCCGCAGGGGCGGGTGAACCACTACTTCACCGACCTCAACCGTGACTGGCTGGCGCTGGCGCAGGCCGACAGCTGGCCCAAGGTCGAGCACTTCCACCGCTGGTATCCGAACGTGCAGATCGATTTCCACGAGATGGGCAAGGACAGCACCTATTACTTCGAACCCTCGCCCAGGAGCATGGAAAGCCCGCTGTTGCCCAAGAGCAGCTACGAGGCCAATCACTGGCTGGCCCGCTTCCATGCGCAGGCACTGGATGACATCGGCTCGCTGTATTACACCGGCGAGAACTTCGACAACTTCTCGCCGATCTACGGCTCGACCTATCCCGATTTCCACGGTGCGGTCGGTGTGACCGTCGAGCAGGCCAGCTCGCGCGGGCGGGTGCAGGAGTCGGTCAACGGTCCGTTGCATTTCAACTTCACCGTGCGCAACCAGGTGGCCACCGGGCTGGCCAGCGTGCGCGGCGTGGTCGAGGACAAGGCGCGACTGTCCGCGTTGCAGAAGGAGTTCTTCAAGTCCGCGTTGAAGCAGGCTGACGCCTACCCGGTAAAGGGCTGGGTATTCGGTGACGCCGCCGATGCCACGCTGACCCGGCGACTGCTGGGCGTGCTGTTGCACCATCGCATCCAGGTGCATGCACTGGATCGCGCACTGGAGGTGGACGGCAAGCGCTTCGAACCCGGTTCGGCGTATGTGGTGCCGGCACGGCAGCCACAGTTCCGCCTGGTCCATTCGATCTTCGAGTTCACCCCGCCGGTAAAGGGGGATGTGTTCTACAGCGGGACGTCGTATGCGGTGGCGCCGGGCTACGGCCTGCGCCATGCGGGCAGCCGGCGTGCGCTGCCGGCGGGAAGCCGCATCCATGAGGTCCCCGTCGCGGGCGGCGGCATTGTTGGTGGGCAGGCGCGCTATGCCTATGTGGTGGATGCGCGCGACTTCGGCAGCTACCGCCTGATCGGCGGATTGCTGGCCGATGGAGTGAAGCTGCGCACCGCGCATGCACCGTTCACCGCCATCACCACAGACGGAGAGCTGGAGTTCGGCCATGGCACCGTGGTGATCACGGTGGCGGGGCAGACGCTGGATCGCGAAGCGCTGCATGCCCGGGTGCAGGCCCGGGCGGCCGCTGCCGCAGTGAGCGCCTATGCGCTGGCCAGTGGCCACAGCCGCGCCGGCATCGATCTGGGCAGCGACAGCGTGCGCGCGCTGCGTACTCCGGCGGTCGCGCTGCTGATGGGCGAGGGCGTATCGGCCACTGAAATCGGTTCGGCCTGGTACGCGCTGGACCACGCCCTGGGTCTGCCGTCGACCAAGCTGGATCCGGCGCAACTGGCCTCGGTCGACCTGTCGCGTTACAGCTCGATTGTGCTTTCCGGCGGCACTTACGCGACCGTGTCCGAAGCGGGCGTGGCCGCGCTCAAGCGCTGGATCGCCGCAGGTGGCTCGCTGGTCGTGTACGGCACCGGCGCGCGCTGGGCGATCGAAAAAGGCCTGGTCGCTGCCAAGCTGCGCGATGGCGGCAAGGAGTCAGCGGAGCGGCTCGACTTCGGCACCTTGCGCGATGTGTTCGCACTGGGCCGGGTCAGCGGCAACATCATCAGTGCCGATATCGATCCCACCCATCCGCTGGGCTTTGGCGTGCAGCAGCGTCGGCTGTGGGTGAACAAGGAAAGCGGACTGGTGTTCGAGCCGGGCAGCAGCCCGTTCCTCAACGTGGTCACGATCGATCGTGAGCCAGTGGTCAATGGTTACCTGGCCGATGACAACCGCACGCGGGTGGCAGGTTCCAGCTACCTGCAGGTGGTGCCCAACGGCAACGGCAACGTGGTGCTGTTCGCCGATGATCCGGCCCATCGCAAGTACTGGCATGGCACCGAGCGTCTGCTGCTCAATGCGGTACTGCAGGCCAACCATCTGAATCCGCCTCGCCAGCGCGGCAGCTGAGGGCAGGCTGCGGGAATAAAAAAAGCCGGCGCTATGCGCCGGCTTTTCAATGCGTCCCGATCCGGCAGGAATCAGGCGCTGGTACGGCCACTGGCGCTGCGGTTGCCGCCGCGGCGCTGGGCGCCACCGGGATTGCCGCTGCCGCGCTGCTGGGCAGGGCCGGCATTGCGCTGGCCGCCACCGGCCTTCTTCGGACCGGCATGGGCGTGGCGCGGGGCCTCGCTGTGCGGGCGGCGGGCATGGTTGCCGCGACGCGGGGCACGATCGCCACCCGGCTGCTCGGCCTTGCCCGGCGCACTGTTGCCCCAGCGGATCGGCGTCTGCGGCACGAAGCCCGGTACATCGGCGATGTCCATGTCGCGGCCCAGCATGCGCACGATCTGGCGCAGCAGCTTGGCTTCGTCCTGTGCCACCAGCGAGATCGCCTCGCCGGTGGAACCGTTGCGGCCGGTACGGCCGATACGGTGCACATAGTCTTCCGGCACCATCGGCAGGTCGTAGTTGATGACCTTCGGCAGCTCGTTGATGTCGATGCCACGGGCGGCGATATCGGTGGCCACCAGCACGGTCACGCGGCCGGCCTTGAAGTCGCTCAGGGCACGCATGCGCTGGCCCTGGCTCTTGTTGCCGTGGATCGCCGCGGTCTTGATGCCGGACTTCTCCAGGAACATCGCCAGCTTGTCGCAGCCGTGCTTGGTGCGGCCGAACACCAGCGTCTGCACGCGGGAATCCTCGGCCAGCAGGTGCAGCAGCAGGTCGCGCTTGCGGGCGCCATCGACCGGATGCACGCGGTGGCTGATGCTTTCGGCGACGGTGTTCTTCGGCGTGACCTGGATCTGCTCCGGGTTGCGCATGAACTCCAGCGCCAGCTGCTTGATGCTTTCCTCGAAGGTGGCCGAGAACAGCAGGGTCTGGCGGTTCTGCTTGGGCATCTTTGCCAGGATGCGCTTGATCGACGGCAGGAAGCCCATGTCGAGCATGCGGTCGGCTTCGTCCAGCACCAGGATCTCGATCCCGGACAGGTCGATGCTGCGACGCTCCAGATGGTCGATCAAACGGCCCGGGCAGGCGACCAGCAGGTCCACACCACGACGCAGCACGTCGAGCTGGTTGCCCATGCCGACGCCGCCGTAGATGCAGGCGCTGGGGATGCGCAGGTACTTGCTATAGCTGCGCAGGCTGTCATGCACCTGGGTGGCAAGTTCACGGGTAGGTGCCAGCACCAGCGCGCGCGGCTTGCGCGGACCGTTGCCGACCGGCTGCGGTGCGGTACCCAGGTGCTGCAGCAGCGGCAGGCCGAAAGCGGCCGTCTTGCCGGTACCGGTCTGTGCACCGGCCAGCAGGTCACGCCCTTGCAGTGCCAGCGGAATCGCCTGCTCCTGGATCGGGGTGGGGTTTTCGTAGCCCTGCTCGGTCAACGCGCGCAGCAGGAAGGGCGCAAGGCCCAGGTTTTCAAACGACATGAAACGCTCCAAAGAGAATTGACGCACGCCCGAATGGACCTGCGCTGCTGATCGATGTGATCGGCTGACTCGGAGCGTTCCCGTAAACCGCGCTGCGAGATTTGACTGCAACCATCGCGGGGCGATGGTCCGAATGCGTGACGAAAGGCGTCGGAGTGGGGGCGGGCGAGCGGATCGATGATCCTGCTTCGCCGGCGATCCCTGAGGGAAACGGACGGCCGCTGGCAGACCGGCGTAGTCTAAGGGATTGTTGAGACAGGCACAAAATTACCCTGTTCAGGTTCCCGGGGCGCTGGTCGTTTCCGGCGATTTCCTTACAATTGAAACTTGTTTCCCACCCACCGGACGCTCCCATGAAGCTTGGTTCCCTGAAGGATGGCGGCCGCGACGGCACCCTGATCGTGGTGTCGCGCGACCTGACCCGTGCGGTGCGTGCCACCGGCATTGCCGCCACGCTGCAACTGGCGCTGGAAGACTGGTCCAATGTCGCGCCACGCCTGAACGCACTGTCCGAATCGCTCAATGAGGGCGACGCTGACGGCGTGTTCGACCTGGACATGCAGGCGCTGGCGGCACCGCTGCCCCGCGCCTACGAGTTCGTCGATGGCAGCGCCTACCTGCCGCACGTGGCGCGGGTGCGCAAGGCGCGCGGCGCTGAAGTGCCGGAGAGCTTCTATACCGATCCGCTGATGTATCAAGCCACCAGCGCCGGCTTCCATGGCCCGCGCGACCCGGTCAAGGTGGTCAGCGAGGAATACGGCATCGACCTGGAAGCCGAGATCGTGGTGATCACGGATGACGTGCCAATGGCGCTGACGCCGGAGCAGGCCGCCGGCCACATCCAGCTGGTCGGGCTGGTCAACGACGTGAGCCTGCGCAACCTGATCCCGGGCGAGCTGGCCAAGGGCTTCGGCTTCCTGCAGTCCAAACCGCGTTCGGCGTTGTCGCCGGTATTCGTGACACCCGACGAGCTGGGCGCGGCGTGGCAGGGCAACAAGCTCCACCTGCCGCTGGTCACCCATGTCAACGGCGAATGGTTCGGCGCGCCGGAAGCGGGCGTGGACATGCAGTTCGATTTCGCCCAGCTGGTGGCCCATGCCGCCAGAACCCGCCCGCTCAGCGCCGGCGCGATTGTAGGTTCCGGCACCATCGCCAACGAGGACACCGCACTGGGCGCCTCGTGCTTTGCCGAACGCCGCACCGTGGAGGCGCTGCGCGACGGCAAGCCGTCCACGCCGTTCATGAGCTTCGGCGATGTGGTGCGCATCGAGATGTTCGACCGCGACGGCCGCAGCATCTTTGGCGCGATCGAGCAGCGCATCGAGCAGGCCAGCGCGCCCTGATCCGGCCAACGGCAGCGCAGCGATGACCGGCGGCAAGGTCCGCGCCGGTCTTGCCGGTATGGTGGTCGCCTGCGTACTGGACCGACATCGACATGGAAGCATCCCTGCAGCTTTACAGTTACTGGCGTTCCAGCGCCGCCTACCGGGTGCGGATCGGCCTGAACCTCAAGCGCCTGGCCTACAGAATCGTGCCGGTGCATCTGGTCCGTGACGGTGGCCAGCAGCACCTTCCCGACTATGCCGCGCTCAATCCGCAGGAACTGGTGCCGAGCCTGCGCCACGGCGAGCGGGTATTGACCCAGTCGCTGGCCATCCTCGAATACCTGGATGAAGTGTGGCCGCAGCCGGCGCTGCTGCCTGCCGATGCCGGCGGTCGTGCGCGTGTGCGGGCATTGGCGCAACTGGTGGCCTGCGACATCCATCCGTTGAACAACCTGCGGGTCATGCAGTTTTTTGATGGCACCTGGCATGTGCCGCAATCCGAGCGCGAGGACTGGACCTTGCACTGGATGCGCACCGGCTTCGCTTCGCTGGAGAAACTGCTGGTTGATTCGCCGCTGACCGGCCGGTTCTGCCACGGCGATACGCCGGGATTGGCGGACTGCTGCCTGGTGCCGCAGATGTTCAACGCGCGCCGCTTCAATCTGGATATGGCGGCGTATCCGGCCCTGCAGCGGATCGAGCAGGCCTGTTTGGCGTTGCCGGCGTTCGATGCCGCGCGGCCGGAGAACCAGCCGGACGCGGCCTGACGCTCGCTGCCGTTTCAGCGAGTGCACGGGACGCCAATGAAAAAGCCCCGCATAAGCGGGGCTTTTTGGTCTGCGCCAGCGGCACCGGCTGGGAGGCGCCGGTGTGGTTTCAGAATCCGTGCGTGATCTTGGGCGCGTTCGCGTTCTCATAATCGGCGTAAGGATCATGCTCGCCCGTTGAACCCTCGGACAGGCGGAACTTCAGCGCCAGGCCATCGCGCGAGTCGGCGGCACGCAACGCCTCTTCCTGCTCGATCACCCCGTTCTTGACCATCCGGAACAGGCACTGGTCGAAGCTCTCCATGCCTTCCTCCAGCGATTCCTCCATCGCCTGCTTGATCTCATGCACCTGCCCGCGACGCAGCAGGTCGCGGATCATCGGCGTGTTGATCAGCACTTCGGTCGCCGGCAGCCGGCGTCCTTCCTTGTTCTTCACCAGGCGTTGCGAAACCACCGCGCGCAGGTTCAGCGCCAGGTTCATCAGCACGTTCTTGTGCGCGCTTTCCGGGAAGAAGTTGAGGATGCGCTCGATGGTCTGGTCGGCGTTGTTGGAGTGCAGTGTGGCCAGGCACAGGTGCCCGGTTTCGGCGAAGGCGATGGCCGCCTCCATGGTTTCGGCGTCGAGGATCTCGCCAATCAGGATCACGTCCGGGGCTTCGCGCATCGCGTTCTTCAGCGCGTTGTGGAAGGCGTGGGTATCCAGGCCGACCTCGCGCTGGTTGACGATCGACATCTTGTGCTTGTGCAGGTATTCGATCGGATCCTCGATGGTGAGGATGTGCCCCGTCGTGGTGCTGTTGCGGTGGTCGATCATCGAGGCCAGCGAGGTCGACTTGCCCGAACCGGTCGAGCCGACCACTAGCACCAGCCCGCGCGGGGTCATGATGACGTCCTTGAGTACCTGCGGCAGGTTGAGCTCTTCGATGCTGGGAATCTTGCTGCGGATGGCGCGGATCACCATGCCCACTTCACCGCGCTGCTTGAACACGTTGACGCGAAAGCGCCCGGTGTCGGGCAGGGCGATGGCCATGTTCAGTTCCAGGTCGCGCTCGAACTGCGGCGCCTGGCCTTCACTCATCAGGGAATAGGCGATCTTCTTCACCATTCCCGGCGGAAGCCCGGTGCTGCCCAGCGGATACAACTTGCCTTCGATCTTGATATAGACCGGTGCTCCTGTGGTAAGGAACATGTCCGAGGCGTTTTTTTCGGTCATCAGCTTCAGGAAATAGCCGATATCCATGAGCAATGTTTCCCCAACAATCAGCCGCGTGCCGTTGCAAGCACGCCGCAGGCTTCCGACAATGGCCGTGTACAGACAACCTGGCCACGGCACCCCAATGAATCCTAGCTTCGCACATATACGGCATTCCCTGTACGTGATCGCCTGCGCATTCGCGCTCTCCGGCCCGGCATTCGCGCAGGATCCGTCCGCCGCGGAACTGGCCGCCGCGCGGCTGGCGGTGGAGCGCGCCGACCAGGCCGATGCCGACCAGTACGCCCCGGACATGATGGCCAGTGCCCGCCAGCAGCTGGAGCAGGCGCAGCGGGCCACGCTGGACCGGCGCGAGCGCAAGCAGGCGCCGGCGATGGCCCTGCGTGCGGCGGCCGACGCCGACCTGGCGCGGGCGTTGAGCGAGGAGGCCGTGGCCAACGCCCAGTTGCAACAGCGGCAGGCTGAAGTGGCGCAGCTGCAACGCACGCTGGCCACCGGGGAGGATCGCCGATGAAGCTTTTCCGCAACGCGATGCTGGCGGGCCTGCTGGCATTGCCCTTGCTGGCGCAGGCCGCGGAGGATCCGGCCGTGGCAACCTTCAACCAGCGCCTGATCGCACTGCAGGCCGATGCCCGCACCGCCGATGTGGCCGCGTTCGAGCGTCTGCAGGCGCAGCAGGCGGTGGCCGTGCTGGCCAAGGCCAAACGCAAGGATCTCGACGATGCGCGCTATCTGGCCGGGCGCCGGGTGGAAATCGCCGAAGCCAGTGCCCGTACCGCCGTGGCGCGGCGTGAGGTGGACCGGTTGGAGCGCACCCGCAGCGAATTGCTGATCGAAGCCAGCCGGCGCGAGGCGAACCGCGCGCGCCAGGAGGCCGAGCGGCTGCGTGTGCAAGCGCAGATCCAGGCCGAAGAGACAGAGCGGCTGCGGTTGGCCGCCGAAGCCGAAACCCTGGCGCGCCAGGATGCCGAAACCGCCCTCAGCAGCGTGGCCGGCAAGCAGACCGCACGTTTGAGTGCGGCCCAGCAGACCGCGGCAAAGCTGGCCCGGGAAGAGGCCGAGCTGGTGTCAGGCAGCAAATTGCCGGCGTCCAGGTTCGATGCGCGGGGCGAAGTGTTCACCTTCACCGGCGATGCCTATGCCGCAGGAAAGTCTGCGCTGTCCGCCGCCGCCGCCCGGCAGGCCAAGGCGCTGGCCGAGTATTTGAACATCGGCAAGAAGGGGCGGGTGCGGATCGAGGCCTACGACAGTGCCAACGGCGTGGGACAGCGGCGGGCCGAGGCTCTGCGGGACGCGCTGGTGGCCGCGGGTGTGGCCGCAAGCCGGCTGCAGGTGAGCGGCAAGAAGGCCGCCTCGACCAAGGCCCGCTCGGCGGAAGTCATCATCGCGCCGTGATCGGATAACCTTTTGTTATCGTTATGTTTTTGTTGTAAATGTGTGCGGTGTCAATCCGTGTTCCCGAAACTGCCAATTCAGCCCCGATCCGGGCTTGCCGGAACCTTTGGGCAGGCGTAGGGTCGATTGTCCGGGTGGCACATCCGCCACCTGGATAGCGGAGGGCGGAGCTGGTGAAGAAGTGGCGCGAATCGGGACGTGATGCCTTCCGGCAGGGATTGCTGGAGACACCCATCGATTTGCGTACAACGCCGGCTGACGCACTACCCAAGCAGCGCCCCGTGCCGTGAGGCCGGGGCGTTCTTGTTTCTGCTGAAGGAGGTCAATCATGTTCGAAGAGCAACCGCAGAGTGAAATCGACGCGTTGATGAAGTCCAATCCCGAGTTCAAGCAGCTGTACCAGCGTCACAAGACGCTGAACAAGAAGTGCATGGATGCCGAACTCGGCGTACTCCCTATTGACGACGTCACTCTGGGGCAGATGAAGCGGGAAAAACTGCAGGCCAAACAGAAGTTGCTGCGGATCTACGAACACCAACCCAACTGATCCCTCCCCGACTGTTTCCGTCGCGGGCGGCAACGATCTCCTCGTCGATTGTTGCTGCCCGCGTCGCTCTGGGGCCCCTTAGCGGGCCTTTGTTTTTTTTGGGTCCTTCACGAAAGTTGTGGGGCATGCGCCAAAAGAGTGGCCGATTCGAGTGAGGCGGTTGTAGGAGCGACGTCAGTCGCGATCAGCGATCAGCGGCCGGCCCCAGCGATCCACCGTTCCGAGTCTGGTTGCGTTGTATGCCTTCCGGGCGCGCCGGCAATCACCGCATGCTTTCCGGCAACCCATGCAACCCCGTGCTTCTCTCACGTCGGCCGTGTCGCGCACACCGCGTTAACTGACTTTCGGCCGTATCCAACGGATAATCACCGGTCTAGCCGCGTTGCGGCGCGAATCGACGTGAACCGATGGCAATCCACTCCTCCGTACTCGAACTCATTGGCCAGACCCCGATCGTCAAGGCCCAGCGCCTGGACACCGGCGTCTGCGAGCTGTACCTGAAGCTCGAAAACGCCAATCCCGGAGGGTCGATCAAGGACCGCATCGGCCTGTCGATGATCGAAGCGGCCGAGAAGCGCGGTGATCTGAAGCCGGGCGCCACGCTGGTGGAGGGCACGGCCGGCAACACCGGCCTGGGCCTGGCGCTGGTCGCCCAGCAGAAGGGCTACAAGCTGATCCTGGTGGTGCCGGACAAGATGAGCCGCGAGAAGATCTTCAATCTCAAGGCGATGGGTGCCGAAGTGCGCCTGACCCGTTCGGATGTGGCCAAGGGCCATCCGGAGTATTACCAGGACATGGCCCAGCGCGTGGCCGAGGAAACCCCGGGCGCGTACTTCATCAACCAGTTCGGCAACCCGGACAACCCGGCCGCGCACGAATTCGGCACCGCTCCGGAGATCCTCGAGCAGATGGATGGCGAGCTGGACGCGATCGTGTTCGGCTGTGGCAGCTCGGGCACCATGACCGGCCTGTCGCGCGCCTTCGCCAGACTGTCGCCGAAGACCGAGCTGGTGCTGGCCGATCCGGTCGGCTCGATCCTGGCCGAGTACATCAACGAAGGCACGCTGAGCGAGAAATCCGGCAGCTGGATGGTGGAAGGCATCGGCGAGGATTTCCTGCCCTCGATTTCCGACTTCAGCCGGGTCAAGAAGGCCTATGCGATCAGCGATGCCGAGAGCTTCCATACCGCGCGCGAGCTGCTGGGCAAGGAGGGCATCCTCGGTGGTTCCTCGACCGGCACCCTGCTGGCGGCGGCGCTGAAATACTGCAAGGAGCAGACCACCCCGAAGAAGGTGCTGGTGCTGGTCTGCGACACCGGCAACAAGTACCTGTCGAAGATGTACAACGACTACTGGATGCTGGACAACGGTTTCCTGGAGCGCCCGCAATATGGTGATCTGCGCGATCTGATCCTGCGCCCGTACCGCCAGCGTGACACCGTGGTGATCGGCCCGAACGACCTGCTGACCACCGCCTACCAGCGCATGAAGCTGTATGACGTGTCGCAGCTGCCGGTGATGGAGGGTGACCGGCTGGTCGGCATCGTCGATGAAAGCGACGTGCTGCTGCATGTCTATGGCGATGAAGCCCGCTTCCTGGACCCGGTGTCGGTGGCGATGGTCAGCAAGCTGGACCGGCTGGACGTGAAGTCGCCGATCGAGGCCCTGCTGCCGGTGTTCGACCGCGGCCAGGTCGCGATCATCATGGATGGCGATACCTTCCTGGGGCTGATCACCCGGATCGACCTGCTGAACTACCTGCGGCGGCGGGTGCAGTAAGCCCGCCGACGCTTGACTTGCGCACCCATGAACCACCGTCTCAAAGGGCGGTTCATATCACCCTGTTAAAATCTTGCCCCTTTTGCCGGAAGCAGCCATGACGGATCAAAATTCACGCAGCCAGGATGGCGAGCGCAAGTTGTCGCTTGCCACGTTGGCCATTCATGGCGGGCAGACGCCCGATCCCAGCACCGGCGCAGTAATGCCGCCGATCTACGCGACCTCCACCTACGCCCAGTCCAGCCCGGGCGAGCACCAAGGTTTCGAGTACTCGCGCACCCACAACCCCACACGTTTCGCCTACGAGCGCTGCGTGGCTTCGCTGGAGGGTGGCAGCCGCGGCTTCGCGTTCGCGTCGGGTATGGCCGCCAGCTCCACGGTGATGGAACTGCTGGACGCCGGCAGCCACGTGGTGGCGATGGACGACATCTATGGCGGTACCTTCCGCCTCTTCGAGCGCGTGCGTAAACGCACTGCCAATCTGGATTTCAGCTTCGTCGACCTGACCGACCTGGCGGCGTTCGATGCCTCGATCACGCCGAAGACGAAGATGGTGTGGATCGAAACCCCGACCAACCCGATGCTGAAGATCGTGGATATCGCCGCGGTGGCTGCCATCGCCAAGCGTCACGGGCTGATCGTGGTGGTGGACAACACCTTCGCCTCGCCGATGCTGCAGCGCCCGCTGGAACTGGGCGCGGACCTGGTCCTGCACTCGGCCACCAAGTACCTCAACGGGCACTCGGACATGGTCGGTGGCATGGTCGTGGTCGGCGACAACGCCGAGCTGGCCGAGCAGATGGCCTTCCTGCAGAACTCAATTGGTGGCGTGCAGGGTCCGTTCGACAGCTTCCTGGCCCTGCGCGGCCTGAAGACCCTGCCGCTGCGCATGAAGGCCCATTGTGCCAACGCGCTGGCCCTGGCCCAGTGGCTGGAAACCCACCCGGCCGTTGAAAAAGTCATCTACCCAGGCTTGCCCTCGCACCCGCAATACGATCTGGCCACGCGCCAGATGGACGGCTACGGCGGCATCGTCTCAATCGTGCTCAAGGGCGGATTCGACGCGGCCAAGCGCTTCTGCGAACGCACCGAATTGTTCACCCTGGCCGAATCGCTCGGCGGCGTGGAGAGCCTGGTGAACCACCCGGCGGTGATGACCCATGCCTCGATTCCGGTGGCACGCCGCGAGCAGCTGGGCATCAGTGACGCGCTGGTGCGATTGAGCGTAGGGGTGGAGGGGCTAGAGGATCTGCAGGTGGATCTGGATAGGACGCTGACTGAATGAGCTCGCATCGTTTGGAGCTGATGTTCAGCCTGACCGGCAGGGACATCAAAAAGAAATACAAGGATTCACTGCTCGGAGCGATGTGGGGCGTACTCGTACCGCTGATCATGCTGGCGATCTACACGGTCATATTCAGCGCGATCTTCAACGCGAAGTGGAAAGGCATCGAAGTACACAGCAAGGCCGACTATGCGGTCCTGCTGTTTATCGGTCTCATCGTATACAACGTCTTTGCGGAGTCCTTGGCTAGGGCGCCGTCAGCGGTACTGGGCAACCCTAATCTGGTCAAAAAGGTGGTGTTCCCGCTGGAAGTACTGCCGGCAGTGGTCGTCATGTCATCGTTGTACAACGCGGGCGTGGCATGTGTAGCGTTGGTCGCATTCCTAGTATTCAGCAGCTTTGGCCTGCATTGGCAGGTCGTGTTGCTTCCGATCCTTCTCCTCCCTATGGTTGCGCTCACGTTGGGAGTGACCTATCTGTTCGCATCATTGGGTGTGTTCTTCAGGGACATTGACCAGTTGGCCGGTCTCCTAGCGCGCATCCTGCAGTATCTGACCCCAGTTCTGTACCCCTCCATCATCTTTCCCGACACTGTCGGACAATGGATGAGGTTAAGCCCACTAGCGATCTACGTGGAGCAGATCCGCGCCTTGATCGTCGCAGGGACGCTCCCCGATTGGGGCGCCTATGCATGGGCGGTAGGTTGGTCCGCTGCGCTTCTTTGGCTTGGATACTGGTGGTTCCAGCGTACCAGGAGGGCGTTCGCCGATGTCGTCTGACGAATTGGTCATTGATCTTGCTGGAGTCAGCAAGGTGTTCCATATCTATGAAAAGCCGTCTCAGCGACTGGGGCAGATCCTGCTGCCACGTCTGGGCCGACTGTTGCCCGGCGGCTTAGCAGCCCGCCTCGCGACCAGCCAACGCGCGCGCGAATTCTGGGCCCTGCGCGACGTCAGCCTGAGCGTGAAGCGCGGCGATGCCGTGGGCATCATCGGGCGTAATGGTTCGGGAAAGTCTACCCTGCTGCAGATCATCGCAGGTACGCTCGCCCCGACCTCCGGCGTGGCGAGCGTAAACGGGCGCATCGCCGCTCTGCTCGAACTGGGGAGCGGATTCAACCCAGACTTCACCGGCCGTGAGAACGTCGTTCTCAACGGGATGATTCTGGGCCTGACAGAGCGGGAGGTGATGGATCGCTTCGACGCCATCGCTGCGTTCGCCGACATCGGAAGCTTCCTTGACCAGCCGGTCCGGACCTACTCCAGCGGCATGATGCTGCGATTGGCGTTCGCTGTGCAGACGCAAGTTGAGCCGGACATCCTGATCGTCGACGAAGCCTTGGCAGTAGGCGATGCGTTGTTCCAGAAGCGCTGCTTCCAGCAGATGGAGGCCCTGCGCGCAAATGGCTGCACGTTGTTGCTGGTTTCGCACGATCAGGAATCCATCCGGACGCTGACCGATCATGCTGTCCTGCTTCGCGACGGCACTGTGCGGTGTGCCGGGCCTTCCTCGGAAGTGGTGCTGGAATATCGCAAGCATCTCCATGAGGACGAGCGGGCTTACTACGCATCAGTCACTGCCCAGCACCTGCACCATGCACAGCAGATCGTTGATGCGCAGGTATCGGCGGTGGCGCAAGAATCTGAGGCCGGCAGCCTGACCGAGGCCGCAGCGCAGGAGCGGCAGATCTCCGATACTTTGTCATTTGGTGATCTGGACTGTGTCATCGAGTCAGTGGTGGTCAAAGATGCCAGCGACGCTGAGTGTGCTTACTTTCTTCCCGGCGACCCAATCGTTATCGAGGTGACTGCCCGACCGCGCCGCGATCTTGAAAAGCTGCACATCAACCTCCGGCTCAGGAACAAAGAGGGAGTGAAGCTCTATTCCTGGGGCACACTGAATCAGGATGTGCATCTCTGGGCGGGCCATCAAACAGCTAATGAGGAAATCTGGACCCGAACATTCACCGCTGGCGAACCGTTCACCACAAGATTCTCGTTCAGCTGCGCGTTGGGTATGAATTTTTATGAGGTTCAGGCTTCGGTGTCCGAAGAGCTAGATCGGCACGGCGGATCGCAGCGTATGCTGCATTGGCGTGATGAAGCTGCCTTTTTCCAAGTAGGCATGCGTCAGAAAGAGTATGTTTTCGGTGGTGTCTGCGATCTGCGCATGCGGGCAGAGGTCCTCTAACCAGTAAGCGGAGTTGGCATGAGCGACACGACGGCTACCATCAACCGTGAGTCGGGTGAACTTGAGAGATATACCGCCGAACTGGAAGCCGCGCGGCAATGGCTGGAGGCCCAATTCCATGCACCGACTGTAAAACTTCAGTTCGGGAATCAAGTGCCGACGCCGGCGTCTCTCGGCTAGGGGTAACGAACGATGAGCGCCCCCGACCCATCCATAGCAACGACCGCATTGCTGGGGCCGCTGCTGGCAGGCGACCTGGCGGAGTATTGCTTACGCGTGTCCGGCCCCGGCCGGGTGCGGTTGGTTGGTTCCGCGCTAGTCGCCATGGCTGCTCCACTGCGGGCAGCGGGCTGCGAAGTCGTAGATACGCAGGCGGAAGTGGCCAATGACGCGACGCTGCTGATCGCTTGGGCAGAGAATGCCGAGGAGCGCGCAAGCGTGCTCGATCAGAACGCATCAGTGCTTGTGCTGGTAGGTGCGGAAGAGGCGGGTACTGAGGTAACCGCCTGGGCGGCACAGGCCGCAGTTTCCGGGTGGCAGCACCACCCTGCGGTGTTTACGCTGGCGGATGCGCCTGAGGGTGTGGTAGCACTGGTGCTCACCCGGGATGGCGTCAGTGTGGCCAATGCCGATGCCGGCGTCTTGTTGCGAGCCAGCTATCACGGTCTGGCGGCGGCATTGGTACGACCTGGCGATGCCGTTCTGGCTATCGATGCCGCGCAGCATGGGCTTTGGCGGATTGTGCAGCAGCAGTCGCGCTGCCGCTGGCTGGGTGTACTCACCGAACATCCGCGTCAGCCGCTGCTGGCGCAGGGACTGGAGTGGCTCGCGCCCGAGACTTGGCGGCAATGCGCCAGATACGTTGACGTTGTGATTGCACGATTGTCGCGTGACCGCACGGACTGGGCAAAGCAACTGCAGGAAGCGCATGCTGCATTGGTACGCAGCGGACGCATGGTGTTAATGGTGCCGCTTGAAGCGAGACGCGGCGCGCTTCATCGCGAGCTGGTCGCTTCGATTGAGCAGCACGGCATGGTGATCGACCGTGCCTGGTGGCAGAACCTGACGGGCCGCCCTGGCCCGGGCCAGTTCGTGGAGGTGGCGCGGGATCCTGCTGGTCGCGTGGCAATCACTCCGGGCTGTATCGACACCGCCGATGCGCTGGTGTTTATGGCGGTGAAAATCGACGGCCCCGGATTCGAGCAAGACCCGTCGTTGCGGGCGCCGAACATCATCGCTTTTCAGCGTGATTACCTCGATGCCAGCGTGGTCCGCTTGATCGTCTCCGTGGGTTTGCGTTTGGAATCAGCTGGGCTGCGACGCCAGCTGGCGCGGAAGGTGATGGACGAGGCGCCGCCGTCGTCTGCTGATCATGGCGCAGCCCTGTGCGTGTTGTTGTACGATCCGGCAGCACTGGAAGGCGATTGCCGCGCTGAACTCCTTGCTGCGGCCCGGCGCTATATTGATGCGCCCGCTACTAATCCCACTGTGCTGCGATGGCAGGTTTCGCTGGCGTTTGCCGCCGCAGCGCTGTACCAAGCCGACGGCGACCTGCCCGAGGCGGCAGAGCTGTACAATCGTGTACTGAGCTTTGATGTGCTGGCCTATAGTCCGCTGCTTGGTACCAAGACCACCGTGGCCGCCTTACGGCTGGGCTGGATTCAGTTCGGCCGGGGCAACATTGCCGCGGCTCGCCAAGCGTGGTCGATGGGCTTGGATGAAGCTCGTCGCCTATCCGAGCAGTCGTCTTGGTCTGAAGTGGTCGGCGACCCTGAGGCTCCCGAAACCTTTGCGATGCCCGAGTTCGCGGCGGTCATGGACGAAGCCGGCTGCCTTGCGTCGGCGCTGCGGGTGACGGCCGAGGTGCCACTTCGGCCGGGCATGGCTTGGCAATGGAGCAATCGTTCATGGCGATCGCAGCTGCAGGCGGCGCGCACCGACCAGCAGCGCCGGCAGATGCGTCAGAAAGAGCTCCAGGACACAAAGGATTGGTTGGATGGGCAGTACCGCCAGCTGACGGCCGAACTGGAGAATCGCTCGGAGGTGATCCAAGCCTTGGAGTCCGACAAGCGTGGTTGGGACGTGCGACAAAAACAGCTGCAGGAGGCGAAGGATTG
Organism: uncultured Gammaproteobacteria bacterium; assembly: GCA_963696155.1. Classification (GTDB taxonomy): domain Bacteria; phylum Pseudomonadota; class Gammaproteobacteria; order Xanthomonadales; family Xanthomonadaceae; genus Stenotrophomonas. The sequence goes on from CAVOJC010000002.1 coordinate 430,442, forward strand.
GTTGGATGAGCAGTACCACCATCTGACGGCCGAGTTGGAGAGTCGCTCGGAAGTGATCCAAGCCTTGGAGTCCGACAAGCGTGGTTGGGACGTGCGACAGAAACAGCTGCAAGACGCCAAGGATTGGTCGGATGAGCAGTACCACCATCTGACGGCCGAGTTGGAGAGTCGCTCGGAAGTGATCCAGTCGTTGGAGTCTGAGAAGCATAGCTGGGAGGTGCAGCAGGAACAGCTGCAAGACGCCAAGGATTGGTTGGAGGAGCAGTACCGCCATCTGACGGCCGAACTGGAGAATCGCTCAGAAGTGATCCAGGCGTTGGAGTCTGAGAAGCATGCTTGGGAGGTGCGGCAGGAGCAGCTGCAAGATGCCAAGGATTGGTTGGATGAGCAGTACCGCCATCTGACGGCCGAACTGGAGAATCGCTCAGAAGTGATCCATGCCTTGGAGGCCGGCAAGCGTGCAATGGAAACCGAGATTGCCGGCGAGCGTGCCACGTTTAGGTTGGCGGATGCGCGTGCGGTCGCCGAAAGGTCGGCATTGCGGCAGCAGCTCCAGGAAGTGCAAGCCGACTATGCGCAACTTTCTGCGCTCCATAAGCAGCTGGATATTGCCGCTCGCAATCTGGCGACAGCGGTCGGCGTGATCATGGGTGATGTACCAGAGACGCAACTTCTGGCCGAATCGACGGTAGAGAAGATATCGCGGCATGCTGCGGCGCTGGATCGTGTACCGTTGAAGACCATGGCGCGGACAATGCTGCGGCTGTTGATTTCTCTCCTTGGCCGGAGGTGAGTGTGATGGACCCCGCATTGACAGCCGTCATCACTTTCCACCGTGAAGGGCTGTTTGCCCACGCGGCATTGCGCAGCTACTTGCATTCGCGCCTGCGCGCACGGCAGGCCGGCGCGCAGGTGCAGATCGTGCTGGTGTTGGATAACGCCGATGCGCAAACCGCTGCTATCGTCCGCGAGCATCCGGACTTGGACGGGAGCGAGATCATCGTCGAGGCCTCCGTAGGTGACTCCGCGCTGGCCCGCAATTTAGGTATAGCGCGCGCCACGGGAACATATGTCTGCACGCTTGACGGGGACGACCTGGTTAGCCGTGACTACTTTCAACGCCATTTGGGATTTGCCGCCACCTTGCCAAGCCGAATCGTTCTGCACGCCGAAGTGGTGGTCTGCTTTGGCACCGACGACCGTTACAGCTGGCAGTTGGATCAGCGGAAAATGCCTTTCTCCCCGGACTTGCTGATCTCTGCGAACCCATGGGTCAGCGCGGTGTTTGCACGCCGTGAAACATTTTCCGAAGTGCCCTACGTGCCCTGCTTTCCCACCGAGACGGGCTTCGGCTACGAGGACTGGCATTGGAGTTGTCAGACCGTGGCGGCCGGGTACGAGCACCTGGCTGTTCCTGGGACAGCATATTTCTATCGCCTCAAGCAGACCGGTTCGATCAATGCGGCCAGCAACACATTGCAGGCTGTCATGCCACCGAGTGACTTGTTTGGCCAATGGGGTCCACCATGATCGGTCGCTTGTTCGCCCTTGTACGCCGGGTTAGCCTCCGCCAGCTGGTGAACAACCCGCGAGCTGAACTTGGCCGCATTTTGCGCTGGGTGGGGCGGCGTGTGGAGTGGCTGGGTAATGATGCGATCAGCCGTGGTCCGAAGCTGCCAGCTTGGCTGCATGAGGAAATGATCGCGTTGGCCAGCATCGAGCCGGAACTTCTGGGTGAGCAGGGTAATGCGACAAACTATCGATTCTACGACGTCCCCGTGGCCAACAAGCCCGGCGAACTGTATCGCCAGCTGGTGGCGGAGGTCGGCCCCCAGCGCCCCAGCCACGTATTGATCGTCCCGTGGCTGGTGCGTGGCGGGGCTGACCGCGGCGCCTTGCATCACCTGCAGGCATGGGTGGAGTTGCTCCCCGCGCGCAGTACGCTGTTAATCGTCACCGAAGACGTTGTTTCTCCCTGGCTGGATCGTGTACCCGTTGGTGTCAGGGTGCTCCGCTTTGGCCGGATCGTTGGCGGCATGGAGCTTGAAGGCAAGGTGCAGCTGATGGTCCGTCTGCTGGTGCAAATGCAGCCCGACGTCATCCATACGATCAACTCCCGAGTGGCTTGGCAGTCCGTCAGGACACATGGCCTGGCGCTGCGCCAGCGGTCGCGACTTTTTGCCTCGTTGTTCTGCGACGATCTTGACGAACATGGGGTGCCTGTTGGGTATGCGCGGAGCTATCTGCGCAGCTGCGCAACGCACCTCAGTGGAGTCTTCTGCGACAATAGTGTTTACCCCGATCTGTGGGCCCGGGAGCTGGGCGTGTCGCGCAGGCTGTTCACCGTGCTGCGGTTTCCCTACGACCGGGTGGTTGTCCGCAAGGAGGACGCGTTCGCGATCAAAACAACTCCGCGCGTCCTGTGGGCTGGGCGCTTCCATCATCAGAAACGTCCAGATATCCTGCTAGCCATTGCAACGGAGATGCCATCGGTGACATTCGACGTCCATGGGGTGTCGGAGTTGGATAAACCCCATCCGGCTATCAAGACCCTGTGCTCACTGCCCAACGTAGTCATGCACCGCGCATTTGCGCATTTCGACGATATCGTCACTCACGACCATGCGGCTTACCTGTTTACAAGCTCGTGGGAAGGGTTGCCAACCATCCTGCTGGATGCGGCTGCGGCCGGAGTTCCCATAGTGGCTCCCGCGGTGGGCGGCATCGTCGACTTGATTGAGCCATCCAAGTTAATCGATCATCCAGAGAATGTCGCGGCATTTGTGAAACAGTTGCAACAGCTCATTGCAGATCCTGCCCTGCGTCGAGCGCGGCGCGAAAGGCAGTACGCAAGGCTGTCAGCAGGGCGCGGATGGGAGGCATTCACCCGTGCCCTGCGTGAGGTTCCAAACTATCTCCGCGAGCCGACGGCGCCGCCCGCCCAACTGGGTGACCAAGGACGTAGGACGTGATCATCGGACGCGGCTTAATCGCAACGGCTTTCGGCGACTGGGAGCAAGACGAGACCACGGTCATTGTTGCCGCGGGAGTGTCCAATTCCGCTGAAACGGAGGGTGCGGCTTTCGCGCGTGAGGAACGTCTGCTCGATGGGGTCCTTGCCCTTTCCAGGGCGCAGCGGTTCGTTTACTTCGGCAGTTGCGCGGTTGGGAATCCTGACGAACGCAAGACCCCATACCTCCAGCACAAGGCGCGGATGGAAGCGCGAATCTTGGCGGATCCGCGGGGCCAGGTATTCCGCCTTCCGCAAGTGGTCGGGGAGGGAGGTAATCCGCACACCCTGACCAACTTCCTGCGTGCACGCATCGAATCGGGCGAGCAGTTTGACGTGTGGGCGCGGGCCGAACGGAACCTGATCGACATCCGGGACGTGGCGAAGCTCGGCACGCACGTACTGCGTCATCCAGGCGCGTATCCCCGGATGATGGCCCTGGCCGATTCCCAGTCGACCAATATGCTGGAGATCGTGCGGAGCATGGAGTCGGTGTTGGGGCGGCCGGGCAATTACCGGGTGCTGGACCAAGGGGTGGCTTTCCCGCTTGATACCCGAGATTGCCAAAAAGCGGCTGAAGCTTGTGGCATTTCCCTTGGCGGCGACTATTTGAGAGCACTGCTGGGCCGGTACTACGGTCCCGGTAGCGATAGCCATTGCCCTGAGGCCAGACTTTCACCCGGTCTTGCGGCCGACAGGTACGATCAATAAAAGCGGCGGACGTGCCGCGGCTTGTATAGAGTAATTCACAGGAACTGGTGGCGCATAATGACCGTAAGCAGCAAGCGATGTGATTCGGCGTGGCCCAGCGGCAGGAATGGCGAATGACTGGCCCGGCACTGAGCGCCATCGTCACGTTCCATGGTGAAGGGATTCTTGCCCACACATCACTTCGCTCCTACGCGCTATCCCGCAAGATCGCCCGCCAGCAGGGAGTGGAGGTACAGCTGGTACTGGTGCTGGATCGCGCAGACGCGCAGACGCGGGCGTTCGTGGTCGATCATCCAGACCTGGATGGCAGCGAGGCCCTAGTCGAAACGCGGGTCGGTGACGCGGCGCTGGCACGGAACGCTGGAGTGGCTGCCTGTCGGGCGGATTACATATGCACGCTCGATGGCGACGACCTGATATCTACCGGCTACTTTCTGGCGCATCTGAAGGAGGCGGCCCGGCTGGGCGGTCGCTTCGTGTTACATCCGGAGATGGTGCTGAGCTTCGGTATGTACAGCGCCTACAACTGGCAGGTTGACCAGACCGGCGCCTACTACGACGAGCGGGCACTGTTGACCGTGAATCCATGGATCAGCGCGGCTTTTTCCACTCGGGAGTTATATGAAACCATTCCCTACGTGGCCTGCTATCCACGCCAGACGGGATTTGGTTACGAAGACTGGTACTGGAACTCGGAGACGATCGCCAAGGACGTTGTTCATCGCCTTGCATGGGGGGCGGCATACTTTTACCGACGCAAGTGGCACGGCTCGCTGAACGAAGCCAGTCATGCGATGAAGACGGTAATTCCGCGGACCTCGCTATTCGCCCTGGGGCGCGCCCGCACCGGAGGACATGGCCGTGCTTGACCGTTTAACCCGCAATCGTTGGGTGCGTAGCCGCTTTACCCGCCGTATCGTACATGGCGTGCGACGCCTGTTTGCGCTGTTATTTGGCCCTGATGAGGGCGAATCGGCCCCCTTGCCGGCGCACCAGCTCACCGCCACGCCCGCCATGCCTGCCTGGTTGCAGGAGGAAGTGCTTACGCTGGCGGCATTGGAGCCGGAGTTGCTTCCGCCCGGCACTGGCCTGGGGCGCTATGCGTTCTACTCTGTTCCTATGAACACCGCTCCTGGCGATGTCTATGCCGTCTTGTCCGACGCCATCGGCGACGTTGCGTACAGCCACGTGCTGTTGATTCCCTGGTTGAAGCAAGGAGGTGCGGATCGAGGCATCCTCTACCATGCGCGCGCCATCGTCGAGAGCGATCCCACGGCGCGCCTTCTGGTAGTGACCACCGAGAACGCTTCGTCTCCCTGGGCTGATCGCCTGCCTTCTCAGGCCACGCATGTGGATTTTGGTCGAGTCGCTGAGTCCCTGGACTTCAATCAACAGGTCGCCGTGCTTGTGCGCGTGCTGGTCCAGTTGCGGGCTCCGCTGGTGCATCTGGTCAACTCTCGGGTCGGCTGGGAAGCCGTCCTTCGGCACGGATTGGCGCTGACGCAGTACTCCCGTCTTTTCGCCTCGATCTTCTGTGATGACTATGATCTGCGGATGAATCCGGTGGGCTATGCGCGTGATTATCTTCGCTATTGCTATCCGTATCTGTCAGCGGTGATCTGTGACAACTCGTGTTATCCGCGAATATGGTCGCGAGAACTGGGCGTCCCTGACGCGATCTTCGCCGTGGTTCCCTTCCCGTACGACGGGAAGGTGGAAGAGAAGCTGGATACAGCCCTGTCTGCCGACGATGCCGGAAGAGTACTTTGGGCGGGGCGCCTGGACAGACAGAAACGGCCTGACCTGCTGGCTGCCATTGCCGGGCGCATGCCAGATGTGCAGTTCGACGTGTATGGAGCGCAGGTGATGACGGGTGCAGCCGTACAGGATCTGAGCGCGCTGCAAGCGCTTCCCAACGTTACGCTCCATGGTGAGTTCCAGCGCCTTGAGGGGGTTGTCAGTGCGCGCCATTTCGCGTATCTGCACACCACCGCATGGGAGGGCACGCCGACCATCCTGTTCGATGTCGCTGCCGCGCGTCTGCCTATCTGCGCGCCTGCAGTGGGCGGCATCGTTGATTTCCTGCGTGAGCGGGATCTGGTCGCGGCGCTGGAAGATATCGACTCGTTCGTGCAGCAGTTGAGGCAATTGCGCGCATCAGCTGAATTGCGGAACGGGCGCGTTAAGCGACAGCTGGATTCGCTGGGGGGCAACCGGCGCTGGCAGGACTTCACCACCCACCTGGAACGCTTGGAAGGCTATCTCGTCCCGGTCCGTCCCATCAGAGTGAAAACGCAGGCTCGGCAGGGTTTCGAAAGGGAGAAGGCCTGAGGAAAGTGCTGGTTACCGGCGGTGCCGGCTTTGTCGGATCCGACACCGTGGTGTAGCTGATCGCGGCTGGTCACCACGTGCAGATGGTGGAGAATTTCTGCAACAGCGAACACTGGATCGTCCAGCGGATCTAGCTCATCACTGGCCAGCCACTGGCAGTGGACGAACTCGACATCCGCGACCGCACGTCGATGTTGGCCAGCTTTCAGCGGTTCCAGCCAGATGCGGTGATTCATTTGGCAGCATTGAAGTCCGTTTCGGAAAGTGCAGAGCTGCCAGCCAGCTATTACGACGTCAATGTAGGCGGTAACGCCACCTTGCTGGAGGTGATGCGGCAAGCTGACTGTCGCTGCATAGTGTTCAGCTCGTCGGCAACGGTCTATGGACAGCCCGGGTTCTGCCCGGTGGCGGAGAATGCTACGGTCGGTTCCAGCAATCCCTATGGACGCACCAAGCTCATTGGTGAGTGGTTGATCCGGGATTGTGTAGAGGCACCCAGCTCGCTCCTCAAGGCGGCTATCCTTCGTTACGTGGGCGCGCATCCCCAGCGGTCTCATCAGGGAGTTGCCGCGGGGTGTTCCCAACAATTTAGCTCCCTACATTACCCAGACGGCGAGTGGTCAGCGTGACCACATCCGCGTGTTCGGAGACGGCTACGCCACCCCCGAGGCCACTGGTGTTCGTGACTATGTTCACGTCGTGGACTTGGCCAAGGCGCACGTAGCGGCGCTCGATGCTCTGGACGCAGGGGGCGCGCGCGAGTTGATCCTGAACTTGGGAACCGGGCGGGGCTATTCAGTGCTGGCGACATCCCCCCGCTTTCAGTAGCGGTCGGCTTTGGAGTCCGGGGTTAGGGTATCTGAGCGGGCCAGCGTTTTGGCATAGGCCTGTGGGGTCAGCCCGCCGAGCGCGTTCTTGGGTCGCTCCTCGTTGAATTCGCGCCGCCAGGTTTCGATGACCGTGCGGGCGTGCAGCAGGCCGGTGAACCAGTGCTCGTTGAGGCATTCGTCGCGCAGCCGACCATTGAAGCTCTCGACGTAGGCGTTCTGGTTGGGCTTGCCGGGCTCGATCAGACGCAGCGCTATGCCACGCACGTGCGCCCACTCGAGCATCGCCTTGCCGCAGAACTCCTTGCCGTTGTCGGTGCGGATCACCTCCGGCAGGCCGCGCTGGATCGCCAGGCGCTCCAGGATGCGCACCACGCCGTGCCCGGAGATCGCCCGCTCCACCTCGATGGCCACCGACTCGTGCGTGGCGTCGTCCACGATGGTGAGGGCCTTGAGCACCCGACCGTCCGCCGTCCGGTCAAACACGAAGTCCATCGACCAGACCTGGTTGGCCCGCTCTGGCCGCAGCAGTGGTTGTCGTTCGCCCACCGGCACCTTTTTCCGCTTCCGGCGCCGCACCTGCAGCTTCGCTTCCTGGTACAGCCGCTCCACGCGCTTGTAGTTCACGAGCATTCCCGCCTGCCTGAGCTTGAGGTAGATCATCCCGACGCCGTAGCGCTTGTACCGCTGCGCCAACGCCAGGATGCGCTCGCGCAGCTCGACGTTCCGGTCCGGCGTGGGCTGGTAGCGGTATGCGCTGGCGCTCATGCGCACCACCGCCAGTGCCCGCCGTTCGCTCAACCCTTTGCCGATCATGTAGCGCACCTGCTGACGCCGAGCCGGTGCGCTCACCACTTTTTTCGCAGGACGTCCTTGATGACCTCATTCTCCAGCACCTGCTCGGCCAGCAACTTCTTCAGCCGGCCGTTCTCGGTCTCCAGCTCCTTCAGGCGCTTGGCATCGGGCACGCTCATGCCACCGAACTTGCTCCGCCACAGGTAGTACGACGCCTCGCTGAAACCATGCCGGCGGCACAGCTCCTTGATCGGCAACCCGGCCTCGGCTTCACGCAGGAAGCCGATGATCTGCTCTTCGGAAAAGCGCTTCTTCACGTCCAATCTCCTCGCTTTGGGGAATTGGACTCCAGATCGCCGTGCTACTCAAAACCGGGGGGACGTCGCTGGAGCTGATCGATATGTTCTCGGAAGTGGTTGGTAGACCGATTCCCAACCAGCAACAGGGGCGCCGCGCCGGCGACATCGGCGAATGCTGGGCAGAACCTTCCTTGGCCAGCAAGGTGCTGGGTTGGCGTGCGGAAAAATCCCTCCGGGATATCTGCACCGACGCTTGGCGTTGGCAGCAGGCCAGCGCGAGGGCGCCTGAGTAGCCTGTTGCGCTGGCGTGCCACTGCAACCGCTAGTGCCTGGTCGCGGTCCGGAATACCCAGAAGTTCATCACGATGAAGACGATGATTGGCACCGCGATGGCGGAGAACAGGATGCCCCAGCGGTAGTCAAGCGAAGCCTGGGAAACAGCCGTCATGCCGCCGGCTGACAGGCCTATGTTGAGGCCGTGCACCAGCAGGAACTTTCCGGATTCCGTGGAGACCGCGCCTTTGGACGCGAAGGTGAAGTATTTGTGGGCCACGAAGTTGGGAGGTAGCAACAGCAGGTATGCGACCACCGTGGCCAGCACCGGGTGCATGCCAGACTTGCTGACCAGTAGCCAGGTCAGCACCGAGAACAGCACCGTGCTGGTGCCGCCCACTGCGCCGAACCGGACCAGCTTGGCGGCGAGCTGCCTTGCTTCCCTGCTCCTCACTGTCTGGCGTCTGTTGTCTTGCCCACGCGCTCGGCGACCGAATACTGGACCGGTGTGGTGAAGTTGAGCAGGATCCGGCCGACGTACTCGCCAATGGCTCCAAGGGCCAGGAGCTGGACACCGCCCATTATGAGCGTCGCGACGATCAGCGAGGACCAGCCAACCGCGACCTCGGGGTCCAAGAGCTTATGGGCCACGATGAAGGCGGCGAAGGCAAAGCCGGCAGCCGACATTGCCATGCCCGTCAGCGAGGCCATCCGCAGGGGAGCAACAGAAAAGCTGGTTGCCATCTTCAACCACAGCGAGATGGACTTCTTCAGGCTGTAGCCGGAGCTGCCGTCCTCGCGGGCGTGATGGCCCACGATGCGCGTGGTAATGCGCGAGGTGGCAGACAAGATCAGCCCATCCAGGTAGATCGCCGGGCCACGGAACGCCACAACCTCGTCGCGCACGCCGCGCTTCATTGCCTTAAACGGCGACAGGTATAGGCCCTTGGGCTTCTCCAGCAGCCAAGTTGCGACCCAGTCGTTGAAACGGCTGCCGAGAACCTTCCAAGCGGCATGTTTGCGTCCGAGGAACTTGCCGTAGCAGACGTCGTGATCGCCATCCAGGGCTTCCACCAAGGTGGGGATATCCGATGGTGCATGCTGCAGGTCATCGTCCATGGTCACGATGACTCGCCCGCGACACTCGCGCAGGCCTGCGAAAATCGCCATGTGCTGGCCGACATTCTTTCGTAGGTTCAGTGCCCGGACCCAGGAATGGGAGCGTGCCAGTTGGCTCGCCACCTCCCAGGAGCCATCCGGACTGCGGTCGTTGACCAGGATCAGCTCCAGCGAGTAACGACCGCCAATGGCTGCGTCGATGGCGGCGACCAGCGCAGCCAGACTCTTCTCGCTGCGATAGGCCGGTACGACGATCGAGAGATCGATCAGGCCTGCAGGGGGGTCTCTTACTACGTTGTTCGCCATGGCCCGTCCGTTCTGGAGGAAAATTCACTCAGTCAGTTAGTATAGGGTCGAAATCAGCCCGCTGCACTGCAACGGGCGGGCAGTGTGCATCGTGCACGCGCCACGGGGAGTACCGGCCGTTTTGACCATTAGCCGCATCAGCGGACAAAAGAGGTGTGATCTTGAATTCGCTGAAGCGTTACTGCGAAATGGCGTTCAAGCGGTGGGACAGAAACTACGTCCTGTACGCCATGCTGATTCTGCTCGGGATGTATGGTCTAGGTCAGCTTACTGCGCCGTACATCGCCCATGACGACTACGACTGGTTGCTGAAGGGCTTCGACCAAGGATTCGAGACTCCGTTCAGCAAAGCGGGATCGGAGGGGCGTTGGGGCAATTTTGTATGGTCTCTGATGAGCCATCATCTGAACGGGTACTCCGCATTCGGTATTTACTTGGCGCTTTTCTCGGCGCTGTGCCTGGTACTGACCATGGTTGTGTCGCCACGCGCAGGCATATTTGCCGCGCTGCTGTTCTTCTTGGCTCCCATGACCGCAGATACAGCCAAATGGCCAGTTACCCAGGTTACCGGGGTGCTGGTAACGCTGCTTGGCTGCGTGGCTCTGCTCCGCGTGCATGATGACGGCCGTCGGCGCTTGGTCATGTTCATCTCGGTAGTGGCGGGATTCTTGTTCTATCCGTCCTTCGGGCCGCTATTCCTTCTGATGTACGCCGCCACCTGTTCGGGAACCCGGCGCAGCGTCATTTTGGGTGCGGTGATATACGTGCTTGCCTTCATAGCTGCCGTCGGGTTCGTGTTCTCTCTCAACTATGCTTTCCATGGACATTTCGGTATCAAGCCGGCGTCCTGGCGCGAGGCCACGCCCCTGTTGCAAGGCGGGTCGTTGCAGGGAAACATCAGCCGTTATCTTGCATATTTTGGTCTACTGAGGGACATCTGGCCGGCGCTCATTGCAGGCGCAATCGCGTTTGTGGTGTGTTTCCGCAATGACGTTCGAGCACGCAACTGCATGGTTGCGTTGCTGTACGGTGCGATGTTGATGGCAATGGACGCCACGCTGTCCATTCTGTCCGGTGTTGGCTTGCCGCTCCGCTCGACGTTGTGGGTATGGTTGCTGCTGTGCATGCCCGTCATCTTCTTGGTGGATAAGCGGCGCACGATTCTTCATGGGTTGGTGCTCTCGCTCCCCATTGCCTTCGTGGGCATCAGCGGTTGGAACTCTGCATTTTCAAACACGCGCACCGTGTATCCCGCAATGGGTTCATTGGGGAATGCGCTGACACGGGTTCAGGCTGCCAATGCTGGGGAGTACGACGACGTGATCATGTTTGGTGACGTCCATGCCAATTCCTCCCTGGCATGGCTCCACAGCAATCGCGCACTGCGCAACTATCTTTACAAGGAATTTGGTGTTTACACGCGCCCGTGTGAGGAGGAATTGTGCAAGAGGATCCTCGTCGAGCTCCAGCGGCGGCAGGAGAAGCCAGAGTGGATCCTGGTTGATCGGCACCTGGTGTGGGTGCTTTCTCCGCAGCGTGACAACGGGTACTGAGCCAGATCAATGAACAAGATGAGCTGTGTCATGCAGTCGGTTTATGGGTTTCTCAGCGCGCGTGGTCTCCATCGCGTGTTTGTGGCCTCTATGATCGTTATGTTCGTGGTAGTGCTGGGGCGCCTTCCATTCATCCTCGATCCCGGCATGTCGACCGACTCGTACGCCTATCTGGATGGATGGCCAACGCTGGAGCAACTTGCCGGGCAAGGTCGTTTCGGCCAGTTTCTCGCCTTCCGCTTGCTCGGTGCGTTTGCGATCGACCCACTGACCTTCGCCACGCTGCTGCAGGGACTGGGCATCGCGCTGTTTGCAATGTGCACGCCACTTCTCTTCGCAGCCTTCAGCAGCGACCAGCAGCTGCGGGTCTTGCCATTGTGTTTGGGTGGGCTTGTCGTGACGCTGCACCCTTACTCGGCAGAGTTGCTTACTTTCTCCGAGACGTCGTTTACCGCCCTGCTGGCCACTGCCGTCGGTGTGGCAGCAATTTTCCTCGTTGCGAGACGGCCGCGTCTCTGGTGGGCGTCAGTGATCATGCTGGTTGCGGCCCTTTCGATGTATCAGCTGCTGGTGAACTTTGCCGGTTTAATGATCCTATTTAGCGTGATCACCACTTACCTGCGCGTTGGTTCGTTCGACAGAGGACAGTGGGTGAACTATCGCCCTCTGTTGGTCGCCACTGTTTCACTCATCGTTGGACTGGCAATCTACCTCCTATTGCACAAGTTGATCCTGAGCGTGTTGGATATCCCTGAAGTGGGAAGGGCGAGATTTCTTCCGCTTGAGCAAGTCGGCAGCCGCGTTGGCGATCTTGGTGCACTCACCACGTTTCTCTGGAAACGTTCGCTTCTAGTGAGCTACGGTATGGCGGCAAAACTCCTCCTTTGGGGGATGGCGTTGAGTGGTTGGGTGCTGCTGCTTTTCGCGTTGATTGGACGCCAACGTATCGATGCGGTCGTGCCTTTAATCGTCATGATGTTGGTGCCGCTTGCCGGGCTTGGAGTGGTGGCAGTGGGGGGCGGTATGGTGGCCGGCCCCTCGTATTCTCGGGGGCATCGTGGTTGTTTGGGCGATGGGAATCTATTGGTTGGCGTGGTTCGCGAGGGGGCCGCTGGGGCGCATCCTCGTCAGTGCAGCCGGGATTGCGCTGCTTACGAGTTTCATCGCTGTTGGCCACCGGGTTCACAGCGACCAGAAACAGTTGAAGGGTTTTGACCGCCTGCTGGCACAGCGCGTCTTTAGCGGGCTGATCGAGTTGGACGGTTACTCCGATCAGATTCCCGTCGTGGTGGTGAATCAGCGCCTTAAGTGGGCTCACCCAGTGCCCTTGGCGACGGCTTACATGGGCTTGAACCTGACCGCCTTTGCAGACAAGCGAGCAATCAAGGGTCTTCTGGAACTGTCGAATGGCCGCAAGCTGCAGCTACTCTTGCCCGAAGACGCCGATTTCCGTCACTGCGAGAGTGCGGCCGCTTGGCCTCGTGCTGGATTCGTCACGATGCAACAAGGCAGGGCGGTGGTCTGCCTTTAAGAGACGCAGCCGATACCGAGCAGACCGAAGCCTGTTCGGGGTCTAGTGCTCATCCTGGAACGCATCGGTGCCCGGGATCCTTCCGGTGTCGAGGCCATGCAGACAGAACTTTAAAAGAAAGGGCCATGCGGTTGTACCGCATGGCCCTTTGCATTCGAATCAGAAGCGGGGACGCTTAAAGCACCTTCTCCAGCTCAGGCAGCAGCGCGAACAGATCCCCCACCAGTCCGATGTCGGCAATCTCGAAGATCGGCGAGTCCGGATCCTTGTTGATGGCCACAATCGTCCCGGCGTCCTTGATGCCGGTCAGGTGCTGGATCGCGCCGGAGATGCCGATGGCGATGTACAGCTCCGGGGCGATGATCTTGCCGGTCTGGCCGACCTGCATGTCGCTGGGCACATAGCCGGCATCCACCGCGGCGCGGGAAGCGCCGACGGCGGCGCCTAGCTTGTCCGCCAACGCGTAAATCACCTTGAAGTTCTCTTCCGAGCCGACGCCGCGGCCGCCGGAGATCACGCGCTTGGCGCTCTGCAGGTCCGGACGGTCGCTCTTGCCTGCAGCCAGGCCGACGAAGCGCGTGTGGCTCGGCAGGGCAGCATCGATGCTGATGGCTTCGACCGGCGCGCTGTTGCCCTTGGCCGCTTCCTGCCACGAGGCGGCCCGGACGGTGGCCACGACTACCTGGTCGGTCGGGACCTCGACGGTGATGATGGCGTTGCCGGCGTAGATCGGGCGCTTGAAGGTGTACGGGCCTTCCACGCTCATCAGGTCGGAAACCTGGTTGACGCCCAGCAGCGCGGCCACTGCCGGCATCAGATCCTTGCCGGTGGTGGTCGATGGGCCGAACACGTGGCTGTAGCCAGCGGCAGCCTTGGCGATTTGGGGGGCCTGCACCTGGGCCAAGGCATGCTCATTGGCCGGGTTGGCGATGGTCAGCACCTTGCTGACGCCGGCAATCTGCGCAGCTTCGGCAGCGATGGCGGCCGGGTCGGCGGCCAGCACCAGCACGTCGATGGCTTCCGGCGAAATGGCAGCGGCGGCCGACACGGTCTTGGCGACGGCGCTGTTGAGCTTGCCGTCCAGGTGTTCGGCGATGACGAGAATCTTGGCCATTACAGCAACCCCTTCTGCTTGAGTGCGGCCACCAGTTCGGCAGCATCTTTCACCATCACGCCCTTGCCGCGCTTGGAAGGTGCCGCGTGGTGGGTGGTCTTGAATGTATCGGCCGCTTCAACGCCCAGATCGGCCAGCTGCAGGGTTTCCAGTGGCTTGGCCTTGGCCTTCATGATGTCCGGCAGCTTGATGAAGCGCGGTTCGTTCAGGCGCAGGTCGGTGGTGATGACCGCCGGCAGATCGACTTCCAGCGTTTCCAGACCGGCGTCGACTTCGCGGGTAACCGTGGCCTTGCCGTCGGCGATTTCCACCTTGGAGGCAAAGGTGGCCTGTGGACGCCCCCAGATCGTCGCCAACATCTGGCCGGTCTGGTTGGCGTCATCGTCGATTGCCTGCTTGCCGAGGATGACCAGATCGGGCTGCTCCTTCTCCACCAGCTTGAGCAAGGTGCGTGCCGCGGTCAGCGGCTGGATGGCCTGGTCGGTAACCACATGGATGGCGCGGTTGGCACCCATGGCCAAGCCGTTACGCAGGTGCGCTTGGGCATCGGCCGGAGCAATCGTGGCAACCACGACCTCGCTGGCAATACCCTTGTCGCGCAGGCGCAGCGCTTCTTCCAAGGCGATTTCGTCAAAGGGATTCGGGGACAGCTTGACGCCGTCGGTGACCACACCGGAACCATCCGGCTTGACTTGAATGCGGACGTTGTAGTCCACCACGCGCTTGTACGCGACGAGGATTTTCATGTGAGGCGGGATCCTTCGTTTGCTGAGGGGGCCCGGCCGGTGGTCGGTTGGGGCTTGCATCCAATTCTAACTGGCGCAGGAGCTCCATGCGAATGCGTATGGAGTGTGTGCCGCCAGTTCGGAGGCGTTTTGCAGATATGAAATTGTCCGGACAAGTGGATGATTCAGCCTACGCCTCGGCTAGGAGCTCCGGAGCGTTATATCCTTACGTCCCGATGTGGCGCTGCGTGTAACCGCCATGAGGTCATCCACATAGATATGACAAGGAGATGGTGCGTGCCAACTTGGCTTGTAACCGGCGGTGCCGGATTCATTGGCGGAAACTTTGTCCTCGAAGCGGTTGCCAAGGGCGTCCGCATCATCAACCTCGACGCATTGACCTACGCCGGCAACCTGAAGACCCTGTCCTCGCTGGAAGGCAATCCCGAGCACGTGTTTGTGGAAGGCGATATCGGCGACCAGGCCTTAGTTTCGCGCCTGCTGGCCGAACACCAGCCCGATGCGGTGCTGAATTTCGCCGCCGAAAGCCACGTGGACCGCTCCATCGATGGCCCCGGCGCCTTCATCCAGACCAACGTGGTCGGTACTCTGGCCCTTCTTGAGGCGGTCCGCGACTACTGGAAGGCGCTGCCGGCCGACAAGGGCGAGGCATTCCGCTTCCTGCATGTCTCCACCGATGAGGTCTACGGGACCCTTGGCGAAACCGGTCTTTTCACCGAGACCACACCCTATGCGCCGAACTCGCCGTATTCGGCGTCCAAGGCGGCGTCGGACCATCTGGTGCGCGCGTTCCACCACACCTACGGGCTGCCGGTGCTGACCACCAACTGCTCCAACAATTACGGCCCGTACCACTTCCCCGAAAAGCTTATTCCGCTGGTGATCGCCAAGGCGCTGGCCGGCGAGCCGCTGCCGGTCTATGGCGATGGCAAGCAGGTGCGCGACTGGCTGTTCGTGTCCGACCACTGCGAAGCGATCCGCACCGTGCTCGCCAAGGGCCGGGTCGGCGAGACCTACAACGTCGGCGGCAATTCGGAAAAGCAGAACATCGAAGTGGTGCAGGCGATCTGCGCGCTGCTTGACGCGCGTCGACCGCGCGAGGATGGCCAGCCGCGCAGCAGCCAGATCACCTACGTGACCGATCGCCCGGGCCATGACCGTCGCTATGCGATCGATGCGTCCAAACTGAAGAACGAACTCGGCTGGGAGCCGGCGTATACCTTCGAGCAGGGCATCGGTTTCACGGTTGACTGGTATCTGGACAATCAGGAATGGGTCAACGGCGTGCTCGACGGCAGCTACCGCCTGCAGCGCATCGGCACCACCGCCTAAAGCGGCGGTGATTACCAGAAAGAGGAAAACCGCATGACTCAACGCAAGGGCATCATCCTGGCCGGTGGCAGTGGCACGCGCCTGTATCCGATCACCAAGGGCGTCAGCAAGCAGCTGCTGCCGGTCTACGACAAGCCGATGATCTATTACCCGCTTAGCGTGCTGATGCTGGCCGGGATCCGCGATGTGCTGATCATCAACACACCGCACGAGCAGGTACTTTTCCAGACAATGCTTGGCGATGGCTCGCAGTGGGGCATGAACATCGAATACGCCGTGCAACCGAGCCCGGACGGGCTGGCCCAGGCCTACCTGATCGGTAAGGACTTCGTGGATGGCAAGCCGAGCTGCCTGGTGTTGGGTGACAACATCTTCCACGGGCACGGCCTGCGCGATGTGTTGCGTAATGCCGACCAGCGCGACCACGGCGCGACCGTGTTCGGCTACTGGGTCAACGATCCGGAGCGCTACGGCGTGGCCGAGTTCGACAAGGCCGGAAAGGTCATTGATCTGGTGGAGAAGCCGGAGAATCCGCGTTCCAACTACGCCGTCACCGGCCTGTACTTCTACGACGGCAACGCCAGTCACCACGCTGCCGAGTTGACGCCCTCGCCGCGCGGCGAGCTGGAGATCACCGATCTCAACCAGCGTTATCTGCGCGAAGGCAATCTGCACCTGGAAGCCCTGGGCCGGGGTTATGCGTGGCTGGACACCGGCACGCACCAGTCGCTGCTGGAGGCATCCAATTTCATCGAGACCATCCAGACCCGTCAGGGCCTGCAGGTCTGCTGCCCGGAGGAAATCGCGTTCGGACAGGGCTGGATCACGGCCGAGCAGCTGGAAGCATTGGCTGCCCCGTTGATCAAGAATGGTTACGGTCAGTACCTGGCCAAGCTTGCACAACGCGGAGTCGTTCCGTGAAGTTGATTGAGACATCGCTGTCCGGGTGTCGCGTCATTGAGCCTGCGGTTTTTGAAGACAGCCGCGGGTACTTCTTCGAAACATGGAACGCGGAATATTTCGCGGTAAACGGCCTGCCAGAGCGCTTTCTCCAGAGCAACGTGTCGCGGTCCGAACGGGGCGTGCTGCGCGGTCTCCACTATCAGTGGCCGCGTCCGCAAGGCAAGTTGGTGACCGTGCTGGAGGGCGAGGTCTATGACGTGGCGGTGGACATCCGCCGTGGCTCACCAACCTTCGGCCGTTGGGAAGCGGTGATTCTGACTGCGGAGAACAAACGCCAGTTCTGGATTCCGGAAGGGTTCGCGCATGGCTTCGCTGTGCTGTCGGAAACCGCGTTGTTCAATTATCTGTGCACTGATGTCTATGTGCGGGAAGCGGACGCCGGCATTCGCTGGAACGATGCCGACATCGCCGTGGACTGGCCGATCAGCGCTCCGACCCTGTCGGCCAAGGATGAGACTGCACCGTTTTTGAAAGACATCGCCGAAGACCGCCTGCCGGTGTACGGACCGTGATCGTGCTGCTGTTCGGCGGCAACGGCCAGGTCGGCCAGGAGCTGCGCCGCGCACTGGCGCCGCTCGGTACGGTCGTGTCGACCACGCGCAGCGGCGCACTGCCTGATGGAAGTGAGTGCGAGGTGGCCGACTTCAATCAGCCCGAGTCGCTGACGGCGCTACTTGATCGCATTCGTCCGGACGTGGTCGTCAACGCGGCGGCCTACACCGCAGTCGATCGCGCAGAAGACGATCGTGATGCGGCCTGGCGGGCGAACGCCGAAGCGCCGGGCGTGATCGCGCGCTGGTGCGCGCGGGCCGGCGTGCCGCTGGTGCATTACTCCACCGATTACGTCTTTGACGGCCAGGGCCAGCGCCCGTACCGCGAAGATGATGCCACCGCGCCACTGGGCGTGTACGGCGCCAGCAAGCTCGCCGGTGAAGAGGCGATCCGCGCAGCCGGTGGTCGCCATCTGATCTTCCGTACCGCGTGGGTGTATGCCGCGCACAGTGCCAACTTCCTGCGCACGATGCTGCGCGTCGGTGCCGAGCGCGATGTGCTGCGCGTGGTGGCCGACCAGATCGGTACGCCGACCCCGGCTGCATTGATCGCGGATGTCACCGCGCAGGCGTTGCAGCATGGCGGTGGCCTGTCTGGGACTTGGCATCTGACTGCCAACGGTGAAACCAGTTGGCATGGATTCGCCGAGGCGATCTTTGCCGAAGCAGTGGCTGCCGGCCGCCTGCCGCGCCCGCCGAAGGTCGAGGCGATCACCACGGCGGAGTATCCGACGCAGGCACGTCGTCCCGCCTATTCGCACCTGGATGTGTCCAGGCTGGAATCGGATTTCGGCATCGCACTGCCGAGCTGGCAGGAAGGCCTGAAGCGGGTCATCGCAGAGCTGGCCTGACTGCGGTAGCGCCACGCCGTACGCGGTTGTCGCCGTGTCGGCAATCGCGAAGGCAGCCGGGCAGAATCCGGTGGTCCCACAAAAAAACCCGGCTCTCGCCGGGTTTTGCTTGTCTGCACGCCGCCGATCAGGTGCGCCCGTAGGTATCCTCGAAGCGGACGATATCGTCTTCGCCGAGGTAGCTGCCGGACTGCACCTCGATCAATTCCAGCGGCAGCTTGCCCGGATTTCGCAAGCGATGGGTCACACCCAACGGGATATAGGTGCTCTGGTTTTCAGTGAGCAGGATGGTCTCCTCGCCACGGGTCACTTCTGCCGTGCCGCTGACCACGATCCAGTGTTCAGCGCGGTGATGGTGCATCTGCAGGCTCAGCGTGCCGCCCGGCTTGACCGTGATGCGCTTGACCTGGAAACGGTCGCCGTTGTCGATCGAATCGTAGGCTCCCCACGGGCGAAATACCTTGCGATGCCAGGTCGCTTCCGGGCGGCCGTCGGCCTTGATCCGCTCCACCACCTGCTTGATCTCCTGCATGCGGTCGCTTCTACCGACCATCACCGCGTCGTCGGTTTCCACGACGATCACGTCATCCAGCCCGACCAGCGCGATCAACCGTTCGCCGTAGGCATAGGTGTTTCGGCAGTCGATCGCGATGACGTCGCCGTGGTGCGCATTGCCATCGCCATCCTGCGTGGAGACATCACGTAGCGCGGTCCAGGAGCCGACATCGTTCCAGCCCGCATCCAGCGGTACCACGACCGCATCGGCGGTCTTTTCCATCACGGCGTAATCGATGGAATCCGACGGTACGGCGCTGAATGCCTCCTTGTCCAGACGGGTGAAATCGGCATCGCGGCGTGCCTGTTGCCAGGCATCGCGACAGCCACTGAGCATGGCAGGATTGAAGCGCTCCAGCTCGGCCAGATAGCGCGAGGCCTTGAACAGGAACATGCCGCTGTTCCAGAAATACTCGCCCGACTGTACATATGCCGTGGCAGTTTCGGTGTCCGGCTTTTCGACGAAGCGGTCCACCGCACGCACGTCATCACCAACCACGGCCTTGATATAACCGTAGCCGATTTCCGGGCCGGTCGGCACGATGCCGAAGGTCACCAGCTTGCCCGCTTCGGCGGCCGGTACAGCCCGCAGCACGGCCGCGCGGAATGCTTCTTCATCGGCGATCACGTGATCCGATGGCAGCACCAGCAGGAGTGCATCACCGCCGTCGCGGGAGGCCTCCAATGCGGCCACGGCGATCGCGGGCGCGGTGTTACGACCGACCGGTTCCAGCAGGATCGCCTGCGGCTCGACGCCGAGCTGTTGCAACTGTTCGGCGGCGACAAAGCGATGCTCCTCGTTGGCCACCACCAGCGGCGCACGCCCTGCGATGGATGCGATGCGCAGCCACGTGGATTGCAGCATGGTCTGCTCTCCGGCCAACGCCAGGAACTGTTTCGGATACGCCTCGCGCGACAGCGGCCACAGCCGGGTGCCGGAGCCGCCGGAGAGGATGACGGGAAGGATGCTGTTCATGAGGCTTCTCAAGAGGAAATGAGGGTGGAAATTTCGTCGGTGCGTTGCTGCAGCAAACCAGCATCGGCGCGGGTTTCCACGTTCAAACGCAGCAGCGGCTCGGTATTGGAGCTGCGCAGATTGAAGCGCCAGGTACCGAAGTCGGCGCTGACGCCGTCGGTGTGATCCAGCTCTGGCGACTCCTGTGCGTAATGCGCCATGACGCGTGCCACTGCCGCCTTCGCGTCATCCACCTTGAAGTTGATCTCGCCGCTGCAAGGGAACTTGTGCATGCGCGCTTCCACCAGGTCGGCCAGCGAGCGCCCGGATTCGGACACCAGTGCGGCGATCAGCAGCCACGGAATCATTCCCGAATCGGCGTAGGCGAACTCGCGGAAGTAATGATGCGCGCTCATTTCTCCGCCATAGACCGCATCCTCTTCGCGCATCTTTTCCTTGATGAAGGCGTGGCCACTCTTGCACAGAACGGCATGGCCACCGGCGTCCTCGACCATCTCCACCGTGTTCCACAGCAGGCGCGGGTCGTGCACGATCTTGCCGCCGGGCTGCCGGGCCAGAATGGCCTGCGCCAACAGGCCGACCAGGTAATAGCCTTCGATGAAGCGGCCGTTGTGGTCGAAGAAGAAGCAGCGGTCGAAATCGCCATCCCAGGCAATGCCGAAGTCGGCGCCATGTTCGCGCACAGCCTGCGCCGTCAGCTCGCGGTTCTCCGGCAACAGCGGATTGGGAATGCCATTGGGGAACGTGCCATCGGGTTCGTGGCAGACGCGCACGAATTCGAACGGCAGATGCGGGGCCAGCAGATCGATGATGGTGCCCGCGCCGCCATTTCCTGCATTCACCACGAGTTTCAGCGGCTTGAGCGCCGCCACGTCCACATATTCAAGCAGGTGGGTGATGTAAGCCGTCTTGTCGTGCTGCGACTGTTGGCCAGCGGCAGCTTCTGCCGGCGGGCTGGTGTCGTGTTCGACTGCGTCGGAGATAGCCAGCAGCCCGGTGTCCGAGCTGATCGGCCGCGCCTGCTCGCGTACCAGCTTCATGCCGTTGTAGTCCATCGGATTGTGGCTGGCCGTCACCATGACGCCGCCAGCGGCCTGAAGATGACCGGTCTGGAAATACACCTCTTCGGTTCCGCACAGGCCGATGTCGATCACTTCACGCCCCGCCCCGCGCAAACCGGCAGCCAGCGCATCCTGCAGCGCGGCGCTGGTCAAGCGCACGTCATGGCCGAGCACCACACTGCCCGGATTCAGCTCCGCGGCCAGCGCCACACCGATGCGCCGCGCCATGTCTTCATTGAGCTCATCCGGAACCCGGCCGCGGATGTCATAGGCCTTGAAAGCGGGAAGGGACATGAAGGCATCCTGCGCAAAGAAAGGGCGCCTAGTTTAATGGCTGATGCTGTTGGAGGTTGTCTGCAGGCTGGACAAAAGTCCAAGGGGGGAAGCTCGCCGGTGCCGCTAGAATGTCGGCATTCCTTCAATGCGAGCGTGACCGATGAGCGATCTCTCCCCCGTGGTACCCCGGCGCGGCAAGATATTTGCCGATGCGCATCAGGCGCTGGAAGGCGTCGTCGCCGATGGCCAGACGCTGGCTGTGGGGGGGTTTGGCCTGTGCGGCATTCCTGAAGCGCTGATCGCCGCATTGCACGACAGCGGCGTGAAGAATCTGACCGCGATCTCGAACAACGCCGGTGTCGACGGTTTCGGTCTGGGCCAGCTGCTGCAGACCCGGCAGATCCGCAAGATGATTTCGTCCTACGTGGGCGAGAACAAGGAATTCGAACGCCAGTTCCTGGCCGGTGAGCTGGAGCTGGAATTCAACCCGCAAGGCACGCTGGCCGAACGCCTGCGCGCCGGCGGCGCCGGCATTCCGGCGTTCTTCACCGCAACCGGATACGGCACGGTGGTCGCCGAAGGCAAGGAAACCCGCGAGTTCGACGGCAAGCACTACGTGATGGAAACCGCGCTGAAGGCCGACGTGTCGCTGGTCAAGGCGTGGAAGGCCGACACCGCCGGCAACCTGGTGTTCCGCAAGACCGCGCGCAACTTCAACCCGGCCTGTGCGATGGCGGGCAAGGTCTGCGTGGCCGAGGTGGAAGAGATTGTGGAAATCGGCGCGATCGATCCGGACCAGGTACATCTGCCGGGCATCTATGTGGATCGCATCGTATTGAACGCAACGCCGGAAAAGCGCATCGAACAGCGCACCGTGCGCGCCGCAGGAGACAAGTGATGGCCTGGACCCGTGACGAGATGGCGCAGCGCGCTGCCCGCGAACTGACCGATGGTGCTTACGTGAATCTCGGGATCGGTTTGCCGACGCTGGTGGCCAACCACATTCCCGAGGGCATGGATGTATGGCTGCAGTCGGAGAACGGCCTGCTCGGGATCGGCCCGTTCCCGACCGAAGACGAGATCGACGCCGACCTGATCAACGCCGGCAAGCAGACGGTGACGGCCCGCGCTGGCGCCAGCTACTTCGGCAGTCACGACAGCTTTGCGATGATCCGCGGCGGGCATATCAACCTCGCCATCCTCGGCGCCATGCAGGTCACCGACAAGGGCGACCTGGCCAACTGGATGGTGCCCGGCAAGATGGTCAAGGGCATGGGCGGTGCGATGGACCTCGTTGCCGGCGTGCAGCGCGTGGTCGTGCTGATGGAACACGTCGCCAGGAACGGCGAGCACAAGATCCTGCCGGAATGCACGCTGCCGTTGACCGGTGTAGGCGTGGTCAGCCGCATCATCACCGACCTGGCGATCTTCGACGTCACCGACAAGGGGCTGGTGCTGGTCGAGGCCGCGCCGAGTGTGAGCGAGGAGGAGCTGCGCGAAAAGACCGGTGTGATGTTTCTCTGTTAAGTCGTGGATGGCGAGTTGGCGATGATCCGGCCCCGGCCGGTAAAACTATCATCGGTAGCCAACTCGCCCAACCATCCGTTGTCCAGCCACCGGCCAGTTGCCAAGCATCGCAAGGGGGTCAGTATCCCCTCGCGATCCAGTACCAGTGTGGTCGTTGCGTCGCCGGCTACGGAACACAACTCGTCGAGGAAGGCCAGCGCGCCTTGATGGACCTGTTCAAGTATCGCGTATCCGCTCTGATCCAGTTCGCGCGGCGCGAACCGTGGTACTGGGCCTTCCTTTGCTCCTCCTGCGGCGAAGCCAGAGAATTGGCCGCTCGGCGCACTCAGCAGGGCCTCCAGTAGCAAGTCGTGCTGCAGGATCGGAGAGTCTTCGGATTGGTCGATACGGCCGTCGAAATAGCGCGCCTCGGCCCAACCCCATGGCTGGATCTTGTGCGCGCTCGAGCGCAAAGCGAAATAGGCGCCCCCTAGGGTAGTGCCGGTCAACTTGGCCAGGTTGACCTGAATTGTGCCGGCATACCCCAAGTCGACTACCAGAGCAGGGTGCTGTCCGACAGTGCGTTGCCAGTAATCCAGATAGGTGGCACGTTCGGCGGCGGCTACCTCGAACAGGGCAGGCAGGCAGGGGCGCAGCCATTCGCAGATCCGCTCACGCATCTCGGGGAGATAGACATCGCGCTCGATGTCGGTGCCCAAGAAGGAAGCAACCGCATCGCAGGCGGCTTCCCCGAAGCGGGCCTGCAAGAAATGGCGCAGGCTGCCGGTAAAGGTGCCGTGCAGTAGATCGGGCAAGTCGTCCATCGTGCGCAGCGTGGGCAGACCAGTGGCGCGCCTGGAAGCCAGGAAATAATGCGGGCGCAGATCGGCGAGCTCGGGGAGATGCGTTGTCAACAGTTCGAAGGCACGTTGCAGGATATGACCTTCGCGACTGAGGAAAAGCAATTCCTGGACGCCGCGTTCACGGGCAATGCGGACGGTCCAAAGAAGGAAATCGAGTACCAGTGGCCCAAGCACGAGATATCCGACTTCATCGGGTTCCAGATTGGGCAGGGGTGACAGCCGTTCGGGGTGCAGATCAGCGATCGTCGCCAATCGATTGGCCAGCAGGCCGCGCCAGAGCTGCTCTGGCCAAGCGGCCCGGTTTCCGTGGGTGTGCCGGAGCGGGCGCAGCGCGGGTACCACATCGAGCAAGGCGGCCGGCCGGAGCACATGTACCGGTGTCAGTAGCTTCTGCAGCTGCGGCAACTGAATGTCGGCATGTTCATTGTCGCCGACATGCAGCCAGCGAGATGGCGATACGCCGTAACGCTGCGCCAGAATCGGCCAGCTTCCTATCTGGTCCTTGCGCAGTCCGGTCTCACAAGAGACCCACCATTGCGCGATGCTTCCACATGCCGCCTCTGGAAGTACAGAAGTGAGTTGGGCGGCTGTTAAATACATGTCCGACAGCGCTGCGAGGCGTTTTCCCTTCAGGCCGGATAGAGCCTGTAGCACGCCCGGACGCACGCGAAGCATCTGCCGTTCCGTCGCCAGCTCGAATGCCTGTAGATCCTCCCGGCACGCGGCGGCAAGCGGTTCGAGTTCCGCCAGGTTCAGATAGATCTCGGCCAAGGTCGGGTCGCGCCGCAACTTCAGCCGCGCACGCGTTTCAGCAGCATCCCGCGATGAAGCGAAATCATCGATGCCGAATTCCTGCCTGACGCGCATTGACAGATAGCTGCGAGCACCGTGTGGTGTGAGGAATGGTCGGGTTACCAGGGTGTCAAACACATCCACCGTGACCAGCTCGGCATTCAGCGACGACAGTTGCAGGCGAGTGGTCAAAGGGGTCTCGAAGGCCGCCATCCAGTTGCGCTCGCCTTCGTCCATAAGCGCCAGCCGTCCATCGCGTGGCAGGATGCCCAAGCGCAGGCCTTGTCTGCGGGCGACAGTGGCGAACAGGCGTTCGATGGCATGTTGCAAGGTGCCATCGACCTGGCCGCGTTCGATCGGGAAATCACCTACTGTCAGCTTCAGGTCGTAGAGAGGGCGTAGCGCGTCGACCCGGCCCCAGAACATGGATCCGGCCGGATAGTCGATATAAGCGTTGCGGTCCATCGCGATGCCGAGCCGGGCTGCCAGCGTGTCGCAAACATCGGCATTGCTGAGCCAGGTGTGTCCCCACAGCGGCAGATCTTCGTAGCTTTCCGGGTAGACCAGGCCGAGGAGCGGTTCAGCCTGGAACATGCCGAGGATCCAGGCCACCCGGTCAGAGTCGCCAAAAAGGGAGCCTAGCAGGTAGCGTCGCCAACCAGCCTTTTCGCGGCCCGTGTACAGCGACTTTTTTGTGTGGATGTGGCCGACGACGTCCAGCGAGAGAATCTCTTCGCGGAACGTCACCAGTAGAGGCGCAATGTCACGGCCACGGTTTTCCACTACTCGCACTTTGACTTGGGCGGCATTGGCTATCGTACGGAAACGATGTTGTACCTGCTCGCAGCTAGCGTCGTCGACGACCGAGACGAGTAGCGTGAAGGGCAACGGCACATTTGCCAGATCGCGGGCGAGCTCGTCTATGAGGTCAGGGTAGAACACGTGGACCATGAGTCCGACCCGCAGGTTCAGTTGCTCCACCGGCACTGGATCGGAATACCAGCCAGCGTCCTGTGCCATTGTCACCGGCACGCGCGCGGCGCCCGCCGCGTGCAGGCGTCCTAACAGCCCTTTCATCCCAAGTGCCGATAGTACTTTCAGCGTGCGTCTCAGCACTGCAAAGAAGCCGCGCACTCCACCGCCATGGCGTTGAACGGCTTGTGATGCGGCCTTCAGATATCGTGACAGCCTGCTCATCCGTGAAGCCTGAACACGGCTTGGGTGCTTGTCGAGCTGACAAGAAAACGGATGGTCGTGAAGTCCGTCATGAAGCGACGTTTCTGGTTGCGGAGAGCCATTCTCGGGGTTAAGGCCACATGGAGCAAACGCATGGCTATATCGATGTTAGGAATCAGGACCGATATGGACTCGGGTGAATGATATGGTTTCTATTCTGTCCATTCACTCCTGTCCGTACCCAACCAACCGGATATCGTCAATCGACCACAGCCACTTGGGCGATGAGATGACATCAAGGTTGCTGTCAACGGACCTGCCGGGTGCGGAGGTCCGCTATATATCACGCTGGCTGCCGCCTTCAACGGCAAATGTGTTGCAGGACGAGCTGATTTCCGGGGTGCCCTGGCAAATCCACCGCATCCGGATCTTCGGGCGGCTGGTGGATTCACCCCGATTGAGTTGCTGGATGGGCGATGCCGGAGCGGCTTACCGCTACTCCGGGGTGAGCTTTGCTCCGGTGTCCTGGCTGCCGGCGCTGGTACCGGTGCGCGAGCGTCTCCAGATGGAAACCGGGCATCCATTTAACAGCGTGCTGCTCAACCGCTATCGCGATGGTCGTGACTGCATGGGCTGGCATAGCGATGACGAGCCCGAGCTCGGTCCGCAGCCGTTCATCGCTTCCCTCAGCCTCGGCCAGACGCGCCGCTTTTCGTTGAAACATCGCACCCGGCCGGAACTGCGCGCTTCGGTCGAGCTGCGGCATGGCGACCTGTTGTTGATGGGCGGCGATACCCAACGCCACTACCGGCATGCATTGCCCCGGACAACCCGCACGGTCGGCGAGCGGATCAACCTCACATTCCGGAACATCATCCCGCCAACGCACGACGCCGGCGCTTGAGTCAGCGGCTCGAAGCGACAGCCTTGTTACGTTCGGCATCCTGGCCGCTGGACAGCGTCCAGCCCACCAGCTCGTGGGTGATCTGTTGCAAGGCCTGCTCGAAGGCCTCGGCGACGCTTGCGACGTCGGTGCTGGTAGAAGGATGGACCTGGAGAAATGTGCGCGAGGCAACGACCTGCTGGTCGATGCTGTGGATCAGCTTGGCGTTGACTTCGATGGTGGCCGCCGGCAGATCACCGCCGCGGTAATCGGATTCGAAGCGGCGCAGGTCCAGCACAAGTTTGTAATCCGAGCGGATGCCCGTAGCGATGCGGGCGACTGCGGGAATGCGGCCGGAATCCTCGAAGGCGCGCAGCAGGGTGTCTTCAAGCATGTCGGTAGCCGGTTGCGACCAGGTTGCGCCGCGATAGACCTCCAGCTGCCCCGGTGTTGGTCGCACATTGATGCGCGGGCTGTCGATCAGGCGCGAGGCGGCGGGTTTGGCGATGGCCAGCTGCCAGTTGACCGACGGCCATGCCGGATCAACGGTCACCTTCGCTTCCGGGGCATAGATGGTGGTCGAGCCCTTGTCGCCGCCGGCGAGCAGGGAACAGCCTGCCAGGGCCAGCAGGCACAACGGCGCCACGAATCGGATCAGCGGTGAGCGGTTCATTCCGGGTCGAACTCCTTCGGTGCGTCGCGGCCCAGCAGGTAGCGCGCGGGATTGTTTTCCAGGCGGTCGCTGACCCGGCGCAGGTCGCGGATCAGGCCGCGCAGCTCGGTCAAGGTCGGCCCCAGCTGTGCCAGGCCGTCATTGGCGAAGCTGTTGATGGCGGCCCGGTTCTCGCCAAGGATGGAGTTGGCGTTGCCGGCGGCCGAGTCCAGCTTGGTCAGCGTGGTTTCCAGTTTTTCCAGCAGCGGCGGCAGCTGCTGCACCAGATTCTGGTCCAGGCGCTGGATGGTGCCGTTGGTGGTGGTGAGGGTGGCATCCAGGTTGCGTGCAGCATCGCGCGCGCTGCTGATCAAGGCCTGGGTGCCCGCGTCGCGGTCGGCCATGCCATCGCTGATGATCTCGATGTTCTTCAGGGTGGAGGTGATACTGGCCACGTTGCGGTCGCTGAGCAGCTGATCCATGCGCTCGACGATGCGGTTGGCCACATCGGTGATGTTCTGCAGCGCTGAAGGGGTGGTCGGGATGATCGGTGCCGGATCCTTGGTGACCGATGTCAGGGCCGGTGCCTGCGGGCTGCCGCCGCTGAGCTGGATGATCGACGGCCCGGTCAGGCTGGTGATGGCCATCTTGGCGCGGGTATCGGTCTTGACCGGGGTGGTGGAGTTGAGGCGGATCTGCGCGATCACCTGGCGCGGATCGTTCGGCGCCAGCGTCAGTTCGGTGATCGAGCCGACGGCGATGCCGTTGTATTGCACCGGGCTGCCTACGGAAAGGCCGGTCACGGCCTCGTTGAACACCACCCGGTACTGCTGCCAGGTCCGGTCGGACGAATATTTGGCCGCCCACAGGCCGAAGGCGAGCAGGGCCAGCGATACTAGAATCGTGAATACACCGATCAGCACGTAGTTGGCTTTTGTTTCCATGGGCTTCAGGTGCTCTAGAGGGGGCTATGCGCTTCGAGGTCGGATGCATCGGACGCAGCGGGCATTGCTGCTAGCCGTGCGATGCAACCCACTTCCAGACGACAGGTGATCATCGGTTGCCGTCCTTGCCCGGAGGTTCCGACGCGCCCGTTATTGGATCACGTCGAGCCCCGGCGGTACGCGCGGCACGTGCCCGCGGACCGTGGAAATATTCCTGTATCCACGGATGGTCGATGCGTTCGATGTCGGCCAGCGGTGCGGTGGCAATCACCTTGCGATCGGCCAGTACCGCCACGCGGTCACAGATAGCGTAAAGGGTGTCCAGATCATGTGTGATCAGGAACACGGTCAGGCCCAGCGCTTCCTGCAGGGTCTTGATCAGGCGGTCGAAGGCCGCCGCGCCGATCGGATCCAGCCCCGCGGTGGGCTCGTCCAGAAACAGCAGCGGCGGATCCAGTGCCAACGCGCGCGCCAGGCCGGCACGTTTGCGCATGCCGCCGGACAGCTGCGAGGGCAGCTTGTTGAGGGCATCGGCGGGCAGCCCGGCCAGCTTCACCTTCAGCAGCGCGAGCTCGTAATGCCAGCGTTCGGGCAGCTCGCGGTGGTGTTCCTTCAGCGGCACCTGCACGTTCTCGCCCACGGTCAGCGAGGAGAACAGGGCGCCGTCCTGGAACAGCACTCCCGTATTTCGCTCGATATGCAGGCGGTCGCCCGGGTCGCTCGAGCGCGCATCCACGCCGAGTACCTCGATCTGCCCGGCATCGGGGGTGCGCAGGCCCAGGATGCTGCGCATCAGTACCGACTTGCCGGTGCCCGAGCCGCCGACCACGCCCAGAATCTCGCCGCGGCGGACCTCCAGATCCAGATCGTCATGCACGACCTGGGAGCCGAAACAGTTCCTCAGCCCCTGCACGCGGATGACCGCGTCCTGCCCATCGGCGGGCTGAGGGATCGGGCTATGAAGTGCAACCGTTTCGCTGACCATCTCACCAGTCCATGTGCATGAACCACAACGCAGCCACTGCGTCGAGGATGATCACCAGCGAAATCGTCTGCACCACGCTGGAAGTGGTGCGCTCACCGACCGACTGCGCCGTGCCTTCCACCTTCAGGCCTTCCAGGCAGCCGATCAACGCAATGATCGCGGCAAACACCGGGGCCTTCGACAGGCCGACCAGCATGTGCCTAACCTCGATGGTCTCGTGCATGCGTGCCAGGTACATCTGCGGCGGGATGTCCAGATCGAACGCGCCGACGGTGACGCCGCCAGCCAGACCTGCCAGCATCGCCACGAATGTCAGCAGCGGCAGCATCACCAGCAAGGCGACCACGCGCGGCAGCACCAGCAGGTCGATCGGGTCCAGGCCCAACGTCTGGATGGCATCGATTTCCTCGCGTGCCTTCATCGCGCCGATCTGCGCGGTGAACGCACTGGCGGTGCGGCCGGCCAGCACAATGGCGGTCAGCAATACCGCGAACTCGCGCAGGAAGGCGACGCTGACCAGCTCCACCACGTAGATCTCGGCGCCGAAGTCGCGCAGGATCGTAGAGCCCAGGAACGCGATCACCGCGCCCACCAGATAGGACAGCAGTGCCACCAGCGGCACCGCGTCCAGTCCGACCTG
The DNA here is from genome assembly GCA_963696155.1 of uncultured Gammaproteobacteria bacterium. GTDB lineage: Bacteria > Pseudomonadota > Gammaproteobacteria > Xanthomonadales > Xanthomonadaceae > Stenotrophomonas. The sequence continues at coordinate 460,063 of CAVOJC010000002.1, forward strand.
TTCCATGTGGTGCACGGTGGCGGTCAGGCGGAAGCGCCGCGGCTGCCGCAGCAGGCGCGCCAGCTTCACCAGGTTCTCGCCGAGGAAACTGACCAGCTCCACGATATTTTTCGCGGTGGCATGCACCGAGCGGCCCAGCCGCTCCAGCGCGGCCAGCACGCCGAAATCGCGCTTGGGCTTGGGGCGGTCGTCGGCGACTTCCTCGATCGTGCAGACCAGCGCCTGGTGCTCCTGGCGGTAACGGATGGCGTCATCCGCCAGATCGTTACGGTGCGCGAAGCGCAGCAGCTGCAAAACCCCGGCCGAATCCAGCTGCACGATGCCGCGCGCATCCAGTTGCCGGGTGCCTTCGGGGATATCGCGCAACACCTCGCCCATCTGCAGCGCGGTGGCCAACGTCCAACAGCCGGACAACCGCACCAGATGGGCGGTATCGGGATCGGGCTCTTGATGGGGGAGTTGGATTTCTGTCATTGGCGTCCGTCGCCGAGCATAACCTGTCCGTCTGTATGGCGAGAGTGACTGCGGCGATGGGCTTCGGGCGATACTAGCGGGTATGTCAGCTGAAACCCTCACCATCGCCAATACCCAGGCCACGTACGCGCAGCGTGTGGCGTTTGTTTCAGAGATTGCCGGGCGCCTGCACAGCTACGGCACCACCGCGCAGCGGTTGGAAGCTGCGGTGGTGGCACTGGCGCAGCAGCTGCATCTGGACTGCGAACCGTGGTCCAATCCAACCGGGCTGATCCTGAGTTTCAGCGATCCCAGCAAGGCCATCGGCTCCAGCGATATCACCCGGGTTATCCGCCTGGCGCCCGGCGCCAATGACCTGCATAAACTCAGCGTGGCCGACCAGATCGCCGATGCGGTCGCCACCGGTCGCATGGGCATCGCCCAGGGGCATACCGCGCTGGGGCAATTGGATAAAGACCTGGGCTGGCGCGGCCATGCCGCCAATCTGTTGTCGTTCTGCCTGGGTTCGGCCGGCGTGGCCGGGTTATGGGGTTTGCCGTGGCTGGATATCGCCACCGCCAGCGTCATCGGCCTGCTCATCGGGTTGATGACCACCTACACCGATGCGCGCCCGGCCACGCGCGAGGCGAGCGAGGCGCTTGCCGCGTTGCTCGCCGGTTTCGTGGCGGTGCTGGTGGCAACGTTCGTGGGGCCGTTGAATCTCAATACCGTGATCATCGCCTCGCTGGTGATCTTGCTGCCGGGTATGTCGCTCACCAACGCGGTCAACGAATTGTCCAGCCAGCACTGGGTGTCGGGAACGGCGCGCTTTGCCGGTGCCGTCACCACGATCCTGAAGCTGACGGTTGGTGCAGTGATCGCCGTTACCGTTGCCGGCCTGCTGGGACTGGAGCCGATAGTGCGCGCCTCGCGCCCGCAGCCCGAGTGGGTGGAATGGACCTCGATGCTGGTGACCTCGTTCGCGTTCGCGATGCTGTTCAAGGCCAGCCGCCGTGACTATCCGTGGGTGATGGCCGCGGCCATTGCCGGCTATGCGATTGCCCGTTATGGCGGCCAGGCGTGGGGCGTGCCGGCCGGTGTCTTTCTCGCGGCAATGGCATTGACCGCGGCGGGCAACCTGTTCGGCCGCATCTTCCATCGGCCGGGGGCGATCGTACGCTTGCCGGGCATCATCATGCTGGTACCGGGAAGCACCAGCCTGCGCGGCGTGTTGACGCTGGTGCAGCAACAGGACGTGAGCGCCGGGCAGACGGTGTTGATGAGCGTGCTCAACGTGGTGATGGCGCTGGTGGCCGGGCTGCTGTTCGGCAACCTGCTGATTCCCGCACGCAAGAATCTCTGAATCCGCGGCGCCCTTCGCAAAATGAAAAACGCCGGCGATTGCCGGCGTTTTATTGATCAGGGAGTTTCCCAGATCATTTGTTGATCAGGAAATCCTCGACCTTTTTACCTTGCGAGGTGAGCTCGGCCAGCCAGCGCGGCTGCCGGCCACGGCCGGTCCAGGTTTCCTCGGCATTGGCCGGATTGCGGTATTTCGGCGCCACCTTCGGCAGCTTGCGACCGGTCTTGCCCGCCGTCTTGGTCGTCTTGGTGGTTTTGGTGGCCTTGCCGCCGGCAGCGGCGCCGCCGAACAGTTCTTCCAGCGTGTAACCGGCCGCCTTGGCGGACTTGGCCAGCTGGGCGCGGACCTTGGCGATCGGCGCGCGCTTGGCAACCAGCGTCTGCTGCTTCTTGGCGGTGCGGATCAGCGCGCCCAGCTCTTTGGCCGAAAGGCCACTCAGGTCGATACTCATCAATTGATTACTCCAGGAAATGGGAAAGAGATTCTATTCGGCCATTCCGTGGCGACCGCGCAAGCATACAAGCCCATCCGCCCGGACTACAAACTAAATATCACGTTATATGGAAATGAAAAGGGCCGGGAGATTTCCCCCGGCCCTTGTTGATTATCCCAGCAGCTTTTCCAGCAATATGTCCTTGTCCAGGCTCTCGGCGGCCTCGGCGCTGCGGGACCGGTATTCGTACGTGCCGGCAGCCAGGCCGCGTTCGGATACCACTATCCGGTGCGGAATGCCGATCAGCTCCATGTCGGCGAACATGGCGCCCGGGCGCAGGCCGCGGTCATCCAGTGCGGCGTCGATGCCGGCGGCCTGCAGCTCGGCCAGCAGCGTTTCGGCGGCGGCGATGACGGACGGATCCTGCTTCGGGTTGATCATGCACACCACCGCCTGCCACGGCGCCATCGCAGGCGGCCAGATGATGCCGGCATCATCGTGGTTCTGTTCGATCGCCGCGGCGACGATGCGCGAGACGCCGATGCCGTAGCAGCCCATGGCCATGACCGCGGCCTTGCCATTCTCATCCAGCACGGTGGCGCCCAGCGCCTGCGCATACTGGCGGCCGAGCTGGAACACGTGGCCGACCTCGATGCCGCGGGCCAGTTTCAGTTCACCGCCGTCACAGGCGCGGTCGCCTTCCACCACGTTGCGGATGTCGGCCACTTCCGGTTCGGGCAGGTCGCGGCCCCAGTTGACGCCGGCGATATGGAAGCCGGGTTCATTGGCGCCGACGACAAAGTCGGCCATCGCCGCGACCTCGCGGTCGGCAATCACGCGGATCGGCGTGGCGGGATTCAGCGGGCCGAGGAAACCCGGCGCGCTGCCCAGGTGCTCGGCAATCTCCGCTTCGCTGGCCATGCGGTAATCGGCCAGGCCCTCGACCTTGGCCAGCTTGATGTCGTTGGCGTCGTGGTCACCACGCACCAGCGCCAGCACGAACTGGCCCTTGGCGGTCATCAGCGCCAGCGACTTGACCGTGCGCTGGAGGGCTATGCCCATCAGCGCGGCCACCTCTTCGCAGGTCTTCTGCGTGGGGGTATCGATCCTGCGCAGTTCCTCGCTGGCGGCCGGACGCGGCGGCGGGTCGGCGGCGATGGCCGCTTCGACGTTCGCCGCGTAGTCCGAACCGGTGGAGAACACCAGCGCGTCCTCACCGGAGTCGGCGATCACGTGGAATTCCTGCGAGGCATCGCCACCGATCGCGCCCGAATCGGCCTGCACCGCGCGGAACTCCAGTCCCAGACGGGTGAAGATGCGGCTGTAGGCCGCCTTCATGTTCTCGTACTCGCGCGCCAGGTCGTCATCGTGCAGGTGGAACGAGTACGCATCCTTCATCAGGAATTCGCGCGCGCGCATCACCCCGAAGCGCGGCCGGATCTCGTCGCGGAACTTGGTCTGGATCTGGTAGAAATTGACCGGCAGCTGCTTGTAGCTGGACAGCTCCTGGCGCGCGAAGTCGGTGATCGCCTCCTCGGCGGTCGGGCTGTAGCAGAACTCCTGCTCCTTGCGATCCTTGATCTTCAGCAGCTGGCCGCCGAACTTCTGCCAGCGCCCGGTTTCCTCCCACAGCTCCTTGGGCTGGATGGTCGGCAGCAGCATCTCCACCGCGCCGGCGCGGTTCATTTCCTCGCGCACGATCGCCTCCACCTTGCGCAACACCCGCAGGCCCAGCGGCGACCAGGTGTACAGGCCCGAGGCGAGCTTGCGGATCATGCCCGCGCGCAGCATCAGCTGGTGGCTGACCAGCTCGGCGTCGGAAGGGGTTTCCTTGGTGGTGTGCAGGTGGAACTGGGAAAGGCGCATCGTCGGCTTCGCAAAACGGCGGGATCGCCTATTTTGCCAGTCCAGCCGCGCCGATGGGGCTGTCCGGCTGTGGATGCCCGGATGCGAGGGCGGCAGCACGGCGTTCGCAGCGTGAGGTGCCGCCGCAATCACCATGAAGCCGGGGCTTCAGCCTTGTGCGGCGGCAGTGCAGTAGGCCGCCGCGGCAGCTTCGGCCAGCGTCTTCTGCGCCGCGCGCTCGCCATCGTCCAGGGTCTTGTCGGGCGTGCCGTCACCGTCGGTGTCGCGCATGACCGGGCCGCTGCCGGTAAGCAGTTCCAGGTTCTTGCGCGCGTTGACGCACACCGGCGACTCGGCGGCAACCTCGGCGGGTTCGGTCACCGCGGCTCCCTGGGAGGTGATCCGGCGTGCTTCGAACTTCTGCCCGGCCGGCGGCTTTTCCGAATACTGGGTGACGCCGTTGGCGTCCTTCCACTTGTAGACGTTGCCCGCGCTGGCCGCAGAAGCGATGAAAAGCAGCAGCAGGCAGGTGGAACGGGGCAGGACGTGCATGGCAACTCCAGGAACACCGGGGTGGGCCGCGATTGCAGCACCCGGTGACGAAGCTGGCAAGTCGATTAAACTCCCCGGCATGGATGAAATGAGACCCCCACCGCGTTCGCGCACGATTTACCTGCTGCCGAACCTGTTCACCACCGCCGGGCTGTTCGCCGGTTTCTACGCGATCATCGCCGCCTCCAACGGGGACTTCGTCTCCGCCAGCATCGCCGTGTTCGTGGCGGCGGTGATGGACGGCCTGGACGGCCGCGTGGCGCGCCTGACCGGCACCAGCAGCGAGTTCGGGGTGCAGTACGACTCGCTGGCCGATCTGGTCAGCTTCGGCATGGCGCCGGCGCTGGTGATGTACCACTGGGCGCTGTCCTCGCTGAAGTTCGATGGCGAAGTGCTGGGGCGCGTGGGCTGGTCGGCCGCGTTCCTGTATGCGGCCTGCGCGGCGCTGCGCCTGGCGCGCTTCAACACCCAGGTGGGAACGGTGGACAAGCGCTGGTTCGTCGGCCTGGCCAGTCCCGCGGCGGCAGGGTTGATGATGGCCTTTGTCTGGGCTTTTGCCGACGGCCAACTGGGCTGGAACGGTGAAGAACTGCGCTACGTGGCGCTGGCGGTGACGATCGTTTCCGGCTTGCTGATGGTCAGCCGCATACGCTTCTGGAGTTTCAAGGGCGGCAGCGAGAAGGGCCCGCGTTCGGAACGGGTGCCGTTCCTGGTGCTGGCGCTGGTGCCTGTTGTCATCGCGATCACCGTGCTGGATCCGCCGCGCGTACTGCTGGCCATCGGCGTGGTGTACGCGCTGTCCGGACCGGGCATGTGGCTGTGGCAGCGTTGGCGGCAATCTGCCGGCAAGGTGTCGTGAGCGGAGCGGGTTCAAGCTTGTTGTGGTCCGAGCAGCAGCACTCGTGGCTGCAGGCACTGGGCTACACGCTGTATCTGCAGGGCGGCGCGCTGGACGCACCGGAGCCGGTGACGGACCCCGCCCCGGCACCGGCAAGGGAAGCCCGGGTTTCCCGGGCGCCGTCCCCGCCCGCGCCTCTTCCGGTGCGCAAGGCGCCGGTGGCGGCGGCTGCAGCGCCGCCCACCACGCCCGCTCCCGCGTCGCGGCCATCCTCGGCACTGCGCCTGCCCGATCGCCTGCAGATCGCCTTGCTGCGCGCGTCCGGCTGCAATCCCAATGATCCCCAGACCCGGGTGCTGATGGAGAGCTGGCCGCTGGCCGAGCTGCGGCGTGATCCGGCGGCCAAGCGGGCGTTGTGGCCACAGCTGCGGGCGTTGCGGCGGAAATCACGGGAATGAGCGCGGTGCGCGCCACCGACGGTGCGATCCTGCGCCCGTTGTGCGGGAACGACCTGGATGCGGTGATGGAGGTCGAATTGCGCGCCTACCGTTATCCGTGGACCCGCGGAATCTTCGAAGATTGCCTGCGTGCAGGATATCCGGGGCTGGTGCTTGAACACGATGGCGGGATTGTCGGGTACGGCATGCTCAGCGTCGCCGCCGATGAGGCGCACGTGCTCAACGTCGGTGTGGATCCGGTGTGCCAGTCCAAGGGCCACGGCCGGCGACTGCTGCGCGAACTGGTGCGCAGTGCGCGCCAGCACGGCGCACATCGGGTCTTCCTGGAAGTCCGTCCCTCCAACCTTGCGGCGATCGCCCTGTATCACAGCGAAGGTTTCAACGAGATCGGGCGGCGCCCACGCTACTACCCGGCAGACAACGGCCGCGAGGACGCGCTGGTGATGGCGCTGGAACTGGTGGACGACGACCTCCAGGTCATGCCGCCGCTGTAGGCGTCAAGCAAACCGACGTGCGTGCGCCGCCGGTTTCGGCACGTGCGCTCGTGTCCGGTTGCCCGCATTCGGCCGCACCGCCGGCGTATCCAGACGAGGAAAACGAAAACGCCGCCCAAACGCGGCGTCTTCGTTCAAGCCCTCGACCGGCCTTACAGCTTGGCGCGCTGCTCACGCAGGCCGGCGAGCTGGTTTTCCCAATCTGCCAGGCGTACGCGTTCCTGCTCGACCACGGCGGCCGGCACCTTGTCGGTGAATTTTGAGAGCTTGGTCTCGCTCTTTTCCTTCTCGGCGGCGACCCGGGCGAGCTCCTTGTCCAGGCGCGCGCGCTCGGCATCCAGGTCGACCAGCCCTTCCAGCGGCACCAGCAACCGGAGGTCGCCGACGATGGCCGCCGCTGCCGGTGGCGTCGCCGCATCTGCGGCCAGCCAGTCGATGCTTTCCAGCTTGAGCAGGAATTTCAGCGACGCGGTGAAGCGCTCGACGCGGGCACGATCCTCGGCCTTGCCGGCCTGCAGCAGCAGGCGCACCAGCTTGGAGGGCGGCACATTCAACTCGCTGCGCACGCGCCGCAGGGCGCTGACCATCGACTTGAGCCACTCCACGTCCGCTTCGGCACGGCTGAAATCACCGCTGAAGTCCCCGCTGGCCGGGTAGGGGCGCAATGAGATCGTGGTTTCGGCCAGACCCAGGCGCGGGGCCACCTGCTGCCACAGCTGTTCGGTGATGAACGGCGTCAGCGGGTGCAGCAGGCGCAGCAGGGCTTCGAGCACGTACAGCAGGGTGTGGCGGGTGCTGGCGGCGTCGTCGGCATCGCTGCCGTTGAGCGCCGGCTTGGACAGCTCCAGGAACCAGTCGCAGAACTCGTTCCAGGCGAACTCGTACAGGCACTGCGCCAGCAGGTCGAAGCGGTAGTTGGCGTAGTGGCCCTGGGCCTCGGCCGACACCGCGGCCAGGCGCGACAGGATCCAGCGCTCGGCATCGGTGCGCGGCTGCGGCACGCCGTTGAACTGCGCACCTTCGGTGTTCATCAGCGCGAAGCGGCTGGCGTTCCACAGCTTGTTGCAGAAATTCTTGTAGCCCTCGGCGCGGCTCATGTCGAACTTGATGTCGCGGCCATGCGTGGCCAGCGCGGCGATGGTGAAGCGCAGCGCGTCGGCACCGTGGGCGATGATGCCGTCGGGGAATTCGCGGCGCGTGGCCTTCTCGATCTTCGGCGCGTCCTTGGGTTTCATCAGCCCGGTGGTGCGCTTGGCGACGAGGTCATCGATGCGAGATGCCGTCGATGATGTCCAGCGGATCGAGCACGTTGCCCTTGGACTTGGACATCTTCTGGCCCTGTCCGTCGCGGATCAGGCCGGTGATGTAGACGTCGCGGAACGGCATCTTCCCGGTGAAGCTGTCGGTGGCCATGATCATGCGCGCCACCCAGAAGAAGATGATGTCGAAGCCGGTGACCAGCACCGACGACGGCAGGTATCGCTCGAAACCGCGCTCGGCCATCGCCGCGGCATCGGGCCAGCCCAGCGTGGAGAACGGCCACAGCTGCGAGGAGAACCAGGTCTCCAGCACGTCGCTGTCCTGGCGCAGGGCGACGTCGGCGCCAAGGTTGTGCTTCTGCGCGCACTTCCTCCTCGGAACGGCCGACGTACAACTTGCCGGCATCGTCGAACCACGCCGGAATGCGGTGGCCCCACCACAGCTGGCGGCTGATGCACCAGTCCTGGATGTTCTCCATCCAGTGGCGGTAGGTGTTGATCCAGTTGGGCGGCACGAATCTGATCGAGCCGTTCTCCACCAGTTCCAGGCCGCGCTTGGCCAGCACGTCCATCTTCACGAACCACTGGTCGGTCAGGTACGGCTCGATCACCTGGCCGGTACGGTCACCGCGCGGCACCTGCAGCTTGTGCGCACTGGTTTCGACCAGGATGCCCAGCTCTTCCAGTTCGGCCAGGATCTGCTTGCGCGCTTCGTAGCGGTCCAGACCGCGGTACTTCTCCGGGGCGTTGTCGTTGATCGCCGCGGTTTCGGTGAACAGGTTGATCATCGGCAGGCCGTGGCGCACGCCGACCTGGTAGTCGTTGAAGTCGTGCGCGGGGGTGACCTTGACCACGCCGGTGCCGAAGTCGCGGTCGACATAGTCATCGCCGATCACCGGGATGCGGCGGCCGGTCAGCGGCAGTACCACTTGCTTGCCGATCAGACGCGGCATAGCGCGCGTCCTCGCGGATGCACCATCGCGGCGGTGTCGCCGAGCATGGTTTCCGGACGGGTGGTGGCCACGATCAGGTAGTCGCGGGTTTCGCGCAGGATCTCGTTGCCGTCAGCATCGACCTCGACGTGCTCGTAGCGGGCGCCATCGGCCAGCGGATAGCGGATCGACCACATGAAACCGTCTTCTTCCACGCTTTCCACTTCCAGGTCGGAGATGGCGGTCTTCAGCACCGGGTCCCAGTTGACCAGGCGCTGGCCACGGTAGATCAGGCCCTGTTCGTGCCAGCGCACGAAGGCTTCGATCACCGCCTCGGACGGCTGCGGATCCATGGTGAAGGTGCTGCGCGACCAGTCGGCCGAGGTGCCGAGGCGGCGCATCTGGCTTCTCGATGGTGTCGCCGGACTGCGCCTTCCATTCCCACACCTTGCCGATGAAGCCGTCGCGGCCCAGCGAGTCGCGGGTGTCACCGTTGCCGGCCAGCGCCAGGTTGCGGCTGACCACCATCTCGGTGGCGATGCCGGCGTGGTCGGTGCCGACCTGCCACAGCGTGTCGTAGCCGCGCATGCGGTGGTAGCGCACCAGCGCGTCCATCAGCGTCTGCTGGAAGGCATGGCCCATGTGCAGGGTGCCGGTGACGTTCGGCGGCGGCAGCAGGATGGTGTAGGGCTCGCCCTTGCCGGACGGCTTGAAATGGCCGGCCTTTTCCCAGGAGTCGTAGAGCGCGGTTTCAAAAGACTTGGGGTCGTAGCTGGAGTCGAGTTGGGTCATGGTCGCAACAGGTAGTCAGGGGAGGGCGCGCGCGGGCTCAACGGCCCAAGGCGCGCGCGATCTTCTTGTCGGTGTGGTACTGGCTGACGGCGTAGGCGGCCCAGATGGCGGCGGGCAACCAGCCGATCAGCGTGATCTGCAGGATCAGGCAGAGGATGCCGGCAAACGGCCGGCCAATGGTGAAGAACACCAGCCACGGCAGCAGGATGGCGATCAGCAGGCGCATCGGTACCTCTCCAAGGGTGGAATGTGTTCGCGATCCGTCGCCTGCGCTGGCGGGCCAGCCGGTGCGGCACACGGAAAGCAGTCCAGGGGCATATGCATGGGCGGTTCGGGCATCGTCGCCGGATGGCGGCGGGCGTGCCGGAACGGTCCACGGGTAGTTACATGTCGTGCTTTTTCAGATCAAAACCCAGCGCCTTGTACTGGCGCCAGCGCTCGCGCAACGGTTCGCGCGCGGAGGGATCGGCCGGCACCACTTCCAGCACGCGGTCACAGGCGCCCAGGTACGGATCATCGCGCAGGTTGATCACCAGCGGGCGCGAGGGCGCCTCGGTGCCAGGCGCGGCGATCAGCACGATGGCTTCTTCCTCGTCCGCGTCCTCGCCGGCGATCTGGTGCGGGATGTAGGCGTCTGGATCGAACGACCACAGCAGCTCGTCCAGCTCCTCGGCCTGGGCCACATCGCGCGCCAGGATCAGCGTGAACAGACCGCCGTCATTGGCCTTGCGGGCCAGCTCGCACACCAGCCGCAGCGGTTCGGCGAGGAAGCGCGGCTTGGCGATCAGGTAGAAGTCGGCTCGGGACATGAATGCTCGATGATTGAAATGGACGTGGAGCCGGAGCCGGGGAGTGCAGGCAAGCCCCGGCTCCGCACCCGGTTCCGCTTTAGGCGATGCGATCCAGCAGCCACTGGCTCAGCAGGCCGACCGGACGCCCGGTGGCCATGCCGCGCTTGCCTTCGTCGCTGGCCACGCCGGCGATGTCCAGGTGCGCCCAGCGCTGGCCCTCGGCAAAGCGCGACAGGAAGCAGCCGGCGGTGATCGCGCCGGCCCAGCGGCCACCGATGTTGTAGACGTCGGCGAAGCTGGAATCGAGCATGCTCTGGTATTCGTCCCACAGCGGCAGGCGCCAGGCGCGGTCGAACACGTTCTCGCCGGCGGCCAGCAGTTCGTTGGCGAGGTCGTCGTGCTTGGTCATCAGCCCGGCGGTCTGGTGGCCCAGCGCGACCATGCAGGCGCCGGTGAGGGTGGCCACGTCGACCAGCGCCACCGGCTCGAAGCGCTGCGCGTAGGTGAGCGCGTCGCACAGGATCAGGCGGCCTTCGGCATCGGTGTTGCCCACTTCGATGGTCTTGCCGGACATCGAGGTGATCACGTCCGACGGGCGGTAGGAATTGCCGTCGATGGCGTTCTCCACCGCCGGCACCACCACCACCAGATTCAGCGGCAGCTTGGCGGTGACCGCGGCGACGAAGGTGCCGATGACGTTGGCGCCACCGCACATGTCGTACTTCATCTCCTCGATGCCGCCCTGGGTCTTCAGGTTGACGCCGCCGGTATCGAAGGTGATGCCCTTGCCGACCAGCACGTAGGGCTTGGCGTCACCACCATTGTTCCACTTCAGCACGACCAGCCTGGGCCGGTTGGCCGAACCGCGGGCCACCGCCAGCAGCGAACCCATGCCGAGCGCTTCCATCTGCGTCTCGTCCAGGATCTCGGCTTCGGCGCCCTCGTGCTCGCTGGCGAACTTGACCGACGATTCGGCCAGATAGGCCGGCGTGCAGAGGTTCGGCGGCAGGTTGCCCAGCTCGCGGGCGTACTTCACGCCGGCGGCGATGGCCTGGCCCTGGGTCAGCGCGGTGGCGTCGTCACCGGCAATCGCCAGCGAGGCCAGGCCGGGTTCTTCCGCCTTCTTCTTGCCGAAGGTGGCGCTGTAGCGGTAACTGGCGTGGTCGGCGGCGATGATCGCCTGGCGGATGTTCCAGGCATTGTCGCGGCCGGTCACTTCCAGCTCGGTCAGGGTGAACAGTGCGCTGCGGGTGCTGCCGGCCTTCAGGGCGCGGGCCGCATCGCCCACCGCCTTGATGTACTGCGGCACGCCGAACTTGGCGACATCGCCCAGCCCGACGACCAGCACGCGCGGGGCGGTCACGCCGTCCAGGTCATGCAGCAGGGTGGTTTTGCCGGTCTTGACGCCGATGTCGCCGCGGGCGAGCAAGGCGCTCAGGCGCCCGCCGGAGGCGGCGTCCAGCGCCTGGGCGGCCGGCGTCAGCGACTTGTCGGCGAACACGCCAACGATGATGCAATCAAGCCCGGCGGTGGCCGGGGCGGCGTGGTTCAGGGTGAATTCCAGAGACATTGATCAGATTCCGTTGCCAAATCCGTACAATCGCAGGCTGTTTACGCCCTCCCAGTCAGGCTGGGCGCGCCGCGAACGAAACCGAGAGTTTAAACCACCGATCCCATGCCGAAGCTCGACAGCTATCTCCTGCGTGATTTCGTCCAGAGCTTTCTGGCCACTTTGATCGTGTTGCTGGTCGTCAGCGTGGGCGGCGTGCTGGTGGACATCCTGGGCAGTATCGCCGACGGCAAGCTGCCGGCGCGGCTGCTGTTTTCCCAGCTGGGCCTGCAATTCATCGTCTATATGCCGCTGATCCTGCCGCTGGCGTTGATGCTGGGACTGCTGCTGTCGATGGCGCGGCTGTACCGGGATTCGGAAATGGCGGTGATCACCGCCATCGGCGTCGGGCCGCGGCGGCTGCTCAAGCCGGTGCTGATGCTGGTGATTCCGGTGGTGGCGGTGATCGGGTTGTGCTCCCTGTGGCTGGGCCCGTGGGCCGAACGTACTTCCGAGGACCTGGTGCAGAGTGCCAACCGCAGCCTGGTGCTGGCCGGGATGGAGCCGGGTCGTTTCACCCCGTTGCCCGGTGGCGGCATCGTCTACCTGTCCTCGGTTTCGGGCGATGGCACGCAACTGGGGAACGTGTTCATGCAGCGGCAGAAGGACGATCGCATCGATGTGGTTTCGGCTGCCCGCGGGGCGATGTTTTTCGAAGGCGAGCGCCAGCGTTTCCTGCGGCTGGAGGACGGCTACCGGGTGGAAGGGCCGGCCAACGGCGCGCTGGACTACCGCCTGATGCGCTATGCCAGCAACGAGGTGGCGCTGCCGGACCGGGCCGAGGCGCGCAACGACGACGATCCGGAACTGCTGCCGACCACGCAGCTGTTTGGCGATCCGCGCCCGGCCGCCAACGCCCAGTTGCATGCCCGGCTGGCGCCGCCGCTGCTGGCGCTGGCGTTCGCATTGATGACGCTGCCGCTCTCACGCAGTTCGCCGCGGCAACAACGCTACGGCCGCATCATGCTGGCCTTCCTAGCCTATCTGGTGGGCGTGAACCTGATGTTTGTCGGTACCCAGCTGCTGGCGGCCGACAAGCTGCCGCGGCTGCTCGGGTTGTGGTGGCTGAGCCTGCCGCTGCTGGCGTTGGGCATCTGGCTGTATCTGCGTGACGGGCATCTGTCGCGCCCGCGGAGGACCGCATGAAGCTGCGTCCGATGCGATTCGATCTCTATCTCGGCCGCGCCGTGCTGGGTACGGTGCTGTTGACCTGGGCCGTGCTGGTCGGCCTGGACGTGGTGATCGCGCTGTCCGGAGAGTTCAAGGACGTCGGCAAAGGCAGTTACACCTTTGCCCACGCCGTGGCCTGGGTGGCCTATACCGTGCCGCGCCGCGCCTACACGATGTTCCCGACGGCGGCGGTGATCGGTGCGCTGATGGGAATGGGGCAGCTGGCGGCCACGTCCGAGTTGACCGCGCTGCGCGCGCTGGGGCTGTCGCGGCGGCGCCTGGGGCTGTCGGTCGCGGTGGCGTTGTCGCTGCTGACGGCGGTGATGGTGCTGAGCGGTGAAACGCTGGGGCCGTGGGCGCAGAACCGGGCCGACCTGCTCAAGACCAGCGCCAAGTGGGAAACCGACATGACCATGGCCCGCTATTCGGGGCTGTGGGCGCGCGAGGGCGATACCTTCCTCAATGCCCAGAGTGGCGAGGAACAACTGACCGACGACGGCCAGACCCGGCTGGTGCTGCACGACGTGCGGCTGTACCGGCTTGCCGATGACGGACGTCTGGCGTCACTGACTTTTGCCGCGGCGGCGGAGCACGCCGGCGATCGCTGGACGCTGAAAAACGTGCGGCGTGACACGTTCGGCGAACGTTCGGCCAGCCGTGAGACGCTCGCCGAGGAGCCCTGGACCTCGCAGCTGGATGCCGCGGCGCTGGCCGCCGGTCTGACCAAGCCGCGCAATCTGCCGGCCAGCGATCTGCGCACCAGCATCGAATACCGCAAGCGCAATGGACTGGATGCGCGCAATTACGAAGACATCTATTGGAGCCGCTGGTTCTATCCGGTCAACGTGTTGGCGCTGTGCCTGGCGGCGGTCCCGTTCGCTTTCGGCTCGCTGCGAAGTGGCGGCATGGGCAAGCGCCTGTTCCTGGGCATCCTGTTTGCACTGGCGTTCTGGCTGCTGCAGTTGTTCTTCGGGCGCATGGCCGGTGCGCTCCGGTTCGATTACCGCCTGGCCTATGCCTTGCCGCCGATCGTGATGCTGGCGGTGTCGGGAATGTTGTTCCGGCGCAAGTCCGGATAGCTGCCGGCGCCTGCGCCGCGTGCGCTGATTTCGACAACCGCCGGCTGGCCGCGCGCGGTGATCGGCTTCGTTGATCCAGCTGCACGTCATCTTGCGGAAATGCAGGCCGGGACGCACGGCCCCGTCGGAATGAGCGTGCCTCTCCACAGGCTGATGGCGGAGCCCGGTGCTCCGCCGCGCGCCCCGATTCAGGGCCTGGGCTGGCGTACCAGGCGCGTGCCGCTGAGGCGGTCGTGCAGGGTCAGCCGTTCCCTGTCGAAGAATGCCCACCAGAAACCCAGGCCGCCGCAGAGCAGCGACAGCGTGGCCAGTGCATAGCGCTTCCACAGTGCCGCCCAACCCGGTGGTTCGCCGGAAACCGTGCGCAGATGCAGCCGCCATGGCCGCATTCCCAGCGTCTGCCCGCCGCGGCGCCAGCTGATCGTTGCGTACAGTCCGGCGACGATCCAGCAGCACAGCCACAGCAGCCATTGCAGCGGGCTGAAAGGCGCGATGTTTTCGCGGTCGCCATGGCCGGCGAGGGTGTAGCCGACGGTGAACAGTGCCGATATCAGCAGCCACAACGCAACCACCGGCCAGGCGTCGTAGAACAGCGCCAGCAGGCGGCGGATCAGCAGCGCGGAAGGACGCTCGGCAACGCGGATCGGTTCGCTCATCGGTTGAGGATAAGGTCTTGCGGCCGGCAGGTGGATGGGCGCGGCACTGATGAGGTTCTATGCTGTGGCCGATGTCTGCAACCGCCACTCCCGCCGAACGCCGCCAGCTGGTGCAGCACCTGCCGCCGCTGCGCGATGAAGACAACCGTGCGATCCAGCGCTTTCTGGACACGGTCTGGGCCGAGCAGGGGCTGGCACGGGCCACGCTGGACAGCTACCGGCGCGATCTGGAAGGGCTGGCGCGCTGGCGGGACGGCGCGGGCAACGGACTGGCCGGTGTCGATCGCAGCGGGCTGTTCGATTATCTGGCCTGGCGCACCCGGCACGGCTGGTCACCGCGCAGCAATGCCCGGCTGTTGTCGACGCTGCGCGCGTTCTTCGCCCTTGCCCTGCGCCGCGGCGAGCGTGGCGATGATCCCGCCGCGCTGCTGGAGTCACCGAAACTGCCGCGCTCCCTGCCTAAGGCGTTGGCCGAAAGCCAGATCGACGCGCTGCTGGCCACGCCGGATGTCGACTCGCCGCTGGGCCTGCGTGACCGGGCGATGCTGGAGCTGATGTATGCCGCCGGCCTGCGCGTGAGTGAACTGGTGGAATTGCCGGCCAATGCGGTCAATCTGCGCCAGGGCGCCCTGCGCGTGACCGGCAAGGGCAGCCGCGAGCGGGTGGTGCCGCTGGGCGAGGAGTCGCAGCACTGGCTGGAGCGCTACCTGGCGCAGTCGCGTGCCCAATTGGCTGCGGGCAAGCCGGTGCCGCCGATGGGCAACAACGAAGTTCCGCTGTTTATCGGCGCCACGCGCGAGCCGCTCAGCCGGCAGCAGTTCTGGGTGCTGGTCAAAACCTATGCCGGGGCGGCGGGCATCGATCCGCGCAAAATCAGCCCCCACGGCCTGCGCCACAGTTTCGCCACGCATCTGCTCAACCGCGGCGCGGACCTGCGCGCGCTGCAGATGCTGCTGGGACACAGCTCGTTGTCGACCACGCAGATCTACACGCTCGTGGCGCGCGAACATCTGCAGAAACTGCACAACCGCCACCATCCACGCGGGTAAGCCCGCCGGGAGCCGCGCCATAGCGGCTTGCTGGCAGGGTGTCTGTAGCCATCCCGTCATGACGGTCCGTGGGATTCGCTTCATCGTCGCTGTGCGAGAATCGCCGCGATTCCCATCACAGTGGATACCCGATGTTCCGTATTGCCGTTGCCGCGCTGTTGGGCGCGATCAGTCTTTCCGCCTGTGCACAGCAGCCGCAATCGGGCGCCGCTCCGGCCAAGGCGGTGGCTGCGCCCGCCTCCGAAGCGGCCGTCGAAAAGCAGGTGCGCGCGGCGCTCAAGCAGCTGGACCCGAATTTCAGCCCCGACTACGTCGGCGCGGCGCCGTTTGCCGGCTTCCGTGAGGTGGTGGTGTCCGGGCAGGTGCTGTATGTGTCCGATGACGGCCGCTACCTGATGCAGGCGCAGCCCTACGACATCGAGAAGAAGGCCCTGGCCACCAGCGAAGGACTGCTGGCGCACCGCCGCAAGCTGTTGGCCAGCGTGCCGCATGCCGACCGCATCGTGTTTGCACCGCCGAATGCGAAGTACACCGTCAGCGTGTTCACCGATATCGAGTGTGGCTATTGCCGCAAGCTGCACCAGGAGGTCGCCGAGCTCAACCGCCAAGGCATCGCGGTGGAATACCTCGCGTTCCCGCGCATGGGCCTGGGCAGCAAGGATTACACCGACATGATCTCGGTCTGGTGCGCGGCCGACCGCAAGACCGCGCTGACCGCGGCCAAGGCCGGCCGGCCGGTAGCGGCCAAGAACTGCACCAACCCGGTGGCCATCCAATACAACCTCGGCCAGCAACTGGGCGTCAACGGCACCCCGGCGATCTTTGCCGCCGATGGCACCCAGCTCGGTGGCTACCTGCCGCCGGCACAGCTCAAGGCCGCGCTGGATCGCATTTCCAGCGCTGGCGGCAGCCGCTGAGGCCGGACCGCCGGCCGCAAGCGCAGATAGCTTCCGATGCAACCTCTCCCGAAGCCGGCCATGCGCCGGCTTCGGTACAATAGCCGGCCCGATTCCAACCACGGTTCACCGGACATGATCGTCCTCGAGGGCGCAGCCAGCCCTTTCGCCGTTCCGCCGCGAACGTCTTGAATCCCGCCTGCAGTCCGTCGCCGCCGACCTGCGCATCACCGGTGCCTGGCATATCTATTTCATCCAGACCGAAGGCGATGCCGCCGTCGATCAGGCTGCTTTGTGCCGGATCCTGCAGGCGCAGCCGCAGGCTGCCGCGCGCGCCGACGGGGCGGTGTCGCGCTTCGTGGTTCCGCGCCTGGGCACGCTGTCGCCGTGGTCGAGCAAGTCCACCGAACTGGTGCGCGGCGCCGGCCTGGCGATCCGCCGGGTCGAACGCGGCACCGCGCATCGACCTGGACGGTTGGCCGGCCGATGCGGCGCAGCAGGCCGCGCTGGCCAGGCTGCTGCACGATCCGATGACCCAGTCGCTGCTGGACGAGGCCGCCCAGGCGCAGGCGCTGTTCACCACACCCGCGCGCGGCGAGCTCGAACGCGTCGCGCTGGATGACCTGGAAGGCGCCAACCGCCGGCTCGGCCTGGCGATGGCCCAGGACGAGATCGACTACCTGCGCCAGCGCTTCGGCGAGCTGGGCCGCAAACCGTCGGATGTCGAGCTGATGATGTTCGCGCAGGCCAATTCCGAGCATTGCCGGCACAAGATCTTCAACGCCAGCTGGACCATCGAGGGGCGGGAGCAGGAACGCTCGCTGTTCAAGATGATCAAGCACACCCACCAGCAGACGCCGCAGAACACGCTCAGCGCCTACAGCGACAATGCCGCCGTGGTGGCCGGCCTGCCAGCGGCGCGTTACCGCCCGGATCCGGCGACCGGCGAGTACCGCAGCGAAGCGGTGGTCGATTCGGCGTTCTGCATCAAGGTGGAAACCCACAACCACCCGACCGCGATCGCGCCGTTCCCCGGTGCCGCCACCGGTGCCGGCGGTGAGATCCGCGACGAGGGCGCCACCGGCCGCGGCGGCAAGCCCAAGGCCGGCCTGACCGGTTTCTCGGTCTCGCACCTGCGCATCCCGACGCTGCCGCAGCCGTGGGAAGCGCCGCGGGCGCTGAATCCGCGCATGGCGCCGGCGCTGGACATCATGCTCGACGGCCCGCTCGGCGGCGCCGCGTTCAACAACGAATTCGGCCGCCCGAACCTGCTGGGCTATTTCCGCAGCTTCGAGCTGGCCGAAGGCGACCTCACCCGCGCCTACGACAAGCCGATCATGCTCGCCGGTGGCCTCGGCGCCATCGACCGTGCCCAGGTGGAGAAGATCCGCCTGCAGCCGGGCGATGCGGTGATCGTGCTCGGCGGCCCGGCGATGCTGATCGGCCTGGGTGGCGGCGCGGCAAGCTCGGTGGCGTCCGGGGAAAGTGCCGAGGACCTGGATTTCGCCAGCGTGCAGCGCGACAACCCGGAAATGGAGCGGCGCGTGCAGGAGGTCATCGACCGCTGCGTGGCGCTGGGCGCGGACAACCCGATCCGCTGGTTCCACGATGTCGGCGCCGGCGGCCTGTCCAATGCCATTCCCGAGCTGCTGCACGACTCCGGCGTCGGCGGCGTGATCGACCTGGGCAAGGTGCCCACCGATGATCCATCGCTGTCGCCGATGCAGCTGTGGTGCAACGAATCGCAGGAGCGCTACGTGCTCGGCGTGCCGCAGGAGCGGCTGGTCGAGTTCGCCGCGCTGTGCGCGCGCGAGCGCTGCCCGTTCGCCGCGGTTGGTGTCGCCACCGCCGAGCAGCATCTGGTCGTGGCCTATGGCGCCACGCCGGGCAACATCCCGGCTGATGCCCCGATCGACCTGCCGATGGACGTGCTGTTCGGCAAGGCCCCGAAAATGCACCGCGACACCGCGCTATCCGCCGCCGCCGCGCTGGCCGGCGCTGCGGACCGCCGGCCTGGATCTGCACCAGGCCGGCCTGCGCGTGCTGGCGCATCCGTCGGTGGCGTCGAAAAACTTCCTGGTCACCATCGGTGACCGCAGCGTCGGCGGCCTGACCGCACGCGAACAGATGATCGGCCCGTGGCAGCTGCCGATGGCCGATGTGGCCATCACCCTGGCCGGGTTCGACACCTACGCCGGTGAGGCGATGGCCATTGGCGAGCGCACCCCGCTGGCGCTGCTCGACGCCGCCGCGTCGGCGCGCATGGCGGTGGGCGAGGCAATCACCAACCTGTGCGCCGCGCCGGTGCAGACGCTGGAGTCGATCAAGCTGTCGGCCAACTGGATGGCCGCGGCCGGCCACGATGGCGAAGACGCGCTGCTGTATGACGCGGTCAGGGCGGTGGGCATGGAGCTGTGCCCGCAGCTGGAGCTGAGCATCCCGGTGGGCAAGGACTCGCTGTCGATGCAGGCCCAGTGGCAGGCCGACGGCAAGACCGAAAAGTCGGTGTCGCCGGTGTCGCTGGTGATCTCCGCGTTCGCGCCGGTGGCCGATGCCCGCGCGCAGCTGACGCCGTTGCTGGACCGCGAAACCGACAGCGAGCTGTGGTTGATCGGCCTGGGCGGCGGCAAGCAGCGCCTGGGCGGTTCGATCCTGGCGCAGGTACATGCCGATCACGGCGCGCTGCCCGCGTTTGCCGGCGAAGTACCGGACCTGGACGACGCGCAGCGGCTGCGGGCGTTCTTCGAACTGATCCGCGACGCGCGCGAGGCCGGGCTGTTGCTGGCCTACCACGACCGAAGCGATGGCGGTGCGTTCGCCGCGCTGTGCGAAATGTCGTTCGCCTCGCGCCTGGGCCTGGACATCGTGCTCGATGCCTGGGGCGACGATCCGTTCCGCAGTCTGTTCAACGAGGAACTGGGCGCGGTGGTGCAGATCGCCAACGAGGATCGCGCCGCGTTTGCGGACCTGGTCGAGCGGCATGCCCTGACCGAATGTGCGCAACGCATCGCACGGCCGACGACCGCGCCGGTGGTGCGGGTGACGTTGGCCGGTGAGAGCCTGGTCGAATGGCGCTGGGAAGCGCTGTTCGACGCCTGGTGGTCGGTGACGCACGCCATGCAGAAGCTGCGCGACAACCCCGATGCGGCCGATCAGGAGCGGGCGATTGCACGCGATTTCAGCGCGCCGGGCCTGAAGCCGAAGCTCGCCTTCGATGCGGCCGAGAATGTGGCGGCCGCCCTCATCACCAGTGGTGCGCGGCCGAAGGTGGCGATCCTGCGCGAGCAGGGCGTCAACGGCCAGATCGAAATGGCCAATGCGTTCGAGCGTGCCGGTTTCCGTGCCTATGACGTGCACATGAGCGACCTGATCGAAGGCCGCGTGCAGTTGTCCGATTTCCGTGGTCTGGCCGCGTGTGGCGGTTTCAGCTATGGCGACGTGCTCGGGGCCGGCCGCGGTTGGGCGACTTCGATTCTGGAACGCCCGGCGTTGCGCGAGGCGTTCGCCGCGTTCTTCGCCCGACCGGATACCTTCGCGCTGGGCGTGTGCAACGGTTGCCAGATGATGAGCCAGCTCAAGGACATCATTCCCGGCGCGCAGCACTGGCCGAAGTTCCTGCGCAACCGCAGCGAACAGTTCGAGGCCCGCACCGCGCTGCTGGAAGTGGTCGAGTCACCCTCGATCCTGCTGCGTGGCATGGCCGGTTCGCGTCTCCCGGTGGCGGTGGCCCATGGCGAAGGCCGGGCCGAGTTCGATACCGCCGCCGCGCAGGCTGCCGCGTCGGTTGCGCTGCGTTTTGTCGATGGCAACGGCCAGGTGGCCAATCAGTACCCGCTCAATCCGAACGGTTCGCCGGACGGCATTACCGGCCTGACCACGGCCGATGGCCGGGTCACGATCCTGATGCCGCACCCGGAACGCACGATGCGTTCGGTAAACCTGAGCTGGTCCCCCGAGGGCTGGAGCGAGGATTCGCCTTGGCTGCGGATGTTCCGCAACGCAAGAGTATGGTGCGGCTGATTTCCGTGTTCTGACCCTTTCCGTCACATCGTTGCCGGACAGCTGAGAAAAAGCCCGCCGAGCCTTTGCCGGCGGGCTTTTTCGTGCCCGGGCGCCGGCTTATCCACAGCGCCTCATTCATGTCAGCAGCGTGACGGATGTCATTGTTTTGGCGGGAATTGGATCGGTGCGCACGATTTGTTGTTATGAAAGCGTGATGATCATCACGCAGTGACGTTTTTCGTCAAAAGCTTGACGCCAGATTAATGGCGAGATAACACTCGGCTCCCGTTATGCCGCCGTTCGGGTTTGGGGATGAGCCGGTGTTTTGACAGGCGTGAGCCTCTCGATGCCCGGCCGAACCGGAAGGCAGTACGCAAGTCACGGCAGGGATCGCCCGCAGCGGATCTTCCGCCGATTCGCTTTCTGCAGCAGCACACCCGCCATTTCAGGAGCAGTGACGATGAATCGGATTTATCGCAAGGTCTGGAACAAAGCGCTGGGGCAGCTCGTTGTCGCCTCGGAACTGGCAAGCAGCCAAGGCCCGGGCACGCTGATCAACGAGCGCCGAAGTGGTGGCCGCCAATTCCTGACCTTGTCTGCCGCCATCGCGATGGCCTTGGGTGTCTCCGGGGCAGCGCTACCGCTGAGCGCGGTGGCGCAGTCGGTGGAAGTGGGCGGCAACGCACCTTGCATCGTGCTGGGCAATGCCGAGCTGGAAAGCTGCGTGGTCGATGGCAGTGCGACCGCTTCGGGCGCCAATGCGGTCGCTATCGGAACCAACACGCTGGCATCGGGCGATGCCAGTTTTGCCGCAGGCGCCAACGCCCAGGCACTCGGTGAATCGGCGGTGGCCATCGGCAGCAACTCGGTTGCGGCCGGTGAGCTGAGCACGGCCACCGGCGCCGAAGCCGTGGCCAACGGCGCCGGCAGCGTCGCCAATGGCGCACTGGCGCTGGCCGAGGGTGATGAATCCACCGCGGTGGGTTTCTTCAGCACCGCCAACGGCGAGGGCGCCACCGCGCTGGGCGCCGAAAGCGTGGCGGACGGCGATGGCACCACCGCGGTCGGCTACCAGGCGCAGGCCAGCAATGCCTACGCCACCGCCGTGGGCCAGGAAGCGGTGGCCTCAGGCCTGCAGGCCACCGCCTCGGGTTTCCGCAGTGAAGCTTCGGGCACCGCCTCGGCCGCCTATGGCGGTTACAGCAGCGCCTCGGGCTTTGGCACCACCGCGCTGGGCTATGGCGCCGAAGCGTCGGTGGAGTCGGCCACCGCACTGGGCTTTGGCGCGTCGGCGAGCAACTACGACGCCACCGCGGTCGGCTCCAATGCCATCGCCAGCGGCGACAACAGCGTGGCGGTGGGCGGGGCGTTCTTCGGTGTCATTCCCACCGAAGCGTCGGGCGACTACTCCACCGCGGTCGGTGGCGCGGCCTACGCCAGCGGCTTCAACAGCACCGCGCTGGGCAACTTCGCTTGGTCGCAGGCCGACAACAGTGTGGCGTTGGGCGCGGACTCGTATGCCGATCGCGAAGACACGGTCTCGGTCGGCTCGGCCGGGTCCGAACGCCAGATCACCAACGTCGCCGCCGGTACCGAAGGCACCGATGCGGTGAACCTGGACCAGCTCAACGCGGTGGCCGACACCGCCAACACCACCAGCAAGTATTTCCAGGCCAGCGGCAGCGACGACAGTGATGCCGGGGCGTATGTGGAAGGCGACAACGCCACCGCCGCCGGCGAGGCGACCAACGCCATCGGCAATGGCGCTTCCGCGTACGGCAGTGGCGCCAACGCGCTGGCTGACACCGCGACCGCGGTGGGCTTCAACGCGCTGGCCGCCGATGTTGGTGCGGCCGCATTCGGCAACAACGCGCAGGCGCTGGGCGAGAACACGATCGCGCTGGGCAGCGGCGCCCTCGCCGGCGACATCGGCGCCACCGCCACTGGTGCCGGCGCGCAGGCCAGCGCCAGCTACAGCACCGCCACCGGCAGCGAAGCGGTGGCCTCGGACAACCAGGCCACGGCCAATGGCTTCCGCGCCGCTGCCAGCAACGTCGGCAGCACCGCGCTGGGCGGCTACAGCGAAGCCAGCGGTTACCTGTCCTCGGCGCTGGGTTATGGCGCCAACGCCTCCAACGACTACACCACCGCGGTGGGCGTGGCCGCCACCGCTTCCGGCGTCAGCGCAGTGGCGGTGGGCGAATTCAGCGAAGCCACTGGCGCTGAGAGCGTCGCGGTCGGTGGTTCGACCTTCTTCGGCTTCATCCCGGCGCGGGCCTCGGGCACCGGTGCCTCGGCCTTCGGTGCCGGCGCGTGGGCCACGGAGGACTACACCACCGCGGTCGGCTGGAATGCCTGGGCCGATGCGACCAGTGCCACCGCGCTGGGTGAGAGTGCGTTCGCCTTCGGGGTGAACAGCGTCGCGTTGGGTGCCGGCTCGCTGGCCGAACGCGACAACACGGTATCAGTCGGTGATGTCGGCAGCGAGCGTCAGATCACCAACGTCGCCGCCGGTACCGAAGGCACCGATGCGGTGAACCTGGACCAGCTGAATGCCGCCACGTTCGATTCGGTCAATACCGCGCGCTACTTCAAGGCGACCGGCGATGGCGAAGCGCTGGTGGTCGGCGAGGAAAGCCTGGCTGCCGGTTCCGGGGCCACGGCTGAGGGTGATTACGCCACAGCCGTAGGCTCGTCCAGCCAGGCGCTGGCGCAAGGCGCCTCGGCGTTCGGCAGCGGCGCATTCGCGCTGGAGGAAAATGCCACGGCGATCGGCTTCAATGCGCTGGCCGCAGCCGCCAACGCCGCCGCGCTGGGGGCAAACGCCCAGGCGCTGGGTGAGTCGGCGGTGGCCATCGGCAGCAACTCGGTGGCGGCCGGTGAGCTGAGCACGGCCACCGGCGCGGAGGCCGTGGCCAACGGCGCCGGCAGCGTCGCCAATGGCGCACTGGCGCTGGCCGAGGGTGATGAATCCACCGCGGTGGGTTTCTTCAGCACCGCCAACGGCGAGGGCGCCACCGCGCTGGGCGCCGAAAGCGTGGCGGACGGCGATGGCACCACCGCGGTCGGCTATCAGGCGCAGGCCAGCAATGCCTACGCCACCGCCGTCGGCCAGGAAGCAGTGGCCTCGGGTCTGCAGGCCACCGCCTCGGGTTTCCGCAGTGACGCCTCGGGTACCGCCTCGGCCGCCTATGGCGGTTACAGCAGCGCCTCGGGCTTTGGCACCACCGCGCTGGGCTATGGCGCCGAAGCGTCGGTGGAGTCGGCCACCGCGCTGGGCTTTGGCGCGACGGCGAGCAACTACGACGCCACCGCGGTCGGCTCCAATGCCATTGCCAGCGGCGACAACAGCGTGGCGGTGGGTGGGGCGTTCTTCGGTGTCATTCCCACCGAAGCGTCGGGCGACTACTCCACCGCGGTCGGTGGCGCGGCCTACGCCAGCGGCTTCAACAGCACTGCGCTGGGCAACTTCGCCTGGGCGCAGGCCGACAACAGTGTGGCGTTGGGCGCGGACTCGTATGCCGATCGCGAAGACACGGTCTCGGTCGGCTCGGCCGGGTCCGAACGCCAGATCACCAACGTCGCCGCCGGTACCGAAGGCACCGATGCGGTGAACCTGGACCAGCTCAACGCGGTGGCCGACACCGCCAACACCACCAGCAAGTATTTCCAGGCCAGCGGCAGCGATGACAGTGATGCCGGGGCGTATGTGGAAGGCGACAACGCCACCGCGGCCGGCGAGGCGACCAATGCCATCGGCAACGGCGCCTCCGCGTACGGCAGTGGCGCCAACGCCATCGCCGATGGGGCGACCGCGGTGGGCTTCAATGCGCTGGCCAGCGGCCAGAACAGCGCCGCGTTCGGCCAGAACGCGCAGGCGCTGGGGCCGGGCGCCGTAGCGGTGGGCGGCAATGCAGTGGATGAAAACGGCAATCCGCTGATCACCTTCAACGGTGTGCCGGTGGATACCGGGGCGACCAGTGCCGGGGTCGGTGGCACCGCAATCGGTGCCAGCGCCAACGCCGACGGCTTTGCGGCCACGGCGGCGGGCGTGGGCGCCTATGCCAGCGGCGCGCAGTCGGCGGCATTTGGTGCGGTAGCCAACGCCACAGGTGATTACAGCACCTCGGTGGGTACGCAGAGCGCAGCCTCCGGAACCAGCAGCGTGGCTATCGGCGGGCCAGCCGATCTGATCCCCGGTTGGGGCTTCTTTGTCGACACCCAGGCCAGCGGTGAAGTATCGACCGCCGTCGGTGCCGGCGCCATTGCGTCCGGCGATTACTCGCTAGCGTCGGGCGCGCTGAGTGAAGCTTCCGGTTCTGAAGCCACTGCATTGGGCTACTTCGCCTATGCACCTGGCGACAATGCCAGCGCGCTCGGTGCGGAAAGCTGGGCCAGCGGGCTCAACAGCACGGCGGTGGGTTTTTACAGCACCAGCCTCGGCGCTGACAGTACGGCACTGGGTTCCAACTCCTACGCGGTGGCGAGCAACAGTGTGGCCCTTGGCGCGAACTCGGTCGCGGAACGGGCCGACACGGTGTCGGTCGGGGACGTGGGCAGTGAACGCCAGATCACCAACGTGGCTGCCGGTACCGAGGGCACCGACGCGGTGAACCTGGACCAGTTGAATGCCGCCACGTTCGATTCGGTCAATACCGCGCGCTACTTCAAGGCGACCGGCGATGGCGAAGCGCTGGTGGTCGGCGAGGAAAGCCTGGCTGCCGGTTCCGGGGCCACGGCTGAGGGTGATTACGCCACAGCCGTAGGCTCGTCCAGCCAGGCGCTGGCGCAAGGCGCCTCGGCGTTCGGCAGCGGCGCATTCGCGCTGGAGGAAAATGCCACGGCGATCGGCTTCAATGCGCTGGCCGCAGCCGCCAACGCCGCCGCGCTGGGGGCAAACGCCCAGGCGCTGGGTGAGTCGGCAGTGGCCATCGGCAGCAACTCGGTGGCGGCCGGTGAGCTGAGCACGGCCACCGGCGCGGAGGCCGTGGCCAACGGCGCCGGCAGCGTTGCCAATGGCGCACTGGCGCTGGCGGAGGGTGATGAATCCACCGCGGTGGGTTTCTTCAGCACCGCCAACGGCGAGGGCGCCACCGCGCTGGGCGCCGAAAGCGTGGCGGACGGCGATGGCACCACCGCGGTCGGCTATCAGGCGCAGGCCAGCAATGCCTACGCCACCGCCCTGGGCCAGGAAGCGGTGGCCTCGGGCCTGCAGGCCACCGCCTCGGGTTTCCGCAGCGACGCCTCGGGTACCGCCTCGGCCGCCTATGGCGGTTACAGCAGTGCCTCGGCCTTCGGCGCCACCGCGCTGGGTTATGGCGCCACCGCCTCCAACGACTACGCCACCGCGGTGGGCGTGACCGCCACGGCATCCGGGGTCAGCGCGGTGGCGGTAGGCGAGTTCAGCGAAGCCACCGGCGATGAGAGCGTGGCGGTCGGTGGTTCGACCTTCTTCGGCTTCATCCCGGCGCGGGCCTCGGGCACCGGTGCCTCGGCCTTCGGTGCCGGCGCGTGGGCCACGGAGGACTACACCACCGCGGTCGGCTGGAATGCCTGGGCCGATGCGACCAGTGCCACCGCGCTGGGTGAGAGCGCTTTCGCCTTCGGGGTCAACAGCGTGGCGTTGGGCGCCGGCTCGCTGGCCGAACGCGACAACACGGTATCAGTCGGTGATGTCGGTTCCGAACGCCAGATCACCAACGTGGCTGCCGGTACCGAGGGCACCGATGCGGTGAACCTGGACCAGCTCAACGCGGTGGCCGACACCGCCAACACCACCAGCAAGTACTTCCAGGCCAGCGGCAGCGATGACAGCGATGCCGGTGCCTATGTGGAAGGCGACAACGCCACCGCGGCCGGTGAGGCGACCAATGCCATCGGCAATGGCGCATCGGCGTACGGCAGTGGCGCCAACGCGCTCGCCGATGGGGCCACCGCAGTGGGCTACAACGCGCTGGCGCTGTCGGCCAATGCCGCGGCGATGGGTGCCAACGCGCAGGCGCTGGGCGAGTACGCCACGGCGGTCGGTGCAGAGAGCCTGGCCGCCGGTGAGATGAGCACCGCCACCGGTGCGGCGGCGATGGCCAACGGCGATGGCAGTGTCGCCAGCGGCGTGCTGGCCTCGGCCGACGGCGAGGAATCCACCGCCGTCGGCTTCTACAGCACCGCCGACGGTGTGGGCGCCTCGGCGCTGGGTGCCGAGAGTTTTGCCCAAGGTGTCACCGCCACGGCGGTCGGCTTCCAGTCGGTCGCCAGCGGCAACTACACCACCGCGCTCGGCGGCTGGGCCGAAGCCACCGGCGTCAACAGCACCGCGGTCGGCAATTCCGCACTCGCCCAAGGTCGCAGCAGTGCCGCCTTTGGTGCCGATGCCGTGGCAGCTGGCAGCAACGCCACCGCACTGGGCCAGGCGGCTGAAGCCCGCGGTGCCTATGCCACCGCGGTCGGCAATGCGGCAGGGGCGCTGGGCGACAGCTCGGTCGCAGTGGGCGAATACAGCGAAGCACTCGGCCTGGAAAGCGTGGCCGTGGGTGGCACCGCGTTCGGCTTCATCAATGCGCAGGCGGCTGGCGACGGCGCCACCGCACTGGGCGCCGGTGCCTGGGCGATGGGTGAACAGAGCACCTCCCTGGGCTGGATGTCCAGCGCTGACGGTGCCAATTCCAGCGCGATCGGCGCCGGATCCTGGGCCCGGGCCGCCGACAGCACCGCCGTGGGTGTGGGCAGCTACAGCAGTGCCGCCAACAGTGTTGCGTTGGGCTACGGCTCGCTGGCCAACCGCGCCAACAGCGTCTCGGTGGGTTCGGCCGGCCAGGAGCGCCAGGTCACCAATGTCGCGGCCGGCACGGTGGATACCGATGCGGTGAACAAGGCGCAGCTCGATGCGGTGGCGGGCGTGGCTGGCCAGACCAGCAAGTACTTCCAGGCCAGTGGCGATGGCGTTGCAACGGCCAGCGGAGCCGACAGCGTCGCCGCCGGCTCTGGCGCCGTTGCAAGTGCCCAGCGCAGCACCGCGCTCGGCACCGCCAGCACGGCCAACGCCACCGGCGCCACCGCCGTGGGTGCCGACGCCTCGGCGCGCGCAGCCAACAGCACCGCCATCGGGCGGCAGACCTCCATCACCGCGACAAACGGCGTGGCGGTCGGTTACGGCGCGTTCGCCAGCAACGGCGCCAACGGTATCGCCATCGGCTCGAACGCCGGTGTATCCGGCGCCAATTCGGTCGCACTGGGTTCCGGTTCGCGGGCCACCGAGGCCAACGTGGTGTCGGTGGGTGGCGGCAACGGCACCAATGGTCCGGCCACCCGGCGCATCGTCAATGTCATGGCCGGGCGCGTATTCGAGGGCAGCACCGATGCGGTCAACGGCGGCCAGCTCCACGTCACCAACCAGCGTGTCGGAGCGGTGGAGACCCGGGTGAATGACATCGACGGAAGGATCGGTTCGGTTGAGGGCGTGACCGCCAATGCGGTGACCTATGACGATGCCAGCCGCGATGCGATCACCCTGTCCGGCGCGACCGGGTCCCGCGTGGACAATCTGGCCGCCGGTGCGATCGCGGCCGGCAGCATGCAGGCGATCAACGGCAGCCAGCTGTTCCAGTCGCTGACCAACATGGCCACGTTCCTTGGCGGCGGTGCGGCGGTGGGCCTGCAGGGCGCGTTCGTCGCTCCCACCTACATAATCCAGGGAACCAGCTACAGCAACGTGGGTTCGGCGCTGAGCGCGCTGGATCAGCAGGTCAGCTCGCTCAACAGCCGCGTGGCGGGCGGCGGCGGACGATCGGAAACCGGGGGCGGTACTCCCACGCCTCCGGCCGGTGGGCCTGCGATTGCGGCCGCAAGGACCGGGGTGATGCTGGGTGACCACGCCGAGGCCCGGGATGCCACCGGGACCGGCATCGGCAACGACAGCTATGCGCATGGCCCCAACGACACCGCCATCGGCAGCGGATCGCGGGTGGATGCCGATGGAAGTACGGCGGTGGGTGCCAACACCAGCATCAGCGCGGCGGCGACCAATGCGGTGGCGGTGGGCGAGAGCGCCCGCGTGACGGCGGCCTCGGGCACGGCGGTAGGACAGGGTGCCAGTGCCACCGCCCAGCGGGCAGTGGCCTTGGGACAGGGCTCGGTGGCGGATCGCGCCAATACGGTGTCGGTTGGCAGCGCCGGCAACGAGCGCCAGATCACCAACGTCGCCGCCGGTACCCAGACCACCGATGCGGTCAACAAGGGCCAGCTGGACAGCGGCGTCGCAACGGCCAAGACGTATACCGACAACCGCTTCAGTGCCATGTCCGACAGCTTCGATATGTACAAGGGCGAAATCGATGACCGCCTGCGCCGTACCGACCGCCGCATCGATCGCCAGGGCGCAATGAACGCGGCGATGTTGAACATGGCCACCAGTGCGGCCGGCGTACACACCCAGAACCGCGTTGGCGTCGGTATCGGCTTCCAGAGTGGCGAATCGGCACTGTCGATCGGTTACCAGCGTGCGATCAGTGAGCGTGCCACGGTGACCGTTGGCGGCGCCTTCAGTGGGGATGACAACTCGGTGGGTGTCGGTGCCGGCTTCGGCTGGTAAGCGACAGGGCAGTGGGCGGCAACGCCGTCCACTGCCGTTGGCCGCGGAGGCTGGTGGTTGCAACGCGCAACAATTTCGATGCTTGGAGGACGCCGTGAGGCAGGTGTTCTTCGTGTCTGCTCCCTGGGGCAACAGGCGTCCGTTCTGCCTTGGATCAAGGATCAGGGATATGAGCAAGAAGTATTTCGGGAAAAAAAACCTGCTGGCCGCGGCCACCGTGATCGCCATCAGTGGGTCCCTGGCTTCCGGGTCGGCGTTCGCCGCCCAGGATCTGGGACAGCGCATCAGCCCGGCGCCACAGGTATCGGCCGCTGCACAGACCGCTCCGGTCAAGCGCTTCATCGTCACCTATCGCGATGGCAGCGTGGCGAAGACCAGCAATGCCGAGGCCCTTCGCAGCTTCAACAAGGCGCTCGCCGGCAGTGGCATGAGCACCATGGCACGTCAGGGCAACGCTGCGCGCGTAGTGCGCCAGACCGCGCTGGGCGGCACCGTGATTTCGCTGTCGGCCGCAGTGGATCGCGTGCAGGCCGCGGCAGTGATGCGCCAGCTTGCCAGCGACATCAACGTGGCCTCGGTGGAGATCGACGAGAAGGTGCGGCACACCGGCATCGCCGCGCCGCAGTCGGCAACGCCCTTCTTCATCCCCAATGACCCAAGCTTCCCCACCCGCCAATGGCACCTCAATGCGCCTGATGGCACGTTGACACCGCAGAACGCACAGGCCAACCGTGGTGGCGCCAATGTTCCCAAAGCCTGGGACCTGGCCGATGGGCATGGCATCGTCGTCGCGGTGATCGATACCGGCATCACTGCACACCCGGACATCGATACCTCGCTGGCGGACGCCGGCTACGATTTCATTTCCGATGCACAGACCTCCGGCCGTCCGACGGATGACCGTGTCCCCGGTGGCTGGGATCTGGGTGACTGGACCACCGAGGAGCCGTGGCTGAGCGAGTGCACCAATGCCAGCAATCCGCCATCGGACAGCTCCTGGCACGGAACCCATGTGTCCGGCACCAGCGGTGCGCAGATCACCAACAACGGAGTGTCCGGCGCCGGCATCGCCTATGGCGCCAAGGTGCTGCCGATCCGTGCGCTGGGTCACTGCGGTGGCTACAACAGCGACATCAACGACGCAATCGTATGGGCGGCAGGCGGTCCCGTTCCGGGCATGCCGGCCAACCCGAACCCGGCCAAGGTGATCAACATGAGCCTGGGTGGTACCGGCAACTGCGCTGCAGGAAGTGCCAGTGCCGAGGCCATCCGCAAGGCCACCGAACTGGGCGCCGTGGTCGTGGTGGCCGCAGGCAACCACAACGGCGATGCGAGCACGCGTTCACCGGCCAGTTGCCCCGGCGTGATCACGGTGGCCGCCACCGGCGTCACCGGCAAGCGGGCGTATTACTCCGGTTATGGCACCACGGTGGAGATCGCCGCGCCCGGCGGTGGCGTGTACATGAACGACTCCACCAGCACCGGCGTCCAGGCCAATCCGGACGGCTTTGTCTGGCAGGCGGTCAATGGCGGCACCAAGCAGCCGACCACCGAGTACTTCATCGGCGGCATGGCCGGCACCTCGATGGCGTCGCCGCACGTGGCCGGCGTGGTGGCGCTGATGCAGGGCGCACGCCTGGATGCGAACAAACCACTGCTGACACCCACCCAGGTCACCACGATCCTGCAGCAGACGGTGACTTCGTTCCCCGCAACCCCGGATCGCACCATTGGCCCTGGCATCGTCAATGCCCACGCTGCCGTGCAGGCCGCCATTGCCTTCGGCAGCACCGACCCGGGTGACCCGACCGCGATCGCGCTGACCAACAAGGTGGTGGTCAACGGCGTGTCCGGTGGCGAGAAGCTGTACAGCTTCCAGGCCGCTGCCGGCGCAGTGCTGACCATCATGACCTACGGCGGTACTGGTGATGTGTCATTGCACGTCAAGCGCGGTGCTCCGCCGACGGCGTCCAGCAATGACGGGTTTTCCACCCGCGCCGGCAACAGCGAAACCGTGCGCATCACTGCTCCGCAGGCGGGTACGTACTACATCAGGCTCAGTGGCACCTACGCTGGTCTGAGCCTGGTGGCACGGCAGTAAGCGGTCGCACATCACCTGCACGCCGGGCCGGGTGCGGGAAGACACGGGGGGAGGCCAGTGCCTTCCCCCGTTTCGTTGAGCGCATGCAATCCGTTGCCGCAAGGTGTGGGCGATCGGCAACAAAAGAGAAACGGCGGCGCCGGCACGATGATGTATCGGGTTTGATTGCCGCTGGGTCGGACGAGCGGTCGCGGCGAGCGATCTGCGAGATGCTGTCGGTCGCTGCGGTACATCCGTCACGCGGGTGGGCCAGTTCGATGCCGGCTGTGGCTGGAGATGCTCCGGCAAGCTGGTAAAGTCGGTGACCGGTACGGGAGGCTTTGAGTGAACGCTGTCGCAGTCGATCACGTTGAGGTGCCATCGCCCGAGCAGCGTGTAATCGCCGCACTCAGTGCGCGCGGTCGCCTGAAGGATGCCGATCTGGTGCGTGCCAGCCAGTTGCATGCCGAACAAGGTGGCAGCCTGCTGGCGCTGCTGGCGCGCCTGGGGCTGGTCTCGGAACGCGACCAGGCGGCGATCACCGCCGAGGTGCTTGATCTGCCGCTGCTTGAAGCGCGCCAGATCAGCGACGACAGCCGCGAGCTGCTGGCGGACCTGCCTGAATTGCCGTTGCGGTTCCTCAAACAGTTCCACGCCTGCCCGCTGGGTCTGCGCGACGGTGCGCTGTCGCTGTGGCTGGCCGATGCGCACGATCCCTATCCGGCCCAGGCGGTGGCGCTGGCGTGTGGAGTGGCGGTCGATGTGCAGGTGGGCCTGCGCAGCGAGATCGACGAGCTGATCGAGCGCCGTTACGGCCAGGGACGCAGTGAGATGGGGCAGATCGCGGACGGTGCCGAGGGCGCCGAGGCCGGCATCGACGACATCGAGCACCTGCGGGACCTGGCTTCCGAAGCGCCGGTGATCCGGCTGGTGAATCTGCTCATCCAGCGTGCTGTGGAGCTGCGCGCGTCCGACATCCACATCGAGCCGTTCGAGAGCCGGCTGAAGGTGCGTTACCGCGTGGACGGCGTGCTGGTGGACGGTGAAAGCCCGCCGGCCAATCTCACCGCCGCCGTGATCAGCCGTATCAAGATCATGGCCAAGCTCAATATCGCCGAGCGCCGCCTGCCGCAGGATGGGCGCATCATGCTGCGGGTGCAGGGCAAGGAGCTGGACCTGCGGGTGAGCACCATGCCCACCGCGCACGGCGAAAGCGTGGTGATGCGCCTGCTCGACCGCGAAACGGTGGTGTTCGATTTCCACAAGCTCGGCTTCACCGATGCGTTCCTGCCGCAGTTCCGCAAGGTGCTCGAACAGCCGCACGGCATCCTGCTGGTGACCGGCCCGACCGGTTCGGGCAAGACCACCACGCTGTACACCGCGCTGAGCCAGCTCAACACCGCGAACGTCAAGATCATCACCGTCGAAGACCCGGTCGAGTACCAGATCGAAGGGATCAACCAGATCCAGGCCAAGCCGCAGATCGGCCTGGATTTTGCCAATGCGCTGCGCAGCATCGTGCGCCAGGATCCGGACATCATCATGATCGGCGAGATGCGCGACCTGGAGACGGCGCGCATCGCCATCCAGTCGGCGCTGACCGGGCACCTGGTGCTGTCGACACTGCATACCAACAATGCGGCCGGCGGCATCACCCGCCTGCTCGACATGGGTGTGGAGGATTACCTGCTGACCTCCACCATCAACGGGATTCTCGCCCAGCGACTGGTGCGCCGGCTGGAACCGGTGCATGCGCAACGTTATGCGGCCTCACCGGAGGAAATCGCCAAGTTCGACCTGCGCCGGTTGCAGCCGGACGGCGAGATCTTCCTGTATCGGCCGCAGCCCTCCGAGCTGGCGCCGACCGGCTACCTCGGGCGCACCACCATCATGGAATTCCTGGTGATGGACGATGCATTGCGCAGCGCGGTGATGCGCCGCGCCGGCATGGGCGAGATCGAGAAGATCGCGCGCACGGCCGGCATGCGCACGATGTATGAAGACGGCCTTCGCAAGGCCTTGCGTGGCGAGACCACGCTGGAAGAAGTGCTGCGGGTGACGGAGGACGCATGAGCCAGTGGTCCAGCTGCCGCCCTCCGGGGAAAATTTTCCAGGCGCGTTGATCGGACGGCAGGGTCCGCTGCGTTTCAACAGCACGCGGGCAGTCCAGGCCGTGATCGCGCACGAAGCCGGAACTGCGGCATTTGTGCTGTCGCGCATCGACGCAGGCCGGCAGTGGCGCGAGGATATCCAGCCGTCGGCCGATGCGCGCATCGTCTTCGAATACTCAGGTGCCGTGGAGGCGGATGAAGGCGCAGCCATGGCGGACCCGGGTTCGCCCCGGTTTGCGATGGAAGCCGCGGACTTGGAACGCTGATGCCGCTGTATCGCTACAAGGCGCTGGACTCGCACGGCGAGATGCTGGACGGGCAGATGGACGCCTCCAGCGACACCGAGGTGATTGCGCGGTTGCAGGATCAAGGCCATCTGCCAATGGAGGCACGGCTGGCCACCGACACCGGGCTCGATACCGGTGCGTTGCGCCAGTTGCTGCGCCGGCGGCCCTTCGATGGTGCCGCGCTGGTGCAGTTCACCCAGCAACTGGCCACCTTGCTCGGTGCCGGGCAGCCGCTGGATCGCGCCCTGTCGATCCTGCTGGAATCGCCCGAGGACGAGAAATCCCGCCGCGTGATCGCCGATATCCGCGACATCGTGCGCGGTGGCGCGCCACTGTCGCAGGCGCTGGAACGCCAGCACGGCCTGTTCTCGCGGTTGTACGTGAACATGGTCCGCGCCGGCGAGGCCGGCGGCAATCTGCACGACACGCTGCAGCGGCTGGGCGATTACCTGGAGCGCAGTGCCGAGCTCAAGGGGAGGGTGATCAACGCACTGGTCTACCCGGCGATCCTGCTGGTGGTGGTGGGCGGGGCGCTGCTGTTCCTGCTCGGCTACGTGGTGCCGCAGTTCGCGCAGATGTATGAAAGCCTGGACGTGGCCCTGCCATGGTTCACCGAGCTGGTGCTGAAGCTGGGATTGCTGGTGCGCGATGGCTGGTTCGTGGTCCTGGCGGTGCCGGCGCTGCTGCTGTTGTGGGCCGGGCGCAAGCATCGCGATCCTGCATTCCGCCTGGCGTTCGATGGCTGGCTGCTGCGTCGTCGTCTGGCCGGTTCACTGCTGGTCAAGCTGGAAACCGCACGTCTGGCCCGGACTCTGGGCACCCTGTTGCGCAATGGAGTGCCGCTGCTGGCCGCACTGGGCATCGCACGCAATGTGCTGGGCAACCGCGCCTTGAGTGCCGATGTGGAAGCTGCGATCGACGAGGTGAAGAACGGCAATGGCCTCTCCGCATCCTTGGGACGCAAGAAGCGCTTCCCGCGACTGGCATTGCAGATGATCCAGGTGGGCGAGGAGTCCGGCGCGCTGGATGCGATGCTGCTGAAAACCGCCGACACCTACGATCAGGAAAGTGCGCGCACCATCGACCGCCTGCTGGCGGCACTGGTGCCGGTCATCACCCTGTTGTTGGCCGCGGTGGTCGGCCTGGTCATCGTCGCGGTACTGGTGCCGCTGTACGACCTGACCAATGCCATCGGTTGATCCCCCATGTTTTCTTCTGGAAAAACGCCATGAATCCACGCCTGAACCCGCAGCGCCGTTTTTCTCCACGTTCCCGCCAGGGAGGTATGAGCCTGCTGGAAATCATCATCGTCATCGTGCTGATCGGCGCGGTGCTGACGCTGGTCGGCAGCCGCGTGCTGGGCGGTGCCGATCGCGGCAAGGCCAACCTCGCCAAGTCGCAGATCCAGATGCTGGCCGACAAGGTGGACAACTACCAGCTCGACACCGGCCGCCTGCCCGGCAAGCTGGATGATCTGGTCAGCCAGCCCGGTGGCGTCAGCGGATGGCTGGGGCCGTATGCGAAGCCGGCGGAGTTCAATGACCCGTGGGGCCATGCGATCGAATACCGTGTGCCCGGCGAGGGCCGCCCGTTCGAGTTGCTCAGTCTTGGCAAGGATGGTCAGCCGGGCGGCACCAGCTACAACGCGGACATCCGCTACGAGTAGCTCGCATGTGGAGCCGGCAAGATCACCATCCGCATTCCGATCCGTCTTCGCGCGGCAGGGCAGCGCGTGCGCGCATGGCGGGGGTGACGCTGCTGGAGATGCTGCTGGTGATGGCGCTGATCGCGGCGATCGGGGTGCTGACCGCGATGGCGATGGGCGGCGGCATGGACGGCGTGCGCCTGCGCTCCAATGCAAAACAGCTGGCGGCGCAGTTGCGTTACACCCGCACCCAGGCCATCGCCAGCGGTGTGCCGCAGCGTTTCAGCATCGATCCACGCACGCGCCGGTGGCAGGCCGCCAATGGCCGCCATGGTGAGCTTCCCCCGAGCCTCTCGGTACGCTTCACCGGCGCGCGCGAAGCGCAGCCGCAGGCGAACGTGGGCGCGATCGCATTCTTCGAGGATGGTGCCTCCACCGGCGGGCGCATCGAGTTGCAGGCCGGAGAGGCGCAGTGGCGGATCGACATCGGCTGGCTGACCGGTGAAGTGAAAGCCGGGTCAGTGACGGCGCGGAGTGTGCAATGAAGCGCCAGCGCGGTTTCTCGCTGATCGAGGTGATCGTGGCGTTCGCACTGTTGGCGCTGGCGTTGACCCTGCTGCTGGGCAGCCTGTCCGGTGCGGCGCGGCAGGTGCGCCAGGCCGACGACTACAGTCGCGCCGCGCTGCTTGCGCAATCCCTGTTGGCCGGGCTCGGTATCGAGGAGCCGTTGAAGCCGGGAAGCCGGCAGGGCGAGTGGGAGGCCGGGCGCTATCGCTGGACCCTGCAGGTAACGCCATTCATCGACCCGCACATCGCGCAGACGGCGCCATCTGCGCTGGTGCAGTTGAACCTGCAGGTGCGATGGGGAGGCAAGGAGACTGCGCAATTGCAATGGCACAGCTTGCGCCTGCTTCCGGCCGATGCGCTGGAGCCCGCCCCGTGAGCCCCGCCACGCGGCGCGCCGCTGCCGGCTTCACGCTGATCGAAATCCTGCTGGCCATGGTGCTGCTCGCGGCTGGCCTGGCACTGGCGTTCGCCACCATCCGCTCGGCCATGGCGATCAGCACGCGCGGTGAGGCGATGGCCAAGCGGGGCGAGCAGGTGAGGGCCGTGGAAGGGTTGCTGCGCCGCCGCCTGGCTTCGGCGATGCCGGTGGCGATGGCCGTCGATGCGGAAACCGGCCAGCGCGATTTCTTCATCGGCGAAGCACAGCGCCTGCGTTTCGTCGCCGATGTTCCCAACTATCTGGGGCGGGGGGGGCCGTATCTCCACGACCTGGGGGTTGCCGGCGATGGGGCGGAGCGCCGGCTGCAGCTGTCGCTGGTCCTCGTCCAGGACGCCAGGCTGGTTCCGGAGCGGCCACCACGAGGTCCGGAAGTTCTCGCCGAAGGACTGCGGGCGCTGCGGTTCCGCTATCGGGGCATCGACCCGCTATCGGGTGAGCTGGGCGACTGGCAACCGCGCTGGGATACGCCCGATCGCCTGCCATTGCTGGTCTCGATTGAAGTGCTGCCGACGCGGGGACCGCCATGGCCACCGCTGACAGTCGCCTTGCCGCAATACCGGCCGGTCGGAGCGGCACCATGAAGCGGTGCAGCGGTGCAGCGCTGGTGCTGGTGTTGTGGCTGGTGCTGCTGTTGACGGCGGTAGTGGCTGCATTTGCCTTGACCGCCAAGGTGGAGCATCTGCAAGGGCGCGTATTTGCCGAAACGGCCGCCGCGCAGGAGCAGGCGCGTGCAGGGGTCGAATACGCACTTTCGCGGCTGCAGGGAAGCGGCGGGCAACCGGCATGGCAACCGGACGGCCGCCGCTATCGCTGGCAATTCCAAGGTGTGCGCATCGACCTGCGCATTGTCGACGAGGCGGGCAAGGTGGATCTCAATCTGGCCGAGGCGGGGCTGCTGGAAGCCTTGCTGGGCGCGATCGGCACCGAACCGGGCCAGGCCCGGCAGCTTGCCGGGGCGATGGTGGACTGGCGCGATCGCGATGACCTGCAACAGCCCGCCGGTGGGGCCGAGAACGCGGACTACGCCGCGGCCGGTTTTCCCTACGGCGCCAAGAACATGCCCTTCGAGAGCAGCGGCGAATTGCAGAGGATCCTGGGCATGGACGCCGCGCTGTATGCGCAGCTGGAACCGTTGGTGACGGTGTTCGGCGTTTCGCGCCCGGATCCGCGCTTTGCGCCGGCGTCGGTGTTGACTGCCATGGGGCTGGATGCGCGCCTGCTGATGGCGCAACGCGATACTGCCGATGTGCTGGCCGGAGCCGCAGACGGCGCATCCACACGCGCGGTGGGCAGCGGCACTTATAGTATCGAGAGCCGGGTGCATCTGCGGGGAGGGCGCGAGGCGGTCTTGCGGACGGTGGTACGCAGTGGTCCCTCCGGCGTGCCCGGGGCGGCTTACACGGTATTGCGATGGGAACAGGGAGCAGTATCGAGATGACGGCCTTGCGCGACAGTCGGGAACAGGTGGGATCGCGCATCGTGCCCGGTGCCGGTGACTTCTGGTCGTGGTGGAAGCGCTCGTTGCTGGCGTGGTTGCCGGCGCGCTGGCGCTCGTTGCTGGGATGGTCGAACGCCCGAGTACTGCTGGCACCGCATGCAGGGCAGGTACGCATCCTCAGCAGCGTGGGCCCGCAGCTCGAGGTGGTGGCGGACGCGCCCTGGCCGATCGATGCGCGAACGCTTGAACAGATGCTCGGGCCGCAATTGGCCGCGCTGCCGCGACACGGCCTGCTGCCCGCCTCGGCGGTATTGCGCCGGACGCTGTGGTTGCCGGCCGCGGCCGAACGCCGGCTGCTGGACGTGGTCGGGTTCGAAATCGACCGGCAGACGCCTTTCACTCCAGCGCAGGTGTATTTCGATACGCGACTGCTGTCGCGGCGCGCCGACGGCCAGCTGGAGGTGGAACTGGTGGTGGTGCCGCGCGTGCGCGTGGCCTCGCTGCTCGGACCTGCCAACGGTGCGGACAACGTGCTGGAAGGCGTGGATGTCGCCGCTGCTGATGGCAGTCCCTTGGGCGTGAACCTGCTGCCGGTGGAACAGCGGCGGCAGCGGCGCGATCCGATGCGCGGCTGGAACCGGCTGCTGGCCGCGTTGGCGCTGTTGATGCTGGTGGCCGCGGCGTGGCAGGTACTCGACAACCGCCGCGCAGCGGCACGCGAACTCAGGGCGCAGGTGGATGCCAGCGCAGCGCGCGCACGTACGGTGGCGGCGCAACGCCAACAACTCCATGATCTGGTGGATGGGGCTGCGTTCTTCGACCGGCAACGTGCGGCGCGGCCCGCCGCGGTCGCGGTGCTGGAGGAATTGAGCCGGCGCCTGCCCGACGGCACCTGGCTGGAGAAACTGTCATTGGAAGGAGGGCAGATGCAGTTGATCGGCTTGAGCAGCAGCGCCTCGGCGCTGGTGGCGCAGCTGGAAGGCTCCGCGTTGTGGACCAGGCCCTCGCTGACCGGAGTGTTGCAGGCCGATGACGGCGCACGGCGTGACCGCTTCACGCTGGTCGCCGAACTGCACGCCGCGCCGGACCCGGAGGCCGCCGATGGCGCCGCTGCCCGCTCGCCGTGACCGCTGGCTGGCGCTGGCGTTGCTGCTGGCGACGCTGGGGCTGGGCTATCTGCTGCTGGTGCATCCGTGGTGGACGCAGCCGATGCGGGCCGTGGATGCGGAGATCGACAGCCTGCGTGAGCGAGAGTTGCGCGTGCACAGCCAACTGCGGCAGGCGCCCGCCGTGGCTGCACGGCTGCAGGAAAGCCAACAGGCGCTCGCGCAGCGGCCGGGATTCATGCCGCAGGCTTCAGTCGAGCTGGCCTCGTCGGCGTTGATACAGCAGTTGGAGGACGCTGTGCTGTCCGCCAGCCCGGGAAATCGCAGTTGCGCCATCAGCAACCGCTCGCCGTTGCCGGCCGATCACAGCGGCCGTTTTGTGCGCGTTGCGGTGCAGGTGCGGCTGCGATGCGGAACGCCGGAGCTGGCGCACCTGCTGTATGCGCTGGAAAGCGGCAGCCCGCGCCTGTTTGTCGACAACCTCAATGTGCTGGCCCAGCGCTTCCAGCTGTCGCCCGGGGAAACCGGAAGCGGCCTCGATGTCGCCTTCGAACTGGCCGGCTATCTGCGTCCCGGCGTGGCCCAGACGACAGCGGCGGAGGTGGACCGTGCGCACTGACACCGCTTCCCTGCGCACCTGGTGGTTGGCCGGTTGTGCATTGTGGACGCTGGCGCTGTGGGTGGCCGCGCTGGCCGGCCTGGGCAGCAGGCTGCCGCCCGGGTCCAGCGCGCCGACGGCTGCCCCATCCATTCCCGCGTTGCCGCCACTGGCGTCGCCGGTGTTGCTGTCGTATTCGGACTATTCGCAGATCGCCGAGCGCCCGCTGTTCGCCGATGACCGCCGGCCGCATCCGTTTTTCCTGGACGGCGGTGCCCGGTCGACTACCGGCCCGGTGCGCCTGACCGGCGTGCTGATGGTGCCGGGGCTGGATATGGCCACGCTGACCACCGAGCAGGGCCAGTCGATCCGGCTCCGGCTCGGCGCAGAGCCCGAGGCCGGGTGGCAATTGCTGGCGTTGCAGCCACGCAGTGCCACGGTGGCAGGTCCCAGCGGTACCCAGACGCTGGAACTGGCGGTGTTCGATGGCCAAGGTGGGCAGCCACCGACGGTGATCGGCGCCAACCGGGCGGGCGTGGTGCAATCGAATGCGGGTCCAGCCGATCCTGCGGCGCCAGCAGTGGCCACCGTCGCGTCCGCAGGTGCGGCATCACCGCCGCCGCCACTGCCCAACCCCGCAGCCGCGGTAAACAACAGCGACGCCGCAACGCCCGATCCCGCCGCACAGGCGCAACTGAAGGCGATCCGAGAACGCATCCAGGCGCGGCGCAAGCAGGCGCAACAGAACCCGAACGGCAGTCCCCCCGGCCAGAACCCGTAGAGTGAACGCATGACGCACCGCATTGTTTCCGTTTCCCTGCTGATCGGTGCCCTGGCCGGCTGTGCCAGTACGCCCGTTCCGGATATCCGGCGTGCCGGCAATCAGACCGTGACTGCCAGCAGTGGCGAGGGCGCCCGCACCTCGGCGCTGGTCGCACCTGAAGCGCCGCAGGTGGATGACAGCAGCCCGCGGGCGGTGATCCGCCGCGGCAATGGCACGGTGATCAACCGCAGTGCCGCCGCTGCTCCGCCGCCGTCGCTTGCCGGCGCCGGCAACGGTACGGCGACGTTCAATTTCGAAGGCGAATCGGTGCATGCGGTCACCAAGGCGATCCTCGGCGACATGCTCGGTCAGAACTACGTGATCGCCCCGGGCGTGCAGGGCACGGTGACGCTGGCCACGCCCAAACCGGTGTCGCCGGCACAGGCACTCAACCTGCTGGAGATGGTGCTCGGCTGGAACAACGCGCGCATGGTCTACAGCGGCGGTCGCTACAACATCGTCCCGGCGGACCAGGCGCTGGCCGGCACCGTGGCGCCGAGCACCGCGCCGGCGTCCAGCGCGCGCGGCTTCGAAGTGCGGGTGGTGCCGCTGCAGTTCATCTCCGCCAGCGAGATGAAGAAGGTGCTCGAACCCTATGCACGCCCGAACGCCATCGTCGGCATCGATGGTTCGCGCAATGTCATCACCCTGGGCGGCACCCGTGCCGAGCTGGAGAACTATCTGCGCACGGTGGAGATCTTCG
This sequence comes from uncultured Gammaproteobacteria bacterium, assembly GCA_963696155.1. Classification (GTDB taxonomy): domain Bacteria; phylum Pseudomonadota; class Gammaproteobacteria; order Xanthomonadales; family Xanthomonadaceae; genus Stenotrophomonas. Next base: position 501,118 of record CAVOJC010000002.1, read on the forward strand.
ACGTCGACTGGCTGTCGGGCATGTCGGTGGGTGTGTTCCCGATCCAGTCCGGTCGTGCCGACCAGGTCGCTGCGGATCTGGAAAAGGTGTTCGGCGAGGAGAGCAAGACCCCCAGCGCGGGCATGTTCCGTTTCATGCCGCTGGAGAACGCAAACGCCGTGCTGGTGATCACCCCGCAGGCGCGCTACCTGGACCAGATCCAGCAGTGGCTGGACCGGATCGACAGTGCGGGGGGTAGCGCCCGCCTGTTCTCGTACGAACTGAAATACATCAAGGCCAAGGAGCTGGCCGACCGGCTGGCCGAGGTGTTCGGATCGGGCGGCGGGCGCAGTGGCGGGCGCGGTGACGCCGCCGCTTCGCTGGTGCCGGGGGCCACGCCTTTGCAGATGGACGACATCAGCGGCCGCGGCATCGGCAGCAGCGGTGCCGGCGGCAATACCTATGGCGACAGCGGCTTCGGCGCTGACGGGTCCGGTCGCGATTCGCTGTCACTGTCGGTGCAGCAGCCGGGCAACGGCAGTGTCACCCTGGAAGTGGAGGGCGATCGGGTCGGCGTGTCGGCGGTGGAGGAAACCAACACATTGCTGGTGCGCTCGACGCCGCAGGCGTGGCGCTCCATCCGCGAGGTTGTCGACAAGCTCGACGTGATGCCGCTGCAGGTGCATATCGAAGCGCAGGTGGCCGAGGTGGCCTTGACCGGCGACCTCAGTTACGGCGTCAACTGGTACTTCGAAAACGCGGTCACCACGCCTTTCAACAGCGACGGCAGTGGCGGCCCGGGATTGCCCTCGGCGCTGGGACGTTCGATCTGGGGCGACATCTCCGGCAGCGTGACCGGCAGCACCGGTCTGGGCTGGACTTTCCTGGGCAAGAACGCCGCGGCGGTGATCAACGCGCTGGACCAGGTCACCGATGTCCGGCTGCTGCAGACACCGTCACTGTTCGTGCGCAACAACGCGGTGGCAACGCTCAATGTCGGCAGCAAGATCCCGGTCTATTCGGTCTCGGTGTCCGGCCTCAGTGACAACCAGTATTCGCAGGTGCAGTACCTGGAGACGGGCACCATCCTCAAGGTGCGCCCGCGTGTCACCCGCGACGGCATGGTGTTCCTGGATATCGTGCAGGAAGTGAGCGCACCCGAAGGAAAAGAGGACAAGAACGGCAACGTCCGCATCAATACCCGCCGGATGAAGACCGAGGCGGCCGTCCACGCCGGCGATACGGTGATGCTGGCCGGCCTGATCGAAGACGGTGCCACCCAGGGTTCCAGCGGCGTTCCCGGACTGAGCCGGCTGCCGGTCATCGGCGCCCTGTTCGGCAGCAAGACCCAGACCAGCCGCCGCAGCGAAGTGATCATCCTGTTGACGCCGACGATCGTGCGCAATCCGCAGGAAGCGCGCAATCTCACCGACGAATATGGCAGCCGCTTCCGCGCGATCGAACCGTTGTCGCCGCGGGCGCGCCGCTGACCATGGGGCTGCCCGTCATCCTGTTGCCGATCGGCGTTGATGACTTGGCGCTGGATGCGTGCCTGGGTGCGTTGGAACACGCCACGCCCGCAGGCACGGCGGTGTGGCTGGCCGATGATGCGCAGGCCGGCCCGCGCGGGCAGGCGCTGATCGAACACTGGCTGGCGCGCACCGCGCTGCGGGCCGAATACACCCGGCGGCCCCGCGCCCTGGGTGAAGTGGCACATCTGGATGAAATGCTCCGTGCCTGTGGCGATGCCGACGTGGTGGTGCTGGCGCCGGACGCGATCCCGCTGCCGGGCTGGCTGCAGCAGCTGGTCGACTGCCTCGCGCGCGATGCCTCGATCGCCACCGCGACACCCTGGAGCAATGCCGGCGAAGCCATCGCATGGCCGCGGGCGGGCGAGATCAATCCGCGGCCGCTGGAGGCGGCGCGGCTGGTGCAGGCCTGCGCCGCGATGCCACCGATGCATCCGGAACTGCCATCGGCGGTCGCCCATGCGGTGCTGCTGCGCGGCAGTGTCCGGCGCAAGGCCGGTGGGTTGGATATACACAGCTACGGCTCCTGGTATGCGGCGCTGATCGACCTGAGCCTGCGCATGAGTGGCCTGGGCTGGCGCAATGTGCTGTGTGAGACCACTTTCGTCGCCCGTCGCGGCGAGGGCCATCCGGCCGATGGCGACATGGATGCCCTGGCGACCCGCTGGCCGGCATGGTCGCCACGCCTGGCGTCCTTCCTGATGGCCGATCCGCTGCGCGCGCAACGCGAGCAGCTGCAGCTGCTGTTTACGCAGGTGATAATGCCGGCGGCACAGCGCGACCTGTTCGAGGCCTGTGGAATCCTTTCAGGCCAGGAGTGATGTTTTGAGTGATGCCATTGCAGTGGTTGTGGTCAGTTACCAGAGCGCGAGCACGTTGGATGAATGCCTCGCGCGGCTGCGAGCCAGTCAGGATGTGGGGCAGATCCGGGTGGTGGACAACGATTCGCACGACGGCTCGCTGGATATCGTGCGGCGCCATGCCTTGGCCGATACGCGGGTGCGTTTCGTCGCCAATCCGGACAATCCCGGTTTCGCTACCGCCTGCAACCAGGGTGCGGCCGACAGCGATGCGCCTTGGCTGGCCTTCGTCAATCCGGACCTGATGGTCGAGCCGGGCACTCTGTCGGCATTGCGCGAGCATGCGCGCACGCTTGGCGATTGCGTGCTGGGTGTGGAGCAGGTGGATGCGCAGGGTCAATTCGATACCGCCGTGCGCCGGCGTGACCCCGACTTTGCGGCGATGCTGCAATCGCCGGGCAGCGGCTCGCGGTTGGGCGTGGCGGCCGACCGCAGCCAGCCCCTGCAGCGGGTGGATGCGATTTCCGGTGCGCTGATGCTGATGCCGCGCAGCCTGTTCGACCGGATGGGCGGCTGGGATACCGGCTACCGCCTGCATGCCGAAGATCTGGACCTGTGCAGACGCGCGCGTGAGGCAGGTGCCGTGGTGGCCATCGCCAACGGATTGACCGTGCTGCATGAGCGCGGGGTGTCCAGCCGCTCGCGGCCGTTCTTCGTGGAGTGGCACAAGCACCGTGGACTGTGGCGTTATTTCCGCAAGTTCGAGGCGCCGCAGCGCGGGCCGCTGCTCCGGGCCGGGGTATGGTGCGCGATCTGGGCGCACGCGCTGCTGCAGCTGCCGCGGTTGCTGCGACGCGGGGATTGAGTGCCCCGCGGTTCGGACGCAATGGATGGCGCCTGCGAACGCGGCGCATAATCGCCGCATGATCATCGAATCACTGCTCGACACCGACCTGTACAAATTCACGATGATGCAGGCGGTGCTGCATCATCATCCCGGCGCACTGGTGCAGTACCGTTTCAAATGCCGCACGCCCGGCATCGATCTGGCCCGCTACCTGGACCAGATCAATACCGAGATCGATCACCTGTGCAGCCTGCACTTCAGCACCGAAGAGCTGGACTACATGCGCGGGCTGCGATTCGTGAAGCCGGATTTTGTCGACTTCCTCGGTCTGTTCCATCTGGATCGGAAGTACATCGAGCTGCGGGCCTCGCATGCTGTTCCCGGCGAGATCGAGCTGGATATCACCGGGCCGTGGCTGCACACCATCCTGTTCGAAGTGCCGCTGCTGGCGATCATCAACGAAGTCTGGTTCCGCAATACCGGCAGTTCGGATTTCGCCGAGGGCGAGCGTCGTCTGCAGGCCAAGGCCGCGCTGCTGCGCGACACCCCCGGCTTCGAGCTGTGCCGCATCGCCGATTACGGCAGTCGCCGCCGTTACTCGCGCGACTGGCACGCGCGCATGCTGCCGCAGTTGCGCGACGCGCTGGGGCCGCAGTTCGTCGGCACCAGCAATGTGCATTTCGCCCGCCTGTACGACATGACCCCGCACGGCACCATGGCCCATGAATACCTGCAGGCCTTCCAGGCGCTGGGTCCGCGCCTGCGCGATTCGCAGGTCGCCGCGCTGGAATCATGGGCGCGCGAATACCGCGGGGACCTCGGTATCGCGCTGTCCGACGTGGTCGGACTGGACGCCTTCCTGCGCGATTTCGACCTGTACTTCTGCAAGCTGTTCGACGGTGTGCGGCATGACTCCGGCGATCCCTTCAGCTGGGGTGATCGCATGCTGGCGCACTTCCGCAACAATCGTGTCGACCCGGCCAGCAAGGTGCTGGTGTTCAGTGACGGCCTGGATATCGGCAAGGTGATGCAGCTGTTCGATTACTTCCGCGGGCGCTGCCAGGTCGCGTTCGGTGTCGGCACCCACCTGACCAACGACCTCGGCCCCACACCGCTCAACATCGTGATCAAGATGGTCCGCTGCAATGGCCAGCCGGTCGCCAAACTCAGCGATTCACCGGGCAAGAGCATGTGCGACGACCCGGGCTACCTGGCGTATCTGCGGCAGGTGTTTGCGGTGGATACGCCCGCCGCCAGCTGAGCCCGACAAATCGGTAATGCGCGGCTATCGCGACGCCTATTCCAGCGCGTAGCGCACCACGAACAGCACGGCGACCACCCACACCGCCGGGTGCACGTCGCGCCAGCGGCCGGTGCCCAGCTTCAGCGCGGCATAGGCGATGAAACCGAACGCCAGGCCGTTGGCGATGGAATAGGTGAACGGCATCGCCAGCGCGCACAACGCGGCCGGAACGGCTTCGGTCAGGTCATCCCAGACCACATCCACCAGTTCGCGCAGCATCAGGCCCGCCACGAACAGCAGCGCCGGCGCGGTGGCGTAGCCGGGCACCATCGCTGCCAGCGGCGAGAACAGCAGCGCGGCCAGGAACAGCGCGGCGATTACCAGCGCGGTCAAACCGGTACGGCCGCCCACCTGCACGCCGGAGGCGCTTTCGGCAAACGCGGTGGTGCTGCTGGTGCCGAGCAGCGAGCCGGCCAAGATCGCGGTGCTGTCGGCGAGCAGGGCGCGTCCGAAGCGCTTCTCGGCGCCGGGCAACTTGAGCAGGCCGGCACGTCCGGCCACGCCGTACAGCGTTCCGGTAGCGTCGAACACCTCCACCAGTACGAACACCAGCACCACCTGCAGCAGCACCGCGATCGGTGCGCCGCCGTCGTGGTGCAGCAGTCCGGGCAGGTCGAGTTGCAGCAGGGTCGGGGCCAGGCTCGGCGGCAGCGAAACCAGCCCCACGTAGCGCACATCGCCGAGCAGCCAGCCGGCCGCGGTTACCGCCAGGATGCCGATCAGGATGGCGCCGCGCACCTTGCGCGCTTCCAGCACCGCGATCAGCAGAAAGCCGCCCAGTGCGAGCAGTGGCGGGGCGGTGTTCAACGCGCCAAGCGTGACCAGGGTGTCCGGATTGGCGACGATCACCCCGGATTTCTGCAGCGCGATGATGGCCAGGAACAGGCCGATGCCGGCGACGATGGCCGCGCGCAGCGAGGCCGGGATGCCTGCCACCAGCCAGGCGCGGATGCCGGTCAATGACAGCAGCAGGAACACCAGCCCGGAAATGAATACCGCTGCCAACGCCTGTTGCCAGGGCAGGCCGGCCGCGCCGACCACGGTGAAGGCGAAGAACGCGTTCAAGCCCATGCCCGGCGCCATGCCGACCGGGAAATTGGCGGCCAGCGCCATCACCGTCGTGCCGATGGCCGCGGCCAGGCAGGTCGCGACGAACACCGCGCCCGGATCCATGCCGGTGGTGCCGAGGATCTCGGGATTGACGAAGACGATGTAGGACATCGTCAGGAAGGTGGTCAGCCCGGCCAGCAGCTCGGTGCGCACATTGGTGCCGTGCTGCTGCAGGCGGAAAAGACGATCGAGGGACATGGCGTGATCCGGTACGCGGGTGCCGGTGATGCGTTGCGCCGCACGGCCGCGGGAGAGGCTGGAACGAAACCGGCCGCGCTGGTGGGCGCGGCCGGAAGGTCTTTACTTGAGCGCCTTGAAGCGCAGCCGCTTCGGCGCGGCGTCATCGCCCATGCGACGGCGCTTGTCTTCTTCGTACTCGCGGTAGTTGCCCTGGAAGAACTCCACGTGCGAGTTGCCCTCGAACGCCAGGATGTGGGTCGCGATGCGATCCAGGAACCAGCGGTCATGCGAGATGACGAAGGTGTTGCCCGGGAACTCCAGCAGCGCATCTTCCAGCGCACGCAGGGTTTCGATGTCCAGGTCGTTGGACGGTTCGTCCAGCAGCAGCACGTTGCCGCCCTGCAGCAGGGTCTTGGCCATGTGCAGGCGGCCACGCTCACCACCGGACAGCGAACCGACCAGCTTCTGCTGGTCCTGACCCTTGAAGTTGAAGCGGCCGATGTAGGCGCGCGACTGGATCTCGACGCCGTTGATGTTGAGGATGTCCAGACCGCCGGCAATTTCCTGGAAGACGTTGTGGTTGCCTTCCAGGGAATCGCGGCTCTGGTCCACGTAGGACAGCTTCACGGTCGGGCCGACGGTGATTTCGCCCGAATCCGGCTTTTCCTGGCCGGTGATCATCTTGAACAGGGTCGATTTGCCGGCACCGTTGGGGCCGATGATGCCGACGATGGCGCCGGCCGGCACCAGGAAGCTCAGTTCGTCGAACAGCAGGCGGTCGCCGAACTTCTTGGAGACATTCTTGAACTCCATCACCGAGTTGCCCAGGCGCTCGCCCGGAGGGATGAAGATTTCATTGGTCTCGTTGCGCTTCTGGTAGTCAACCGACTGCAGCTCTTCCAGGCGTGCAAGACGTGCCTTGCCCTTGGTGCGACCACCCTTGGCGTTCTGGCGAGACCATTCCAGTTCCTTCTGGATCGCCTTCTGGCGCGACTTCTCCTGGTTGTCTTCCTGCTTCAGGCGCTCGTCCTTCTGCATCAGCCAGTCGGTGTAGTTGCCCTTCCACGGAATGCCGCGGCCACGGTCCAGTTCCAGGATCCACTCGGCGGCGTTGTCCAGGAAGTAGCGGTCATGGGTGACGGCCACCACGGTGCCGGTGTAGCGCGCCAGGAACTGTTCCAGCCATTCCACCGACTCGGCGTCCAGGTGGTTGGTCGGTTCGTCGAGCAGCAGCATGTCCGGCTTCTGCAGCAGCAGGCGGCATAGAGCCACGCGGCGCTTTTCACCGCCGGACAGCTTGCCGACCACGGCTTCCCACGGCGGCAGGCGCAGCGCATCGGCGGCCACGTCCAGCTGGTTTTCCAGCGTGTGCACGTCGCCGGCGGCGAGGATCGCTTCCAGCTTTTCCTGCTGCTTGGCCAGCGCGTCGAAATCGGCGCCTTCCTCGGCATAGGCCAGGTACACCGCGTCCAGCTGGGCCTGGGCCTGCAGCAATTCGCCCACGCCTTCCTCCACCGATTCGCGAACGGTCTTGGTCGGATCCAGCTCCGGTTCCTGCGCCAGGTAGCCGACCTTGATGCCTGCCTGCGGGCGGGCTTCGCCCTCGAAATCCTTGTCCACGCCGGCCATGATCTTTAGCACGGTGGACTTGCCGGAGCCGTTCAGGCCCAGCAGGCCGATCTTGGCGCCGGGGAAGAACGACAGCGAGATGTCCTTGATGATCTGCCGCTTGGGCGGAACCACTTTGGACACCTTGTTCATGGTGTAGATGTATTGCGAGGACATGAAGTCTCCGTAGCGCACGCCCGCCCCCGGTCCGCAGACGGACGGGGCCCAAGGCAAAAAGGGATGGCGCGATTATAGCCGCAAGCCGGCCGCACCCGGATTGCCGGTGCGGCCCGCACGCTGGCTGATTTATGAATACTGGTTGCTGAAACCGTTTCCAGCCGGAGACTGTTCAGATTGTGTGAGCATGATGGTAAGCGTCAGTCGCCACCCACCCTTGCGAGGTCCACCCATGAAAATGAAACGTCTGGCCATTCTTGCGATGACCTCGCTGCTGGCCTTCTGCTTTGCCGCGCCGGCCTTTGCGGCCGGTGACCGGGATCATGATCGCGGCCGCCACGGCTGGGATGACCGCGGCCGCGGCAAGGGCCATGCCAAGCATGAGCGTCGTGAACGTCGCGATGATCGCCGCCATTACAGCGCCGGCTACCGTGAGGGCTACCGTGATGCCCGCCACAACGACCGCCGCTATTACGCCCCGCCGCCGCGCGTGGTCTATCGCCCGTACGGTTTCGAGCGCGGCCACCGTTACAGCAACTATTACGGTGGCCCGGTTTATGTGGTCAACGATTACAACCGCTACCACCTGCGCCGGCCGCCGAATGGCCATCGCTGGATCCGCGATGACCGCGGCAACATGCTGATGGTGGCCATCGCCACCGGCATCATCGCCGATCTGGTCCTGCATCATTGAGGTGATCGGTTCGATCAAAGAGGGCGGCCAATGGCCGCCCTCTTTTTTGTGGCATCGCGCGGCGATATCGCCCGCCCGCGCCAACCGGGCATCACCACCGGCTGGCGGCATCCATCTGCTTATGAACAGCGGCGCGACCTGAACGGCCTTCTTCCCGGCCACGTTACCGCCGATGCACACGCCATCTTCCAGTAAGCGCTCACCGTTTCGGAGCGTGAAACCGTGGGGGTCCGGCGGAGAGGTTCCGGGGCCGGAGGCGCTACAATCGGCAGCTCTCTCGCCCAGTACCAGGAGCTGTGATGTTCCCGCGTGATGCCCGTATCGAGTCCTACGACCCTGAATTGGCCAAGGCCATTGCCGCCGAGTGCCAGCGCCAGGAAGACCATGTCGAGCTGATCGCCAGCGAGAACTACGCCAGCCCGATGGTGATGGAAGCCCAGGGCAGCCAGCTGACCAACAAGTACGCCGAAGGCTATCCGGGCAAGCGCTACTACGGTGGTTGCGAATACGTGGATGTGGCCGAAAAGCTGGCGATCGAGCGCCTCAAGCAGTTGTTCGGCGCCGATTACGCCAACGTGCAGCCGCACAGTGGTTCGCAGGCCAACCAGGCGGTGTATCTGGCGCTGCTGCAGCCGGGCGACACCATCCTGGGCATGAGTCTGGCCCATGGCGGTCACCTGACCCACGGCGCCAAGGTCAATGTCTCCGGCAAGCTGTTCAATGCCATCCAGTACGGCGTGGACGAACAGGGCCTGATCGATTACGACGAGGTCGAACGCCTGGCCCTGGAGCACAAGCCGAAGATGGTCGTGGCCGGGTTCTCGGCCTATTCGCAGGTGGTGGACTGGGCGCGCTTCCGCGCCATCGCCGACAAGGTCGGTGCCTACCTGTTCGTGGACATGGCGCACGTGGCCGGACTGGTTGCCGCCGGCGTATACCCGAGCCCGATCGATCACGCGCACGTCGTCACCTCGACCACCCACAAGACCCTGCGCGGTCCGCGTGGCGGCATCATTGTCGCCAAGGGCGCCGGCGAAGAAATCGAGAAGAAGCTGCAGTCGATTGTGTTCCCAGGCATCCAGGGCGGCCCGTTGATGCACGTCATCGCCGCCAAGGCCGTGGCCTTCAAGGAAGCGCTGGAACCGGCGTTCAAGACGTACCAGCAGCAGGTGGTCAAGAACGCCCAGGCGATGGCCAACACGCTGATCGCGCGCGGCTACAAGATCGTCTCCGGTGGCACCCGGAACCACCTGATGCTGGTGGACATGATCGGCAAGGACGTGTCCGGCAAGGATGCGGAAGCCGCGCTGGGCAAGGCGTACATCACCGTCAACAAGAACGCGGTGCCGAACGACCCGCGCTCGCCGTTCGTGACCTCCGGCCTGCGTCTGGGCACCCCCGCGGTGACCACCCGCGGCTATCTGGAACAGGACTGTGTGGATCTGGCCAACTGGATCGCCGACATCCTCGATGCTCCGGCCGACGAGGCGGTGATCGACCGCGTGCGTGATGCTGTCAGCGCGCAGTGCCGGAAGTATCCGGTCTACGGCTGATTGGGTAGAGGGGGCGTATGGCGAGCTTCGCCCGTCATGCGTCCCTCCGAAAAACGGAGCAATGGCAATCGCTGCCACATATGCAGGAGCAGACGATGATGCGGGGATTGCGTGGCGGTTTGTTGTTGATCATGGGGGCGCTGCCGTTGCTCGCATGGGGACAAGAAGAAGCGTCGCTCAGTTCACGGCGCGACCATTCCCTGAACGTCAATCGGAATCTTCCGATTACCTGCAAAAGCGGTGATCTGGAGCGCAGGCCGGGCAGGTCAATGGCAGAGGTCTTTGGCCATGCTTGGCCGATGCAGCCCGAGCCGGCCACGGCGGGGGCACATACCCGGGCAAGAATGATTGCCACCCAGTTTCGCCCCGGCGTGATGCGCGGACTGCCGCCACAGCCAGGGATGGTAATTGCAGCGGTATTGGTGGATGGGAAAGGGAAGGCGTTGGCGGTCGAACCCTTGTGCGCCACTGACGAGGGTTACGACGTTGTGACGCGGCGCTTGCTCATGCGCGCAAAATATCAGCCGGCAACAGTCAATGGCCGCGAAGTTGTCAGCGTTGCAATGGTTGTTTCCCGCTACAGAAACTCCATTTTCCTGCACGATGGCGAATAGGTAGAACGAAATGCATTGCCCCTTTTGCCAACACACCGATACCCGCGTGATCGATTCGCGCGTTTCCGAGGATGGCGCCACCATCCGTCGGCGCCGTGGCTGTGAGGCCTGTGGCGAGCGTTTCAGTACGCTGGAGACGGTTGAACTCAAATTGCCGGCGATCGTCAAGGGTGACGGCGGGCGCGAGGCGTTCGACGCGCGCAAGCTGCGCACCGGTTTCGACCGGGCGTTGCAGAAGCGGCCGGTGGGCGAGGAGCAGATCGAGGCGGCGGTACGGGCGGTGGTCCACCAGTTGCGGATGTGCGGTGAGCGCGAGGTACCTTCGATCAAGGTGGGCGAGTTCGTGATGAACGAGCTGCGCAAGCTCGACCACGTCGGCTATGTGCGCTTCGCCTCGGTGTACCGCAGCTTCAAGGACGTGGCCGATTTCCGCGACGAGATCGAGAAGCTGGAGCGTGAGCTGCCGGTGGGCAGCGACCAGCTCGACCTGCTGGGAAAAGTGCCGGCGGCAGAGAAAGTCAAAAAGCGCTGAACCGGCGTGGAGATCGCCTACCTCTGTGATCATCCGCGGTTCGTGCCGGCCCTGGCCCAAGCGCACGTAAGCGCATTTGGCGCCTTGCTGCCGGAGTGGACGGTTGCACAGGCCGGCGGCGAACTGGCCACCCATACCCGCCGTCGCGCCATCCCCACGACGCTGCTGGCTTTAGGCGGCGATGACTGGCTGGGTTCGGTGAGCCTGCTGCAAGACGACCACCAGCACATCCGCCAGTACTCGCCCTGGCTGGCCAGCCTGTATGTACGCCCGGAGGCTCGCGGGCACGGTGCCGGCGCCGCGCTGGTGCACGCCTGCCTGCAGGACGCGGCGGCACTGGGAATAGCGGTGCTCTACCTGTACTGCGTACCGGCACTGGTGCCGTTTTATCAGGCACTGGGATGGCACGAACATGATTGCCATATCCTCGGACCGATGCAGATTGTCGTGATGGCCTGCGATACAGCCCTCACCTCCACCGGAGCGGAACATGCCAACGGGCAATGAAACGATTTTCTCGGCTGCGGACCACCGTTTCATGGCGCAGGCGTTGCGACTGGCCGAACGCGGGGCGTACACCACCCGTCCCAACCCCATGGTGGGCTGCGTCATCGTCCGTGATGGCGAAACGATAGGCGAGGGTTTCCACCAGTGGGCCGGCGGGCCGCATGCCGAAGTCTTCGCCCTGCGCCAGGCAGGAGGGCGGGCGCGAGGCGCCACCGCGTACGTCACGCTGGAACCCTGCGCCCACTACGGACGCACACCGCCATGTGCGCTGGGATTGATCGAGGCGGGCGTCGGCCGCGTGGTGGCGGCCATGCGTGACCCCTTTCCCAAGGTCGATGGCGGCGGTTTTGACATGCTGCGCGCTGCGGGCATCACGGTGGCCGAAGGCCTGATGCAGGCACCGGCCCGCGAACTCAACCGCGGTTTCCTGGCGCGGGTCGAACGCGGCCGGCCTTGGGTGCGGGTGAAGCTGGCCAGCAGTCTGGACGGGCGCACGGCAATGGCCGATGGCGAGTCCAAGTGGATCACCGGCGAGCCCGCGCGCCACGACGTGCAGAGCTGGCGGGCGCGGGCCGGCGCCATCCTCACCGGTGCTGGCACGGTGCTGGCCGATGATCCGGCGCTGACCGTGCGGCTGCAGGAAGGTGGCGATTTCGAGCCGCCGTTGCGGGTGGTGCTGGACGCGACATTGCGCACGCTCGGATGCTCGCGGGTGCGTGAGGGCGGGGCACCGACGCTCTACCTGCATTCGCATGAAACGCCGACGCCGCAGCTGGCCGATGCCGGTTTCGCCGGAATGGCGCTGCGCGACGGCCGTTTCGACCTGGCCGAAGTGCTCCACCTGCTGGCACAGCGCGGAATCAACGAGGTCCATGTCGAGGCCGGCGCCACCCTTTGCGGCGCCCTGCTGGCCGCCGGGCTGGTCGACGAACTGCTGCTGTACATGGCGCCGTTGTTGTTGGGCGACAACACCCGCCCGCTGCTGGCCGGACTGGGCATCGACGCGATGGCGCAGAAAGTGGAACTGCAGGTGGCCGATATGCGCATGGTCGGCAAGGACCTGCGGTTGCTGCTGCGGCCGCTGCCGCGCTGAACCGGCCGCGCCGCTGCAACGCTCTGTCCGCAGGGCGCCCGGGACAGGGCTGGTACAATGCGCGGGCCGGTTTTTGCCGGCAACCACGAACGTCTTCAGGGCGGGGTGTAATTCCCCACCGGCGGTAGGTGCAGTTTTCCCACGGAATACCTGCACGAGCCCGCGAGCGCTTCGGTACCGGGCGAGAGTCACACCTGCCGGTGGGGCTTTCCGGTGCGAAGGTCAGCAGATCCGGTCAGATGCCGGGGCCGACGGTTGGAGCCAGTGTCACTGGTTCCTAAAGTCCGGATGAAAGAAGACGGCCCGCGGGCAGACTAGGGCTGCGTGTGGGCCCATGCCTTGTGGCGTTTTTCGCTCACCACTGCGGGAAACGTTCATGTATATGCAGCTCCTTTTGCAACAGCCCGTACAGCCATGTACGGCGATTCAAACGCGAACAGCGCTTCGCACCGGTTCCAGCCGCGCCTGCCGTAGAGAGGTGCGCTGATGTTCACCGGGATCATCGAAGGCGTCGGCCGTCTGGCTGCGCGCCAATCCATCGGCGGCGATGTCCGCTTCACTTTCCAGGTGGGCAACCTGCCATTCGACGATGTGCGGATGGGCGAGAGCATCGCGGTCAATGGTGTCTGCCTGACGGTGGTCGCGTTCGATGGCGGCAACTTCCAGGCCGATGCCTCGACCGAGACGCTGACGCTGACCACGCTCGGCAAGCTGGGCGAAGGCGCCACGATCAACCTCGAACGCGCGATGCGCCCGACCGATCGCCTCGGCGGGCATCTGGTCAGCGGCCATGTCGACGGGATTGGCCAGGTGCTGGCGATCCACGAGGATGCACGCGCGCTGCGCTGGCGTTTTGCCGCGCCCAAGCCGCTGCTCAAGTACATCGCCAAGAAAGGCTCGATCTGCGTCGACGGCGTCAGCCTGACCGTCAATGAAGCCGATGATGAGGGTTTCGAGGTCGCGCTGATTCCGCACACCGTCGCCAATACCGCTTTTTCCGCCGCTGCCGTCGGCAGCGCCGTGAATCTGGAAATCGATCTGGTGGCGCGCTATGTCGAGCGCCTGCTGGGCCAAGGAGTCAACGCATGAATTTTGCACCCGTTCCCGAACTGCTGGAAGAGATCCGCGCTGGCCGCATGGTCGTGATCGTCGATGACGAGGACCGCGAGAACGAAGGCGACCTGATCATGGCCGCCGAACTGGTGAAGCCGACCGACATCAACTTCATGGTCACCCACGCCCGCGGGCTGGTGTGCCTGTCGCTGACCCGTGAGCGCTGTGGCCAGCTCGGGCTGGCGCCGATGGTGCAGCGGAACACCGCCCAGTTCCATACCAACTTCACCGTCAGCATCGAGGCGGCCGAAGGCGTGACCACCGGCATTTCCGCCTACGACCGTGCCCACACCGTGCGCACCGCGGTCAAGCCCGACGCCAAGCCCAGCGACCTCAGCCAGCCGGGTCACATCTTTCCGTTGATCGCCCAGCCCGGCGGCGTGCTGACCCGCGCCGGACATACGGAAGCCGCCGGCGACCTGCCGATGCTGGCGGGGCTGGAGCCGGCCGGCGTGCTGGTGGAAGTGCTCAATCCTGACGGTTCGATGGCGCGGCGCCCGCAGTTGGAGGTGTTCGCGCGAGAACACGGCCTGAAGATGGGCTCGATCGCCGACCTGATCGCCTACCGGCTGGCGACCGAACACACGGTCGAGCGCGTGGACGCGCGCGAGATCGCCACCGAATTCGGCCCGTTCCAGCTGGTCACCTACCGCGACCGCATCGCCCACGACCTGCATTTCGCGCTGGTCCGCGGCGCACCCGACAAGGCCACCCCGACCTTGGTGCGGGTGCAGGTGGAAAACCCGCTGGCCGACCTGCTGCACTGGCGCCGTGACGACTTCGGCGTGGCCGCCACCGATGCGTTGCGCGCCATCGCCGCCGCCGACAGCGGGGTGATGGTGGTGCTGTCGGCACCGCGCGATACCGACGCGCTGCTGGCACGCCTGCGCGCGCAGCCGGAAGTGGCCACGTCCAGCAAGGATGTCGGGCATTGGCGCCGTAATGGTGCCGGTGCGCAGATCCTGGCCGACCTTGGCTTGGGCAAGCTGCGCGTGCTCGGCACCCCGCGCCGGCAGATTGGTCTGGCCGGTTACGGCCTGGAAATCGTTGAAACCGTGGTTCCGGCCGGCCCGTGAGGGCCGGTGACCACTGCCGACACGTTAAACTGACCCACCTTTTGGATCCCCACAGCGCATGAGTCATTACGAAGGCGATCTTCGCCCCGCCGCATCCGCCCGTTTCGCGATCGTTGCCAGTCGCTGGAATGCCCGCATCACCGATGTGCTGGTGGCTGGCGCGCGGCAGAGCCTGGCAGGCAACGGCATTTCCGAAGACGCCATCGACGTGGTGCGGGTGCCGGGTGCGTGGGAACTGCCGCTGGTGGCCGCGCGCCTCGGCGCCGGTGGCCGGCATGCCGCGATCATCGCCCTGGGCTGCGTGATCCGCGGCGACACCCGCCATTACGAACACGTGGCCGACCAGTGCGCCGCGGGCCTGATGCGCGCGCAGCTGGACTTCGGCTTGCCGGTGCTCAACGGCGTGCTGGCAGTGGAGCGGGCCGAAGACGCCGAAGCCCGCGCCGGTGGCAGCCATGGCAACAAGGGTGAGGAAGCCGCATTGACGGCATTGGAAATGGTCAATCTTCTGGAGCAGCTGCCATGAACAACAGGAACCAGGGCAAGCCTGCGGGAAAGCCGGTCCGCCGTGACGGCATCGACCCGGTGCTGCGTTCGCGCGCGCGCCGCCGTGCGTTGCAGGCGATCTATGCGTGGCAGATATCGGGCGGCAACGCCGAATCGCTGATCGCGCAGTTCGCCCATGAGCAGGCGCATGAAATCGCCGACCTGGGGTATTTCGAGAGCCTGCTGCGCGGCGTACTCGAGCATCGTACCGAGCTGGATGCGGCGCTGACGCCGTACCTGGACCGCGGCGTGGAAGAGGTGGATGCGATCGAGCGGGCGGTACTGCGGGTGGCGGCCTATGAGCTGCATTACCGTCAGGACGTGCCGTACCGCGTGGTGATCAACGAAGCGATCGAGACCGCCAAGCGTTTCGGCTCCGAGCATGGCCATACCTATGTAAACGGCGTGCTCGACCGTGCCGCAGTGGAATGGCGCAAGGTCGAATCCGGGAGCTGACGGGCGGACGGCGCCGGGAGGAAGAGTGCGTTGTCACGGTGACCACGCGTCCGGCTCCATCCACGGGCCATTGGTGTCGCGACGCCTTTCGGCCTGTCGTATTCCCGTGGGCCCACGCATGGATGGAGGCTTGCGCGTGCTGCCGGATATGACGATGCGCGCGTACATGCTGCATGCCCCATCGTTACACCGCGCTGCTCGTCTCACCGCGGCTCTCGCCGGTTGGATTCGCGGCGCGGCTGCCCTCACGCCTTCCGTGCCACGGTGACAGCATGAGCCTTGACGAATTCGGCCTGATCGAACGCATTCGCCAGCGCACCCGGGCACGCGCGGATATCGTGCTGGGCATCGGCGATGACGCGGCCTTGCTGCAGATGCCGCCGGACCAGCAGCTGGTGGTCACCGCCGACACGCTCAACAGTGGCGTGCACTTTCCGGCCGAAACGTTGCCGGCCGATATCGGCTGGAAGGCGCTGGCGGTGAACCTGTCCGATCTGGCTGCGATGGGCGCGCAGCCGGCATGGTGCACCCTGGCGTTGTCACTGCCCTCGGCCGAACCGGGCTGGGTGGATGCGTTCGCCGATGGCTTCTTCGAGCTGGCCGACCTGCACGGCATGGCGCTCATCGGCGGTGATACCACGCGCGGGCCGTTGTCGATCTCGATCACCGCCATGGGCCGGGTACCTGCCGGGGCGGCGTTGCGTCGCGACGGTGCGCGTGTCGGCGACGACATCTGGGTGACCGGTGTGCCGGGCGAGGCGGCCGCGGCGTTGGCGCTGTGGCAGGCCGGGAGGCTGGATGTGGCGCAGGTGGCGCCCGAGCCGCACGCTGAACAACTGCGCCAGCGCCTGATCCGCCCCAGCCCGCGGCTGCAGGCGAGCCGGCATCTGCCCGGCTTGGCCCACAGTTGCGTGGATGTCTCCGATGGCCTGCTGGCTGATCTCGGACATATCTGCGCACGCAGCGGTACCGGCGCCGACGTGTGGATCGAACAGTTGCCGCTCTCGCCGGCGCTGGCCGCCTTGACCGCTCCTGCGCAGCGGCGGTATTGGCAACTGGCCGGCGGCGACGATTACGAACTGTGTTTCACCGCGCCGCCGCAGTTGCGTGAACAGGTGGCGCTTGCGATGGAGTTCGCGGCGACCGCCGCAACCCGTATCGGCCGCATTACCGTCGGGTCGCAGGTGCTTGCGCTGGATGCTTCCGGCGCGTCGTGGCAGCCAGCACGCGTCGGCTACAACCACTTCGCTTGACGCACGGGCGACTGGTGAACTGCCAAGGGCGGGTGCCCGACGCGGCGGGTGGCGCGGGAGGATCCCCGCCTTCCACGGGGATCCAGTCAGCTGTGAGCACCGTGGCGGCGGAGGTAGCGCCTGCGGTGTTCGCGCTTTAAGCGGTGTCCGCAGGCGTATCGCCGGCAGGTGGCAGCACTTTGCCCGGATTGAGGATGCCATCGGGATCCAGCGCCGCCTTGATCGCACGCATCGCCGCAAGCGTGGCGTGCGAAAATGCCCGCGCCATGAAATCGCGCTTGGCCAAGCCGATGCCATGCTCGCCCGAAAGCGTGCCACCCATCGCCAGCACCAGCTCGAATACCCTGGGCAAGGCGGCGTGGGCGCGGGTGTTCTCGCCAGCGTCATCGGGGTGGTAGAGGATGTTGACGTGCAGGTTGCCGTTGCCGGCGTGGCCGAAGGTGACGATGGGCAACTCGAACTCGCTCGACAGTGCCTGCACCCCGGCGACCAGATCGGGGATCCGCGCCACCGGCACCACCACGTCCTCGTTGATCTTGCCCGGCGCGATGCTCTTCAGTGCCGGCGACAGCGCCCGCCGCGCGGCCCACAGCCGGTCACGCGCGCTGCCATCGGTGGCCACATCCAGTGCCAGCATGCCGTCACCTTCGGCCGCGGCAGCCAGCGCCTGCAACAGGTAGGGCAGGGTGTCGTCGTCGCCATCGGCTTCGACCAGCAACATCGCGCCGGCATCGGGCACCTGCGCGCCATTGCGGCGCAGCAGTTCCAGGCTGCGCGCGTCCATGAACTCGAGCATGGTCGGCGTCACCGGCTGCGCCATGATCCGCGACACCGCCGCGGCCGCGGCCTGGGCGTCGCGGTACAGCACCCGCAACCCTGCTTGCGCACGCGGACGCGCGGCCAGCTTCAGCGTGGCTTCGACGATCAACGCCAAGGTGCCCTCGCTGCCGACGATCAGATGGGTCAGGTCGTAGCCGGTGGCATCCTTGGTATAGGCACCGCCGCATTCGATCAGATCGCCGCTGCCGGTGACGGCGACAAGTCCCAGCACATTGTCGCGGCTGCTGCCGTACTTCACCGCGCGGGGGCCGCCGGCATTGCAGGCGAGGTTGCCGCCGATGCTGCAGAGCTCGGCGCTGGAAGGGTCCGGCGGCCAGAACAGGCCATGCGGCATCAGTGCCTGTTGCAGATCGCCGTTCAGTACCCCCGGTTCCACCACCGCGCAGCGGTTGCCCGGCTGGATCGAAAGGATGCGGTTCATGCGCGCAAACGACAGCACGATGCCGCCGTGGGTGGGCACCGCAGCGCCGGTGGTGCCGGTGCCGGCGCCGCGGGCGACCAGCGGCACACCGTATCCGCGACAGGCGCGTACCAGTGCCTGCACCTGTTCGCGCGTCTGCGGCATCGCGACTGCGGCGGGCAGGGCATGGCGCCAGGAATTGTCCTGGGCATGGGCTTGGAGGCTGTTGGCGTCGGTTCGCCAGCCCTCACCGAGCAGGCGGGTCAGGGTCTGGTCGAGGGCGGCGGGCAGCGTGGTGGTCATCGCGCCATTGTAGGCGGCCGCTGGGTCGCTGGCCGGGACACGGGTGGTCGGCACGCGCCGGGGTGTCGAGACGGCTTGCGGATCAGACCAGCGATCGGGGCATCCACGCCGGCAGGCAACTGCCGCGGCGAAGCCGGTCCGCGCCCACATACATCGTGGTCGCGATGGAACCGGCCGGCATCAGCAGTCGTCGGCGCGGAAGGCGTCGCGGATCCACTCCAACTGCAGCGGTTCGCCACGGGCGTCGATCACATCGAAGCGACAAGCCGAGTGTGCGAACTGTGGATGCGAGGCCAGGAACAATTGCGCGGCATGGACCAGCCGCCGGCGTTTGTGCACGTCGACCGAGGCGGCACCGCCGCCGAATGTGCCCGAGCGGCGATAACGCACCTCGACGAACACCAGCGTGTCACCGTGGCTGGTGCCGCGTTCGAGCATCACCAGATCCAGTTCGCCGCCCCGGTAGTTGGCGTTCGCCGCCACCGGCCGCAAGCCGGCGCGCTGCAGGTATTCACGCGCCGCGTTCTCCGCCGCGGCGCCGATCAGCCTGCGGTCAACGACCATCGGCGATCGGCATAGGCCGGCCACCGCTGAAGGTGGACCACGCCGGGGTCCGCAGGATATTGCCGAAGCCGTCCAAGTACAGCGTGCCGGTCGCACCGGACAGGCCGCCGTCGCTGGAGCCGATCAGCTTTTCCAGATAGGCGCTGATGCGCCAGGCGTCGAAGCCGAACGCGAACAGGCGGCCAGCGGCGCCGCGGGCGGTGGGCAAAGTGGCGGCCACACTGCTGGCGGGGGGCAGCCCGGCCACGCCGCGCGCAGTCCAGGTTTCGCTCGGGAACGCGATGCCATCCAGCGATGCATCCTCCTCGCTCTTGCCAGTGCCGGAAGTCAGCTGCGACGTACCCACGCGGCTGGCGCCACCCAGGCCGGCCAATGCCAGCTGCGGCGCCAGGGCCCGGGCCTGGTTGCCCTTGACCGCAAGGAAGATGGCGTCAGCCGCCGATGCCTGGCGCAGTTGCGCGCCGATGTCGGCCGGGTTTTCGCTCACCGTCAGGGTCGTGATGACCGTGCCACCGCGTTCGCTGAAGCGTTCCTTGAACGCGGCCGTTGCGCGGTGGCCGGTGTCGTCGTTGCTTCCTATCACCACCGCATTGCGGCGCTCGCGTGCCAGCAGGTACTCGGCGGCCATGATGCCGTCATCCTCCGGTGCCAGCGAAAAGCCGGCATTGCCGGGCGGAGGCGCGTCCTTGCCGCGGTTCAAGGCCAGCACCGGCACCGGCAGCTGCTCACGCCTGAACAGTGCATCCACTTCGTCGCGTCCCAGCGGGCCGACCACGAAATCGGCGCCGCTGGTGACCGCTTTCTCATACGCGGCGCTGGCACCGGCGGCCGTACCCCTGGTGTCGATGAAGTCGATGGCCGGGCGACGACGGTTTTCCGCGTAGTAGCCGGCGAGCAGGCCGTCGCGCACGGGCGCGGCCGCGGTGGCGAGGGTGCCGGTCAAGGGCAACAGCACGGCCAGCCTTGTTGGGGGGCGGTAACCATCGCGGTCGGCCGGCGGCCGTTGGCTGGTATCCACCTGCCATTGCGGGTCGCGGTCGAACGGCCGCGGCAGCTGCATTCCGCGCGCGATCATCGCCCGGCCGGCGTGGTTGTAGAGCGGATCGCCGGCCGGCAGTGCCGCGGTGCGGCTGCGCAGGGTGTCGTCATCCAGGCTCGCCAGCAGGCGGGTGATGGCGCGCTGGTTGTCGTTGCGGGCTGCATCGCCGAGCGTGATGCTCGCGCGCGCCCGGGCGCCGGCCGCGCCGAAGCTGTCGCCGCTGGCTTCCAGTGCCTGCGCGCGGGCCAACTGCCAACGCGCCTGCAGCGATTGCGGCAACGTCGCGGCAGCTCCAGCCAATGCCTGCAGTGCCTTGGCGGGTTGTTTGTCGAGCAGGGCCAGCTCGGCAGTGAGCAGGTTGAAGCGTTGCAGGGTGGCGCCGGAGAGCGAGCGCGTCTGCACCTGCGCCATCAGGTTGCGCGCACGCGTGTCATCGCCGGCTTCGTGCCAGGCGAACGCGGCATCGGCCAGCATTGACATGCGCTGGGCGCCACGCACCAGGTTGGCCCCGGTTTCCAGTTGTTGCGCGGCTTCGCGCGGCTTGCCTTGTTCCAGCAATGCGATGGCGGCCTGCTGGGCCGGCGAGCTCGGGGTGAGACTGGTCGTGGCGCAGCCGACGAACAGCAGCATTGACAATGACAGGGCGGAAATCCGTGCGACTGGCTTGTTCATTTGAGGTCCGTTCGACAGGGCGCGGCAGTGCCGGGCTGGGGAAACGGTACGATTCTACCCTTGACCATGGAAAAGCCGCTGATGAGTCCTGCTGCCACGTTGTATGTCGTTGCCACGCCGATCGGCAATCTCGGCGACCTCACGCCGCGTGCACAGGAGGTGCTGAAATCGGTGGCGGCGATCTGCGCCGAAGACACCCGACATACGCGGCCGTTGCTCGCGCATTACGGGATCGACAAGCCGCTGGTGGCGCTGCATGACCACAACGAGGAGGCGCTGTCGGCCCGCATTGTCGAACGCCTCATAGCGGGCGAGTCGCTGGCGCTGGTCAGCGATGCCGGCACCCCGCTGGTCAGTGATCCCGGCTTCCGCCTGGTGCGGGCAGCGCGCGCGGCCGGGATCAAGGTCAGCCCCTTGCCCGGCGCCTGTGCGGCGATTGCCGCGTTGTCGGTGGCCGGCCTGCCCAGCGACCGCTTTGCCTTCGAAGGCTTCCTGCCGGCCAAGTCGAGTGGGCGCCGCGAGCGTCTGGGGCGCTTGGCGGGCGCCACCGCCACGCTGGTGTTCTACGAGTCTTCGCATCGCATCGAGGAGTCACTGGCCGATATGGTCGCCATCTTCGGCGGCGCCCGCCCGGCGGTGCTGGCGCGCGAGCTGACCAAGCTGTTTGAAACCGTGCTCGATGGAAACCTGGACAGCCTGCTGGCCCAGGTCCAGGCCGACCCCAACCAGCGCAAGGGCGAGTTCGTGGTGATGGTGCAGGGCGCCGCTGATGACGAGGCCGCGCAGATCGCCGAAGGTCAGCGTCTGTACGCCAAGCTCAACGAGCACCTGCCGCCGTCCACCGCCGCCAGGCTCGCGGCCGAGTTGAGCGGCGCACCGCGCAAGGCGCTGTATGGCACGAACGGTTGAGTCACAGCGATGGCATGGGATGCGACTTTCAAGCATCAAGGCAGGATCTCAATCAATCTGCCTGGTTCCTGATCCGATCCCAGTGATCGACGCATGGCGGCCTGCACATGAACGGTTCGACTCGCACCCGTGTTCCAGCGCGCGGCCGGCACGCTGACACAGCGCGTTGCACCAGCCGTGTGTCACAATGCGCGCTGGCGGAGTCGGCCAGACAGTCGCGTCATTCCTTCGGGAATGCCGAGGAAAGTCCGGGCTCCACAGGGCAAGGTGCCAGGTAACGCCTGGGCGGCGCAAGCCGACGGAAAGTGCAACAGAAAGATACCGCCTACGTCTCTTTCGGGAGGCCGGTAAGGGTGAAATGGTGCGGTAAGAGCGCACCGCGAGTCTGGCAACAGACCGGCACGGCAAACCCCACCTGGAGCAAGACCAAATAGGGACCTAATGGCGTGGCCCGCGTCGGGTCCGGGTAGGTTGCTTGAGCGTATCGGTGACGATGCGCCTAGAGGAATGACTGTCCACGACAGAACCCGGCTTATCGGCCGGCTCCGCCTCCTTCTTCAAATCCCATCATGTCCGGGTGTCACCCGAAGTCCTGGAATCATGGGCGTTCCCTTGGGCCCGGTCACTGGCTGGGCATCGGCGTCACAGGCCGTACCAATGCGGGGTCACTCCAACGAGATGCATCCGGCGCCACCACGAGGGTGGACATTGGTGGCTTGCAGGTGCGGATGACAAGTCTCGCCGCACCGCCGGAAGGGAAGTCTAGCCATTTTTTCGGGACTCTTTCCAAGTGAATGAGGCCCTTGCGTGACTGTCCGGGCTTTCGATCGTGGTGGGTGTTGCGCCTCACCAAGATGTTGGCTGCTAGTTAAAAGCCGTAGCCGTACTGCCGGGGATTTTCACCCGGGTTTCACCCAACAGGATGCCGTCCGCGCCAAAGCGGCGCTCATGGATGAAACCGGTGCCGGCGTGATCGATGGCGATGATCGTGCTGGCACGGGTGCCGTACTCGCGACCGCGGATGAACGCCGGTGACAGGCTCCGCTCCAATTGCAGGTCGATGCCGGTATCGGGCAGTTCGGCGTCGGCGGCCGGGGTTTCATCGGCCAACGCGGCCCATAACGGGTTCAGCGCCTCGCCGTTGTTGTCCAGCCAGTGCGCCATGACCGAGGTCAGACGCCGGGTCTTGGGCCAGGGCGCATCCAGCGCCGCGTTGGACATGCCGTGCAGTCCCGGTGCCAGCGCGCGGCGTTGCAGCGGATGGTTGCCCAGATACTGGCAGCTGTCGGCATCGGCCAGCACCAGGTTGAACGGCGGATATTCCGCCGCCCGGTCTGCCAGGACCTGCGTGTAGCTGTCGGCACTGCTGTGGCCGGCAAGGTAGTCGGCCACCAGTTGTCCGCGTGAGGGCCCGGATGTGCTTGCCATCGGATCGCGGAAGTTGGTCACCACCCCGGCCCGCCCATCCGGCCCGATGCCGACCCAGGTGCCACCTGAGCGCAGGTCGCGCCCGGCGATGACCCGCTCGTGGGGTGTGCCCCAGCGCTGCACGGGCGCGGTGGGACGGGCGTGGAACTCGTCGCGGTTGCCCGCCATCAGCAGGCGCCAGCGCGGGTGGACCTTCCAGGCGAGGGCGACGAGGCACATGCGGGCAGTGTGACGGGTTGCGCAGTGGGCGGCCATCCGCACAACAACGCACCTGAATCCGCAGCCCCGTTTTCACGCGCCTTCCACGCCGCTGAATTTACCTGAAATAGCAAATGTCGAGGTGAAACAGCAACTTGTGGATAAACCTTGAACAACTCTCTAAACATTCCCGCAACCTATTGATGCGAATGACGATTTCTAGCCCGCAAAGTTGTTGACAACCCTTTCGGCACTGCTAAGGTGGGCTCCAGAGGGAAAACCGGGTTATTTGTGGTTTTTCGTGGTTCAATTACCGCCTCGGCGAATGGGAAGGTACAGACCTCGTGTTTCAGGGTGAGACGGCCATCACGGTGGACGACAAGGGGCGCATGGCGGTTCCCACCGCGTATCGCGACCTTGTGGCGCGCGCCAGTGGCAATCGCCTGGTGCTGACCTACAACCCGTTCGAGGCCGGATGCCTGTGGCTGTATGCCGAGCCGGAGTGGGAGCGGGTACGCGAGGACGTGATGGCCAAGCCCAACACCCAGCGGGTGGTGCGCACCTTGCAGCAGAAGCTCGTGGGCTCGGCCGCGCACCTGGAGCTGGACGGCAACGGCCGCATCAGCCTCCCCGCCAGCCACCGCAGTGCCGTGGGCATCGAGAAGAAGGCAGTGTTGATGGGAATGGGTGACAAATTCGAATTGTGGAGCGAGCAGGCTCATCGCGCATTGATCCAGCAGACATTGTCTGACGAGGATCTGGGCGATGGGTTGCTCGATCTGAAGTTGTGAGCCGGGGTGCCCGGGTGCGCGGTCAAGCGCAGGCCGGTCACCTTCCGGTGTCGCAGCCGCCGGCGGAGCATTTGCCGGTGTTGTACACGCAGGTCCTCGATGGCCTGAAGGTGATCGAAGACGGAACCTATCTGGATGGCACGTTCGGCCGTGGCGGCCACGCCCGCGGCGTGCTGCAGCGGCTGGGCGCAGGTGGCCGGTTGCTGGTGATGGACAAGGATCCTGAAGCCATTGCGGTTGCCGAGCGCGATTTCGCGCCGGACGCGCGCGTGTCGATCTTCCGCGGCAGCTTTGCCGACCTGTTGCACTGGGATGCGACCGCCGCCGGGCTGGATGGCGTGCTGTTCGATCTGGGCGTGTCGTCGCCGCAGCTGGACGTGGCCGAGCGCGGTTTCAGCTTCGGCAAGGATGGTCCGCTGGACATGCGCATGGATCCCGATTCGGGCCAAAGCGCCGCGCAGTGGCTGGCGCAGGCCGAGGAGCGCGAGATTGCCGATGTGCTGTGGAACTACGGCGACGAGCGCCAGAGCCGCCGCATCGCCCGGGCCATCGTCGCCCGTCGCAGCGAGCAGCCGCTGACCCGCACCGCACAGCTGGCCGACCTGATCGCCTCGGTGATGCCGCGCGGCAAAGACAAGATCCACCCGGCCACGCGCAGCTTCCAGGCCATCCGCATCCATATCAACCGCGAACTGGCCGATCTGGAAGCGGGTCTGGACGCGGCCATGGCGCGGCTCAAGCCGGGCGGCCGGCTGGCGGTGATCAGCTTCCATTCGCTCGAAGACCGCATCGTCAAGCAGTTCATGAACCGCCATGCCAAGGCGCCGCCGAGCAACCGCCGGCTGCCCGAACTGGCCGCGTTCGTGCCGACACTGGATCTGATCGGCGGCGCGATCAAGGCCGAAGACGACGAGCTGGCGGTCAATCCGCGCTCACGCAGTGCGGTGCTGCGGGTCGCGCGAAAGCGCGAGGTGCCAGCATGAGCCGTCTGCTGCTTATCGTGCTGCTGGTCTGCACCATCGCCTCGTCGATCGGTGTGGTGTTCATGCGGCATCGTCACCGGCAGCTGTTTGTCGAGCTGTCGCGGCTGGAGCATGCCCGCGACGAAATCAACATCGAATTCGGCCGCCTGCAGCTGGAGCAGGCCACGCTGGCGCAGGCCACGCGCGTGGACCAGGAAGCCCGGGGCCGCCTGGGCATGAAGTTTCCGGAAGCCTCGGACATCGTGGTGATCCGGCCATGAGCAAAGCCGGCCGCAATCGCCCGCGCAACCCGTTCAACCTGCGCCATCGGCTGCTGTGGGTGGGTGTCGGGCTGGGCCTGTGTTCGGTGACGCTGGTGGGTCGCGCCGCGTATGTGCAGCTGGTCAACAGCGATTTCTATCAGCGCCAGGGCGAGGCGCGCTATCTGCGCGAGGTGCCGATCGCCACCTCGCGCGGCATGATCACCGACCGCAATGGCGAGCCGGTGGCGGTGTCCACGCCGGTGGCCTCGATCTGGGTAAATCCGCAAGAGTTGCTGCGCAGCCCGGACCGCATTCCGGAGCTGGCACAAGCGCTGTCGCTGCCGGCCGACGATCTGGCGACGCGGCTGTCGCAGAAGGCCGACAAGGAGTTCATGTACCTGCGCCGCCGGATCAATCCGGACGTGGCCGAGCAGATCGTGGCCCTGAAGATTCCCGGTGTGTTCTCACAGCGCGAATTCCGTCGCTTCTACCCTCAGGGTGAGGCGATGGCGCACGTGCTGGGCTTCACCAATATCGACGACCGCGGCCAGGAAGGGCTGGAGCTGGCGTTCGATGAGTGGCTGCGCGGCAAGCCCGGCGCCAAAAAGGTGATCCGCGACCGCAAGGGCGCGATCGTCGAAAGCATCGATCTGGTGCGTGCCGCCGAGCCGGGCAAGGACCTGACGCTTAGTATCGACCGCCGCATCCAGTTCCTGGCATTGAAGGAACTGCGCAACGCGGTGACCCAGAACAAGGCCGCCGGCGGTTCGATCGTGGTGATGGACGTGGCCACTGGCGAGGTGCTGGCGATGGCCAACCTGCCGACCTACAACCCGAACTCGGTCGCCGGCGCCGCCCCGGATACACGTCGCAACCGCGCGGTCACCGATCTGGTCGAGCCCGGCTCGACCATGAAACCGCTCACCGTCGCCAGCGCGCTGCGCGCCGGAGTGGTCACGCCGACCACGGTGATCGACACCAATCCGGGCTACATGGCGCTGGGCCGGTACACGATCCGCGACGTGCCACGCAACAACGGCGTGCTCAACGTCGGCAGCGTGATCACCCGCAGTTCGAACATTGGCGCAGCCAAGATCGCGGCGAAGATGCCCGACCAGGTGTTCTACGACTCGATCCGCGATTTCGGCTTCGGCAGCGCGCCGCACAGTGGTTTCCCGGGTGAGTCGGCAGGCGTGTTTCCCTCGCCTGCACGCTGGAGTGGTCCGTCCAAGACCACCATGTCCTACGGCTACGGCCTGTCGGTGACGCCGCTGCAGATCGCGCAGGCCTACTCGACGCTGGGCAACGGCGGCAAGCTGATTCCGCCGACCTTCATCAAGGGCCAGCGCAATGAATCGCGCCAGGTGCTGGAGGAAGGCGTCGCGCAGGAAGTGGTGCGCATGATGGAAACGGTGGTCACCCAGGGCGGCGCCAAGCAGGCGGCGATTCTGGGCTATCACGTGGCCGGCAAGACCGGCACCGCGCGCAAGAACGGTCCGCGCGGCTACGAGGCCGGTCACTACAACCTGTTGTTCGCCGGTGTGGTCCCCGCCACCAATCCGCGTTTCGCCACCGTGGTGGTGATCAATGATCCGCAGGGTGGCAAGTACTACGGCGGCCTGGTGGCAGCGCCGGTCTTCCACCATGTGATGGAAGGCGCGTTGCGCCTGATGGACGTGCCGCCGGACGACATCCAGTCGTGGCTGGCCGCGCAGGCCTCGGGAAAGATCGGACATGCGGCCAACATCCTGCCGGCTGCTCCGGATCCGCTGACCGTGCCCGACGCCGCCGCCGAATCCGATGCGGCGCTGCCGAGTGTCAATGCGGCGCCCCCAGCGGGCGGGGTGCGCCAGTGAGCCGCCTGATGCCGCTTTCGCAGCTGCTGCCAGATCTTGCACTGGCGCACGATCCGCAGATCAGTGGTCTGGTGCTGGACAGCCGCGCGGTTCGCGCCGGTGATGCCTTCGTGGCCATTGCCGGCTTCGGTGCGCATGGCCTGGGCTTCGTCGAACAGGCCAGGGCGGCCGGTGCGGTGGCGATCCTGTTCGATCCGCCGGCTCCGGCCGACCTGCCGGCACCGGCCGATGCCATCGCCGTGCCGCATCTGCGGGCCCGCATGGGGGCGATGGCCGACCAGTTCCACGGCCACCCGTCGCGCGAGATGACCATGGTCGGTGTCACCGGCACCAACGGCAAAACCTCCACCGTGCAGTTGCTGGCCCAGGCTTGGCATCTGCTGGGTACCGCCAGCGGCAGCGTCGGCACACTGGGCGTGGGCATGTTCGGCAAGGTGGTGCCGACCGGCTTCACCACGCCACTGGTGCTGCAGATGCATGAAGTGCTGGCGCAGCTGCGCGATGACGGTGCGCGCGCGGTGGCGATGGAAGTCAGCTCGCATGCACTCGACCAGGGGCGCGTGGACGCCGTGCACTACGACGTGGCGGTGTTCACCAATCTCACCCGCGACCATCTGGATTATCACGGCGACATGGCCAGCTATGGCGCGGCCAAGGCCCGGCTGTTCCATCGCGAAGGCCTGAAGGCGGCGGTGATCAACCTCGATGACGGCTTCGGCCGTGAGCTGGTCACCACGCTGGCGCCGGACGTGCAGGCCATTGGCCTGAGCTCGACCGGACAGGCCGGCGCCGTCATCCGTGCCGAAAATCTGCTGCTGGACGGGCAGGGCATCGGCTTCGACCTGGTGATCCGGGGCGAGCGCCATGCGCTGCGCTCGCCGCTGCTGGGCCGTTTCAACATCGACAACCTGCTGGCCGTGGCCGGTGCGCTGCATGCGTTGGGACATCCGGCCGCGAAGGTGGCCGAGGTGCTTGGCCGGTTGCAGCCGATCCGTGGGCGCATGAACCGGCTGGGCGGTGACGGCGAGCCGACCGTGGTCATCGATTACGCGCACACGCCCGATGCGCTGCAGCAGGCGCTGCTCAGCCTGCATGGCCATCTGGCCGGCAAGCTGGTGTGCGTGTTCGGCTGCGGTGGTGAGCGTGATACCGGCAAGCGCCCGCAGATGGCCGCAATCGCCGAAAAATATGCCGACGTGGTCATCGTCACCGACGACAATCCGCGCGGCGAAAACGGCGACCGCATCGTCGCCGACATCATGGCCGGCTTCGCCGCGCCGGGTTGCGCAGGTGGTGAGGCCGCACGAGGCGAAGCAACGCGCCGGGCCGCCCGGATCCACGTGCAGCGCGACCGTGCGCAGGCCATTGCGATGGCCGTGGCGCAGGCGGACGCGGCCGATATCGTGCTGGTCGCCGGCAAGGGCCATGAGCCGTATCAGGAGATTGCAGGTATCCAGCATCCATTCGACGACACCGAGGTGGCATCGCAGGCACTGCAGCGTCGTGGCAGCGCGGCGGTTCAGGACACGCTGCGCACCGATGCACTGTCAGCACAGCCGCAGGGCATGGAGAAACATCCATGAAGCGCACCCCGCTGTCGCTGCTCGCGCACTGGGCCGGTGGTGAAGTCCACGGTGACGATGCCGCCATCGATGCGATCAGCAACGACACGCGCACGATGGCGCCGGGCAGCCTGTATGTGGCGCTGCGCGGCGAACGTTTCGACGGGCATGACTTCGCCGCCGATGCCATCGGCCGGGGCGCCAGCGCGCTGCTGGTTGAAACGCTGCAGCAGACCGAGGTGCCGCAGATCCTTGTGGCCAGCACCGAGCTGGCGCTGGCACGCATCGCCACCGGCATGCAGCGTGATCGCAGCACCCGTGTGTTCGCCATCACCGGCAGCAACGGCAAGACCAGCGTCAAGGCGCTGTTGCTGGCGATCCTGCACCAGGCCGCCAACGTTGACGGGCGCCAGGTCCATGCCACGCCGGGCAACCGCAACAACGAGATCGGCCTGCCGCTGGCCGTCATCGATGCGCCGGACGATGCCGATTTCGCGGTTTACGAGATGGGCGCCGGCAAGCCGGGCGACATCGCCTATCTGACCGATATCGTGCGCCCGCACTACGCGCTGGTGAACAATGTGGCGCCGGCGCACCTGGAGCGGCTGGGCAGCGTGCTCGGCGTGGCGGTCACCAAGGGCGCGATCTATGCGGCATTGCCGGCCGACGGCGTGGCGGTGATCAACGCCGATGATGCCTTCGGTCTGTGGTTCGAACAGCATTACCTGGGCACGCCGACGCGCTGCCGGTCGCTGCGTTACGGCCTGGATTACAGCGCCGATGTGCGCGCGCTGGACATCGTCGCCGATGCAGGCGGCTCCCGTTTCGTGCTGAGCACCCCGGTCGGCGAAGCGGCGGTAACGCTGCAGTTGCCCGGACGACACAACATTCTCAATGCGCTGGCGGCAGCCTCGCTGGCGCTGGGCGCTGGCATCGGACTTGCGGTGATTGCCGATGGACTGGCACAGGCGCGGCCGGTAGCCGGTCGCCAGGTGGCGCATGTATTGCCGGGCGGCGCGGTGCTGGTCGATGACAGCTACAACGCCAACCCCGGCTCACTTGCCGTGGCCATTGACGCGCTGGCCGCCGGTGCGGATGAGGGCTGGCTGGTGCTGGGCGATATGCGTGAACTCGGTGCCGAGGCGATGCTGCTGCACGCGCAGGCAGGGCAGCGCGCGCGCGCGGCCGGCCTGAAGCGTGTGTACACGCTGGGCGATCTGAGCGCCGCGGCATCGGCCGCATTCGGTGAGGGTGGCCGCCACTTTGATACCCACGCGGCACTGGCGCAGGCGCTGGCAGCCGAACTTCATGCTGGCGTGCGTTGCCTGGTAAAGGGCTCGCGCGGCAGTGCCATGGACAAAATTGTGACCGCGCTGTTGTCGCGCGGCGAGGAACCATCCCATGTTGCTTGAGCTGTCCCGTTGGCTGCAGCAGTTGGAGAGCCTGTTCGGGTTGTTCGGCTATCTCACTTTCCGCGGCATTCTGGCGGCGTTGACGTCGCTGGCGCTGTCGCTGTGGCTTGGCCCCATGGCGATCCGCCGCCTGGCCCAGCTCAAGGGCGGCCAGCCGATCCGCAAGGATGGCCCGCAGTCGCACTTCTCCAAGGCCGGTACCCCGACCATGGGCGGTGGCCTGATCCTGACCACCGTGCTGCTGTCGGTATTGCTGTGGGGCGACCTGCGCAACCGCTACGTGTGGCTGGTGCTGGCGGTGATGCTGTGCTTCGGTGCGATCGGCTGGTACGACGACTGGCTCAAGATCGTGCGGCGTGATCCCAACGGGCTGAAGTCGCGCTGGAAGTATCTGCTGCAGTCGATCTTTGGTCTGGGCGCCGGCCTGTTCCTGTTCTACACCGCCGATGTGCCGGCCGCGCTGACCTTCTACATTCCGATGTTCAAGTCGATCGCGCTGCCGTTGGCCGGCATCAGCTTCGTGGCCATCGCCTACTTCTGGATCGTCGGCTTCTCCAACGCGGTCAACCTGACCGATGGCCTGGATGGTCTGGCGATCATGCCCACGGTGCTGGTGGCCTGTGCGCTGGGCGTGTTCGCCTACGCCTCGGGCAACGTGGTCTTCTCCAGCTACCTGCAGATCCCGCAGATTCCGGGCGCCGGTGAGCTGGTGATCATCTGTGCGGCGATTGCCGGTGCAGGGCTGGGCTTCCTGTGGTTCAACACCTACCCGGCGATGGTGTTCATGGGCGACATCGGCGCGCTGGCGCTGGGTGCGGTGCTCGGCACCATTGCCGTGATCGTGCGCCAGGAACTGGTGCTGGTGATCATGGGCGGCGTGTTCGTGATCGAAACCCTGTCGGTGATGATCCAGGTCGCCTCGTTCAAGCTGACCGGCAAGCGCGTGTTCCGCATGGCGCCGATCCATCACCACTTCGAACTCAAGGGTTGGCCGGAACCGCGCGTGATCGTGCGCTTCTGGATCATCTCGGTGGTGCTGGTGCTGATCGGCCTGGCCACGTTGAAAGTACGCTGATGAACGAATTCTCGCGCCAGGCAACCCGACTTGAAGCCATCGGCGGCCACTACGACAAGTGGCTGCTTGGCGCCGCTGTGGCGCTGGCTTCGCTGGGTGTAGTGATGGTGGCTTCCAGCTCCATCGCGCTGACGCAGAATCCGTTCCACTACCTCACCCGCCATCTGGTTTTCATCGCGGTCGGCGTTGCGCTGGCGGCGGTGGTCATGCGGGTCGAGCTGCGCGAGGTGGAGAAGTACAACCAGGCGCTGCTGCTGGCCTGCTTCGCACTGCTGATCGTGGTGTTCATTCCCGGGCTGGGCAGCAGCGTCAACGGCGCCCGCCGCTGGATCAATCTGGGAATTTCCAAGTTCCAGACCGTGGAAGCGGTGAAGGTGCTCTACATCGTGTGGCTGTCGAGCTATCTCGTGCGCTTCCGCGATGACGTCAACGCCACCTGGCCGGCGATGCTCAAGCCGCTGGGCGTGGCGGGCGGGCTGGTGCTGCTGCTGCTGTTGCAGCCCGACTTCGGCTCTTCCACCCTGCTGCTGGCGATCACCGCCGGCATGCTGGTACTGGGCGGGGTGAACCTGCCGCGGATGGCGACGCCGGTGCTGTTCGGCATCGGCGGCATGGCGATGCTGGCGATCTTCGAGCCGTATCGCATGCGCCGCATCACCTCGTTCTGGGATCCGTGGGCCGACCAGCTCGGCTCCGGCTACCAGCTGACCAACGCGCTGATGGCCATCGGCCGTGGCGAGTGGACCGGCGTGGGCCTTGGCGCTTCGATCCAGAAGCTCAATTACCTGCCCGAAGCCCACACCGATTTCATTTTCTCGGTCATCGCCGAGGAGCTGGGTTTCCTGGGCGTGTGCCTGGTGCTGGCGCTGTATGCGCTGCTGGTCGGGCGCGCGTTCTGGCTGGGCGCGCGCTGCGTGGAAATGCAGCGCCACTTCTCCGGTTACATCGCCTTCGGCATCGGCCTGTGGATCAGCCTGCAGAGCTTCGTGTCAGTGGGCGTGAATCTGGGCATCCTGCCGACCAAGGGGCTGACGCTGCCGCTGATCTCCTCCGGTGGCTCCAGCGTGATGATGACCTGCGTGGCCATGGGCCTGCTGTTGCGCGTGTCCTACGAATACGACCGCGCCGTGCGCCGGCAGGCGGTGCGGGCCGATTTCGAGACAACCGCAGCGATGGCGGACGAGCCGTCCGCCGGTGCCACTGTGACAGCCACGGAGCCAGCGTTCGCCGCGACCGCACACAGCGGCGTCGCGCGCGGAACCAGCCGCATGCAGCAGCGCATCGAGCCGACGTTCGGGAGGATCGCATGAGTACGACGCATGCCGCTGCTTCCGCGCGCCCGGTCATGATCCTGGCCGGCGGCACCGGTGGCCATATTTTTCCGGCGCTGGCGGTTGCCAAGGTGCTGCGCGAGCGTGGCGTGCCGGTGACCTGGATGGGCGCGGTCGGCGCGATGGAAACCCGCCTGGTGCCGCAGCATGGCATCCACGTGGATACGCTGGCGATCAGCGGCCTGCGTGGCAAGGGCAAGCTGGCCCTGCTGGGCGCACCGATGCGGGTGTTGCGGGCGATTCGCGGTGCCGGCTTCCTGTTGCGCGATCGCAATCCGCGCGCGGTGATTGCCTTCGGCGGCTTCGCCTCCGGTCCGGGCGGCATTGCCGCACGTCTGCATGGCCTGCCCTTGCTGGTGCACGAACAGAACCGCGCGCCGGGGATGACCAACCGCATCCTGTCGCGCTTCGCCCGTCGCCTGTTGACCGGTTTCCCGGGCAGCTTCACTCGCGGCGAAGAGACCGTCGGCAATCCGGTGCGCAGCGAGATCGCAGCGGTCACCCCACCGGCGCAGCGGCTGGCCGGTCGCAGCGGCGCGCTGCGCGTGCTGGTGCTGGGTGGCAGTCAGGGCGCGCGCGTCCTGAACAACGCCGTGCCCAAGGCGATCGCCGCGCTGCACGGCAGCGTGCAGATCGAGGTGTGGCACCAGTGCGGCGAGAAGTTGCATGCCGAAGCCGTGCAGGCGTATCGCGAGGGTGGTGTCGAAGGCCGTGTGGATCCCTTCATCGCCGACATGGCAGCCGCCTACGCGTGGGCCGATCTGGTGGTGTGCCGTGCCGGCGCTTCCACCCTGGCGGAACTGTGCGCGGTTGGTGTGGGCAGCGTGCTGGTCCCGTTCGCCGCGGCGGTCGATGACCACCAGACCCGCAATGCCGAATATCTGGTCGAGCGCGACGCTGCCGTGCTGATGAAGCAGGACGACGCGCTGGCAGTGAACCTGCAAGGCGTGCTGCGCGATCTTGCCAACAATCCCGGCCGTCGCATGGAGATGGCGCACGCCGCCCGTGCACTGGCCAAGGTCGATGCGGCCGAACGCATCGCCGACATCATTCTTGAGGAAGCAGTATGAACAGGGCACCGCGCAGCCGCGCTCGCCACACCGGAGGCCGCGCGTGATCCGCCGCCTGCATGACACTACCGATCTGGTGCGGGCATTCCCGCGCGTGCATTTCGTCGGCATCGGCGGCACCGGCATGAGCGGCATCGCCGAAGTGATGCTGACGCTGGGCTACGAAGTGTCCGGTTCGGACAACGCCGACAACGCCGCCACCCGTCGTCTGGCACGGCTGGGCGCACGCGTGATGCGTGGCCATTCGGCCGCCAACGTGCTGGGCACCGATTGCATCGTTGTTTCCAGCGCCATCCGCGACGACAACCCGGAGCTGATGGAAGCGCGCAGCCAGCACATTCCGATCATGCCGCGCGCGGCCATGCTGGCCGAGCTGATGCGGTTCCGCCGGGGCATTGCCGTGGCCGGCACGCACGGCAAGACCACCACCACCTCGCTGACCGCTGCCGTGCTGAGCGAGGGCGGACTGGATCCGACCTTCGTCATCGGCGGACAGCTGCTGGCGGCCGGTGCCAACGCCAAGCTCGGCGGCGGACAGTGGCTGGTGGCCGAGGCCGACGAAAGCGATGGCAGCTTCCTGCGCCTGAATCCGCTGGTGTCGGTGATCACCAACATCGATTCGGATCATCTTGAGAACTACGGCAACGATTTCGCCCGCGTGCAGGCGGCGTTTGCCGAATTCCTGCAACGCCTGCCGTTCTACGGGCTGGCGGTGCTGTGCATCGACGATCCGGAAGTGGCCGCGCTGGCCGCGCAGACTCCGCGCCATGTGATGAGCTACGGGTTGAGCAGCAACGCCGATGTGCGTGCCGAGGACGTGGTGCAGGACGGTGCGCGCATGCACTTCACCCTGCGCCTGCCCGAAGGCAGCAGCCATCCGGTGACGCTGGCGTTGCCCGGCGAGCACAACGTGCTCAATGCACTGGCCGCGGCGGCCGTGGGCTGGCAGCTCGGGGTCGAGCCCGCAGCGATTGCACGGGCGCTGGAGAGCTTTGCCGGCATCGGTCGCCGTTTCAATGATCTGGGTGAGGTCACCACCCGCAACGGCGCCCGGGTGCGGGTCATCGATGACTACGGCCATCACCCGCGCGAGCTGGCTGCGGTGTTTGCCGCCGCCCGTGGCGGCTGGCCGTCGCAGCGTCTGGTGGTGGCGTTCCAACCGCACCGCTACAGCCGTACCCGCGACCAGTTCGATGCGTTCGCAGCGGTGCTGTCCGAAGTGGACGCGCTGGTATTGAGT
Organism: uncultured Gammaproteobacteria bacterium; assembly: GCA_963696155.1. Classification (GTDB taxonomy): domain Bacteria; phylum Pseudomonadota; class Gammaproteobacteria; order Xanthomonadales; family Xanthomonadaceae; genus Stenotrophomonas. The sequence goes on from CAVOJC010000002.1 coordinate 536,003, forward strand.
GAGGTCTACCCGGCCGGCGAGGCGCCGATTCCCGGCGCCGACTCGCGCTCGCTGGCGCGTGCCATCCGTGCCCGCGGCCGCAGTGAACCGGTCGTGGTCGGCCACGCGGCCGAGCTGTCATCGGTGTTGCCCGATGTACTGCAGGACGGCGACCTGCTGCTGATGATGGGCGCCGGCGATATCGGTGCGGTGGCCCAGTTGATTGCCACCGAGGGATTCCAGGAGGCCGAGGCCGAATGAGCCGGTACACATTCCCGCCGCTGCGCACCACGGATCCGGCGGTCTTCGGCCGGGTCGCGGTGCTGCTGGGCGGAACCTCCAGCGAACGCGAGGTCTCGCTCGACTCCGGCCGCAACGTGCTGCAGGCGCTGCAGGCGCGCGGCGTTGACGCCACTGCGGTGGACGGGATCGCCGCGCTGGCGCAGGGCTTGAGCGATGGCCGCTTCGACCGCGTCTTCAACATCCTGCACGGCCACAACGGCGGTGGCGAGGACGGCATCGTGCAGGGGCTGATGGAGGCCTTCGGCGTGCCGTACACCGGCTCCAACGTGCTGGGTTCGGCGCTGGCCATGGACAAGATCCGCACCAAACAGGTGTGGCTGTCGCTGGGCTTGCCGACGCCGCGCTATGTGCGCCTGTCCTCCGCTGGCGGCGATGCACAGGCAAGTGCGAACGGCGGGATGGCCGCAGCGGCCGTGCATGCCGCTGTTGCCGAGCTGGGCTTGCCGGTCGTGGTCAAACCGGCCAATGAAGGTTCCAGCGTCGGCATCAGCCGGGTACTTGAGCAGTCGCAGCTGGACGAGGCGGTGGCGCTGGCCGCGCGCTACGACGGGCAGTTGCTGATGGAGCAGATGGTGGTCGGCGACGAGCTGACCGTGGCCATTCTCGGTGATGTCGCATTGCCGTCCATCCGCATCGTGCCCAAGGGCCAGTGGTACGACTACCACGCCAAGTACCAGGCCGAAGACACCCAATACCTGTGCCCGGGGCTGGAAGGCGCCGATGAGGCCGAGATCGGCCGGATCGCCCTGGCCGCGTTCCAGGCGGCGGGCTGCACCGGCTGGGGACGCGTGGATGTGATGCGCGACCGCGCCAGCGGCCGGTTCTTCCTGCTGGAGGTCAACACCGCGCCGGGCATGACCAGCCATTCGCTGGTGCCCAAGGCGGCGCAGCAGGCCGGCATCGGTTTCGAGGAGCTGGTCTGGCGTGTACTGGAACAGTCATTGCCCGGGGAGCGCGCACGATGAGCGCCCTGGTGCGCATTCTTGCCTGGTTGCTGGCCATTGCACTGGTGGCATCGCCAGTGGTGGCTGTGCTCAACGGCTGGGTCGGCACCGAGCGCTGGCCGCTGGCCAAGCTGCGGGTCAATGGCGAATTCAAGCGGGTGCCCGCCGAGGACCTGCAGCAGGCGGTGCTGCCCTACGCGCGCGCCGGTTACTTCGCGGTGCAGTTGCAGGACGCGCAGGACGCGATCGAAAAACTGCCGTGGGTCGAGAGCGCCAAGGTGCGCAAACAGTGGCCGGACGTGCTGGAGATCACCGTGGTCGAGCACAAACCGTTCGCGCGATGGGGCAACGACCGCCTGCTGTCCGAGCAGGGGCGCCTGTTCGCAGTCCCGCACGGCCTGGAGAACGCGCCGTTGCCGCAGCTCGATGGCCCCGAATCGCAGACCACCGAAGTGGTGGCGCTCTACAACGAATCACGCGCGATGTTCGCCCCCGTCGGTGTGGACGTGCGCAGCGTGGTGATGGATGCACGCGGCAGCTGGTCGCTGGCACTGGACAACGGCACCGAGATCGTCATCGGTCGTGACGATGCCCGCTCGCGGCTGTCGCGCTTCGTGCGCGTACTGCCGCAGCTGGCCAGCCGGGAAGCGCCGATCGTGCGCGCGGACCTTCGCTATACCAATGGTTTCACGTTGAGCTGGGGTTCCCCGGTAGCCGTGGCACCGAAGCAGACGCAGGACAGGACATGAATCGCAAGGGTGACAAATCACTGATCGTCGGACTGGATATCGGCACCTCCAAGGTGGTGGCGCTGGTGGGCGAATATTCGCCGGGCAGCCCGATCGAAGTCATCGGCATCGGTTCGCACGAGTCGCGCGGCCTCAAGCGCGGCGTGGTGGTTGACATCGAATCGACGGTGCAGTCGATCCAGCGCGCGGTGGAAGAGGCCGAACTGATGGCCGGCTGCGAGATCCGCTCGGTCTACGCATCGATCTCCGGCAACCACGTGCAGTGCCGCAACTCGCAGGGCATCACCCCGATCCGCGAAGGCGAGGTCACCTGGGGCGATCTGGACCGGGTGCTGGAAGCGGCCAAGGCCGTCGCCATACCCGCCGACCAGAAGATCCTGCATGCGATCCCGCGCGAGTACGTGCTGGACGACTCGCAGGAAGGAATCCGCAATCCGGTCGGCATGACCGGCGTGCGCCTGGAGGTGCATGCGCACCTGGTCGTGTGCGCGCAGTCGGCCGCCGCCAACATCAGCAAGTGCGTGCAGCGTTGCGGCCTGCAGGTCGATGACCTGGTGCTGTCGTCGCTGGCCTCCAGCGTGGCGGTACTGACCGCCGATGAGCGCGAACTCGGCGTGGTGCTGGTGGATATGGGCGCCGGCACCACCGACATCGCGGTGTTCGTGCAGGGCGCGATCTGCCATACCGCCTCGCTGCCGATTGCCGGCGACCACGTCACCAACGACATCGCGCACATGCTGCGCACGCCGACGCCGGAAGCCGAACAGATCAAGGTGCGTTACGCCTGCGCGCTGGCGCAGCTGGCCACCGCCGAGGAAAGCATCCAGGTGCCGTCGGTGGGGGATCGTCCGCCGCGGCGCATGCCACGCCATTCGCTGGCGCAGGCGGTGCAGGGCCGCTACGAGGAAATCTTCGAGATGGTGCAGGCCGAACTGCGCCGCTCCGGTTTCGAGGAACTGGTGCGCGCCGGCATGGTGCTCACCGGTGGCGCCTCGAAGATGGAAGGCGTGGTCGAGCTGGCCGAGGAAATGCTGCAGATGCCGGTACGCGTGGGCATTCCCCAGCACGTCACCGGGCTGGGCGAAGTGGTGGGCAATCCGGTGCATGCCACCGGCGTCGGCCTGCTGCTGATGGGCAGCCAGATCGAGCATCCGCGCCGGCCATCGCTGCCGACCGGTCGTGCCGGCAGCCTGTTCAAGAAACTGAAAACCTGGTTCCGCGGCGAGTTCTAGACGCGGCGCCACAGCTGGCAAGTAGCAAGACGAAGTGCAGTAGAAAGCGGTCATTGAAGCAGGCAACAACCCCCCGGTAACGAGCAGACACTCCGCACCGGCACACCAACAACAACTCGCCGGTGCAGGCGGGCGCGAAGGGAGGAGGGATCTTCCCGGATGTCCGCACAATCACGGCAATAGAGAGGACATGGACATGGCGCATTTCGAACTGATTGAAAAGATGGCACCCAATGCGGTGATCAAGGTGGTGGGCGTGGGCGGCGGCGGCGGCAACGCGGTGGCGCACATGGTGAACACCAGCGTGGAAGGCGTTGAATTCATCACCGCCAACACCGATTCGCAGGCCATCAAGAATTGCGGTGCCAAGCTGCAACTGCAGCTGGGTACCAATGTCACCAAGGGCCTGGGCGCAGGCGCCAATCCGGAAGTGGGCCGTCAGGCCGCACTGGAAGATCGCGAGCGCATCATGGACGCCCTGCAGGGCGCGGACATGGTGTTCATCACCGCCGGTATGGGTGGTGGCACCGGCACCGGCGCTGCCCCGGTGGTGGCGCAGCTGGCCAAGGAAATGGGCATCCTGACCGTGGCCGTGGTGACCAAGCCGTTCCCGTTCGAGGGCCGTCGCCGCATGCAGGTGGCACTGAAGGGCATCGAGGAGCTGAGCCAGCACGTCGATTCGCTGATCACCATCCCCAACGAAAAGCTGATCACCGTGCTCGGCCGCAACGCCACCATGGTGCAGGCCTTCCGTGCCGCCAACGACGTGCTGCAGGGCGCCGTGCAGGGCATCGCCGATCTGATCGTGCGTCCGGGCCTGATCAACGTCGACTTCGCCGACGTGCGCACCGTGATGTCGGAAATGGGCCTGGCGATGATGGGCACCGGCACCGCGCGCGGCGATGACCGTGCCCAGGCCGCTGCCGAAGCCGCGATCCAGAATCCGTTGCTGGACGATGTGAACCTGGCCGGCGCCAATGGCGTGCTGGTCAACATCAGCGCCGGCACCGATATCACCATGAGCGAGTTCGACGAAATCGGCCGCACCGTCCATGCGTTCGCGTCTGAAGACGCCACGGTGGTGATTGGTACCGTGATCGATCCGGACCTGGGTGACGAGATCAAGGTGACGGTGGTTGCCACAGGCCTGAATCGTGCGGTTGCCAGCAAGTCGCAGCGTCCGGGCGAGCGTGCTCCGATCAAACTGGTCCGCAATGCCACCACCGGTCAGCCGGAATTCGAGGATTTCGACAGCGGCGATGCGGTAGCCAAGGCGGTCGGCAACACCATGGGCATGGGCCTGCGTCGTCCGAGCAGCGATACCGCTTCGGCGTCGCTGGCCACTCCGGCACCGGCCGCGGCTGAACTGCCGAGCGACTACCTGGACATCCCGGCGTTCCTGCGCCGTCAGGCGGACTGAACCAGGGCCGGCATCGATTGCCACGCATCGTCCGGCGCTTGCCCGTATGGCAGGTGCTGACGCTGGTGTCGCAGACGGATGCCGGTTGCAGGAAAAACGTCGGGGCTTGTCCTCCCCGGCGTGAAATGCCATGTCCTTTGTTGCCGGGCCAGGAACGGCCCGGCAACATTTTTCCGCTTCGGCGGACAGTGCGTAGCACACCGCTGTTTCAAAACGGGCCGGGTGTGGCTGCGTGTTATTCTTGTTTGTCCCAAGGCCGTGCACGTGCGGCGCACATGACCCCACGCCGATGATCCAGCAACGCACCCTCAAGAACACCATCCGCGCCACGGGCGTCGGCCTGCACAGCGGCGACAAGGTCTATATGACCCTGCGCCCGGCGCCGGTCAACCATGGTGTGGTGTTCCGGCGCGTGGACCTGGAGCCGGCGGTGGATGTGCCGGCCCATGCCGAGCTGGTCACCGAAACCACGTTGTGCACCGGGCTGACCTGTGGCCCGGCCAAGATCCAGACCGTCGAGCACCTGATGTCCGCGCTCGCGGGCCTGGGCGTGGACAACGTGATCGTGGAGCTGTCTTCGGCCGAACTGCCGATCATGGACGGCTCGGCCGGCCCATTTGTGTTCCTGCTGCAGTCCGCCGGAGTCGTCGAGCAGGATGCACCCAAGCGTTTCATGCGCATCCTCAAGCCGGTGGAAGTGCGCGACGGCGACAAGATCGCCCGCTTCGAGCCCTATGAGGGCTACAGGCTCGGATTCACCATTGAGTTCGACCACCCCATGATTCCCGCGCGCCAGTCACGCGTGGAAATCGAGTTCTCGACGATGGCCTACACCAAGGAAATCGCCCGCGCCCGCACCTTCGGCTTCATGCGTGACCTGGAGTACATGCGCGAGCGCAACCTCGCTCTGGGTGGCTCGATGGACAACGCGATCGTGCTCGACGAGTTCCGCGTGCTCAATGACGACGGCTTGCGGTATGCCGACGAATTCGTGCGCCACAAGATCCTAGACGCCATCGGCGATCTGTACCTGGCCGGTGGCCAGGTGCTGGGTGCCTACGAGGGCTTCAAGTCCGGCCATGCGTTGAACAACAAGCTGGTGCGCGCGCTGATGGCCGACCAGTCCGCTTGGGAATGGGTCAGTTACGAGTCTCCAACCCGGCCCGATCCGGTCACCTACGCGATGCCGGCGTACGCCTGATCCACCCGGTCTGCCCGTGGCCGGGGTTACCGATGCGCGTCACGGAAATGTGAATCCGACTTGGGTCGGTAGCTGAATTTAGCGAAAAATTAACAAAACGCTAACTACTGGCGCCCCGTACGCGGATACGATTCGGGCCGGTCTTCCGCTTCGCTCACTGCGGTGAACGATGGAAACAGGAGCGTGTTTGGCTCCCGTTGCGCTCAGGATTTGTCGGATTCGTCATCCTGGAAGCATGCCAAGGCGTCACGCAACCCTTTGTGCGTGGCTGCCGATACTGCGTGGGACCTGCGCTGGTCTGTCTGCACTGGGGAGTGCAATGGCGCAGTGGCAGTCTTGACGGTCACCTTGGTGACCTTCAGCCCGATGGATCGGGCCGCGTCGAGCAACTGGTTTTCGGCAAGCCTCACTTTGGCGTGCCATACCGGTGAGTCGACGAGAAAAACGAGGTGTTCGCCGTCCACATTGGCCAGTCGACAACGACTTGTCAGCGCAGGCGGCAAGTGGGGGCGCAATTGCCGGTCCAGTGCATCGAGCCACAAGGCGCGACGCAGAGGGTTTCCAGCTTTGCCCGCCATGACAGCCTCCAGCGCCTGCTTCGGCGCGGAGGGTGGACGAACACTGGATTTCGGCTCAGACATAAGAATTCTTCAATGACAGTCAGAAAGATCGTAATCAAAACGCGTGAAAATCAGGCAAAGACGCCTTTGGGACGTCTGCGGATCTACTTCGAGGATCGCCCGCGTGCGCTGCTCGGCGCGATGCTGGGAATGGGATGTCTGCTGGGGATTGGCGCCAGTTCCGCCATCGGCATGGTCGGTGATTCGGCGCTGCAAGCCAAGGTCGACAAGCAGGAACACGAACTGAAACAGGTCCGCGAGCAGGCGCAGACTGAAGTGAATGCCCTGGCGGCGCGGCTCGGCGAGCTGCAGGCCCAGGCCACCCGGCTCAATGCACTGGGTGAGCGTTTGACCCAGATGGGCAAGCTGGAAGACGGCGAATTCGATTTCAACGAGTCGCCCGGTATGGGTGATGGCGACGGCGGTGCGGTGCAGGATATTCCTGTCAGTGCGGTGATCACCGACTTACAGATGCTGCAGCAGCGCTTCACCGATTCCGGCAAGCAGCTGTCGGTGCTGGAGTCGCTGCTGTTCGATCACCAGCTCGAGCAGAACGCGGTGCCGTCGGGCATGCCGCTCAGCAACACCTACGTCACCTCCAGCTTCGGCACCCGCGCCGATCCATTCGGCCGCGGCCGGGCGACCCACAAGGGCATGGACTTCCACGCCAGGGTCGGTGACCCGGTGATGTCGGTGGCCGACGGCGTGGTCAGTTTTTCCGGAGTGAAGGGCGGCTACGGCAACGTGGTCGATATCGACCATGGCAATGGCTATGTCACCCGCTACGCCCACAATTCGCGGCTGATCGTGAAGGCCGGTGACCTGGTCCGCGCGGGCCAGGAAGTGGCCAAGGCCGGGTCCTCCGGACGTTCGACCGGCGCCCATGTCCATTTCGAGGTGTGGGAGCGCGGAAACGCGGTCAATCCGCGCAAGTTCCTCGGCGATGGCGGCAACACGCCGGTGGGTCGCATTCGCCGCGGTTGACCTTGCGGCGGATGCTTGAATCGCCAAGCAGCCGCCCCAAGCTACAATAGGCGTTGCCATCGACAGGGCGCATTGCGCCCTGTTTCGTTTGCGGTGATCGGGTCCCCGGGGGAGTCGCAGCCGTACGGCATTTCATTCCAACCGGTTCCTTCAATGATCAACAGCCTGCTTACCCGCGTCTTTGGCAGTAGTAATGAACGACAGCTGCGCCAGCTCAACCGTATCGTCGCCAAGATCAATGCCTTGGAGCCGGAAACCGAAAAGCTTTCCGATGACCAGCTGAAGGCGAAGACTCCCGAGTTCCGCAAGCGCATCGCCGATGGTGAAGCGCTGGACAAGGTGCTTCCCGAAGCGTTCGCGGTCTGCCGCGAAGCGTCGCGGCGCGTGCTGGGCATGCGTCATTACGACGTGCAGCTGATCGGCGGCATGGTGCTGCACTTGGGCAAGATCGCGGAGATGCGCACCGGTGAAGGCAAGACCCTGGTCGCCACGCTGCCGGTGTACCTCAACGCGCTGGAAGGCAAGGGCGTGCACGTGGTCACGGTGAACGACTACCTGGCCCGCCGCGATGCCGCGCAAATGGGCAGGTTGTACAACTGGCTGGGACTGAGCGTGGGTGTGGTCTACCCGGGCATGCCGCACGGCGACAAGCGCGAGGCCTACGGCAGCGACATCACCTACGGCACCAACAACGAATTCGGTTTCGATTACCTGCGCGACAACATGGCGCTGTCCCGGGCTGATCGCTACCAGCGCGGCCTGCACTACGCCATCGTCGATGAGGTCGACTCGATCCTGATCGACGAGGCGCGTACGCCGCTGATCATCTCCGGCCCGGCCGACGATTCACCGGAGCTGTACATCCGGGTCAACCGGATCGTGCCGCAGCTGGTGAAGCAGGAAGTCGAAGACGGCGAAGGCGACTACTGGGTCGACGAGAAGGGCAAGCAGGTGCACCTGTCCGAAGCGGGCATGGAGCACGCCGAGGAGCTGCTGCGCGGCGCCGGCATCATCGGCGAGGACAACGACAGCGGCCTGTATGCCGCGCAGAACCTGTCCGTGGTGCACCACCTCAACGCCGCACTGCGCGCGCATGCCATCTACCAGCGCGATGTCGATTACATCGTGCGCGATGGCGAAGTGGTGATTGTTGACGAGTTCACCGGCCGTACACTGGCCGGTCGCCGCTGGTCCGACGGCCTGCACCAGGCGGTGGAAGCGAAGGAAGGCGTGCCGGTGCAGCGCGAGAACCAGACGCTGGCCAGCATCACGTTCCAGAACCTGTTCCGCATGTACAAGAAGCTGGCCGGCATGACCGGTACGGCCGATACGGAAGCGTTCGAGTTCCAGAGCATCTACAACCTGGAAGTGGTGGTGATTCCGACCAACCGGCCGACCATCCGCAAGGACTCGCCGGACCAGGTGTTCCTCAACCGCCAGGGCAAGTTCAACGCGGTGCTGGCCGATATCGAGGACTGCGCCAAGCGTGGCCAACCGGTACTGGTCGGCACCACGTCGATCGAAACCTCGGAGATGCTGTCCGAACACCTGCGCAAGGCCGGCGTGCAGCACGAGGTGCTCAACGCCAAGCAGCATGACCGCGAAGCGACCATCGTCGCCAACGCCGGGCGCCCGGGTTCGGTGACCATCGCCACCAACATGGCCGGTCGCGGTACCGACATCGTGCTCGGGGGCTCGCTGGAAACCGAGCTGCAGGAGCTCGGCGAAGACATCAGCGAGGAGCAGAAGGCGGCGGTGAAGGCGGCGTGGCTGGAGCGCCATGAGGCGGTCAAGGCGGCTGGCGGCCTGCATATCGTCGGCACCGAGCGCCACGAGTCGCGCCGTATCGACAACCAGCTGCGTGGCCGTTCCGGTCGCCAGGGTGACCCGGGTTCGTCCCGCTTCTACCTGTCGCTGGAAGACAACCTGATGCGCATCTTCGCCTCGGACTGGGTGCAGAAGGCGATGCGCATGATGGGCATGAAGGAAGACGACGTCATCGAAGACCGCATGGTCAGCCGGCAGATCGAAAAGGCGCAGCGCAAGGTCGAAGCGCACAACTTCGATATCCGCAAGAACCTGCTCGACTTCGACGACGTCAACAACGACCAGCGCAAGGTGATCTACTCCCAGCGTGACGAGCTGCTGGACGCCGAGTCGGTCAAGGACAACATCGATGGCATCCGCGGCGACGTGATCTATGACCTGGTGGCGCGCTTCGTGCCGCCCAACTCGATCGACGAGCAGTGGGACCTGCAGGGTCTGGAAGCCACGCTGTCCAGCGAGCTCGGCGTGGAGATGTCGCTGACCGATCTGGTCCAGCAGCACGAGGAGCTGGACGCCGAAGGCATCGCGCAGAAGGTGCAGGCCCAGGTCGACGAGCATTTCACGCAGAAGGAAGCAGGCGTCGGTGCCGAAACCATGCGCGCACTGGAAAAGCACGTGATGCTGACCGTGCTCGACCAGAGCTGGAAGGAGCATCTGGCGCGCATGGACTACCTGCGCCAGGGCATCTACCTGCGCGGTTACGCGCAGAAGCAGCCCAAGCAGGAGTACAAGAAGGAAGCCTTCGAGCTGTTCTCGGAGATGCTGGAGAACGTCAAGCGCGAGGTGGTGAACCTGCTTGCGCGCGTGCGCATCCGCAGCGAGGAGGAAGTGGCGGCGATGGAAGCGCTGGAACGCCAGCAGGCCGAAGCCCGCCTGCAGATGTCGCAGTTCCAGCACCAGGATGCCGGCAGCTACAGCGCCCAGGAAGAAGTGGAAGAAATGCAGGCGCAGGCCGGCGTGGCCCAGGTCACCCGCGACGCGCCCAAAGTCGGCCGCAACGACCCGTGCCCGTGTGGCAGCGGCAAGAAGTACAAGCACTGCCACGGACAGCTGAGCTGACAGTCGCGCGTTCGCGCAACTGCCTACGGTCGGCTGCGTAGAGCTGATCGTGGCAAGCGGCGGCACTATCGCGTCTCCAGCGACCGCATGACAGGAAGAACGCCCCACGTGCAGTGGGGCGTTTTTTTTGCGCCACGATGGCATCGCACGGTTGCCAGCGGCTGTCGGCGTCTTCGGCCATGAACGCCGGCTGGTCTACCCGCTGGCGGCGCAAGTCGCCCGGCGGATGCCCGTGATCCACAGGTGGATCGAAGGCTCAACCGCGTGACTCCGTGTCGCGGGGTGGCCGGGCGCGAACCGGCTGCGCCGCCTGCCACCCACGCCGGCATTGCGTGATCCGGGTGCCATTGGGCATTCTTCCGGCATGTCATCTCCGCAACGCTCGATTCATGTCGTGGCCGGCGTCATCACCGACGCCCGTGGCCGGATTCTGCTCAATCGCCGGACCGGCAACAGCGACATGCCCGGGTTGTGGGAATTTCCCGGCGGCAAACGCGAAGCCGGTGAGAGTTCCGAGCAGGCCCTGGTGCGCGAGTTGCACGAAGAGCTGGGCATCGATGCCGAGATCGGGGAGTGGCTGATGGAGGTGCCGCAGCTGTATCCCGACAAGCGCCTGCGTCTGGAAGTGCGCCGGATCACCCGCTGGAGCGGGACCGCACGCGGGCGCGAGGGGCAGGCCATCAGCTGGGTCGCCCCCGAGAAGCTGGAGCGCTATTCGATGCCGCCGGCCGACGTGCCGGTTGTGGCGATGCTGCGTCAGGCCGACCGCTATCTGGTCACGCCCGAGCCGCTTGCCGGGATCGAGGCCTGGCTGGACGATCTGGGACGGGTGCTCGACAGCGGCATCGAGCGTGTGCAGTTGCGCACGCCCGCGACCAGCGAGCGGGTGGCGCTGGCGCGTGCGGCGGTGGAGCGGCACGGGCGCCGTGCGCAGCTGCTGCTCAATCGCGATATCGAGTTGGCGCGCGAACTCGGTGTCGGCGTGCATCTGGGCGGCGAGCAGCTTCTGCAGCTGGAAAAGCGGCCGTTGCCGCCGAGTGTGCCGGTGGCTGCCTCCTGCCACGATCTGGCCCAGTTGCAGGCTGCACAACGGCTGGGCTGCGACTTCGCGGTGCTGGGGCCGGTACAGGCCACGGCCAGCCATCCGGGCGCAGCAGCGCTGGGGTGGGACGCGTTCGAACGTATGCGCGAGCAGGTATCGCTGCCGATCTACGGCAGCGGCGGGCTGGGTCCGGAACACATCGGCAAGGCGCGGCAGCATGGTGCGCAGGGCATCGCCGCGATCCGTTCGCTCTGGCCGGTGCCGGTTACAGGCTGATCCAGAAGCAGTTGTATTGGCGGCGCAGGCTCAGCACGGTGCGCGACGGCGTGCTGCCATTGGCAAGCGTCTGTTCCAGGCGCAGGCCGATCGGGCGGCGGCGCGTATAGGGCGCCTCGATCGGCGGAGCGGAGACCTCCGCCTCGGCCTGTTGCCCGGGGTCGACCGGGGTGCCATCGGTGTAGGTGAAAGGCAGCGGCGGTGCCGGTTCGTAGGTCGGCTCCGGCGGGTACACCGGCGCGATATCCACCAGCGGGCGCTGCACGATGGCTTCCAGCCGGTCCAGCACGCGGGCGGCGGCGGCATTGGACAGCCCGTTCCACAGATACACGCTGGACAGGCGGTTGACGTCGCGCGCCTGCACCGCCGAGTTGATCTGTCCAACCAGTTCGCTGAGCCGTCGGGCACAGGTGTCGCGGTACAGACCGCTGCCGCCGGCATCGCGCGGCCCCTGCGGGATACGCGCCACCGCGCCGATGTCTTCACAGCGGCGGTCGCTGTACACCGTCTCGCCACGGGCGTCGGTGCAGCGGTTGACCTGCTGCGCATGTGCGGCAGCGGGAGGAACAAAAAGCAGCAGGAGTAGCGCGGCACGCATCCCAAGCAGGGTAGCGGCAGCAGGGCGTTGCCGGAAGTGATGATGCGCCGTCGCGCCGCCGCTTCAGGTGGTGCGCAGGCGATTCAGTACCGCGGTGGTCGGTTTGGCCAGGTTGAGCGTGTAGAAGTGCAGCCCTGGTGCGCCACCAGCAACCAGCCGTTGGCACAGCGCGGCCACCAGGTCGGCACCGAACGCCCGCACCGATTCGGCATCGTCACCGTAGGCCTGCATGCGCTTGCCGATCCAGCGCGGGATCTCGGCGCCGCATTGTTCGGAAAAACGACGCAGCTGGCTGAAGTTGGAAATCGGCATCACGCCTGGAACGATCGGCACCTCCACGCCGAGCTTGCGCACCGCATCGACGAAGTGGAAATAGGCGTCGGCGTTGTAGAAATACTGGGTGATGGCGCCATCGGCACCGGCGTCGATCTTGGCCTTGAAATTGCGCAGATCGGTCAGCGCGCACGCGGCCTGCGGGTGGGTCTCGGGATAGGCGCCGACTTCGATCCGGAAGGCATCGCCTTGTTCGGCGCGGATGAAGGCGATCAACTCCGAGGCATAACGCATGTCACCGGGGAAGCCCATGCCCGAGGGCAGGTCGCCGCGCAGGGCGACGATGCGCTTCACACCGATGGCGCGGTACAGCTTGAGCAGCTCGCGGATCTCCTCGCGGGTGCCGCCCACGCACGACAGGTGTGGCGCCGCCTGCAGGCCGTGGTGCTGGTTGAGGTGGCGCACCGTCTCGGAGGTGTAGCTGAGCGTCGAACCGCCCGCCCCGAACGTGCACGACACGTATTCCGGCGCATGCACCTTGAGCCTGGCAGCGGTGCGGTCCAGCTGGGCGCGTTGTTCGTCGGTCTTGGGCGGGTAGAACTCGAAGCTGAGGGCGGTCATGTGGTGAGGGCCGGTCGGTACGGGATGCCGAAATTATATCTCTCCATCAAGATGGATGAACAATTGTTTCGCCTGTGGCCAGCGCCGCCATCCATCCGCCGTCATCGCCGCTCACGGCCCGCGGCGGCCACCGGTCATGTTTATCGCAACGGGCGGCCGGCGCTGGGTCATGCTGGGGTCCACATCCACGCAAGGAAAAAGTCCCATGCTTCGCATAACTTCGTATGCACGCCGGCACTCTCCGGCTGCCGTGTTCACCCTGTTGATGGCAGCCGTGCTTGCTCCCGCGCTGGCGCATGCTGCCGGCTCCAGCAACTTCCAGGGCATGCAGGTGGAAGTTGTCGGGAAGGGCGTGCCGATGCTGATGATTCCCGGCCTCAACAGTGGCGCCGACAGCTGGCGCGATACCTGCCAGGCGCTGCAGCCGCAGGTGCAGTGCCATCTGGTCACGCTGCCGGGGTTTGCCGGCCAGCCCGCGGTGGACGATGCCGCCTTCCTCACCGGCATGCGCGATCGCCTGCTGGCCTACATCGCCGATCGCAAGCTGGCGGCGCCGGTCGTGGCCGGACACAGCCTGGGCGGGATGCTGGCGTTGCAGATGGCGCTCAAGCAGCCGCAGGCGGTGGGCAAGCTGGTGATCGTCGATTCGCTGCCGTATTTCGGCGCCGCGCAGAACCCGGCCGCCACCCCGGACACAATGCGACCGATGGCCGAACAGATGCGCGCGGGCATGTTGAAGGTGGATCAGGCCAGCTACCTGCAGCAGGCCGAGGCGTCGGTGAACAACATGGCCCACGAGCCGGCACGCGTCGCCACACTGAAAGCCTGGAGCCGCAGCAGTGATCGCACCGCGACCGCAAACGCCATGTACGACATGATGGTGACCGACCTGCGCGGCGAGCTGGGCGCCATCACCGCGCCGACGCTGGTGCTGGGCAGCTGGGCGGCGTACAAACCGTATGGGGCGACGCTGGAATCCACTCGCGGCATCTTCGCCAGCCAGTACGCCAAGCTCCACGGCGTGCGGATCGAAATGAGCCAGGCCGGCTACCATTTCCTGATGTGGGATGACCTGCAGTGGCTGCAGGCGCAGATGCGTGATTTCCTCGCGTTGCCGGCCAGTGCCACGGCGGGTAGCTGATCCGGCGCATCAAATCGACAGGGGGCAACGTGGCAAGGGGCAGGCGTCGCGACAGATTCTGGTGGCTCAACGCGCTGGCGTGGACACCGTACATGGCGTTAAACCTGCTGCTTGGTGGCATCTATGCCGGCTGGAGCTCGGGCATGGTTCTGATCGCGTTGCTGGTCGCGGTGGGCCTGTACCTGAGCAGTGGCGCGTTGCGCGCGCTGGCGCTGCGGCGGGGCTGGTTGCAGTGCGATGGCGGCGCACTGTCGTTGCGGTTGCTGGCGGGCATCGTGGCGGGGGCCACCGTCACCCAACTGTGGACCGCCGCAATGCTGATGCCCGCGCTGCGGCTGGGCTGGGTCAATCTGCCCGGTGGCCAGGCCGATTACCGCCCGGCCGCCATGTTCGGTTACTGGCTCAACACCGCGATCATGCTGGCGTTGTGGGTCGCCGCGTGGTCCGGCTGGCGCGCGCTGCGCCGGGCGCGTGACAGTGAACTGGCCCGCCTTCGTGCCGAAGCACAGCAGCTGACGCTGGAGCACGACGCGCTGCGGGCAAGGCTCAATCCACACTTCGTGTTCAACGCCCTCAACAACCTGCGCGCACTGATCAACGAAGATCCCGTCCGCGCTCGCGAGATGGTGACCCGGCTCTCCAACACGCTGCGGCATGCGCTGGAACACAACCGCGGCGAATGGGTGTCGCTGGCCGAAGAGCTGCAGGTGGTGGACGACTACCTCGCCATCGAGGCGGTGCACTATGAAGAACGACTGCAGGTGCAGCAGCTGATCGAGCCAGCCGCCTTGCAGGCGCGGTTGCCGGCGATGGCATTGCAACTGTTGGTGGAAAACGCGATCAAGCACGGCATCGCCGTTACCGCAGGCGGTGGCGAGCTGGTGATCCACATCGTGCTGCGCGATGGGCAGCTGCATATCGACGTCAGCAACCCGGCCAACGCGCGCAGCACCACGTCCGGTCATGGCGTGGGGCTGGCATATCTGCGTGCGCAGCTGGGCATCGGCACCGGGGGTACGGCCAGCACGGCACGCGGCCACTTTACGCTGCAGCCCAATGGTGAGCGGATGCAGGCACAACTGGAGATCAGCCAATGAGCGCACGGCTGAGGGTCTTGATCGTTGATGACGCCCGGCTCGCGCGGCGGGAACTGCGTACCTTGCTCGAAGCGCTGCCGTGGGTGGAGTGCGTGGGCGAGGCCGATGACGTACCGGCAGCGCGCGCCGCTATCGCCCGGCTGCATCCGGACCTGCTGCTGCTTGATGTGCAGATGCCCTCGGGCAGCGGCTTCGACGTACTCGATGGTCTCGAGTGCCTGCCGGCGGTGGTGTTTGTCACCGCCTACGACCAGTACGCGGTGCAGGCCTTCGACGCCAACGCGCTGGACTATCTGGTCAAGCCGGTGGCGGCCGAACGCCTGCACGCGGCGCTGGAAAAAGCACGCGAACGTGGGCGCCAGCAAACCACAGTGTCGCCGGCCGCTGCAGTGCGGGGAAAACTCGGCGCCGAGGACCAGGTGTTCCTGCGCGATGGTGAACGCTGCTGGTTCGTGGTATTGGGCGAAATCAGCCGTGTCGTGGTCGATGGCAACTACGCGCGGCTGTGGTTCCGCGACCAGAATGCGCTGCTGGCGCGCAGCCTCAGCGCACTGGAGGCGCGGCTGGAGCCGGCGCTGTTCTTCCGCGCCAATCGCAACACGTTGGTCAATCTGCGCATGGTATGCGCGGTAGAACCATCGCTTGCCGACGGCTACGAGCTCATGCTCAAGGACGGCAGCTGTGTGGAAGTGTCGCGGCGGCAGGCGCGCGAACTGCGCGAGCGTCTGGCCCTGTAGCCGCCCGCAGCAGATGCACCGGCCGTTGCCGACATCAGCACGCGATTCTCTCTGGTCGCTGGTTACACTCGCCACGTCTTTTTGCGGAGCGCGGCCATGCGGATCCTGATCACTGGCGGCACCGGCTTCATCGGCCGCGCGCTGTGCGCCCAGCTGCTGCAGTCCGGCCATACGCTGACCGTGCTCACCCGGCATCCCACGCGCGCTGCGTTGCCAGGCGTGCGCTGTATCGCCACGCTGGAGGACGCCGGCCCGATCCATGCGGTCGTCAACCTCGCCGGCGAGCCGCTGGCGGACGGGCGCTGGAGTGCCGCTCGCAAGCAGGAATTCCGCGACTCGCGCATCGGTGGCACCACGCGGCTGGTGCAGTGGATGGCGCGCCAGTCGCAGTGTCCACGGGTGCTGGTATCGGGGTCGGCCATCGGCTATTACGGTCCCCGCGACGACACCGTGCTCGATGAGGGGGCCACGTCCGGTGACGATTTCTCCGCGCGGTTGTGCCGTGACTGGGAGGCCGAGGCACTCAAGGCCGAGGCACTGGGCGTACGCATCTGTCGCGTGCGTACCGGGGTGGTGCTCGGGCGCGATGGCGGGGCGCTGGCAAAAATGCTGCCGCCGTTCCGCCTTGGCGCGGGCGGGCCGATGGGCGATGGCCGGCAATGGATGAGCTGGATCCACCGTCAGGATCTGCTGCGGCTGCTGCAATGGCTGCTGGAAACCAACACCGCCCATGGTGCCTACAACGGCACCGCGCCGGAGCCGGTGCGCAATGCCGATTTCGCCCGCGCGCTGGGCACGGCGCTGCATCGCCCGGCCCTGCTGCCTACCCCGGCGTTCGCGTTGAAGCTGGCCTTGGGCGAGATGGCGCAGCTGCTGCTCACCGGACAGCGCGTGGTGCCTGCGCATGCACTGGCCGAAGGCTTCGCCTTTCGCTATCCCACGCTGGATGCCGCCCTGGCCGACATCCTCGGCCAGTGAGCAAGACGCTTTCCGCCTGCTGCGCGTTGCATTGGGGCCAACGCCGGTCGACGTAGTCCAGCGGCGACTTGGTCAGCGCCGTCTCAATGCTGCCGGATCGCCGCCCGCTGTGGCCACACCGCCAGGCACAGGCCGATGGCGAGCAGCAAGACCGCTGTGGCGATGTAGCGGCTCAGTGCCAGCCCGCCGTGATCGACCGGCTTGTCGAGGAAGTCGCCGACCACCGCGCCCAGTGGCCGGGTCAATACGAATGCCATCCAGAACAACGCTGTGCGCGAGATCCGCGTCCACAGGTACGCCGCCGCCACCAACAACAGGGCGCTACCGAAAATGACTGCCGCACCTATATAGCCCAGCCCGGCGCTGTCAGCAGTCCAGTCCCCCAGCGCGGTGCCCAGCGTCTGCGAGAACATGATGGTCAGCCAATAGAACAGTTCCGAGCGCGGGCTGGCGACACTGCTCACGTCGATCGATCCGAGCGAACGGTGCCAGGCGAACAGTGATGCCAGCAGCAGCCCGAGCAGCAGCGCGCTGCCACCGGCGTAGCCGATGCCCAGCGAGCGGTCGGCAAAATCCGCCAGCGTGGTGCCGACCGTGGTCGAGGCAATGATCGTCAGCCAGTACAGCGCCGGCGTGAACCGGCTTGCGCGTATCTGCGCGGTGACCATGGCCACGAACAACGCCAGGAAGATCAGAGTGCCGACGGCGTACCCCAGGCCCATCGACATCGACACCGCATCGCCGCCGGTTTCGCCCAGCGTGGTTGCCAGCACCTTGACCACCCAGAAGCCGAGTGTCAGCTCCGGCACCTTGGCCAAATGCTGCGTTTCGTCGCGGTAGTTCATTGGCAATCACCGGGAAGGCGGGTGGAAGGGTGGCGCGAGGCGAGTGCGGCGCGAGCGCGGCAACTGCCGGAGATCTTGTGCGCGGGTCCGTCCGAAGACTGTCGGTGGCAGGTGTGCGCGACGTGATTCCGCTCAACCTCGAGCTGGCCGCCGGGTCGGGGAACATCCCCGAGGGCAATTCGTGCCTGTCACAGCTTGATTCTTCGCACCTTTCAACCGTTCACGCCAGCGCTGCGCAACAGGCGGGCCCGATCCAACCGGACAACCACCGCCTCGCGATGTCGCCTGGAAAGCGAAGAGGCGGTAGATAGCGCGCACTGGGCACGAACAGAGGATCACAACCGTCCCGGATAGCCGAGAATGCGCGTTGGCTTCTGCTGCGGTCTTTGTCCCATGTCGATCTTCCTAACCCCCTTCGCCCGTACCCGCCTGTTTCCGCGTACGCCACGCGCGAACACGATCCAGGACTGCACGCCGGAGCAGTTCGAGCGGCATCTCAATGAGCATGCGCCGCTGAAGGTGCTCGATGGCTACGCGCCGTTCTGCAAGCTGCATGTGCACCGCAACTGGACCTCGACGCGCTGCCTGACGGTGCCGATCACCGACGGCAACCGCCATCTGCTGCGCTCGGCCTACGAGGCGCGCACCAAAGAAGAACTGCCGGTGCTGGTGCGCTGGTTCGAAGGCGTGGAACCGCCCGTTGCCGATTATCTGATGGTGATCCTGTACAGCCGCGAGCAACTGGCCAGGGAAGGTTCCATCATCGACGCCGAGTGGGGCGTGGTCGGTTGCATCTACACCGCGCAACCGGAAGAAGTGCCGATGGCGCCGATCACGATGATGCGCAATGCGCTCGGCGTGGAAGAGGGCGGCTCGGGCGTGGGTCTGGACCGCGAAGCCTACCGTCGTGCGGTGGAGTTCTGGGAGAACAACGCCAACTGGCGCTGAGCAAACGAGCGAAGCAATGCCGACGGGGCGGTGCAGACCGGCCTCCGAATCGCCATCGGCGAGCTGGACCTGCCTAGACACCGGATCACGTCCGTGTTCTTCGCGCGGAGAAGGCCGCCGGGTGCTAGCACACGGAAGCCAATCTTCTCCGCATCCATGAAATCTCGTCCAGAGCGATACGGCGTTTCTTTATCGGCTGACGCCTGACTCCAGCCGCGGCGCGCGGCGTGACGAAGCGGTGTCGGTTTGAATGCAGCATTCGCCTTATCGCGAGAGCAGGGCGACAAGCTTGAGGCCCAGCCAGATCGCTGTGATCCCCAGTACCACGCTGCAGCCGGCGTACGCGGCAGCGGGGCCGAGGTCGCCGCGACGGATCAGGAACACCGTTTCCAGGCCGAATGCCGAGAAGGTGGTGAACCCACCCAACAAGCCGGTGAACAGGAACAGCCGCGCGTCCTGGCCGAAGACGTCGTACCGCTCCGCTACGCCCGCCAGAAGCCCCGCGATCAGGCAGCCAAGAACATTCACCGTGAAGGTGCCATACGGGAAGCGCTCCTGAGCCGTCATGTGCAGGACCAGACCGCCGAGCTTGTAGCGTGTGATTGCGCCCAGGAAGCCGCCCAGGCCGACCAGCAGGAAGCTTTGCATGTGGGGTAATGGGCCTGATGCCGGAACTGGGCCGACCCGGAGCGGGGCGGCAACCGCGTGCAAATATAGCCGAAGCGCACTCAGGCGCCCCCCGGCTGTGCTGCGCATGAAGGAGCTGCTGCCATTAGGGAGTTGGCGGAGCGGCCGAGGGGATCAAAACTGGTGAGAACCGGATCGCACCGTGGCCCCGGTCCCAGACGCGACAAGCTTCGTCGTTTGCAGGCCTTCCATGGAGACGGGTGAGATCCCGAAGAATCATCGGCGTGACGCATTGTCAGGCCTCACGTCGATCCGTCGGATGGTTGACGCCATCATTGGTAGGAATATCTGCGATCGCGAAGGGATTGACGCCCTCAAGGCAGCCTACGTTGTAGCCGTACTCGTCAGGACTGGAGCGGCGTTGATGATGGGTGTAGATGCCGCAGACGCCGCAGAAGTAGTGTTTGGCGACGCCGGTGTTGAACTGGTAAAGCTTCAGATATTCCGAGCCTTTGCAAATGCGGATGCCCGACACGGGCACGGAAGCCACGACCGCACCCTTGCGCCGGCAGATGGAGCAGTCACACCGGCGCGGATTGACTATGCCGTCAGGCAGATGAAGCTCGAACTCCACCGCGCCGCAGTGACACGACGCGCGGTGCTGGACCTGGATCTGGACGCCGCCGATTTCCTTGAGCACCTTGAACTCCAAGTGAGACGGGGCCAGAAGCAGCCCGGTTGCGAAGCAAATACCGCGCCGGCTTGAACGAGTTGTCAGGCGCGCACCGATCGCCAGATCCACAGCGTGAACGCACCCAGCATCACGATCCATATGGCCACAATGACCATCGCCATGGCACGGCTGACTGGTCGCTCCACCGCGGCCGCTGCTCGCCGCTGAGCGGATACCTTGACCGCTGGCGGCACGAAGCGCAGCACAAGCAGCAGCCCGAGCGGGATGATTATGAGGTCGTCCAGATACCCGATAACGGGAATGAAGTCGGGGATGAGGTCGATCGGGCTCAGGGCGTACGCTGCAACCATCAGGGCAAGCAGGCGGGTGAGCCAGGGCGTGCGGGGGTCGCGCGCCGCGAAGTGGACGATCAACGTCTGCTTCCTCAGCTCCTTGGCCCACTTGCGGATGTCCACCATGCGCGCTTACCCGGGCATCAAGCCGGGCCGCGGAGCGGCTTCGGCCTGCGTGAATTTTCAGCCGCCAAAATGCGCAGCCACGTCTGCGGCCAAGCCAGAACGTGTAAGCCAGGCAGCGACAGCCATGTTGACCACAACGGTGGCCCAGAACACGACCTGGAACGACTGCTTGGCGGTCTTGTGACGAAATTGTTGCTGGGCAACCAGGGCTCCGGGCCAGCCCCCAAGAAGATCTGCAAGGTGCAGGTTTGCCTCGGGCGTTCGCTGCGCATCGCTCCGGGCCGCGACCTTGTCAAATCTGTACATGAAGTAGGACAGCAAGCTCATGACAACGTACGTTCCCGCAAGAATGGCCGGCAGAAAGCCGGTAATGGCGGCAGCAACCACGCCCACCAGTGCGACCAACCCTATCGCCGCCCGGGGGATGCGGGATGGAGTTCGAGGCGCTTCAATTCGTTGGCCGGCATGGCGAACTTGACGAGCGTTGGTCCGGCCTCGCGAATCCACGCCAGGAAGATACGAGATCAGATCGCCGTCAACCGGTCGACGCGACCCTCGCTGGAACTCGTTGATATGGACGAACGCGCGAGTGCCGCCACCGTTGGGCACCACGAACCCGAAGCCCTTGTTGTCGTTCCATTCTGTGACTCGACCTGCCAGTCGCATTGCTGCCTCCATCAGCCACTAAAGCCTGAACTGAGCCGAGCCGCGAGCGGCGTCGGTATCAATGAACGATGGGCTGTCATGAATTGGTCAGCCGCAGAAACCACAGCATTGAAACGATCATTCAATGCCAATGGTCAGCCTCCATTGCGAAGCGTATCGCAAGCAGCGCAGTGGCAAGCTGTCTCCGCGTTTCCTGTATGTATGTGCGTCTGATGTTGGCTGATGCTTGGAATGGATGTAATGACCCAGCGGTTTCTGCACAGGTCAGGCCGCTAAAGCATAGGCCTCAGCGGGGGTTTTCATACCCAGCGCCTGGTGCGGACGCCGGTGGTTGTAGAACTGGATCCAGTCGCCGATCACGCGGCTGGCATGTTGCTGACTCTCGAAGCGGTGCCGGTGCGCGCATTGCTCCTTCAATGTGCGGATTACGCGTTCGACCATGCCGTTCTGCTGCGGGCAGTGCGGGGTAATGAACTCCTGTCTCAGCCCGTAGCCGCGCACCATGGCCGTGTAGCTGCGGCTGGTGAACACCAGGCCGTTGTCGGAGCGAAGCAGGAACGGCGTGCGGACACGTCCCAGCGTGCCGTACCGGGTGATCAGGGCCTGTTCCAAGGCTGCGACCGCGGTACTGGCCTTGCCGCTGCGTGACAAGTGCCAGCCCAGCAATTGGCGTGTACAGCAGTCGATCACCAAGGCCAGTGACAGCCAGCCATCCCGGCCGCTCCAGATCCGACACAGGTCGGTTGCCCAGCGTTCGTCAGGCATGGCCGCCACGGATGGCAATGCCTCGATCCGCGGGCGTCGGCCGATGGCCCGCTTGCGCACCTGCCAGCCCTTCAGCTGGAAGATCCGTTGCACAGTGTTCTTGTTCATCTTCAACAGCCCCGCCACCGTGCGGTAGCCGAACGACGGCTCCTCCTCGATCAGCGCCTTGATCGGCTCGGCCAGTTCCGGATTCACCTTCGGCGCCGCCTTGGTCGGTCGGTAGTACACCGTCCGCCTTGGCACCCCGAACCACCGACATAGCTGACTGATCGCCACGTCAAAGCCATCGTCTTTCAGTCCCTGACGGATCGCTTCGATCACGTCTCGTCCTTGCCCACCAGGGACTGCAATTTTTTTCGGGCGCGCAACTCCAGCATCGCCTCGCCGTAGGCTTCCTGCAGATCCTTGAGCTGCCGCTCGTACTGCTCGCGCACGTC
Source organism: uncultured Gammaproteobacteria bacterium (assembly GCA_963696155.1). Taxonomy (GTDB): domain Bacteria; phylum Pseudomonadota; class Gammaproteobacteria; order Xanthomonadales; family Xanthomonadaceae; genus Stenotrophomonas. The sequence continues at coordinate 558,524 of CAVOJC010000002.1, forward strand.
TTCGGGCTTGGCCCGCAGCGCGTTCTCCATGCCCGCCTTGGCGCTGTCGATCCAGTCCTCGATCTCCGAAGGGGCCAGATCAAACTGTCGGCTGGCCTCCGATACGGTCGTCTTGCCCTGGATGATCTCCAGTACCAGCGCGGACTTCCGCCGCGCCGTCCAACGCTTGATCTCTTCTTCCATCATTACGCTCATGGGTGTCTCCTTGCGAAGTTACACCTGAGCAGGAAATCAGTGGGTCATTACATGGATCCCGTCAGGTATGTCACTGGCGAAGTACATTCATCATCCACGCAACACACCTCGTTACCCGAGAACCTGCGGATTGAGTTGCCACACCGAATAGTTGAGTGCGGAGGCAAAGCTCACCCAAAGCAGGTACGGGACAAGCAGCGCGCCCGCCAAGGGCCTGACTCGCCAGAACGCAACCAGCGTTGCAACAATGAGCACCCATAGCAAAACGATGTCTGCGAAAGCCAGGCTACCCCTGTGCCAGGCGAAGAACAGCCAACTCCAGAGCGCGTTGACTGCGAGTTGCACCAGAAACAACGTGAGGGCTGTACGTGCGGCACGGAAGCCACCGACGCGCCAGACCAGCCATGCCGCAATGCCCATGAACGTGTAGAGGATTGTCCAGACAGGGCCGAACAGGTTGGGCGAGGGCGCCCACTCCGGGCGGATGATCTGGGTGTAGAACGGAGCGGCCTGGATCGACGCGGCGCTGCCGATGGCAGCAGCAATGAAGCTGGTAATGAGCCAGGCAACGAGCCCGACGATCTGTTTGTTCTTTGGCAAAGTCACGGTGTACCCCTGTGCGTGTTGCCCGACGCCGGAATCAAGCCGCGTTGCGGATAAACGTCGACTGGTCAGGCCAGCGGTCCATGCCTGCGGATTCTCACCGCGCGGAGCAGGCCGGGAAGTAGTAGCAACCCGCCTGTCAGGATGGTAAGAACCCCGACGACAATGGCAGGGCCTAGCCAAGGAGGGGAAGTCTTCAGAGTGGCGCTTAGACCACGAGCCAGCAGCGTACCGGCAATAGCTGCAATCATGCTCAGCGCAAAAAGCCTGGCAAGTTTGCGAACGGTTATCGGTTTTAAAGCTTCCATGATCTTCCTGTCGGCCTATGGTCAGCTGTACTTGCGATGTGCATTAAATAACGAAACGGGGGACTTCCTTCGAAAAAGTGGACACCTGCTGCTTAGGCGCATGTGCGCTCAAACTGGACGGGTGATTGATAATCCAGGGCCGAGTGTAGGCGCCGGTGGTTGTAAAAATCCACATAGCTGCGGAGGGCGACGAGCAGCTCGTGATCCGTGCGAAAGGTATGGCGGTGGTAGAGGTCGGATTTCATGGACTTGTTCCACGACTCCATATGCGCGTTGTCCGTCATTCGCCGTGGACGGTTGGCCGAGCAGTTTGCGCCAACGAGACAACATGAAGGGATGGATGTAAAGCGACTCGGCAACATGACGCACACTGACGCATGGCATCTCGCTCAGACGTACGGCCGTGGCCTTGAAATGGGCGCTGTAACGGTAAGCAGTTCTAGGGCCGGGGGTCGGCATAAGGACGCTCCTGATCGTTAGGTCAGGGTGTCCACTAAAGCGAAGGAACTACCGCGTCGGCTTGGATGAATTGTTAGACGGCGCGAGTTAACAAAGTAAGTGCACCACCCGCGCCGCCCGGAAAAGAAAAGGCGAGCTGGCAGACTGGGGAGGACTTCTCCGGCAAGAGACGATCCTTCATGTACAGCCAGCTCACCCAAGGTGAAAGATACACGCTGGGCGTCCTTCGACGACAAGGCCTCACCGGCCGCGCCATCGCGCGGATCATGGATCGCGACCCCAGCACGATCAGCCGCGAGCTGCGGCGAAACGTCTGCCACGCGACGGATGGGGCCTACCGACCGAGCAAGGCCCAGGAGCGGACCAACGGCCGGCGCAGCCGTTCGCGCCGCGTGAGGCAGCACGGTCTCGGCGTGTACGAAGCCATCGAAGACCTGCTGCGGGGCGAGCAGTGGAGCCCTGAGCAGATCGCCAACTGGCTGGCCGGGAACGGCGTCGCCAAGGTGAGCCACATGACCATCTACCGCCACGTGCGCGCCGATGCCAGGCGCGGTGGTGCGCTCCGCAGCTGCCTGCGCCAAGGCGGCAAGCGCCGCCCAAAACGCACCTTTGGCCCAGAGAAACGCGGCCGCCTGCAAGGCAAGCCCATGATCGACACCCGGCCTGAGGCGGTCGAGACCCGCGGCGAAGTGGGCCATTGGGAGGGGGATACCGTCATGGGCTTGATCACCGAGCGCGACTGCCTCCTGACCCTGGTGGAGCGCAGCACTGGCCTGGCCCTGGTCGCCAAGCTGCCGCACCGGACGACGACTGCAGTGAACCGTGCTGCGCTGAAGCTGATCCGCGAACGCGGCCTGCCCTTCAAGACCATCACCTGGGACAACGGCACCGAATTCCATGGCTACAAGGAACTCGAGCAAGCCGCAGACATCAGCTGCTACTTCGCCTATCCGCACCGCCCGTGGCAGCGCGGCAGCAACGAGAACTTCAACGGCTTGCTACGACAGTACTTTCCCAAACGAAGAAGCCTTGCCAAAGTACGGCAAGGCCACTGCGACGCCGTCGCCCGCAAGCTCAACCACAGGCCCAGGAAACGCTATGACTACAAGACCCCGATCGAGCGACTCGAAGAGCTGCTCGGGGTGTTGCACTTCGCGTGTTAATTCACCGGGCGACATCCCCCCGCTTTCAGTAGCGGTCGGCTTTGGAGTCCGGGGTTAGGGTATCTGAGCGGGCCAGCGTTTTGGCATAGGCCTGTGGGGTCAGCCCGCCGAGCGCGTTCTTGGGTCGCTCCTCGTTGAATTCGCGCCGCCAGGTTTCGATGACCGTGCGGGCGTGCAGCAGGCCGGTGAACCAGTGCTCGTTGAGGCATTCGTCGCGCAGCCGACCATTGAAGCTCTCGACGTAGGCGTTCTGGTTGGGCTTGCCGGGCTCGATCAGACGCAGCGCTATGCCACGCACGTGCGCCCACTCGAGTATCGCCTTGCCGCAGAACTCCTTGCCGTTGTCGGTGCGGATCACCTCCGGCAGGCCGCGCTGGATCGCCAGGCGCTCCAGGATGCGCACCACGCCGTGCCCGGAGATCGCCCGCTCCACCTCGATGGCCACCGACTCGTGCGTGGCGTCGTCCACGATGGTGAGGGCCTTGAGCACCCGACCGTCCGCCGTCCGGTCAAACACGAAGTCCATCGACCAGACCTGGTTGGCCCGCTCTGGCCGCAGCAGTGGTTGTCGTTCGCCCACCGGCACCTTTTTCCGCTTCCGGCGCCGCACCTGCAGCTTCGCTTCCTGGTACAGCCGCTCCACGCGCTTGTAGTTCACGAGCATTCCCGCCTGCCTGAGCTTGAGGTAGATCATCCCGACGCCGTAGCGCTTGTACCGCTGCGCCAACGCCAGGATGCGCTCGCGCAGCTCGACGTTCCGGTCCGGCGCGGGCTGGTAGCGGTATGCGCTGGCGCTCATGCGCACCACCGCCAGTGCCCGCCGTTCGCTCAACCCTTTGCCGATCATGTAGCGCACCTGCTGACGCCGAGCCGGTGCGCTCACCACTTTTTTCGCAGGACGTCCTTGATGACCTCATTCTCCAGCACCTGCTCGGCCAGCAACTTCTTCAGCCGGCCGTTCTCGGTCTCCAGCTCCTTCAGGCGCTTGGCATCGGGCACGCTCATGCCACCGAACTTGCTCCGCCACAGGTAGTACGACGCCTCGCTGAAACCATGCCTGCGGCACAGCTCCTTGACCGGCAACCCGGCCTCGGCCTCACGCAGGAAGCCGATGATCTGCTCTTCGGAAAAGCGCTTCTTCACGTCCAATCTCCTCGCTTTGGGGAATTGGACTCCAGATCGCCGTGCTACTCAAAACCGGGGGGACGTCGCGGGCGCACTAGTCAACGCACCACCCTCCATTGATCTTGCCCGCCACGATCTCCGACCAGCAACCATCAAGATGGTCGTCACGCTGGCACTGGCCGTTACTAGGGGCGCCCACCGGAAGGTCGCTGTTGTAGATCAGGCACTTGCCTGCACAGTCCGACTTATCAGAGCAAGTTGCGCCTCCGTCCGCGAACGGCACGGCACATACGGGTGTGCCGAACATGCCAACGGAACGGATGTGGCCGCCTTTGGCTTGGCACGCTGGCTGGTCAATCTTGGCGAGAGCAGCAGCTCGAGCGCGATCAACTCGCGACTCCATCTGGCGATCACGCCAGGATTGGCAGCTACTGCCGAGGAAAGCGATGAGGGCAACCACAAGTAACCGCATCACTCGCATAGCCCCCTAACACCTGAATTAAGCGGACGCCACTTGTGGCGTTCCGCTTGAATGAATTGTTAGGCGCCATCCGCGTGATCAACGGCAGTGACCATGCCGATGCCCACCACGGACATGCCCTCTAAGAACGCGAACTCAGCCCCCACGGCAATACGATCGCATAGCGGGTCAGGCCAAGCCAACACGTGAAATGCGCAAGCGAAAGGGTTGCCTGGCTGGGCTTGACCTGGGCCACTGGCAAAAGCGATGCCCAGGGCTGGAACTGACAAGTCCGGCTCGCTAGTGCTCGCGATGATTGGGCAGATCGTAGGACGCCAACCCGGCACCAAGCGAGGCTGTCGCGTTGCTGGGTGCAACATGGCTTGTGCTTGAAAGAGTGGGCCGCGCATCAGCTTGGTATGGCACCTAACACCAGAATTAAGCCGTGCCGCGAAGCGGCATCGGCTTGAATGACTTGTTAGGCGCCACACCGCGGCGCCTAGTAGAGCTCGACCAAACCGGCATGTCTTCCGCCCTCGTCATAGCGTACGAACTCCACTCGTATCTCGTACTTTGCCGCAAGACGACTCAACACGCACCGTGCAGCCTCCTGCGCCTGAACTTGCTGGCAGCCGGCACTGTAGCGGTCTAGAACCGCTCCGACGCGACCGGAGCGCCCTCTCTGCCGAAACTGTTGGAGATAGTTGTAGGTCGACTTGGTGAAGAGATACACGTACGCGAAGTCCTGTATCTCTTGTATGTCCGCCGGGCCGGCAGCTGTAAAGACCTCGCACGTATTGTCTGGGCAGTACTCCACGACGATATGTCCGGCCGTGCTTGAGACGGAGATCATGTCGGGAAACTCATCGGCTAGCTCGTGGGCGAACGAGCTGGAGAAAGCGAAACAGAGGACAAGTGCGGCAATGGTTTTCATAGCGCCTAACACCTGAATTAAGCCGCGCCGCGAAGCGGCGTCGGCTTGAATGAGTTGTTAGCCACTACAAGCGACCAATATCAATGCGGTAACCTTGAGCGGCCATTTCTTTGGCTAATAGTACGGAGCCGTCAGTTACCGAATCCTTGAATGGGATGTAGATCAGGCCCTGTATGTCTGAAGGGCGCTCCATCTTTTCCTGTTGCTTCATCAGTATGGCAACATTTCGGCGGCCAAGCTTGGCGAGCATCATTCCGAGTTCAAGTACTACGTTCTGCCGTGCGCGGAATGCTTGTTCGTCTTCATGGCCGGCGCGATATCCAATGTCGTCCGGCGTCGCCAGGATTACGGCAAAATTTGCCTCATTGGTGTGCCTCTCAAGCTTCTCAATGATTGTCTGGCCTTCGCTCGGAAGCTGGTCAAGAATTAGTGGCTCTAGATCCCATCGTCGGAGCATTGCTTCAAGTTGCGCTTTTGCATCCTCGTCATGGCCGTAAACGACGAATACCTTTCTTCTTGCCGCTACGGTTGGCGCTGCTGCTGAGGCTATCGATTGAACGGGCGGAGCAATGCCGAGCAAGGTTTTCACCTCTTCAATGTGCTGGCCCTGTGGAGTGACCGTGCCGCTATCAAAGACATTAACTTTTGAGCCATTCCTGAAGCAGAACTGGTGGCCGTACGGAATGGCTTTTTCCTCATCAAGGACGAAGCCATTATCTTGAAGTATTCCGAGGACGTCTTCCTTTCTCATGGGTATCCTTGATCTTTCATCTAGTGGCTAACACCAGAATTAAGCCGTGCCGCGAAGCGGCATCGGCTTGAATGAATTGTTAGATTGCAACCCCGGATGTTGCAATAAGCCCATCTTGGATGTGCCTGTGGTCCGTCAGGGCGCAGAAGAAGCGCTGCTTGGTAATGAACCGATCTCGCAGTTCTGCGAACCAGGACGCGGAAGTGTCCAGAGGCACGGCGACCCCTAACAAAGACCGCTCACCATTGACCTTGAGCTTGAAGTCAGAGTAACTCCCAGAGAAGGGCGGCAGATCGGTGCTTTTAACCTTGAAGCAGTCAGCGATCGCGTACCTAGTTGGAGTGTCTGTGTTGCCTTCAATTACCCAGACAACATCACCATGACAAAGTTTAGGCTGGCTCTTGCTGCTGAATACGACGGACGCGCCAAGCTCCGCGTACGCGTGGCCCATGGATTTTTGACTGTGGTAAACGTACCAGTGCATTGAACCCTCAATTGCAATCTAACACCTGAATTAAGCCGAGCCGCGAAGCGGCTTCGGCTTGAATGAATTGTTAGCGCTCTCTTACCGACGAGAAGCGCTCTACCGACATGCCGAACTTTGACGTCTTTCCTGCCAATACGATGTGTCCCCCATGAGCAAGGCTCTGCACCACGCTATCTGGGGCTCTGCAAATGAGTCTGGCTGAGAAGCGAGGTGACGGAAAGTTTAGTCGGTTGCGACATGCCCTTGCCCATTGCCCACTCGAAACGGCGGACTCTGTGATCTGAGTTTGGCTCTTGCTTGAGGCGAGATGGAGGAGGTACAGGGCGGGTTCCTTTGCAGCGAGGAACCACAAAAAGGCCACTATCGCTGATGCGCATAGAGCAATTGGCAAGACGCTAAGGCGCCACCTGTTCTTGGCTCTTAGTCCGTAACAGTAGAACGACAGGAACAGGATAAAAACCGCTGAGCCGACGATGAGCGAAAGTTGAGAGGCATAGGGCGCAGCCAAAAAACGTGGAGGCGCCAAGTAGTAGGTAACAACCGGGACCGCAACTAGTGCGTTAACGATTACCAAGCCAAGGAAGGCGCGATCAAGTTTGGATGCTGCCATGAGCGCTAACACCAGAATTAAGCCGCGTTGCGAAGCAACGTCGGCTTGAATGATTGGTTAGGCAGTGAGTGGCCAGAACGGTTTGATGCTGCAACCGTGCTCCCCAGCACTGCCGCCTGTTACCGAGATTGCCACAAGTTGCATGACGAGGCTTGCCCGGTGAGCCGTGAGGCGCGGTGCGACAGAAGTCGCTGCCTGGATACCGGAAAACACTGCCGAAGTGGCGCCCAGCGAGGTTTTGCTCCACCACGGCCTAACACCTGAATTAAGCCGAGCCGCGAAGCGGCTTCGGCTTGAATGAATTGTTAGACCTGCGCGCCATAGCCTTGAGTGTATTGATTGGCGATGTGTGCAGTGATGCCCTGACATTGCTGCGCATGAAGCGGGTGGTTAGATGGTGGAACCGCGAGTCTTGGGCGTGTTTTGGGGCCGGTAAGGTGCAGCATGACCGGCAGCCCGCAAGTCTCCGGCAGATGTGGGATGCGATTTTGCAGAGTCGCGTGAAACGCGGGTTCTTTATCTTGCTCAGGCTCGTCCCACAGGTCCCTGATCCGAAAGAACGCTTCTTCAGTGACCTCCGCCCAAACACCGAGTTTGTATGGTTCGTCGCGATCTATGACAGGAAGAGGCAAAAGCGTACGGATGAAGTACCTCTCATAGCCAATAGAAGCCAGCTCCTTGTTCTGTTTGACTCTGGTCGCTCGTTCCGCTTCGGGAATCTGATCTATCGGCTCAGGGCGTGCAAAGGTCAGTTCCATATCTTCAAGAGCATGGATTTCGCCGCAGGCAGTGCAAGTCAGTGTGAGAGTCGTCATTGTCTCAAAGCAGGTCTAACACCTGAATTAAGCCGACCCGCGAAGCGGGTTCGGCTTGAATGAATTGTTAGGCCTCACTCGGATATCTCGAATAATCGGCCTGATAGACGCTAAGGATGTCGAGTCCAACGGTCTCATAGACGCCCTCCATATTGTGATGAAAGGCGATGATCTCGTTTCCACTTTCCCAGCGGATGCCCCACATCTGATCGCTGCAAGAAGATCCGAAAAAAATGAAGGGAGTGAGGTCAAGCGTGGGCCAAGTCTCTTTGAACTCAATCCGGCAGAACTCCGTCATTGCCCGGAGCTCGGCCAGTGACAGAAGGTACGTAGCATTTCCAATGTCCTCCCTAAAACCATCGCATTCAAGGTACAGGGCACGAAGTTGCTCGGGGAGTTGAACGCTCAAACTTAATTCAACGGCAGCAATTTGCTCGTGCTGCGCCGCCGGATTGAAGTTTCCGTAAGGGAAGAGTTGTTTGAGAAGCATCGAGGTTCTCTAAGAGGCCTAACACCGGAATTAAGCCGCGCCGCGAAGCTGCGTCGGCTTGAATGAATTGTTAGACCGCACTTGCCGGATAATCAATGAAGGCATCGTTCGTCCAATAGAAGTCTATGGCTGAGGCCAATTGCTGCAATGTGAAGCATGGTGTCTGCTCCATCAGATTGCTCCTAATTTCCTCCAATTGATCTCGGCAGAAAAAGCACTTCAAGCCCGCCAGTTCGGCATGAGCATCGAAGTCATCGTTCTCCTCCTCGCTCATGTCCCACGAGCTCATCGCCTTTGGATGGCACATGGTGTCGAGTGTGATCTGTAAAGTGTTTGTATCGACGTATAGCCAGCTCCAAGTGGGAAGCTCAGAGAGGTGCTCCATAAAGTACACAAGAGGCTTGGCTTCGTTGAAGGTTACGTGTGCGGACATTGGTGTGCGGTCTAACGCCTGAATTAAGCCGAGTCGCGAAGCGGCTTCGGCTTGAATGAATTGTTAGACGTGCCTACGCAGACCAACAGTAGAGAGGGCTGCCGTACACGCCGTGAGCGCCAAGGTTGCTTGGTCTCTCGCCCCAAAAGCAATAGAACCGATCTTGGTCTGGCTGGTACACCAACCAATAGCCAGCCCGATGGGCGACGCACTGGCCAGAAATAGAGGCATCAGGGGCGGACTCCGGAAAGCCAGGAGGCATGACCGTCGCTGTGAGCGGGAATGGCTCGCACACACTCTGCCGGATGTCCTCAGCCAAGCCTGCACAATAGCTCTCCGCGTCGGTACCGGGACCGACGAATACGCCCGAAGTGTCGGAAAGCGCGGCCTCGAGCTTTTTCAGTAGCGGGTGACTGTCTTGCACGTCTAACACCAGAATTAAGCCGCGTTGCGAAGCAACGTCGGCTTGAATGATTGGTTAGGCAGTGAGTGGCCAGAACGGTTTGATGCTGCAACCGTGCTCCCCAGCACTGCCGCCTTTTGCCGAGCTTGCCACAAGTTGTGGGACTGGGCTTGCCCGGTGAGCCGTGAGGCGAAATGTGGCCGACGCCGGACCCTGGTGATGCTGTAAAGCAGCCGAAGTAGAAACCACCTGAAGGTTTTGCTCCACCACGGCCTAACACCTGAATTAAGCCGACCTGCGAAGTGGCCGGCGACGTGCGCTAGCGTAGCGCCAAGCGCACAAAGCCGCCACGAAGCAGGTTCGGCTTGAATGAATTGTTAGCCGGCGCACAAAGCCCGGCCGCAGCCGGATGCCCGGGCGCACACGCCGAGCCCTGCCCTAGGCTGCCCGAAGCAAAGACCGAAGACCCAACGCCGCCTCGGCGTTGCGCTGCCCGAAGCCGCGTGCAGGGAACTGGCCCTGTGCGCTTGTGCGGAAAACGCTCCAGACCGATCGACTGGGCGAAGAACATGACGCCGTCCCCGCCCCACTCTTAGCCTGCTTCTTGCGCCAGCTAACGCCTGAATTAAGCCGACCCGCGAAGCGGGTTCGGCTTGAATGAATTGTTAGGCCTCAGTCCGTATGAGTTTCAATTTGCTTGCTCGACGGGACCAGACCAGTACAAAAACTATAGTAAGTGCTGATATGGCCGTAATTGCGAAGCTGGCAGGGGGCGACACGTCCAATGTGTCTTTGAAGAGTAGCGTGCATATGTAAACAGCGAGAGCGATTGCGACTGGCCACCAAGTTGCCTTGGGCAAGCCGGACACGGATTTGCAGCTTGGGCAAATGATTTCGCCGCGTGGATGTGCAGATGTTGCACGCAAAAGATTGTCTGACAGGGCCGATTGGCAATGCGGGCAGTTTAGATATTTCATGCGCTGAGTTGCTTGTATGAGGCCTAACACCGGAATTAAGCCGCGTTGCGAAGCAACGTCGGCTTGAATGATTGGTTAGGCAGTGAGTGGCCAGAACGGTTTGGAACTGCAACCGTGCTCCCCAGCACTGCCGCCTTGGCCGAGCTTGCCACAAGTTGCGGGACGGGGCTCGCCCGGTGAACCGTGAGGCGTGGCACGACCGAAGTGGTTGCCTGACAACACAGGAAAAAATGCCGAAGCAACACCCGACAAGGTCTTGCTCCACCACGGCCTAACGCTTGAATTAAGCCGGCCCGCCCAAGCCAACTGTTCGATCAATGCCGTAACGATGCGGGCTCGGCTTGAATGAATTGTTAGGCTGCATGAACCGACTAGCGAGTTTAATCGGGAGGCTGGTTACGCAAAGACTTGAGGCCAAGCCATATCAGCCACACACCACCGAATGAACATACAACGCCGACGCGATCTTTGTACTCTCCGAAGTCGAAAGGGATCTTGGATGCGACCCCAAGTGAAGTAGCGTCTCGTGTAAGTAGCGAAAAACCCATGAGAATTAGACACAAACCGAGCCCGATGTAGAACATGGATCCACCCTGTGCAGAATCAATAAGTTTGCAGCCTAACGCCCGAATTAAGCCGACCCGCGAAGCGGGTTCGGCTTGAATGAATTGTTAGGCCACTGCCGATGGAAGAGCAAACCAAAGGTCCCCAACGTGCGGCTCCCGGCCCAAGTCCCGCCAGTACTCTACGACACAATCTACGCCAGCCGCAGCTGGGGCGGCGAGATCGCGGCGTACAATCCAGCGACCTGCGATATCAGAGCTTTCAACCGGCAGCGCACCGGCCGCCAAGAGTCCGCTAACAGCAGAGCGCACGGCACTCTCTAGCTCTCGACCGCTCAAACCGTAGTCGTGAACGAGCGCAGGAACGATCTGCCAGAGACCGACGGCATCGATGGCGAGCTCATTTGGGATAAGCGATAGCCACTCTGCTAGCGGAGTGTCGAAGAATCTGTGCCGAGGCTCGTTGGGAACGTGCATAAGTGGCCTAACGCCCGAATTAAGCCGCGCCGCGAAGCGGCGTCGGCTTGAATGAATTGTTAGGCACTACTGCCGGCCAGTATGAATTGTGCCATTGATGAAAAATCCGACTAGTCCCAAGCCATCTTCACGACGCGTCACCGTGAGCTTCATGTCCCCGGAAGTGAACGTGCCACCTGTCAATCTAACTTTGTAGTTGAGAGTGTAGTAGTCACGACCAGCGTCATTGCCCGCAAGTGCAGCACTGGAAAAACCCGGGTCGCTGATGGTGCCCATGAGTGGATAGAGCGTGTTGAGTTGACTAACTAATTCGTCGTGCGTGAGCTGGGCCTTAGCTATGCTGTCGAACGCCGCGTACATACCAGCATCGTCTTTGGCGTTGTACAACCTCACCATCTCTTCTGCTAGAGCGCTGGCTTCAGCCTCAGACACGCCAACCTCCGTTGACGAGACGGGCGCTACTTCAACGGCTCCGTTGGTCCGGAAGATGAGATAGCCGGTCGCGCAGAGATTCAGCGCGAGCAGGCCTATAACGACAGTATTGAATAGCTGTGATCTTTCAGTAGCCATGATTTCCCCTGTAGTGCCTAACACCTATTCGGCCGCCCAATTGCGGCATTTCGCCGAGTATCCATGCTCTGTGAGTCATTTGGAAGCTGTGGCTTTTCAAAGTAATCAAAGCATTGCGATGTATTGCCAAAGGACTGCATGCCGGTGTTATGCCGCTTCCTGTCCGGTGTACTGATTACACCCCTCTTCTGACCGGTGTAACACCGCGGGCGCGCGCATGGACACCTGTGTGACCGGTGGATGTCTTGGACGCGGACGACGTGCGGATGGCGTACAAAAAAACGGGCGCCTTTCGGCGCCCGTTCGGCATTCACGCGGTAATCGGCAGGGCGATCAGTAGCGGTAATGATCCGGCTTGTACGGGCCTTCGACCGGCACGCCGAGGTAATCGGCCTGGTCCTTGGTCAGGGTGGTCAGCTTCACGCCGATCTTTTCCAAGTGCAGGCGGGCCACTTCCTCGTCCAGGTGCTTGGGCAGGATGTAGACCTTGTTCTCGTAGCTGTCCTTGTTGGCCCACAGGTCGATCTGCGCCAGGGTCTGGTTGGCGAAGCTGTTGGACATCACGAAGCTCGGGTGGCCGGTGGCGCAGCCCAGGTTGACCAGACGGCCTTCGGCCAGCAGGAAGATGCTGTTGCCGTTGGTGAAGGTGTACTTGTCCACCTGCGGCTTGATGTTGGTGTGCACCAGACCCGGCAGGGCCTTGAGCGCATCGACCTGGATCTCGTTGTCGAAGTGGCCGATGTTGCAGACGATGGCCTGGTCCTTCATCGCCTGCATGTGCGCGGCGGTGATGATGTCCTTGTTGCCGGTGGTGGTGACGTAGATGTCGGCACGGCCCAGGGTGGATTCGATGGTGTTGACTTCATAGCCTTCCATCGCCGCCTGCAGGGCGCAGATCGGATCGATCTCGGTAACGATGACGCGCGCGCCATAGTTGCGCAGCGAGGCGGCAGAGCCCTTGCCGACGTCGCCATAGCCGCAGACCACGGCCACCTTGCCGGCCAGCATCACGTCCATCGCGCGCTTCAGGCCATCGGCCAGCGACTCGCGGCAGCCGTAGAGGTTGTCGAACTTGCTCTTGGTGACCGAGTCGTTGACGTTGATCGCCGGGATCAGCAGGGTGCCGGCTTCGGCCAGCTGGTACAGGCGGTGCACGCCGGTGGTGGTCTCCTCGGAGACGCCCTTCCAGTCCTTGACCACGGTGTGCCAGTAGCCCGGGCGCTCGACGGCAACGCGCTTGAGCAGATCCTTGATCACCTGCTCTTCGTGGTTGCCCGAAGGAGTGTTGACCCAGTCCGAGCCGTTCTCGAGCTCGTAGCCTTTGTGGATCAGCAGGGTGACGTCGCCGCCGTCATCGACCACCAGCTGTGGGCCGAGGAAGCCGCCCTTGCCGTCGGGGAAGCTCAGCGCTTCCAGCGTGCAGTCCCAATACTCTTCCAGCGACTCGCCCTTCCAGGCGAACACGGGGGTGCCGGTGGCGGCGATGGCCGCAGCGGCGTGGTCCTGGGTGGAGAAGATGTTGCACGAGGCCCAGCGCACGTCGGCGCCGATGTTCTTCAGCGTCTCGATCAGCACCGCGGTCTGGATGGTCATGTGCAGGGAGCCGGTGACACGCACGCCCTTGAGCGGCGCCTGAGCGGCGTACTTGCGGCCGATCGATACCAGGCCGGGCATCTCGTGCTCGGCGATGTCCAGCTCCTTGCGGCCCCAGTCGGCCAGGGAGATGTCGGCGATCTTGTAGTCGCCTTCCATCGAGAAAGTCTTGGTTGCAGCGTTCATGCGTAGCTCCGGTTTTTGCGAGAAAAACTCGCGTTCGCCGGGCGCCGTTGTTGCGTGAACCCCTGCCGAGCCTGGCCATGGCGAAGCGGCAATGCCGTCTTCGCGAAAGGATTCGCATCCATGGTCGCAGCGCCCCTCGGCGGAGGGAGCGCAATTATATCGCTGTGGCCGGCCCGGGGATGAACTGCGCCGGCGCCCCAACCAAAGGCAGAGGGCGGGCGCCCGGCGGACTGTTATGGTCCGGGACTGGAAAATAAACGGGGAAGCAGAGTCGATGAAGGTTTTGAAGCAGAACGGGCGCCCGCGCCCCTGGTCGCAGGCGATGGTGCTGTGTGCGGGATTGCTGCTGGTGCCGGTGTGCGGCTGGGCGCAACAGGCACCCGTAGCGGCGCAGGCGGGTTACCAGCTGCCGTCGGCGTCGCTGCAGGCGGTGGTGGACGCGCCGCGGGCGCCGACGCCGTACCTGTCGCCGCGTCGCGATATGGCGGCGATGCTGCAGAGCCCGGCGCTGCCCGGAATCGATGTGGTGGCCCAGCCGGAGCTGAAGCTGGCCGGCGTGCGGATCAATCCGCGCACCCACTCCGACAGCCGTTTCTCATTCGGCAACCAGCTGTGGCTGATGAACGTGGCCGATGGCGGCGAACGCCAGATCAGCGGGCTGCCGCAGCCATTGAAGATTGCCTCGCTGGCGTGGTCGCCGGACCAGCAGCACCTGGCGTTCAACCACGTCGATGCCGCCAGCGGCGCCAACGAACTGTGGTTGGTGGATATCGCCTCGGGCCATGCGCGCCGGGTCGCCGAAAAGCTCAACACCGTGTTCGGCAACGGTTATGCGTGGATGCCCGACAGCCGCGGACTGCTGGTGATGCAGCAGCCGGCCGGACAGGGCGAGCCGCCAGCGGCAGGCGGCATCCCGGGCGGACCGGCGGTCCAGCAGACCGCGGCTGGCGCCGGGGTGCGGGCGATCCGCACCTATCAGGATCTGCTGAAGAACGAGGCCGATGCACGCCAGTTCGAGTACTACGCACGGGCGCAGCCGGTACGGCTGGCGATCAATGGCAAGGCGCAACCGGTGGCGGCGGCGGGTATTTACCTGGGGCTGACGCCTTCGCCCGATGGCAAGTACCTGTTGAGCCAGCGCATCGAACGGCCGTTCTCCTACCTCGTGCCGGTCAGCGCGTTCCCGCGCCGGATCGAGGTGCTCGACGCCGCCGGCAAGCTTGTGCACCAGGTGGCGCAGCTGCCGCTGGTGGAAGGGCTGCCGACCGGCAACGACGCGGTGGCCCCGGGCGTGCGCCGGATCAGCTGGCGCGCCGATGCCCCGGCCACACTGGTGTGGGCCGAAGCGCAGGACGGTGGTGACCCGTCGCGTGCGGTGGCGATCCGCGATGCGGTGCTGATGCAGGCCGCGCCGTTCGAACAGCCGCCGGTGACGCTGGCGCAATTGGGCAGCCGCTATGCCGGCATCCAGTGGGGGCGTGGCGATCTGGCCCTGCTCAACGAATCGTGGTGGAAGAGCCGCCAGGTCAAGCAGTGGCGCATCGCCCCCGATCATGCCGAAACCGCGCCGGAACTGCTGTCGGCACGTTCCTCGCAGGATCGTTACAACGATCCGGGCACGCCGGCACTGGTGATGGACGTCAATGGCCAGCCGCGGCTGCAGCTCACTGCCGATGGCCGCAGCATCTTCCTGTACGGGCAGGGTGCCTCGCCGGAAGGCGATCGCCCGTTCGTGGACCGTCTGGATCTGGTCAGCAAGCAGACCACCCGTCTGTTCCACTCGCAGGCACCGTACTACGAGTTGCCGCAGGCGCTGCTCGACAATGAAGGCACGCGCTTGCTGCTGACGCGCGAATCACCCGATGAGCCGGCTAATCTGTATGTGCGGGAGCTGGGCGACAGCATGGTTGCCGCGAAGGCGCTCACCCGCTACCCGCATCCGCTGCCGCAGCTGCGTGGGGTGCTCAAGGAGCAGATCCGCTACAAGCGCAACGACGGCGTGGACCTCACCGGCACGCTGCTGTTGCCACCGGGTTACGACCCCAAGCGCGATGGACCGCGACCGCTGCTGATGTGGGCCTATCCGGGCGAGTTCAAGACCGCTGAGGCTGCCAGCCAGGTGACCGATTCGCCGTACCGGTTCAATGCCATCAGCTACTGGGGCCCGCAGGCGTTCCTTGCGCGCGGATACGCGGTGCTGGCCAGTCCGTCGATGCCGATCATCGGCGAAGGCGACAAGGAGCCCAACGACACCTACCTGCCGCAGCTGATCGCCAATGCCCAGGCGGCCGTGGACGAAGTGGTGCGGCGCGGTGTGGCTGACCGGGAGCGCATTGCCATCGGCGGACATTCCTATGGGGCGTTCATGACCGCCAACCTGCTGGCGCATACCCGCCTGTTCAAGGCCGGCATCGCCCGCAGCGGTGCCTACAACCGCACGCTGACGCCGTTCGGTTTCCAGGCCGAGGAACGCAACTACTGGCAGGCGCAGGACGTTTACCAGGCGATGTCGCCGTTCAACCATGCGGACAAGATCAAGGATCCGATCCTGTTCATCCATGGCGAGGAGGACAACAACTCCGGCACGTTCCCGATGCAGAGCGAGCGCATGTTCGCCGCGGTGAAGGGGCTCGGCGGCAACGCCCGCCTGGTGATGCTGCCCAACGAGTCGCACGCCTACCGTGCGCGCGAGTCGATCATGACCATGCTGGCCGAGAGTGAGCGCTGGCTGGACACGTGGCTGGCCGCGCCGGCCGCCGAGAAGGGAAAGAGCAAGCGCGCGCGCCGCTGATTTTCCGTTGTCATGCAGTGTCCACAACTGGGCGGTTTCGCCCCGTTGTGCTGTCTAACCGGGAGAGCCGGTGGACAACATGCCGATGCAACTGTCGGCGGGTTTGGTGCGCTGCAAAACGCGACCTTTTTTCGGTTAGGCTGGAGACTTCTCCGCTCTCAGGCTTGTACGTCTTCGATGAACGAGTACCGCAGCAGCGTTGTGTTCGCCACGCCCGATCTGCCCCTGCGCGACGACGTGCGCCGGCTGGGAACGCTGGTCGGTGATCTCTTGGCCGAACAGGTATCACCTGGGTTCCTCGACGAGGTCGAGCAGGTGCGTACCACCGCCATCGCCCGCCGTGAAAGCCAGGCGCCGCTGGCGTCGTTGAGCGCGCTGTTGGCCGACCGCGCACCGGGTGATGCCGAGTCGCTGGTGCGTGCGTTCAGTACCTATTTCCAGGTGGTGAACATCGCGGAGCGGGTGCATCGCATCCGCCGCCGTCGCGATTACCAGCGTGCCGGCACCCAGCGGCCGCAACCCGACGGCCTGCGTGACGCGCTGCTCCAGCTCAAGGCACAGGGTGTGACCCTGAAAGAGCTGGCCGACTGGTTGCCGCGCATCGACATCGAACCGGTGTTCACCGCGCATCCGACCGAAGCGGTGCGGCGTGTGCTGCTGGAAAAAGAGCAGCTGATGGTCGCCAGCCTGGTCAACAACCTCGATGGCCAGCGCACGCCGGGCGAACAGGCCGCCGATGCGGCACGCTTCCGCATGGCCTTGACCGCCTCCTGGCAGACCGCCGATTCCTCACCGGTGCGCCCGACCGTGGACGACGAGCGCGAGCATGTCGGCTTCTATCTGACACGCGTGCTGTACCGGGTGATCCCGGCGTTCTACGAATCGCTGGAGCAGGCGCTGCTCGATACCTGGGGGCGCACGCTGCCATTGCCGCGGCTGGTGCGCTTCGGCACGTGGGTGGGCGGTGACATGGACGGCAATCCCAACGTGGATGCCGACACCATCACCGCCACCTTGAATGCGCAGCGCGAAGCGGTGCTGGGTCTGTATCTGAAGGAAATGCTGCAGCTGGCCAGCCTGCTGAGCCAGTCCACCGAACTGGTGGGCGTCAGTGATGAGGTGGTGGCGCAGGTACAGCGCTATGACCGGCTGGTGCCGCAGGTGCAATCGCGGCCGCGGCATGCCGACATGCCGTATCGCCTGCTCAATGACCGCATGCGCGCACGGCTGCAGGCGACGCTGGATGACGCCGACGGCGGCTATGCCTCGCCGGACGAATTCATCGCCGACATCGAGCTGATCCTGCACAGCCTGAAGGCCAACAAGGGCAAGCACGCCGGCTGGTTCTCGGTGCGGCGGCTGCTGTGGCGCGTGCGCACCTTCGGCTTCCACCTGGCGCGGCTGGATGTGCGCCAGGAGTCGAGCGTGCATGCGCGAGCGCTGGCCGAAGTGCTCGGCGGACAGGACGCGTGGGATGCGATGGATCACGCCGCACAGGCGCGCCTGCTCGGCACCTACGCCAGTGGCGAGCAGGCTTTGCCAACCGGCAATGACGAGATCGGCGAGCGTCTGGACAGGGTGTTCGCGGCGTTGGCCGATGCCCGGCGCCGGCATGGTGCCGAGGCGCTGGGCAGCTACATCATCTCGATGGCGCACGACCGTGGCGACGTGCTTGCGGTGCTGGCGCTGGCCCGCCGCGGTGGGCTGGTGGATGAGCGCGGTTCGGTGCCGCTGGATATCGCGCCGCTGTTCGAAACCGTGGACGATCTGCAGCGCGGAACCGCGACCCTGCGCGACCTGCTGGCCGATCCGGTCTATCGCGCGCACCTGGCCGACCGCGGCGATGTGCAGATGGTGATGCTCGGTTATTCGGACAGCGGCAAGGACGGCGGCATCACCGCCTCGCGCTGGGCGTTGCAGCACGCGCAGGTGGACCTGCAGGAAGCGGCGGCCACATACGGCGTGCGCCTGACCTACTTCCACGGCCGCGGCGGCTCGATCAGCCGCGGTGGCGGCAAGACCACGCACGCGGTGAATGCCTCGCCACGCGGCAGTATCGGCGGGCGCCTGCGCGTGACCGAGCAGGGCGAGGTGATCCATCGCAAGTACGGCATCCGCGCGCTGGCGCTGCGTTCACTGGAGCAGTCGGCCGGTGCGGTATTGCGTTCGAGCCTGCGACCGCGCGCACTGGAGCCGCGTGAGGCGCAGTGGATTCCAGTGATGGAAGTGGTGGCCGCGGAAAGTTCGCGCGCCTATCGCGCGTTCGTGAGCCATCCGGATTTCATGAACTATTTCCGCCAGGCCACACCGATCGATGTGATCGAGCGGATGACCCTGGGCTCACGCCCGTCGCGCCGGCTCGGGCAGGATGCGGCGCTGTCCAACCTGCGCGCGATTCCCTGGGTGTTCGCATGGAGCCAGGCGCGCGCGGTGATTCCGGGCTGGTTCGGCGTCGGCAGCGGCCTGCAGGCGGCGGTCGATGCCGGGCATGGCGATGCGTTGCATGAGATGGCACACAACTGGCCGTTCTTCGACACCTTCCTCGACGACGTGGCGATGGTGCTGAGCAAGGGCGACATCACTATCGCCGAGCAGTTCTCGCAACTTTCAGGCCCGTTGCATGCGCAATTCTTTCCGCAGATCCGGGAGGAGCTGGCGCTTACCGCGCACTGGGTCAAGCAACTGAGCGGGCAGCAGGAATTGCTCGAACACGACCCGCGGCTGGCGTTGTCGATCCGCCTACGCAATCCCTACATCGACCCGATCAGCGTGTTGCAGGTTGACCTGCTCACGCGCTGGCGTGCCAGCGGCCGCGAGGATGACGACCTGCTGCGCGCGCTGGTGGCCTGCGTCAACGGCGTCTCGCAGGGCGTGCAGAACACCGGCTGAGGGTTTGGCGCCTTGTGGTGTAGCGCCACGCTCAGCCCGTGTTTTTTTCCGTGTGTCGCTGTCGAAAACCTCGGGTTGGCGGTTCTTGCCTTGCGCGGGCTTACCCGTTCGCCGCGGGATTGCCCGCGCCGCCGTCTTCATTGCGATGATGGCTGGAGGTCAGCAGCGCACGCTGGCGCTGCTCCATTTCCTGCCGCAGCTGGCGCCGCATCTGCGCGGCGGTGAAGCGCCGCTTCTCGTCGGCCGTGGCCGGCTGCAGCGGCGGTACCGCGGTCGGTTTGCCGTTGTCGTCGACGGCGACCATGGTGAAAAAGCAGCTGTTGGCGTGGCGCACGCTCTGCTTGAGGATGTCCTCGGCCACCACCTTGATGCCGATCTCCATCGACGAGGTGCCGGTGTAATTGACCGATGCCAGGAAGGTGACCAGTTCGCCGACCGCGATCGGCTGGCGGAACGTCACCTGGTCCACCGACAGCGTCACCACGTAGTTGCCGGCATAGCGGCTGGCGCAGGCATAGGCCACCTGGTCGAGCAGGCGCAACACCGCGCCGCCGTGCACCTTGCCGGAGAAGTTGGCCATGTCCGGTGACATCAGTACGGTCATGGACAACTGGTGGGATTGGAATTCGGACATGCTGGAACCCGCGACGACGAAGCCGCAGGCTACCCGAGCGGTCCGGGCGCCGATAGCCTTCGCGACAGGTCTTAGTGTTCCGGCATCGGCGCGCGGAGGCGCGGCCGCCGTTTTCCGGCAGCCACACGCCGGTGCAGGCTTACCAGTCCGTCGGCCGGTAGTCCTTCAGGAACTGCCCCCACACGTGCTCACCGGTGTTGAGGCCATGGATGATCGGGTCGACGATGCGCGCGGCGCCATCGACGATATCCAGCGGCGGGTGGAACCGCTCCTGCTCGGTCTTGCGGGTCGCCAGCTCCAACGGATCCTCGTCGGTCACCCAGCCGGTGTCGACGCTGTTCATATGGATGCCGTCGCCGTGGTAATCGGCTGCGGCGGTGCGCGTCATCATGTTCAGCGCGGCCTTGGCCATGTTGGTGTGCGGGTGACGGGTGGTCTTGAAGTTGCGGTAGAACTGCCCCTCCATCGCCGAGACGTTGACGATGTGCTTGTCGCGGTTGGGCGTGCGCAGCATCAGCGCCTTCAGGCGCGCATTGAGGATGAAGGGCGCCACCGCATTGACCAGCTGGGTTTCCAGCAATTCCACCGCCGGCACTTCATGCATCTGCAGGCGCCAGGAATTGCGGCCGCGCAGGTCGACCTGCTGCAGGTCCTTGTCCAGACGGCCTTCGGGGAACAGATGCTTCTGCCCGAGCAGTTCTTCGGCCAGCAGCGGCACCTGCGACAGGGCGGGGGCGTGGGTGAGGCCGGGAGCGTCGGACAGCGCATGCGCCGCGGCGGCCGTCAGCGCGCTGGCCTCGGGCAGCAGGTCATGGCTGCGCAGACCTTCGAAACTGCCCAGCAGCTTGCGTACGTGTTCCGGTGTCTGTGCGACGGAGGCGGTCTCGGCCTCCATCATGTGCGCGTAGAACTCCGGCGGGCGGCGCACGGTCTGGCAGGCGTTGTTGATGATGAAGTCCAGCCGCGAGTACTTGCCCGCCAGCTCGGTGCAGAACGCTTCGACGCTGGGGGTATGGCGCAGGTCCAGGCCGAACACTTCCAGGCGGTCGCCCCATTGCGCGAAATCCGGTTCCTGCGCGTAGCGCGCGGCCGAATCCCGCGGGAAGCGGGTGGTGACAATCAGCTGCGCGCCAGCGCGCAGCAGCTTCAGCCCGGCCTGGTAGCCGATCTTGACGCGGCCGCCGGTCAGCAACGCTACGCGACCGGTCAGGTCGGCCAGTTCGGTGCGCTTGGCGAAATTGAAGTCCGCGCACGCCGGGCACATCTGGTCGTAGAAATGGTGCAGCAAGGTGAACTTCTGCTTGCACACATAGCAATGGCGCAGCTCGGGCGATTCCAGCGGCGCGTGTTCCGGGGCGTCGGGATTGTGCGCGAGCAGGTTCTGCTGGTCGAAGTTGCGCGGCGGGAAATAGTTGGGCGTGCTGAACACCGGTTTGCTGCGCAGGCTGCGGATGCCGGTCTGGTCCAGCAGGGCATCGGCACGGCGCAGTTTCTCGGCGTGGCGCTCGCGCTGGATCTCCTTGGACTTCTTCCGCCGCAGCTTGGGCTCGGGGTGATAGATGCTGGCGACCGCCTTGTGCAGGCGCTCGCGCTGTTCGTCCGGCCAGCCATCGAGCACGGTGCGGTCGGCGGCGATGGCTTCCAGCAGCGCCAGCGTGGCATCCGTATCCGCAGGCGCATGAGCCTGCGGCGGCGTTGCGCGGGCGTTGGAGTTTTCGGTGTCGTTGCTTCGGTTCACAGCGGTGGATCCTGTACGTCAGATCGGGAGAAGACCAAAAACGACGGGCCGCTTGCGCGGCCCGTCGTGGTCACTGGCAGCTGCCAGTTTCACTTCAGCTTGGCATCCTTGCGCAGGGCTTCGGCGCGGTCGGTCTTCTCCCACGAGAAGGCGGTCGCGGTGTGCTTCTGGCCGGCTTCGTCGGTGTAGGTGAATTCCTTCGGCTTGCGGCCGAAGTGGCCGTAGGCGGCGGTTTGCTGGTACATCGGGTGGATCAGGTCGAGCATCTGGATGATGCCGTACGGGCGCAGGTCGAAATGCTTGCGGATCAGCTTCTCGATCTTGTCATCGCTGATCTTGCCGGTGCCGAAGGTGGTGACCGAGATCGAGGTCGGCTCGGCCACGCCGATGGCGTAGGAGACCTGCACTTCGCAACGGTCGGCCAAGCCGGCGGCAACGATGTTCTTGGCGACATAGCGGGCAGCGTAGGCGGCCGAACGGTCGACCTTGGACGGATCCTTGCCCGAGAACGCGCCACCACCGTGACGGGCCCAGCCGCCGTAGGTGTCGACGATGATCTTGCGACCGGTCAGGCCGCAGTCGCCCACCGGGCCACCGATCTCGAACTTGCCGGTCGGGTTGATGTGGAACTTGGTGCCCTTGTGCAGCCACTTGGCCGGCAGCACCGGACGGATGATCTCTTCGCGGACGGCCTCGATCAGGTCCTTCTGCTTGATCCCCGGGGCGTGCTGGGTCGACAGCACCACCGCATCGATACCCACCGCCACGCCGTTCTCGTAGCGCAGGGTGACCTGGCTCTTGGCATCCGGGCGCAGCCACGACAGCGGCGAATTGCGCTTCTTGCGGATCTTGGCCTGCTGCTCGACCAGGCGGTGCGAGAGGTGGATCGCGGCCGGCATGAAACTGTCGGTCTCGTTGGTGGCATAGCCGAACATCAGGCCCTGGTCGCCGGCGCCCATTTCTTCGGGCTTCTTGCGGTCCACGCCCTGGGCGATGTGCGGGCTCTGCTTGCCGATCAGGTTCAGCACGCCGCAGGTGGCGCCGTCGAAACCGACTTCGGAACTGTCATAGCCGATGTCCACGATGACCTTGCGGGTCAGCGCTTCCAAGTCGATCCACGCGCTGGTGGTGATCTCGCCGGCGACGATGGCAACGCCGGTCTTGACCATGGTTTCGCAGGCGACACGGGCGCGCTTGTCCTGGGTCAGGATCGCGTCCAGCACCGCATCGGAAATCTGGTCGGCAACCTTGTCGGGATGGCCTTCGGAGACCGACTCGGAGGTGAAGAGGTAGCTGGACATCAGTTGAATATCCCTTGATTCGGATGGAGAGATGGGCGCGGATGATACACGCGACGGCGCCTGCTTGCATTGTGCCCGGCATACCGTTGCCGGTGGTTAAGCCTGCGTGCCCCGCAACGAAGGCGGCTGTTAGGATCGCGGCATGGATTCACTCAGTCAGATTGTTCTGGGCAGCGCGACCGCCGCCGCCCTTGTCCCCGCCGTCCATCGCCGCGCCGCGCTGCTTGCCGGTGCCGCGCTCGGCACGCTGCCGGATCTGGATGGGCTGGCGATCGTCGCATTCAGTGACAACCCGGTCACGTTGATGACAGTGCATCGCAGTTTCAGCCATTCGCTGCTGGTATTGCCGCTGGTCGGCCTGCTGATCTGGTGGCTGTTCCGCCGCTTCGGCAACGGGCGCGTGGCCGCAGCGCCGCTACGGTGGTTGGGGGCGATCCAGCTGGCGCTGGTCACCCATCCTTTGCTGGATGCGTTCACCGTCTACGGCACCCAGCTGTGGTGGCCGTTGATGCCGCATCCGACGATGTGGTCGAGCGTGTTCATCATCGATCCGCTGTACACGATCTGGTTGCTGCTGGGTTGCATGGTGGCCTGGTTCGCAAGGGCAAGGCCGCTGGCGCAGCGGGCGCTGGTCGCAGGCCTGGTGCTCAGTACGGGCTACCTGGGGTGGTCGCTGCTCGCCAAGGGCATGGTGGATCGCGAAGCCGACCGCGCCTTGACGGCGATGGGCCTGGCCGATGCGCCGCGGTTCTCGGTGCCGATGCCGTTCAACACGCTGTTGTGGCGGGTGGTGGCGATGACCCCCAACGGTTATGTGGTGGGCGATCGCTCGCTGTGGGCCGATCACGGGCCGATGCGCTTTCATGGCTACCCCTCCAACGTGCAGGCGCTGCGGCAGGCCGCGGCGGTTCCGGCGGTGGCGCGCCTGAACTGGTTCAACCGGGGATTCATGCGTGCGCAGGTGCACGACGGGCAACTGGTGCTGAGCGACCTGCGCATGGGCATGGAGCCGGAGTACAACTTCAACTTCGCCGTGGCCCGTGCCGACGGCGATGCCTGGCGCGCGATCCCGCCCCGGCAGCTGCAGCCGTCCTACCGGGAGGCAGGCAACCGCGACGTGCTCAGGCAGCGGCTGGCGCAGATGTGGCAGCGGATCTGGAAGGCGCCGCAGGTCGGCGATGCCGCGTCCGTCAGCGCTCAGTAGACGGTAGCGCGGGCCTGCACGAACGAGTAGAAGAACACCGCGTTGGGGTCGTTCTGTACCTGGCTGAACTCACGACGCATGCCGTCCACTGTGGCCTGGTCCACCTTCTCCGCACTCAACAGCTGCTCGGCCGCCGACAGCAGCAGCTCCTCCCACAGCGCCATCATGGTCTTGCGCCGCGCCGGCTCGCGGTTGTCCAGGTGGATGGTCCGGATCCGGGTCTGCACGTCGCGGAATCCGCCGGCCAGCAGCAGGTTGCCCAGCTTGGCGCCGACGAACGGATCGCCGCCGCTGTCGATCTGGAAATCGTTGAACGCCATCCAGTAGCGCCACAGGTTCGGCGAGTAGGGGTCGAGCAGGAAGGAGGCGTTCATCACCTCGGTGATGTATACCGGCGCGCCGGGACTGAGCACACGCCGCACTTCGGCCAGGGCGCGGGCGGGCGAGGGCACATGTTCCAGCACCCAGCACAGGAAGGCGCCGTCGAAACTGCGGGCCTCGAACGGAAGGTCGGTGGCATCGGCCTGCTGCAGCGCATAGCGGCCTTGCAGCCACGGCATCGCGCCCAGGTGTTCGCCGGCCGCGGCCAGCTGGCGCTCATTGAGATCGACCCCGGTGATCCGCAACTCGGGAAACCGCCGCAGCAGGATCTCGGTCTGCGCGCTGACGCCGCTGCCCACTTCCAGTACGTGCCGGGCGGCGCCGAAATCGATGTCATGGAAGATGGCCGATTCGAACAGACGGGCCTGTTTGCGCAGACGCTCCTGTTCGGTGGCGGAAAATCCGTGCAGGTAGGGGAAGTCGTTGAGGGTCATGCGGCCGGCAATTGTGCGGAGAGCTTGGGAGTATCCGCCGTCGGGCAGGTAGCCGCTGTGCAGGCCGCGGGAAGCTCTGTTGCGTCCACCGCACCGTCCCTTGCGTGGCGGGCGTTTGCGCCGCCTGACGCCAGATGACGATTGCTACTGTGGCTCCGGCGTTCCGGAATAAGCGGTGCGAGGAACGGCCAGTGCGACGCCGGAGCGGTGCGGTCAGGCGGCGGCGGTGCAAATGCCGGCGATCAGGCCGTCGAAATAGCCGGTGGTCAGGCGCACCTGTTCGTCGGCGGTCTCGGCGCGGTTGACCACGGCGCGGAACGCCGCATTTTCGGGCCGGTCCTTGGCATACCAGCCCAGGTGTTTGCGGGCGATGCGCACGCCCTGCTGCTCGCCATAGAACGCATGCAGGTCGTGCAGGTGGCCGAGCAGGATATCGCGCACTTCGCGCAGCGACGGCGGCGGCAGCTCCTGCCCGGTGGCCAGGTAATGCGCCACCTCGCGGAAGATCCACGGCCGCCCTTGGGCGGCGCGGCCGATCATCACCGCGTCCACACCGGTCCGTGCCAGCACCTGCGCCGCTTTGTGCGGTGAATCGATATCACCGTTGGCGATCACCGGAATCCGCAGCGCGGCCTTGATCGCGGCGATGGTGTCGTACTCGGCACTGCCGGTGTAGTGCTGGTCGCGGGTGCGGCCATGCACGGCCAGCGCGGCGATGCCGCTGTCCTGGGCGATATGGGCGATACGCGGGCCGTTGCGGTGGTCGCAGTCCCAGCCGGTACGGATCTTCAGCGTGACCGGCACGTCCACGGCGTTGACCACCGCGGTGAGGATGCGCGCCACCAGGTCTTCATCGCGCATCAGTGCCGAGCCGGCCCACGCGTCGCAGACCTTCTTGGCCGGACACCCCATGTTGATGTCGATGATCTGCGCGCCGTGATCGACGTTGTAGCGTGCCGCTTCGGCCAGCTGCTGCGGTTCGGTGCCGGCGATCTGCACGCTGATCGGCGCCGGTTCACCGGCGTGGTCCATGCGGTGGATCGATTTGCGGGTATTCCAGAAGCGCGGGTCGGAAATGGTCATCTCCGAGGCGGCCAGGCCCGCGCCCAAACGCTTGCACAGCTGTCGGAACGGCTTGTCGGTGACGCCCGCCATGGGTGCGAGCACCACATTGGGCGTGATGGTGTAGGGGCCGATCTGCATGGGACTATTGTAGTTCGCGGTCGGCGAACGGGCTCGAATGCCGCTGTAGGAGCGAGCGCGGTGAGCCGCGATGAGGCGTTTTCCTGCAGGCCCGGGTCGCGACTTACGTCGCGCCTACGCGAGGTCTCCGCTGTCAGGCGTCGGCAGGCGTCATATGCGGCATCGACACTGCGGCGCCTTCCTTCTCGGTCGAACGCGCGGCGTACTGGTTGGCAAAACGCACGTGCGTGGCGAACATCGCCTCCGGCGCCCGCGCCAGCGAAGCCACCAGCGCCCCGTTGAACGCGTCACCGGCACCGGTGGTATCGACCACCTGGACCGATTCGGCCGCCACCCGGTAATACGGCTGGGCATCACCGCGCAGGTTTTCCTCGGCGTGCGAGACGAACACGCCGACCGAGCCGAGCGTCACCACCACGGTGGCGCCGGAGAGCTTGCGGCACAGCGCATGCAGGCTGGCCCCGTCGAGCGCGGCCACGTCATCGGCCTCCACCCGCTCGCCGACATGGCGGCCGAGCAGGGCGGCGAATTCGGTTTCATTCGGCGTCAGCACGTCGGCCAGCTTGAGCAAGCCGATGCCGCTGGGTGCATTGGCCGGAGCGGCGTTGAGCACGGTGGTGACGCCGGCGTCGCGGGCGATGGCCAGTGCGGCCTCGATCGTCTCCACCGGCGATTCCAGCTGCGCCAGCAACACCTTGGCCGCGCCGATCAACGCGCGCTGGCTGTCGATGAAGCCGATGCTCAGCGCGGCATTGGCGCCCGGGCCAATGACGATGGTGTTGCGGCCGTGGCCATCGACATAGATGCCGCCGGTGCCAGTGGGCTCGCTGCTGGCCTCGGCCACCAGCGCAAAGCCGTCCTGCCGTGCCAGATCGCGTGCCATGGCACCGCCCACGTCATCGCCCAGCGCGCACAGGAACGTGGTGCTGGCACCAGCGCGGCAGGCGGCAACGGCCTGGTTGAAACCCTTGCCGCCGGGACCGGTGGTATAGCGTCCGGCAATGGTCGCGCCTGGCGCGGGCAGGGCATCGCAGCGCCAGATGTGATCGACATTGAAGGAACCGGCAACGACAACAGAACTCATGGAATCGACTTCTTGGAAAGGATGGGGGGTATTAGCGCACAGGCATCAGCTGAAGTGCGTCAGCACGCCGGCGATGGTGGCTGTCATCAGGGTGGCGATGGTACCGCCCAGCACCGCGCGCAGGCCGAACTTGGCCAGGTCGTGGCGGCGGTCGGGTGCCAGTCCGCCGATGCCGCCGATCTGGATGGCGATCGAGCTGAAGTTGGCGAAACCGCACAGCGCATAGGTCGCGATCAGGCGGCCCTCGTCGCTCAGGGTCACACCGGCGACCTTGCCGTTGAGGATTTCCGCCAACTGCAGGTAGGCCACGAACTCGTTGATCACCAGCTTCTGGCCGATCAGCGAGCCCACGGTGGTGGCGTCGGTCCACGGCGTGCCGATCACCCAGGCGATGGGCGCCAGCACGTAGCCGAAGATGGTCGCCAGATCGGTCGGCTTGCCGATGGCGCCGGCAATCCCGGTCACTTCGCCGAACCAGGTCAGCGGCGCGTTGAGCATGGCGATCAGGGCGATGAAGGCCAGCAGCATCGCACCGATGTTCAGCGCCAGCCGGAGGCCGTCGCCGGCACCGGCTGCGGCGGCGTCGATGATGTTGCTGGAGGTCTTTTCCACTTCCATCTTGACCGTGCCGCGGGTCAGCGGCGTGCCGGTTTCCGGTACCAGCAGCTTGGCGATCACCAGCGTGGCCGGCGCGGCCATGATCGAGGCGGCCAGCAGATGCTTGGCGTAGAACGCCTGTGCGACCGGGTCGCCACCGCCGAGCATGCCGACATAGGCGGCCAGCACGCCGCCGGCGATATGGGCCATGCCGCCGATCATCATCGTGATCAGCTCGGACTGGGTCATCTTGGAGATGTACGGGCGCACCGTCAGCGGCGCTTCGGTCTGGCCGATGAAGACGCTGGCGCAGACGCTGGTGGTCTCCGCGCCGGACACGCGCATGATCTTGGTGATCGCCCACGCCATGGCGCGGACGATCGCCTGCATCACGCCCAGGTGGTACATCACGCCCATCAGCGCCGAGAAGAAGATGATGGTCGGCAGCACCTGGAAGGCGAAGATGAAGCCGTAGGTGTTCACGTCCATCAGGCTGCCGAAGATGAAGGTGGAGCCTTCATTGACGAAGCTGAGGACCTTGACGAAGCCTTGGCCCAGCGCGTCGAACACGTCGCGGCCGCCCGGAACCAGCAGCACCAGCGCGGCAAAGGCGATCTGCAGCGATACGCCGGTGACGATCAGCTTCCAGTCCACTGCGCGCTTGTTGTTGGAAAACAGCCAGGCGATGCCAATCAGCACCGCCAAGCCGAAGAGGCCGAAGCCGATCCTGCCCAAACCTTCGACCATGAGAATTCCCCGGGGTGCCCGCAAAAACCGCAAGCGTAGAGCAGGGGGTGATGTGCGGCAAGGAAAATCCGATTCAGCACAATTGTTTACCTTGCCTGCGCCGCGTCGGCCAAGGTCTGGGCCAAAGGCGGGGCGGCTAGACTGTGGCATCCGGTGCGCATCGTCCGCGGACCCCCCGTTTCAGGAGCCAACCATGCAATACCGTCGTCTCGGGGCCTCCGGCCTGCAGCTGTCCGCCCTGTCGTTCGGTGCCTGGGTCACGTTCGGTGGCCAGATCGCGCGCGACGAGGCCCGCAACCTGGTCGCCGCGGCGTGGGACAACGGCGTCAATTTCTTCGACAACGCCGAAGTCTATGCCCAGGGCCGCGCCGAGCAGGTCATGGGCGACGTGATCGCCGACCTGCGCTTGCCCCGTGACGGCTATTGCGTCTCCAGCAAGGTGTTTTTCGGGGCGGTCGAATCGCCCGCGCCAACCCAGCGCGGGCTGTCGCGCAAGCACGTAACCGATGCCTGCCATGCCGCGCTCAAGCGCCTGCGGGTGGACTATCTGGACCTCTATTACTGCCACCGCCCGGATCCGGATACCCCCATCGCCGAGACCGTGCTGGCGATGGACACCTTGGTCCGTCAGGGCAAGGTGCTGTATTGGGGCACCTCGGAATGGTCGGCCGCGCAGATCGCCGAGGCGGTGGCTTTCGCCCGCGCCCATCATCTGTATGCGCCGACGATGGAGCAGCCGCAGTACAACCTGCTGCACCGCGACCGGGTCGAAAACGAATACGCGCCGCTGTATGCCGATGCCGGGCTCGGCACGACGATCTGGTCACCGCTGGCATCGGGCCTGTTGACCGGGAAGTACAACGACGGCATCGACCCGGAATCGCGGCTCGGGCAGGAATCGTTGGCGTGGCTGCAGGCGTCGGTACTGGGTGAGCCGGCCCAGGGGCGCTTGGCGAAAGTGCGCGGGTTTACCGCCCTGGCCAAGGAGCTGGGCGAGTCGCCCGCGCAGCTGTCCATCGCCTGGTGCCTGCGCAACCCGAACGTGTCCAGCGTGATCCTGGGCGCCAGCCGGGTCAGCCAGCTGCAGGAGAACCTGCGCGCGCTGGAGGTGGTCACGCGCGTCGATGAGGCGGCTTGGAAGAGGATCGAAGCGGCATTCGCCTGATCAAGGGCGCGTTGCATGCGGCCGCTGCGCGGGGCGCAGTCGTGGGCCGGCCGGCGAAAGGCGGGCGAGGCGAGAGGGTCCGCCCGCCCCTGCCTTCCCAACCCGCAGGGCATGCGCTGCGGTGCTATTCCTTGAACATCAGCAACGCCGCCGCCAGGATCAGGGCGAACGCGGCCCAGTGGTTCCATTTCAGCGGCTGGCCCAGGTACGAGGTGGAGAACACCGCGAACACCAGCAGCGTGATCACCTCCTGCAGGCCCTTGAGCTGCGGCGCCGAATACACCGCGCTGCCGAGCCGGTTGCCGGGAACCTGCAGGCAATACTCGAAGAAAGCGATGCCCCAGCTGACCATGATCGCCAGCACCAGCGGTGCGCTCTTGTACTTGAGGTGGCCATACCAGGCAAAGGTCATGAACACGTTGCTGGCGAGCAGCAGCAGGACGGGATACACGTAGCTGGTGAGTGGTGTACCGGCCATGGCGGACTCTGTCGGAATCGGGCACGCAGAATAATGCGGGTGGTGGTGCATGCAGCGGCAACCCCGCTGGCGGCGTCAAGCCTCGCGCAGTGCCAGCGCTGGCGGCGTTCGCAGGATCCGCCGGGTTCCGAGCCAGCCGGCCGCCATGCTCAGCAGGGTGCCTGCCAGCCCGCCGGCGAGCAGTGGCGGCCACGGGGGCGCCAGCGCCAGCTCGAAGGCCTCGCGCGCGACCACGACGCCGATCAGCGCGGCCGCGGTCACCGCCAACAGCGAAGCCAACGCGCCGAGTACGCCGAATTCCACCAGCATCGCCCCGCGCAACTGGGAGCGGCGTGCGCCCAGCGTACGCAGCACGGCGTTGTCCTGGCGGCGCTCGCCGGCTGTGGCCTGCAACGCGGCCAGCAGCACGAGGATGCCCGCCAGCAGGCTGAAGCCCATCACCAGTTGCACCGCTTGCCCGACCCGTTCAATCACATCGCGTACGCGGCCGAGAATGGCGTCGATGTCCAGCAGCGAAACATTGGGGAACTCGCGGGTCAGCGGTGCCAGCTGCGAAGCCCGGGTTGCCCGCAGGTGGAAGGCCGAGATCAGGTTGTACGGCGCATCGCCGACCGCGCCGGCATTGAGCAGCAGGAAGAAATTGACCCGGAACGAATCCCAGTCGACCTTGCGCAGGCTGGTCACGGTGAAGGTGCGTTGCTCCTCGCCCAGCTGCAGGGTAATCGTGTCGCCCAGCTGCAGGCCGTAGCGCTTGGCCCAGCCTTCCTCCACGGAGGCTTCGGCAGCGTTGCTGTCGGCTGCCCAGAAGCGTCCGCCGCTGAGGGTGTTGGCCTGCGGAAAGTCATGCCGCCAGGAAAAATTCACCGGGCGGTTGGCATCGTCGCTATCACCTTCCCCGGGGTCCACGCGTCGTTGCGGCGGCTGCTGGTTGATGGCCAGCAGTTTGCCGGTACTGAACGGCTCCACGGTCGCTGACGCGACGCCAACATGGCGCAGATGGTCGAGCACCGCCGCGGACTGGTCGGGCTGGATGTTCATCAGGAAATAATTGGGCGTATCGGCGGGCAGGCGGTCACGCCATTGGCCGAGCAGACCGGGGCCGATCACCGCCAGCAACAGCAGCGCACACAGCGACAGGGACAGGCCGACCAGTTGCACCACGCTCAAGCCGCGGCGTCGGCTCAGTGCGGCCAGACCCAGCCGCCACGGACCGTGCAAGCGTGACTGCAGGCGACGCACCGCCACCAGCAGCACCCAACCCAGCAGGGCAGTGACCAGACTGAGCACGCCCAGGCCACCCAGTACCCACGCGGCCAGTGTGCCGTCACCGGTGGCCTGCACCGTGAGCGCGATGGTGGCGGCCAATGCGGCGACATACACCAGCAACGACGCCGGCGGCAGGACGGCAAAACTGCGATTGAGCACGCGCATCGGTGGCACATTGCGCAGGCGCAGCAGCGGCGGCAGGCCGAAGCCGAGCAACAGCACTAGACCGATGCCGGCACCGGATAGTGCCGGCGTCGCCTGTGGCAAGGGCAGACGATCGGGTACCAGATTACCCAGGGCCTGCACCAGTCCGGCCTGCGCCAGCATGCCCAGCGCAATGCCCAACATGCACGCCGGCAGTGCCATCACCAGCAGCTGCAGGGCCAGCGAGGCGAGGATGTCGCGCTGGCGGGCGCCCAGACAACGCAACACGGCCACCTGGTCGATCCGGCGCAGCGCGAAGCGGTTGGCGGCAAGTGCGGTGGCCACGCCGGCCAGCAACACCGCCAGCAAGGCCGCCAACGCCAGAAAGCGTCCGGCCCGGTCGAAAGCGCCGCGCACGCCGCGCTGCGCATCTTCGATCCCGGTCAGGCGGAAACCCTCGCTGCGCGGCTTGAGCCAAGTGCGGAAGTCGGCGATCTGTGCCGGGGCGCCGGCGAACAGCATGCGGTACGACGCACGGCCGCCCGGGCCGAGCAACCCTGCCGTATCGACGTCGGCGCGATTGACCAGCAGCGGAGGTGCCAGCTGCAACAGCTCGCCGGACGTGTCGGGTTCGGCCAGCAGGATCCGGCTGACCTTCAATGTGCCGGCGCCAAATTCCAGCATGTCGCCGGGGCGCAGTTTCAGCGCGTCGAGCAGGCGTGGATCGGCATAGGCCTCGCCCGCTTGCGGCACGCTCGCGCTGCCGGCAGCACCGCCATCCAGCCGCAACTGTCCACGCAGCGGGTAGCCGGCGCTGACGGCCTTGATGGTCGCCATCTGGCTGTCATCGCCATGGAACAGCACGCTGGGAAAGCTGACCACGCGGGTGCTGCGCAGGCCGCGTTTGCCCGCTTCGTCGGCGAAACCGGCAGGGATGTCTTCGCGCCCGCTGAGGCCCAGATCGCCGCCGAGCATTTCCGCCGCGCTAGCGGTCAATGCCAGGGTGACGCGATTGACCAGGGTGCCGACCGCGGTCATCACCGCCACGCCCAGGACCAGTGCGGCAAATACGGTCAACAGGTCACCGCCGAGGAACTCGCGGCGCAGCGAGCGCATCGCGTGCCGCAGCGCGTTCATGCGTCGGTGTCCGTAACCGGCAGCAACCGGCCCGCTTGGAGGCTGTAGATCTTCCCGCAGCGCCGGGCGAGCTGCATGTCGTGGGTGACCAGCACCAGTGTGGTATCGCTGTCGGCATTGAGCGCGAACAGCAGGTTGCTGATCTGCTGGCCGGTGGTCTGATCGAGGCTTCCGGTCGGCTCGTCGGCGAACAGGATGCACGGCCGGGCGACAAAGGCGCGGGCCAGCGCCACGCGCTGTTGTTCGCCGCCGGACAGCTGGCGCGGATAGTGACGCGCCCGCGCGGTCAGCCCCACCGCCTGCAGCACTTCACGCACCCGTGCCGGATCCTCGCGGCCGGCCAGTTCCAGCGGCAGCGCCACGTTCTCTTCAGCGGTCAGCGCCGGCAGCAGGTGGAAGCTCTGGAACACGAACCCGACTTCCCTGGCGCGCAGTGCGGCGCGGTCTTCCTCGTCGAGTTCGCCCAGTGCCGAACCGGCCAGGAAAATGCCGCCGCGGCTGGGCAGATCCAGCCCGGCGAGCAGGCCGAGCAGGGTAGTCTTGCCGGAACCGGAGGCGCCGACGATGGCCACGCTTTCCCCTTCAGTGATGGTCAAGTCGACGCTGTCGAGGATGTGGACTTCCCCCTCCGGTCCACGGACGGATTTGCCGACGCCAAGCGCGTGGATGGCGATACCGGCGTGAGCAGTGGAGGGCAGGCTGTCGATAGGAGTCTCCAATGAGTCGAAAGGGCAGGCAGTCCGGCGCGTTCGCAGGCCGGTGGTGGTGGGCGGCGCTGCTGTTGCTGCCGTTTCTGGCATGGGCCAAAGTCCCGGCCACAACCAATACCGTTTTGGTGCTCGGCGACAGCCTCAGCGCCGCGCACAACATTCCGACGGCGTCCGGCTGGGTCAGTCTGCTCGATCAACGCGTGCAGCGCGAGTTGCGTCCGCCACCGGCGATTGTCAACGCCAGTATCAGCGGCGAAACCACCTCCGGCGCACTGACCCGGCTGCCGGCGTTGCTGCACAAGCATCGGCCCAAACTGGTGGTGATCGAGCTGGGCGGCAACGATGCGCTGCGGGGGCTGAGCCCGGCGCAGATGCGCGCCAATCTCGAGCGGATGGTGGTGCTCAGTGGCACCAGCGGCGCGAAGGTGCTGCTGCTGGGAATCGACGTGCCACCCAACTACGGCCCGGCTTACCGGGAGCGCTTGCGCAAGACCTATGCGGATCTGGCGCGGGAGCATCGAACCGGCCTTGTGCCGTTTTTCCTGGACGGTGTGGCCCTGCAGCCGTCACTGATGCAGGCCGATGGCATCCATCCAGTCGCAGCGGCGCAGCCGCGGTTGTTGGAGAACGTCTGGCAGGTACTGGGCCCGATGTTGAAACCGTGACCTGCGACGCGGGTGTCTTCACGCGAAATCCACTCCGCATCCTGCATGTTTCACAAAGCTGAAGAATGAGGAGGCTCCATGCGACAGGCAAAGGAATCGTCCGGTTTGGTGCTGGTCGTCGA
This sequence comes from uncultured Gammaproteobacteria bacterium, assembly GCA_963696155.1. Lineage (GTDB taxonomy): Bacteria > Pseudomonadota > Gammaproteobacteria > Xanthomonadales > Xanthomonadaceae > Stenotrophomonas. The sequence goes on from CAVOJC010000002.1 coordinate 592,816, forward strand.
AGACAACCGCAACATCTCGGAAATGATTGGCGAGTATCTTGAAGGCCGCGGTTTTGAGGTGGACTACGCCTGCGATGGCCTCGACGGTTATCGACTGGCCGCCGAAAACAGTTATGACGTGGTGGTGCTGGATCTGATGCTGCCGCGTCTGGATGGCATCGAAGTGTGTCGGCGGCTGCGCAACGACGCGCGCAAATCCACGCCGGTACTGATGCTGACCGCGCGCGACACGCTGGACGACAAGCTCAACGGGCTCAGTCATGGTGCCGATGATTATCTGACCAAGCCGTTCGCGATCCAGGAATTGGAAGCGCGTCTGCGCGCGCTGATCCGTCGCGAGCGCCGCCAGGTCGGTGCCGAGGTGCTCAAGGTCGCGGACCTGGTGCTGGATCCGGTGAGCATGCGCGCAACCCGCGCAGGTACTGAACTGCAACTTTCACCGATCGGTCTGCGGCTGCTCACCATCCTGATGCGCGAGTCGCCCCGTGTGGTAACGCGCCAGGAAATCGAGCGCGAGATCTGGGGCAATGGTCTGCCCGATTCGGACACCCTGCGCAGCCATCTCTACAACTTGCGCAAGATCATCGACAAACCGTTTGACCGGCCGTTGCTGCATACCGTGCAAAGTGCCGGCTATCGCATCGCCGATATCGCCCAGCCCATGGGCTGAGTGGAACGGGGCAATGCGGGGGAGCGGCGTCGCCGCAATGAAGAGGATGGTGACTGTCTGCCGCGTGGTGAGCGCGGCAGATTTTTTGTGTGCGTTTCCACAATGGAATCACAGCCTTCTTTCCTATACTGACCGCATGTACTCGCAGGCGCTGTAATGCAACACGGGCTGCCACGTAAAATCCGCATCGCCTTTATTCTCCAGGCACTGCTGGTCAGTCTGGCGCTCCTGGTGGGTGGCTATCTGGTGACGCTGGTGGTCAAGCACAGCCTGATCCAGAACGTGCTCCAGGAAGAGGCCGACTACTACTGGAGCCTGTACGGCGCGTCGCCGGTACAGCCGCCACCCAACACCAAGAACATCCGAGGCTATCTGCTGGAGACCGGGCATTCCGCGCTCAGCCTGCCGGCAAACCTGCGCACGCTGCAGCCCGGGTTCCATGAGCTGGAGCATGCCGACCAGCTGGTGCTTGTGGATGAGCATCAGGCAGGGCGCCTGTACCTGGTGTTCCTGCGCTCGCAGGCCGAACGTCTGGCGTTCTGGTTCGGCGTGGTGCCGGTGCTGCTGATCCTGCTGGCGGTCTATGCAGCGTCGTGGGTCACCTACCGTTCCTCGCGGCGGCTGGTGTCACCGGTGCATTGGCTGGCCCGGCGGGTTTCGCAGTGGGACCCGCGCCAACCCGATGCCGACGAACTGGCGCCGGAAAACCTGCCGGCCGACGTAAAGGGCGAAGCCAAGCAACTGGCGGCGTCGCTGCACTCGTTGGCCAAGCGCGTCAGCGAACATGTAGCCCGCGAACGCAATTTCACCCGCGATGCCAGCCACGAACTGCGCACGCCACTGACCGTGATCCGGGTAGCCAGCGACATGGCGCTGGGCGACCAGGAGGCGAGTCCGCGCCTGCAGCGCAGCCTGCAGCGTATCCAGCGTGCCGGCCGCGACATGGAAGCGGTGATCGATGCGTTCCTGATCCTGGCGCGCGAATCGGACATCGAGCCGCAGAGCGAGCTGTTTGATGTGGCCGACATCGCCCGCTATGAAGCTGGCATCGCCCGCGAATTGCTGGCCGGCCGTCCGGTGCAGCTGCAGGTGCACGTGGAGGGCGACAGCCGGCTGCTGGCGCCGCCGCGGGTGATGCATGTGGTGATCAGCAACCTGCTGCGCAACGCTTGCAGCTATACCGACGAAGGTCATATCGACGTCCATGTCGGCGCCGGCAAGGTGGTCGTGCATGACACGGGCATCGGCATGTCGGCCGATTCGCTGCTGCGGATCTTCGAGCCGTTCTACCGTGCCGACCCCAACCGACCGCAGGGGACCGGACTTGGCCTGTCGATCGTGCGCCGGTTGTGTGACCGTTTCGGCTGGGTGGTGGAGCTGGAAAGCGAGCCGGGCCGCGGCACGGTGGCCACGGTCCGCTTTTCCTGAGCGACGGTGCGTCCGGCAGGGAATTCGCCGCAGCTTCGGCGCCGGAGGGCGGCAGGCACCGGAGGGCAGCAATGGGAGCCTTGTGGCAGAATTGCCGATTGCTTTTGACATCCGGTGCCCGTGCCATGACGGTCTGTCTGCCGCCTTTCATGCTGTTGACCATTGCTGGAGTAGCCTGCCGTGGCTGATCAACTGGGGCATCTGCCTCGCGGGCCCGGCCGTATCTTCAAGGCGGCGGTCTGGTCCTGGCAGGGTCTGCGCGCCGCGTGGCTGCATGAGTCCTCGTTCCGGCTGGAAGTCTATCTGTCGGTACTGCTGGCACCGTTGGCCGTGTGGCTGGGGCAGACTCCCGTTGAACGCGTGCTGATGCTCGGCTCGATGCTGCTGGTGCTGTCGATGGAACTGGCCAATTCGGCGATCGAGGCGGTGATCGAGCGCTATGGCAGTGAATTCCACGAGCTGGCAGGCCGGGCCAAGGACATGGGCTCGGCGGCGGTTTTCGTGTTGATGATGAATGTGCTGGTGTGCTGGGGCCTGATCCTCGCACCCCGTTTCATGTAACGCCGCGGGCCTGCTGCGCTGTGGTTTCAACGGTTTGATTGAAGGATTTATTTCATGTCTCTCGAGTTGCTGGCCGACCCCAACGTCTGGTTGACCCTGATCACACTCAGCGCACTGGAAATCGTGCTGGGTATCGACAACCTGGTTTTCATCTCCATCGCGGTCAGCAAGCTGCCGGAAGAGCGCCGGCCCTTCGCCCGCCGTGTCGGCATCGCGGTGGCCTGCGTTACCCGCATCCTGCTGCTGGTTTCCCTGGCATATCTGGCGCACATGGAAGCCAACCTGTTCACGGTGGCGGGCATGGGTATTTCCATCCGCGACCTGGTGCTGATCATTGGTGGCCTGTTCCTGCTGATCAAGGGCGTCATGGAGATCCGTGAGCTGATCACCGGCGGCGAGGATGCCGACCCCACCACCACCAAGACCTCGGCGGTGTTCGGCCTGGTGATGCTGCAGATCGCGATCATCGACATCGTGTTCTCGCTGGACTCGGTGATCACGGCGGTCGGCATCGCCGATCATGTGCCGGTGATGGTGGCCGCGGTCCTGCTGTCGGTGGCGATGATGCTGTTGGCGGCCAACCCGCTGGGCCGCTTCATCGATGCCAATCCGACTGTGAAGATGCTGGCGCTGGCCTTCATCCTGCTCATCGGCGCGGTACTGATCCTTGATGGCCTGGAGCTGCACGTGCCCAAGCCCTACATCTATGCGGCCATGGCCTTCTCGGTGCTGGTCGAGTGGCTGAACCTGCTGATGCGCCGGCGTGCCCACGAGCACAACGTTCCCGGGGCGGGCAACTGGTAAGTGATCCCGGAAGGGCCGGCCATGCCGGCCCTTCTGCATTGTGCCGGCGTCTTTACATCCGGCATGGCATGCTCGGCATTCCCGAGGCTCCCGGAACCCTGCCATGCGCCGTTTCTTCCGCCTGCTTGTTGTGGTGTCCGTTGCGATATTGATGTCCGGTTGTGGCTACAACGCCATCCAGCAGAAGGACGAGGCGGTAAAGGCGGGCTGGTCGGAGGTACTGAACCAGTACAAGCGCCGTGCCGACCTGATCCCCAATCTGGTCAAGACCGTGCAGGGCTACGCGCAGCAGGAACGCCAGGTGCTGACCGATGTCACCAATGCCCGTGCGCGGGTGGGCCAGATCAACGTCAATGCCGATGATGCCGCCTCGCTGCAGCAGTTCCAGCAGGCGCAGGGCGAGTTGTCCGGTGCGTTGTCACGGCTGCTGGTGGTGACCGAAAACTATCCGAACCTGAAATCGGATCAGTCCTTCCGCGACCTGCAGGCGCAGCTGGAAGGCACCGAGAACCGCATCACCGTGGCGCGCGGCCGCTATATCCAGCTGGTGCAGGAGTTCAATACCTACATCCGCTCGTTCCCGCAGCTGATCACCGCCAAGATGTTCGGCTACCACGCCAAACCGAACTTCACGGTCGAGAACGAAGCGCAGATCTCGCAGCCGCCAGAAGTGGATTTCGGCACTCCGCCGCCGAAGACTCCGCAGCCGGCGCACTGAGCCCGATCCGGTGAAACTGCACGCGCTGCTGCTCTGGCTGCTGGCATCGCTGCTTTGCTCCGGGCCGCTTGCCGCGCAGGCGCTGGCGCCGATCCCGGCGCTGGATTCGCCGGTGGTGGACGTCACCGGCACCTTGGATGCCACCCGCAAGCAGGCGCTGGAGCAGCAGGCGCTGGCACTGCAGCAGCGCAAGGGCGCGCAGCTGCAGATCCTGATCGTGCCCACCACCGCGCCCGAGCCGATCGAGGCCTATACCCAGCGGGTATTCGACCAGTGGAAGCTCGGGAGGGCGGGGGTGGATGACGCGGTGATGCTGGTGGTAGCCAAGGACGATCGCCGGGTACGCATCCAGCCGGGTTATGGACTGGAGGGGGCCATCCCCGATGCGATCGCCAACCGCGTCATCCAGGAATATCTGGTGCCGCATTTTCGTAGCGACGACTATGCCGGTGGAATCGAAGAGGCGACCGCGGTACTTGTGAAGCTGGTCGACGGCGAGCCGCTGCCGGCACCGGTGAGCGGCCATGCGTCCAACCCCAGTGGTGGCGGCGGTTCGTGGATATTCGGGGTGGTGATCGGTCTGGTGGTCGCCAGCGTGGTGCGCGGAATGTTTTTCTGGGCGCCGCGTCCGGTGCGCGGTGTCCTCGCCGCAGGCGCAGCGGGCGTGGCCGCGTGGTTGCTGTCCTCACTGCTGCTGGTGGGCGGATTGGCCGGACTGGTAGGTCTGGTGGTCGGCTTCTCCAAGGCCAATCCTGCCCGTTATGTTGGCCGTGGCGGGTGGGGTGGCGGCGGTTTTGGCGGCTTCGGAGGCGGATTTGGAGGGGGTGGAGGTTTCGGCGGCGGAGGCGGCTGGTCCGGGGGCGGTGGCGGCTCCGGAGGCGGCGGCGCGTCGGGGAGCTGGTGATGCGCTGGTTGCGCCATCTGTTCTCCACATCCGCGCAACGGGCGTTTCCGCCCGAGCGCTTGCAACACATCGCGCAGGCGATTGCCGATGGCGAGCGCCTGCACAGCGGCCAGGTGATGTTTGCGATCGAACCGGATCTGCCGTTGGCCGCGCTGTGGAAAAAAGTGACGCCGCGGGAGCGCGCCGAGCATGCGTTCGCCCTGCTGAAAACCTGGGATACCCACGCCAACAACGGCGTTCTGATCTATCTGCTGCTGGCCGACCACGCCATCGAGATCGTTGCCGACCGCGGTCTTTCCGCCTGTGTGGACGCTGCGCAGTGGCAGCAGGTCTGTGAGCGCATGCGCGATCGCCTGCGTGGCGGCGAGCACGAAGCGGCTGTGCTGGCAGCGGTGGCCGACGTCAGCGCATTGCTGGCGCAGCACTTTCCGCCGGTGCCCGGAGCAGCGCGGCCCAACGAGCTGCCGGACAGGCCGCAGTGGTTTGGCTGAGCGGCTGTGGTTGAGCATCCTTGGCGCTACCCCGAGAATAGGCGCTTGTTCGTCAGGCACCTGCATCCATGATCTATTTCCACGATATCGACCCGATTGCCATTTCGCTGGGGCCGGTCAAGGTGCACTGGTATGGCGTCATGTACCTGCTGGCCTTTGCTTCGGCCTGGTGGCTGGGGCGTCGCCGCGTCAGCCAGGGTCGCCTGCCCGGGGTGAACGCAGACGGTTTTTCCGATCTGCTTTTCTATTCGATGCTGGGTGTGGTGTTGGGCGGGCGCATCGGCTACATGCTGTTCTATGCGACCAGCCAGTTTCTGGATAATCCGGCGATCCTGTTCCGGGTCTGGGAAGGGGGCATGAGTTTCCACGGCGGGCTGATCGGCGTGTTGATTGCCGCCTGGTGGTGGTCGCGCAAGCAGCGCCTGCATTTCTTCGACACGATGGATTTTGTGGCGCCGCTGGTGCCGCTGGGTCTGTTCTTTGGTCGCATCGGCAACTTCGTCGGGGCCGAGTTGTGGGGCAAGTACACCCAGGCCGGTTGGGGCGTGATCTTCCCCAGTGGCTTGCCGGCACCGCTGAACGGCTTGGACCCGGCGCTGTTGAGAGCGCAATACCTGCTCGGCGAGTTGAACCAGTACGCGCGCCATCCTTCGCAGCTGTATGAGGCGGTGCTTGAGGGTCTGGTGATGTTTGCGGTGCTGTGGCTGTACTCGACGAAGCCGCGCCCGCGTTATGCCGTCTCCGGCCTGTTCGCGCTGATGTACGGCAGCTTCCGTTTCCTGGTCGAGTTCGTGCGCATGCCCGACAACGGCATCTACGTCGCGTTCGACTGGCTCACCCGCGGGCAGATCCTGAGCCTGCCGCTGATCGCGTTGGGTCTGGTACTGCTGGTGATGTCACATCGTGCGCCGACGCTGCAGCCGCTGTTGCCGGCAGTGAAGGACCAGGCATGAAGCCGTATCTGGAACTGCTCGGGCATGTGCTTGCACACGGCGCGGAGAAGTCCGATCGCACCGGTACCGGTACGCGCAGCGTGTTCGGCTGGCAGATGCGCTTCAACCTCGAAGAGGGGTTTCCGCTGGTCACCACCAAGAAACTGCACCTGCGCTCGATCATCCACGAGCTGCTGTGGTTCCTGAAGGGCGACACCAATATCGGCTATCTCAACGACAACCAGGTCCGCATCTGGGACGAGTGGGCCGATGCCAACGGCGATCTTGGCCCGGTGTACGGCAGGCAGTGGCGCAGCTGGAGCACCGCAGATGGCGGCTCGATCGACCAGATGCAGTGGCTGGTGGATGAGATCAAACGCAACCCGGATTCGCGCCGGCTGGTGGTCAGTGCCTGGAACGTGGGCGAGCTGTCGCAGATGGCGCTGATGCCGTGCCACAACCTGTTCCAGTTCTACGTGGTCGACGGCAAGCTCAGCTGCCAGTTGTACCAGCGCAGCGGCGACATCTTCCTGGGCGTGCCGTTCAACATCGCCAGCTACGCATTGCTCACGCACATGGTCGCGCAGGCGACCGGGCTGGGCGTGGGCGACTTCGTGCACACCCTGGGCGACGCGCACCTGTACTCCAACCACTTCGAACAGGCGCGCGAGCAGCTGTCGCGCGAGCCGCGCGCGCTGCCGCAGCTGTGGTTGAACCCGGACGTCACCGACCTGTTCGGCTTCGCCTTCGACGACATCCGCATCGACGGCTATCACCCGCACCCGGCAATCAAGGCGCCGGTGGCGATTTGACGATCGTCTGGGGCGCAGTCCGGCGGCGGTGCCCGTGCCATCATTGCGCGACCTCCTGACATGGGCCTGCGCAGTCGTGGACACACCCAGCCTTTCGTTGCTCGCCGCACTCGCCGATGACGGTGCGATCGGCGTGGAAAACCGTTTGCCCTGGCACCTGCCCGGCGACCTGCGGCGGTTCAAGGCGCTGACGCTGGGCAAACCGATCCTGATGGGGCGCAAGACCGCGCAGTCGCTGGGCCGGGCGTTGCCGGGACGGACCAATCTGGTGATGACCCGCAGCGGCCAGGTGCCCTTCGACGGGATGGAGGCGGTCGAATCATTGCAGCAGGCGCTACAGCGCGCTGCCGGGGCGGGCGCACCGGAGCTGTGTGTGATCGGTGGCGGCGAGATCTACCGGCTCGCGCTGCCACTCGCCGAGCGCCTGTACCTGACCCACGTGCACACCACGGTGCCCGGCGCGGATGCCTATTTCCCGCAGCTGGATGGATCGGCCTGGCAGGTCGTCGCGCGCGAGTCACATGCGGCCGATGCACGGCACCCCCTGGCTTACGACTTCATCGATTACCAGCGCCGCTAGCGGCGCCGGCGCGCTGCGTTATTCGCGGCTGGCCGGGGCCGGGGCCGGAGGCGTCTGGCGTGGTCCGCGGCGGTCATTGCGGCGTTCCGGGCGCGGCTTGCGCGGCGTCCGTGGAATCGGTGGCGGTCCGGAAACCTCACGGCCCGGCACCTGCACCACGCGCAGCTCCTCGCTGTCCAGCTGCAATGCGGTGAGCTTGCCACCCCACACCGCGCCGGTATCGATCGCGTGTACGCCTTGGGTGATGGTCAGCCCCAGCGTGGACCAGTGGCCGCAGACGATCTTGAGGTCGCGCTCGACCCGGCCCGGCACTTCGAACCACGGGTAGATGCCCAGCGCCTGGGTACCGGGTGCGCCTTTTTCCTCGATGGCGATACGCCCGCGCGGACTGCAATAGCGCATGCGGGTAAAGATGTTGATGATCGCGCGCGAGCGGTCATAGCCGGTCAGCCCGGGCGACCAGCTGGGCTTGTCGCCGTACATGTTGCGGAACAGCTTGCGATAACCGTTGCCGCGCAGCTGCTGCTCGATCTCGCGCGCGTGCTTCTCGGCCAGGGTGGTGGTCCATTTCGGCGCCAGCCCGGCATGCACCATCATCCAGCCCAGTTCGCGGTCGACATGCAGCAACTTCTGCATGCGCAGCCAGTCCAGCAGCTCGTCACGATCGTCGGCCAGCACCACGCGTTGCAGGTCCGGATTGACCTTGCGCTGCTCCTCTTCGCTGCGGGCACCGATGGCCAGCAGCGACAGGTCATGGTTGCCCAGCACCACCACGCTCTGTTCGCGCAACGAATGCACCAGCCGCAACGTTTCCAGCGACTGGCCGCCACGGTTGACCAGATCGCCACAGAACCACAGCCGGTCGACGGCCGGGTCGAAGCGGATCTTCTCCAGCAGCCGCTGGGTAACGTCGTAGCAGCCTTGCAGATCGCCGATGGCCCAGATGCTCACGGATGTGCTCCCATCAGTGCAGCGTCCGTGGAATGGACAACACGAACGGCGCGACCGTCGCGGCGAATTCGGTGCCATCGTCGGCCAGCATGTCGTAATAGCCCTGCATGCTGCCGTTCTCGGTTTCCAGCATCACCCCGGAGGTGTAGTTGTAATGCTCGCCGGGGCGCAGGCGTGGCTGCTCACCCAGCACCCCTTCACCATCCACCTGCTCCACCCGGCCATGGCCATCGGTGATGCGCCAGTGGCGGGCGATCAGGCGCGCGGGAACGCTGCCGCGGTTGTGGAGGCGGATCGTATAGGCGAACGCATAGCGCCCGTCTTCGGGGGCCGACTGGTCGTCGAGAAACCGGGGCGTGACCTCGATTTCAATCGCGTAGTGGCGGGAGTCTTCCATGCGGACAAGTGTAAGCAAAAGCGGGTGGTCGGAATGCTCAAACGCGCGCTGCGTTGGCCAGGCGGATGAAATCGGCTACTTCCAGCTGCTCGGCGCGCGCATCGCTGCGCACTCCTGCCGCTTCGAACTGGGCCGCATCGCAGACGCCATTGAGTGCATTGCGCAGGGTCTTGCGGCGCTGGCCGAAGGCGGCCCTGACCACTTCGGCAAAACGCGCGGTGTCATCGATGCCGACCTGCGCAGGATCACGCGGCACCAGTCGCACCACCGCCGAATCGACCTTCGGTGGCGGCCGGAACGCCCCCGGCGGCACCACGAAAAGCGATGTCACTTCGCACCATGCCTGCAGCATGACGCTGAGGCGGCCGAACACCTTGCTGCCGGGCGCGGCGGCCATGCGGTCCACCACTTCCTTCTGCAGCATGAAGGTCATGTCGGAAATCGCAGCGGCGTGTTCCAGTGCATGGAACAGGATCGGCGAGGAAATGTTGTAGGGCAGGTTGCCGACCAGGCGGATCTGCGCGCCGGCGGCCAGCGCGGTGAAATCCACCTGCAGCACATCGCGGTTGATGATGGTCAACTCGCCCAGCGGCGCGGCGGCCGCGGTAAGCGGGGCGATCAGGTCGCGGTCGAACTCGATGACGGTCAGCCGCGGGTGCTGGCGCAGCAGCGGCAACGTGATCGCGCCCTGGCCGGGGCCGATTTCCACCAGACGGTCGCCGTCTTTCGGATTGACCGCGCGGACGATCCGATCGACATAGGTGCGATCGGCCAGGAAGTGCTGGCCCAGCGATTTCTTGGCGGGGGCGGTGAAACCGGCGCCATCGCGTTGGGAATTGATGGGATTCATGGGCTCAGTTTACGTTGTGCGGCCAGACGGGCGCACAGGGCGGTGGCGGCGAACAGGCTGGACGGATCGGCGATGCCTTTGCCGGCCAGCTCCAGTGCGGTGCCGTGATCGACGGCCACGCGCGGGTAGGGCAGGCCCAGGGTGATGTTCACCGCCTTCTCGAACCCGCTGTATTTGAGTACCGGCAGGCCCTGGTCGTGATACATCGCCAGCACCGCATCGAAACCGGCGAGCTTTCCGGGCAGGAACGCGGTGTCGGCGGGCAGCGGGCCGATCAGCTGCATGCCCTCGCTGCGCAACTGCTCCAACAGCGGGATGATGACCTCGATTTCTTCCATGCCCAGATGGCCGTTTTCACCGGCGTGCGGATTGAGGCCAAGCACCGCTATGCGCGGTGCGGACAGGCCGAAATCACGCCGCAGCGCGCTGTGGGTGATCTCGATGCAGCGGCGCAAAGCGGTGGCGGTGATCGCATCGGCCACCGCACGCAACGGCAGGTGGGTGGTGGCCAGGGCAACCCGCAGGCTGTCGTTGGCCAGCATCATCACCACGTCGCATCTGGCCTGATGGGCCAGCAGCTCGGTGGTGCCGCTGTAGGCGATGCCGCCTTCATTGATGACGGCCTTGTGCACCGGGCCGGTGACCACGCCGTCCAGCTGGCCCGCCAGGCAGGCTTCACCGGCCTGCAGCAAGGCCCCGATCACCGCCCCGGCGTTGGCCGGGTCGGCGTGACCGAACCGGGCGGGTGTCGCGTTGACAACCGGACGCAGCCGCAGGTCGCCAGGACGTTGCGACTCGGCATCTTCCGGCAACAGGTTAAGCGGCAACTGCAGCGCATTGGCCGCTGCGAGCAGCGTGTCGCGATCGGCAAATGCAAGCAGCCGGCAATCGCGGCGCGGCTGCTGCGCCAGTCTTACACAGAGTTCAGGGCCGATCCCGGAGGGCTCGCCCGGTACCAGAGCGAGCTGGGGAGTCATGGCTCAGGGCTGCGGCGATTCGGCGGTGTTCTCGGCACGGTCGCCACTGCGGAAGCTGACATAGGCCTCGCCGCGCAGCTCCTGCAGGTAGCGGTTGTACTCTTCCTCAAGCTTGCGACGACCGATTGTCTCGCGTACCTGGGCACGCTTGTTTTCGCTGGTGACATCGGTCTGGCGGGTCGCCACACGCTGCACGATGTGCCAGCCCGCGTCAGTGCGGAATGCGCTGCTGACGCCGCCGTCTTCCACGCTCTGCACCTGCTGGCCGAAGTCCGGACCGAACGCGTCAGCCGGGAACCAGCCCAGATCGCCACCCTGTCCGCGGCTGTTGACGTCCTCGGACGACTCCTTGGCCACCGTCTGGAAATCGGCGCCACCGAGGATGCGTGCGCGCAACGTCTCGATCTTGGCCTTGGCCGCGGCATCGTCCTGGCTGTCGGTCACGCGCACCAGGATGTGGCGGGCATGGAATTCGGTGACGGTGCGGGTATCGCCGGCGTCGGCATCACGCACATCCACCAGCTTCAGCAGCTGGAAGCCGCTGGGCCCGCGGATGGGGCCGAGCACTGCGCCGGGCTTCAACTCGCGCACGGCCTGGGCAAACGCGTTGGGAATCTCGTCAGCGCTGCGCCAGCCCAGGTCACCGCCTTCCAGGGCGTTGGGACTGTCCGAATAGCGGACCGCGGCGGCGGCGAAGTCCAGCTCGCCCTTGTCCAGCAGGTTCTTGACGCCGTCGACCTTGCTTCTGGCCGGTCGCGATCTGCTCGGCGGTTGCACCTTCAGGCAATGCCACCAGGATGTGCGCGAGGCGGTACTGGGTGCCGGTTGCGCTCTGCTGGGCGAGGGCGGCATCCACTTCGCCCTCGCTGACGCTGATGCGGCTTTGCGCAAAGCTCTGGCGCAGGCGCTGCACCACGATTTCATCGCGCACCGACTTGCGGAATTCCTCGAAGGAAATTCCATCCTGGGCCAGGCGCTGACGCAGGACGGCGACACTGCTGCCGTTCTGCTGGGCGATGCTGTCGATGGCGTGATTGAGTTCCTCGTCGCCAACGCGGATGCCGCTGCTTTCGGCACGCGCCACCTGCAGTTTCACCAGCACCAGACGTTCGAGCACCTGGCGTTCGAGCACCGTCATCGGGCGGCAGCTGGTTCTCGCGGCCGGCGTACTGGGATTTGATGTTGGTGACCGCGCGCTGCAGTTCGCTCTGCAGCACCACATCCTCGTCGACAATGGCGGCGATCCGGTCCAGCGGCTGCACTTGTTGCTGTGCGGCCAAGGGCGCGGACACGCCGGAAAACGCCAGCAGGGTGGCGAGGACAACAGGTAGGGTTTTGGTCATGGAATCAGGTTCGGATCGTAGTCGTCCTCGTTGGCCTCGATGTTGCTGGGCGGAACGAGGTACAGGTCGTCTCGGTTGTAGCCGAGAATAGCACGGCGCAAGGTGCGGTCCGTGTCCTGTCCAGCCGAGCCCAGGCCCTTGAGCACGAACTCGATCTGGAAGGCGTTGTTGAGGTCACCCTCGCGGTTGCTTCACATAACGGCGGGCCAGCGCGCGGACCGCCAGACAGCAGCTGTCCCATTGCACGCCACCGATGATTTCCAACGGTTTATGATCGAGCAGCGAGTAGTAATAGCGGCCGACCACGCTCCAGCTCGGGCTGATCGGATACAGGAACGAGAAGTCGGCCTGTTCCAGCTGGTCTGCACCGGTGTTGGCATTGCGCCGGTAGCGATAGTTCAGATTGACCACGCCGTCCTTTGGCAGCAGGTACCGGGCGCGCACGCTGGCCAGGTCTTCCTGCTTGTATTTGGGGTTCCACTGGTAGGTGCTGCCCAGAGTCCAGCGATCGGTGATCGCCCAGTTGACGTCGGCGACCCACGCCGAACGACCCTTCTCGACGATCGCTTCGCTGTTGTCGAGCGTGACCCGCGAGTCGTCGAAATAGGTGATCTGGCCGATGCTGGCCGACAGTTTTTCGCGGCCGTCTTCCTGTCGCAGCAGGCGCGTGGTCAACGCCGCGGTCAGTTGGTTGGCATCGTTCTGGCGATCAGCGCCGGTATAGCGCGAATCGCGGAACAGCTGGCCCCAGCTGAAGGTGAAGGCCCGGGTATCGAACAACGGAAGATCGTTCTGGTCGCGGTACGGGGTGTTCAGATAGAACAGCCGCGGTTCCAGGGTGTGCAGGTAGGACTTGCCGTCGATCGTGGTCTCGCGGTCGAAGAACAGGCCGGCATCCACGGTGGTGATGGGCATGCTGCGGGTTGGACTGCGTTGCCCGCGCAAGCTGTCCGCCAGCTCCTTGTCCAACTGGTAGGCGGTGTAGCGCCAGGCCAGGGTGGGGGTGAGGAACCAGGAGGCGCCCGCCAGCGGCATGGAAACATACGGCTTGAGATCCAGCCGCGAACCACCGGCCTGCGCGATCACGGTGCCGTTGCGTTCGAAATCCGGCCCCTTCAGATGGATGTCGTCGTGCGTGAAACGCACCGCTTCGGCATAGATTCCGGCCTCGAACCAGCGCCCGAACGGCTGGTCCCAGGTGGCGAACAACCGCGGCTGGCGGCTGTAGGGCAGCGACGCTTCGGTCAGCGTGTAGTCGGTCAGCTGCCAATGGTCGGCCATCAACCCGGCGGTCCATGTTTCCCCGGTTCCGTACACGCCAACGGTGCTCTGCAGGTTGGAGGCGGTCACGCCAAGCAGGCGGTTGGCGAAGTCTTCGAGATAGCGTTCGTCGCTGACCCAGGCCAGGCTGGCGCGCGCCTGCCAGTAACGGTCGATGTTGTGATACCCGCTGTACTCGATCTTGGCGCGATCGCGATCGCGCAAGGAGTCATTGGGAAGGTAGTCGGTGTCCAGCTGGCCGCGGCCGCCGCTGTAGAGATAGCGGAACTCGTTGTCCAGCATCAGCCCGCGCTTGCTCATGTAGCGCGGCGTCAGCGTGTCATCGAAATTGGGCGCCAGATTGAAGTAGATCGGCTGCGCGTAATCGAACCCGTTGCGCCCGGACAGGCTGAGCTTCGGATACAGCAGGCCGGTCTGGCGCCGGTCATCGATGGGGAACTTGAACCACGGCGCGTACAGCACCGGCACCTTGCCGATGCGCAGGACCGCGTTGCGCGCGGTGCCGAAGCCGTCATCGTTGTCGACCTCGATCTGCGGCGCCGAGAGCTTCCATACCGGCTGCGACGGATCGCAGGTGGTGTAGGTGGACTGGTGCATCTGCCCGACCGCGCCCTGCAGGTCGATCGAATCGGCGTTGCCATTGCCGCGGCGCGAGACCAGCTGGTACTGGATGTTGCTGATCTTGTGCGTGTCGCTGTCCTGGTTGCCTTCGGCGCGCTCGGCGACCAGCCGGATCGAGGAGTCGGAATAGCGCACGTTGCCTTCGGCGATGTAGTTGCCCGACTCGGTGTCGAAACGCATGTTGTCGGTGCCCAGGAACTGGTCACCACGCTTGAGGGCGACATTGCCCTGGTACTGCGGCGTGGTGCTGGTGCCGGAGAGCTCGTCACCTTCAATATCGGTGGGCAGCTGGTCGCGCATCGCCGCGGCGGCCTTGTCGGCCATTGGTGCTTCATTGAAGGCGGGAAGGGCATCGGTTGCCGGGCACAGGCCCCAGTTCACCGGCTTTTCGGCGGCCAGCGCCGGCAGGCAGATGGCGATACTCAGGGGCAGAGGCAGCAGGCGGAGGGCTCGGCGCACGCGATTTGGATTCAGGCTGAAACGGCCGCTAGCTTGCCGCATCGCTTGCATAGGGGCAATGAAGGGCAGCGGCGGAAGGGGGCCGAGGTTCATGCCCATGGTCACGGCGCCTGCAGCGCCTGGACGTGGGCCACGCTGCATTCGCGCAGGGCCTGGAGGTCGTAGCCGCCCTCGAGCATCGAGACGATCCTGTCGCCGGCGTGCACCCGGGCGATCCGCACCAGTTCGGTGGTGAGCCAGCCGAAATCCTCGGTTTCCAGCATCAGGTCCGCCTGGGGATCGCGCATGTGGCCATCGAAACCGGCTGAAAGCAGCAGCAATTGCGGCCGGAAGGCTTCGATCAGCGGCAGCATGTCATCGGCCCAGGTATTGCGGAAGCGGAAACCGCCACTGCCCGGCGGCAGCAGGATGTTGCAGACATTGCCGACACCGCGCTCGCGCATGCTGCCCGTGTACGGAAAGATGGCGGACTGGTGGGTGCTGAAATAAGCGATCCGTGGGTCATGCTCGAAGATCGCCTGGGTGCCGTTGCCGTGGTGCACGTCGAAATCGACGATGGCAATGCGTTCCAGCCCGTAGTGGTCGCGGGCATAGGCGGCGGCGACAGCGATGTTGTTGAACAGACAGAAGCCCATTGCCGTGTCGGCGGTGGCGTGATGGCCCGGCGGGCGCACCGCACAGAAGGCGCGGGTGCTGGTTTCCAGCATCACCGCATCCACCGCGGCCACGCCGGCACCGGCGGCATGCAGCGCGGCGCTGGCCGAGCCCGGCGACATGAAGGTGTCGATATCCACTACCCGCCGGGCTTCATGTTGCGGCTGCAGGATCGAGTCGATCAATGCGCGCTCGTGGACCCGGGCCAGCTCGCCGAACTTGGCCGCTGGTGCCTGGCGCCAGTCCAGCGTATCGGCAAAGGCGGCGTGCAAGGCATCGAGCACCGCCTGCAGGCGCGCCGGGGATTCCGGGTGACCAGGCCCGGGCAGGTGATCCAGACAGGCGGGATGGGTGAATACCAGCATGCCGCACTGTAGCCGGTTACCGAGGGAAGGCCGGACGGGCGCGGATCAGCCGCGCCGACGCTCGTGGTTCCACAGCACCTCGCCATGGCCATCGGCGCGGGCGAGGACGCGGGCAAGCACGAACAGCAGGTCCGAGAGCCGGTTCAGATAGCGCACCGCTTCCGGCCGAACCTCTTCGAGCCGCGCCAGCGCCACGGTCTCGCGTTCGGCACGGCGCACGATCGTGCGCGCCAGGTGGCAGCGCGCCGCGCCTTCGCCGCCGGCCGGCAGGATGAAGTCTTTCAGTGCCGGCAGGTCATCGTTGTAATGGTCCAGCTGCTGTTCCAGCGCATCGACGTCCTCGCCATGGATCGCGGCATGGCCGGGAATGCACAGCTCTCCGCCCAGATCGAACAGCTGGTGCTGCACGGTGGTCAGCAGGGCGCGGATGTCGTCGGGAATCGGCACCGCCAGCAGCACGCCGATGGCCGAGTTGGCCTCATCGACCGTGCCATAGGCATTGACCCGCGCCGAATCCTTGCCGGTGCGGCTGCCATCGCCCAGGCCGGTGCTGCCATCGTCACCGGTGCGGGTGTAGATCCTGGAAAGACGGTTGCCCATGTGGAGTGGCCCTGCTCAGTGCGCGATGTTGCGCGGACCGGTCGCCAGTTTGGCGACCTGCTCTGCCGCCAGCTGGATCAGGGCGGCAGCCACGGTGTACAGGGCCGCGGTGCGCAGGTACGGCAGCAGCCAGTCGCTGTAGTTCTTGGCCCAGCCGGCAAACGTCGGTTCGCTGACCGCCGCGCTCATCCAGTAGAAGCTGCCTTGGGCGACCAGGTGGCACAGCGCGACCGAGGCGATCAGGCTGCCAGCGACCAGACCCAGCGTCGCCCAGCTTGCGCCGCGGTAGTAACGGCGCAGCACGGTGCCGCCGGCCCACATGGCGAAATAGGCGGGCACCAGCATCCAGTACGCGGCCGATACGCAGTAGTGCTGCCAGAAGCTCATGCCCTGGTTGCTGATCACGGCCCAGTCAACGGCCACCGCCAGCGCCATCAGCAGCGGGAACGCCCAACGGGCCCAGTCGCGCAGGTAGAAGCCGCCGATGAAGAACACCGCCCAGGACGCATCGGGGATCGGGGCGAAGTGGTTGATCCGGGTGCCTGCCATGAGCAGCACGAGCGCGGAAAGAATGAAGGCACGTTGGACGTTGGCGGTCATGGCAATGGGTTTCCTTGTTCAGGCCGCCATTCTAGCCACAGTGGGGGTCCACCGGCAGTTGCCGGCAGGTCTCAGGCGGCGGGGTAAGCGCTCGGCCGAGCGCTTATCATTGCGGCATGAGTGAACATCATGATGTGCTGATCGTAGGTGGCGGGCTGGTGGGGGCCAGTCTGGCCATCGCGCTGGACCGGCTGGGACTGGACGTGGCGCTGGTGGAAGCCAGTCCCGCTGGCGCGCTGCCGGCGGTGTTCGACCAGCGCAACCTCAGTTTTGCCGCCGCCACGGTGAACGCGCTGACCGCCCTGGGAGTAATGGCCAAGCTGCGCACCCCGACCGGCCCGATCCGGCGCATCCACGTCAGTCGTGCCGGCGACTTCGGCCGGGTCAAGCTGGAAGCGGTCGACTACGATCGCGAGTTCTTCGGCCAGGTGGTGGTGGCGCGCGATTTCGGCGAGGCGCTGGAAGCACGGTTGAGCGAATTGCAGCGCTTGCGACGCTACCGCCCGGCGCGCTTCCTGCGTCTGGGCGAAGCCGGTGCGGATGGCCGTCGCGAAGCGGTGATTGCCGGAGCCGACGGCGAGCGGCGCCTGCGCGCGCGCCTGGTGGTCGGCGCCGATGGCACCCGTTCGATGCTGCGCGAGGCGCTGGGCATCGGCACCGACGAGCACGATTACGGCCAGACCCTGTTCGTGGCCCGGGTGCGCGCGGAACGCCCGCCCGATGGCACCGCCTGGGAGCGGTTCACCGATACCGGCCCCACCGCGCTGCTGCCGCGTGGCGACCGCCATTTCGGCGTGGTGCATGGCGTGGCGCGGGAGCAGGCCGATCCGGTGATGGCACTGGATGAGCGGGCGTGGCTGGCGCGGTTGCAGCAGGCCCTCGGCTGGCGCGCAGGGCGATTGCTGGAAAGTGGCCCGCGCAGCGCGTATTCGCTGGTGCAGGTGCTGGCCAGTGAGCTGGTGGGGGAGCGCGCGTTGCTGTTGGGCAATGCCGCGCAGACGATCCATCCGCTGGGCGCACAGGGCTTCAACCTGGGCCTGCGCGATGCGCTGACGCTGGCCGAACTGATCGAACAGGAGCCGGACGGATTGGGCAGCGACGCGATGTTGCGCGCCTATGCGCAGCGGCGTGCGGAGGATCGCCGGCAGACCATCGCCTTCTCCGACGGGCTGGCCCGTTTCACCGGCAATGCCGCGCCTGCCGCACGTCGGCTGCGCAGCCTCGGTCTGGTCGCCGCTTCGCAGACGCGCGAGCTGCAGTCGTTGCTGGTCGGCGGTGCGATGGGCTTCCGCGGCGAAGTGCCGGCCCTGTGCCGAAGCGAGGCGCGATGAACCGGCGGATGAAACTGGATGCGGTGATCGTCGGCGGCGGCGTCGTCGGCGCCGCGTGTGCACTGGCCCTGGCCGATGCCGGGCTGCAGGTGGCGCTGGTGGAAGGCCGCGAGCCGGCGCCGTGGTCGGCCGCCGATCCGGACCTGCGCGTGTATGCCTTCGCCCCGGACAACGCGGCGTTGCTGCAGGCGCTCGGTGTGTGGCCAGCGGTACTGGCCGCGCGCGCCTGCGCCTATCGACGGATGCGGGTGTGGGACGCCGCCGGCGGTGACGACCTGACGTTCGATGCCGACCGGCTGGGTCAGCGCCAGCTGGGCTGGATCGTGGAGAACAACCTGCTGGTGGACCGCTTGTGGGCGGCGTTGCCGGCGGCCGGTGTGCAGGTGCACAGCCCGGCACGGGTAGAGGCGCTGGAGCAGGACGAAACCGGCGTGCGCCTGCGGCTGGAGGATGGCCGGCGGCTGGAGGCGGCGGTTGCAATCGCCGCCGACGGCGCCGAATCGACGCTGCGCACGTTGGCCGGATTGACGGTCGATCGCCACGATTACGGCCAGCGCGGCGTGGTCGCCTATGTCGACAGCGAACGCGGCAACGAAGCCACGGCCTGGCAACGTTTCCTGCCGACCGGACCGCTGGCGGTGTTGCCCATCGGCGAGAAGCGCAACTCGATCGTGTGGACCCTGCCCGATGACGAGGCGGCACGCGTGCTCGCGCTGGACGAGCCGGCATTCGATCGCGAGCTGACCGCCGCCTTCGCCGCGCGCCTGGGGGCGATGCAGGTGGTGTCGAAACGGGTGGCGTTCCCGCTGCGGCGGCAACTGGTGGAGCGCTACCTCGCCGGTCGGGTGCTGGTGCTGGGCGATGCCGCGCATGCGGTGCATCCGCTGGCCGGGCAGGGCGTGAACCTGGGTCTGCGTGATGTCTCGGCGCTGCGCGATCTGGTTCGTGGCGCGAACCAGAGCCGGCGTGCATGGGATGCACCGCACCGGCTGCAGCGCTGGGCGCGCCAGCGCCGCAGCGAGAACACGCTGGCGGCCAAGAGTTTCAGCGCCATCAATACCCTGTTCTCCAACGACGAGCTGCATCTGACTCTCACCCGGGGGCCGGCAATGGGCGCGGTGGGGAAGGTGTCACCTCTGGTATCGCTGTTCTGGAAGCACGCGTCCGGCCGCTGATCGCTGCGGCAAGGGGCTGACCGAAGGGCGTTTCGCACCGGGTCCGGTCTTTCCGCACACAAGGTGCGCATTCAACTACAGAGACGCGTGCTGAACGCCGGCGGCGGAGGCCGGCTGCGCGCTGGCGCCTGCTCCACCGCAGGACTAACTTGCTGCCTATCCGGCCACCCGCGGGGCAAAGGCCGGCTGCGTGGCGGCGGTTCGGCCTCGTGACGTTTCCGAGGAGACGGACATGGCAATCAATGAGCAACGGCTGCAGGCGTTCATGGGTAACGTCGTGCGTGACATGGGCGCGGTCGCGCACGCGGCGACGATCCTGATCGGCGACCGTCTGGGCCTGTACAAGGCGCTGGCACAGGGGCCGATGACACCCAGGCAACTGGCTGACGCCACCGGCACCGATCCGCGCTACGTGCGCGAGTGGTTGTCGGCGCAGGCCGCCAGCGGCTACGTAGGCTATGACCCGGCATCGCAGCTCTTTTCGCTGGATGAGGAACAGGCCCTGGCGTTGGCCTCCGAGGGCAGTCCGGTGTTCGTGCCGGGCGGATTCCAGATCGGCTACGCGATGATGATGGCCGTTCCGCAGCTGGTGGAGGCATTCCGCAGCGGCGACGGCATCGGCTGGCATGAACAGCATCAGGACCTGTTCGTTGGCACCGAGCGCTTCTTCCGTCCGGGTTACGCCGCGCATCTGGTTGAAAGCTGGCTGCCGGCGCTCGACGGCGTGGAGCAGAAGCTGAGGAACGGCGCGCAGGTGGCCGACGTGGGCTGTGGCCATGGCGCCTCCACGGTGATCATGGCCAAGGCCTATCCGGGCTCACGCTTCACCGGGTTCGACTACCACTCGCCGTCGGTGGAACGGGCGCGGCAGGTGGCGGCCGAGGCCGAGGTCTCCGGCAATGCCACGTTCGAGGTGGCCAGTGCCGGCAACTTCCCCGGCAGCCGGTACGACCTGGTCACGGTATTCGACTGCCTGCACGACATGGGCGATCCGGTCGGCGCGGCGCGCCACGTGCGCCAGTCGCTCAAACCGGACGGGACCTGGATGATCGTCGAGCCGTTCGCCAATGACCGGCTGGAGGACAATCTGAATCCGGTGGGCCGGATCTTCTATTCGGCCTCCACCTGCATCTGCACTCCGGCGTCGCGTTCGCAGGAGGTCGGCAAGTGCCTGGGCGCGCAGGCGGGCGAGACCCGGCTGCGCGAGGTGGTCACCGAGGCCGGGTTCAGCAGCTTCCGGCGCGCGACCGAAACGCCGTTCAACCTGGTATTCGAGGCGCGGCCGTAATCAGTGGTCGCGACCGGTCCTCTCAATCGAGCAGCCAGCCCGCAAGCTGGCTGCGATCCAGACGTCCGCGCCGGGTCGTGTCCAACGCATTGAACTCGTCCGCCAGCGCCGGGTTGGCCTGTGCCTCTTCGCGGCTGATGAAGCCGTCCGCGTCCACGTCCATCGCGTTGAAGTCGATCCGGTAGTTTCCGATCACGCTGTCCGGCTGGATCGAGCGCACGGTGACCGGCGCTTCGCCGTCCGCCACCTGCACGCGGGCCTGGTGGGTCACCTCGCCGGTGGCCAACGGCTGCGAGCGCACGTGTACCGGAACCTCAGCCAGCGGCGCGCTGATGGCGGGGGCGGGACGTGCCGCACTCTGCGCCGATGCCAGCAGCGGCAGCATTGCGCTCAGCGCCAGGATCAGCATGGCAGTACGGCTTGGGCGGATGGAGGTATTCATGGCACTCCGGACGTGAGGGAAAAACGGCAGTGATCCGGACCCCGCACAACGCCGATCAGTGCATCCAGCCTTCCAGTTGTGCCCGGTCAAGGCGCCCCCGTTGGCCGGTGTCCAGCGCGTCGAACTCGGCCGACAGCGTGGGATTGGCCTTGGCTTCTTCGCGGCTGATGAAACCGTCGTTGTCGCGGTCCAGTTCCGCGAAGTCGATATGGTAGTCACCTACGACTGAATTGGCTTCCTCGGAAGTCACGTCCACGACCTGGCCTTCTTCATCCATCACGCGGGTGTGCCCGGTTTCCTGCGCAAACGCCGGTGCTGCCAATGCCAGCAGCACGCCCGGTACCAGTACACGGAGGGTCTTCATGGTGATCTCCTGATGCGGTGGAAGATCGACGCTAGCCCGCTGGAAGTTAATCCGGATGAAAACCACCGGATGATTACGTTGCGGCGGAGCCGGCGTTCAGTCCGGCAGGAACGGAAACACCAGCTGCAGCAGGCCCTTCAGGCCGCCCTCCGCGGTACTGGCAATGGCCTTGGCGCCCAGGCTGTTGAGGGCGCGCCGCACGTCCTCCCAGCGCAGTTGCGAGATGTCTTTTTTCAGCAGGTCCTCCACCTCTTCGGCGGTCGGGGCCAACTTCTTCAGCGCGCTGGTGATCTTGTGCGGGTCCGGCTGCAGATAGCCCCAGCGCTCGGCGATCTTCAGCAGCGTGTCAAACCGCACCGCCACCACGTCGCGATTGCGCTCGTACACCGGCAAGGCGCCAACATCGAGGATGGCCTGCTCGAACTGCTGGGCATCGTCGGGATGTTCGATCCGGACCGCCAGAAAGCCTTCCTTGCGGCTGCGTTCGCTGACGTGCTTTGCCCCCGAACGCAGGTTGGCTTCGGTCAGCACGCCGGCCACGATCCGCTGCAGCGCGGCGTCGCCTTCCTCCGGCACCAGCGCACGCCAGCGGGCATAGCCGTCGCGGCGCAGGCCCTTGACCTTGGCCGGGGTGACCCGCAGCCGCAGCGCGACCGCCGCGTTGGATTCGGCCCGGGAGATCGCGCCATCCCGTTCGAGCAGCACGAAGATCAGCAGTTCCAGGTCGCGCTTGGTCAGCGACTGGAACCCCTGCAGCAGGGTCAGCCGCAGGAACTCGGTGCCGAAACCGGCCGGGTCGTTCAGTTCAAGGGTGTGCATCGCGGTTCTCCGGTTCAGGAGGACAGCATGCCAGCAGCCGGTTGCGTGGCCTGAGACGCAGTGGGTATTCCCACGCCGGGGGGGCCGGATCGGTTGATCCGGAGGCCTAAGCCCCTGCTGCCAGTCCCATACATTTGACGTGTCCGCATCACTGCGGCGGGGCGTCCGTCCCTGCCGGGTTATCGAGCCGCAAGCGCGGTGGGTGGCAAGGCCGCGCCAGTTCGCGCGTAGAAATGCCGGAGCAGCCGTGCCCGCGTCAGCGGCGCTGGGCGGGCGTGGCGAACACGGTGATCTCTTCGCGGTCGTGATACAGCTGCTTGGCGCGGATGATCAGCGGCCGGTCGGCCTGCTGGGCGAACAGGTCCAGGCACAGCCGGGTCTCATCCCAGCGCTTCTTCATCGGCAGCTTGAGGTTGAAGATGGCGTGCTTGCACCAGCCTTCGCGCAACCAGGTGGCCATGCGCTCGGCGACCTTGCGCGGCTGCTCGACCATGTCGCAGACCATCCAGTCCAGCGGGCTTTCCGGCTTCCAGTGGAAGCCGTCCGCGCGCAGGTGTTCCACCAGCCCGGTGTCCAGCACGTGCTGGCGCAGCGGCCCGTTGTCGATGCTGCAGACCTTCAGGTGCTCGCGGGTCAGCACCCAGGTCCAGCCACCGGGGGCCGCACCCAGGTCGGCCGCGCGCATGCCCGGTGTCATCAACTTTTCGCGTTCCTCGGCGGTGAGCAGGGTCATCAACGCCTCTTCCAGCTTCAGCGCCGAACGCGACGGCGCATCGGGCAGCAGCTTCAGGCGCGGGATGCCCAGCGGCCACGGCGCGCTGTCGCGGGTATCGGCGACGGTGACGAAGGCATGGGTGCCATCGACGAACACGATGTGCAGCCGCGGCAGCTTGCCATTGGCCTTGTCCGTCAGCAGGCCCGTCTTGCGCAGGGCCGGGCGCAGTGCGTTGCCGAAGCTGCGTGCCAACCCGGCCAGCGGTTTGCCCGCGTCCGAATCAGGATGCTCCACCCACAGGTCGCCGAAGCGCGGCTGGCCTTGCAGGGCGGCGATGATCGGGGTGATGCGGTCGCTCGGGTCCAGCTGCGGCAGCTCGGCCAGCACGCGCAACTTCTGCCGCGCGAAGATCAGCTCGCGCCATGGCAGGCGCTGGTCCATCGCTTCGGCGTCATCGGTGACAAACAGCACGTAGCCGTCATTGCGCTGGGCGCGGGCGTAGCCGGCAACACCGACCTGGCCGGCGCGTTCGTTCAGTTCGCCGGCCAGCTCCGGTTCGAAGCCCTGGCGGCAGAGGCACAACAGGCCGGTCATCGTATTCCTTGGAGTGCGTGGTCGTAGGCGCGAAGTGATCCGCAATGGGGCGCTGCCGGGAAACCGGCCGCGACTGATGACGCCGGGCCAGCCGGTGCCGCGCCAGCCGCCGGGCGTGGATCAGTAGCGTTGGCCATCAGCCTCTCCGTAGCTGCGCAACACCACGCGGGCGGCCTCACGGTTGAGGTTGCGCACCACTTCGATGCCGCGCTTGTTGAGTTCGCCGATCCAGTCCGCAGGCAGCGGGCCTTCGTCGAATTCGGTCAGCTCCATCACGTCTTCGGCGCTGGCGCCGATCAGCAGGCGGTCGATCCCGGCCCACACGGTGGCGCCGTAGCACTGGCAGCAGGGCTGCGACGAGGTGGCCAGCGTGACCGGTGACAGCACATCGTTCAGGCGCGGCGTCTGCAGGCGTTGCTGGGCCAGCATGTAGGCCATGTTTTCCGCATGCGCCAGCGAGGTGGTGTGCGGCATCACGCGGTTGACGGCGGCAGCGATCACCCGGTCATCGGGACCGAACACCGCCGCGCCGAACGGCCCGCCGGTGGCCGCTTCCACGTTCAGCCGGGACAGCTCGATCGCCAGGGCGACCTTGTCTGCGTCACTGGCATAGGCGCGGCCGGTATCGACGTGGTCGTGGATCCAGGCAGGAAGGGTCAGGTGGACTTGCGCGTACAGCATCGGTATTCGGATTCCAGGAGTGCGGGGCGGGTAGACCCACCGGGGCCCGGGCCCATCGTAACGCCGCCCGGCGTAAGGCCAGGCAGGCGGAAGGGGTGAGCCGGAACGCCGACAGCCGGGCGCGGCCGTCGGCGACGGGAAGTTACTTGGTCCAGGTGTCGCGCAGGGTGACGCTGCGGTTGAACACCGGCTTGGCGGCGCTGTGGTCGCGGCGGTCGGCGACGAAATAACCGGTGCGCTCGAACTGGAACGATTGCTCCGGTACGGCGAGCGCGGCGGCCGGTTCGACATAGCCGGTCACGGTGCGGCGCGAACCGGGATTGAGGTGGTCGCGGTAGGTTTTGCCTTCGGACTCGTCATCCGGGTTCTCGACCGAGAACAGGCGGTCGTACAGGCGGATCTCCGCTTCCACCGCGTGCACGGCGCTGACCCAGTGGATCGTGCCCTTGATCTTGCGGTTGGCGCCTTCCATGCCCGGGCGCGATTCCGGGTCCAGCCAGCCGCGCAGCTCGGTGATGGTGCCGTCGGCATCCTTGATCACTTCATCGCAGCGGACGATGCCGGCGCCGCGCAGGCGCACTTCACCGCCGGCGACCAGGCGCTTGAAGCCCTTGGGCGGCACTTCGGCGAAGTCCTCGCGCTCGATCCACAGCTCGCGCGCGAACGGCACTTCGCGCGTCCCGAACGCCTCGTCCTTGGGGTGGTTGGAGAAGGTCAGGGTTTCCTCGAAGCCCTCGGGCAGATTGGTCAGCACCAGCTTGACCGGATCGATCACCGCCATCCGGCGCGCGGCGGCACTGTCGAGGTCTTCGCGCAGCGCGCCTTCGAGCACGCTGAAGTCGATCATCGAGTTCTGCTTGGAAATGCCCACGCGCTCGGCGAACAGGCGCATGGCCGCCGGGGTGTAGCCGCGGCGACGCAGGCCCTGCAGGGTCGGCATGCGCGGATCGTCCCAGCCATCGACCAGCTGCTCGTTCACCAGCGCCATCAGCTTGCGCTTGCTCATCACCGTGTAGTTGATGTTCAGGCGCGAAAATTCGATCTGGCGCGGCTTGGCCGCTTCGCGCGGCAGACCCTTGTCCACCAGCGGCTGGGTCAGCTCGGGGCTGTGCGCATAGTCGACATGGTCCACGCACCAGTCGTACAGCGGACGATGGTCCTCGAACTCCAGCGTGCACAGCGAATGGGTGATGCCTTCGATCGAGTCGCCCAGCGCGTGCGCGTAGTCGTACATCGGGTAGATCGGCCAGGCATTGCCGGTGTTCTGGTGCTCGACGTGCTTGATCCGGTAGATCGCCGGATCGCGCATGTTGATGTTGCCGCTGCTCATGTCGATCTTGGCGCGCAGGGTGCGGGCGCCATCGGGGAATTCGCCGGCACGCATGCGCCGGAACAGGTCCAGGTTCTCCTCGACGCCGCGCTCGCGGTACGGCGAATTGCGGCCGGCCTCGGTCAGGGTGCCGCGATAGGTGCGCACTTCCTCGGCCGACAGGTCGCAGACGAACGCCTTGCCGTCACGGATCAGCTTCTCGGCACCCAGGTAGTAGGCATCGAAATAGTCCGAGGCGTGGCGCAGTTCGTTCCACTCAAAGCCCAGCCAGCGCACGTCGTCCTGGATCGCCGCCACGTACTCGGGGTCTTCGCGCGCCGGGTTGGTGTCGTCGAAACGCAGGTTGCACACGCCATTGAACTCGCCGGCGATGCCGAAGTTCAGGCAGATCGACTTGGCATGGCCAATGTGCAGGTAACCGTTGGGCTCGGGCGGGAAACGGGTCTTGATCGCCGTGTGCTTGCCGCTGGCCAGGTCCTCGCGGACGATCTGACGGATGAAATCCTTTTTCTCCGATGCCGTGGCATCGGCGGCGCGCTTCTCGGCAGGAGCGTTGTCCGGGGTGACGTCGGCGGGGGAGGCAGTGTTTTCGGACATGGGGCGCGGCAACGATAGGCAAAGCGCAAGTTTAGCCGAGGCGGCTGCGGGGTGCCGGCGATGGGCCTATGCTGGTGACCCCGTTTTCGATCCTGCGCCCATGACCCGCCCCGTCCTGGTGATCGGCAACAAGAACTATTCCTCGTGGTCGCTGCGGCCCTGGCTGCTGCTGCGCCATTTCGAGGTGGATTTCGACGAGGTCCGGTTGGCCTTGGATACGCCGGGTTTCGCCGCCGAGGTCCGACGCCATTCGCCTACCGGCAAGGTGCCGGCCCTGCGTGACGGCGAGCTGCTGGTGTGGGATTCGCTGGCGATCTGTGAATACGCCAACGAACGCTGGCTCGACGGCCGCGGTTGGCCGGCCGACATGCGGTCACGGGCAGTGGCGCGCGCTGCCGCGGCGGAAATGCATTCCGGGTTTGTTGCACTGCGCACGCATTTGCCGATGAACAGCCGCCGCCAGCCCGATGCCTACCACTGGGACGCAGCCGCGCAGCGCGATATCGAGCGCGTGCAGGCCCTGTGGACCGGGCTGCGCCGGGCCCATGGCCATGGCGGGGATTTCCTGTTTGGCGGGTTCGGCATTGTCGATGCCATGTTCGCGCCAGTGGCGGTGCGCTTCGATGGTTATGGCGTGGCCGTCGAGGGCGAGGCCGGTGACTACCAACGCGCGCTGCTGGCATTGCCCGCGATGCGCGAATGGCGGCACGCCGGAGCCCGGGAAACCGAGCGCGTACCCGCCACCGACGCGTTGTGCCGCCCGGCCTGAGCGCGGCGCACTCCCCCGAATCACGGAGAACACCCATGCAACTGGTCTACCAGGGCGACAATCTTTTCGACGCCCATCTGGTCAAGCATGCGCTGGAGGATGCGGGTATTCCGGCCTTCGTGTTCGGCGAGTCGCTGCTTGGCGGCATGGGCGAGCTGCCGCTGTTCGGGGTGTTGCGGGTGTGCGTTCCCGATTCGGCCCAGGCGCAGGCCGATGGCATCGTTGCCGCACTGGACTTGGGCAGCGCAACGGGCGTCCCCATTTCAGACGATGACGAAGAACCCGGCATGGTGCCGGCCTGAGGAGTCGGCCATGTTGGGCATCGGATCGGGATGGTTGGGAATCGGCGCGTTCAAGCAGCGGCTGCCGCGACCGGAGGAGGCATTGCCGGGGCGCGATACGCCGTTGCCATTGCATAACGTCCACTACGTCAACGGCCAGCCGTTGCGCGGGGAGTTCCCCGGCATGCAGGTGCTGGACATCGGCATGGGCTGCTTCTGGGGGGCCGAACGCAAGTTCTGGCAGCTGCCCGGAGTGGTCAGTACCGCCGTGGGTTACCAGGGCGGCGTGACCCCGAATCCGACCTACGAGGAAGCCTGTTCCGGCCTGACCGGTCACGCCGAAGTGGTGCGGGTGGTGTTCGATCCGGCGCAGGTATCGCTCTACCAGGTGCTGCGCAGCTTCTGGGAAAACCACGATCCGACCCAGGGCATGCGCCAGGGCAACGACACCGGCACCCAGTACCGTTCGGCCATCTATTGCCACAGCCAAGAGCAGTACGACCGGGCGCTGGCCAGCCGCGATGCCTACCAGCAGCAATTGCGCGCCGCCGGTTATGGCGACATCACCACCGAAATCGCCTTTCCGGCGCCGCCGTTCCATTACGCCGAGGACCACCATCAGCAGTATCTGGCCAAGAATCCCAATGGCTACTGCGGCATCGGCGGCACCGGCGTGAGCTGCCCGATCGGATTGGATGCCTGAAGAGCAGCAGGAGCGTCGCGTCGCGACAGATGCTTTAACGGTGAAAGTCCGGTCGCGACTCACGTCGCTCCTGCAAAAGCGCGCTCGTCAGGCCGCCAGCTCGTCTGCGATGCGCTGACGCAGCGCCTGCAGGTCGGCGGCGAAAGCGTCGATGCCGGTGGCCAGCTTCTCGGTGGCCATCGGGTCGGCGGCCATGTCCGCGTCGAACCGGGCTTCGTCGATCGGGGGCGCATCGACGATTTCTGCGGCGCCTGCCACGAGCTGGCGCGGCAGCTCGCCGTACTCGGCGTCGAGCTTTTCCAGCAGCTCCGGGGAAATCGTCAAACGGTCGCAGCCGGCCAGCGCTTCGATCTGCGCGGTCGAGCGGAACGAGGCGCCCATCACCACGGTCGGCGAACCGCGGCGCTTGAATTCGTTATACACGCCGCGGACGAACTTCACGCCCGGGTCTTCATCGATGTTGGCCGGGGCCTGGCCGTTGGCCACGTACCAGTCGAGGATGCGGCCCACGAACGGCGAGATCAGGAACGCGCCGGCCTCGCTGCAGGCCAGGGCCTGGGTGGGGTTGAAGATCAGGGTCAGGTTGCAGTCGATGCCTTCGGCCTGCAGCACGCGGGCGGCTTCCACGCCGGCCCAGGTGGCGGCGATCTTGATCAGCACCTTGCTGCGCGGCACGCCGGCCGATTCATACATGGCGGTGAACTGGCGCGCCTTGGCCACGGTGGCGGCGGTGTCATGGGCCAGGTCGGCATCGACCTCGGTCGAGACGCGCCCCGGCACCTGGCCGGCCAGCAGGGCGCCAACGCCCACGGTCAGCCGATCGGCCACTGCGTTGACGATGGCGTGGTGCTCACCGGGCTGTGACCGGCCCCAGTGCAACTCACGTTCGATCAATCCGGCGTAGACCGGCAGGTCCAGCGCCTTTTTCACCAGCGTGGGATTGGTGGTGCAATCCACCGGCTGCAGGCGCTTGATCGCCTCGTAGTCGCCGGTATCGGCCACAACGACGGAGAGCTCGCGCAGCCGGGCGAGCTTGGAGGGCTGGACATGGGGCATTGGAACTTCCTGTATTGCGGTTGTTGCGACGCTGGCGCGGGGTGCGCGCTCAGCGGTGGAGATCACCCGAGGCTTCGGGCTGGTAATGGATCGCGGTCACGCGCAGGCGCAGCTGGCGGCCACCCGGAGCGGTCCAGTCGATGGTCTGGCCCACGGACAGGCCCAGCAGCGCGCTTCCCACCGGTGCCAGCACGGAGACGCGGCCCTTGTCGAAATCCGCTTCGTGCGGGTAGACCAGGGTCAGCGAGTGCTTTTCGTCGTGCAGCTCGTCCACGCATTCCACGCGCGAATGCATGGTGACGATGCCTTCGGGCACTTCGTCCGGTGCCAGCACCTGGGCGCGGTAGAGTTCCTGGCTCAGCGCGATGGCGGCCGGGTGCCGGCTCAGCGCCGGGGACTCCAGCATGGCCTCGAGGCGGGCCATATCACGGCTGGAAACAACAATTGAAGGGGGAAGGCCGCTGTTGGTCGGCATGGAAAGCTCCTGCAGTTATAGAAAAGACAAGCAAAAGGCGGCGCCCACTGGCACCGCCCGGTCCTATTGTGCTGACAATGCGCGCCGGAAGCGACCCGCCTTGATCATCGCGCCTGCGCAGGCACAAATGCAACGGATGGAGGACGCCTTCCTCCCGGCTGGCCGGGGCGTCGGCTGTCAGCCCGGTTCCGGTGCCGCGAAAGGCGCTTGACGCCGGCCCGCGGGGCGGGCGCCGGGCGGCGCGGGCATGGCCGGCAGGTCGAACAAGCCGGCTGGCAGGGACCTGAACAGGTCGGCGAGCTGTTCAAGGAAGTCATGCATGGCCGAGCTGCGGCGCCAGACCATACCGATACGGCGGCTGGGGCGGGCCTCGCCCTCGAAACCTAGCAGGTGGATGTTCTCCGAGCGCGCGACCGGCGGCTTCACCGCCAGCAGCGGCAGCAGGGTGGCGCCGACATTGGCGGCCACCATCTGCCGCAGGGTTTCCAGGCTGGTGGCCTGGAATTCGGGTTTTTCCATCGCACCGGCCAGATGGCACACATCCAGCGCCTGGTCACGCAGGCAGTGCCCGTCCTGCAGCAGCAGCAGGCGCTGTTCGGCCAGTTCGCCCAGCCGCACGCTGTGCCGTTGCGCCAGCGGGTGGTTCCCCGGCACCGCCAGCACGAACGGTTCCTCGAACAGGAATTCGGTGTGCAGCTGCTCGTCATGCAGCGGCAGCGCCAGCAACACGACGTCGAGCTGGCCGTTGCGCAGCTGGCTGAGCAGGATGTCGCTCTTTTCCTCGACCAGCAGCAATTCCAGCTGCGGGAAGCGTTCGCGCAGACGCGGAATCACGTGCGGCAGCAGGTACGGGCCGAGCGTGGGGAAGATGCCGAGGCGCACGGTGCCGGCTTCCGGGTCTCGCGAACGGCGGGCGGCCTCCTTCATCTGTTCGACTTCGGCCACGATGCTGCGCGCGCGCGCGGCCGCTTCGCGCCCGGCCGGGGTCAGCATCACCTTGCGTGGCGCGCGCTCGACCAGCGACACGCCCAGCTCTTCCTCGAGCTTCTTGATCTGGGTGGACAGCGTGGGCTGGCTGACGAAGCAGGCGGCGGCTGCCCGGCCGAAGTGCCGATGCTCGGCCAGAGCCACCAGATAGTTGAGATCGCGCAGATTCAAGGTCGACTCCGGAAACGAGGCAGGGCGATCGGAGGATCGCCCATGATGAGGTCCGCTGGCAGGTCCCGGCGCCGCGCGGCGCCGGCCGGGATCAGGCGGTTTCAGCGATGGCCGCGGTGCTCCTGGCCTTCGGTGCGGAACTGCGGATCAGGTGATCGAACGCACTGAGTGCGGCGGCGGAGCCGGCACCCATGGCGATGATGATCTGCTTGTACGGCACGGTGGTGCAGTCGCCGGCGGCAAACACGCCCGGAAGCGATGTCTGGCCACGGTCATCGATGACGATCTCGCCGCGCGGCGACAGTTCCAGCGTGCCCTTGAGCCATTCGGTGTTCGGCAGCAGGCCGATCTGCACGAAGATGCCTTCCAGCTCGACGCGGTGCGAATCGCCGCCGATGCGGTCCTGGTACACCAGCCCCGTCACCTTCTGGCCATCGCCCAGCACCTCGGTGGTGGCGGCGCTGGTGATGATCTCCACGTTCGGCAGGCTGCGCAGCTTGGCCTGCAGTACCTCGTCGGCGCGCAGCTTGGAGTCGAACTCGAACACGGTGACATGGGCGACGAGGCCGGCCAGGTCGATCGCCGCCTCCACGCCGGAGTTGCCACCGCCGATCACCGCCACACGCTTGCCCTTGAACAGCGGGCCGTCGCAGTGCGGGCAATAGGCCACGCCCTTGTTGCGGTACTGGTCCTCGCCGGGCACGCCCATCTGCCGCCAGCGCGCGCCGGTCGACAGCACCACGCTCTTCGACTTCAGGCTCGCACCGTTCTCCAGCTCGATCTCCACCAGGCCATCGTCACCGGCCGGCAGCAGCCGGGTCGCGCGCTGCAGGTTCATGATGTCGACCTCGTACTCGCGCACATGCGCTTCCAGCGCGGCAGCGAGCTTCGGGCCCTCGGTATGCGAGACCGAAATGAAGTTCTCGATCGCCATGGTGTCCAGCACCTGCCCGCCGAAGCGCTCGGCGGTCACGCCGGTGCGGATGCCCTTGCGTGCGGCGTAGATCGCCGCCGCAGCGCCGGCCGGTCCGCCGCCGACCACCAGCACATCGAACGCGTCCTTGGCGGCGATCTTTTCGGCATCGCGCGCCGCGGCGCCGGTATCGAGCTTGGCCACGATCTGCTCCAGGCTCATGCGGCCCTGATCGAACATCTCACCGTTGAGGAACACGGTCGGCACGGACATCACCTGGCGCGCCTCGACCTCGTCCTGGAACAGGGCGCCGTCGATGGCCACGTGCTTGATGTTGGGGTTCAGCACCGCGGCCAGGTTCAGTGCCTGCACCACGTCCGGGCAGTTCTGGCAGGACAGCGAAAAATAGGTCTCAAAGCGGTATTCGCCCTGCAACTCGCGAATCTGCTCCAGCAGCTCGGCCGATTCCTTGGACGGATGCCCACCGACCTGCAGCAGCGCCAGCACGAACGAGGTGAACTCGTGACCCATCGGCAGGCCGGCGAACGTCAGGCTGATGTCCTGGCCCGGCGTGCCCAGATCGAACGACGGCACGCGCGGGCCATCGCCGCGGACGTCCAGCGTGATCTTGTCCGACAGGGTGACCAGCGTGTTGAGCAGCTCCAGCATCTCGGCCGACTTCGCGCCATCATCGGCATGCGCGGTGATGTGGATCGGGCGGGTGACCCGCTCCAGATAAGCCTTGAGCTGGGTCTGCAGGTTGGCATCCAACATGGACAATCTCCTGGTTGAGGCAATACGGGGGAGCGACGTCGCTGCACGCGGGCAGGTCGCCTGGAAAGGTAGGGGTGAACCGCAACGGGCTGCGTGGCATCAACACGCTGCGGTTCACCCCCACGCCCGCCACGGGGCGGGGTGGGAGTGCCGATGGCCGGAACCCTGAGAGGGGTTCCGCCACTTCGGATCGATGCTTAGATCTTGCCGACCAGGTCCAGCGACGGGGTCAAGGTCTTTTCGCCTTCCTTCCACTTGGCCGGGCACACTTCGTTCGGGTGGGCGGCGGTGAACTGGGCAGCCTTCAGCTTGCGCAGGGTCTCGGACACGTCACGGGCGATCTCGTTGGAGTGGATCTCCATGGTCTTGATCACGCCTTCCGGGTTGATCACGAAGGTGCCGCGCAGGGCCAGGCCTTCTTCCGGAATGTGCACGCCGAACGCGTTGGTCAGCTGGTGGGTCGGGTCGCCGACCAGCGGGAACTTGGCCTTGCCCACGGCCGGCGAGGTTTCGTGCCACACCTTGTGCGAGAAGTGGGTGTCGGTGGTGACGATGTAGACCTCGGCGCCGGCCTTCTGGAACTCGGCATAGTGGTCCGCGGCGTCTTCGATCTCGGTCGGGCAGTTGAAGGTGAACGCGGCCGGCATGAAGATCATCACCGACCACTTGCCCTGCAGGCTCTTGTCGCTGACTTCGATGAACTTGCCGTTGTGGAACGCGTTGGTCTTGAACGGCTGGACCTGGGTATTGATAAGGGACATGTGACTTCCTCTTGTTGAAGGGATGGGTGGAAAGAGCGTGGAGCCAGACTAATAGGCGTAGCCTAATAAAACAAATGAATTGAATTCATCGCATCAATAGTCGATGGCTATCGATAAAGGCTTTAGGCGCTTCAACTGCTTGATATCGGGGATGTTCCGCAGATTCCAAGGTAAAGGACCTTGTTGGCTGAACGGATCGTACGGGGGCGTCGCATATATGAAGATGAACGCGGTTCTCTTCCGGTTCTTTTGATCCTGCCGGTGGCTGGCCGCGTCCGCACTGCGTGCCGGGACGTAAAATTCGCGGTGACGTTGTCCGACCGCGAGAAATGCATTGTCCACGACCACTGTTGCCGAATTGTTGAGGCATGCCGCCGCCCGTCTGGACGGTGACGATGCCCGTCATGAGGCCGAAGAACTGCTGTTGCATGCGCTGGGCTGCGAACGCGTCTGGCTGTTCGCGCATGCCACCGATGTGGTCGACGCCGACGGGATATCCCGCTTCGAGCGCCTGTTGGCACTGCGTGCGGGCGGCGAGCCACTGGCCTATGTGACCGGTCGCCGCGGGTTCTGGACGCTGGATCTGCAGGTCACGCCGGACACGCTGATTCCGCGGTCGGAAACCGAGCTTCTGGTTGAGCTTGCACTGGCACGCTTGCCCGAGCGCATGCCGCTGCGGGTTGCCGATCTGGGCACCGGTTCGGGCGCGATTGCGCTTGCCATCGCCAGCGAGCGCCCGCAGGCGCAGCTGGTGGCCACCGATTTCAGCCAAGGCGCACTTGCCGTCGCACGCGTCAACGCGCAGACGCATGGCCTGGTCAACGTCGATTTCCGGCACGGCGACTGGTTGCAGCCGCTGGCGGGCGGGCGCTTTGACCTGATCGCCAGCAATCCGCCGTATATCGCCAGCGCCGACCCGCATCTGGAACAGGGCGACCTGCGCCATGAGCCGCTGTCGGCACTGGCCTCGGGCAGCGATGGCCTGGACGCGATCCGCCGGATTGCAGCATCCGCGCCAGCGCACCTGCGGCCCGGTGGCTGGCTGCTGCTGGAGCACGGTTGGGACCAGGGCGAACCGGTCCGCGCCCTGCTGTTGCACGCCGGTTTTGTCGAAGTGGCGACCGGGCAGGATCTGGAACGGCGCGATCGCGTCACGCTGGGGCGTACGCCAGCCTGATTCGCGCGCTGCGATACGGCGGCATGGCAGCTGGCGGTGAGGGCAACCGCGGCCACGGAGGTGAGCGCGATCACGATGGCGTTGTGCGGACCCGCTTTCCCTGCCCCGGAAGCGCGTTGAGCCGGAAACGCGCCCCCGCCGCCGATTCGGCCTTGATAGAGGCCTGCGATAGAATCGCCATCTCATTGGCAGTGAGTCATGACATGCGCACGCTCTATCCCCCGATCACCCCCTACGATGTCGGTTCGCTCCAGGTCGACGACCGCCACACGCTGTATTTCGAGCAGTGCGGCAACCCCGATGGCAAGCCGGTGGTCATGCTGCATGGTGGCCCAGGTGGCGGCTGCAGCGACAAGATGCGCCAGTTCCACGACCCGGCGAAGTACCGCATCATCCTGTTCGACCAGCGCGGTTCGGGGCGCTCCACGCCGCATGCCGACCTGGTGGACAACACCACCTGGGATCTGGTGGCCGATATCGAGAAGCTGCGCGGGAAGCTTGGCGTGGAGAAGTGGCAGGTGTTCGGCGGCAGCTGGGGTTCGACCCTGGCGCTGGCCTATGCGCAAACCCACCCGCAGCGGGTGACCGAGCTGGTGCTGCGCGGCATCTTCATGCTGCGCCGCTGGGAGCTGGAGTGGTTCTACCAGGAAGGTGCCAGCCGTTTGTTCCCGGATGCATGGGACCACTACATCGCGGCGATTCCGCAGGTGGAGCGGCACGATCTGATCTCCGCCTTCCACCGCCGCCTGACCAGCGATGACGAAGCCACCCGTCTGGCCGCCGCGCGCGCGTGGAGCGTGTGGGAAGGCGCAACCAGCTTCCTGCATGTGGATGATGATTTCATCAACAGCCACGAAGACCCGCAGTTCGCGCTGGCCTTCGCCCGCATCGAGAACCACTACTTCGTCAATGGGGGTTTCTTCGAAGTGGAAGGCCAGCTGCTGCGTGACGCGCACAAGATCGCGCATATTCCCGGCGTGATCGTGCACGGCCGCTACGACGTGGTGTGCCCGCTGGCCAATGCATGGGACCTGCACAAGTTGTGGCCGAAGGCGCAGCTGCACATCACGCCGGGTTCGGGGCATTCGGCGTTTGAAGCCGAGAACGTGGATGCGCTGGTACGCGCGACCGATTCGTTTGCCTGACCGGCGGCGACGCAGGAATTGAAAAGGCGGCCAATGGCCGCCTTTTTTCTTTTCAGCCCGACACAAAGGTGGGGGCAAGTTCGCGCAAGATGCGCGCCAGCCGCTGCGCCCATTCGCTCTGTCCGTGCGCCGAGGCGATCAGGTCCTGGCGGATTTCCAGCTCCACGTGCACCAGGCCGCGGCCTTCGCCATGTACCGGGATCGCGTAATCGCTGCTGTCGGTGATCGCGTACGGCTGGTTGTCGCCGATGACCATGCCCGGCTCGGCGGCGAGCGCATCGCGCAGAGCGTGCGCCAGGCGTGCATCGCGGTTGTACAGCACGCCGGCATGCCAGGGTCGCGCGAAGCCGTCCATCACCGGCGTGAAGCTGTGCATCGCAACCAGGATGGTGGGTAGCCCCCGTGCCAGCCGGTGCTCCAGTTCGGCGTTGATGCGGGCATGGTAGGGCGCGTGGATCTCGTCGATCCGCTGCTGGCGGGTCGCCGCTGACAGCTGCGCGTTGGCGGCAACCGGCGTGCCGTCGCTGACCGCGGCGATCAGCGTGGGCGATACCAGCGGCCGGTTGCAGTCGATCACCAGCCGCGAATAGGTCTGGGTGATGGCCCAGGCATCAAGCAGCCGCGCCAGTTCGGTGGTGACGCCGGCAATGCCGATGTCCCAGCCGATGTGGCGGTCCAGCTCGGCCTGCGGCAGCCCGAGTTGTGCCAGTGACTGCGGCACCTGCTGCCCGGCGTGATCGGCGATCAGCACGAACGGGGAGGTGCCGGTGGCGTTGTGCACGGTAAAAGGGGACGGATCGAAACGGCCGAGCAGGCGCGCGCTGCCGGCGGCGCGGACAGCGGAATCAGCCACGGGGCGTGCCATCCAGATGGTGTTCGATCATCCACAGGCCGGCCCAGAGCTTGGCATCGAGCTCGTAGCCCTGGCCCATTTTCTCCACCAGCCAGGCGGCGGCGCGGGCGCGCGGGATTTCATGCACGGTGATGTCCTCGCTGGCATCACCGCCGCCTTCGCCGATCTTGCGCAGTCCGGTGGCGCGGACGAAGGCGATCTTTTCGCTGCTGGCACCCGAGGAGGTCGGGCCGATCATCAGCACCTCGGCGTGCGCGGCGGTCCAGCCGGTTTCTTCTTCCAGCTCGCGGATGGCCGAGGATTCGATCGATTCACCGGCATCGATGTCGCCCACCAGGCCGGCTGGCATCTCGATGGTGCGCGCCTGCAGCGGCACCCGGAACTGTTCGACGAACAGCACGGTGTCCTGCGGCGTTACCGCGATGATGATCGCGGCCAGGCCACCGGCGTGGGTGCGCTCGCTGTATTCCCAGCTGCCGCGCACGAGCATGCGCTGGTACTTGCCTTCGTAGACGACCCTGGGGGCCTGGGTATTCGGACTCATGTGAACTCCGGGGCGGCAGCGGTGGAATCGGTAAGGCCCGCGGCGCTGAGCAGGCGGCGCCGGGTCAGCGGGCCAAAGCGCAGCGCCTCGCACAGGCCCTGCAGCATGTCCGCATCGGCTTGGCCGCGGCCGAAGTCGGCGCTGGCGGCGTCCAGCGGCGCGTCCAGCGCCACGGTGGTCAGTTGTCGCCACAGCAGGGCATGTTCGCGCTGCTCGCGCAGACGCGTGCCGATGGTGGCCGCGCCGCGCAGGCGCAGGAACGGGACTTCGTCGATGCGCTCAAGCAAGGTGTCGAGACTGCCGAAATGGGCCAGCAGCACCGCGGCCGATTTGGCGCCGATGCCGGTGACCCCGGGGATGTTGTCGACCGCATCACCGCACAGCGCAAGATAGTCGGCGATCTGGTGCGCGTGCACGCCGTGGCGCGCCTTGACCCCGGCCATGCCCCAGCGCTGGTTGCGCGCGTAGTCCCACTGCTCGTCGTGCTCGTACAGCAGCTGCGACAGGTCCTTGTCGGCCGAGACGATCACCCCGCGATATCCGGCATCGCGGCGGGTGTGCAGCGCGGTGCCGATCAGATCGTCGGCTTCGTATTCGCGATGGGCCAGTACGCTCAGGCCGAGCGCTGCGCACAGTGCCTTGCAGTGTGCGAACTGGCGGCGCAACTCGTCCGGGGCGCGGTCGCGATTGGCCTTGTAGGCCGGGTAGATGCGGTGTCGGAAGCAGCTGTCCAGCGCTTCGTCGAAGGCGATGGCGATATGCCGTGGCCGCTCGCGTTCCAGCAGATCCAGCAGGAAGCGGGCGAAACCGTGCACCGCATTCACCGGCCAGCCCTGCGTATCCTGGAACTCGTCCGGCATCGAATGCCAGGCGCGGAACACGTACAGGCTGGCATCCACCAGATACAGCGGCGTGCGGGGCGCAACCATGCTCATCGCGGGCTGCTGGGCAACGATCCGGGGTTCAAGGCTGCCAGTCCTGCAGCAGCTGCGCCGGATCGGGACGGTCGCGTTCGGGGACGTCCAGCTTGGGTGTGCCGATATGGATGAAGCCCACGATGCGTTCGTTGGCGGCCAGGCCCAGATGCGCGGCCACGGCGGCGTCATAGGCCATCCATGCAGTCAGCCACTGCGCGCCGAAACCCAGCGCCTGCGCCGCCTGCAGCAGGGCAAAGCATACGCAACCGGCGCTCAGCAGCTGTTCCTGGTCGGGAACCTTGGGGTTGGGTTGCAGCCGGGCGATCACGGTGATGATCAGCGGCGCATGGGAAAAGCGCTGGCGATCCTTCTCGACAGCGGCTTCGCTCGCGCCGGGCGTGCGCTCACGGCTGCGGCGGGCGAGGAATTCTCCCAGCGCCTGCCGTGTTTCGCCCTGCAGGCGCAGGAAGCGGAACGGCACCAGCTTGCCGTGGTCGGGAACCCGCACCGCCGATTCGAGCATCCGCATCAGCGTGGCCGGGTCGGGCGCGGGTTCGCCCAGTTGCAGGGTAGGAACGGAACGGCGCTGGTCCAGCGCTTGCAAAGAACAGGTGTCAGGCATGATCCAGGCGTGTCAAAAGCGGCCATCCGATTATAGACGCCGGGTCAGGACCATCTGGCCGGCAGCTGAATGACCGGGTTTTCTGTGATGGCGGTCGGCCGGCAGATGGCCGTGATTCTCGCTTAGTCACTGCCGGAGGCTTAGGATGCTTCTCCTGCCGGTATGCCGGTAACGAGGCGAAAAGTGCGGACTGCATCACTATCCCTATTCATGTTCAACGCCTACTATCCACGGGCGGAAACAGGGGCCGCATTCGCTTATTTCCTTTCGCTCTTCAGCAGTTCAGCACCCGCGAGGGTGTGGGGCCTTTGCGCATGATGTCCAATCCACACCCGTTGGGTCATCCCGGCCGCGACCAGAATCTGCTGGCACTTGCCCGCGAAGCCGCGTTGCCGGCTCTGGGGCAGTCGTTCAGCACGGTACTGGCCGGCTTCGATGATGCGTTGTTCGATCGTGCCGAGGGAGCCGGCAGCTCGCAGCTGCTGTTTCTGGACGGCATGCGCGAACTGCGTCGGCGCAAGGACGAGATCGCCACCCGCTTCCGCGCGCATCTGCAATCGGCGTGGTCTGCGCTGGAGGCCGGCATGCCGTTGTCTGCCGAAGCGGCATTGTCGACCCACAGCGACGGCGGCCTGAGCCTAGTCCCCGAACACATCCTCGAATCGCGCTTGGCCGTCCGCAATTTCG
This sequence comes from uncultured Gammaproteobacteria bacterium, assembly GCA_963696155.1. Taxonomy (GTDB): domain Bacteria; phylum Pseudomonadota; class Gammaproteobacteria; order Xanthomonadales; family Xanthomonadaceae; genus Stenotrophomonas. The sequence goes on from CAVOJC010000002.1 coordinate 631,985, forward strand.
CCACGGTGCTGTTGCGCGAGTGCAAACCGGTGCTGGCGCGCATCGACCGCCGCCTGGCCTTGATCGCCGGAGCGTCCGAGCTGGACGCCGATACCAATCCCATCGGCCCGGAACACGTGGCGGTGGCCATCCATGAAGCATTCGCCACCTGCGACCTGGCCCCGGAAGTGCGGCTGGTCCTGATCAAGCTGTGCGAGCGCTCGCTGGCCGCGACCATCGCGCGGCTGTACGAAGCCGTTGATACCCGGCTGGCGCAAGCCGGCGTGATGCCGGAGATCTCGCAGGCCCGGCGTTCACCACCGCGCCCGCCCGCTCCGCGGCGCAGCGAACAGGGCGCCGCGACCGAGGTCGATGACGAGAACCTGGACGATCCGCGCTACGCGCCGGCCTGGGCGCAGCGCTTCACCGAGCGCTGGGCGCAGGGCCGCAGCCGGATGGCCGGCGGTGATCCCGCCGGGCGCGGCAGCGCCGCTTCCGCCGACGCGGATCCGGCCAGTAACCAGAACATGCTGCTGGAGGCCCTGCACGAGCTGCTGGCACAGACCCGCAACGTCCGTGAGGACGCCACGTCAGCGGCCGAGGTGGCGATCGGCCAGCAGCGTCCGCTTAGCCAGCGGGAAATGATGTCGGTGCTGTCGTTGCTGCAGGCCACGCCCAGCGCCACGCTGCGCGCGGCCATCGGCGAGGATGGTGAATCGCTGGCGCAGCGCCTGAAGAGCGAAGTGCTGTCCGGTGCCACCCGTCTGGGCGTTGACCCGGCCAGCGCGCGTCTGGATCCGCAGGATGAAGACGCGATCGATCTGGTCGGCATGTTGTTCGACGTGATGCTGGACGAGCGCGATCTGGAAGGCCGCTCGCGCGAGTTGATCGGCCGTCTGGTGGTGCCGTTCGTGAAGGTGGCCATGCTCGACCGGCGCATGTTCGTGCAGAAGACCCATCCGGCGCGCAAGTTGCTCAACTCGCTGGCCGAGGCCTGCGAGGGCAACACCGGTGAAAGCACCGCCGAGCGCGTGCTGATGGGCAAGGTCGAAGAAATCATCGAGCGCCTGATTGCCGAATTCAACGAGAACCTGGCGATTTTCCTGACGCTGGAAGAGGAATTCCGGGATTTTCTGGCCCAGCACCGGCGCCGGATCGAGATCGCCGAACGCCGTGCCGCCGAAACCCAGCGTGGACAGGAGAAGCTGGAACTGGCGCGCACCCGCGCCACCGCCGAGCTGGATGCGCGCTTGGCGATGGCGCCCTTGCCGCGGGCGGTCGAGGATTTCCTGCGGCAGCCCTGGAGCCATCACCTCACGTTGAATCTGCTGCGGGAAGGCGAAGACGGCGAGGGCATCCATGAAACCCTCAAGCTGGCCGACGACATCCTTGAAGAAGTGGCCGAAGCGCGCCGCCATATCATCGGCAAGCCGTGGCTGCAGTCCTGCCAGCCGGGCCTGAAAAAGGTCTTTGCCAGCGTTGGCCTGCACGGTGACAGCAGCGCGGCGGCGATCGATGCGCTGCACGATACGCTGCAGTCCATCGCCGAAACCCGGCCGGAGCTGGAGCGGGCGTTGCCCGAGCTGCCGCAGGTGGCGCTGCCGATGCCGCCGGTCCAGGAGGGTGCCGCCATCGAGCTGGCAACCGAGCCGAAGGTCGAGGATTTCGACAACGCCGATGCCGATCATTTCCGCGCGCTGGAGATAGGCACCTGGCTCGATTTCGTCGACAAGGACGGCAAGGTGCAGGCCGGCAAGCTGTCGTGGGTCAGCCCGATTTCGTCGCGCCTGCTGTTCGTCAACCGTCGTGGCGCGCGCTTCTGTGTCGCCTCGCCCGAGGAGCTGGCGGTAATGGTGCGTCTGGGCCGGCTGCGCACGCATGTCGACGATGGCGCCTTCGACACCGCCATGGCCGGGGTGATCGACCGCTTGGACCCGCAGACGCCGACCGTGCATTGATCGGGTCGGTGGCGGGCGGCTTTGCTACGATCCTGACGATATTCCATTGAGCATCGGGGACAGGCATGGCCGTGGACGTACTGGTGTTGAAGGAAGCCGCCGCAGGTGAGCGGCGCGTAGCGGCAACGCCGGAAACGGTAAAGAAGCTGGTGGCCGCCGGCGCAACGGTACGCATCCAGACCGGTGCCGGCAGCGCGGCCGGCTTCGTCGACCAGGCCTATCGCGACGCGGGCGCGCAGCTGGCGGATGGCCAGAGTCTTTCCAGCGCCGACGTGGTGTTGTGCGTACAGCCGCCCGCCGTGGACGTGATCGGACAACTGAAGCCCGAAGCGGTACTGGTTGGCAGCCTGCACCCGCAGGCCGATCCGGAACGCGCCAGTGCCCTGCAGTCACGCCAGGTGGTCGCGTTTCCGCTCGAGCGGCTGCCGCGCACCACCCGCGCCCAATCGATGGATGTGCTCAGTTCGCAGGCGGGCATGGCCGGCTACAAGGCGATGCTGATCGCCGCGCAGCTGGCGCCGCGCTTCTTTCCGATGCTGACCACGGCGGCCGGCACGATCCGCCCCTCGAAGGTGCTGGTGGTGGGTGCCGGAGTGGCCGGGCTGCAGGCGATTGCCACGGCAAAGCGTTTGGGTGCGCAGGTTGAAGGGTTCGATGTGCGGCCCGAAACCCGCGAGCAGATCGAGTCGCTGGGTGGCAAGTTTCTCGATCTGGGAGTCAGCGCGGCCGGCGAGGGCGGTTATGCCCGCCAGTTGAGCGCCGAGGAGCTGGCCGAGCAGCAGCGCCGGCTGGGCGAGCACCTGAAGTCGGTGGATGTGATCGTGACCACGGCGGCCGTGCCGGGACGGCCGGCACCAAAGATCATCACCGCGGCGATGGTGGGCGGGATGAAACCGGGCAGCGTGATCGTGGATCTGGCCGCGGAAAGTGGCGGCAATTGCGAAGCCACCCGACCCGGTGAAACGTTCGACGCTGGTGGCGTGACGGTCGCAGGCCCGCTGGACCTGGCGAGCATGGGCGCCGTGCATGCCAGCGAAATGTACGCACGCAACGTCTACAACTTTGTCTCCCTTCTTCTCAAAGACGGGGTGCTGGCGTTCGACTGGAACGATGAACTGCTGGCCAGGACGGTGTGGCCACCACGCCCGGCCGCAGGGGAAATTCCGCCGGTCTGACAGCCCGAAGGCCGGGCTGTTCGTAGCGCGAACCCGGCGCATCCAGGCGGGTCACGTTCTCCAGCAGAGCGGTGTCCGCGCTGCAGATACGTGGGAGTGCAAGCTGCACTCCCCTCAACACCTACCTGGCTGGCTGGGCCGGCGCGGGATTGGCCTTCACCCATTGCTCCCGCTGCTCGATCGTCATGTCTCGCCACTGCGCGCGCAGTTGCTCGCGCTGGGCCTTGTCCATGCCGCGCATTTTCGCGAACAACGCCCGCGCCTCGCGCTGCTGCTGCGGTGACATGTGCTCGAAGCGGTTCATGCCCCGGCGTGCCTGCTGGCGTTGTTGTGGCGTCATCGCCTGCCAACGCTGGGCGTGGTCGTACATGCGCTGGCGACGTTCCGGTGCCGAATTCCAGCGCTCACGCATTGGCGCAACCAGGGTTTCGCGCTGCTGCGCGGTGAGCTTGTCCCATTCGGGCAGCGTGGTCTGCTCGGCCGCGACCGGCGCACAGACGCAGGCAAGCAGGAAGAACAGGGGCAGATGCGGTTTCATGCGGTTCACTCCATTGCCAGTGCGTTGTCCGAGCCCAGCCACAGATACAGCTCCGGGCTTTCCTCGAACAGCAGGTTGTCATCGTCGTAGGGGGAAGCGGCGAATGTCTGCGCGCCGGCCGGTGACGCCTCGGGCGGCGCGACGGCGGTGAAATTCAAGGCGGCGGCCACCGCGAGGACGGCCGAGCAGGCGGTTGCCAGCCACCAGCCACGTTTGCCCCAGGCGGACGCCGGCCGTGCCGCGGCATGCCGGCGCCCGTGGCGCAGGCGTGCCAGCGTGTCCGCCGAAACCGCCTCCAGCGCGCTGCCATGCAGCTGCTGCAACGAGCGCTCGAAGTCGGGATTGGAGGGAGTGTTCACGGTGAAGTCTCCAGTTGTTTCTGCAATGCATCGCGCGCGCGCGACAGGTGGGTCTTTACCGAGCCTTCCGAGCAGCCCATCGCCTTGGCGGTGGTGGCGACGTCCAGCTCCTGCAGCACCCGCAGGGTGAACGCCTCGCGCTGGCGGGCGGGCAGCGTACGCAGTGCCGCTACCAGTTGCGCATAACGCTCGCGCTGCTCGTGATGCTGGGCTGGGCCGGCGGCGTCATCGGCCCAGTCGATCCGGCTGTCCTGGCTGTGATCTTCCTGCGCGGCCCAGAAGCGCAGCCGGAAGCTGCGTCGGCGCTGCAGGTCGATGATGCGCCGGCGCAGAATGCTCCAGAACAGCGGCGTCCATTCCGCGGGCGGCTGCTGCTGGTAGGCCAGCATCCGCTCCATCGCATCCTGTACGGCATCCAGCGCATCCTCGCGCTGGCGCAGCCCGGCTTCGGCAAAGCGGAACGCGCGTGGACCGATGCCGGCGAGAAACGCGTCCAGCGACGCCGGCATGCGCGTGGGCGTGGTTTCGGGCGTGGAAAGTGGAGAGCTGGTCACCAGCACAGGGTAGCGTTCCGTGTCGGGATCAACATAGAACGCCCGGGCGCACGATTGGTTGACACCGCAACGTTCGCATCCGCTTTCGGCGCGCGGTTATGATGCCCAACGGGCAGTTCCAGCCCTGGAGAGGACAGCAATGAGCGACGGGTTCGTGGCGTTGTACATCTTCATGCTGGCGGCGATTGCCGGCCACGTGATCATCTCGCGGGTGCCGGTGATCCTGCATACCCCGCTGATGTCGGGATCCAATTTCATCCACGGCATCGTGCTGATCGGGGCGATGGTGGTGCTGGGACATGCCGATACCACGTTGGAAAAAGCCATCGGCTTTGTTGCCGTGCTGCTGGGCGCCGGCAATGCCGCTGGCGGCTATGTGGTGACCGAGCGGATGCTGGACATGTTCAAGTCCAGCCGCAAACCTGTCGCCAAGCCGGAGGACAAGGCTTGAACGTGACCACTTCCGAATTGCTCTCGTGGCTGGTAAACGCCAGCTATCTGGTCGCCGCCACGCTGTTCCTGCTTGGCCTGCAACGCATGGCGTCACCGATGACCGCGCGCAGCGGCATCCGCTGGGCCGGGCTGGGCATGCTCATCGCCACCGTGGCCACCTTCTTCCTGCCGGGCCTGCACAACATCGCGCTGATCCTGGTGGCACTGGCGATCGGTACCGCGGCCGCATGGGTGTCGGCCAAGAAGGTCGCCATTACCGACATGCCGCAAATGGTGGCGCTGTACAACGGCATGGGCGGCGGCTCGGCAGCGGCGATCGGCGCGGTCGAACTGCTGCGTTTCTCGTTCCTGGCCAATCGCGATACCAGCCACTGGAGCAGCCAGGCGATCGCCGAACTCGCCGCCCGCCAGCCCTCGACCACGGTGCTGGCACTGGGCGTGATCGGCGCGGCGATCGGCGCGGTATCGCTGTCAGGCTCGATCGTCGCGTGGGCCAAGCTGGACGGCCGGCTCGACAGGCGCGTCACCTTTCCCGGGCAGCAGCTGTTCAACCTGCTGGTGGCCGTGGCGATGGTGGTGCTGGGCGTGTGGGCGACGGTGAGCCTGCAGCCGGTGGCCATCATCGCGTTCTTCATCGTCGCGCTGGCGCTGGGCGTCCTGATGACCTTGCCGATCGGCGGTGCCGACATGCCGGTGGTGATCTCGCTGTACAACGCCTTCACCGGCTTGGCCGTGGCGTTTGAAGGCTACGTGCTCGGCAACGAAGCGCTGATCATCGCCGGCATGATGGTCGGCGCCGCCGGCATCCTGCTGACGCGCCTGATGGCCAAGGCGATGAACCGGCCGATCAGTGGCGTGCTGTTCTCCAACTTCGGCGGCGGTAGCGGGCAGGCGCAGGATATTGCCGGCAGCCAGAAGCCGATCGAGGCCGGCGACGTGGCGGCAATGATGGCCTTCGCCGAGCGCGTGGTGATCGTGCCCGGTTACGGCATGGCGGTGGCGCAGGCGCAGCACAAGATCTGGGAGCTGGCGCAGCGGCTGATGGAGCGCGGGGTCAAGGTGAAGTTCGCCATCCATCCGGTCGCCGGGCGCATGCCCGGGCACATGAACGTGCTGCTGGCCGAGGCCGGCGTTCCCTACGACCTGATCGCCGACATGGACGACATCAATCCCGAATTCGCCAACACCGACGTCTCATTGGTGATCGGTGCCAATGACGTGGTCAATCCGGTGGCCAAGACCGACCCGGCAAGCCCGATCTACGGCATGCCGATCCTGGACGTGGTCAATTCCAGGAACACGATTGTCATCAAGCGCGGCAAGGGCACCGGCTTTGCCGGCATTGAGAATGCGCTGTTCTATGCCGACAACACCCGCATGCTCTATGGCGATGGCGCCGAAGCCGCCGGCGCGCTTGTCAGCGAGCTGAAAGCGCTGGACGCAGGTCACTGAGCTCCGGTCGATAGGCCGGAGACATATAGGGTTCTGACGGGGAAAGGCCCGCGGGTGGCTGCGCGGTGCGAGGTCGGGGTCGGGTGGTCGCCGACGCGGACGCCTGTCCCCGACGCGCGACACTGGTGGTGAAGCCGAACACGTGCTTGAACGCACGACAGAACGCGCTTTCGCTCTCAAACCCGAGCATTTCCGCGATTTCGCAAACCGAAAGATCGGTCGTGCGCACCAGGCTCCACGCGCGCTGGTAGCGCAGGCGCATGGCGTACTCGTTGGGGGTCTCGCCGAAAACATCCCGGTAGATCCGGATCAGGTGGCAGGGCGAATAGCTGGCACTGGCGGCCAGCCTGGCCAGCTCGATGCGGTCATCCAGATGGCAGCGGATCAGGTGCTGCACGCGCAACAGCCGCAGCAATGTCTGCTGGCGCCGCAGCTGGGTGCGGCCACTGCAGCGCTGCAGGTGCGTGTGCAAAGCTTTCTGCTGGTCGACGACCGCATCGCGCAGTGCCACCACGATTTCACCGGCGGCCGGACTCTCGGTCGCATCGGCAAACCAGCGATGCCGCGCCAACTGGACCAGCGGCCGCATGACATCGCGCGGACATGGCGCTTCCCACGGCAGGATGTCGATGGCCGGGGGCGCTGCACCGGGTGCGCTTCTCCATACGTGCAGCGGGCCGGTGACCAGCAGCCACCAGCACGCGTTGCGGCTGGTACAGCGCAGGCCTCCTTCCATCCACAACTGGTACCGGTGACTGTCCAGGTGCCAGCTGGAATCCGGGGTGTCCAACTCCAAGGCGCCCGACAGCACCAGACACACGCTGACCCATCCGTTCGGGATCACCAGGCGACTGCCACGTCCGCGTCCGCGGATCACATGCAGGCTGTCGGCAACCAGTCCGCCCGCATCCAGAGAATGGGTTCCGTTGAGCAAATGATGCTGGACCCGCACGAGGCCTCCGGTGCCGGAACCAACCGGCGGTCATCCCCCTGAAAGTGGATCGAGCCCGAACGCGGTGGCTATCCGGGGCGCTGCGTGGATCTTCTGCGTATACGGAGGTGCCGGGAGAGGCGAACCTGAGTCCCATCGGCCGTAGCCTTCGCCTGCGCTGCGATCTTGGGCGCACCAATTGTGTAGGCCACGTGAAAAAAAAGCCCGGCCTTGGCCGGGCATGTCCAGAAACGATGCCCGCTTCCTGTTTGGAGCGCGGAAGGCGGGGGGAGCACTGCGCCAAGAGAGAGTTTGGCGTTCCGGACGACAACATCGTGCTGCACCGTCAGATCCTGTTGTGTGCCGTGCTCAACATGTGGATAGTCCGATCTTGCGAATTCCCTGTTCTTGACCCTCCGAGGAGCTCGATCCGGTGAACGGCGGCATGTCCATGGAACCGGAAATAGCCGAACGACTGCTGGCCGCGGGAGACGCGTTTGCGGCGCTGTCGCTGGCCGAAGCGGCGTTGGCCAGCGGGGGATCGACGCAGCCTGAGTGGTGGCAGGTGATGGCACTGGCGTTGGCGGCGACGGGCCGGCCGAAGGAGGCGCACCTTTACTTTTCCCGCTACGCGCAAGCCCGCCCCCTGGATTCGGACGCCTGGGTCAACCTGGGCAGTGCCTGTCTGGATTGCGCGGATCCGCCGGCGGCGCTGCAAGCTTTCGGGCAGGCGCGGGCCACCGGCGCCGCTGGCGCTGCCTATCTGCTCGGATACGGTTTGGCGTTGTTGGCGAGCGAGCGTTTCCAGGACGCATACCGGTGCCTGGGCAAGGCGCGTGCGCTGGAGCCGGAGGCGGCCGATATCTGTCTGGCGTGGGGGCAATGCCTGGCCGAGCTGGAGCGGTATGAGGAGCTGGGCGAATGCGTGGCTCGAATCGACCCGGGTGAGCTGAGCCATGCGCAGCGCGGTGTGTTGGCCTGGCTGCTGGCGCAAGCCGGCCGCGACGCCGACGCCGTCAGGCTGTATCGGCTGCTGTTGGATGAGGATCCCGGCGCCCTGGAGTGCCGTGCACAGTTGTTGCTGCTGCTGGAGAGATTGAACCGTTTGCCCGAAGCGGCGGCCGTGCTCGCCTCCGCGCCGACGCCCGTGCTGCCGCACTCTTCCATCGCGGCGTTGGCCATGGCCCGGCTGGCGCGCAGGCAGGGCCAGGCGGCGGCTGCAGCCGGGTTTCTGCAGCCGGCGATTGCCAAGGAGCGCAACGATGCGATGGCGGCGCAGTTGCAGTTCGAACTGGCAAAATGCCAGGAACAAACGGGGCAGGTGGACGCGGTAATGGCGGCCTTGGCGCTTGCCCACCAGGCGGCCGGACGGGCGTTGCGGCAGCGCTCCCCCGATCTGGCTGCAGGCGAGGTGCTGGGCTGGATGGACCAGCGGCTGCAACGGGCGGCGCCCGCGCGATGGAAGGATCCGCAGCGCAGTGCGGATCCGCCCGATCCGGTGTTCCTGGTGGGTTTCCCGCGATCGGGCACCACCCTGCTCGAGCAGGTCCTCGGTTGCCACTCCGGCCTGGACGTGCTCGATGAGCGGCCCGCACTGGAAACGGTGATTGCGCACCTGCGCGGGCTGCCGGGCTGGTCCGACCAGGCGCTGGACGCATCGCTGGATGGCTTGGATGCCGGCAAGTTGCAGCAGGCGCGCGATCTCTACCGCGCGCAGGTGGCGCGCTATCTGCAACCGGTCGGGCGGGTCGTGGACAAGTACCCGCTGTATCTCACCCGCGTGCCCTATATCCAGCGGCTGTTCCCGGGCAGTGACTGGCTGCTTCTGCTCCGCCATCCCTGCGATTGCGTGCTCAGCTGCTACATGCAGGCGTTCGGGCTGAACGGAGGGGCGCTGGCGTTCAGCTCGCTCGAGTCCACTGCCCGCACTTACGTGGCCGTGATGTCCTGGTGGGAGGAGCAGCGGATTCTGGCCGGGCCGCGCGTACAGGTCTTGCGCTATGAGGATCTGGTGGGTGACTTCCCCGGCACGCTGGGTGCCGTGATGGCCTTCCTGTCGCTGCAGCCCGAAGCGGTGCAGGCGGATTTCTCGCGCGTGGCGCGTGACCGCCCGGCGCGCATCAATACCCCCAGCTATGCACAGGTGGCGCAGCCGTTGAACAGTGCGGCCAAAGACCGCTGGCAGCGCTATCGCTCCCATTTCAGTCCGGCCGTGCTGGCGCTGCTTGCGCCGTGGGTGCAGCGGTACGGCTACACGCTGGACTGAGGCTGGGGAAACCGCAGGTAGGTGGACAGGATGTATTTGTCCTGGAGCGCGGACGGCTGCCCTTGGTGGGCATAGAGCCAGTAGGGCGGGAACATCAGCAGGCGGCCGGCGCGCGGCTCCACGCCGGTGTCCAGTCCGGGAAACCAGGTCTGTCCGCCTTCGGACACGTCGTTGAGGTACCAGAGAAACACCAGATAGCGATCACAGACTTCGTTGATCGCATCGAAGTGGGTCTGGAACTGCTCCTGTCCGCCGGCCAGATAGCGCTTGAGGATCAGGGGGCTGAGCAGCGGGCTGTCCGGCACCGGAATCGGCAGCCGCACGTCGGCGTTGTAGCGCTGCAGCGAGGTGCTGATCAGGCTGCGGAAAAACGACAGGAAGGGCGCGTCGGACAGGCGGGTGACGTCCAGCTCGGTCCAGGCGCTTTCCTCCAGGCCGGGGCGGATGCCGCGGCCATTGCGCAGCTGGAACCGCGACAGCGTGCCGAAAGAGGAGATCAGCTTGCTGCACAGTTCCGGTGGCAGGCTGTTGTCGTAAACGCGGATGTAATGGCGAAGGTCAGCACCCGGCGCATCCGCCGCGGCAGTCGCCGCGACGGATGCAGGAGTCAACTCAGAAACGGGCTGTCCAGCGCATCCAGTAATACCTGCCGATGGCATCGTAGGTCCGCAAGTCGGTTGAGGCGTTGAAGCCAGAATAGATCAACGGCGGCTGGCGGTCAGTAAAGTTGCGCACGCCGATCTGGATCGAGCTGTTCTTCAGGTCCTCGAAGCGGTAACCGAGCTGGAAGTCGCTCTGGGTGTAGGACGGCACGCGGCGTTTGGCGACATAGCCCGGCTCGGTGACGTCGGCCACGTCCGGCGCCTCGTAGACGTGGTGGACGTAACGGGTGGTCACACTGGCGCTGAAGTTGCCGAGCGACCAGCTGATGTCGTTGAGTGCGCGCCAGCGGGCCAGGTTGCCGAAGCCAGAGGACGCGTTGTCGACGAAGGTGCCGGCCAGACCGACGCTTTCCGGGATGCCCGGGAATGCGCCCACGTTGCTGCTCGGATCGCCGGCCAGCAATTGCACGTCGTACTGGGCCAGGTAGGTGGTATCCAGATTCCAGCTGAACTTGCCCCACGGACTTTCGGCGAACAGATAACGCAGGCCGATATCCATGCCGCTGGTCTTCAGGGTGCCGAAGTTGCCGATGACATTGGTCATCTGCGCCACATCGCCACTGTCGTCACGGATGAAGGTGTCGCAGAAGCGTCCGAAGTTGAAGCACTGGTTGAGCAACACGTTTTCGGGCAGGTTGACGATGAACTGGTCCAGTTTCACGCGCCAGTAGTCGGCGGTGACGCTGAAGCCCTCCAGCCAGCCGGGGCTGTACACGAAGCCGTAGGTGAGTACGTTGCCTTCTTCCGGCAGCAGGTTCGGGTTTGCCACCTGGAACGAGGTGACCTGGTTGTTGCTCTGGCGGAACGAGCCATCCGTGGGTACGCCAGCGCAGGCCAGCGGGTTGCCGCCGGTGTAGCCGTTGCAGGGATCGGTGTAGGTGTTGGCACTGGGTACGGTGGGTGCGAACAGATCGCCAATGGTCGGCGCGCGGAACACGTCGGCGTAGGTCGCGCGCACCAGCAGGTCGGCGAACGGCTTCCATTCGACGCCGATCTTGGAATTGGTGGTGCCGCCGAAGTTGGAATAATCCGAATAGCGCGTACCGAGCGAAACCGTCAGCTTGTCGGCAAAGGGCACATCCGCCAACAGTGGCACCAGGGCTTCGGCGTAGATTTCGTTGACGTCGAACTTGCCGTTGATGTCACCGAACGTACAGGCTTCCTGGGTGATCAGACACACCGTTTGCCCCGGCGGAATGATGGTGAGGAAGTCGCTGGTGGAGCTTGCCGCCTCCACCCGCCGCTCCACACCGACCGCCAGCGACACCATGCCCGCGGGCAGCTGGAACAGGTCGCCGGTGACGTTGGCGTTGAAGACCTTCAGGTTGTTCTCGTTGGCGCTGTGGATGGTCGGGTTGATCAGCTCCAGCGCCGCCAGCTGCGCCTGCCCTGCGGCCGTGTTCGGGTCCGGGGCCGGGCCGAGGAAATTGACCGGCAGGCAGCCGGGAATGGCCGTGGCCGGATTGCCGGGGGTGCGCACACAGATCGGACTACCCGTAGCCGGGTCGATCATCGATGGGCCCAGGGAGTCCGTCAGGCCCGGGCTGAAGAGATAGCCGCGCACGGTTGAGGACTGCGGGGTATTGCCATAGCCGTAGGACGCATCCCAGCTCCAGCTGCTATCGCCGAAGTTGCCGCGCAGGCCGCCGGTGATCTGGTAGGTCTCGGTCTCGAACCGGGTGGTACGGGTGGGAATGAAGTCACGCAGACGCAGGCGGGCGTCGGTGATGGTCACGCCGAACGGGTTGTACAGGCTGTTGGCGCTGATCGGCACGTTGTCCACCGCTGCGCGTCCGTCAAACGGCAGCGGTGCGATGAAGAACGAGGAGTCGGTGCGTAACCACGAGCCGAGCAGGAAGGCCTCGATGTTGTCGGTGACCTGGTAGTTGCCGCTCAGGAACAGGGCGGTGCGTTCCTGCGGGGTGAGGGTCAGGTTGCCGTCGGCCTGGAAGTTGTAGACGTCGGTGTTGGGATTGAAGCAGCGGAAGTCCGATCGCGAGGAGCCCGGGCGTCCATCGATGCGGGTCAGGGTTACGTTGGCGCCACTACCGCAGTTCGGGTCGCTGAGATCCACGCCGGTGGCGGCCGAGCGTGGCACCACGTAACGGCCGGTCAGGATGCGGCTGGTGCCGCCAATGCCTTTCTCACCGGCGTACAGCTGATACGGCTGGCTGGAGTAGGTGCGGTCGGCGGCACTGACCGAATCCTCCTTGTCGTAGCTGGCGCCCAGCATCAGCCGGCCCTTGTCGCCGACCATGCCGAAGGTGGCGTCGAAACGCTGGGTGGCCGCATCGCCGCGCGAGGAGATGCCGTAGTAGGCGCTGGCCTCCAGGCCGTCGAAGTCCTTGCGCAGAATGAAGTTGACCACGCCGCCGATGGCATCGGAGCCGTAGATCGCCGATGCACCGTCCTTGAGCACTTCCACGCGTTCGATCAGTGCCATCGGAATCGAGTTCACATCGACCGCGCCGTTGGCGTTGGAGATGGTGCCGATCCAGCGCTTGCCGTCGACCAGCACCAGGGAGCGGTTGACGCCCAGGCCACGCAGATCGACCGTGGCGGCACCGGCGCCGCCGCCGTTGTTCACCTGGGGATTGGTTGCCGCGCCGGAAATGGCCGGTGTGCGTTGCAGGAATTCACCGACGGTGGCGGCACCGGAATTCTCGATGTTCTGCCGGTCGATGGTGAATACGGGGCTGGAGGTCTCCAGGTCGGCACGTTTGATGCGTGAACCGGTGACTTCGATCCGATCCAGCGTCGTGGTGTCGGTCTTGGGAGCATCCTGGGCGGTGGCATTTCCCCCACCCAGTACCAGTGCTGCGGTGGATATGGGGAGCAAGGCACTGCGAATGGCGTGACTGAGGGGCTGGATACGCACGGGAACTCCACATTGAATACGGGCGGAGTCGTGAAATTACGAAACGTTAACGCCAACTACTGTGCAGCCCGCGCCCTAAAAGGTGTGCATGGATTGACATTCCGTTACGCCAGCTTTGCGATCCGTCCACCGCGCGCAGAAACGCGCCGCTACAGACCGCGTTCAGCGCGCCAGACGCCACGCAACTGCCAGTCCCAGCAGCAGCCACAGCAGTTCGCCCCAGCCGTTGGCCAGCCCGAACAGGGTCCAGGCAAAATGCGGGCCCAATTTCAGCGCGGACTGCCACGGATCCAGCCCCAGTGTCCCGCCGATATAGGCGGCGGCAATGCCCCAGTTGGCGGCCAGCGCGATCACCAGCGTGGCAATCGCTGCGATCACCACGCGCGCGCGGCCGGCACGGAAGGTGCCCAGTCGCAGCATCCACGCGGCTTCGAGCCCGGCGACCACCGCCATCCATCCGGCTTGCGTGCCGGTGGCCAGTGCCGCGAGCAACCAGGCAACGGCGATGGTGGCGCTTCCCAGCAGCAGTAACAGGGGCCAGAGCCAATGGGCAGTGCGGCTGGCCGCTGCGGACGTGGGAGCCATAGGGGTTCCTGAAGAAGTCCCACAGCATAGCCCTTCAGCCGACAGGCCGCCCAGTCGGCTAAAATGGCGGTCTTGCGGGAACCGACCGCGTCCCCATATCCATCGCATGTATTCCCGTAGCAGTGAACCCGTCCACTTCGAGCGCGATTGCGAAGCCGTCATGGTGCCGCAGGGCGAGACCGTCACTCTTCCGGCTGGCAGCTATGGCTATATCACCCAAGCGCTGGGTGGCAGCTATACGGTGTTTGTCGAAGGCAACCTGTTCCGTATCGCCGGCAAGGATGGCGATGCGATCGGCAAGGAGCCGCCGCCGGGGCTGGAGCTGCCCGAAGGCGCCGACGACGAAGACGTGGAGAAACTGGTGTGGCAGCAGCTGCGCACCTGTTTCGATCCGGAAATCCCGTTCAACATCGTCGATCTAGGCCTCATCTACGAAGTGGATATCAAGCATCTGGACGACGGCCAGCGCGAGGTCGATGTGAAGATGACCTTGACCGCGCCCGGCTGCGGCATGGGCGAGATCCTGGTGGATGACGTGCGCAGCAAACTGGAAATGATTCCGACGGTGGCCCAAGCTGACGTCGATCTGGTGTTCGATCCACCGTGGGGACGTCACATGATGTCCGAAGCGGCGCGGCTCGAAACCGGCATGCTGTAGTCCCCGCCAACGCACCAGGCGTTGATCGGGGCGTTCATCCCGCAAATTGGAAGGAAACAACCGGTGTCCCAGTCATCCCTGAGCTTCCGCAGCACCCGTTCCGCCCAGCCCCGTACCGCCGAAGAGCGCGCCCGCATCCTTGCCGCGCCGGGTTTCGGCCTGCATTTCACCGACCACATGGTGGCCGTGCGCTGGGACAAGGACATCGGTTGGCACGACGCCGAAGTACGTCCGTACGGCCCGCTGCAACTGGATCCGGCCGCCGCGGTGCTGCATTACGGCCAGGAAATTTTTGAAGGCATCAAGGCCTACCGCCACGCCGACGGCTCGATCTGGACCTTCCGCCCGGAGGCCAATGGCCGCCGCCTGCAGCGCTCGGCCGCACGGCTGGCGCTGCCGGAACTGCCGGTGGAGATCTTCGTCGAGTCGCTCAAGCAGCTGATCGCGCTGGACAAGGACTGGGTGTCCTCGGCCGACGAGGCCAGCCTGTATTTCCGTCCGTTCATGATCGGCGACGAGGCCTTCCTCGGCGTGCGCGGCGCGCACAAGGCCGGTTACTACGTGATCGCCAGCCCGGCCGGCCCGTACTTCGCCAAGGGGGTGGCGCCGGTGTCGATCTGGCTGTCCACCGAATACGCGCGTGCGGCCAAGGGCGGCACCGGGGCGGCCAAGTGCGGTGGCAACTATGCCGCCTCCCTGCTGCCGCAGCAGAAGGCACTGACGCAGGGCTGCTCGCAGGTGCTGTTCCTGGACCCGGTCGAGGGCAAGTACCTGGAGGAACTGGGCGGCATGAACGTGTTCCTGGTCTACAAGGATGGCACCCTGGTGACGCCGGAACTGTCCGGCAGCATCCTGGAAGGCATCACCCGCGAGAGCATCCTGCAGCTGGCACGCGACCGCGGCATGAAGGTGGTCGAGCGCAAGGTCAGCATCGACGAGTGGAAGGACGGCGTGACCTCCGGCGCTATCACCGAGGTGTTCGCCTGCGGTACGGCGGCGGTGGTCACGCCCATCGGCCAGCTCAAGGGCGAGGACTTCTCGGTGGGCGACATCGATGCCCCGGCCGGTGAAGTGACCATGTCGCTGCGCAAGGAACTGACCGACATCCAGTACGGTCGCCTGCCGGACCGTCACGGTTGGCTGGTGCGCCTGGACGGCTGATCGCCTGCTGCCCGTGTGAATGAAAGCCCGTCCGGCCACTGCCGGGCGGGCTTTTTCTTTGGAAGGTCGTCCACCAGCCGGTGAGGGGGCGCCTACGGCGCGGCAATAGCGCTTTTGACGCGGCGGTAACGGCACCTTGACACCGGCGGTCACAGATCCGGCATTTGCCCGGGAAAAACCACGTCGCGGCAATGGTCCGGCGCGGACAAAGCGACTAGCGTCGCCAACGGACGGTGACAGGGGGCCGGTCCGAGCCTTCCATCCGCATCGGCAGGCTGGGTTGCTGATCGGCTGGAGTCATCGCCGCATGTCGCGGCGTTCATCGACGAACGGGGAAATTCCGATGTCTCATGACCTGCAATCTGATTTGTCTGCGCGCGCCCTCCGGGTGCTGGGTGTCTCTGCGCTGACCTCACTGCTGCTGGCCGCTCCGGTTTTTGCCGGGGAAGTGCATCTTGACGGACTGGAGTCGGCACCGACCCACCAGCGCTTCATCGTGAAATACCGCAGCGGGAGCGCCGAAGCCGATACCGCCCCGGCATTGAGCGCCTCGCTGATCACGGCGGCACGCGGGATGCCCGCCCGTGGCGGCCAACGGCTGGGCTTGGAAAAGCTGCGCGACCTGTCGGTCGGGCCGGCGGTGATCCAGGCCAGCCGCGCGCTGGATCGGGCGGAGGCTGAACTGCTGATGCGTCAGCTGGCGGCCGACCCGAATGTGGAATACGTGGAAGTCGACCAGCTGATGAAGGCGGTGTGGACGCCCAACGATGCGCGCCTGTCCGAGCAGTGGGCGTTCGGCACCACGTCGGCTGGCATCAAGATCCGCACGGCTTGGGACCAGAGCCGCGGCAATGGCGCGGTGGTGGCGATACTGGATACCGGCATCACCAACCATCCGGATCTGAACGCCAATGTCCTGCCCGGCTACGATTTCATCAGCGATGCGGCGATGGCGCGCGACGGCGGCGGCCGCGACAACAATCCCAATGACGAAGGCGACTGGTACGCCGCCAACGAGTGTGGCTCGGGCGTCCCGGCCTCCAGCTCCAGCTGGCACGGCACCCACGTCGCCGGCACCGTCGCGGCGGTGACCAACAACAGCACCGGCGTGGCCGGGACCGCGCCGGGCGCCAGGATCGTACCGGTGCGCGTGCTCGGCAAATGCGGCGGATACACCTCCGACATCGCCGACGCCATCATCTGGGCATCCGGTGGCACGGTCAGCGGCGTACCGGCCAATGCCAACCCGGCAGAGGTCATCAACATGTCGCTGGGCGGAGGTGGCAGCTGTTCTACCACCTACCAGAACGCCATCAACGGCGCGGTGGCGCGCGGCACCACGGTGGTGGTGGCGGCCGGCAACAGCGCCGCCAACGTGTCCACTTCGGTTCCGGCCAACTGCAGCAACGTTGTCGCGGTGGCCGCGACCACGTCGGCCGGGGCCAAGGCCAGCTATTCCAACTATGGCGCGCTGATCGATATTGCCGCTCCCGGCTCATCGATCCTTTCCACGCTCAACACCGGTACCACGGTCCCGGCCAGTGCCAGTTACGCGTCTTATAACGGCACCTCTATGGCGGCCCCGCACGTGGCCGGAGTGGTGGCCCTGATGCAGGCGGTGGCATCCACGGTGCTCACGCCGGCGCAGGTGGAATCTACCCTGAAGAGTACGGCGGCCACGCTGCCCGGCAGTTGCAGCGGCGGTTGTGGTGCCGGCTTGCTGGATGCCGCGGCCGCGGTGACGGCGGCGGCGGGCGGAACGCCGCCGGGGGACGGTACGGTGCTGAGCAGCGGCGTGCCCAAGACCGGGCTGGCGGCCGCGACGGGCGCCTCGTTGAACTACACCATCGCGGTGCCTGCCGGACGCAGCACCCTGACCGTGAAAATCAGCGGAGGCAGCGGTGATGCGGATCTGTATGTCCGCCAGGGCAGCGCGCCGACCGACACGGTGTACGCCTGCCGGCCGTATCTGACTGGCAACAGCGAAACCTGCACCATCAGCGCGCCGGTCAACGGCACCTACCACGTCCGGGTCAAGGCCTATCGGAGTTTTTCGGGCGTGACCCTGACGGCGACCTACTGAGCCGGCCCCGGCCCTAACCTGCACCCGATGCCCCGCCTGCTGGCGGGGCATCGTTTCTATCGGCATGGCCCGTATGCCGGGCCTGCAACACCGTCACCGCCTGGTGCCGGGGAGATTCCCTGATCAGATCGCTTCGAAACGGTTCTCGGCCACGTTCTTGCGCACCGTCGCCGGGTCCCAGATGCGGCCGTTCATGGCGATGTACACACCTTCGGGCAGTGACTGCACCGCGCCGATCGCGCAGCCGATGTTGAATTCGGCATCCGAACCGCGGAAGCGCGCCGGGCTCAACGCGCCGGTCATGACGATGGTCTTGCCCGGGATGGTCTTGAGCACCTTGCCGGTCTGCACCATCGAATCGGTGCCGTGGGTGACCAGCACGTGACTGGTCGGCTGGGCCGCGACGGTGGCGCGGATCAGTTCGCGGTCCTCATCGTTGATGTGCAGCGAATCCTTGCGCAGGATCGGAATCACGTTGAAGCGGAAGGTCACGCCCAGCTCGCGCAGGATCATGCCGATCTGTGGATCGCCGATCTGGTAATCGGATTTGTCGTCGAAGTAGATCTTGTCGATCGTGCCACCGGTGGTGACGATCAGGAGTTCTTCCATTGCGGTAAATCCTTGCGTGGCGGTACACCGCCGGTGGGCTGCGAAGGCGCCAATGATAAGCGCCGCGTGCGCCGGCGGCAGCCGTTGGAAGCGCCGGCAGGGACGGTGCGGTCAGCGCTGGCTTCCGTCCGATGGCGGCAACGCTGCGGTCTTGCGGGCGAACCGCGCACGCATCCCGGGCAGACTGACCAAGGTGACGATCAGCAGTGCCAGGACGATCTCGATCCACGCCAGCACCATGGTCTCCGGTTGACTCCAGGCACTCATCACCCCATGGCTGAACCAGAAGAGCGCCAGCACGCCTGCCCAGAACCGCGCGACGGCCTTGTTGGCCAGCACGCCGGCCAGCAGCAGCACGGGTGGCAGCGCGAATACCAGCATCGCCGCCAGCAGGTGTTTGTCGCTGCGGAACCATCCGGCGAACAGGACCGTCAGCGCCAGCAGCGCCGCGGCAAGAATGACGTCACGCCGACGACCGTTCATCGAGCCAACCGTTGGGCGATATCGGCCACCCGCCGGCCCAGCGCGCGCGCCAGCTGGGCTTCGTCGTCGCTGGGTTGCGGATTGTCGTCGGCCCCGGCCACATGGCTGGCACCGTAGGGCGTACCGCCGGTGGTGGTGTGGCTCAACGCCGGTTCGGTGAAGGGAATGCCGACGATCAGGCAGCCGTGGTGCAGCAGCGGTATCTGCATCGACAGCAGCGTCGATTCCTGGCCGCCATGCATCGAGGCGGTCGAGGTGAATACCGCCGCCGGCTTGCCCGCCAGGGTGCCGTTGACCCACTCCGCACCCAGGCCGTCGAGGAAATGCTTCATGGGCGCGGCCATGTTGCCGAAGCGGGTGGGGCTGCCTAGAAGCACGCCGTCGCACTCGGACAGGTCGGCGATCTCCACGTAGGGCGCGCCATCCTCGGGCACCGGCGGGGCACTGGTCTGGGTGACCGCGGCGACCGGCGGCACCGTTCGCAGGCGTGCGCTCATGCCGGGAACCTCGCCGATGCCGCGGGCGATCTGCCGCGCCAGTCGCGCCACCGAGCCGCCACGGCTGTAATACAGCACCAGTATTTCCGCCATCGTGCCTTCAACTTGTCGTGCAGGGACCCGCAGTATCGGCGATGCCGGCGGCACTGTGCATCGGGTACCCTTGCCCGATGGAACCGCTGGATACGCTCAATCTATGGATGGAACGCGCGCGCGACCGGGCGCGTACCACCAGTTTCGCCCGTTTCCTGTGGCGCCGCTTCCTGGATGACCGCCTGTTCCAGGCTGCCGGTTCGCTCGCCTACACCACCGTGTTCGCACTGGTGCCGCTGGCGATCGTGGTGTTCGGAGTGCTGTCCGCATTCCCGGTGTTCGAGCACTGGAGCGCGGCGCTCAGCGACTACGTCTTTTCCAATTTCGTGCCCAGCGCCGCGCGTGCGGCCGAAGGCTACCTGCGCCAGTTCTCGGCCAGCGCCGGGCAACTCACCGCCGCCGGCTTCATTGCGCTGGTGGTGTCGCTGCTGATCACCCTCAACAGCGTCGAGCAGACCTTCAACCGGATCTGGCGGGTGGCTTCGGCGCGTCCGCGACTGGCGCGGTTCCTGGTCTATTGGACGGTGCTGACCCTGGGCGCGATGCTGGCCGCCGCCTCGCTGGCGGTGTCGGCCAAGGTGTTTTCGCTGCCCCTGTTCGGTACCACCGAAGGGCGCTGGCTGGCGGATCTGGCGCTGAACCTGGCACCGGTGCTGATCGAGTTCTTCTGCGTGATGCTGGCCTACCGGGTGGTGCCGCACCACGCGGTGAAGTGGCGCCACGCCGTGCCCGGCGCGTTGCTGGCGGTGGTAATGCTGGAACTGGTGAAGTGGGCCATGGGCATCTACCTGGGCAGCTTCCAGTCCTATCAACGTCTGTATGGCACGGTCGCGTTCGTGCCGATCCTGCTGCTGTGGATCTACCTTGGCTGGGTCTCGGTGCTGCTGGGTGCATCGCTGTCTTCATCCATCGCCGCGT
This sequence comes from uncultured Gammaproteobacteria bacterium, assembly GCA_963696155.1. Classification (GTDB taxonomy): domain Bacteria; phylum Pseudomonadota; class Gammaproteobacteria; order Xanthomonadales; family Xanthomonadaceae; genus Stenotrophomonas. The sequence continues at coordinate 652,277 of CAVOJC010000002.1, forward strand.
TCCGCTACCAGCCGCTGGCGATCCGGCTGCCGCAGGGTTTCGAGTTCTATGGATTGCTGCGCCTGCTCGGCCGCTTCCGTGAAGCGCGTGAGTCGGGTCGCGGACTGGGCGAGAACGAACTGCTGCAACTGGAGCCGATGCTGACCGATTCGCTGCTGCAGGAACTGTTGTGCGAGCTGGAAGCCATCAAGCTGGTGCGGCCCGACGAGCGCGGCGAATGGCTGCTGGCACGCGATCTGGACAAGGTCACCTTGCATGAGCTCTACGAGAGTTCGCAGTTGCGGATTCCGGTGACCGAGGCCCACCTGCCGTTCCGCGACGATGGCCTGGGGCGGGCCGCCTGCCAGGCACTCGACGAGCTGCGCGTACCGCTGCGCGCCTTGCTGAAACGGCGCGTCGCCGATATCTACGATCAACCCGGAGACACCCGATGAAGTTGAAGATGCTCCCTTTGGCCCTGGCACTGCTGGCGGTGGCCGCCTGCAAACCACAGGAGCCGGCCGCCGCGCCGACGCCAGCGGTAGCGGCGGCGCAGAGCGACAGCGCCGATGCCGAACCGGCCGCTCCGCCCGCCCAGGCGCAGGTGGTGCAGCAGACCGCGCAAATTCCGGTACTGCAGTTGCCCACCGTGGATGGCGGCACCTACGACCTGGCCAGCCATCGCGGGCAGTGGGTGGTGGTGAACTTCTGGGCGACCTGGTGCGCGCCGTGCCTGAAGGAAATGCCGGAGCTGTCGGCGTTGCATGCCATGCGCAGCAATGTCGAAGTGGTCGGGCTGGCCTACGAGGACATCGAGCCGGCCGACATGCAGGCCTTCCTGCAGCAGCGCCCGGTGGCCTATCCGATCGCCATCGTCGATACCTACAACCCGCCGAAGGATTTCGCCACGCCGCGCGGCCTGCCGATGACCTATCTGATCGCGCCGGACGGCAAGGTGGCCAAGGAATTCCTCGGCCCGGTCAATGCCCGCGAGATCGAAGCGGCGATCGTTGCCGCCGGTGGCAAGGTCGCCTGATGGTGGCGCGCTGCTTCCTGGTGGGCGGCAGGGTGCAGGGCGTCTATTTCCGTGCCGCTACGCGCGAGCAGGCGCGGTTGCTGGGCATCTCCGGCAGTGCGATCAACCTGGATGATGGGCGCGTACGCGTGATCGCCAGCGGCAGCGGCCCGGCGCTGGCCTCGCTTGAACGCTGGCTGTGGCAGGGTCCGCCGGCTGCCCGGGTGGATACGCTCGAGCGGAGCGACTGGCCGCAGCCGGTGGCGGACGGCTTCAGCATCGGCTGATGGGCACGTGTGGGTCGCCGCGCGCCCGGTTGCGCGCCAGGCTTCAAGCACTGTCGGCGGCGTCACTCGGGGGAGTGGGCCGATGGCCTGCAGCCGATGGCGGACCGCCTGAAGGTCAGTCCGCCGGGAACGGCGCGATCGGCCGCAATACCGTGTACTTCTCCTTGTACGGCTTGCGCGGCAGCGGCGGCAGTTCGGCCGGTGGATCATCGATGCGGGTGTCGGGCAGGCGGTCGAGCAGGTCGCGGATCAGGGTCAGGCGGCCGAGTTTCTGGTCGTTGAAGTCCACCAGCGTCCACGGCGAGCCGGGGCTGTGGGTAGCCTGCAGCATGGCCTCGCGGCTGTCGGTGTAGCGGGCGTAGGCCGTGCGCGACTGCAGGTCCACCGGCGACAGTTTCCAGCCCTTGAGCGGGTCCAGCCGGCGTTCGGCGAAGCGCTTTTCCTGCTGTTGCTGGTCCACGCACAGCCAGTACTTGAACAGCACGATGCCGTCATCGACCAGCAGCTGTTCCAGTACCGGCGCCTGTCGCAGGAACGCGTGGTACTGCTCCTCCGTGCAATAGCCCATCACGTGTTCCACCCCGGCGCGGTTGTACCAGCTGCGGTCCATCAGCACGATCTCGCCGGCGGCCGGAAGGTGCGCCAGGTGGCGTTGGAAGTACCACTGGGTGGATTCGCGATCGGTCGGTTTGGGCAGCGCTACCACCCTGCACTGGCGCGGGTTGAGGTGACGGGAAACGGCCTGGATCGCGCCGCCTTTTCCTGCCGTATCGCGGCCCTCGAACAGCACCAGGATGCGTTGGCCGGTGTGCTGCACCCATCGCGCCATCGCCGCCAGCTCCAGCTGCATCGGTTCCAGCAGTGCTTCGTACTGCTTGCGTTTGAGCTTGCCCATGGCGTGCGCGATTCGATTGACCGGAAGCGCAAGCCTAGCCTGCTGCAGGTCTACGGCGTGTGCTGCCAGCCGTGGCGTTGTGCCACCTGGTGCACAACCGCGACGAAGTCGTCGGCGAAGGCGTCCATGTCGAACAGGCCCGACTGTTGTCGCTGCCGTGCCAGCTGTGCACGCAGTGCCTGCAGTGCGCTGCGGTCGTTGCCCAGGCGAATGGCGGCAGCGATGAACTGCTGGTCGTCGTCCAGGTTCATCGCGGCCATGCCGAGATGGTGATTGAGGCTGCCGGCCACGCGGGCGGCGAAGGTCCTGCCCGGCGTGGTCAGCACCGGGCAGCCGGCCCACAGTGCATCGGAGGCGGTGGTGTGGGCGTTGTAGGGATGGGTATCCAGGAACAGGTCGGCGTGACGGTAGCGGGCCAGGTATTGCGGGTGCGGGAGCTTGGCCATGAACACCAGCCGCGCCGGGTCCAGTTGCTGCCGCGAGGCGGCTTCGCGCAGGCGATCGTCGGCGCGGCCCGGTCCGGAGAGCAGCCACAGCACGCTGCCGGGCACGCCGCGCAGTATCCGCAGCAACCGCCCGACGCTGTGCGGGTTGAGCTTGTAGCTGTTGTTGAAGCAGCAGAACACCACGCCATCGGCCGGCAGCCCGCACTCCGCGCGCGACGGTGGCAGCTCCACCACGCGGCTGTTGTCCGACGGCTGGAAGGCGCGCGGCAGCCGCAGCACCTGTTCGCTGAAAGCCGGTTCCAGCGCGGGCGGCAGGACGAATCCGTCGGCCAGTACATAGTCCATCCACGGCGCACCGGAGGTGCCGGGATAGGCGAGCCAGTTGAGCTGCAGCGGAGCCGGTCGCATCGCCAGCACTTCCGGCGTGCCGCCTCCGCCCCAGCCACGCAGGTCGAACAGCAGGTCGATGCCGGCATGGCGGATGCGCTGGGCGATGTCGCCATGGCGCTGGCCGCTGACGTCATGCAGCGCATGGGCCGCATTGTGCAGGCGCTGCCGGATGCGGCTGCCATCGTCGCCGGTGAGCGCAAACAGGTGCAGTTCCAGCGCTTCGCGGTTGCGCAGGGCTTCGAACAACGCCACCGTCAGCAGGCCCGTGGGATGGGCGCCGAAACCGTTGGAGAGGAAGCCGACGCGCAGCTGGCCGTGCGTGCGTACCCGCGCAGGCGGCAACGGCCGGATGCCTTGCAGCAAAGTCCGCGCACGCTGACGCGCACAGGCCAGCTGCTCGGCAGCACTGGCGTCCTCGCTGAGGAAGGCGAAAGGTTCCACCGCGGCATTGCCTTGTGCCACCGCGGCGCGGACCTGCCGCGAAAGCGCATCCACGCCGTGCCAGTCGCACAGTTTGCGTTGCCAGTTCAGCAGCTGCGCGGCGATGTAGGGTTCGTCCGGCAGCAGGCGGTGCGCGCGCTGGTAGGCCTGCGCCGCGGCTTCGGGTTGGTGCGCGTCTTCCAGCGCGTGACCCAGCCACAGGGCGATGCCCGGATGCCGCGGCACCAGATCCGACGCCTGCTGCAACAACGCGGCGGCCTCGACATGCCGGCCCTGCATCCAGCGCGCACGCCCGAGGCGGGCGAGTGCTTCGGGGTGGCCGGGGCGCAGCTGCAGGGCACGTTGCGCGGCAGCGTCGCCGGCCCCGGTGTCACCCAGGCCCAGTTCGGCATCGGCCAGCATCACCCAGGCGATGAAGTCCGACGGCTGCTGGCGCACGGCCTGCCGCAGCTGTTGCAGTTCGATCTGTGCCGGATTCATCGCCGCGCCACCGTCGCGCGCCCGCTGTCCAGGCTCACGTGCCTTCGGCCAGCCGCGCCAGCTCGTCGGCCTGGTGTTCGTGCTGCAGGCGGCTGACAAGCTCGCCCAGATCGCCCTCGATGATGTTGGGCAGGTCGTACAGGGTCATGCCTTCGATGCGGTGATCGGTGATGCGGCCCTGCGGAAAGTTGTAGGTGCGGATGCGCTGGCTGCGGTCGCCACTGCCGACCTGCAGGCGTCGGCTCTCGGCCTGGGCGGCGGCCTGCCTGCCGCGTTCGGCGTCGAGCAGCTGTGCCTTGAGCCGCTTCATCGCCTTGTCGCGGTTGGCGTGCTGGCTGCGCTCGGTCTGGCATTCCACCACCACGCCACTGGGCACGTGGGTGATGCGGATCGCCGACTCGGTCTTGTTGACGTGCTGGCCACCGGCGCCGGACGAACGGAAGGTGTCGACCCTCAGGTCGGCCGGGTTGATGACGATCTCATCGACCTCGTCGGCCTCGGGAATGATCGCCACGGTCGCGGCGGAGGTGTGGATGCGGCCCTGCGATTCGGTCGCCGGTACGCGTTGCACGCGATGGGTGCCGGACTCGAACTTCAGCTGCGAATACGCGCCGCGGCCGACCACGCGCGCCACCACTTCCTTGTAGCCGCCATGTTCGCCGGGGTTGTCCGATTCGATCTCGACCTTCCAGCCTTGGCGTTCGGCGTAGCGGGCGTACATGCGGAACAGGTCGCCGGCGAAGATCGCCGCCTCGTCGCCGCCGGTGCCGGCGCGCACTTCCAGGAACAGGTTGCCGTCGTCGCGTGGATCACGCGGCACAAGCAGCAGCGCCAGTTCCGCGTCCAGCTGCTGCAGGCGTTGCTGCGCGGCGGCGATTTCCTCCTCGGCCAGTTCACGCAGCTCGGGGTCGGCGCGCATCGCTTCAGCCGACGCCAGGTCCGCCTTGGCGCGGGCTTCATCGGCCAGCGCGGTGGCGACCGGCTCGAGTTGGGAAAATTCGCGCGAGAAATTGCGGAAACGCTCGTTGTCGGCGACCACCTCGGGTGAGGACAGCAGACGTTCCAGCTCTTCGCGGCGCTCGGCCAGCGCTTCCAGCTTACGGCGCAGGGTCGGCGTCATCGTTCCTCACTACGGGATGGTGATAGCCCGGCACCGCCGGGAACAGGCGCTCGGCGGCGCGGGTCAGGTCGGTGTCGCCGCTGAGCGAGGCATTGCGCAGCGCGGCGGTGGGTGGGTGCAGCAGGCGGTTGGTGAGCGAGTGCGCCAGCAGTTCCAGCACCTCGTCAGCCGGCTTGCCGTTGGCCAACTGCTGGCGGGCCTTGTCCAGCATTTCCGCCCGGGTGGCATCGCCATAGGCGCGCAGGCGCTTGAGTGGCGCCTGCAGGTTGCCGGCCTTCAGGATTTCCAGATAACGCGCCACCTGCAGCTCGATGATGGCCTCGGCCTCGGCAGCGGCCTCGCGCCGGCTGCGGCGGTTTTCCTCCACCGCCCGCTCCATGTCATCGACGGTGTACAGATAGGCATCGGCCAGCTCGGCCACCTTGGCGTCGATGTCGCGCGGCACGGCCAGGTCGAACAGCAGCATCGGCTTGTGCCGGCGCGCGCGCAGCGCCGTGGCGACATGGCCGTGCAGGATCACCGGCGTGCGCGCGGCGGTGGCCGAGAACACCACGTCGGCCTCCCCCAGATGCCGTTCCAGTTCGGTCAGCGGCAGCGCCACTCCGCCGTGGCGGGTGGCCAGTTCCTGCGCGTGGGCGAGGGTGCGGTTGGCGATCAGCAGCCGCTTGACCTTGGCCTCGCTCAGGTGCCGGGCCGCCAGTTCGATGGTTTCACCCGCGCCGACCAGCAGTACCGTGGATTCATCCAGTCGCGCGAACGAGTTCTGTGCCAGCCGCACCGCGGTCGAAGCGACGGAAACGGGATTGGCGCCGACGCGGGTCTCCGTGCGGGCGCGCTTGGCGACCGAGAAGGTCTGCTGGAACAGCCGGTCGAGCCGCTGCCCGAGCACGCCGTTGTCGCGTGCCAGCGCCCAGGCATCCTTCACCTGGCCCAGAATCTGCGGTTCGCCCAGCACCATCGAGTCCAGCCCGGTGGCGACCCGGAAAAGATGGCGCACGGCATCGCCGTCGCGGTGTTGGTACAGATAGCCCTGCAACGCGCCAGCCTGGGATTCGAGCCATTGCGCCAGCGCGCTGCCATCTTCGGCCACGGCATACAGTTCGGTGCGGTTGCAGGTGGACAGCAGCACCGCCTCGGCAAGCTGCGGGGACTGGCGCAAAGAGTCCAGCGCCCGGGGCAGGGCATCGCCGCCGAAGGCTGCGCGTTCACGCAGTTCCACCGGCGCGGTCTGGTGATTCAGTCCGAGCACCCACAGGGTCATCTGTTCAGTTGCTTGCGATAAGCTGCTGGCCATTCAAGACCGCCATTTTACGGTCCGGTTGCGTCAGATGCCCGTATTGATTCGCATATGTAGCGTTCTGTTGCTTGCCTTGCCCGCTTTTCCGCTGCTGGCAGCGCGATCGTCCGCCCCTGCCGAAGAGACCGCGCCGCTGACACCGGTACTGGCGGGCGAGTTCTCGCTGCAGGCCGGGAAGCTGGCCGATGCGGCGCGCTGGTATCTGGAAGCGGCCAAGGCCGGCAAGGGTGATGTCGGCCTGGCCGAACGCGCAGCGCGGATTGCCATGCTGGCCGGCGACGATGCGCGAGCCGGCGAGGCGCTGGCGCTGTGGGCGCAGCGCGATCCCGCTTCGACGGCCATGCGCAGCACCCGCGCCGCGTTGGCCTTGCGTCAGGGCGATCTGCGCCTGGCCAAGCGCGAGTTGCTCACGCTGTTGCGCGCCAAAGACCCGCGCGGCTGGCGTTTCGCCCTGGCGGCGTTGGCCGGCGGCGGCCGCGACCCGGCGGCGTCGGCCCAGGTGTTGGCCGAGCTGGTGGACGCCGGTGCCATTCCCGATCAGCTCGACGCCTGGCAGGAGTTCGGCCGGCTTGCGCTGCGCATGGAGCGCCCGGAGCTCGCCCGGCGGATCGTGGGCGAAGTGGTCAGGCGCTTTCCCGACGAACCGCGCGCGGCGCTGCTGCATGCCACCCAGCTGGGTCAGGCCGGCAAGCAGGAGGAAGCGCTGGCGCTGCTGAAGAACCTCGAGCCCAAGGCCGCCGGAGATGCCGAGCTGCGCAATGCCCTGGCGTTCGCCTACGACGCACTGGGCGATGCGCGGGCGGCGGAGCGGATATTGGCCGGTGGCGCGCAGGATCTGCAGACCTGGGGCCTGCGCGCTTCGCTGCTGGCCAAGCAGAAGGATGAACCGGCATTGCTGGCGCTGTACCGCGACATCGCCGCGCAGGCCTCCAGGCCGGATCCCTCGCAGCGGCTGCTGCTGGGCAAGATCGCCGAGTTCCTCAAGCGTTATCAGGAAGCCGTGGACTGGTATCACGGGGTGCCCGGTGGCCCGCAGCGCAGCGAGGCGCGCCTGCGCGCGGCCAGCGCATTGCATGAGCTGGGCGACAAGGCGAAGGCGTTGAAGGAAGTGCAGGCAATCCAGGCCGATGCCGCGGTCGAGGACGAGGCGAGACGCGACGCCTATCTGCTGGAATCGGAACTGGCCCTGCGCGATGGCAACACCGGCGGCGAGCTGGAAGTGCTGGGCCGCGGCCTGGCGGCGTTCCCGGACGACGGTGCGCTGTTGTATGCACGGGCGCTGGCCTGGGAGCGCGGTGATGATGTGCCGCGTGCCGAAGCCGATCTGCGCAAGATCCTGGTGACCGAACCGGAAAACGTCGCCGCGCTCAATGCGCTGGGCTATACGCTGGCCGATCGCACCACCCGTTACCAGGAGGCGCTGGAACTGATTGATCGCGCGCGCGTGGCCGAACCGGACAACGCCGCCATCGTCGACAGCTATGGCTGGGTGCTTTACCGGCTGGGTCGCAATGACGAGGCGCTGGTGCATCTGCGCCGGGCGTGGACGTTGGCCAAGGATCCGGAAATCGCCGCGCACGTGGGCGAAGTGCTGTGGGTCTCGGGCCAGCAGGAAGAGGCGCGGCGCTTCTTCGAGGAAGCCCGCAAGCTGGACCCTGAAAATCGCGCGTTGCAGCGCGCCATCGAGAAACTGGGTGCATGAAGCCGATCACTCTGAAGGCGCCATTGCTGGCGCTGGCATTGCTGTCACTTTCCGCATGTTCCACGTTGGGGAACCGTCCCGCCCCCGAAGTTGTGGCGGAGGTGTCGCCCCAGGCCCGACAGGCCGAGGCCCTGCGCGAGCAGGCGCTGCGGGCCCAGTCCGAGTGGGGCTTCCAGGGCCGGGTGGCGGTCAGCAAGGGGCGCAATGGCGGCAGCGGCCGGATCGACTGGCGGCAAGCGGCGGACCGCTTCCAGATCCAGCTCAGTGCGCCGGTAACGCGCCAGAGCTGGCTTCTCAGCGGCGATGCGCGTGCCGGAGAAGGTCGGCTGGAGGGCGTCGACGGCGGTCCACGTGAAGGCGCGGACGCGCAGCAGCTGCTGTTTGAGGCCACGGGCTGGGATATTCCGGTCAACCAGTTGCCCGATTGGGTGCGGGGGCTGATCGCCGCCGGCGCAGCAGCGCCGGGGCAGGTCTTGCGCGATGCCGAGGGGCGCCCGCGCCGCGTCCAACAGGCAGGCTGGGACATCCAGTTCATGGACTGGTTCGCGGCCACCGACGGCCAGCCGGCCCTGCCGCGGCGGATGGATGCGGTCAACGGCGATGCCAAGGTGCGCCTGATTGTCGACAGCTGGGATCTTCCCCAGCCATGAACCAGCGCGGCGAACAAGAGGCGGGCTGGTCGTACTGGCCGGCCCCGGCCAAGCTGAACCTGTTTCTGCGGATCACCGGCCGCCGCGCCGACGGTTACCACGAGCTGCAGACGGTGTTCCGGCTGCTGGACTGGGGCGACCGGATCGGGCTGCGCGTGCGCGATGATGGCCAGATCCGCCGCATCGGTACCTCGGTGGCGGGCGTTGAAGAGGCCGATGACTTGGTGGTCCGCGCGGCGATTCTGCTGAAAACCGCCGCCAGTTCCGCCCAGGGCGCGGATATCCGCGTGGAAAAGCGCATTCCGGCCGGTGGTGGTTTCGGTGGCGGCTCGTCCGATGCAGCCACGGTGCTGGTAGCGCTCAATGCGCTGTGGGGCACCGGGCTGGCGCAGGATGCCTTGGCCGCGCTCGCTTTGCGGCTGGGCGCGGATGTGCCGGTATTCGTGCGCGGGCGCAGCGCTTGGGCCGAGGGCGTCGGTGAAAAACTGCTGCCGATCACCCTGCCGCAGGCCTGGTATGTGCTGGTCGATCCGGGTATTCACGTGCCCACCGCCGCACTTTTCCAATCACAGGATTTGACGCGGGATGCCGCGCCCGTGAAAATAGCGGACTTCGCTTCCGGGACCGTCCTCGGAAATGCGTTCGAACCGGTACTGCGGCGCCGGGAACCTGCCATCGAGGCGGTGTTCCAGACGCTGTCCAGTATTGGCCGGGCACGGCTCACGGGGTCGGGAAGCGGCTGTTTCGTCGAATTCGCCACGCGTACTGCTGCAGAGCAGGCCTTGGCGCAATTGCCGGCACAGCTGCGGGCATGGGTAGCTGCGGGTGTTGATCGCTCGCCACTGCTTGATGCGCTGGAAACGACGGAAACAGTTTGATGCAGGGGCGTCGCCAAGAGGCCCAAGGCACCAGGTTTTGATCCTGGCATTCGTAGGTTCGAATCCTACCGCCCCTGCCACTTTCTGGGTCCGGAGTCTGTCCGCGCAATGGACGTGCGCAAACCCAATTCGTTGCGCGTTGTTCCTGTAGACGCCGGTTTTTCCGCTGCTCGCCCGCCCGAGAGAGCCATCATGCAAGATGCACCCAACCTGCTGGTTTTTTCCGGCAACGCCAACAAGCGCCTGGCGCAAAGCATCTGCAAGGAGCTGGGTGTGCGCCCGGGCAAGGCGCTGGTGTCGACCTTCTCCGATGGTGAGGTGCAGGTCGAGATCCAGGAAAACGTGCGCAAGCAGGATGTATTCGTCATCCAGCCGACCTGCGCGCCGAGCGCGGAGAACCTGATGGAACTGCTGGTGCTGATCGACGCGCTCAAGCGCGCCTCGGCCTCCAGCGTGACCGCGGTGGTGCCGTATTTCGGCTACGCCCGCCAGGATCGCCGCATGCGATCTTCGCGCGTGCCGATCACGGCCAAGGTGGCGGCCAAGATGTTCAGCGCGGTGCATACCGACCAGCTGCTGACCGTGGATCTGCATGCCGACCAGATCCAGGGCTTTTTCGACATGCCGGTGGACAACGTCTATGCGTCGCCGCTGCTGCTGGCCGACATCTGGCGCGCCTACGGCACCGAGAACCTGATCGTGGTCAGCCCCGACGTGGGTGGCGTGGTGCGCGCGCGCGCCGTGGCCAAGCGCCTGGACGATGCCGATCTGGCCATCATCGACAAGCGCCGGCCGCGCGCCAACGTGTCCACGGTGATGAACATCATCGGTGACGTCGAGGGCAAGACCTGCGTCATGGTCGATGACATCGTCGACACCGCCGGCACCCTGTGCGCGGCGGCGGCGGCACTCAAGCAGCGTGGCGCCCTGAAAGTGGCCGCCTACTGCACCCACGCCGTGCTTTCCGGCCCGGCGGTGGACAACCTGAACAACTCCCAGCTCGACGAACTGGTGGTGACCGATACCATCCCGCTGTCCGATGTGGCGCGGGTATGCAGCAAGATCCGCCAGATCAGCGTGGCCGAGATGCTGGCCGAGACGATGCGCCGCATCGCCTTCGGCGAGTCGGTCAGCTCGCTGTACGTCGATTGATTTTCCTGCCGGCCGGCAACGGCCGGTGGAACCCCGGTTCTTCTGGTCGCGGAAGAACCAACCAGTGCCGCCCCATGGCGGCACCTCAACCTAGGTAGTGAAGAAATGTCCAAGAGTCATGAAATCAAGGTCCAGCGTCGTGAAAAGCTCGGGCAGGGTGCGAGCCGCCGCCTGCGTCACGCCGGTGTGGTGCCGGGCATCGTCTACGGTGGCGATAGCGCACCGGCCAGCGTGCAGTTCAACCACAACGAAATCTGGCTGGCGCAGCAGAACGAGTGGTTCTACTCCTCGATCATTGCCCTGAATCTCGACGGTCAGGTGCAAAACGTGCTGCTGCGTGATATCCAGCGCCACCCGTTCAAGCAGCTGATCATGCACCTGGACTTCCAGCGCGTGAACGCGAACGAAGTGCTGCACGCCACCGTGCCGCTGACCTTCATCAACGAGGACACCTCGCCGGCCGGCAAGTCCGCCGACGTCGTGGTCACCCACGAGCTCAAGGAAGTCAGCATCGCTTGCCTGCCGAAGGATCTGCCGGAGTCGATCACCGTCGACCTGGGCGAGCTGAAGGTGGGTGACATCATCTACCTGTCGGACCTCAAGCTCCCGGCTGGCGTTGAAATTCCCGCGCTGAAGCTCGGCAAGACCCACGACGACGCGATCGTCATTGCCAAGCTGGGCAAGGACGAAAGCGAAGACGAAGCCGCTCCGGCCGAGTAAGCGTTCCAGCTGCGCCTGCCCTGTCGGGGCGGGCGCAGCGAATGCATCTGACATGACTGGCTTGCGATTGATCGTCGGTCTGGGCAATCCCGGAACCGAACATGCCCAGACCCGGCACAACGCCGGGTTTCGTTTCGTTGATGCCCTGGTGGAAAACGCCGGTGTGCGCTGGGGGCTGGACGCCAAGCTGTTCGGCGAGATCGCCAAGATCGATATCGGCGGGCAGCCGCTGTGGTTGCTGCGGCCGGCCACGTTCATGAACCTCAGTGGCAAGTCGGTTACAGCCGCCCTGCGCTACTGGAAGATCGAGCCGGAAGAAGCGCTGTTGGCGCATGACGAGCTGGACCTGGCGCCGGGAACGGCGCGGTTGAAGTTCGACGGCGGCCACGGTGGCCAGAATGGCCTGCGTGACACCATCCGCCTGCTCGGACACGGCAAGTTCCACCGGCTGCGGATCGGCATCGGTCATCCCGGTCACAAGGACCGGGTGGTGCCGTGGGTGCTCGGGCGCCCGGGCAAGGACGACGATGTGCTGATCGCTCGCGCCGTGGAGGATGCGATTTCGGTGCTGCCGCTGGCGGTGGCCGGTGATTTCAACGAAGCCATGAAACGGCTGCACACCCCCAGGCCGTAATTCCGGCTTGCGGTTTTCGCCGGCTGACGCTGGCAGGAAACCGCAAGCCCGAGTTTCGAATCGTGGAGTTCCCATGGGTATCAAATGCGGCATCGTCGGCCTGCCCAACGTCGGCAAGTCGACCCTGTTCAATGCACTGACCAAGGCCGGTATCGCCGCGGCCAATTTCCCGTTCTGCACGATCGAACCCAATGTGGGGATCGTGCCGGTACCGGATCCGCGCCTGAACGCGCTGGCGGAAATCATCAATCCGCAGAAGGTGATTCCAACCGCGGTCGAGTTCGTCGACATCGCCGGTCTGGTCGCCGGTGCGGCCAGCGGTGAAGGCCTGGGCAACAAGTTCCTGGCGCACATCCGCGAGGTCGATGCGATCACCCATGTGGTGCGTTGCTTCGAGAACGACGACATCATCCACGTCAACAACAAGGTCGATCCGCTCTCGGATATCGACACCATCGATACCGAGCTGGCGCTGGCCGACCTGGACAGCGTCGAGAAGGCGCTCAACCGTGCCGAACGCGCCGCCAAGGGCGGTGACAAGGACGCGGCTGCGCGCAAGCCGGTGCTGGCCAAGCTGCAGGCGGCGTTGTCCGATGGCAAGGCCGGTCGCGCTGCCGGACTGGATGAGGAAGAGAAGGCGCTGGTGCGCGACCTGTTCCTGCTCACGCTCAAGCCGGTGATGTATATCGCCAACGTGCTCGAGGACGGTTTCGAGAACAATCCGCACTTGGATGCGGTGCGCGCGCGCGCGGCCACCGAAGGTGCCGAAGTGGTGCCGGTGTCGGCTGCGATCGAGGAAGAGCTGTCGCAGCTCGATGACGCCGACCGCGATGCGTTCCTGGCCGATCTCGGGTTGGAAGAGCCGGGCCTGAACCGGGTGATCCGCGCCGCCTACAACCTGCTGGGCCTGCAGACCTATTTCACCGCCGGGGTGAAGGAAGTCCGTGCGTGGACGGTCAAGGGCGGTTCCACCGCGCCGCAGGCCGCGGCCGTGATCCACACCGATTTCGAGAAGGGCTTCATCCGCGCCGAGACCATCGCCTACGACGATTTCATCAAGTACCGCGGTGAAGCCGGTGCCAAGGAAGCCGGGCGGCTGCGTCTGGAAGGCAAGGAATACCGGGTGAAGGAAGGCGACATCCTGCACTTCCGTTTCAACGTCTGATCCGGCTGCAACCGGCTGGTGGAAAAGCGCCCCGCATTGCGGGGCGTTTTCTTTTGGATTTGCAGCCGCGTAAACGGCTTGATGAAAAAATCGCCGGTCCCGGACAGGGCTTGAAGTCATTGCGGCGACGCACGTAATCCACATGTTGTCCGCGTGGCTTTCCACTTGGACTGTGGAGAACCCGACCCATGATGGCGGCGTAATAAAAAAGCCCGCCTTGCGGCGGGCTCCCGTGCAGCAGTGGCATGCAATTACAGCGCCTTGCCGCCCAGTTTCCAGGTGATCTGGACGAAGTAGCTGCGGCCAAACGAATCGAACCAGGAGGTGTCGTAGTACGGATAGTTGGCCCAGGTGGCGTCCTTCGGCGGCATCTTGTCGAACAGGTTGTTGACTGACAGGGCCACACGCAGATGATCGGTGACGTCGTAGCTGGCGCCGGCATTGAAGCGCCAGGTGGACTCGGTCCACGCATCGTTGTCGTAGTTCGCCACGCGGCCCAGGTAGTTGCCGAACAGGCTCGCGCCCCACCGGTTGTGGTCCCAGGTCACGCCTGCATTGCCCTTGTTGCGCGGCAGGGTGGTATCACTGAAGCTGACGTCGAGCATGTCCTCGGTCGGGTCGCCCGGATAGAGTTGGCGCTCGTGCTTGTTGGCCCAGTTGTAGCTGCTGGTGAACTGGAAATTGCCGACACTGGCCGTCTGCACCCGGTAGTTGGCGGTGACATCGACGCCCGAGGTCTCCTCGCGAGCGATATTGATCGGCCCGAACAGCACGCTGGTGATGTCGCCATCGGCATCGCGAAGCACACGGGCCAGCGCGTCCACACAGGTCGGGGAGGTGATATCCACCGGCCGGCCATCGTCGCTCACGCCCAACCGGCAGGCGGCTTCCTGCGAGCGCAGGCGCTCACGGTCTTGGGTCTGGACCTGATTCATCACCTTGATCTTGTAGTAGTCCACGGCCACATCGAAGTTCGCCACCGGCGACCAGACAAAGCCGGCGGTGAAGGACTTGCTGGTTTCCACTTCCAGCGCCCGGTTGCCGGAGTAGACATCGAATGTGGCGCCGTCCCAGCTGCCGTCGTCGTAGCAGTCGCCGTCGCTGAAGCCCGGCTCGTCCGTGCGGCAGGCGTAGTAATCGGTGGCGAAACGGGTGCGGTAGTAGTCGTTCCCGGCGAACAGGTAATGCATGTCCGGCGCGCGGAAGCCGGTGCCATACGAGCCACGTACCAGCAGCGTATCGAACGGACGCCATTCCAGGCCGGCGCTATAGGTGAATTTGCCCGGATTGCTGCCCGAATAGCTGTACTGGTCGTAGCGGCCGGCCAGACTGCCCAGCAGGTTGGAGGTCAATGGCAAACGCAGCTCGGCCGCCGCGCTCCAGCGGTTGCGGCTGCCACTGCCGTCGCCGTAGCGCGGGCCGTAGTAGGCGTCGTCGGTCAATGCCAGCGGATCGGGGTTGATTTCGTAGGTCTGGCGGCCAAACTCCAGCGCCCCGGCAAAGCCGGCATCACCGGCCGGCATCGAGAACAGCGCCGGGGTATCGGTGATGAAGCTGACGTTGTCGTTCTTGGCTTCCGGGCGGAAGGTGGACATCGCCGCGATCGAGTTGAACTCGGCGGTGGTCAGCGGCGTGAACAGCCGGTTCGGATCGGGCGCATAGATCGCATAGCCGCGGCTGGTGTAGCCCAGCAGATCGCCCAGGAACAGCTTGTTGGCAGCGGCAGCCTTGATCCGCGGCATGTCCACGTCCGCCTTGTACTGGGAATGGTTGTAGGCCGCTTCCCAGTTCCAGCTCTCGCCGAACACCCCCTTGAAGCCGGTGGTGATCGCGGCGGTCTTCTGGGTGGTGCTGTTCATGCGATTACGCAGGCCGCCGATCTCCTCGGGCGAGAACTGGCGTGACCAGATTTCGCGCTGGTCGGTGGTGGCGTTGTAGAAGACCTTGTCGCGATAGTTGTTGGTCGATTTCGGGTCGTGGAATTCCCAGCCCATGTGGTCGCTGGCCACGTCGTTGCCATTGGTGCCGGTCAGCAGCTTTACCTTCTGGTGGCCCAGCTGCACGTCGGCGAACCATGACAGCTCGTCATTGAAGCGGTACTGGAACGAGCCGTAGGCGTTGATGCCTTTGCGCTCGTTCTGGATGGTGCGATACGCGATTGCGCGATCGCTGCCGCAATACGGCTCACCGAAGCGGTCATCGGCCAGCACGGTGGTGCCTTCATTGAGTCCGGCCATCGCCTTGCAATCGTCGGCCGGCGCGATGTTGACGTCGTCTTCCCAGTTGAGCATCTGCGCGGTCAGGCGCGGCAAGCGCCGGCGCGCGGTCGGGGCGTCCAGTGTCGAATCCTGGATGCCGCGTTCATAGCCCCACAGCGGGCGCTTGTCCTGCAGTTCAACGCCGACGATGCCGCTGAAGTTGCCGCGCTCCAAACCGGTGGTGATGGTCAGATCGTGCGATTCGCCGCCGCCGCGGCTGGTGTCGCCATAGCGGTAGTCAAACGTGGTGCCGTCGGTGGACTTCTTCAGGATGAAGTTGATCACGCCGGCCATCGCATCGGAGCCGTAGACCGCCGAAGCGCTGCCGGTCAGCACTTCGATCCGCTCGATCATGCCCAGCGGAATGTTGCCGATATCGGTGAAATTGCTCTTGCCATTGAGCGGCAACGGGAAGTCGGCGGTGCGGCGGCCGTTGATCAGCACCAGGGTGTGATTGGGTCCGAGGCCGCGCAGATCGACCGCCTGCGCGCCGGGCGTGGATTGCGCGCCCGTGGTGTTCTGCTGGCCTTGCACGCTGCCGCTGTTCTGGCTGAGCGAACGCAACACATCGGGTACCGAGGTGAAACCGGATGCCTTGATCGCCTCGGCGGTGATCACCGTGACCGGCGCCGGGCCTTCGACCTGCGCCCGCGGGATGCGCGAACCGGTGACCTGGACCGCATCAAGTTGTTGTACCGCCTTGTCGCCGCTGGTCTGGGCGGCGGCGGGCAGCGCCATTCCCAGCAGTGCCAGTTGGATCGAGCACACCATTGCGTGTTTGCGCATGAAATCGGTTCTCTGGGAGTGTCATGTCCGGCATCCAGTGGATGCCCTTTGCCCATTCAGAAAAAGTGTGAACGGGTAGCGCATATAACTCCTTTTTTACGTTCTTGACCACTGCCGCGAAATCTGGCATCACGCATGTAACCGATTACATTCTGGTGGGGGATTCATGCATCGCCATCTGCCCTGGTTTTCCCGGTTTCTCCTGAGTGTCATCGCGTTGAGCCTGGTGGGTGCGGCCATGGCGCAAGGTCCGCAGAGCCTTTCACGGCCGGGCTACCGCTACTACGAAGTGGGCGATCTGGACGCGCCGCGCCCCGGCAAGACCGAGGCGGCGATGATGCTCATGGGCGGTGGCGACTGGGTGCCCGAGGCGTTCGAGTGGTGGGTCAAGCGCGCCGGCAATGGGCGCGTGGTGATCCTGCGCGCGTCCGGTGCCGACGAGTTGCAGGACGAGCTCTATCGCGATATCGGCGGGGTCACCGCCGTGCAGACGCTGGTATTTGACAACCGTCGCGCCGCTGACGATCCGGCGGTACTGCGTGTGGTGCGCGGTGCCGATGCGATTTTCATCGCCGGCGGCGACCAGTCGCGCTACATCCGTTTCTGGAAAGGAACCGCGCTTAACGAAGCGCTGGATGCGCATATCCGTGCCGGCAAGCCGATCGCCGGCACCAGCGCAGGGCTGGCCATCCTCGGTGGTTACAGTTACGGCGCACTGGATGGAGGCAGCGTGGATTCGCCCACGGCGTTGGCCGATCCGATGGGCGGCGAGGTGACCATGGACAGCGACTTCCTGACCATGCCGTACCTGTCCAATGTGGTCACCGATACCCATTTCGCCAAACGCAACCGGCTCGGACGCCTGATCGTGTTCGTCGCCCGGGCGCAGCAGCAGCGCGGGCGCGATGACGTCGTCGGTATCGGCGTCGACGAGGACACTGCGCTGTGTATCGAGGCCGACGGCCGGGGTCGGGTCTACACCCTGGACGAAGGCTACGCCTGGCTGGTGATGCCGCGGCGTACGGCTGATCGCCTCAGCAATGGCGAGCCACTGGATTTCACCTCCATCCCCGTCACCGGCGTGGGAACCGGCAGCCGCCTGTATCTGGAGGGTTTCCGGGTCATCGACGCGGCATTCAACGCGGTGGCCGATGTCAGTGAGGGCGAGTTGCGGCTGCGCTCGGAATAGCGACGGGCCCCGCGCGCGTTTTGTGGCGCGCAGGTGTATCCACTTCGCGTGCGGCATGCCTATCATCGCGGGCCCTTTACGGAGTTCGATGGATGAAGCTGACTTCCGCGTTGCTGTTGTCGATGACCGCGTTTTCCTGTGGTGTGGCTGTCGCCGCGCCGACGCCGTTGCTGGTGATCCACGGGGGCGCCGGCGTCGAGCGCCAGGACCTGAGTGCGAAAGAGGAGCGGGCCGCCCGTTCTGCACTGGAGGCCGCCCTGCGCAAAGGCCATGAGCAGCTGGCTGAGGGGAAACCCGCGCTGGATGCGGTGACCGCGGCGATCACCGTGCTGGAGGACGATCCCACCTTCAACGCGGGCAAAGGCGCCGTCTTCACCCATGACGGCAAAAACGAGCTGGATTCCTCGCTGATGGACGGAGCCACGTTGCGCGCCGGTGCCGTGGCCGGTGTGCATCGCGTGCGCAATCCGATCCTGCTCTCGCGGGCGGTGATGGAAAAATCCAAACACGTGATGATGGTCGGAGATGGCGCCGAGGCTTTTGCCAGGGACCAGGGCGTGGCGCTGGTGGATCCCTCCTACTTCCGCACGGAGAAGCGCTGGCAGCAGCTGCAACGGGCGCTGAAGGAAGAGGCGGCCGGACAGGCGCATGCCGATCTTGAAACCGCCAAGCATTTCGGCACCGTGGGTGCCGTGGCGTTGGATGCCGGCGGCAGGCTGGCCGCGGGAACCTCGACCGGCGGCATGACCAACAAGCGCTACGGGCGGGTCGGCGATGCGCCGATCATCGGTGCCGGCACCTATGCCGATGGCAAATGCGCGGTGTCCGGAACTGGCTGGGGCGAGTACTACATCCGCACCGCGGCCGCTCATGACATCTGTGCGCGCATCAATTATCTGGGACAGACGCCGGCGCAGGCCGGTGAGGCGGTGATCAACCAGCGCATCCCGCAGTTGGGCGGCGATGGCGGTGCGATCATCCTCGGCGCCGATGGCAAGGTCGCCTTCCCCTTCAATACCCAAGGCATGTACCGGGGCTGGATCGGTGCGGACGGGGTGCCCCACGTGGCGATTTTCGCCGACGAGGCCTTGCCCGATCCGGGTAATTGAGGCGATCGCAGGGGATGTGCACTCTTTTTGTGAAAATTGATGGAAAAGAGTGTTGACATAACTTCGATTCATCCCCAAAATTGCTGGCTCTTCCACCCCATACCGAAACGGCCTCGGCCTGCAGGGAACGGGTGAGAAAGGAGGGATACCCAAGCGGCCAACGGGGGCAGACTGTAAATCTGCTGGCTTACGCCTTCGGTGGTTCGAATCCACCTCCCTCCACCAGTTTCACGTTGTGGCAGTAGTTCCCGGTGCGGGAGTAGTTCAACGGTAGAACCTCAGCCTTCCAAGCTGATGGTGCGGGTTCGATTCCCGTCTCCCGCTCCATTGAACGAAATACGTGTCACAATAGACAACTCGCTCACGTAGCTCAGTCGGTAGAGCACCTCCTTGGTAAGGAGGAGGTCGAAGGTTCGATTCCTTTCGTGAGCACCATCTTACTGACGCAATACATTCAACCGATTACCGAGAAGAAGCAGCCATGGCCAAGGGTAAGTTCGAGCGCACCAAGCCGCACGTCAACGTCGGCACCATCGGTCACGTCGACCACGGCAAGACCACGCTGACCGCTGCTCTGACCAAGATCGGCGCAGAGCGTTTCGGTGGCGAATTCCACGCGTATGACGCCATCGACAAGGCGCCGGAAGAGAAGGCGCGCGGCATCACGATCTCGACCTCGCACGTCGAGTACGAATCGGCCACCCGTCACTACGCCCACGTGGATTGCCCGGGACACGCCGACTACGTCAAGAACATGATCACCGGTGCCGCCCAGATGGACGGTGCGATCCTGGTCTGTTCGGCCGCGGACGGCCCGATGCCGCAGACCCGCGAGCACATCCTGCTGTCGCGCCAGGTCGGCGTGCCGTACATCGTCGTGTTCCTGAACAAGGCCGACATGGTGGACGACGCCGAGCTGCTCGAGCTGGTGGAAATGGAAGTGCGCGAGCTGCTGAGCAAGTACGACTTCCCGGGCGATGACACTCCGATCATTTCCGGTTCGGCCCGTCTGGCGCTGGAAGGCGACCAGTCCGAGATCGGCGTGCCGGCGATCCTGAAGCTGGTCGACGCGCTCGACAGCTGGATCCCGACCCCGGAGCGTGACGTCGACAAGCCGTTCCTGATGCCGGTGGAAGACGTGTTCTCGATCTCGGGCCGCGGCACCGTGGTGACCGGTCGTATCGAGCGCGGCATCATCAAGGTCGGTGAGGAAATCGAGATCGTCGGCATCCGTCCGACCGTCAAGACCACCGTGACCGGCGTGGAAATGTTCCGCAAGCTGCTCGATCAGGGTCAGGCGGGCGACAACGCCGGTCTGCTGCTGCGCGGTACCAAGCGTGACGACGTCGAGCGTGGTCAGGTCCTGTGCAAGCCGGGTTCGATCAAGCCGCACACCGAGTTCGAAGCCGAAGTGTACGTGTTGTCCAAGGACGAGGGTGGCCGTCATACCCCGTTCTTCAAGGGCTACCGTCCGCAGTTCTACTTCCGCACCACCGACATCACCGGCGCTTGCGAGCTGCCGGAAGGTGTGGAAATGGTGATGCCGGGCGACAACGTCAAGATGACCGTGACCCTGATCAACCCGGTCGCCATGGACGAAGGCCTGCGCTTCGCGATCCGCGAAGGTGGCCGTACCGTCGGTGCCGGCGTGGTTGCCAAGATCACCAAGTAATATCTGCAGTGCCAGCAGTGTTTGCTGCTGGTTACGCGAAGGCGGGCCGGTAACCCGGTCCGCTTTCGTCGTCTAAGGGACGTGCAATAGCCAAGTAATACGCCAGTAGCTCAATTGGCAGAGCAGCGGTCTCCAAAACCGCAGGTTGGGGGTTCGAGTCCCTCCTGGCGTGCCACTTGCCACCCTCTATCCAGTGACCTTGGTCGCATCAGCAGCAAGAGTCGGATGAATAGCAAGATCGAACATTCCAAAGGCGCCGCTTCCGGTGGCGATATCGTCAAGTACGTCCTTGCCGCATTGCTGGTAGTGGCGGGTCTGTTCGCTTGGTTCTGGTTTTCCGCTCCTGATCGTGCAGCGCAGCTGGGTGCATGGGCTGGGCAGTTGCGGGTGCTGGCGGTAATCATCGGCCTGGTGGCGGGTGGTGCGGTGTTCATGTTGAGCGGAAAGGGCCGGGACACCCGTGCCTTTCTTTCCGAGTCGCGCTTCGAGCTGCGCAAGGTGGTCTGGCCAACACGGCAGGAAGCGATCCGCACCACGTGGGTGGTGATTGTGGTCGTGATCATCCTGAGTCTGCTGTTGGGTGGATTCGATTTTGTGATCCAGAAGCTGACCCAGTGGTTCCTGGGACGTTGAGGAGAAAGCAGTGAAGCGTTGGTACGTGGTCCACGCCTATTCAGGCTTCGAGAAGACGGTGGCGCAGGCATTGCGCGATCGTATTGTGCGTGAAGAAATGCAGGAGCGTTTCGGTGACGTGCTGGTTCCCACCGAGGAAGTGATCGAGATGCGCTCCGGCCAGAAACGCCGTTCCGAGCGCAAATTCTTTCCCGGTTATGTGCTGGTGCAGATCGAAACCCATGAAGAGGCGGGCATCCCCCGCATCGACAACGAAAGCTGGCATCTGGTGAAGGAGACCCCGAAGGTCATGGGTTTCATCGGTGGTACCGCTGATCGCCCGTTGCCGATCCGCGATGACGAGGCTGCCGCCATTCTGGACCGCGTCCAGGAGGGTGTTGAGAAGCCGCGTCCCAAGGTGCTGTTCGAAGCCGGGCAGATGGTGCGCGTCACCGAGGGACCGTTCAACGACTTCAATGGCGTTGTCGAGGAAGTCAATTACGAAAAGAGCCGCGTCCGCGTGGCGGTATTGATCTTCGGCCGCTCCACCCCGGTCGAGCTGGAGTTCGGGCAGGTCGAAAAAGCCTGATCGGCTTGCGGGCCCCGTATTCACGCGGTGCCCGGGAATCCTGTTAGAATGCTCGGCTTCCTGTCAGGAAGCTGGCAAAAGCAAGGGCCGCCGCAAGGTGGCCTTCTGCGTGATTTCAAAACGCGATGCCGGGACGTGTGATTCCCGGTCCGATGGGGAGCCTGTTGTCGTAAGGCGCTAGCACCCGGAGAGCACTCAGATGGCAAAGAAAGTTGTCGGTTACATCAAGCTGCAGGTGAAGGCCGGTCAGGCCAACCCCTCGCCGCCGGTCGGTCCTGCGCTGGGTCAGCGTGGCCTGAACATCATGGAATTCTGCAAGGCGTTCAACGCCGCCACGCAGAAGCTGGAGCCGGGTCTGCCGGTGCCGGTCATCATTACGGCCTATTCGGACCGTACCTTCACCTTCATCACCAAGAGCACCCCGGCTGCCGTGCTGCTCAAGAAGGCTGCTGGTGTGACTGCGGGCTCCAAGCGCCCGAACACCGAAAAGGTGGGCAAGGTCACGCGCAAGCAGTTGGAAGAGATCGCCAAGACCAAGGAAGCGGACCTGACGGCCGCCGACCTGGACGCCGCGGTGCGTACGATTGCGGGTTCGGCCCGCAGCATGGGCTTGACGGTAGAGGGCTAAGACATGGCACAGACCAAGCGTGAGAAGGCCATCAAGGCCGCCGTCGTTCCGGGCAAGGCCTACGCCTTCGAAGAAGCGATCAAGATCCTGAAGACCGCCACCACCGCCAAGTTCGTCGAAGCGATCGACGTTGCTGTGCGCCTGGGCGTGGACGCCAAGAAGTCCGACCAGCAGGTGCGCGGTTCGACCGTGCTGCCGGCCGGTACCGGCAAGAGCGTGCGCGTTGCCGTGTTCGCCCCGGCCGGTGCCAAGGCTGATGAAGCCCTGGCTGCTGGCGCCGAGGCTGTGGGCATGGACGACCTGGCCGAGAAGATGCAGGCAGGCGATCTG
Source organism: uncultured Gammaproteobacteria bacterium (assembly GCA_963696155.1). Lineage (GTDB taxonomy): Bacteria > Pseudomonadota > Gammaproteobacteria > Xanthomonadales > Xanthomonadaceae > Stenotrophomonas. Next base: position 674,701 of record CAVOJC010000002.1, read on the forward strand.
AACTATGACGTCGTCATCGCCACCCCGGACGCCATGCGCGTTGTCGGCAAGCTCGGCACCCTGCTGGGCCCGCGTGGCCTGATGCCGAACCCGAAGGTCGGCACCGTGTCAGCCAATCCGGGCGAAGCTGTCAAGAATGCCAAGTCGGGTCAGGTCCGCTACCGCACCGACAAGGCCGGCATCATCCACTGCACGATCGGCAAGGCCAGCTTCGACGAAGAAGCGCTGAAGTCGAACCTGCAGGCGCTGCTGATGGACCTGATCAAGGCCAAGCCGGCGACCTCGAAGGGCACCTACCTGCAGAAGGTTTCGGTCAGCTCGACGATGGGCCCGGGCGTGACGGTTGATCAGTCCTCGCTGACCCTGAAGTAATAGTTTCAAGCGGCTGCGGTGCCTGAGGGCGCCGCAGCCGCCATTTTGAAGGCGTCGCTCGCAGGTCCGCCCTGCAGTGAAGCCGTCAAAGACCGCAGGCGCGGTCTGCGCACATCGGCGACGGGCATGGAAGCTCGCTTTGGCAAGGAGTCGCCGCCGATACAGCGGGATCGCTTAATCGGTTCCTTCGGGAATCACCCTGCGTAGATGGTGCCGCCCTTCTGGAGTTTTTCTGGTTCACGCACGTCTGGGGTAACCCGGGTTGGCCCACTCCAGGTCTAGAACGGCCACCACAGGGACATCGGTCGATGTTCCCGGCGTCCAGGATGGATGCTGTCCAGGACCGCGCACGGCAGGAGCCGTAAGCGGAGTTCAATCGGAGGAGTGCAATGGCTCTCAATCTGTCCCAGAAGCAAGAAGTTGTCGCCGAACTGGCAGACGTCGCCGCCAAGGCCCACTCCTTGATCGCAGCCGAATATGCAGGCACCTCGGTCTCCCAGATGACCGCGATGCGTAAGCAGGCCCGCGAAACCGGCGTTTTCTTGAAAGTTGTCAAGAACACCCTGGCTGCGCGTGCTGTTGAAGGTACCGAATACGAGTGCGCCAAAGACGCACTGGTCGGTCCTTTGCTGTATGCGTTTTCGATGGAGGAGCCCGGCGCAGCCGGTCGCCTGATCAAGGATTTCGCCAAGGGTAATGACAAGCTGCAGGCGAAAGTCGTGGCCATCGGTGGGGAAATTTTCCCGGCCAGCCACGTCGATGTGCTGGCATCATTGCCGACCCGTGATCAGGCCCTGGCCATGTTGGCCCGCGTCCTGACCGAGCCGGTCACCATGTTCGCGCGCGCCGTCAAGGCTATCGGTGAGAAGCAGGAAGGTGGCGCAGCTGCTGAAGCTGCCGAGCCGGCCGCTGAAACCGCCTAAGTTCGACGTCTTAGTGGTTCTGTGAAGAACCTCAATCCAGAATATTTTTCAAAGGTAATCAAAATGTCCCTTACCAACGAACAGATCGTCGACGCAATCGCCGAGAAGTCCCTGATGGAAGTGATGGAGCTGGTCAAGGCCATCGAAGAGAAGTTCGGCGTTTCCGCCGCTGCTCCGGTCATGGCTGCCGGCCCGGCCGCTGCTGCCGCTGTGGTGGAAGAGCAGACCGAATTCAACGTGATCCTGAAGGAAGCCGGCGCCAAGAAGGTCGAAGTGATCAAGGCCGTTCGTGCCATCACCGGCCTGGGCCTGAAGGAAGCGAAGGATCTGGCCGAAGCCGGTGGCGTCGTGAAGGAAGGCGCGTCGAAGGACGAGGCCGAGAAGTTCAAGAAGGACCTCGAAGCCGCCGGTGCGACTGTCGAACTGAAGTAAGCAGCACTTTGCGTCGCCATCGAATCACGGCGATGCAGCCAAGGCTGGGGGCGTAAGCCCCCGGCCTTTGGCCGTTTCATACCGCAAACGGATTGCGGGCGCGGGTGCCAGAGCACCAGCCAGTGATGGCTGGAAGAGCCGGGCAGTCCAACTCCAGATCCTCGCGAGTTGGCAGTTGGAAGTAGCAGGAGAAGGCGTGCTGGTGCCGGCAATATCAGCGACTTCCAACTGACAATTCAATGTTCCTTTCGGGTCGCGGACGCGCGGCCTGCACAGCCAAGGCGGAAGACCTCATGACGTCATATTCGTTCACCGAAAAGAAGCGCATCCGCAAGGATTTCGGCAAGCAGAGCTCGATTCTGGAAGTGCCGTTCCTGCTTGCCATCCAGGTGGATTCCTACCGTGAATTCCTGCAGGAAGACGTCGAGCCGGGCAAGCGCTCGGACCACGGCCTGCACGCGGCCCTGAAGTCGGTGTTCCCGATTTCCAGCTACAGCGGCAACGCCGCGCTGGAATACGTGGGCTACAAGCTCGGCGACCCGGTGTTCGACGAGCGCGAGTGCCGTCAGCGTGGCATGAGCTACGGCGCGCCGCTGCGTGTCACCGTGCGCCTGGTCATCTATGACCGCGAGTCGTCCACCAAGGCGATCAAGTACGTGAAGGAGCAGGAGGTCTATCTGGGTGAAATCCCGCTGATGACCGAGAACGGCACCTTCATCGTCAACGGTACCGAGCGCGTCATCGTCTCGCAGCTGCACCGTTCGCCGGGTGTGTTCTTCGACCACGACCGTGGCAAGACCCACAGCTCGGGCAAGCTGCTGTACAGCGCCCGCATCATTCCTTACCGCGGCTCCTGGCTGGACTTCGAGTTCGACCCGAAGGACGCGCTGTTCACCCGTATCGACCGTCGCCGCAAGCTGCCGGTGTCGATCCTGCTGCGTGCGCTGGGCTACAACAACGAAGAGATGCTGGCCGAGTTCTTCGAGATCAACACGTTCCACATCAACCCGGACGAGGGTGTGCAGCTGGAGCTGGTCTCCGAGCGCCTGCGCGGTGAAACGCTGAACTTCGACCTGGCCGATGGCGACAAGGTCATCGTCGAGGCGGGCAAGCGCATCACCGCCCGTCACGTCAAGCAGCTGGAAGCCTCGGGCATTGCCGCGCTGGCCGTGCCGGACGAGTACCTGGTCGGTCGCATCCTGTCGCACGACGTGATGGATGCCTCCACCGGCGAGCTGCTGGCCCAGGCCAACGACGAAATTACCGACGAGCAGCTGGTGGCGTTCCGCAAGGCCGGTGTGGATGCGGTCGGCACCCTGTGGGTGAACGATCTGGACCGTGGTCCGTACCTCTCCAACACCCTGCGCATCGACCCGACCAAGACCCAGCTCGAAGCGCTGGTCGAGATCTACCGCATGATGCGTCCCGGCGAGCCGCCGACCAAGGATGCCGCGCAGAACCTGTTCCACAACCTGTTCTTCACCTTCGAGCGCTACGACCTGTCCACGGTCGGCCGCATGAAGTTCAACCGCCGTGTCGGCCGCAAGGAAGTCACCGGCGAGTCGGTGCTGTATGACCGCAAGTATTTCGGCGAGCGCAACGACGAGGAGTCCAAGCGCCTGGTCGCCGAGCACGGCGACAGCTCCGACATCCTGGAAGTGATCAAGGTCCTGACCGAGATCCGCAACGGCCGTGGCGTCGTCGATGACATCGACCACCTGGGCAACCGTCGCGTGCGTTCGGTCGGCGAAATGGCCGAGAACGTGTTCCGCGTGGGCCTGGTCCGCGTCGAGCGCGCGGTCAAGGAGCGCCTGTCGATGGCCGAGTCCGAGGGCCTGACCCCGCAGGAGCTGATCAACGCCAAGCCGGTCGCCGCTGCCATCAAGGAATTCTTCGGTTCCTCGCAGCTGTCGCAGTTCATGGACCAGAACAACCCGCTGTCGGAAGTGACGCACAAGCGTCGTGTCTCCGCACTGGGCCCGGGTGGTCTGACCCGCGAACGTGCCGGCTTCGAAGTGCGCGACGTGCACCCGACCCATTACGGCCGCGTCTGCACCATCGAAACGCCGGAAGGCCCGAACATCGGCCTGATCAACTCGCTGGCCGTCTATGCCCGCACCAACGAATACGGCTTCCTCGAGACGCCGTACCGCAAGGTGGTGGACGGCCAGGTCACCGACGACGTCGAGTACCTGTCGGCCATCGAAGAGAACGAGTACGTCATCGCCCAGGCCAACGCCCTGACCGATGCCAAGAACACGCTCACCGAGCTGTTCGTGCCGTGCCGCTTCCAGGGTGAGTCGCTGCTCAAGCCGCCGGCGGAAGTCCACTTCATGGACGTGTCGCCGATGCAGACCGTGTCGATCGCGGCCGCGCTGGTTCCGTTCCTGGAGCACGATGACGCCAACCGTGCACTGATGGGCGCCAACATGCAGCGCCAGGCCGTGCCGACCCTGCGTGCGCAGAAGCCGCTGGTGGGTACCGGTATCGAGCGCGCCGTGGCGCGTGACTCAGGTGTGACCGTGAATGCGCGTCGTGGTGGCGAGATCGTGCAGATCGACGCCGGCCGTATCGTGGTCAAGGTCAACGAGGTGGAGATCACCGACGCCAGCGACGCCGGCGTGGATATCTACAACCTGATCAAGTACACCCGTTCCAACCAGAACACCTGCATCAACCAGCGTCCGCTGGTGAACGTGGGTGACGTGATCGCGCGCGGCGACGTGCTGGCGGACGGTCCGTCCACCGACATCGGCGAACTGGCCCTGGGCCAGAACATGCTGATCGCGTTCATGCCGTGGAACGGCTACAACTTCGAGGACTCCATCCTGCTCTCCGAGCGCGTGGTGGAAGAGGATCGTTACACCACGATCCATATCGAAGAACTGACCTGCGTTGCACGTGACACCAAGCTGGGGCCGGAGGAAATCTCGGCCGACATCCCGAACGTGTCCGAGCAGGCATTGAACCGCCTGGACGAGAGCGGCGTGGTGTACATCGGTGCCGAAGTACGCGCCGGCGACATCATGGTCGGCAAGGTCACGCCGAAGGGCGAAAGCCAGCTGACGCCGGAAGAGAAGCTGCTGCGCGCGATCTTCGGCGAGAAGGCGTCCGACGTTAAGGACAGCTCGCTGCGCGTACCGCCGGGCATGGACGGCACCGTCATCGACGTGCAGGTCTTCACCCGCGACGGCATCGAGAAGGACAAGCGTGCGCGCCAGATCGAGGAGAGCGAGATCAAGCGCGTCAAGAAGGACTTCGACGACCAGTTCCGCATCCTCGAAGGTGCCATCTACGCCCGTCTGCGTTCGCAGATTGTGGGCAAGGTGGCCAATGGCGGCACCGGCCTGAAGAAGGGCGACGTCATCAGCGACGCCTACCTGGATGGCCTGAAGAAGGCCGACTGGTTCGTGCTGCGAATGAAGGACGAGGACGCTTCGGACGCCATCGAGCGTGCGCAGAAGCAGATCCAGGCGCACGAGAAGGAATTCGAGCGTCGCTTCGCCGACAAGCGCGGCAAGATCACCCAGGGCGATGATCTGGCTCCGGGCGTGCTGAAGATGGTGAAGGTGTTCCTGGCCGTGAAGCGCCGCATCCAGCCGGGCGACAAGATGGCGGGCCGTCACGGCAACAAGGGCGTGGTGTCCAACGTGGTGCCGGTCGAAGACATGCCGTACATGGAGAACGGCGAGACGGTCGACATCGTGCTCAATCCGCTTGGCGTGCCGTCGCGTATGAACATCGGCCAGATTCTGGAAGTGCACCTGGGCTGGGCCGCCAAGGGGCTGGGTCGCAAGATCCAGACGATGCTGGAAGCCCAGAACGCCGTGGCCAACCTGCGCACGTTCCTGAACGAGATCTACAACCACGACATCGCCAGCAACACCGAGCGCGTGGATCTGACCCAGTTCAGCGATGAAGAATTGCTGAGGCTGGCCAAGAACCTGACCGACGGTGTGCCGATGGCGACCCCGGTGTTCGACGGTGCCAGCGAGGCCGAGATCAAGCGCATGCTGGAACTTGCCGAACTGCCGCAGAGTGGCCAGACCCAGCTGTATGACGGCCGCACCGGTGAGGCGTTCGATCGCCACACCACGGTCGGCTACATGCACTACCTGAAGCTGAACCACCTGGTCGACGACAAGATGCACGCCCGTTCGACCGGCCCGTACTCGCTCGTCACCCAGCAGCCGCTGGGCGGCAAGGCGCAGTTCGGTGGCCAGCGCTTCGGTGAAATGGAAGTCTGGGCGCTGGAAGCCTACGGCGCGGCCTACACCCTGCAGGAAATGCTGACGGTGAAGTCCGATGACGTGCAGGGCCGCAACCAGATGTACAAGAACATCGTTGACGGTGAGCACGAGATGGTCGCGGGCATGCCGGAATCCTTCAACGTGCTGGTGAAGGAAATCCGCTCGCTGGCCATCAACATGGAACTGGAAGAGAACTGATCGCGCGTCGCGCCGGTGCCTTGGGGCATCGGCGCTGACGATCAGTGAACCGACAGCCCCGTCGATACGAATTCCTCCTTTCGGAGAACACCATGAAAGACCTGCTCAACCTCTTCAACCAGCAGCGCCAGACGCTGGATTTCGACGCGATCAAGATCGCGCTGGCCTCGCCGGATCTGATCCGCTCGTGGTCCTTTGGCGAAGTGAAGAAGCCGGAGACCATCAACTACCGTACCTTCAAGCCGGAGCGTGACGGCCTGTTCTGCGCCGCCATCTTCGGACCGGTCAAGGACTACGAGTGCCTGTGCGGCAAGTACAAGCGCATGAAGCACCGCGGCGTGGTCTGCGAGAAGTGCGGTACCGAAGTGACCCTGGCCAAGGTGCGCCGCGAGCGCATGGGCCACATCGACCTGGCTTCGCCGGTCGCGCACATCTGGTTCCTGAAGTCGCTGCCGTCACGCATCGGCCTGATGCTGGACATGACCCTGCGCGACATCGAGCGCGTGCTGTATTTCGAAGCCTACGTGGTGACCGAGCCGGGCCTGACCGCCCTGGAGCGCCGCCAGCTGCTGACCGAAGAACAGTACCTGCAGGCGCGTCAGGAGCACGGTGACGACTTCGACGCCGCCATGGGCGCCGAGGCCGTGTTCGACCTGCTGCGTACCATCGACCTGCAGTCGGAAATGACCCGCCTGCGCGAGGAAATCGCCAGCACCGGTTCGGAAACCAAGCTCAAGCGTCTGACCAAGCGCATCAAGCTGGTCGAAGCCTTCCTCGAGTCCGGTAACCGTCCGGAGTGGATGGTGATGACCGTGCTGCCGGTACTGCCGCCGGACCTGCGTCCGCTGGTGCCGCTGGATGGCGGCCGCTTTGCGACCTCCGACCTGAACGACCTGTACCGCCGCGTCATCAACCGCAACAACCGTCTGCGCCGCCTGCTGGAGCTCAATGCTCCGGACATCATCGTGCGCAACGAAAAGCGCATGCTGCAGGAATCGGTTGACGCCCTGCTGGACAACGGCCGTCGTGGCCGTGCCATCACCGGCACCAACAAGCGCCCGCTCAAGTCGCTGGCCGACATGATCAAGGGCAAGCAGGGTCGCTTCCGCCAGAACCTGCTCGGCAAGCGCGTGGACTACTCCGGCCGTTCGGTCATCGTGGTCGGCCCGTACCTGAAGCTGCACCAGTGCGGCCTGCCGAAGAAGATGGCGCTGGAGCTGTTCAAGCCGTTCGTGTTCGCCAAGCTGCAGCGTCGTGGCCTGGCCACCACCATCAAGGCGGCCAAGAAGCTGGTCGAGCGCGAAGAGGCGGAAGTCTGGGACATCCTGGAAGAAGTCATCCGCGAACATCCGGTGATGCTGAACCGTGCGCCGACCCTGCACCGTCTGGGTATCCAGGCGTTCGAGCCGGTGCTGATCGAAGGCAAGGCGATCCAGCTGCATCCGCTGGTCTGTACCGCGTTCAACGCCGACTTCGACGGTGACCAGATGGCCGTCCACGTACCGCTCTCGCTGGAAGCCCAGCTGGAAGCGCGTGCGCTGATGATGTCGACCAACAACATCCTGTCGCCGGCCAACGGCGAGCCGATCATCGTGCCGTCGCAGGACGTGGTGCTGGGTCTGTACTACATGACCCGTGCGCTGGAAAACAAGAAGGGCGAGGGCATGGCCTTCGCCAACATCGCCGAGGTCAAGCGCGCCTATGACAACCGTGTGGTCGAACTGCACGCCAAAGTCAAGGTCCGCATCACCGAGCTGGTGACCGACGAGAACGGCGACAAGCAGAACAGGAACTCGATCGTGGAAACCACGATCGGGCGTGCGCTGCTGGCCGAAATCCTGCCCGAGGGCTTGCCGTTCGAGCTGGCCAACGTCGAGCTGACCAAGAAGAACATCAGCCGCCTGATCAACTCCAGCTACCGCCAGCTGGGCTTGAAGGACACGGTCGTGTTCGCCGACAAGCTGATGTACACCGGCTTCGCCTACGCCACCCGTGCCGGCGTGTCGATCGGTATCGACGACATGCTGATCCCGGACGCGAAGAAGGGCATCCTCACCGAGGCCGAAGCCGAAGTGCTGGAAATCCAGGAGCAGTACCAGTCCGGTCTGGTCACCGCTGGCGAGCGCTACAACAAGGTGGTCGACATCTGGTCGCGCACCAACGAGCGTATCGCCAAGGCGATGATGGAAACCATCGGTACCGAGAAGGTGGTCAATGCCAAGGGTGAGACCATCGACCAGAAGTCGATGAACTCGCTGTACATCATGGCCGACTCCGGTGCGCGTGGTAGCCAGGCCCAGATCCGCCAGCTGGCCGGTATGCGTGGCCTGATGGCGCGTCCGGACGGCTCGATCATCGAAACGCCCATCAAGGCCAACTTCCGCGAAGGCCTGAACGTGCAGGAGTACTTCAACTCCACCCACGGTGCCCGTAAGGGTCTGGCCGATACCGCGTTGAAAACTGCGAACTCGGGTTACCTGACCCGTCGTCTGGTCGACGTGGCACAGGACGTGGTGATCACCGAGGTCGACTGCGGCACCAGTGAAGGCCTGACCATGACGCCGATCGTGGAAGGCGGCGACGTCGTGGAGCCGTTGAAGGACCGCGTGCTGGGTCGTGTCGTGGCGGAGGACGTGTTCCTGCCGGGCAACGACGAGGATCCGATCGTCACCCGCAACGCCCTGCTCGACGAACAGTGGGTCGCCCGGCTTGAAGAGGCCGGCGTGCAGGCGATCAAGGTGCGTTCGACGATCACCTGCGCCTCCTCGTTCGGTGTCTGCTCGCATTGCTACGGTCGCGATCTGGCCCGTGGCCACATCGTCAACATCGGCGAAGCGGTCGGCGTCATCGCCGCGCAGTCGATCGGTGAGCCGGGTACCCAGCTGACCATGCGTACGTTCCACATCGGTGGTGCGGCTTCGCGTGCGGCGGCGGTGGACAACATCACGGTCAAGACCACCGGCTCGGTGAAGTTCAACAACCTCAAGCATGTCGAACACGCCGGTGGCCACCTGGTCGCGGTGTCGCGTTCGGGTGAGCTTTCGGTGCTCGATGGCCATGGCCGCGAGCGTGAGCGTTACAAGCTGCCGTACGGTGCCACCATCACCGCCAAGGACGGTGCCGCGGTCAAGGCCGGGCAGTCGGTTGCCAACTGGGATCCGCATAACCACCCGATCGTGTCGGAAGTGGCCGGTTTCATCCGCTTCATCGACTTCATCGATGGCGTCACCGTCATCGAGAAGACCGACGAGCTGACGGGCCTGGCGTCGCGCGAAATCACCGATCCGAAGCGTCGCGGCTCGCAGGCCAAGGATCTGCGCCCGATCGTGCGGATCGTCGATGCCAAGGGCAACGACCTGACCATCCCGAACACGGATCTGCCGGCGCAGTACCTGCTGCCGCCGCGCTCGATCGTCAACCTGCAGGACGGCGCCGCCGTCGGCGTGGGTGACGTGGTCGCCAAGATCCCGCAGGAAGCGTCCAAGACCCGCGACATCACCGGTGGTCTGCCGCGCGTGGCCGATCTGTTCGAAGCGCGCAAGCCGAAGGATCCGGCGATCCTGGCCGAGCGTTCGGGCATCATCAGCTTCGGCAAGGACACCAAGGGCAAGCAGCGCCTGATCATCAAGGACACCGATGGTTCCGAGCACGAAGAGCTGATTCCGAAGTACCGCCAGGTCATCGTGTTCGAAGGCGAGCACGTGTCCAAGGGCGAGACCATCGTGGACGGCGAGCCGAGCCCGCAGGACATCCTGCGCCTGAAGGGTATCGAGGACCTGGCCGCGTATCTGGTCAAGGAAATCCAGGACGTGTATCGCCTGCAGGGTGTGAAGATCAACGACAAGCACATCGAGGTGATCACCCGCCAGATGCTGCGCAAGGTCGAGATCACCGATCAGGGCAGCAGCAAGTTCCTGAATGGCGAGCAGGCCGAGCGTCAGCGCGTCATCGAGGAAAATGCGCGTCTGGTGGCCCGCAACGAACTGATCGCCAAGTACGACCCGGTGCTGCTGGGTATCACCAAGGCATCGCTGGCGACCGAGTCGTTCATTTCGGCCGCCTCGTTCCAGGAAACCACCCGCGTGTTGACCGAAGCTGCCGTCCGCGGCACCAGCGACAACCTGCGCGGCCTGAAGGAAAACGTCATCGTCGGCCGCCTGATTCCGGCGGGTACCGGTCTGGCGTACCACACCAAGCGCCGTCGTGGCGCCTCGGGTCTGACCGACTCGGAGATGCAGACCCTGTCTGGCGCTCCGGCGGTGGTCGAGGCGGTCGAATCGCCCGAAGCCGAGCCGGCAACGGGTAGCGACGAGTAAGAAAGTCGGAACCGGTCGGCCCTTCGCGGGCCGGCCGTCCAACCTGCACGGGGGTCAAGGAGGCTCCCCTGTAACGGCCCTGGATCAGGGCCGGCCTGGCGGCGCGGTTGACTGCGTTTTAGCCGGGTTGTTACAATCGTCTGTCTCAGCAGGTCAAAAGTTTGACCTGCTCTCACACTTTCCCGCATCAATGGCCGGATTTTTACCTGGCCTCACTCAGAAGAACATACTGATGGCGACGATCAATCAGCTTGTCCGCAAGCCGCGGCAAGCGACTACCTACCAGAGTGCCTCGCCGGCACTCGACAAGTGCCCGCAACGCCGTGGCGTCTGCACGCGCGTGTACACCACCACCCCGAAGAAGCCGAACTCGGCCCTGCGCAAGGTCGCCAAGGTGCGCCTGACGAACCAGGAAGAGGTCATCAGCTACATCGGTGGTGAAGGCCATAACCTGCAGGAGCACTCCGTGGTCCTGATCCGCGGTGGCCGCGTCAAGGATCTGCCGGGTGTGCGTTACCACACCGTGCGCGGTTCGCTGGATGCTGCTGGCGTGGCCAAGCGCCGCCAGGCTCGTTCCAAGTACGGCGCCAAGCGTCCGAAGGCCTAAGGAATAAATCATGTCCCGTAAAGGTAATACCCCGCAGCGCGCAGTCCTGCCGGATCCGAAGCACGGAAGTGAAACCATTGCCCGCTTCATCAACATGGTGATGTTGAGCGGCAAGAAGTCGGTCGCTGAAAAGATCGTCTATGGCGCCATGGATGTGATCGGCGAGAAGAACGGCAACGCCGTCGAGCTGGTGCAGAAGGCGCTGGACAACGTGTCGCCGGCTGTCGAAGTCAAGTCGCGTCGTGTTGGTGGTGCCACCTACCAGGTGCCGGTCGAGGTCCGTTCCTCCCGTCGCATGGCGCTGGCAATGCGTTGGCTGATCGACTCGGCGCGCAAGCGTGGCGAGAACACCATGCCGCGCAAGCTGGCGGCCGAGCTGGTTGATGCCGCGGAAAACCGTGGCGGCGCTATCAAGAAGCGTGAAGAAACTCACCGTATGGCGGAAGCGAACAAGGCGTTCGCGCACTATCGCTGGTGATTTTCCGGGCCCCGGCAACGGGGCCCAGGGTGCCCAAGTGGTGCCGTTCGTGACGCAGTCCGCGTCGCGTCAACCCGAAGCCGCCGCAAGGCGGCATTCGGCCATCCGAATTCCGTGAATTGAGAGGCTCCCCGTGGCCCGCACCACTCCTATCGAGCGTTACCGCAACTTCGGCATCATGGCCCACATCGATGCTGGCAAGACCACCACGTCTGAACGCATCCTGTTCTACACCGGTGTGAACCACAAGCTGGGCGAGACCCATGACGGTTCGGCCACCATGGACTGGATGGAGCAGGAGCAGGAACGTGGCATCACGATCCAGTCCGCTGCCACCACCGCCTTCTGGCGGGGCATGGACAAGTCGATGGAGGAGCATCGCTTCAACATCATCGACACCCCCGGGCACGTCGACTTCACCATCGAAGTGGAGCGCTCGCTGCGCGTGCTTGACGGCGCGGTGTTCGTGCTGTGCGCCGTCGGTGGCGTGCAGCCGCAGTCGGAAACCGTGTGGCGCCAGGCCAACAAGTACCACGTGCCGCGCATCGCGTTCGTCAACAAGATGGACCGTACCGGTGCGAATTTCGAGAAGGTCCGTGACCAGCTGAAGACCCGCCTGGGTGCCGTGCCGGTGCCGATGCAGGTGCCGATCGGTGCCGAGGACCACTTCGAAGGCGTTGTCGACCTGCTGAAGATGAAGGCCATCCATTGGGATTCCGCCAGCCAGGGTCTGACGTTCGAATACCGCGACATCCCGGCTGACCTGGTTGCCAAGGCCGAAGAGGCTCGCGCGTTCATGGTCGAGTCGGCGGCTGAAGCCAGCGAAGAGATGATGGAGAAGTACCTGGGCGGCGAAGAGCTGACCGAGGCCGAGATCATCGAAGCGCTGCGCGTGCGTACGCTGGCCACCGAGATCGTGCCGATGTTCTGCGGCACCGCGTTCAAGAACAAGGGCGTGCAGGCCATGCTGGACGGCGTGGTCCGCCTGCTGCCGTCCCCGGTCGATGTGCCGTCGGTGAAGGGTACGGACGTCGACAACGAAGAGAAGGTGCTGGAGCGCGCTTCCGACGACAAGGCGCCGTTCTCGGCGCTGGCGTTCAAGATCATCACCGATCCGTTCGTGGGTTCGCTGACCTTCTTCCGCGTCTACTCGGGCGTGCTGAATGCGGGCGACCAGGTGCTGAACTCGATCAAGGGAAAGAAGGAGCGTATCGGCCGTCTGCTGCAGATGCACTCCAACGACCGTACCGAGATCAAGGCCGTGTGCGCTGGTGACATCGCTGCGGCGGTGGGTCTGAAGGACGTCACCACCGGTGACACCATGTGTGCCCTCGACAACCCGATCATCCTGGAGCGCATGGTGTTCCCGGAGCCGGTGATCTCGATGGCGGTCGAGCCGAAGACCAAGTCGGACCAGGAGAAGATGGGTAATGCACTGGGCCGTCTGGCGCAGGAAGACCCGTCGTTCCGCGTCAAGACCGACGAAGAATCCGGCCAGACCATCATTTCGGGCATGGGCGAGCTGCACCTGGACATCATCGTTGACCGCATGCGTCGCGAGTTCAACGTCGAGGCCAACGTCGGCAAGCCGCAGGTCGCCTATCGCGAGACGATCCAGAAGTCGGATGTGAAGTCCGATTACAAGCACGCCAAGCAGTCCGGTGGTAAGGGCCAGTACGGTCACGTTGTGATCGAGCTGTCGCCGATGACCGCCGAAGACCGCAAGAACCCGAACGTCAAGGATGATTTCCTGTTCATCAATGACATCACCGGTGGCGTGATTCCGAAGGAATTCATTCCGTCGGTGGAAAAGGGCCTGCGCGAGACCATCCCCTCCGGTCCGCTGGCCGGTTACCCGGTGGTCGGCGTCAAGGTCAAGCTGGTGTTCGGCTCCTACCATGACGTCGACTCCTCGGAAATGGCGTTCAAGCTGGCCGCATCTATGGCGTTCAAGGAAGGTTTCCGCAAGGCCTCGCCGGTCCTGCTGGAGCCGATCATGAAGGTCGAAATCGTGACCCCGGAAGACTATCTGGGTGACGTGATGGGTGACGTCAGCCGCCGTCGTGGCGTGCTGCAGGGTTCGGACGAGACGCCGTCGGGCAAGATCATCAACGCGATGATCCCGCTGGGCGAAATGTTCGGTTATGCCACTTCGTTGCGTTCGCAGACCCAGGGTCGCGCAACGTTCACGATGGAATTCGACCATTACGAGCCGGCTCCGACCAACATCGCCGAGACCGTGGTCAAGAAGGCCTGAGCGTAAGCTCGGGTCTTTCCCTCCCTCTTTCTGATATCCAAGGTATACAACAATGGCAAAGGGTAAGTTCGAACGCACCAAGCCGCACGTCAACGTCGGCACCATCGGTCACGTCGACCACGGCAAGACCACGCTGACCGCTGCTCTGACCAAGATCGGCGCAGAGCGTTTCGGTGGCGAATTCCACGCGTATGACGCCATCGACAAGGCGCCGGAAGAGAAGGCGCGCGGCATCACGATCTCGACCTCGCACGTCGAGTACGAATCGGCCACCCGTCACTACGCCCACGTGGATTGCCCGGGACACGCCGACTACGTCAAGAACATGATCACCGGTGCCGCCCAGATGGACGGCGCGATCCTGGTCTGTTCGGCCGCGGACGGCCCGATGCCGCAGACCCGCGAGCACATCCTGCTGTCGCGCCAGGTCGGCGTGCCGTACATCGTCGTGTTCCTGAACAAGGCCGACATGGTGGACGACGCCGAGCTGCTCGAGCTGGTGGAAATGGAAGTGCGCGAGCTGCTGAGCAAGTACGACTTCCCGGGCGATGACACTCCGATCATTTCCGGTTCGGCCCGTCTGGCGCTGGAAGGCGACCAGTCCGAGATCGGCGTGCCGGCGATCCTGAAGCTGGTCGACGCGCTCGACAGCTGGATCCCGACCCCGGAGCGTGACGTCGACAAGCCGTTCCTGATGCCGGTGGAAGACGTGTTCTCGATCTCGGGCCGCGGCACCGTGGTGACCGGTCGTATCGAGCGCGGCATCATCAAGGTCGGTGAGGAAATCGAGATCGTCGGCATCCGTCCGACCGTCAAGACCACCGTGACCGGCGTGGAAATGTTCCGCAAGCTGCTCGACCAGGGTCAGGCAGGCGACAACGCCGGTCTGCTGCTGCGTGGTACCAAGCGTGACGACGTCGAGCGTGGTCAGGTCCTGTGCAAGCCGGGTTCGATCAAGCCGCACACCGAGTTCGAAGCCGAAGTGTACGTGTTGTCCAAGGACGAGGGTGGCCGTCATACCCCGTTCTTCAAGGGCTACCGTCCGCAGTTCTACTTCCGCACCACCGACATCACCGGCGCTTGCGAGCTGCCGGAAGGTGTGGAAATGGTGATGCCGGGTGACAACGTCAAGATGACTGTGACCCTGATCAACCCGGTCGCCATGGACGAAGGCCTGCGCTTCGCGATCCGCGAAGGTGGCCGTACCGTCGGTGCCGGCGTGGTTGCCAAGATCACCAAGTAATAGTGTAGAATTCGCGGCCCGATGTTGCCTGGGTAGGGCGTCGGGTCGTTCAAACGCGAAAAGAGGTGCAGGAAGCGCCTCGTGTTCGCCAGGCCGGGAAGGTCGCGCCGTACGGCAAAAGTCAATAGCAAGTCTATTGACGGGTGATTTGTACGCGCGCTATACTTTTCGTCTGGGCAGGCCGGGTAACTCTGGCCTGCCTCAGTTTTTGAGGCCTATGGACTGGCCTTGGCGTCGCGCAGGAGATGGCGGCGACCTTTATTCAGGAATTAATCGGGGCAGGCATCCCAGAGGCCTTGCCCGTCGCTCTTTTAACGAAGGATACCCACCGTCATGGCGGACCAAAAGATCCGGATTCGGCTGAAGGCGTTCGATCATCGTCTGATCGACCGTTCGGCCAGCGAGATCGTTGAAACGGCCAAGCGGACCGGCGCGCAAGTGCGTGGCCCGATCCCGCTGCCAACCAAGATCGAGCGTTACACCATTCTCGTTTCCCCGCACGTCGACAAAGACGCGCGTGACCAGTACGAGACCCGCACGCACAAGCGCGTGCTCGACATCGTCGACCCCAACGACAAGACCGTGGACGCGCTGATGAAGCTCGAACTGGCTGCCGGCGTCGACGTGCAGATCAAGCTGACCTGAGGACTACGACCATGACGAAGAAATATTCGTTGGGCTTCGTGGGCCGCAAGGCTGGCATGAGCCGCGTGTTCACCGAAGATGGCCGCTCCATCCCGGTGACCCTGATTGAAGCAAGCCCCAACCGCATCGCGCAGATCAAGACCGTTGAAACCGACGGTTACAGCGCGGTGCAGGTGACCGTTGGCGCCCGTCGCGCCGCACTGGTCAACAAGCCCGCTTCCGGCCACTACGCCAAGGCGAAGGTTGAAGCCGGTCGTGGCCTGTGGGAATTCCGCGTTGAAGACGCGCAGCTCGGCGATTTCGCCGTTGGCGGCGAAGTCAAGGCGGACATCTTCGAGGTTGGCCAGAAGGTCGACGTCCAAGGTGTCACCAAGGGCAAGGGCTTCCAGGGCACCATCAAACGCCACAACTTCCGTATGGGCGATGCAACCCACGGTAACTCGCTGTCGCATCGCGCGCCGGGTTCGCTGGGTCAGCGCCAGACCCCGGGTCGCGTTTTCCCGGGCAAGAAGATGTCCGGCCACATGGGTGCTGTGCAGCAGAGCACGCAGAACCTGGAAGTGGTCAAGGTCGACGTCGAGCGTGGTCTGATTGCCATTCGCGGCGCCGTGCCTGGCGCAGCCGGTGGTGACGTGATCGTGCGTCCGGCGAGCAAGGCATAAGGAGAGATGACGATGGAACTCGTTATCACGGGTAGCAACAACAAGGTCTCGGTCTCCGAAGCCGTGTTCGGTCGCGATTTCAGCGAAGATCTGGTTCACCAGGTCGTCGTTGCTTACCGCAACGCCGCACGCGCCGGCACCAAGGCACAGAAGACACGTTCTGAAGTGGCTGGTACCACCAAGAAGTCGAAGAAGCAGAAGGGCGGCGGTGCGCGTCATGGCGCGCTGACGGCTCCGATCTTCGTCGGCGGTGGTGTGACGTTCGCGGCCAAGCCGCGCAGCTTCGATCAGAAGGTCAACCGCAAACAGTACCGTGCCGCCATGTGCGCGATCCTGTCCGAGCTGAACCGTCAGGGCCGCATCACGGTAGTGGAGACGTTCGACGTCGACACCACCAAGACCAAGGACCTGATTGCCAAGCTGGCCGGCCTGGAAGTGGGCAAGCGCCCGCTGATCGTGACCGAAGACGCGTCCGAATCGCTGTACCTGTCGGCCCGCAATCTGCCTTACGTGCAGGTGCGTGACGTGCAGGGCCTGGATCCGGTGTCGCTGGTCGGTGCCGACACGGTCGTCATCACCGCTGACGCGGTCAAGAAGGTCGAGGAGTGGCTGGCATGAGCAGCAACGAAAAAATCTTCAGCGTGCTGCGCGCTCCGCGAGTCTCCGAGAAGACCGCGCGCCTGCAGGAACTTTCCAACCAGTATGTCTTCGAGATTTCGAACGAAGCCACCAAAGCCGATGTAAAGGCTGCGGTTGAGCAGTTGTTCGACGTCAAGGTCGAGGCTGTCAACGTGCTGAACGTCAAGGGCAAGAACAAGTCCTTCCGTAACCGCACTGGCCGCCGCGGCGATTGGCGCAAGGCATATGTGCGCCTGGCCGATGGCCAGTCCATCGATGTAACGGCCAAGGCCTGAGGTACATCCCATGCCATTGATGAAATTCAAGCCCACCTCCGCAGGCCGTCGTTCGGCCGTGCGCGTGGTCACGCCCGATCTGCACAAGGGCGCACCGCACGCAGCGTTGCTGGAGCCGCAGAGCAAGTCCGGTGGTCGTAACCACCACGGTCGCATCACTACCCGTCACGTGGGTGGTGGTCACAAGCAGCACTACCGTCTGATCGACTTCAAGCGCAACAAGGAAGGCATTCCAGCGCGTGTGGAACGTATCGAATACGATCCGAACCGCACCGCCCATATCGCCCTGCTGTGCTATGTCGACGGCGAGCGCCGCTACATCATCGCCCCGAAGGGCCTGAAGGCTGGCGACCAGGTGATCGCCGGTTCGGATGCCCCGATCAAGACGGGCAACACCCTGCCGCTGCGCAACATCCCGGTCGGTACCACCGTCCACGGGATCGAGCTGAAGCCGGGCAAGGGTGCGCAGATCGCCCGCGCCGCCGGTGCAGCCGTGCAGCTGGTCGCCCGCGAAGGCGTCTATGCCACCCTGCGTCTGCGTTCGGGTGAAATGCGCAAGGTGCCGGTCGAATGCCGCGCCACCATCGGTGAGGTCGGCAACGACGAGCACAACCTGCAGAAGTTGGGCAAGGCTGGTGCCAAGCGCTGGCGTGGTGTCAAGCCGACCGTTCGTGGTGCTGCCATGAACCCGGTGGATCACCCGCATGGTGGTGGTGAGGCCAAGGCCGGTCAGGGTAATCCGCATCCGGTCACCCCGTGGGGTGTTCCGACCAAGGGTTACAAGACGCGCCATAACAAGCGCACTCAGCAGTTCATCGTCCGCGATCGTAGGGGCTAATCGACCATGGCACGTTCACTCAAGAAGGGCCCGTTCGTCGATCACCACCTCATCAAGAAGGTGGAGGCCGCTGCGGGCAGCAAGAAGCCGATCAAGACCTGGTCGCGCCGTTCCATGATCCTGCCGGAAATGGTTGGGGTCACCATCGCCGTACATAACGGCAAGAACCACGTTCCGGTGCTGGTCAACGAGAACATGGTCGGTCACAAGCTCGGCGAATTTGCCGTCACCCGGACCTTCAAGGGTCACGGTGGCGACAAGAAGTCGGGCAGGTAAGGAGAGATGACGATGGAAGCGAAAGCAATCCTGCGCTCTGTGCGCATCTCCCCGCAGAAGGCTCGTCTGGTCGCAGACCAGGTGCGCGGACTGCCGGCCGAACGCGCGGTCAATCTGCTGAAGTTCTCGGACAAAAAGGCTGCACACCTGATCAAAAAGGTAGTGGAGTCGGCTATTGCCAACGCCGAGAACAACCAGGGCGCCGATGTCGACGAGCTGAAGGTCAAGACCATCATGGTTGATGAAGGTCCGACCCTGAAGCGTTTCATGGCGCGGGCGAAAGGCCGCGGTACCCGCATCCTCAAGCGCACCAGCCACATCACTGTGGTTGTGGGCGCCGGCAAGTAAGCGGAAAGGAATAGACGATGGGTCATAAAGTTCATCCGATTGGTATCCGCCTCGGCATTTCCAAGGACTGGAACTCCAAGTGGTACGCCAACAAGGGCGAGTTTGCCGGTTACCTGGCAGCCGACCTTAAAGTTCGCGAGATGCTGCGCAAGAAGCTTGCACAGGCCGGCATCAGCAAAATCCTGATCGAGCGTCCGGCTAAGACCGCGCGCGTGACGATCCACACCGCCCGTCCGGGCGTGGTGATCGGCAAGCGTGGTGAGGACATCGAAAAGCTGCGCAAGGAAGTGAGCGAGATGATGGGCGTTCCCGCCCACATCAACGTCACTGAAGTGCGCAAGCCCGAGCTGGACGCACAGCTGGTTGCCGAGTCGATCGCGCAGCAGCTGGAGCGTCGCATCATGTTCCGCCGCGCAATGAAGCGCTCGGTCGGTAACGCGATGCGCCTCGGTGCCCTGGGCATCAAGGTCAACGTGGGTGGCCGTTTGAACGGTGCTGAAATCGCCCGTTCGGAGTGGTACCGCGAAGGCCGCGTGCCGCTGCATACGCTGCGTGCCGACATCGACTATGGCTTTGCTGAAGCCAAGACGACCTACGGCATCATCGGCATCAAGGTCTGGATCTACAAGGGCGAGATTTTCGATTTCTCCCAGGTTGGCCAGGAGAAGCAGGACGACAGCCCGCGCAACGATCGTCACGATCGTGGTGACCGCGCTGACCGTCCTTCGCGCCCGGCTCGTGAAGCGAGGTAACGGCAATGTTGCAACCCAAGCGAACCAAATACCGCAAAATGCACAAGGGCCGCAATGACGGTCTGAGCTGGAGCGCTAATGCCGTCAGCTTTGGCGAGTATGGCCTGAAGGCAACGGCGCACGGTCAGCTGACCGCGCGCCAGATCGAAGCGGCTCGCCGTTCGATCAGCCGCTACGTCAAGCGCGGCGGCAAGATGTGGATCCGTGTGTTCCCCGACAAGCCCATTACCAAGAAGCCCATTGAAGTACGTATGGGTGCCGGTAAGGGCAGCGTGGAGTACTGGGTGGCCCAGATCCAGCCCGGCCGCATGATCTATGAAATCGAGGGCGTCGGCGAAGACGTGGCTCGCGAGGCGTTCCGCCTGGCGGCTGCCAAACTGTCGGTGACCACCACTTTCGTGACCCGGACGGTGCGTTGATGGACATTAAACAACTCCGCGAAAAGTCGGCTGACGAACTCCAGGCCCATCTGATCGATCTGCGTAAGGAGCAATTCTCGCTCCGCATGCAGCAGGTCACCGGGCAGCTGCCGAAGACCCACGAAACCCGCCGGGTGCGCCGCGAGATTGCTCGCGTGAAGCATCTGATCGGCAGCACGAAGTAAGGATGGCCGCGATGAGCGACAACAACGAAAACAAGACGCTGCGCACGGTCGAAGGCCGTGTCGTCAGCAACAAGATGGACAAGACGGTCACCGTGTTGGTGGAGCGCCAGGTCAAGCACGCACTGTACGGCAAGTACATCAAGCGCTCGACCAAGCTCCATGCTCACGACGCCGAGAACACCTGCAATGAAGGTGATTTCGTGCGGGTGACCGAGATTGCGCCGCTTTCCAAGACCAAGAACTGGCGGGTGGTGGAAGTCCTCACCCGTGCAGCGAAATAAGGAGCCTGAATCATGATCCAGATGCAGAGCTACCTCGACGTCGCTGACAATTCCGGTGCCAAGGAAGTGATGTGCATCAAGGTGCTGGGCGGCTCGAAGCGCCGCTATGCGCACATTGGCGACATCATCAAGGTCACCGTGAAGGACGCGATTCCGCGCGGCAAGGTCAAGAAGGGTGAAGTGTATGACGCCGTCGTGGTGCGTACCCGCAAGGGTGTGCGTCGCGCCGACGGCTCGCTGATCCGCTTCGATGGCAATGCCGCGGTCCTGCTCAACAACAAGCAAGAGCCGATCGGCACCCGCATCTTCGGACCGGTGACCCGTGAACTTCGTTCCGAGAAGTTCATGAAGATCGTCTCGCTCGCTCCCGAAGTTCTGTGAGCGCCAGGAGATAGTCATGGCTAACCGTATCAAGAAGGGCGACCAGGTTGTCGTCAACACCGGCAAGGACAAGGGCAAGCAGGGCGAAGTCATTCGCGTTGAGGGCGACCGTGTGGTCGTCGCCAACGTGGGCATCGTCAAGCGCCACACCAAGCCGAACCCGCAGGCAGGCGTTGCCGGCGGCGTGGTCGAGCGTGAAGCTTCGATCCATATCTCCAACGTGAATGTGCTGAACCCGGTTTCGGGCAAGGGCGAGCGCGTTGGCTTCAAGGTGCTGGAGGATGGACGCAAACTGCGTGTGTTCCGCTCCAGCGGTGAGGCGCTGGACGCCTGAGGAATGAGTTGATGAATTCCCGTCTCGAAAAGTTCTACAAGGAAGAAGTAGTTCCGGCGCTGATGAAGCAGTTCGGCTACTCCAATCCGATGGAAGTGCCGAAGCTGGTCAAAGTCACCCTGAACATGGGTGTGGGCGAAGCGGCCACCAACAAGAAGATCCTGGAAAACGCCGTTGGCGACATGACCAAGATCACCGGCCAGAAGCCGGTCGTGACCAAGTCGCGTGTGTCGGTGGCGTCGTTCAAGATCCGTGATGGCTGGCCGATCGGCTGCAAGGTCACCTTGCGTCGCGACAACATGTACGAGTTCCTCGATCGCCTGATCAACATCTCGCTGCCGCGCGTGCGTGACTTCCGCGGCGTGTCGGGTCGTTCGTTCGACGGTCGTGGCAACTTCAACATGGGTGTGAAGGAACAGATCATCTTCCCGGAAATCGACTTCGACGCCGTCGACGCGATCCGCGGTATGGATATCGCCATCACCACCACCGCCAAGACCGATGCGGAAGCCAAGGCGCTGCTGGCAGCGTTCAAGTTCCCGTTCCGTAACTGATTCGCCGGAGAAACCGAAATGGCAAAGACCTCCATGGTCAACCGCGACATCAAGCGGAAAAAGCTGGCAAAGAAGTTCGCTGAAAAGCGCGCTGCTCTGAAGAAGATCGTGTCCTCGGTGGACGCGAGCTACGAAGAGAAGATCGACGCCTCAACCAAGCTGTCCAAACTGCCGCGCGATTCGTCGCCGAGCCGCTACCGCAACCGTTGCGAACTGTCGGGTCGTTCGCGCGGCGTGTACAGCAAGTTCGGCCTGGGCCGCAACAAGCTGCGCGAAGCCACCATGCGTGGTGACGTGCCGGGCCTGCGCAAGGCCAGCTGGTAAGAAAACCGCGCCAGGCCGCAGGGTCTGGCCGGAAAATGCCGGGCGGGGCAGCCTGGCCGGCATTTTTTTCAGGGAGTCCGACGCAAGTCGGACTCTTTGTCGTATAATTCCGCTTCTGTCGTGGCTGGATTCCGCCCGGCGGCGCGTAAAAGGGCCCTGGCCCCTCCCAGGAAAACACAAGATTTTCGCGAAAGCGGATATCGGTGCACTCAAAGGTATCGACTATGAGCATGACTGATCCCATCGCCGACCTGCTGGTTCGCATCAAAAATGCGGCCGCGGTGGGCAAACAGACGGTGAAAGCACCGTCGTCCAAGATCAAGGTGGCAATCGCAGAGGTGTTGAAGGCCGAAGGCTACATCACCGACCTGCGCGTCAACCCGATCGAGAACAACAAGGCCGAGCTTGAAATCGTCCTGAAGTATTTCGAGGGCAAGCCGGTCATCGCGACCCTGAAGCGCTTCTCGCGTTCGGGTCTGCGCCAGTACCGCGGCAAGTCCGAGCTGCCGAAGGTCCTCAACGGCCTGGGCATCGCCATCATTTCCACCTCCAAAGGCATCATGACTGATGCGCAGGCGCGCCAATTGGGCGTCGGCGGCGAAGTCCTGTGCTTCGTGGCCTAAGGGAAGGAGTCCACTATGTCCCGTGTAGCCAAGAAGCCGGTCAACCTGCCCAAGGGCGTTGAACTGAACATCCAGCCGGAGCTTGTCAGCGTGAAGGGGCCGAAGGGCTCGCTGTCGCTGATCAAGAGTGCCGGTGTTGAAATCACTGTCGACAACGGCGTGGCCACCCTGGTCCCGAGCGATCCGTCGCAGGTCGCGATGGCCGGTACGGTGCGCTCGATCCTGGCCAACATGGTGCAGGGCGTGTCCGAAGGTTTCGAGCGCAAGCTCGAGCTGGTCGGCGTGGGTTACCGCGCTGCGATGCAAGGCAAGGACCTCAGCCTGGCGCTGGGCTTCTCGCACCCGGTCGTTTTCGTGGCGCCGGAAGGCATCACCCTGGCGACTCCGACCCCGACCGAAGTTGTGGTCCAGGGCGCGGACAAGCAAGTGGTTGGCGAAGTCGCCGCCAAGATCCGTGGTTTCCGTCCGCCGGAGCCCTACAAGGGCAAGGGTGTGAAGTACGCCGGTGAAGTCATCATTCGCAAGGAAGCCAAGAAGGCCTAATCAGGCGCGGGTCCTTCCGCAGGAGTCCGGCCTTCCAGGGTCGGGCTTCTCATTGCAAAAGCCCGCTTTACTTCAGCTTTCAAGGAACTTTAATCATGAGCATCAACAAGAATATCGCCCGCCTGCGTCGCGCCAAGTCCACCCGTGCGCATATCCGCGTGCTGGGAGTGCCGCGTCTTTCGGTGCTGCGCACCGGCCAGCACCTGTACGCGCAGGTCTTCACCGCCGATGGTTCGCAGGTTCTGGCATCTGCCAGCACCCTGCAGGCTGACGTCAAGGAAGGCCTGAAGAACGGCAAGAACAGCGATGCAGCTGCACGGGTCGGCAAGATGGTTGCCGAGCGCGCCAAGGCTGCCGGTATCGAGAAGGTCGCTTTCGACCGTTCCGGTTACCGCTACCACGGCCGCATCAAGGCTCTGGCCGATGCGGCCCGCGAAGGCGGCCTGCAGTTCTGAGGATCTGGAAGGCAGGGTTCGCTCCGCTTTCCGCCTGCCTGCCGGCGCGGGTTGCGCCGGCCGTTGCCGCTCTTCTGCAGCGACCAACGGATCACCGTTCCACTACACAACCATAAGCGGCCCCGAGCCGTACATATTCAATCAATCAAGGAATCGAGATGGCAGAAGAACGTGCACCGCGGGGTCGTGATCGCGACCGCCGCGAAGAGAAAGTCGACGATGGCATGATCGAGAAGCTGGTCGCGGTCAACCGCGTCAGCAAGACGGTCAAGGGTGGTCGCCAGTTCACCTTCACCGCGCTGACCGTGGTCGGCGACGGCGCAGGCAAGGTCGGTTTCGGTTATGGCAAGGCGCGCGAAGTGCCAGTTGCCATCCAGAAGTCGATGGAGCAGGCCCGCAAGAACCAGGTCAGCGTTGATCTGAACAACGGGACCCTGTGGCATGCCGTCAAGGACGGTCATGGCGCGGCTCGCGTGTTCATGATGCCGGCGTCGGAAGGTACCGGTGTCATCGCCGGTGGTGCCATGCGCGCCGTGCTGGAAGCCGTGGGTGTGAAGGACGTGCTGGCCAAGGCCGTAGGTTCGCGCAACCCGATCAACCTGGTTCGCGCCACGCTGAAGGGCCTGGCCGGAACCCAGTCGCCGGCCCGCATCGCGGCCAAGCGCGGCAAGAAGGTGGAGGATCTCAACCATGGTTAATGACACCAACAAGACCGTTAAGGTGCGCCTGGTGCGTGGCCTGCGTGGATCCCGGTCGTTGCACCGCCTGTCGGTGCGTGCGCTGGGCCTGAACAAGCTCAACGATGTGCGTGAACTGAAGGACAGCCCGCAGGTTCGCGGTCTGATCAACAAGGTTCACTACCTCGTCAAGGTTGAGGAGTAATCGATCATGACTTTGCGTCTCAATGAACTGAGCCCGGCACCGGGCGCCCGCACCGAGCGTACCCGCGTCGGTCGCGGTATCGGCTCGGGCCTGGGCAAGACTGCCGGCCGTGGTCACAAGGGTTCGTTCGCCCGTAAGGGTGGCGGCAAGATCAAGGCCGGCTTCGAAGGCGGCCAGACCCCGATGCAGCGTCGTCTGCCGAAGATCGGCTTCTACTCGCGGATCGCCAAGGACACGGCAGAAGTGCTGACCTACCATTTGGATCGCCTGCCGGCTGGCGAGATCGATTTCGCCGCGCTGCGCGCTGCGAAGCTGATCCCGAGCACTGCCAAGAAGGCCAAGCTGGTCCTGAAGGGCGAGCTGAGCAAGGCGTTCACCCTGAAGGGTGTGGCTGCCACGGCCGGTGCCAAGGCTGCGATTGAAGCTGCCGGCGGCAGCGTACAGGAGTAACTGAAACATGGCGCAAGCGGGCATCGGAAACCTCGGCAGCGGACTGGGCAAGTTCACTGAACTTCGTCAGCGTCTGCTGTTCGTGTTGGGGGCATTGATCGTCTATCGCATCGGCTGTTATGTGCCGGTGCCTGGCGTGAATCCCGATGCCATGCTTTCGTTGATGCAGGCGCAGGGCGGCGGCATCGTGGACATGTTCAACATGTTCTCGGGCGGCGCCCTGCACCGTTTCAGCATTTTTGCGTTGAACGTGATGCCGTACATCTCGGCGTCGATCGTGATGCAGCTGGCCGTGCACATCTTCCCGACCTTGAAGGCGATGCAGAAGGAAGGCGAGTCCGGGCGTCGCAAGATCACCCAGTATTCGCGTATCGGTGCGGTGGGTCTGGCGATCGTGCAGGGCGGCAGTATCGCGCTGGCGTTGCAGAACCAGCTGTCGCCGGGCGGCGCCCCGGTGGTGTATGCACCTGGCATGGGCTTCGTGCTGACCGCGGTGGTTGCACTGACCGCCGGTACGATCTTCCTGATGTGGGTGGGTGAGCAGGTGACCGAGCGGGGCATCGGCAACGGTGTATCGCTGATCATCTTCGCTGGCATCGTGGCAGGCCTTCCGGCCGCCGTGGTGCAGACGGTCGAGGCCTACCGTGACGGCAACATGAGCTTCATCTCGTTGTTGTTGATCGTGCTGGTGGTGCTGGCGTTCACGTATTTCGTGGTGTTCGTCGAGCGTGGCCAGCGCCGGATCACGGTGAACTACGCGCGCCGTCAGGGCGGTCGCAGCGCCTACATGAACCAGACCTCGTTCCTGCCGCTGAAGCTCAACATGGCGGGCGTGATCCCGGCGATCTTCGCGTCCAGCATCCTCGCCTTCCCGGCGACGCTGGCAATGTGGTCCGGTCAGGCCAGCTCGGCGACGTGGTTGCAGCGCGTGGCCAATGCACTCGGCCCGGGCGAGCCGCTGCACATGATCGTGTTTGCAGCGCTGATCAGCGGTTTCGCGTTCTTCTACACCGCGCTGGTGTTCAACTCGCAGGAAACGGCCGACAACCTGAAGAAGTCCGGGGCGCTGATCCCGGGTATCCGTCCAGGCAAGGCGACTGCGGATTACGTCGATGGCGTGTTGACCCGTTTGACTGCGGCCGGTTCGGTGTACCTGGTGATCGTGTGCCTGTTGCCGGAAATCATGCGCACCCAGCTCAATGCCTCGTTCTATTTCGGTGGCACGTCGCTGCTTATCGTGGTGGTGGTGGTGATGGATTTCATCGCGCAGATCCAGTCGCACCTGATGTCGCACCAGTACGAAAGCCTGTTGAAGAAGGCCAATCTGAAGGGCGGCTCACGTGGTGGTTTCGCTCGCGGCTGATTCACGGTTATAATTCGCGCTTAATAAGCGAGAAGGCCTGCCGGTTCCCGGATGTGGCCTTCCAAACAGAAGGGCGGCCCCCGCAGCGGTCTCGGGTGGGGGTGTGATGTGGTGGTTCCGCGCGGGAGTAGCGCGGGCGGTGGCGGAAGCGGTTTTTCCTGTCATCAACCACATCCGGCGCCGGAGCATGGGCACACTCCCCACGCCGGGTCCTTGGAGCTTTTTCGCTGTTCCAACGACTTCAACGCAAGCCGAGACCTGTAAGAATCGCTAGTTCACTATTTTTGATCCATCCTGCCGGATTGGCGTGCCATTGGCGCGCAGTCGGCCAACACTCAGCTGGAGAACCGCGTCATGGCGCGTATTGCAGGCGTCAACCTGCCAGCCCAGAAGCATGTCTGGGTCGGGTTGCAAAGCATCTACGGCATCGGCCGTACCCGTTCGAAGAAAGTCTGCGATGCCGCGGGCGTGACTTCGACCACCAAGATCCGCGAACTGTCGGAGCCGGAAATCGAGCGCCTGCGTTCGGAAGTCGGCAAGTACATCGTTGAAGGCGACCTGCGTCGCGAAATCGGTATTGCCATCAAGCGTCTGATGGACCTGGGCTGCTACCGCGGCCTGCGTCACCGTCGCGGCCTGCCGCTGCGTGGTCAGCGCACCCGTACCAACGCCCGCACCCGCAAGGGCCCGCGCAAGGCGATCAGGAAGTAAGGGATAGAAAATGGCTAAGCCTTCTGCTGCTAAAACCAAGAAGAAGATCAAGCGCGTCGTCACTGACGGTGTCGCCCACGTCCACGCTTCTTTCAACAACACCATCGTCACCATCACCGACCGTCAGGGCAATGCGTTGTCCTGGGCGACCTCGGGTGGTGCCGGCTTCCGCGGTTCGCGCAAGTCGACCCCGTTCGCTGCACAGGTTGCCGCCGAAAAGGCTGGCAAGGCTGCGCTGGATTACGGCGTGAAGTCGCTGGAAGTCCGCATCAAGGGTCCGGGTCCGGGCCGCGAGTCGGCCGTACGTTCGTTGAACAACGTCGGCTACAAGATCACCAACATCATCGACGTGACGCCCATCCCGCACAACGGGTGCCGTCCGCCGAAAAAGCGCCGCGTCTGAGGAGCTGAAGAGAAATGGCTCGTTATATTGGTCCTACCTGTAAGCTCGCGCGTCGCGAAGGCGCCGATCTTTCCCTCAAGAGCCCGGCGCGTGCGCTGGATTCCAAGTGCAAGCTGGAGCAGAAGCCCGGCCAGCACGGCGCAACTGCCCGCAAGGGCAAGCTCTCCGACTACGCCACCCAGCTGCGTGAAAAGCAGAAGGTCAAGCGTATCTACGGTCTGCTGGAGCGCCAGTTCCGCAACTACTACAAGAAGGCCTCGACCAAGAAGGGCAACACCGGCGAGAACCTGCTGCAGTTGCTGGAAACCCGTCTGGACAACGTCGTCTACCGCATGGGCTTCGCAGTGACGCGCCCGGCTGCCCGTCAGCTGGTCTCGCATCGCGGTGTCACGGTCAACGGCAAGTCGGTGAACCTGGCTTCGTACCAGGTCAAGGCTGGCGACGCGATCGCCCTGTCGGAAAAGGCTGCCAAGCAGCTGCGCGTTCAGGAAGCCCTGACCGTTGCCGCGCAGCACGACCTGAGCCCGTCGTGGGTTGAGGTTGATTCGGGCAAGTTCAGCGGCATCTTCAAGGCCGTGCCGGATCGTTCCGACCTGCCTGCGGATATCAACGAAGCGCTGATCGTCGAGTTGTATTCGAAGTAATTCACAATGGAGAACCTCCGGGTCGCACCGGAGGTTCGCAGGAGAACCCGCAACATGACGGTTACCGCCAATCAGGTTCTGCGTCCTCGCGGTCCGCAGATCGAACGCCTTACCGAAACCCGTGCCAAGGTCGTTATCGAGCCTTTGGAGCGTGGTTACGGGCATACGCTGGGCAATGCCCTGCGTCGCGTGCTGCTGTCGTCCATCCCGGGCTACGCCATTACCGAAGTCGAGATCGATGGCGTGCTGCACGAGTACACCACGGTCGAAGGTCTGCAGGAGGACGTGCTTGAAGTCCTGCTCAACCTGAAGGACGTGGCGATCCGGATGCACACCGGCGACAGTGCCACGCTGTCCCTGTCCAAGCAGGGCCCGGGCATCGTGACTGCGGCCGACATCAAGGTCGACCACAACGTTGAAGTGCTCAATGGTGATCACGTGATCTGCCATCTGACCAAGGACGTTGCGCTGAACATGCGTCTGAAGGTCGAGCGCGGCTTCGGCTACCAGCCGGCGGCTGCACGTCGTCGTCCGGACGAGGAGACCCGTGCCATCGGTCGCCTGGTTCTGGATGCGTCGTTCTCGCCCGTGCGTCGCGTCGCCTATTCGGTGGAAGCGGCCCGCGTCGAGCAGCGTACCGACCTGGACAAGCTGGTGCTGGATATCGAGACCAATGCCACGATCGATGCCGAGGAAGCCGTGCGCACCGCCGCCGACATCCTCAGTGATCAGCTGTCGGTGTTCGGTGACTTCACCCACCGCGACCGCGGTACGGCCAAGCCGGCCAGCAATGGCATTGATCCGGTGCTGCTGCGCCCGATCGATGATCTGGAGCTGACGGTGCGTTCGGCCAACTGCCTGAAGGCGGAGAGCATCTACTACATCGGTGATCTGATCCAGAAGACCGAAGTGGAACTGCTCAAGACCCCGAACCTGGGCAAGAAGTCGCTCACCGAAATCAAGGAAGTGCTCGCTCAGCGCGGCCTTTCCCTGGGCATGAAGCTGGAGAACTGGCCGCCGGCCGGTGTCGCCCAGCACGGCATGCTCGGTTAAGCAGGATCTGCGTCCCCGCCTGGGAAACCATGCGGGGACGTTGTTGCAAGCAGTACCCGTGTCGAGAGGCTTCATGCCCGCGATGCAGCTCCGGCCTGGATGGCCGGTCAAGGACCATCCGCAGTCCATGTTTCAACGCCAGGAAGGCGACAGCGATACTCAACAGTTCAATTTTCCCAAGGAATACACACCATGCGTCACCAGAAATCCGGCCGCAAGTTCAGCCGCACCAGCGCCCACCGCGAAGCAATGTTCAAGAACATGGCCGCCTCGCTGTTCAAGCATGAGCTGATCAAGACCACCCTGCCGAAGGCCAAGGAACTGCGCCGCGTCGCCGAGCCGCTGATCACCCTGGCCAAGGTCGACTCCGTCGCCAACCGTCGTCTGGCCTTTGCCCGCCTGCGCGACAACGAAGCCGTCGGCAACCTGTTCACCACGCTGGGTCCGCGTTACGCCTCCCGTCCGGGCGGCTACCTGCGCCTGCTGAAGTGCGGTTTCCGTGCGGGCGACAATGCCCCGATGGCCTATGTCGAACTGGTTGACCGCCCGCTCGCCGTGGCCGAGGAAGTGGCTGAGTAATCAGCGCTCCGAAAGAGCTTCAAAACATCAGAAAAGCCCGGCCCTGCCGGGCTTTTTTGCATGCGCAATCCGCCGTTTTTACCGGCGGCGCTGTCGGCTGCGGGGGGATGGCTGGTACCCTTGTGCACTGACCTGAATGAGCCTTGTCGATGAATCCGTTGCAGTGGAATTTCCGCGCCCAGTTCCTGCTCGGCTTTGTGGTGTGCGCCGCACTCCTCGGGTATGCCATTTTCCTGCAACTGCAGCAGGGACTTGAGCCTTGCCCGCTGTGTATCTTCCAGCGGCTCGCGTTCGCGGCCCTGGCGGTGTTGTTCCTGATCGGCGCGTTGCACAGTCCACGCGGCAGGACCGGCCGGCAGATCCATGGCGTGCTGGCGTTTCTGGCAGCGGCAGTCGGCGTCGGCATCGCCGCGCGGCATGTATGGATCCAGGTGATGCCCAGGGACGGCATGTCCAGTTGCGGGCCGCCGCTGAGCTTTCTCAATGAAACGCTCGGGCCGCTGGAGGCGTTCCGCACTGTGCTTACCGGTACCGCCGATTGCGGCAATATCGACTGGCAGTTCCTTGGCCTGAGCATGCCGATGTGGAGCCTGTTGTGGTTCGCACTGCTGGCGGTTTGGGCGATCTACGCCGGCTGCCACATGCGCGGCTCGCGTCCGGCCTGAGCAAACGCCAGGCGCTTCATCACTTCTTGTCACTGGTACCTGTTCCCATGAATCTGTCCGAAAGCTCCGTTGTGTCCGTCCCTTCGCCTGCGCAGTGGACCCCGGCGAGCTGGCGTGACAAGCCGGGCCTGCAGATGCCCACCTACCCGGACCCGGCGGCGTTGAGTACCGCTTTGCGCGAGTTGCAGCAACTGCCGCCGCTGGTGACCTCCTGGGAGATCTTCGCGCTCAAACAGCAGTTGGCCGAGGCGCAGGACGGCAGGCGTTTCCTGTTGCAGGGCGGCGACTGCGCGGAGAACTTCAGCGACTGCGGCTCGGCGACGATTTCCAACCGGCTCAAGGTGCTGCTGCAGATGAGTCTGGTGCTGGTGCATGGACTGCGGATGCCGGTGATCCGGGTCGGACGCTTTGCCGGGCAATATGCCAAGCCGCGCTCGGCCGATACCGAAACCCGTGACGGCATCACCCTGCCGAGTTACCGCGGTGATGTGATCAACGCGCCGGAGTTCACCGCAGCGGCGCGTATCCCTGATCCGCAGCGGATGATCACCGCACATTCGCGCTCGGCGCTGACGATGAACTTCGTGCGCGCACTGATCGATGGCGGTTTTGCCGATCTGCATCACCCCGAGTACTGGAATCTGGGCTGGGTGGGCTGCTCGCCGTTGGCAGCCGAATACCAGAAGATGGTGGCCTCCATTGGCGATGCGGTGCGTTTCATGGAGACGCTGTCCGGCTCACGGGTGCACAACCTCAACCGCGTGGATTTCTACACCTCGCACGAAGCGCTGTTGCTGCCGTACGAGCAGGCGTTGACCCGGCAGGTGCCGCGTCAGCACGGTCACTTCAACCTGAGCACGCATTACCCGTGGATCGGCATGCGCACTGCGGCACTGGATGGGGCACACGTGGAATACCTGCGCGGGGTGCGCAATCCGATCGCGATCAAGGTCGGGCCGTCGGTGCTGCCGGACCAGCTGTTGCGGCTGATCGATGTGCTCAATCCCGACGACGAGCCCGGGCGCCTTAGTTTCATCCACCGCATGGGCGCGGCGCAGATCGCCAGCAAGCTGCCGCCGCTGCTGGACGCGGTGAAGCGCGACGGTCGTCGGGTGCTGTGGGTGTGCGATGCGATGCATGGCAACACCGAGAGCACCAGCAACGGCTACAAGACCCGCCGCTTCGACAATATCCGCACGGAAGTGGAATTGGCCTTCGACCTGCACGCGGCCGCCGGCACGCGACTGGGCGGAGTCCATCTGGAATTGACCGGCGAGGATGTCACCGAATGCACGGGCGGTGCGCGCGAGTTGACCGAGCGTGATCTGGAGCGCGCCTATCGCTCCAGTGTCGATCCGCGGTTGAACTACGAGCAGTCGCTGGAAATCGCCATGGCCATCGTGCGCAAGCGCGGGCAATCGCCGGCCGGCTGAGCGCATGCGGCCGGCCGCTGCAGTCGAGAAGCGGATGGATCCGCAGCCTGGCGGCGTCCACGTCGCCGCCGTGTAGCGGCTGGGCCCGCACGGTCAGCGCGGAGCCGCATTGGCGGTTCCGGTTCCGGACCCACTTTCGCTGTGAAAGCTCGGCGGGCGGCGCGCACGGGTGAGCTGTTCGTACGCGTAGCCGAGCTCGAGCAATCGCGGCTCGCTCCACGCTGTGCCCATGAACAACAGCCCCAGCGGCAGACCGTTGGCATGTCCCATCGGCACGCTGAGGCTCGGATATCCGGCCACAGCGGCAACGCTGTAATTGCCCCCGGGGAAGGCGTCACCCTTGCCCGGCGTTGTCAGCCAGGCTGCGCCGGTGGTGGGCGCGATCAGCGCGTCCAGTTGCTGTGCGTGCAGCGCCGCGTCGATGCCTTCAGGCCCGGCCAGGCGCCGTGCCAGCGCCCGTGCGCTGATGTAGACCGCATCGCCCAAACCGCCCTTGGCGGCAGCCTGTTGCAGCAACTCCTGGCCGAAGAACGGCAACTCCCGCGCCCGGTGCTGTTCGTTGAACTGGATCAGTTCCGCCAGGCTGCGTATCCCGGTCTGCTGGGTGGCGAAATATTTCTCCACGCCGGCCTTGAACTCGTACAGCAGCAGCTCCTGTTCGGCGTCCTCCCACTGGCCGTCGGTGGGAATGGTGGCATCCACGACGATGGCGCCGGCCTCGCGCAGTGTCTGTACGGCGCTGTCCATGGCCGCAACGACAGCCGGTTGTCCGTCCACTGCACTGCGCAACAGCCCGATACGGGCGCCACGGAGCCCGTCGGCACGCAGGCGGACACTGTAGTCGTACACGGCCTGGCCGGGCATCGCCGCAGTGGCGGGGTCGGCTTCGTCACGGCCGGCCATGGCGCTCAACAACAGCGCGGCGTCGGCAACGCTGCGGGTCATCGGGCCGGCGCTGTCCTGGCTGAAGGAAATCGGGATGATGCCGTCGCGGCTGATCAGGCCCACGGTCGGCTTGAGCCCGACCACGCCGTTGACCGCGGCAGGGCAGACGATGCTGCCGTCGGTCTCGGTGCCGACCGCCGCGGTGGCGAGATTTGCTGCCACGGCAACCGCGCTGCCGGAGCTGGAACCGCAGGGGTTGTGCTGCAGGCTGTAAGGATTGAGGGTCTGGCCGCCACGCGCGCTCCAGCCCGATGTGGAGCGGGTGGAGCGGAAGTTGGCCCATTCGCTCATGTTGCTCTTGCCCAGGATCACCGCGCCGGCCTGGCGCAAGCGCTGCACGAGGAACGCATCGGTGGCCGGATGGAAGCCTTCCAACGCCAGCGAGCCGGCGGTCGTGCTCATCGGCAGGGCGTTGATGTTGTCCTTGAGCAGCACCGGGATGCCATGCAGTGGCCCGCGCAGCTTTCCGTCACGGCGTTCCCGGTCGAGCCGTGCCGCTTCCTTGAGCGCGTCGGGATTGAGTTCCAGCACCGAACGCAGGGTCGGACCTGCGCGATCGACCAGTGCGATCCGCTGCAGATAGGCGGCGGTAAGGGTGGCGCTGTCCAGCTCGCCATTGCCCATCTGCGCCGACAGCTCTGCGATGCCGGCTTCGGCGTAAGGGAAGGGCGCCGGGGTGGCGGAAGACGTGGAGTTGCCGGCTGAGGCGGGCTCGCGCTGGCAGGCACCGCACAGCACGGCGACAAGTACGGAGAGCATCGTGAGATGGCGCATCGTCGGACTCCTGTTCACTTGCTGCAGGCTAGCCAGACGAATCGGGCGTGGCAATGCGGAAAGCGGGGCGCGGATCAGCGAGGGCGCGGATGGCGCTTGCCGATATCGCGGGCCAGTACCCACACCACCAGCAGGTTCACGCCCAGCAGCAGCCAGGATGCCCAGCCGGGATGCCGGACGATGGCGTAGAGGTCCAAGGGCAGATAGAGCGCGGCGGAGATGCACCCCAGCCACGACGCCCATGCTTTGACGCGCCACAGGCCCCAGGCCTCAAGCAGCCGCAACAGCGCGTAGACGACCAGTACGGCGGCGCCGAGATGCAGTGTGTCGTGCGTGATCAGCCCCAGCAGGGAGGGCAGTGGCCCTTGCTCGGGATCCGAACCCATGCGCCGGACCACGGAATTGATCAGATTGCGCAGCGGTTCCGGCCCGAAAAACTCCAGGCCGGCCGCCACCAGCAACGCCAAGACGGCCTTGGCGGCTTCCAGTACAGCAATGGCGAACAGACCCGGATGCGCGTGCGGATCCGGGTTGTAGGGCTTGCCGTCTGCCAACGTGGATCAGCCTGCGCGTGAGGCTTTCTTGCGATCGCTCTCGGTCAGGAACTTCTTGCGCAGGCGGATTTCCTTCGGGGTGACTTCCACCAGCTCGTCGTCCTCGATGAAGTCCAGTGCCTGCTCCAGCGTGTACTTGATGGCCGGGGTCAGCTGGATCGCATCGTCCTTGCCCGAAGCACGCATATTGGTCAGTGGCTTGGTCTTGATCGCGTTGACGGTCAGGTCGTTGTCCTTGGAGTGGATGCCGACCAGCTGGCCTTCATACACATTGTCGCCCTCAGCAGCGAACAGCTTGCCGCGTTCCTGCAGCGGGCCAAGCGAGTACGCCGGGGTGGCACCCGGAGCGTTGGCGATCATCACGCCGTTCTGGCGCTTGGCGATGGCGCCCTGTTCCTTCGGGCCGTAATGGTCGAACACGTGGAACAGCAGGCCCGAACCCTGGGTCAGGGTCTTGAACTCGTTCTGGAAGCCGATCAGGCCACGGGCCGGAATCATGTATTCCAGGCGCACACGGCCCTTGCCGTCCGATTCCATGTTCTTCAGCTGGCCTTTGCGGATGCCCAGCTTTTCCATCACGCCGCCCTGGTGCACCTCTTCGATGTCCACCACCAGCTGCTCGATCGGCTCCATGGCCTGGCCGTCGATCTGCTTGATGATCACTTCCGGGCGCGACACCGCCAGCTCGTAGCCTTCGCGACGCATGGTTTCGATCAGCACCGACAGGTGCAGTTCGCCACGGCCGGAAACCAGGAACTTGTCGGCGTCTTCGAGCTGCTCGACCTTCAGCGCCACGTTGTGCACGGTCTCGCGTTCCAGGCGCTCGCGGATCTGGCGGCTGGTCAGGAACTTGCCCCCGGACAGGTCCTTGTTGCCGGCAAACGGCGAGTTGTTGACCTGGAAGGTCATCGCGATGGTCGGCTCGTCCACGGTCAGCGGCGGCAGCGCTTCAGGCGCGTCCGGGTGGCAGATCGTGTCGGAAATGGTCAGCTCCTGGATGCCGGAGATGGCGACGATGTCACCGGCCTCGGCCTCTTCCACTTCCACCCGCTCCAGGCCCATGAAGCCGAGCACCTGCAATACCTTGCCGGTTCGCTTCTTGCCTTCACGGTTGATCACGGTGACCGGCATGTTCTTGCGCAGCTTGCCGCGCTGGATGCGACCGATGCCGATCACGCCGACGAAGTTGTTGTAGTCCAGCTGGCTGATGCGCATCTGGAACGGACCTTCCGGGTCCACGTCCGGCACCGGCACGTACTGCATGATCGCTTCGAACAGCGGGGTCATGTCGCCCGAGCGCACATCGTCGGTCAGGCCGGCATAGCCGTTCAGGCCGGAGGCGTAGACGATCGGGAAGTCGAGCTGCTCGTTGGTGGCGCCGAGCTTGTCGAACAGGTCGAACACCTGGTCGACCACCCACTGCGGACGCGCGCCCGGACGGTCGACCTTGTTGACCACCACGATCGGCTTGAAGCCCATCGCGAAGGCTTTCTGGGTCACGAAGCGGGTCTGCGGCATCGGGCCGTCCATCGCATCGACCAGGATCAGCACCGAGTCGACCATCGACAGCACGCGCTCGACTTCACCGCCGAAGTCGGCGTGTCCGGGAGTGTCGACGATGTTGATGCGGTTGCCATTCCATTTGATGGCGGTGTTCTTGGCCAGGATGGTGATGCCGCGTTCCTTTTCCTGGTCATTGCTGTCCATCACGCGCTCGGCCAGCACGGTGCGCTCGGACAGGGTGTCGGAATTCTTGAGCAGGCAGTCAACCAGGGTGGTTTTGCCGTGGTCGACGTGGGCGACGATGGCGATGTTGCGAAGATTTTCGATGGACATGCGAAAGGGGGCCAGTCGGCGCCGGATTTGGAAAAAGAAGTCCAGTATTATACGGGTGCGGCGGCGAAACGCGAAAAATCATTTCGTCAACCCCTGAATCCCCATTCAGGTGGTGCTGCGGGCAGCTTGTTTTCGTGGGGTTTAGCGCTCACTCATACGGCCGCGGGGGCAGCGCGGTGTATTCTATGCGGCTGACGAAACCACTCACTCCCACGAGGATTGCCATGTCCCTGATCGCTCATTTCGACACCTCCCGCGGCCCGATCAAGGTCGAGCTGTTCGCCGACAAGGCGCCGCTGACCGTTGCCAACTTCGTCAATCTGGCCCAGCGCGGCTTCTATGATGGCCTGGCGTTCCACCGCGTGATCCCCGACTTCATGATCCAGGGCGGCTGCCCGGAAGGCTCCGGCCGCGGCGGTCCCGGCTACCGTTTCGAAGACGAGACCAACAATGGCGTGCGCCATGAGCGCGGCGTGTTGTCGATGGCCAATGCCGGCCCCAGCACCAATGGCAGCCAGTTCTTCATCACCCACATCAAGACCGACTGGCTCGACGGCAAGCACACCGTGTTCGGCAAGGTCACCGAAGGTCTGGACGTGGTCGACGCCGTGCAGCAGGGCGATGCCATCAACAAGATCACCATCGAAGGCGACACCGGCGCCGTGTTGGCCGCCAAGGCCGACCGCGTGGCCGAGTGGAACAAGATCCTCTCCGCCTGATCGCTGTTGACGGCCACCTCGCGGTGGCCGTTCCAATTCTGGCCGCGCTGTGGCGTCTTCGCCCCGGTGTGGCGTAGAACCCCACACGCTTATTAGCCGAGGAAAATCCCCCATGAAAGCACCCGTTCGTGTTGCCGTGACCGGCGCTGCCGGCAATATCGGTTACGCCCTGCTGTTCCGTATTGCTTCCGGTGAAATGCTGGGCAAGGACCAGCCGGTCATCCTGCAGCTGCTCGAAATCGACAACGAAAAGGCCCAGGCCGCGCTGCAGGGTGTGGTGATGGAGCTGGAAGACTGCGCATTCCCGTTGCTGGCCGGCGTGGTGACCACCGCTGACCCGCTGGTGGCCTTCAAGGATGTCGACGTGGCTTTGCTGGTCGGCGCACGTCCGCGTGGCCCGGGCATGGAGCGCAAGGACCTGCTGCTGGAGAACGCCAAGATCTTCACCGTGCAGGGCAAGGCGCTGAACGCCGTCGCCAAGCGCGACGTCAAGGTGCTGGTGGTCGGCAACCCCGCCAACACCAATGCCTACATCGCGATGAAGTCGGCACCGGATCTTGATCCGAAGAACTTCACCGCCATGCTGCGCCTGGACCACAACCGCGCGCTGAGCCAGCTGGCCGCCAAGACCGGCAAGGCCGTGGACAGCTTCGAGAAGTTCACCGTGTGGGGCAACCACAGCCCGACCATGTACCCGGACTACCGTTTCGCCACCACCGGCGGCGCCTCGGTGGGCGAGCTGATCAACGACCAGGAATGGAACGCCAACACCTTCATTCCGACTGTCGGCAAGCGTGGCGCCGCGATCATCGCCGCCCGTGGCCTGTCCTCGGCCGCCTCGGCTGCCAACGCCGCCATCGACCACATCCATGACTGGGTGCTGGGCAGCAACGGCAAGTGGGTGACCATGGGCGTGCCGTCCGACGGCTCCTATGGCATTCCGGAAGGCGTGATGTTCGGCTTCCCGGTGACCACCGAGAACGGCCAGTACACCATCGTCAAGGACCTGCCGATCGACGACTTCTCGCAGAAGTACATCGACATCACCCTGGCAGAGCTGGAAGAAGAGCGCGCCGGCGTGGCCGACCTGCTGGGCTGATTGCCAGCTGCTTGCTGAAAAGGCCGGGCATCTGCCCGGCTTTTTTGTGCTTCAATGCGGGCGTTGGTCACCTGTCCCGGGATGGGGGAGCTGAGCAATGAAGAAATACTTCCAGGCTTTTATTCTTGTCGCTACAGCGGTGCTCCCCTGGCCCAGCCCCGCACAGGGAAACGCCAGTCAGCCTGCAGCGGTGGATGCCCCGCTGGCCCAGTACTGCAGTGCCTTCATGTACCGGATCCTCCCGGGCGATTTCAACTTCTGCATCGCGCGCAAGTTGTGGCTGAAAGGAAAATGGTCTGCCTCGGAGGACTATCTGAAACTGGCCGCCGGCTGGGGCAGCAAAGCGGCACAGCAAGCACTCGGGGTGGCTTATTTCAATGGTGATGGCTTGCAGCAGAACCGGCCGCAGGGCTTGGCCTGGCTGCAGCTCGGAGCCGAACGTGGCGACCCGGCAGCCAAAGCACTTTACGAGTCTGCGGCCAAGGCAGCATCGCCGGCGGAACTTGTGCAGGCGCAGGAGGTTCTTTCCTCTCTGCAGCCGCGCTATGCCGATGCTGTGGCGGCACAAAGGGCGGACAAGCGCTATCGGCGCGAGCTTGATGCGATCACGCACGACATGTCCGGCGGCGCGGTGTATGGGCGTGGAGCCTGTCTGGAAGGCATGGCTTCATTGGCGCTCATGCGAGCGAGCCTGATGGGCTTTGAGAATGTCGAAAACCCTACAAACACCTGCACGATGAGCAGTGAGCGCAATGCCTTGGCTGTGTTGGACTCGCGCTATCAGCTTTATTTTTCAGGCTGGAAAGGAGTCGTCACCACCGGCAGTGCCGAGGCCGCCGGAGATGAGGGATCGCGCTAGAGCGACCGCTCCGGTCCGGCTCCGAACGGGTGATGTTCGGAACGGTGTCCTTTTGCGGAGGATATAAAATCCGCAGATGCGAATTCACTACGCCGATGCCAAGCTGGTTGTGATCGAGAAGCCGGCCGGCCTGCTTTCAGTGCCGGGCCGCTTGCCCGAGAACCAGGACTGCGTGGTTTCGCGGCTGCAGCTTGAACATGCCGGTGCATTGACGGTGCACCGGCTGGACCAGGTCACATCGGGTCTCATGCTGTTCGCACGCGGCAAGCACATGCAGTCGGTACTGTCGTCGCTGTTCGAGCGCAGGCGGATAGGCAAGCGTTACGAAGCCCTGGTGCAGGGCGTGGTCGAGGGTGAGGCGGGGGAAATCTCCTTGCCGCTGATCGCCGACTGGCCGAACCGGCCGCGGCAGAAGGTGGACCATGCACTCGGCAGGCCTTCGCTTACGCAATGGAGGCTGCTGGCCCGCGATACCGTCAACCGGCAGTCGCGCCTGGAGCTGGAACCGGTAACCGGTCGCACCCACCAGCTGCGGGTCCATCTGGCCAGCATTGGCCATCCGATCGTCGGTGACGAGCTCTACGGGGCGGCCGTCGCGGCCCGGGTCTGTCTGCATGCCAGTCAATTGTCCTTCGTGCACCCGGGCACCGGTTCGAAGATGGCGTTTTCCTCACCCAGCCCGTTCTGAGGGGGGCGTCGTCCTCTTGCCGCGTTTTCGCAATCATTCTGCGGTGACTGGAAACGTGGTGCCCGACGGCTTGTGCGCCGTGGAACCGGGCTTGCGTCCGATACACCCGGCCTTTTACCGCTCACGCCGGTGCGGGTTCCAGTGGATGAGGATCGATATCTATCCCATCACCGGCGTGGTGCCGGGGGGCGCTACGGCTACGCGTCCTCTTCGGGTTCGTCCCGTCCCGCTGCTCGGGGCGCGAGGGGCGTAGTTGCGAACAATCCGCATTATTTGTCAGTGCGCCAGGCAGGAACCGTTCAGGTAAGCTGATGCGGCGTTCGTTGCAGGCATTGGCGGAAGCAGCATTGGCCGGGAGCTCCGTCGACAACGACGACCGGGCGGTGCTGGAGGAGATCCGTCGCGCGCTGGGGGAATAGTGTGCAGGGCCAGGAGATGGCCCGGTCTGGATGATCGCAAGGGTCGGGGCAGGAGAGAGTGTGCAGTGGTGCAGGGCACCGCTGTCGCCACGTCCCGGGTTGTCGGTACACGAACAGGAGGGGGGGATGGCATTGATCCATGCCAAGACGGAGGCCGGGCGTCAGGAGATAGAGGACCGGTCGCGACGTTTGTCGCCGGCGCTACGCTCGGTGTTGCTGATGGTCGACGGCCAACGCGATGACGGTGAGCTGGCGACGGTTGGCCAGGGTTTGCGGGCGCCGGACGACGCGCTGGTGCAGCTGGCTGAACTGGGGTTGATCGAAGTGGTGGCGGGTAGCGCATCGGTTGCGCCGCAAGTGATGGTGACCGCCCAGCTGGGCAGTGATCCGGAACGCTATCGCCAGTTGCAGGGGTGGATGAGCGAGTCGGTGCGCAAGCATCTGGGCCTGAAAGGGTATTTCATCCAGCTGAAGATCGAGCGCTGTGATAGCGCCACGGGCCTGGAGCAATTATGGCCGGATGTGGCCAGTGCGTTGGGCAAGGCCAAGAGCCAGGCGTTTGCCAGCCGTTGGCTGGAGGAGACCCGGGCGCTGGTGATGGCCTGACGTGAGGGTAGTAGACGATACGGCCGTCGGCGAATATCCGGCGGCCGTATCTGTCTGCCAGGCGGAGCGCTGTAAACGCCGCCCTCGGTCCGGAGGGTCAGCTGAGACCTTCGGCCTTCAATGCGGCCTGCACGCCAGCGTCGGCCAACATGCGCTGCTCGAAGCGGTCCAATGCGTCCATGCCGGCCAAATCGACGCCAACGCCGCGTGCCCAGCGCACGGTGACATATAGATAAGCGTCGGCGATCGACGGCGAGCCGGTGCCGGCGATCCAGTCATGACGGGCCAACTGGTCGTTGAGGCGCTGGTAGAACCCCTGCAGCCGCTGCCGTGCCTGGTCCTGGGTGCGGGCGATGACGGCCTCATCGTCCAGATAACGGGTCGCCCCGAAAATGGGCAGGTACGTCGGGTGTACATCGGCGTTGACGAAGGCCAGCCAGCGGTTCACCTCCGCACGCTGGCGGGAATCGCTGCCGCCATCGAGCGCCTTGGCAGGTGCCTTGTCGGCGATGTAGTGCAGGATGGCCGCGTTCTGCGTCAGGGCCCACTCGCCGTCGGTCAACACCGGCACCGCGCCGGACGGATTGAGCTTC
The DNA here is from genome assembly GCA_963696155.1 of uncultured Gammaproteobacteria bacterium. GTDB lineage: Bacteria > Pseudomonadota > Gammaproteobacteria > Xanthomonadales > Xanthomonadaceae > Stenotrophomonas. The sequence continues at coordinate 715,586 of CAVOJC010000002.1, forward strand.
AGGAACTCCGGCGATTTCATCGTCACTGCATCCACCACCTCCACCTCGAAAGGCAGTCCGGACCAGTGCAGCGCGATGTGGTCGGAAAGGGAGCAGGCGCCAGGCTTGGTATAGAGCTTCATGCGGAGTCCTGTGGGTGTCGGTTGATCCAACATTATTCCCACAACCGGCCGCGGCGCGTGATCTTCCGGTTCGGAATCAGGAGGCGCGCGGCTTGAGCGTCTGTACCTTGAAGAAGGTATGGCCGCCGATGGTCGCCACCTGGTAGGCGTTGCGCCAGCTCGGGCTGGCAATCGACAGCGCCGCGAAGTGGCTGGCACCGGGCACGATTTCCTTGCGTTCGCCGGCCGGCAGCGCCCAGTTGCGCTCGGCGGCGAAGGCCACATCCATCGCATCGACCCAGGCGTCGGTATTACGCAGCTGGGTGTTGGGGGCGACGATGGTCGGGGCGAACTGCTTGCGCGCGGTCACCACTTGGCACATCGAATCCCCCCACAAACCACTGTCCAGCCGCCGCAGGGCGACTTCGGCGACGGCCTGCTGGCCGCGAAGGGTCTGGTCGCGGGCTTCCAGGTAAACGGTGGTGCTAAGACACAGCGAATCGGCGGCTGGTTGCGGCAACAGTTGCGACAGCCAGAGAATCCAGGCCAGTTTCATGAATCTCCTTGCTCCGTATGGGCCGCGGCATGCTTCCTTTCCAACGTGGCCGGAAAGGTGAACAGGACAGGCTTGGCGTCATGGGGAGGCGGCTCGTCGGGCCGCCCGGGACCGGTCCATAAGCGGACCGGGCACTCACCGGAACTGGGTGGTGAGTGAAAGTTGGCGCAAGTTAGGGGTCAAACCCCAAACTCATCCTGAATGGGGGTTGTTGACATTCAGGTTGGTAACTGGCTGGCCTTTAGCGGCGCGGCCGGGCCAGCGCCGTCCGTTCACACCGGTCAAAACGCAGCCGCCAGGCGGCTGCCCTGGTCGATCGCGCGCTTGGCGTCCAGCTCGGCCGCGACATCGGCTCCGCCGATCAGGTGCGGCGTCTTGCCGGCGGCCTGCAGCGCCGCCACAAGCTCACGGCGCGGTTCCTGGCCGGCGCAGACCACCACGGTGCCCACCGCCAGCAGTTGCTCGTGGCCATCGACGCGGATGCGCAGGCCACGGTCGTCCACGCCCAGATATTCCACGCCGCCCAGCATCTTCACGCCCTTGGCCTTGAGCGTTGCGCGGTGGATCCAGCCGGTGGTCTTGCCCAGTTTGGCGCCCGGTTTGCCCGCACTGCGTTGCAGCAGCCAGACCTGGCGGGCGGGCGCCTCGGGCCGTGCCGGCGCGAGCGAACCGCGACTCTCGAAGCTCGGGTCCACGCCCCATTCGGCCATCCAGCGGGCCGGGTCCAGCGCCGGCGACGGGCCTTCGTGGACCAGGAATTCACCGACATCGAAGCCGATACCACCCGCGCCGATGATGGCGACCTTGTCAGCGGCGTTGACCCGGCCCAGCAGCACGTCCAGATAGCTGACCACCATCGGATGGTCGGCACCGGGGAACTCCACGTTGCGCGGGACGATGCCGGTAGCCAGCACCACCTCGTCAAAGCCGCTCAGCGCCGGCGCATCGACGCGGGTATCCAGGCGCACGTCGACCCCGGTCTCGACCAGTTTGTGGCGGAAGTAGCGCAGGGTCTCGTGGAACTCCTCTTTGCCCGGGATGCGTTTGGCGACGTTGAACTGGCCGCCGATCTCGCTGCCGGCATCGAACAGTGTCACCCGGTGGCCGCGCTGCGCCGCCACCGTGGCGCAGGCCAGCCCGGCCGGGCCGGCGCCAACCACGGCGATGGAACGCGGCGTGGTGGCGGGCAGGTAGTTCAGTTCGGTCTCGTGCGCGGCGCGCGGATTGACCAGGCAGCTGGCACGCTTGTTCTGGAACACGTGGTCCAGGCAGGCCTGGTTGCAGGCGATGCAGGTGTTGATGGCTGCGGCGTTGCCGGCGCGGGCCTTGTTCGGCCATTGCGGGTCGGCCAGCAGTGGCCGCGCCAGCGAGACCATGTCGGCACCGCCACCGGCAAGGATGTGCTCGGCCACGTCGGGCATGTTGATGCGGTTGGTGGCGATCAGCGGAATGCCCACGTGTGGCTTCAGCTTCGCGGTCACGCCGGCAAACGCCGCGCGCGGGACCGAGGTGGCGATCGTGGGTATCCGCGCCTCGTGCCAGCCGATGCCCGAGTTGATGAGCGTGGCGCCGGCGGCCTCGATGGCCTGGGCCTGCTGCACGATCTCGGCCCAGTTGCTGCCGTCCTCGACCAGATCCAGCAGCGACAGCCGGTAGATGATGATGAAGTCCGGCCCGCAGGCCTCGCGGATGCGGCGCACGATCTCGACCGCAAAGCGCATGCGCTTGCCCGCATCGCCACCCCAGGCGTCGGTGCGCTTGTTGGTGCGCGAGGCGATGAATTCGTTGATCAGATAGCCTTCCGAGCCCATCACTTCCACGCCGTCGTAGCCGCCGTCGCGGGCCAGCCGGGCGGCGTTGGCGTAATCGGCGATATGTCGTTCCACGCCACGGGCCGAGAGCGCGCGCGGAGTGAACGGATTGATCGGCGCCTTCAGTTTCGACGGCGCCACCTGCAGCGGGTGGTAGCCGTAGCGTCCGGCATGCAGCAGTTGCAGGCAGATCCTGGCGCCATGCGCGTGGACCGCGGCGGTGATCTGCCGGTGCGGGCGGGCCTCCCATGGCCACGACAGCTTGCTGCCGAACGGTGCCAGCCAGCCGACCACGTTCGGCGCAAAACCGCCCGTCACCAGCAATGCCGCGCCGCCGGCTGCGCGCTCGCCGAAATAGGCCGCCAGCTTGGGGAAGTCACGTGCGCGATCTTCCAGTCCGGTGTGCATGGAACCCATCAGCACCCGGTTGCGGAGCTGGGTGAAGCCCAGCTCCAGCGGGGCGAACAGGTGCGGATAGGCGGAATCGATGGCGGGCGACATAGTGGATACGCTTGCGTACGGATTGATGCAGCGTGCCGGGAAACGCCGCGCCCGGCAAGGGGCGGGCGTGCCGCCAGCTGTCCTGGCACACCGTGCCGTCGTGCGAAGCGAGGTCAAGCGCAAGGTACTTGCCGTGGTCCGTCTTGCCGGATCACAACGGTGCTGGCCTGTCTTCCCGGGCGGGCTTGCCAGCTCCGAACAGCGGCAGCGTGATCCCGCACAGCGGTCCGATCAGCAGCGCGAAGGCCAGCGTGCCCAGGCCTGCATTGCCGCCCAGCCACCAGCCGATCACCAGCACGCTGGCTTCGATCGCGGTCCGCACTTTCCAGATGGCCCAGCCATAGCGCGCATGCAAGCCGGTCATCAGCCCGTCCCGCGGTCCGGGTCCCAGCTTTGCGCCGATGTACATGCCGGTGGCGAGTCCCACCAGCACCAGCCCGGACAAGAAGATGGCGATCTGGAAAGGCCAGCCGTGGAACGCCGGCAGCAACCACAGCCCGAACTGCGCGCTCGGACCGATCACCAGCACGTTGAGCACGGTGCCCAGCCCCGGTCTCTGCCGGATCGGCCACCACAACAGCAGCACCAGTGCGCCGACGATATTGGTGGCCAGCCCGAACGACAGCGGGGTCTGTGCAGCGATGCCTTGGCTGAGCACGTCCCACGGCGCGACGCCGATCCCGGCGCGGATCATCAACGCAACACCGAGGCCGAACAGGAACAGGCCGCAGAGCAGCTGGATCAGGCGCAAGGGCAGGGAGGTCATCCGGATTCCCGAAGTGGAAAGAGAGAGACGGGGTGTTCAGGTGGGGGGCGCACCACCCGGTGGCGCGTAGGCTGGCCTGCGACTCGCCAGATGGCGGCGGCCGCGGCCGGCCTTGCAACTGCGATCGGCATTTCCTCACGCGGTAGTGGCTGCTGTCGGCATTGAGAGACTGGAGCAGCGCCGCCGTGAGCGTCCGTGGTGACTCCAGCTGCCGACACCGTGAAGGCGTCGGCTTGCCGGATGCCAGGTCATTCCCAGCCGGCCAGCGCCAGTTTGCCGACGGTGCTGCCCGATTCCAGCAGCCGATGTGCTTCGCGCAGGTTGGCGGCGTTGATCGGCCCCAGCGTGCGGGTCAGCGTCGTGCGCAGTTCACCGGCGTCGATCAGGCTGGCCGCCCGGCTCAGGATGCGATGCTGCTCGATCATGTCGGCAGTACGGAAGCGCGCGCGGGCGAACATGAATTCCCAGTGGATGCCGATGCACTTGCTCTTGTAGGGATCGCCGATACGCAGCTCGCCGGCCGGCTCCACGATCAGGCCGACATGGCCCTGCGGCGCCAGCAATTCCCCCAGCTGCTGCCAGTAATGGTCGGTATTGGCGAAATTGAGCGCCACGTTCACCTGCTCGATGCCTAGGGCGCCCAGCTGCGGCGCCAGCGGCTGGCGGTGGTCGACTACATGGGTGGCGCCCATCTGCGAGCACCAGGCTTGTGTCTGCTGACGCGAGGCGGTGGCGATCACGGTGAATCCGGCGTGGCGCGCGAGCTGGATGGCAATGGAGCCGACGCCACCTGCGCCACCGATCACCAGCAGCGTACAACCGGCATGGCGCTGGCCATCCAGCTGGAACGGCATGCGCTGGAACAGCAGCTCCCACGCGGTCAGGGTGGTCAACGGCAGCGCCGCGGCTTCGGCGAAGTCCAGGGTGGCCGGTTTACGCCCGACCAGCCGCTCGTCCACCAGTTGCAACTGCGCATTGCTGCCGGGGCGGGTCACATCCCCGGCGTAGTAGACCTCGTCACCCGGTACAAAGGCGGTGACGTCCGGGCCGATCGCCTCGACCACTCCGGCGGCGTCAAAACCCAGAATGCGTGGGGTGGTTTCCACGGCCGGTCTGGGCGCGCGCAACTTGGTGTCCACCGGATTGACGGAAATGGCCTGCACCCGCACCAGGATGTCACTGCCCTCGGGGGGAGCCGGCCTGGGCAGGTCCAAATCCAGCAACGAGCGCGGGTCTTGAATGGGGAGATAATGGGTCAGGGCAACGGCTTTCATGGCGAGACGGCTACTCCGATGGGGGCCAACGGCATGATACGCAGCCCATTCTCCTGACCGTGACCTGCCCACATTCTTTCCGGAAGGGGCCAGCCTGCCTGCGCAATTCATGGAGGAGGGCCGAGGGAATGTACGAGCGGATGAATATGACGCCCGCAGCGCCTTCATTAACCTGTATACGTAGTCCGCGCTGGGCTGTCGGGGCTTGCCGGCTCCCCGGATTTGTTATGCGGCTGTTAACGCAGTCTTCACTCGGCAGCGAATAATGTGCATCGCGATGGCGTGCGAAACGGCCGTCTGAACACGACGAAATTGCTGTGCTGGACCATGCCTCTACCAGTTTCATACCCCCGAGACAAGGAGTTGTATTCATGAACAAGAAGATCCTTACCGCCGCGCTGCTGGGCGGCCTGGCTTTTGCCCAGTCCGCTTCGGCGCAGGAATTTGATGATCGCTGGTACCTGACCGGTTCGGCTGGCTTCAACTTCCAGGACAACGACCGTCTGACCAACGATGCTCCCTTCGTGACGCTGGGTCTGGGCAAGTTCATCAGCCCGAATTGGTCGCTGGATGGCGAACTGAACTATCAGAATCCCAATTTCGATGCCAACCAGGATCTGAACTGGTCGCAGTACGGCGTTTCGCTGGACCTGCGTCGCCACTTCGTCCAGGACGGCCGTGGCTGGAACCCGTACCTGCTGTTCGGTCTGGGCTACCAGAAGTCGGAAGAAGAATATGTTGTGAACAACATCAATTCGCCGTTCCAGCGTAAGGACGGCAACCTGGCGGCCAAGGTCGGCGCCGGTCTGCAGACCACGTTCGACAAGCGCATCGCTGTGCGCGCCGAAGTGGCCTACCGCGCCGATTTCGACGACCAGAGCGTTGCTGCTCCGAGCGAAAACTGGTTTGGCGACGTGCTGGCTTCGGTCGGTGTCGTGATTCCGCTTGGACCGGCCCCGGTTGCCGCCGTGGCTCCGGCCCCGGCCCCGGTTGCACCAAGCTGCGCCGATCTGGATGACGACGGTGACGGCGTCAACAACTGCGACGACAAGTGCCCGACCTCCCAGCCTGGCCAGACCATCGGTCCGGACGGCTGCCCGGTTCCGGTCTCGATCGACCTGAAGGGCGTGAACTTCGACTTCGACAAGTCGACCCTGCGTCCGGACGCGGTTGCGATCCTGAGCGAGGCTGCCGAGATCCTGAAGCGTTACCCGGATCTGCGTGTTGAAGTTGCCGGTCACACCGACTCCAAGGGCACCGACGCTTACAACCAGAAGCTGTCCGAGCGCCGCGCCACTGCCGTGTACGACTACCTGCAGAACAACGGCGTTGCCGCTTCGCGCATGGTCGGCCCGGTGGGCTACGGTGAGAGCCGTCCGATTGCTCCGAACACCAATGAAGATGGTTCGGACAACCCGGAAGGCCGCGCCAAGAACCGTCGTACCGAGCTGAACGTCCAGAACTGATCGGACCACTTCAGTTGAAGAGCGAGGCCCGGCATCTGCCGGGCCTCTTTTTTTGTGCGCGGAAAACGGCAGGCACATGTTTTCACGTGGTTTTGCCACGGCCATCGCAGGTTTGCCCATCACATTGCGGGCAACGGTTGAAAGCACACCGGTGGCTGCCTACACTCGCGGCGTTGTCTTCATCCGAATGGAAAATCCGATGCTGCGTATTGCACTGCCTGGCGTGCTTGGCCTGCTCCTGATCCCCGCCGCCCACGCAGCTGTCGACTGTTCGGCAGGTTCGATCACACCGTTGCCGCTGCCGGCCACCGTGATCGCGCCGGTCGCGCCCGAGCTTTACACCCGTCAGGTGCAGCTGGGTATGCCGGCCGGTGTACTGACCTCCAACTTCAGCGACGACCAGTCATTGGCCCGGGTGCTGCTGCGTCTGCGTGTGGAAGGCTGCCAGAACATCGCCAAGGTGACTCCGGCCAACCCCGCAGTGATCGCCAATGATCCGGCGGCCTACAAGCCGGCGACCGAGTTCGACAACACCCCTTGGCGTTTCGACATGAACCAGGGCGGCAAGAACATGACCGCCGAGGAATTCGACGCCTGGATGAAGGCGCGCGGCGTGCGCGTGGTAAAGGCGCGACCGGCACCGGTGGAGCCGGCGGCTGCCGAACCGGCACCTGCGGACGTCAAGTAATTCACGGACGCCGCGGCGGCGATTGTGGCCGCACTGAAGTCACGTTCTTGCGTGTTTTGTCCTGCCCACAGCCCGGCCGGGCAAGAGCTGACGTGGCGATTGCGTGCGATATTTAGGCCGGTCGGCGTGGAATAACGGCCTGGTTTCATGACGGAATCGGCGGTATATGTCATCCAATTCAATGGCATATAGCTATTACGTGAAGTGAAGAGTTAGAGTCGATCTCCGCCTGCTGGAGATCGAGTCATGTCCGTATCTGAATTTGCCCGTAGCACCGCCTTGATGTGGGCGACTGCAGGGATCCTGGTCACTGCCGGTTGTGCCTCCAGCGCAGGCAAGCAGACCGCTGCGGCGGCGCCGGAATCGCCGGTGACCGTCACGGGAGTGCCCGGCACCGGCGAACGCGACGGGCGCGGGAGCTATCGCTTCCTGATGCAGCAGGGCGACAAGAAGATGAGCGCCGACCAGTTCGATGCCTGGATGAAGGCCAACGGCATCCGTGTCGCCAAGGGCAAGGTCGAGGACCGCCCGGCCGTCATGCCGGTGATAGCCCGGAAGGAACCGGCCAAGGACAGGAAGAAAAAGAAAAAATAAGAGCCGCGGATCATGAGCTGACGACAATGCCGGCATATGCCGGCAAGGCGTAGTGCGCCCGTCGGAACACCGCTCACCGCGCGGCATGGTTCCATGGCACGACACCATCGCCCGTTCCGCTGCCGCACCGTCGGCGCGAAGGGCGCGCATCGGTGGCGCTGGCCGTGGGCCGACCCGCCCTCCGCATGCGCCCGGCATTGAACGAAAGAGCCGCGCACGGCCGGGCTCTCCCGGTTGCCTCGTTGTGCCGCTTCAGCCCTTGATCACGCCCAGTTCCAAGCCGATGCGGGTGAACGCATCGATCGCGCGGTCCAGGTGCTCGCGGGTATGCGCGGCGCTGATCTGGGTGCGGATGCGGGCTTGCCCCTTGGGCACGACCGGGAAGAAGAAGCCGATCGCGTAGATGCCTTCCTCCAGCAGGCGCTGCGCGAACTTCTGCGCCAGCGGCGCGTCGTACAGCATCACCGGGCTGATCGGATGCACACCCGGTTTCACGTCGAAACCGGCAGCGGTCATCTTCTCGCGGAAATAGGCGGTGTTCTGCGCCAAGGTATCGCGCAGGTCATCGGCGGCGGCCAGCATTTCGAACGCCTTGATGCCGGCGGCGACAACGTGCGGCGGCAGCGAGTTGGAGAACAGGTAGGGGCGCGAACGCTGGCGCAGCAGCTCGATCACTTCGGCGCTGGCGCAGGTGAAGCCGCCCAGCGCGCCGCCCATGGCCTTGCCCAGGGTGCCGGTGATGATGTCGATCTTGTCCAGCACGCCCTTGACCTCGGCCGAGCCGCGCCCGGTGGCGCCGAGAAAGCCGGTGGCGTGGCATTCGTCGATGTGCACCAGCGCGTTGTATTTCTTGGCCAGCGCGGTGATTTCGTCCAGCGGGGCGATGAAGCCGTCCATCGAGAACACGCCATCGGTGGTGATCAGCTTGGTCCTGCAGCCGGCCGCGTCGGCGGCCTGCAGCTGCGCTTCCAGGTCGGCCATGTCGCAGTTGGCGTAGCGGAAGCGCTTGGCCTTGCACAGGCGCACGCCGTCGATGATCGAGGCATGGTTGAGGCTGTCGGAGATGATCGCGTCGTTCTCGCCCAGCAGCGGCTCGAACAGGCCGCCGTTGGCGTCGAAGCAGGCGGCGTAAAGGATGGTGTCGTCCTTGCCGAAGAAGTCGGCGATCTGCTGCTCCAGCTGCTTGTGCAGGTCCTGGGTGCCGCAGATGAAGCGTACCGAGGCCATGCCGAAGCCGTGGCTGTCCAGCGCGTCCTTGGCGGCCTGGATCAGGTCCGGATGATCGGCCAGCCCCAGGTAGTTGTTGGCGCAGAAGTTCAGCACGGTGCGCCCGTCGTCCAGGGTGATCTCGGCCGACTGCGGGCTGGTGATGATGCGCTCGGCCTTGAACAGGCCCTGCTCGCGGATGGCGTCCAGTTCCTCGGCGTAGTGCCGGGTGAGTGGGGAAACGGTCGTGATCGAGGTCATGGCAGGCCGTACAGCAGGTAAGGAAGCGTAATTTTAGCCGGCCGGCGAGAACGGTGCTGGCGTCATGGGAAGGCTGCAGGTGCGGTGCCTTATGTCAGCCCGGCGCGCCGCGAGCCGGCCGCTGTCGGTGGCGCAGGCAGCCGGCCGGGAGCTGTCCATGCGCCCGCAACAGCTGCTGACAGCTGATGGTGGTGGGCCGCCCACCGCGGCGATCCAGCAGTGGCTCGGGCCAGAGGTTGGACATGCGCAAGTGGAAGGAGCGGCCTGCGGGTGCGCGAGTGCAGGTGGCCGGCAAAGCCGAGCGGCAGGTACGGCCAGCGCTGTTCGTGGAAGCAGGTGAACGGGATTCCGGTTGACGGCAGCATTGCTGCGGCGCAATATCCGCAGGGTTAAAAATCCGTGAAACGGGCGCTGGCCCCATGCACTATTGCTTCGCCCTCTGACTGGAGATCTCCCATGAATCACAGCAAGCGCCTTGTCGCGTCGGCCTGCGTCCTTCTGATGTCCGTTCCTTTCGCCGTCTGCGCGCAGGAAGAAACCGAATCGCCGATCAGCTGGGAAGTGGGTGCCGTTTCCGACTACCTGTTCCGCGGCGTATCCCAGACCGACGAGAACCCGACCGGCCAGGCCGGCATCACCTGGACCTCGCCGGTGGGCGTGTACGTCGGCGGCTGGGCGTCGGGCGTGGACTTTGGTGACGACAGCCCGGACTTCGAAGTGGATTACTTCGTCGGCTACAGCTGGGACGTCAACGACAGCGTCAACCTCGATGTCCTGCTCAACCGCTACACCTATCCCGGTGCCAGCGAGCTGGACTACAACGAGCTGATCACCACCGCCACCTTCGCCGAGACCTACAAGCTCAGCGTCGGCTACAGCAACGACGTGTGGAACACCTCCACCGACGGCTGGTACTACGCGCTCGGTGGCGAGTGGAAGCTGCCCAATGACTTCAGCATCGCCGCCAATGTGGGCCGCAGCACCTTCGACAGCGCCGTGGCCCAGGATTACACCGACTGGAACGTCAGCGTCGGCAAGGACCTCGGCATCGTCAATGTGTCGCTGGGCTACTTCGGCACCGATGGCAACGGCCGCACCAACTTCGGTGAGCTCGCCGACAACCGCGTGATGCTGTCGCTGAAAATCGCGCAGTAAGCGGTTTTCGCAATGCCATGAAGAAAAGGCGCCGCAAGGCGCCTTTTCCATTTCTGCAACAACTGCGGAAATTGGCCAGTAGCGAGGCGTTGGCGAATGCAATGGAGTGATTGGCTGCAAACATGTCATTGGCGCTGCGGCGCGCCCTCATCGGCACCGGTCACCTTCGACCGCGCGTGAAGGCATGGGTGTACGTGAGATTCCGGCGATCGGCGAACTCTCCAATTGCAATCAACAAAAAAAGGCGCCGCAGGGCGCCCTTTTTGTGTCGATGGTGCGTGCCGGCTACAGGTTTGTCCGGTGATGCACCCGCGGCGCGCTGATTGTTACCGAAGACAGCGCGATTACGGGGCCCTCAATTCCAGCTCAGCACGACCTTGCCGGCCTTGCCTTCTTCCATCAGGTCGAAGCCCTTCTGGAAGTCGTCGATCGGCAACTGGTGGGTGAGTACCTTGCCGAGCGGGAAGCCGGACAACACCAGCTGGGTCATCTTGTACCAGGTCTCGTACATCTTGCGGCCGTAGATGCCCTGCACGGTCAGGCCCTTGAAGATGATCTTGTCCCAGTCGCAGCCGGCACCCTTGGGCATGATCCCCAGCATGGCGATCTTGCCGCCGTGGTACATGCAGTCGAGCATGTCGTTGAACGCGCGCGGATTTCCGCTCATTTCCAGGCCCACGTCGAAGCCTTCCATGTGCAGGTCTTTCATCACATCCTTCAACGAAGTGTTGGCCACGTTGACCACGCGCGTGGCGCCCATGTCGGCGGCCAGCTTGAGGCGGAAGTCGTTGACGTCGGTGACGACCACATTGCGTGCGCCGATGTGCTTGCAGATGCCGGCGGCGATGATGCCGATCGGGCCGGCGCCGGTGATCAGCACGTCCTCGCCGATCACGTTGAACTCCAGCGCGCAATGCGCGGCGTTGCCGTAGGGGTCGAAGAAGGCGGCCAGTTCGGACGGGATCTGGTCGGGAATCGGCCACAGGTTGGTCGCCGGCATCACCATGTATTCGGCAAACGCACCATTGACGTTGACGCCGATGCCGACGGTGTTCGGGCACAGGTGCGGGCGACCGCCACGGCAGTTGCGGCAGTGGCCGCAGACGATGTGGCCTTCGGCGGACACGCGCTGGCCGATCTCGTAGCCGGTGACGGCGCTGCCGAGCGCGGCGATGCGACCGACGAATTCGTGGCCGATGGTCAGGCCCGGCTTGATGGTGCGCTGGCTCCATTCGTCCCACAGGTAGATGTGCAGGTCGGTGCCGCAGATGGCGGTTTTCTCCAGCTTGATCAGCACTTCGTTGGGGCCCGGCGTCGGAACCGGCACCTGTTCCATCCAGATGCCCTTGCCCGCTTCGCGCTTCACCAGCGCCTTCATTGTCTGTGCCATTGCCGGAAAACCGCAGAAAGGAAAGAACCGCGATTATATGCTTTCGCCTGTAACGGCCATCACTGCGGCCGGCCTGTGCGGTGACACCGCCGGTCCAACGTGTGTCAGCGGGCATCGGCGTCATCCGCAGTGGCCGCCACCGGCTGATCGCCGGCGGTTTCAGCCGCTACAATCGAGGCTTCCATCACCAGGGGCCGCTCGATGCGCTCGAATCTGCTTGCATTTTCCATTGTCGCCAGCCTCGGGCTGGTCCCGCTCGCCCATGCCGCCGAAGGCATGTGGGTGCCGCAGCAGCTGCCCGAGATCGCCGGTCCGCTGAAGCAGGCCGGCCTCAAGCTCTCGCCGGAACAGCTGGCCAACCTCACCGGCGATCCGATGGGCGCCGTCGTCGCGCTGGGCGGCTGCACCGCCAGCTTCGTCTCGCCACAGGGCCTGGTGGTCACCAACCATCACTGCGCGTATGGCGCCATCCAGCTCAATTCCACCGCCGAAAAGAACCTGATCAACGACGGCTTCAACGCCCCGGTGCTGAAGGATGAGCTGAGCGCCGGTCCCAACGCCCGCATCTATGTGCTGGACGCGATCACCGACGTGACCGCGCAGGCCAAGGCGGCCATCGCCGGCGCCGGCAAGGACCCGCTCAAGCGCACCGAGGCGCTGGAAGCGCTGGAGAAGAAGCTGATCGCCGAGTGCGAGGCCGACAAGAGCTACAGCTGCAAGCTGTACAGCTTCTCCGGTGGCAATACCTATCGGCTGTTCAAGAACATGGAAATCAAGGACGTGCGCCTGGCGTACGCGCCGCCGGGCAGCGTCGGCAAGTTTGGTGGCGACATCGACAACTGGATGTGGCCGCGCCACACCGGCGATTTCGCGTTCTACCGCGCCTACGTGGGCAAGGACGGCAAGCCGGCCGCGTTTTCCGCTGACAACGTGCCGTACCAGCCCAAGCATTGGCTGAAGCTGGCCAACCAGCCGCTGGGTGAGGGTGATTTCGTGATGGTGGCCGGCTACCCGGGCCGCACCGACCGCTACGCGCTGGTCAGCGAGTTCGAGAACACCGCCAACTGGACCTACCCGACCATCGCCAAGGCCTACAAGGACCAGATCGCCCTGGTCGAAGCTGCCAGCAAGGACAGCCAGGACATCGCGGTGAAGTACGCCGCCAGCATGGCCGGCTGGAACAACACCAGCAAGAATTACGACGGCCAGCTGGATGGCTTCAAGCGCAACAACGTGCTTGCGCACAAACAGAAGGAAGAGACCGCGGTGCTGGAATGGCTGCGCGGCCAGGGTGCTGCCGGCAAGCCCGCGCTGGATGCCTATGCGCGGCTGCAGGCGCTGGGCGAGCAGGCGCGCGCCAACCAGGCACGTGACCTGGACCTGGGCATGCTCAACCGCACGGGCACCCTGGGCACCGCCGTGCGCCTGTACCGCCTGGCCATCGAGAAGGCCAAGCCGGACGCGCAGCGCGAAGAGGGCTACCAGGAACGCGACCTGCCGACCATCGAAGGCGGCCTGAAGCAGATGGATCGCCGCTATGTGGCGGCCATGGATCGCCAGTTCCAGCAGTACTGGCTGGACCAGTACGTCGAACTGCCGGCGGCGCAGCGCCTGCCGGCCTTCGACAAGTGGCTGGGCGGTGACAACGCCGCTGCGGTCGAGGCAGCGGTGAAGCGCCTGGACGGCTCCAAGCTGGGCAACCTGGACGAGCGCCTGAAGTGGCTCAACGCCGACAAGGCCGCGTTCGAGGCCAGCAGCGACCCGGCCATCCAGTACGCGGTGGCGGTGATGCCGGCGCTGCTGGAGCTGGAGCACCAGCGCAAGGTGCGCATGGGCGAGGAGCTGGTGGCGCGTCCGCTGTTCCTGCAGGCCATTGCCGACTACAAGAAAACCCGGGGTGAGTTCGTCTATCCGGATGCCAACCTGTCGCTGCGCATCACCTTCGGCAACGTGAAGGGCTACACCGGCCTGGACGGCAAGGTGCAGCCGGCCTTCACCGATCTGGAAGGTGTGGTGGCCAAGGAAACCGGCGCCGATCCGTTCGATTCGCCGAAGGCGCTGATCGATGCGGTCAAGGCCAAGCGTTATGGCGGCCTGGAAGACAAGCGCATCGGCAGCGTGCCGGTGAACTTCCTGTCCGACCTGGACATCACCGGTGGCAACTCCGGCTCGCCGGTGCTGGACGCGCACGGCCGCCTGGTCGGCCTGGCATTCGACGGCATCTGGGAATCGGTGGCCAGCAACTGGGTGTTCGACCCGGTGATGACCCGCATGATCTCGGTCGACGAGCGCTACATGCGTTGGATCATGCAGGAAGTGGCCCCGGCGCCGCAGCTGCTGAAGGAAATGGAAGCCGCTTCGAAGTAACTTCGAGCGCCGTGGTTCCAGCAGAAGCCCGGACGGGGAACCGTCCGGGCTTCCGCGTTTTTAGTCTGGAGCCCGTTGCTACCGCCAGCCCGTAGCTCCGTAGCCCGGGTAAGCACAGCGCACCCGGGGAGCTGCCCGTTGCGGCCCTGCCGTGGCCGGTCTTTGCCACGACTGCCGGATTGATCGGCTTCGCGGCTCACGCCGCTCCTGCCTTGGTCAGCCGACTCAGCGGTACGGGCCGGGCCCGCGCCAGAGCAGTTCGCCGTAGCGGTAGACGTACATCACGATGACGAATTCGCGGGCATCGCCGATGTCCTGCAATTCCGGCGAACCCGCCTGCAGCATGCGGCATTTGCTGGAGCCGCGGCGCAGGGCGACTTCGGCCGGGCACACCATCCGCCAGGTGGTGCCTGGCAGCGGGATCGAGAGTTCCTTCTTGCCATCGACTACCTTGGCCCCATCCATCCAGGCACGCAGCTTTTCCTCGCTGAGCAGGTCGTAGACGATCTGGTAGCCGCCCACTTCCATGGCCGGTTCCCCGGCGCTGCGGTCGATGCGCCGGCCACTGTCATTGCCTGGGCCGGCCGAACGCCCGTGATCGTCCGGGGCCGTGGTTCGCTCCAGCGAGCCGGGCGGACGCCCGGTCCAGCTCTGCGGCCGGCGCTGCACGGTTTCCGGCGGGCTGGCTGTCGGCGCCGGCGCGGCCGGCGTCTGGGCCTGCGTCGCGGTCTGCGGCTCTTCGGGCTCCGGTTCGCTGGGCGGCTCGATGTAGCGCGCTTCGGGCACCGGCTTGCGGTGCTCGCTGCGGCGGTGCGTTACGGGCTTGGGTTGCGCGCGCGGGGTCTGGCTGGGCTTGTCCTGTGGTGGCACTTCGCGGGGCTGCGCCGAAGGTGGTGCCTCGCCGACGAAATCGACCTTGACCCGGCCACCACCAGAGGAGCCTTGCGGCGAGGAAACCACCGGTGAACTGGAGTGCAGCAGGAGCAGCAGCATCAGCAGATGCAGCAGTGCAGTGACCAGTACCGCGACCCAGCGGTCGCGACGTTCGTGCCACAGCTTGGGATTGAACTGCTTCGGAGAAGTGGAGGTGCTGGTCATGCCGCGTCTGGGGCCTGGAGAGTGCTGCCCTCGTGCGGAAGTCACGCCGTGCCACCGGTAGGGAGCCGGCATGGTAACGCCTGCGCACTGCCCACAACCGCGTCGTCGATGCTGGTGTCGGTTGCCGGCGCGGGGGGTGATCAGGAGGGCAGCGGTAATCCGCAGCGCCGTTCCGCGCTGCCGGCGCCGACGCTGCAGGCGGATCCGTGTCCGCAGGTCACCTGGGAGGCTTCGTCGCACGGCGGGCTATGATGCGCCTCCCGTCGCATCACCTGGCGGGCTCCCCCCTCAATGGAACTTGCTGCATGCGTATTCTGCTTGCCCGTCACGGTGAAACGCCGTGGAACGCCGAAGGCCGCTATCAGGGCCAGATCGACATTCCTCTCTCACCGGTGGGCGAGGCACAGGCCAAAGCATTGGGCGAACGACTGCAGGGTCTGGAAATCACCCGTGCGGTGGCATCACCGCTGTCGCGTGCGCAGACCACCGCCCGCTATGCGTTGGGAGCCGGGCGTGAGGCGATGCTGCTGACCGAGCCCGATCTGCAGGAAATCGCGCATGGCGAGTGGGAAGGCCTGTTGGCCAGCGAGATCAACGACAAGGATCCGGCGCGTCTGCGCGCGTGGCGCGAAGAACCCGATACCGTGTTGATGCCCGGCGGCGAATCATTGCGGCAGGTGCTGGACCGCAGCTGGCGCGGGCTGGCCAAGGCGGCGGACGGGCTGGGCGATGACGACACGCTGCTGGTGGTCGCGCATGACGCCGTCAACCGCGTGATCCTGTGCAAGGTATTGGGCTTGCCGATGGGCAAGCTGTGGACCTTCCGCCAGGCCCCGACCACGTTGAACCTGCTTGAAGGCAAGGATCTGGACAGCCTGGAAGTGGTGCGCATGAACGACTGCGCCCATCACACGCCGTTCTTCGGCGAGGCCAGGCACCGCGCGCTGTAACCAAAATTTGGAGCATATTGGCTGCTTTGCTGTGACAAACAGCGTGGTCAGACAATCTCCGACGTTGGTAAATGGCAGGTGTGGGGAGAGCAAAAAGTGAAGGTCGACTCGCCTGATCCGGAGCTTCGCAGGGTGGCGCTTGGCTGAGCTGGGTCTCGAGACGCAGCCCGCTTGGCGATGCCGTCCTCAGTGCCGAGATCATCCGCCAGCGCGATCCAGCGGCCGTTCGGTAAGCGCGCGTATACCCGTCAAATTAAGTGCGGGCCTGACCTGCGCGGGGCGGCCTGTATCATGTAGGCCATTGCGGCGCTGAAGGCGCCGTTCCCGCCCGGCGGGAGTCCATGACGATCGAGAATCTGCAGTATGTCCCAGACCCGTCCCGCCACCCTTGAGCAGTGGCTGAGCCATATCGACCATCAGCATCCGGCCAGCATCGCCATGGGGTTGGAGCGGATGCGCGCGGTGGCGGAGGCACTGCGGCTGGGCCAGCCTGCCAGGCGGACCATCATCGTCGGCGGTACCAACGGCAAGGGGTCGACGGTGGCGTTCATCGAGGCCATCGCCCGTGCGGCCGGCTGGAAAGTCGGCGCCTACACCTCGCCGCACCTGCTGCGCTACAACGAGCGCGTGCGCATTGACGGTGTGGATGTCGATGACGCGGGGCTGGTGGCGGCATTCGAGGCGGTCGAAGCGGCACGCGGCGATACCGCGTTGACCTATTTCGAATACGGCACCTTGGCGGCGCTATGGCTGTTCGAGCAATCGGGACTTGATCTGGCGGTGCTGGAGGTCGGTCTCGGCGGACGCCTGGACGCGGTCAACGTCATTGATGCCGACGTGGCCGTCATCACCACCGTCGATATCGATCACAGCGAGTGGCTGGGCGATGATCGCGAGGCCATCGGCGCCGAGAAGGCCGGCATCATCCGCGGCTGGAAGCCGGTGGTGCTGGGCGAAACCGATCCGCCATCGAGCGTGCTGCGGCGCGCCTACGTGCTGGGTGCCAATGCCATCCGCGGCGGTAGCGATTTCTTCCACGAGGCCATCGATGAGCGGCGTTGGCGCTGGCGCGATGTGTCCTGGCAGATCGAGCTGCCGCAGCCGGCGTTGTGGGCGCCGATCCAGCGGAGCAATGCCGCCACCGCGATCGCCGCGTTGCGCGCGCTGGATCTCGAGCTGCCCGATGCGGCCTGGGTGGTCGGCCTGGCAACGGCGCGGATCAGCGGCCGGCTGCAATCATTCCTGCGTGATGGGGTGGAAGTGCTGGTCGATGTCGGCCACAACCCGCAGGCCGCACGTGAGTTGGCCGCCGCGCTGGCATCGCGCCCGGTGGCCGGCGACACCCATGCGGTATTTGCCGCGCTGGCTGACAAGGACGTGCATGGCGTGGTCGCGGCGCTGCAGGACCAGGTCAGCCACTGGCAACTGGCAGGGCTGGGCGGGCCGCGCGGGCAGGATGCCGCGCAGTTGCGTGGGCGGCTGGGGGATACCGCGGCCGCTGACGCGCCGGAGGCGGCCAGCGTTGCCGAGGCCATCGAGCAGGCGCTCGCACAGGCAAGACAGGGCGACCGCGTTCTGGTATTCGGCTCGTTCCATACCGCTGCCGAAGCACTGCAGCATCTCCGTTCAGCTGGTTGAGGCCGTGCGAGGGCCCGCCCGCTATAATCGCCACGGCATTCCGCCGCGCCGCTAGCACGCCTCTGTGGATACTTCCCTGAAACAGCGACTGATTGGTGCCATCGTTCTGGTGGCTCTGGCCGTGATCTTCCTGCCGATGCTGGTCAAAGGACCGGCGCCGGACAGCGGCGTGAGGGATGTGGCGCTGACGGCGCCTGCCGCTCCTGCCGACGGCCAGTTCGAAACCCGCGAGTTGCCCCTGGTGACGCCGGCCGCACCGGCTGCCGGTGGTGCGCTGGGCATGTTGCCGGCACAGCCGCTGCAGGACCATCCCGATGCCGCCGAGCTCGTCGCTGGCCACGACGGGCAGGCATTGCCGCCTTCCGTGGCCGCCGGCAACTACGCGGTGAACTTCGGTGCCTATGCCACCGAAGCCGATGCCGATGCCGTCATCGCGCATCTGAAGCAGTCCCGGCTTCCCGGTTTCAGCCAGCCCGACACGATCAATGGCCGCCCCGCCTGGCGTGTACGCATCGGTCCCTATACCGACCGTGCCCAAGCCGAACTCATGCGCCTGCAGGCCACCAAGGTGCGCAGCGATGTCAACGCACAGGTTGTCGTGCTCAATGCCGAGCCGGCTGAGTCCGCGCCGGTTGCCAGCAGCCCAGCGGCGGCTGCCGCGCAGTCGCCGGTGCGTACCGAATCGCTGCCGCCCGCACCGGCCAAGCCGGTGGCCGCGGCGGCCAAACCGGAGCCAAAGCCGGCCGCGGCCAAGGTTGAACCGGCACGTCCGGAGGTCGCCAAGCCCGCTGCCGCGCCCGCGCAGACTCCCGTCGCCGCGCCCACCGCACCGGCGGCCGGCAATGTCGGCTTTGCCGTACAGCTGGGCGCCTTCGGCCAGGCGGCCGATGCCAACGCGTTGCGCGACAAGGCCCGCGCGGCCGGTTTCAGTGCGTTCGTCGAGCAGGTGCGGACCGACAAGGGCACGCTCAATCGTGTACGCGTCGGTCCTGTAGCCAGCCGCGCCGATGCCGAGCAGCTCAAGGCGCAGGTCGCGGCCAAGGTGGGCGTGGCCGGCATGGTCCGGCCGCATCCTTGATCAGCTGTCGCGGCCCGTTGCGTAACCTTGGGCGGCCGGCGCTGGAGCCTTATGCATGATTGACCTGGTGCTGCTGGTGGTGATCGCCGTGTCGGCCCTGCTGGGGTTGATGAAAGGCTTCGTCGGCATCGTGGTCGGCACCCTGTCGTGGTTGTTGTCGGGTTGGGCAGCGTTCCAGTTCGGCGATGCCACCGCGCACTGGCTGGCGGAAGGCGCCAATCCGACGCCGACGCAATACCTGGGCGGGTACGCACTCACGTTCGTGGCGGTGATGGTGGTGGTGGCGGTGATTGGCATGCTCCTGCGCGGAGCCGTGGATGCCACCCGCCTCAACGGTACCGACCGTGTGTTGGGACTTGGCCTGGGCCTGCTGCGCGGTGGGTTTTTCGGATGCCTGCTGGTGCTGCTGATGGGATTCACGCCGCTGCCGCGCGAGGCGGCCTGGCAGCAATCGCGGATCCTGCCCGTGCTGCAGCCCGGCGCGGGCTGGATGCGGGCACAGTTGCCCGATCTGTCGATTCCAGACGTCGACATGGCCAATCTGCCGAGCACCGAGATGGGCAAATTGTCGAATCTGGACGTGGGCAAGTTGCCGGTGGCAGGCGATAATGCCGCCTTGAGCGAAATGGTTGCGGGCAGCGGATTGTCTGCCGTGGTGTCGAAGGCGCTGGGGACCACCCCGCGTGATGCCGCTGGCGGAAACAGTCGACAGGACCCGGCGAGGGCGTTGCCCTCCAACATCGATCCGGCGCAGGTGCGCCCGGATCAGCCCGATCCGGCGCGGATCGAGTCCCCGGGCCAGGCACGGCCACCTTCACGTTAACGGGTACGTCCCAGCGGAGATCGCGCAACATGTGTGGCATCGTCGGAATCGTCGGCAACCAGAACGTCGCCGGGCAGCTTTATGACGCCCTGACCGTACTTCAGCACCGTGGCCAGGACGCGGCCGGCATCGCCACCGTCCATGGCACCCGCCTGCGGGTGCAAAAAGCCAACGGGCTGGTGCGCGATGTGTTCGACGCGCGGCGCATGGAGCTGCTGCAGGGCCGCGTCGGCATCGCCCACGTGCGCTATCCCACCGCCGGCTCGGAAGGCATGGACGAGGCGCAGCCGTTCTACGTCAATTCGCCCTACGGCATCGCGCTGGCGCACAACGGCAACCTGATCAACACCGAGGCCCTGCGCCAGCAGGTGTTCGAGCAGGACCGCCGCAACGTCAACACCGATTCGGACAGCGAAGTGCTGCTGAACGTGTTCGCCTACGAGCTGGACGCGCAGAAACAGTTGAGCCCGGAAGCGGCGATCCGCGCCGTGGCCGGCGTGCACCGCCGCTGCAAGGGTGGCTATGCGGTGGTCAGCGTGGTGCTGGGCCTGGGCCTGGTCGCCTTCCGCGATCCGCACGGCATCCGTCCGCTGGTGCTGGGCAAGCGCGCCCATGCCGAAGGCGACGAATACATCGTGGCCTCCGAATCGGTCGCGCTCGACGTGCTCGGCTTCCAGCGCGTGCGCGACGTGCGACCGGGCGAGGCGCTGGTGATCACCGCACGTGGCGAGCTGTTCTCCGAGGTCTGCGCCGAACCGGCCGAACACAGCCCGTGCATCTTCGAGTACGTGTATTTCGCGCGTCCGGATTCGATGATCGACAACGTCTCGGTGCACAAGGCGCGCATGCGCATGGGCATCAAGCTGGGCGAGAAGATCCTGCGCCTGCGCCCGGACCACGACATCGACACCGTCATTCCCATTCCCGACACCTCGCGCGATGCGGCGCTGGAAATCTCCAACGTGCTCGGCGTGAAGTACCGCGAAGGCTTCATCAAGAACCGCTACATCGGCCGCACCTTCATCATGCCGGGGCAGGGCGAGCGGGTGAAATCGGTGCGCCGCAAGTTGAACCCGATCCATCTGGAATTCCGCAACCGCGTGGTGCTGCTGGTGGACGACTCCATCGTGCGCGGCACCACCAGCCAGCAGATCGTGCAGATGGCGCGCGACGCCGGTGCGCGCAAGGTCTATCTGGCCAGCGCCGCGCCGCCGGTGCGCTATCCGAACATCTACGGCATCGACATGCCGGCGGCCGAAGAGCTGGTGGCGCACGACCGCAGCGTCGAGGAGATCGAAAAGCACCTCGGCTGCGACTGGCTGATCTACCAGGACCTGGAAGATCTGGAAGCGGCGGTGCGCGAAGGCAATCCGCAGCTGAAGGCGTTCGATTCGTCCTGCTTCAACGGCAAGTACGTCACCGGCATCGAGCCGGGTTATTTCGAGCGTATCCAGAAGTTGCGTTCGGACGAGGCCAAGACCAGCCGGCGTGCGTGAGCGGTTGTGATGGTGACCGCTGAGGGTTTTCCGGAGGTGGGCGGTGATCTGCTGCAGGCCGCGCAGCTGTGCCTGGGCGAAGCCGATCCCCTGCGCAAGGTCGCATTGACCCAGCATTTCGCGGCGCGTTTCCGTGCCGGCGAACTGCGGGTGTCCGCCGATGCACCGCCGCCCGAACCGATCCGCATGCCGGGCCGGCCACCGAAGCCGGCACTGGTGCATCCACGCGATCTGCCCCGTCGCGGGCTTGGCTCGGTGGAAGGGCGCGCCGCCTTCATCCACGCCATTGCCCATATCGAACTCAACGCGATCGATCTGGCCTGGGATGCGGTGTACCGGTTCCGCGGCCTGCCCGGCAGTTTCCATGCCGACTGGGTCAGTTGCGCCGACGACGAGTCGCGCCACTTCATGCTGTTGCGCGCGCGTCTGCAGGCGCACGGCCATGACTACGGCGACTTCGACGCGCACAACGGCCTGTGGGAAATGTGCGAGAAAACCGCCCACGATGGCCTCGCGCGCATGGCGCTGGTGCCGCGCGTGCTCGAGGCGCGCGGGCTGGATGTCACCCCGGCGATGATCGTCAAGCTGCGCTCGCTCGGCGATGCTGCGACCGCTGACGTGCTCGAAGTGATCCTGCGCGAGGAAGTGGCGCATGTCGCCGCCGGATCACGCTGGTACCGCTGGTATTGCGAGCGTGCCGGGGTTGAACCCCGTGAACGTTTCAAGCAGTTGCTGCGCGAGTTCGCCGGCGGCTACCTGCACGGTCCGTTCAACCTGGAGGCGCGGCTGCTGGCCGGCTTCGACGAGGACGAATTGGCTGACCTGGTCGACCAGGCAGGGTAGGCGCGCGCGGCGCGAGGTTGCCGCGGCGGCCCGGCCGACGGTGTGGTTTCGCGGGCGATTGACGCGCTGCATGCCACTGTCGACTGCCACCAGGGCGGCTGGTGCCGGATGCGTCCGGGCCCGGCAGCCTTCCCGCCCGCATCGCCTTGAGGAGATCTCCATTGAACGTATTGCGCGTCTTCCTGTTGTTGCCCGTTGCCGGGGTGCTGGCATGCAGCCAGCAGCACCAGTCGGTCAGCGAACATGTGAGTGATCCTTCCACGCGCGCGGCCGCAACGGCAGGACCGGCTGCGGCCGGCTTTCCGCAGCGGCTGCAGGTCACCGGCACCGAACCGTTCTGGGGCGTGCGCGTGGACGGCGAGCGCCTGCACTACACCACACCCGAGACACTGGATACGCCGCGCCGGTTGCAGGCGCCGCGCCGGCTCGATGCGGCAGGTCTGCACTTCAGTGGCCACGCCGATGGCGACGCATTCGCACTGGATATCGAGCGCAAGTCGTGCAGCGATGGCATGTCCGACACCGCCTATCCCTACAGCGCCGAGTTCGTGCTGGCCGGCAAGGTGCTGAAAGGCTGCGCCCGGGATCTGCCGATGCGCGGGCAATAACTCTAGAAGCCCAGCCGCGGCGACGGTCGAGCGGCGAGGCCGCCCTTCGTCTACTGCAGCGCTTCCAGCCGGTAGCCGTCGGCATCCACCCGCAGCACCGAGCCCTGTTCGTACCAGTCGCCCAGCACGATGCGGGTGCAGCCGGCATCGCCAGCCTGCACGTGATGGATCGCCGGGCGATGGGTGTGGCCGTGGATCATGGTGTCCACGCCGTAACGCTGGAACGTGGCCACGACTTCCGCCGCCGCCACGTCGGTGACGGTTTCGAACTGGGCGCGGTCGCCCTGTTTCAGTTCCGATTGGCGTGCCTGGCTGGCCGCCCGTGCCTGCTGCGCGAAGGCGATGCGGGCCTCGAGCGGCTGCGACAGGAACTGCGCCTGGAACGCCGGATTGCGGGTCTGCGTGCGGAAAGCCTGGTAGGCGGTGTCGTCGGTGCACAGCAGGTCGCCGTGCTGCAGCAGCACCGGCTTGCCGTACAGCTCGATCACGCAGGGATCGGGCAGCAGGCGCATGCCGGCACGCGCGGCGTAGTGCTGCCCGAGCAGGAAGTCGCGATTGCCGTGGATGAAGTACACCGGCACGCCGGCATCGGCGAGGCTGCGCAGCGCATCGGCTACGGCATCTGCCGCGGAGGAGGGCGTGTCATCGCCGATCCAGGCTTCGAACAGGTCGCCGAGGATGTACAGCGCCTCGGCTTGCCGCGCCTCGCTGCGCAGGAAGTCGAGGAACAGGTCGGTGATGGCTGGACGGCTCGGGTCCAGATGCAGATCGGAGATGAACAGCGTGGTCATGGGCGCATTGTAAGGGCCTGCTCAGGCCAGCGGAGAACCCACCTGCAGCGACACGCTGGCGAGCAGGGCGCCCAGGGCGGTGGCCGCCAGGACATCGCTGGGATAGTGCAATCCCAGCACCACCCGCGACAACGCCACGCCTGCCGTGAAGGGCAACAACAGCGGCGCCAGCCACGGGTAGTGGGCCAACGCCACGACGCTGAAGGCCACGGCGTGCAGGGTGTGGCCTGAAGGAAAGCTGTATTCGTCCAGCGGCGCGATCCATGCGCGGATGCGCAGGTCGACGGCGAACGGGCGCGGGCGGCGCGTCCAGTGCTTGAGCAGCTTGTAGAGCGTCAGTGCGAACACACCTGTGGCGGCCATGTGGATCGAAGCGCGCAGCCCGTCAAGGCCGTCAAGCAGCACCAGCGCTGCCATCAGCCCATACCAGAACATGCCATCGCCGAGCCGGCTGATGAGGGAGAACAGGGTCCGTATCCAGCGCCGGCGGCCGTAGTGGTTGGCCCGCCGACACCAGCGCGCTTCGCGGGCGGCCAGACCTTCAGGCGGCGGCGAACGCACGGCCCCGCCTGGCCTCGGTCAGTTCGCACAGCAGCGCTTCGAACTCGTTGATGGTCTGCTGCGGATGCAGTTGCCGCATCGCCCGGTGTGCATTGGTGCCGAGCATGCCGCGCATTTCATCGTCGGTGGCCAGCCGCACGGCCGCGTTGATGAAGCCTTCGTCCGTGTTTACCGCAGCACCGTTGTTGCCGTTGCGCAGGTGCTGGCGGGCCGCGCCATAGTCGAAGGCGACGGTGGTCACACCGCTGGCCATGGCCTCCAGGGTGACGTTGCCGAAGGTTTCGCTGCGGCTGGGGAACAGGAACAGGTCGCCGCTGGCGAAGTGACGGGCCAGCGCCTCACCGCGCTGCACTCCGCAGAAGATGAAGTCGGGATTTTCATAGGCCAGCTTTTCACGCAATGGCCCATCGCCTACCCAGACGAAACGGGCTTTCGGGCGAACCGCCTGCAAGCATCGGAAGGCCTTCACCGCCAGAGCGAGATTCTTTTCCGCGGCGATGCGTCCGACGTGGATCGCGGCGAAACCCTCGCCCTCGATGCCCCATTGCGCGCGCAGTTGTGGATCGCGCTTGCGCGGGTCGAAAAGCTGGTTGTCCACGGCCCGTCCCAGCACGCGCACGCGCACGAAACCGTTCTGGTCGAGGAACTGCCGCAGTTCGTCTGTGGGTACCACCGTGGCATCGGCGCGGTTGTGGAAGCGGCGCATCCAGTGCAGCGCCACCGCGCGCAGCCAGGCGGCGCCGTAGTCGGGCAGATACTCGTCGAAGCGGGTGTGCAGGCCGGTGGCGGTGGCAATGCCCAGCCGCTTTGCGGTGCGCAATGCCGACCAGCCCAGGGGGCCTTCGGTGGCGATGTAGACCGCGTCGGGACGATGCCGTCGCCAGTGCTGCGCCAGGTGCCGTGAAGCGGGCAGGCCGAAGCGCAGGCCAGGGTAGCGCGGCAGCGCGGCGCCACGGACCAGCAGCGGGTCGCCGCTGGCCGCCTCGTGCGGCTGTCGGGGGCGGATGACCTCCACCTCGTGGCCACGGTTGCGCAGGCCCTGTTCCAGCCCGTGCACGGTCAAGGCGACGCCGTTGACTTCAGGTGGATACGTCTCGGTGATGATGGCGTAGCGCATGGCGGCCTCCCGGTCTACCGACAGGGTGACCGGCGCCGATGGCAGTCCGGTGTCAGCGATATGCCGGAACGGTGACAGCGGCCGGCGCCGCCACCGGTGGCTCAGGCCACGAACGGACGGAAGGTGAAGCCCAGCCCGGTCATGCCTTCGACTTCGCCGCTCAGGTCGGCCCGCAGCAGCGGCCGCGCATCGATGTAGGCCTGCGACAACACCAGTGACAGGTTGCTGCCATCCACACTCAATTCCAGTGTTGGAATCGGATCGGCCTCATGTGCACGGTGCAACAGCACCGCCAGCCGCAGCAACGCGGCCAGGCGCCGGGTGGACATCAGCAGGCGGTCGGGTAGCGCATCGAACGCCGATTTGGGAACGTTGCGGCGATGGGTGCGGACCAGAGCCGCCAGCAGCGACTGTTCCTGGCGCGAGAAACCGGCCACGTCCGAATGCTCCAGCACGTAGCTGCCGTGCGTGTGGTAACCGCTGTGGGCGATCGCCAGCCCCAGCTCGTGCAGGCGCGCGGCCCAATCGAGCATCTGCGCGTCTTCCGGCTCCAGGCCCCAGACCGGCGCGACCTGCTCGAACAGCCTTCTCGCCGTGGCCTCGACGCGTTCGGCCTGGACCGGGTCGATCCCGTAACGCTGCATCAACGCGGCCACCGATTCATCGCGCAGATCGTTGTCGCTGGCGCGGCCGACAATGTCATAGAGGATGCCCTCGCGCATGGCGGCCTTGCTGACCTGCAGCTTCTGCAGTCCAAGCGCCAGGAACGCCGCCTCCAGCACCAGCACGCCACCGGCGATGATCGGGCGGCGCTCGTTGGACAGGGTGGGCAGGTCGATATCGTCGATGTGCCTGGCACGCAACAACTCGTCGCGCAGCTGCGGCAGTGCCTCGGCGGTGATGGCACCCTTGCTCAGCTTCATTGCCGCGCAGATGTCGCTGATCGCCTTGTGGGTGCCGGACGAACCGAGCGCCTCGCTCCAGCCCAGTGCGCGGTATTTGGCGGCGAAGGGCTGGAACTCGGCGCCGATCTCGGTCAGCGCTTCCTTCCAGCGCTTCTTCGACAGCTTGCCGCCGGGGAAAAACCGCCGGGTGCTGGCGATGCAACCGGCCTGCAGGCTTTCGCGCTCGATGGTCTCGAAACGACGGCCGATGATGAACTCGGTGGAACCGCCACCGATGTCGATCACCAGTCGACGATCGTCGCTGTGCGGGGGCTGCGCATGGGCCACGCCGAGGTAGATCAGGCGCGCCTCCTCACGCCCGCTGACCACTTCGATGGCGTGCCCCAGCGCGGTTTCGGCCGGCATCAAAAACGCCAGCGGCGAGCGCAGCTGGCGCACGGTATTGGTGGCCAGGGCACGCACCCGCAGCGGCGGGATGTCGCGGATGCGCTGGCCGAAGCGGGCCAGGCACTCGAGCGCGCGCTGGCGGGCCTCGGCGGAAAGACCGCCCTTGCCATCCAGGCCATCGCCCATGCGCACGGTTTCACGCAGACGGTCGACTACCCGCAACTGCCCGAGCAGGTAGCGGGCGATCACCATGTGGAAACTGTTGGAGCCCAGGTCGATCGCGGCCAGCAGATCGCCTTCCTGCAGGGGCGGGGGAGTCGTGGAGAATGGCATGGCGGAATGGTAGCCGAAGGCCGGGCGCCGCCGTCACCTTGCGCTGACAGCGGCGGCCTGCACGCGAAGCGTTACATGCCTTCCAGCAGCGCCATCTGCGCCGAGTGCGGCGCCTCGTCGCGGGCCGGCTCACACTTGCGGTAGCGGCCATCGGGCTGCAGTTCCCAGGCGTTGAGGTTGTCGTCCAGATAGTTCTGCAGGGTTTCGCGATACACCCGCCGCGCCAAATCCGGATCGAGGATCGGGAAGCAGGTTTCCACGCGTCGCAACAGGTTGCGCTCCAGCCAGTCGGCGCTGGCGCAGAACAGTTCGGCCGCGCCGTTGTTGCCGAACCAGTAGACCCGGCTGTGTTCGAGGAAGCGGCCCACGATCGAGCGCACCCGGATGTTGTCCGACACGCCGGGCACGCCCGGTCGCAAGGTGCAGGTGCCGCGCACGATCAGGTCGATCTGGACACCGGCCTGGGACGCGGCGTACAGCGCACGGATCACCTGCGGCTCGTTCAGAGCATTCATCTTGGCGATGATGCGCCCGGGCTTGCCGGCCGCGGCCAGCAACGTCTCGCGCTCGATCCGTTGCAGCACGCCGGCGTGCAGGGTGAAGGGCGATTGCAGCAGGCGCTTGAGCTTCATCGTCGGCGCCAGCCCGGACAACTGCTGGAACAACAGGTGCACGTCGTTGCCGATGTCCGGATCGGCCGTGATCAGGCCCAGGTCGGTGTAGCCGCGCGCGGTTCCGGCGTGGTAGTTGCCGGTGCCCAGGTGCACGTAGCGATGCAGCTTGCGGCCTTCGCGGCGCACGATCAGCAGCATCTTGGCGTGGGTCTTGAAGCCGACCACGCCGTAGACGACCTGCACGCCGGCTTCCTGCAGGCGATCGGCAAAGCCGAGGTTGGCTTCCTCGTCGAAGCGCGCACGCAACTCCACCACCACCGTCACGTCCTTGCCGTTGCGCGCCGCCAGCACCAGCGCCTCGACAATCGGCCGAGTCCTTGCCGGTGCGGTACAGGGTCTGCTTGATCGCCAGCACCTGGGGGTCGGTGGCGGCCTCGCGGATAAGGTCCAGCACCGCGCCGAACGAGTCGAACGGGTGATGCAGCAGCACGTCGCCGCGCGTCACGCGTTCGAAGATTCCTTCGCCGGCCTTGAACGCGCGCGGCGTCATCGGTGGATATTTCAGGTCCGGGCGCAGCACCAGGTCGTAGACCTGGATCACGCGGTTGAGATTGACCGGGCCCATCGATCCGGTAGACGGCGTTGTCCGACAGGTCCGAAGTTCTGCAGCAGCGTCTGCACGATCGGGCGCGGGCAGTCGTCGGCGATTTCCAGCCGCACCGCCGGCCGGTAGCCGCGGTCGACCAGTTCATCGCGCAGGGCGAGGGCGAGGTTCTCCACCTCCTCCTCGTCCACCACCAGTTCCGAATTGCGGGTGACGCGGAACTGGTAGGCGCCCTGCACCTCCATGCCCGGGAACAGCTCGTCCACGAAGGCGGACAGCACCGAGGACAGCAGCACGAAGTTCTGGTCGCCACCCAGCGATTCGGGCAGCTGGATGATGCGCGGCAGCGAGCGCGGTGCGCGCACGAGTCGCCAGGTGGCCGGCGCGGCCGAACGCATCGGTGCCCTTGAGCACCACCACGATGTTCAGCGACTTGTTGAGGATCTTGCGGGAACGGATGCGACGGATCCAGTCCCAGCGGCGACAGCACCGGCATGATCTCGTTGCGGAAATAGGCGCGCAGCCAGCGGGTCTGCCGCGGGGTCCAGGCATCCTGGGCGAGGATGCCGATGCCGGCATCCTGCAGTGCCGGGCGCAGCATCGTCGTTCCAGCAGCGGTACTGCTGGTCCACCAGTTCGGCGGCCCGATCGTGGACCGCAGTGAGGATCGCCTGTGGGCTCATGCCGTCCGGACCCGGTGGCAGCCCGAACTCGTGTGCGTGGCGCACCGCCGCGGCGCGGATTTCGAAGAACTCGTCCAGGTTGGTGCAGGAGATGCACAGGAAGCGCAGCCGTTCCAGCAGCGGTACCTGCTCATCCAGCGCCTGCGCCAGCACCCGGAAATTGAAGTCCAGCTGCGACAGTTCGCGGTTGATGTACAGCGCCGGATCACGCAGCGGATCGGTCGCCATGGGCACGGCGACAAGTGCGGGAACAGGAGGATTCATGCAGGCGGGTCTTCAACTGGAAGGGCGGAGGGGGAAACACCACGGGCGCGCACGTGGTCATGGTCGAAATGGCACGAGAACACACTGCCCTTGCCGACTTCGCTGCGGATATCCAGACGCGCCTGGTGCAGTCCGAGAATGTGCTTGACGATCGAAAGTCCCAGGCCGGTGCCGCCGCTTTCGCGCGAGCGGCTGCTGGAAACGCGGTAGAAACGTTCGGTCAGGCGCGGCAAGTGCGTGGCTGGGATGCCATAGCCGCTGTCGGTGACCGACAGCACCGCGCCACCGGCTTCGCGCGCAAGCGCGATCCTGATCTGACCGCCGGCCGGCGTGTAGCGCACCGCATTGGTGACCAGGTTGGAGAACGCGCTGTGCAGTTCCTTGTTGGAGCCGACCAGATCCACGCCGGCGCTGTCTTCGACGGTGATGACGTGGCGCCCGTGGCTGTGGGCCTCGGCTTCGCGCCGCAGCGAGGCCAGCATCGGCGTCATCGCCACGGTTTCCTGTTCGGTGTGTTGTTGCGATTCCAGCCGTGACAGCGTCAGCAGGTCTTCCACCAGCTGCGCCATGCGCTGGGACTGCTTGCGCATTTCCAGCAGCATCGGACCGGTGTCGGGGAAATCCTCCGGGTCCATCATGTCCAGATAGCCATGCACCACGGTCAACGGCGTGCGCAGCTCGTGCGAGACATTGGCCACGAAGTCGCGACGCACCTGTTCCAGATGCAGCAGTTTGGTGACATCGCGCGCCACCAGCAGCCAGTACTTGTCCGAATACGGGATCAGGCGCAGATGCAGGCGGATGCCCGGGTCCACCGGCGAGCTCGCATCCAGTATCGGTTCGGCGTTGCGGCCGCCGGCCAGCCAATGGGCCAGCGGCAGGGGCTGCAGCCGCTCGACCAGTGGCGCTTCCATGTCGGCCGGATGGTGCAGGCCGAGCAGACCGGAGGCCGCTTCATTGAACCACTGCACGCGCTGGGTATTGCGGTCGACCACGACCACCGCATCGGGCAACGCCGCCGCGGCCGCGCGGTAGCTGCGCAACATGTCCAGCAGACGGCGCTTGCGCGCGCGCATCTCCTGCTGGTTGCGGTAGAGCAGGCGATCGAGCTCGTTCCATACGCCGATGCTGTCGGGCGTCTCCCAGCGCTGTCGGGCCGTCAACCGCAACAGCACCAGGCGCAGCCGCCAGTAGTGCCAGGCAAGAATGCCCAACGCGGCGATGGCGACGGCCGCTCCCGGATGACCGGCGAACCATCCCAGCAGCCAGGCCAGCAACAGCAACACGGCCAGGGTGGCCAGCGTTTTCAACCAGGCGGATCGGATGTGGCGGGGCATTGCAGTCTCGGTGAGCGAAGAATCCGTGCAGGTGAATACGGGTTATAGCAGGCGCGGCCGGGTGCCGGCAGCGCGCGTGGCACTGCCGGATGAAAGCTCAGACAGCGGCCGAGAAACGGTAGCCGGCGCCGCGCACGGTCTGCACCATGTCGTGCGCATCAAACGGTTCCAGTGTCTTGCGCAGGCGGCGGATATGCACGTCGATGGTGCGCTCCTCCACATACACGCTGCCGCCCCAGACGTGGTCGAGCAGCTGCGAGCGGCTGTAGACGCGTTCGGGGTGGGTCATGAAGAAGTGCAGCAGGCGGTATTCGGTCGGCCCGATCGGCACCGGCACCTCGCCGGCAAACACCCGGTGGGCGGCGCCATCGATGCGGATCGCACCGATCGCCACGCTGCCATCTTCGTCATCGTCGCGGGTGCGGCGCATCACTGCGCGGATCCGCGCCAGCAGCTCGCGCGCCGAGAATGGTTTGACCACGTAATCGTCGACGCCTGCTTCCAGGCCACCGACGCGGTCGTTCTCCTCGCCACGGGCGGTGAGCATGATGATCGGCACGTCGCGAGTCAGGGCTTCCTTGCGCCAGCGGCGGGCCAGGTCCAGGCCACTGCTGCCCGGCAACATCCAGTCCAGCAGGATCAGGTCCGGCACGCGGTCGGCGATGGCCGTCTGCGCTTCCAGCGCGTCACCGGCGTGCACCGGCTCGTAGTCCCCCTTGCGCAGGGCGAAGGCGACCATGTCACGGATCGCGGGTTCGTCGTCGACAATCAGGATGCGTTTCTGCACGTGCCCACCATAGCGCCCACCAATCGGGATTGCGCCCAGTAGACTACGGTTTGATGACCGGTTTGTGACAACTGCAGCGCTCAGCGCCGCTCCACATCGGGATCGCGTACCCCCAATCGCCGCAGCTCCAGCACGGTCGGCATGATCGATTCGATGCGCGCATCGACCCGGGCACGGCCCACATAGTCCAGGTCGGGCTGCTTCATCAGCGCCTGGAACTGCATCAGGGCCTGCTCCGGGCGGCCATTCAGATAGGCAGCTTCCGCATAGGCCTCACTGGCGCGGGCGGAGTCACCGGCCAGCTCGCTGGCGCGGGCGAAGCTGCGCTGGAACACCGGGTCGTCCGCCGAACGTGCCAGCAGTGGCCGCAGCATCGCTTGGGCGCGGCGTCCGGCGTCGGCGCTGCCCTGTTCGTTGAGCACACCGGCATAGGTGAGGGCTACCGCGCGGTTGAACGGCAGGCGCTGCAGCAGGGCGTCGAAGCGGCGGTTGGCCTCGTCGTGCCGGCCCGCGCGCGATTCGGTCTCGCCCAGTGCCAAGGCCAGCCACAGGTTGTCCGGATGGCTCTCCAGCAGCTGTTCCAGTTCCTTCAGGACCTCGTTGGTGGAGCCGCCATTGCGCAACTGGGCCAGTGCCACGCCGTAGCGCTGCGGGTCGCTCAGGCCACCCTTCTGGCTGTGGCGCAGATCCTGGTATTCACGCACCAGCTCCGACGGCGTGGTGGCGCTGAGCACCCGCAATCGCTCGCGTGCCCAGTCGAACTGGCCGCTCCCGCCCTTGCGGTTCAGGCTGTCGATTGGAAATGACAGCTGCATCGAGGCCGGCAGCAGCGGATTGTCGTTGCGTGCCAGTGGTGCGGCGGTGCCCGGATCTGCCGGGTTTACCCGTTCCTGGCGCACGCCGGTGGGCGTGCGTGTCGTCAACAGCACCGTGTCCTGCTTCATCTGATCGGCGCGGGACTTGGCTTCACTGATGCGGGTGATGGTGACCGGATGGGTGCGCAGGAAGTCCGGCGTGCTGTCGCCGCCCTCGTTGCCGCGCATCACCTGCGACATGCGCTCGAAGAATCCGGCCATCGCCTCCACGTCATAGCCGCTGCGGGCGAGGGTGCGGATGCCCAGCCGGTCGGCTTCCGATTCGTTGGAGCGGGTGAAGTCGATCTGCCGTTGCTGCATCAACCCCATCGCACTGGTGATGCTGGCCATGGTCGCATCGCCGGCGGAGTTGCCGCCGGCCTGCTGCGCGGCGACGACTGCGGCCAGCATGCCGAGCAGGATCGGAATCTGGTCGCGCTGGGCGCGCTCCACGCTGCGCAGCACGTGCTGCTGGGTGACGTGGGCGATCTCATGCGAGAGCACCGCCGCCACTTCATCCTCGCGCTCGGCGGTCAGCACCAGGCCGGCATTCATGCCGATGTAGCCGCCCAGCGTCGCGAACGCATTGATCTGGCGGTCCTTGAGCATGAAGAAGGTGAACGGCTGCCGCGGCTGCGCGCTGTTGGAGCCGAGCCGCGTACCCATGGCCTGCAGCCATTGATCGGTCAGCGGGTCGTCGAGCAGGTAGCCGTAGTTGCGCAGCTCGCGCAGCATCATTCCGCCGTACTCGGCCTGGCGCGCAGGGGTAAGCAGCTCCCCGGCAGAGGAGCCGATGTCCGGCAGCTTGGTGTCCTGACCGGTGGCCAGTGGGGCAGCCAGGACCAAGGTGAGGGCGGTAGCGAGCAGCAGGGGGCGCAAACGGAACTCCAGGGCAGGGCTGGGCGGAGAATGACGGGGTAGGGCGGCTGTGGTGTGAAGCGCAGGTTAATCCGCAGTGTTGCGTTGGTGATCTCGAAAATCCATACGGCCGCTACCATGTATAGACCCAGTTTCCAGCGCGGAGTTTCCTGTGACCACTGAAGTTTCCAGCCAGACCCCGGGCGCAGCGCCCGAGATCACCATCTATTCCACCGCCGTCTGCCCGTACTGTGTGGCGGCCAAGAACTTCCTGAAGAGCAAGGGCCAGTCGTGGACTGAAGTCCGGATCGATCTGGACCCGGCAGCGCGGGAAAAAATGATGGCCCAGACCCGCCGCACCAGCGTGCCGCAGATATTTGTCGGCGATGTTCACGTGGGGGGATATGACGACATGATGGCGCTGCACCGCGCCGGCAAGCTTGAGCCGCTGTTTGCCGGTGGCCGACATGAGTGAGGAGGCGCAGGCGGACCGCATCGCCGAATTCACCGAATTCCGCCAACGCATGAACCAGCGCATCCTCGCCGAACCCAATCAGGTGGTGCGGCGCTTCTTCGCGCTCGACACCCAGACCTATCAGGCGGGCGCACTGGATGTGAAGACCAAGGAGCTGCTCGGGCTGGTGGCCTCGATGGTGCTGCGGTGCGACGACTGCATCAGCTACCACGTCGCCCAGTGCAAGGAAGCAGGGGTCAGCCGCGAGGAGTTCTTCGAAACGTTCTCGGTCGGTCTGGTGGTGGGCGGTTCGATCGTGATTCCACATCTGCGCCGCGCGGTGGACTTTCTAGACCAGCTTGAAGGCGGCGCGGTGCAGGCGCCTGTCGGGCACGATCACGCCTGAATCCAGACTTCGTCCAGTTGGGGGGAGGGGGCGGGATCGGGCATAATTGTCCGCTGAAACCTTTTCAT
Organism: uncultured Gammaproteobacteria bacterium; assembly: GCA_963696155.1. Lineage (GTDB taxonomy): Bacteria > Pseudomonadota > Gammaproteobacteria > Xanthomonadales > Xanthomonadaceae > Stenotrophomonas. Next base: position 749,279 of record CAVOJC010000002.1, read on the forward strand.
GCGCCTTGTTCTCCGGGCAGCCGGATGGCGCTTCCCCTCCTCCCTGTTCGGAATATCAATCAATGACGCAGACAATCACCGTCATCCGCGGCGATGGAATCGGCCCGGAAATCATGGATGCCACCCTGTTCGTGCTCGACGCCCTTAATGCGGGCCTCACGTACGAGTACGCCGACGCCGGCCTGGTGGCGCTGGAAAAGCAGGGCGAGCTGATCCCGGCTTCGACCTTGGAGTCGATCCAGAAGAACAAGGTCGCGTTGAAGAGCCCGCTGACCACGCCGGTGGGCGGTGGTTTCAGCTCGATCAACGTGGCCCTGCGTCGCCAGTTCGACCTGTACGCCAACGTGCGCCCGGCGATCTCGTTCCCGAACACCCAGGCGCGCTACGAGAACATCGATGTGATCACCGTGCGTGAGAACACCGAAGGCGCCTATCTGGCCGAGGGCCAGGAAGTCTCGGCCGATGGCGAGACCGCGTTCTCCGGCACCCGGATCACCCGCAAGGGCTCCGAGCGCATCGTGCGCTACGCCTTCGAGCTGGCCAAGAGCACCGGCCGCAAGAAGGTCACTGCGGTGCACAAGGCCAACATCATCAAATCGACCTCGGGGCTGTTCCTGGACGTCGCCCGTGAGGTCGCCGCGCGCTACCCGGAGATCGAGTTCCAGGAAATGATCGTCGACAACGCCTGCATGCAGCTGGTAATGCGTCCGGAGCAGTTCGACATCATCGTCACCACCAATCTGTTCGGCGACATCATTTCCGATCTTTGCGCCGGCCTGGTCGGCGGCCTGGGTCTGGCGCCGGGTGCCAACATCGGCGCCGACGTGGCGATCTTCGAAGCCGTGCATGGCACCGCGCCGGACATCGCCGGTCAGGGCAAGGCCAACCCGTGCGCGCTGCTGCTGGGCGCCGCGCAGATGCTGGACCACATCGGTCAGCCGCAGAATGCCGAGCGCCTGCGCAAGGCCATCGTCGCCACGATGGAAGCCAAGGATTCGCTGACCGGCGACCTCGGTGGCAGCGGCAGCACCATGGGTTTCGCCAAGGCCATCGCCAGCCGCGTGTAAAATCACGCAGGTGGTTGGACTGCAAGCAAACGGGACGCTTCGGCGTCCCGTTTTTTTTGCTCTTTACAACCGGGGTGGTGAAGTCGCTGCCGATGGAGCAGGCGCCCGGAGGCGCCTGCTCGGAGTGGATGCGGAAGGTTCGATCAGTTGCGCGATTGCAGCTTGGACAGCAGGCGCAGGAACTCGATATAGAGCCACACCAGCGTCACCATCAAGCCGAAGGCGCCATACCACTCCATGTACTTCGGCGCGTTCTGCTCCACACCGGTTTCGATGAAGTCGAAGTCGAGCACCAGGTTCAATGCGGCGATCACCACCACGAACAGGCTGAATCCGATGCCGATCAGGCCCGATTCGTGGATGAAGGGGATATTGATGTTGAAGAAACCCAGCACGATTGTGGCCAGGTAGACCAGTGCGATGCCGCCGGTGGCGGCGACCACGCCGAGCTTGAAATTCTCGGTCGCCTTGATCATTCCGCTGCGGTAGGCGAACAGCAATGCGAACAGGGTGCCGAAGGTCAGGATCACCGCTTGGAACACGATGCCGTTGAAGCGGGCCTCGTAGATGGCCGAGATCGAGCCCAGGAAAAAGCCTTCCGCCAGTGCGTACAGCGGTGCGCTGACCGGTGCCCAGGTCTTCTTGAAGATGGTGACCATCGACAGGATGAAGCCGACAATCAGCCCGCCCCACAGATAAAGCATCGCGCCGGGCGCCAGTTCGCCGGTCGCCGTCAGGGTGCTGTTCCAGGCGTACGCGGCGGTCAGCACGGCCAGCAGCAGCAGGATGCCAGTCTTGTTGACGGTGCCATTGAGGGTCATGGCGCCGCCGTCGCGCGACACGACGGTGCCGCTGCCAAGGTCGAGGAAGGTGGAGTCCTTGAGGGCGGGGTTGCCGCTACGCATATGCTTCTCCCTGTTGATGTGTGGTGGGCCGTGGCCCAGGTATCTGTGAAGAGCATAACCAAATGCGGAAAAATGCATTTGAGCGTTGACAGACAGCGCACGACTTCCCACAATAGCCGACCTTTCGGGGGAACCTCCGAGAGATTCACCGCCGGGGTATAGCGCAGTCTGGTAGCGCGCCTGCTTTGGGAGCAGGATGTCGGGGGTTCGAATCCCTCTACCCCGACCAATCCGCCGCTCAAAACGGGATTGGAATGCGATAATCCGGTCCGGGCGCCCGTAGCTCAACTGGATAGAGCACCGGCCTTCTAAGCCGGCGGTTACAGGTTCGATTCCTGTCGGGCGCACCATCGGTGCAAGCGGTAGGAAAGTTGTTGTTTCAGTGGTGGCTGTAGCTCAGTTGGTTAGAGTTCCGGATTGTGATTCCGGTGGTCGGGGGTTCGAGTCCCCTCAGCCACCCCACTGAAAAAAGCATGCGATTTCTTTGAAATCGGGTGTTGCGGAAATCGAAAAGCACGTTAAAATGTGCGTCTAGTTTCAGGGCCGTTAGCTCAGTTGGTAGAGCAGTTGACTCTTAATCAATAGGTCCAAGGTTCGAATCCTTGACGGCCCACCAAGACCAAGGCATCCGCTCCGGCGGGTGCCTTTTTCTTTGCACTAGAGCCTGCAACAATGCGTGCAGGTTGATGGCGTATCTCGCGAAAGTGGCGGAATTGGTAGACGCCCTGGATTTAGGTTCCAGTGCCGCAAGGCGTGGGGGTTCGAGTCCCCCCTTTCGCACCAGCGCGGCGTCCGGTGAAGGTCCCCGGCGTAAGGGCATCCGGCGAGGTGAGCGGTGGCCGGTCGACCCGGCGTCACCCTATGATGCGTCAGGCTGGCAGCGCCAGCCGGAATCGGCGAAACTACCGGGCTGCGACGGATATCTGTATCCGCCTCCATCCGTTTCTCTTCCACATCGTGCCGGGGCCATGGCGCCACCGGTGGCAGGAGTCCACATGCAAGCTTCGATCGAATCCATCGGCAACCTGGAACGCCGTCTGACCTTCTCCTTGCCGGAGGAGCGCCTGCAGACCCATATCAGTGGTCGTCTGGGCGAGATCGCGCGCACGGCACGCATCAAGGGCTTCCGTCCGGGCAAGGTGCCGGCCAAGGTGATCGAACAGCGTTTCGGTCAGCAGGTGCGCGCCGAAGCGATGGATGGCTTGCTGCGGGAAACCTTCGATGCCGCGCTGCGTGAGCACGAGCTGCGCATCGCCGGCAATCCGCGGATCGACAAGGCCGGTGAGGGTGAGCTGGATTTTGTCGCCACCGTCGAGCTGGTGCCGGATTTCGGCGATGTCGACGTGACCAAGTTGAACGTGATCCGGCACACGGCCGAAATCAACGATGCCGACATCGACCAGATGATCGAGAACCTGCGTCAGCAGCGTCGCAGCTGGCGCGCGGTGGACCGTGCGGTCAAGGAAGGCGATCTGGTTGCGCTGGAAACCTGGTCGCAGGCCGGCGATGAGCGGCTGCCGGCCGAAGGTGTCGAGAAGGGCAGCGTGGTGGTCGGCCAGGGAATGATGTTCGAGCAGATCGAGCAGGGCCTGGTCGGTCTGGTCAAGGGCGAGGAAAAAGTGCTTGCCGTCGACTTCCCGGCAGACTGGCGCGTGCCGGCGTTGGCCGGCAAGCAGGTCCAGGTCACGGTCAAAGCGGCGGAAGTATCCGAACCGGTGGTGCCGGACGTGGACAAGGAGTTCATCAAGAGCTTCGGCGTGAAGAGCGGCGACCCCGAGCAGTTCCGCAAGGACATTCGCCTCAATCTGGAGCGCGAGCTCAAGGGCGCGTTGATGAACCGTCTGCGTCGCGAAGTGGGTGAACAGCTGATCGCCGCCTATGCCTCGGTCGAACTGCCGCCGCGTCTGGTCGAGAATGAAGCGCGTTCCATGCTGGCCCAACAGGTGGAGCAGATGCGCCGCAGTGGCCGCGACCCGGGCGAAATCCCGGCAGATGCCCATGAAGGCTTCAAGGACGCGGCCAACAAGCGCGTGCTGGTCGGCCTGCTCGTAGGTGAAGTGGCCCGTCGCAATGATCTGCGCCTGGACCCCAAGCGCCTGAACGAAACCATGCGCCTGATCGCTTCGACCTATGAAGAGCCCGAGCAGGTCATTGAGATGTACCGCAATGACCCCCAGTTGATGAGTGGCCTGCAGAACCGCGTGATGGAAGAGCAGGTGATCGACTGGATTGCAGAGCGCGCCCAGCATACCGAGCAGGCACTTTCATTCCAGGAAGCCATCCGCCCGTAAGCGGCCGGCGTTCCATCCCCGTGCGATACGGCGCGGGGAGTTCACTCCCAAGATAGGTGCCTCACGTAATGGACAACCGAACCACAGCCCTGAATCTGGTTCCGATGGTGGTCGAACAGACCAGCCGCGGCGAGCGCGCCTATGACATCTATTCGCGGCTGCTCAAAGAGCGCCTTATTTTCCTGGTGGGCCCGATCGACGACCACATGGCCAACGTGGTGGTCGCGCAGCTGCTGTTCCTTGAATCGGAAAACCCGGAAAAGGACATCAGCATCTACATCAACTCGCCCGGTGGCGTGGTGACTGCGGGCATGGCGATCTACGACACCATGCAGTACATCAAGCCGGATGTGAGCACCACCTGCATCGGCCAGGCGGCCTCGATGGGCGCCTTGCTGTTGGCGGCCGGTGCCGCGGGCAAGCGCTATGCCTTGCCGAATTCGCGGATGATGATCCACCAGCCGCTGGGTGGTTTCCAGGGCCAGGCGTCGGACATCGACATCCATGCGCGTGAAATCCTGACGCTGCGTTCGCGCCTGAACGAGGTGCTGGCCAAGCACACCGGGCAGTCGCTGGAAACCATCGCCCGCGATACCGAGCGCGACAACTTCAAGAGTGCGCCTGAAGCCCAGGCCTACGGCCTCGTCGACCAGGTGTTGGAGCGCCGTCCGGAAGAGTCGATCCAGCCGACTTGATCAGCGCAAATCACCGAAAACATGGCATTTCCGCAGGGTCGGGCAGGACTGGTGTCCTTCCGGCCCTGTGCTATTCTCAAAATCGAATCCCCCGTTCATCGGGGGGAGTAACTGGGTAAGCGAAGCATGAGCGAAGACCGCCAAGGTCGTTCCGCGGACAGCAGCAAGATTCTCTACTGTTCGTTCTGCGGCAAGAGTCAGCACGAAGTACGCAAGCTGATTGCGGGTCCGAGTGTGTTCATCTGCGATGAATGCGTGGAACTGTGCAACGACATCATCCGCGAGGAACTCGAGGAGAAGGCGCAGTCTGCCCGCAGCTCGCTGCCCAAGCCGCGTGAAATCCTCGAGGTGCTGGACCAGTACGTCATTGGCCAGAGCCGGGCCAAGCGCACCCTGGCCGTCGCGGTGTACAACCATTACAAACGCATTGAAAGCCGCCAGAAAAGCGATGACATCGAGCTTTCCAAGTCGAACATCCTGCTGGTCGGCCCGACCGGTTCGGGCAAGACGCTGCTGGCCGAAACCCTGGCGCGCCTGCTCAACGTGCCGTTCACCATGGCCGATGCCACCACGTTGACCGAAGCCGGCTATGTCGGTGAGGACGTGGAAAACATCATCCAGAAGCTGCTGCAGAAGTGCGACTACGACGTCGACAAGGCGCAGCAGGGCATCGTCTACATCGATGAAATCGACAAGATCTCGCGCAAGAGCGAGAACCCGTCGATCACCCGCGATGTTTCCGGCGAAGGCGTGCAGCAGGCGCTGCTGAAGCTGATCGAGGGCACGGTGGCCTCGGTGCCGCCTCAGGGTGGCCGCAAGCATCCGCAGCAGGAATTCCTGCAGGTGGACACCAAGAACATCCTGTTCATCTGCGGTGGCGCGTTTGCAGGCTTGGACAAGGTCATCCAGCAGCGGTCGTCCGAAACCAGTGGTATCGGTTTCGGTGCCAAGGTGAAGAGTGCCGAGCGCAAGCAGGAAATCGGCAAGATCCTGGCTGAAGTCGAGCCGGAAGACCTGATCAAGTTCGGCCTGATTCCGGAGTTCGTCGGCCGTCTGCCGGTCGTGGCGACGCTGGAGGAGCTGGATGAGGCCGCCCTGGTCAGGATCCTGAGCGAACCCAAGAACGCCATCACCAAGCAGTTCAAGAAGCTGTTCGAAATGGAAGGCGTGGAGCTGGAGTTCCGCCCGGACGCACTGGCGGCGATCGCCAAGAAGGCGCTCAAGCGCAAGACCGGCGCCCGTGGCCTGCGCACCATTGTCGAGTCGGTGCTGCTGGACACGATGTATGAACTGCCTTCGCAGGAAAACGTCAGCAAGGTGGTCGTGGACGAGTCGGTTATCGAGCACAAGTCCGAGCCCTATCTGATCTACGAGACGCCGGCCGCTGCTCCCAAGGCTGCATCCGGCGACTGAATTGGGTATGCGGGATGGTGTGTTCCGGGCGGATTTTCCGACTGGTCATTCATCCACCCGGCAACGCTCTTGCATCGTTGCGCCGATGGCCCCATAACGGGGCCATCGGCTTTTTTACAGCCCGTTTTCCCGAATTTCTGCGGAGCCCCCATGGCGCATACCCAACTCGAAGTCCTTGATCTGCCGGTCCTGCCGCTGCGTGACGTGGTGGTATTCCCGCACATGGTGATCCCGCTGTTCGTGGGTCGTGACAAGTCCATGCGTGCGCTGGAGCGGGCGATGGAGGCGGACAAACGCATCCTGCTGGTGGCACAGAAATCGGCTGAAACCGATGATCCTGCGGCGGCCGATCTGTACCCGGTCGGCACATTGGCCCAGGTGCTGCAGCTGCTGAAGTTGCCCGATGGCACCATCAAGGTGCTGGTGGAAGGGCTGTCGCGCGCCAGCGTGGACCAGGTGTTCGAGCACGAAGGCGCCTTGCAGGGCCACGGCGTGGAGATCGAATCGGACGAGTCGCGCGAGCCGCGCGAGATCGAGGCGATCGCCCGTTCGCTGATGTCGCTGTTCGAGCAGTACATCAAGACAAATCGCAAGCTGCCGCCGGAGCTGCTGCAGACGTTGACCGGCATCGAGGAGCCGGCGCGCCTGGCCGACACCATCGCCGCGCATATTGGCGTGCGCCTGTCCGACAAACAGAAGCTGCTGGAAACCCTGCAGGTGGGTGACCGGTTGGAAATGCTGGTCGGGCTGGTCGATGGCGAGATCGACGTGCAGCAGCTGGAGAAGCGCATCCGCGGCCGCGTGAAGTCGCAGATGGAAAAGAGCCAGCGCGAGTACTACCTCAACGAGCAGATGAAGGCGATCCAGAAGGAGCTGGGCGATCTGGACGAGGCGCCGGGCGAGCTAGAGGAGCTGGCGCGCAAGATCGCCGAGGCTGGCATGCCCAAGGCGGTGGAGACCAAGGCCAAGGCCGAGCTCAACAAGCTCAAGCAGATGTCGCCGATGTCGGCCGAATCGGCCGTGGTCCGCAACTATCTGGATTGGCTGCTGGGTGTGCCCTGGAAAAAGCGCAGCAAGATCCGCAAGGATCTGAAGGCGGCGCAGGACACGCTGGATGCCGACCATTACGGCTTGGAAAAAGTGAAGGAGCGCATCCTCGAATACCTCGCGGTGCAGTCGCGCGTGAAGCAGATGAAGGCCCCGATCCTGTGTCTGGTCGGGCCGCCCGGCGTCGGCAAGACCTCGCTGGGCCAGTCCATCGCCAAGGCGACCCACCGCAAATTCGTGCGCATGTCGCTCGGCGGCGTGCGCGATGAGGCCGAGATCCGTGGTCACCGCCGCACCTATGTCGGTTCGATGCCGGGCCGGATCGTGCAGAACCTCAACAAGGTCGGCAGCAAGAATCCGTTGTTCGTGCTGGACGAGATCGACAAGATGTCGATGGATTTCCGCGGTGACCCGTCCTCGGCGCTGCTGGAGGTGCTTGATCCGGAGCAGAACCACGCATTCAACGACCACTATCTGGAAGTGGATCTGGATCTGTCGGAAGTGATGTTCGTGGCGACGTCCAACTCGCTCAACATCCCCGGCCCGCTGCTGGACCGGATGGAAGTGATCCGCATCCCCGGATACACGGAGGATGAGAAGCTCAACATCGCCCTGCGCTACCTGGTGCCCAAGCAGCTCAAGGCCAATGGCCTGAAGCCGGAGGAACTGGAGATTGCCGAGAGCGCGATCCAGGACGTGGTGCGCTATTACACGCGTGAATCGGGCGTGCGCAATCTCGAGCGTGAAATCGCCAAGATCTGCCGCAAGGTCGTCAAGGAGATCGCACTGGCCGGTCCGCAGGTTGCCAAGAAGACCCACGCCAGGAAAACCGCCCGGAAGCCCAAGGCGCTGGTGGTGGTCGATTCGAAGAACCTGGACAAATATCTGGGTGTCCGCCGCTTCGACTTCGGTCGGGCCGAAGAGCAGAACGAAGTCGGCCTGGTCACTGGCCTGGCCTGGACCGAGGTAGGCGGTGATCTGTTGCAGATCGAGTCCACGCTGATCCCGGGCAAGGGCACCGTCACGCTGACCGGCCAGCTGGGCAATGTGATGAAGGAGTCGGCCACGGCCGCGCTGTCGGTGGTGCGCTCGCGTGCGGAGCTGCTCGGAATCGATGTCGATTTCCTGCAGAAGCAGGACGTGCATCTGCATGTGCCTGACGGCGCCACGCCCAAGGACGGTCCCAGTGCGGGTATCGCCATGGTGACCTCGCTGGTTTCGACCTTGACCAAGGTGCCGGTCAAGGCGGGCGTGGCGATGACCGGTGAGATCACCTTGCGCGGTCGCGTCACCGCGATCGGCGGCTTGAAGGAGAAGTTGCTGGCTGCGCTGCGTGGCGGAATCCGCACGGTCATCATCCCGGATGAGAATCGCAAGGATCTGGCCGATATCCCCGCCAATGTCACCCGTGACCTGGAGATCGTGCCGGTGAAATGGATCGACGAAGTGCTCGACCTTGCTCTGGAGGCGCCGCTGAAGCCGAAGAAAGTGCGTAAAGATGGGCAGCCGGTCACGGTGCGGGCCAAGGCCAAAACCTCCACAACCGCGCGCGTCAAGCACTGAAAGAAGTGGTGAAAATGCCTGAAACCCGCGTCGTTATTGGCTTTTCAGCTTGCGCGGGTAGGGGGCGGCTGGTATAAAAGCACGACTCACGCACCTGCAGACACTGCGGGTGTGCTGTTTGAAAAATCTTGCGGTTTCCGTTGCGTGAACTCGTGACGGAAGCCGACCAATCAATTCCGCGGGATGACCGCAAAGGGAGTTTTAAAGAATGAACAAGACCGAATTGATCGATGGCGTCGCCACGGCTGCTGATCTGTCCAAGGCTGAGGCAGGTCGTGCAGTGGACGCCATCATCGGCGAGATCACCAAGGCGCTGAAGAAAGGCGACGCGGTGACGCTGGTCGGCTTTGGTACGTTCCAGGTTCGCGAGCGCGCCGAGCGTACGGGTCGCAACCCGAAGACCGGCGACAGCATCAAGATCGCTGCATCGAAAAATCCGGCGTTCAAGGCTGGCAAAGCCCTGAAGGATGCCGTAAACTAAGCGGCTCACCGAGGGTGCTTAGCTCAGTGGTAGAGCGTCTCCCTTACACGGAGAGGGTCGGGGGTTCGAAACCCTCAGCACCCACCAGGCATCGTCAGTAGCAGTATTGAAAGTGGAGCGGTAGTTCAGCTGGTTAGAATGCTGGCCTGTCACGCCGGAGGTCGCGGGTTCGAGTCCCGTCCGCTCCGCCAGTTTCAATGAGGCCCCTGGGTAAAGTCAGGGGCCTTAGTTTTCTCAGGATGCCGGTAGGTCGCTTGGGGAAGCATCGAGTCAAATGCGGAGCGGTAGTTCAGCTGGTTAGAATGCTGGCCTGTCACGCCGGAGGTCGCGGGTTCGAGTCCCGTCCGCTCCGCCAGTTTCAACGGCAGTCCTTCGGGGATGCCAACCCCATCGGGTAATTCCGGCGGGAAGTGGTTGTCGAGTTCAAAGTGGAGCGGTAGTTCAGCTGGTTAGAATGCTGGCCTGTCACGCCGGAGGTCGCGGGTTCGAGTCCCGTCCGCTCCGCCAGTTGTCTCAAAGCCCCCGGTACATGCCGGGGGCTTTTTCTTTTCCGGCGTTGCAGGCAATTTCCGCCGCGTACCTGCGCGGTCGAGCGGCAGCCCGGGCGGGCGTGCTGGGAGTTGGAGGCATAAGCGGGTTAAACTGCCCGGCTCGCCATCAGGCCGATGATTCCACCATGCTGCAGAAACTCCGCGACAAGACTTCAGGCTGGATAGCCACCGCTATCCTGGGTCTGCTGATGATTCCGTTCCTGTTTGTGATCGACAACAGCTACCTGGGTGGCGTCGGTGCGAACAATGTGGCCAAGGTGCAGGCCCCGCCGACCTGGTGGAAATCCGCGCCCTCGTGGTGGCCGGCTTCGCTGCTGTGGAAGCACCATGAAATCAGCACCGACGATTTCCGCACCCGCTTCGAGCAGGCGCGCATGCAGGCACGCGAGCAGCAGGGCGAGAATTTCGATCCGCGCGAATTCGAGACCGTCGAAAACAAACTGGCGGTGCTGGATCAGCTGATCGACGAGCAGGTGGTACGCCTGGCCGCTTCGGAATCGGGCATCGTCATCGGCGACGCCGCGGTGCGCGACTACATCGCCAGCATCCCGGCCTTCCAGCGCGACGGCAAGTTCGATCCGGAGCAGTACCGGCTTGCACTGCAACAGGGCGCGCCGCCCCGCACGCCGGCCATGTTCGAGCAACTGGTGCGCGACAGCCTGCAGCAATCGATCATTCCCAGCGCGCTGGCGCAGTCCGGTTTCGCCACCAAGGGCGAAAGCGAGCGCCTGCTGAAGCTGCTGGGCGAAACGCGTGACGTCGAAATCGCGCTGCTGCCGCAGCCTGAGGCCGACACCGCCGATGTGGGCGACGCCGACATCAAGGCCTGGTATGACGCGCACGCACAGGATTTCCGCGAGCCGGAAACCGTATCCATCGAGTACGTGGAACTGAATGCATCGGCTCTGCCGGCGGTTGCGGCCGCTGACGATGCCACCCTGCGCCGTCGTTATGAAGACGAGAAAATGCGTTTTGTGGCACCGGAACAGCGCTTGGCGTCGCACATCCTGATCAGCGCCGGTGCCGATGCCGCCGCGCAGAAGGCCGCTGAAGCCAAGGCTACCAAGCTGGCCGCCGAGGCCAGGCAGCCGGGCGCGGATTTCGCCGCGCTGGCCAGCGCCAACTCCGATGATCCGGGCTCCAAGGCCGAGGGCGGTGACCTGGGCTGGGTCGAAAAGGGCGTGATGGTGCAGCCGTTCGAAGACGCGCTGTTCGCGATGAAGGCGGGCGATATCGTCGGACCGGTGAAAACCGATTTCGGCTATCACGTGCTGCAGTTGCGCGAGATCAAGGGCGGCGAAGGCCGGCCGTTCGAAGAGGTGCGTGACCAGCTGGCAGCCGAGCAGTTGCAGGCCGACAGCGAGCGCGCATTCAACGAGTTCAGTGGGCGCCTGGTGGACCTGGTCTACAAGAACCCGACCTCGCTTGAACCGGCGGCCAAGGAAGTGGGCGTGCCGGTGCATACGGCTGGACCCTTCAGTCGTGCCACTGCCAGCGGAATCGCGGCCAATCCGGCGGTGCTGCGTGCGGCCTTCTCCGATGTCCTGGTGCAGGACGGCACGGTCAGCGATCCGATCGAGATTGCCCCCGAGCATACGGTGATGATTCGCGTGACCGCGCATACCCCGGAGCAGGCGCTGCCGCTGGACAAGGCGCGCGCGCGTGTCGTTGCCGCCATCCGTGCCGATCGTATGGAGCAGGCCTCGCGGAAGGCGGCCGATGCGCTGCTGGCCAAGCTGGTGGCCGGACAGAGCCTGCAAGCGCTGGCGGCAAGCGAGTCCTTGCAGCTGATGCCGCTGCCTGGCCTGCCGCGCATGGCACCGATGCCGAGTGTGGCCGCCAATCAGGCGATCTTCGCCGCGCCGGCGCCGGCGGCTGACAAGCCCAGCTACGGCAAGGTCGAAATGGATGATGGCCGCATTGCGATCTTTGCTGTGACCAAAGTGACGCCCGGCGATACGGCGCAGGTGCCGGAGCCGCAACAGGCGATGCTGAAGCAGCAGCTGAGCCAGATTGACGGCGCCGCCGCGGCCAAGGCCTACGTGGACGGGATGCGCAAGCGCTTCAAGGTGCAGGTCGAAGAATCGCAACTCTGATCCGCACTGCGTGACGTGCAACAAAAAGCCCGGCATTGGCCGGGCTTTTTGTTATGCGATTGGGGCGCGCCGGTGCATCGGATCTGTCGTCTCAGGCAAACGTGCCTGCGGGGCGCGGAGCTTTCAGCGGGCTTCCTCGAAGCTGAGCACCATGCCGGGTTTGAGCACGCTGCTGGGGCCAAGATTGTTGCCGGCCAGCAGGGTTCGCACCGAGATTCCGTAGCGGCGGGCAATGGTCCAGGCCGATTCGCCGCTGCGTACCGTGTGGCGCCGGGCGCTGTTGGCTTGCGCCGCCGATGGCGTTTGCGCCACCGCCGAAGCGGTTACCGGAGCGGCCTGCACCGCCACTGCGGCGATGTCGGCCGGTTCGCTGGAGGCCGGCGTGACCGGAGCCAGCACCTGCGCGCCTGCGCGACTTGCCTTCAAGGCAGGATTCAGCCGGGCGATGCGTGCCGGGTCCAGCGAGCGTTGCTCGGCCCAGCGATTGAGCGTGGTGCCGGCCGGCAGCGCATGACCGCGCAGAATCGGCACCGGGCGATCAAGGGAGGCCATCAGATCCTTGCCGGTCTCTGCCTGCTCCAGGACGCAGGCCAACGCATGCAGTTTTTCGACGTAGGCATGGGTGATCGGCGAAAGGCCGGGGAGCTGGGCCGGTTGCGCATTCTGGGCGTTCATTCCGGCCCGTCGCAGCGATTGCAGGACCCGGTATTCCCCCGCGTTGTATGCCATCACCGCCAGGCGCCAGTCGCCGGCGAACATGCCATGCAGGGTCTTCAGATAGCGCACTGCGGCCCGGGTTGAATCCACCGCGGACAACCTGCCGTCGTAGCCGGCTTCCATGGGGACGCGGTGATTGCGGGCGGTGCTTGCTATGAATTGCCACAGTCCTGCCGGACCGCTGGAACTGCGGGCGCCAGGGCGATATCCGCTTTCGACAAAGGGTATCAGCGCGAATTCGGTGGGAAGGTTGGCTTTGCGCAACTCATCGACGACATAGCCGAACAAAGGGAGCACGTCGTCATCGGCATTGCCCAGCCGCGCGGGCGCATGTGCAAACTGCTTGCGCCATTTCCCGCTGGTGGCTTCGGCGTCGCACTGTGGCGCGGCCAGACCGTCGCGGAAACTGGAGAAGATGTCCTGGCCGTTCCGTACCGCAGGGGTTGGCAACGAGGCCGGATCAAGCGGCAATGATGCCAGGGCCGCCACGTTCTGGCTCAGCCCGGCGCCTGCCGGCAGACCCTGGGCAGTCAGGCTGGCCGCGGGACCGGCGGTGAGCAGCAGCCCCAGGGCCAGCGACAGCCCGCGCCGCCTCATGCGCGGAACCCGTCTTTCCAGCGCCGCAACTCGGCCAGCACCTCCACCTCGTCGGCGGCCGGTCGTCCCAGGCGGGTGGCCACGCTGCGCTGGATAGCGGCCGAGGCGGTCCGCAGGAACGGATTGCATTCCAGTTCGCTGGCCAGCACGGCTGGAACAGTGGGGAGGGAGTGGCTGCGCATATCCAGGGCTTCCTGTTGTCGGCGCTGCAAGGCAGCGTTGGTGGGCTCGACATGCCGGGCAAATGCGGCATTGGCCAGGGTGTATTCATGCCCGCAGCAGACCAGGGTTTGCGCGGGCAGCGCCGCCAACCGCCGAAGCGAGGCGAACATCTGGGCGGTGGTACCTTCGAACATGCGTCCACAGCCCAGGCTGAACAGCGTGTCGCCACAGAACAGATGACCGTGGCCGACGAAGGCGATATGACTCCGGGTGTGGCCGGGGACGGCCAGGACCTGGAAGTCGAAACCGGGCAATTGTACGCGGCCCCCATCGCCAACCCGTTCACAAACCAGCGCGATGCGTTCATCGTCGGGCGCGAAGACCGGGAGGTCGGGCCACCGGTGCAAAAGTCCACCCACGCCATCGATATGGTCGCCGTGGTGGTGGGTAAGCAGGATCGCGGCCGGTTGCAGACCCCGTGAGGCCGCTTCCAGGACAGGCGCCGACTGGCCGGGGTCGACGATCACGGCACGGCCATCGGCGGCCTGCAGCGACCAGATGTAGTTGTCCTCGAATGCGGGCAGGGCAGTCAGTCGCATAGAATTGGACCATGCCTGCCGCCCCGATCCCCCGTCAAGCTGAAGTCTCAGCCTGGTTTGATACGCAGGCCGCGCGCTTGATCCAGCAACTCGAGCAGCAGCATCTGCGTGAACGGCTGCAGATGCTGCCCTCGCAGCCCTGGCTGTGGTTTGGCCCAACGGCCACCTGGGCCCCGCCGGCATTGCCGGCGCGTCGTGGCGTGCGCCTGCACAACGCCGGCGATGGCCCGTTGTTTGATGGCGATCTGCGCTGCGGTTTGCCGTTGCCGCTGCCGGCCGAAGCGGTCAATGCGATCGTGATCCAGCACGCGGATCCGACCGTGGTGGCGGAATTGATTGCCGAATGTTCGCGCGTGCTGATGCCGGGCGGGCGCATCTGGATGACCCATCTCAACCCGTGCAGTCCCTACCGCATACGATGGCGACGACAAGGGGTGCGCCCTGCGTCTGTCAGCCGCTGCCGCGCGCTGTTGCAGGGCGAGGGATTGCAATGTGTTCCGGCGCGCTACCTCGGCCCGCTATGGACCGATCTCCCCGTGGTCTCCGGCTCGGCCTTGCCGCCGTTGCGGGCTGTATGCGTGCTGGAGGCGGAAAAACGTGTGGTGGCGGCCACGGGGCCCGGCAAGGTGCCGGTGGCCTGGGGCGGGCCGGTGACAACCTGAAATCTTTTGGAACGACATGAAATCAATTGAAGTACATACCGACGGTGCCTGCCTTGGCAATCCCGGGCCCGGCGGATGGGCGGCACTGCTGCGCTATCGCGGGCACGAGCGAGAGGTGACGGGCGGCGAAGCCCACACCACCAACAACCGGATGGAGTTGATGGCGGCGATCATGGGGCTGGAAACCTTGACCGAGCCGTGCGAGATCGTGCTGTTCACCGACTCGCAATACGTGCGCCAGGGCATCACCGAGTGGATGTCCGGCTGGATCCGGCGCAACTGGAAGACCGCAGGCGGCGATCCGGTCAAGAACCGCGAGCTGTGGGAGCGGCTGCACGCGGCCACCTTGCGGCACACGATCGACTGGCGCTGGGTGAAGGGGCATTCGGGCGATCCGGACAACGAGCGCGTGGACCAGCTGGCCCGCGACGAAGCCATCCGCCTGCGCGCTGGCGCAGCGGTCAACTGAGGCAGGCATGCGTCAAATCATTCTTGATACCGAAACCACCGGCCTGGACTGGAAGAAGGGCAATCGCGTGGTCGAAATCGGCTGTGTGGAACTGCTCGAACGCCGCCCCAGTGGCAACAATTTCCACCATTACCTGCGGCCGGACTGCGAGTTCGAGCCCGGCGCGCAGGAGGTCACCGGCCTGACCCTGGACTTCCTGGCCGACAAGCCGCGCTTCGAGGAGATCGTCGACGAGTTCCTCGCCTACGTCGATGGCGCCGAACTGATCATCCACAACGCCGCGTTCGACATGGGCTTTCTCCAGAACGAACTGACGTTGGCGGGTCGCGGCAGCCTGTCCGAGCGGGTGAGCGTCACCGACACCCTGATGATGGCGCGCGAGCGCTTTCCGGGGCAGCGCAATTCGCTGGATGCGTTGTGCAAGCGTCTGGGGGTGGACAACTCGCACCGCCAGCTGCACGGCGCGCTGCTCGATGCCCAGATCCTCGGCGATGTGTACATCGCACTGACCTCGGGCCAGGAGGAGATCGGCTTCGGCCAGGCCAGCAGCCAGCAGAGCGAAGGCAGCGCGGCGGCGCGGGTGTTTGATCCTTCGGTGCTGCTGCCACGCCCGCGGGTCGTGGCGACGGCCTCGGAGCTGGAAGCCCATGAGGCGCGGCTGGCAAAGCTGCGCAAGAAGTCGGGCCACGCACTGTGGGATGGTGAGCGCGAGACCGAGGACAGCCTGCTGGCGTAGTGCCGCCGGGCGCCTGCGGTCAGTGGCAGCGCACCACGATCGCGGTGATGTTGTCCGAGCCGCCGCCATCAAGCGCGGCGGCTACCAGCGTGTCCACGCATTCCTGCGCGCTGCAGTCGTCGTACTGCAGCGTATGGGCGATGTCGCTGTCGTCCACTTCTTCGGTCAGGCCATCGCTACACAGCAGCAGCTGCATGCCGGGCCGCAACTCACCGGTCATGGTGGCCACGTTCAGATGCGCCGGGTCGGTCACGCCCAGCGCCTGGGTGACCACATTGCGATGCGGATGGGCCCGCGCCTGCTCGGCGGTGAGGCTGCCCTGGGCGATCAGCTCCTGCACATAGCTGTGATCCTGGCTCAGTTGCGCCAGCTTGCCGTCGCGCCACAGATAGGCCCGGCTGTCGCCCACCCAGGCCACCTCGAAACGGTTGCCCTGCACCCGCGCGGCGACCACCGTGGTGCCCATCGGCAGGCTGTCATTGCGCCGGCGCGAGGTACGGATGATTTCCTCATCGGCGATCCGGATGGCCTGTACCAGCGCGGTTCCGCTGCGGATCTCGCGCACGATGGTTTCGCGCGCCAGCGCGCTGGCCACCTCCCCACAGGCATGTCCGCCCATGCCGTCGGCCACCAGCCACAAACCCAGCTCGCTGTCGCCGTAGTAGGTGTCTTCGTTGAGGCGTCGGCGCAGGCCGACGTGGCTGAGGTGTCCGAATTCGATCATTGGCGCCCGCGGGGGCTGGCTTCTGCGGTGACTGGTTCAGCATCATCGCGGCCGCGATGGCATCCGGCAAGAGCGCGCAGCGACACCGCCGGAAGAGATCGCGTGTCCGTGAACCAAGGCGATCGCGATGCCTTCATGACAAATGGCTTGTCCGCAGGCCGCAGGCCTCGTATCATTCGCACCCCGGTTCGCCGGGACCATCTGGAGAGGTGGCAGAGCGGTTGAATGTACCTGACTCGAAATCAGGCAGGCGTTTATAGCGCCTCGGGGGTTCGAATCCCCCCCTCTCCGCCAGATACATGAAAACGGCCGCCTCATGGGCGGCCTTTTCCATGCCCGGTCACCGAGTGCGAGCGACCGTGTTCGTCGGTGGTGAAGGGAATCGCTGCCGCCCTCGGATGTGATGAGCCGTAACGACACGTTGCGGAGCCCCAGCACGCAGCTGCGGGGAACGCTTTTCCACCGCCAGTCGTTAAACTGGCCACCTACTTTTGCCGGGGCCGGCCATGTCAGAAATTCTTGTTCCCGTTTCCTTTGGCGAGTTGCTCGACAAGGTCGCCATCCTGCAGATCAAATCCGAGCGGATGAGCGATGCCGCCAAGCTGGCCAATGTCCACAACGAACTGGGCGCGCTGGAACAGACCTGGGCGGCGCATCCGGCGGCCGGCAACGACATCGCTTCGCTGCGTGCCGAGCTCAAGGCGGTCAATGAGCGCCTGTGGGTGATCGAGGACGATATCCGGCTGAAGGAGAAGGCGCAGGCCTTCGATGACGAGTTCGTGCAGCTGGCCCGCAGCGTCTATTTCCAGAACGACCTGCGGGCGCGGATAAAGAAGGACATCAACCTGGCGCTGGGTTCGAACTACGTGGAAGAGAAGTCCTACGAGGATTACAGCGCCGGCTGAAGTGGTCGCCTGGCTGATTGCGCAAAGGGCCACCGCAAGGTGGTCCTTTGCATTGCGCGTGCGGCTTCAGTGGCAGTGATCGCTGGCGTAGCGCTCGAAGGCGGCGATCGCATCTTCCACCGTGACCAGTGCCATCACATCGTCGAATTCGATCTTGCTGCCCCATTTCAATTCATTTGCCGGCTTGCCGAGGAACTTGCGGGCGGCCTCGTCGTAGCGGTCCACGCAATAGCGACGGTCGGAATAGGGGCCGCTGCGATGCGGGTTGCTGGCCGCATGCAGGCCGAGCACTTTGGTGCCCACCGCGTTGGCGATATGCATCGGGCCCGAATCGGGGGTTACCAGCAGCGAGGCGCGCGCGAGCAGTGCCGGGAGCTGCTTGAGAGTGTCCTTGCCGACCAGGTCCAATGCCGGGTGCCGCATGCGGGCAAGGATGGCATCGGCAGTGGCCCGTTCCAGCTCGCTGCGACCGCCGCACAGCACGACGCGCCATCCGCGGCTGGCGGCGTGGTCGGCAACAGCGGCGTAGCGGTCGGCGTACCAGTTGCGGCGCACGTGGCTGGAGCACGGTGAAACCATCAGGACCGGGCGGCCATCGTCCTCCCACTGCGCCTGTGCCCAGGCGTGGGCCTGGGGCGGCGTGGCCAGATCCCAGCTGACTTCGGTCTGCTTCAGGCCCAGCGGCTCGCAGAAGCTGCCAATGGCGTCCAGTACATGGATGCCGGGACGATCGGGAATCCGCTCGTTGATGAAAAGCCCGTGCAGGTCTTTCGAGCGCGACCTGTCATAGCCGATGCGACGGTGCGCGGGGATGAAGGCGGACAGCACATTGGCGCGGAACGCCACCTGCATCTGCAGCAGCGCATCGAAGCGGAGGTCGGGCAACTCATGGCGCAGCGCGCGCATACCCGCCAGGCCGCTGCGTTTGTCATAGGTGTGGAAGACCACGCCCGGCAGGCCGTCCAGCAACCTGTGGCCGGCCTTGTCGATCACCCAATGCAGTTCGATCTGCGGCTGGGCTCGTTGCAGGGTGCGCACCATCGGCACGACGTGGGTCACGTCTCCCAGTGCTGACAAACGTAAAAGGCACACGGGGGAGGACGCTGGAGGCATGGTGTTGTTAGACTCGAAGGAATGGTCGCATTCGACGCCACTGAAGCGCTGACGCCTTGCCGCGATGGACGCGGTTACGGCGCCATTCTGTTCGACCGTGATCGCCTGCGGCAAGCCGAGGCGACGCTTTTCTCGCCTGCGTACTGGGGCGAACGCGCGCGGCCAGTGGGCGAGGGTGGCCGCGGCGGCGCCTGGTTTGTCGATGCTCCGGTGGGCCCCTGTGTACTGCGCCACTACCTGCGTGGCGGTGTGGCCGCCAAGCTCAGCCGTGACAGCTATGTGTGGCAGGGTGCCAACCGGGTGCGCAGCTTCGCCGAATTCCGCCTGATGCGAGCGTTGTTGGCGCAGAAGTTGCCGGTGCCAAGGCCGTTGGCCGCGTTCTATATGCGCGAAGGTTTCACCTATCGTGCTGCCATTCTGATGGAGCGGCTGGAGGAGGTGCGCTCCCTGGCCGATCGCGCGCTGGTTGCTGGTCGAGGCGCACCGTGGGAAGAAACCGGCAGGCTCATCGCCCGTTTCCATCGCGCCGGGCTGGATCATGCCGACCTCAACGCACACAACATTCTGTTCGATGCCGGCGGCCATGGCTGGCTGATCGATTTCGACCGTGGCGTCATCCGCATCCCCGCCACGCGCTGGCGCGAGCGCAACCTCAAACGCCTGCTGCGTTCGCTGTTGAAGCTGCGCGGAGAACGCAGTCGCGAGGAAGTCGAGAAGGACTACGCACGGCTTCGCCGTGCCTATGATCTGGCCTGGGGCCGGGGCTACTGATGAATTGGGCGCTGCGGTTTATCGGTGTCGGCAATGCTTCGGCAGTACAACTGGGCTCGCCGATGGCGGTGATCGAGCGTGAAGGGCAGCCGTGGCTGACCATCGATTGCGGCGGTGAGGGGCTTACGGCTTACCGCGACAGGTATGGCGTGATGCCGCAGGATGTCTTCATCACGCACGTACACTTGGACCACGTGGCAGGCTTCGAGCGGTTGTTCGTCGACAGCTATTTTTCCGGGCGCCGCGGCAAGGTGCGTGTGTATGTCCCCGCCCCGGTGGTGCCGCTGCTGCACAAGCGGGTGGCGGACTACCCGAACGTGCTGGCCGAGGGCGGCGCGAATTTCTGGGATGCGTTCCAGCTGATCGTGGTCGGCGATGCGTTCTGGCATGACGGCGTGCGCCTGGAGGTGTTTCCGGTACGCCACCACTGGCCGGAAACCGCTTACGGCCTGCGCCTGCAGGGCGCCCTGGTCTGGAGCGGCGATACCCGCCCGATTCCGGAAATGCTGGCCCGTTATGCGGCCGACAATGAACTCATCGCCCACGATTGCGGGTTGCATGGCAATCCTTCGCATACCGGTGTGGATGACCTGGAGCGCGAATACGCGCCGGAACTGCAGGCGCGGATGATGCTCTACCACTACGCCAGTGCCGAAGACGGCCAGCGCCTGCGCGAGCGTGGCCATCGGGTCGCAGTGCCCGGTGAGCGGGTCGCATTGGCCGAGCCCACGGCAGCGCGGGTCGAGTCGTAAGGCGCCTCGGGCTGCCATTTGGTTGAACCCATTGCACGGGAGTGACGGGCAGGGCGCTGAAAAGGCGGTGGCCCCGCCGGCTGACCTCGGCGCCCGCGTCGATCGATACCGTTGCTGCCTTCCGGCCCTGGCGGGATTTTCGACCTAGCGTCGCGAGGGGCCGACGGGGCCACCATAGAAACGTTGGCCGCCTTGCGGCGGCCTTATCCGTATCGGGGAAATGGAGCGATCGCAGATCGGCCGCCAGAAATCCCGAGACGCGCATGCATTCGTCCAAGCGATGCAGCGGCGTGCATTCTAGCGCATGCGCGATCGGCAACACCATACGCGCAGGCTGAATCCCGCGTAGACATGGCAGTGCCGATCACCCGGTTCCAAAACCCGCGGGCTAAAATAACGATCTGGAGGAACGGCCTCCCCCATCATGGGAACAATGACCAGGTCGGCCTGGCCCTGCATAGGAGGGCCGCATGGCCTGGATTTATCTGTTGGCAGCCGGTGTCCTGGAAATCGTCTGGGCGGTTGCGATGAAGCAGTCGGAAGGCTTCAGCAAACCCGCCGCTTCGCTCATCACCGTCGGCGGCATGATCGCCAGCTTCTGGCTGCTCGCGCTGGCGATGCGTACGTTGCCGTTGGGCACCGCCTACACGATCTGGACGGGTATCGGCGCGGTCGGGGCGTTCGTCATCGGCATCGTCTTCCTCGGCGAACAGGTCAGCGCCATGCGCATTGCCGCAGCGGTGCTGATTGTGAGCGGATTGGTGCTGATGAAGCTCGCCGGCAGCTGAGGCGGTTGGCCGCGCGTGGCCATACGTGATCGGTTTTCGCCAGTGCGGAGCGGCCAGGGTCGCAGACGCCAGGAAGCAGCTGGCCCCGCGGATGTCCAGGCTGCCGAACAGGAGGGGCATGCTGAAATGAAAAAGCCGCCCGGAGGACGACTTTTTCTGAACCTGGCGGAGAGAGGGGATTGATTCGGTGTTTCGCACCTGACCCTGGGGGCGGCTGCGCCGTCCCACCGGCTACGCCGGTGGTCAAACCCCATTGGAGCTCTCGTCGCCCATGCTTTCCATCAGACAAAAAGAAAAGCCGCCCACAGGGGGCGGCCTTTCTTTTTTATCTGGCGGAGAGAGGGGGATTCGAACCCCCGAAGCGCGGTTTAGACGCTTACACACTTTCCAGGCGTGCTCCTTCAACCGCTCGGACACCTCTCCGGACCTGCCGCAACCACGAAGGCGCTGCAGGGGCGCAAATTCTATAGGGCCGGAGCGATTGCCACAAGCGCGATTTTCACGGCCGCAGCCGGGCGTGCCGGGCATGGCACAATGTCGTCTCAGATGAAGACGGTTGCCTGATGTCCTACCTCGTCCTTGCCCGCAAGTGGCGTCCAAAGCGTTTTGCCGAGTTGGTGGGCCAGGAACACGTGGTCCGCGCGCTGAGCAATGCGCTGGACAGCGGTCGTGTCCACCATGCCTTCCTGTTCACCGGTACCCGCGGTGTCGGCAAGACCACGATCGCCCGCATTTTCGCCAAGTCGCTCAATTGCGAGCACGGCACCAGTGCCGATCCCTGCGGCCAGTGTCCGGCCTGTCTGGATATCGATTCCGGCCGTTACATCGATCTGCTGGAAATCGATGCCGCGTCCAACACCGGTGTGGACGATGTGCGCGAAGTGATCGAGAACGCCCAGTACATGCCCTCGCGCGGCAAGTACAAGGTCTACCTGATCGACGAAGTGCACATGCTGTCCAAGGCGGCGTTCAATGCGCTGCTCAAGACGCTGGAAGAGCCGCCGGAACACGTGAAGTTCCTGCTGGCCACCACCGACCCGCAGAAACTGCCGGTGACGGTGCTCTCGCGCTGCCTGCAGTTCAATCTCAAGCGGCTCGATGAAGACCAGATCCAGGGCCAGATGACCCGCATTCTGGCCGCCGAAGAGATCGAATCGGACGCGACTGCGATCGTGCAGCTGGCCAAGGCCGCCGATGGCAGCCTGCGGGATGGCTTGTCGCTGCTGGACCAGGCCATCGCCTATGCCGGCGGCGCGCTGCGCGAGGGCGTGGTGCGCACCATGCTGGGGACGGTTGATCGCACCCAGGTCGGCGCCATGCTCGAGGCGCTGACCGATGGCGACGGCGCCCGCTTGCTGCAGGTAGTGGCGGCGCTGGCCGAGTTCTCCCCGGATTGGAGTGGCGTGCTCGACGCATTGGCCGAAGCCCTGCACCGTATCCAGGTGCGGCAACTGGTGCCGGGCGCGCCGGTCAATGGCGAAGGCGTCGATGTGGAGGCCTTTGCCGCGCGCCTGCGCGCCGAAGTGGTGCAGCTCTGGTATCAGATGGCCTTGAACGGCCGCCGTGATCTGTATCTGGCGCCGAGCCCGCGTGCCGGCTTCGAGATGGCGGTGTTGAGGATGCTGGCATTCCGCCCCGCAGGGGCAGCGCCTGTGGTGCCGCGAGGCGACGAGGCGGAACGTCCGCTCGCTGCCGGTAGCGCCACTGTTCCCGCGGTGGCACCGGCGGTGAAACCGGCAGTGCCTGCAGCTCCCGTGGCGGTGCCCACGCCTGAGGCTGCCGCAAAACCGTCCGAACCTGTGCGTCCGCCCGTATCCGTACCGAATGCCGTGGCTGAACATGCACCGGCCGATACCGACGATGTCCCGCCGTGGGAAACCGCGGCGAACGCGGCTTCCCGGCAGGACGAGACTATGCCCGCCGAGATGGGCGCCGAGCCGGGCGGTTGGGGGGCTCATTCGCCAGCATCGGCGGTTGAAAGTGAGCCAGCGGCTGCCACCCCCATCGCACCGGTGAGCGAAGCCAGCGCACCGGCGGCCAGTCCGGTTCTTGAGGTGGCGACGTCCGGCCGCGCGCTGGGAAGTGCCGAGCAATGGCTCGATCTGGTGGCGGCCAGTGCGCTGACCGGGCCGTCGCGGCAGCTGGCGGCCAATGTCGCTTTTGTCGGCTATACCCAGGGTGTGCTGCGTCTGGCGCTGGCGCAGGGGTTCGAATATCTGCGTTCGGAGCGTGCGGTCGGCGATCTGGAGCAGGCGCTGTCAGCCTCGCTCGGACAGACCCCGAAAATCGTGATCGAAACCGGTGCCGCCGAGGCCGAAACGCTGCATGAGCGCGCCGATCGCCAGCGCGGTGAGCGCCAGAGCGCGGCAGAAACCATTTTCATGGATCACCCGGAAGTACAGTTGCTGGTGCAGCAACATGGTGCGCGAGTGGTCCCAGATTCCATCCGTCCTTTTGAAGAGTAGGCAGCTATGCGCGGCAATATCGCCCAACTGATGCAACAGGCCCAGAAGATGCAGGAAAACCTGCAGAAGGCCCAGGAAGAACTGGCCAAACTGGAAGTGACCGGCAGTGCCGGTGGTGGCATGGTCAGCGTGACCCTGACCGGCACCAAGGAATGCCGCAAAGTGCGCATCGACCCGTCGGTACTGGCCGATCCGGAAATGACCGAGGATCTGGTGGCGGCCGCGTTCAACGATGCCTCCAACAAGATCGATGCCGAATCCAAGACGCGCATGGGTTCGGCCACGGCCGGCATGCAGTTGCCGCCTGGAATGAAACTGCCGTTCTGATCCGCAAGGCCGGGACGCTGGTCCCGTCGTTGTTTCGCGCGCGAAGCCCTCGAGCTTCGCGCGTTCTGTTTCTGCAATGAGCCGATACGATGAGCCTGCCGCTGCTCGAACAACTGATCGAAGCCTTCCGGATATTGCCGGGCGTGGGGCAGAAAACCGCCCAGCGCATGGCCTATCACGTACTCGAGCGCGAGCGTGAGGGCGGGCAACGGTTGTCGTCGGTGCTGGCCGAGGCGATCGAGAAGATCGGCCATTGTGATCAATGCCGGGATTTCAGTGAAACCGCGATCTGCCCGGTATGCGCCAGCACCAGCCGTGAGCGGCAGATGCTGTGCGTGATCGAGTCGCCGGCGGATCGGCTGGCCATCGAACATGCCACCAGCTATCGCGGCGTGTATTACGTGCTGCAGGGACGGCTGTCGCCACTGGATGGCATCGGCCCGCGTGAGTTGGGGCTGGACCAGCTGGAATCACGATTGCAGCAGGGCGAGGTCACCGAGCTGATCATCGCCACCAACTCCACGGTGGAGGGCGAAGCCACCGCGCATTACCTGGCGCAGCTGGCGCGGCGGCATCGCGTGCGACCGAGCCGCTTGGCCCAGGGATTGCCGCTGGGGGGCGAGCTGGAATACGTCGATCGCGGCACGTTGTCGCACGCGTTCGGCAGCCGCAACGAGGTTGCCGAATAGGCTCCGCAGGGGCGGCACGCCGGCATCCACTGCGCGTTGCAGCAGCTAAGCTGTGGGCTGTTTCCCCGATGCGACTTCTGCCATGACCGACACGCTTTTCGGCAAGATCATCCGCCGCGAGATCCCCGCCACCATCGTCTACGAAGACCAGGACGTGCTGGGCTTCAAGGACATCGCCCCGCAGGCGCCGGTGCATGTGCTGTTCATTCCCAAGAACGAGGCCATTCCCACCCTCGATGATGTGCAGCCGGAGCAGGCGCCTCTGATTGGCAAACTGGCACTGGCTGCAGCGCACTACGCGCGGCGCGAGGGTTTTGCGCAGGACGGCTACCGCATTGTCATGAATTGCCGTGAGCACGCCGGGCAGACGGTATTCCACATCCATCTGCACCTGTTGGCCGGCGCGCCGCTGGGACATTTCGGTACGCCTGGGGGTTGATCACCCCTGCATGAAAAACGCCGCCCGGAGGCGGCGTTCCTGTTTGCGTGCGGAAGGCTATCACCAGCCGCCGCGCCAGCCCCAGCCCCAGCCTGGACCCCAACCGGGGCCCCAGCCCGGACCCCACGGGCCATAGGGATAAGCGGGGACGACCTGCACCTCGCGTTGTACCGGCCACAGGTAAACCACATCGGCGGCGACCTTCGGCAGCGGATACTCGTATTCGCCGATCCGGGTGGTCTGGTAACCGTCAACGCGCCCGATGAAGGTGACATCGCGGCCGGGCTCGAACACGGCCGGATCGTAGAAACCGGCACGGCAGGCGATGAAGCGGCCATCGCTGGCGTCCGAGGAGCTGGTGTTGGGCCGGCCGCTACCGTTGAGCGGGCGCGAAATCAGCTGGAAGCAGGTTTCGCCGTGGCCGGGATTGGTCTCGATGATGCGCCCGCCCCAGCGTATCGGCGTACCGGTCTGCTGCTGGGCGACCGAGTCACGCGGCGACACCTCACTGAATTGACCCTGCAGCGGTTTGGGCGCCGTCGCACAGGCGGCCAGCGTCAGCGTGGCGGCAAGGGGAAGCAGATAATGGATCTTCATGGTTGTGCTCCGGGTTTCGGGCGATGCCTGCGCAGGTCGCGCAATAGTGAAACGTCAGCGGGTTCATTGCCAGCGTAGCGCGCGATGGAGAAACGCTGGCTGAGTGCCAGCAGGCCGCTTTCCGGCCGGATATCCTCCACCCGTCGCGCCCATGTGATGGCCGGCTCATGGGGTTCACGGCCGAGCCCCAGCCGGTGGTAACGCTTGCCCAGGCGGTGCCAGGCACGCAGCAATGGATCGCGCTCGCGTTCGCCCCGAGCGAGCAGCCATGCCATCCAGCCCAGAGAAAGTGCCGCAAACAGTGCGAAGGCCGCGATCAATTGCGAGGGCTGCAGCTGCTCGATGCCGAGCGGCCGCAGCAGGCGCTGCTGGCGATTGGCGTCGAATGAAAGCACCAGGTCGTTCCAGCCGCGGCGCAGCCAATCGCCCAGTTCCGCCGCCTGCCGCCAGCGTTCTCCCAGCTCGAATGTGCCTGCCCCACCGCCCTGGCCGAGCCGGTTTTCAAGAGTGTCGTAGATGCGCTCCGGCGCCACCGCCGCCGTGGGATCGACGCGGACCCAGCCGCGCCCCGCCAGCCAGACTTCGGTCCAGGCGTGGGCATCCATGCGCCGCACGACCCAGTAGTCGCCGAAACGGTTGCGCACGCCGCCCGCATAGCCGGTCACCACGCGCGCCGGAATGCCGGCACTGCGCATCAGCACGACGAATGCGGAACTGAAGTGTTCACAGAAGCCGGCTTGGTACTGGAACAGGAATTCGTCCACGCCGTGGCGGCCGGTGAGCGGAGTGTCCAGGGTGTAGGCGAATTCGGCGGTGATCCAGCCCAGCGCCCGTTGCACGATGGCGTTGTCATCGTCGCCGGCCTCGTGCCGCCATTGCCGGGCGAGTGCCTGGGTGCGGGGATTGAAACCGGACGGCAGCTGCAGTGCCTGCTGGCGCAGGCGCGCTGGTAATTCGCTCTGGAACTGGCGTGGGGCCGCGGACTGCAGACGCCAGCGGCTGAGCGCGGTCAATGGCCGTTCGCTGCTCAGGCTGTAATCACTGGACAGGCGCGCGTTGGCGGGTGCGGCCAGAGGCAGGTCGAGCGCCACCAGTTGGCGCCGGTCGGTGGGCTCGTATTCGATCTGGTAATCCCAGCGTTCGGCGCCGGGCGTGGTTGCCGGGATTCCACGGTGCGGGGAAGCGTCGGCACGGGTCCAGCTGCGGCCATCGAAGCGGGTGAGCACCGGCCCACGCCAGTAGCGATGTTGTGGCGCGGGCGTGGGGCCGAAGAACTGCGCGCGAAGTGCCGGCGTGTCATCGGCCATCAGGTCGATCCACTCGCCCGGATTCATCGAGTCCGACAGGCCGGGACGGGCCAGCGCACGCTCGGGGATTCCCCACAAGGGCGATGGCAGGCGTGGAAACAGCCAGAAGCTGACCAGCGCCAGTGGTACGGCGATCGCTACCAGTCGGCCGACCCCGCGCAATTGCATCCGCAACGCAGGGGTGGAGGCCTTTCCTTCTTCGTCGGCCAGCCGCTGCAGTGCCAGAAGTGCGCTGAGCACAGCGGCCAGCGCCAGCAACAGCGTCAGCGGCCCCTGGTCCAGCAGGAATGCGGCAAACGGAGCGAACAGGGCGAAGCCGGCAAGACTGCGGGCGTCGCGCAGCGTCCGCAGCTCGGAGGATTTGATCGCCAGCATCGCCGCCAGCAGTGCACAACCCGAGTCGCGCCCGGGCCGCACGCCCATCTGCCAGTAGATGGCGGCGAGCATGGCCATGATCAGCAGCAGGCGCAGGGCAGCAGGCAACGGCTTGCGCCATGACAGCGCGCCGACAAGCACGGCTGCGGCGCTGAACCCGGCAGCCAGCGGCAGCGGCAATTGCAGTAACAGCGGCAGCAGCGCCAGCGCGGTGGTAAGCAGCACCCAGCCGCGACCCTGCGCTGCCAGTTCAACAGCGCCGGGCTTAGACATGCGGCATCAGCGCCAGCGCGCGCAGGCACAGGTGGTGATGGGCATCGCCGCTGCCGGGACCGATGCCTGGCTGGCCCGGCAGGCCCAGGCGGTAGCGGCGGCCTTCACGTTCGGCTTCGTTCACCCAGCGGGCCAGGCGCGCGATGCGCTGTTCGTAGGGCAGGGCGGCGACATCGCGCCAGTCCAGGACTACCTCCACGCCGACGGGGCGCTCGTACTCGCGTACCAGCAGCGTGTCGCGGCGAGCCGAGTGCTTCCACGCGATCGTGCGTGGGGCATCACCAGCGCGATACGGCCGCAGCTGCTGCAGTTCGTCGCCCAAGGGGTGCGCACGGGTGCGGGCGATGGCGCCACCGCTTTCGGGCAGGGACGGACCGGTCGGCTCCGGGCGCGGATACACCAGCAGCGGCGTTTCCGGCCATACCCAGGCCCAGGCGCGGGCCAGCCCGAGCGGCTGGGTGGTGGATAGCTTGATCCGCTGCAGGTCCAGCCAGCCGCGGGTGGCGGTGGGCAGGAACAGGTCGACCTCGGCGCGGCTGTCGTCATACAGGCCACTGAACGCGCCCGCGCCGGCGTGGACGACCTGCAGGCCGCGGCGGCTGCGGTTGTCGTTGCGGGCGATGGTCAGCCGCAGTTTCAGCGGCGAGCCGGCAGCGACCGGATCGGCGGAGATCGCCTCCACCCGCAAGCCGGAAAGCTGCAGGTGGGCGTTGATGGTGCTGGCAATGCCGGTGGCACCCAGCAGCAGGGACAGCAGCAGCGCCGGGTTGTTGTTGTAGTTGAGTGCCCCCAGCAGCATCGCTGTCAGCAATACCGCCACGAACATGCCAAAGCCGGTGGGCAGCACATAGATGCGGCGGCGCTCCAGTTGCACCGGCAAGGCCTCGGGCGAGCGCGGGCGGGCCAGTTGTTGCAGCCCACGCCACGTGCTGCGCAGTTGCTCGCGCATGCTCAGTCGACCTGCACGCTGTGCAGGATCGCGCGTGCCAGCGCCGGACCGGATGAGGATTCCGCTTCGGCGACCAGCCGGTGCCCGGCCACGGCAACGAACAGGGCCTGGATGTCTTCCGGCAATACGTGGCTGCGGCCAAGCAGCAGTGCATAGGACCTGGCTGACTGCAGCAGCGCCAGTCCGGCACGCGGCGACAGCCCTACGCGCACGCCGGCATGCTGGCGGCTGCGGGTGAGCAGGTTCTGCACGTAACCGATCAACGCATCGCTGGCGTGCACCCGTTCGACAGCGCTGCGCAGCGTGCGGATGTCGTCTTCGGACAGGCACGGTGTGGCCTGTGCGATCAACTGGCGACGGCTGCTGCCGCTGAGCAGGGCGCGCTCGGATTCGGCATTGGGATACCCCAGCGCCAAACGCAGCAGGAAGCGATCCAGTTGCGAGTCGGGCAGCGGGAACGTGCCTGACAGGTCGACCGGATTCTGGGTGGCAATGACAAAGAACGGGTCCGGCAGCGGGTGGGTGGCGCCATCGAGTGTGACCTGCTGTTCGGCCATGGCTTCAAGCAGGGCGCTCTGCGTGCGCGGCGGGGCGCGATTGATTTCATCGGCCAGCAGCACATGGGTGAACACCGGCCCCGGATGGAACTGGAACCCGCGCGACTGCGCGTCATAGACCGAGACGCCCAATACATCGGCCGGCAACAGGTCGGAGGTGAACTGGACGCGCTGGAAGTTCAGGCCAAGGGTGGACGCCAATGCATGCGCCAAGGTGGTCTTGCCCAGGCCCGGCAGGTCTTCGATCAACAGATGCCCGGAAGACAGCAGTGCGACAAACGCCAGCCGCACCTCGTGCACCTTGCCCAGCAACATGGAGTTGACCTGGTCCTGCGCTTTTTGCAAGGCCATGCGCATCACATCGGTTAGCATTCCGGGCAGGGGCGGCGTATCAGGCATGGTCGTCTCGTATCGGTGGTCAGGGGAGTGTAAGACGCAATGCAGGGCGAACAACGCGCACGCACGATCTTCATGGCGCTGTGGGTGGTGGTGACGGCGATCAAGATCGTGATCGCCGCGCGCCTGCCCCTGTTCGTGGACGAAGCCTTCTACTGGCAGGAAGGCCAGCATCTGGCGGCCGCCTATTCCGATCTGCCGGGATTGACTGCATGGCTGGCGCGGCTGGGGGTGGAAATCGGCGGCCAGCATCTGCTTGGGCTGCGTCTGCCGTTCCTGCTGATGGGCGCGGCGCTGCCATGGATGATTGCCTTCATCGCCACACGCTGGTTCGGCAACGTGGCAGGCTGGCAGGCTGGCAGTCTGACGTTGCTGATGCCCCTGTCGGCGACGCTCGGCATGCTGGCGGTGCCGGATGTGCCCATGGCCTTTGCCGCCGTGCTTTGCCTGGATGCGGGCGCCCGCCTGTTGCGCGGCGTCGACGCGGGTGGTGCGCTCGGGCTGGCGCTCGGCCTGCTGCTTGGTGCCCTGAGCCACTACCGTTTCATCGGCGTTATCGGCGTGGGGTTCCTCGCCTTGCTGTGGCTGCCGCAGGGTCGCCGGGTACTGCGGGATCCACGGGTGTGGGTGGCGCTGATGGTGGGGATAGTGGCGTGGTTGCCCTTGCTGGCATGGAACGCCGACAACCACGACGCCGGTTTGAAATTCCAGATCGTCGAGCGCCATCCGTGGCAGTTCCAGCCCGGTGGTCTATGGTTTCTGGTGATCCAGCCGGCGCTGGTCACGCCGCTGCTGTGCATCGCGATGTGGAAGGTGGCGGCCGCGGGGTTCCGTTCGGGACCCGGCGTGCGGTTGCAGTGGCGTTACTTCGCCCTGGTGGGTGGGATCTCCACAGCGATGATCTTCGCGTTGGGTTTCTTCACCGATGTCGAGCGCATCAGTTTCCATTGGCCGCTGCCGGGTTATCTGGCGCTGCTGGTGGCGGTGCCGGTGATCTTCAACCAATGGCCGCGCTGGCTGCGCCGCCTCGCCTGGTGGTTGGCTGGAGCGGGCCTGGTCTGTGCCTTCGGCTATTACCTGATGGCTTCCGCGCCGGCGTTGCGCGAGCAGTTGGCCGGCAACAAGTACTATCCGCGCAACTTCGCCGGTTGGCAGCCGTTGGCTGTCGCCGTGCGTGAGGAGCTGCAGCAGATGCCCGAAGGCACCACCATCCTTGCCGGCAGCTTCAAGGTCGGGGCGGAGCTGGGTTTCGAGCTGGAGGATGCGTCGATCAAGGTGCTGCCGCATGCGTTGAACGACAAACACGGACGCACGGCGCAACTGGCGCAGTGGGGACTGATCAGCGACGGCACACGGACGCGGCCGCAGTTGCTGGTGCTGTCTCCCAGTGACCAGCGTTATCGCGATCTGTTGGCCCGCTATCACATGGTTTGCGAACTGGTGGGACCGCTGCCGCCGCCGCGCGTGGTTTCCAATGATCACGGTTACCAGCGCTTCCTGCTGTTTGCGCTTCCCGCGCAGAAATCACCCGGGCTATGCGTGACCCCTGCAATGGCATGGGTGGATTCGCCGCTGCCGGATCAGGTTGCCCGTGGCAGCCTCGATATCAGCGGCTGGGCGTTCAAGGATGGTGTTGGACTGGCCTCGGTCGAGGTGCTGGTGGATGGCAAGGTCGCCGCCGTTGCCGACTATGGCCACACGTACGATGTCACCGGCTTCTGGAAAATATCGACAGATCCGCAGCATCCGCACACGGGCTTCCGCGCGCGGCTGGATACCACCGGGCTGGCTGCTGGAAAGCATTGGCTGGGCCTGCGTCTGCACGGCAATGATGGCAGTGTCGAGGACTGGTCGGAACAGCCCCTCCAGGTACAGCGTTGATGCTGGTCAGGCTGGCGCGCTTGGCACAGTACGGTCTGGCTCTGGATGAGAATTCCTGCATCTCGCTGTCATCCCGCATCGGCCAGGGGGAATATCCCTATCAATGGTGCCGGGTGGTCAGGGAATCCGGCAGCGGGGCGGCGTCAAGGCAGTAGGCAGCCTGTCTGCCGCAGCAGTTTTGACAGCAGGATCAGTGGCAGGCCGATCAGCGCGGTCGGATCACGCGAGTCGATCGCCTCGAACAGGGTGATTCCCAGCCCTTCACACTTGAAGCTGCCGGCGCAATCCAGCGGCATTTCAGCGGCGACATACCGTTCGATTTCCCCGGCCTGCAGCGACCGGAAACGGACCTCCGTGAGGTCGGTGCCGTGCAATGTTTCCTGTCCGCTGAAGAGGCAAACGGAGGTGTGGAAGCGGACGGTTTTTCCTGACATTGCTGCCAGCTGCGCCTGCGCGGCAGCGACCGAGCCCGGCTTGCCTATGGTTTGTCCATTCAGCTCTGCGGCCTGGTCCGAACCGATGACCCAGTGGCCGGGCCGCTGCCGGGCTACCGCGGCGGCCTTGGCATGGGCCAGTCGCCGGGCCATGCCCGCGGAGGATTCGTCCGGCAGACGCATCTCTTCCACCGCGGGCGCGACGCATTCGAAGCGCAGCCCGAGGCGTTGCAGCAGTTCCGCGCGGTAGCGCGAAGTGGAGGCAAGGACGAGCGGGAGCATGCGATAATACCGCGGCGAAAGGGACTGCAAGTCTGCGTGGAGCAGCCGTTGCGCAGCAAGGGCGTTACGCATGATTTGACAGCGGGCTGGGCGGTCCTTAACATTCTGCGGCTTATGTCCGCGAACGTACCCGAATTGCTGGATGCTTGGCGGATGGTTGCAGCGCGCAGGCGCTTCGACGGCCAGGTGCCATTGTCCGAGCTGACCCGCCTGCGGGGTCTTGTTGCCGATGCTGAAGGACAGTGCAGTTATGCGCTGGAATTCGGCCACGACGACATTCTGCGCGTGTCCTATGTGGAATTGAGCATCGAAACCGCGCTGCCATTGATCTGTCAGCGCAGCATGCAGCGGTTCCTGTTGCCGGTTTCGCTGGTACAGCGGCTGGGCCTGATCCGGGAGGAGGACGAGGAATCGTCGCTTCCCGAGGAATACGAAGCGTTGCTGGTGCCGGAGGACGGCAACCTGCGGCCGCTGGATCTGGTCGAGGACGAGTTGGTGTTGCTGGTGCCGGTGGTACCGGTGGCGCCGGGCAGCGAGGCGGTCGAAAGCGACTGGCCGGCGACCGAAGAAGAATTGGAAAAGGCCAATCCGTTCGCGGCATTGGCAGCGCTGAAGAAACAATAGCGGCCGGTTATCGTCGGCGGCTGCGGCGAAAGCGTAAAGAAGGTAGTGCTGGACGCTGGCGTCCTGTGCAATTAAACGACGAAGCAAACGAAACCGAGTTTGGAGCAATCCCATGGCTGTGCAGAAATCCCGTGTCACCCCGTCCCGTCGCGGCATGCGTCGTGCCCACGACGCCCTGAGCGCAAAGCAGCTGTCGACCGATCCGACCACCGGTGAAGTGCATCTGCGTCACCACATCACCGCTGACGGTTTCTACCGTGGCAAGAAGGTGATCGTGACCAAGACGTCGACCGTCGAAGAAGATTGATTTGTGACGGCCGCCGCTGCCAGGCGGCGGCCGTTTCACCGATTCTTCAGGGCGCACCAGTGCGGCCCTTGCAACAGGAAACAGCATGACCAAGCGGATCTACTCGAGGATCGCGGGCACCGGTAGTTATTTGCCCGAGAAGGTGCTGACCAACGCAGATCTTGCACAGATGGTCGATACCAGTGACGAGTGGATCCAGTCGCGGACCGGTATTCGTGAGCGGCATATCGCCGCCGAAAGCGAAACCACCAGCGACCTCGGCTACCAGGCCGCGCTGCGCGCGCTGGAAGCGGCCGGCATCGATGCCTCGCAGCTGGACATGATTGTCGTGGGGACCACCACCCCAGACCTTATTTTCCCGTCCACCGCCTGCCTGATCCAGGCCAAGCTCGGTGCGAGCGGGTGTCCCGCTTTCGACGTCAACGCGGCCTGTTCAGGTTTCGTGTTCGCGTTGAGTGTGGCGGACAAGTTCATCCGTTCCGGTGATGCGCGCCATGTGCTGGTCATCGGTGCGGAGACCCTTACCCGGATTGTCGACTGGAACGACCGCACCACCTGCGTGCTGTTCGGCGATGGTGCGGGCGCGGTGGTGCTCAAGGCCGATGAGGAAACCGGCATCCTCAGCACCCACTTGCACGCCGATGGCAGCAAGAAGGAGTTGCTGTGGAATCCGGTGGGTGTGTCGGTCGGTTTCGATGCCGGCGCCGGGGCGATCAACATGAAGGGCAACGACGTGTTCAAGTACGCCGTCAAGGCGCTGGACTCGGTCGTGGACGAAACCCTGGAAGCCAATGCGCTGACCAAGGCCGATCTGGACTGGCTGATTCCGCATCAGGCCAACCTGCGCATCATCGAAGCCACCGCCAGACGGCTGGACATGGCGATGGATCAGGTGGTGGTCACGGTCGACAAGCACGGCAATACCTCTTCGGCCTCGGTGCCGCTGGCGCTGGACACGGCCGTGCGTTCGGGCCGGGTCGAGCGCGGCCAGCTGCTGCTGCTGGAGGCTTTCGGTGGTGGCTTTACCTGGGGCTCGGCCCTGCTGCGCTATTGATGGCCCACGTCACGGCTTGATCCGGTCATAGCGCTCAGCGAGTCGTAGCTATCCAGGCCGGCCGGCGCTCATCCGGTCCTCATCGCCGAACAAGCTGTCGGGCGCTACGGCCCGAAACTGAATTTCCTGTCCGCTTGGGTCCATCACCGATCCTGTCGACTCCATGCCGCCTGTGCCAGCCTATTGCCGCAGCGCACTTGGGCGCACCGCCAAACCCAGAGTTCCGGGTCCTGCCACAGGTGTTTGCTGGGGCGGTTGCCGGCTATGCCTGCATGTAAGCCGCGCCGACCCGCCAGTCACTCCCTCCGCTGCCCGCTGGCACGGTTCCCGCCGCATGTGATCGGGATACCTGCCTGTGTGTATGCCGCAAGCTCGCTGCCGCGATTGGAGGCGAGTGGAATCCCAGTCCCGTGTCGGCGGCTTGGGCAAGCGGCTTGTCCCACTGCTCGTCTCACCGGATAGCGTGCTTTTCCGCTGCGTTGCATACGCGGCAGTACAGACGGCCGGAGGCTTTCACGCTTATGATGCCCCGCTTCGATTTTTGCAGGTGGAAGACCGCGTGACCGACCCCCAACTTGCTTTCCTGTTTCCCGGACAGGGCTCCCAGTCGCTGGGCATGCTGGCCGAACTGGCTGAACTGCATTCGCAGGTTCGCGAGACTTTCGCCGAAGCCTCTGAAGGCGCCGGCGAGGATCTGTGGGCGCTGTCGCAGGCCGGGCCGGAAGAGCAGCTCAATCGCACCGAATTCACCCAGCCTGCCTTGTTGGCGGCCGGCGTCGCCGTGTGGCGGCTGTGGAGTTCGCAGGGCGGAGTCCAGCCGGCGCTGCTGGCGGGCCACAGCTTGGGCGAGTACACGGCGCTAGTCGCTGCCGGCGCGCTTTCGCTGCACGACGGTGCCCGTCTGGTGCGTTTGCGCGGCCAGCTGATGCAGGAGGCCGCCCCCGCCGGTGTCGGTGCAATGGCGGCGGTGCTGGGTGCCGAGGATGCACTGGTACTGGATGTCTGTGCGCAAGCCGCCGGCAGCCAGGTGGTGGTCCCGGCCAATTTCAATTCTCCCGGCCAGATCGTGATCGGCGGCGACGCCGAGGCCGTGGATCGTGCGTTGGCGCTGCTGGCCGAGCGCGGCGTGCGCAAGGCGGTCAAGCTGGCCGTGAGCGTGCCCTCGCACACTCCGCTTGATGCGCGAAGCTGCCAGATCGTCTGGCCGAAGCCATGGCCGACATGCAGTGGCAGGCGCCGCGGTTGCCCGTCGTGCAGAACGTGGATGCCAAGGTGCACGACGGTGTCGATGCCATCCGCGCAGGCGCTGGTGCAGCAGCTTTATCTGCCCGTGCAGTGGACCGGTTGCGTGCAGGCGCTGGCGGCACGCTCGGTGACCCGTGTGGCTGAATGCGGCCCAGGGAAGGTGTTGACCGGCCTCGTCAAGCGCATCGACAAGGGCATCGAGGGCCGTTCGCTCGCCACGCCGGCCGATTTTGCCGGTGCGCTGGAAGAGTGGGCGCGTTGAATACACTGCGGAAAGGCCCGGACCCGGGCCTGTCCGTATCGCTTCCGGCTTCCATCTGGTTGCCAATCGCTTTTGAGGAAACAGCATGACCAAGCCATTGCAGGGTGAGATCGCCCTCGTCACCGGTGCCAGCCGCGGTATCGGTGCCGCCATCGCCGACGAACTGGCCGCGCAGGGCGCAATCGTGATCGGCACGGCCACGACCGAATCCGGTGCCGCCGCCATCGGCGGGCGCCTGGCTGCCGGCGGTGGTCACGGTCGTGCGTTGAACGTCACCGAT
The DNA here is from genome assembly GCA_963696155.1 of uncultured Gammaproteobacteria bacterium. Lineage (GTDB taxonomy): Bacteria > Pseudomonadota > Gammaproteobacteria > Xanthomonadales > Xanthomonadaceae > Stenotrophomonas. The sequence continues at coordinate 785,126 of CAVOJC010000002.1, forward strand.
GCCGGCGCTGTCGAGGCGCTGATTGACGCGATCGGCAAGGAATTCGGCCCGATCTCGATCCTGGTGAACAATGCCGGCATCACCCGCGACAATCTGCTGATGCGGATGAAGGAAGAGGACTGGCAGGCGATCCTGGACACCAACCTGACCAGCGTCTATCGCACCTCCAAGGCGGTGATGCGCGGCATGATGAAGGCGCGCAAGGGCCGTATCGTCAACATCGCCTCGGTCATCGGCGTCACCGGCAATGCCGGCCAGGCCAACTATGCCGCCGCCAAGGCCGGCATCATTGCGTTTTCCAAGTCGCTGGCCAAGGAAATCGGCAGCCGTGGAGTCACCGTCAACGTGGTCGCGCCCGGCTTCATCGATACCGATATGACCAAGGATCTGCCCGAGGACGCCAAAGCGGCGCTGCTCGGCCAGATCCCGCTGGGCCGTCTTGGCGAGCCGGCCGATATCGCCCGTGCGGTGGCGTTCCTGGCCGGACCTTCGGCCAACTACATCACCGGCGAAACCCTTCACGTGAATGGCGGAATGTACATGCCATAAGCGTGTGGCGCAGGGACTGCGCCCCAGGTGGGTGATCGTCGGGTCTTTTGCCGCGCTGCAAGGGGCCCGCGCTTTCCACTACACTATCCCACGGCCATCGTTTCCGATGGCATTTTTTGAACCACTACTCCATCTGGAGCGATATCCAATGAGCACCATCGAAGAACGCGTCAAGAAAATCGTCGTCGAGCAGCTTGGCGTCAAGGAAGAAGAAGTCACCACCAATGCATCGTTCGTCGATGACCTGGGTGCCGACTCCCTGGACACCGTTGAGCTGGTGATGGCGCTGGAAGAAGAGTTCGAGTGCGAGATTCCGGACGAAGAGGCCGAGAAGATCGGCACCGTCCAGGCCGCCATCGACTACGTCAAGGCCCACGTCAAGGCGTAATTCGCGCCTGACAGGGGACGCGGCCGGTACGAGTTTCCGACCGCGTTGCAAATCCATGGGGCCGCAAATGCGGCCCTGTGCTTTTCAGCTTCAACCCCCGTGAGCGGGGCCAGGAGAATCCGCAATGAGTCGTCGCGTCGTCGTTACCGGCATGGGCATGGTCTCGCCGCTGGGCAATGATCTGGCAAGCAGTTGGCAGGGCATCATCAATGGCCGCTCGGGCATTGGCCCGCTGACGAATGTTGCAGCGAACTACCTGGAACGCTTCACCACCAAGATTGCAGGTGAGGTCAGGGATTTCGACATCACCGCCGACAACGAACAGTTCGGCAGGTACCGGGTCAGTGGCAAGGATGCCAGGAAGATGGATCCGTTCATCCATTACGGCCTGGGTGCGGCGTTCATGGCGCTGCACGACTCGGGCTTTGAAATCACCGACGCCAACGCCGAGCGCGTGGGTGCCATCGTTGGCGCCGGCATCGGTGGCTTGCTGGGTATCGAGGAACAGACCATCGAGTTCCACGAGGGCAAGAAGATCTCGCCCTTCTACGTGCCCAAGACCATCATCAATATGCTGCCGGGGCAGCTGAGCATCATCGCCGGCCTGAAGGGGCCGTCGTTCTCGGCGGTCTCGGCGTGCGCCACGTCCAACCACTCGATCGGCACGGCGATGCGCATGATCCAGTACGGCGATGCCGATGCGATGGTCGTGGGCGGCGCCGAGCGGGGTTCTTCGCCGACCGCACTGGGCGGCTTCTGCGCGATGAAAGCGATGTCCACCCGCAACGACGATCCGACGCGCGCTTCGCGGCCGTGGGACAAGGATCGTGACGGCTTCGTGCTCGGCGATGGCGCCGGCATCCTGATCCTGGAAGAGTACGAACACGCCAAGGCCCGTGGCGCGAAGATCTACTGCGAGCTGGCCGGCTTCGGTGCCAGTTCCGACGCGTATCACATGACCGCGCCGAGCGAGAACGGCGAGGGCGCCGCACGCTGCATGGTCGCAGCGATGAAGGATGCCGGCGTCAGCCCGGACCAGGTCGGCTACCTCAACGCGCACGGCACCTCCACGCCGCTGGGTGATCTGGGTGAAACCATGGCGATGAAGACCGCCTTCGGCGACCACGCCTACAAGATGATGGTCAGCTCGACCAAGTCGATGACCGGCCACCTGCTCGGCGCCGCCGGCGGCATCGAGGCGATCTTCTCGGTGTTGGCGCTGCAGGATGGCGTCATCCCGCCGACCATCAATCTGGAACAGCCAGGTGAAGGTTGCGATCTGGACTATGTGCCGAATGTGGCGCGCGAGAAGCGGGTCAACGTGGTGATGTCCAACGGTTTCGGTTTTGGCGGCACCAACGGCACGCTGGTGTTCAAGCGCATCTGATGTGCGCCCGGCAGCGGCAGCTTCCTGTCGCTTGCTTCGCAGCGGTTTTCTGTGGGGTTGATCGGCGCTCGCGGCGTCGGCCCTTTTGGCTTGCCCGCCTTCCGCGTGCTGTCACCGGTTGCCGGAAAGAACGGCCCGTCTCGAGCGAAAGATCGCCAATGATCCGCACTGTCCCGCTGGCTGCCGGCACCGATCTGCTGGCTCTGCACCGCTTGGCGCCGCAGCGCTATCCCCTGCTGCTTGAATCCACCGCCTCGGGCACGGCGCAGGGACGCTGGGACATGCTGCTGATGGCCGATGGCGGCAGTCTTCGCCTGGACGGCGATGGCGTCGTGCGCCGCGATGACGGCGAGGTGGTTGCCGGCGATTTCCTGACGGCACTGGATGGCGATTGGCAGGCCCTGCAGTTGCAGAAGTCCGCCAGTGAACTGCCGTTTCGCGGTGGCTGGGCGCTGCTGCTCGATTACGAGCTGGCCGCGCAGGTAGAGCCGGTGCTGCGATTGCCCGGGCGCGACGATGCCGTCCCGGCAGCGCTGGCACTGCGTTGCCCGGCGGCGGTGCTGCGTGATCGGGTCGATGGCCGCTGCCATGCCGTCATCGAGGAGGGCAGCGCGCAGCTGCTGGAAGTGTTGCAGCAGGACCTGCGCGATGCGCAGGCATTGCCGCCGCTGCCCGTGTGGCAGGCGCCGGTGCGGATCGAAGAGGATCCGACGCAGCGTTTCACTGACGGGGTGGCGCGGATCATCGATTACCTGCGCGCCGGGGACGTGTTCCAGGTGAATCTGTCGCGGCGCTGGACCGCCGGTTTTGCCGAAGAACTTGCGCCGGCCGCGCTTTACGCGCAGCTGTGCGTGGCCAATCCAGCGCCCTTTGCCGGCCTGTTCGTGGCCGCGGGGCGGGCGGTGGTCAGCTCCTCGCCGGAGCGGTTGGTCTCGGTGTGTGGCGAGGTGGTGGAAACCCGCCCGATCGCCGGCACGCGCGCGCGGTTCCCGGGCGACGATGATGCCGAGCGCATCCGCGAGCTGGTCGCCCATCCCAAGGAGCGCGCCGAACATGTGATGTTGATCGATCTGGAGCGCAATGATCTGGGGCGCATCTGTGCACCGGGCAGCGTCGAGGTGGACGAGCTGATGACGGTGGAAAGCTATGCCCACGTCCACCACATCGTCAGCAATGTACGTGGGCGTCTGCGTGCCGGGGTCACCCCCGGGCAGGTAATCGCCGCAACGTTCCCGGGCGGCACCATCACCGGCTGCCCGAAGGTGCGCTGCATGCAGATCATTGCCGAGCTGGAGCAGCAGGCACGCGGTGCGTACACGGGTGCATTCGGTTGGCTGAACCGCGACGGTGATATGGACCTGAACATCCTGATCCGCACCGCCGAGGTGCAGGGCGGCACGGCGCGCTTCCGTACCGGCGCTGGCGTGGTGGTGGACTCCATACCCGAGCGCGAGCTCGATGAGACCCGGGCCAAGGCGCGTGGCCTGTTGCGCGCGCTGGCACCGGCGAATGAACCGCCATTTGCCGATGGCCGGTAAACGCGCGGTATCCTGCGCGGCGGCGTTTTCGATTCGAGGTGGGCATGGCGGGAGCTAAACGCGGATGTCTGGTGGTGCTGGCGTTGGCGGTGCTGCTGGCATTGCTGGTTGCCGCAACCGGTGCATGGCTTTGGCAGCGCCAGAACAGCTTCGCCGCGAGCCCGGTGAGCCCTTCGGTGGACAGCGTCACCATTGCCGCAGGCGACTCCTTCAGCACGGTGTTGGGCAAGCTGCGCGCTGCCGGCGTCGATGAAGGGCAGGACGTCCAGTGGCAGCTGCTGGCCAAACAGCTGGACGCGGCCGGCAAGCTGAAGGTGGGCGAGTATGCGTTGCAGCCGGCGTCTTCGCCGCGCGAGCTGCTGCTGCGGATGCGCCAGGGCAAGGTGCTGCAGTACCGCGTCACGATTGTCGAAGGCTGGAACATCCGCCAGCTGCGTGCCGCCCTCAACCGGGCGCAACCGCTGCTGCACGAGACCGCGCAGATGGATGATGCCGAACTCATGGCGGCGCTGGGTTTTGCCGGGCAGCATCCGGAAGGCCGCTTCCTGCCCGAAACCTATATCTATCAGCGCGGTGACAGCGATCTGGATCTGCTCAAGCGCGCGCATGCGGCCATGGAGAAGGCGTTGACGGCAGCCTGGGAATCGCGCGCCGATGGCCTGCCGCTCGATTCGCCGTACCAGCTGCTGACGCTGGCCTCGATTATCGAGAAGGAAACCGGATTGGCGTCCGAGCGCCCGCAGATCGCCGGCGTGTTTGCCCGCCGTCTGAAGCTGGGCATGCGCCTGCAGACCGACCCGACGGTCATCTACGGCATCGGCAGCAGTTACGACGGCAACATCCGCAAGAGTCACCTGACCACCGATACGCCGTACAACACCTATACCCGCGGTGGGCTGACCCCTACGCCGATCGCCATGCCGGGGCGGGCCGCGCTGCAGGCTGCGGCGCAACCGGCGCCCGGTGACAGCCTGTATTTCGTGGCCGTGGGTGATGGCAGTGGCGCACATGCATTTTCGGCCACCTATGCCGAACACACTGCCGCCGTCGCACGTTATCTGCAGCGGCTGCGGCAGAACCGGACCGAGGCGGTACAACAATGACTCAAGCTTTGCTGCGGCACCCGCGTTTCGTCAGCCTGGAAGGCGGCGAGGGAGCCGGCAAGACCACTGCGATCAACGCCCTGCGCGACTGGTTGCAGGCCCGGGGGCACGAAGTGGTGTTGACCCGTGAACCGGGTGGCACGCCCCTGGCCGAGCGCATCCGCGCGCTGGTGCTGACGCCCGATGCCGGGATCGCTGACGAACCGTTGAGCGCCGATGCCGAGTTGCTGCTGGTGTTCGCCGCCCGGGCCCAGCACGTGAATGAGGTCATCCGGCCGGCGTTGCGACGCGGGGCATTCGTGGTCAGCGACCGCTTCACCGATTCCAGCTACGCCTACCAGGGCGCGGGCCGTGGCTTGGACCTGCAGTGGATCGCCGAACTGGAGCGGCGCGTGGTGGGCCTGCTGCCGGGGTTGACGCTGTTGCTCGATGTGGATGTGGCCATCGGCCGCGCGCGCGCCAATGGCCGCGACCTGTGGCCGGACCGCATCGAGAACGAGCAGGATGATTTTTTCCAGCGGGTGCGCGCGCAGTTCCGGCAGCGCGCGCTGGAGGATCCGCAGCGCTTCCGCCTGATCGATGCCGGCCAGGACCAGGTCGGCGTCGCGCGATCGGTGACGGACGCGCTGGAGCAATGGGTGAACGAGGATGCATCGCGGTGAGTGAGGTGTTTACTCCCTGGCAACAGCGGGCCTACGACCAGACGGTGGCCGCGCTTGATGCGGGCCGTCTGGGGCATGGGCTGCTGATATGTGGCCCGGCGGGGCTGGGCAAGCGCGCGGTTGCACTGCAACTGGCCGCGCATGTGCTGGGGCAGGGCGCCGATGTGGCCGCCGCCCGGCGCAATGCGCAATTGATCGCCGCCGGTACCCATCCGGACCTGCAGCTGGTGTCGTTTATTCCCAACAAGACCGGCGACAAGCTGCGCACCGAGATCGTGATCGAACAGGTGCGTGAGATTTCGCAGAAGCTGTCGCTGACGCCGCAGTACGGCGTGGCGCAGGTGGTGGTGCTGGATCCGGCCGATGCGGTCAATCGCGCCGCCTGCAATGCACTGCTCAAGACGCTGGAGGAGCCATCGCCCGGGCGTTACCTGTGGCTGATCAGTTCCGATCCGGCGCGGTTGCCGGCCACGGTGCGCAGCCGTTGCCAGCGGCTGGAGTTCAGACTGCCGCCGCGCGAGGAGGCGTTGGCGTGGCTGCAGACCCGCGGCCATGCCGAAGCGCTGGCGCGTGATGCGCTGGATGCCGCGCGCGGCCATCCCGGCCTGGCCGACCAGTGGCTGCAGAACGAAGGCATGGCACTGCGCCGACAGGTTGCCAGTGAGCTGGAGCAACTGGCCGCCGGCCGTGTGGGCAGTGTCGAACTGGCCCAGCGCTGGACCGCGGACGCCCATGCCGACCTGCGCCTGCGGCACGCGGCGGATCTGGCACTGTCGCAGGCCTCCGATATCGGCTTGACCGATCCGGCCCGATTGCACAAGCTGGCGGCCTGGTTCGATGCGGCCAACCGGACGCGGGATCTGCTGCGAACCACGGTCCGTGCCGATCTGGCCATAGTGGAACTGTTGCTGGCCTGGAGCGCAGCCAACCAGATGCAATCCAAGGGAACCAATCGATGAGTGCGATGAACGCACGCCAGGGCATCCTGTCGCTGGTGGTCAAGGACAAGTCAGCGCTGTACGGCGCCTACATGCCTTTCGTGAAGAACGGCGGCATGTTCGTGTCCACCCCCAAGCGCTATTTCCTCGGGGACGAAGTGTTCCTGCTGCTGACCCTGCCCGACTCCAGCGAGCGGCTGCCGGTCGCCGGCAAGGTCATCTGGGTCACGCCGATGGGTGCCCAGGGCAACCGGCAGGCCGGGATCGGCGTACAGCTGGCCGAGGGCAGCGAGGGGGAAGCGATCCGCAACAAGATCGAGACGATGCTGGCGGGCGCACTGAATTCGGACAAGCCGACCCAGACGATGTGAAAAATTTTCCACTGATGCGTTGACGCCAGAAATTGCCGGCCTATAATTGGCGGCTCGCAACACGGGCGGTTAGCTCAGCGGTAGAGCATTGCCTTCACACGGCAAGGGTCACAAGTTCGAACCTTGTACCGCCCACCATAAGATCCCTTGAACTCCAGGGAGTTGCGGAAGAAAAAGCCGGCCATAGCGCCGGCTTTTTTCATGGGTGGACGCTTGAGGGCGATTGCCGCCCGACAGAAATATACCCGGCTTACGCGCAGCCCGGTCCCGCTGCCAAGGCGCTTGTCTTCACGGCACAAGTCCCCCGCGCAGGTGGGGCTACTGCGTCCATTACCCATGCAACAGGAAATCTTGCGCCGTCCCCGATCTGGGACGACCTCGTCCTGGCGCGGCCGACCCCAAGGTACTGGCAGCCATCGGATCGGGTCTCGTGGATCCCGTTGTCGAGGAGGTATCTTTCAGCAGCGCCGGTATTGCCGGTGGAAATACGGAAACAGGGAATGACGGTCTGCAATCTTGAAGCGAAGGCGACGGCAGGTTCTTGCATGGCAATCCGCAGGCATCGCCGCGTGGCTGGCCGGACACCGCGGCCTTGACCGGCATGCTGGGAAATCATTGGCCGCGTGCGCTGCAAACCGCGGCGCGGATCGTGCTTGCCGTGGTCTGTGGCCTGATGATGCTCTGGGGCAGTTTTGCGCTGTGGTTCCAGCTTCCGGCCGGCATTGTCGTGCGTGGCCTTGGCATCGGCTGCTGGTGCGTATGTGGATTTCTGGCGATGCGCGCGTGCCTGGGCGCCGGCAGACGTTGGCGTCAATTGTTGCTGTTCGCTGTCCTGTCCGGCGTGATGCTGGTGTGGTGGTCGACGATCAAGCCCTTGCAGGCGCGGTACTGGGCCGATGACGTGGCGCAGCCGTTGCATGCGCGGATTGACGGCAACCGGCTGGTGATCGCGAACGTGCGCAACTTCCACTGGCGTACGGAAACCGATTACGACGTGCGCTGGCAGCACCGCGAATACCATCTGGACCAGCTGCAGTCGGCCGATCTGATTCTGTCCTACTGGATGGGGCCGGCAATCGCCCACACGCTGGTCTCCTTCGGCTTCGCCGATGGGCGCCAGCTCGTGTTCTCGCTGGAAATCCGCAAGGAACACGACGAGTCTTTTTCGGCGCTGGGTGGATTGTTCCGCAAGTTCGAGGCGGTGCTGGTGGCCGCGGACGAGCGCGATATCGTCAGGGTGCGCAGCAACATCCGCGGCGAGGACGTGTACCTGTATCGCCTGCATGGCATTTCCAAGGAAGGTTTGCAGGCCCTGTTGCGCTCCTATGTGGCAGAGGGCGATGCGCTGCTGCGTGCGCCCCGGTTCTACAACTCGCTCACCAGCAACTGCACCACGGTGGTATTCGAGCTGGTGCGCAGGATCGCTCCGGGTCTGCCGCTGGACTATCGCGTCCTCCTGTCGGGGTACCTGGATGCGTACGCCTTTGATGTCGGCGGACTGGTCCCCGGCAATGATTTCAGCGTGCTGCGCGAGCGCGGGCGTATCACCGTGCGTGCACGCCAGGCAGGCGATGCCGCTGATTTCTCCGTCCGGATCCGCCAGGGGATTCCCGGTATCCAGCAAGCAAACGCGCAATGACCGGATTTTGGCAAGCTGGGAGACCGGCAGACGCAGGGAACCTCAGGGCCGGCGAGCCGTTTGTGGCGGCGGCGGCCAGGCGGCGCTGAAATACCACTCGATCATTGCCCAGCGAAAGCCGGACGTGCCGTTGCAGCAATCCGATGACGGGCTGGGTGGGCCGTACCGGAGCGCCCATCTGCCAGGCGCGCCGTCGGAAAAAGTGATCATCTGCGGGCACAGCGTGCTGGAGAAACCGCAGGCCGTGCTGAGGGCGTACAGCCGCTGCCGGCCGGCCGCTGAGCGCATAGCCTGCCGCCAGCGCGCCGATACGCTCAGAAATTCCGTTCGAACCGGACCGTACCGCCGCCTTGCTCCGATTGGACCTGCAGCACGAAGCGCAGGGTGTCGTGATTGCTGATCTGCACCGCGCCGACGTGGTCGGTGTAGGCACCGGTCAGGACCGGACGCAGTGTGAGCTGCTGCCGGCGGCCGGACAGATCGGTGGCGATGGCGGTGATGCTGCCGTCCAGCGGGGTTTCGTCCCCGCCGAGCACTTCCCGCAGCGCCACCACCAGCAGCGCCTGGTCCGCGCTGCGGTTCACGCCGTAGCTGGTTGCCACGGCCGGGTTCATCGCCAGCGTAGGCAATACGTTGTAGTGCACCCGCAGGGGCCCGAAGTCGGCATGACTGGGCGCCGCCTCCAGCACCCGGGCCGGTCGCGGTGCATCGCTGTCGGAACAGGCGGCCAGACACAGGCAGGCGAGCATCAGCAGGGCGTGGCGCATGGCTGACCTCAGTCGTTGGCGGCGGACAGTTCGCGTCCGCGTCGGGTGGCGGCGGCGATCGCGCCGGAGGTGAGAGCCTCGAACCCGCCGGCCTGGAAGGCCTCGATGGCGGCCTGGGTGGTGCCGCCCGGAGAGGTAACCCGCCGCCGCAGCTCCGCCGCGGACTCGCCGGCCTCGGTGAGCATGCGCGCTGCGCCGAGGATTGTGTCCTGTACCAGCACCCGCGCCGCGTCGGCTGGCAGCCCCTGTTCCAGGGCTGCGGCCTCCATCGCTTCGGCCAGCAGGAAGACGTAGGCCGGGCCGCTGCCGGATACCGCGGTCACCGCATCCATGCGGGCTTCGTCCTCGATCCACACCGTCCGCCCCGCGCTGGCCAGCACCAGGTCCGCTTGCGCACGCTGCGCAGGGCTCACCCGCGGATCGGCGAACAGCCCGGTGACGCCCGCACCCAGCAGCGCCGGCGTATTGGGCATCGCCCGCACGATGGCGCCGCTGCCGCCCAGCCAGCGTGCGAGCTGACCTGCGGTGATGCCGGCGGCGATGGACAGCACCAATGGCTGCCGGGCCTGCATGGCAGGCGCCAGCGACGTGCAGACCTCGCGCATCACCTGCGGTTTGACCGCCATCACCCACAGCGCCGCGCTGTCGATGGCGGCTGTGGCGACGGCATGCGTGGCCACGCCGAAGTCGCGGGCCAAGGCGTCACGCAGTGCCTCCACCGGTTCGGCCACATGGATGCGTGTTGCCGGTATTCCCTGGCGGACCAGCCCGGCGATCAGGCTGCGTGCCATGTTGCCGCCGCCGATGAAGGCGATGTCGCCGGTGAGGGAAGGTGCGGTCTGGTTCATGGAAATCTCTCGCGGCGGGGAGGAAGTCACGGGGCGGGACGCTGTCCGAACAGGGCCGTACCGACGCGGACCATGGTCGCGCCTGCGGCGATGGCCAGCGCGAAGTCGTCACTCATGCCCATCGACAGCGTGTCCACCTGCCGGTAGCGCGCGGCCAAGGTGTCGAACAGCCCGCGCATGCGCGCGAATGCGGCGCGCCGGCGTTCGACCTCGGGATAGGGCGCGGGAATCGCCATCAGTCCGCGCAGGCACAGGGTCGGCTGTGCGGCGATCGCGTCGGCGAGCGCGGGTACATCGGCCGGGCTGCACCCATGCTTGCTGCTCTCGTCATCGATATTGACCTGGATCAGCACATTCAGCGGCGGCTGTTGCGGGTGGCGGCCGCGGCCCAGCGCGTCGACCAGCTTGATGCGGTCCACGGTCTGCACCCAGTCGAAGACCTGCGCGGCCAGCTCGGCCTTGTTGGATTGCAGGTGGCCGATCAGGTGCCACTCCAGTCCGCGACCGGCCAGTGCGGCGATCTTGGGCGCGGCCTCCTGCACGTAGTTTTCCCCGAACGCGGCTTGACCCTGCTCGGCCAATGCCGCGATTGCGGCGACCGGCCGGGTCTTGGAAACGGCCAGCAGGCGGGCCGGCGGCGACCCGCCCGAAGCGCGGGCGATGGCCTGTTGGACCTGGTCCAGGGGGGCGGTTTGCAAGTGCGGCAACCTCTTACGTCGGAGCGCTATACTGCCGCCCAGGGGAGAAACCTTCCAGTCGCAGCCCAGGGGAAATGCAGCGTATGGATATCGCTGAACTATTGGCGTTTTCGGTCAAGAACAAGGCATCGGACCTTCACCTGTCAGCAGGGTTGCCGCCGATGATCCGTGTCGACGGCGATGTCCGTCGCATCAACATTCCGGCACTTGACCACAAACAGGTGCACGCGCTGGTGTACGACATCATGTCGGACAAGCAGCGGCGCGATTACGAAGAGTTCCTCGAGGTCGATTTCTCGTTCGAGATTCCCTCGCTGGCACGCTTCCGCGTCAACGCATTCAACCAGAACCGCGGCGCCGGTGCGGTGTTCCGTACCATTCCGTCCGAGGTGCTGACGCTGGAGGATCTGGGCTGTCCGCCCGTGTTCCGGCAGCTGATCGAGCAGACGCAGGGGCTGATCCTGGTGACCGGTCCGACCGGCTCGGGCAAGTCGACCACGCTGGCGGCGATGATCGACCACATCAACAAGAACGAATACGGCCACATCCTCACTGTCGAGGATCCGATCGAATTCGTGCACACCTCGCAGAAGTGCCTGATCAACCAGCGCGAAGTCCACCGTGACACGCACGGTTTCAACGAGGCGCTGCGGTCGGCCCTGCGTGAGGATCCGGACATCATCCTGGTCGGCGAATTGCGCGATCTGGAAACCATCCGGCTGGCGCTGACCGCCGCGGAAACCGGACATCTGGTGTTCGGTACCCTGCACACCAGCTCGGCGGCCAAGACCATCGACCGCATCATCGACGTGTTCCCCGCCGGCGAGAAGCCGATGGTGCGCTCGATGCTGTCCGAATCGCTGCGGGCGGTGATCTCGCAGGCGCTGCTGAAGCAGGTGGGCGGTGGCCGTATCGCCTCGCACGAAATCATGGTGGCCACTCCGGCCATCCGCAACCTGATCCGCGAGGACAAGGTGGCGCAGATGTATTCGGCGATCCAGACCGGCCAGCAGACGGGCATGATGACGCTGGACCAGAACCTGCAGGACCTGGTCAAGCGCAGCCTGATCACGCGCAACCAGGCCCGGGACTACGCCAAGGACAAGCGCCTGTTCGAATAACAGGAGCAACGTGCGCGCCGTGCCGGTTCACGGCGCGCATGGACCGTCGGCGCTTTCACTGCCGCGCACGCTTTTTATGCGTATCGCCCACTCCGGAGCAACGCCATGAGCACCATCGATTTCACCTCGTTCCTCAAGCTGATGGCGCACCAGAAGGCGTCGGATCTGTTCATCACGGCCGGCATGCCGCCGTCGATGAAGGTCAACGGCAAGATCAGCCCCGATCACGCAGACGCCGCTGACCCGCCAGCAGAGCCGCGACATGGTGCTGAACGTGATGACCCCGTCGCAGCGCGAGGAATTCGAAAAGACCCACGAGTGCAACTTCGCCATCGGCGTGTCCGGCGTCGGCCGTTTTCGCGTGAGCTGCTTCTACCAGCGCAACCAGGTGGGCATGGTGTTGCGCCGGATCGAAACCCGTATCCCGACGGTGGACGAGCTGAGCCTGCCGCCGGTGGTCAAGACGCTGGCGATGACCAAGCGCGGCATCATCATCTTTGTCGGCGCCACCGGTACCGGCAAGTCGACGTCGCTGGCGGCGATGATCGGCTACCGCAACCAGAATTCGACCGGCCACATCATCACCATCGAAGACCCGATCGAATTCGTGCACAAGCACGAGGGCTGCATCATCACCCAGCGCGAAGTCGGCATCGACACCGACAGCTGGGATGCGGCGCTGAAGAACACCCTGCGCCAGGCACCGGACGTGATCATGATCGGCGAGGTGCGCACCCGCGAGGGCATGGACCACGCCATCGCCTTTGCCGAAACCGGCCACCTGGTGCTGTGCACCCTGCATGCCAACAACGCCAACCAGGCGATGGACCGCATCATCAACTTCTTCCCGGAAGACCGCCGCAACCAGCTGCTGATGGACCTGTCGCTGAATCTCAAGGGCGTGGTCGCGCAGCAGCTGATCCCGACTCCGGACGGCAAGTCGCGCAAGGTCGCGATGGAGATCATGCTGGGCACGCCGCTGGTGCAGGATTACATCCGCGAAGGCGAGATCCACAAGCTCAAGGAAGTGATGAAGGAATCCGTGCAGCTGGGCATGAAGACCTTCGACCAGAGCCTGTTCGAGCTGTATCAGGCCGGCGAGATCAGCTACGAGGACGCGCTGCGTTACGCCGACTCGCAGAACGAGGTGCGCCTGCGCATCAAGCTCTCGCAGGGCGGCGATGCCAAGCACCCTGGCGCAGGGGCTGGACGGGGTGGAAATCGCCGAGGTCCGCTGAGCCGTCCCTTCTGGCCGGAAGGGGGGGGCATAACCGGCAGCCCGCTTGTGTCGAAATGGAACGGCGGGACCGCCTGCTGTTGCGGCATGCCTGATCATCGTGACGGCGGCCTGCTTCGGCCGCTGTCGCTGGAGTGCGCGCTCCGGGGTTGACGCGCAGTCTTCAGATTGACTGTGCAAGGACGCCTTGAGGACCGGGGCGGCAGGTAGGTGCGTCAGCCGCACCGGCTCCAGGGCGGAGCAAGGCGCGTGATCGTCGCGTGCACCGGGCAGTCCTCCCCATGGGCGCCGCGCAGGTAGCCCAGGCTCATCAGGAATTCGCCGGTGATCTCGCCCCCGGTGAAGCGGAACGTTTTCTTGAACAGCTTCACCCAATCGGCCTTGTCCAGCGGGTGGTGCGCATCCAGCCATGCGGCGAAGCCGCCGTGGGTATCGCGGATCACCCGGATCACGCCGGCGTTGTGGATCGCGGCGTGCACCTTGAGCCGGTTGCGGATGATGCCGGCATCGGCGAGCAGCCTGGCCACGTCGGCGTCGCCGTAATCGGCCACGGTATCGACCCGGAAACCGTCATAGGCGCGGCGGAAGTTTTCGCGCTTCTTCAGGATGGTTTCCCAGCTCAGACCGGCCTGGTTGATTTCCAGCACCAGCCGCTCGAACAGCTCGGCTTCGTCGCGTCGCGGGAAACCATATTCGTGGGCGTGGTAATCCGCGTGTACGGGATGGCTTGGAGCGATGTCGCAATAACTGGGCATGAGCTGGTTCCACCGTGGCGCAGGCACGCCGCAGAGCCGGATTATCGCGCGATGGCAGCCGTCATCGCCTGCAGACGATAGAATGGCGACATGTCCGCGCCGCTCGCCCTCGCCAATCATCTGCTGGTCGCGCTGCCGTCGTTGGCCGACAGCGACTTCGCCCGCAGTGTCGCGTTGATCTGCCAGCACGACGGCAATGGCGCCATGGGCGTGGTGATCAACCAGCTGTCGGAGTACACGCTGGGTGAGGTGTTGTCGCAGATGGATATCCACACCGATGATGCCGCGCTGCGCGCCCGTGCCGTGCTCAGTGGCGGACCGGTGCACCCGGAGCGTGGCTTTGTGATCCATGACGATGCGCGACCGTGGGAGTCCAGTCTGGTGGTCGGTGGTGGCCTGTACATGACCACCTCGCGCGACATCCTCGAGGCGATGGCGCACGGGCAGGGGCCGCGCAATGCGGTGGTTGCGTTGGGCTGCGCCGGATGGGGCGAAGGGCAACTGGAGCGCGAACTGGCCGAGAACAGCTGGCTGACCGTTCCGGCCGAGGCCGCGCTGCTGTTCGACACCCCGCTGGAAGAGCGCTGGCAGAGCGCCGCCGCGCACATCGGCGTGGATCTGTTCCGTCTTGCCGGGTACAGCGGCCATGCCTGATGTCGTCGCGCTGTCGCCTGACAGCACCGTTCTCGGCTTCGATGTCGGTTCGCGTCGCATCGGCGTGGCCATCGGCAGCGGCTTCGGGCTCAGCGCCCGGGCTGTCGCGGTGGTCGAGGTGCATGGCAACGGACCGGACTGGACCACGCTGGACCGCCTGTACAAGGAGTGGCGGCCGCAGGGCATGGTGGTGGGTGATCCATTGACGCTGGAAGGCGAAGACCAGCCCAACCGCAAACGCGCGCGAGCCTTCGCACGACAGTTGCAGCAGCGTTACAAAGTGCCGGTGGTGCTGGTGGACGAGCGTTCCAGCTCGGTCGAGGCCGCCCGCCGTTTTGCTGTGGAACGCGCCGAAGGCCGCAAGCGCCGCCGCGACGCCGCCAGTCTCGATGCCGTGGCCGCGGCCGTCATCATCGAGCGCTGGCTGTCGGCACCCGGCGATGCAACCCCCGTTTCCTGACCCTGCCAAGATCCCGCCATGACCGCCTCGCAACTCGATTCCCAAGGACGCCTGCGCCACCTGCTGACCCTGGAAGGGCTGCCCCGCGAAATGCTGTTGCAGCTGCTCGACCGAGCCGGACAGATCCGCGATGCCGCGGTCGGCCGCGTGGGCAACAAACGCAACGTGCTGGCCGGTACCGCGATCTGCACGTTGTTCTTCGAGCCCTCCACCCGCACCCGCAGCTCGTTCCAGTTGGCAGCGCAGCGCCTGGGTGCGGATATCGTGAATTTCGATGCGTCCACATCCTCGGCGCGCAAGGGCGAGACCGCGCGTGACACCTTGCGCAACCTGGAGGCAATGGGCGTGCGCGGCTTCGTGGTGCGACACCCGGACGATGGCGCTGTGGCCGAGCTGGCGGCCATCGCCAGCGAGGACACCGCGGTGGTCAATGCCGGCGACGGGCGTAGCGCACACCCGACCCAGGGCCTGCTGGACATGCTGACCTTGCGGCAAGCCAAGGGGCCGGATTTCTCCCGGCTGAAAGTGCTGATGGTTGGCGACGTCAAACATTCGCGGGTGGCCCGCACCGACCTGCATGCGCTGCGCACGCTGGGCGTGGGTGAAATCCGTGTCTGCGGCCCGCAATCACTGTTGCCTGAAGACGACATTCTCGACGGCTGCGTCGTTGGTCAGGATTTCGATGCGATGCTCGAAGGCGCCGACGCGCTGATGATGTTGCGGCTGCAGCGCGAGCGCATGGAAGAGGGGCTGGTTCCTTCGCTGGAGCAGTACCACCGCGAGTACGGCCTGAATGGGGAGCGTCTGAGGCGGGCCGGCAAGGACGCCGCGGTGCTGCATCCGGGTCCGATCAATCGCGGCGTGGAAGTCACCGACGAAGTCGTCGATGGCGAGCAGTCATGGGTGCTGCGGCAGGTGGCCAACGGCGTGGCGGTACGCATGGCCGTGCTGGAAATGCTGCTGGGCTGACGCGGTGCCGGCGTGAGGATGGCGCATATCGTCGCCCACTTGCGGCGAGCATTCGCCCGGCCGCAGTGCGCCACGCAGCTTCGCAATAAGAGCTTGCATCGAGGCGATGCGGGTCCGGCATTTGCGCGCTGCAATGACTGGGTGCGCAGCTGACACTTGCCCGCGGTGGGCTTGCTGCGAACCAGGTGGGCGAAAAAATCCGGGAGCGCTTTGTGGCGGTTCCTGCCGGTGAGGAAACGCGTTCCCGCCCATGGCGCCCAGGCTGAAACCGCGGCCAATTGCGGCACCCGTGCCGGCCGCCAGGTGGCACGGGCGCGATTGATGGAGCGCTTGCCGCTGCAGGCGCGGCAACGCGCTTCACTCTTTGCGCGGCGCGGCGGCCAGGATGGCCAGTTGCTCCTGTGCTTCGGGGTGGCCTTCGGCCGCGGCGGCCTGCAGCTGCTGCAGGCTTGGATGCATCACGATCAGTAGCGGGTGCTCGCACTCGGGGCAGGTGTATTCGGTCTGCTCATCGTGCAGCTCCATTTCCATCTGCCGTGAGCTGCCCTGCCATTCGCAGGCGGGGCAGGTATGCAGCTGCTCGCGCCAGCCGGCCTGATAGTAGTTGTCCAGGGTTGTGGTCATATCGGTTCAATGCAGCAGGATGATGGTGGCCAGCCCGAGGAAGCTGAAGAAGCCCATGACGTCGGTGACCGCGGTCACCACCACGGTCCCGGCCACGGCGGGGTCGATATTCATGCGTTTGAGCATCAACGGCAGCAACACGCCGGCCAGTGACGCGGCGCAGAAATTGATGATCATCGCCATGGTGATCACCACCGACAGCATCCACGAGTTGAACCAGAGCAGGGCGATGATGCCGACGATGGTGCCGATGAGCACACCGTTGATCAGCGCCACGCGGAACTCTTTCCACAACAGGATGCGGGCGTTGCTGGGACCGACCTGGCCCAGCGCCAGGCCGCGCACCATCAAGGTCAGCACCTGCACCGCGGCATTGCCGCCGATGCCGGCGACGATCGGCATCAGCACGGCCAGGGCGACAATCTTCTCCAGCGTGACTTCAAACTGGCCGATGACGGTGGCGGCGAGGAACGCGGTACACAGATTGATGCCCAGCCAGACCACGCGACCACGCACGGCGCGCTTGATCGGCGAGAACAGGTCCTCCTCCTCGTCCAGACCGGCGGCGCCCAAGGCCTGGTGTTCGGCCTGGTCGCGGATGATGTCCACCACGTCATCGATGGTGATCCGTCCGAGCAGGATGTTGTTGTCATCCACCACCGGCGCCGACACCCAGTCATGGTCGGAGAACTGGCGCGCCACCTCGTCGGAGTTTTCACCCACGTCGATGGCCGGCTGCTCGTCGTCGATCAGCTTGTTGATCGGCGTGGTGTCTTCATGCGTCACCAGTGATGCCAGCGACAAACGGCCCAGATACTGGTGGCGGCGGCTGACCACGAACAGGTGGTCGGTGTGGTCGGGCAGTTCGCCGCGCAGGCGCAGGTAACGCAGCACGACATCGACGTTGACGTCGGCGCGCACGGTGACCACATCCGGGTTCATCAGGCGACCGGCGCTGTCCTCCGGATACGAGAGGACCTGTTCCAGCCGCTCGCGGTTCTCGCGGTCCATCGACTTGAGCACTTCGTCGATGACGGTGTCGGGCAGGTCTTCGACCAGGTCGGCCAGATCGTCGATATCGAGATCTTCGACCGCGGCGATGATCTCGTCCGGGTCCATGTCGGCCAGCAGGCTTTCACGTACTTCCTCACCGACGTGGACCAGCACCTCGCCATCGTCTTCGGCGTCGACCAGGCCCCACACCACCTCGCGCTTGCCTGGCGGGAGCGATTCGAGCAGGTTTCCGATCTCGGCCGGGGCCAGCGTGTTGACCAGCCGGCGTACCGGACCGAGCCGGCCACTATCCAGCGCATCGGAAAGCAGTCGCAGCTGTCGAGCGGTCTTGTCGTGGCGTACGGCTTCGGCCATGCAAAGCTCCCGATAAAAATAAAAGGCCGCTATCCCGATGCGGATGCGGCATTGGAGGTGGTCAGCGCGTCATTATCGTGTGCACAGCCATGCGATGCACGGTCTTTGTGCTGCGCGAGCGCGGCAGTTTGCCGCTTACGTCGGGCCGGCGTCTTCGATCCAGCGCTCGATGCTACGACGGTCGCGGGCCCGCAGCAATTTTTCGCCACTGCCGCGCAATGCGGCCAGATCGCAATCACGGATCGTGCGGCGCACTTCCAGCAGGGTGGCCGGATGCAGGCTGAACTCGGTCAGGCCCAGTGCCAGCAGCATCGGTGTCAAGCGTGGATCGCCGGCGATTTCCCCGCACACCGCCACGCTCTTGCCATGTGCCAGCCCGGTGCTGATCACCAGCGAAAGCAGGCGCAGTACCGCAGGGTGCAGCGGCGAATAGAGCTCGCCCACGGCCTCGTTGTTGCGATCAGCCGCCAGCAGGTACTGGACCAGATCGTTGGTGCCGATCGAGAGGAAATCCACCAGGTCGATGAAGCTTTCCAGTGCGATCGCCGCGGCCGGCACTTCGATCATCGCGCCGATGGGCAGGTGGTCGGCGATCTCGTGGCCCTCGGCTCGCAGCTGCACGGCCAGACGGGTCAGGCGGCGCCGCACAGCGAGGATTTCCTCGCGCGCACTGACCATCGGAATCAGCAATCGCACGGGACCGTAACCGGATGCGCGCAGGATCGCGCGCAGTTGGGTATCGGCAACCTTGGGCCGGGCCAGCGACAGGCGTACGCCACGCAGACCCAGCGCCGGGTTCTCCTCGCTGCTCAGCGTCAAACCCGTGCGGTCGGCCTTGTCGGCGCCCAGATCCAGCGTGCGGATGGTGACCGGGCGCCCGCTCATGCCCAGCGTGGTGTCGCGATAGATGCGGAACTGTTCCTCCTCGTCCGGCAATTCGTTGCGTTGCAGGAACAGGAACTCGGTGCGGTACAGCCCCAGACCGTGCGCGCCCATGGCATGGGCCTGCGACACGTCCTCGTGCGACTCGGCGTTGGCCAGCAGGGTGATGTCGACGCCGTCGCAGGGTGCGCGTGGCCTTGCTGCGCAGACGCCCGAGTTCACGTTGCTCGCGTGCCAGCTCGCGCAGGCGCGTGCGGTAGTTGCGCAGATCGGCCGGTGCGGGATCGGCGATCACGCTGCCGCTGCCGCCATCGACGATCAGCACATCGCCATCGCCGACCTTCTGCCAGGCATTGGCCGCGCCCACCACCAGTGGCAGGTGCAGGCTGCGGGCAAGAATGGCGCTGTGCGAGAGTGCGCTGCCGGCGCTGGTGACAATGCCGACCACGCCCTGTGATTGCAGCTGTGCCAGCTCGGACGGCGCGATGTTCTCGCAGACCAGGATCTCCCCGGCCATGCCCTTCACATCCGGCGGGCGGGTATGCAGGAAGGCATGGATGCGACCGATGACGTGGTCGAGGTCATCCATGCGGCTTTTCAGGTAGGCGTCTTCCATTCCATCGAAGACCTTGGCGAGCTTGTCACGCTGCACGCGCAATGCGTAGCCGGCGCTGTAGCGCTCGTTGCGGATCAGCTCGTCCAGCCCGAACAGCAGCTCCGGGTCATCCAGCAGCAAGGCGTGCAGGTCGAGGAATTCGCCGACATCGTGGGGCAGGGCGCCTTGCAGGCGCTGGCGCAGATCATGCATTTCCGCGCGCGCGGCCTCCACCGCCTGGTGCAGGCGCTGCAGTTCGGCATCCACTTTTGCAGCCGGTACGCGTTTTTCAGCGACCTCCAGCGTATGTGGCAGGCGGACGCGGGCGCGGCCCAGCGCACTACCGCGCGATGCCCCGTGACCGGAGAAGCGCGCCACCATCAGCGGTACCCCAGGGTCGGGGCCACGCGGTGACAGGTGGGCAGCGCAACTGACACGATCAGCTGTCCTCGTCGAAGCGCCGCTCGAACAACTCGGCCACCGCAGCCAGCGCGGCGGTCTCATCCTCCCCTTCCACCCGCACCGTGATCGGCGTGCCCTGGCCGGCGGCGAGCAGCATCACGCCCATGATGCTCTTGGCATTCACCTCCCGGCCTTTGGCCACCAGCGTGGCGTTGCAGCGATAGCTGGACAACAGCTGCACCAGCTTGGCGGTGGCGCGGGCATGCAAGCCCAGGCGGTTGGATACAGTGAGTTCACGTTCAAGCATCGTCGACAATTGCTCCATTGCGGGTGCCTGCGGCCGCAGTCGCAGACAGTTGATCCATTCCCTGTTCCGGATAGTTCATGACCCGCAGCAGCATGGGCAGGCTCAACGCCGAGACGCGTCGTACCGGTGTACCAAGACGGGCCAGGGTGCCGGCAAGGTTGCTGGGGCTGGCACCGTACAGATCGGTCAGGATCACCACGCCGTTGCCGCTGTCCACGCGGCGCAATGCTGCCGAAGCGTGGGGCAGCAGTGCATCCAGATCCGCGTCGAACGGTACTTCATAGGCTTCGGTTTTCAGCGGCAGTTGCCGCAGCAAGCGGGTGGCAACGTTCAACAGCGAGCTGCCGACGCCAGGATGGGTCACGAGAAGAATGCCGCAGGTCATCATTGAACGTTAACAGGTCAACCCGACTCCGCGATAGCGTCAAAACCGGTTTCGTCCGGATCTATTCCTGCTCGCGGTGGAACGTGGCCACATCCGGCCAGCCCTGGTCACGGGCATGGCGTGCGAGCCGTTCGGCCAGGTACACCGAGCGGTGTTTGCCACCGGTGCAACCAAAGGCCACGGTGACATAGCTGCGGGTGTCGTTGCCGAGCTTGGGCAGCCAGGTGTCCAGGAAATCGATCAGCTGGCCGACGTAGCGGATCACCTCCGGCTGCGCCTCCAGATACTCGCGCACCCCGGCGTCGCGACCGGACAGCGAGCGCAGTTCCGGGTCCCAGTGCGGATTGGGCAGCACCCGCGCGTCGAACACGAAGTCGGCCTCGGCCGGCACGCCGCGCTTGTAGGCGAAAGATTCGAACAGCAGTGACAGGTTGCTGTCCTGGCTCAAAGCGAATTCGGTGACGACCCGGCGCCGCAACTGATGCACATTGAGATCGCTGGTGTCGATCACCGCATGCGCTTCGCGGCGCAGCGGCGCGGTCAGCTCGCGTTCGCGGGCGATGGCTTCGGGCAGCGACAGTCCCATATGGCTGAGCGGGTGGCGACGGCGCGTGTCGGCGTAGCGCTTGAGCAGGGTTTCATCATCGGCCTCGAAGAACAGCAGCCGCGCCTCGATGCCGTATTCCTGTGCGGCAAGACGCCAGCCCGCCAGCTGGGTCAGATCGCTGCGGCCGCGCACGTCGATACCGACGGCCAGGCGCTGCGGGGTACGGCCATCGCGTTCGCCCAGTACGCTGCGTACGAATTCCGGCAGCAGGCTGATCGGCAGGTTGTCCGAACAGTAGTAGTCCAGATCCTCGAAGGTCTTCAGCGCCACCGACTTGCCCGAACCGGACAGGCCGCTGACGATGATGAGGGTCGGGGCTGATGTCTGGTTCATGGACTGCGCTGCTCCAGCAGGTTGCTGTGGCGGGCGATGAACATTGCCGCCGGGTCGATGCCTTTGGTGCGCAGTATGTGCAGCCGGGTGGCGGCCTCGGTCAATACCGCCAGGTTGCGACCGGGCATGACCGGCAGCGTGATCAACGGCACGTCCAGATCCAGCACATGGCGTTTGCCCGAATCACCGGTCAGGCGTTCGTAACCGTAGGAGGTCGGTTCGGTCATCGGTTTGGTCAGGTGGACGATGAGCCGAAGGTACTTGTTCTTCTTTACAGCTGTATCACCGAACATCTGCCGCACGTTGAGCACGCCCAGCCCGCGGACCTCCAGCAGGTCCTGCAGCAGTTCCGGGCAGGTGCCATCGAGCACGTCGGGTGCGATCTGGGTGAATTCCGGCGCGTCATCGGCCACCAGCCGGTGGCCGCGGGAGAGCAGTTCCAGTGCCAGCTCGCTTTTGCCCGAGCCTGCCTCGCCGGTGACCAGCACGCCGATGGAATAGATCTCCATGAATACGCCGTGCAGGGTGATCCGCGGGGCCAGCGTGCGCGCCAGATGGTAGGAAATGCGGTTGAGCAGCTCGTGGCCGCGCCGCGGCGAGACCCATAACGGGGTCTGCGATTCGTCGGCCGCTGCGCGCAGGTCTTCCGGGCAGGGGTGATTCTTGGTGATCACCAGGGCCAGCGGACGTGCCTGGATGATGCGTTCAATGATTTCCCAACGCTGGCGTGAATCCAGCGAGTCCAGCCAGGCCAGTTCCTCGGTGCCGAGAATCTGCACCTTGTTGGGGTAGATCGCGTTCAGGTAACCGGCCAGGGAGGGACGGCGGGAGACGGTGTTGCCGGCCTCCAGTTCGCGTCGCCCGCCGTTCTGGCCGGCCACCCAGCGCAGCTCCAGGCGTTCGTGCTGCTGGTCGAACAGTTCACGCGCGGTGATGCTGGTGTTCATGCGGAACCGTTCCTTGGCGGAAAGTCGAGTATCTGTTTGAGTTCGTCATGGTCGTGCGTGGTCCGCAAGGCGCTGCGCACGGAGGCATCGGAAAAGAGTTCGGCCAGCTCGGACAACAGCATCAGGTGCTGATGCGTGTAGTGCGCCGGCACCGCGATGGCGAAGACCAGATCGACCGGCTCGTTGCCGCCGAAATCCACTGGCTGCAGCAGGCGCAGCAGCGCGCCGCGGGGTCGGTCGAGGTTGGCGGCGCGACCGTGGGGGATGGCGATGCCATGGCCGATGGCCGTGCTGCCCAGGCTTTCGCGCTCGCACAGGCTGCGGAAAATGCTGGCGGCGCTGGCCTGGTGGCAGGCCAGCAACTGGGAGGCGGCCTGCAGGGTGCTGTCACGATCAACGGCCGTAAGCACTCGCGTACTCACGGCCGCCATCAGGTCGGTCAAGGGCATATCGGGGTCTGGCGTTGGCGTCTATTCGCCATTGTCGCGCAGAGCGTGAGGCGCGTGCGACAGATGCTTTTCCTTGTGCTTGATCACAAGCCGGTCCAGCTTGTCGGCAAGCAGGTCGATAGCGGCATACATGGTGGGACCACTGGCATCGGCGTGCAGGGTGCGGCCGGGAACATTGAGCGTCGCAACGACGAGGTGATCCGGTTTACGCACCGACAGTTGGGTGCGTATCTCGCAGTGCTGGTCGAAGTGCCTCCCCAGTCGTTGGAGTTTGTTCTCCACGTAATCCCTCAGGGCGGGGGTGACTTCAATCTGCTGGCCGTAGGTCTCGATGCGCATCGGATTCCTCCTTTCGATAGGGGGCTATGAACCGTTCTGCAGCCTGGAGCGGTCAGGCGATCCGTACCCGCTCGTGGGATGCGGAAATGTTCATGGCTTCACGATACTTCGCCACGGTGCGACGCGCCACCGGTATTCCGCTGGTCTTGAGCATCTCAGCCAGCTTGGCGTCAGAAAGCGGTTTGCGTGGATTCTCCGCTTCGATCAGGCGCCGGATCATCGACTGGATCGCGGTGCTGGACGCTTCGCCGCCGCCTCCGGTGTCGATGCCCGAGGCGAAGAAGGCGCGCAGCGGCAGGGTGCCGCGCGGGGTGCGTACGTACTTGCGCGAGATCGCGCGGGAAATGGTGGACTCATGCAGGCCCAGCTCTCCGGCGATTTCACGCAAGGTCAGCGGCCGCAATGCCTGTTCGCCGAATTCCAGAAAGCCGGCCTGCTGCTTGAGCAGGCAATTGACCACGCGCAGCAGGGTCTCGCCGCGGGCTTCCAGGCTCTTCAGCAGCCAGCGTGCCTCCTGCAGGTGGGCACGCATATAGCTGGCGTCACTGTCGCCGCAACTGCGGATCATCTGTTCGTAACCACGGTGGATCATCACCCGCGGGCCGGCATGACCGGCCAGTGCCGCGCGCCATATGCCGCGTTGGCGCCATACCACGCAGTCGGGAACCACGTAGGTGTCCGAGGACAGCTCGCCAAGCTGTTTGCCCGGGCGCGGATCCAGCGATCGCAACAGGTGCACGGCCTGTTCCACCTCGCAGATACTGCGCTTGAGCTCCTGCGCGATCCCTTCGATGCCTGCCCGCGGCAGCTTTTCCAGCGGGCCGTCGGCAATCAGCCGGGCCAGCGCCAGTCCCGCGGTGTCGGCCGGCAGCACGTCCAGCTGCAGGTTCAGGCACTCCCCCAGCGAGCGTGCGCCCACGCCGGTTGGATCGAAACGCTGTATCTGATGAAGCACGGTGAGTACCTGCTCTTCACCGACGACGGTTTCGGGCAGCAACGTTTCGGTAATCGACGAGAGCGGTTCGCGCAGGTAGCCATCGTCATCGAGCGCGTCGATCAGCGCTGCGCCGATCTGGCGATCCTGCGGTGACAGCGGCGAAAGGTGCAGCTGCCACAGCAGATGATCGGCCAGCGTTTCAGGCTCGGCCATGCGTTCGGCCGCCGAATCGTTGTCATCGTCATCGAAAGAGCCGCCACTGCCGCGGCGCCATTCGGCATCATCGGGCGTCCAGTCATCGCTGCCGTGCTGCTCCGGCTCGGCCGTCGCCCCGTGGGAGCCGTCGCCGTTTTCACTGCTTTCGCTGCGGGTGGATGCGGAGCCTTCCGCATTCTCCGCCCATTCCAGCAGCGGGTTGGTTTCCACCGCCTCGGCGATTTCCGCATCCAGTTCAGCACCTGACATCTGCAGCAACTTGATGGCCTGACGCAGCTGCGGCGTCATCACCAGGTGTTGCCCCATCGATGTCTGCAACCGTGCTTTCATGCCTGTACCCGAGCTGGAGGGCGTAGCGGTCGGCCGCGGCTCAGAGTTTGAAGGTCTCTCCGAGATAGACGCGGCGGACGTCGGTATTGGCCAGCAATTCCTCCGGAGCCCCCTGCGCCAGTACGCTGCCTTCATTGAGGATATACGCGCGGTCGCAGATTCCCAAGGTCTCACGCACATTGTGATCGGTGATCAGCACACCGATACCGCGTTGCTTGAGGTGAGTCACGATGCGCTGGATTTCGCCTACAGAGATCGGGTCCACGCCCGCAAAGGGTTCGTCGAGCAGGATCAAGCGCGGCTTGGCGGCCAGTGCACGGGCAATCTCGCAACGGCGGCGTTCGCCACCGGACAGGCTTGCACCCAGCTGGTCGGCAACGTGGCTGATCTGCAGTTCGTCCAGCAACGAGGAAAGTTCACGTTCGTGGCCATCGGCGTCGAGATCGTCACGCAACTCCAGCACCAGACGGATGTTGTCGGCCACGGTGAGCTTGCGGAACACTGAGGGCTCCTGTGGCAGATAGCCGACGCCGAGCTTGGCGCGGCTGTACATCGGATCGGCGGTGATATCGCGGCCGTCCAGTACAATGCGTCCGGCATCGGCTTCGACCAGCCCGACTATCATGTAGAAACAGGTGGTCTTGCCGGCGCCGTTCGGGCCGAGCAGGCCGACCACTTCGCCGGCATCCAGGGTCAGCCCGAATTCGCGGACGACTTCGCGGTTCTTGTAGCGCTTGCGCAGACCCTCGGCGACGAGCATTACTTCTTCTCTCCCGGTTTTGCCGCAGCCTTGTTCTTGGGCTGGATCACGGTGCGCACGCGACTGCCGTCGCCACCGCTCTGCATGGTGCCGCTGCGGGTGTTGTAGACCATGCGCTGGCCCGAATTGGAGCCGCGCTGCGATTCGATGTGGTAGTTGCCGGTCAACACGATCACTTCGGTACCGATGTTGTAATCCATGTTGTCGGCACGGGCATTCATCGTGGTGCCGTCATCCATTTCCTGCTTGAGCGTGGCTTGCCGGCCACTGAGCAGCACCCGGTCGGCCTCGCCATTCTTCTGCTGGACATCGGCAGTGCCGGCGTGGATTTCCATTGAGCCCTGGGTGATGACCACGTTGCCGGCGAAGCGGCATTTGCCGTTGTCGCCCACCAGGTTGCAGTCGCTGTTGTCGGCCTCGATGTTCATCGGCTGGTTGCGGTCGGAGCTCTTGGCCAGCAGTGCGCCCGGGACCAGCAGGGCGGCGAGCAGGGCGACCGGCGCGAGCTTAGCGGGCAGCATTGGGTTCATAGCGGGTCTTGACCTGGGAGAGGAGGGAGTACTGGCTGGATTTGAGGTCAGCCTGGAAGCCGACGCCGCTCTGGATGATACCCGGGCGGGTCATGGTGACCTTGTCGGCGGTGCGGGCCAGGTTCTGCTTGGGGAACACATCCAGCGTGGCGGTACGGAAGGTGGTGGGCGGTGTTTTGCCGTCGTGCGGACTGTCGCCGGAGACGTCGCCGCGCAGGCGCATCTCCTCGCCCTTCGCACTCAGCCATCCGTTCTGTGCACGCAGCTGCCAGTGGTTGCCGGCGCTGTCGGGGAGCAGGAACAGTGGCTGGGCGATGGTCATGCTTTCATCGGCGCGGCTGCGTTCCATCGAGGGCGCGCGCAGGGTGGTGGACTCATTGCCCTGTTCGTCCAGCGCGGTGATCTCGAAATCACCGAGCACGTAGTCCGAGCGCCCCTGCTGGGGTCCCACGGTGGCGGCGGTGTCGCGTTGCCGCCACGCGGACCAGCCGGAGAGAATGGCGGCTGCCAGCAGGGTCATGCCCAGTACGCTGCGCCAACTCATCGGGAAAACTCCGCCACTATCGTTTCCGTATGGCCTTGCGCGGCGAGCAATACATCACACAGTTCGCGTGCCGCGCCGTGACCGCCGCTCGAACGGGTTTGCCAGTGCACCCGTTCGGCGATGAAGGGGTGGGCATTGGCCGGCGCAACCGCCAGGCCGACCTGGGTGAGCGGGGCAAGGTCGGGCAGATCGTCACCCATGAAAGCCACCTGCTCCAGGCCGATGCCCAGGCGCTCGCACAGAACCTGCACGCTGCCGATCTTGTCGCGGGTGTCGATCAGGGTCTCGATGCCCAGATCCGCGCCCCGGCGTTGTGCCGACAGGCTGTTGCGCGCAGTGATCAACACCGGGTGGATGCCGTGGCGCTGCAGCAGCTTGAGGCCGAGCCCGTCCTGTACGTGGAAGCGCTTGCTCTCGTTGCCGGCGTGGTCGTAGTGCAGGCCGCCGTCGGTCAAGGTGCCGTCCACGTCGAAGCACGCCAGCCTGATGTTGGCGGCGGTGGCGAGCAGTGAGGCCGGGAAAGCGGCGAGCGGGGAGTACGGCATCAGGTCAGGAGTTCCAGTGTGGGAGTGGGGACGGGGCCCCGCTTGATTCTGCGGGCTTTAAACCACTTTTGCCCGCAACAGGTCATGAATGTTCAGGGCGCCAACCGCATGGCCGGCGGCGTCGACCACGATCAGACCGTTGATCTTGTGCGTTTCCATCAGTCGCGCCGCTTCCACTGCGAGCTTGTCGGCGCCGATGGTGCGCGGTTGCCGGGTCATGACGTCGGCGATCTTCGCGCTGCGCACATCCAGATCGGTATCCAGGGCGCGGCGCAGGTCGCCATCGGTGAACAGACCGACCAGCTTGCCGGCCCCGTCGACGATGGAGGTCATGCCCAGGCGTTTGCGGCTCATTTCCAGCAGGGCCTCGCTCAGGCTGGCGTCACTGCCCACCCGCGGCAGGTCGTCGCCGCTGTGCATGACGTCGGTGATATGCAGCAGCAGGCGCCGGCCCAGGCTGCCGGCCGGATGCGAGCGGGCGAAGTCGTCAGCGGTGAAGCCGCGCGCGTCCAGCAGCGCAACCGCCAGCGCATCGCCCATCGCCAGCGAGGCGGTGGTGCTGGACGTTGGTGCCAGCGCCAGCGGACAGGCCTCGTTGGGCACGCTGACATCCAGGTGCACATCGGCGGCGCGGGCCAGGCTGGATTGCGGCTTGCCGGTCATGCTGATCAAGCGGTTGCCCTGGCGCTTCAGTACCGGCAGCAGCATCAGCACTTCGTCCGATTCGCCCGAGTAGGACAGTGCCAGCACCACGTCCGACTCGGTGATCATGCCGAGGTCGCCGTGGCCGGCTTCACCGGGATGTACATAGAACGCCGGAGTGCCGGTCGAGGCCAGCGTGGCGGCGATTTTGCGCGCGATGTGGCCGGATTTGCCCATGCCGGTCGCGACCACACGGCCATTGGATTCCAGCACCAGCCGGCAGGCGCGGCTGAAGTCCTCGCCGATGCGTTCGCCGATCGAGCCCAGCGCGGCCTGCTCGATCTCGATGACGCGGCGGCCGCTGGCAGCCAGGCTGGCGTCGGTCACGGTATCTGGAATCAGGGGCGAAACGGCCATGTGGGTGCCGGTCGGATAGTAGAATGGGTGTCCATTTTATTAGGAAAGCCCGTTGGACGCCGAGACCATCCGAAATCTGATCGAAACCGGCCTGCCCGGTGCCCGCGCCCAGGTACAAGGTGATGATGGCGTGCACTTCGAGGCAACCGTGGTATGTGCCGCGTTTGCCGGCAAGATGCCGCTGGCACGCCATCGCATGGTGTATGCCACCCTGGGTGAGCTGATGGGCGGGGCCATCCATGCGCTGGCGCTGAAGACTGTCACCCCGGACGAAGCCGTCTGATCGCCGACGCGATCCTCCTTTCCTCTCTCGATCTTTATTCCATGGCCAAAATCATAGTGACCGGCGGCACCGCGCTGAACGGTGAAGTCTTCGTTTCCGGCGCCAAGAACGCGGTGCTCCCGATCCTCTGCGCCACGCTGCTGGCCGACGAACCGGTGGAAATCACCAACGTGCCGCACCTGCATGACGTGATCACCACGGTGAAACTGCTGGGCGAGCTCGGCGCCAAGGTCACCATCGACCAGGGCACGCTGTCGCGAGGCAGTGCGATCGTGGTCGATCCGCGCACGGTGAACCAGCATGTGGCGCCGTACGAACTGGTCAAGACCATGCGCGCCTCGATCCTGGTGCTCGGACCGCTGCTGGCCAAGTACGGCGCGGCGGAAGTCTCACTGCCAGGCGGTTGCGCCATCGGTTCGCGTCCGGTCGACCAGCACATCAAGGGCCTGCAGGCGCTCGGTGCGGAAATCAGCGTCGAGAACGGTTTCATCAAGGCGCATGCCAAGCGCCTGAAGGGTGCCCATTTCAGCTTCGATATGGTCAGCGTCACCGGCACCGAGAATGTGCTGATGGCGGCAGTGCTGGCCGAAGGCACCACGGTGCTGGAGAACGCGGCGATGGAGCCGGAGGTCACCGATCTGGCGCATTGCCTGATTGCGCTGGGCGCGAAGATCGAAGGCCTGGGTACCGCGCGGCTGGTGATCGAGGGGGTCGAGCGCCTGACCGGTGGCCGTCATGAAGTGCTGCCCGACCGCATCGAAACCGGCACCTTCCTGGTCGCCGCGGCAATGACCGGCGGCAAGGTCACGGTCAATCGCGCCCGTCCGGACACGATGGATGCGGTGCTGTCCAAGCTCATCGAGGCCGGCGCGAAGATCGAGACCACCGCTGACAGCATCACCCTGGACATGGAAGGCAAGCGTCCGCGCGCGGTCAACCTGACCACGGCACCGTATCCGGCGTTCCCGACCGACATGCAGGCGCAGTTCATGGCATTGAATTGCGTGGCCGATGGCGTTGGCGTGATCAACGAGACGATCTTTGAAAACCGCTTCATGCACGTCAATGAACTGCTGCGACTGGGCGCCGATATCCAGGTCGAAGGCCGCACCGCGATCGTGCGCGGGATCGGGCGTCTGAGCGGCGCGCCGGTGATGGCGACCGACTTGCGTGCGTCCGCTTCGCTGATCCTGGCCGGGCTGGTGGCCGACGGCGATACCACCATCGACCGCATCTACCACCTGGACCGGGGCTACGAAAACATCGAGGAAAAACTCGGTTCGATCGGTGCCGGCATCCGGCGCGTGCCGTGATCCTGCGCGGCCGCTTCACCCGCCGCCGCAAGGTCCTGCTGGTCGTTGTGCTGGTGGTACTCGGCTGGCTGGCTTATGGCTCGTATGCCGGCATCGCCGTCACCCGTGGCGTGGAAAAGCAGGAGATGGACTGGAACGGTGACGGTCAGGT
This sequence comes from uncultured Gammaproteobacteria bacterium, assembly GCA_963696155.1. Taxonomy (GTDB): domain Bacteria; phylum Pseudomonadota; class Gammaproteobacteria; order Xanthomonadales; family Xanthomonadaceae; genus Stenotrophomonas. Next base: position 815,116 of record CAVOJC010000002.1, read on the forward strand.
AAGCAGCACGGAACTGCTGCAGGCGTTCTATGCCGTGGTGGTCAAAGATACGCAGGACGGCAACCGGCATTGCCGCAGCTTCCAGTGGCGTAGCAGCGGCGAGCAGTTCCGCGTGGACTGCAAGACTGTTTTCCAGCAGGACGCTCCGAACTGAACTCGCGGTCCCGGTGCGAGCGTGCAGGTCGTCGCGCGCGATGTGATGCGGGCGCCGGCTCCACGCAACAAAAAAGCCCGGCCATCGGCCGGGCTTTTTCATGATTATCTGCGCGGAGTCAGCGGATCGATTTGACCGTCAGATCCAGCGCATCCTTGCCATCCTCACGTTGCAGCAGACGCGCCGGGACCGGCATGCCGGGCACGATCCAGGCGATCATTTCCTTGCGGCCATCGGTACGCGAGACCTTGGTGGCCTGCACCGGCTTGCCCTCGATGGTGACCGATTCCTTGCCCACCACTTTGTAGGCCATCGGCTTGATACGTCCCTCATCGACCATGCGGTAGCTCAGCGGCTTGCCGGCGGCCAGATCGCGGGCGATGGCAAGGTTGATCAGCAGCGCATCCATGTCACCGCTCTGCAGCTTCAGCGGACCGCGGCGCTCGGGTTTGATATCGCCCGACCAGGTGGCCTGGCCGCTGTCCCAGTCGTAACGTGCGTCGACCTTGCGCTTCTTCACCAGCAGCACCGAACTGTCATGGCTGCTGAGCGGGCGCAGCTTGCCGTTGTGCTCTTCGAACAGGGTGCTCTGGCTCAGATCCGCAAGCTGGTTCTTCACCTGCAAACTGTAGCGCCACGTGTTGTCGCTCTCCGCGGTGAGTGTCATCACACCATTGGCCTGCAAGCCCATATAGCTGGCCAGGTAGTCGGCCTTGAACGGCTCCAACGCCCAGGCCGGGAGGCTGGCCAGCGCCAGAACCAGCGAGGCGGCAATGGAAAGCGGGCGGGTGAAATTCGTCATGCTCAGGCTCCGTTGTATTCAATCAGGCGCAGATCGATCTCGTCCTCGCCGTTGTCACGCTGCAGGATGCGGACAGGGGTCGGTACGCCATTGGCGATCCACAGGATGGTTTCGTCGTTGCCGCCGTTGGTGCGGTAGACGCGCAGCGCGTCGTAACTGAGTTCGCCAACCTGCACGATTTCAGTGGTGTCGGCGGCCTGGTAGTCATGCTGGCGCACACGGCCCACATCCACATAGCGGTAATGCATCGATTGGCCGGGGCGGGCGTCGCGCATGATCGCCAGATTCAGCAGCAGGGCGCTCTGGTCGCCGGGTTGCAGCGCAATGGGCTGTCTGCGTTCTTTTTTCAGATCGCCTTGCCACTGCGCGGTCCCGGCCTGCCAGTCGTAAATGCCGGTGACCTTCTTGCCCATGAACAAGGCTTTCTTCACCGTGCTCTGGCTGAGCGGTACGTAGGTGGTGCCACTCACGTTGAACACGGTGCTCTGTTCGATATTCAGCCCCAAGACGCCGGCAAAACCGCGTTTGCCATGCACCGCCATATCCACCCGCCATTGCGGACTCTCGCTGCGGGTCACGCGCATGGTGGCATCACCGGCTTCCTTGCCTTTATAAAAGGCCTGGTAAGTGGCGACAAACGGCTCCAATGGTGGAGCCGTCCAGTCCGTGGCCGGCGGGGTGACAGCAGGCGCGGCCTGCGGTTGCTGAGCCTGGGCGGCAGCAGCCGATAACAGCAGCGCGCCAAATAGTGCCGGTTTGAGGAGATTGGAAATCATGCACTCACGTTCGCTGGGGATGGGGCAGCATGCCAGTTCCTGCATCAGCGGCATGTGTGGGTCAGGGCGAAAGCATTCCGCCGCAATCTAGGCGTAGCGGAGTAAACAGGGACTGACCATCCAGCTGGACCTGACCGTGCTGTTCAGCAACGCGCCCGGAAACCAGCAGTTTCACCGTTTCCAGCAGCAGCGGGTGTTCGACCTGCAGCACGCGCCGGGCCAGTGATTCGGGAGTATCGCCGGCCATCACCGGCACCGTGGCCTGTGCAATCACCGCACCCGCATCCAGTTCCGGGACCACAAAATGCACGCTCGCCCCATGCTCGGCGTCACCGGCTTCGAGCGCGCGCGCATGGGTGTGCAGGCCTTTGTAGCGGGGCAGCAGCGAAGGATGGATGTTGACCAGTTTGCCGGTGAAGCGCTCGACAAACGCGGCACCTAGGATGCGCATGTAGCCGGCGCAGACGACCCAGTCCGGTTGCGAGGCCGCCACCGCATCGGCCAAGGCTGCATCGAATGCGGCGCGGTCGGCGAACTCCTTCGGTGATCGTGCCCAGCGCTGCGCAGGAGAAACCTTCAGCAGGGCGGCCGCGTCGGAACGATCGGAGAACACCGCTGCGATCCGCGCCGGCAGTGAACCGGCGGCGATGCCGTCGAGCAGGCATTGCAGGTTGCTGCCGCGGCCGGAAACGAGGACGGCAAGGCGGGCGGGGCGGGAAGCGCTCATCGGCGGGACGCTCACATGAAAGGCCGGGTCAAAGACTGCCGGGCGTCGCCAATTCAGCCGATACGGACGCGTTCACCATCGCTCGCAGCGACAACCGCGCCGATCTGCCAGTGCGGCAGCTGCAGTGCATCCAGGGCACTGCCGACCGCGCCGAGCTGCTCGGCCGGGACCACCAGCACAAAGCCGATGCCGCAGTTGAAGGTGCGCCACATCTCGCTGTCGGCCACGACGCCTTCGCGCTGCAGCCACTGGAACACCGGCGGCAGCGTCCATGCCTTGGCGTCGATCTCCACGCCCAGCCCATCGGGAACCACGCGGATGATGTTCTCGGTGAGCCCGCCGCCGGTGATGTGCGCCATACCGTGGATCGCCGCACCGTGCGACTTGAGCAGCGACAGGATCGGCTTCACATACAGCCGAGTCGGGGCCATCAGCGCATCGACCAACTTCACGCCGTCCCCCAGCACAACGTCAGCCGGGCTGCCGGCACGTTCATAGATGCGGCGGACCAGCGAGTAGCCGTTGGAGTGCGGGCCGGAAGAGGCCAGGCCGATCAGCACGTCGCCACGCTGCACCGCCGAGCCGTCCAGCAGTTCGCTCTTTTCCACCGCCGCGACGGTGAAGCCGGCCAGGTCGTACTCGCCGGGGGCGTACATGTCCGGCATTTCGGCGGTCTCGCCGCCGATCAGCGCGCAACCGGCCTGGGTGCAACCGTTGGCGATGCCGCCGACGACCGCCGCGGCGGTATCGATATCCAGTTTGCCGGTGGCGAAATAATCCAGGAAGAACAGCGGCTCGGCGCCCTGGACCAGCACGTCGTTGACGCACATGGCGACCAGGTCGATGCCAATGGTGTCGTGGCGACCGAGCTGCTGGGCCAGCTTCAGCTTGGTGCCGACGCCATCCGTACCCGAGACCAGCACCGGCTCACGGTACTTGCCCGACAGGTCGAACAAGGCGCCGAAGCCGCCCAGTCCGCCCATCACCTCGGGGCGGAAGCTGCGCTTGACCAGCGGCTTGATGCGTTCGACCAGTTCGTTGCCCGCGTCGATGTCGACACCGGCGTCACGGTAGGTCAGGGGAGAGTTGGCAGAAGTCGAGGGGGTGGTCACGGGCGGCTGCACTGGCGGAGTGAACGGGTGATTTTAACAGGCCACGTTGGCGCCAAGGCCGCATTCGGGCAACAATTCCCTCTGAATCGTCGAGCAATGGAATTTTCAATGCGTCGCAGCCTGGCCACAATCCTGTTTATCGCACTCTGCCTGCCCGGTGGCATGGCGCTGGCGCAGTCGGGAATGCGCACTGAAGGGGACGTTGCCAGCGCACGCAGCGCCTACGAAGCCGAGGTGCCGGTCAACAGCCAGAGCGAGTCGGACCGGCACGGGGCGCTGGCACGGGCGCTGGGCGCGGTGTTGGGAAAACTTTCCGGCGACCGCAGCACGATGACCCGTCCAGGCGTTGCGCAGGCCTTGCGCAATGCCAAGGATTACGTGGACAGCTACGACTATCGGCAGGATCAGGGCACCTCGGCGACCGGCGCGCCGAGCTTCCGCACCATGCTGGTGGCGCGCTTCCGCCCCGAGGAAGTGGATGGGCTGGCCGCCGCGCTGGGCCTGCCGGTCTGGCCGCAGCCGCGTCCGAAGCCGGTGGTGTGGCTGGCCATCGATGATGGCAGCGGCCCGCGTCTGGTGAGCGTGCAGCAGTCCAATGCCGCGCGGCCGTTGCTGGATCGCGCCGTGGAACGGGGTTTCAAACTGGGGTTGCCCGGTGGCAGCGCCGCCGAACAGGCACTGGCCGGCGCGATCTGGCGCCAGGACACCGCCGCGGTATCGCGTGCTTCGGCGCGTTACTCGCCGCCGATGCAGTTGATCGGCAAGTTGTATCGGGGCCAAGGCAGCGGCTGGGTGGCCGACTGGATATTTGTCGATGGCGGCAAGGTGCTCTCCAGTTGGAGTACCAGTGAGAGTGATGCGCGCCGGACGATGGCGGGCGGCGCCGACGGTGCCGCCGATGCGCTGGTCAAACGTTATGCCAAGGCAACGGTGGCCGGGGCGGCCGGGGTCTACCGGGTGGCGGTGAACGGTATCCGCAGCGCCGATGACTACCTGCGGCTGGCGTCCACCCTGCAGAACGTGCCGGTGGTGAAGTCGATCACGCCGATCCACGCAGCCGACGATCGCCTGGAGCTGGACCTGGAGTTGATGACCGGTTTGCAGGGTTTCAACCGCATGCTGGGTGCGGATGCGGCGCTGGCGCCGCAGTCCACGACGGCGTCCGATGCTGACGCAGTGACGGTGACCGAGACCAAAGCTGCCGAGTACCGCATCAAATGACGCCCGGTCCAGAGGTTGAGATTGCCCTGTTCCTGCGCCGCTTGAAGTGGACGGCGGTGATCATGGCAGGGCTCTGGGTCACCTGGTTGCTGGCGCCGATCCTGACGCCGTTCGTGCTCGCGCTGATGCTCGGCATGGCTGGGCGATCCGCTGGTGGACAGGCTCGAAGCCAGCGGTCGTTCGCGCAATACCGCGGTGATCCTGGTATTCGTGCTGATGGTGCTGCTGCTGGCACTGGCGCTGCTGATCCTGGTGCCGCTGATCGAACGGCAGATTGTCACCCTGATCGCGGCCTTGCCGCAGGCCCAGCAGTGGCTGCTCGACGTCGCTATTCCGTGGGTGGAGCACAAGACCGGCTTCGAGCTGATGAGCTGGCTCGACCCGGAGCGTCTGATCGAGTGGGGCCGCAGCCATTGGCAGCAGGCTGGCGGCGTGGCCACCACGTTCTTCGGCTACCTGTCGCGCTCGGGTTTTGCGATGGTGGCGTGGGTGGTCAACATCGTGCTGCTGCCGATCCTCGCGTTCTACTTCCTGCGCGACTGGGACAAGCTGGTGGAGCGGGTCGCGTCGCTGATCCCGCGCAACCACATCGCCACCGTGTCGCGTTTGGCGCTTGAATCCAACGAGGTGCTGGGCGCGTTCATCCGCGGCCAGATCGTGGTGATGATCGCGCTGGGCGTCGTGTATGCGGCGGGTCTGTCGATGGTCGGACTCAATCTGGGCCTGCTGATCGGGTTGATCGCCGGCCTGATCAGTTTCATTCCCTATCTCGGTGCCACCAGCGGTGTGGTCATGGCGGTGCTGGCTGCGCTGGTGCAGGCACAGGGTTTCGATCTGCAGTTGTTGCTGCTGGTCGGCGTGGTGTTCACGGTGGGCCAGTTGCTGGAAAGCTACGTGCTCACGCCGCGTATTGTCGGTGACAAGATCGGCCTGCATCCGGTGGCGGTGATCTTCGCGGTGATGGCCGGCGGCCAGTTGTTCGGTTTCCTCGGCATGTTGCTGGCCCTGCCGGTGGCGGCGGTGATCAACGTGCTGCTGCGCTATGCGCATGAGCGTTACCGCCAGAGCGAGCTGTATGCGGGCCCCGGTCCGACGATCGTGCTCGATTCCTATGTCGACACCTCGTCGGATGTGGCCACAACCCCCAAGGACATTGAACAGAAGTGAGTGTGCCGCAGTTGCCGCTGGCCTTGCGCTATCCGCCGGACCAGCGATTCGAGAATTTCATCGGGGCGCCGGAAGGCGTGGTGGCGCAGTTGCGTGCGGTGGCCGCCGGGGACAGCCAGGACTGGGTCTATCTGGCCGGGCCCGCCGCGACCGGCAAGACGCATCTGGCACTGGCGCTGTGCGCGGCTGCCGAACAGCACGGGCGCCAGCCTGCCTATCTGCCGCTGGCTGCCGCTGCGGGCCGTCTGCGGGACGCTCTGGAAGCACTGGAAGGCCGCGACGTCGTCGCCCTGGACGGGCTGGAAGCCATCGCCGGGCAGCGCGAGGAGGAAGTGGCGCTGTTCGATTTCCACAACCGCGCCCGCAGTTTCGGCATCACCTTGCTGTATACCGCGCAGAGCCCGCCCGAATCGCTGGGGCTGGTGTTGCCCGACCTGCGATCGCGGCTGTCGCAGTGTGGGCGGATCATGCTGTCGCCGCTGGACGACCAGGGGCGCGCTGCGATTCTGCGGGATCGCGCGCAGCGTCGTGGCCTGGCGCTGGAGGAGGCGGCGATTGATTGGCTGCTGACGCATGCCGGTCGCGATCTTTCCGGTCTGGTGGCGCTGCTGGACGTGCTGGATCGCGAATCATTGGCGGCCAAGCGCCGCATCACCGTGCCGTTTCTCAAGCGGGTGTTGGACAGTTCCGATCTGGCCAGCTGACCGCGGGCCGGTCACCGCTGCAGTTGGATCTGCAACTCCCGCAGGCGGTCCGGCGTGCCCACATCGGTCCACATGCCGGTGTGGTGTTCTCCGGATACGGCGTGGCGGGCTATTGCCGCTTTCAGCAGCGGTGCGAGTTTGAATCTGGGGGGTGTGGCCTCCACGCCGGCCACTTCACCGATGATCTGGCGCCAGTTGCGCAGCAACTCCGGGCGATACATGCCGATTCCCGCAAAGGTCAGGGTTGGCGTGCCCGTATGCAGGCTTGTCCGGCCATCAACCAGCGTGAAATCGCCTGCGGGGTGATGCCCCCGATTGTCGACCAGCACCAGGTGCGCATCGCCGCAGGGTTCTGACGGCAACCTGGCGAAATCGAAATCGCTCCAGATATCACCGTTCACTGCCAGAAACGGTGCATCGCCCAGGTGGGGCAGCGCATTGAGCATGCCGCCACCGGTTTCCAGCGGAGTGTCACCTTCGAACAGATAGGTGATGGCCAGTCCCCAGCGCCCGCCATTGCCCAGCTGTTGAGGGAACTGCGATGCCAGCCAGCTGGTGTTGATCACCACCTCGCGCAGGCCGAGCGCGGCAAGCCGTTGCAGATGCCATTCGATCAGCGGCTTGCCGCCTGCATGCAGCAGTGGCTTGGGCGTGTGGTCGGTCAGCGGACGCATGCGCTCGCCGAGGCCGGCAGCAAAGATCAGCGCTTTCATGGCTTTGCCCCCACGGCTGCCAGGGCCGGCTTGATGCGGTTTTCCAGCAGGGTGGCCAGTGGCTGCAGTTGCGGCTGGCGTGGCAGCACCTGCTCCAGGTAGGTGATGAAGCGCGGCACGTCGGCGATGTACTTCGATTTCCCGTCGCGGTAATGCAGTCGCGCGAAGATGCCCAGAATCTTGAGGTGGCGCTGCACGCCGAGCCAGTCGGCATCGCGCTGGAAGATTGGCAGCGGCGGCACCGGGATTCCCGCCTCCAGTGCGCGCGCGTGATAGCGGGCCAGCCAGCCGTCGACACGTGCCAGTGGCCAGCTGAGGAAAGCGTCCTTGAACAGGCTGATGGCATCGTAGGCGACCGGGCCGACCACCATGTCCTGGAAATCGAGCACCGCCGGGCCATCGGCCACCGGCATCAGGTTGCGGGGCATGAAATCGCGATGCACCAGTACCTTGCGCTGGGCCAGGGCATTGTCCATGAGCCTGCGCTGCACCAGCTCCAGCTGCTCCAGTTGACCGCAATCGAGCGCCAGCCCGAGGTGGCGGCGCAGGAACCACTCCTCGAACAAGCCGGCATCGCGTTGCAGCAATGCTTCGCCGAACTGGCTGATATCAGCCGGTGGTGCAATCTTCTGCAGTTGCAGCAGTTGTCCGATCGCCAGGTCAAAATGACCCTCGGCATTGGACTCATCCAGCACCTGCGCCAGCGTCGGCCCGCCGAGGTCTTCCAGCAGCAGGAAGCCGGCGTCGGTATCGCGCGCCAGCACGGCCGGCACGCGCACGCCGCCGCTTTCCAGCAGGTCGCGCACGCGCAGCCACGGACGGACATCTTCCTGCTGTGGCGGCGAGTCCATGACGATCCGGCTGGGGCCGTCGCCCTGTGTCCGCCAGTAGCTGCGGAAGCCGGCATCCACCGATGCCCGTACTAGTTGTGCGGTGCTGTCGCCGAGGGTGTCACGCGCCCATTGCAGGCGTTGCTGTTCACGCGAGGAAAGGCTGGAAGGTTCAGTGGCGGTCATACGGGTACCGGACAACGGAATCGTGCAGTCGAGAGGGTAATGGCAGCGGAAGCGGGAGGCGAGACTTCCCGGTGCAGACGGCAAGGCCCCGCCAATGGCGGGGCGTGCAGAACGATGTCCCGACGGCCCATGCTGGCTTGCGCACCAGACCATGCAGCAGCAGGGCAGCGACTGCATCAGAACGACGCAATGAAACCGGCCGGCTCATCGGGAAATACCAGCCTGCGGATAGTTTTTTTTGAAGCTTGCGGGCGCGACGAGGTCCGGCACGCTGGTCCGGAGACTCCCGGCTTGTCGTTGCCGGCATTGCCTGCACGAGCCGGCGGTGCAACCCGCCGGCAGCGTGTCGAGAGGCCGCCACCGAAAATCCGCGCCGTGGAACGCCCCGCCGAAGTGATGCGACAGGCTGTGGGGAAATGCGAAGGGGCGGCCGATGGCCGCCCCTTGGAAGTCAGCAGCAGCCGTGGCCGCCGTGACGGGTACCGCTGTCGGCCGCCACCGGTGAGCCGCTGGTTTCACCGCGCAGGCTGGCCGCGTGATGCTCGACGATCACCTTGGACACGCAGGCGGTGACCTTCTTGCCCATCGGGATGTGCAGGAACTCGTTCGGGCCATGCGCGTTGGAATGCGGGCCAAGCACGCCGGTGATCATGAACTGCGCACCGGGGAACTTCTCGCCCAGCATGCCCATGAACGGAATCGAGCCGCCTTCGCCCATGTACATCGCCGGCTTGTCGAAAAACGCCTGGCTGGCGTCGTCGATGGCTTTCTCCAGCCACGGCGCCATTGCCGGTGCGTTCCAGCCGGTGGACGCCTTTTCCAGGTCGAGGGTGACCTTGGCACCGTTCGGCGGATCGCGCAGCAGCGCTTCCTTGAGCAACTCGCCGCACTTCTTGCCATCGGCGGTCGGCGGCAGGCGCAGCGACAGCTTCACCGCGGTTTCCGGGCGCAGCACGTTGCCGGCCGACTCCAGCGCCGGCATGCCACCGATGCCGGTCACCGACAGCGCCGGGCGCCAGGTACGGTTGAGGACCAGTTCGGTCAGATCCTCGTTCATCGGCTTGAGGCCATCGACCAGCGGGAACTTGTCGAAGATCGCCGTGTCGACCACGTCCGCCGCCCGCTGCGCCTGTTCCAGGCGCTCGGCCGGAATTTCAACATGCAGGCCGTCGATCAGGATGCGGCCGGTATTTTCGTCCTCGATCCGCGACAGCAGCTGCCGCAGCAGCCGGAAGCTGGATGGCACCACGCCCGACGCGTCGCCCGAATGCACGCCTTCCTCGAGCACCTTGACGGTGAAGTTGCCGCCGGTCAGGCCGCGCAGCGAGGTGGTGCACCACAGCTGGTCGTAGTTGGCGCAGCCCGAGTCCAGGCACACCACCAGTGACGGCTTGCCGATGCGGTCGGCCAGATGGTCGACATAGGCCGGCAGGTCGTAGCTGCCGGATTCCTCGCACGCTTCGATCAGGATCACGCAACGCGCATGCGGCAGGCCCTGTTCGTGCAAGGCCTGGATGGCGGCCAGCGAGCCGAAGATCGCATAGCCGTCGTCAGCGCCGCCACGTCCGTAGAGCTTGTCGCCACGCAGCACCGGAATCCACGGGCCCAGGTCATCATCCCAGCCGGTCATTTCCGGCTGCTTGTCCAGATGGCCGTACAGCAGCACGGTGTCAGTGCCGGTTTCCGCGCCGGTCGCCGGGATTTCCAGGAAGATCAGCGGCGTGCGGCCTTCCAGACGAACCACATCCACCTGCAGACCGGGAATCTTCTGGGCCTTGGCCCAGGTTTCCATCAGCTCGACCGCCTGCTCCATGTAGCCGTTGGCCACCCAGTTGGCGTCGAACATCGGGGACTTGTTGGGAATTCGGATGTAGTCGACCAGCTGCGGGACGATGTCGTTGTCCCACTTTTCGCTGAGAAATTGGCCGATCTTGGCGCTGTCCATATGGAAACTCCGGTTTGCAATGTCTGAACGCCACATTCTACGCCGCGCCGGGGTAGGGATTTCCCTACACGGGGAGGGGTGCTTTACCGGCTGTGCGCGAGCCCTGCGGGCGATAGGCTGTATCCATGTGGCGCGGGACACTGGTCCGGCCGGCGGGGATGCCGGCAAGTCCAATCCCAAGTCACAAGGAGTGTAGCGATGAAGTTTTTCCCCGTGATGCTGAAGTCACTGGTTCTAGCTCTGCTGTTGGCTGGCTCCGCGGTTGCCGCGGACAAGGTCAACATCAATACCGCCGACGCGGCGGAGCTGGACCGGGTGCTGGTGAATGTCGGCCCATCGAAGGCGCAGGCAATCGTCGATTACCGGCAGGCAAACGGTCCCTTCAAGAGTGTCGAGGAGCTGGCACTGGTGAAAGGAATCGGATTGAAGACGGTCGAACGGAATCGTGACCTGATCGAAGCGGGCGCCGCGACGGCCCCCGCCAAGAAGGCTGCCACGACGGCGGCGGCAAAACCGATAGAAAGACGCTGAGCGGAAAGGAATCAAATAGTGGCCGAGTGCAGGATGCGCAGGCCAGGGGAACCCAACAGGGCAGGATGCTGGGGACAGGCAGGACGCCAACAGGGATGTGAGAATCGCCCGGTGTTTGCACAGTGACGTGCAGCCGGGCGATTTTTTTTTGCCTCGGTTTTGCCAACAGCTGATCCGCCGCCGCTACCCGGTCAGACAGCCAGCGGGGGCCTTGCCGGCGCCAGTCCGGCTGTCGGGCGCGATCCACGAAGCTGCCATGCAGCAGTCGGGTTTTGACAGGCCGTAGGTTGTGGCTCGCATCGATGGGGCGGGCTGCGGCCGTTTGCATCTGCGCACGGCGAAGTTGCGGGCCGTGAGCGGATAGCTTCATCCGGTCCGCCAGGCAAACGAGGCCAAGCCAGGCCAAGCCATGCCAATACCGCGGGGATACGGCAGGTACCTTGGGCACGCGGCAGGGACTTTTGCCGGTGCCCGCTCTGCCTGCAAGCGCAATGTCCTCCGCCGACTCCCCCGACAGTCTGTGCGTGACGGCCGCGGGGATAGATCGCCGGCGCGACAGAGAGCTGTTGCCACCGTCTCCCGCCTGCGTCCGGTCACGCTGCCAAACTGTGGCCGGACGGTGTCGTTCCGATGACCTCAGACCAGCCCGGTGGCGTAGTACACGCCGATGATCGCGAATACCGCCAGCGTCTTGATGATCGTGATGGCGAAAATGTCCTTGTAGGACTGGCGATGGGTCAGACCGGTCACGGCCAGCACGGTGATCACCGCGCCGTTGTGGGGCAGCGTATCCATGCCGCCGGAGGCCATCGACGCGACCCGGTGCAGCACTTCCATCGGGATGCCCGCTGCATTGGCATTGGCGATGAAGCTGTCGGCCATTGCCGCCAGCGCGATGCTCATGCCGCCGGAAGCCGAGCCGGTGATGCCGGCCATCGCAGTCACCGAGACAGCCTCGTTGACCAGAGGGTTGGGGATGGAGCCCAGCGCATTGGCAACGACCAGGAAGCCGGGCAGCGCGGCGATTACGGCGCCAAAGCCGTATTCGGAGGCGGTGTTCATCGACGCCAGCATCGCTCCGCCGATCGCCGATTTGGTGCCTTCGGCGAAAGCGGTGATCACCGGCTTCCAGGCGAAGGCGATCACGCTGAGGATGCCGACCAGCAGCGCGCCCTGGACCGCCCAGATCGCCGCCATCTTCGAGACTTCCTGCACCACCGGAGCCGGATTGCCGATGACGGCCGGGATGAAGGACTGCGTGTCGCCGTAGAAGCCGGGAATCCAGCGGGTGAACAGGAAGTTGGATACCCCCACCAGCAGCAACGGCAGGATCGCCACGAGCGGATGGGCGAGCGTGCCGCCGTGGAAGGGTTCGGGTTCATTGCGCAGCTCATCGACGCTGCCGGCGTAGCCTTCGCCGTTGCGGAAGGCGGCGCGACGGCGCGATTCCAGATAGCTCATGCCCAGCACCAGGATCACCACCGTGCCGATCACACCCAGCCACGGTGCCGCCCAGCTGGTGGTGCCGAAGAACGAGGACGGGATGATGTTCTGGATCTGCGGGGTGCCCGGCAGCGCGTCCATGGTGAAGGTGAACGCGCCCAGGGCGATGGTGCCGGGGATCAGGCGCTTGGGGATCTCGCTCTGGCGGAACAGCTCGGCAGCGAACGGATATACCGCAAACACCACCACGAACAGCGACACGCCCCCGTAGGTGAGCAGCCCGCAGACCAGCACGATCGACAGCATCGCGCGCCGGGCGCCGACCAGTTTGATGGTGGCACTGACGATCGACTTGGAGAAGCCGGAAATCTCGATGACCTTGCCGAATACCGCGCCCAGCAGGAATACCGGGAAGTACAGCTTCAGGAAGCCGACCATCTTGTCCATGAACAGCCCGGTGAACATCGGCTGGACCAGCGACGGGTCGGTCAGCAGCACCGCGCCCAGCGCCGCGACCGGTGCGAACAGGATCACGCTGTAGCCGCGGTAGGCGACAAACATCAGGAAGCACAGGGCCGCCAGTACGATCAGAAACGACATCCACGGCTCCCCGCCATACAAGATGCCGCCGAGTATCAACACCAGTGCCGGCCCGGCCCACTGTACGAAGGGACGATACGCGGCCGGCTAACGCTCCGTTAACGTGCGCAGCATGAGCGGCATCCGTATGTCGTCACGTCATACCCGGGAGGAGGGAGACTATGAAGCGCAAGTATCTGAGCATGGCAATTGCAGGCCTGCTGATGTCGCCAGGCATCGCACTGGCACAGGCGGACGCACCCGCTGCGAGCACCGGCGTCAATGCAGGGTCCGCGCGGACGCTGGATGCCATCAAGGTGACCGCGCGTAAGCGCGAAGAGACATTGCAGGACGTGCCGGTGGCGGTGACTGCCTTTACGCCGGAAACGCTGGACAAGCTCAACGTGCAGGATATCGGCGACCTGGATGCACAGGTGCCCAACCTCACCATCTACGCGGCACGTGGTTCAACCAGCACGGCAACGGTTTATATCCGCGGCGTGGGTCAGGCCGACCCGTTGTGGGGCGTGGATCCGGGCGTCGGCATCTACATGGACGATGTGTACGTGGCCCGCCCGCAGGGCGCGCTGCTGGACGTGTTCGACGTCGGTCGCATCGAAGTACTGCGCGGGCCCCAGGGCACGCTGTATGGCAAGAACACCATCGGTGGCGCCATCAAGTACATCGGCCGTGAACTGCCTACCGAGCTGTCCGGCTATGGTCAGGTCACCGTCGGCAACTACAACCAGCTCGACGTGAAGGGCGGCATTGGTGGCCCGATCGGTGGCAGCGACGCGTTGCGTGCCCGCCTGTCGGTGGCCAGCATGAACCGCGACGGTTTTGGCAAGAACCTCACCAACGGCCAGGACGTCAGCGACAAAGAGATAAATGCCGCGCGTTTCCAGCTGGGCGCTTTTGCCAGTGAGGAACTCGACGTGCAGTTCGCGTTGGATTACCTGGACGACCAGTCAGGCGTGCGCGGTGCCAAGCTGCTGGCTCCCAACCCGCTGGCCCCGGCCTATCCGCCGCTTAACAATCGCTACGACATCCGCAGCGGCATGCCCAATGTCAACGACACCGAGATGAAGGGCGCGTCGGTCACCGTGAACTGGCGTCCGAATGCGGACTGGAGCTTCAAGTACATCGCCGCCAAGCGCGAGTCCGATACCGAGACCAACATCGACTTCGACGAGACCCCGCAGAAGCTGGTGGACGTACTGGCTTTCTACAGCGACGAACAGGTCAGCCATGAAGTCCAGGCCAACTTCGACAACGGCGGCCGCTCGCGTGGCGTCGTCGGCCTGTACTACTTCGACGGCGAGGCAGGCGGCCAGGTCCGCAACTACTTCTCCAATCCTGCATTGCCGCCGTCACTGACCAATCCGCTGCACGGCGATACCCAGGGCAAGGTGATGACCCAGGCCTTCGCGGTGTACGCGGACTGGACGTTCGACCTGACCGAACGCCTGAAGCTGGACGTCGGTGCGCGCTATACCGACGAAGACAAGCACGCCATCGCGCTCAACCGCTTCTACCTGGACCAGACGTTCGCCACGTCCTGGGGAACGGCGGCCAACTTCGACAAGACCGTCAATTTCAAGAACGTCTCGCCCAAGGTGTCGCTGGATTACCAGTTCACTCCGGAAATGATGGGCTATGTCTCCGCCTCGCGTGGCTTCAAGTCCGGTGGCTTCAACATCCGTGCCAACACCACCGCGGTCCCGCGCTCGGGTGAGCCGTTCGATGACGAGGTCGTGGACAGCTTCGAAGTCGGCAGCAAGATGTCGTTCATGGACCAGCGTGCGTTCCTGAACCTGGCCTACTTCCACAACAAGTACAAGGACATCCAGCTGTCGGTGTTCACCTCCTTTACCTTGCCGGATGGAAGCCAGAGCTTCTTCGGCGACTTCACCAATGCCGGCAAGGGCACGGTGCAAGGCGTGGAGGTGGAGTACCAGTGGCTGCCGACGCAGAACTGGCTGATCAGCGGCAACCTGGCATGGCTCGACGCCAAGTATGATGAGTTCATCACCGGCGGCGTCAACGTCGCCGATACCCAGCACTTCACCAACGCACCGGAATTCTCGGGTGCGGTGAACGTGGAGTACCGGACCGACCTGGCCAATGGTGGCAACCTGTCAACCCGTGTCGGCTACAGCTACCAGAGCGAGGTATGGCCGACCACCGACCTGAGCCCGCTGATCAAGCAGGATGGTTACGGGCTGATCAATGCCGGCATGATCTGGAAGGTCAACGACACCTGGACCCTGTCCTTGCAGGGCACCAACCTGGCCGACAAGGAATACCGCACCACCGGCTACAACATCGCCGCCTACGGTGTGTTGACCGGGTTCTACGGAGCGCCGCGCCAGTACACCTTGAGTGCTCGTTACGATTTCTGATCGCGTTCGTTTTGATGTGACACACAGCGGCGGCGGGCGAAGGCTCGCCGCCGCTGCGTTATGCTCGTCCTTGCGCGGTTTCAGCGCATGCCAGGGGATGGGCCGCGGGCGATGCTGAGTTTCTGGATGGTGGTGCTGGCCGGCCTCGCTTGGCTGGCATTGATGTTTGGTGCCGCGCTTTACGGTGAGCGGCGGCCGACCGCTTTCGCCCGGCACTGGCGCCACGTGTATGCGCTTTCGCTGGCGGTGCACTGCACCTCATGGACCTTCTACGGGACGGTCACCCAGGCTGCCCGTTACGGCTGGCCACTGCCGCCGACTTTCGTTGGCGCGATCCTGTTCTATGTCCTGGCCATCGGCGTCATGGTGCGGCTGGTGCGGCTGGCACGCGAAACCAATGCCACCTCGCTGGCCGACCTGATCGCGGCGCGCCTCGGCCGCGATGCCTGGCTGGCCGCCACGGTCACCCTGGTCGCCGCGCTGGGCCTTATTCCCTACATCGCATTGCAGCTCAAGGCGGTGGCCATGAGCTTTGGCATGCTGACTGCCCGTTCGGCCGATGCCGGCCAAAGCACGGCGGTGTGGCGCGACAGCGCGCTGTACGTGGCGCTGGCCATGGCGCTGTTCGCGATGCTGTTCGGTGCCCGCCGCGCCAACGTCTCCGAGCACAACCGCGGGTTGGTGCTGGCGATGGCGGCGGAGTCGCTGTTCAAGCTGACGGCGATGCTGGCGTTGGGCGCCTTCGTCTGGTTCGGGCTCGGCGACCTGCCGGACATCGCACCGCCGCCGGCGGCTGCGCCGGCGGGTGGCTTCATGCCATTGGTGCTGCTGGGCGGCCTGGCGATGTTCCTGCTGCCGCACCAGTTCCACATCGGCGTGGTGGAATGCCGCGATCCGGCGGATGTGCGCACCGCGCGCTGGCTGTTCCCGTTGTACCTGCTGCTGATGGCGCTGCCGATCCTGCCGCTGGCGCGTGCCGGCAGCGCACTGCTGGGCAACAGCGTGCCCAGCGACATGTACACGTTGGCCCTGCCGTTTTCCGCCGGGCATGAAGGCATCGCCCTGTTCGCCTTCCTGGGCGGCCTGAGTGCGGCCACCGGCATGGTGGTGGTCAGCACGCTCACCCTGAGCCTGATGATCGGCAACCACTGGTTCGCGCCGGGTCTGTTGCGCGGTGCGTGGGCGCGGGCCGGCGGCGGCGACCACCGCCGCGAGCTGCTGTGGCTGCGGCGTGCCGGCATCTGCGTGATCATGCTGCTGGCCTGGGGCTACAGCCGCCTGATCGGCGGCGGCAATGTGCTGGCCGATATCGGCGCGGTGTCGTTCTCGGCGTTGGCGACCCTGGTACCGGTACTGGCATTTGCGATCTGGCGGCCGCAGACGCCGCCGCGCGCCGCCACCGCCGGCGTGCTGGCGGGCTTCGTCACCTGGGCCTGGGTGCTGTTGCTGCCGTCCTTGCTGGAGGGCGGGGGCCGGGCGCCGACGTGGTTGGCGCAAGGGCCTTTCGGCTGGCAATGGCTGGCACCTGAGGCACTGTTCGGCCTGACCGGCTGGAGCCCGTTGGGGCGCGCGGTCGGCGCCAGCCTGTTCGTGGGAACGGTGGTGACGCTGCTGGCCATGGTCTGGCGCCGCGATACGCCGCACCGGGACAGTCGCAATCTGGATGCCGATACGCTGCGTGATGCGGGGCGGCGCTTTCTCGCATACGAACGGGTCGAGCAACTGCTGGCCGAGGCGCCGCGCCACGGTCCGGTGCCGGTGGTGATCGAGGCGCAGCTGGAGCGCGAGCTGTCCGCCGTCCTGGGGGCGGCATCAGCACGGCTGCTGCTGGACGCCGCGCGCCGCGAAAGCGGCACGCTGGCCACCGTGGCGGCCATCGTCAGCGAGGCTTCGCAGGATCTGCGCTTCAACCAGCAGGTGCTGCAGGCGGCGTTGCAGAACATGAGCCAGGGCATCAGTGTGATCGACCGCGAGCAGCGGTTGGTGGCCTGGAATCGGCCGTATGCGCGTATGTTCGGTTTTCCCGAGGAACTGCTACAGGTGGGCCGGCCGATCATCGACCTGACCCGCTGGGCGTTGCAGGCGATGCCGCAACGGGGTGCCGACGAGCGCGCGGTCGAGCGCCGCCTGGCCTTGATGCGGGCCGGCACCGCGCACCTGACCGAGCGTGTGTTTCCCGATGGCAGCATCGTCGAGATCCGCGGCAATCCGATGCCGGGCGGCGGCTTCGTCGCCACCTTCACCGACGTCACCGAGTTCCGCCGTACCGAGCGTGAACTCAAACGCAGCAACGAGACCCTGGAGCAGCGGGTCGGCGAACGCACCGCATTGCTGGAGTCGGCCAAGCGCGAGGCCGAGCGCGCCAACGATGCCAAGAGCCGCTTCCTTGCGGCTGTGGGACACGACCTGCTGCAGCCGCTGCACGCCGCGCATCTGTTCACCGACACGCTGGCCCAGCAGGTGGAATCGCCGCAACAGCAGCAGGCGGTGGTGCAGATCCGCGGCGCGCTTGATTCCACCACGGACCTGCTGACCGGGCTGTTCGACATGTCGCGACTGGAGGCGGGCGGGCTGGTGCCGCAGCCGCGCGACCTGCCGCTGGCCGAGGTGCTCGAGCCGCTGGCGTCCGAGTTCCGCGCACTGGCCAACGCACGCGGGCTGGCATTCGCCTATGTTCCCACCCGGGTGTGGGTGCACAGTGATCCGCAATTGTTGCGGCGTGTATTGCAGAACTTCCTGGCCAATGCGGTGCGTTACACCAGCAACGGGGGCGTGTTGCTGGGCGTGCGCCGCGAGCGCGGACGGGTGCGGATCGAGGTGCATGACACCGGGCCGGGGATCGCCGAAGCCGACCAGCGCCTGATCTTCGAAGAGTTCCGCCGTGGGGAAGAAACCGCCGGACAAGGGCTCGGGCTGGGCCTGGCCATTGCCGATCGCATCGCCGGCCTGCTGCAGGCACCGTTGGCGCTGCGCAGCCAGAAAGGACGCGGCACGGTTTTTTCGCTTTCCGTGGGCATGGTGGCAGGCCCTGCAACGCTGCCGTCGGAAGCGCCGCGCGTGTCAGCAACGTCGAAACTGGCAGTGCCGGTGCTGGTGGTGGACAACGATCCAAGCGCACTGATGGCGCTGGCCGCGCTGCTGCGGGGGTGGGGTTACGAGGTCTCCGAGGCGACCGGAGAAGCCGGGGCGATGGCGGCGATGCAGCACTCGCCCTCGGCGTTGTGGCTGTTCGATTACAACCTCGATGATGGCGATACCGGGACCGCACTGCAGAGGCGCCTGGGGGCGCGTTTTGGCGCCCGGCCGACGCTGATCCTCAGTGCCGATGACAGCCTGGCCACGCGGCGCGACGTGCTGGAACAGGGGCTGACCCTGCTGCACAAGCCAGTGCGGCCGTTGGCGCTGAAATCCATCCTCGACCGCTTGCTGGCCTCGCGCGGCGTGGCGGCGGTGCACGCGTTGGATTGAGCCGGCAGGACAGCGCACGGCAGCCGTGCGGCCCATGGTCATGGCCACTGCCTGCGAGACGATCCGTTGTCACCAATGCGGGCGGGTGAAGTTAGGATGGCCTCCTTCCGAGGTTGGTTGAACGAGCGCAAATGGTGGATCCGATGTCCCAGACCCCGATGGATGTTCCATTGGTCCAGCCGTTTTTCGACCCCGACACCGGCACCTTCACCTATGTGGTGTACGAGCATGAGGGCGGGGCGGCGGCGATCATCGACCCGGTGCTGGATTTCGACCCGGTTGCGGCCCGCACTGCGACGCGTTCGGCCGATGCGGTGCTGGCCTTCGTCCGCCAGCACGCGTTGCAGGTGGAATGGATTCTGGAAACCCACGCGCATGCCGACCATCTCAGTGCTGCCGGCTACCTGGCCGATACACTGCATGCACCGGTGGCGATCGGGCACGGCATCATCGCCGTGCAGCAGCGCTTCAAGACCCTGTTCGGCCTGGGCGATGAATTCGTGGCCGATGGCCGCCAGTTCGACCGCCTGCTGGCCGATGGCGAGCAGCTGCGCATCGGCGGGCTGCAGCTGCGGGTGCTCGCCACTCCCGGTCATACCGATGACAGCCTGACCTATCTGATCAGCGATGCCGCATTTGTCGGCGACACCGTATTCGCACCGGAATCCGGCACCGCCCGCACCGATTTCCCCGGTGGCGACGCGCACCGGTTGTTCGCCTCGATCCAGACCATCCTGTCGCTGCCGGCGACCACCCGCATTTTCCTGTGCCACGATTATCCCGGTGACCGGCGTGCGCCGGCAGCGCAGACCAGCACCGGGCTGCAGGCCGAGACCAACGTGCATCTGAAGGATGGCGTGCAGGTGGCCGAGTTCGTGCGCATGCGCCGCGAGCGCGATGCGAGCTTGCCTGTGCCGCGCCTGATCCTGCCCGCCTTGCAGGTCAACATCCGCGGTGGCCGGCTGCCCGAGCCCGACGCCAATGGCATCGGCTACATCCGCCTGCCGTTGAACCAGCTGGGCGCAGCGTCGTGAACGGCTGGCTTATGGCGTTGGCCGGTGGGGTTCTGATCGGGCTTGCAGCGACATTGCTGCTCTGGCTCAACGGCCGCCTCGCCGGCATCAGCGGAATTGTCGGCGGCGTGGTGATGCCGCGCCGCGGCGATACCGCGTGGCGGGTGGCGTTCCTGCTGGGGCTGACCGGCGCCGGTGCCGCCTGGCTGGCGTTGGTGCCCGGCGCCTTTGTCCCGCGCGAAGGGTTTCCGCCTGCCGCACTGGTCGCTGCGGGGCTGCTGGTCGGGTTCGGCGCGCGCATGGGCAATGGCTGCACCAGTGGCCACGGTGTATGCGGGCTCGGCCGGCTATCACCGCGTTCGCTCGCTGCGGTGGTGACGTTCATGTCCAGCGCCATCGTCACCACCTTCATCGTCCGGCATCTGGCATGACGTCGCTCCGGCTATCGCTGGCGGCGCTGCTGGCCGGTGCCTTGTTCGGGCTTGGCCTGGCGGTCTCGGGCATGACCGATCCGCTTCGCATCCTCGGCTTTCTGGACGTCTTTGGTGATTTCGATCCGGCGCTGCTGTTCGTGCTGGGAGGAGCGGTCACCACCACGCTGATCCTGTTCCGTCCGGTGCTGAAACGCCCGGCGCCGGTGCTGGCCGAAAGCTTCCATATTTCCGGACTGCGACGCATCGACAGGCCGCTGCTGATCGGCGCCGGACTGTTCGGCATCGGCTGGGGCCTGGCCGGCTACTGCCCGGGGCCGGCGCTGGTGGGATTGGGGGTGCTGTCGCCCGAGGCATTGTGGTTCGTGCCGGCGATGTTGGCGGGTATGTACCTGCACCGGTTGCTGCGCGGAAGCTGATCGTTCGTGTCCGAGCGCAGCGTCTTGCTGCGTCCAGGCAGGGCGGTTGTCGCAATGGCTCGAAGAGCGTTTGCTGTCGCGGCGGCTTTCGTTGCCGGGCCGCTCCTGCAACGGTGCGTGCCTACAGCACCTGGCGCGCGGGGTCGCTCAGTTCCAGCTCGCGCAGGACCACGCTGGCCTGGGTGCGGTTGCGCACGCCCAGGCGTTCGAAGATGGCCGACAGATGCGCCTTGACGGTGCGCTCCTGCACGTCGAGGCGGTCGGCGATCTGCTTGTTGAGCAGGCCCTGCGCCACCAGCACCAGGACCCGGAACTGCTGGGGCGAGAGGCTGGCCAGGCGCGCGGCCAGTTCGCTGTCATGACTGGATGATTGCGCGCGCGACACTGCCGCACGCAGCGAGGCCGGCAGCCATTGCTCGCAGGCCATCACGCTGCGGATCGCCTCGCGCAATTCGTTGAGGCCCGAACTCTTGGGCAGATAGCCGGCCGCGCCGTGATCGAGCGCGCGCCGCACCACGCGCGGATCATCGTTGGCCGACACCACGATCACCGCCACGCCCGGGTGCTGCGCGCGGATCGCCGCCAGCCCCGCCAAGCCGTGGTTGCCGGGCATGTGCAGGTCGAGCAGGATCAGGTCGGTATCCGGTTCGGCATCAAGCGCGGCCAGTACGCCGTCCAGCGTTTCGGCCTCGCGCACCTGCAGGCCGCTCATGGCCTCGCCTGCGGCCTGGCGCAGGGCGGCGCGGAACAGCGGGTGGTCGTCGGCAATCAGCAGGGTCGGCATCATCAAGTCTTGGTTACTGGGCGGTCCAGCCACCATCGATCGGCATGGCGGCGGCGGTGACATTGTGGGCCTCGCGGCGGCAAAGCCAAACCACCATCGCGGCGATGTCCTCAGGCAATGACATGCGCAGGCTCGGTTGCTTTTCCTCCAGCAACGCGCGCACGCCGTCATCGCGGCTGCCACCATCGCGGTGCGCCTGGATCTGCGGTTCGATCAGCGGTGTTTCGACCCAGCCCGGGCACACGCAGTTGACGGTGACGCCGCCGCTGTCGCGGCTGCCGGCAGCGGCATATTCCAGTGCCGCGACCTTGCTCAGGCCGATGATGCCGAACTTGCTGGCCACATACGGCGCCTTGTTTTTGGATGCCACCAGGCCGTGCACCGAGGCGATGTTGACCACGCGGCCAAAGCCGCGTTCGGCCATGCCCGGCAGCGTCTGCTGCATGGTGTGGAAGGCCGCGCTCAGATTGAGGGCGATGATGTCGTCCCATTTCTGTGCCGGCTGTTTGGCCAGCGGCGCCGCGTGCTGGATGCCGGCGCAGTTCACCAGGATGTCGATGGCGCCCCAGGCCTGCACTGCATCAAGCAGCGTGCCGATTTCATCGGGCCGGCGCAGATCGGCAGCAAAGTGTTTGGCCTCGCTGCCCGCCGCGGCCACGACGGTGAGCGCCTCTTCGATCTGTTCCGGGGTGCCCAGGCCGTTGATCGCCACCCGCGCGCCCGCGGCCGACAGTGCATGGGCAATCGCCAGGCCGATGCCCGAGGTGCTGCCGGTCACCAGTGCGGTGCGGCCTTGCAGAAAGCGGTCCATGGGAACTCCAGATTCAGTAGTGGGGATGGGAAACGTAGCAGGCGTGCCGCTGCAAACGTGTGGTACGAAAGTACGATGAGCCACCGCGGGCGCTCTGCTAGTGTTGCCCCATGACCCAATTTCTTGCGCGCGCCGCCTGCGGCCTTTTCGTCGGACTCACCCTGGCCGCCTGTGCCAGCCGGCCGGTGGCCGAGTCTTCGGAGTCTTCCATGTTCAGTCATGAACGCCACAGCGAGCATCGCGGCAGTGACGACCTGCTGACCGCAGGCCTGGGCTTGGCCGGGTTGCGCAGCATGGCGCCGCCAGCGCTTGCCAATCCCCTGCAGCCCAGCGCCGAAGAGCTGCGCAGACGGGCGCTGTGGAGCAGTTGGCGCGGCATCGCCGACCTGGCTCCGGGTGGGGGTTATGGCGAGCTGTTCGGTGATCTGGGCGCGATACCGGGTCGCGAATTCTCCGCCTACGCGATCCTGCCCGGTGCCAGTCAGCCACACCGGGTGCTGGCGCAGATTCCGGACAGTTTCGATGCGCGCAAGCGTTGCGTGCTGGTCGCACCGGCGTCGGGGTCGCGTGGCATCTACGGTGCGGTATCGGTTGCCGCGGCATGGGGCCTGCCCAAGGGCTGCGCGGTGGTCTACACCGACAAGGGCGCCGGCAGCGATTACTACGATCTGGATGCACAGCAGGGCGTGCGCGCCGACGGCCGCATCGGCGAGGTCGGGCTGGTCGATGATCTGGCCTTTGTCGCCGACGCGCCGGTCGGTGCCACCGGGGTGGCGTTCAAGCACGGCCATTCCAAGGACAATCCGGAGGCGGACTGGGGGCGTCATGTGAAGCAGGCGGCCCAGTTCGCGCTGCATGCGCTGAACCGGGCGCTGCCCCAGGCGGCACCGTTCACCTTCGACAACACCCGGATCATCGCCGTCGGCATTTCCAACGGCGGTGGCGCCGTACTGCGTGCGGCCGAGATGGACGGCGACTGGCTGGACGCGGTGGTTGCCGGTGAGCCCAGCGTGCTCTCCGATGGCCCCGGCGCCCGCGCGCTGTACGACTACAGCACCGATGCGGCGCTGATGATGCCGTGCGCGCTGCTGCACATGGCCAACCTGCCGCAACCACCGATGACTGCCGCATTGCAGGCCGGTGCGGCGGTGCGCTGCGCCTCGCTGGCCGCCGATGGCCTGGTGCAGGGGGCGACGCCTGCCGAACAGGCCAAGTCGGCCTACGCGCAGATGAAGGCCAAGGGCTGGACCGACGAAGCGCTGCGCGCCGGTGCGCTGTCGGTCGGTTTCGACCTGTGGCGTGCAGTGGCCGCCACCTATGCCTCGGCCTATGGCCGCTACGGTGTCGGTGAACATCCGTGTGGATTCTCGTTCTCCGCGCAGAACGCCGATTTCAGCCCGCGGGCGGCCACGGATGCCGAGCGTGCCGCATGGATCAGCGATGGCAGCGGTATTCCGCCGGGTGCCGGCGTTGGCCTGATCGACAGCAAGGTGCAGCTGCCAGACCTGACCTATGCCGGCCTGAAGTGCCTGCGCGGCTTGTGGGACGGTGAAGGTGATGACGCGCGACGCGTGCGGGCGGGCATCGAGGCCACCCGCGCCGGTCTGCCGCGCAAGGGACTGCCGGTGATGGTGGTGCATGGCACGGACGACGGACTGATCCCGATGGCGTTCAGCAGCGCGCCGTATGTCGCCGCTGCGCAGGCGGCTGGCCGCGACGTGCGCTACTGGAAGGTGCGCAATGCGCAGCACTTCGACGGTTTCCTCGGGCTGCCGGATTATGGCGCGCGCTATGTGCCGTTGCTGCCGTATGTATATGCCGCCCTCGACCGGGTGCAGGCGCATCTGGACAACGGTGTCGCGCTGCCGGCGGATGCAACGATCCAGAGCGTGCCACGCGGGCCGGGCAAGCCGCTCACCGCGGAAAGTCTGGCCATGCCACGCTGAATTGCAGAAAGGGTGTGTTGAATTGCGGGCTTCGGCCCGCTTTTTTTGCGCCGTGTGCGGCGTCGCCATCGACCGGTCTGGGGCAGAATGCAGCCATGACCGCCCTCGACATCCTCTCGGTTCCCAGCCACGTGATTCCCGCCTATGAGTACCGTCGCGAGCGCTGGCGCAACGGCCTGGGATGGACGCGCGAGATCCTGCGCCTGCCCGACAACGACGAGTGGTCGTTGCGGTTGTCGATCGCCGAGATCGAACAGGACGCCGCATTCTCGTCCTTTCCCGGAATCGAACGCGAACTGGTGCTGTTGCATGGCGCCGGATTGCGGCTGCGCTTTGCCGATGGACGCTGCCACACGCTGATGCCACCGCATGAGCGGCTGCGTTTTGCCGGCGAGGAGGTGGTGCAGGGCGAACTGGTGGAGGGTGTGACCCACGACTTCAACCTGATGTGGCGCCGTGAGGTGCTCGATGTGCAGCTGCTGCATCGTCCGCTGGTCGGCCCGATGTTGTTCTTCTCCGAGCCTGGTACCGCCTGGGCCGTCCACCTGCTGTCCGGGCAGGCCGAATTCGAAGGCGAAACCGCGCTGCCGCCGCTGCAGGCCGGCGACAGCGTCTGGCTCGGGGCCGGCCCACGACACCGTTACGCATTGCGCGGCGGCGGTGAGCTGCTGGCGATGCGGGTGCAGGCGCGCGGCTAGGTTCGAGGCGGGAGTGTTGCGGGCAGGTGCCGCTCCATTCACCGGCGTCCGGACACGCGGCCTGCAGGAGGGATTCATTCCGGTTCAATCGCGCGCCGGCTTGTTGCCGCGCCCGCATGCCGCAGACAGCAACGTCAGTACACGTCGCGGCGATAGCGACCCTGCAGGATCAGCTGTTCCTTGCCCTCGCTTCCCAGCGCCTGTTCGATCACCGCGTCCACGCCCGGGGCCATGCCCTGCAGGTTGCCGCACACCAGCACCGTGGCACCGTCTTGCACCCACTGGCGCAGGTTGTCGCTGGCTGCGGCCAGTGCGTGCTGCACGTAGCGCCGTCCATCGCCGTCACGGCTGAACACCGCATCCAGCCGCTCGATCCAGCCCTGCGCCTGCCACCGGCGCACTTCATCGCCGAAGAAGAAATCGTGCGTGCCGTGGCGTTCGCCAAACAGCAACCAGTTGCGGCGCGCGCCAGCCTCGATGCGCGCGCGCAGGTGCGCCCGCAGGCCGGCGATGCCGGTGCCGTTGCCGATCAGGACCAGCGGCTGCACGGCCGGCGGCGGATGGAAGCCGGGGTTGCTGCGCAGGCGCAGGGCGATCTCGCCGCCGGGTTCGGCGTGCTCGCACAGCCAGCCACTGCCCACGCCAGGTGTGCCGTCCGGCTGCCGTTGCAGGCGCAGCAGCAGCTGCAGGTTGCCATCGGCAGGGATGGAGGCGATCGAGTATTCGCGGTGCGGCAATGGCTCGAGCGCGGCCACCAGCGCCGGCAGGTCCGCATCTGCAGGCGGCGTGGGCAGCTGCGAGCGTGCCAGCCATTGCCGCAGCGGCTCGCCGGCAACCGGCGTATCGCCGTCGAGCCCATGCGCGGCCAGCCACAGCTCCACGCGCTGCGGCGCATTGCGCGGGCCGATCTCGGCGATATCGCCGGCCTGCCAGCCAGGCAGCGCGGCAGCCAGTGGCACCAGCGACAGGTGATACACGCCGCTGCCGGAACTGCCGGGATTGAGCAGTCGCCGCTGGCGCAGGCACCAGCGCTGGTATTGCGGCGGCGACCAGTCCGGGACCCGGGCGGCATCCCCGCCGAGTTGGCCGAGCAGCTGTTGCCAGTGGCGCAGCGCGCCCGCATCGGCATTGTCGACTTCCACCGGATCGAACAGTCGCTGCGCGCCGCGAAGGCGCAGCCAGTCATCAAGCCGCTGGCCAAAGGCGCAGAACTGCCCGTAACTGCGATCGCCCAACGCCAACACCGCGTAGTGCAGATGCGACAGTGACAGCGGCTGCGGCATCACGCGGCGCAGGAACGGCAGGGCGTGGTCGGGCGCGTCACCCTCACCGGTGGTGCTGGCGATGAACAATGCCCGCTCGCTGCCGGCCAGCAAGGCGGCATCCACCTGGTCCAGCGCGCGCAGGTGCACCGCCACGCCACTGGCGCGCAGCGCTTCGCTGGTGCGCTCGGCCAGTTCGCAGGCGAATCCGGTCTGGCTGGCCCAGACCACCAGCAGCGGCTTGCTGCCATTGGCGGTGTGGGTGGCGTCAGGTGAACGCTGCCGCCACCACGGCATCGCGCAGCAGGCGGCGTAGCCCAGCACGGTGGCCGCGGCCCACTGCCAGCGCGCCGGCTGCGGCGGCGCGGCCCACCAGTCCTCGGCCAAGTGCAGCCGCAGCAACAACCCGCCGATCACGGCCAGCGACAGCATCACAGCCAGGTTGCCAAGGACGGCACGGGAAAGAACGGAACGGCTCATGCGTGGCTGGCGTCGAGATGGTGCAGGAAGGCCGGACTGAGCGCTTCTTCGATGCCGGCAGGGCGGCGGGAAACGAAACGGGCGGCAATGCCATGCGTGGTGGCGAAGGCCAGGCCTTCTTCGGCGCCCATCACGGTCAAGGCCGTGGCCCAGGCATCGGCGTCCATTGCCGTGCCGGCGACAACGGTGACGGCCGCGGTGGTGTGCGGCACCGGCCGGCGCGAACGCGGATCGAGGGTGTGGCTGTAGCGTTGGCCATCGATGTCGTGGTGGTGCCAGCGATCGCCCGAGGTCGCCACCGCCAGATCCTGCAACGCCAGCACGCGCGGCGGGGCAGCGTCGAGTGCGTCTTCGTCGGGGCCGGCTTCGACCAGCACCCGCCACGGTTGGCCATCGGGCTTGCGGCCATATCCGTGCAGTTCGCCGCCGACTTCGACCAAGGCGGCACCAACACCGACGGCACGCAGCCAGCGGCTGATCTGGTCCACGCCGAAGCCCTTTGCGATCGCCGACAGGTCCAGATGCAGGCCGCCTGGCTGCAGGGCCTGCTGCTGCGCCGGGCGCAGGTGCAGACGTTGCCAGCCGCAACGTTCACCGACGCTGGCCAGCATCGCCGGCTCGGGCACCCGCACCGACTGCGCGTGGGCGCCGAAGCCCCACAGCGCAACCAGCGGGCCGATGGTCGGATCGAATGCGCCGCCGCTGCGGGAAGCGATGTCCTGCGCCCGCTGCAGTACATGTAAGAATTCGTCCGGAAGGCGGTGCCAGCTGCCGGCCGCGGCCTGGTTGTAGCGGCTGATGTCCGAATCCGGCTCCCAGGTGCTCATCTGCGCAACCACACCATCGAGCTGTGCCTGGATGCCGGCATGCAACGGATGCAGGGCGCATTGCCGGGCAGCCACCAGCTTCACGCTCCAGCGGGTGCCCATGGTGCAGCCACCGAGTCTGGCGATATCGAGGGAAGAGTCGACCATGGCGGTCGCGGCGGAGCAGGACCGCCGGCGACGGTCCTGCGCGTGGCCGCGTTACTGCGGCAGCACTTCCAGTGTGGCGACGTAGCTGAGGCGGCGCTTCTTCGCCTGCGGCAGGGAGGTCCGGGCATCTTCGGTGCCGGCTTCCAGCCAGTACATGCCGGCTTCGGGCCAGGTGACGGTGAACCCACCGTTGGCGTCGCTGGTCACCTTGATCTCTTCCTGCGCATTGCGGTAACGAGTGCCACCGCGGGTGATCTCGAACTCGATGCCGGCGGCCGGCCTGCCGTCGACCAGCACAGTGAAGCGGGATTGTTCCCCGGCAAACAGGTCGTTGGGGTGGCCACCTGCCACCAGCTCGATGCCTTCACCGGTCGGCTTGAGCGCGGTGGCGTTGGGTTTGCCATTGGTGACGAAGGTCTCCACCCGGCCGACCGACTGCGAGACCTGCAGGTTCCTGGCGTCCTTCGGCACTTCGCTGGCGAAGGTGGCCGGGGTGCCGCGCCAGCGCCTGGTCTTGCCGTCCTGTTCCCAATTGGCGGACAGCCCGCTGCTGACCGTGGCGATCCGGTAGGTGCCGGTCTGGGCGAGCTCGACATCGAACACGGTGCGGAACTTGCCGGTGGCGCTGTTCTGCGCTGCGACCTTGCTGCCGTCCGGCGCGGTGATGATCAGGTTGTCGGTACGCAGCGGCACGTGGTTGAAATAGAACAGGTCGTTGGAAACGGCCGCGTCCACCGTGATCCACGGATTGTTGCCGGCGATCACCGTCTGCGATGGCTGCAGCCACGCTTTATGCGCGGCCGCGGAGAACGGAAGGATGGCGGCAATTGCGGCGACCAGGACGAGCGAACGCTTCATCGGATGCTCCTGCAGAAAGATGGAATCAGGGTTTGCCGGCGAGGGTGACCGCGCCGATTTCGGTGCTGCCACGGGCGCTGCCGGACTGGGCCGACTTGACCGGCCAGCTGAAGGGAATCCTGACCATTTCGCGGCCACCCACTTCGCGTACGGCTTCCACCACCAGCGCGTATTCGCCTGCCGGCAGGGCGCGCAGCTGCGGCTGCCGGTCGCTGAAGGAGAGTGTGTGTCTGCCAACCGGGCGGGTCGGGCCGGTGACCCCATCCACCGGCACGTCCAGCGTGCGGCCGCTCTTGCGCCACCACTGGCGCAGGTCGGGCAGCCACTTGGTGCCGTGGCCTTCGCTGTTGCTGGTCTGCTGGTACCACACCGACAGGTTGGCCGCCGCCTTGCCGTCCGCGCCCTCGACCCAGACAGCCACATACGGGCGATGGTATTCGGCCACGTTGAGCTTGGGCACCTCGACGGTGATGTCTAGCGTGGCGGCATAGGCTGGCATCGTGGCCAGCAGGCCGCTCAGGGCGATGGTGACGGTAGCGCGCATCGGCGACTCCAGGGAATTCAGTGGATGAGAAGCAGGGCGATCAGCAGCGGCACCATCAGCCCCAACCCGACCAGAGGCCAGGTCATGTGGCGCTGGCGCGCATGCAGATGCAGCAGGAACAGGCCGGTGATGCAGAACACCAGGCAGGCCACGGCGAAGAGGTCGATAAACCAGCCCCATGCCGGGCCGGCATTGCGGCCCTTGTGCAGGTCGTTGAAATACGAGATCCAGCCGCGGCGGGTGCTTTCGTATTCCACCGCGCCCGTCTGGCGGTCGATGCTCAGCCACGCATCGGTGCCGGGGCCCGGCATCGACAGATAGATTTCTTCCAGTGACCATTCCGCCGGACGTTCACCGATCGACATCGACAATTCATCGCCCAGCCAGCGCGATACTGCGCCCGGCAATGCTGCGTTGCCCTGCTCGCGATCGCCCAAGGCGCTCACCAGCAGTGCCGGCATCTGCAACTGGCGGTTCACCACTTGCGGCTGGGCCTCGATCCTGGCGGCATGGTTGAGCGTGATGCCGGTGATCGAGAACAGCAGCATGCCGATAAGGCATACCGCCGAGCTGATCCAATGCCATTGATGCAGCGTGCGCAGCCAGAAACCACGGCTGGCCTGTTGCTGGACGGAGCTGGTGGGGGAACGTTCGGGGGACAAGCGTGAATACGGGCGGTCGGGGGAAGTGGATTACATCATTGATGAGAATCATTCGCAATATGTATTGCGCGCCGTTGCGCGGGTCATGCACGGCCCGCCGGGTTGCTCTTCGCAGCCAGCGGGCACATTGGCGCCGCGGGTGGGAACAGGCCCGAGTCCTGAAGGCGGGCGCCGCACGGTTGCTGGTCCTGCGCTCAGAAGCGGGCGTTGAACGACACCCAGAAGCTGCGGCGCTGTTCCTTCACTGCGAAGTCGTCCACGCAGCTGTATTCGGTATCCGAGCTCAGCAGGCACGATTGCGAGACGAAGTCCTTGTCGAACAGGTTGTTGATGCGGCCGTTGACGGTCAGCCAATCCGTGGCCTTCCAGCTGGCACCGAGATGGAACACCGTGTAGTCCTCGTAGTGGCGCACGGTTGAGCTGCTGACACCGCCAACGTTTGACACCAGCGTGTCGCGGTAGCGGTCGTAGCGGCCCTCGCCGGTCAGGCTCAGGCTGGTGCGGTCGTTGGCCTGCCAGTGAAGGCTGGTGTTGGCCATGTGTCTGGCGGGATTACCTGAGATCGGCTGTCCTGCTGCAATGCCGCTGGTCTGCTCACTCTTCGTCCAGGTGTAGTTGCCGCGCAGCTGCAGGTTGTCCAGCAGCTCGACCTGGCCGGCCAGCTCGACGCCACGGGTTTCGGCCTTGTCGATGTTCACGCTCTGGCTGAAGGTGCTGTAGCCCAGCGCCGCCCAGCCCGGGCCGACATCCACGCAGTAGTTGCCGTCATCGGCTGCCACTTCACAGTTGGCGAAGATGCCGCCACTGGCGATCTTGTCTTCGAACCGGTTGAAGAACGCGGTGGCGTTGAAGCCCCAGAGCTCGCCTTCGTAGTAGGCGGCCACTTCATAGTTGGTGCTGGTTTCGGGCTTGAGATGGGGCGAGCCGACCAACGGGATCACCCCCTGGCCGCCGAAACCGACCACGCCGGGGAACAGCTGGTCAGGACGTGGGGTCTTGTAGCCGGTGCTGATGCCACCCTTCACCGTCCAGCTGTCGCCGGGCTCCCACACCAGATAAGCGCGCGGACTGAGATGGCTGCCGAAGATGTTGTGGTCGTCGTGGCGCAGGCCCAGGGTGGCGGTCAGGCGCTCGGTGAAGGCCCAGCTGTCCTCGGCGAATACGGACCACATGCGGTGCTTCTGCTTGACGTTGTCGCGGTAGCCATCGCCATCCATGCCGAATACACCGTCGGTCATGTCGGTGTCGTTGTACTGGCCGCCGATGGTCAGCTGATGATCGCCCAGCGACATGTCCAGCTTGGTGTCGAGTACGTAACCTTCCAGCTCCATCGTGCGCAGCGGGCGCGGCAGGAAGCTGCCCAGGCGGGCCAGCTCATCGACGTTGAGCACGCCCAGGTTGCCCGAGGTCATGTTGCAGCTGGCGGCCTGGCCGCGGCGCGCACATACATCGTTCCATAGCGTCTGCAGCTGGGCACGTTCGTCCAGTGTCAGCGGCAGCGAGCGACCAAGATTGCTGGTGGTGTGGTGGGTGAGGCTGGTCTGCCAGGTGCCGACGTCGTAGCGGCCCTGGTGGGTCAGCGCCAGTTGGTCGCGCTCATAGCGCTGCCAGGCGGTATAGCCCACGCGCGGCTGCACCACGCGGCGGGTGATGGTGCCGGTGCCGGTGCCGGTGCCGGTGGGGTTGGGCAGGGTGGCATTGCCGCCGCGCCAGAGGCTTTCGAGGCTGTCCAGGGTGCCGGTCTGGCCTCGGCTGTTGTCGTACTTCTGGCGCGAGACGTCGTAGTCCAGCCAGAAATCGTTGTTCTGCAATGCGGTCAGGTTCAGGCGCAGGCCGGTGTTCCAGTTGGTGTTGGCTACCACCTTGCCGCCGCCGCCAAAGCCCAGCGTGCGCTCCCACAACGAGCCATCGGGTAGCGGCAGCGCGTCCCACTCGGGCATGGATTCGTCGGCATCGTAATAGCTGCCACGCACCGCCAGGCCCAGCGTGTCCTTCACCAGCGGACCGGTCAGGTACACGTCGGTGGTGCGCGACTCGCCGAACTGCTTATCCTGCTGGACGGTGAAGCCCTGGGTGATCGAGCCGTGCCACTGGTCCTGGTTGCGCCGGGTGATGATGTTGATCACGCCGCCCATCGCATCGGAGCCGTAGAGCGTGGACATCGGGCCGCGCACCACTTCGATCCGCTCGATCGAATCCAGCGGCGGCAGGTAGGAGAACTGGCCGCCACCGAAGTTGTTCGGATACAGGCTGCCGACATTGCTCTGGCGACGACCATCGATGAGCACCAGCGTGTATTCGGACGGCATGCCGCGCATGGAAATGGTGGCGCGCCCGTTCTTGTCGGTGGTTTCCATGCCGACGTCGATGCCCTCCACGTCTCGCAGCGCGTCGATCAGGCTGGTGTACGGCCGCTGGGCCAGCTCCTCGCGGGAGATGAGGCTGACGCTGGCCGGCGCCTCGGCGATCTTCTGCTCGAAGCCGGTGGCGGTGACAACGACCCGATCCAGCGTGGCCGGCGCGCGGGCGGTGGCGTCGTCCGCATAAGCATGCGCGGACAGCGCACACAGCAGGGCGATGCCAAGGGAGTTGCGGGAGAAGGACGTGCGGCGGCGATGGCGCTGGGCCATGGGTGGAACCTCAAAGGTGGGTGGACAGGGCACGCCGGAGCAAGCTGGCGACGTGCGCACAGAGCGGGGCGAGCCCGTGCGGAAAAGGAAGCGGGAGCGGGGTGGACCCGAGTGGGCCGAAGTCCGGATCAGACGTCCGGAGGCGCCTGGCCGCGCTGGATGCGACGTCCGGGCAGTGCCGGGCGGGGCCCGGAAGCCGTTCCGGTCGCCGGCACCTGCGTAGCGGGGGGCGTTTGCGCCCGTACGGTGCGCTGGATGATCGTGACCGGTACCGCAGGGCGCATGGCCACTGCGCGCAGCACGGTTACACGGCTGCGTCTGGCGCGAATTTTATCGGGCGCGGTCTCACCGCCGCCGGGATGTTCCTGCAGCGGCGTGGGAGGAGCGAGGGACTCCGCAGGCGATGAAACCGGGTACGCGCAGGCGATGTTTCCCCACAGCAGCGCCGCCATCGCCAGCGGAAAGAAAAGGTGCCGATTGCTGGCGGCGGTGGCAATGCGGTGGCGGCGTGGAAGATACAAAACTGGTCCCTGGCATTGGCGGGCGTATACATCCGAAGGCCCGCAGCGGGATCAATTGTATTTGAGATTCATTATCGTTTGCAAATAGGATTGGTTGCTATCAACGGCCGCTGCCGCTCGTCAGGCGTCTGCCACCAACGCCCGGATCTGCGGGTGGGACGAGCGTGCCAGCACCGGGCGGATGTGGGTGAGGAAGGCGGGGCTGCCATTGCCCAGGGCCAGCTGCAGCCATCGCGCTGCCGCGTCAATCCGCCCGGCCGCCAACAACAGCGACGCATGACTGGCCTGGCCACGGAAATCCCCTGCTTCCGCCGAGCGCTGGTACCACCGCGGTGCAGCGGCCGGATCCGCCGCCACCCCGATGCCTTCTTCCAGGCAGCGCCCGACAAGATTCATCGATTTGGCGTGGCCAAGCTCTGCGGCACGCCGATAGAGCCGGTAGGCGCCAGCTTCGTCGCGCGCCAATCCGCGCCCGGTTGCCAGCAGATTGGCCAGGTTGTACATGCCCCAATCCAGGCCCGCTTCCGCCGCCTGCCGATACCACACGGCGGCCAGTTGCAGATTCACCCCCGTTCCGCTGCCTAGCTCGTAACAGCGGCCCAGCATGTTCATGGCGAGCGGAAGGCCGCCATTGGCGGCGCGCTCGAACCACTGCATGCCTGCGACCACATCGGCCGTGATGCCGCGTCCTTCCATGCAGGCCTGCCCCAACAGGAACTGCGCGTGCATGTCGCCGCGCTGCGCCAGACGATGCAACCGTGCCAGTGCGCCGCGCGGGTCGTGCCGGAGTTGTGCCGCCAGGGCGCCGATGTCGGGTGCGGGCCGCTCAGACATCGGCCCATTGCCGCAGCAGGTTGTGATAAACCCCGGTGAGCTGCACCAGTGCCGGGTTGTCGGGGACATCATGGGTAAGGCGCCGGATGGAAACGTCCAGATCCCACAACAACCTGCGCTGGCCATCGTCGCGCAGCATGCTCTGGATCCAGAAAAACGATGCCAGTCGCTCGCCGCGGGTAACCGGGGTGACCTGGTGCAGGCTGGTTCCCGGGTACAGCACCATGTGTCCGGCCGGCAGCTTGACCCGCTGGTTGCCGTAGGTGTCCTCGATCACCAGTTCGCCGCCGTCATATTCGTCTGGATCGCACAGGAACAGGGTGGCCGACAGATCGGTACGGACCGGCTGCGCCTGGCTGGAGGTGATGTGGTCGTAACGCACCGCGTTGTCGACATGGAAGCCGAAGTCCTGGCCGTCGCGATAGCAGTTGAACAGTGGCGGGAATACCCGTCTTGGCAGGGCGGCGGCGAAAAACGTGCTGTTGCGGCCAAGGGCGTCGAGGATCGTCGATCCCAGCTCACGCGCCACCGGATCGCTGTCCGGCAGCT
Organism: uncultured Gammaproteobacteria bacterium; assembly: GCA_963696155.1. GTDB lineage: Bacteria > Pseudomonadota > Gammaproteobacteria > Xanthomonadales > Xanthomonadaceae > Stenotrophomonas. The sequence goes on from CAVOJC010000002.1 coordinate 849,292, forward strand.
GCAAGTTGCGCTTGCTGCGGGCCGACTGGTAGCCGGCGGTATGCCGGCCATCGGCCCAACCTGCCTGCGACAGGCGCTGGCGGGCGAGGCTTACCTGGTCGGCGCTGAGAACGTCCGGAATATGCAGCAGCATGGAAAACTCACTGTAGTGCCGCCCGCAGCACGCGGGAAGCGTTCGGGTCAGAACTTGAAGTTGAACGCCAAGGTGGCCGAACGTCCCGGTGCAATGGCTGCGTAATGCGAGGCATAGGCCTTGGTGAAATAGATCCTGTCGGTCAGGTTCTGCACGTTGAGCTGCAGGCTGTACTGCCTGCTGAACTCATAGGCGACCATCGCGTCCACGCGGGTGTAGGACGGGACCCATTTGCTGTTGTTGACGTTGCCATACACCTTGCCGACGTAATTGGCACCGGCGCCCACACTCAGTGCGGGCGCGAAAGCGGGTGTCCAGGTGGTCCACAGACTGGCGCTGTGCATGGCGGTGTTGGGGAAGCGGTTGCCGTTGAACGGCGACGGCGTCCACACCGGAGCGGTGCTGGTGCCGGTGTTGACGAAACCGTTGTCCTCGATCGTGGCATCCAGATAGGTATAGCCACCAAACACCTGCCAACCTTCCACAACGTTGCCGATGAAGCCGATTTCCGCACCGCGGACCTTCTTGCGGCCGGCATTGCGGCTGGTACCCGCATCGCTGGTGACGCGCGCGTTGCTCATTCCGGTTTCGAAGATCGCACCGGTGAGGGACAGGCGGTCATCAAACAGGTCCCATTTGGTGCCCAGCTCGATATTGCGGCTGCGCTGCGGTTTCAGATCCTGGATGGCAACGCTGATGCCGTCGGCACCATCACCCCCGTCCATGCCGACCGGTGTGGAGGAGGTTCCCCACGACAGGTAGATGCTGCCATTGGCCAACGGCTTGAACACCAGCCCGGCCTGGCCGTTCCAGAACGAGGTGTGGTTCGCGAGAGCAACGCCCGTTGCCGGGGTGAACTGACGGGTTTCATAGTCATCGAAACGTGCGCCGAGATTGAGCATCCATTGCGGATCGAATTCGATGGTGTCGAAGATGTAGGCCGAGCGGGTGCGGGTGGTCTGGCGGATATCCAGCGCCGGATCGGTACGGCTCACGCTGTGGCCGGCCGCCCACGGGTCATGCGGGTTGGGATGATTCAGATCGGTGCAGTTGTAGCCGGTCGCCGCGCCGGTGGTCGGGCAGCTGGTGCCGCCGGTGAGCGGATTCCAGGTGCCATTGCTGCCATTGACGGTGGCGATGGCGTAGGTCCCGCGCCGGGTTTTCTCGTCGCTGTATTCGACGCCGGCGTTGTAGCTGTGCTGCAGCGAGCCCGTGGCCAGTGTGCCGGTCAGGCTGGTCTGGTTGACCCGGCTTTCTGTGGTGGTGGCGCGCGCATTGGTGCGACGCCAGATGGTGCCATACAGGTTGGGATTGCCCTTGCTGTCGTCAGGCTGGGTCCACAGGTAGTCGTTGCGGGTCTTGCCATAGCGGCTGATGTTGCGCAGCGTGGCGCCGGCAAAATCATGCGACAGGTTCACCGTGGTGATGTCGGCGCGGGTGTCCTGGAAGTCGCGATCGACCAGACCGTAAAACGCCTCGCGATCAGGCACGATCGGACTGCCATCGCCGTTCCGGCTGACGTTGGCACCGGTGCTGAACGGATTGTTGTAGGGAAAGCCGCCGGCGTCGGGCAGGTCGTCGGTCTCCAGGTGGTAATGACCGATGCTGGCCCGGGTTGGGCCGTTGAGGCCGAAGGCCAGCGACGGGGCAAGACCCCAGCGGCTGCTGTTGACCTCGTCGCGGCCGGCGATATCGGCGTCATGCTTCATCAGGTTGATGCGCGCGGCGATGCCGTCGCCGATCACGGCATTGGCATCGACCGTGGCGCGACGATAGCTGTCGGTGCCCACGCCGATCGAGCCGGCGACGAAGTCGTCGAGCTTGGCGCTCTTGCTCACCAGGCTGATGTTGCCGCCGGCCGAACCGCGGCCCGAATAGGCGGAGCTGGGGCCTTTGAGCACCTCGATCTGCTCGATGGCGAAGACTTCGCGGGTCTGGCTGCCGGCATCGCGGATGCCATCGACATAGATGTCCGACTGCGAGTCGAAGCCGCGGATGAAGGGACGGTCACCGGTGGGATTGCCGCCTTCACCGGCGCCGAAGGTGATGCCGGGCACCGTGCGCAACGCGTCGAGCAGGGTGATGGCGGCCGTCTGCTCGATGATCGACTGCGAGATCACGCTGATCGATTTGGGCGTGTCCAACAGCGGTGCGGTGAGTTTGGTCGACGTGGATTCCACGCGTGAGGCATGGACATCGACGCCATCGAGCTGGGTCGGCTTGCGTTCGGAGGTGGTGGTCTCCGGCGCGGCCTGGGCGGTCACGGGCGAGAGCACGGCTAGCAGCAGGGCGGGGGTGAGCGGGGTACGCGCAGGCATCATGGAGGACTCTGGCAGGAACAGAAAGAAAGACCGCAACCGCACCTGCCAGGGGCAAGTGGGCCAGGCTGAGGGAAACACACGACTTTCGGGAGGCAGGCGGCACCGATGCGCGCTTGCCGCAGCGGCATTCAACCCCTGGGGGGAGCGTGACCGTGGTTCAGTCGAAGATGCGGATCACGCGGATAGCGGTGCGTGTGGATCAAGGTCTGTTTCAGTGCGGTGTCGGCAGCCGCGTTTCGCAGCAGATACGAAAGCGGTGGCAACGGTTCGCAGCCGGCACCGCCAAAGGGCGCTTTGCCCGCACAGGGCGACGTCCCGCGTCCTGCTTCCGGCCCCGCTTCGGCGATCATGGCCAGTGCCGGGTACCTGCCCGGCGTGGGACCGTCGGGGTCGGCGAGCATCGCCACCGATTCGTGGTTCGGGGTCGCATCGGCGGGGACAGCGCCCAGCACCGAAACCGCGATCACCAGCATCATTGCCGTGGGCAGCACGTACGTCCATCCACACCGCGCAGCGGCGATAGCGATGCTGTGGAGCATGGATTGACAGTGCGACAAGGGACACAGCCCGGAGCGTCATCGCCAGATGCGACGGATGGCTATACTAATGAGAATTGTTCGCGTTATCAACTGCGTAAGGGCCGCCGCTTGCCCGGTCGGTCCTCGCCCAGATCAGTCGCGGTCGTCGCGGGTCCAGACGCCGCCGTGTTCCCGCTTTACCGGAAACTTTGGCACGGCGGTGTAGGCCGGGGCGCACAGGGCACGGCCATCGCGCACATCGAAGCGGGCACTGTGCAATACGCATTCAATGCTGCCTTCGGATGTATCGAAGCTTCCGGACGACAGCTCGAATTCCTCGTGGGTGCACTGGTCTTCCAGCGCGTAGAGGTCGCCATCGAGGTTGAACACCACGATAGGAGTGCCGGTCACCTCGTCGAAGGTGGACTTCATTTCACCCGGGAGCAGCTCGCCGGTGGCGCAGACGAAGGTCCAGGTCTCGCTCATGCCGGCATCGCCAGCGATTTTTTCAGGACCTCGAAGCGCAGGTCGTCGCGCTTGGGAATGCCGAAGCGCTCGTCGCCGTACGGGAACGGTTTCTTGATCCCGGTCCGCCGATAGCCGCGACGCTCGTAGAAGGCGATCAGCTCGTCGCGGCAGTCGATCACTGTCATCGCCATGACCGGCAGCTTCCATTCGCGCGCGACATGGCCCTCGGCCGCGGCGATCATTTGCTTGCCCAGGCCGCCGCCCTGTTCGTGCGGGCTTACCGCGAACATGCCGAAGTAGCCGTGGCCGGCCTCTTCGGCGATATGGCTGCACGCCACGATCCGACCCTCGCGCTCGGCCAGCAGAATGACGCTGCGTGGGCGGTCCAAGTCGGCCTGGATCGCCTCGGCGTCCACGCGCTGGCCATCGAGCAGGTCAGCTTCGGTGGTCCAGCCCACGCGTGAGATGTCGCCCCGGTAGGCTGAGGTGACCAGGTCGATCAAGGCGGGAATATCGGCGGCGGTAGCGGCGCGGAAGGTGAAGGTATCCATGCCATCATTCTAGTTGTGGGCAGGTACCGATGACAGGGCCGGGCGGTGGCTGTCCCAACCGGCAGACTGATTGGCCGGCGGATGCAGGCTTGGCCGGGGGATTCAGAGCCTTGGCCAGAAACCGCGAGATTCGGCCCACAGGCTGGCGCGATCTCAACGGCTCGCAGTCCATGCCCTTCCTTGTCGAAGTACAACTCCTTAGGCGGGCGCCCGGTCAGGCACAGCTGCGCCGCGAAACGGCACGGCGCACCGGACCCGGTGCCAAGGAGGTCAACCGAGCAACTTGCGCACTTTCTTCAGCGCCGCCATGAACCGCTCTATCTCTTCGTGCGTGTTGTAGAACGCCAGAGAGGCACGGCAGGTGGCGGCGACCCCGTAGTACTGCAGCAGCGGATGGGCGCAGTGCTGGCCCGAGCGCACGGCGACGCCTTCCAGGTCGAGCAGGGTGGCCAGGTCGTGGGCATGGGCACCTTCCACCTGGAACGAGACCACCGCCGCCTTCTGTGGTGCGGTGCCGAAGATACGAATGCCTTCGATGCGCTGCAGCTCTTCGGTGAAGTGCGCCAACAACTCGCCTTCATGCCGGTGGATATGTTCCAGCCCGATTGATTCGAGATAATCGACCGCCACGCCAAGGCCGATAAAGCCGGATATGTTCGGTGTGCCGGCTTCGAAGCGATACGGCGGATCGTTGAACACGGTGCCGTCGAAACTGACTTCCTTGATCATCTCGCCGCCGCCAAGGAACGGCGGCATCGCCTGCAGGTGCTCGCGGCGGGCCCACAGCACGCCGGTGCCGGTCGGCCCGCACATCTTGTGGCCGGTGATGGCGTAGAAGTCGCAGCCGATGGCCGGAATATCGATCCTGAGGTGCGGCGCGGCCTGCGAACCGTCCACCACGGTGACGATGCCGCGCTTGCGCGCCTCGCGGCAGATCTCCCGCACCGGGTTGATCGTGCCCAGCACGTTGGATACATGGGTGACCGCCAGCAGCTTCACTTCCGGGGTCATTGCCGCATGCAGCGCTGTCACGTCCAGCGTGCCGTCCGGGCTGATCTCGGCCACGCGGATGGTGGCGCCGGTACGTTGTGCCACCAGCTGCCACGGCACGATGTTGGCATGGTGCTCCATGCGCGAAACCAGGATCACATCGCCGGCCTTCAACCGCGGCAATGCCCACGAATAGGCAACCAGGTTGATGGCGAACGTGGTGCCGCTGCACAGCACCAGTTCGTCGGCGCGCACGTTGAGGAAGCGTGCCAGCTTGGCGCGGGCGCCTTCGTAGGCATCGGTGGCCTCGGTGCCGAGCGCGTGCACCGCGCGGCTGACGTTGGCGTTGTAGCGACGGTAGAACTCGTCCAGCGCCGCAATTACCGGCAGCGGTTTGTGGCCGGTATTGGCGTTGTCGAAATACACCAGCGGCTTGCCGTGGACTTCACGCATCAACAGCGGGAAGTCCAGCCGGATCCGCTCCCAGTCGGGAGCCTGCGCGGCGTCGCTGGCCGGCCGCGGCGTGGACAGGTTCATGCAACGCCCGCCTGCGACAGGGCCACATCCAGCGCCTTGGACAGCTGCGCGGTGAGCGTGGCTTCGAGCACCTTCAGTGGTTCGTGGCAGAACGCGGCGCTGAGCAGCTGCTGCGCCTGCTGCTGCGGCAGCCCGCGCGAGCGCAGGTAGAACAGCGCGTTGTCGTCGAGCTGGCCGACGGTGGCGCCATGAGCGGCCTTGACCTCTTCGGCATCGATCACCAGCGTCGGCTGGGTGTCGATTTCGGCATCGGCCGACAACAGCAGGTTCTTGTTGGACAGGTTGGCATCGGCACCGTCGGCGCCGGGCCGGATATGGATGCCGCCATGGAACACCACGCGGCTGCGGTTGGCGGCCACGCCGCGCCACACCATCTCCGAGGCCGTATCGCGCGCGATGTGCTCGATTCCGAGGCGCGTGTCGATATGGCGCCGGCCATTGCCCAGCAACACGCCATTGGCGGTCACCTTGGCGTTGTCACCTTCCAGGCGCACGTTGAGTTCGTGGCGGGTCAGCGCGGCGCCCAGCTCCAGATCCACGCGACGGTATTCGGCCTCGCGCGCCAGTACCGCGTCGGTACGCAGCAGCGACGTCGCCCGGGGGCTGTCGTTCTGCACGCGCGCATGCGAGAGCACGGCGCCTTGGGCAAGGTGGGCGTGCAACAGGGTGTTGTCCAGATGCGCGCTGTCACCCTGGTGCAGGTGGTGCTCAACCAGTCCCAACGACGCGCCCTGGCGCAGCTCGACGAAGTGGCGATGGTGCCAGGCCAGGTCCGGCGTGGTGGCGGCGCTGATGAAGACGAGCTGCAGCGGGGTCTTCGCCTTCACGTTCTCATCCACGCGCACGATCACTCCCTCATCGGCGAGGGCGGCATTGAGACGGGCGAAGACTTCCTCGCTGCGCTCGAAGCGGCGGCCGAGGAAACGCGCGCTTTCATCGCCCGAGGCCAGCACGGCCGCCAATGATTGCAGATGCACGCCCGCATCCAGACCGGACAGATCGCTGAGCGCGGCAACCGGACGGCCATTGACGAACACCAGGCGCGGCGACGGAATGCCGTCCAGCAGGGCCGGATCGACGTCGGCCGGCTGCAGCGGCGCCGGGCCGAAACTGCGGCGCTCAAGCTGACGCAGCGAGGTGTATTTCCAGGCCTCGTTGCGCGGGCCGGGCAGGCCGTCGTGCAGGGCCGCATCGAGGACCGCGCGGCGCTCGTGGCTGCCGCAGAAGCTGCCGGCCAGGGAATCGAGCAAGGCGCTCATCAGACGGCGGCCTCCGGCACGATGCGGTTCTTGAGGAAGTCGTAGCCTTCGGCTTCCAGCTGCAACGCCAGTTCCGGACCACCGGACTTGACGATGCGGCCCTCGGCCAGCACGTGCACGAAATCCGGCTTGATGTAGTCGAGCAGGCGCTGATAGTGGGTGATCACCAGGAACGAACGCTCCGGCGAACGCAGCGCGTTGACGCCATCGGCCACGCTCTTGAGCGCATCGATGTCCAGGCCCGAGTCGGTCTCGTCCAGGATCGCCAGCTTCGGCTCCAGCACGGCCAGCTGGAAGATCTCGTTGCGCTTCTTCTCGCCGCCGGAAAAACCTTCGTTGACGCCGCGATGCAGCAGCTCGTCCTTCAGGTGCAGCACGGCCAGCTTCTCGCGGACCAGCTTGAGGAACTGCATCGAGTCCAGTTCCGCCTCGCCGCGCGCCTTGCGCTGGGCATTGAGCGCGGCGCGCAGGAAATAGGTGTTGTTCACGCCGGGGATTTCCACCGGGTACTGGAACGCCAGGAACAGGCCGGCCGCGGCGCGTGCCTCCGGTTCCAGTTCCAGCAGATCGGCGTGCTCGAAGTGGACGCTGCTGTCGGTGACCTCGTAGCCTTCACGGCCGGCCAGCACGTTGCCCAGGGTGGACTTGCCGGCGCCGTTGGGGCCCATCAGGGCGTGTACTTCGCCCGGCTTCACGTCGAGCGACAGGCCCTTGAGGATTTCCTTGCCGGCGATGCTGGCGTGCAGGTTTTCGATCTTCAACATGGTGGTAATCGTCTTGTTCGTATGGGGGCGTCGCGCGGCTCAGTTGCCGCGTTCGTCGTTCCGGGACAACCGGGTATGCAGGGCGCAGGTGCAGGCCGGCACGGCAGGGCGGATCATCCGACCGATCCTTCCAGCGACACTTCCAGCAGCTTCTTGGCTTCCACCGCGAACTCCATCGGCAACTCGCGGAACACCTGCTTGCAGAAACCGTCGACGATCATCGACACCGCGTTCTCCTGGTCGATGCCACGGGCACGGCAGTAGAACATCTGGTCGTCGGAGATCTTCGAGGTGGTGGCCTCATGCTCGACGGTTGCCGTGGGGTTCTTCACCTCGATGTAGGGGAAGGTGTGGGCGCCGCACTTCTTGCCGATCAGCAACGAGTCGCACTGGGTGTAGTTGCGCGCGCCCTCGGCGGCGGCCGCCACCTTGACCAGCCCGCGATAGGTGTTCTGGCCGTGCCCGGCGCTGATGCCCTTGCTGATGATCTTGCTCTTGGTGCGCTTGCCGATGTGGATCATCTTGGTGCCGGTGTCGGCCTGCTGGCGGTGGTGGGTCAGCGCCACCGAGTGGAACTCGCCCACCGAGTCGTCGCCGAGCAGCACGCAGGACGGGTACTTCCAGGTGATCGCCGAGCCGGTCTCGACCTGGGTCCAGGTGACCTTGCTGCGCGCGCCACGGCATTCGGCCCGCTTGGTGACGAAGTTGTAGATGCCACCGACGCCGTTCTCGTCGCCCGGATACCAGTTCTGCACCGTCGAATACTTGATCTCGGCATCTTCCAGCGCCACCAGCTCGACCACCGCGGCATGCAGCTGGTTCTCATCGCGCATCGGCGCGGTGCAGCCTTCCAGATACGAAACGTGGCCCTTGTCTTCGCAGATGATCAGGGTGCGCTCGAACTGGCCGGTATGGCCGGCGTTGATGCGGAAGTAGGTGCTCAGCTCCATCGGGCAACGCACGCCCTTGGGAATGAACACGAAACTGCCGTCGGAGAACACGGCCGAATTCAGCGCGGCGAAATAGTTGTCGCCCACCGGCACCACGGTGCCCAGGTACTGCTTGACCAGCTCCGGATGTTCCTTGATGGCCTCGGACATCGAGCAGAAGATCACGCCCTTCTCGGCCAGCTCCTTGCGGAAGGTGGTGCCGACGGAGACCGAGTCGAACACCGCGTCCACCGCCACGCCGGCCAGCCGGGCGCGCTCGTGCAGCGGCACGCCCAGCTTGTCGTAGGTGTCCAGCAGTTCCTGCGGCACTTCGGCCAGCGACTTGTACTTCGGGCCCTTCGGCGCGGAGTAGTAGCTGAGCGACTGCAGATCGATCGGGGCGATGTTGAGCTTGGCCCAGTGCGGTACCGGCATGGTCAGGAAATGTCGGTAGGCCTCCAGCCGCCACTGCGTCATCCACTCCGGCTCTTCCTTCTTCGCCGACAGGGCGCGGATGGTGTCTTCGTCCAGGCCCGGCGGCAGCGAATCGGATTCGATGTCGGTGATGAAGCCGGCTTCGTACTTGCGGCCCAGCTGCTCGTGGATTTCACGATTGGGCGCATCGGCGGGGGCGATGGTTTCGGTGGTTTCGGTGACCATTGGGCTGCCTAGGTGTCAGGAGACGACGCTGACGTCGATGGAACGTCGGCGGTCGGCAATGGGAAGGGGATGCAGCATCTGCGCGAGGGTGACGCCGCGCAGCGCATCGGCCACGACATCGTTGATCAGGCGCCAGTTGGAGCGCACGCCGCACTGCTCGGCGATGCCGCACTGGCTTTGTTCGTGGCTGCATTCGGTGATCGCCAGCGGCCCCTCCATCGCCTCCACGATCTCGATCAGGGTGATGTCGGCGGCTGCGCGCGTGAGCCGGTAACCGCCGCGTACGCCGCGCAGGCCCTCCACCAGCTTGGCCTGAGCAAGTGGCTTGAGCAGCTTGCTGACGGTCGTGGCCTCCAGTCCCGCGTATTCAGCCAGCTCGGTTGCGCTCAGCACGTCGCCCGGCCGCGCGGCAAGCACGGTCAGGACAACGGTGGCGTAGTCGGTCAGCTTGGTGACGCGGAGCATGGCGCGGCGGGCTCGTTCAAAGCGGACCGAAATTGTACGCTTTCAGTGCCGCCGCTCCAAGCTGCGTGGTTCAGTTTCCGTTCGCGGCGGCACTTGGGGCTGGCGCGCCGGGCGTTGCGGCCGCTGGCGCAGGCAGCACAAGCGCCAGATACGGGGCAGGCGGCAGCTGTCCAGGTGGCAGCGCCGCAGGTGCCGGGTTGCCGGCCGGCCCGAGTGAGCGGACGAAACGGTGGATGGCGCGGCGGTCATCCTCGCTCATCGACCGCAATGCGAAGTCCGGCATCATCGGCCGGGTGCGCAGCGTGGCGCTGTAATGCAGCCACTGCGCCTCATCCATCTGGTGCAGCCGCAAGCGCAGGTTGGTGGCGTAGGTGGTGCCCCACGGGCCGTAATAACCCAGTGGCGAGCCGGTGAGCCATTGCTGCATCGGTACCGTGCCCTGCTGTTCGGCATAGCCGCGGGTGTGGCAGTCGTTGCAGCCGGACGTACGCACCAGGTATTCGCCACGGCGGACCAGGGTGTCATCCGCGTTGGCGGTATCCGAGCCGGTTGACGGTAGCGTTTGCCCGCGGTCGCAGGCGGCCAGGGGCAGCAGGACAACCAGCAGGAGGAGCACGTGGCGCAGGGTCGACATGGGTGGCTCGCAATGCAGGCATTACCTGTCCAACGTCGATCGGCGCCCCTACCGGACCTCTGCGCGCCGCAGGGCCTCTGCTGCGGCCACCGGCCAGCCGTTGGCGCGATGCTTGGGTGTTGGTACTGCATGAGCGAGAATCGCGGTTCCCAATCATCCCGGCCAGGCACATGCCCAAGAAGATCCAAGCGCGCAAATCCTCCATCCATGGCAACGGCGTGTTCGCGGTCGCGGCGATCAAGAAGGGCGAGCGGGTCATCGAGTACAAGGGCAAGCGCCGCACCCACGAGGAAGTGGATGCCGACGACACCGGCGATGTGGAAAGCGGCCACACCTTCCTGTTCACCCTCAACGAGGTCTACGTGATCGATGCCAACCACGGTGGCAACGATGCTCGCTGGATCAACCACAGCTGCGACCCGAACTGCGAGGCATTGATCCAGGAAACCGAAGGCGATGACCCCGCGGCCGACAAGGTGGTCATCGAAGCCATCCGCAACATCAAGCCGGGTGAGGAGTTGACGTACAACTACGGCATCACCCTGTCCGAACGCCATACCCCGCGCCTGAAGAAGATCTGGGAGTGCCGTTGCGGCTCGAAGGACTGCACCGGGACGATGCTGCAGCCCAAGCGCTGAGCCCGGCGGTTGCATTAAAAGGCCGCTTCGAGCGGCCTTCTCTCTGGGGAACCAGCACGCGCGGTCCTTGAGCAGCAGCGGCACAATCCCAATGCAGGAGCCGCGACGCTTCGGAACCGGTGAGGCGTGGCTGCTCCGCGATCAGTTACCCAGCAAATCCTGCGGCAGGAAACTGCCCAGATCCTGGTTGAAATCCACCGCTACACGACCGTTCTGGATGCTGACCGATTGCACCTGCAATGTCCCCAGCAACGTCGCGATGGCCGGATCAATCCGGTAGATCGGCTCCCGGCGTGCATAGTCGGCCAGCCAGGCATTGAGCAGGCTGCGGGTGCGTGCATCGAGTTGCCCGCCGGCACGCGCAGGACGGAAATCGTCCACCGTCGGCTGCTCCAGGTGGAAGCCACCGGTCTGCGCGTCATAGCGCAGCGCGCTGCTCAACATGACGTTGCCGACCGGCATTGCCGCGCTGCCGGCGGTTGCCATGGCCAGGTCGAACTGCAGATTCAAGCGGTTGCCTGCAGGAAGGGTCAGTTTCGGTTGGCTGACCGTCAACGCCAGCAGGCCGCCCAGCGCATCCTGGGTCCGCGGGAAACTGCTGTCGAGATATTGCTGGACATCCTCCGCGCCGACGGTCAGCTGGCGTCCCTGCAGCTGCGGGGTGGCGTAGGCGCTGCCGGCGATAACACAGCAGGCGATGGCAGGTAAAAGCAGGGAGCGGAAGTTCATCGCGCGGGCCGTCATGGTCAGGAAGGACAACCCGCACAATAACCAGTCGCGGTGAACCGGCAGTTAGTGGCCGCAACTGATTCAATCCAGTACCGGCCGCAGTGATGCGGAGGTCAGCGCCCGGGCAATCCTCCAGCCGATTTTTCCTGCCCGCGACCGGTAATGCAGTGGGCCGCTGCCCGCGCCGGCGCCGACCCCGACAACGGCTGTCGCGCGCTCAACCGTGCTGCAGTTTTTCCAGCTTGGCCAGCAGCTGATCAAGCTCGGGCTGGAGGTTGGCCAGTGGATTGGGAGTGTTCCGGTTCTGCGGATTGACCAGAGTGCGCAGCAGCCCGGACGTGACGACAAGGGTGGCGTCCTCATTGCAGGAAAGCCTGCGCTGGGCCTGGGCCGATTCCAACAGGCGCATCCAGTCGTGCTCGCTGTGCTGTTCGAACTCGATCGTGCAGCGGCCGCTGCATTGCTGGCCATCGGATTGGATCGGGGTGACGGTGATGCGATAACGGTGAGCGGACATGGCGCAACTGCGGTATGGAGACGAACTCACCATAGGTCCGGTGCGGGGCGTGGACGAGGACCTGGACCATGACGCTGTGTTCCAGCCACCTGCTGGCGCTGCCGTGAGGTGTGGCCGCATCCGGATTCCGGCATCTCTTCGAGTGCCATCAGCTCCCGGGATGCATCGTTTCAAGCTTATGTGGAGGCCGGGTTGCAGCGTGCAGGCCGATCATCGCGCCACTGGAAACAGAACGGGACGGCATTGCCGTCCCGTCCGGATACTGCCTGACGCGCGCTTATCAGAGCGCGGCGTCCTTGAGCTTCTTGAGCGGGCGAACCTTGAGCTTGGTGCTGGCCGGCTTGGCGGCAAACCACTGCTCTTCCTTGGTGAAGGGATTGATGCCCTTGCGCTTCGGCTTGGCCGGAACGCTCACCGTGGTGATCTTCAGCAGACCCGGCAGGGTGAAGCTGCCTGCACCCTTCTTGTTGACCGAAGCGGCAACGGCGCCTTCCAGGGAAGCGAGCACTGCGCGCACGTCCTTGGCTGCGACGCTGGCGGTTTCAGCGATATGGGCAACCAGACCGGACTTGGTCAGGGCTTCCTTGATCGGCTTGGGAGCGGCCGGCTTTGCAGCTGCCTTCGTAGCGACTTTCTTCACTGCCTTCTTCGGGGCAGCCTTGGTAGCGGTCTTTGCCATGGTTTCCTGTTCCGTGAACGGTGGTTGTTGGTCATGCCGACCCCGTCGGCACACGAAATGTAGGGCATGTATCGGGCTGCGCCAATAGGCAAGCGCTCAAAAGGCCATAAATATCGCGGTAATTCGCCTTCGAGCGCATGTGTCACGCCGATTCCGGTGCCGGAAGATGCTGGTTGGCCTGTTCAATCCTCTTCCGGATGCGGCTGGTGGGCGGCCATCAACCGCTGCTGCACCGCCGCCGGAACCGGTTCGTAGTGGCTGAAATCCAGCGAATATCGACCGCGTCCGGCAGTGGCCGATTTCAGTTCGGCGGCGTATCCCTCCAGTTCCGACAGTGGCACCAGGGCGTGGATGACGATTTCGCCGGCACGGGCATCGGTGCCATTGATGCGTGCGCGTTTGGCCGCCAGCCCCCCGGTGATGTCGCCGGCCTGCGCCTCGGGCGCGACCACCTCCAATGCGACCACCGGCTCGAGTACCTGCGGCGCCGCCTTGCCCACGGCATCCAGGAACGCCTTGCGTGCAGCGGTGACAAAGGCGATTTCCTTGCTGTCGACCGCGTGGTGGCGACCGTCGTGCACGGTGACACGCAGGTCCTGCAACGGGAAACCGGCCACGGCGCCGGCCTCCAGCACCTGGCGCACGCCTTTCTCCACGGCCGGCATGAACTGTCCGGGAATCGTGCCGCCTTTGACTTCATCGACGAATTCGAAACCGCTGCCGCGCGGCAGCGGTGCCACGCGCAGGAACACTTCGCCGAACTGGCCGGCACCGCCGGTCTGTTTCTTGTGGCGATGGTGGCCTTCGGCCGGCGCGCCGATGGTTTCGCGATAGGCGATGCGCGGCGGGCGCGTGTTCACTTCCACCGCGTGGCGGGCGGAGAGCCGCTCCAGGACGATGCGCAAGTGCAAATCGGAAAGCCCGCGGATGACGGTTTCATGCGTCTCGCCCTGCTGCTCGATCTGCAGCGCCGGATCCTCCTGTGCGAGCCGCTCCAGCGCCAAAGCAAGTTTCTGCTCCTGGCCGCGGCTGGCCGGCGCGATGGCCAGGCCGAACATCGCCTTGGGGAACGCGATCGGCCGCAGCTGCAGGTGGCCGTGCTCGGGCTGCTCATGCAGCACCGAGCCGTAGTGCAGCTCGTCCACCTTGGCGATCGCGGCGATGTCGCCGGCCACCACCGTGTCCACCGGCGAATGGTCCTTGCCCTGTACACGGAACAGGTGCGCCGCCTTGACCGGCTTGCGCGTGTCGTCGATCAACAGGTTCATGTCGCGCCGGAGCGTGCCCTGATACAGGCGCAGCAGCCCGGTCTTGCCGACGAACGGATCGTTGATGATGCGGAACACGGTGGCGATCAACGGTGCCTGCGGGTCGGCGGACACCTGCGGTGCGGTATCGCCACCGCTATCCACGAACAGCGGCGGATTGCCTTCGCCCGGATCGGGCAGCAGGCGCTGGGCAATCTGCAGCAGCTCGGGCAGGCCGACGCCTGTGCGGGCGGAAACGAAACACACCGGCACCAGATGGCCCTCGCGCAGACACTGTTCGAAAGCGTTGTGCAGTTCCTCACCGGACAGTCCGGCCTCGCCCAGGTCCAGAAAGTGTTCCATCACCGTTTCATTGATCTCCACCACCTGGTCGAGGATGCGCTGATGCCATTCGGTGACAGGCCCGGCATCACTGTCGCCGTCGTTGTGGCGGAAACAATCCACCACGCGGTGGCCACCATCGGCCGGAAGATTCAGCGGCAGCACCTGCGGGCCGAATTCGTCGCGCAAGGCCTGCAACAGCGCCGCGCAGTCGGCGCCTTCCTGGTCGATCTTGTTGACCACGATGGCCCGGCACAGTTGCCGCTCCTGCGCGCGCTGCATCAGGCGGCGGGTGCCGAATTCCACCCCGCGGCTGGCGTCGATCACGATGGCGGCGGTTTCCACCACCGACAGCGCCGACAGGGCGGCCCCGCGGAATTCGGGATACCCGGGGGTGTCGATCAGATTCAGGCGCATCTCCGGCAGGTCGATGCTGGCCAGCGCGCTGTCGATCGAGTGGCCGCGTTCCTTTTCCAGTGGATCGTGGTCGGACACGGTGGTGCCACGTTCGATGCTGCCTGCCGTCTTCAGGGTGCCGCCGGCATGCAGCAGGGCTTCGAACAGGGTGGTTTTGCCGGCGCCGGGGTGGCCTGCAAGGGCCACGTTGCGCAGTTGTTGTGTGCGGTAGTGCATGAGCCGTTCCTCCAGGGTGCTGGATCGAAGGGCGTCATGGCTGTCCGTGCGCAGCGACCCGGGAGCGGTGGCTCGCAGGGCGGTCATGGCGGAAGGGGCAATGTAGCGCGATAGCGCGGTCCCGCACGTTGCGACGCACAAGTCCGTAACGATCAGGGGCCTATGGTGGAGACGACCATCCAACCTGCAGGAGACTTGCAATGGGTATTTCCCGCCATGCCACCGCCCACTGGGAAGGCGATCTCAAGACCGGCAAGGGCCGGCTCAGCACGCCGCAGAGCGGACTGATGGACAACACCCGCTACGCTTTCAGCAGCCGCTTCGGCGATGAGAAAGGCACCAATCCGGAAGAGCTGATTGCCGCAGCGCACGCGGGGTGTTTCACCATGGCGCTTTCGGGAAAGCTGACCGAGGCGGGATTTCCTCCGCGATCGCTCGACACACGCGCCGATGTGGATCTGTCGATGGAAGGCGGCCCGCAGTTCTCGCAGATCCGGCTGCAGGTGAAGGCGGTGGTGCCGGGAATCGAAGGGGCAAAGTTCCGCGCGCTGGCAGAGGATGCCAAGCAGAATTGCCCGGTTTCCAAAGCCATGAGCGCCGTGCCGATCACGCTGGAAACCGAATTCTCGAACTGACGCAGGGTGGGAGCCCCTGCCCGATCGCGGCCGTCGGCCCGGTTCAGGGGCGTTTCACCCGCTGCGTTCGAGCATCGGCGTCTCTTTCCTGGACCCGCTTCCATGGCCATGACCAAGTCGTTGCTTCTCGGTGGTGTGATCGTTCTGGCGGGTCTGCTGCCGTTTGAAGCGGCGGCGCAGCGTTATGACGACGGCCAGTACCGTTCGGACCTGCGCTACGACGAGGGGTACCGGCCGGGACAATCGGGCACCGGGGTCCAGTACGACTATGCGCGCGTGGTGCGGGTAGACCCGATCATCGTCGGAGATTACGGTCGCGGCCAGCGTTGCTATGACCGCGCCGATGGCGGTTACGTGCAGGAAGATCGGGGCTACCGCGATGACGGGTATTACCAGGCCGATCCGTATCGCGGCGAAGACCCGTATCGCCGCGGGGGCGGCAGCGAGACCGGCCGCCAGGTGGCCATGGTGGTTGGCGGGCTGGCTGGCGCAGTGCTCGGCAGCAAGATCGGAGGCGGCGATGCGCGCTATATCGGGTCGGCCGTCGGTGGCCTGATCGGCGGTGCCGCGGGGCGTTCGATCTATGAAGCCACCACCCGCGACGACTACCGGCACAGCAACGTGCGCGTGTGCGAGCCGGTTGGATATTCGCAGCAGTACGGCCACGAGAGCGAGCGGGTGGACGGTTACAACGTCACCTACGAGTACGGCGGCCGTACCTACCAGACCCGCCGCGATTACCACCCGGGTGAGCGTATCCGCGTGCGTGTGGACGTCAGCGCCGACTGAGCCCACCGCTTTCCGGGCCTGGAGTGCACTGCAAGGTTTGTCAGCGTGGCGCGATGCCGGCATAGTCGCCGGGTCCCGATAATGAGTGTCCGCGCATGCGCCGTATCGCCTGGCTTGCTTTGCTGGTTCCCTGTCTGCATCTGGCTCCGGCCGCGGCCGAAGTGAAGGTGCTGGTAGCCGACACCATCCACACCGGAGATCCGGCGCAACCCGTGGCCGGCGCGCTCGCTTGGGATACGGGCGACGGACGCCTGCTGGCGGTGGGCGCTGCCGACGCGGTGTTGCAGATGTACCCGCAGGCACCGCGCATTGACGCCGGCAGTGCCACCGTCGTGCCTGGACTGATCGACGCCCACGCGCATCTGATGTATCTGGGCTACACCCTGATGCAGGCCGATCTGATCGGCGCCCGCAGCAAGGAAGAGGTGATCGATCGCCTGCGGATCTTTGCCGCCGACCTGCCGCCCGGCGCGTGGTTGCGCGGCAATGGCTGGGACCAGAACCTGTGGCCGGACAAGGCCTTCCCCACGGCGGCCGATCTGGACGCGGCATTCCCGGATATTCCGGTATGGCTGGACCGCGTCGATGGCCACGCTGGTTGGGCCAACAGCGCCGCCTTGCGGGTGGTGGCTGCCGCCAAGGGCGCACGTGCGCTGCAGGGCGAGTGGCAGCCTGAGGGCGGCCGTATCGTGCGGGACGGCAAGCGGCAGCCGACGGGGGTGTTCGTCGATGGCGCGATGCACCTGGTGACCGATGCGATCCCGGCACTGGACGACGCCGGTCGCGAGCGCGCACTGGCGCTGGCGCTGGACAAGGCGGTCAGCAACGGCCTGACCGGCGTGCACGACATGGGGGTGTCGCGCGAGGATCTGGCGCTGATGAAACGCTTCGCCGAGCAGGGACGTCTGCCGCTGCGCATCGACGCCTATGCCGATGGCAACGGCGAAGCGCTGCAGGATCTTTGCAACGGCGGCATGTACCGCCATGCCGGCGGCCGCCTGCAGATGCAGGGCGTGAAGCTGTTCATGGATGGTGCGCTGGGCAGCCGCGGCGCGGCGATGCTGGCCGATTACAACGACGATCCGCACAACCGCGGCCTGCTTGTGACTTCGCCGGCCGATTTCGAAACCGCCGTACGCAAGGCCGATGGTTGCAAGGTGCAGGTGGCCACCCATGCCATCGGCGACCGCGGCAACCGCATTGCGCTGGATACGTATGAGAAGGTGCTGGGCGCACGCAAGGGCGAGGACCACCGCTGGCGTATCGAGCACGCGCAGGTGGTGGCACTGGACGATATCCCGCGTTTCGCCGCACTGGGCGTGATCGCCTCGATGCAGCCGACCCACGCCACCTCCGATATGGGCTGGGCCGAACAGCGGGTGGGGCCGGAACGGGTCAAGGGCGCGTATGCGTGGCAGCGTTATCTGCATTCGGGCGCGCGTCTGGCGCTGGGCTCGGACTTCCCGGTCGAGCAGGTGGATCCGCGACTGGGGTTGTATGCGGCGGTCACGCGCCAGGATCGTGACGGCCAGCCGCCGGGTGGCTGGCAGCCGGAGCAACGCCTCAGTGCCGCCGAGGCCCTGCGCGGCTTCACCAGCGATGCGGCCTGGGCCGGGCACGACGAGCAGCAGGTGGGCCGTCTGCAGCGCGGCCTGCGCGCCGACTTCGTGATCGTCGATCGTGATCCGCTCAGCGTTCCGGCCGACCAGCTGGATGATCTAAAAGTGTTGTCCACCTGGGTCGATGGCGCCCCGGTCTACCAGGCATCGTCGGCCGCCCGGGAGAACTGATCGCGCCGGCAGATCGCGGCCAGCCGCCACAGGGCAGTTGCGTGGTCGGTACCGGCGCCTCACCGTCTATTGGTCCGGGACGGGAGGAGCGACAGTGCAGTGGTGGCCGATCTGTCAGCGGCCACATCCCGTGCCGCGCAAATCCGGTTGACCGCCTGGCTCAAACAGGACGCCAGTGATAGTGGCCTGTTCCGCGGTGAGCGTTCAGCGGCGGCGATGTCACCAGTCGATGGTTCCGCGGATCACGGTCTGCACCTGGCCGCCCGACCAGACATCGCCGTGCGCGTCGATGCCCAGTTCCAGCAGCGCATCGTGCCCGACCTCGCGGCCCTGGCTGGCGAGGTAATGCTTGCCACTGCCCGGTAGCGCGTTGCGCTCGTCCAGCCAGGCGGCGAGAACGGCATTGGCAGCGCCGGATGCGGCGTCCTCAAAGCGACGGCCGTTGCCGACAAAGCCGCGCACCGCCAACTGGTGGGGCTGCCCACTGCTGCGGGCGTAGGCAAATACGCCCATCGCACCGCTGGCTTCGGCCAGCAGGGCGATGGCGTCCCAGTCCGGGCTGAGCGCGCGCAGGCCGGCTTCGTCGGCCAGTTCCACCACCCACCAGCGGCGGCCACCTTCCATCAGCGCAGGCGGCAGCGCGCCCAACGGCCAACCGGCAAGGGCCACCCGCAGACGGACGTCATCGGCGCTGGTCACTTCCGCCACCGAGGCGCGCGGGGTGCGGATGGCAATCGTGTGGATGCCGTCCCTTGTCTCCACGCGCAGTGGCAGCTGGCCGGCGATGCCCTCCTGCACCAGTACGCCGTCCACCGGCGTGGCCAGCCCGGCTTCCAGGGCGGCGTGGGCGCTGCCCACGCTGGGATGACCGGCGAACGGCACTTCCTTCTGCGGGCTGAACATGCGGATGCGGTAACTGCTGCCCGGCGAGGCCGGCGCGAAGAGGAAAGTGGTCTCCGGCAGCCGGGTCCAGCGGGCGATGTCCTGCATGGCGGCATCGTCCAGACCTTCGGCATCGAGCACGACCGCCAGCGGGTTGCCGGTGCCGGGGCGGGGGGCGAATACATCCAGTTGCAGGAAGCGGCGGGTGGTCATATCGGGATCAATGCGGCTTGGGGCAGGGCAGCTTAGCAACCGGCGCCGCGGCCGGCAGATGACCTGTGCTAAGTGCCCCCGCCGAAAACCAACGGCCACCCAGGCAATGGTCTCGCCCGCAATCAGCGGTCCGGTGCCGGCAGGCTTGGCATAGAATCGGCAGTTCCGCCCGGCCTGCCGGGTCTCTCCCACCAGTGAACCCTTCAAGACAATGCCTGCTTCCCCAAACGTCGATCGCTGGATCGTGCTCAAGTTCGGTGGCACCTCGGTGTCGCGTCGTCATCGCTGGGACACGATCGGGAAACTGGCAAAAAAACGCGCCGACGAGACCGGTGGCCGCGTGCTGGTGGTGGTATCGGCGCTGTCGGGCGTCACCAATGAGCTGACCGCGATTGCCGAAGGCGCCGCCGACAGCCGCGAGCGCATGGCTGCGCTGGTGGCGCGCCACCGCGAGTTCGCTGGCGAGCTGGAACTCGCTGTGGAACAGGTGCTGGGATCACGGCTGGCCGCCTTGCAGGCGTTGCTGGATGATCCGCGCGCCGCCGCCCGCCCGCTGGACTGGCAGGCCGAGTTGCTGGGGCAGGGCGAACTGCTGTCCTCCAGCATCGGTGCGGCCTATCTGCGCAACAGCGGGCTGGATTTCGGCTGGATGGACGCGCGCGAGTGGTTGCAGGCGCAGCCGCCGGTGCCGAACCAGACCGCCTGGTCGCAGCGTCTGTCGGTGAACTGCCAGTGGCAGGGCGATGGCGGGCTGCCGGCGCGCTTTGCCGCCCAGCCGGCCCGCATGCTGCTGACCCAGGGTTTCATTGCGCGCCATGCCGATGGTGGCACCGCGATCCTCGGTCGCGGCGGTTCGGATACGTCGGCGGCGTATTTCGGTGCGCTGCTGGGCGCCAGCCGCGTCGAGATCTGGACCGACGTGCCGGGCATGTTCAGCGCCAATCCGAAGGATGTGCCCGACGCCCGCCTGTTGACCCGGCTGGACTATTACGAAGCGCAGGAAATCGCCACCACCGGCGCCAAGGTCCTGCATCCGCGTTCGATCAAACCCTGCCGCGATGCCGGAGTGCCGATGGCGATCCTCGATACCGAACGTCCGCACATGCCGGGCACCAGCATTGATGGCAGTGCCGAGCCGGTGCCGGGGGTGAAGGCGATCAGCCGCCGCAACGGCATCGTGCTGGTGTCGATGGAAGGCATCGGCATGTGGCAACAGGTCGGCTTCCTGGCGGAGGTCTTCGGCCTGTTCGCCAAGCATGGCCTGTCGGTGGATCTGATCGGCTCGGCCGAGACCAACGTGACGGTCTCGCTCGATCCGTCGGAAAACCTGGTCAATACCGATGTGCTGGCCGCGTTGTCGGCCGACCTGTCGCAGATCTGCAAGGTCAAGGTGATCGTGCCGTGCGCGGCCATCACCCTGGTCGGCCGCGGCATGCGCTCGCTGCTGCACAAGCTGTCGGATGTGTGGGCCACCTTCGGTCGCGAACGCGTGCACATGATTTCGCAGTCGTCCAACGATCTGAACCTGACCTTCGTCATCGACGAGGAGGATGCCGATGGGCTGCTGCCGGTGCTGCATGCCGAGCTGATCGACAGCGGTGCGATGCCGGTGGAAGAGACCAGTGTGTTCGGCCCGCGCTGGCGCGAGATCATCGGCAGCATCCGCCCCCGCGAGACACCGTGGTGGAAGGGCCAGCGCGAACATCTGCTGACGCTGGCCAAGGCCGGCACCCCGCGTTACGTGTACAACCTGGCCACCGTGCGCGCCCGCGCGCGCGCGCTCGCCGCGATTCCCGCCATCGACCAGCGCTACTACGCGATCAAGGCCAATTCGCATCCGGCAATCCTTGAGGCGCTGGTGCAGGAGGGCTTCGGCCTGGAGTGCGTCTCGCACGGCGAGCTAAGGCACGTCTTCAGCGCGCTGCCGGAGCTGTCGCCGCGGCGCGTGCTGTTCACCCCCAGCTTCGCGCCGAAAACCGAGTACGAAGCAGCCTTCGCGCTCGGCGTGACGGTGACCTTGGACAACGTCGAGGCCCTGCAGCGCTGGCCGGAGCTGTTCCGCAACCGCGAGCTGTGGCTGCGGGTGGATCTGGGCCGTGGCGAAGGCCATCACGCCAAGGTCCGTACCGGCGGCAAGGATTCGAAGTTCGGCCTGTCGGCCAGCCGTGTGGACGAGTTCGTACAGGCGGCCACGGCGCTGGGCACCCGCATCGTCGGCCTGCACGCGCATCTGGGCAGCGGGGTGGAAACCACCCAGCACTGGCGCCTGATGTGCGACGAACTGGCCGGGTTTGCGCGCCGGATCGGCAGCGTGGAAACGATCGACATCGGCGGCGGTCTGCCGATCCCGTACAGCGACGACGACGAGCCGTTCGATCTGGACGCCTGGTCCGCGGGCCTGGCCGATGTGAAGGAATTGCACCCGGCATTCCGTCTGGCGATCGAGCCGGGCCGCTACCTGGTGGCCGAGTCGGGCGTATTGCTGACCCACGCCACGCAGGTGGTGGAGAAGGATGGCGTGCGTCGGGTGGGCCTGGATGCGGGCATGAACGCACTGATGCGGCCGGCGCTGTACGACTCCTGGCATGACATCGCCAACCTGCAACGGCTCGCCGATGACGCCGATGTCGCATTCGACGTGGTCGGCCCGATCTGCGAATCCTGCGACATCTTCGGCAAGCGCCGGCGCCTGCCGGTGGCCACCACGCCGGGCGACGTGATGCTGATCGCCGATGCCGGGGCCTACGGCTACAGCATGGCCAATACCTACAACCAGCGCGAACTGCCGCGCGAGGACGTCATCGATGATGCGTCCTGAAGCATCTCCGCCTGTGCAGACCACCCTGTTGTGCCGCCGCGCCTTCGCGCGAAAACGGCTCGCCTGATTTTCCGGATACGCCATGACCGCTTTTGACAAACACCAGGTTTCCCGCTTCCGCTTCGTCCGCTGCGGGTTCGCCGCCGACACCGGCGTGGCGCAGCTGGTCTACGCATTCGATGAAGGTCCCGAGCTGATCGAGACGATCACCCTTCCCGGTGCGCCATTCGTGCTGGATGAAGCGCGCGAGGCGGCGGTGCAGCGCGCATTGCGCCTGCTGCACCTGATCGCCGGCGTCAGCTACTACAAGGCGGCGGTGCCGGAGCAGGTGACGATCGACAGCTATGCCATCGATGCCGACACCGCGGCGCTGGTGGAGACGGTCTATCTGAACGGCCTGGGCGAATTCGCCTATCGCAACGGCCTGAACCTGCGCGGCCGGTTCCGTTTGCCGGTCGAAGGCCAGTCGCTGCAGGCGCCTGCATTGGGCCTGCGCGAGCATGCGCTGGTGGCCATCGGCGGCGGCAAGGATTCGCTGGTCAGTATCGAGGCGCTGCGTGCGCTGGGCGTGGCCGAGACCGTCACCTGGATCGGCAGTTCGCAGCTGATCCGTGCCTGTGCCGAACGCACCGGCCTGCCGATGTCTCAACATCGGCCGCACGCTGGCGCCGGAGCTGTTCGAGCTCAACCGCCAGGGCGCGTGGAATGGCCATATTCCGGTGACCGCGGTGAACTCGGCGATCCTGGTGCTGGCGGCGCTGGTGCAGGGCGTGGACCAGGTGGTGTTCTCCAACGAGCGCTCGGCCAGCTATGGCAGCCAGATCCCCGGTACCGGCGAGGTGAACCACCAGTGGTCCAAGGGCTGGGCGTTCGAGCAGGCGTTCGGCGAATACGTACAGAAGCAGGTGGCCGCCGACCTGCATTACTACTCGCTGCTGCGCCCGTTGTCGGAACTGGCGGTGGCGCGGCAGTTCAGCAAAACCGACTTCTACGACGCGCACTTCTCCAGCTGCAACCGCAATTTCCACATCCTCGGCGAGCGCCCGGTGAACCGCTGGTGCGGGGTCTGCCCGAAATGTCATTTCGTGTTCCTCGCGTTGGCCCCGTTCATGCCCAAGATCCGGCTGGTCAGCATCTTCGGCCGCAACCTGCTCGATGACATCGAACAGGCCGCAGGCTACGACGCACTGCTCGAGTTCGGGGACCACAAGCCGTTCGAATGCGTGGGCGAGGGCAAGGAGTCGCGCGCGGCGATGGCGGCACTGGCTGCCCGTCCGGAATGGAAGGAAGACGTGCTGGTGAAGCGCTTCATCAGCCAGATCCAGCCCAAGCTGGTGGCCGCCGAATTGCAGGTCGAGCCGTTGCTGGTCATCGACGGTGAACATCGCATCCCGGCTGCTCTGTGGGAGCGCCTGCGTGCGAATTTCGCAGCTTGAGGGAAAGCGCGTCGCGTTGTGGGGATGGGGGCGCGAAGGCCGCGCCGCTTTCCACGCGCTGCGTGCGCGGCTGCCCGCACTGCCGCTGATCCTGTTCTGCCCGGCGTCTGAGGCCGAGGCCGCGCTGGCCGAAACCGCCGGCGCGATGCAAGTGGAAACCGACGTCACCGCTGCCGCGCTGGCGCGCTTCGACGTGGTGGTGAAGTCGCCCGGCATCAGCCCGTACAGGCCCGAAGCGCTGGCCGCCACCGCGCAGGGCACGCAGTTCATCGGCGGTACCTCGCTGTGGTTCAGTGAGCATGCCGGCGCCGACGGGGTGGTCCATGACAGCGTGTGTGTGACCGGCACCAAGGGCAAAAGCACCACGACCTCATTGCTGGCACACCTGTTGCGCGCTGCCGGGCACCGCACCGGGCTGGCCGGCAATATCGGCCTGCCCCTGCTGGAAGTGCTGGAACCGCAGCCGGCGCCGCGCTACTGGGCGGTGGAGCTGTCCAGCTACCAGACCGGTGAGGTGGCACGCAGCGGTGCGCGGCCCGATGTGGCCATCGTGCTGAACATCTTTCCCGAACACCTCGACTGGCATGGAAGCGAGCAGCGATACATCGACGACAAACTGTCGCTGGTGACCGCCGGCCATCCACGTGTGGCCGTGCTCAATGCCGCCGACGAGCACCTGCGCGGGCTGCAACTGCCGCACAGCGAGGTCGTCTGGTTCAACCAGC
The DNA here is from genome assembly GCA_963696155.1 of uncultured Gammaproteobacteria bacterium. Taxonomy (GTDB): domain Bacteria; phylum Pseudomonadota; class Gammaproteobacteria; order Xanthomonadales; family Xanthomonadaceae; genus Stenotrophomonas. The sequence continues at coordinate 873,594 of CAVOJC010000002.1, forward strand.
CGCAGGGTTGGCACATGGTCGGCGAGGTGGTCCATCGCGGCACGCAGGCGGTGTTTGATACGTCGAACACGCCGCTGCCGGGCCGCCACAACCGCGGCAACCTGTGCGCGGTGCTGGCCGCGCTGGAAGCGTTGGGGCTGGATGCGGTGGCCTTGGCGCCGGCGGTGCAGGGCTTCCGGCCGCTGCCCAACCGGCTGCAGATGCTGGGCGAGCGCGAGGGCCTGCGCTGGGTCAATGATTCGATCAGCACCACGCCGCATGCCTCGCTGGCGGCGCTGGACTGCTTCGCCGGGCAGCGCATCGCGTTGCTGGTCGGCGGCCACGACCGTGGTCTGGACTGGACCGATTTCGTCGCGCACATGAGCCACGATGTGCCGCCGGTGGAGATCGTGACCATGGGCGCCAACGGGCCGCGCATCAACGCGCTGCTGCAGCCGCTGGCGGCGCAGGGGCGCTTTGGCCTGCATGCCGCCACCGATCTGCCGCACGCGGTGGAGCTGGCGCGCGCCGCGCTGGGTGCGCAGGGCGGGGTGGTGTTGCTGTCGCCGGGCGCCCCCAGTTTTGGCGCCTATCGGAACTATGTGGCGCGGGGCCGGCATTTCGCCGAGCTGGCCGGGTTTGACCCGGACGCGATCACCGCGATCCCGGGGCTCGGAATTTCGTAGAGCCTCGCGCGTCGGGCGTCTTCCGCCGGTCTTGCCATGTACACAAGCCGTGACATCTGCCGTCATACACTCGGGGCTCTTTCCCCGAGGAGCAGGCGCATGGGCAGGCATTGGCAGTGGGGTGCGGCGGTGCTGTTGGGCATGGTGGCGCTGCCGGCAATGGCGGCGATGAAGACCCGGCCCGTGGAGTGGAAACTGGATGGCACCACCTTCAGTGGCGTGCTGGTCTATGACGACAGCGACAACGACAAACGCCCCGGCCTGGTGATGGTGCCCAACTGGAAGGGGGTCAACGATTCGGCGATCGCCAAGGCCAAACAGCTGGCCGGTGATGACTACGTGGTGCTGGTGGCCGATGTGTACGGCAAAGGCGTGCGGCCCAAGACCGACGCCGAGGCCGGACCGGTGGCGACCAAGCTGCGCAATGAGCGGGCGGTGCTGCGCGCCCGCGCGTTGAAGGCGGTCGAGGTGCTCAAGGCGCAAGCCGGCAGCGCCCCGCTGGATGCATCGCGGATCGGTGCGGTCGGTTTCTGCTTCGGCGGCACCACCGTGCTGGAGCTGGCCCGTGCCGGCGCGCCGCTGGCGGGCGTGGTCAGCCTGCATGGAGGCTTGGGTTCGCCGCTGCCGGCGAAGGCCGGTGGCACGCATCCGTCGGTGCTGGTACTCAACGGCGCCGACGACAAGGGCGTGAGCAAGGAAGACATCGCCAGCTTCGAGCAGGAGATGAACGCGGCCAAGGTCGATTGGGAGTTCACCAACTACAGCGGTGCGGTGCATTGCTTCGCCGAGTCGGATGCCAACAGCCCGCCGGGCTGCCTGTACAACCAACGCGCCGCCAAGCGTGCCTGGAAGGCGCTGGACGACTTCTTCGAAGAACGGTTCGCGCACCGTTGAAGACTGCGCCGGTCCAGACCGGCACCTGCTGGCTGATTGAGGGATAACAACGAGTGCGCCGGCCGACGGCCGGCACACCGTTGCATGTTCAATGCGAGCGCTGTACCGCGTAGCGGGCCAGACCGCGCAGGGCGGCGACAGCGTCATTGTCGACCAGGCCATCGAGCGCGCGTTCGGCGGCATCGGCGTATTCCACGGCGCGGGCGCGGCTGTATTCCAGTCCGCCGGTGGCATGGATGGCAGCCAGCACTTCGGGCATGGCCGAGGCGTCACCGTTCTGCACGATCTCGCGCAGGCGCTCGCGGGTGACCGCATCGGAGTGCGCCATGGCGTGGATCAGCGGCAGCGTGGCCTTGCCCTCGGCGAGGTCGTCGCCCAGGTTCTTGCCCAGCTCCTCGGCATTTGCCGAGTAGTCCAGCACGTCATCGGCGATCTGGAAGGCGTAGCCCAGGTGCATGCCGTAGTCGTACAGCGCCTGCTGGGTAGCTTCGTCCACGCCGCTGGCCAGCGCGCCCAGACGGGTGCCGGCGGCAAACAGCACCGCGGTCTTGCGCTCGATCACGCGCAGGTAGGCCGCTTCGTCGGTGTCCGGGTTGTGCACGTGCAACAGCTGCAGCACCTCACCTTCGGCGATGCGGTTGGTGGTGGCGGCGAGGATGTTCATGACCGGCATGCGGTCCAGTTCCACCATCATCTGGAAGCTGCGCGAATACAGGAAATCACCCACCAGCACGCTCGGCGCGTTGCCCCACAAGGCATTGGCGGTGCTGCGGCCGCGGCGCAGATCCGATTCGTCCACCACATCGTCGTGCAGCAGGGTCGAGGTATGGATGAATTCGATGATCGCCGCCAGCTGGTGATGGTCGGCGCCGGCGCCACCAACCGCGTGCCCGGCCAGAATCACCAGCATCGGCCGCAGGCGCTTGCCGCCGGCGGAGATGATGTGATCGGCGATCTGGTTGATCAGCACCACATCCGAGGAAAGGCGGCGGCGGATCAGGGCATCGACAGAAGCCATGTCCGGCGCGGCAAGGGTCTGGATGGCGGGCAGGCCCAGCGCGGGGCGGATATCTTCGGCGATGCTCATGCGGTCAGAACTGGGGGCGTGCCGGGATTATAGGCCGCCCCGGTTGCGACCGCCTGTCACATCGGCGCCGCGGCCGGATTTCCCGACAGGAAGGCGGGGAGTACTCCGATATCCGGCGAGGGGTCGTTATACTGTTCACTTGCTATGCCCGCATCCGGCGGGTACATCCCAACGGAAGAAGGCACCTATGGCTCGCGGCATCAATAAAGTCATCCTGGTCGGCAACCTCGGTAACGATCCGGACACCAAGTACACCCAGGCCGGTATGGCGATCACCCGGATCAGCCTGGCCACCACCAGCGTCCGCAAGGACAAGGACGGCAACCAGCAGGAGCGCACCGAATGGCACCGCGTGGTGTTCTTCGGCAAGCTCGGCGAGATCGCCGGCGAATACCTGCGCAAGGGCAGCTCGGTCTACGTCGAAGGCGAGCTGCGCTACGACAAGTACACCGGCCAGGACGGCGTGGAGAAATACACGACCGACATCGTCGCCAACGAGATGCAGATGCTCGGTGGCCGCGGTGAGGGCGGCGGCGGTGGCGCTGGCATGGGCGGCGAACGCCCGCAGCGACAGGCGGCCCCGCGCCAGAATTACGGCGGCGGTCAGGGCGGTGGCCAGGACCAGGGCGGCGGTTACAACCAGCGTCCCCAGCGCCAGGCGCCAGCCCAGCAGCAGCCGGCTCCTCCGATGGACGATTTCGCCGACGACGACATTCCGTTCTGAGGTTTTCCGCCCATCCTGTCGTCATCAGAAAGCCCCGCAAAGCCGGGGCTTTTTGCATCTGCGCGTGACGCCGTGCAGCGGCTAGAATCCGCCTGTGGCGGACCGGACGTCCGCGTCGGGAGGGGACAGGATGAAGACGATGCGATGGGTGTTGGCGTTGTTGGTGTTGTCAGGCAATGTCGCGGCGGCGGTGGATCTGGACCAGTTCATCCGCAAGGACCAGTTCACCGATATCAAGCTTTCCCCTAACGGCGAGTACTACGCGGCCACCGTGCCGATGGAGGACAAGACCTCGCTGGTGATCTTCCGGCGCGAAGGCAATGTGCCGACCGGAAGTTTCGTGCCGTTCCGCAATGCGCATGTGAGCGGATTCGAATGGGTCAGTGATGGACGCGTGCTGATCAGCCTGGACGAGAAGTTCGGCCTGCTCGACGCGCCCCAGCCCACCGGTGAGCTCTATGCGATCAACGCCGATGGCGGCGGCGCCGAGCTGCTGGTCGGCTTCCGCGTGCAGGGCAACGGTGCCGGCACCCGCATCCAGCCCAAGAAGATCGAAGCGGTCGCCGCGTTCCTGGTCGATGCGCTGCCGGACGATGAGAATTACGCCGTGATCTCCGTCTTTCCGATGACCGGAGTCGAACCGTTCACCCGTGCCGAAAAGCTGGACGTGCGCAGCGGCCGGCGGACGGTGATGGCGCGGGCGCCGGTACGAAGCGCGTCATTCACCACCGACAACACCGGTGAAGTACGCCTGGCGCATGGCGCCGGCCTCGACAATATCAACAAGCTTTATTACCGCGAAGGTGCCCGCAGCGAGTGGCGTCTGATCAACGACGAAGTCGCAGATGACCGCATCGAAATTCCATTGGGGTTCTCCGAAGACAATCGGCTGGTCTATCTCCGGGTGCGGGGAGGCATGGGCACCGACAGCATCGTGGCCTGGAACCCGGTCAGCAATGAGCGAAAGACGGTGCTGCACGACAAGGGCGCCGATCCGTTGTCGATCATCTACCGCAACGGCACTTCGATTCCGGTCGGGGCGCAGGTGATGGACGGGCGCCACAAGACCCTGTTCTTCGACGACACATCGGCCGAAGCGCGGATGTACCGCAGCCTGGAGGCCGCGTTGGGGGGTGACCCTATATTCATCACCTCCACCACCAAGGACGGGCAGCTGGTGCTGGTACGCACGTGGTCGGGCAGCAATCCCGGGGATTTTTTTCTTTATGACGCGGTCGCCAAGAAGGCGTCACACCTGATCAGCCGCAGCCACTGGGTCGAGCCGGAAGCGATGGCGGAGGTGAAGCCATTCACCTATACCGCCCGCGACGGGCTGCCGATCCACGGTTACATGACGGTGCCGCGTGGGGTGAGTGGCCCCCAACCGATGGTGGTCATGCCGCATGGGGGCCCGTTCGGCGTTTTCGATACCTGGGAATACGACCGCGATGCACAGATGCTGGCGGCCGCCGGCTATACCGTGTTGCAGGTCAATTACCGTGGCTCCGGCAACTATGGCCGCGCATTCAAGCAGGCCGGCGCGCGGCAATGGGGCGGCACGATGCAGGACGATGTCACCGACGCCACCCGCTGGGCGGTAGGGCAGGGACACGCGGACCCGAAGAAGATCTGCATCTACGGCGCCAGCTATGGCGCTTACGCGGCGTTGATGGGAGTGGCCAAGGAGCCGGCGTTGTACCAGTGCGCGGCTGGATATATCGGTGTCTATGATCTGCCGCTGATGCAGCGTGAGGACGGTCGCAAGCTTCGCAGCCTGGGCAACTGGTCCAAGGATTGGGTGGGCGAGGATCAGGCACTGCTGGCAGCGGCATCGCCAAACCGTTTCGCCGAGCGGATCAAGGTGCCGGTGTTCCTGGCCGCGGGCGGCGAGGATAAAGTCGCGCCGGTGCAGCACACACGGATGATGGAAGCCGCGCTGAAGAAAGCAGGGGTTCCGGTGGAGTCGCTGTACTACGACACCGAAGGCCATGGTTTCTACACCGAGCCGCACCAGCGCGAGTACTACACCCGGTTGCTGGCCTTCCTGTCGCGCAATCTGGGTGGGAAAACGGCTGCCGCGAGCAAGCCTGCGCAGCCCTGATCGGCCTGCGATGCGGGAACGGCAACCGCACCGCGAGGTGCCGTTGTCGTCTGCGAAGCCTGCTGTTTGCCTTCTCGACTCTGCCTTCGAGCCGGAAGGGGGGCGTGGTCACTTCACCCCGTGCATCATCCGTTTCAGCAAGGGCGAGCACAGCAGCGCCACGACCGCGCAGCCCAGGCCGATCCACATCAGCAGCCAGAACAGGTGTTCGTAGCGGGCGGCGGCCTGCGCGATGTCCATCACTTCGCCTTCTGGCACTTCGATGGCGGCGAGCTTGCCGAACAGCGCGGCCAGGGTTTCCGAGAACGCGGTGGCCAGGAACCAGGTGCCCATCATCAGGCTGACCACGCGCGGCACGGCCAGCTGCGTCACCGCCGACAGCCCCACCGGCGACAGGCACATCTCGCCGATCTCCAGGATCAGGTAGGCCAGCACCAGCCACCACACACTGGCCATCTGCCCGGTAGCGCCCACGTGTTGTGCGGCCAGCGCCAGCGGCACGAACGACAGTGCGGCGAAAATCAGCCCGAAGGAGGATTTCAGCGGCTTGGCCGGGTCCAGTCCCCGCCGGTCCAGCCAGGCCCACAAGGCGGCGAACAGCGGCGCCAGCAGGACCAGGAACAGCGCGCCCAGATAGGTCAGCGAGCCGGCGGTTTGCGGCAGCACCAGACAGTCGCGGATCAGCAGCACCAGCATCAGGGCAGCGATGCCGACAAACAGCAGGCGCGGTGCGGCAGAGGCCGGTGCGCGCTCGGACAGCCGCGCCGCCACCACAAAGCCCAGCGGTGCCAGCAGCAGTGAGGCGATCGACCACGGCAGCGGCGTGCCGTCACGGATCACCAGCGCCGGCACGATGTCCTTGGTCAGCAGGCGGTCGGTGAAGGTCACCCACGAGCCATAGGTCTGCTCGTAGAGGGTGAAGAACACCAGCGCCATGAAGATCAGCGCCATCAGCGCGATCATCTGCTGGCGCTGCACCGGCGTGCAGCGGGTGCCGGTGAACCAGGCGAACCACAGCAGCACGCCGCCAAGCACCACGACCATCAGCATCAGCGCCAGGCTGATTTCCCCGCCCAGTGAAAACGCGCCATTGGCGGCAGCCCACATCAGCCAGGCCACTGGCAGCACGCCGATGACGGCCAGCGCGTAGATCAGCCATTCGCGCGGCAGCCCGGCGATACGGTCCCGCAGGCGCTCAGGTTCGCGCGGCTCGGCGTGGCCATGCAGGTATTTCTGGCCCCACAGGAACATGCACAGTCCGACCACCATGCCGATGCCGGCAGCACCGAAGCCATACTTCCAGCCATAGACTTCGCCGAGGAAACCGCATACCAGCGAGGCGAACAGCGCGCCCAGGTTGATGCCGGCGTAGAACAGCGAAAAGCCCGAATCGCGGCGCGGGTCATTGTCGGCGTAAAGCTTGCCGACAATGGTGGAGATGTTGGGCTTCAGAAAACCCACGCCCATGATGATCAGCGCCAGCGACAGGTAGGTCACACGCAGGGCGCCTTCGTCGCGCAGCACTTCACCGGCTATGCGGGTGGCCTGCTGGCCTTCCACCACCATGCCGATATGCCCGAGCACCAGCAACACGCCGCCGAACACCACCGCCTTGCGCATGCCCAGCCAGCGGTCGGCCAGCAGGCCGCCGAACACCGGGATGCAATACACCAGGCCGCCGTAGGCGCCGAGCAGGTCGAGTCCGGCCTTGTCGCCGAACAGGTGGTGCTTGGTGAGATACAGCAGCAGCAGTGCCTTCATCCCGTAGAAGGAGAAGCGCTCCCACATCTCGGTGAAGAAGCACACGTACACACCCTTGGGGTGGCCGAGGAAATCATCGGAGGCGCGAAGGGAGAGCGGGACGGCTGCGGACATCGGCATGGGGCGGAAGGGAGAACGCGCGAGTATAGGCGCCGGACGCACACCTCCAGGCTGGCGCCGCGAGCGCATCGCCGGTCCCGGCCGGCGCGGCGGATTGTGCGAGCGGGGCATGTTCGGTGTGGCCGGCACCGCGCATGCAGCGCAACTGGACTTGAACGGCGGCTGCGGATAGCGTGGGGCAGCTTTTTTGCCATCAGGGGCATCCATGAACAACGCTGCGCCACGCCAGCTCACTTTCCGGGCGGTGGTCCTGGCCATCGTGCTGGCCGTGATCCTTTCCGCCGCCAACGCCTACCTCGGCCTGTTCGCGGGCCTGACCATCGCCACCGCCATTCCCGCCGCTGTCGTCTCGATGGGTGTGCTGCGCCTGCTCGGTGGCGGCACCATCCTGGAGAACAATATCGTCCAGACCGGTGCCTCGGCCGGTTCGTCGATTGCCGCCGGTGTGATCTTCACGATCCCGGCGCTGGTGATCATGGGCTATTGGCCGGACTTCAAATACTGGTGGGTACTGGGGATCGCCGGTCTCGGCGGCCTGCTCGGCGTGCTGTTCTCGGTGCCGCTGCGGCGCTCGATGATCGTCGAAGACCCGCTGCCGTTCCCCGAAGGCAAGGCCGCCGCCGAGGTGCTCAAGGCCGGTGACAATCCCGGTCCGGGCATGAAGATCCTGGCGATCTCCGGTGTGATCGGCGCGTTCGTGAAACTGGCCGCGGCCAGTGGCCTGCGCATGATTCCCGACACCTGGACGCAATCGGCCTACATCGGCAGCTCCAAGCTCACCGCCTTCATCGGCACCAACCTGTCGCCGGCATTGCTGGGCGTGGGCTATATCGTCGGCCTGAATGTCGGCATCGTGGTGGTGTCCGGCTCGATCCTGTCCTGGCACATCGCCATTCCGCTGTACCAGGCGTTCTTCATGAACTCCGATCCGGCGCTGGCCGCTTCGATCGCCACGGCTTCTTCGGCCGACGCGGCATTCGCCATCTGGGGCGCGAAGATCCGCTATCTGGGCGTGGGCGCCATGCTGATCGGCGGCATCTGGACGCTGTTCTCGCTGCGCAAGTCGCTGCTCAAGGGCATCAAGAGCGGTTTCGCCGCGGCCCGCAAGAGCACCGGCGGCGCCGAAGTGGCCGAAACCGACCGCGACCTGCCGATGAAGTGGATGCTGGTGGCACTGCTGGTATTCACCCTGCCGCTGCTGGGCCTGTACCAGGCCATCGTCGGCCAGTGGCTGGTCAGTATCCCGATGACGATCATCATGATTGTTGCCGGTTTCCTGTTCGTCTCGGTCTCGGCCTATCTGGCCGGCCTGATCGGTTCGTCCAACAACCCGGTCTCGGGCATCACCATTTCCACGATCCTGTTCGCCTCGGCGATTCTGGTGCTGATGCTGGGGCGTGATTCGCCGATCGGTGCGGTCGCCGCGATCATGATCGGCGCGGTGGTCTGCTGCGCCGCCGCGGTGGGCGGTGACAACCTGCAGGACCTCAAGGCCGGCTATCTGGTCGGCGCCACCCCGTGGAAGCAGCAGTTGATGCTGGGCATCGGCGCGTTCTCCTGCGCGCTGATCATGGCCCCGGTGCTGAACCTGCTGGCGCATGCCTACGGCATCGGCGCCCCCACCGCCGAGCACCCGAACTCGCTGGCCGCGCCGCAGGCCAACCTGATGGCCTCGGTCGCGCGCGGCCTGTTCGGCGGCGACCTGCCCTGGGCGATGATCTGGCTAGGCGTGGTGGTCGGCGCTGCCATCATCGCCCTGGACCACTGGCTCAAGGCCACCGGCAAACGTTTCCGCGTGCCGGTCCTGGCCGCGGCGATCGGTATCTACCTGCCGCTGGAGCTGATGGTGCCGATCTTTGTGGGCGGCCTGCTCGCGCATCTGGTCGAGCGGTTCCACAAGATCCGCGGCGATGACGAGGAAGGGCGCGATCGCGTACACCGTCCGGGCGTGCTGTTCGCCGCCGGCCTGATCACCGGCGAGGCGCTGATGGGTATCGCCATTGCGATTCCGATCGTGGTCGCCGGCCGCGCCGACGTGCTGGCGCTGCCCGAGCTGTTCCACCTCAACCAGTGGATCGGTCTGGTGGTGCTGGCGGTGGTGGGCTGGTTGCTGTATCGCACCGGCAAGAAGGGCGAGCAGGCGGCACCGAAGGCCTGATCCGCTGCGGGGCGGATGATCTTCATCCGTCCTGGTGCCTGCGCAAAAGCCCCGCTCCGGCGGGGCTTTGCTTTTTCCGGCCTCCGCGCGGTGGCGGGCCCGTGGCATGACTTCGTACCTTTGCGCCGGATTGCCCGGGGCGCCTACTATCGGCGCTTTACCGTACCCCGGAGACGCCCATGAAGCTTCGTTACGCTGTGTTGCCCTTGTGCCTGCTGACAGCGATGCCCTCGCTGGCGTCCGCACGTGGTTTTGAAGTCCGCGACATGGTGGCGATGGACCGGGTGTCGGCCCCCTTGCTGAGCGCCGATGGCGGCAGCGTGGTGTTTGCCAAGCGCCAGATCGATGCCTCCACCGGCAAGGCCCGCAGCGGCCTGTGGATCCGCAACCTGCGCACGCGCGACATCGCGCCGCCGAAGCGCCTGACCGCGGAAGACTGGAACGTCAATTCGGCGGCGATGTCGGCCGATGGCAAGACGGTGTACTTCCTCAGCGCCAAGTCCGGCAGCCAGCAGCTGTATTCGATACCGCTGGAAGGCGGCACCCCGCGTCAGCTGACCGCCTTCGCGCTGGACGTGGACAGTTACCGGATTTCGCCGCAGGGCGATCGCGTGCTGTTCAGTGCGGGCGCCTTCCAGGACTGCGGTTCGGACCTGGCATGCACCAGCAAGCGCCTGACGCAGACCAAGGCGGCCAAGAACACCGGCGTGGTGTTCGACAGCATGTTCGTGCGCCATTGGGATACGTGGAATGACGGCCGCCGCAACACCCTGTTCGTGGCGGCATTGCCGGCCGCGGGCGGCAAGCCGGCCAAGGGCGCATCGGCGATCAGCGCGACGGTCGGCGGCGACGCGCCGTCCAAGCCGTTCGGTGGCAACGATGATTTCCAATGGTCACCGGATGGCAGCTCGGTGGTGGCCAGCATCCGCGTGGAAGGTGGCAAGGAACCGTGGTCGACCAATTTCGACCTCTACCAGTTCGATGCCAGCGGCAAGCAGGCGCCGAAGAACCTGACCGCGGCCAATCCCGCATGGGATGCCGGCCCGGTGTTCAGCGCCGACGGCAAGACCCTGTACTACCGCGCGATGAAGCGCCCGGGCTTCGAGGCGGACCGCTTCGGCCTGATGGCGATGGATCTGGCCAGCGGCAAGACGCGCGAAATCGCTGCCGGTTGGGACAGCTCGGTCGACGGCATCACCCTGTCCGCCGATGGCTCGACGCTCTACACCACCGCGCAGGACACGGGCGAGCACCCGCTGTTCGCCGTGGACATCGCCAGCGGCGAGGTGAAGAAGGTGGTGGGCGAGGGCAGCATTTCCGCGTTCGATATCGCCGGCGATACCTTGGCCTTCACCCGCAATTCGCTGCAGAGCGGCGACCAGCTGTTCACCAGCACGGTGACCGGCGAACCGCTGCGTGCGATCACCCCCAGTGCCGGCGAGATGCTGCCGGAGGTGACATTCGGCGCCTTCGAGCAGTTCAACTTCAAGGGCTGGAACAACGAGACCGTGCACGGCTATGTGGTCAAGCCGCACAACTACGAGGAAGGCAAGAAATACCCGGTGGCCTTCCTGATCCACGGCGGTCCGCAGGGCAGCTTCGGCAATGGCTGGAGCTACCGCTGGAATCCGCAGACCTACGCCGGCCAGGGCTATGCGGTGGTGATGATCGATTTCCACGGCTCCACCGGCTACGGCCAGGCGTTCACCGATGCGATCAGCCAGCACTGGGGTGACCGCCCGCTGGAAGACCTGCAGAAGGGTTGGGCCGCAGCGCAGCACAAGTACAGCTTCCTCAACGGCGACAAGGCCTGTGCGCTGGGCGCCAGCTACGGCGGCTTCATGGTCAACTGGATCGCCGGCAACTGGAACGGGCCGTGGAAGTGCCTGGTCAACCATGACGGCGTGTTCGACCAGCGCATGATGGGTTATGCCACCGAAGAACTGTGGTTCACCGAGTGGGAGCAGGGCGGCACGCCGTACGACAAGGCCGCCAACTACGAGAAGTTCAATCCGGTCAATCACGTGGCGCAGTGGACCAAGCCGATGCTGGTCATCCACGGACAGCTCGATTACCGCATTCCGGTCGAACAGGGGCTGGGTGCGTTCACCGCGCTGCAGCGCCAGGGGATCGAGTCCAAGTTCCTGTATTTCCCGGATGAGAACCACTGGGTGCTGAAGCCGGAAAACAGCGTGCAGTGGCACGACACCGTCAACGGCTGGCTCAAGCAGCACATCGGCCAGTGATGGGCCAGGCGCCGCCCCGCACGTCGGGGTGGCGCTCTGTTTCAGGGTGACATCCGAACCGATCCCGCCGCAGCCGGGCGCTGCCCGACTGCCGTCGCCGCGTGGATCGCAAGCTCCCGTCCAGCGCTGAATCCCACCGGCGCATGCGGCATGTCCGGCTACCGGAACGACGAGTGGTCGAGCAGTGCTCGACTCCACATCTGCTGTCCCATCTTCCAGGCATCGCGCATCCGTGAAAGCACCCGCCTTGATCCAGAACGACATCGTTGTTTTCGGCCTGATCGCCGCCACGCTCGGCGCGGTGTTCTGGACCGCTTCGCGCGAGCGCGGTGCGTGGAAACGGTTCTATACCTACGTGCCGGCGTTGCTGCTGTGCTACCTGATTCCCGGCATCTACAACACCTTCGGGCTGATCGACGGCCAGAACACGCGTCTGTACAACCCGATCGCACGCGACGTGCTGCTGCCGGCCGCCCTGGTGCTGCTGACGCTGGCGGTGGACATCAAGGCGATCCTGCGGCTGGGGCCGAAGATCGTGCTGATGTACCTGGGTGCATCGGCCAGCATCATGCTCGGCGCGGTCGTCGCCTTCCAGCTGATGAAATGGCTGCACCCGGCCACCGTTGCCGGCGATACCTGGGCCGGCATGGCGGCGCTGGCCGGCAGCTGGATCGGCGGTGGCGCCAACATGCTGGCGATGCGCGAGATCTTCGACGTCAATGCCACCACGTTCGGCCAGTTCGCGGTGGTCGATGTCGGTGTCGGTTACGTGTGGATGGCGGTGCTGATCTTCCTCGCCGGCCGTTCGGCGGCGATCGACGCCCGCAGCGGCGCCGATACAAGTAGCCTGGACGAACTGAAGGAACGCATCGCCAGCTTCCAGGCCGAGCACGAGCGCGTGGCCAGCCTCACCGATCTGATGCTGATCGTGGCGGTGGCGTTCGGCACCGTGGGCCTGTCGCATGCCATTGCCGGGCCGGCGTCGGCGTGGTTCAAGGCCAATGTCGCCTGGGCTTCGCAATTCAGCCTGGATGCGCCGTTCGTGTGGGTGGTGGTGATCTCCACCACCTGCGGCCTGCTGCTCAGCTTCACCCGCGCGTGGACGCTGGAAGGGGCCGGAGCGTCCAAGCTCGGTGCGCTGCTGCTGTACTTCCTGATCGCCTGCATCGGCATGCAGATGGATCTGCTGGCGCTGCTGGACCGCCCGTGGCTGTTCCTGCTGGGCGTGATCTGGATCCTGGTGCACATCGTGTTGCTGTGGCTGCTGGCCAAGCTGCTGCGGGTGCCGTTCTTCTATTTCGCGATCGGCTCTCAGTCCAACATTGGCGGGCCGGCATCGGCGCCGGTGGTGGCCGCCGCATTCCATCCGGCACTGGCACCGGTCGGCGTGCTGCTGGGCACGATGGGCTATGCCACCGGCACCTATCTGGCCTGGGTGGTGGGCATCACGCTGCGGGCGATGGCCGGCGCCGGCTGATCCGACGAAGCGCGCAGCGATGGCGCCAAGGCCTCGCTTCTGCCGCAATGCAAAGTGATCAACGCGGGTGGCGATGCTAAGCTGCCCGCTCGCCACGTCCTGTGGCTTTTTTTTTGACCTGAATCGATCGACAGGGGAATGGCTCGATGCCGACCGACAGCACCACCGCTCTGATCACCAACGACATCGTCGGCCTCGGCCTGATCGCCGCCACGCTGGGATTGATCTTCCATCTGTCCAGTCGCACCGACGGCTTCTGGAAGAAGTTCTTCACCTGGGTGCCGGCGCTGCTGCTGTGCTACTTCGTGCCGGCGCTGTACAACACCTTCGGCGTGATCGACGGCCACACTACGAAGCTCTACAACCCCATCGCGCGCGATGTGCTGCTGCCAGCGGCATTGGTGCTGCTGACGCTGTCCATCGACTTGAAGGGCATCGCCAGACTCGGCCCGAAGCTGCTGATCATGTTTGTCACCGGCACCCTGGGCATCATGCTCGGCGCGCTGGTGTCGTTCCAGGCGATGAAGCTGATCCATTCGCCCACCGTCGCCGGTGACACCTGGGCCGGCATGGCCGCGCTGGCCGGCAGCTGGATTGGCGGCGGTGCCAACATGGCCGCGATGCGCGAGACCTTCAACGTCGATGCCACCACCTTCGGCCAGTTCGCTGTGGTCGATGTGGTCTGCGCCAGCATCCTGCTGATGCCGGCCCTGATCTGGCTCGCCGGTCGCGCGCAGGGCATCGACGCGCGCAACGGTGCCGACACCTCGGCCATCGACGACATGAAGCGTCGTATCGCCGACTACCAGGCCAAAAGCGCGCGCATCCCGACCCTGACCGACCTGATGGTAATCGTCGGTGTCGGTCTGGGCATCGTCGGTGCGGCGCACGCGCTGGCCGCGCCGCTGGCGGCGTGGTGTGCGGCCAACATCAGCTTCGCCAAGCAGGCATCGCTGGACAACCAGTTCGTCTGGGTGGTGATGTTGTCCACCTTCGCCGGCCTGGCGCTGAGCTTCACCCGCGCGCGTGAACTGGAAGCGGCCGGGGCCTCCAAGGTCGGCACCCTGTTCCTGTATTTCCTGATCGCCTGCATCGGCATGCAGATGGACCTGCTCTCGCTGCTGGAGCGACCGTGGCTGTTCCTGCTCGGCGTGATCTGGATGGGCACCCACGTGCTGCTGCTGTACGTGGTCGGCCGCCTGCTGAAAGCGCCGCTGTTCTTCCTGGCCATCGGTTCGCAGGGCAATGTCGGCGCGGCGGCTTCGGCCCCGGTGGTGGCGGCGGCATTCCATCCCAGTCTGGCGCCGGTGGGCGTGCTGCTGGGCACGGTCGGCTATGCCACCGGTACGGTGCTGGCCTACCTCACCGGTCTGATGCTCAAGTGGATGGCCGGCGCGGCCTGAGTCGGCTGCCAGCGGCAGGAAACCCGGTCAAAAAGAAGGACAGCATCTGCTGTCCTTCTTTTTGGTGCTGCCGGCGTCAAATCAGCCCATCGCGAGATGCCGTCGACCAGGATCAGGTTCAATGATCGAATCGGCGGGGTTCAAGCTCTGGTGTTGCTGGAGCTGACGGATGCTGGCCTGCATCGGCATGTCCATCGACGCTGCCAGATCAACAGTGCTGCGCAGATGTGCCGGGTCACGCAGGCCGCCTTGCACACAGAACAGCCGGTCTCCCTGAAAAAGCACATGGTCGATTCTGGTCAACCCGTCATCTGCCGAGCATGCCGCGATGCGCGCTGCGGTGTTGAGGAAGGACACGTCGTCTTTCAGGCCCAGCTTCTCCCGCTGGGGCTCAAGCTGGATGACCGCATCTTTGAACAACCGGTTCCCGGCGCTGTGGGCAGACGGCGGGGCGCCGATTGCTTTGCCTTGTTCGGCATCGCGCAGCTGCTGCAGATCCAGCGAGTCCATCACCGAGGCGATGCCATGCAGGTCCAGCCGATGCTTGAGCATTGCTCCGGGGACCAGGCGCTGGACAAAGGACAGCGGAGCGGGGTCGGGGAGTTCGATTCGATGGCCAATGGCATCGGGCAGCGCCCATTTCAGCGGAATGCTGTCTTCCTGAAGATGGGTGAGCAACTCGTTCTTGACGCTGTAGCTGCGGATCAGGCCCGATGCTGCGTATTCCTTGGCATCGCGCGGAACTAAGCCAGCGCGTTCGAATGTATTGTTGTGTACGCCCGCAGAGTTATAAGTAACGGTAGCCGTGTTGTTGATAACTCCTGCGGCAGCAGCGAGGCCGCCGCCTAAAGAGTGTCCAGTCAGCAACAGGTTCTCACCGTAAACAGCCAGAGCTCTCTCGGTTAATTCGATGGCATTTTTATACTGTTTTGTCTGGAGTCCGAGGCCCTGTCCCAGATTCTGCGGCCAGTCTTTTCCTTGGTCGGTTCCGCAAAAAGCGAGGACTACCTGACCATCAGGACCACGGTAGAAGCCTGCATCGAAACCAGAGCTCTCATTGTGCAGCAAGGAAGCATCGATATTTTTGCTTTTGAGCTCTTGCTCATGGATACGGTCCCATCCATGCGGCATAAAGCCTGGCTCTGATGATTGACCTTCGCGACGGGCATGCGCGTGCGCGTAGAGGTCTTCGAGTACCCGTGGTAGCTGAAGGTCCACAGCCTGCGGGGCGGTGCCGATAAGGGATTGAGCGTCAAATGAGGTGGAAATAGTCGATTCCATGACGAGCACCTCTCTTCGTATCACTCGATGGCTATGTTGTGGCGGCTCAGCCAGGCGCGAACTTGTTCACGACCTCCCTTTGCGTTGGCATTAAGCAGCTTTTCCGGTGTTCTAAAAAAAGAGGGCTGGAACGTATCGCCGTTGTTGTTGCGCAGCACCGGGTCAACGCCTGCTTCTAATAGTTTGAGTACGGTGTCTGGGCTTTTGGCGCCAATATGAAGCAGGGTGTTCCCAAAATGATCTTGACGTTTGACGTCGGCGCCTGCGTTTATCAGAAGGTCGCGCTGGGTATGCTGGTTGTACATCACCGCAATGAACAGCGGGGTCCAGCCATTGGTTGGGCGCGTGAAGTCCACCGGAACCCTGTGTTTGAGCAGGACCTCGAGATACTCCGGTGGATCCACCATCGCGGCCATATGCACGACTGTTTCGTCATCCATCCCGATCAGGGAGGGATCGGCCCCGGCCTCCAGCAGCGCCTCGAGTGAAGCGGGCTTCTCGTTCCAGATTGCCCATTCCATCAGGGTCACATTGTGTTGGCCCCGGGCAGCCAGATCGGTGGTCGGCGCCAGTGCCTTTATCCGCGCGATATTGCCGTCAGCAATGGCATCTGCCAGAGGCCTTATGGCTGGATCGGTGAAAGCCGTCTTGTGCTGAGTGTTGGCTGCCACGCGAGCTTGCTCCTTTGCTTGAACCTGTGTGTTTACGCATGAAGCCATAAGCAACGAGGTGGCTATTGTTGCGAGGACAGGGATCTTTTTCTGCATTCCAGTTTCCTTTCCGGTTGCGTGGCACCCGTGACAGGGCCTCAGATTCCATCGTGACGTCCGATCCTAGCATCGGGAATTTGCAGCGATCTGCCTGTCCATGTGACCGGCTCTGCAGATCGCGGACAAGATAAAACGGCAGGACAGCCGTTTTTCACGGCGAAGCCGCCGAACGGTGACGCGCATGGATGTGCGTCATGAAAAAGGCGGGGCCATTGGCCCCGCCTTCTGTGTTCCTCAAGCCATCGGACTCAGCAGCAGCGGAATCCGCCCTTGCCGCCGTACCGCGCTTCCTGGCGTTCGCGGAAGAACGTCTTGTAGTCCATCGGAATACGGTCGGGATGCTTCTCGCGGACGTGCCGGACGTAGTTGTCGTAGTCCGGCACGCCGCAGCACAGGCGCGCCGTCTGCACCAGACGACGCCAGGTGCGCTTGAACGCCTGGTGCTGGCCGACAGGAACGAGTGCGGTGCTCATCGTCAGATCTCCATCTCGTGCGGCTTCAGGGCCACGTACGGGGTTTCGCGGTCGGTGCGCACTGTCGAGCGGCGCGCGGCAGCGATGGTCTTGACCGAATACACCAGCACGGCGAACACCACGAACAGGAACAGCACGGTCAGCGCGGCATTGATGTAGTTGTTGATCATCACCTGTTGCATCTGTTCGAAGCTCTTGGCCGGCGGCAGCAGATCTGCCGCTGGCGATGGCGTCACGATACTTGTGCGCCTGCGCCAGGAAGCCGATCGCCCGGGTTCGCGTCGAACAGCTTGATGAAGCCGGCCGCAGTGGTGCAGATCAGCAGCCAGACGGCCGGCAGCAGCGGTCACCCAGGCGTAGCGTTGGCGTCTTCATCTTGAACAGCACCACGGTGCCCAGCATCAGCGCGATACCGGCCAGCATCTGGTTGGCGATGCCGAACAGCGGCCACAGCGTGTTGATGCCGCCCAGCGGATCGATCACGCCCTGATACAGGAAGTAGCCCCACAGCGCCACGCAGCCGCCGGTGGCGATGAGGTTGGCCGTCCACGATTCGGTGCGTCGCAGCGCCGGCACGAAGGTGCCCAGCAGGTCCTGCAGCATGAAGCGCCCGGCACGGGTGCCGGCGTCGACCGCGGTCAGGATGAACAGCGCTTCGAACAGGATCGCGAAGTGGTACCAGAACGCCATCATGCCTTCGCCCGGCAGACACTGGTGCAGGATCTGCGCCATGCCCACCGCCAGCGTCGGCGCACCGCCGGCACGCGCCAGGATGGTGGTCTCGCCGATGTCCTTGGCGGTCGCGGTGCAGCACGTCCGGGGTGATCGCAAAGCCCCAGCTGCTGACGATCTTGCGCCGCGCCGACCGACGTCGGTGCCGACGATCGCCGCCGGGCTGTTCATCGCGAAGTAGATGCCCGGCTCGATGACCGACGCGGCCACCAGCGCCATGATCGCCACGAACGATTCCATCAGCATGCCGCCGTAGCCGATGTAGCGCGGCGTGGCCTTCGTTGTCCAGCATCTTCGGCGTGGTGCCCGAGGAGATCAGCGCGTGGAAGCCCGAGACCGCGCCGCAGGCGATGGTGATGAACAGGAACGGGAACAGGCCGCCCTTCCACACCGGGCCGCTGCCGTCGGTGAACTGGGTCAGCGCCGGCATCTTCAGCTCCGGCATGACGATCAGGATGCCGATCGCCAGCGCGACGATGGTGCCGATCTTGAGGAAGGTGGACAGGTAGTCGCGCGGCGCCAGCAGCAGCCACACCGGCAGCACCGCGGCGACGAAGCCGTAGCCGATCAGCATCCAGGTGATCTGCATGCCGGTGAAGGTGAACATCGGGCCCAGCACCGGGTCGGCGGCGATCTTGCCGCCGTACCAGATCGCAGCCAGCAGCAGCAGCGAGGCCGACCACCGAGATCTCGCCGATGCTGCCCGGGCGGATGTAGCGCATGTAGACGCCCATGAACATCGCGATCGGGATCGTCGCCATCACCGTGAACATGCCCCACGGGCTGCTCGGCCAGCGCCTTGACCACGATCAGCGCCAGCACCGCGAGGATGATGATCATGATCATGAAGCACGCCGAACAGCGCGATGGTGCCGGGCACCGGTCCCATTTCCTCGCGCACCAGGTCGCCCAGCGAGCGGCCGTTGCGGCGGGTGGAGATGAACAGGACCATGAAGTCCTGCACCGCGCCGGCCAGCACCACGCCGGCAATCAGCCACAGCGTGCCGGGCAGGTAGCCCATCTGCGCGGCCAGCACCGGGCCGACCAGCGGACCCGCGCCGGCGATGGCGGCGAAGTGGTGGCCGAACAGGACGTGCTTGTTGGTCGGCACGTAGTCCAGACCATCGTTGTTGATCACTGCCGGCGTCGCGCGGGTGGGATCGAGCCGCAGCACCTTGTTGGCGATGAACAGGCTGTAGTAGCGGTACGCGATCAGGTAGATGGAGACGGCAGCGACGACGATCCACAACGCGTTGATGTGCTTCGCCGCGGCGCAATGCCACCACGCCCAAGCAACCCGCGCCGAGGATGGACAGCAATGCCCAGCCAACTTTGGAAAAACCTTTCATGAGAAGCCTCACCCGGAGATCGCGCCTAGAGTCCTCCCATGCGGCGCGGGGGTCAACGTGTACGGGGCCTGAGCCGGATGCGACTTTGGTCGTATGTTGCGCCGCGCAATCCAGCGTCGCCGCATGCGGCGGACACCCATCGCGCTGATGGAGTCACTGGAACAATCGGTTGCGGCAATGGCCGTTGGTGTGGCGGCCGTTTGCACCCATTGTTGCTGCAGCCCCAAGGGAGTTTCGTGATGAATACTGCAAGCCTGACCCGCGTGTTGCGCACCATCGTCGGCATGCCTACCTCCGATGGCGCCGGCGTGCGCCTGACCCGGGTGATCGGCACGCCATCGCTGCCCGAGCTGGATCCGTTCCTGATGCTGGACGAGTTCGGTACCGACCGCGCCGAGGACTATCTCGCCGGGTTCCCCAGCCATCCGCACCGCGGATTCGAGACCGTCACCTACATGCTCGACGGCCGCATGCGGCACAAGGACAACCACGGCAACGAGGGCCTGCTGACTCCCGGCAGCGTGCAGTGGATGACGGCCGGGCGCGGGCTTGTCCATTCGGAAATGCCCGAGCAGGAGTCGGGGCGGATGCGCGGTTTCCAGCTGTGGGTGAACCTGCCTGCGCGCGACAAGATGACCGACCCGCGCTACCAGGAATTCGCCCCGGACCGAATCCCGCAGGTCAGTGCCGGCGACGGCGTGACCATCAAGGTGATCGCCGGGCAGGTCGGACAGGTAGCCGGGCCGATCACCCAGCCCGCCACCGATCCGCTGTATCTGGATGTGACCCTGGCACCGGGCAGCGGTTGGGGCCACTCGCTGCCCGAGGGCCACAACGCGTTCGCGTATGTATTCGAAGGCGCCGCCACTATCGGCGAGGGAGAAGACGCCCGGCCGGTCAGCCAGCATGAACTGGCGGCGCTGGGCGGCGGCGGGGAGTTCCGGGTGAGTGCCGGGAGCAGCGGTGCACGGCTGATCCTGGTGGCGGGCCGGCCCTTGCGTGAGCCGGTGGCCCGCCACGGGCCTTTCGTCATGAACACCCGCGAGGAACTGATGCAGGCCTTTGTCGACTACCAGGAAGGCCGCTTCTGACGGTGTCGCACCGGGTTGCCAGCGGGCAACCCGGAACCGGTCAGTTGCTGCCGGCCAGCGCCGCGGCCGGATTGAGGTTCATGTTCTGCGTCAGCGTCTGCATCACGCGCAGCTCGACGTTGTCGGCCGCATCGATCCAGATCTGGGCGTAGCGCTTCTTGTCCAGCTTCACCGAGGTGATCCGCCGCGACTCGATCCCCGGCATGGGGCGTCCGCCCAGGTCCAGCTTGTACCAGTACAGCGATTCACCGGCGAACGTGCCTTTCTCCGCACGCAGCGCGCGGCTCAACGCCAGGTCTGGATCACGGTTGCTGAGCATCATGTTCAACACCGCGCGGCCGTCGTCGGTGATGGCCTTGCACACGATGAAATCGGCTTGCGCCTGCTGTTCCCAATGCAGGCCGGCAGTGGGCGGCAACGGCGGGCAATCGGCGGTTTGCTGGGCCAGCGCGACCGGGCTGGCGACAATCAGCAGCAGGCTGGAAACGATAGTTGCAGTCTTCACGTTGCATCCCCCAAAAGCGCCAGCGACGAACGGGCTGGCGGAATCCTGTAGCGCTCGGAAAGCGTTGTTGCTGTGGCAGCCGTGCATCCATGGCCTGAGCGCATCCCCATGCACATCCCCATGCGCGTCCACGCCCATGCACCCTATTACAAAAACTGGCCCATGCACAAATCGGTGCGGGTTGTACAGCGGCAACGGTCATGGTTGGTGGCCGCTGCCGCCCATCGCCCGGCAGCGGGTCTGGCAGCCTGGAACCGATGCCACCGGCGTCGCTATGCCAGGAGCGTGCATATCCCCGGCAGGGCTGGCATCGCAACGGGCAGGGCGGGGCGCGGGGTCAGGGTTCCGGCCTGGAAGACGGACGCAGGCACCAGAGCGTCGGGCCGATAAGGCTACAATCTGGGCCCGTTATGCCCCCATCCGGAGACCCGCAGTGACCCGTAGACTCGTACTGTTGCGCCACGGCCAGAGCCAGTGGAACCTGGACAACCGCTTCACCGGCTGGGTCGATGTCGACCTCACCGAGCAGGGCCGCCGCGAGGCCGCCGCCGCCGGGCAGATGATGCGCGAGGAAGGGCTGCAGTTCGACGTCGCCTACACCTCGGTGCTCAAGCGTGCGATCCACACCCTGCAGGGCGCATTGGCCACCCTGGAGCAGGACTGGCTGCCGGTGCACAAGAGCTGGCGCCTCAACGAGCGCCACTACGGCGGCCTGCAAGGCCTGGACAAGTCTGAAACCGCCGCCCTGCACGGCGAGGACCAGGTCAAGACCTGGCGTCGTTCCTACGACATCCCGCCGCCGCCGATGGATCTGGCCGATCCGGGCCATCCGGTGCACGACCGTCGCTACACCGGTCTGGATCGCAATGCATTGCCGGCCACCGAATCGCTGGCAACCACGCTCGAGCGCGTGTTGCCGTACTGGCACGACGCCATCGCGCCGCAGCTCAAGGACGGCAAGACCGTGCTGGTCACCGCCCACGGCAACTCGCTGCGCGCGCTGTACAAGTACCTCAACAACGTGAGCAAGCAAGAAATCCTCGAGCTCAACATCCCCACCGGCATCCCGCTGCTGTTCGAATTGAACGACGACCTGAGCGTGAAGTCGTTCCGTTACCTGGGCGATCCGGAAGCGGCCAAGAAGGCCGCCGAAGCCGTCGCCAACCAGGGCAAGGCCAAGTAAGCCAGGCCCACCGCTGCACCAGACAACACCCGGCTTCGGCCGGGTGTTGTCGTTCCAGGCGCGGAAAAGCGGGAATGACGCGCTGCAACCGGCCTGTATGACCCCTGCCGTCCCACCGCTGCCCTGTGCTCGCCAGCGCTGACGTTTCAGCCCGCGGGACTGGAGGCCGAACCTTCGGCGTTCAAGTTTGCGGCGTCAGCGTTGACGCCCAAAGCCTCATCGTTGACCCCAAAAGCGTCAGCGTTGCCGCTTCAAGCCTCACCATTGACGCTTCAAGCCTCACCGCTGACGGTTTAAACCTCACCGTTGAGGCTTTGAGCGTCATGGTTGATACCGGCGACCCTCATCGTTGTCGCTTGAAACATCAACCGTGTCGCTTCAAGCGTCATCGTTGACGCTTCAACCCTCAACGTTCCAGCAAAAAGCCTCATCGCTGACGCTTTAACCCTCAACGTTGAAGCAAAAAGCCTCATCGCTGACGCTTTAACCCTCAACGTTGAAGCAAAAAGCCTCATCACTGACGCTTTAACCCTCATCGATGATGAAAAAAGCGTCATCACTGACGTTTGAAGCGTCATGCGTGACGCTTTTTTCGTCATCGATGGCCCTCAGTTCGCGGTTCTGGGCGGATCAGGGCGCGCGGATCGCTGCGAGCTGCCGTCGAGGCCATGGTGGTGGTCTCGCTCGCCAACGTTCGGGCAAACAGGGGAGCCGAAGACATGCATCAGTCACACAGACGTCCAATCACGCGCTTTGCCGTATTACACCGGTCAGAAGAGGGGTGTAATCAATACACCGGACAGGAAGCGGCCTAACACCGGCATACAATTGTTTTGCATCAGATTGCAAAGCTTTGATCCCATTGAGAAGCTGCTGCTTCCAAATCACTCGCCGAGCATGGATACTCGGCGAAATGCCGCAATTAGGCGGCCGAATAGGTGTTAGCGCGCACAGCCACTATGTCAGCTATTCAAGAGTTCACCGCCAAGGTTCAAGAGTTTGTTGCCTCTCATCGACGTGACGGGCTTGAGTCGTACAAGGTGTCTGGGACCTACGATCTCTTTCCCAATCTAGCGCCTACTGCCATTGCGCCGGACCAGAGATGGCCGGAATCTTGGCCCAACTCTCCTCACGCCGGCGTCTATGCGCTGTTCTGCGGCAACCTCCGTCTCGCGTACATTGGCAAAAGCTCGATGAACAGTTTTTTGGGGGCACGCCTAAGCTCGTACTTTGGTAACGCGCCAGACAAGACTTGTCGCATCAAGGGGGAGTGGCGCATCCAGCCGCGCTTCCTGGTGACAGTTGCAGTTCCCGACAGCGCAACTTGGGAGGCTCCTGCTCTAGAGGAGTTTCTTATTCAGCAACTCAATCCTCCACTCAATCGCAACGGGCGCTCTGCGTAGGTGCGCTCTAACAATTCGTTCAAGCCGAACTTGCTTCGTTACGGCAAAGGTATGGCAGAAAAAGCTTGCCATACCTTTGCCTTCACTACGCAAGTCGGCTTAACTCAGGCGTTAGGTGCCCATATGAAGATTTTCGCCGTCCTAATGGGGTTTTTTCTCGCCTCGCCGGTTGTAAGCGCTCAAGAGTTACTGCTCTTTGGCGGGCGTAACAATGAGACCTTCATTGGCTGCATCAACTGCAGCAAGTACGACTCTGGCTCAATCTGTAATCGTTACGGCGACTACGGCTCCAAATACAGCGATACAAGCATCTGGAGCCGCTATGGCACGTACGGATCCAAATACAATGATGAGAGCCCTTGGAACAAGTACTCATCCAATCCTCCAGCGGTGGTCGATCGCAATGGCGGCTTCTATGGCTACTTCACGGCCAATCGTTACGAGTCAAAACGCACAACAATTCCGGGCCTGCTGTTTCTTACAGACAACGTCGATCTGGTTGTTGAGGACTTAGAGAGAGCTAGGGACATTTATTGCCGTGAGTAGGGCACCTAACAATTCATTCAAGCCGAAGCCGCTTCGCGGCTCGGCTTAATTCAGGCGTTAGGCCGCAGACAAAGATCTCTATGACCCTTCAAACACTCTCCGTCACGCTCTTTCCTCTGCTCTTTGGCATGGTCATTGTGTGGTTAGTGCTCATCAAGCTGCTCTTCAACCGGCTTGAGCGGTCACACCCTCAAAAGTACGAGGCTATGGGCAGGCCGTCGCTCTTCTTACGCAACAGCATCGCGGGAGGTTGGGCCACCCTTAAGTTCCTTGCCGGCCGGGAGCACAAGCCCCTCAATGACAGCTATCTGTCCAAACTGTCTGACGCCATGCTTGTTTTCTTCGCTGTATATTTGCTTCTGTTCTTTGGCTTGTTCTTTGTGGTCGCTAGCCAGGTCCCTGCGGCCTAACAATTCATTCAAGCCGAACCCGCTTCGCGGGTCGGCTTAATTCAGGTGTTAGGCCGTGGTAGAGCAAAGCTTCTAGGTGGTTTCCGCTTCGGCAAGTTTGCTGCTCCACCAAGTCACGGTTCGGGGCAGCATCTCGCGCCACGGCTCATCGGGCATGCTTGGTCCTACGGTCTGTGGCATGCTCGGCACAGGGGGCAGTGCTGGGGAGCACGGTTGCCGTGCTAAGCCGTTCTGGCCACTCACTGCCTAACAACTCATTCAAGCCGAACGCCACAAGTGGCGTCGGCTTAATTCCGGCGTTAGCCCTCACGAACTTCCCCGCCCTACCGAGCAGCGCCATGAGAAGATCCCTGCTACTTGTCATCTTCATACTTCTTCTGATGAGCGATAGCTATTCGCAGGAGTTTGAACGAGGGGTCGTCTACTCATACTTGAAGGATGGAAGGAGGCATTACTCCGCAAGCCCGCCGCCGGAAGGTGTTCAGGATGTTCGAGAACTGAGCTATAACATTCCAATCTCAAATTCCTTGCTCGGCACGTGGGTCGAGAAGCATGGAAATACGTCCTACACCTTTGGCTCCGGATACAACCTTGAGTTCCGCACTAGAGGCCTCGCTCAACACGGCATATGGGCATACGCTCCAGGCAACTGCGCCGTTGGTGACTCGCAAGGCAATCTGTACATACAGGCGGGAACAGATCGCTGTTGCCATAGCGCATCGCTGCTCGGCAGTAATCTTGTCCTCAGTGCGGTAGTGCAGCCTCGGTTTGTCGGTGTTTGTAGTGACCGTGTTCTAGTCCGTGAGCAAACTCCGGGTGAGGGCTAACAATTCATTCAAGCCGACGCCGCTTCGCGGCGCGGCTTAATTCAGGTGTTAGGCCGCAACTAAGGAAACCCGCGAGAACATGGATAAAACGCAGGCTGATGCAATCGTCAAGGCAATTCTAGAGCCGGATCTCCACGCTCAGAGTGAGCTTAGGCACAAACGTGCTATAGAGGCCGCGCAGTTTGCGCGCATGCACCGAGTAGCTTGGTTTGCACTCGCTGGCTCCTGTGTCGGAGTGGTAATCACATACCTCAGCAGTATCCAGCTCTCCCTTGGAATCATTTGGGGGGGCTTTGCTGGCTCTGTAGTCGGCCGCCTTGCCACACGCCGAACGGCCTAACAATTCATTCAAGCCGAGCCCGCTTCGCGGGTCGGCTTAATTCTGGTGTTAGGCCTCATGGGAAGAACCTGCGCATCGTCAATGCATCGGAAGCAATTGCTCGCAAGCGAAACAGCGGCATGCTTCTACTGCTTTACGGAGTTCTCACCGGCCACGATCTCGGAGTGGACCGATGGTGATCCAATCGGTCAGACAGCAATCTGCCCCAACTGCGGCATTGATGCAGTTGTTGGCTTCAATGGTCCGGTGGATGCAGCCTGGCTTACCGAGGCGCATAGCAGGGGGTTCGGCTAGCATGAACCCTCCATTGGAAGTGGCAGGCCCCTGGCTGAGATGCGTATTCCTCACTGCTTTGCTCACAGGCTGCGGGGGAATCAGTAAAGAAGTTGATCTGAATCAACCTGTCAGGTACACGCTTGCTGGAAAGAAATATGAGGTGCCGCTCGGATATCACCACTTTGATTTCTTGAAAAGAAAGAACAGATGGCCAAACCCGAAAGGTGAGTTCACAGACGCAGGAGCCATTTCAATTGTCGGATTGATTCCGGGCGTAAGACCTTACGAGGAAGCTACAAGCGCGGAGTTTCAGCGCCTTGGCTTTGGCAACAAGATTCATATCCTGATAGCTCCATCATCATCGCGATACCCGATGGATGAGTGGCTGACCCGCATGAAGAGCTCAGATCGGTTAAGGCTCCTGCATAGCGATCTGGAAGGTTTGATTCATTACTGGGATAACCACACAGCCAATGATGAGAACAAAGGTGCGGACATCTACCTTAAGGAAGATGGGTACTTCATGTTGACGTGTCCACGTTTGCAGGCTCCTTCGCCTGCGTGCGATGTGACAAAGTTGAATGGTGAAGGTTTAGAGATTAAATACACGTTTTCAAAATCTCACTTGAGGTCTTGGCGAGTCATTGATAACGACATTGACAAGCGAATTGAAGAATTCAGGGTCAAATGAAGTCTTTCTGTAAACAGCGAATCAGCACCAACATAAGCATCTGCGGTGAATCGAAGCGGCCTAACAATTCATTCAAGCCGAACCCGCTTCGCGGGTCGGCTTAATTCAGGCGTTAGGCCCATGCACAAATATGCGCGCTACATTTCAATTGCTGCGGCTATCACGGCCTTAGCCATCCCCATTGCATGGTTCGCAATTCAGCGAACCGATGCATTTGGCGTTGCCTCAACGTATGTGAGCAACAACGAGGCGGTGCGCTCGCGTCTTGGAGACATTCAAGATGTTGATCTGCCGCTGCTTGGTTACAGCATCCATGTTGTCGGGGCTAGTGGAGACGCGAACTTCAATCTAAAGCTCAAAGGTTCGCAGGCTAGCGGCAGTGCCTACGTGGAACTTGTCAGAGAAGGCACGTGGCGTCCTGTCCTAAGCCGATTGGTGCTGGAGGATGGCTCAGCCATAGACTTGTTGCCGTGAGTCACCATGGGCCTAACAATTCATTCAAGCCGACGCCGCTTCGCGGCGCGGCTTAATTCAGGCGTTAGCTTGCTCAAATGGATAGCCGGCTGTTCTATACAGTTTTCCGCCACGCACTGAGATCCGTCGCTTGGGACAAGCACGGCGAGAATGAGTACGTGCTTGTCGGTGACGGCACCGCTATAGACCAGGAGAGACTGCAGTCCCTGGTATCACAGACCTTCCGCGATTCCTTCCTGTTCTATCCGGAGAGCCGCAGCGATACTCTAGAGATTGCCCTGCCCACTGCAGCCGCTTTTATTTCTGAGCGGCTTCCGCCCAAAGGCACTGTAACTTTGTCTGACACAACGGCTTCGACTTTCCTACAAGTGCACGGCATGGGCGTCGCGCGCACCGGGCGGGCGCAAGCTAACAATTCATTCAAGCCGAACCCGCATCAGGTTCGCTAACTTCGGGTAGTTCTGGGTACTATCGGCTTCGGTGCCTATCCATGGCGGGTCGGCTTAATTCAGGCGTTAGCTGGCGCACTCAACCTCGGGGACTACGATTTGTCTACTCCAAACCCAGTGCCGGATGAGATCCCGCTCCTACATGAGATGCGTACGTCCATGCGCATTCTGCGCGAGCAGCTCTCCGGCTCAAATTTTCAGCGCGGCACCGCGACCCGTGCCGCAAATCGGTTTCGAGCACTCTTGAAGAAGGTCTATGGACCAGATTCTCCGCAGATGCAACGCTTGCCCGTGATTCGGCTGGAAGATCAAACGACGGATATACGGCCGGAGTTAGTTAGGCGTTTGGAGATCGGTGAATCAATCCTCAACACACTCGATGTCATGGCTGGCTTGGCCAGTGGCGGTCGCAGAATATTCATCGGGCATGGTCGTTCGCCAGTCTGGCGCGAGCTAAAAGACTTCGTGCAAGACCGGCTGCAACTTCCCTGGGACGAGTTCAATAGAGAGGCAGTTGCCGGCATCGGCACGAGCGACCGGCTGCAAACAATGCTCAACTCAGCATCATTTGCGTTCCTGGTGATGACAGCGGAGGAAGAGCACGCCGATTCTTCAGTACATGCTCGCCCCAACGTCATCCATGAGGTTGGTCTATTTCAGGGAAAGCTTGGGATGCGGCGCGCCATCGTCCTGCTAGAGGATGGATGCTCGGAGTTCTCTAACATCGTCGGACTGGGGCAGATTCGCTTCCCTCGGGGCAACATTTCCGCGGCCTTTGAGGAGATTCGCCGGGTGCTGGAGCGAGAGCAGGTCATTTAGGCTATGCGGGCGCCAGCTAACAATTCGTTCAAGCCGAAGCCGCTTCGCGGCTCGGCTTAACTCAGGCGTTAGGCGTCATGGGAGATTCCAAGATGCACCAAATTTGGGCTGGTCTCGTATGCGGCGATCATCACTGCTGCTTTTGTGGAGCATGGATAGAGCAGGACCTACAGCCAATCGTGCTGCCGCTCGCTGGAGACGCGATTCAAGCCCTCAGCGCTCACGGCTCCTGCTTAAAACAGCGCCTTGATAAAGCTGTTCCGTATCTTTCTCCCGGCGAGGCGTGCGAGTGATGACGCCTAACAATTCATTCAAGCCGACGCCGCTTCGCGGCGCGGCTTAATTCAAGTGTTAGGCCGTATGAAATCTATCTCGCTACTTGCTCTTGCATGCCTTACCACCGGTTGCACCGACAATGGTGGCGATACACGCAATGAAGCAAAGGCGCTTGATCAGCCCGCGTGGCTTATCGGTCCGTGCACTGAAAGTAAAAGACCAGCACTCCGGGTTTCTATTTCTAGTCTTGCAAAAAACCCGGATCAATATGACGGCAAGTTCGTTTCAGTATCTGGCTACTATTATTCTTACTTTGAGCATTCCGCGATCTACTCGACCCAAGAGACAGAGCCCTACAGCCACGAGTTCAGTGATGGCGTTTGGATTCAGGGCATTTCACCATTCGCTGAGATGAGCGGTAAGCTCCTGTCCATATCTGGTGAGTTCTCGTCCAAGATAAGGGGTCATGGCGGACAGTGGCCGGGCACAATTTGCGCTACCTCAACAAGGGCGACATAACCAGATGCGGCCTAACAATTCATTCAAGCCGATGCCGCTTCGCGGCACGGCTTAATTCTAGTGTTAGGCGGCGCAATGAGATTCCATCACGGGCTTTTCTTATTAGCCATCATCGCCATTCCAATTCTTCTCGGGCTGATAGTGGCCTTTGAGGCCAGCTTCAGAAGAGTTCCCTTCGGGCGTGTGGTTCTCTTTGCATTTCTGATAGTGGCAATGAGCTTCGCCATCACTCTTCCGGTTTCTATAGCTTGCTCAAACTCATGGGATGTATCTTTGGCGGCACCAAAGTTGCTCACTCCGGATGAGCTCAAGACGCTACGGCGAACAACTCCAATTTGCCCAGCCGTATACAAGTTCAAGCGGAGCGGACAAGATACCTGCCTCGTATCAAACGGTGATGGCGGAGCCGCGGTTGGGTGTGGCTGAGGCGCCGCCTAACAATTCATTCAAGCCGAAACGGTAGTTCCTTCGCTTTAGTGGACACCCTGACCTAACGATCAGGAGCGTCCTTATGCCGACCCCCGGCCCCAGAACTACTTACCGTTACAGCGCCCATTTCAAGGCCACGGCCGTACGCCTGAGCGAGATGCCAGGCGTCAGCGTGCGTGATGTTGCCGAGTCGCTTTACATCCATCCCTTCATGTTGTCTCGTTGGCGCAAGATGGCGCGCGAGGGACTGATTGTGACCAAGGGTGTGGAGGTGAAAAAACCGTCGCCGCTGAGCTGAAGGCACTGCGCGAGGTGAAGCGCAAGTACGAGCGGCTTCAGGTGGAGCATGACCTTTTAAAAAAAGCCATCGCGTTCACTTCGGCTCGAAAGCCGACATCTTTGCCTTCATCACCCACCACCAGGAAACCTGCCCGGTGAGGACGATGTGCCGCCTGTTTGGTGTCAGCGCCTCCGGCCTCTATGCCTGGCAACAGCGGCCACCGAGTCGGCGTTCCCTCGAAGATGCCGGGTTGATCGAGCGCATCCGCAACGTGCATGCACAGAGCCGCCAGACCTATGGAAGCCCACGCGTGCATGCCGCACTACGGCAGGGTGGCGAGACGGTCGGGCGGCGGCGGATCGAGCGTTTGATGCGGCAGCAGCACGTACGGGCGTGCTCGGCCCAGCTTTACCGGCAGCGGCCCGGGCTCAAGCGCTTCCTTGCCAGCGTGCCCAGCCGGGCGCATGACATTCCCGTGGTGCGCCCCAATCAGCTCTGGGTCGCCGATGTCACCTATCTCAAGGTGGCCGGTGCCTGGCGCTATCTGGCCACGGTCATGGATCGCCACTCACGACGCCTGTTGGGATGGTCGCTGGGCACGGAGCGCACCACGGCACTGACCCGCCGAGCCTTGGCGGCCGCGCTGCGAACCCGTCGCCCGGAGGTCGACACCGTCTTTCACAGCGATCGCGGCATCGAGTTTCTTGGTGGCGATTTCAAGCGCCACTTGCAGCGGGCCGGTCTGCTGCAATCGGCCAACCGGCCACGGCGCATGACGGACAACGCGCATATGGAATCCTGGAACAAGTCCATGAAATCCGACCTCTACCACCGCCATACCTTTCGCACCGATCACGAGCTGCTCGCCGCCCTCCGCAGCTATGTGGATTTTTACAACCACCGGCGCCTACACTCGGCCCTGAATTATCAATCACCCGTCCAGTTTGAGCGCACATGCGCCTAAGCAACAGGTGTCCACTTTTTCGAAGGAAGTCCCAGCCGCTTCGCGGCTCGGCTTAACTTAGGTGTTAGGCCGCTCTCAATCTCATCTGCTGGCTGAAAACAGGCAAAGCCACGGGAACCATACATGTCCAAATTTGTGACGCTTACACCGCTGCTCATCGGCATCCTCAGTTCGTCCGTTGCCTGCACATCGCAAATGTCGACAATCAAGGACAGCAAGCGGTCTGAACTGCAACAACACTGGAATTGCTATACGGCGAGCGATGCACAAGCACGCAAACAGCAGGTCGAGCGCGACATGCTGCCCCGCGTGATGTTTGCTGGCGAAACCAAACCCGTTAGCGTGGAGTCACGAATGGCCACGTACAAGACGCCTGCGCTGTCGGTTGCAGTAATTCACAACGGCAAACTGGATTGGAGCGCAGCTTGGGGGCGGCTGCAAACAGACGGCACAAATGCCGATTGTGGCAGCCTGTTCCAAGCCGGCTCCATCGCCAAGCCAGTAACTTTGCTTGCTGCGATGCGTATGAAGACAGCAGGACTGATCGATTTCGATAAGAACATCGAAACTTATCTGTCGTCCTACCATCTACCGGCTGGCCGGCAAACCGACGCCAATCCGGTCACGTTCCGCAACCTGCTCACACATACCGCAGGCGTCACGCCAGGAGGCCACGTCGGGTATGCACAAAACCAACCGATACCAACCGATCAACAGACCGTGCGCGGCGAAGCACCGAGCAATTCACGTAAGGTAGAGGTGCTGGACGCACCGGGGGCATCGCTCGCTTATTCAGGCGGCGGTTACACCATCATAGAGATCGCTCTGCAGGATCAACTAAACAAGCCTTTCGATCAAATCATGCGCGAGTGGCTACTCGCTCCGGCCGGCATGAAGCAAGGTGATTTCACCATGCCGTTACCCACGTCCAGCCACCCATATACCGCTCGCGGATATCAATTCGACGGCACTATCGTGCCCGGGGGCTGGCGTAACCATCCCGAGCAAGCTTCAGCCGGCCTGTGGGCAACGGCCACCGACTTGGCTACGTTTCTGCTCGAAATTCGTAAGGGCTACGTGGGCAAGAGCAACGTCTTCAGCCAAGCCAGCGTCCGCGAGATGCTTGCCAAGCCCATCGATGATCATGCGTACGGCTTTAGATTAATTGGTGAAGGCGATCAAGTCTTTGTTACCCACTATGGCGGCACTGTCGGTTACAGGGCAGGTATGACGTTAAACTTGCTTACCGGTGATGGCGCGGTGTACCTGACCAACTCTGATAATGGAGCCAATCTCGGCGTTGAATTCTTCAGCGCAGTGTCCCGCGCATATAACTGGCCGACCTTCCGCGAAGTGCAGGTCACGCGCGCGACGCAGCCGGTCGACGTTCTGCAGTCTCTGGCCGGGCAATATGCATTTGCGGAACTGGAATGGAAGGTCTCCGTGGTCTACGAGAATCAAGCATTGACTCTGCTATTCCCAAATGGGGACCGCTATGCCATGGCGCCCGTACAAGGTGGACGGCGCGAGTTCATTCACCCCGATACCGCGGTACGCGCCAGCTTCGATGGTGAAGGTGCGGATCTACTACTCCAATTGTATGGCCAGACTGGACGACGTGAATCGAGCAACATTGATGCCGAACGCACGCGAGCAGAAGTCAAGGAACATCTACTAGCCGATTACATCGGTCGCTACGAGTTGTCGCCCGGGCTGGTGTTTGATGTGAAACAGTCCGGAGGGCATTTGGAAGTTCAGCTGGGTGACCAGCCCCGTTTCCCAGCCTTCCCTGAGTCGGAGTCAAAGTTCTTCTTCGAGATCGTCGACGCCGAGATTACTTTTCTCAGGAATGAAGCGGGAACTGTTGTTGCCCTTGTGCTTCATCAAGGTGGGCGGGACCAAGAAGCGAAGAGGATCGAGCCATGAAGCATCGGCGGGAGCGGCCTAACAATTCATCCAAGCCGACGCCGCTTCGCGGCGCGGCTTAATTCAAGCGTTAGACCTTATGACAGAGTTCACTGAAGACTGGCCCGACGATGCTGACGGCGGTGTGTTCCGCAATCTTGCTGCCGATGCCTTTGACTTTTCCCAGCAGTACTCCGTTGACTACAACGTGGACTTTGAAAGTTGGCCGCCACCGGCAGCCGCTCTCGATCTACTTAGGACAATGTATGGCGAGCTTGGTTTGTATCCGCCTGATGAGGACGGCGATGGGTACGTGCAATTCCAAGTTCTAGGCAAGGTCACATACGAGGGCGTCACGTCAGTCCAGCGCCAGACCAGTGCAGCAATGGAGCCCTTCGGCGGTGTTTGCGAGTCTTGGGGAGTCATGGACTAATGCGGGGTGAATTAACACGCGAAGTGCAACACCCCGAGTAGTTCTTCGAGTCGCTCGATCGGGGTCTTGTAGTCATAGCGTTTCCTGGGCCTGTTGTTGAGCTTGTGGACGTTCTTGAAGGCGTCTAGGCACGCGCCCAGCAATTCATGCAAGCCGATGGTCCGCAATGCGGCTTGATTCTTCTTCGCGAACGACTCGATTCTGACGGCAGGACACGACATGGGCTGGCTGGTCACAAAGTACCTGATCACTGCTGCGGTGGTGGTCCTTGTATCGGAGGCCGCAAAGCGGAGCGACAAGCTTGGCGGGTTCATCGCCGCGCTTCCGTTGGTGACATTCCTTGCGCTCATCTGGCTGTTCGTCGAGAAGCAGCCAATGGCCAGGATTTCCAACCACGCTTGGTACACGTTTTGGTACGTGCTGCCCACACTGCCCATGTTCCTGGCGTTCCCGCTCCTGCTGCCACGCCTCGGCTTCTGGCTGACGATGCTGGCGAGCGTTGGAATCACGGTTGTCTGTTTCGGGCTGTTTGCGGTACTGGTCCGTCAGTTCGGCATTCAACTGCTGCCCTGAGCGGACCTGACAAGTCATCATGCCGATGCCGCTGCTTGGCACGGTTCAACTCTGGACCTGGCCCACATGATCAGATTTCTCGCAATCGTGCTGTTCGCAATCTCAAGCAACGCTGCGTTCGCGCTTGATCGTCCGATTCGCTCCTGCGAAAGAGCACCGCTGCTGCCGCAAATGCAGAAGAACCTTCCGGATCATGTGCTGGGAACCGCTGCAGAGGTCCAGCCCAGGCTTCTTACCAGAATAGACCGCTCCACGATTCCCGCAGCCGAGATCTCCAAGCGCACTCCGTCTTCTTTGCTCATCTGCATTGTTGTAGCGGTTGATGCGGAAGGGAAAGTCCAGGACGCGGCGATTTCCCATCCGCGGATGTCGCTCACCGCGAAAGAGCGGGAGCAATTTCTCAAGCTTGAATATTCACCCGCGCAACAAGATGGGCGCGCTGTGGCCTCCCTGGTCAACATCGACATCACGCTCAGATAGCCGGCTGTTCTGCGACCCGTCAGGCTGACGTTGCCTCGTGGCAGCTTGATTCTGGCGCCAGGTGCCGCGCGGAGGCACTCGCGGTCCCGGCACACAGGAACGCTCTTTCGCCGGAGCAAGGATTTCACCCGCAGCGGAGCATTGCGGCGCGCATGTTGCCCACAGCGCATCGCGCAGGCCCGTGATCGGGATCTAGAGCAGCACGTCTTCAGGTTCAACCCGCAGTCCTGAAGGCGACAGAGGAATTGAGCTGAGGGTGGGGGCGGAAGTGCGTTCGTGACGACGCCGCTGTGCGGCCTGGTTTGATCCGGCGTGTTCCACCGCTTGGCGGAAACAGCGATCGCCTTGCAGCACCTGTGACCTTTGGCCCATCGGTCGCGCGACGTTATCGCCTACGCTCGCAGGTTGCGTCGCGTGTAGTGCGTGGCATGTCCCTGCAAGGCCGGAGAACCGCATGACCTTTTCCAAGCTCGTCCCGTTGACCCTGACGGTCGCCATCGCCGCTTCGCTGGCCGCGTGTGGCAAAACCGAAACGCCCGCCACGGCCGATGCCGCCAAGCCGGCGTTCGACCAGTCGCAGATCAAGACGCAGTTGATTTCGCTCAACGCGGCCGATCTGGACCCGTCCATCGCGGTGTGCAGCGACCTCAACGGTTTCGTCAACAGCAAGTGGCTGGCCGCCAATCCGGTGCCGGGCGACCAGGTGACCTGGGGCAGCTTCGAGATCCTGCGCGAACGCTCGATGGAAGTGCAGCACGCGCTGGTGCAGCAGGCCGCCGCCAGCCAGGCCAAGACCGGCTCGGTGGAAGCCAAGATCGGTGACATCTGGAAGACCGGTTCGGACGAAGCGGCGATTGAAGCGGCCGGTATCACGCCGCTGCAGCCGGCGTTGGACAAGATCGCCGCACTGACCGACACCGCCGCCATCACCGGCTACCTGCGTGACAGCTATGCCACCGGTCAGGGCTTCCTGTTCTCGTTCGGCGCCAATGCCGACTACAAGGACTCGGGCAACGTGATCGCGTATGCCGGCCAAGGCGGTCTGGGGCTGCCGGAGAAGGGCTACTACTTCGACGACGCGCAGGCCAAGATCCGCGAGGCGTACGTGGCCTATATCGCCCAGACGCTGGAGCTGTCCGGTGTGGATGCCGCGCAGGCGGCGGCGCAGGCCAAGGCGGTGATGGAGTTTGAAACCCGTCTGGCCAAGGCCTCGCTGTCGCGGATCGAATTGCGTGATCCGTCCAGGCGCTACAACCCGGTCAGCGCGGCCGATGCCGACAAGACCACGCCGAACTTCAGCTGGACCGCGCTGTTCGACACCCTCAACGTGCCGGCCAAGGACAAGTTCTCGCTGGCGCAGCCGGGCTTCTTCGCTGAAGTGGACAAGATGCTGGTCGACGTTCCGGCGTCCACGTGGCAGGCCTACCTGCGTTTCCGCACCGTGGACAATGCCGCGCCGTACCTGAGCAAGGCATTCGAGCAGGCCAACTTCGATTTCTACAGCAAGACCCTGCGCGGCCAGCAGGAGATGCAGCCGCGTTGGAAGCGCGTGCTGGAAGCGGTCAACGGCGGCATGGGCGAAGCCCTGGGCCAGCTGTACGTGGATGCGGTGTTCCCGGCCGAATCCAAGGAGCAGATGCAGCACCTGGTGGAGAACCTGTCTGTGGCGCTGAAGGCGCGCCTGGAAGCCTTGCCGTGGATGGGTGAGGACACCCGGAAGAAGGCGCTGGAGAAGCTGGCCAGCTTCACCCCGAAGATCGGTTACCCGGACAAGTGGCGTGACTGGGCGGGCCTGACCACCAGTGACGACAGCTACCTGGGCAACATGCAGGCCGCGCGCGCGTTCAACTACCGCTACATGCTCGACAAGATCGGCAAGCCGGTGGACCGCAGCGAGTGGGGCATGAGCCCGCAGACGGTCAACGCCTACTACAACGCGACCAAGAACGAGATCGTGTTCCCGGCCGCCATCCTGCAGCCGCCGTTCTTTGACGCCAAGGCCGATCCGGCGCTGAACTACGGCGGCATCGGTGCGGTGATCGGCCACGAGATGATGCACGGCTTCGACGACTCGGGCAGCCAGTTCGCCGCCAACGGCAACTTCGACAACTGGTGGACCGATAACGACCGCAGCGCGTTCAACAGCCGCACCGATCAGCTGGTGGCGCAGTTCGACGCGTATGAGGCGATCCCGGGCATCAACGTCAAGGGCAAGCTGACCCTGGGCGAGAACATTGGTGATCTCGGTGGCCTGACCGTGGCCTACGACGCGCTGCAGATGGCGCTGAAGGAAGACCCGAAGCTCAACGTGCCGGTGGATGGCCATACCCAGGACCAGCGTTTCTTCATGAACTGGGCCACCGTGTGGCGTCGCAACTTCACCGATGGCGAGCTGCGCGTGCGTCTGAACACCGATCCGCACGCACCGGCGAATTTCCGCGCCAATGGTGCACCGTCGAACATGCCCTCGTTCGCCGCCGCGTTCGAGTGCAAGGCGGGTGCGCCGATGGTGCGCGCCGACGACAAGCGGGTCGTGATCTGGTGATCGCAGCGTAATTCGTGATGCAGAAAGCCCGGCGATTGCCGGGCTTTTTGTTTGGGGCGCCCGGCGTGGGCGGCGCTCAGGCTTGCTGCAGCGCGCAGGTTTTGCCCAGACTGGCGAATTCACGGAATACGTCCGGGTCGATCAGCCGGCCCTGTTCTTCGGCCAGGATCCGCATCGCACTCGCCGCAGGCATCGGACCGCGGTAGGGCCGTTGCGAGGTCATCGCATCGAAGCCGTCGGCGATGGTGAGGATGCGAGCCTCCAGCGGGATCTCGCTGCCTTTGAGGCCGGCGGGATAGCCGGTGCCGTCGAAGGATTCGTGATGATGGCGGATAAGCAGCGCCACGGCGGCCGCATCGGCACGCCCGGTCGCGGCGAACAGGCGTGCGCCGCGATCCGGATGGGTACGCATCGAGGCCATGCGGGCCTCGTCCAGACGGCCGGGATGCAGCAACACGTTGTCGCGGATGCCGATCTTGCCGACATCATGGAAGCGCGCCGCCAGCGCCAGGTTCGCCAGCTGCTGCGGGTTCAGATCGCAGCGCTGGCCGAGCCGGTGCGCCAGTCGCGAGACACGTTCGCAATGGACACCGGTGTAGCAGTCGCGCTCTTCGAGGGCCATCGCCAGCACCTGCAGGGCGCCGGCATTGTCCTCCTGCCCGGGCACAGGCAGGAGGTCGGGTACGTCAAGCAACATCGTGGGACCAGACAGGAAGTCAGTTCGGCGACAGCGTCGTCAGCAGGGCCCGCGCCGCATTGAAACGGTCCACGCTTTCCGGCAACGGGTGACGGATGCGCAGCTTGTCCGGTCCTTCCATGGCATAGAGCTTGGGCTGCTTCTGGATCAGCTGGATCACCGCCATCGGGTCGATGTCGGGCTTGGCGCCAAACACGATGCGCCCGCCGTTCTCGCCCAGCTCCAGCTTGCGGATACCCAGCGTATTGGCCTGCAGCTTGAGTTCGGCAATGCCAAACAGATGCTTGACCGCATCCGGCAACAGGCCGAAACGGTCGATCATCTCCACCTGCAGTTCGCGCAGGTCGGCGCTGTCACGCGCACTGGAGACCCGCTTGTACAGGGTCAGGCGGGTGTGCACGTCGGGCAGGTAGTCGTCGGGAATCAGCGCCGGCACATGCAGTTCCACATCCGCGCCGCGGGCTTCCTCGCCGGCGTCCAGGTCCGGCAGCTTGCCCTGTTTGATGCTGCGTACCGCCCGCTCCAGCAGTTCGGTGTACAGGCTGAAACCGACCTCGGCCATCTGTCCGCTCTGGTCTTCGCCCAGCAGCTCGCCGGCGCCACGGATTTCCAGGTCGTGGGTGGCCAGGGTGAAGCCGGCACCGAGTTCGTCCATCGAGGCGATCGCGTCCAGCCGCTTGCGCGCATCGGCGCTGATGGAGCGCTTGTCCGGCGGTACCACCAGATAGGCGTAAGCGCGGTGGTGCGAGCGACCGACGCGGCCGCGCAGCTGGTGCAGCTGGGCCAGGCCGAACTTGTCGGCGCGGTTGATGATGATGGTGTTGGCGTTGGGGATGTCGATGCCCGATTCGATGATCGTGGTCGACAGCAGCACGTTGAAGCGCTGCTTCTGGAAATCCAGCATCACCTTTTCCAGCTCGCGTTCGGGCATCTGCCCGTGGGCGATGCCGATGCGCGCTTCGGGCACCAGCTCGGACAGGTCGCGCTGCATGCGGCCGATGCTTTCCACATCGTTGTGCAGGAAATACAGCTGGCCGCCACGCGCCAGTTCACGCTGGAACGCCTCGCGCAGCAGCGCCGGGTCCCACGGAGTGATGAAGGTCTGCACCGCCAGCCGGTTCGGCGGCGGGGTGGCGATGAGCGACAGGTCACGCAGCCCGGCCATGGCCATGTTGAGCGTGCGCGGAATCGGCGTGGCGGTCAGGGTCAGCAGGTGCACGTTGGCGCGCATCGCCTTGAGCGCCTCCTTCTGGCGCACGCCGAAACGCTGCTCCTCGTCGACGATGACCAGGCCCAGGTCCTTGAACTTCACGTCCGGCTGCAGCAGGCGATGGGTGCCGATGATGACGTCGATGGTGCCTTCGGCCACCTTCTCCAGCTCGGCCTTGATCTCCTTGGTGCTCTTGAAGCGCGACAGCACTTCGACCCGCAGCGGCCAGTCGGCGAAGCGGTCGCGGAAATTGCGGTAATGCTGCTCGGCCAGCAGCGTGGTGGGCACCAGCACCGCCACCTGCTTGCCGGCGCTGGCGGCGGCGAAGGCGGCACGCACGGCCACCTCGGTCTTGCCGAAGCCGACATCGCCGCAGACCACGCGGTCCATCGGCTGGCTGCTGCCCAGATCACGCAGGGTGGATTCAATCGCCACCAGCTGGTCCGGGGTCTCCTCGAACGGGAAACCGGCCGCGAACGGCTCGTACATCGCCCGGTCCACGTGCAGTGCGAGGCCGGCGCGGGCACGGCGGCGCGCCTGGATTTCCAGCAGCTCGGCGGCGACGTCGCGCACCTTCTCGGCGGCCTTGCGCTTGGCCTTGGTCCACTGTTCGCCACCGAGCGAATGCAGCGGCGCGGTTTCCGGCGAGGCGCCGGAATAGCGGCTGATCAGGTGCAGCTGGGCGACCGGCACGTACAGGCGGTCGCCCTTGGCGTATTCGATCTCGAGGAACTCGCCGGGCATGCCGCCGATGTCCATCGCGATCAATCCGCGGTAGCGGCCGACACCATGGTCCTCGTGGACGATCGGCGCGCCTTCGGTCAGCTCACCGAGATCGCGGATGATCGCTTCGGGCTCGCGCCCGGCACGGCGCACGCGCCGCGGCTGGCCGGCGCGTTCGGGGAACAGCTGGCGTTCGGTCAGTACCGCGATCTGCGGCACATCCAGCGCGAAGCCGTCGTCCAGCGGCGCCACGGTGATGGCGAACTTGAGGCTGGTATCGGCCAGGAACGACGGCAGGTCGGCGACCACGGGCGGCTTGAGCGTGGCCGCCTGCAGTACTTCCAGCAGCGCCTCGCGGCGGCCGGGGGAATCGGCGGCGATCAGCACCCGGCCCCGGTAGTGGTCGAGGAACGACGTCAGCGCCTGCCCTGCCGGGGCGTCACGGGCGGCGACCGGCAGTGGCGGCAGCGGCTGGTCGCCCAGCGGCTGGGCTTCTTCCAGGCGCGCATGCTCGGGTGGCCACACCTCGATCCGCGGCAGCCGGTTGAGCTGTTCGCGCAGCGCATCGGGCGACTGGTAGAGCTCGTCCGGCGGCAGCAGCGGACGTTCCACGTCGTGGCGACGCTGCTCGTAGCGGTTCGCGGTCTGGGTCCAGAAGGCATCGGCGGCGTTGGACACGCCCGGCGCGATCAGGGTCAGGAAATCCGCTTGCAGGTAATCGAACAGCGTCGCGGTGCGGGCGAAGAACAGCGGCAGGAAATACTCGATGCCCGAGGGTGCCAGACCGGCCTTGAGATCCTGATACAGCGCGCTGCGGCGGGTATCCACGTCGAAGCGCTCGCGCAGCGTCGCCAGCACCCGTTCGATGCTGGCGTCGTCCAGCGGCACTTCGCGGCCCGGCAGCATCTTCACCGCGTCCACGTGTTCGAGCGAGCGCTGCGACTCGGGATCGAATTCGCGGATCGAGTCGATGTCCTCGTCCAGCAGTTCGATCCGCAGCGGCGTGTCCGCGCCCATCGGGTAGACGTCGAGCAGGCCGCCGCGCACGGCGAAATCGCCCGGGTCCATCACCTGCGGCACGTTGCGGTAGCCGGCGCTTTCCAGCCGTCGCTTCTCGGCGTCCATATCCAGGCGCTGGCCGACCTTCAGGTCGAAACTGCCACCGACGATGTACTGCAGCGGGGCAAGTCGCTGCAGCAGCGTCTGCACCGGCACCACCACGATGCCGCGCCGGAGCGCCGGCAGCCGGTGCAGGGCGGCAAGCCGCTGCGAAATGATGTCCGGGTGCGGGCTGAACTGGTCGTACGGCAGCGTTTCCCAATCCGGGAACGGCACCACCGGCAGATCGCTGTCATTGCCCAGCAGCGTGTGCAGGTCGGCACTGGCCTGATGCGCGCTCTGGTTGTCGCGGGTGACCAGCAGCAACGGGCCGTCGTGCGCCTCGGCGGCGCGGGCGACATACCACGCCAGTGCGGTCGTCGAGGCCGGAGCGCGCCACCAGGCGCGGAGGTGCCCGGAGCCGGGCAGCGGGGGAGGGGGGAATTTTGAGGACGCCATGAACCGCCGATTTTAACAGAAGCGGTTCATGCGCCCCGAAGGCGACTCAGCCTTCCAGCTCAAGCACCATCCGTACCAGCCCCGGAGTGCCACCCGGATGCGGCACCGGCTTGAAGCCCAGGGAAGCGGCCAGTTGCAGCATCGGCTCGTTGTCCTGGGCCACGTCGCCATACAGGCGGTCCAGATATTTGCCGCGCGCCCACTTCACCAGTTTGCGCATCAACTGGCGGCCAAGACCCTGGCCGGCCAGAAAGCGGCTGACCAGGATGGCGTACTCGGCCTCGCGGGTGCCGGGGATGATCGAGGCGCGCGCCACCGCACCGACCACCGCCTCGCCGGCCGGCAGCGGCTCGGCCGCCACCAGCGAGATTTCGGTTTTCGGATTGGGGTGGGTGAGGCGCTGGGCCGTCTCGTCGGACAGCTCGGTCACCGACTGCAGGAAGCGGTCACGGACTTCTTCGGGTCCGAACAGCGCGAAGGCGCCTTGCAACGGTGGTCCGTCTTCGGGCCGGATCGGGCGGATCAGCAGTTCACGGCCGCTCGGGGCCTTGAAGTTTTCATGCCAGGGCGGCATGCGATTGCGGGTAGCCATGACCGACGATTCCTCGAAAGTCCGCAGATTCTGGCACTAGGTACGCTAATTTCCGTGAAGCCCGTTCATGTCGCGGTTATGCCGGCGGGCAGGCGTCATTCAGCGCTCTTGAGCCACTCCAGCCGCGTCGAGGCACCCGTTTCTCCGAGGAACTGCTTCAACACCGGCATCGCCGGTGCGATTACCCGGTCGAACTGCCACGGCGGGTTCAGCAACAGCATACCGCTGCCGTTGAGGCGCAGGGGAGAGTCATCCGGGCGTACCAGCAGCTCGGCCAGCAAGGCCGATTTGATCGGCAATGCGGCGGCTTTCCGGAAGAAATGGAGAATGCTGCGGCGCTGTTTGATCGGGAACCAGACCGCACAGGTGGCCTGCGGCCAACGCGCCAGTGTTTCGGCCAGTGCCGCCAGGATGCGCTGGTATTCGGCGTCCTGGGCCTCGTACGGCGGGTCGATCAGTACCAGCCCGCGGCCGATCTTCACGCCGTTGGACTTGGCCGGGATCAGCGAACGGATCTGCGCATAGCCATCGCCCGGATGCACGCCGACGCGGCTGTCGTGGGCAAACAACGCCTTGAGCGCGGCCGCTTCCTCTTCCTGCAGCTCGCACGCGGCCATCCGGTCCTGCGGACGCAGGGCCTGGGCGATCAGCAGCGGCGAGCCGGGATAATTGATCATGCTGCCGACCGGGTTGTCGGCCTGTACCGCCTTGAGGTAACGCTCCACGACCGGCGGCAGCTGCGGTTGCGCCATCAGCCGCATCACCCCGTCCTCGATCTCCAGCGTCTTGCGGCTTTCCTCGCTGGCCAGCAGGTAGCGGCCGCGCCCGGCGTGGGTGTCGAGCACGAAGAACGGCGAGTCCTTGCGCTTGAAGGAGTCGAGCAGCGCGAGAAGGATGATGTGCTTGAGCACGTCGGCATGGTTGCCGGCATGGAAGGCGTGGCGATAGTTCATCGCGGCAGTGTACGGGCCGCGACCGGTGGCGGCTATGCTGGCGCGCATGTCCAGCCCTGCACAGAGTGTCCTCGTGGTCGAGGACGAAGCCGCCATCGCCGACACCGTGCTCTATGCGCTGCGCAGCGAGGGCTATGCGGCGCGGCACTGCGTGCTGGGCCGGGAGGCGCTGGAGCTGCTGCGCGGCGGCGGCTTCGACGTGGTCGTGCTGGATGTGGGGCTGCCGGACCTGAGCGGCCTGGAGGTGTGCCGCACGCTACGCACTTTCAGCCAGGTGCCGGTGATCTTCCTGACCGCCCGCAACGACGAGATCGACCGGATCCTCGGCCTGGAGCTGGGCGCCGACGACTACATGGCCAAGCCGTTCTCGCCGCGCGAGCTGGTGGCGCGGGTACGGGCCCGACTGCGGCGGCCGGTGTCGGTGGCCGCCGCTGATGGCTGGCAGCGGCTGGGTGAATTCGCCATCGACCGGGAAGGCCGGCGGATCCGTTTTGGCGAGGTCGGCCTGGACCTGACCCGCTACGAGTACGCGCTGCTGGCCGCGCTGCTGCAACGCCCCGGGGCGATCCTCAGCCGTGCCCAGCTGATGGACCGCGGCTGGGACAGCGAGGCCGACAGCGCCGACCGCACCATCGATACCCACGTCAAGACCCTGCGTGCGAAATTGCGCGCCGCCGGCGCCGCGCATGATCCGATCCGCACCCATCGCGGCCTCGGTTACGCGCTGGAGGTGTGAGATGCGCCTGGGCCTGAAACTGTTCCTTGGTTTCTTCCTGATCGTCGGCATCGCGGCGTTCTTCGTGATGCGGGTATTCGTCAACGAGGTCAAACCCGGCGTGCGCCAGGCGATGGAAGCCACGCTGGTGGACGCGGCCAATGTGCTGGCGACGATGGCGGCCGAGGACCTCAAGGCCGGTCGTATCGACAGTGGCCGGTTCGCCCGCCAGCTGGGGATTTCGCAGCGGCGTGACCCGCAGGCGATGGTGTGGCGTTTCCCCAAGCGCAGCATCGATTACCGGGTGACCGTCACCGACGCGCGCGGCATCGTCGTCTACGACTCGCGCGGGCAGGACGTGGGGCGCGACAACTCGCGCTGGAACGATGTCTACCGCACGCTGCGCGGCGAGTACGGCGCGCGCTCGAGCCCGGAAGTGCCGGGGGATGACAGCCGCACGGTGATGCACGTGGCCGCCCCGGTGTATGACCCGGCCGATGGTCGCAGCCTGATCGGGGTGCTGACCCTGTCGCAGCCGAACCGCACCATCGACCCGTTCATCGCCGCCAGCCAGCGCGCCATCATGCAGCGCGGCGCCTGGCTGATCGGGCTGTCGGCGTTGATTGGAATCCTGATGACGTGGTGGCTGATGCGCGGTATCGGCCGGCTCAACCGCTACGCCCGGGCGGTGAGCGCGGGCGAACCGGTACCACCACCGAAGCCGCGCCGCGATGAGATCGGCGACCTGGGTCGCGCGCTGGAAACCATGCGCCGCAAGCTCGAAGGCAAAGCCTATGTCGAGCAGTACGTGCAGTCGCTTACGCACGAGATGAAAAGCCCCTTGGCCGCCATCCGTGGCGCGGCCGAGCTGCTGCAGGAGCCGTTGCCGGAGTCCGAGCGGCTGCGATTCGCGCGCAGCATCGAACAGCAGGGCCGGCGTTTGACCGAGACCATCGACCAGCTGCTGCGGTTGGCCGAGGTGGAGCAGCACGGCTGGCTGCAACGGCGTGAGCCGGTGGATCTGGCTGCGTTGTGCCGGCAGCTGGCCGACACCGCATCGCCGCGCCTGCAATCGGCGGGATTGCAGCTGCAGCTCTCGCTGCCCGAAGGCAACGCGATGGTGGAAGGCGATGCGTATCTGCTGCAGCAGGCGCTGGCCAACCTGCTCGACAACGCGATCGCGTTCTCGCCAGCCGGCGCCGTGATCACGCTGGTGCTGTCTCGCCACGGCAAGGAGTGGACGATCACCGTGGTGGATCGTGGTCCGGGAATTCCCGATTACGCCTTGGTGCGGGTGTTCGAGCGTTTCTATTCACTGGCCCGGCCGCTGACCGGCCAGCGCAGCTCCGGTCTGGGCTTGCCCTTTGTCAGGGAGGTGGCCCGCCTGCACGGCGGTGAAGCGTCGCTGGACAATCACGTGCAGGGCGGGGCGCGTGCGTCGCTGTCACTGCCGGCCGGCTGACTTCACACCCGCTTCAAATTCGCCACAAACCCTGCTCACCCGGGCCACGCACGCTGTCCACGTTTCCAGACGAGGACGGAACATGACTTCCCTGAAATTGATGCTGCGCTTTGTCGTGGTCGGCGGACTGGTGTTGCTGCTGCTGATTCCGCTGCTGTTGATCCGCGGCACCATCAAGGATCGCGAACGCTATCGCGACCAGGCCATCGAGCGGGTGGCCGAAAGCCGGGCCGGCGCGCAGACATTGATCGGGCCGGTAC
This sequence comes from uncultured Gammaproteobacteria bacterium, assembly GCA_963696155.1. Classification (GTDB taxonomy): domain Bacteria; phylum Pseudomonadota; class Gammaproteobacteria; order Xanthomonadales; family Xanthomonadaceae; genus Stenotrophomonas. The sequence continues at coordinate 918,422 of CAVOJC010000002.1, forward strand.
GGATATTGCCGTGGACGCAGCAGCGCGAGGTCGACGTGGTCGATTCCACGGGTACGCGCAAGACCGAGATGCAGACCGAACGCGGCTACGAGCTGCAGATGCCCGCCCGGCTGCGGGTGCAGGGCGCAATGCGGCCGGATGAACGCCGCGTTGGTCTGTTCCGGGTGCCGGTATACAGCTGGCAGGCACGCCTGCAGGCCGAGTTCACCGACATGGACTACAGGGCGGTCGCCGGTCGCAGCTACGGCCAGCCGTACCTGGCGTTGGGTATCGCCGATGTGCGCGGCTTGGTGGGCAGTCCCAATCTGCGTGTCGATGGACGGGCCGTGGTGTTGCAGGCCGGCGCGGGCGCGCTGGAGGTCGCCTCCAAGGGGCTGCATGCCCCGCTGCGCCAGGCGGGCGATGCCGGCGCCGGTGTGGTCAATGACGGGCGCAAGGTCGAGCTGGAGTTCGTGCTGGATGGCACCCGCTCGCTGTCGGTGGTGCCGGTGGGCGATGACACCCGCGTGGCCCTGTCGTCACCGTGGCCGCATCCGCTGTTCGGCGGCAGCTTCCTGCCCAACGAGCGGGTGATCGATGACAGCGGCTTCACCGCCGGGTGGGCGGTGTCCTCGCTGGCGTCGGCAGCACAGGCGCAGTTGCGACGCAGCCTGCGCAGTGACGGCGGCAGCGTGGAGGCGCTGGAGGTGGCGCTGGTCGATCCGGTCGACGTCTATACCCAGGCCGATCGCGCCAGCAAGTACGGCATCCTGTTCGTGCTGCTGACCTTTGTCGGCTTTGTCCTGTTCGAGCTGATCAAGCGGCTGCGCATCCACCCGCTGCAGTACCTGCTGGTCGGGCTGGCGTTGGCGATCTTCTTCCTGCTGCTGCTCAGCCTGTCCGAGCACATCGCGTTCTGGCAGGCGTACCTGCTGTCAGCGGCGGCGTGCATCGGCTTGCAGGCGTTCTATCTGTCCGGAGTGCTGCACAGCTGGAGACGTGCCGCAGGTTTCGCCGCCATGCTCACCGCCTTGTATGGCGTGCTGTACGGGCTGCTGGTGTCGGAGAACAATGCCTTGCTGATGGGCTCGCTGATGCTGTTCGGCATCCTGGCCGCGATCATGTGGGTCACCCGCAAGGTGGACTGGTACGAACTGGGCTCGAGCCTGCGCTGATGCCGCAAGCGGGTGCCGCAACGGCGCGACCTCGTGGGTCGCGCGCGGTGATTGCAACCAAGGTGGAGCGAGGCCGCCGAGGTGTCCTGCAACGCAACCACCGGCCGTGTTGCGACCCTGTGCCGGTTGACCGTGTCCTGGGCAGTGACGTGGATGGGGCGAAACGCGGCATACCCGAGGCTGAGCCCGGCAGCGTGGCTCGGCCCCCGGTTTCGCAGGAGCGACGTGAGTCGATGAAGTTCCACCGGTAAAGCCCATCGCGACTTGCGTCGCTCTTGCAGAGTCGACCCTGGCAAGTCATTCGACCCCGGTACGACTGACGACGCTTTTGCGTTTGCGCTGCGCAGACTGTGCGGAATGCCGCCGCCGGGTACAGTGGCTGGATGATTTCCACTGCCAGAATCGATGTTTTCCGCGGACCGGACGTACTTCCCTATCTGGAGGCGGTGGCGCAGCTGCGTCTGCGGGTTTTCCGGGACTGGCCGTATCTGTACGAGGGAGCGCTGGACGACGAGCTTGGTTATCTGGCGGCTTACGCCGCCTCAGCCGGCAGCGTGTTCGCGCTGGCGCGCGATGGAGACGCCGTTGTCGGGGCATCGACCGGGCTGCCATTGCTCGACGATGGGCTGGCCATCCGCAAGCCGTTCGTGGAGGCCGGACGGGATCCGGCGCAGGTGTTCTATCTCGGCGAATCGGTGCTGTTGCCGGAGTATCGTGGGCGCGGCATCGGCCACGCATTCTTCGATGCACGCCACGCCCATGCACGAAAACTGGAGCGTTTTGCGCTCACCGCGTTCTGTTCAGTGGACCGCGCCCAGGACGATCCTCGGCGCCCGCCCGATTACCGCGCCAATGATGTTTTCTGGCACACGCGCGGGTATGAGCGGCAGCCCGGCATGACCATCCATCTGGATTGGCACGAGCCGGGACGCGGGGCCATAACGCATCCCCTGACATTCTGGACCCGACCGTTGGAGGCCGTTGCATGAAGCTTGCTGTTGCCAAATATCCGATAGGCGCCCCTGCCGATTTCACCGCTTTTGCTGAAAAGCAGGCCTCGCTGCTGGCCGAAGCGGCGCAGTCCGGTGCCCGGATCGCGGTGCTGCCGGAATACCTGTCACTGGAACTGGCCGCCACGTTCGGCAGGCCGGTCTTCAGCGATCTTGCCGCCTCGCTGGCCGCGCTCCAGTCACTTCATGGGGACTGGCTCACGCTGTTTTCCGGCCTGGCGCGCAATTTCCAGATGCACATCGTGGCCGGTACCTTCCTGCTCGATATCGGACAGGGCAACTTCCGCAACCGCAGCTACTGGTTCACGCCAGAGGGGCGCCATGGCTGGCAGGACAAGCTGCAGATGACCGGTTTTGAAGCGGCGACCGGAATGATCGAGGGCGGCGACGTGTTGAAAGTGTTCGAGGTCGAGAGCGTGCGCGCCGGAATGGCGATCTGCTATGACAGCGAATTCCCGTTGCCGGTACGCGCGCAGTACGAAGCCGGGGCGCGGCTGCTGGTGGTGCCCAGTTGTACCGACACTGCCGCCGGCGCCACCCGGGTGCGCGTGGGTTGCCTGGCGCGTGCGCTGGAGAACCGGATGTTCGTGGCCCAGGCGGTCACCACCGGACTGGCGCAATGGAGCCCGGCGCTGGACATCAACACCGGCGAAGCGGCGATATTCGCGCCGATGGATGCGGGATTTCCGGCCGATGGCGTGCTGGTGCAGACCGGCGGCGAACAGGTATGGGCCATTGGCGAGCTGGATTTCGACGCTTTCGAGGCCAGCCGCGCGACGGCGCAGGTGGCCAACGACCGCGACTGGATGCGACAGCTGCACCCGTCACTGCTGCGTGCGCGGCACACCGATTTCGAATCCCTGTCCTGATCCATGACTGATGGCCTGCGAGGAGGGCGTTGACCGCCGGCTAGACTTGCCGGTCACGTGAAGGCCGTACGGCTGGGGGAAATCGAGTGATCAAGCGTTGTTTGCTGGTGTTGTGCATGGGTCTGGCGGGCGGCGTATCGGCGCAGACCAACGAGCCGGTGGATCTGGACATGGTCAGCCGCATCCGTCAGGAGGCGTTCCACCGTTCGCAGGTGATGGAGACCTTCAGCCATCTCACCGAAACCATCGGCCCGCGCCTGACCAACTCTCCGCAGATGGCGCAGGCCAACGCCTGGACGCTGGGCAAGTTCAACGAATGGGGCCTGGCCAACGCCCACAACGAAGCGTTTGACGACTTCGGCCGCGGCTGGGAATACAGCTTCTCCAGCGTGGAGATGCTCGGCGATCGGATCCAGCCGCTGCATGCGCTGCCCAAGGCGTGGACGCCGGGTACCAGCGGCGCGGTCGAAGGCGAGCTGGTGTCGGTCAAGATCAAGAAACTGGCCGACATCGAGAAGTACCGCGGCAAGCTGAAGGGCAAGATCCTGCTGCTGGGCGAGGCGCGTGAATACAAGCGCGGCACCGAGGCGGATTCGCATCGCCACGACGCCACCTCGCTGGAAGGGCTGCAGGAGTTCACCTTGCCCAAGACCGCTGCCGGTGACCGGGCAAAGCGGATCAAGGAATACACCGAGCGTCAGGAACTGGCCAAGGCGGTCAACGCGTTCCTGGTCGAGGAAGGTGCGCTGGCCGCCATCAGCATCAGCGGCTGGGACAACGGCATCATCCGCGTGGCCGGTGGCGGCTCGCGCAAGGCCGGCGAGTCGACCGGTATCCCGGAGCTGGCGATGATCGCCGAGCACTTCAATCCGCTGGTGCGCGCGCTGAAGGACAAGAAGACCGTCAAGCTGCGGGTCAACGTGGCCGCCCGCTTCACCGATGAGACCGACCAGCCCGGCTACAACACGCTGGCCGAGATCCGCGGCAGCAGCAAGGCCGACGAGATCGTCATGCTGGGAGCGCACATGGACTCCTGGCACACCGGCACCGGGGCGGCCGACAACGCCGCCGGCGTGGCGGTGATGATGGAGGCCATGCGCATCCTCAAGGCGGTCGGCGCCAAACCGCGGCGCACGATCCGGGTTGCACTGTGGAGTGGCGAGGAGCAGGGCCTGATCGGCTCGCAGGCGTACGTGGCCAAGCATTTCGCGCGCTACCCCGAGCCCGCCGATGCGGCGCAGAAGGCGCTGCCGGCATCGCTGCGCGATCCGACCGGCCCGCTGCAGAAGCAGCGCGATTACGACCGTTTTTCGGCGTACTTCAACATGGACAACGGCTCGGGCCGCTTCCGCGGCATCTATGCCCAGGAAAACATGGCGGTGACGCCGATTTTCAAGGCGTGGCTGGAACCGTTCCATGACATCGGCGCCACCACCGTGGCCACCCGCAACACCGGCAGCACCGACCACATCAGTTTCGATCGCGTCGGCTTGCCGGGCTTCCAGTTCATCCAGGACCGGCTGGACTACTTCACCAACGTCCATCACAGCCATCTGGACACCTGGGATCACGCCGAGCCCGAAGACCTGAAGCAGGCTGCGGCGATCGTTGCCAGCTTCGTCTACCACGCCGCCATGCGTGACGAAAAGCTGCCGCGCAAGCCGCTGCTGGAAAACTGATCCGCGCGGAATCGCCGGGCAAGACGAAGGGCCGCATTCCGGCCCTTCGTCGTTTTCCCCCTCCGGCATCATTGTGCGGGAAATGCCAGCGGCCACGGTCTGCCGGCGACGCTGCCGGGGGACAGGAGGTGAGGAAAGGTGGCACGGGGTAAAATGACCCGATTCCATCTTCCGGTTCCGCCATGACCTGCCGCACCCGCTTTGCCCCCAGTCCCACCGGTTACCTGCATATCGGCGGCGCCCGCACCGCGCTGTACTGCTGGCTGGAGGCGCGCCATCGCGGTGGCGAATTCGTGCTGCGCATCGAGGACACCGACCGCGAGCGCAGCACCCAGGGCGCGATCGACGCGATTCTCGACGCGATGGAATGGCTGGGCTTGGACTACAACGAAGGCCCGGTCTACCAGACCGACCGCGTTGCGCGTTACAAGGAAGTGGCCGAGCAGCTGCTGGCCGCCGGCAAGGCCTATTACGCCTACGAGTCGCGCGAAGAGCTGGACGCCATGCGCGAGGCCGCCATGGCCAAACAGGAGAAACCGCGTTACAACGGCGCCGCGCGTGAAGCCAACCTGCCGTATCGCGAGGATTCCAACCGTGTGATCCGCTTCAAGAATCCGCTTGAGGGCACGGTGGTGTTCGATGATCTGATCAAGGGGCCGATCGAGATCGCCAACAGCGAACTCGACGACATGGTGATCTTCCGCCCGGATGGTTTCCCCACCTACAACTTCGCCGTGGTGGTGGACGACTGGGACATGGGCATCACCGAGGTGATTCGCGGCGACGACCACATCAACAACACCCCGCGCCAGATCAACATCTACGAAGCGCTGGGCGCGGTCGTGCCGAAGTTCGCGCACATGCCGATGATCCTTGACGAGCAGGGTGCCAAGCTGTCCAAGCGCACCGGCGCGGCCGACGTCATGCAGTACAAGGACGCCGGCTACCTGCCGCACGCACTGATCAACTATCTGGCGCGGCTGGGCTGGTCGCATGGCGACCAGGAACTGTTCAGCCGCCAGGAGCTGATCGATCTGTTCAGCGTGACCGACGTCAACTCCAAGGCCTCGCGCTTGGACATGGCCAAGCTCGGCTGGGTCAACCAGCACTATCTGAAGACCGACACGCCCGACAGCATCGCGCCGCATCTGGTCTATCAGCTGGAAAAGCTGGAGCTCGACCTGGCCGCCGGCCCGGCCCCGGCCGACGTGGTGGTGGCATTGCGCGACCGCGTGCAGACGCTCAAAGAGATGGCCGACAAGGCGGTGGTCTGGTACCAGCCGCTTACCGTGTACGACGAAGCCGCGGTGGCCAAGCATTTCAAGCCGGGCGCGGAATTGGCGCTGGGCAAGGCGCGCGAGCGGCTGGCGGCTGCCGCTGAATGGACGGTGGAGGCGGTTTCGGCCGCGCTGCACGACACTGCCGCTGCGCTGGAAATCGGCATGGGCAAGGTCGCCCAGCCGTTGCGCGTGGCCATCACCGGCACCCAGGTCAGCCCGGATATTTCCCATACCGTTTACCTCGCCGGCCGCGACGAGGCCTTGAAGCGCATCGATGCCGCACTCATCAAGGTTCCAGCGGCCTGATTTTCGAAGGAGTTCCGTCATGTCCAGCAGCCACGCCTGTACCGCCCCGCACCACCACGTCGATGACGCGGCGGATTTCATCGCGGTGGTCGAACGGGTGTGCCGCGAGCGCGGATTGCGGTTGACCCCGATCCGCGCCAACGTGCTGCGCCTGATCGCCGAGGCCGGCAAGCCGGTCAAGGCCTACGAACTGCTCGAATGGGTGCGCGAAGGCAAGGGCGTCGGCGCCGATGCTCCGCCCACGGTCTACCGCGCGCTGGATTTCCTGATGGCCAATGGCTTTGTGCACAAGCTGGCCTCGGTCAACTCCTTCGTGGCCTGCCACCATCCCAGCAGCAGCCAGCATTCGGTGCCGTTTCTGATCTGCAACCGCTGCCACAGCGCGGTGGAACTGGAAGACCGCGACATCGTCCGCCAGCTGGAGGAACGCGCCAAGGCGCTGGGCTTCAAGCCGCAGGCGCAGACCCTGGAAGTGCATGGGCTGTGCGCGGCTTGCGCCGGCTGAAGCTGCGGCAGTTCACGGCCGCTCGCCGCTGGCTGCCAGTCACGATGTGATCTTCATGGAAAAGTGACGGTTGGCGCCGGCCCGTGGGCGGATGTGCCCGAGACGGGCGCTGCTGGATGCCGCGCGCTGTGAAGGTGAGGGCATCCGGCTATTCCAGCAAGCAGGGCGACTGGAAGTGCTGGTCTTCAATCGGGATCGCCGTCGCGCAGGGGCATGAGGATTCGCGCGCTGGATCCAAACTGCCGGCCCCGCACGAGCGGCAGTGCCGGATGGCGATCTTGAAGAAGCCGCAGAAGGTGATAACCGTCTGCGGCTTCATGCGGCGCGATGCTCAGAAGAACGCGCGGATGCCAAACGCCACGCCGCGGCCCGGCAGCGGCGAGTAATCACGCAGCAGGGAGGTGTGCGGGCGTACTTCGCGGTTGCCCAGGTTGCTGCCGTCCAGGAACACCTCGTAGCTGTTGCTGCCCGAGCGGTCCCAGCGGTAGGCGACGTGCGCATCGATCAGGGTATAGCCCGCGCTCGACTCTTCGTTCCGGGCCACATCCTTCTGGCTGTTGTAATGCACCGCGCCGATCGATGCGCGCCAGCCGTCACGCGACCAGCGCAGGTCGGCGCCGATGCGGGCCGGTGAGATCCGTGGCAGGTAGCCGGTGTTGGCCAGCTCCACGCTGTAGTTGTGACTGTGGTCGCCGTGGGGCACAGCGATGTCCCGGATGCGGCTGCCACTGCCATCCAGCTCGGCCTTCACGTAATCGCCGAACACGCGCAGGTCCCAATCCCCGGCGCTGCCTTCAGACAGATGCACCAGCGCCTCGGCCTCGCCGCCGGTGAAGGTGGCATCCTGCTGCGCCCACAGGCGGACGGGCAGGCTTTCGACCACGCCGGTGTCGGCCAGATAGATGAAGTCCTTGAACCGGGTCTGGTAGATCGATGCGGAGAAGTCGAAGCGGTCGCTGTGGCTGTGGATGCCCAGCTCGACGCGCCGGCCGCGCTCGGTCATCAGGCCGGCATCGCCGATTTCCAGCGAACGCGTGGCGACGTGCGGGCCGGCGGCGTAAAGCTCTTCGTTGGTCGGCGCACGCTCGGAGCTGTCGATGCCGAAACGCAGGTCGACGGCGTCGTTGAGCGTCCAGATGCCGGCGGCGGACAGGTTGGTGGCGTCGAACGTGCGGGCAGGCTGGTCGCCGGTCGGCTCGAGCTTGACCTGGTCGTGGCGGCCGCCCAGTTCCAGCTTGAACGGGCCGAACTGCTTTTCCTGCAGCACGAACAGGCCCAGATTCCGCGTTCCGGTGTCGGGCACGAAGGCTTCTTCACCGTGGGCGCCGAAATCGCTGTTGCCGAACTGCAGGCCGAACGCGCCCTCCCAGCCGCCGATCGGCTGCTGCACCGCTTCCAGACGGCCTTCGATGCCGCGGTTGGTGAAGCGGGTGGCAGGCAGGCCGGCTTCCAGCTCGGTGTGTTCGTAATCGGTATAGCCGGCGCGCAGGTTGATGTTTTTCAGCAGTGGCAGCGGGTTGTGGATTCCGGTTTTCATGTCGAAGCGGGTCTGCACCATATCGATGCGCACCTCGTGCCCGTCGCTCTCTTCGACGTCTCCCTGGTCATCGCCGTGATCATCGTCCGCATGCCCGTGCGCACCGTTGGGAATGCCGTAGTTGCTGCGGTAGGTGCTGGCCGAGGCGCCGAAGTAAGCGTCATCGCCGAGCCAGGTCGCACCGACCGCACCGGCGCGGGTGCGGATCGAACTGTTGTCCAGGCGGCCGCGTCGCGGCTCATCGGCATCGCCGTCGTCATGGTCGTGGCCGCTGTGGTCTTCCAGGCTGTCGCGTACCGCATGGCCGGGGATCCGGTAGTCATCGCCGTTGCGCACCACGCCGTCCACATGCAGCACGACGTTTCCGTTGACGCCATCGAGACGGAACATCCCGCTGCGCTCGTCGTTGACCGAATTGCCGCGCAGTTCGGCACGGCCGCTGAGCGGGCGGTCCGGCAGTTCGCGGGCGATGCGGCCATCGACCACGTTCACCGCGCCGCCGATCGCACCACTGCCGAACAGCAGCGTCGCAGGCCCCTTGAGGACTTCGATCTGGTCGGCCAGGAACGGCTCGATGCTGGTGGCGTGGTCGGCACTCACGGTGGACGCATCCATGTTGCCGATGCCGTTGGAGACGATCGCCACGCGCGGGCCCTCCTGGCCGCGGATGATCGGGCGGCCGACGCCGGGGCCGAAATAGGTGCTTTGTACGCCGGGCAGCTTGGCGAGGGTATCGCCGAGGGTGCCGGCCTTCTGTTCATCCAGACGCTCGCCGGCCAGCACGTCGACCGGACGTGCCAACGACTCGGCACTGCCCTGAAGCGGCGAGGCGGTGACCTTGACGGCGGACAGCTCGGTCAGGTGATGGCTTTGCCCATCGCTGTCGTCCGCCGCCGCAAAAGCGGTGGGGATCAGGGTGGCAAGTGCGAGGGCCAGGGTGTGGGGTTTCAGCAGCAGGGAGGAGGAAGGCATGGGATTCCGAAGTTGTGGATTGTTACTCTGTATCACTCGACTGGCGTGCCCGGTCGGCAATGGGATCGTCAAAAGGTGATCAGCGGGTCGGATTGAATGTTATATTATTCCATAACGATTCGTCGGCCCTGCTGAAAGTCATGCTCCTGTTTCCCAGAACCCGCGCTCTGCTTGATCGCTTCGGTGCCACCGGTTCGCTGCTGTGCGCGGTGCACTGCGCGCTGATCCCCATCGCGCTGGCCGCGGCTCCTTCGTTGGGGTTGTCGGTGTGGCTCGGTGACGGTGTCGAGCAGACGCTGGTGGTCTTTGTGACCCTGTTGGGCCTGTTCAGTCTGGTTCTGGGGTATCGCCGGCATCGCGCGCTGAATGCACTGGGCGTGCTGGTTCCGGGCCTGATCGCGTTGTGGGCCGGGCTGCTCTATGCGCCGTTGCATCACTCGCAGGTCCCGCACGCGGTGGTGATGACGCTGGGTGGAGTGCTGGTGGGGCTGGCACATCTGTTGAACCTTCGCCTCAATCACGGTCATGTCCACGACGCCAGCTGCGCGCATTAGGGGCGCATGTTAGGCTTTCACATCATGTGCGGGGCCGTCGATGGCGGTCTCGCCGAACCCGTTAGAAAACGGGGTAATCTGGATTTCACACTGAGGAGTTGACGACATGGGTAAGGGTGACCGCAAGACCGCCAAGGGCAAGCGCTACAACGCCAGCTACGGCAATGCGCGCAAGCACGTGGTGAGCAAGGTGGCCGTGGGCACCGGCGCACCGGTTGCCAAGAAGACGGTCGCCAAGGCTCCGGCCAAGAAGGCAGTGGCCAAGAAGACGGTTGCCAAGGCAGGCTGATCCAGCCGGCCCTGGCGATGCGAAAAAGCGGCGCTTGCGCCGCTTTTTTTATGTCTGTCTTCCAGCAATGCCGCCTCAGCGCAGCGCCGGCAGCAGCGTCTCCGGGTTGCCGTCGTTGGCGGCCGGCTCGATGCCGATCAGTCGCGTCAGCAGCGGATAGACATCGACATTGTCGAAACGCGGCAGTTGCTTGCCTTGCTGGAACGAGGGGCCGCGGGCGACGAAAACCGCCTGCATCGATGGCAGTGCCGGGTCAAAGCCATGCGAGCCGCGATCCCGCGACGGACGCTTGGCGACGAGTTCGCGCGGCAGCCCATCCCAGCCTTCGTGCATCTGGCAGATGATGGGCGGCACCCGTGGATTGCTGCCGTAATGCCAGCGGGGCGGCAGATCCTCGCGTTTCCAGCAGTCATAGCGCTCGTGTGCGCCCAGCAAGCGTTGTGCGGCTTCCGCCTCTTTGCCCGGCAGCGGCGTGAAACCGATCGACTGGCCGACCGAAACATGGCGTGCGACATCCGGCGGCACCATGTCCTCGGTAGCAACCACCTGTCCCGCCTTGACCGTCGCCATGCCATGGTCGGAGACCACGATGATGTTGGTGCGGTCGAGCACGCGGCGCTGTGCCATTCCTTCCAGCAGCTGCCCGATTGCAGCATCCACTTCCTGCACCGCCTCGGCGTACTCGACCGAATCGGGCCCGTGGTTGTGACCGGCCGTGTCCACCGGCTCCATGTACAGCGTCAACAGCCGGAAACGCTGGCTGTCGTCAGCGGGGTGCTGGCCAAGCCACTCCAGGACCTGATCGACGCGCGCGTCCAACGGTACGGTGCCGTCATATTCGAGCCAGTGGCTGGGTCGAATTTCCTGGATGGGGGCCTCGCTTCCTGGCCAGGACCAGGTGGCAGTGCGCAATCCCGCCTTTTCCGCTCCCACCCAGATCGGTTCGCCGCCCCACCATGCGGGATTGCCCACCGCCGCGCGGTCGCTCATGCGGAACATGCCCAACGCGTCCTCGCTCATGCTGTTGTGGACGATGCCGTGGCGGTCCGGACGCAGGCCGGTGACGATGGTGTAGTGGTTGGGGAAGGTCAGCGAAGGATAGGAGGGCGACATGGCGGCACGCACGCCTTCGCGGGCCAGACGCGACAGGTTGGGGCTGAGGTCGCGGTCGAGAGTGTCGGCACGCAGTCCGTCGATGGAGATCAGCAGCACCGTGGCCGGCGCGGCGGCGTGCGTGTCCGGTGGGTTTGACGAAGGGAAGGAGGCGCAGGCTGCAAGCGCTGCGGTGGCCACGGCCACCAGTGGGAAGCGGATCGAAATCATTGCCCGATGATAAACCGCCGTCGATGACACGGCTAATACACCGGCCGCGGAAAAACACACAACGCTGCGCTCAGGCGAACAGATCCGACGCCGGCTCCGCGGCAACCGGCACACCTTCCAGTTTCAGCAGCGCAACCTTCGTCGGCAGCCCGCCGCCAAAGCCGGTCAGTGCACCGCTGGCGCCGATGACGCGGTGGCAGGGCAGCACGATCGGCAAGGGATTGCGGCCGTTGGCAGCGCCGACCGCGCGGCTCGCAGCGGGGCGGCCGATATGCCGGGCGAGCTGGACATAGCTCCAGGTGCTGCCGAACGGAATCTCGGCCAGCGCGTGCCAGACCTGCAGCTGGAAGTCGGTGCCGGCCGGCGCCAGGGTCAGTTCGAACCGGCTGCGCGTGCCTTGCAGGTACTCCAGCAGCTGTCGGCGTGGTTCGGCGAGCGCATCGACATCGCGTTGCCAGCGTTCGCGGCCTTTGGCGTTGTGGCGGTTCTGCGGAAACAGGATGTGGCGCAGGCCCTCGTGGTCGGCGGCAACGGTGAGCGGGCCAATCGGGCTGTCAAAGCAATCGTAGAGCAGCGTCATGAGGGATTCTCCGTCTTGGAATCGTTGGCCAGATACCACAGGTGCAGGACCGCGTAGGCACGCCACGGACGCCAGGGCTGTGAACGGGCCTCGGTGGCGGTTTCACTCAAGCGGACATCGCCGCCGAGTACCTGTTGCAGCACCAGGTCGCCCGCGGGAAAGGCATCGGGCAGCGCCAACGCGCGCAGCGCGATGTAGTTCGCCGTCCACGGACCAATGCCGGGCAGGGCCACACAGCGCTTGATGAAGTCATGCAGGTTCTGCGCGCTGCTGAAATCCAGGCGGCCGTCGGCGCAGGCGGCGGCGAGTGCGCGTAGCGTGGCCGCCCGGCTGCGCGGCAAGCCGATGTTTTCCAGTGGCGCGTGCGCCAGTTGCTCAGGCGAGGGGAACAGGCGGTCCAGGCCTTCCGGCTGTCCGGCCAGCGGCTGGCCGTACTGGTCGACCAGACGACGGGCCAACGTGGTGGCCGCGGCGACACTCACCTGCTGGCCCAGGACCGCCCGTACGGCGACTTCGAAGCCGTCCCAGCCGCCGGGTACGCGCAACCCTGGGCGACGCGCGATGCCGGCCGCCAGCAACGGCTCACGCTGCAGCGTGGCATGCACCGTCGCCAGATCGGCATCGAGGTCGAAAATCCGGCGCACGCGACGCACGATGCCGGGAATCGCGCGGGGCTCGACCTTGTCCAGCTGCAGCCGCAGTTCCGGGCGCCTGCCATCGGCGGTGACGCGGATCAGGCCCGGAGCGTCGGCCGGCCCGATCACGCGCTGGTAGCTGTGGTCGTCGATCTGCTCGATACCGGGAATCGCCCGCCGGCGCAGGAAGCCGAGCATGGCCTCGAAATCCAGTGGTGGCCGGTAACCCAGCCGCAGGATCAGTTCGCCGCCCTCGACCTTGCCGGTGTGCCGGCGGATCGCGCCCGGGGGCATGCCGCAGCCCTGCAGGAACGCGCTGTTGAAGCGACGCAGGCTGTTGAAACCGGCGGCGAGCGCAACCTGGGTGACCGGCAGGGCGGTTTCGGTGAGCAGCTGTTTGGCCAGCAGCAGGCGTCGAGTGGAATGGACCTGTACCGGCGTGGCGCCGAGCCGGGCCACGAACAGGCGCTGCAATTGCCGCGCGCTCAGCCCCACGGCAGCAGCCAGCGCGGTTACCGGTTGTTCCTGCAGCAGGCCTTCGGCCAGCAGCTCCAGCGCCCGCCGCAGGCTGTCGTCCTGCAGGTGGCGCACGGCCTCCGGCGCCAGCTCCGGGCGGCAGCGCAGGCAGGGGCGGAATCCGGCCGCCGCCGCTGCGGCCGCATTCGGGTAATAGCTGACGTTCTCGCGCCGCGGCGGTGGTGCCGGACACACCGGACGGCAATAGATGCCGGTGCTGCGTACGGCAGTGAAAAACACACCGTCGAAGCGCGCATCGCGTGCAAGGCGCGCCTGCTCGCATTGGGCATGGGTGGGCTGCATGGCGATTTCCATGGCGCCAGTCTAGGCGCCCAAAAGCGCCCGCACTCGCCATTTTCGGACGCCAATGCGCCAAGCCTTTTCGCTTGTTCAGGGCCGATTGCGGTCGCTACGCCGTTCGGCACTAGACTGATATCCCTTCGGCGTCCTGCGCCACCTTTCGGATTCGAACGCTTTCCATGTTGCCCAAGTCGTGGTGGTCACCTTTTTTGTGCCTGGGCTTGCTCGCCTGCAATCCGCAGGAAACGGCCGGAAATGTCACCCAGGCCGAGCAGTCGCCGGCGCTCGGGGCCGATGGTGATCACATGGTGTCGATCAATGCCGTCGATGTACCTGCGCCGGCACCGGTCAAACGCACCAAGGAATGGCCGGAAGTCGTGCTGGCACAAGGCAACGCATGGGTCAGCTGCGATACCGACTATGTCGCCGAGGGTGGCGACGGCATCGCACTGGCAAGCCTGGACCGGCCCGCGATCGAGGCGGCGTTGGCGCCGTGCCAGGAGCGGGGCCTGGTGCGGGTGCGTTATGCGGGCAAGATCAACCCGTCCTTCGCCGAGATGATGTGGCGCCTGGCCGCCGTTGCCGATGGGCTGAAGATCCGCCGGCGCATCCTCGACCTGGATTCCAGCGGCGGCCAGGTGGAAGCGGCGATCGTGGCCGGCGACAGCATCGGCGAGTCCAACTGGACGATCTGGGTGCGCGAAGGCTCGATCTGCCACAGCGCCTGCGTGTTCGTGCTGGCCGCCGGCGACAACCGCCTGATTTCCGGCCGGGTCGGCATCCACCGGATGATGCGCATCAGCTCGACAGCGACCTCGCGTGCGGAGTTGAACCGCGAGTTGCACGAGGTCTATGACAATGTGAAGGACTATCTGCAGCGCAACGGAGTGGCGGTCGGGGTGGCCGATCTGATGATGACCGTGCCCAACCGCAGCCTGCGTCTGCTGACCGGTGACGAGTTGAAGCAGTTCGGCCTGGACGGTACCAACGCGGTGCAGGACGACCTGGAGCGGATCAAGCAGATGCGCAAGTGCGGCGATGACTTCGTGCGCCGCAAGGATGCGTTCCTGATCGCCTTCGATCAGAAGTGCAAGGTCGCCGATGCCGAGCTGGAGGCGGTCAATACCTGTGGGCAGGCACTGAAGGAAAATTTCGGATTTCCCGATGATTCCTGCCCCGAGGAAAGCCCGTTGTCGGAGATCGACACCGCGTTGCTGGCACCCACCCTGCCGGCGCCGGCAGCCCAACCCGCATCGGCGTCGGCATCGGCGCCACGGCCAATGGCGACCGCGCATCCGGCCGGGGGATCCTGACCGGCGTTCATCACAGCGGCTGTCATAGACTCCGGTTTCTTCTCAGAACGCCACGGAGCGTGCCATGCGGACCAGTCGCCTCTCGCTGATGTTGTCCCTGATCCTGCCGGCTGCCGCGGTGATGGCGCAGGCACCGGCCGCTGCCCCGAAACCCGCTGCCGTCGCACCGAAACCTGCAGCTGCCGCGACCCGGGCACCGACCCTGACGCCGGCCCAGCAGGCGCAACAGGCCAAGCAGGATGCCGAAATGACCCAGGCCGCGTTGAAGGTGGCCCAGCTGGTTGATGCCCGGCGCGCGGCGGAAGTATGGGACGGCGCCTCGGCTGTTGCGCGCAAGGTAGTGGCCCGCGACGCGTTTGCCAGCCAGATCGCGACCGACCGTACCCGTCTGGGAGCGCTGGTTTCGCGCGGCCAGGCGTCGATCACCCGGGTGCAATACGGCGCCGGCGCGAGTGTGCCGCCGGGGCTCTATCTCAACGTCAGTTTCCCCACGCGTTTTGCCAACAACGCCCAGCCCGTGCGCGAGCTGGTGTCGTTCCGGTTGGATGAAGACAAGGTGTGGCGCGTTTCCGGCTACAGCGTCCGGGCTGCCAGCAGCTGAGTTGCATTCGCCGTTGCTTGCGGGCTGCGCCCATCCGTCATGTGGCTTTCGGGGAGGTGTGAGATGAGTATCGAGCTGCGCATGCTGGCGTGGGCCGTACTGCTGGGGATTGCGCAACTGCTGGTCGCTGCGGCGGCAAGTACGTCGCAGCGCGGCATGAAGTGGAACGCCTCGGCCCGCGACGGGCCGGCGCCACCTCTGACCGGTATCGCCGCGCGGCTGCAGCGGGCTTGGGCCAACTATCTGGAAACGTTCCCGTTTTTTGCGGCGCTGGTGCTGGCGGTGGTGTTGGGCCAGCGTCAGAGCGCGGACACCGCGCTGGCGGCGCAGCTGTATCTGGGAGCACGGCTGCTCTACGTACCGTTGTACGCGGCCGGCGTTCCATATCTGCGCAGCCTCGTCTGGGGCGTGTCGCTGGCGGCCCTGCTGATGCTGCTGTGGGCGCTGCTGGTCTGAGCAGACCCGCGATCGCGTTGTCTGCCGATCCTCGATAGCCGGGCGTTGTCGACACGCGGCGACGGTGGATTTCACCTCCGCGTGGGATGACGGCTGGACCTCAGCCCGCTTCGTTTACCCGGATCACCACGTCGCCGAGCTGGACCTGCTGGCCTGCGCGGATCTTGCAGGCCTTGCGCAGCTCGACCTCGCCATTCACCCGTACCTGGCCGTCGCCGATGATGATCTTGGCTTCGCCGCCGCTGCTGACCAGGTCCGTCAATTTGAGCAGCTGCTTGAGTTCAACGTAGTCGCGGTCCAGCTCGAAATCGATGGTCTGCATGGCGGTTCACGGTCGGAAAACGGGCGCTATTGTCGTTCATCACGCCGGTTTCAGGGGCATTTTCGACTTTCCGCTTCACGGCCAGGATCGCCGCCAGCTGAACGGGCGATCGGCCCCCCACGCGACAGCGGGGAGGTTTTGGGAGCACAATATGCGTCTTTTCGCGCGCCCGTTCGCGGCGTTGCCCCCGGAGTTTCCCATGTCTCAAGAATCCCCCGCGCCGCTGCTGTTTGCAGATCTGGGTTTGTCCCAAGCTGTGATGAAAGCGGTTGTCGATGTCGGCTATGAAACGCCTTCGCCGATCCAGGCTGCCACCATCCCGGCGCTGCTCAGCGGCCGCGATGTGCTGGGTACCGCCCAGACCGGTACCGGCAAGACCGCCGCATTCGCGCTGCCGGTGCTGTCCAATCTCGATCTGGACCGGAAAAAGCCGCAGGCGCTGGTGCTGGCGCCGACCCGCGAGCTGGCCATCCAGGTGGCCGAGGCGTTCCAGACCTATTCGACCGGTACCCCCGGCTTCCGCGTGCTGCCGGTGTACGGCGGCCAGCCCTACGGCCTGCAGTTGGCTGCGCTCAAGCGCGGCGTGCATGTTGTGGTCGGTACCCCGGGGCGTGTGATCGACCATCTCGATCGCGGCACCCTTGATCTGTCCGAGCTGAAGACGCTGGTGCTGGACGAAGCCGATGAAATGCTGCGGATGGGCTTCATCGATGACGTCGAGGCGGTGCTGAAGAAGTTGCCGGCCGAGCGCCAGGTGGCATTGTTCTCGGCCACCATGCCGCCGGCCATCCGACGTATCGCGCAGACGTATCTGCGCGAGCCGGTGGAAGTGAACATCGCTTCCAAGACCACCACCTCGGCCAATATCCGCCAGCGTTACTGGTGGGTGAGCGGCATGCACAAGCTCGATGCGCTGACCCGCATCCTGGAAGTGGAACCGTTCGATGCGATGATCGTGTTCTCGCGCACCAAGGCAGCCACCGAAGAGCTGGCTGAAAAGCTGCAGGCGCGCGGCCTTGCGGCTGCGGCGATCAACGGCGACATGCAGCAGGCCCAGCGCGAGCGCACCATCCAGCATCTCAAGGAGGGCAAGCTCGACATCCTGGTCGCCACCGACGTGGCCGCACGTGGTCTGGACGTGGAGCGCATCAGCCACGTGTTGAACTACGACATTCCCTACGACACCGAAAGCTATGTCCACCGCATCGGCCGTACCGGCCGTGCCGGCCGCAGCGGCGAGGCGATCCTGTTCGCCACCCCGCGCGAGAAGGGCATGCTGCGCGCGATCGAACGCGCCACCCGTCAGCCTATCGAAGAGATGCAGCTGCCGAGCGTGGATGCGGTCAACGACCATCGCGTTTCCAAGTTCATGGACCGCATCAGCGAAGCGCTGGTGGCTGGCGAGATGGATTTCTACCGCGACCTGCTGCAGCGTTATGAGAGCGAGAACAATGTTCCCGCGATCGAGATTGCCGCCGCGCTGGCCAAGCTGTTGCAGGGCGACACCCCGTTCCTGTTGACCACGCCGCCGCGCAGCGCCCATCGCGAAGAGCGTGCGCCGCACGCGGACCGGCAGGATCGTGGCGAGCGTCCGGCCCGTTTCGAGCCGCGCTTCGAGCGTGGCCCGCGCCGCGATGAGGGCGGGCGCGCACCGCGTCCGCCGCGTGCGGAGGGCGATTTCGAAGCCCGCCCGCGTCGCGAGATGGCGCCGCGTGGTGAGCCCGAAGTCGGCATGGAAACCTACCGCATCGAAGTGGGCCACACCCACGGGGTGAAGCCGGCCAACATTGTCGGCGCGATCGCCAACGAAGCCGGGCTGGAAAGCCGCTTCATCGGCCGCATCGACATCCACGACGACTATTCGGTACTGGATCTGCCGGCGGAAATGCCGACCGACCTGCTGCAACACCTGAAGAAGGTATGGGTCTCGGGGCAGCAGTTGCAGATGCGGCGCGTCGAAGCAGGTGAAGTGCCGGCGCCGGCGCGTGCGTTCAAGCCCAAGTTCGGTCATGGCAAGCCGGGTGGCAGCCGCCCGGACGGTGGTCGCCCGCCACGCCGCGACGGTTTCAAGCCCCGCGGTCCGCACAATTCCTGATTTGCCGGCTCCACGTTGCAAACAGCCCCGGTTCGCCGGGGCTGTTGCGTTATGGCCCGCGGGATTGCCAATGATCTGGCCGGACGCGGCTGACGCAGCGGGCCGGCGGCAGCGATTCGCCACGGGAGCGTGTTGCGATGACTGCCCGTGGCGCGCGGCAAGGTAGCAGTGGCGGCTTGCAAGATGCGGGTCGCGTTCGGCAATCGTAATGACGTCAGCCAACACCGTCACTCCACCACGCGCGCCGGCCGCGGCCGGCTGCGGAAGCGCCAACAGCGCAGCGCACGGTAGTTGCACGCACGGCGCGCGGGGAGCGGCGGGATCGCGGATAATTGCGCGATGACAATCCGACTCAACAAACATATCGCCGAAACCGGCTTCTGCTCCCGCCGCGAGGCCGACCGGCTGCTCGGCGAACGCCGTGTCACCGTCAATGGCGTCGTCGCCGGTACTGGTGCGGTGGTTGGCGAGGGCGACGTGGTGCTGGTCGACGGGCAGCCGTTGCGTGCCCGCGAAGTGCAGAAAAGCAGTGGCCGCCGCCACGTCTATATCGCGCTCAACAAACCGGTGGGCATCACCTGCACCACGGAAAGTTCGGTCAAGGGCAACATCGTCGAGTTCGTTGGCCACGAGCAGCGCATCTTTCCGATCGGCCGTCTGGACAAGGATTCCGAAGGCCTGATCCTGATGACCAGCAACGGCGACATCGTCAACAAGATCCTGCGCGCCGAGAACGGCCACCAGAAGGAATACCTGGTGGCGGTCAACAAGCCGGTCACCGACGAATTCCTGCGCGGCATGGCCCGCGGTGTGCAGATCCGCAACGAGACCACGCTGCCGTGCAAGACCAGCCGGATTGCCAAGTTCGGTTTTCGCGTCATCCTGCAGCAGGGCCTGAACCGGCAGATCCGCCTGATGGCGGCCGCGTTCGATTACCGGGTCACCCAGCTGCGGCGCGTACGCATCGACAACATCAAGCTGGGTGCGCTCAAGCCCGGGCAATGGCGCAATCTCACCGAGCAGGAACTGCGTGGGCTGCTGCCCGACCAGACGAACTGGTGAGGTGTGAGCGGGTTGTCGCCGGTTTCCGGCGGCAACGACCAGCGCCGCAGCGCGTCCCGATGCTGCTTGCTTGGCGCCCGACAGGGCCGCTGTTGGAACTCTGATCGCGCAAATGCGCCGAACCGCTGGCCGCACTGCAGCGCTGCCTGATGCGTGGGGGCGTTCGCAGGGGTTTGACGATCCGGTGCGGTTTGCCAATCCACCGCGGCACCGGAGAGTAATGACTGCGAGCGCGTTGCGGCAGCACAGTGGGTTGCCGCCAAGCGTAGCGGCTCTAGTCGGCCAGATTGCGTGAATCGTTGCCTGCCTGCAGTTCGGAACGGGTGATCCGCCGGCGGCGGTTGAGCAGCGGGTGCAGGAACACCGCACCAACGATCACCGCCACCCCGAGGTAGAACTGCGGCGTCAGTTCGTGTTGTTCGCCCAGGAACAGCATCGCCAGCACGATCGCGTAGACCGGCTCCAGGTTGGTGACCAGCTGTACGGTGTAGGCGCTGAGGTGACGTAGCGCGACCAGCGCCAACGCGAAGGGCAGCAGCGTGCACAGGCCCGACAGGGCCAACAGCAACAGGCCGTCGCGCAGGTCCGGGATCACCCACAGATCGCTGGCCAATGCCGGCAGCAGGAACGGCAGCAGCGGCGCCAGCAGGGTCAGCGTGAGCGTGCCGGCGCCCAGTTCCAGTGCGGTCACGGTAAGCGGGTCGGCATGGGCGACCATGCGCTTGTTGAACGAGCCGAAGATCGCGACCAGCAACGCCGACAGCGCGCCGATCGCCACGCCCAGGCGCATGCCGTCGGGCACGCCGCCCACCACCAGCGCCACGCCCGGCAATACCGCCAGGCCGAAGGCCAGCTCGCGCGGCTGGAACGGCCGCTTGGCGATCCAGGGTTCGACGACGGCGGTAAATACCGGCGCCAGGGCGATGCAGGTGGCCGCGACCGAGGCGTTGGCCAGCTTGATCGCGCCATAGAACGTGAGCCAGTGCAGCGCCACCAGGGCGCCAATGCCGCAATAGCCGGCGATCAATCGTGGCGTCAGCATCGACAGGCCACGCCACACCCGCGGCACCAGCGCCAGCATCGCCACCACCAGCAGCATGCGCCACCACACCAGCGGCAGCGCGGGCAGGGTGATGAGCTTGCCGAGGATGGCGGTCACGCCCCACAACAGCACGCAGAAGTGGATTTGCAGCAGGGCTTTGCGGGTATCGGTCATCGGCATGGACGAATTGTCGCCGATGCCGGCAATTACCGCAGTGCCGCCCGGTCAGTTTTCGGCAAGAAGCCGCAACAGCTCCATCGCCGCGGCGGGGTTGCGCTCCTTGGCGGCGCTGATGAAATACACGAATACCTCGCGCCCGGCCGCGGCCGGCGCATCCGGACCACGATGGGGCAGATCGGCGATGTCCAGCCCCTTCCGCCATTGGCGTACGTGGTCGGCCCACCGTGCGAGTTCCGCCGCGGGATAGCCGCTGGGCTCCGTGCCGCGGCTGCGCATCAGCCGCGCATATACGAAGTCCGCGGTCAGGTCGGCCGCGTTCGGGTGGTCGGGTGAGTCGGTGTAGACGACCGCCATCCCATGCTCGCGGGCAAGCGCCACCAGCTCGGCATCCAGGAACGCTGGATCGCGGACCTCCAGCGCATGACGCTGGCGACGGCCATCGACCGCTTCTGGAAGCAGCTGCAGGAAGCGCGCGAAGTCGTCCCGGTCCAGCCGGTGTCCCGCTTCAAACTGCCATACCAGCGGACCCAGCCGGTCGCCCAGCGCGCTGATGCCGCCGATGAAGTCTTCGACCTGCGCGCCAGTGCCGGCCAGTTGCCGTGATCCGGTGATGCGCATCGGCGCCTTTGCCGAGAACACGAAACCCTCCGGCGTTTCCGCCGCCCAGCGCGCATAGATGGCCGGCTTCTGGGTGCCGTAATAGGTGCTGTTGATCTCGATGCTGGTCAGCTGCCGGCTGGCGAACTCCAGCTCGCGTCGCTGCACCAGGCCGGTCGGATAGAACATGCCGCCGCGCCACGGCACATACGTCCAGCCGCCGATGCCTGCATACACGCCTTCGGTCAGTCGCGTCTGCGACGGCGGCGGGCTGGAAAACAGATCATTCATGGCAAACGGGCTCGGCGGAAGGCCCGTCCATTGTGCCTCGCGGGGTCGGGCGGAGGCGTCAAGGCCGGCAGGCGCTGTGCGTGCAACCTCCTGCAGGAGCGACCCAAGCCGCGATGCATCTTTTTCGGGGACCCTGTCGCGACTTACGTCGCTCCTACAGCGTGCGTGGAGGCGGCGTTCCACGGGTCGTAGCTGCCGAACCACCACAGGTGGCCTTCCGGATCGCGGCAGGCATAACCGCGACCGCCGTAGTCCTGGTCGGCAATGTCGATGACTATCCCGGCACCGGCGGCCTTGGCGCGGGCGTAATGGGCATCGGCATCGCTGACGATCACGCACGCGCTCTGGGTTTCCATACCACCCACTTCATCGGGCTGGATCATGTTCGCCGACCACTCACCCGGCTGTACCGAGCCGAGCATCACCATGCCGTTGCCGAAGACCAGTTGTGCGTGATGGACGATGTCGCCGTCCTGGTACACCGCGTGGCGCTTGAAGCCGAAGGCCTTGCACAGCCAGTCGATGGCGGCCGGCGCATCGCGGTAACGCAGGCAGGGAATGATGGTGGCGCTGGTGCGGGCGGCGAGATCCATGGTCGGTTTCCGTTGGCCGATACCCGGCGAGCGTGGCTGCCGCCGCGTTACCATCGTGAGAAACAGCAACCGCCCGCCGATGCGTGGGCGATGAACTCGGGAGAACGTGTTTGAACAAATGGCTGGGAGGCGGGCTGCTGCTCGCGGTGAGTGTCATGGCGCAAGCGGGCGACAAGGTAGAGAGCGACACGGCGGCACGACTGGCGCAACTGGATGCCACCGTCGAGCGCGTGCGCCAGCAGTTCGATATTCCCGGGGTGGCGATCGCCATCGTCAAGGACGGACAGGTGGTGCTGGAACGCGGCTACGGCGTGCGCGAGTTGGGCAAACCCGAGCCGGTGCAGGCCGATACCCTGTTCGCCATCGCTTCCAATACAAAGGCGTTCACCGCCACCGCGCTGAACCTGCTGGCCGAGGACGGCAAGCTGAAAATGGATGACCGGGTGATCGAGCACCTGCCGTGGTTCCGCATGTCCGATCCGTATGTCACCGGCGAGATGCGTATCCGCGACCTTCTCTCGCACCGCAGCGGGCTGAGTCTGGGCGCGGGCGACCTGCTTTTCTGGCCGGCGACCAGCTACAGCAATGCCGAAGTGGTGGAACGGCTGGCGCACGTGCCGCTCAAGGGCGGTTTCAGGGATCGCTACGCCTACGACAACATCCTCTATGCCGTGGCCCAGCAGGTGATCGAGAACGTCTCCGGGCAGTCGTTTGCCGACTTCCTGCAGCGGCGCATCTTCGACAAGGTCGGCATGGACGACACCCGCTACAACGCCGATCACCTCAAGCCAGGCGACCAGGCGGCCGTGGGCCACGCCCGCTACGATTTCAGCGAGCTGCGGACGGTGCCGCCGCTGACCTGGTCCAACAATGCCGGCGCCGGTGGACTCTATTCCAGTGCGCACGACATGGCGCGCTGGATGAACGTGCAACTGGCCCAGGGAAAACTCGCCGACGGTACGCCGCTGTTTTCGGAAAAGACCCAGCAGCAGATGTGGCAGATGCAGGTACCACAGGTGGTGCCCAAGCCGTCGGTGCCGGAACTGGAGGCGGCCAGGCCCAATTTTGCCGGCTATGGCGAGGGCTGGAGCCTGAGTGATTACCGCGGCCACAAGCTGGTCTGGCACACAGGCGGCTGGCCGGGGCAGGTGTCGCGCCTGACCCTGGTCCCCGACCAGAAGCTCGGTGTGGTGGTGCTGACCAACCAGGAAGTGGGGGCGGCCTTCAACGCCATCACCATGAGTGTGCTGGATGCCTGGCTGCAGGCGCCCGCCACCGATTGGGTCGGCGCGTATGCCACCGCCGTGGCGAAGGCCAAGAGCAACGCCGATGAGGGCTGGGCCAAGCACGTGGCCGCCCGGGCACAGAAGTCGAAGCCGTCGTTACCGTTATCGGGGTATGCCGACACCTATCGTGACGCGTGGTACGGCGATGTCGTGATCGAGAAGTCCGGCGGCAAACTGCGCCTGCGTTTCGGCAGTACCGCCGCGCTTATCGGCACGCTGGAGCACTGGCAACACGACACCTTCATCGTGCGCTGGGACGACCGTTCGCTCAACGCCGATGCGTTCGTGAATTTCAGCCTTGATCCGGACGGCAAGGTGCGCGAGGTGCGGATACAGGCGGTGTCTTCGCTGACCGATTTCAGCTTCGACTTCCAGGATCTGCTGCTGGTGCCGGTCAGCAAATAAATCCCCCTGTAGGAGCGACGTAAGTCGCGATCGCTTTCCGGCATTCTGGATGAAACATCGCGACTGATGGCCCGAGGCCACCCGGCGTCGCTCCTGCATGGATCAGCAGCGTAGACATGCGCAGCGGGCTGCGATGAGACAATCGCGGCCTGTCCTGTTTTCCGGGTTGTGGTCATGTTCCGCTGGTTCGAGTCGCTGATCCCGGTGTTCCCTCCCGTGGACCCGCGCATGCCGCCCAAAGGGGTGCTGCGTTTCTACCTGCATTACCTCACGCCCATCTGGCCGATCCTGCTTGCCACACTGGTGGCGGGATTGGCACTGGCGATGGTGGAAGTGGCGATGTTCGACTTCCTCGGCCGCATCGTCGACATGGTGGCCGAGCAGCCGGGCGCGGATTTCTTCTCGCGCCATGCCAGCACGCTGGCGTGGATGGCCGGCATCACCCTGGTTGCGCGCCCGCTGCTGGTCGGGCTGCACAATCTGCTGGTCAACCAGGCCATCGTGCCGGGGCTGAGCAACCGCTCGCGCTGGCTGATGCACAACTATGTGGTCAGGCAGAGCCTGTCGTTTTTCCAGAACGATTTCGCCGGGCGCATCGCCAACCGGGTGATGCAGACCGGCACCTCGTTGCGTGAGTCGGCGGTGCAGATGGTCGATGCGCTCTGGTACATCGTGGTCTATACCGGCAGTGCGCTGTACCTGTTCGCGCAGGCGGACTGGCGGCTGATGCTGCCGCTGGCCGCGTGGCTGGTGATGTACGTGGCGATCATGGTGTTCTTCGTGCCGCGCATGAAACAGCGGGCGTGGGTGGCATCGGAAGCCCGTTCCAAGGCGATGGGCCGCATCGTCGACGGCTACACCAACATCGCCACGCTCAAGCTGTTCGCCCATGCCGGGCGCGAGCAGGACTATGTCGCCGACTCGATCCAGGAGCTGGCGGTCAAACACCGGGCGCAGACGCGCATCACCAGCGGCATGGACCTGACCATCGCTATCGTCAACGGCTTCCTGATCGCCGGCACCTGCGGGCTGGCGCTGTGGCTGTGGAGCCGCGGCCACATCAGCGTGGGCGCCATCACCCTGGCGACCGGGCTGGTGATCCGCATCCACAACATGTCCGGCTGGATCATGTGGACGGTGAACGGCATTTTCGAGGACATCGGCAGCGTGCAGGACGGCATGGAATCCATTGCCCAGCCGCTGAGTGTGCAGGATGCGCCCGATGCGGGCGCACTGGTGGTCAGCCGCGGCGAGGTGGATTTCCGCGACATCCATTTCCATTACGGCAAACGCGGCGGCGTGATGGCCGGGCTGAATCTGCAGGTGCGGCCGGGCGAGAAGATCGGTCTGGTCGGGCCGTCGGGCGCCGGCAAGTCCACCCTGGTCAACGTGCTGCTGCGGCTGTACGACCTGGAGAGCGGAACCATCCTGATCGACGGGCAGGACATCGCCCGGGTCACCCAGGAAAGCCTGCGCGAGCAGATCGGTGTGATCACCCAGGACACCTCGCTGCTGCATCGCTCCATCCGCGACAACCTGCTCTATGGCCGCCCCGATGCCACCGACGGACAGATCCATGCCGCCGTCGCCAAGGCGCGCGCCGAAGGCTTCATCGATTCACTGGTGGACGGGCAGGGCCGGCGTGGCTACGAGGCGCATGTGGGCGAGCGTGGGGTGAAGCTCTCCGGCGGCCAGCGCCAGCGCATCGCCATCGCCCGGGTGCTGCTTAAGGACGCGCCGATCCTGGTGATGGACGAGGCCACCTCTGCGCTGGATTCGGAAGTGGAGGCCGCCATCCAGGAGAGTCTGGACGAACTTATGGCCGGCAAGACGGTGATCGCCATTGCCCACCGCCTGTCCACCATCGCCCGTATGGACCGGCTGGTGGTGATGGACGAGGGCCGCATCATCGAAACCGGCACCCACGCCGAGCTGATTGCCGCTGCGGGTCTGTACGCGCGCCTGTGGGCCCGGCAGACCGGCGGCTTTGTGGCGGCGGGGAACTGAAACGCCGTTCCCCGCGATCCCGCTGCAATCAGCTCACGCCGCGAGGTGACGTCGGCCTGCAGTGGTCGTCAGGTGCCCATATAGGAAATGGCGTACGCCAGCCACATCGCGACAACCAGGAAAAAACCGGCCAGGAAAACCGGAAAGCGGTGCATGACCTTGTTGTAGGAACACTGGATGGCGCTGTGGACGATGCGCAAGGCGACGAACAGCCAGGCGCATGCCGGCATCCAGCCGGGGACGTGTGCAGTGGCGATAGCCGCCAGGCACAGGGCGTAGAAGAGGACCGGCACCTCGAACAGGTGATTGAAATTGTCCGAGGCGCGCGAGTCCTCGAACCGCTGGGATTTTCCCGCTGAGAGCGCCACCGCCTGCGGGTGGATCCGTTTGCTCCGCATATCCCTGACGCGGACCTGGAGCATGCGCAGACCGACAACCAGGGTGAGGATCACCAGGGTCGCGCAGGCGGCAACGAGATGTTGGGTAGGACTCATGGGTAACGCTCCATTTGCGTTGAGGTTGGATACACCGGCCGGGACGCGGCGCGTGCGCGGGTTGAACGGAATGTCAGGCAGTCCGCCCCTGCACGAGGCGGGTGAGCAGGTAGGCGCCAATGCCACCAACGATGAGTCCAAGGGAGGTGTCTGCGAACGCGAAATACCCGATGGCTGCGCCCAGCCCCATGCCGATCAGCGCAGCTCCGGCCGCACGACGTTGCATCACCAGTGCGGTGGCTTGCTTCTGCCGCTTGTCGCGCAGTTCTTCGCGGGCTTCAAAGTCCGGCGACAACATCGCGCGGACGACAGCGTCGGCCTGTTTCCTGTCCATGGATGCGTTGATCTCCTTAGGCCAGCATCTGTTCGATGCAGGCGGCGCAGCGGTTTCAAGTGAGTGGAGCGTTGTGCGACAGCGGAGCGTTCATTGACCGGCCGGAGGCTCCCACAGCTCGATCTTGTTGCCGTCCGGATCGATAACCCAGCCGAATTTCCCCTGCTCCGAAGCATCTGTCTTGTCGATGACGTTGCAGCCCTCGCTGCGCAGTGCGGCGAGCAGGGCGTCCAGGTCGGCGACGCGGAAGTTGATCATGAACGGCGCCGAGCCGGGTTCCATGTAGCTAGTTTCCTGGGCGAACGGGCTCCAGATGGTCATGCCCGGAGGGCTGTCAGGGCCGCCCCAGTGGAATACCGCACCGCCCCACTCGCTGACGTCCAGGCCAAGATGCTCGCGATACCAGGCGCCAAGCGCCTTCGGATCTGCCGACTTGAAGAAGATACCGCCAACGCCCGTCACACGCTTCATTGAGCTCTCCACGTAGTCGATGCTGGTAATGCGGTTGCCCACGACGGTGAGTCTGTCTCCGGGCGCGCTGCCCCGGGTGATCCATCAGGCGGGATCGGGGCAATGGATGCTCGGGTTTCCGGTCGGCGTTTGTCAATGCGGGCGGCTCTGGCGGGCTGCCCATCACCTGCGTTTCTCCACTGGCCCAGTTTCCGGGCAATGACCACGCCAGTCACTGGCGTGTTGTCAGCCGTCACCCTGCGTCAGGTTCTGCATGCCGGTACTGTTTGCGCGCCACCTGCGTATACCGCGCTGGAAGAACAGGCTGTTGGGAATCTGCATGAGCGTGCCTTCGGCCGGGCCATCTATTTCCTGCAGGGTCGTATAGATGAGGTTGATATCGATCACTTGTCCCTTGAGGCCGGGTTTTTCGCCGTTTTCCACCAGTTCGATCCTGTCGCCGAGACGGAACGGGCGGGTGGTGAAAATGAGCAGCGTGCAGAAAATATTCGACAGAACACTCCAGGCGGCGAAAAACGCCACCGCGCCGACTGCGGCAAAGCCGGTGAACGCGGTCCACAGCACGGTGGCCGATACGCCTAGTTGATCCAGTATCACCACCAGCGCGGCGCTGCCGATGATGAAGTTGGACAGCCGCCGTGCCGCCAGTTCGACCGGTGCGGGCAGGGTGTAGTGCATGCCGAGTCGGGCAAGCAGGCGGCGCGCCAGCAGGCGCAGCAGCCAGGCGACCACGAGCACCAGCACGATACCCAGGGTGGTTTGGAGGAGCCCGATCCATTCATGCATCCAGACGGGAAGGTATTGCTTCATTACGTGGAATCTCCTGGCGTTGCCATCTGCAAAATGCGGCAGGCAATGTTGCGATCGAGGATTGGTCCGGGTGCGACGGATGTGCAGGCCGCCGTGGTTGTCAGCGGGTGCCGGTCCGGCAGTCGTCCACGTTGCCGACGCGCGCGACGCGCGCACCGCGTCTCGGGAGTGGAATTGCAATGGGCCAGTCAGGGCACGGGCAAACCAGGCTGCAGCAAAATTGAAGCATGAGGCCCGCTGGCAATGGGAAGGCGCCGATTGTCGGCGAACCGTGCCGACCTGTCAGCTGATGCGCGCTGTCCGCCCGCTTCGGTTGGCGCGTGTCATCAACCGTCGGCAAGTGGCGGCCGGGTAGGGATCAGCAATGCCGCCGCAAGGTGAAACATCCACGGCCCGGACCGCACTACGTGCTTGGCCGGCAGGCGCAGACCGCCAGTGGCGGATTCGTTGCGGCAGGACGTACCGCTGAAAGCACGATGACAACGGTCAGCGGCAAAGTCCGTTCGCAGCTGACGAACGGTGACTGGAGGCCAGAACGGTCAGCGGCAATATCGATGCGAGTGGAGCGAGCGGTGGCGATGGGTCGGCCGAGACCGTACGGGGGCGACAAAGCTGGATCTTTCGACCGTGCAGCGCCCGGGCGTCGAGTCAGTGTCCGGAAATCCGGGAGTGCGCAGCGGCGGGCTCGCGCCAAGAGGGCGTATCGCCCTGCAAACCGTCAGCGGGCCGGTGATGTTGAATCTTCCGGCCGACTCGTCAGCGCAACTGCGGGTGAACAGTTTCAACGGCCGCATCAAGTCCGATATTGGCCAGGTGGAGCGCCCCCGCTACGGCCCCGGCAGCAGTCTCAATGCGCGGATCGGGAGCGGGGACGGCGACATTTCCATCAAATCGCACACCGGTAACGTCAGCGTCCAGCTGGGCGGGCGCTGACCGGGCCATTTCGGCCCGTCCGCAGCTCAGGCTTCGGCGGCTTTGGCTTCGGCGATCTTCTTCAGGGTGTTGGTATTGCCCAACACCTCGATCTTGCCGCCGGCCTTGCGAAAGGCGGCGAGGTCGGCGGCGATCCTTTCGTGGCTGAGCGCGGACTGCGCCTGCTTGCGGTCGGGACGGTTGACGCGCGGCTGATTGGCGGTCTTCAGTGGCGAACGGGACATTTAAGCTCCTTTAGCGATACAGGGTGAGTGGAATCCCGCGGCGCATCTGATCCTGGTAGGTGTTGCGCACTTCACGGCAATATGGGGCGCCCATGACAAAACGCCGGCATATGGAGGGACGCTGCTCGTAGATCGTGCAGTTCAGATGATGGCTGTCCACGGCGACGCACCAGCCCTCTTCATCGCGGGCCATGACGTGCAGCCCGGCGTCGGTGTATTCGGTCAAATGCGCGGGGATGTTGTCCTCGGGCATCAGTAGCACCGTCAGGCGGCAGCACACCGCGTCACAGCTGCTGCAGCTGATCTTCTCGGGTTTGTGCTCGGCGGTGGGTATGGCAGCAGCAGTGGCGGTAGCCATGCGTCGGCCTCCAGGTTGGTTGGACCACGGCCGTCGCAGAGCGTGCGGGAGGGACGTGTCCGGGGATCGGCAGGCGACGGGGCCCGCCATTGGCCATCAGGCGGGCAGGACTCGGCGGCGGAGATGTGGCGTCAAAGGCGCAATGCCCGCGAAGCGGCTGCAGCATCACGACAGGGAATGAGACGCGCCAGTACCGTTGCAAGGTCCGTCGCGTGGGAGTCCAGCGGGCCTATCCTACGCCGCTTTGCCCCTGCGGGGGTGAACTGCCGGCGCGAAGTCGTGGAAACCCCTGTTTTACAAGGATTTTCAGCCATCGGTGGCGGGTGCCCGCAGCGCGGAGACGCGATCCGGATCAGGCCGGCGGCAGCGAGGCCGACAGCGCGAGGCCCTGCACCACGCCAAATGAAGGGTCGCCATGCACCAGTTGCGCTTGCGGGAACGCCTCGGTCGCGGCCTGCCTGACATAGCCGGCGCGCGACATGCCACCGGTCAGGAATACCGTGGCCGGCTCGTGGCCGATCTCGGCCCGTACGCGGTGCAACAGCTCGCCCAATTCGCGCAGGTAGCCGGAGCCGGCGTCGGCCAGACGCGTGGCAGTGGTCTCCACGTCCAGCCCGCGCTCGATGAAGTCCAGCGCGCTGCGATGGCCGGACGCATCGCTGAGGGCGATCTTGCATTGTTCGACCTCACGGTAGAGCCGCGCGGTGTTGCCGGTCTGCTGCAGGGAATGCAGCCGCGGGCCGTAGGGCGCGTCCACCTCGCGGTAGCTGTGCTGGCGGAAGTCACGCTGGCGGGTCATGTCCTGCACCATCGCCGCCTCCACGTAATGGTGCGCGGGCACGCGGGTGATGCCACGCCCGAACAGCGGCATATAGCCGGTCAGGCTCAGCGCCAGATCGATATCGGTGCCGCCACGCGGAATGCCCCAGGCGCGGTGCACTTCCGGCGCGCCCGGGCCGCCGACGCGCGCGTGGGCGATATCGGTGGTGCCGCCGCCCACATCCACCACCACCACTTCGTGCTGCTGCGGGCTGCCGGCGTGGTAGTGCATGGCCGCGGCGGCCGGCTCCTCGAGGAAATCGACCTGGTCGAAGCCGGCGGCGATGGCGGCGGCGCCGAGGATCTCCAGAGCCTGTGCATTGCCGGCCTCTCCGATGGAGCTGCGGAACTGCACCGGGCGCCCGAGTGTAGCGCTGCGGATGTTGGCACCCAGCTGTTGCGAGGCGGTCAGGCGGATGTGCTCGAGGATATGGGTGGCAATGCCGGTGATGGTCTGCCGCGCGCGCGGATGCAGGCTGTAACCCAGCATTGACTTCGGGCTTTGCACCAGGTTGCCGTCGTTTTCCTCGAAGTAGGCTTCCAGCGCATCGTCGCCATAGACCGCGTTCTGCAGCAGTGCGGTCGAACTGCGCGGTTGCCGGATCTGCTCTTCCATCCACTGCCGGCGTACCACGCGCAACGCATCGCGCCGCAGCTGCTCGTCCGTGCGCTGCTGCCCGGCGGCACGGATGTCGCGGCGCCCAGCCTCGATCAGTTCGTCGAGTTGGTGTTGCAGTACCGGCGTCAGCTGGAAATCGGCGGGATCGCGCATCACCTCCGGGAAATACACCGTGGTGCGGAATTGCATCGCCTCGCCAAACCGGATCGGCACCACGCGCCCGTCGATGACTGCCGCGGCGGCCGAATTGCTGGTGCCGAAGTCGATGCCGAGTTTCATGCGGAGTGCCGGTTGCGCAGGGGGCGCGCACTTTACTATGGCCGCCGCCGCGGCGTATCACCGCGCCGCGTCGGGGTTGTCCAGTTCCTGCAGCCGCCGGTTCCAGGTTTCCGGTGTCTGTGGCTTCACGAACAGCGCGACCAGCTCGGGGTGGCGCTGCTGCGCTGCGGTTTCGATACGGGTGATGCAGGCTTCGATCTGCGGTGTGGTCAGCGCGTCCTCGAATTCCGCGCTGAGCGCGGCCATCACCTGGTTGGGCCCCATCTGTACCGTCAACACGCCATTGGCCGACCGCACCTCCGGATCATGCGCCGCGATGTTCCGCAATGAATGCACGACCTGAGGATGGGCGGGTTCACCGATCAGCAGACCCTTGGTTTCGCGGGCGAGCAGGAATGCGGTGACCGCCAGCACCGCGGCGATGCCGATGGAGGCCAGACCATCCAGTTCGGGCATGTCCAGCAGCTGTGCGCCCAGCAGCCCGGCCAGTGCGATGAACAGGCCGAGCAGGGCGGCGCTGTCTTCCAGCAACACCGTGAAAGTGCTCGGGTCCTTGCTGCGCCGGAACGCTTCGAAGTAGCCGAGTTTGCCCTTGGTGGCCCGGAACTCGCGCAGCGCGACCCACCAGGAAATACCCTCGAACACGATCGAAACGCCAAGCACGACGTAAGCGATGGTGTGATTGCCGGCCGCTACCGGATTGCGCAGGTGCGCGATGCCTTCGTACAGCGAAATTCCCGCGCCCACGGAGAACACCAGCAGGGCGACGATGAAACTCCAGAAGTACAGCTCGCGGCCGTGGCCGAGCGGCTGGTCGCGGTCGGGCGGCTGGTTGGCCCGGTGCAGCCCGTAGAGCAGCAGCACCTCGTTGATCGTGTCCACCAGCGAATGCACACCCTCGCTGAGCATGGCCGAGCTGCCGGAGATGGCCGCGGCCACGAACTTGGCCACGGCGATGGCCAGATTGCCCGCCAGCGCCACATAGATGACGAACCTGGAGCCACTGGTTTTTGCCACGGATCGCTCCAAAATCGCGGAGGCCTCCGCCGCGCAACTTTCCTGCCCGGGGCGTGGCCGTGGCGTGAGCGGCTACAATGACGGGCCCTTCCTGTTGTCCGGGTCCTGCCATGTCCGTAACTTCCTGTCCCCAGTGCTCGCTTCAGAACGTCTATCCCGACGGGGCGTTGTGGGTCTGCGCCGACTGCGGCCACGAGTGGACCGCCAGCGACGCTGGCGAGGCCTCTGCAGGTGTGGTCGTGCGCGACAGCAACGGCAACGTGCTGGTCGCCGGTGACACGGTCACCGTGATCAAGGATCTGAAGGTGAAAGGATCGTCGATTCCGCTCAAGCAGGGCACCGTGATCCGCAACATCCGGCTGGTCGAGGATGATGCCGAGCACATCGAGGGCAACTCGGACAAGATCAAGGGACTGGTGCTCAAGACCTGCTTCCTGCGCAAGGCCTGATCGTTGCCGCCACGAACCGCAGCACTCAATGGGCCGCGGTTCGCGCGCTGATCCGGTGCAGGCTGTCCAGCTTGGCCTGGTAGCGCGCCTGGGTCTCACTTGAGTCGCCCAGTTTCCGTGCCAGCTCCAGCTCGCGGGCCGCATTGCGATTGTTGCCGCTGAGGAAGTAGGCGCGCGCCAATCCAAAATGGAACTGGTGGGCGTTCCCGTACAGATTGACCGCACGGCGGTAGTAAGTCACCGCGCCGGCATAGTCGCCCTGGCGTTCGGCTTCCACCCCGCGCATGAACTGGTAGAACGGATCCTGGCGCTGTGCACGCTGCAGGCGCGTGCTCAACAGGCTGGCGCGGCGCGTGTCGCCCATGCGCCGATACAGCGCGGTGGCGTTGGAAAGCGCCGGTGCATGCTGGCCGTTGATCGACAGCGCCGTGTTGAAGTCACGCGCCGCCGCCGTCAAGTCGCCCAGACGCGCATCCAGTACCCCCAGGTTGTTCCAGCTGGAGACGAAGCGCGGATCCAGCTGCAGCGCCATCCGGTAGTGGGCCCGCGCGCTGGTCACATCGCCATCGGCCATCAGCTCGGCGCCGCGGTTGTTGTAGAAGTGGGCAAGCGCACGCTGGTCGGAAATCCGCCGTGGGCCGCGCCGGTCGTAGAGCACGCTGCGATCCAGATCCACCGTTCCCTCCCGGTCGCCCATCCGCAGCCCGACGTTGACGTGCCCGGCGTTGTAGATCACTCCCTGGTTCTGATACCAGGTGACGACCTGTCCGACCTCCTGCACCCGCGCATCCAGCCCGGCTTCGCGCGCGAGCGCCACGAACAGCAGGGTGAAAGACAGGCAGTTGGCGCGCCGGGCGGTGAACGTTTCGGCTACGGTCAAGGTGGCCTCGGGGTCGTATTGGAGGCCGAGCCCATCAGCCCGGAACACCAGTTCCACCAGCTTCTGCAGCCGCAGCTCCTGCGAGTGGGTGGGACGGATCACTTTCTGCTCGAGTTGTTCGTGCAGTGCCGGAGGAATCTGCATGATCTGGTCCGGCGCCGGCAGCGGCGCCGACGGTGCGAGCGTGGTCGCGGCGAGCAGAGCGATGGCATTCCAACCGATCATGGCGATCACCTGGAGAGTGAGGCGGCAACCGCAGTGTATGCCTGTGCGCGACGGCTGCCAGAGGTTCGGCTATTCATCCACAGCGCATGTGGATCAACGGCGCGCAAACATGTGGATAACCTTCGGCAAGCCCCGAGCTGCAAGGCGCGCGAGGTGCGTGGTCAAAAACTGGCCAACATGTGGTGCGGCTTCGGCAGGCCGTGGATTACCGGCTGTTGCGAGGTGCCCGACAGCGGCGGCGGCCGGGTTGCAGGGCGGCCCGGAGCAGGGCGGTCTCTGCTAGTATCCGCGGCCTTCAACAGTGCGGATCGTCGTGAGCGGACACCCCTCCACTGGCCGGTTTTTCCTTGCGAGACGATGAAGAAGTTCCTACCCTCCGAGCACGCGCAACTGTCGCTGGGCTTCGGTAACGATATCCCTACCGAACGCCTGTTCTTCGCAGTGATGCCCGATGTACAGACGGCGGCGCGGATTGCCGAAATCGCCGAAGGCCTGCGTCGCGAACATGGGCTGAGCGGGCACCTGCTGGCGCCGGAGCGCTTGCACATCACCTTGCACCATCTCGGCGATTACGCCGGTCTGCCGCCGAGCCTGCTTGCGCGCGTGCAGCAACTGGCTGCCCGGGTGCGCCTGCCCGAGTTTGAAGTCTGTTTCGACCAGGTGGGCAGTTTTGCCGGCAACCGGCAGTGCCCGTTCGTGTTGCGCAGCGAAGCCGGCGCGGGGCTGTTGCACGCGCTCCATCAGGAGCTCGGGCGGTGCCTGCAGGGCGTGGGGGGCAGGTCCGATCACGCCTTCACCCCGCACTTGACGCTGCTGTATGACCCCCGCCGCCTGCCGCTGCAGCCGGTACAGCCGATCCGTTGGCTGGTGCGCGAGTTCGTGCTGATCCGCAGCTTCCTCGGGCAGACCCGCTATCAGCTCGAAGGGCGCTGGCAGCTGGGCTGAGCCGCGCTTGCAGATCGCGGCGCCGGCGCCAATCATGGCCGCATGGAACTGCTCCCTTTTGATCTGCCTGCCGCGCAATTGGCCGAAATAGAATTGGCCCACACCCGGCCTGTTCGCGCTTATCACAACCTCGGGCACGTGCAGGCGCTGCTGCACCATTTCCGCGACGTGGAGAATGGCCCAGGCTGGCGCCAGCCGCGGGAGGTCGCGTTGGCGATGCTGTATCACGACGCGGTCTACGAAGCCGGGCGCGCCGACAACGAATCACGCTCGGCGCAGCTGGCGGTGGAAGCAATCGCGCGCTGGTTGCCGGATCAGGGCATCGATGCCGCGCGTGTGGCGGAGCTGATCAACTTCACCGCCCGCCATGGACAGCTGCGCGCGGAACAACTCGATGCCGACGCCGCGCATTTTCTGGACAGCGACATGGCCATTCTCGGGGCTCCCGAGGAAGTGTTCGACGCCTACGACCGCGGTATCGCACAGGAATATCGCGGCAAGGTGCCCGGCTTCCTGTTCCGGCTCAACCGCCGCCGTTTCCTGAAGAACGTGCTGGCACAGCCGCGGATCTTCTTCAGCGATTTTTTCCATGAACGTTACGATGCAGCCGCGCGTGCGAACCTGCGCCGGATCACCTCGGCGTGAGTGATGTCCCGACCGGTGCAAGGACTAGAATGGCGGCCCATTCGTAGACACGATGGCCTCCGCATCGAGCCATGAACCAGATCCCCGTTGCCCTTTCCGATCCACGTCCGCTACCGCCAGAAGAACCGGGACCGAACGAGTGTTGCGGCAGCGGCTGTCCGTTGTGCGTGTTGGACCTGTATACCGACGAACTGATCCGTTACCGGCAGGCGCTGGCGGCGTGGAAAGAGCGCAATCCCGACGCGGCGGAGTAGCGGCAT
Organism: uncultured Gammaproteobacteria bacterium; assembly: GCA_963696155.1. Lineage (GTDB taxonomy): Bacteria > Pseudomonadota > Gammaproteobacteria > Xanthomonadales > Xanthomonadaceae > Stenotrophomonas. The sequence continues at coordinate 953,943 of CAVOJC010000002.1, forward strand.
CGCGGCGCCGCTTTCGCGGATCGGGCTGGAAGTGCGTGCCCTGAGATCCTGACGGTCTGCTGACCTGGGTGCCGGTATCGTGCGGCTTACCGCGTGGGAGTCAGACGATGTGGCAGAAGCAGGGGTTGGGCTTGGCGCTGGCAACCGGCGCATGGCTGTTTGCGGTGACAGCGAGCGCCGCCAAGTTGCAGGTCAGCCACGGTCGTTTTGAAAACGTGCCGGTGGCGAGACCGGCGGGCCAGCCGGCGCGCGTGGTGATCTGGTTCCGGGGCGGCGCGGGTGATGCCGCCCATTCGATGCGGATCGAAGCGCTGCGCGCAGATGGCGCGCTGGTGATGGACGTGGACGTCGCCCATCTGGCCACGGTGCTGCGGCATGAAGGCGCCTGCGCCTTCTCTGACGGCGATGTGGAAAATTTTTCCCGCTACGTGCAGGCCTACCTGCAAGTGCCCACCTACCATCTGCCGATTCTTGGCGGTGACGGCGCCGGTGCGGGGCTGGCCTACGCAGTGTCCGCGCAGGCTCCGCCAGGCCTGTTCGCCGGCCTGCTGACGGAGGACTTCTGTGCCGGCGCATCCGGACAGAGGATGGTCTGTGGCGAGGGCGTGAATGCGGGCCGCCTGCAGCCGGCGCCGTTGCGGTTTCCGTGGCTTGCAGCGGCGGATCTTGCGCAGTCGGCATGCCCCGAAAAACGCGGGACGGCGTTCCTGCGGGATGTGCCACTGGCACGGGTGTTTCGACGGACGGCCAAGGGCAGTGCGGTGCCGGGGCTGGTCGCGTCGGCGCGGGTGCTGGGAGCACAGGCCGGCGTGAGCCTGCCGCCTGCACCGGTCGATCTGACCGGCATTCCGTTGGTGGAAATTGCTGCCACCGGAGCGGGTGATGGGCGCACCTTCGCCATCTTTGTTTCCGGTGACGGCGGCTGGGCAGGACTGGACCGGGAGGTTGCTGGTGCGTTGGCGCAGTCCGGCATGCCGGTGGTCGGGCTGGATTCGCTGCGCTATTTCTGGAGCGCAAGGACGCCTGCCGGTTTCGCCGCCGATCTGGACCGGGTGGTCGGTCATTACCGCCAGCAGTGGCAGCGCGACCGCGTGGTGCTGATCGGTTTCTCGCAAGGGGCCGATGTGCTGCCGGCGGCGATCAACCACCTCTCCGCGGACAGCCGCCGGCAACTGCTGCTTTCGGTGCTGTTGTCGCCCGGCACGCGGGCCGACTACGAGTTCCATGTCAGCAATTGGCTGGGAGGCAGCGGACGTGGCGTGCCGATTGCCCCGGAGGTTGCGCGCATGCCTGCCGCTTCCACGCTGTGCGTCTTCGGTGCGGACGATGACGATGCGCTGTGCCCCACGCTGCCGGCCGGAGCCGCCCAGGTCGTGAAGTTGCCTGGCGACCATCATTTCGAAGGCGACTACGCAGCGCTGGCCCGGACCATCCTGCGGCACCTGCCCGCGCGCTGATCCGTACTTTCCCTCATGGATGCCCCGGCGGCTCCATCGAGATCAGCCGGGTGGCGTCCAGCAGCGCTGCTGGCAGGTGCATGCCGCCCGGTGCAGCCAGATAGCGGGTGCGCCAGGTGGGGGAGAACTTGGCCTTGAAGCGGCGCAGCCCACTGAAGCCGTAGAAACGCTCGCCGTGGCGCACCACCAGGTTGGCGAAGCGGTTCCAGCGACCGGCCAGGCGATGTTGCGATAGGCCCGATAGCGGGGCCATGCCCAGCGAAAACCGCTCGAAGCCATGCGCGCGTCCCCACAGGAATATTTCGATGAACAGGAAATCCATCGTGCCTTTCGGCGCATCGGGCAGATAGCGCATCAGATCCACCGACAGCTCCCGCCCTTGCGGCGCCTGCCACAGATTTGCAAAGGCCACGATCCGTCCTCCAGCTTCCACCAATGCCATCGGCAGCCGGCGCAGATAGGCGGGATCGAAGCTGCCCAGCGAGAACCCCTTTTCCTCTCCGGATTTGTCTTCCAGCCATTGCTGCGAAATGGAATGCAGCGTCGGCAGCAATGCCTCCACTTCCGCGGCGGGGATCACCCGGAAGCGCAGGCCGGCCCGTTTCCCACGGTTCCAGGCCTGCCGCAGATCCGCCCGCTCGCGCCCCTCCAGCTGGAAATCACGCAGCGAAACCATTGCTTCCTCGCCCAGTTTGACCAGGGTCAGGCCCTGGTCAAGATAGGTTTGCCAATAGGCTTCCCCGACCTGGTAGAACACCGGGCGCAGGCCCAACCGGTCAGCCTCCTCGCGAAAGCGCCAGATCAGTTCGCGCGCCGTATCGGCCGGGCCCACGGGGTCGCCCATGGCGATCAGCGAGCCGCCGTAGCGTTGCATCATCACGAAGCCCTTGCGGGCATCGTCACGCAGCACCGCCTTGTCACCGGTCAGCACCAGGCAGGCCTGGGTGTCGGCGGCGACAGCAAGGACATCGCCCAACGCGTCCAGCGTGGCCGCATCCGCACCCGGCAACGGTGTGCGGGTGCTGTGCAACAGCCGTGCAATTCCAAAAACCGCCACCACCATGCTGACGACAAGCAAGGCACGCAGCGCGCGCGGTGCGTTGCCGGACAGGGCGAACTGCCACCACAGTTCATGCTGGTACTCGACGTGGCTGTAGACAAAGAACAGCAGCCACACCGTTGCCACCAGCACGAGCCCGAGATTGCGCAGCCAGGGCCATGACCAGGCTTCGTCCAGCAACGCGCCCTGGCGATAGAACTCCCGGCGCGAGGCCCACAGTGTGATGGCGGTGACCAGCGCGGCCAGCGCGATGGAAACATGTCCGCCACGCAGCCAGATCGGCAGGGGCAGCCCGACACAGATCACCAGTGCCAGCATCCAGGCACCATGGCTACGCCGCTGGAGACCCTGCGCGATCAGCAGCAGGACCACGCCGCCGAGGCTGCCCAGCAGGTGCGACGTTTCCAGCAGCGGCAAGGAGGCATTGCGGACGACGTGCCGGGGCGTCGGCAAGGTGCCTTCGATCACCAGCGCTGCGCCGACCGCGAAAACCGCCAGCGCGATGATCTGCGGCAGCCACGGTCGCACGGCGAGCCAGGTGTGACGTACGCTGGCCGCGCCAGAGTCGGGCAGCGGACGTTTCAGCCCGGCCGCGGCCGCCATCAGCGTCGACAGGGCCAACGGCACCAGGTAGTAGGTCACCCGGTAGACCATGGCGGCGGCGAGTATGGTTTCCGGTGCCACCTCAGGCAGCAGTTTCAACAGGCTCCATTCAAAAACCCCCAGACCGGCCGGCACACTGGATACCAGTCCGGCGACCACGGCCACCAGGTACAGGCCGATGAAGCCGACAAAGCCGGTGTGGGTGGTGTCAGGCAGAAGCACGTAGAACGCCGCGGACGCCAATGCCAGTTCCAGCACGCTCAGCGCGGTCACCGACATGATCGTGCGATGGTCGGGCAGCCATAGCGAATGACTCCGCCATTGCAGCGTGCGCCCGTGCCTGCCGGCCAGCGGCAGCATCACCACAAAGCCGAGCAGGGCGGTGATTCCGCCCACGCGCACGGTCCAGGCGGACACCGGTAACGCCAGTGCCGCCGCCGACGGCTCCATCACAAAGGCCAGGCCCAGCAGCACCCAGGCGCCGAAGACGAAGCCCAGCGTGCTCATCAGCACGACCTGGCCGATTTCCGCCAGTCCCAGCCCGATGCCGCCGTAGCCGCGCAGCCGCACCGCGCCACCGGTGAGTGCCGCAAAGCCCAGTGTCTGTCCGACCGAGTGCGCCAGGAACGCGGTGACCGCCACGCGTTCGGCCGGTACCTGCACCGTGCTCCGGCGCAGGCCGATGGCATCGAAGCCGATCAGGCAGGCGTAACTGCTCAGGCCCAGGACCAGGGTCAGCGCGATCTGGCCGCTTCCCAGCTCCAGGAATGCCTGGCGGATCGCGCGGTAGCCGTGCGCGCTGAATTCATTTGCCAGCGCATGCAATGCCAGCGCAAGCATCAACAGGCTGAAAGTGACGGCAAGCGCGCGACGCCAGGCGGCGGAGCGGGAAGCGGGCGGTGCGGACCGGACCGTATTCATGGCGGTAGTCTGCACCTGCCGGCGCCAGAAAAAGGTCAACGGGGGTGCGTGCGCGACATGGCCGGCAATCAATGGCCTGCGGCTTTTTCGCCCACGCCTGGTCCGTAACCATTGCTGGTCGAGCCGAAGGACATGGTTTTTCGCGGTGCTGGCGTCCCGCGTTGCTGCGCGCAGTGGTCGAGCGTCCGCAGGAGCCGGTCATGCGCTGTGTTTCCGGCTGCCGCTGGCTCACGCACTGGCGGACGCAACAACCGACCCGCCGCAAGGTTCTACCGGCGCGGTAATCCGGTGACAATGACGGCGTCACCACCATCACCACAGGAACCCGCTCCATGATCCAGCGTTTCGATACCGGTCCGCGCATGTCTGAAATGACCATCCACAACGGCGTGGCGTATCTCGCCGGGCAGGTGCCCGAGGACACCAGCGCCGACATCGTCGGCCAGACCGGACAGGTGCTCGATGCCATCGATGAGCTGTTGAAGCTGGCGGTGACCGACAAGAGCAACATCCTGCGCGCGGAAATCTTCCTGGCGGACATGGCCGATTTCGCCGGCATGAATGAAGCCTGGGACAAGTGGGTGCCGGAAGGCGCCGCCCCGGCACGTGCGACGGTGCAGGCCAGGCTGGCCAGGCCGGAGTGGAAGATCGAGATCGTCATTACCGCCGCAGTGCCTTAATCGCGGCGCGATGGGTGGCCCCGGGTGAGTGCCGGGGTCGATACACTGCTGCGGCTCCGTCGTCAGCGCAATTCGATGCAGTCCACCGGACATGGTGGAATGCACAGTTCGCAGCCGGTGCACAGGTCGGCGATGACGGTGTGCATGTATTTGGCGCCGCCGACAATCGCATCCACCGGGCAGGCCTGGATGCATTTGGTGCAGCCGATGCAATCTTCTTCGATGATGAAAGCCACCTGGGGTGGCTTGTGCTCGCCGCGGCTCCGATCGAACGGTACCGCCGGCACGCCGAGGATATGCGCGAGCGTGCGCGCGCCCGCATCGCCACCGGGCGGGCAATGGTCCACACCGGCATCGCCGCGCGCCATCGCCTCGGCATAGGGCCGGCAGCCATCAAAGCCGCATTGGCCGCACTGGGTCTGCGGCAGCACCCGGTCCAGGCGCTCTATCAGATGGATATCGATGTCTTGCATGCGTGGCGTAGGGCTGCGCTGTGAGGATCAGGAAACAAGTTTGCCGCGATACCAGCGCTCATGGGCCAGCGCGAGCATGGGCCGGTCTTCGGCGCTGTCGCCATAGGCATGGATGCGCAGGTACTTTGACAGCTCGTAGCGCGAGTGGATAAGCGCGACCTTGCGTGGGCCGCAATCGTGCTCGGCGTAGCGGCCGGTGAGACGGTTGTCCTGCACTTCCAGCCGGTTGCAGATCAGCTGCAGGCCCAGCTCGTCGCACCATTGCTGCAGGTACAGATCGATCGATGCCGACACCACGGCTACCGTATGCCCCTGCGCGGTGTGCCAGCGGATCTGCTCCAGCATCTGCGGCCGCACCATGCGGGGCAAGTGCTCGCGTGCATAGTCACGAGCCATCTGTGTGATATCAGCGGCATGGCGGCCACTGAACACCTGGGCGGTAACGCGGCGGCGGATGCGCTCGGCCGAAATCAGCTTCAGACGATACGCCAGCAGCCAAGGCCCGACCCGCCACCACGCCTGCGCGCGCTGTTCCGGCGTGGCCACGCGCCGCAGGAAGCGGCTGTAGGTATCGCAGGTGGTGATGGTGTGGTCGAAATCGAACAGCGCCAGTTCCACGGCCGTTCTCCGGTCGAAGGGCGCGTTGGCATCGCGCCCGTGGCCATTACCGGACCGGCATGCCGGGCTGGGCGGCGGCATCGGCGTCCAGCAGCGCCAGCGCGCCGCCATCGAAGCCGGCCGACAGGATCATGCCTTCGCTCAGGCCGAAGCGCATCTTGCGCGGGGCCAGATTGGCGATGAACACCACGTTGCGGCCGACCAGCGCTTCCGGCTCGCCGTAGCTGGCGCGGATGCCGGAGAAGATCTGCCGTTGGCCGAGGTCGCCGGCATCGAGCAGGAAGCGCAGCAGCTTGTCCGAACCCTCAACGAAACCGCATTCGAGCACCTTGCCGATGCGCAGGTCGAGCTTGGCGAAATCGTCGATGCCGATATGGGCCGGCGCGGCGTCGCCTTCGGCCTTCGCGCCCTGTTTGCTGTCCACCTTGGCGGGCTTTTCGGCCTTTGCCGGTTCGGCGCCGGTGGCGGGGGCGGTGCTGGGCTGCAGGGTGTCCTTGGAAGCGTCGGTCATGGCATCAATCAGTTTCGGGTCGATACGGGTGAAAAGGGCGGTGTAGGGCGCGATGGTGTGCGACGTCAACGGCGCGGCGATCTGCTCCCAGCCACTGACGGGGGCCGACAGGAACGCCTCGGCCTCGGCCGACGTGCGCGGCAGCACCGGCTTCAGGGCGGTCACCAGCACCCGGAACAGGTTCAGGCCCTGGGTGCAGACCGCCTGCAGCTGCGCGTCGGCGCCCTCTTGCTTGGCGATCACCCACGGCTTGTGCTCGTCGATGTACTTGTTGGCCTCGTCGGCCAACGCCATTGTCTGGCGGATCGCGGCGGCCGGGTCGTTGCGCTCGTAGGCTTCACGGATCGGCGTCAAGGCGGCGACGAAGCGGTCGTACTGGGCGACATCGGGCAGCGTATCGGCCAGCTTGCCGTCGAAGCGCTTGCTGATGAAGCCGGCGCAACGGCTGGCCAGATTGACGAACTTGCCGACCAGGTCGGCATTGACGCGGGCGATGAAGTCACCCAGGTTCAGATCCAGATCGTCGACACCGCCGGAAGACTTGGCGGCGTAGTAGTAGCGCAGCGCCTCCGGCTCCAAGCCGACGTCGAGGAAGGTGCGGGCCATGATGAAGGTGCCGCGCGACTTGCTCATCTTGGCGCCATCCACGGTCAGGTAGCCGTTGACGTGCAGCCGCGTCGGCGCGCGATGGCCGGTGCCGTGCAGCACCGCCGGCCAGAACAGGCCGTGGAAGTTGACGATGTCCTTGCCGATGAAGTGGTGCAGTTCGGTGTCGGTGCCGGCCACCAGATGCGACTGGAAATCCTCGCCGGTCTGCGTGCACAGGTTCTTGAAGCTGGACAGGTAGCCGATCGGCGCATCCAGCCACACATAGAAATACTTGCCGGGCGCGCCGGGAATTTCAAAGCCGAAATAGGGCGCGTCGCGGGAGATGTCCCAGGCGCGAAGGCCGCCCTCGGCATCGAGCCATTCGGCCAGCTTGGCCTTCACCCCCGGCAGCGCGACATCGCCGGCCAACCATTGCCGCAGGAAGCCGTCGAAGTGGCCCACTTCGAAGAAGAAGTGTTCCGAATCGCGGATTTCAGGCGTGGCGCCGGAAATCACCGACTTCGGCTCGATCAGGTCGGTCGGGCCATAGGTGGCGCCGCAGACTTCGCAGTTGTCGCCGTACTGGTCGGCCGACTTGCACTTGGGGCAGGTGCCCTTGATGTAGCGGTCCGGCAGGAACATGCCCTTGGCCGGGTCGTAGAACTGCGCCACCGAGCGGCGGGAGATATGGCCGGCGGCTTCCAGCTTGAGGTAGAGCGCCTCGGTCAGCTCGCGATTGGCGGCCGAGTTGGTCGAGTCGTAGTGGTCGAAGGTCACGCCGAAAGCGGCGAAATCGCGCTCGTGGCTGGCCTGGATGTTGGCGATGAACGCTTCCGGTGTGACCCCGGCTTTCTCCGCGGCCAGCATGATCGGGGTGCCGTGGGTGTCGTCGGCGCAGACGAACCAGGTCCTGTCGCCGTTCATCCGTCGCGCCCGCACCCAGATGTCGGCCTGGACATAACCGACCAGATGGCCCAGGTGCAGCGGACCGTTGGCATAGGGCAGGGCGGTGGTGACAAGAGCGGTACGGGTCATGGCCGGCAGCGATACGGGGGGCCGGGCATTATCGCATGCCATGAACAAGCGACCCGGCCGGAGCCGGGTCGCGCGTATGTCCGTTCTACGCAGAACTTATTCGCGTACCCACACCTGGGTGCGGCCAAGCGCCTCGATGCCCATGTAGCCGCGCATCTGCAGCTTCTTGCCACCGTCGGTCAGAGTGATCTTGGACTTGTAGGTCTTGCCCTTGGCCGGGTCCAGGATGGAGCCGCCGCTCCAGTGGCCGGCGCCGTCGGGCTTGAGGTTCCACAGGATGGTCATGCCCTTGACCGGTTTGTTCTTGTTCTCGCCGCTGCACTTGTCACACACCGGATTGGGACCGCGGTCCGAATGCAGGATCTCCACCACCTTGCCGGTAAGCGTGCCGTTGGCGGCCTGGGTGATTTCGACAATCGACTTCACCTTGCCGGTTTCGTCATCGATTGTTTTCCAGCGGCCGACGGCACCGTCGGCGGCGTTGGCGGAAAAACCGGCGACCAGCAGCGGCACGGCCAGCAACAGGGTTTTGAAGGTTTTGCGCATGTCTCCCCTCCCAGGGTGTGTTTCAGCAATCGGCGGCGCCGGGTACGGTGCCGAATGTAACCCCATTCGACGCCGTACGGAATCCGCGGTGCAGCAGATTCTTACGGAGGCAGCGGGATACCGGAAGAAGCGGGCAGGGCGCGCTGGGCGCGCTCTGTCATAGGTTTCCTGCTTACGGCGAAGGGCGGATGGGGCGGCATTGACTGCGGCATCTCTGGCCACGGGGTTGAAAGAAATGGAAGTCGAATCCGGCGCTTCGTGTACCCCAATCCCTCTCCCGCATGCGGGAGAAGGGCGTTGAGTACCCGCTTTAAGCACGTGGCTTACTGCAGGATCACCCGCTTGCGGTTGTCGGCCGAGACCCGGTCGATCAGCTTGTTGTACGGGTCGAAGCCTGCCTCGCTGGGGATCTGGTTGACGGTGACGGTGATGGTCGGCGAGCTGTCCGTGATGTGGTGGCGCTGCAGGTACAGCACCTTTTCATCACGCTCCTTGCCCGACGGCCCCTTGGCGAATACGCCCACTTCGATCCAGTCGTCCAGTGTGCCGGGGGTTTCCTTGCCCACGCCGTCGGCGTAACGCTTGTCGGCGTGCAGTTGCAGGGTGACGTCGTAACGACCATCCGCGCGCTTCTTCGTGGTCGCCTCGACCACGCGGTTGTCGTAGAAGCTGATCATCTCGAACAGGTCGGTGATCAATGCCTGCTGTTCGGGCTTGGCTTCGGCGCGGATGAATTCCAGCAGCTCGGCCGACTTGGTGTAAGCCGGTTGCTGAAAGGCCTTGGCCTGGATGAAACGGCTCAATGCGCGGTTCAGTGCTTCCTCGCCCATTTCCTCGCGTAGACGGTAGAACGCCAGGGAGGCCTTCTGGTAGTGGATGTATTGCTGATTTTCATTGCGATACAGCGGCTGCTCCTCCACATCCTCGCCGCCACGACCGGAGAGGTAACGGTCCAATTCTGTCTTGAGAAACTGGCGCATATGGGAACGGCCATATTCCTTTTCCATCACCATCAATGCCGAGTATTGGGCGAGCGACTCGGTCACCATGGTTGCACCTTGCGTGTTCGCGCTGATCACCTGATGTGCCCACCACTGATGCGCGGCTTCGTGGGCGGTGATGTAGAAGACGTAGTCCACATCTTCCGGGTTCCGCAGATCAGCAATGAATCCTACGGATTCCGAGTATGGAATCGTATTGGCGAACGCCTGTGCAAAGCTGCCCGCATAGCTCGGAAATTCGATGATGCGGAACTGCTTGTGCTGATACGGGCTGAAGTTGGCTTCGTAGTACGCCAATGATTTCTGCACGCTCTCGATCATCCGGTCCACGTTGTACGGATGCTTGGGGTCGTAGTAGATCTCGATCGGAATGTCCTTGTACGTGGCTTTCTTCACTGCCCAGCGTGCCGACAGATAGGCGTAGAAATTGAGCATCGGGCGGTCCATCGCGTAGCTGAAGCAGCGGCGGCCATCACGTTCAAACTCCTTCTGCAGGTAGCCCGGGGCCAGGGCTATCTGGTCCTGCGCGGTACAGATGGTGGTGCGGAAATCCAGCCAGTCCGAATCGTTGGAGATGTAGGTGTTGGCGCGTGCCGCCTCGTCCTCCAGCTTGGGCATGCGCGTGGGTTCGCCGAGGTCGCGCTTGCGGCGCTCGTTGCGGTCGCTGATCTCCACGCCGGTGTCATAGCCGAATGCTGGCAGCACGCGGCTGTTGAAGAAGCTGCCGTTGTCGACGATCCGGCTTTGCGCCTGGTCAGAGGTGATGCCGTTGGGGTGGATATCCACGGTGAAGTTGATGTCGCGTTCTTCACCCGGCTGCAGTGGCGTGTCCAGCGTGTAGATGCGGTAGCCCAGTTCTTCATCGTGTTTGGTCAGCTTGGCACCGCCCATGTCGATGGCCGTCAGGGTGGGGTCGTCGCCCATCGCCACATGGATGTCGGGAATCGCAGCAGCATGCGTGTTGCGCACGCGGTAACGACCATCGATGCGTACCGACTGGGTTTCCGGATGCAGGTCGACGTTGTTCTCGATGGCGATGATGCGTGGCTGCGGCAGGTCCTTGTACTTCCTGTACTCACGCTCGTAGCGGGCCTGACGGTCGAGCATCTGATCCGGCGAGACGAACTCGTTGCGGATATTGGTGCTCCAGTACAGCCAGCTGCCACATGCAATGAAAGCGATTGCTGAAACCGCCAAGGCAGCGCCGAGTTTTCCGCTCAACCGCTGGCGGGCCAACTGCAGACGTTGACGCCAAGCCGAATCCACGCCGCGTACCCACAGGGCGGCGCAGAGCAGCAGCAACACCAGAAGGAACAGCGCCCAGTAGCCCTGGAAAGCGAGTTGGCCGCTCAGGAAGTGGCCGTAGCCGTTCATGTCCGAATACGGTGCATTCGGCCAGCTGCCGAAGTTGTACAGGTTCTGAGTGTAGTCCAGCATGCCCAGCACTGATTGCCCGATCAGCATCAGGATCAGCAGTGCATAGCCGAGGAACTTGTTGTTGCTCAGCACCTGCAGCACCAGCGCCATGCCGCCCATCAGAATGTAGCTCACCGAATCCAGCGACAGCGTCTTCAGGTACAGCAACGGCTCGATCTGCGTATAACCCTTGCTCAACTGGATGGCGATGGCGGTCAACCCGCCCACTGCCTGGAATGTGGCGACCACCGCTATCAGGGTCAGAAACTTGCCCAGCAGCGGCACCCAGTTGGGTACGGGCATTGCATCGCTGATGCCGGCAATGCGCGCGCTGCGTTCCTTCCACACCAGTTCGCCGGCGTAGAACAGCACGATGAAGAGCAACACGAAACTGTAGCTGTTCTGCAGTGCTTCCAGCATCTGCGAGGTCACCGGCCAACTGGGCGTGCCGTACATGGTCTTGCGGAACAACGCGCTGGGGATGAAGTTGGCCATGCCCAGCACTAGCAGCACCAGGAACGGCGCACTGCGGAACACGCCCATCGCGTCGAAACCGACCTGGCGCAACAGCTGCTTCCAGCCCGTGGCGATGTTGAAGACCGGCGTGACCTTGGGCGCGACAATGTTGGAACGCATGCCGTCGGTGGTGGCAACGCTGGCGGCCTTCCTGCCGCGTTTGCGACCGGTACCGCTGCGTTCTGTGCGGAACAGCGCGAAGGTGGCGGCGAACAAGGCGCCGGTCACCGCCAACCAAAGCACGCGGTTCTCCAGCAGATAGCCGGTGAAGGCGGGCAGGCCGGTGTTGCGTTCCTCCGCAGACCAATAACGCATCGCCTGCGACATCGCGCGCATACCGAGCGGATCCAGCAATGAGGACAGGCGCAGGTTGTCGATGTCGGCCAGGATCGCGCGGCTGACCCCATACAAAACGAAAAACACGATGACGCCGATGTACACCCACAGGATGCTGCGGGTGGTTACCGCCAGCACCGCCAGCAGTGCGGTGGTGAACAGTACGTTCGGCAGCACCATGAACACGAACGACCACAGGTACGGCTGCAGCGACACCGGGCCAAGGCGGGCTGCATCGATCCACGGCATGAACTGGGCGATGAACAGGCCGGTCGCGATGATCACGTACATCAGTAGGCTGGCGAGCAGCGCCGCACCGAGGCGGCCCAGCAGGTAGTCGCGGCGCTTGATCGGGCTGGCGAAGATCAGTTCGGCCGTGCCCAGTTCGAAGTCACGCAGTAACGCATTGCTGACGAACAGCGTGACCACCAACAGGCCAGCTAGAGTGAAACTGGTCATCCAAGTGGCGATTACGGACGGTGCATTGCGATGTACGTTGCCGATGCTGCCGCCGATCTGGACGGCATCACTGGAGGCCGCACCGAACGCCAGCAGGGCGAACAGCACCGCCAGCAGCCACAGCAGGGGAGAACGAAGCTGCTCGCGCAGCTCGAAGCGCAGGAAGGCGACGGTCATGGGTCGTCTCCGTCAGGCGGCTTGCGCTTGCAGGCGCAGGCGCTGGAAGTAGACATCTTCCAGACCCGGTTCCACCGGCTCGAAGCCCTGTTCCGGACACGACTGGCTGAAGACATGGATCACCGGGTGCCCGCCCATCAGGCGCGTGGACAACACGGTGAAGCGCGATTCGTATTCGGGCAGCGCGGCCTTGGTGACCTGCTTGCGCCAGACCTGGGCCTGCAGCGCGGCGATGGCGTCGGCCGGGCGACCGGTCAGCAGTACCTGTCCCTTGTTCATGATGGCCATGCTCGGGCACAGGTCGGTCACGTCCTCGACGATGTGGGTGGACAGGATCACCGCCACGTTCTCGCCAATCTCGGCCAGCAGGTTGAGGAAGCGGTTGCGTTCTTCCGGATCGAGGCCGGCGGTGGGTTCATCGACGATCACCAGCTGCGGATTGCCCAGCAGTGCCTGGGCGATGCCGAAACGCTGGCGCATGCCGCCGGAATAGGTGCCTAGCTTGCGCTTGCGTGCATCCCACAGATTCACCTGCTGCAGCAGGCCTTCGACCACTTCCTTGCGCTGATTGCGCGCGGTCAGGCCCTTGAGGACGGCGAAGTGGTCGAGCAGGTCCAATGCGCTTACCTTCGGGTAGACCCCGAAGTCCTGCGGCAGGTAGCCCAGCTTGCGCCGCAGCGCGTCCTTGTCGCGGAGGATGTCGATGCTGGCGCCATCGGCGGTGGTCAGTGTCGCACTGCCGACATCGGCCTCTTGCAGCGTCGCCAGTGTGCGCATCAGCGATGATTTGCCGGCGCCATTGGGACCGAGCAGGCCGAACATGCCGCGCGGGATGTCCAGGTCGATATTCTTCAGCGCGTGCACGCCATTGGCGTAGGTTTTCGACAAACCACGGATCTGCAGCATGGACAAAACCTCTCCTTGGATGATAGGGCATCATTCAGGCCGCGCCCGGGACAGGCAATGCGCCGGAAGTCACTAGGTCATAGGATGTGCGCGCGGGGGGAATGTGACTTGTGGCTTGTACATGACTGAACGCCAAGCGCGCCGCGTGGTGCAGGGGGCGGAGTGTGAGGTATACGGAGGGCGGCTGTGGGGCGGTTGGCTCCAATCCTCGTCTTTCCGCAGGCGGGAGGGACCAGGTCTGCAACCAAAGCCCAAAGCGTCAGTCGCCTTCGTACAGTTCTAGTGGCAGATCGTCAGGGCCGGCGAAGAAGGTGAATCGTCGCCCGGTGTACTCGTCCCAGCGGATCGGCTCGCAGGCAACGCCTTCGGCCTGCAGGTGGGCGACGACTCGTCCAGCGCACTCACGCGGAATGCCAGATGGCGCAGACCACGGGCCTCCGGTCGGCTCGGCCGCTTGGGCGGCGCGGGGAAGGAGAACAGTTCCAGCTGACTGTCATCGGGCAGGCGCAGGTCCAGCTTCCAGGAGTCGCGCTGGGCGCGGAAGGGCTCGGCGATCACCTCCAGACCGAGTATGCGCGTGTAGAAACCGCGCGGGCGCGGGTAGTCCGAGGCGATGATCGCCACATGGTGGATGCCGGACAGCAGCGTCATTGCGTGCCGCTCAGCCAGCGACCGGCGATGGCCAGGGCCAGCGGGTAGGGCTCGGGGTCGTTGCGATTGGTCAGCACGATCACTGTCAACTTCTGCTGCGGATAGCGCACGATCACGTTGCGGAAGCCGATACTTTCGCCGCTGTGCCACAACGCATTACCGTTGATGCGCCAGCCCATGCCGTAGAACGGCACGTCCGGCTCGGTGGTTGGAGTTGCCGGGCTGAAGGTCAGCTTCAACGACGCCGCCTTCAACAGGCGCTCGTCGTAGAGCGCGGCATCCCACTTGGCGAGATCGTCGAGCGAAGAATAGATGCCGCCATCGCCGAGCACCGCGCTGGTGGTGCTCTGGTCGGTACGCTGCCAGCGGCCGTTGATCTGGCTGTAGCCGTAGGCGCGCTCGGGCACGTCGTCGACGCCGTCCTGGTGCGCATGGGTATTGGCCATGCCCAACGGCAGGAAGATGCGTTGCCGCAGGAAGCTGGCGAAATCGCTGCCCGATGCCTTGCCCGCCACCAACGCCAGCAGTGCGTAGCCGCTGTTGCTGTAGCGATAGTCGCTGCCCGGCGCGAAATAGCCGCGGTCTTCTTTTTCCAGCAGGTGCAGCACATCGATGTCATGCACCTGGCGGGTGGCGGCCGGGTCCATCAGGTCTTCGTAGTCGAGCAGGCCACTGGTGTGGCTGAGCAAGTGCCGCAGGGTGACGGCATCGGCCGCCGCGGGCAGGGTAGGGAGCCATTTCTTCAACGGATCATCGATCGACAGCTTGCCGTCCTCGGCCAGCAGCAGGATGGCGGCAGCGGTGAACTGCTTGCTCACCGAAGCCAGCCGGTAGTTGGTGGAAGGCGTCGCCGGGGTGCCGTCCTCGACCACGGCCAGGCCATAGCTGCGGCGGAATACCGGCTCGCCGTCCTTGAGTACCAGCACCGAAGCTCCCGGGCCGCGGCCGTCGTAGGCCCGCATCAGGCCATCGATGCCGGCATCAGCCGGGGCCAGCTCGGCGGCGGACGCAGCGCACGGCAACGCGAACAGGCAGAACAGGACGAGTCGGGGCATCAACCGCAACATGACGGCTCCTTCGGTGGGAATCAGGGTTTCTTGCTGGCGACCCAGCGGTCCATCTTGGTTTCCAGGATGTCCAGCGGCATCGAGCCGTCTTTCAGGATTTCGGTGTGGAACTCGCGCAGGTCGAAACGCTCGCCCAGCGCGGCCTTGGCCTTCTCGCGCAGCCGCAGGAACCTCATTTCGCCGACGCGCGCGGCCAAGGTTTGTCCCGGCAGGGCCATGAACCGTTCCACTTCCGCGGCCGCTTCGGTGGCATTGATATCGGTGTTCTCGATCATGTAGTCGATCGCCTGCTTGCGGTTCCAGCCGGCCGCGTGCAGACCGGTGTCCACAACCATGCGCACCGTGCGCAGCAAGGCGGTCTGCAGATAGCCGAGCTGGTCGTAGGGATCCTGGTACATCCCCATTTCGTTGCCCAGCGATTCGGCGTAAAGCCCCCAGCCTTCGACGAATGCGGTGTCGCCGCCGAGCCGCCGGAAGCGCGGCAGGCTGCTCACTTCCTGCTGCAGGCCCAGCTGCAGATGATGGCCGGGGATGGCCTCATGCAGGTACTGCATCGGCGCCGCCCAGCGTTTGCGCGACGACAGGTCGTAGGTGTTGAGGTACAGGATGCCCGGTCGCTTGCCGTCGGCCGACGGCGGCTGGTAACTGGCGCTGCTGGCGGTCAGACCACGCTCGGGTTCCACTTCGCGCAATTCCAGCGTCGCCTTGGGCAAGGTGGAGAAGAACGCTGGCAGCTGCGCATCCACGCGGTTGCGGATGTCCTGGTAGCGCGCCATCAGTGCGGCGCTGTCTTTGAACACGAACTGGCGGTCGGTGCGCATGTTGCGGAAGGTTTTCTGCATCGAGCCGCGGATGCGCGCCTGCTTCATCACCGCGGTGATCCGGGCTTGCAGGTCCTGCACCTCGCGCTGACCGACCTGGTGGATTTCAGCGGGCGAATAGCTCGAGGTGGTACTGCTGGCCACGTTCTGTGCATACCAGGCCTGGCCGTTGGGCAGCGTGCCCAGCCCGTCGGTATCGCGCGTGGCCGGCAGGTATTCGGTGGCGATGAAACCACGCAGTGCACGGTACGCGGGCATGATCCGGTACTCGATCATGCGTTTGTATTCGGCGGTCAGGCGCTGTCTGTCCTCCTCGGAAAAATCCTCCGGCATGTTGCGCACCGGTCCCCAGAACAGGCTTTCCTCCGCCGTCGGTTTGATCACCGCATCCAGCTGCGGCAACACCCTCTCCATCAGCGTGCGCGGCTGCACCACTCCGGCGGCCATGCCCTCGCGCATGTTGGCGATGGCCTGTTCGAACAGCGCGGTGATGCCAACCGAGCGCCGTGACCAGTTCTCATAGTCCTTCACTGTGCGGAACGGCTGCGCGCCAGCCCCCGAACCGAGCAATGCGATGATGCTGGAGAGGTTGTAGTACTGGTTGATCGGCAACATCCAGTTGGGAAACTGCTCGGCGGCCAGAGAGGTGCGGGCGTCGCGCACGAAGATCTCGTAACTGAGCAGATCCTGGCCCTTCAAACCCTCCGGACCTATGGCTTCCACTTTGCCCAACCACTCCAGCATGAAGTCGTGCGCCTGCTGGCGTGAGGCGGCCGAGAGGAAGTTGGGGAGCTGGTCGTTGTAGCGGCCCTCGCCCTGGAAGGTGGCCTGCAGCGGATTCAGCCGCATCGAGGCATCCCAGTATTCGTCGTAGATGCGGTTGAGCCGGGCTGCCTTGTCCTGCCTGGCGGGCGCCGCCACCGCGGGGCGCGGTCGGGGCTTGGGTTTGGGCTTGGCGGTGCGGCTCTGCGCGGTGGCGGGGCGCTGGGCCTTTTTCTTGGCCGCGTCGGCGGGCGTGGCCACGGACAGCGTCAGGACAGCGGCGACTGCAAACGCGAGGAAGCGGGGCAGGCTGGACATCGGTGGTTCCGGAAACGCACAAGCAGGGGAGCTTGCCCGATATCGACGCGCACGACCAGAAACAATCCTGGCAGGCCTGCGGCCCGTACAGGTGCGGTTGGCGCAAGGTGCCGTGCGTCAGCGCGGCATCCAGGCGCAACCGCTCAGGATGACGGCCACCATCAGCGTACAGGCGTCGTCGCACACCCCGTAGGCGCAGAAAAATGCCGACACGCGATGATCAGCAAAACGGCGCGGCCTGCTGTGAGGGCAGGCTCATGGTTCAGCGATCGCCGGCGCGGGTGAAGGGGATGGTGTCCGGCGCCACCGCACCGCCGGAGATGATGAAGCTCATCGCCTGATCGACCGTCCAGTCGGTCGGGGTCAGCAGTTCCACCGGCACGATTTCCAGATAGCCCGAGGTCGGGTTCGGCGTGGTCGGCACATACACCGCGGCCAGTTCGCGGCCGGTGCCCTGTTCCCGGATCACGCGCGTGACCAGGCCGATGGACTTCATGTCCCTGTGCGGGAAATCGATCAACACCACGCGCTGGGTGCTGCCGGGCTTGGTCTGCAGGATATCCAGCAGCTTCCTGGCGCTGTCGTAGATGATGCTGGCCAGCGGGATGCGTTTGATGACCGCACCGAACCAGCGCAGCAGTTGCTGGCCGATGACGCGGCGGCTGAGGATGCCGACCACCAGGATCACCAGCAACGTGGCGAGCAGGGCGATGACGTCCTGGACCCACAGCGCCTTGACCCAACCCAGATAGCCGGGGAATGAGGCGGCTATCCGCTCGGAAAGCGGCACCACCAACGGGCTGCTGATGCCTGACAGCAGGACGAATACGAATTTGACGACCACCCAGGTCAACCAGATCGGCAGCAGCGTGAGCAGGCCGGTCAGAAACAGTCGTTGCAGGGAGGGGCGGGGGGAGTGGGAAACGGCTTCGGGCGACATGGGCGAATTGTAACGGCCCGGATGCCCGGGGTACGCTCGGTGCTCGAATGGATGCGGGGCATGGGGAGAATGCTGTGTTGAAGCCGTTGCGATGGTTGTTGCAGGGAAGTCTGGCGCTGGTGCTTCTGGTGGTCGTGTTGTGGACTGTCTCGCGGCTGTGGCCGCAGAGCAGTGAGCAACGTGAAGCGGTCGCGCTGATGGAGCAGGAGCCGGTGCAGCCGGGGCGCAATGCATTCGCCCAGATGTGGCTGTTGGGTTATGAAGGCATCGACGAGGACGGCCGCCAGCAGCTGCTGGCCGAAGATTTTGCCCGCTACCGGGAGGCACGGGCTGCTCTCCCGGCCGACGCGTATCCGACGGTTGTTTCGTTCAGCAGCCTCGCCGAGGGGCGTTATCCAAACGTTCCGCCGATGGAGAAATTCTGCAGCTGGGGCGCAGCGGGATGCCTGCAGAAAGTCCGTCAGGATCCCGCGCGGGTCGCCGCGGAACTGCAGGGGCAGCAGGCACTGCTGCAGCGGATCGCGGAAATCTCGCAGTACGGCCATTACCGGAATGTATTTCCGCCGGATCCGACCACGCCCACGCCGAGCTTCCAGCTGTTGACCCGCTCGTTCCCTGCCCACGCGCTTGCGCATGTGCAGGGGCGCAGCGACGAAGCGCTGCAGGGAATCTGTACGGATATGCGCACCGCGCGCTTGTTGATGTCGCATGGCGACAGCCTCATCGTGGCGATGATCGGTACGGCGATGATCGGGGGCAATGTCCGGCTGCTGGGGGAGGTGCTGGCCGAGTTGCCGCTCGGGCATCCGCTTCCCGAATCCTGTCATGCCGCCTTGGCGCCTGCGGCCGCTAGCGAGCTGTCGGTCTGTCCCGCGATGCGCGGGGAGTTCGCGATGTCCAACGCGGCAATCACTCACCACAGTGTCTGGCCGCAGTCGTTGCTGCTGGATCGGGAGAAGGCCCGCGGCCGCATCGCCCGGCATCACGCGTGGCCTTGCACCACGGATGCACTGGCGGCGGTGGCCCGGGATGAGCCGCTGCGTCCGGCAGCGATCGATTCTTCCGTGTGGGAGCTGGAATGTGCGGCCAATGCCGTCGGTTGCGTCCTGGCCGATATCGCTGGCCCCGCCTACGGAAACTACCCGTTGCGGATGCAGGATGCGGGCGCGCAGCTGCGACTGGCGGCAGTGCTGGCATGGCTGCGCGAACACGCCGCCGGCAACGCGGCATCGGCGGCGCTGGCGCGCCTGCCGGCCGCACTGGCGACCGGCCGCCCGATCAGGGTGTCCGACGACGGGAAAAGCCTGCAGCTGGATCGCTATGCGGTGAAGGACGGGGCGATGGAGTCGATGTCGATATCGTTGCCGCCAGGCCTCGCCACGCCCTGATCAGCCGGTTTTGCGGGCCTCCGGCTTGAGGCGGATGTAGACCTGCTTGCGGACCCGGGCGACCACGTCGCCCTGTGCGTCGAGTATCTCGTTCTCGAACCAGCGCAGGCATTTCTCGCCCCCGGCGGCGGCGCTGCGGATCTCGTCGAGAACCGCATCATCCAGACGGAACTCGGTCCACACCGTGCCACGGCCGGGCTTGATGAAATCGATGCTGCCGCTCTTGTCCCACACGTAATAGTCACGTCCCAGGTTCTGCAGCAGCGACAGCATCCAGAAAGGGTCGGTCATCGCGAACAGGCTGCCCCCGAAGTGGGTATGCACGTAGTTGCGATTCCAGGGCCGCATGCGCAGCTCCACCCGCACATGACGATAGTCGCGGGCGATGTCGGTGACGTGGATGCCGGTGAACAGGAACGGTGGCCACAGGTTGATGCCGTGGCGGAACGTGTTGGCTTTCATCAAGGGGCGGCAAACGGGCTGGCCGCCAGTCTAACATTCGCGGCCGTATGGTTGGCTGTGCTGCTTCAGTCCGGTTCCATCGGCCCGGCGAAGTAGCCATCGCGTCCGGCAGCCTTGGCGCTTTGCAGTGCCACATCTGCGCCTTCGCTGAAGCGGCTGCAGGCGCCCGCGGCATCGGGAATCCCGGTGTACAGGCCCACGCTTATGGACAGGCGCTGTTGCACGCCGTCGTGACTGCCCGGGGACATGCGCCTGACCTGCCCGATCAGCGTTTCCACCAGATGCAACGCACCTTCACGTGAGGTATCGGGAAGCACCATCGCAAACCGGTCGTCCCCAGGGCGGGCGGCCACGTCGCCGGGGCGACGTGCATGCTCGCGTACCAGCTCGGCGACGCGCTGCAGTACCCGGTTGCCGGCGTGATGGCCGAGGGCGTCGTTGAACTGCTGGAAATGGTCCACGTCGATGAGTACCAGAGTCAGCGGCTTTCGCTGCCGGTGGCAGCTGTCATGCTGCTGTTGCAGTGCTTGCTCGAGGCGGCGCCGGTTGCCGAGCCCGGTCAGGGCATCGCGGTCGGCACCACGACCCTGGATGATCCGGTTGGCACTCCAAGCGGCGATGAGTGCCACGGCGACGATTGCAAGGGCCTGCGCCCACCCGGGGTGCACATCCCACAGCATCGTGGCGCAAAGCGTGAGGGCGGCCGCAACGGCGCTGCCGGTTGCGGCGGCGACCAGCCGGCGCGGGGACCAAGCCATCCCTTGACTGCTCATGGTGCAGGCAGCGACTGGGCGACGGGCGGCCGGTTGCGAGGTTGGCGCAGCTGCCACGCTGCCGGCCTCGGCTTGCCGGTGTTGCAGCCCGGGAGCTTGCCACCAGGCGGCCTCCGGTAGGGCCCCGTCAGATTGGAAGCAACGCGTACGGATGCCCGCGTTGCCGCGGGCCTCAGCAGCGGGTGGAGGGGTGCGGGCCGGGACGCGGATGCAGCGCCCGTCACCGCAGGGCCGCCGTTCTGGACGTCACCAAGGAAGCATTCGGGATGCTTCATCTACGTTCCCCAACTTGAGTCGGCAGCAGCGCCGCACCGGCACTGTCGGGGATGACGATGCGTTTCACCTTCATGCAGTTTTCATGTTTGTGAATTCGATCCGCGGATCAGAACAGCAGTGAGGACATCCTGCGACGATAACGCCCGACCAGATCCTCATCCTCGATCACCCGGAAGGCGTCGATCAAGGCCTTTTTCGGCAGGCCTTCCTGGAACGTCCGGTCGCGCCGGAGCATCTCCAGGAACTGTTCCAGCGCCTGCCCGTTCTCGCCGTCGAGCAGGTGGTGGATGCCCAGCAGATGGCGGGCAGCCAGGTCGTCGCCATCGCTCGCCAGGCGTGCGGCCAGCACGTCTGCGGCGGGGGCGTTGTTGAGGGTCCGGGCGAAGTCGAGGCGGGCACGCGCGCGGACGGCGCGGTCATCGGTGGAAAGATTCGCCGGCAGCCCATCAAGCAGGGCAGCAGCTTCATCCACAACGCCGGTCTTCAGCAGCGCCAGTGCCAGCTCGAGCTTGAGTTCTTCCTTGTCGGGAGCCTCGGCAATGGCCTGACGCAAGGCTGCCACCTCCTCCTGCGGGTCCAGCGGAACCGGCGCGGCTTCGGCCGCGGTTTCGGTCTGCGCCGCCGGCAGCGGCTCGATTCCGTGCTGGGTGAGGAATTCGCGCAACTGTCCTTCTGGAATCACGCCCGGGAAACCGTCGGCGATCTGTCCGCCCTTGACCAGGAACACGGTGGGAACCGAGCGGATCTGGAACGCAGCGGCAACCTGCTGCTCCTTGTCCACGTCGACCTTGGCCAGCTCGAAGGCACCGTTGTACTCGGCCGCCAGCTTTTCCAGGATCGGCCCCAGGGTCTTGCACGGGCCGCACCAGGTGGCCCAGAAGTCGACCAGCACCGGCGTCTGCATCGACTTCTGCAGGACCTCGGCTTCGAAGGATTCGGTGGTGGCGTCGAAAACGTGGGTTTTGTCGGTCATGGCAAGCGTTCGCTGGAAACAATGAATGCTTTTTATGGGGCCGAGGGGAGGGGGGTACAAGGCCGGACAGGGAATACGTCCGCCGGTCACCCGGGTGCTGGCGGAAGTGATGGCAGGGTGTGCTCCGGTCGCAATGACAGTGGGCGCCGTTTTTGCCGGTGACCCACCAGACCATCATCGCGTTGGAAACAGGACAATATGGGACTTCGCTGGAGCCGGTATTGCGTATTGCCGGAGTCTTCAATTGGCAGAGGTGGTCGGGTGGTGGGAATGAAGAATCTGGAAATCCATGCCGGCCTGCTGGCCGCATTGCTGTTTGCCACCGCCGTGCTCGGCTTCGGAGTGGCCTTGCCCGGGTACTCGCACACGGTGCATCCGGTGTCGCTGCTCGGTGCCACCGGCGTACCGCATGCGTTCGCGTTCAGCCTGCTGGGCTTCGTGATTCCGGGGATGCTGGCAGCGGTGGTGGCGGTTGCGTTGCTGCATCGCCTGCCGGCGACCGCCTCGTGGATGCTGCGCGTCGGCGGCCAGATGATGGTGCTGGCGGCGATGGCGTTTGCGGCCATGGGGCTGTTGCCATTGGATGCCGGTGATATCGACAGCCGTGCCAGCCAGTTCCACGCCAGCGCCTGGATGCTGTGGGTGGTGGCCTTCGTGCCCGGGGCGCTGATGCTGGCGTTTGGCGGCTGGAAGCAGCCGCGGTGGCGCTCTGTGGCACTACTCAGCTTGGTTGCCGCGGTGTGGGTGGCGGCGGCCGCCTTCGTGCTGGAGGTGCTGATTCCGGTGGCGTTGGCGCAGCGGTTGGCGTTCGCCGGCTGGCTGCTGTGGCTGGCGGTGGTGGCGCGCACCGGCCCGGGCGCGCGCGCCGGCTGAACGTCGCCGTCAGTGGCTGACGGCGACATCGCACTTACTGTGCCTGTTTGTGGATCACCCCGTCCTTCATCACGAACTGCACGTCCATCACCGCGTTGATGTCCTGCAGCGGGTCGGCGGCCAGTGCGATCAGGTCGGCACGCTTGCCCGCTTCCAGCACGCCCTGGTCGTCCACGCCCAGTACTTCGGCCGCGTGCACCGTGGCCGCCTGCAGGGCCTTGGCGGCGGGGATGCCCGCTTCGACCATGTAGATGAACTCGCGCGCGTTGTCGCCGTGCGGTCCCACACCCTGGTCGGTGCCGAATGCGATCTTGACGCCGTTGCGATACGCCTTGGCGGCGGTGTCCTGGATCTGGGCGCCGATACGGGCGGCCTTGGGGCGGACGACGGCGGGAAAGTAGCCGTCGATTCTGGCTTTTTCGCTGACAAAGCGCCCCGCATACAGCGTGGGCACATACCAGGTGCCGTGCTGTTTCATCAGCCGCATCACCTCGTCATCCATGTAGGTGCCGTGTTCGATGCTGGTGACACCGCCCAGTACGGCGCGTTTCATGCCTTCGGTGCCATGGGCATGGGCAGCCACACGGAAGCCGTAGTCCTTGGCGGTATTGACGATGGCCCGGATCTCGTCGACCACGAACTGCGGTGCATCACCTGACCTGGCATAGCTGAGCACGCCGCCGGTTGCGGTGATCTTGATCAGGTCGCTGCCTTCCTTGTAGCGCTGGCGCACGGCCTGGCGTGCCTCGTCGGCCGAGTTGATCACGCCGTCGGTGGGGCCGGGCGGGCCCAACAGGTGCGAGAGATGGTCGTTGTAGCCGTTGGTCGGGTCGGCATGGCCGCCGGTGGTGGCGATCGATTTGCCGGCAGCAAAGATACGCGGGCCTTTGACCAGCCCCTGGTTGATGGCGTCGCGCAGATGCGGGGCGACTTCGCCACCCAGATCGCGGACGCTGGTGAAGCCGGCCATCAGGGTCTTTTCGGCGTAGCCGACCGAGCGGTAGGCGTAGTCCACCGGGTCCAAGCGGAAGCCTTCGGAATAGCTGGCCGGGCTGGATTCGCTGCCCAGGTGCACGTGCAGATCGGTCCAGCCGGGCAGGCAGACCTTGTCGCGCAGGTCGATTTCGCGTGCGCCCGGCACCGTGTCGCTGCCGCCACTGACCATCTGGATGCGGCCGTCGGCCACCAGCAGCGTGTGCGCGCCGCGCATCTGCCCGCTGCGCGCGTCGAACAGTTTGCCGCAGTGGATCGCCAGCGGCTCGGCGGCCAGGACGGGCAGGGTGGCAAGGGAGGCCAGGCCGGCCAGGAGGGTTCTGCGCATCGGTCATTCCCCGGGGTGTGAATCGCGAGCATAAGCGCGTGGGCCGGCGTGCGGCCATGGCAACGGCGCTGGCGCCGGCCAGCGCGCGATTGGCGTGGGCGGAAAATCCCGGGAATATCAGGCGGATAGGGTTTTTCCCCGGCGCCGGGCAGGCGCGGTTTGGAGCGGGATGATGCACTGCGGTACCCTTTACCGCTTTGCCGTCGCCAGCGTTGACATGTCCAGCGTCGAACCGAACATCTACGATCCCAAGCCGATCGAATCCGCCGCCCAGAACTATTGGGACGCCACCCGCGCATTCGAGGTGAGTGAAACCTCGGACAAGCCCAAGTATTACTGCCTGTCGATGCTGCCGTACCCGTCCGGGGCGCTGCACATGGGCCACGTGCGCAACTACACGATTGGCGACGTCATCAGCCGCTACCAGCGCATGACCGGCCACAACGTGCTGCAGCCGATGGGGTGGGATGCGTTCGGCCTTCCGGCCGAGAATGCGGCGATCAAGAACAAGACCGCGCCGGCGAAGTGGACCTACGCCAACATCGATCACATGCGCACCCAGCTCAAGTCGCTGGGTTATGCCATCGACTGGTCGCGCGAATTTGCCACCTGCACGCCGGAGTACTACGTGCACGAGCAGCGCATGTTCACCCGGCTGATGCGCAAGGGCCTGGCTTACCGCCGCAATTCGGTGGTGAACTGGGATCCGGTGGACAACACCGTACTGGCCAACGAGCAGGTGATCGACGGCCGCGGCTGGCGTTCCGGCGCGCTGGTGGAGAAGCGCGAGATCCCGCAGTGGTTCCTGCGCATCACCGACTATGCCCAGGAACTGCTGGATGGCCTGGATGAGCTGCCGGGCTGGCCGGATTCGGTCAAGACCATGCAGCGCAACTGGATCGGCCGCTCCGAGGGGCTGGAAATCCAGTTCGACGTGCGCGATGTCGATGGCAGCGCGCTGGACCCGCTGCGGGTGTTCACCACTCGCCCGGATACGGTGATGGGCGTGAGCTTCGTCTCGATCTCCAGCGAGCACCCGCTGGCGGTCCATGCCGCCAGGAACAACCCGCAGCTGGCGCAGATGCTGACCGGACTGAAGCAGGGCGGCGTGTCCGAGGCCGAGCTGGAAACCCAGGAAAAGCGCGGCATGGATACCGGCCTGAAGGCCATCCATCCGGTCAGCGGCGAGCAGGTGCCGGTGTGGGTCGCCAACTTCGTGCTGATGGGCTACGGCACCGGCGCGGTGATGGCGGTACCCGGCCACGACCAGCGGGACTTCGAGTTCGCCACCAAGTACGCGTTGCCGATCCGCCAGGTGATCGCGCTGAAGTCGCCGAAGAACGACGACGAGCGCAGCTACGATCCCACCCGCTGGCAGGACTGGTACGGCGACAAGTCGCGCGAGACCGAGCTGGTCAATTCGTCCGAATTCGACGGCCTGGATTTTCAGGGCGCGTTCGAGGCACTGGCCGAGCGCTTCGAGCGCAAGGGCCAGGGCCAGCGCCGGGTCAACTATCGCCTGCGCGACTGGGGCGTGAGCCGCCAGCGTTACTGGGGCTGCCCGATCCCGGTGATCTACTGCGACAAGTGCGGCGCGGTGCCGGTGCCCGAAGAACAGCTGCCGGTGGTATTGCCCGAGGACGTGACCCTGCTGGGCACCGGTTCGCCGATCAAGGCCGATCCGGAATGGCGCAAGACCACCTGCCCGGAGTGCGCTGGCGCCGCCGAACGCGAAACCGACACCTTCGATACCTTCATGGAATCGAGCTGGTACTACGCGCGCTACACCTCGCCCGGTGCCAAGGATGCGGTCGACAAGCGCGGCAATTACTGGCTGCCGGTGGACTACTACATCGGCGGCATCGAACACGCGATCCTGCATCTGATGTACTTCCGCTTCTTCCACAAGCTGCTGCGTGATGCGCGCATGGTGGACAGCAACGAGCCGGCGCAGAACCTGCTGTGCCAGGGCATGGTGATCGCCGACACCTACTACCGGCAGAATGCCGACGGCTCGAAGGACTGGATCAATCCAGCCGATGTCGATGTGCAGCGCGACGAGCGCGGCCGCGTCACCGGCGCGACCCTGATCGCCGACGGCCAGCCGGTGGTGGTGGGTGGCTCGGAGAAGATGTCCAAGTCCAAGAACAATGGCGTCGATCCGCAAGCCATGGTCGGCAAGTACGGCGCCGACACGGTGCGCCTGTTCTCGATGTTCGCCGCGCCGCCGGAACAGTCGCTGGAGTGGAACGAGGCCGGTGTGGACGGCATGGCGCGTTTCCTTCGCCGTCTGTGGACGCTGGTGCACAAGCACGCCGCCGATGGCCCGGCACCGCTGCTGGATCCGGCCGTGCTTGATGCCGGGCAGAAGGCGCTGCGTCGCAAGACCCACGAGACCATCGGCAAGGTCAGCGACGACTATGGCCGCCGCCACGCGTTCAACACCGCCATCGCCGCGGTGATGGAGCTGCTGAATTCGCTCTCCAAGTTCAGCGATGAGAGCGGGCAGGGACGTGCGGTGCGTCAGGAAGCGCTGCAGGCCACGGTGCTGATGCTCAATCCCATCACCCCGCATGCCTGCCACGCGATGTGGCAGTTGCTGGGCCATGCCGAAACGTTGCTGGAGGATGTGCCTTTCCCGCAGGTCGATCCGGCCGCGCTGGTGAAGGATGCGCTGACGCTCGCGGTGCAGGTCAACGGCAAGCTGCGCGGCACCATCGAGGTGGCGGCGGATGCGGCACGTGACCAGGTCGAAGCGCTGGCACTGGCCGAACCCAACGCCGCCAAGTTCCTGGAAGGCCTGGCCATCCGCAAGATCATCATCGTGCCGGGCAAGATCGTGAATATCGTCGCGGCCTGATCGCTCCTGCTGGACGATCCCCCGAAGTCCCGTCCCGGACTTCGGGGCAC
Source organism: uncultured Gammaproteobacteria bacterium (assembly GCA_963696155.1). Taxonomy (GTDB): domain Bacteria; phylum Pseudomonadota; class Gammaproteobacteria; order Xanthomonadales; family Xanthomonadaceae; genus Stenotrophomonas. The sequence goes on from CAVOJC010000002.1 coordinate 980,781, forward strand.
GCTGCGGCCATCGTTGTCCGCGGCGACGCATGGACGCCGGAACCGGTGTCGGAAGTCGTTTCCTGCCGCGCCGCGCGGTTCGTGCAAGGGTGTTGTCCGGTGCGCGTCCTCGGGCGCGTGGCAGAGGACGCCGCGATGCGTTGCCGGTGGAATGGTGCTGCGCGGGTGGAATTTCATCGTCGCTCACGGTGCCTGCGCGATGATGCCCCGCTCTTGCCGCTCCCCTTCCGCTCCGCCAGACTGTGTCCATGACCCGATACCTGTTCGCTCTTGTCCTTGCCGCCACGCTTGCCGGCTGCGGTTTCCATCTGCGCAACAAGCTGACCCTGCCCGACGACACGCCGGCCGTGAAAGTGGAGTCATCGGTGCGTTACAGCGAGCTGGTGAAGCTGCTGGAGCGGGGTATGCGCGCGGCCGGGACCACGGTGGTGAGTGCCGATGCCGGCAGCGGTGACAGCCAGGCCGAAGAGAAATTCGCGCGCCTGCAGGTCCGTTCCGAGCGCTGGGGTGACCTGCCTATCGCAATCGATGCGCAGGGGCGCGCACAGGAATACAGCCTGCGTTACGCCGTGGTTTTCGTGTTCTATCGCCACGATGGCAGCGTGCTGGTGCCCGAGCAGGTGATCGAACTGTCGCGTGATTACGTATCGCCTCCGGTTGACGCGACCGGTACCACCACCGAGCGCGAGATCCTCGCCGAGGAACTGCGCCGGGAGATGTCCGCATCGATCCTGCGCCGGATCGACAGCGTGGTGCGGGCGGATATCGAAAAAGCCCGGGCATTGCCGAAGCCGGAAGCGGATGGCAGCGTTGATTGACCTCCGTCGCGTCGCCAGCGCGGCGCGGTGACGGCCGCCGATCATGGAATTACGCCCTGAACAACTGGCTTCGCAGGCCGCCTCGCAGCCGTTGGCACCCGTCTACCTGATCGCCGGCCCGGAGACGCTGCGGGTGTTGGAAGCGGCCGATGCCATTCGCGCGCGCGCGCGGGGTGAAGGCATCGGCGAACGTGAAGTATTCGATGCCGATGGTCGCGATTTCGATTGGGGGCGACTGGATTCCAGTTTCAATGCACCCAGTCTGTTCAGCGCCCGCCGTCTGGTCGAGCTGCGCCTGCCCAGCGGCAAGCCGGGCAAGGAGGGGGCCGAGGTCATCTCCGGGTTCTGTGCGCAGCCGCCACCGGATGTGGTGCTGCTGATCACCGCCAACGAATGGAGCAAATCGCACCAGGGCAAGTGGGCCGAGGCGGTGGGGCGCGCCGGGGTGATCTCGGTGGCATGGGCGATCAAGCCGCATGAGCTGTCCGACTGGATCGAGCGCCGCCTGCGCGGCAAGGGTCTGCGCGCCGATCCGGCCGCGGTGCAGCGGCTGGCCGAACGTGTCGAAGGCAACCTGCTGGCGGCGGCGCAGGAAATCGACAAGCTGGCCCTGCTGGCAGACGGCCAGTCGCTGGACGTGGAGAAAATGGAATCGCTGGTGGCCGATGCCGCGCGTTACGACGTGTTCCGCATGTCCGAAGCCGCTTTTTCGGGGCAGCCGGCGGCGGTCATCCGCATGCTCGCCGGGTTGCGGGCCGAAGGCGAGGCGGTCGCCGCGCTGACGCCGATCCTGATCCGCGAATTGCTGATCACCGCCGCGCTCGCGCGGGTGCAGGCCAAGGGTGGCAATCTGGCCGCGGAAATGAAGAGCAAGGGCATCTGGGAATCGCGCCAGGCGCCATTCAAGCGCGCGCTGCAGCGCCATCCCGACCCGCGACGCTGGGAGCGGTTTGTGGCCGAGGCCTCACTGGTCGACCGCATGGCCAAGGGGCGCGCGGACGGTGACCCGTGGCTTGCGCTGGAGCGGCTGCTGCTGGCCCTGGCCGAGGCGCGTGCGGTCCGCCTGCTGGCGCGTAGTGCGCGCTGAGTATCGGCGGGGCTGGCGGTGAAACATTCCCCGCGCTCCCTCCAGCTCTATTACGGCGGCACCTTCGATCCGTTCCATCTCGGCCACCTGGCCATCGCCCGCCATGCCCGCGACGAACTGCAGGTGCCGGTGCGGCTGATGCCGGCGGCCGACCCCCCGCACCGAGCGCCACCGGGCGCCGATGCGCATCACCGTGCGCGCATGTTGGAACTGGCGATCGCCGACGAGCCGGGGTTGTCGCTGGATCTGCGGGAACTCCAGCGGGCCCGGCGCCAACCCGGCGTTCCGTCGTGGACGGTGGATACGCTGCGCGAACTGAGGGCCGAAACCGGACCGGAGCAGCCGCTGGCGTTGCTGGTCGGCGCCGACAGCCTGATCGGCCTGCCCAGCTGGCATCAATGGCAGGCCTTGCCGGGGCTGGCGCATTTTGTGGTGGCCGACCGTCCCGGCAGTCCGCTGGATGGCCCGCTGGCGCCTCATTTGGCCAGTTGGCTGCACGGCGCGTGGGCACAATCGGCGGACGAACTCCATCATTCACCTGCGGGAAGGGTCTGGCGTCTGCGGCAGCCGCTGCGCGCGGAGTCGGCTACCGGGGTACGGGAAGCGATCAGCAGCGGCGCCGCGTGGCGCCGGCTGGTGCCAGAGGTGGTGGCCGAGTACATCGCGGGTCAGGGCCTGTACGGCTGCCACGAACACAGGTGAATGCCGGTCGCGACCGGGTTCTTTATAATCAGGGCCACATTCTTCGAGTTAATCCGTTTTGAGCAGCCAAGCCCAAGTCATCAAGACCCAACTTCCCAGCCCGCCGCCGTCCGTTCCCGACCTGTTGGCATCCGTGCATTCCGCGCTGGAGGAGCTCAAAGCCAGGGACGCGGTGGAGATCGACGTACGCGGCCGGTCCAGCGTCGCCGACTACATGGTGGTCGTGTCGGGCACCTCCAGCCGCCATGTCAAATCCATTGCCGATGAAGTGGTCAAGTTCGCCAAGAACCTGGGCGTCATGCCGCTGGGTGTGGAAGGCGAGCGCGAGGCGGAGTGGGTGCTGGTCGATCTGGGCGATGTCATCGTCCATGTGATGTTGCCGCGCGTGCGCGAGTTCTATGCGCTGGAGCGCCTGTGGACCGTGGGCGACCAGCCGCCGACCGATCACCTCGAAGACGAGTCGCTCGAGGACTGAGCGGCTGCAGGCAGCATGTCGTAGCGGCGCCGCAGGGCGCCGTCTTTGTTTTAAGCGGCAGGGCCGCGCGGAGACCGCACGATGAAAGCCAGGTTGATAGCCACCGGCGAGCGCGCCCCTGTCTGGGTGGCGCAGGGATTTTCCGAATACCAGAAGCGGCTGTCGCATTGGCTGCCGCTGGAGCTGGTGGAAGTCGAGCCGGGCCTGCGTGGCAAGGGGCGCGATCCGAAGCGCGCGACCGAGGACGAAGGCCGGCGGGTGCTGGCCGCGCTGCCGAAGAACGCCTACGTGGTGGCGCTGGATGTGCCCGGACGCCAGCTCAGCTCCGAACAGCTGGCGCAGCGGCTGGAACACTGGCGCTCGCAGGGCCGTGATCTGGCTTTCCTGATCGGTGGCCCGGAAGGCCACGCGGCAGAGGTCTCGGCGATCGCCGACGAGACGTGGTCGATCGGTCCTTTGACGCTCCCGCACATGCTGGTGCGGCTGGTCGTGGCCGAACAGCTGTACCGCGCCGCGGCGATGATCGCCAATCACCCTTACCATCGAGCGTAAAGCAGGTTAGAATGCGCGCCCCGCCCGAATAGCTCAGCCGGTTAGAGCACTTGACTGTTAATCAGGGGGTCGTTGGTTCGAGTCCAACTTCGGGCGCCAGTTGAAGAAGAAGCCGCGAGCGATCGCGGCTTCTTTGTTTTCCGGCCCGGCGGGGTGCTCCACCGGGCAAGGGTCCGGCCGATTCCGGACCCGCTGACTGACGCATCGGGGATCAGTTGAACGTGTACTTGGCGCCCAGCGTGTAATACCGCCCGATCGCACCGCTGTAGTGCAACGGGTTGTAGTTGACCGCACCGTAGGTCTGCGGGTCGAGCGGGGCCACCCGATCGGTCAGGTTCTGCACAGAGCCGAAGATCTCGAAGGCGTCCGTCACCTTCCAGCGGCCGGACAGGTCGATGGTGTAGAACGACGGGATCTTGCAACCACGCGGCGCGTCGGTACCGTCAGCGAAATGGTTCGCGCAGGTGTCTCCTTCGAATGCCACGTTGTCCATGCTGCCGATGTAATTGGCGACGCTGCTGAGGCTGAAGCGGTCCATGTTCCAGGTGACGCCCAGGTTGATCCGGTCCTTCGGGGTGCCGATGCAGTTGGTGACATCGCAGTTGCCATGCGTGCCTGCGTACTGGAACACCGTGCCGGTGCCATCGTCACGCTCGAAGGAATTGATCCGCGTCCACTGCAGGTCCATCTCGAGCTTGCCATAGTTGCCCATGTCCACGCGCTGGCGGATATCGAAGTCCAGACCGCGGACCGTGGTGGCCGCCGAGTTGATGTAGTCCACGCTCACCGCCAGCAGCGTGCCGCTGTTGGGAACGCCGGGCAGGTCGTTGTCCGCGCGTACGCCGCGGCCGGCCGCCAGCGCCGAGTCGGTATCGCCCTGGTTGATCTCGTTGGTGCGCTTGATTTGCCATGCGTCCAGGGTCAGCGTGGTGGTCGGGGTCGGATCCAGTACCAGGCCGACGGTGTAGCTCTTGGATTTCTCCGGCTTCAGATCAGGGTTGGGCGTGGTGATGATGGCCAGGTTCACCGCACAATCGGCGGCCGTGGCGCCGGGGGCCGGGGTGCCGCCGGGGCAACGCAGCGGATCACGCGCGGTGCTGAAACCGGCCAGTCCGCCGTCACCGGCTTCGGCCGGGCTGGGCGCACGGAAACCCTCCGCGTAAGTGGCACGCAGCGCGATCCAGTCGGCCGGGGTCCACTTCAGGCCGATTTTCGGGGTGGTGGCGGTGTCGCCGCCCTTGTACTTGTCCACCCGGAAGGCGCCGGACACTTCAAACGATTCCAGCAGGGGCGCCACCATTTCGGCATAGGCGACCGCGACCTCCTGGGTGCCGCTGTAGGCCGAGAAACCCAGGCCGATGATGTCGCCGATATCGGTGAACGACTGCGGATCCAGGCGGGCCTTCTGGCGCCGGTACTCCGCGCCCAGGGCCAACCCCAGCGGGCCACCCGGCAGATCGGCCAGGCTTCGGGAGGCCTTGAAGTCGATCATGTCCAGGCTGGTGGTGGCATTGGCGTGGATGGTGGGGGAGATGTAGTCGTACAACGCCTGCGAGTTCAGCCCGGCATCGTCGCCGATCCGCCACCAGCCGACCGGGCTGTTGGGGTCGGTCAGCGCGGTGCGCACGTGGCTGTAGCGCAGGAAGCCGGTGCGCTCGTTGACCAGCTGCGTGGCCGAATGCAGGTAGGCGCTGTCCACGTCCCACTCGCCCCAGCGTCCCTTGATACCGAGCAGCACCCGGGTGAACTCGTTGGTGTTGTACGTGGTGCGCGGGCCGACATCGAACGCCGAGTAGCGCAGCAGCGCGTCCACCCCCAGCGGGTTGTCCGGGTGGGCGGCGCCCAGCACCGTGGCACCAGGGCCGCTGCTGGCGTTGATCGGGCCGCCGGGATAACCCCAGGAGCCGGAGACGCCCGACGGCGTGTTGTAGAAGGTGTTCTTCTTCTTCGAATAGCCGAACTCGCCGTACAGCTCGAAGTTGTCCGACAGCACGAACGTGCCGCGCGCGAACAGGTTGGCGAATTCCTCACTGGGGCTCAGGCTGCGGAACTGCTGGGTTTGCCACAGGCAGCCACCGCCGACATCCGGCGGGCTGATGGTCGAGAACTGCGCACAACCCGGCAGCGACTGGTACAGCAGGGTGGCAGGGTCACGGATGCTGCCCACCGGCGAATTTCCGGCGACACGGCCGCCGTTGGTGATCGCACCGACCAGCGGAAAGAACTGGCCGCCGGCAACCCGGTCGTAGCCGTAGGGGCTGAGATCGCCGTTGCCGATCCATTTGCGGTCACGCCGGTCGGAGATGCGGATGCCATCGGTCTTGCTGACATCCAGACTGACGAAGGCGTTGAAACCATCTTCGGCAAGGTCGCCTATGCCTGCCGTGAGCGAGCCCTTGCGCGCATTGCCGTCGCTGTCAGCCGAGGTGCCATACGACGCCTTGACCGTGGCCCCGGTGAAATCGCGACGCAGGATGATGTTGACCACGCCGGCGATGGCATCGGAACCGTAGATCGCCGACGCCCCGTCCTTGAGCACCTCCACCCGTTCCACCGCATCCAGCGGAATGACGCTGAGGTCGGTGAACACCTTCTGGCCGTCGTCGGCGAGGCCGTACGGTGCCATGCGGCGTCCGTTCAGCAGTACCAAAGTCGAAGCGGCGCCCAGCGCGCGCAGCGAGATGCCGGAGCCGCCGCCGGCAAAGCCGGTACCGAAACTCTTGGGAATGGAACCCGCGCCATCGGCGGTCAGGGTCTGCAGGTACTCGCCGATGGTGGCCTTGCCGGTGCGGTCGATTTCCTCACGGGTGACCACCTGGACTGGCGAGGCGGTTTCGGTCGAGGTGCGGGGAATGTTCGAACCGGTAACGGTGATGCGATCGAGCGTAGTGGCCTTTTCCGGATCCTGTTCCTGGGCGGAGGCGCTGGTCGCCAGGGAGACGCCGGCGATGGCGGTGGCGCTGGCGAGGGCCAGCGAAATGGAGCGACCAAGGGAAGTGTTACGGCACGGCTGGCGATTGTTGGACGTCGGGCGATTCACAGCTTCTCTCCTGAAGGGTGGACCTTGGGGTCGGCGCAGGTGAGTGTCGACATCGCAATCTAGATTTGGAATGCGTGAGAAAGTCGTGAAAAAAAGCTTAATTGGCGATATTAAGCTTTTGTTTTGAAAGGGATTTATGAATAGGTGCAGCGGGCAGGGAATGCGGTCGATTCCCTGCCGGCACGATCGGATGAACGGCTACCTGAGCGTGAAATCCACCGGTATCAGTCCGTACGCCTGCACTGCGCGGCCGTGGTCCAGCGCCGGACGGAATTTCCACCGCCGCAGCACCTGGCTGCGGGCGGCATTGTCCAGGCTTCGATTGCCGCTGCTGCGTTCAATCGACACCTCAATGGGCGTGCCGTCTTCGTCGACCAGTACGCGCAGGATCACCGTTCCCTGCGCGCCGGTGCGCAGGGCCTCACGCGGGTAAGCGGGGGCGGGTGCACTCAGGTATTGCAGGTTGATGCCCTGCAGCGGCGGCGCCGCGGTGTTGACCGCCACACCCGTCTCGGCTGCCGGGATTTGGATCGCGACGGCGTCCGAAGCAATGGCCGCCTCCGTGGCGAAGACCGGCAAGGGTGCGGCCTCGAGCAGGGCGGGCAGGGAGTGGGGCATCGGCGGCGGTGTGCTGGGCATGATCACCGGGACTGGATCGGCCGGTGGCGGAGGCGTGACGCGGGCGGGCTCGGGAATGATCCAGCGTGCCTCCAGACGGGGAGTGTCGGCACGGATCGGGACCTGCGACAGCGGGATCAACAGCATTCCCAAGGCCAGCAGGTGCAGCGCGATGGCGGCACTGAAGGCGAGGATGCGCGGAACGTCGAAACGGACAGGTGATGCGCCAACATGCGTACGGACCATGATCCACCTCCGTGATTGGGTCGTAGAAGGCAACGCTCCTGGGCGTGAGGCCGGGTGGGGGCCTGCCGTCACAGCCCCACTGAGCCAACAAATACGGGGCGCGACAAGGTCCGGCGATTTCCCGGTCAGCTGCCAGATAGGAAGACGGCGCCCTCGGGCGCCGTCAAGGTGTTACCGAGCGGTGGGCCGTCAGCGGCCGAGCTCGAACACCACGTCGAGGTTGACGGAAACGGTGGTCTCGCCCGGCGACACCGCGGTATCCATCTCCATCTTGTTGCTCCTGCCGGCCATTGCCATCATCGGCATCGGCCGGAAACCGCCCTGGCTGCCTTCGGAAATGCTGACGATGCGACGCACCTGCAGTCCCAGCGCCTTGGCGTAGGTCTGCGCCCGGGCCTGGGCCTTTTCCAGCGCGGCCAGCCGGGCTTCGTCATACACCGGCTCGGGTTTGTCGATCTCGAATGACGGGCCATTGATCTGGTTTGCGCCCTGTGCGGCAAGGCTGTCGAGCACCTTGCCGAGCTTGGCGATGTCACGAACCTTCAGGCTCACCGTATTGCTGGCCTGGTAGCCGGTGATCTTCGGCGCCTCGTTGTCGGCGTAACGGTACTGCGGGCTCAGGTTGATGCCGCTGGTCTGGATGTCACGCTCGGCGATGCCGGCGGCCTTGATCGCCTTCATCACCTTGTCCATCTGCACGGCGTTTTCGCGCATGGCGGTATTGCCGTCGACCGCCTGGGTCACGACCCCGGCTGACAGGGTGGCGATATCGGGCACGCGACGGGCTTCGGCCTGGGCCGAAATATTCAGCAGCGTGGAATCGCTGGCCACCGGGGCCGGAATGGTCTGGGCGTGGCCGGTCATCGTGGCTCCCAAGGCGAGGGAAAGGGAAAGAAGCAGCAGGGACAGCGGGTGGTGACGCATGGAGTTCCTCCTTGTACGGGGCGAGAGTGTTGCCACAGCGATGAACGCGTGGTGAGTCTGATCGGGGTTGGGCGCTATTGCACCGTTTTGCCGATCATTCAGTCAGCTGCTGCGGGTTATCCTTCATCGATGCTCTATCTTGCCTCCCGCTCTCCCCGTAGAAACCAGCTGCTGTCACGTTTGGGTGTGCCTTTCCAGGCGCTCGATCTCGAGGTGCCCGAGGTCCGGGCGCCCGGTGAGACTGCATCGGCGTATGTGCAGCGGGTAGCGTGCGACAAGGCACGCGCCGGCCTTGCGCGGGTGACCGGCGACACCGAGGCGGTGGTACTGGGCTCGGATACCGAAGTGGTTCTGGAAGACCGGGTGTTCGGCAAGCCGGTTGATGGCGCTGATGCTGCCGCGATGCTGCGCATGCTCACTGGCCGCACCCACACCGTGATCACCGTGGTGGCGTTGGCTGCACACGGCCGCCAGGCGTCGGTGACGGTGGCATCGGAAGTGACCTTCGCGCCGATGAGCCAGACCGAAATCGCCGCGTATGTGGCCAGCGGCGAGCCGATGGGCAAGGCCGGCGGCTACGCCATCCAGGGCGACGGCGAACTGTATATCCGCCATCTGTCGGGAAGCTATTCCGGCGTGATGGGGCTGCCACTGCAGCAGACCGGCGAATTGCTGCGTGCATTCGGCGTATCCATGGACAAGGGGGAATGAGGGACATGACGGAAGAGATCCTGGTGAATGTCACTCCGCGCGAAACCCGGGTGGCGGTGATCGAGAATGGAATGCTGCAGGAGCTGCACTTCGAACGCGGCTGGCGGCGCGGCGTGGTCGGCAACATCTACAAGGGGCGCGTGCAGCGGGTGATGCCCGGAATGCAGGCCGCCTTTGTCGAAGTCGGGCTTGAACGCGCCGCCTTCCTCCATGCCAATGACGTGATCCGGCCGGCGCCGGTGGCCGAAGAGGGCGCCGAGGCGGCGTTGCCGCTGCCCTTGCCGTCCTCGGTGCCGATCGTCGAACTGTTGCGCGACGGCCAGGATGTGGTGGTGCAGGTGGTGAAGGATCCGATCGGCAGCAAGGGCGCCCGGCTCACCACCCAGATCAGCATCCCGTCGCGCTATCTGGTGCTGTTGCCGCAGTCCAAGGTGGTGGGCGTGTCGGCGCGGATCGAGGACGAGGCCGAGCGCACCCGGCTGAAAACACTGGTGACCGAACTGTCGGCGCTGCATGGCGGCTATGGCTACATCATCCGCACCAATGCCGAAGGTCAGCCGGCCGAGGCGATCGCCGAAGATGTGGCCTATCTGTCGCGGGTGTGGAACGTGGTCGAGCGGCGCGGCCGTGAAGTGGCCTCGTGCAGCATCATCTACGAAGACCTGAGCCTGCCGTTGCGCTCGGTGCGCGACCTGATCCGCAAGGACGTGGACAAGGTGAAGGTCGACTCCAAGGAAACCTTCGCCCAGCTGCAGGCGTTCGTGGCCAAGTACATGCCCGTGCTGGCCGAGCGCATCGAGCTGTACAGCGGTGACCGTCCGATCTTCGACCGTTATGGGGTGGAAGACGAGATCGGGCGCGCGCTGGACAAGCAGGTGCCGCTCAAGTCCGGTGGCTATCTGGTGATCGACCAGACCGAGGCAATGACCACGATCGATGTCAACACCGGCTCGTTCCTGGGCCAGCGCAATCTGGAAGAAACCGTCTTCCGCACCAACCTGGAGGCTGCGCAGGCGGTGGCGCGGCAGCTGCGTCTGCGCAACCTCGGCGGCATCATCATCATCGACTTCATCGACATGGACGATGCCGAGCATCGCCGCCAGGTGCTGCGCACGTTGGAGAAGGCGCTCGCACGCGACCATGCCAAGACCACGGTCTATGAATTCTCACCGCTCGGGCTGGTGGAGATGACCCGCAAGCGCACCGTGGAAAGTCTGGAACGGCAGTTGTCCGAGCCTTGCCCGGAATGCAGTGGGCGTGGCTCGATCAAGACCGCCGAGACCGTCACCTACGAGATCTTCCGGGAGATCACCCGTGCGGTGCGCCAGTTCGATGCCGTGCGCCTGCTGGTGATCGCTTCGTCGAAGGTGGTGGCGCGGATCACCGAGGAAGAGTCGGCGGCGGTGGCCGAGCTCGAGGAATTCCTCGGCAAGAGCATCCGCTTCCAGGCCGATGAGCAGTACCTGCAGGAACAGTTCGATGTGGTCCTGCTCTGAGCCGGTCGGGCGCCGATCGCCGTTGAACACCATGGAATCCGGCCTGCACTGATGCCTACGCCGCTGCGCCGCCGTCTGCGACTGTCCAGACGCTACGCGTTGTATGCGCTGGCGTTGGCGCTGGTGGGCGTGGCGTTGCTGGTGGGGACCGTGAGCCAGCTGTTGCCGCTGGCCGAGCGGCATCCGGACAAGGTGGCGGCCTGGTTGAGTGAGCGCGCCGGGCAACCGGTGGCGTTCGATGCGCTGGACACCGCCTGGACCCGCCGCGGCCCGCTGCTGCAGCTGGAAGGCCTGCGAATCGGCGCCGGCGACGGGGTTCGGATCGGCCAGGCCGAGGTGCTGGTGTCGTTGTACGCGGGTCTGTTTCCGGGGGCCTCGTTCACCGAGCTGCGCCTGCGCGGGCTGTCGCTGACATTGCAGCACAGCGACGATGGCCGCTGGTCGGTGCGCGGGCTGCCTTCTGCCGATGGCGGTGGCGATCCGCTCGACGCCCTGCGCCGGCTCGGCGAACTGCAGATTATTGGCGGCCGCCTGCAGGTGGAGGCGCCTTCGCTGGGCATAAACACGGTCGTGCCACGCGTGGACCTGCGGCTGCGGGTCGATGGCAAGCGTCTGCGCGTGGGCGCCAAGGGCTGGATCGATGAAGCGGCGGCGCCGTTGCTGGCGGTGCTGGATTTCGAGCGCGCACGCGGTGATGGCACGGTGTGGGTTTCAGCCGTTCCTGCCGATCTTGCTCCGTGGTCGTCCCTGCTGCGATTTGCCGGAGTGACGCTGGAACAGGGCAAGGGCAGCCTGCGCAGCTGGATCGAACTGCGCGATCACCGCGTGGTGTCGGTGATCGCCGATGCCGATATGACTGGTCTGCAACTGGCGGGCAAGCCATTGGACGCAGCGGCCCCGGGACCGCGGGTGACGCTGGACACCCTGCAGCTGCGCGCGCGCTGGCTGTCGATCAAGGGCGGTTGGCGGCTGGACGCGCCGCGCCTGCGGATCGGTAGCGGCGCCCAGGTGCGGCAACTCGATGGTTTGCTGCTGGCGGGAGGCGAACACTTCGCGCTGCAGGGAAAACAGATCGATGTGACCCCGTTGCTGCGTGTGGCCGCGTTGAGCGACCAGCTTGAACCCGGATTGCGGCAGTGGCTGTACCGGGCCCAGCCGGCGCTGCGTTTTTCGCAGGTCAACGTGGCGGGCAATCGCGGCGGCGCCCTGCGTGGCAGCGGTGAACTGGACGAGGCCGCGTTCAACGCGGTCGGCGGCAGCCCCGGGATCAGCGGGCTGCGCGGCCATTTCGAGGGCGATGGCGAAGGCGTGGCATTGACCCTGGAGCCGGCACACACGCTGCGTTTCGATTGGCCCAGTGGCTTTGGCGTGGTCCACGACGTGCAACTGGCCGGGCAGATCGTGGTTTGGCGCCAGGGCGCCGGCTGGCGCGTGGAAACGCCGGCGATGCGCGTCCAAGGCACCGATTACGCGGCCGATCTCCGCGGCGGCCTGTGGTTCCAGGGCGATGGCACGCGGCCATGGATGGAACTGGCGGCCCAGCTGGACGATGTGCCGATGACCGCCGCCAGGCGCTTCTGGGTGCGTTCGCACATGAGCAAGGCGGCCATCGACTGGCTGGATGCGGCGCTGGTGGATGGCGTTGTCCGTGGCGGCCACGGCCTGGTGACCGGCGATCTGGACGACTGGCCGTTCGATGGCAACAACGGCCGCTTCGAGGCAAGCGGCCATATCGAGGGAGGCGCGATACGCTTCCACGACGAGTGGCCGGTCATGCACAAGGTGGATGCCGACATCACCTTCATCGCCAACGGCTTCCAGATCCATGGCAAGGGCGATCTTGCCGGCGTGGCCGTGGAGGGTTTCGATGCCGGTATCGCCGATTTCGCCGAGTCGCGGCTGCACGTGAAGGCCCGCAGCAACAGCGACAGCAAATATCTGCTGGCGTTGCTGCGGCAAAGTCCGCTGCATGCGCGCTATGGGGAAACCCTGGACAGTGTGGGCATGTCCGGCCCGGCGGCGGTAAGTTTCGACCTGTTGCAACCACTGCACGGCGACGATGGCAGCGGCCGCCTGACCGGCCAGGTGGAACTGCGCGGTACGCAACTGGCCGACAAGCGCTGGGATCTGCAGTTCGACAAGGTGCACGGCAAGGCCAGTTACAGCGATGGGGGATTCGATGCGCCCGCGCTGGCGGTGGTGCATCGGGGACAGCCGGGCGTGTTGAGCCTGCGGGCCGGGGATCATGTCAGCGATCCGGCACAGGTATTCGAGGCTGGGCTGAGCGCGACGTTGGACGCAGGCCGTCTGCTCGGCTACGCGCCCGAACTTGCGTGGCTCAAGCCGCATGTGCAGGGAACCTCGCATTGGAACGTGGGCGTCACCCTGCCCAAGGCCGCCGCCGGCAGCAGGATCGAACCACCAACCCTGTTGACGCTGCGTTCGGACCTGGTGGGTACCCGCCTGGACCTGCCGGCGCCTCTGGACAAACCTGCCAGCGATATTTTGCCGACCACCGTCTCGGCAGCGCTGCCGCTGGGCAGTGGCACCGTGGAAGTCGCGTTCGGTCGCTTGCTGGCCTTGGCGGCGCGCATGGATGGCGGGAATACCGGGGTGCAGGTCACCATGGGCAGCAATCGCGTGGATCGCGCGCCCCCGCCCAATGGGCTGGTGGTGACCGGGCGCACGCCATCGCTGGATGCGCTGGAATGGATCGGTCTTGCCAGAGGGCAGGGCCATGCGGACAGCGGCGGCGCGCCTGCGCTCGCGCTCAGGCACGCGGATGTCCAAGCGGACCGGCTACTGCTGGCCGGTGGCATGTTCGAACACACGCGTTTGCAGTTGCGGCCGGGCGCCGAGGCGGTGGCGGTGCAACTCGACGGGCCGACGCTGGCTGGCAATCTGGTGGTGCCCGAGGCCGATGGGGGAGCCATCGTCGGCAAACTGGCGCGGGTGCACTGGCAGACCGTGCCGTCGGCCACTGCTGCCGGGAGCGATGCGCACGCGGCGCAACCCGACCCCCTGGATCCGTCGAAGGTTCCGCCGCTGTCGCTGGATATCGACGATCTGCGGTTCGGCAAGGTGAAGCTGGGTCAGACCCGGCTGCGGACGCACCCGGTCGGCAGCGGCCTGCGGGTGGAACAATTGCAGTTCCGTACTGACCGGCAGTCCATCGAGGTCCACGGCGACTGGCTCGGCACCGGCGCGCAGGCGCAGACCCGCGTGAGCGCGCAGGTGCAGAGTGAGGACATGGGCGCGCTGATGCAGAACCTGGGTTACGGCGGCCAGTTGCGTGGCGGTGACGGCCGCATTCAGCTGGAAGCCACATGGCCCGGTGGGCCGGCCCAGTTCGCGCTGGGTGAGCTGCAAGGCACGCTGACAGTGAAGGCCCGCAATGGCCAGTTGCTGGAAGTGGAGCCGGGCGCCGGCCGCGTGTTGGGTCTGCTCAGCGTGACCCAGCTGCCACGCCGGCTGCTGCTGGATTTCCGCGATTTCTACTCCAAGGGACTGGCGTTCAACCAGGTCGAGGGCCAGATCCGCTTCAATGACGGCGTGGCAACGACCGAAAAAGTGTCGATCGAGGGGCCGGCGGCCGACATCGTGATCCGCGGCCGGGCCGACCTGCGCGCGCAGCAGTTCGACCAGACCATCGACGTCAACCCGCGCTCGGGCAATCTGCTGGCCATTGTCGGCGCCGTCGCCGGCGGTCCGGTCGGCGCGGCCGTCGGCGCTGCGGCCAATGCCGTGTTGTCCAAGCCGCTGGGCGAGATCGGCGCCAAGACCTACAAGGTCACCGGGCCGTGGAAAGACCCGAAGGTGGAAGTGATCGACCGTGATGCGCCGCGCGCGCCACCGCCGGTGGTGCCGGCGGCAAGCACCAGCTCCCTGTAACTGCTGCCGTTGCTTGCGATTGCAGGCAACGCCCCCATCTGGAATGCCATGACCGACAACACCCTCACGCTCGCCGAATCCCGCCTGCTGCTGCCTGCAGGCCTGGATGCCACTGGACTTGACCATACCTTCGGCGCACTGCTGGGGCCGGGCATCGATTTCGGCGATCTGTATTTCCAGCATTCGCGGCGCGAAAGCTGGAGCGTGGAGGACGGCATCGTCAAGGACGGGGCGCACTCCATCGAGCAGGGCGTGGGCGTGCGCGCGATTGCCGGCGAAAAGACCGGCTTCGCCTATTCCGACGACATCCACCGCGACGCGCTGCTCACCGCTGCACGTTCGGCCCGCGCCATCTCCCGCGAGGGCGGCGCCCAGCAGGCGCGCTCGCTGGTGCGAGGCAACGGCCGCGCCCTGTATCCGGCGCTGGATCCGGTCGACAGCCTCGGCAACGAGGCCAAGGTCGAGGTGCTCAAGCGCGTGGACAGGTACTTGCGCGCGGCCGATCCGCGCGTGCAGCAGGTGATGGTGAGCCTGTCCGGTGCTGTCGATACGGTGCTGATCGCCCGCAGCGACGGTGTGCTGGCGGCCGATGTGCGTCCGCTGGTGCGCCTGAACGTGCAGGTGATCGTCGAGCAGAACGGCCGGCGCGAGTCCGGCTATTCCGGCGGTGGCGGCCGGTATGGCTATGCGGAACTGTTTGCCGGTGATCGACCGGAAGGCTTCGCGCGCGAAGCCCTGCGCCAGGCGCTGGTCAATCTGGAAGCGGTGCCGGCGCCGGCCGGCGTGATGCCGGTGGTGCTCGGACCGGGTTGGCCCGGCGTGCTGCTGCACGAGGCGGTCGGCCATGGCCTGGAAGGCGACTTCAACCGCAAGGGCACCAGTGTCTACGCCGGCCGTATCGGTGAGCGTGTGGCATCAAAGGGCGTGACCATCGTCGATGACGGCACGCTGGAAGGCCGCCGCGGCTCGCTCAACATCGACGACGAAGGCCATCCCACCCAGTGCACCACGCTGATCGAGGACGGGATCCTGGTCGGCTACATGCAGGATTCGTTGAATGCCCGGCTGATGGGCGTGGCGCCCACCGGCAACGGCCGCCGCGAATCGTTCGCGCACATGACCATGCCGCGCATGACCAACACCTACATGCGTGCTGGCGAGCACGATCCGCAGGAAATGATCCGCTCGGTCAAGAAAGGCCTGTACGCGGTCAATTTCGGTGGCGGCCAGGTGGATATCACCAGCGGCAAGTACGTGTTCTCGGCCACCGAGGCGTACCTGATCGAAGATGGCAGGATCACCGCGCCGGTGAAGGGCGCGACCCTGATCGGCAACGGCCCGGAAACGATGCAGAAGGTGCGCATGATCGGCAACGATCTGGCACTGGACGAAGGCGTGGGCATCTGCGGCAAGGACGGCCAGAGCGTGCCGGTGGGCGTCGGCCAGCCGTCCCTGCTGATCGACGGTTTGACCGTGGGCGGCACCCAGGCCTGAGCAGGTTGAACCCGGTTCCGGCGGCTGCAGACAACAATGCCGGCAATCGCCGGCATTGTCGGGAGCGCAACGGCGCTTTCTGCACGCAGCCGGATTCAGTCGTTGTCTTCAGTCCCGGACGGCTCCGCCATGACACTGCTGTCGGCACCGGCGTGGCCGGGCAGCAGCAGCGCCCGCAGCACCTGGAAGATTTCGCGGAACGCGCGCGGCGGCTTGTTCTTGTCCCGCTCGGCCTGGGCATTGCGCACCAGCGTACGCAGCTGCTGGCGGTCGGCAGCGGGATGCTCGTCCAGCAGCGCGGTCAGCGCGGCGTCGCCTTCGGCCATCAGCCGCTCGCGCCAGTGTTCGGCGCGGTGCAGGATCGCCACTTCCCGGCGCGAGATTTCGCTGTTGGCGTCGAGCGCATCGCGGATCGCATCAAGCGTTTCGTCTTCCTCGCGGCGCATCTGCTTGGCCAGGAACGCCAACTGCCGTTTGCGCGCGCCGTGCGAAGTGATGCGCTTGGTGTATTCGATGTGCGACATCAGGTCTTCCGGAATCGGCAGCCGGCTCAGCTGCGCCGGAGTCAGTTCGACCAGGGTCTCGCCCAAGGCAAGTATCTCCAGCGCCTCGCGCCGGTTCTGGCTGCGGCTTTCGCCAAGGAATTCACCGGTATCTTCGTCGCGTCCGCGCATCGTCTTTCCAAATCAGATCTGTCGCCCCGCGTTGCGCCGGGCCATAACCCCAACAGGATAAAGCATTGAACGCCATCACCACCGATGCCCGTGAGACCGACGACAGCCTGGAACGGCTGGAAAACCTGGCCGGTATCTCCCAGCGCCTGCTCGAGCGCGCCCGTGCCATGGGCGCCAGCCAAGCCGAAGTGAGTTGCAGCGAGGAACGCGGGCTGGACGTGAACGTGCGCCTGGGCGAGGTCGAAACGGTCGAATCCACCCGCGATCGCGGTATCGCCGTGACCGTCTATTTCGGCCAGCGCAAGGGCAGCGCCAGCACCGCCGACCTGCAGGAATCCAGCCTGGAGGCCACCGTGGCGCAGGCCTGCGCGATCGCCCGCCATACCGAAGATGATCCGGCCGCCGGCTTGGCGGACCCGACGCTGATGGCGCGCGAGTTCCCCGATCTCGATGGCTGGCACCCGTGGGCGCTGCGTGCCGAAGAAGCGCTGGATCTGGCGCTGGCCTGCGAGGCGGCCGGGCGCGAGGCCGATGGACGCATCAGCAATTCCGACGGCGCCTCGGCGGCCACCGCGCAGAGCCTGTCGGTGTATGCCAATTCGCACGGTTTCATCGGCCGGGATCGCAGCAGCCACCATTCCATCGGCTGCGCGCTGATCGCCGGCCAAGGCGACGGCATGCAGCGCGACGGCTGGTACAGCAGTGCCATTGCCCGCTCCGACCTGGAAGCGCCCGAGGCCATCGGCCGCCGCGCCGCCGAGCGTACGCTGGCGCGCCTGCAGCCGCGTTCGTTGCCGACCGGCGAGGTGCCGGTGCTGTTCTCGGCGGAAGTGGCCCGTTCGCTGATCGGCCACCTGCTGGGCGCGGTGTCCGGCGGGGCGTTGTACCGCCGCGCCAGCTTCCTGCTCGACAGTGCCGGCACCCAGCTGTTCCCGGACTGGTTCGCCATCGATGAGCTGCCATTGCTGCAACGGGGGCTGCGCTCAAGCGCGTTTGACGGTGAAGGCGTAGCCACCCGCAACTCGGCGCTGGTCAGCGGCGGCGTGCTGCAGCGCTACATCCTGGGCAGCTATTCGGCGCGCAGGCTGGGGCTGCAGACCACCGCCAATGCCGGCGGCGTGCACAACCTGCAGGTGACGGCCAATGCCGGCGACCTGCGGTCGATGGCCAGGACGATGGGACGCGGGCTGCTGGTGACCGAGTTGATGGGGCAGGGCGTCAACAACATCACCGGCGACTATTCGCGCGGCGCCGGCGGATTCTGGGTGGAGAACGGTGAAATCACCTATCCGGTCGATGGCGTCACCATTGCCGGCAACCTGAAAGAGATGTTTGCCAGCATCGAAGCGGTCGGTAACGACGTGGATCTTCGTTCGCATGTGCGAACCGGTTCGATCTTGGTTGGAAAAATGACCGTAGCCGGGGACGATTGACGTATTCTTTGACGGGTGCAGGACATTCATGAATACGTCGCTGCCGTTACCGTCCACCATAACCAGGGATCGAGGGGATCGATATGAGCGAATTTGAGAACATGACCACGCCGCCGCCGCCGCCGATAGGTACGCCCAGCAATGACGACAACACGCTCGCCCTGCTGGTGCATCTGTCGGGCATCGTCCTTGGCTTCATCGTGCCGCTGATCGTGTGGCTGGTCAGCAAGGACAAGCCGGAAAAGGCCTTCCTTACCGACCAGTCCAAAGAAGCGCTCAACTTCCAGATCACGCTGCTGGGCGCCTACATCATCGGCACCATCCTGACGGTGATCCTGATCGGCGTGCTGATCAATTTTGCCGCCTGGATTGCCTGCATCGTGTTCAGCATCATTGCCGGTCTGGCGGCGAACAAGGGCGAGGCCTACCGCTACCCGTTCGCCATCCGCCTGATCAAGTAACAGGCGTTATTGCGAGAAGAAAAGGCCCGGGATTCCCGGGCCTTTTTCGTTTCGGTCACTGGGTTTGTGCCATCAGGGGGTGACGGATCTCCCACGATTTGCTCTTGCAGGAGCGACGTCAGTCGCGAAGGAGCTTTCCGGTGAGAGCCTCGTCGCGACTGACGTCGCTCCTACAGGAAAAACCGGGGTTGGTTCAATGCGAGCGGCGGATGGCCAGTTCGGCCAGTGCCGCCAGCGCGTCGGCGCGCGGGCCGAAGGGCGCCAGTGCCTGCCGCATGGCGACGGCCAGCGTTTCCAGATGTGCCTTGGCACCGTCCATGCCGAGCAGCGACGGGAAGGTCGACTTGTCCTGCGCCGCATCCTTGCCGGCCGTCTTGCCCAGCTGTTCGGAACTGGCTTCGACATCGAGGATGTCGTCGCGAACCTGGAAGGCCAGTCCCAGCGCGTCGGCGAACTGGTCCAGCCGGGCAAGCTCCGACTCCGCGGCGGCGCCGCACAACGCGCCCATGCGCACGGCGGCACGGATCAGCGCACCGGTCTTCAAGGCGTGCATGCGCTGCAGGTCGGCCAGGGGCTGCTGCCTGCCGGTGGCGTCGATATCCAGCGCCTGGCCGCCGCACATGCCCGCCGCGCCGGCGGCCTGCGCCAGCGTTTGCAGGCATGCCAGGCGCAGGGCATCGGAGCCGGGAGCACTGACCAGCAATTCGAAGGCACGGGCCTGCAGGGCGTCGCCTGCCAGGATCGCGGTGGCTTCGTCGAAGGCGATGTGGGTGGTGGGGCGGCCGCGGCGCAGGTCGTCGTCATCCATCGCCGGCAGATCATCGTGCACCAGCGAGTAGGCGTGGATCAGTTCAACCGCGGCTGCCGGTGCATCCAGCAGGATTTGATCGGCGTTGAACAGCTGGCCTGCGGCATAGACCAGCAGCGGGCGCATGCGCTTGCCGCCGCCCAGCGCCGCATAGCGCATGGCCTGGTGCAGTGCTTGTGGGGCGACGTCGGGATCGGGCAGGGCGCGTTGCAGTTGCTGTTCGGTACGTTCAAGCCATGTGGCGAACAGGGCGTCAGTCGTCATTGCCGGTGCTGTCGAACGGCTCGGATTTCTCCGGCTGGGCGGGATCGGTCAACAGGCGTACGCGCAGCTCGGCCTGTTCCAGCGCCTGCTGGCATTGGCGGTAGAGGCCGACGCCGCGCTCGTAGGCGCTGAGCGACTGTTCCAGGCTCAGGTCGCCGACTTCCATCTTTCCGACCAGCTGTTCCAGTTCTTCCAGCGACTGTTCGAACTGGGCGACCGGGGATTCTTCATTGGGAGACTTGTTGGGCATGGCGAAAGTGTGAGCGGCGCGGACGGTGGGGTCAATTCGATCCGGCGCCGGTGTGCCAGAGCAGGCGGGCACCGTTCACGTCCAACCAGTGCTGCAGCGTGGCCGAGACGATGCGGTCGCCCGCCGCCAGTACTTCATCGGCGATGCACAGCAGCGGCAATTGTGGGCGTTTCCAGGGCGGCAGATCCGATTCCTGCAGCAGCTGTTTTAGCGAATGCGAATGCCGCCGCCCCGGCAGCTGGATTCGCTCACCGCCAATGCGGGCACGCACGGTTATGGTGACATCGAAGGCGCCAGCACCTTGCAGCTGCAGGTGGCCTCCATCTGGCAGTTGCAGTGGAAGGCGCCCGTCCCATAGAGCCTGCCAACCGCGCGGCCATGACGCCGGCCGAACAAACGCGTGCAGCTGGTCGCGCCAGCGGGTCACCTGCACGCCATGCCAGACGAAGCTGGGCTGCAGGTCGCAACGGGCCTCGAGCAACTGCTGGTCAATGGCACGCACGCCACTGGCGGGCAGACGTGGAAACCCGAGTTGCTTGATCCACATGCGCAAGACGCGCGCGCGGCGCGGCGCCGGCAACGCTTTCAACGCGGAGACCGACAGCCCGCCGTCGTGCGAGCGTGCCGCCTGCAGATCGAGCTGGTCGTGCCCGGCCAGCAGGGTCGCGGTTTCGCCTGCCAGCGTGGCACTGCGCGCAAACGAGCCAGCGGCATGCGGCCAACGCTGTGCAAGCAGCGGCATCACCTGCAGGCGCAGGAAGTTGCGGTCGTAGTCATTACTGGCGTTGCTGGGATCGTCAATCCACTGCAATTGGTGCTGGCGCGCGTAGTCCAGCAGTGTTGCCCGCGACGTCTGCAGCAGTGGTCGCCACAACTGGCCGTTGCCAAATGCACGGAGCGGCTGCATGGCGGCGAGGCCTTCGACGCCTGAGCCCCGCAACGCCCGCAGCAGGAATGTTTCGGCCTGGTCATCGAGATGATGGGCCAGCGCCAACCATTCGCCGGATTGCAGTACGTCAGTGAAAGCGCCATGGCGGGCATCGCGTGCGGCCGCTTCCATGCCACTTCCGGAACCGGTGGGCACATTGACCTGAATCGTCTGCAGCGGCACTTCTAGCGTGGCGCATACCCGTCCGCAGTGTGCGGCCCACTCGTCGGCGGCTGTCTGCAGCCCGTGGTGGACATGCAGGGCCCGCAGGCCACGCTGGCGTTGCCCGGCGTCGGAGGCCAGCAGATGCAGCAGCACGGTCGAATCCAGCCCACCGCTGAAGCCGACCAGCACCGGAACCTCGGCCGCAGCTTGCAACAGGGAAGGGGGCAGCATCGTCATCGCGGCGGGATCGGAAAGCAATGGCGAGTATCGGAGGTGGCGCCGGCCAGCGCCACTTCCCATGCCCGCGAGGGCGACATACGTGGCGTAATGTTTGTCCGTAGGAACGACGTGAGTCGCGAAATCCGTTCTCAATGAGCTCCCATCGCGACTCACGTCGCTCCTACAGTTCTCAGTCAATCGGCCCAGGCAGTGACAGGGTCAACCCTGTCACTGCCTGTGGCGCCAGAAAGCGCGCCGTGCTGGCAGGGTTTATTGCAGCTTGCGTTCAAACTGCTTCGGCTGCGGCAACTCCACCGGCACGCCCTGCGCATCGCAGGTGCCTGCGGCGCACAGGCGCTCGCGCAGGCGCGGGGTGGCCTGCACGATCAGGTGGTAGATCGCGTTCTGTTCCAGCGTGCCGCGTATTGCCTTGCTGCCCGGACCCCGCGCCCAGATGCCGACATCCTCGCCACCGTGGGATTCGCTCCTGGCCGGAACCAGTGCTTCCTGCATGTAGTCGACATGCTCGGTATCGACGTG
The DNA here is from genome assembly GCA_963696155.1 of uncultured Gammaproteobacteria bacterium. Lineage (GTDB taxonomy): Bacteria > Pseudomonadota > Gammaproteobacteria > Xanthomonadales > Xanthomonadaceae > Stenotrophomonas. Next base: position 1,002,577 of record CAVOJC010000002.1, read on the forward strand.
GGTGAGGTCCGGGCGGCCCTTGGCGACCTCGAAGCTGCTGGGGTTGTGCGGATAGCGCTTCGGGCCGGCCGGCTGCTGGTTGCTGGCGCCGGTGTAACCGGGGCCGTTGGCGTAGCTGAGCGTGGTGTAGGGCTGGCCGAGACCGTCCAGGGCCAGGTCGAGGGCGCCGGTGCCGTCTTCGCCTCCCTTGTCCTTGACCTTGCCCAGGATCGGATTGCCGCGCGCCGGGTAGCCGACGAAGTTGAGCGTATGCGAGTGATCGGCGGTGACGATGATCAGCGTGTCCTGGTCCGAGGTGGCCTCCACCGCGGCCTTGACCGCATCGGACAGGGCGATGGTGTCGCCCAGCGCACGGGCGGCATTGCCGCTGTGGTTGGCATGGTCGATGCGGGCGCCTTCGATCATCAGCACATAGCCTTCCTGGTGCTTGGAAAGGTTGGCGATGGCGGTGCGGGTCAGCTCGGCCAGCGACGGCTCGCCGCCCTTGTCGGCGGGACGGTCATGCTCGTACTGCATGTGGTCCGGCTCGAACAGGCCCAGCAGCGCGGGGGCGTTGGCGGCGGCCTGCAGCTGCGCGGCATTCCAGACATAGGCCCCTTGCGGATGGGCCTGCTGCCATTCGGCGACCAGGCTGCGGCCGTCCAGACGCTGGCCGACCTTGTCGTCGTATTCGGGGTCGCGCTCTTCAACCGTGGTGAACTCGCCACGACCACCGCCCAGCACCACCAGCGGGCCGCGTCCGTAGCGTGAGGTCGAGAGCAGCTGCTGGGCGATATCCACGCAACCGGCGGCCTTGGCGGCTTCCGGAACGTCCGTGTCGTTTTCCCAGTTGCGATCCGGCGAATGCGCGTAGGTGGCCGCCGGCGTGGCGTGGGTCAGGCGGGCGGTGGAGACGATGCCGGTCGCCATGCCCGCACTGTCGGCCAGTTGCAGCCAGGTGAGCAATTGTTTGTCCAGGCTGCCGGCGCAGTCGTTGCGCAGGCCGGCGCTGACGCCGATCGCGCCCATGTGGCTCTTCACCCCGGTGGTGATGGCGGTCATGGTTCCGGCCGAGTCGGGGGTCTGCGAGTCGGTGTTGTAGGTCTTGCTGAATGCGGTGGCCGGGAAACGTTCCCACGACAGCAGGTTTTCCTCGCCCGGCTTGCCCTGGCGCTGGCCTTCGAGGATGCGGGCGGCCGCCACCGTGGTCAGGCTCATGCCATCGCCCAGGAACAGGATCACGTTCCTGGCCTTGCCGCTCATCGCGCCCTGCGCGGCGGCAGTGGCAGCGCCACTGCGGTACCACCACTGCGGCGTCTCACCGGCCGGGTAGGCAATCGCGGGCACTTCCACGTGCATGGCGGCCGGAGTGGCGGTGGAAGGAGCGGTGCTGGCGCAGGCGCCGAGCAGCAGGGTCGATACGGCGGCCATGAGGGGCGTGACACGTGACATGGTGCTTGGGGATCTCACTGAACGGGGCCGCCATTATGACGAGTGTGAAAAGGCACGTGGATGACACGCAGCTTTTCCCTGCTGGCATCGCCTGTGACGGCCGCCTGGGCTATCGTGCCACTCCCTGAAATAGCCCCGGATCGATGATATGAAGCTGGTCTCTGCCTGGTTGCGGATTCCGTTCTGGCAACGCGTGGTGGCCGGTTTCGTGCTGGGCGCATTGGCCGGCTGGCTGCTCGGGCCGGCTGCGTCCACCTGGTTCGGTCCGCTCGGCGACCTCTATGTGACCCTGATTAAGATGATCGCGATACCGCTGGTGTTCTTTGCGGTGATCAATGCGATCTCCTCGCTGCACGGGCAGAAATCGCTGGCCGCGCTCGGCGGGCGGACTTTCCTGTGGTTCCTGATCACCGCGACCTTGGCCGTTGCGGTCGGCTTGGCGGTGGGGGTGATCATGCAACCGGGCAGCGGCAACCTCAGCCTCAGCCTGGACAGCGCCTATACGCCGCGCGACGTGCCCAGCGTGGCCAAGGTGCTGATGGATGTGGTGCCGTCCAACGTGTTCTACGCACTGGCCGGCATCGGCACCCGGGTCAATGCGGCCGGTGAGACCGTGTTGGCCGCCGGCCGTGGCTCGATCCTGCCGGTGATCTTTTTCGCCGGCCTGCTCGGTTTTGCGATGGTCAAGCTCGGCGAAAAGGTGACCGAGGCGCGCAAGCTGGTCGGGCAGATGAGCGAGATCATGATCCAGGTCACCCGCTTCGTGCTGGAAATGACCCCGATCGGCACCTTCGGCCTGATTGCCGGGCTGGTGGGCAGCTATGGCTTCGAGAAGCTGCTGCCGCTGGGCAACTTCGTACTGGCGCTGTACGTGGCCTGCGCCTTCCACATCATCGTGGTGTACAGCGGCCTGCTGCTTGCGCACGGGCTGAATCCGCTGAAGTTCTTCCGCGGCGCGGCGCCCGGCATGCAGGTGGGGTTCGTGGCCTCGTCCAGTTTCGCGGCAATGCCGGTGGCGATGCGCTCGATCACCGACAACCTCGGCGTCAACAAGGATTACGCCTCGTTCGCGGTGCCGCTAGGGGCCAGTATCAAGATGGACGGCTGCGGGGCGATCTATCCGGCCCTGTGTGCGGTGTTCATTGCCCAGTACACCGGGGTGCCGCTGACGGCCGAACAGTACGTGGTGGTGATGATCGCCTCGGTGCTGGGCAGCTTCGGCACCGCCGGCGTTCCCGGTACCGCGGTGGTGATGGCCACGGTGGTGCTCAGTGCCGCCGGGCTGCCGCTGGAAGCCATCGGTTACCTGTACGCGATCGATCGCATCCTCGACATGATGCGCACCATGACGAACGTCACCGGGCAGATGCTGGTGCCGGTGCTGGTGGCCAAGGAGAGCGGGCTGCTGGACCGGAGTGTCTACGACGCCGCGGAAAACCGCCTCGGGACCGACGGCGGCGACGGCACCCGGGTCTAGGGTCGCCCGATCCGGCAGGCCCTGGCGGCAAAGCCCGCCGTTGCAGGAGTGATGTGGCCTGGCCTCCCCGCTGGCGCCTGGCGGCCGGTGAAGGCGTCATCGGGCCGGGCTGGGTGACCGCCGATACCTTCCTGCCAGACGGGGCGGACTTGCGTCACTCTGCTTGAATGCATGACCTGTGGCGCATAGGGGAATCGGCGGCAGGCGCTATCGTGCGCTACACGCCAAAGAAAAGGAGTTTCCCCATGTTGCTTCGACGTCTGGCCGTGCTGGTGGTGGGCTGCGCGCTCGCCACCGGTGCCACGGCCGCCCAGCCTGACCGCTGGGATGTCCCGGTCTCGGTAAAAAAACTGGACAACGGTCTTACCGTGATCGTGTCCGAGGACCACAGTGCACCGGTGGTCGGCATCAGCGTGGTCTACCACGTCGGCATGCGGCTGGAACCGCGCAACCGTACCGGCTTTGCACACCTGTTCGAACATCTGATGTTCCAGGGCACACCGCAGGCGAAGAAGGGCGTGTTCGACAGCGTCATCACCGGCGGCGGTGGCCGCAACAACGGCTCCACCCGCGCCGATTTCACCAACTACATCGAGACCGCGCCGGTATCGGCGCTGGAGCCGATGCTGTGGCTGGAAGCGGACCGCATGAAGACCTTGGATTTCAATCCGGAAACACTGAAAAACCAGCAGGACGTGGTCAAGGAGGAGATCCGCAACAACGTGAAGAACCAGCCCTATGGCGGCTTCATGTGGATCGACATCAGCCAGCAGGCGTTCTCCAAGTGGGAGAACAACCACGATGGATACGGCAGCTTCGAGGATCTGGAAAACGCCAGCCTCGACGATGTGCGCGCGTTCCATCGCGACTACTACGGTCCCAACAACGCGGTGCTGGCCATCGCCGGCGATGTGACCCCGGCGCAGGGCTTTGCGCTGGCGCAGAAGTACTTCGGCAATATTCCCGCACGCGCCACGCCGCCCAAACCGGACTACGCCGAAGGGCTGAACACACAGGAGAAGCGCATCCAGCAGAGTGATGCGCTGGCGCAGGTACCGGCTATCGCGGCGGCGTGGAAAATGCCCGATCGCGGCAGCAAGGACCAGGCACCGATGGCGGTGCTGGGCGCGCTGCTGGCCGGCGGGGATGCGTCACGGCTGTATCAGGGGCTGGTGAAGGGACGCGAGCTTGCGCTCAATGCCGACTCGCTTTACGGGCTGACCAGCGCATGGGAATACAACGGGCCGACGCTGTTCACCGTGTTCGCGCTGTACAAGCCCGAGACCGACGCCGACGCGGTGCTGAAAGCCATCGATGAGGAGATCGCCACCGTCGCCCGGCAGGGCGTGGACGAGGCGACGCTGGCGCGGGTCAAGACCCAGCTGCTGGCCGAATGGTACGGCGGGCTGGAAATGTTCCTGGATCGTGCCGACACGTTGGCCAAGCTGCAGACCCTGTGGGGCGATGCCGCCGTAGCCAACCGGATTCCCGGATGGATAGAGGCGGTGACCTCGGCAGACCTGCAGCGGGTGGCGAAGACCTACCTGACCACGGCCAACCGCACCGTCATCGATCGCAAGCCGGCCGCCATGCTGGCTGCCCCCGTCGCGGCTCCGGCCGCCAAGCAGTGAGGACGCCTCCCATGAGCATGACGCGCAAAATGACGCCGGCGCTGCTGGCGCTGGCCGTTTTGATCTCGTTGCCGGCCATCGCCGCCGCCGAGCGGGCCACGCTACCGGCCGATCTACCCGGCTATGCGGCCGACAAGCCGTTGCCGGTCCCGCAGATCCAGAAGAAGACTCTGGCCAACGGGTTGGAGGTGTGGGTGGTGCCGCGTGATGGCCTGCCGCGCGTTGACTACGTGCTGGCACTACGCGGGGCCGGCCTCGCCGCCGATGCCGCGGCCACGCCCGGCTTTGCCGCGTTGATGGCCGGTCTGCTGACCGAAGGCAGCGAGAAACACGATTCGCGCGCGATTGCCGAGATGGCACAGGGCATGGGCGGCAGCCTCGGCACCCGCGCCAGCAATGATGGAATGCTGGTGTATGGCGATGCGCTGACCTCGCATGCGCCGGCGATGCTGGCGCTGCTGGCCGAAGTGGTGCGCACGCCATCCTTCCCCGACAACGAAGTGCGCCTGGCCCAGGCCAATGCCGCACAGCAGTTGAAAGCATCCGAAGCGCAGCCTTCGTTCAAGGCCTCGCGTGCGTTGCTGGCGGCGATGTACGGCGAGCATCCCTATGCACGCACGCAGCTGGCTGAAGCGACACTGCCGGCGTTGACCCGGCCGGTCCTGCAACGCGAGCATGCCCGCCGCTTCCGCCCGGATCACGCCTTGCTGGTGATTGCCGGACCGGTGGACGGCGCGCAGGGCTTTGCCTTGGCCGAGCGGGAATTCGGCGACTGGAAGGCCACTGGAAAAGGCGTGGCCGAGACCCCGGCCGCTCCGCGTGAGGCCACTCCGCAGCGGCTGATCATCCAGCGCGATGGCAGCGTGCAGTCCACGTTCCGCATCGGTCGTCCCGCCATCGCTGCAACCGATCCGGATTACGTTGCCATGCAGCTGGCCAGCGCGGTGCTTGGCAGCGGCATCAGCAGCCGTCTCAACCAGAACCTGCGTGAGGAAAAGGGTTACACCTACGGCGCGGGCGCGGGCCTGATGGCGTCGCGTGCCGGTGGCAACGTGGTGGCCCAGGCCGATGTGCGCAACGAGGTCACCGGTGCATCGCTTCAGGAGTTCCTGCATGAATTCCAGCGCATGGGCAGCGAGCCGGTGCCGGCACCCGAGCTGGATGCAACCAAGCGCTATGTGGCCGGCGGTTACCTCATCAGCAATCAGTTGCAGGGTGCCGTGGCGGCGTCGCTGGCGGGCAACTGGCTGGTGGGACTGCCGCCGGAATTCCTGGGCCAGTACGTCGGCAGGATCCGTGCAGTGGATGCAGCCCAGGTGGAGAAGGTGTCGGCCACCTATTACGCCCCTGAGAAACAGTCCGTCATCGTGGTGGGTGACGCTGCCGCCGTCAGCAACCAGCTGGCGCCGTTCGGGACGTTTGAAAAGCGCGACCGGTAAAGATTGGGTCAATCGGAAGCGTGAGGGCCGGCCACCATGCCGGCCCTTTTTTTGTTTTGTAAAACCGGGTGTAACAGGGTGTTGCACGAGGGTGTATCAAAACAGTTACACCCCTCACCGCCAATGGCGGCAAGCCTGCTGCGGATGAATGCGGATTTTTTCCTATACGGCGCTTGAACCAGTTGTTACAGATGCGTTTGTAATTTGTAACCAGGCTCATCGCAACTTGTTGTTTTTAAAGGGAAATATTTGTTGGCATGGTTGGTGCGTTGATTCGTCCGCTACCGAAGCAGTGGATGAGGCAATGGACAGCAGGAAGACACATCGAAATTTGGCACTGGTCGCCTTCATCTGTATGGGGGCCATGATTCCGTTGAGCGTGCAGGCCTCCGGCGCGCGCCAAGGCGTGAAAGCGCTACCCGGCGAGATGGTGCTGTTGCGCGATGTGTCCACCCGTCCTGCCTATCGTCCGGCACCTCCGGGCATGGCATTGATTGTCGACCCGTCTCCGAAACGCGAACTGGGCAAGGCCTTGGGCGTCGGGATGGACGAACTGTCCGATGACGACTATGCGCTGATGGGCTCCAGCCTCGCCGATGCCCAGCCACGCGGCCAGACCACGGTGGAGCGGGTCACAGGCAACGCGGTAAGCGGCGCGTTGGGACGCGTCACCGGCGATGGCGGAGCACTTTCCGGCAGCCAGCTCAGCCAGGCCATTGGTGGCCCGATGGGCGCCGTGAGCGGTGCCACCCGGGGTATCAGCGACCAGGTGCGCGGAGCGCTTGCGCAGTTCCCGCTGGGTCAGCCGGGTGGGAAATAAGGAATGCGCATGAACACGATTGTTGCGCGATTGCTGGTGGTTGCCTCGGTTGCAGCGGCGATGCCGCTGGCATCGGCACAGAGTCAGGATGGCTACGCCGGGATGCTGGCCTATCTGGTGGACAGCCGGATAGACGGGCGTGCGCTGGCAGGCAGCAGCGGCGCGATCGCTGTGAACATGGCGGCGGGTGATTTCAACCTGCAGGCCAACCTGCACAGCATGGCGGTAGGCCGGAACGCTTCGGCCACTGTTTCCGCGCAGCAACAGGGAAGCGATGTGTTCGATGTGCCGTTGCACGCTTCGGCCACCCTCGGGGGTGAGGCGCTTTCCGGCGCGAACGGCATCACTTCAATCAATCAGGTCAGTGGCAGCGGCAATGTGGAGCTCAACTCCGTAGCCGCGGTGCTGGCCCAACAGGGCATACGCGAAACGACCGAAGAAGCACTCGCTTCCGCAGGTTCGTTCGTGTCGGCAGGGGGGCAGGGCGCTGCCGGTGACAGTTTGTCACCGGGAACCCGCAGGGTCGGAGTGGAAGCTTCCGCACTGCGCGGGTTTGACGGGGTGCTGCAACTCAATCAAATCGCGGGATCAGGCAACGTCACGGATAACCATTTGAGTATTTCCGTGCAGACCGGCCCGTGATGAAACGTTCCATCCACCCGATGAAGAACCAGATCAAGAGGGCACCATGAAAGCGAATATCAGGAAGACCGCAATCGCCTTGGCCGTAGCTGCCGCAGCTGCCGCAAGCCCTGCAGCTTTCGCTCAGGACAATCAGAACGCCAGTGCGAACATCGATCACCAGCACAACGTGAACGAGACCCGCACCAACACCAACACCCTGACCAACACAACGACCAACAACAACACCACCAATACCACGGTCCATGACGTCAATACGACGCTCAATGCCGAGGCGAACCTGCTGTTCAATGCCACGACCAACCTCAATTTCAATGGCAACTACAGCGACGACGTCAGCAACGCCGAGACGTACAACACCACTGAAAATTATTGGAGCAATGAGGTCTACGAGAATATCGTACGCACCGAAGTCGTGAACTCCGATATTCGCAAGGAAGGCAACGAGCACCAGATCGCAGTGTCGCTGAACAAGGATCTGTCGCTGACCTCGGACATCAACTTCTCCGGCAATCCCGAGATCACCGGCTCGATCGATCTCGACTCGGCTGCTATTGCCGTGATCGACAACCGCCAGTCCATCTCCAACAACCTCGCAGGCAATGAGCTGCTGACCAACGATGCGTCCATCGCCGATGACGTCGGCTCCGACGCTTCGGGCAACATGGGCTTCAACGTTGCTGCTGGCGACAACAACACCCAGGACAACGCTGCTTCGTTGTCCGCGGCTGATGCCTCCTTCAGCTTCGGCATGGCCGATGCGGAAGTCTTCGTGAACCAGGCCGGGTTCGGCAACACCACGATCAACTATGGTGTGACCAACAGCGCCGGCGTCGGTGGTAATGCCTTCAGTGGCGCTACCGGCAATATCGGCGTCAACGTGACCTCGGGCAACAACAACGAGCAGAAGAACGCGCTTGCTGCATCCGTGGCCACCACCGCCTATGCGCAATCGAGCATCAGCTCCAACCAGGTCTCGACCGGCAACATCGTAGGGAACTCCGGTTATGCGGAAGCGATGACCAACACGACCGACGTCACCCTGACCGGTACCGTCACCGCGGCCGACGACGGCGGGATGGGAACCTACACCGGTACGGGTAGCGCCTATCAGCAGACCAACTTCTATCCGGATCACTGGTCGTCCGAGTCGCACCCGGGTGGAAGTGGCACCGGACACAGCGACTGGGATATCGACACCCAGGGTGCGGTGGCCAATCCGAACCGTCCGGGTGTGGGCGGCATGGCATGGGATACGGAAGAGTCCGGCGTGATCGATCTGTCTGATCTGGAACTGGTCGCCAGCCTGACCGGCACCGTTACCACCACCTCGTGGCTGAACGTGGATGCCACCAACACCGCCAGTCTGTCCGGTAGCGCCTTCTCGGCGGCCTCCGGCAACATCGGCGTGAACGTCTCGGCCGGTACCGGCAACCTGCAGGCCAACAGCCTTGCGTTGGCCGTGGCACAGCCGAGTGCTGCACCGGGCGGCGGTGGCGGCGGTGGTGAGACTCCGTAACAGAACAGGTCGTCCGCAAGGATGACGGCTGTTTGTACTGAGCAACAAACCCGGTCATCCGCCAATGACCGGGGTACCCCGGGAGCCCCTACCCCTCCTCCCCCTTGGGGTGGGGGCTCCTTTCTACCGAAAAGGTCCGGATATGCTGCGCATCACCCTGTTTCTGTTGTTGACGATGCTGGCATACGCGAAACCGGCTACCGCCAGTGATGTCGGATTCAGCGGGGTATTGCCCAATGGTGCGGTCTACACCCAACGGGTCGAGAGCATGCAGGAGCGGAAATACCGCAACCTGGTGCGGCAGCAGACCGATTACAGCTGTGGTGCGGCAGCGTTGGCCACGATCCTGCGTTACGCCTATCACCTGGATGCCGACGAGGCCACGGTGATAGAAGGAATGATGGGCGTGTCCGACCCGGCGCTGGTCCGCCAGCGTGGTTTCTCGTTGTTGGACATCAAGCGCTATGTCGAATCGTTGGGCATGCGCGGCCGCGGTTACCGGATCAACGAGGATCGCCTGCGCTCACTGCGCGTGCCCGGACTGGTGCTGATGGATGTGCGGGGTTTCCGTCATTTCGTCGTCCTCAAGCAGGTACGCGGCGACATGGCTGAACTGGCCGACCCGATCCTGGGCAACCGCCTGGTGCCTCTGAAGGAGTTTCTGGCGGCATGGCCCTCGCGGGCCGTGTTCGTCGTTATTGGCAGTGATTTCGACCGCAACACGGCGTTGTTGCTGCCCAGTGAACAACCCAGTGCCCGCGCGCTGTATGCGCGACAAGGCCAGGGACCTGTTACCGATGCCGAGCTGGTGGATTTCGGATTCACCCATGCCGACCTGTTTTGAAGGAGTACGTTCATGAACATTGCATCCCCCGGTTGTATCGCGTTGGCGCTGATGCTCGCGCTGCCGGCCCACGCCGCCGAAACCGAAGGCAAGCCCGGCAAGGGTCTGCACGAGATCCCCGACCCGGAACTCAACCTGATGCGTGGGCGCTACACCGTTGGAGGCAATGCGGTGGCCTGGTTCGGCGTCACCATGATCTCCAACTGGCAGACCTCGGCAGGCCAGAACCTGCAAGGCACGATGACCTTGGGGATGGACTTCACGAAAGGCGCTGCGCCCAAGGTGAGCTTCTCACCCAGTGTCAGCATCACTGCCGCCAACGCTCCGTTGCCCGATACCAGCGGCCGCAGCGTGGACGCCAGCGGTCTGCAGAACGTGGCCGGGTTGGTGCAGAGCGTCCAGGTTGCGGGCGACGACAACCGTGCCGGCAATGCGTTGCATCTCGACGTCCGCAATGACGGGATCATCCCCGGTGCCAGCGGCACCAGTAGCGGGCAGGCTGTCGCCAGGCAAGGCGATGCCAGTGCCGCGGTCAGTTTCGACGGCAACGTTGCACAGATGTTGCTGCAGATCGATGGTCAGGGCGCCGTGCAGCAATGGCTGCGCAGCGGCAGCGTGGGCCAGAGCATCCAGCTGATGGCCGACGGCCAGCAGGCCAGCAACCGGCTGCAGATCGATCTGGTCAGGCAATCGTTGGCGGACAACCTTCCGCTGGCGCAAAACGTAGCCCAGGCCATCACCCTGACAAGGGGAATCGGCGGCATAGGCGTGGGCCAGTGATCCGGCGCGTCTGCGTTGCGTAACCGGGAATTCCAATGCAAAGGAGTCCGAACATGAAGGGACTGGCGATGGCGGCGCTGGTAGGTATGGCAATGGCCTCATCGGAAGCGATGGCGCAGGAGCCAGCCGGTGGTGGCGAAAACGAGGCTGACGTGAAGGCGCTGATGGCGCAGCTGGAGGCACTCAAGGCCAGCTATGCGCAGGAGGTTCGCCGGTTGCGGGAACTGGATATGCAGGTGCAGGCGATGCAATCGCGGCTCACCGGCAAGGCGGGAACACCGCTGCCGGCTGCCCCGGTCGCCGCTGCGGTGCCGCCGCCGACCGCCGAGGGCTACGCCAGTACCGCCGCTGAGGCGCAGGATGCCAAAGAGGCGGCGCGTCGCAGCGTGGATGACGTCAAACAGCAGCAGTCGGCACTTTTCAATCGCAGGCTGACCCTGGAAAACAGCGTCACCTACGCCCGCTATGACCGCAAGCAGCTCACCCTGAACGGCTTCCTTGCGCTGGACGCGATCTTCCTGGGCAACATCGCCATCGAGAACGTCGAGTCCGATTCGCTGACCTACAACTTCGCCGCCCGCTGGGGCGTCAATCCCAAGTTGACCTTGAACATGGACGTGCCGTACATCGCCCGCAAGACGATCTACCAGAAGGGTGGTGCGGGTGGCTCGGCCGCGGCGATCGCGCAGGAGGAAACCCACGGCACCGGAATCGGCGACGTCACGGTCAGCGCGAACTACAAGCTGTTCCCCGAAGGCCGGCGCCGCCCGGAAACTGTAATGACGGTCGGTGTCACCGCACCCACCGGGCGCGAGCCTTACGGGCTGGACTGGAAAGTGATCGAGCGCGACAACGATGACTTCATCCGCTTCGCGGTGCCTGCCAAGCAGCCCACCGGCAACGGCCTGTGGCAGGCCAACATCGGCCTGTCGGCGGTGAAAACGGCCGACCCGGCAATCCTGTTCGGCAACATCGGCTACATCCGCTCGTTCAAGCGCAGCTTCAGCGATATCGATGCCAATCCCGATACCACCAATCCGGGCGATGTGAAGCTTGGGAACTCGTACTACTTCGGCGCCGGTGTCGCCTTCGCTTTCAACGAGCGCACCAGCCTGAGCATTTCATTCAGCGACAAGCTCAGCGCACGCGCATCCACCCGTTTCAAGAATGGGCAATGGCAGAAGATCATCGGCAGTGACGCCAATGCAGGAACGCTCAATCTGGGCGTGACCTATGCGCTGACCTCCAATGCCACTCTGGTCAGCCTGCTGGGTATCGGCCTGACGCCGGATGCCCCGGATTTCAGCTTGGCTTTCAAAGTCCCCTACATGCTGTAAAAGTCCCAGCCGGGTGACTGCTTGCGCCGGCCCGGAAGGGCCGGGTGTCAGCGCAGTTCCTGCAATTCCACCTGGTGCTTGCGGCACAAGCGGTAGATGGTGACGCGCGATACCTGCATGTGGCGTGCGCACGCGCTGATGTTGAACTGGGCCTGCTGCAGGCAGGAGAGCAGGGTTTCGCGCTCGGCCTGGATGCGGGCGCTCTGCAGCAGGTGTTTGTCGTCGCCAGGGGACAGCGGCCGCAGCTCCAGGTCAGCGCAGCTGATCAGTTCGCCGTCGGCGGTAATTGCCGCACGCTGCACCCGGTTCAGCAGCTCACGCACATTGCCGGGCCAGCGAAAACTCTCCATCGCCTGGCGTGCATCCTGCGTGTAGCCGCGGGCGCGGATGTTGTGACGGGCGCGGAAGTGCTGCAGGAAGTGGCGTGCCAGCAGCACGATATCGCCGCCGCGTTCCCGCAGCGGGGGCATGGGCAGCCGCAACACATTGAGGCGGTAATAGAGGTCACACCGGAAGCTTCCGCGTTCGACCGCCTCTTCCAGGTTGACGTGGGTCGCGGCAAGGATGCGCACGTCCACATGCACCGGTAGATTGCTGCCGACGCGCTCGATCGTGCCCTCCTGGATCACCCGCAGGAGATTGGTCTGCACGTCCATCGGCAGATCACCGATCTCATCCAGAAACACGGTGCCGGTATGGGCGGTCTCGAACAGACCCTGGCGACGTGTTGTCGCCCCGGTGAAGGCGCCGCGCTCGTGGCCGAACAGTTCCGACTGCACCAGGGTGGAAGGGATGGCGCCACAGTTGATCGCGTTGAAAGGGAACCTGGCACGCGGAGAGAGGCGGTGCAATGCGTGCGCGGCCATTTCCTTGCCGGTGCCGGTTTCGCCGGTGATGAGGACCGGCAGGTCGACCGGGGCGAACTTGCGGATCGCCGCGCGCATGGCCAGCATCGGCGGACTTTCGCCCAGCAGGGTGTCCAGGTCGCCACGGGCCTCGGTTGGCGTATCGCCCACCAGCTGCTGCAGCCCCAGCACCATCTCCTTGAGATCGAGCGGGTGCGGGAACTGTTGGATACACCGCAGCAGCAGCCGGTCCACGCAGGGCTCATGGTGGGGAGTATCGGGCGAGGTGATCGCGATCAGGGCCATGTGCCGGTGCTCGCCGAGCATCTTCTCAATGCCGTCCAGGCAACCGGGCTGTGCACTCCTCAGGTCGAGCAGGCCGACAATCGTATCCTCGCCGCGCATGCCTATCTCTGCAGACTGCTCCGGCAGTACCGCGCGGACCTGCCAGCCGGCGGCGGCCAACGCCATTTTTTCCTGGGGCTTGGGACGTCCGAACCAGATCACACAGCGTTTCGGTAAAACCGGAGTCGCGGCCATGCACGTGCACCTTCCATCGTGCGCGGGCGGAGCGCAATCGCTGAATACGGACCTGAAGACGTGCCGCCCCACGTCCGGCTCCCAACCGCGCTGCCTGTCACAGCAGCGCTGTCTGAATTTCCAGGATCACGTCTGTCGGAAGCCATGCCTTTTTCAATCGGATACCGTTGCCAACGAGGTAACCAGACCAAAACGGCCAAACATCGGGGGGAAGGAAAGGACGCGCCTGAACGCAGGCACAAAAAAACCGCGGCCATGGCCGCGGCTTTCAGAGTGCGAGGGAAGCGGGCGCTTACAGCGCCATGCGGCGGGCCTGCATGAATTTGTCGCCCCAGTAGCCGCTGAGCAGGGTGTCGGTGCGGACATCCTTGCCCGAGCTGGGGGCATGCAGGAAACGGCCCTCGCCGACATAGATGCCAACGTGGTCGACCCGGCCCTTGCGGCCGAAAAACACCAGATCTCCGGCCGACAGCGAGGCGCGGTCGTTGATCAGTTCAGCGCTGGCTTCGCGCGCCATCTCGCGGGAAACGCGGGGCAGCTCGATGCCCAGCGCAGTACGGAACACGTAGCTCACCAGCCCGCTGCAGTCGAAGCCCGCGTCGGGCGAGGTGCCGCCCCAACGGTAAGGCGTGCCCAGCAAGGTCATCGCCCGGCGCAGCAGCGACTGCACCTTGCCGTCACTGTTTACCTGCGTGCCGGCCAAAGCGCCTTGTGAGGCATCGTAATTGGCCAGCAGCCGACTCAGGTCGCCAGCGAACATGGCCGAACGGTCGAGCAGGGGAATGGTGTCGTTGGCCGCCAGATGCGGCAGCAGCGCGGCGAGGGTGGCCGTGGCGGCCGCATCGGCCTTGCTGCGTGGTGTTTCAGGCTTGGCTGCAGGTTTGGCAGCCGGGGCTTCAATGATGGTGGCCTCAGCTTCCGCGGCGCTTTGCGCCAGTGCCGGAAGACTGGCCAGGCTCAGCGCAACTGCACAGAACAGTTGCCGGGCCTTGCGGAATGAAATGTTGGGCTGGCCTTCGATGGACCGGTTTGCAGTCGTCACGCAGCAGTCACAAAAAAATTCGATGGGCGATGATGCATCGAGACGGTCGTCAAGGGGTACAAATTCCGTTAAATTTTCGTTTAAGATGACGTGATGGACGTCACATTTACCGCAATACGCGTTTGGCGCCGGTGTAATGGTTACGCCAATACGACCCATCCAGGTGGTCCAGACGTACCGTTCCCCCGGTGCTCGGGGCATGCACGAAACGGCCTTCGCCGACGTAGATACCCACATGCCAGACGTTGCCCGGATCGCCAAAAAACACCAGGTCGCCAGCAGCCAGCCGTTGCGGGTCGATCTTCGGGCCCTGTACGGCTGCCAGCTCCCGCGACGTCCGCGGCAGGTTGAGCGCCAGCATGTCGCGATAGACATACGTCACCAGGCCGCTGCAATCGAAGCCCGATTCGGGGGTGTTGCCGCCATAGCGGTACGGAGTGCCGACCAGCCCGAGCGCACGCATCAGCACCGCGTTGGAGGCTGCCGGATTGCTGGGGGCGACCGGCGCCCATACGCGGGAGCTGACCGGGGCCGGCTGCTTCACCGCCGGAGAATGCCCGCAGGCCGACAGCAGCGTGGCCAGTGTGGCGGCCAGGCAGAAGCAAGCGCGGCGGAATGGGGAAACTGGCGTGATATGCATGGAGCCCGGATAATGCGCCCTCTCAGAAGGCCGTCATCATGGCGGCGTACCCGGCGGCCGACAAGGCCGTTCAACCGTCTGCCAGCGGGCAGCCATCAGCAGAGTTGCGCATGAAGATCGAAAAAGACCGCGTTGTCCGTTTCCATTACACCGTCTCCGAAGCCGGCCAGGAGCCCATCGAAAGCTCCAAGGACCGTGAGCCGCTGGCAATCCTCATCGGCCACGGCAACATCATCCCGGGCCTGGAGAAGGCGATGATGGACAAGGAAGCCGGCGAGAGCTTCGGCGTGGACGTGGTTTCGGCCGATGCCTATGGCGAGCGCCGCGAAGGCCTGAGCCAGCGCGTGCCGAAGAAGCATTTCGGTGAAACCCGCCTGCAGGTGGGCCAGCAGGTGATCCTGCAGACCAACTTCGGCCCGCGCGCGGTGACCGTGCAGAAGGTCGGCATGACCGTGGTCGACGTCGACCTGAACCACCCGATGGCCGGCAAGGATCTGCATTTCGACGTGGAAATCATCGAAGTGCGCGAAGCGGCCGAAGAGGAAATCCAGCACGGCCACGTGCACGGCGACGGTGGTCACCAGCACTGATTGCGCTCCGGACTTCCGGCACACACACGGCCCGCGCAAGCGGGCCGTTTGCATTGGCAATGCTGCACGTGGTTCGGGGGCTCGGCGCGGCGGACATGCTCTAATCGCCGCCTTGCCCACACAGGTGCCGTAAGTTGCCCAATCCAGCCCTGCAGCCGGTCGCGCCGGCCGAGCGCATCGTCACCCTGGACGTGCTCCGGGGCTTTGCCCTGTTCGGCATCCTGCTGATGAACATGGAGGCGTTCGCCGGCCCGCTCGATCTGTCCTTCACCGCGATTGATCCGCGCTGGCTGGGTGTGGACCGATGGGCCGATGCGCTGGTCTACGTGTTCGTCCAGGGCAAGTTTTTCCCTCTGTTCTCATTGCTGTTCGGAGCAGGATTTGCGGTGATGGCGCAGCGCGCTGACGCAGCGAAACGCGGTTTCACACCACTCTATCTGCGACGCAGTGCGGCGCTGATGCTGATCGGCCTGGGCCATGCATTGCTGGTCTGGTCGGGCGATATCCTGTTCATCTACGCCCTGCTTTCGTTCCTGCTGCTGGCGTTCCGCGAGGCGCCACGCAGCTGGCTGCCGGTCCTGGGCGGGCTTTGTTATCTGGTCGCGATCGGGTTGCTGCTGATGCTGGGCACGCTGATGACGATGCTGGCGCAGTCACCGGAAGGCAATGCGCAACTGGCTTCCGGTGCGGCGGCCGCGTTGCAGAAGATCGAGCAGCAACGTCAGGCGTTCGGCCATGGCAGCTATCTGCAGGCGGTGGCGCAGCGTGGTCATGACTGGGTCCAATCGATGCAGGGGGCGGTGGTGGTCGGGCCGGAAATCTTCGGCATGTTCCTGATGGGTGCCTGGTTTGCACGCAGCGGTGCCATCGCCCATCCGCAGGAATTTCCGCGCCTGTTCGCTGGCTTGCGCTGGGTGGCGCTTCCGCTGGGTCTGGTGCTGATGCTGGTGAGCGTCTGGTGCGAGCCATGGCTGCAGCCGGGCCGTTTCGACCTCCGTCTGGCTGCGGCTGCGGCACTCGCCGCGGTGGCGGGAGTGATGATGTGCCTGGGTTATCTGGGATGGGTGGTGCGCTGGCGCTCCCGGCTGGCCTGGCTGGCCCCGGCTGGCCGCATGGCGCTGACCAACTATCTGGCGCAGTCGTTGCTATGCACGGCGCTCTTCTACGGCTACGGGTTTGGCATGTTCGAACAGATGGGCCGCGCGTGGCAGTTGCTGTTCGCGGTGTGCCTGTTCGCCTTGCAACTGCTGTCCAGCCGCTGGTGGCTGCGGCGTTTCCGCTTTGGTCCGCTGGAATGGCTGTGGCGGGCGGTGACGTACCTGCAGTGGTCACCGATGCGTCGGGATGCCGCGACACGGGCATAGGCTGGCGGTGATTTCCTCAAGGCAATGTCGAGGATCATCGGTTGCAAAGCTGTTTGCACGCGCCTCGAAGCCACCAGGCCGGGGCGCTGGAACATCGCGTGCCGGGGGTTCGCCGCATCTTCATGCCTGGCTTGCAGCCCCGCATGGCATGCTCGGGATCAGCATGGCTGTGGAGTGGACGACTGATGGCTGATCTCAACACCGGGCTGGCGCCTGCGATCGACCCGGCGGTATCGCGCGGAGCGGCTGCCGTGAGTGGCCTCGATTACGACGTGATCGTACTGGGTGGTGGTTCCGGTGGCCTGGCCGCCGCGTTCCGGGCCTCGGCACACGGCGCGCGGGTGGCGCTGCTGGAGCCGGCGGAACTCGGAGGAACCTGCGTCAATGTCGGTTGCGTGCCGAAGAAGGCGATGTGGCTGGCGGCCGAGCTGGCCGGCCAGATCGGGTTGGCGGCGGCGATGGGTTTCGATGTTCCCGCCAGACCGGCGGTGGAGTGGAAGGAGCTGGTGGTGCACCGCCAGCGCTACATCACCAACATCCATGCCAGCTACCACAAGCGCCTGGGCGAAACCGGCGTGGTGCGGATTCCCCGCCGCGGCCACCTGCTCGACCCGCACACGGTGGAGTGCGAGGACGGCGTGCGTTTCAGTGCCGCCCACATCGTCATCGCCACCGGTGCCCATGCGCTGCGCCCGCAGCTGCCGGGTGCCGACTTGGGCCTGCTGTCGGATGACTTCTTCAACCTGTGCGCGGCGCCGCCCACGGTGGCGATCGTCGGCGGAGGCTATATCGCGGTCGAACTGGCCGGCATGCTGCAGGCATTGGGCAGCCAGGTCAGCCTGCTGGTCCGGGGGCAGCGCCTGCTTGAACGGTTCGATGCCGAGCTGGCCGGGCGGCTGGCGGAGAACCTGCGCCAACAGGGTGTCCGTCTGCACTTCGACTACAGCGTGCAGGCGCTGCAACGCGCCGATGGACGGGTGCGGGTGCAGGGTGCAGAGGGCGCGGAGAGCGCGGAGAGCGCGGAGAGCGCGGAGAGCGCGGAGAGCGCGGAGAGCGATGTGTACGATTGCGTGTTCTTCGCCACCGGGCGCCGGCCCAACAGCCGCAATCTTGGTCTGGAGGCGCTGGGCGTGGCCATCGGCGAGAAAGAGGAGGTGCAGGTCGACGCCTTCCAGACCACGGCGGTGCCCAGCATCCACGCCGTCGGCGATGTGGCCGGCAAGGTCGGCCTGACGCCGGTGGCGATCGCCGCCGCGCGCAAGCTGATGGACCGTCTCTACGGGGCTGATCCCGAGGCCAGGCTGGACTACGACAACATTCCGAGCGTCGTGTTTTCGCACCCGCCGCTGGGCGCGGTAGGCCTGAGCGAGGAAGAGGCGCGCAGGCAGCATGAGCAGGTCAGCGTCTACCACAGCCGGTTCCGGCCGATGCTGCAGGCGCTGGCCGATGGCCCGCAGCGCAGCCTGTTCAAGCTCGTGTGTGCTGGCGAAGAGGAACGGGTGGTCGGCATCCATCTGCTGGGTGAGGGCGCCGATGAAATCCTGCAGGGTTTTGCCGTGGCGTTGAAGCTGGGCGTCACCCGCCGCCAGCTGGAGGAAACCGTGGCGATCCATCCGACTTCGGCCGAGGAAGTGGTGTTGATGCGCTGACCGGGTCCCGGGCTTTGGCCACGGTGCCGGCGTGGACGGATAATGGTGCGGCAATCTCCCCCCCCGGATGTCCTGATTTGTGAGTAGTTCCCCGTTGCCCGCGGCCGAACCCGATGCCGCTCCGGCGTCATTCAGCGCGGCTGCCTCTGACATCGCGCAACCCACGCTGGATGCGGCCGCACGTTTTCCCACCGGTTCCCGGCAACTGCTGTTAAGCGGGCTGGCACTGGCCGCGGTCGGCGCGATAGCCGCCTCGGGCAAAGCCGTCATCGTCAAGCTCGCCTATCGCCACGGGGTGGATGCCAGCGCCTTTCTGGCCTTGCGCATGCTGGTCGCTTTTCCGTTCTTCGTGGTGATGGGCGTGTGGGCCGCCCGCCGCGCCCGTACCGCCCTTGCACCCGGTGACTGGTGGAACGTGGCGGTGCTGGGCTTCAGCGGCTACTACCTGTCCAGCTATCTGGATTTTCTCGGGCTCAAATACATCAGTGCCACCCTGGAACGGTTGATCCTGTATCTCAGCCCGACGCTGGTGATGCTGATCGCGCTGGTGGTGTTGAAGCAGCGCCCGTCGCCACGCCAACTGGTCGCGCTGGGCGCCAGCTATCTCGGCGTGCTGCTGGCGTTCGGGCATGACCTTCAGATCGATGGGCACCGTACGGTGATCGGCAGCGCGCTGGTGTTTGGCGGCGCGCTCAGCTATGCGGTGTATCTGTTTGGCAGCGGCCAGGTGGTGGGCCGGATCGGCGCGGTACGGCTGACCGCCTACGCCAGCGGCGTGGCGAGTGTGCTGTGCGTGGGCCAGTACCTGCTGGTACAACCCCTCGCCGACCTGTGGGCCTATCCATCGCAGGTGTATTGGCTGTCGCTGCTCAACGGCACCGTCTGCACGGTCTTGCCGGTGCTGGCGATCATGGTGGGAGTCAAGCGGATCGGCTCGGCGCTGGCCGCGCAGGTGAGTATGCTGGGGCCGGTTTCCACGATTGTGCTGAGCGTATGGCTGCTGGACGAACCGATGGGCCCGTGGCAAACCGCCGGCACGTTGCTGGTGCTGGGCGGGGTGCTGCTGGTAAGCAGCGGGCTGGCAAAGAAGCACTGACTCCCGGCGAGGGGCACGCGCGCATCCTGCAGGTGATCCGGAATATCCCGCGCGGGCAGGTCCTGGGTTATGGCGAAGTCGCGCTGCGTGCGGGGTTGCCGGGGCGGGCGCGGCTGGTGGCGCGTCTGCTCGGCACCAATGCGGATCCGCAGCTGCCGTGGCATCGGGTGTTGCGTTCGGATGGGCGCATCGCCATGCCGGAAGGCTCGGCGGGCTGGCGCGAACAGAGCCAGCGGCTGCGGGCCGAAGGCGTGGCGGTGGAGAAGGGCCGGGTGAAACGTCCGCCGCGCCTGCACGATATCGATGCGGAGATCTGGGGGCCGGGCTAGGCGCTGCGGCTATCATGGCGGCAGTTCCAACGGATTCCGCCATGTTTTCCAGACTGCCTACCGTCACCCGGGCGTTGCTGATCGCCAACGTCGTGTTGTTCATCCTGCAGCAGCCGTTCCTGCTCGGTGAAAGCACCTTTGCTCCCTTCATGCTGTGGCCCATCGGCGAATACGGGTTCGATCCGTTCTCGCCTGGACAGAATTTCCAGCCCTGGCAGCTGCTGACCTACGGGTTCCTGCATGGCAGCTTCAGCCATCTGTTCTTCAACATGCTGGCGTTGTTCATGTTCGGCGCGGCGCTGGAGCAGACCTGGGGCGAAAAGCGCTTCCTCATCTATTACCTGGTGACCGTGGCCGGCGCGGGCCTGTGCCAGTTGCTGGTGGCGGCAATGGCCGGTGGCGGGGCGCCGGTGCTGGGTGCTTCGGGCGGAGTGTTCGGCCTGTTGCTGGCGTTCGGCATGCTGTTCCCGAACCAGCGGGTGATGCTGCTGTTCCCGCCGATCCCGATGAAGGCGCGCACCTTCGTGATCGTATTCGGCGCCATCGAACTGCTGATGGGCTTCACCGGCTGGCAGCCGGGCGTGGCCCACTTCGCCCACCTCGGCGGCATGCTGTTCGGCTGGTTGCTGATCCGTTACTGGCGCGGGCAACCGCCGTTCAACAAGCGCCCGCCGGGTGGTCCACGGCCGAACCATCTGCGCCGGGTGAAATGACGGCAATGCGCGGCGACGGGCAATAGCCGGCGGTTTTCAATCACGCTGGGCCATGCGGGATGTACGCGGTCCGTACGCCGTGGCCCGGCTGACGCCTCGTCCGGGGTGGGCCTTCACCCGATGACCATGCAAAGAAAAAGGCGCGGATTCCGCGCCTTTTTTTCTGTTTCCAGGTTCGGGCTGAAGTCAGCGCCAGACCTTGATCTTCTCCGCGTCGGTACGCTGCATCGGCTGGCCGGGCTTGCAGGTGAAGCTGACGCCGAATTCCGGCAGGTTGGACAGCGGCCCGTTGGTGCGCCAGCGGCCCGGCGCGTGGATTTCCGAGGTCAGCCGCTGCTTGGCCTCGTTCGCTGAGACCTGCTGCGGCCACAGGTTCGCCCAGGCCTTGAAGAAGGCCTGCTTGTCCGCCGGCTTGGCGTCGGGCTGGGTCGCGGTGAACGCTTCCCAGGCGATCTCAACGCCGGCCAGATCGGCCAGATTCTCCTCGCGCGTCAGTTCGCCATTGACCTTGGCGCTCTTCACCCCGGGGAAGTCGTAGCTGCTGTACTGCGCCGCCACCCGGTTGCCGAGCAGCGTCCAGGCGCTCTTGTCAGCGGGCGTCCACCAGCTGCGCAATTCACCCTTGGCATCGACCAGCGCGCCCTTGGCATCGATGGCGCGGGTGATCTCGTGGGCCACCAGTGCGCCGTAGGCGCCGTACTTGCCGGCGGTGGTCGCGGTATCGGTGAAGATCGGGCCCTGCAGCCCGGCGGCGGTGACGATCAGGCGGTTCTGCGCCAGATCGTAGGCCAGTGCCGGTTGCTGCGGCAGCATGTCCCAGCGACGGTCGGCATTGCCCTTGCCGATGCGCTTCATCTCCTGGCTGTGGCGCCAGCTCGAGGCGATCAGCATGTTGCCGCCGAAGCTGCCGCGGCCCATCGGCTGCACGGTGTAGTCCAGATCACGGGTCGGGGTGCCTATCTCGATCTTCATCGCCTGCAGCTTGGCTTCGGCCTCGCTCCTGGCTTCCGGGCTCAGCCAGGTGCTGCGCTTGACCGCGGCGACCTGCGTCTCGCGGATGCGGTCGACGATGATGCCGGCCTGGCGGCGTGCATCGGGCGTCAGGTGCGTAGCAGCGTATTCGCGCCCGACCATCGGGCCGGCGGCCACGTTGATCGCATCGAGCACCTGCTCCCAGCGCGCCGGGGCAACGCTCTCGCCCCGCAGCACGCGGCCGCGGAATTCGAATTCGGCATCCCGGTAGGCCTTGGACAGATACGGCGCCATCGCATCGCCCACGCGCCAGCGCAGATAGGCCTTCCACTGCTCCGGCTTGACCCGGGTGATCATGCCGTCGAGCTGCTGGAACAGCGCCGGGTCGGCCAGCGACACCAGGTCGTCATTGACCCCCTGGGCCTTCAGGAACGCGTCCAGCTGCAGGTTCTTGTAGCGGCCGGTCAGCTCTTTGGTGGAGATCGGCGCGTAGTTGTTGAACGGGTTGTTGATGCCGGCCAGCGACTGCGCGTGGCGGGCAAGCTCGGTTTCCAGCTGGACCACGGCCTGCGATTCGACATCCAGCTTGTTGGGCGCAGTGCCGGTCAACGCCAGGATCTGCTTGACGTAATTGCGGTAGCGGCCCATGAGCGCCAAGGTCTCGGCGTCGGTGCGGGTATAGAACGCCGGGTCCGGCAGACCCATGCCGCCCTGCATGAAATAGCCGATATGGCGGTCCAGCGCCTTCAGATCCACGTCCGGAGCGAAGTTGAACGCGACCGGGATGCCGACCTGGTGCAGTGCGGCGATCGAGGCCGGCACGTCCTTGGCCTTTTTGATCGCGTTGATGCGGGTCAGCAGCGGGGCGATGGGCTTGGAGCCATCCGCCTCAACTGCGGCTTCATCCAGACCGCTGGCCCAGAAGTCACCCAGCAGTTTCTGCACGTTGCCCTGCGGAGCCTTCATCGCCGAATCCAAGAGTTGCCGTTGCTGCAGGCGGGTGCGTTCGGCCAGCTGGCCCATCGCGGTGACGGCGCCGGCCTGCGGTACCGCATTGGCCTTGAGCCAGTCGGCGTTGGCCACGTCATAGAAGTCGGTGCAGGCGGCACTGGCGGCCTGCGTCTTGGCCGGTGCCTTCTTGCGGGCGGCGGTCGCGTCCTGCGCGGACAGCAGGGTCACCAGGCTGAAGGCGACGGCGATGGAAAGCGGGCGTACGTTGGGCATTGAAGCGAATCCGCAAGGACTTGAGTGGGCGGAGTTTATCAAGCTGCGGTGGCCGCGCGGGGGCTTGGGTCACACAGTCGTGGCCGTCCCGTGCTGGCGTCGCCGAGGCCCTGTGTACACCTTGCCCGAGGCCAAAAAGAAGGCCCGGACATGCCGGGCCTTCTCCACTTTCAACCGGGCGCGCTGCCGGTTACCAGATCACCACCTGCTTGTCGCCGGCGCGGACCATCGGCGAGCCGGCCTTGCACTCGAACGCCGCGGCGAACGTGGGCAGGTTGGACGGTGCGCCCATGGCACGGAACTGCGCCGGCGCATGCGGATCGGTGGCCAGACGTACGGTCGCGTTCTCCGGGGTGTACTTGGTGCGCCACACCGTGGCCCAGTTGAAGAAGAAGCGCTGGTCGCGGCTCAGGCCGTCGATCTTCGGATCCTCCTGCCCGGCAGTGGCTTTCTGCAACGCGTCGTAGGCGGTGGCCAGGCCGCCCAGATCGGCGATGTTCTCGCCCAGGGTCAGTTTGCCATTGACCTTCTGCGCGCCCACCTTGTACTCGTTGAACTGGTTGACCAGCTTGCCGGTCAGGCCCTTGAAGCCCTTGGCGTCGGCCGGGGTCCACCAGTCCTCGAAGTTGCCGGTGGGGCCGAAACGGGCGCCCTGATCGTCGTAGCCATGGGTCATTTCATGGCCGATCACCGCACCGATGCCGCCGTAGTTGAGCGCGTCATCGGCCTTGGGATCGAAGAACGGCGGCTGCAGGATGGCGGCCGGGAACACGATCTCGTTCTGCAACGGGTTGTAGTAGGCGTTGACCATCTGCGGCGTCATGCCCCATTCGGTCTTGTCCACCGGCTGGCCGATCTTGGACAGGTTCCACTTGTAGTTGAACTCGTTGGCGGCGCGCACGTTGCCCAGGTAGTTGTCACGGGTGGTCTGCAGGCCGCTCCAGTCGCGCCACTTGTCCGGATAGCCGATCTTCGGGGTGAAGGTTTCCCACTTGGCGATCGCCTTGGCCTTGGTCTCGTCGCTCATCCAGCTCAAGCCCTGGATGCGCTCCTTGAGCGCGGCGGCCAGATTCTTGACCAGCCCTTCCATCTTGGCCTTGGCTTCGGGCGAGAACGCGACCTTGACGTACATCTGGCCGAAGGCTTCGCCGGCATTGTTTTCGATCGTGCCCAGCACCTGCTTCCAGCGCGGCTTGATCTCCTTCTGGCCATTGAGCTCCTTGCCGTAGAACGCGTAGTTCTCCTGCACGAAGTCATTGCTCAGATACGGCGAGGCGCCGTCGACGGTGTGGAAGCGCAGGTAGGCGCGCCATACCGCCGGATCGGTGTCGCCCAGCGCCTTGCTCACCTCGGCATGGAAGGCGGGAATGGCCAGCGAGAATTTCTCCGGCGCGGCCACGCCCTGCGATTCGAAGAACCGGGTCCAGCTGAAGTTCGGGGTCAGCTTGTCGGCATCGGCCAGGGTGACGGGGTTGTAGTACAGCGAGACATCACGCGAGAGCTCGACGCTGGACTTGGACGCCTTGGCCAGGCGGGTTTCGAACTTGACCACATCCGCTGCCTGCTTCTGCGCATCGGCCGCGGCCACGCCCGACATCTCCAGCACCTTGGCCACATGCGCCTGGTAGGCCTTGAGTTTGTCGGCCTTGCTGGCGTCGGTGTAGTAGGTTTTGTCCGGCAGGCCGAGGCCGCCCTGGCTGGCGTAGGCCATGTTCATGGACGAATTCTTGAAATCCGCCTCCGGGCCGAATCCGAACAGGAAGTTCTCGCCCTTGGCCGCGCTGGTACGCAGGTAATCGGCTATCGCCGCAGCGTCCTTCAGGCCATCGATCGCGGCCAGATCGGCCTTCAGCGGCTCGATTCCCTGGGCGTTGATCTTGGCTTCGTCCATGCCGCTGGCCCACAGGTCGCCAACGATCTTCTCGATGCCGGTCGGGTTCTGCACCGCCGCGGCCTGCTCTGCGAGCTGGTGTTGCACGGCCACCGAGCGTTCGTCGAGGATGGTGAAGGCGCCCCAGCTGGTGCGGTCGGCCGGGATTTCATTGGCGGCCAGCCACTTGCCGTTGACGTAATCGCCGAACGCGGTGCAGGCATCCAGGCTGGTGTCCAGGTCCGACAACTGGAAGGAGTTGTAGGCCGGCAGCTTGCTCTCATCCAGCTTCAGCTCGGTAGCGGCGACGGCAGCGGCGGGCGCAGGAGCAGCCGTTTCCGCTGCCGGGGTTTCGTTCTTCTTGCAGCCGACCAGTGCGGCGGTAACGGCCAGGGTCAGCAGAAGGATCTGGGGTTTGCGAGAGATCACGGGGTTGGCCTCCGGGCCGGGTCAATGCTGGATGCGGCGCCAAAGACAGCGCCGGTGGGCAGACGATACGCCTCGAGTTGCCGCGGAAAGGGTGTCGAAGGTCATGCTGGTGGCCGTCGGGCGGCTTCGGCAAGGTGATATACAGCAGCCTATGCAAACCTCACCTTCACGTATCTGGGACGCGATCATCATTGGCGGCGGCCACAACGGACTGGTCTGCGGCGCCTACCTGGCCCGCGCCGGCAAGCGTGTGCTGATACTGGAGCGCCGACCGGTTGTCGGTGGCGCTGCCGTCACCGAAGAGTTCCATCCGGGATTCCGCAATTCGGTGGCGTCCTACACGGTGTCGCTGCTGCAGCCCAAGGTGATCGCCGACCTGGACCTGCATGGCCATGGTCTGCGGGTGGTGCCGCGCCGGATCAACAACTTCCTGCCGCTGCCCGAAGGCGGCTATCTGCTGGCCGGCGCCGGCCGCACGCAGCCCGAAGTGGCGAAGTTCTCGTCGCGCGATGCCGAGCGTCTGCCGGCCTACGAGCAGCGGCTGGAGGTTTTTGCCGATGTGCTGCGGGCGCTGGCGTTGCAGCCGCCGCCCAATGTCACCGATGACGGCTGGTGGAAGGCGTTGCCGGAACTGCTACGGGCAGGCCAGCTGGGTCGCCGCCTGCACAAAGCGCTGGAGCCCGCACTGCGGCAGGAGCTGCTGGACCTTTTCACCATCTCCGCCGCCGAGTATCTGGACCGCTGGTTTGAAAGCGCACCGATCAAGGCGCTGTTCGGTTTTGACGGCATCGTCGGCAACTACGCCAGCCCGTATGCGCCCGGCAGTGCATACGTGCTGCTGCACCATGTGTTCGGCGAGAGCAACGGCGTCAAAGGGGCGTGGGGCCATGCCATCGGCGGCATGGGCGCGATCACGCAGGCCATGGCGCGTGCGGCGGTCGCAGCCGGCGCGCAGATCCGGGTCGATTGCGGCGTGGAAGCGGTGCTGGTCGAGCAGGGCCGCGCCACCGGCGTGGTCACCGCAGCCGGTGAAATGCTCAGGGCGCGGGCGGTCGTGGCCAACGTCAATCCGAAACTGCTGTATGAGCGTTTGATCGCCCCGGCCGATGTGCCGCTGGCGACGCGCGAGCGCATGGCCAACTGGCGCTGCGGGTCGGGCACGTTCCGCATGAACGTGGCGCTGTCGCGGTTGCCGGATTTCACCGCACTGCCGGGGCAGGGCGACCACCTGACCGCCGGCATCATCATGGCGCCGAACCTGGACTACATGGACCGCGCGTGGCGCGATGCGCGCGAGCACGGCTGGTCACGCGAGCCGGTGGTTGAGATGCTGATTCCCAGCACGCTGGATGATTCACTCGCGCCGGCGGGGCAGCACGTGGCCAGCCTGTTCTGCCAACACGTCGCCCCGCAGTTGCCCGACGGGCGTAGTTGGGACGATCACCGCGATGAAGTGGCCGATCTCATGATCGCCACCGTGGAGCGTTATGCGCCGGGTTTCGCCGGGTCGGTGCTGGGCCGGCAGGTGCTCAGTCCGTTGGATCTGGAGCACACGTTCGGCCTGATCGGCGGCGACATTTTCCACGGCGCTTTGAGCCTCAACCAGCTGTTCAGTGCCCGCCCGATGCTGGGGCAGGCCGGTTACCGCGGTGCGATTCCCGGGCTGTATCTGTGCGGCGCCGGCACCCACCCCGGCGGCGGTGTCACCGGCGCTCCGGGGCACAACGCCGCGCAGGTGATCCAGAAAGACATCGACCGCTGAGGGCGGCAGTTTCTTTTTGAACGTAAAATGGCGCCAACGATTATTTTTTCTTGTATTGGCTTCATAGGAAGGCATCTGGTATGACGCAGGCTGTCGTTCGTCCCGCTTCGCACAAGGTCCAGAAGGGCCTTTCCCCGCATCCGCGTATCCGCAATGTGATCGCGGTGGGTTCGGGCAAGGGCGGGGTCGGGAAATCCACCACTTCGGTGAACCTGGCCTTGGCCCTGCAGCGGCAGGGCGCGCGGGTGGGGGTGCTGGATGCCGACATCTATGGGCCGAGCGTGCCGGCGATGCTGGGCCTGAGTGGCCGCCCGGAAAGCCCGGACAACAAGTCGATCGAACCGATGCGGGCTTTCGGGATCGAAGCGATGTCGATCGGGCTGCTGATCGATCAGGACACGCCGATGATCTGGCGCGGGCCGATGGCCACCTCGGCGTTGACCCAGCTGTTCAACGACACGCTGTGGGGCGATCTGGACTACCTGCTGATCGACCTGCCGCCGGGCACGGGTGACATCCAGCTGACGCTGTCGCAGAAGATCCCGGTGGCCGGGGCGGTGATCGTCACCACGCCGCAGGACATCGCCACGCTGGATGCGAGGAAGGCATTGAAGATGTTCGAGAAGGTCGAGGTGCCGGTGCTGGGCATCGTCGAGAACATGGCCATGCATACCTGTTCCGGTTGCGGGCATGTCGAGCACCTGTTCGGCGAGGGCGGTGGCCAGCGCATCGCGCAGGACTACGGCGTGCCGCTGCTGGGGTCATTGCCGCTGGAGATCCGCATCCGCGAGCAGGGTGATGCAGGCACCCCGATTGTCGTGGCCGCGCCGGAATCCGCCGCCGCCGACGCCTACATGGCGGCCGCGCAACGACTGGTCGAGGAGCTGTCCAAGCGCCCGCGCGCCAGTATCCCGATCTCCGCGTCGCTGCTCTGAGCATCCTGCCAGGCGTGCGCTGAAACGGACTCATATAGAATCGATTCCCCGCGGCCCGCTGCGCCTCCGCTCAAGCGGGTGGCGCTTGCAGGCCCACCCGTCATCAGGACCCGTTGAATGAGCATCAAGAGCGACCGCTGGATCCGCCGCATGTCCGAGCAGCCCAACGGCATGATCGAGCCGTATGAGGCCGGGCAGATCAAGCAGCTCAACGGCGAGCGCATTGTCAGCTATGGCACGTCCAGCTACGGCTACGACGTGCGCTGCTCGCGCGAGTTCAAGGTGTTCACCAACATCAACTCGACCATCGTCGATCCCAAGAACTTCGATCCGAAGAGCTTCGTGGACATCGAGGCCGACGAGTGCATCATCCCGCCGAACAGTTTTGCGCTGGCGCGTACGGTCGAGTATTTCCGCATTCCGCGCGACACCCTGGTGGTGTGCCTGGGCAAGAGCACGTATGCGCGCTGCGGCATCATCGTCAACGTGACGCCGCTGGAGCCGGAGTGGGAGGGGCACGTGACCCTGGAGTTCTCCAACACCACGCCGCTGCCGGCGCGCATCTACGCCAACGAAGGCGTGGCGCAGATGCTGTTTTTCCAGGCGGAAAAGGACGACGTCTGCGAGACCTCGTACAAGGATCGTGGAGGCAAGTACCAGGGCCAGACCGGTGTGACCTTGCCGCGCACCTGAGTCACGCGGCAGGCGATACAAAAAAAGGGCGCGGAATTCCGCGCCCTTTTCGTATCCGGATGCAGCGGGTGAACGGCCTATTTGCGCCCGAACAGCATGCCCACACCCACGACCACCAGGATCGCCGGCCACCAGGTGGCGAGCATCGTTCCGATATTGCCGCTGATCCAGCCAAGGTTCTTGGCCAGGAAGAACAGGCCGACGATGATCAGGATCAGCGCGGCGATCAGATTGGAGCGCATCGGATGGCGATTCCGTATTGGTAGGAGGCGCTTATCGTATCCGTTGCCGCCACAATTCGACACGCTCGGTGAGCGCCTCGGCATCGAACCGCTGCGCCGAGCCGCTGCCCCACACCGGTCCCGGCCATGCGGCATCCTCCGGATGGCGCCCGACCACATGCACATGCAGCTGCGGAACGATGTTGCCGAGCGCGCCGATGTTGAGCTTGGTCACGCCGGGCTTCTGCTTGAGGTGCTGCGACACCTGGTTGATCTCGGCCAGCAGCAGGCGCTGCTGGTTGCCGTCCAGATCGATCCACTCACTGGCGCCGGTTACCCGCGGCACCAGCACGACCCACGGAAAGCGGGCGTCATTCATCAGGCGGATCTGGGAAAGCGGGCCATCAGCGATCAACACGCTGTCGGCGGCAAGGCGGGAATCGAGTTCGAAATCAATCGTCGCAGCTTCGGTCATCGCAGGTTCTCGCTGAAGAAGGCCAAGGTACGTTGCAGTGCCAGCTCGGCACTGTCTGCATGGTAGTGGGGATTGCCCTGCCTGTTGAAGGCGTGCCCGGCGGGATAGACGAAGGTTTCCATGCGTGGCAGGCGCTGACGGTGCTGCTGGATGGCTTCGGGCGGGATACTGGGATCGAGGCTGCCGAAATGGAACATCAGCGGTGCCCGCGGTTTCTCATCGAGATAACGGATGTTGCGCGCGCCGTAGTAACTCACCGAGGGCAGGCCCAGCCGCAGTGCCGACAGCAGGGCGATCGAGCCGCCCCAGCAGTAGCCGACCGTGCCCACCTTGCCGGCGCCGCCCAGCGCCTTGGTCGCGGCATCGACCACGTCCAGCGCCGCGTCCACGCCCAGCGCCTCCACCAGCGCCAGGCCCTTGTCGCGGCCTTTGGCGTCATAGGCCAGTTCAACATCCTTTTCGACCGGATCGAAAAACGCCGGGGCCAGCACTTCATAGCCTGCCGCCGCAAAGCCGTCGGCGACCGAGCGTATATGGGCGTTGGCACCGAAGATTTCCTGGATGACCACCAGCCCGCCCTTGGGCGCGGAATCTGGCGTGGCGTGCCATGCGGCGACCTGGCCACGCGGAGTGTCGAGGGATATCCACTGACCCATGACGGCGTTCCTTGAGCGGGGAGAGGCCATTAACGCATGCCCGGGTTCAGCGTGGTGGCCGGTACCTCGGCGGGCGACCGGTATAATCGGCGCGCTTCCGGCCCCAGGTCATTCCGATCCCCGGCCCCCAGAACCTGCAGACCCCATGTCCCAGCTGAACCCCAAAGTCGGCTTCGTCAGCCTTGGCTGCCCGAAGGCCCTTGTCGATTCCGAGCGCATCCTGACCCAGTTGCGGGTCGAGGGCTACGACATCGTGCCGTCCTATGACGCGGCCGACGTGGTGGTGGTCAATACCTGTGGCTTCATCGATTCGGCGGTGGCCGAGTCGCTGGACGCGATCGGCGAGGCGATGAACGAGAACGGCAAGGTGATCGTCACCGGCTGCCTGGGCAAGAAGGGCGACATGATCCGCGAGCATTACCCGGACGTGCTGTCGGTATCGGGCCCGCAGGACTACACCACCGTGATGGAAGCGGTACATGCCGCGTTGCCGCCCAGACACAACCCGTTCGTGGACCTGGTGCCCGATTACGGCATCAAGCTCACCCCGCGCCACTTCGCGTATCTGAAGATCTCCGAAGGCTGCAACCACCGCTGCAGCTTCTGCATCATCCCCTCGATGCGTGGCGATCTGGCTTCGCGCCCGGTCGATGAAGTGCTGCGCGAGGCCGAGCGGCTGGTGCGTGGCGGCGTCAAGGAGCTGCTGGTGGTGTCGCAGGACACCTCGGCCTACGGCGTGGACCTGAAGTATGCGCCGGGCACCTGGCGCGGCAAGGAATACGCCACGCGCATGAAGGCATTGTGCGAAGGCCTGTCCGAGCTCGATGTGTGGACCCGCATGCATTATGTGTATCCGTATCCGCACGTCGACGATGTGGTGCCGCTGATGGCCGAAGGCAAAATCCTGCCGTACCTGGATATCCCGTTCCAGCACGCCAGCCCGCGCATCCTCAAGCTGATGAAGCGGCCAGGCGCGGTCGACAAGACCCTGGAACGGGTGCTGCGCTGGCGTGAGATGTGCCCCGATATTACGGTGCGCTCGACCTTCATCGTCGGCTTCCCCGGCGAGACCGAGGCCGAATTCGAACAGCTGCTGGATTTCCTCGATACCGCCCAGCTCGACCGCGTCGGTGCGTTTGCCTACTCGCCGGTGGAGGGCGCCACGGCCAATGCGCTGCCGGATCCGGTGCCGGAAGCGGTCAAGCAGGAGCGCCTGGCCCGGTTCATGGAAAAGCAGGCCGCCATTTCCGCGGCCCGGCTCGAGGCCAAGATCGGCAGCGTGCAGCAATGCCTGGTCGATGCCATCGAGGACGGCATCGCAGTGGCGCGTTCCAAGGCCGATGCGCCCGAGATCGATGGCCTGGTGCATATCCAGAATGCCGGGGAGGCGCGGCTGCAGGTCGGCCAGTTCGTCGATGTGGAGATCACCGAAAGTGACGACCACGACCTGTTCGGTGACGCGATCGTCGCGCCGGTTGGCAGAGCGCTCGACATCCAGGTGTTGTGACCGCAGTGGTTTGCGCACATCTGCCTGCGTGCAGGCGTGCGGCTGAGGGTGAAAGGGGCGATGCCGCAGTTCCAGATGCGAAGGCGTCGGCATGAGCCGGCGTCGCTTCGTGGCGCCGTTGCGCGGTGAGGTGGCGCCGGCCTGTTTCGAGCACCCGCTGTTCGAGGGCTGCTCCGCGTTTGCCGACTGGATGCGCGCCAGCCAGTGGCCGGATATCGCAGCGATCAATGCCCGCGTGCAGCTGCCGGGGCGCAGCTTCATCGAGCAGGACCAAACGCTGCTCGATGATGGCCTGCATTACGAAGCCCGCATTGCGGGGTGTGGCCAGATCGCCACGCGCACCGGGAACTGGCACGACCTGTTCAACGCGATGGTCTGGGGGCGCTACCCCGGCCTCAAGTCAGCCCTGAATGCACGGCAGTGCCTGCATATCGAGGCGATGGGGCCGAACATCCGCAACCGTGCGCAACAGGCGCTGACCCAGTTCGATGAGACCGGCGTGATCGTGCGTGTCCGTGATCGCGCGTTGCTCGATCTCTGGGACCGCCACGAGTGGACGGCTTTGTTCGATACCCATGCCAGGCGCTGGCACAACGGGGATATCGCGGTCAGTGCGGTGATCGGCCACGCGTTGCTGGAGCAGGCGCTGGTGCCGGGACGGCTGCTGGTCGGCAAGTGTGTGGTGGTAATGGCCGAGGCGGATGACAACAACGCTGTTGTAGCGCAGGTCGCCACCGCGGTTGCCAATGGCGGCGTGCTCAACGACCCCGCGGAGTTGCGGCCGTTGCCTCTGGCCGGGCTGCCCGGCTGGCACGCGCAGCAGGACGCGGCCTTCTACGCACGGCACGACTACTTCCGGCCGCTGCGCGAAGGACGGGTCTATCCGGCCCCGCTGTGCGCAGCTGCAGTAGATCGCGGCGGCGGCAGCCCATAGAGCGGCGTCGCTGGACTGTTTCCGGGGCGGCATCGTCTGTGCCAAAAAAGGCAGTGGTACCCGCATGCCGGCCGGGTTTGGCGGCAGGGAGCTCAGTGCTGGTAGTCAACGGCAATGATCGCAAAGCCCGCACGGCCTCCCGGCAGTTCGACGTCGAATTCGTCATCGACACGTTTCTTCAGCAGGGCTCGCGCCAGTGGCGAATCAATGCTGATCCAGCCGGCAGTCGCATCGGTTTCATCCGGGCCGACAATGCGGTAGCGGCTCGTTTCGCCGCTTGCCATGTTCTCCAGCTCCACCCAGGCACCGAAGAACACCGCCTGCGGATCGGTGGGCTGCGTGTCCACCACGCGCAGCGCTTCCAGCCGCTTGGTCAGATAGCGCACGCGCCGGTCGATCTCGCCCAGCTGTTTCTTGCGGTAGGTGTACTCGGCGTTCTCGGAGCGGTCGCCCTCGGCAGCGGCATCAGCCAAGGCCTTGACCACCTCGGGGCGCTTGATGCGCCACAGCTCATCCAGCTCCGCCTTCAGGCGCGCATGTCCCTGGGCGGTGATCAGGGCGGTGCTCTTTTCTGCGGGAGGGCGCCAACGGCTCATGGGGCATACGACACGATCTGACGAGAGGCGGGGATGGTAGCCGGCCGCGCTTGCGCAAGGCCAACCAATTCCTGA
Organism: uncultured Gammaproteobacteria bacterium; assembly: GCA_963696155.1. Taxonomy (GTDB): domain Bacteria; phylum Pseudomonadota; class Gammaproteobacteria; order Xanthomonadales; family Xanthomonadaceae; genus Stenotrophomonas. The sequence goes on from CAVOJC010000002.1 coordinate 1,035,654, forward strand.
AGCGGCCACCGGTTCGACCGGGATAACGCGGTCAGTTATTTGCGGCCGCCGAATATGCCACCAAGGATGCCGCGCACGATCTGGTTGCCAAGCCGGGTGCCGACCGTGCGGGTGGTCTGCTTGGCCATGGTTTCGATCATGCCCTGGCGGCGCCGGGTGCCGAAGATCGCGTCCTTGACCGACTGGCTGAAGCCGCCTTCCTGCTGCTCGTCCTGTTCCCGGGTGCGGGCGGGTGCGGCGCCGGGTTGTTCCACCACCTTCTGCGCGCGCGCGGCCAGACGCTCGGCAGCCGATTCGCGGTTGATGGCGGTGTCGTAGCGGCTGCCGACCGGACTGCCGGCGCGGACCTGCGCGCGCTCGGCATCGGTGATCGCCCCCATCCGGCAGCGCGGCGGCGCGATCAGCGTCTTCTGCACCGGCGAGGGCACGCCCTTGTCCTGCAGGGTGGAGACCAGCGCTTCGCCGGTGCCCAGTTGCGACAGGGTGGCGGCCACGTCCAGTTTCGGATTGGGCACAAAGGTTTCGGCCGCGGTACGCACGGCTTTCTGGTCGCGCGGAGTGAAGGCGCGCAGCGCATGCTGCACGCGATTGCCGAGCTGGCCGAGGATGTTGGACGGAACGTCGTCCGGGAACTGCGAGCAGAAATACACGCCGACGCCCTTGGAGCGGATCAGCCGTACCACCTGCTCGATGCGCTGCGCCAGCGCCGGCGACGCATCGTCGAACAGCAGGTGAGCCTCGTCGAAGATGAAAACCAGTTTCGGCTTTTCCAGATCACCCACTTCCGGCAGGGTCTCGAACAGTTGGGACAACAGCCACAGCAGGAAGGTCGAATACAGGCGCGGTTTGAGGATCAGCTTGTCAGCGGCGAGGATGCCGATCACGCCACGGCCATCGTGGTTGACGCGCATGATCTCGGCCAGTTCCAGCGCCGGCTCGCCGAAGAAAGCTTCGCCGCCGTCCTGCGACAGGCGCAGCAGCGAGCGCTGGATCGCCGCAACCGACTGCGCGCTGACCAGCCCGTACCCGGTGGACACATCCTTGCGCTCGTCGGCCACCAGGTTCAGCAGGGCACGCAGGTCGTCCAGGTCCAGCAACAGCAGGCCGCGGTCGTCGGCCAGCTTGAAGACGATGTCCAGCACCCCGGACTGGGTGTCGTTGAGCTCGAGGATGCGCGAGAGCAGGGTCGGCCCCATTTCGCTGACGGTGGTGCGCACCGGGTGGCCGAGCTTGCCGTACAGGTCCCAGAACACGGTGGGGCTGGCAGCCGGGGCGTAATCGGCGACGCCGATATCGGCCGCGCGCTGCAGCAGCTTCTCACCGCCTTCCCCGGGCACCGCCAGGCCGGCCACATCGCCCTTCACGTCGGCCATGAACACCGGCACGCCGATCCTCGAAAAGCCTTCGGCCAAGGTCATCAGCGTGACGGTCTTGCCGGTACCGGTGGCGCCGGCGACCAGGCCATGGCGGTTTCCGAATCGTGGAAGCAGGGTGACCGCTATGTCGTCGGTGACGCCCTTGCCGAGCAGGATGGGGTCCATGGCGGGAGCTCTCTGTAGGGTGGCTGGATTCTAACGAGCGACTGTATCGCGGCGGCGGGCTCCTTGCCGGGGAGCAAGCGCGGCGGCTAACCTGCCTGACCTTTCGCGTGCAGTGCTGCTGATGTCCGTCTCTGTCCTGGTTGCCCGCCACCTGCCGCTGCTGCTGGCGTTTTCACTGTTGTCCACGGTTCCTGCCGCGCATGCCCAGAGGGTGTCGGCGCGCGACCAGGGAAAGATCGCGCTGATCGAGCAGCGCATGGCGGCTGCGGAGAAACGTTACAGCGATGCGCTGGTGCTGGTGGACAACGCCGATCCCAAGGGCCCCGCCGAGGGCGATGCGGCGCTGGAGGATATGGAGGATGTGATCACCGCCTGTGTCGCCCAGAAGGGCTGCCAGGTCAGCGGCCTGCTGAGTACCTACAAACGCCTGCTCAAGCAGCAGGCCGACAATGGGGCTGGCCTGAATGAAGAGGCCGGCGATTCGCTGGAGGCCGACCCGGACCACGTCAGCCCGCTGGTCGCCGACGTGCCCGAGGCTGCACGTGCCGCGGCACTGCTCAACGACCATCGCCATGCCTTCGACGACATGGTCGAGTACAACCCGGCCGTGCAGGCCGGCATCCGCCGCTGGTTGACCGACATGCGTCCGGCGCTGCTGACCAGCTACGAGAACTACCAGAACCTGCGCGCTGTGATGTGGCCGGAATGGCAGAAGAGCGGGCTGCCCGAAGCGTTGCTGTTCGGCATCATGGCCAAGGAATCCAACGGCCGCGTGCACGCCTCCTCACGAGCCGGTGCCGCCGGCCTGATGCAGTTCATGCCGGCCACCGGCCGCCGCTTCGGCCTGGGGCCGGACGGCACCGGTTTCGATACCCGGTTCGATGCGCGCAGCGCGGCCGAAGCCAGCGCCGCCTATATGAATGAGCGCATGCGCGGGCTCAACCGCAATATCGAGTACGCGCTGGCCGCCTACAACGGCGGCGAGGGGCGGGCCGCCCGTATATTCCGCGAGGCCGGAGGGCACAGTTTCTGGACGGACTCGGCCTACAGCCAGTTCCCGGGCGAAACCAAGGACTACGTGCCGATGGTGATCGCCGCCGCCTGGATCTTCCTGCACCCGCAGCAGTACGGCGTGGAGTTCCCCAAGGTCAACGCACAGCCGGCGACGATTCGGCTGGCCAAATCCACCACGATCTACGAGTTGACCATCTGTCTGGGCAGTACAGGCACCCGCGATGGTTACATGCGCGCGCTGCGCAACCTCAATCCGCGCTACGAGGCCGACGGCTGGATCCCGGCCGGCACCACGATCAATGCCACCACCCGCATCGCCGGGTTGTACAACCGGCACTGCATCAGCGGCCCGCGCGCCGACCTGGCCCGGGCCCTGATCACCGCCGATGTGAACGCAGCGATCAAGCGCCCGCAGGCGGCCCAGTACAGCGGCAGCGTGGCGGTGGGGGATGTGCAGTCCATGCAGGCCGAACAGGCGGCTGTGGCACCGGTTTCAGCCCCGCGTCCGGTGGCACCGGCGCGTCGTGCGACCCGCACCTACAAGGTCGTCAAGGGGGACACGCTGGGCCGTGTCGCCAGCCGCTTCCAGTGCGAAGTTGCGGCGCTGGCCCGTGCCAATGGCTTGCGAGCACCGGCCTACGCAATCAAGCCGGGCCAGAGTCTGAAACTGGAGGGCTGCGGTCGCTGAGCGGTGTTGTCCAACGCCCTGTCGCGACTTGCGTCGCTGCTACAGGGGCCGGGGGCGTTGCCGGCAGTAGGTGATGTAGGAGCGACGTCAGTCGCGACCATTGCACTCGGCAGCGTCGCTGGCGCGGCTCCCGGCCAGCAGCGTCGCTGTCACTGCAGACGCGGCACCCTAAATGTCATCGCGACTGACGTCGCTCCTACAATGGCAAGTAGGGTGGCCGGCAGGTGTTGCAGTACGCCGTTACTTCAGCCGTGCCAGCGGCTGGCCCAGCTGCACCGGGCTTTCGGCTTGCAATGACGGTTCAAATTCGGCCACGCCGGGCGGCAGCAGCACGATGACCGTGGAGCCGTAGTTGAACCTCGCCATCTCGCTGAACCGCTCCAGCGTGATGCCCTTGCCGCGCCAGTCCTTGCGGTTGATGCGGTAGCCGTATGCGGGAATCTCCTCGCCGCTCCACACCGTCTCCACTCCGGAGACCAGCAGCGCACCGACCATCACGCTGACCATAGGCCCGAAATCGGTATCGAAGTGGCACACCAGCCGTTCGTTGCGGGCGAATACCCGCGCCACATTGGCGACCGCACCGGGGCCGACACTGAACAGGCGGCCGGGAACATGCACCGTTTCGCGCAGGGTGCCGGTCCACGGCATGTGCACGCGGTGGTAGTCGCGTGGCGACAGGTAAACGGTGGCGAACAGGCCGTTGTTGAACGGCTCGGCGTCCGCGGCATCGCCCAGCAACTCGGCGGCGGTGAACGACTGCCCCTTGGCCTGGAAGATGCGGCCGTCGCGGATCGGGCCCAGCTGGCTGATGCGACCATCTGCCGGCATCACCAGCGTGCGCGGATCGGTAGCGGGCGAACGCGCGCCCGGCTTGAGCGCGCGGGTGAAGAAGGTATTGAAGCTGGAGTAGCTGCGCGGATCGGAGTCGGCCGCCTCGTCCAGGTTCACCTGGAATTTTTCGGTGACGGTGTCGATCAGCCAGCGGGAAATCCGCGGGTTGCTGGAATACGCCAGTCGGCGCGCCATCGAGGAAAGCAGGCGGTGCGGCAGGGCGTAGCTCAGCGTGGTAAGCAGACTCATGGGGCGGTTTTCTCGGTCAGCAGCTGCAGGTCGGCGGCGATAGCGCCGGGGTCGAACGGGGGGCGGATCAGGCCGGCCAGCTTTCCGTCCGGATCAAGCACGGCGATGCTGGAGGAATGGTCCATGCTGTAATCCTCCGGATTTTCGTCGAAGTGCTTGCCCGGCACCTTCTGGAACACGAAGCCCAGCGAGGTGGCGAAACGCTCCAGCGACGGCACATCGGCGGTGGCGGCGAGCGTGTCCTTGTGGAAGGCGTGGGCGTACTCGCCCAGCCGCGAGGGTGTGTCGCGCTCGGGGTCAACGGAAACGAACACCACGCGCGGGCGCAGGCTGTCCGGCAGGCTTTCCCATTGCTTCTGCGCCTGCGCAAGCTCGGTGAGCGTGGTCGGGCATACGTCCGGGCAGGCGGTGAAGCCAAGGAAGACCAGCGACCAGTGTCCCTTCAGTTCACCGGGAATCAGGCGGGTGCCATCGGACTGGCTGAGGCTGAAGTCGGGAAGCGTGCGGGCTTGCGGGTAGAGGATGATGGAGCGGGTGTCCGCCGTATCGTTGGCAGAGGGACCGAATACCTTCTGCGCCAGAACCAGGCCAAGGCCGGCCGCCAGTGCGATGACCAGGACAATGCCGAAATTGCGGTTGAACATGGGGCGGTGTTTCCATGCGGATGGGCCATGCACAAGCGCTTGGCCACAGGAGGGAAGGCAGGAGTGTAGGGGGATATGGCGCCGGGGCAAGCTCGGGCCCTGCCTGAGTGCAACCGTCCGATCGCCGCTAAGCAAAGGCCTGGCCGGCCGCGGGAAAGCTGAAGTTTCCAATGCAACCGGCGCTCAATATACCGGGCGGGCCCCTATAATCGGGTGCCATTCCGTCCCAATAGCCTTGCCATGACTGCCGACGCGGCCGCCGAACTCCATACGATCATCGACCTGATCCGCTACGGCACCAGCCGTTTCAACGCCGCCGGGCTGACCTTCGGGCACAGCTATGACAATGCGCTGGACGAGGCGACCCAGCTGGTCCTGCACACGCTGCACCTGCCGCATGATCTGGGCCCGGCCTACGGCCAGGCCCGCCTGACGACGCCGGAAAAGGCCGAGCTGCTGGCGCTGTTCGAGCGCCGCATCAACGAACGCCTGCCGGTCGCCTACCTGACCGGCGAGGCCTGGTTTGCCGGCCTGAGCTTCAAGAGCGACAGCCGCGCGCTGGTGCCGCGTTCGCCGATCGCCGAATTGATCGAAACCGGTTTCGAGCCGTGGCTGGCCGGGCGTGAAGTCAACCGCGCGCTGGACCTGTGCACCGGATCGGGCTGCATCGCCATCGCCATGGGCCATTACTACCCGGACTGGGAAGTGGATGGCGTGGACATCAGCGATGACGCGCTGGCGCTGGCCGCCGAGAACAAGAAGCGGCTGGATGCGCACAACGTCACCCTGCTCAAGTCCGACCTGTTCTCCGGACTGACCGGGCGCCACTACGACCTGATCGTCACCAATCCGCCGTACGTCACCAATGACGAGACCGATGCGCTGCCGCAGGAGTATTCCTACGAGCCCGAGCTTGGCCTGCGCGCCGGGGATGATGGCCTTGACCTGGTGTTGAAGATCCTGCGCGATGCGCCGATCCACCTGCACGAAGACGGCCTGCTGATCTGCGAAGTGGGCGAGTCCGAGCAGCACCTGGTCAAGTTGCTGCCGGAAGTGGACTTCGCCTGGATCGACTTCAAGGTCGGCCAGATGGGGATTTTCGCGGTCGAATGCCGTGAGCTGATCATCCACAACGCGCGCATCACCGAACTGGCGAATGCACGCTGATGCGTGCAGCCGGCGAGCGCCCCGCGGCGTTTCACCGGCACACCGGCCGCCGCCGGCCCGGCAGCGGATGATCGCGGCGTCCACCCGCAAGGTTTCTGTAAAGGTCGTGCATGTCCAGTAACACGTTCGGAAAACTGCTTTCGGTCACCACCTTCGGCGAGTCGCATGGCCCGGCGATCGGCTGCGTGATCGACGGGTGCCCGCCGGGTCTGGAAATCAGCGCCGACGAATTCGCCCATGACCTGCAGCGGCGCGCGACCGGCAAGAGCCGGCACACCTCGGCGCGGCGCGAGGCCGACGAGGTCGAGATCCTTTCCGGTGTGTACGAAGGCCGCACCACCGGCACCCCGATCGCGCTGCTGATCCGCAACACCGACCAGCGCAGCAAGGACTACAGCAATATCGCCCAGCAGTTCCGCCCGGGCCATGCCGACTACAGCTACTGGCAGAAGTACGGCATCCGCGATCCGCGCGGTGGCGGCCGTTCTTCCGCGCGCGAGACCACGATGCGCGTGGCCGCCGGCGTGATCGCCAAGAAGTGGCTGGCCCAGCGCTACGGCGTGACGGTGCGGGGCTACCTGTCGCAGCTGGGTGCAATCACCCCTACCGGGCACGACTGGTCGGCGGTGGAAGACAACCCGTTCTTCTGGCCGGTCGCCGGGCAGGTGCCCGCGCTGGAGGACTACATGGATGCGCTGCGCAAGTCCGGCGACTCGGTCGGCGCGCGCGTCAACGTGGTCGCCGACGGCGTGCCGCCAGGCTGGGGCGAGCCGATCTACGGCAAGCTCGACGGTGAACTGGCCGCTGCGCTGATGAGCATCAACGCGGTCAAGGGCGTCGAGATCGGCGACGGTTTTGCCAGCGCCGCGCACAAAGGCACCGGGCATCGCGACCTGATGACGCCCGCCGGCTTCGTCAGCAACCATGCCGGCGGCATCCTCGGCGGCATCTCCACCGGCCAGCAGGTGACCGCGTCGATCGTATTGAAGCCGACCTCCAGCCTGCGCCTGCCGGGTGCGACGGTGGACGTGGCCGGCAATCCGGTCGAGGTCGTCACCACCGGCCGTCACGACCCGTGCGTCGGTATCCGCGCCACCCCCATCGCCGAGGCGATGATGGCCCTGGTGCTGATGGACCAGGCCTTGCGCCATCGCGCGCAATGCGGCGACGTGGGCGCGGTGGCGCCGCGTATCCCCGGCGCGGTCGATGGCTGAGAACCGGCCCCGCGTCTGGGTTTCGCAACCGTTGTTCGACGACATCGTCGGCCAGCTGCAGGCATACTTCGATGTGGTGACCACGGCCGACGTGACCGCCTACAACGCGCAAGCGATCGCCGCGCAACTGGCGGGCGTCGATGGCGCGCTGGTGGGCCTCAGCGAGCACGTTGGCGCTGCTGAAATCGCCGGCGCGCCGCATTTGCGGGCCATCGCCAATGTCGGCGTGGGCTACAACAACCTGGACGTCGCCGCGCTCAGCGCGGCCGGCATCCTCGCCAGCAATACCCCGGATGTCCTGACCGAAACCACGGCCGATCTCGGCTTCGCGCTGTTGATGGCCGCCGCCCGCCGCATCAGCGAATCCGAGCGCTGGCTGCGCGAGGGAAAGTGGCGGCAGTGGTCGTTCACCACGATGCTGGGCGCCGACATCCATGGCGCCACGCTCGGCATTCTCGGCATGGGCCGGATCGGCCAGGCCATCGCCCGCCGCGGCCACCATGGTTTCGGCATGAAGGTGCTGTACCACAACCGCTCGCGCCTGCCCGATGCCACCGAGCAGCAAGTGGGCGCCCGGTATGTGGGTTTCGACGAGCTGCTGGCGCAGGCGGACCATCTGCTGCTGGTGCTGCCGTACACCGCGCAGAACCACCACATCATCGATGCCGCCGCACTCGCGTCCATGAAGCCGACCGCCACCCTGGTCAACATCGCCCGCGGCGGCCTCGTCGACGAACTGGCGCTGGCCGATGCCCTGGCCCATGGCCGGCTGGCCGCCGCCGGGCTGGACGTCTATGAAGACGAGCCCCAGGTGCGGCCGGAACTGCTGGCCCTGCGCAACATCGTCCTGACCCCGCATATCGGCAGTGCATCGCTGGCCACGCGCCGGGCCATGGTGCAGTTGGCCGTGGACAACCTGATCGCCGCACTGGGCGAAGGTCCGCACGCCGGTCGACCCGCCAACGCGATCAATATCGCCGAGGTCGCCGCCGCCCGTGCCGGCGTGGTTGCGGGCAAGCAGAAAATCGACGTCAAGAAACGCTAGGGAGCCTCGCTGCGGTTGCGCAGGTTCCCCTTGCCCGGCGCAGTTCGTCCCCGCATTTTTTCCTGTTTCACCATTACCTTCGAGTACACCCCCATGAGCAATGAAACCCGTCCTCTCCACGTCGCTGTCGTCGGTGCCACCGGCGCCGTCGGCGAAGCCATGTTGTCGATCCTGGCGGAGCGCAAGTTTCCGCTCGCCCGGCTGAGCCTGCTGGCCTCCGAACGTTCGGCCGGTGGCGAAGTGGAATACGAGGGCGAAAAAATCATCATCCAGGACCTGGCCAGCTTCGACCCGGCCGGGGTCGATATCGCGCTGTTCTCGGCCGGAGGCAGTGTCTCCAGGGAGTTCGCCCCGAAGTTCGCCGCCGCCGGTGCCGTCGTGATCGACAACTCCTCGGCGTTCCGTTACGACGATGACGTGCCGCTGGTGGTGTATGAAGTGAATCCGGAAGCGGCCAAGAACCGGCCGCGCGGCATCATCGCCAACCCGAACTGTTCGACCATGCAGATGGTGGTCGCGCTGGCGCCGCTGCACCGCGAATACGGCATCGAGCGCATCAATGTCGCCACCTACCAGTCGGTGTCCGGTGGCGGCCGCTCGGCGATGGAAGAGCTGGGCAAGCAGACCGGGCAGCTGTTGAGCTTCCAGGAAATCGACCCGCAGCGTTTCCCGGTGCAGATCGCCTTCAACCTGATCCCGCATATCGATGACTTCCTCGACAACGGTTTCACCAAGGAAGAGATGAAGCTGGTGTGGGAAACCCGCAAGATCCTCGGCGACGAGAGCATCATGGTGAACCCGACCGCGGTACGCGTGCCGGTGTTCTACGGCCATTCCGAAGCGGTCGCGATCGAGACCACGAAGAAGGTGACGGCCGAAGCGGCGCGTGCGCTGCTGGCCGCATCGCCGGGCGTCGAAGTGGTGGATGAGCGCAAGGCCGGCGGTTATCCGACCCCGGTGACGCACGCCTCCGGTAACGACGCGGTGTACGTGGGCCGCATCCGCGAAGACATCTCGCATCCGCGTGGCCTCAATCTGTGGATCGTATCGGACAACATCCGCAAGGGCGCGGCCCTCAATGCCGTGCAGCTGGCCGAACTGGTTGCCCACGGCGGCTGATCTGGCGTAGCGCCGGCCTTCGGGCCGGCATCGGCTTTGGCCGCGCTGGCAGGGCGCGGTATTCGAAAACCGGGCAAGCCGTTATATTGCCATCATGAAAAACAGGGGCAGGCGCGCCATGCGCTCGATACAAGCTGTGCTCGCACTCGTCCTGGCACTGTGCAGCAGTGCTGCGATGGCGTTGGGGCTGGGTGACATCCGGGTCCTGTCCAGACCGGGTCAGCCACTGGTAGCGGAGATCCCGGTGATCTCCAATGATCCGGGCGAGCTGGAAAACGCGCGCGTCGGGTTGGCCTCGGCGCTCACATTCGAGCGGGTGGGGTTGGCGCGTCCGGAAGGACTGGTCAGCCAGCTGCAGTTCGAGTTCGCACAGGACGCCCGGGGCCGGGCGGTGATCCGCGTTACCAGTGCCGCGCCGGTCGAGGTGTCGGCGCTCAGTTTCCTGATCGAGGTGGACTGGGGGCAGGGCAGGCTGGTACGCGAATACTCGGCCCTGGTGAACGCGCCGGAGACCGCGACCGCGATTGCCGAACCGCTGATCGAGGCGCCGGTCGCGGCGCCTTCCAACACCATCGTCCGTGATCCGGCTCCGCTGGCCGAACTGCCACCGGCCACGCCGGCGCCCGCAACCTCCCAGCCGCTGCCGCTGCCGCTGCCGCTGCCGCCGACGGCCCCGGCACCGGCACCCGTGGCAGTGCCCGCACCGGTCGCACGGCCGCAGGCCACTTTCTCCGCCGAGGGAAATTCGCTGCCGGTGCAGCGCGGGCAGGCGCTTTCGCACATTGCCAGCCAGCTCACGCGTGAGAACGGGCACACGTTGGACCAGACGATGGTGGCGCTGCTGCGCGCCAACCCGGAGGCCTTCATCCGTGGCAACGTGAATCTGCTCAAGCAGGGTGCGGTGCTGAGGACGCCCCGACAGGACGAACTGGCGCAGGTGGACCCGGCGCAGGCGCGGGCGATCGTCGCCGGACAAACAGCGCAGTGGCGGCAGGCACGGGCGCCGATTCCGCAACCGGCCGGTGGTGATACCACGGTGGCGCAGGCGCAAGCGGTGCGACAGCCGGCGCCGGCGACCTCGGGCGCGCGACTGGAAATCGCACCGGCTGTGGCAGGTACGCAGCAGGCTGCAGGAACAACAACCGGCCTCGATGCCGGCGGCGAGGGTGACATGTTGGCGAACGAACAATTGCGACAGGCGAAGGAAGATCTCGCTACCCGGGATGCGGAACTGCAGGAGCTGCGTGAGCGGGTTGCCGATCTTGAAAAGCTGCAGAAGCAGCAGCAGACGCTGATCGCGATGAAGGACACCGACCTGGCGGCGGCGCAGCAGCGTCTGGCCCAGGCGCCCGATGCCGCGCAGGCATCCGGTACGCCTGCCTGGCTGTGGGCGGGCGTGGTGTTGCTGGTGCTGGGCGCGCTGGCATGGTGGCTGGCGCGTCGGCGCAAGCCGTCGCCGTTGCCGCCGCTGGCAAGGCACGGTTTTGACAGCGCCGAACTGGCGGCGGCAATGCCTGCGACGATGGGCGCGGAAGCGCTGGTCGACGTTGCCGCGCTGGACGAGCGTGCGCAGGGCGAAACACTGGACCGCGAAGACGAGCTGGCGACCGAAGACCACTTGATGTCCCCGGCAGTCGATGCCGGTGCCGGCACCTGGCGTGAGGAAGACGATGGTGGCACCGGCGACGAGCAGGAGGTATTCGTCACCGATGGCACGGGGCGGTGGCGGGATCTGGATCCTGCGACCGTTGCTCCGCTCAATCCCGCGCCGGCGGGGCGCGAGCGTCTGGAACTGGCGATCGCCTACATGGATCTGGGCGACGCCGAAACGGCCCGCACCCTGCTCAATGAAGTGGCCGTGGGAAGCGATCCGCAGGCCTGTGCCGAGGCGGTTGAACTGCTGGGGCGCCTGCGTTGAGTGGCCAGGGCCCCGCGCCCGGCACGCGGGAGCGCCGGGTCGACTATGTCGAATTCGCATCCACCGATCCGGCGGCGAGTCGCGCATTTTTCGAGCGGGTCTTCGGCTGGGTCTTCCAGGACTACGGCGCGGATTACACCGCCTTTGACGATGGCCGTCTGCAGGGAGGCTTCTTCCGCGGCCAACCGGTGACCGCGGCGTCGGGCATCCCGCTGGTGGTGCTGTACGCCGATCAGCTGGCCCCGCTGCTGTCGGCCGTGGCCCGCCATGGCGGCGCGGTGGTGCGGCCGGTGTTTTCCTTTCCCGGCGGCAGCCGCTTCCATTTCACCGAGCCCGGCGGCAACGAGCTGGCGGTGTGGTCCGAGCGCGACGCCGGCTGACCTGCCGTTGCGGCAATGCCGCGGCATCAACGATTCAGAGGTTCGAACATGCGTTACGCGCTGGGCGTGGAATATGACGGCAGCGAGTTCAAGGGCTGGCAGCAGCTGGGAGAAACCGGCTGCCCGAGCGTGCAGGCGGCATTGCAGGCTGCCCTGTCATCGGTGGCCGATGCGCCGGTGAGCGTGATCTGTGCCGGCCGGACCGACGCCGGCGTGCATGGCGAGTGCCAGGTCGTGCATTTCGACAGCGACGTGCTCCGCACCCCGCGCGGTTGGGTGCTCGGCACCACGACGTGCCTGCCACCATCGATCTGCGTGCGCTGGTGCGTACCGGTGGCCGATGATTTCAACGCGCGCTTTTCCGCCATTGCGCGCCGCTACCGTTACCGGTTGCTCAATCGCCAGGTGCGGCCGGCGCTGTACCGGCAGACCTTGAGCTGGGAACGGCGGGCACTGGATGCCGATGCCATGCACCAGGCGGCGCAGGCGCTGCTGGGTGAGAACGACTTCAGTTCCTTCCGCAGCATCCAGTGCCAGGCGACGCACGCGCGCCGCGAGCTGCAGGCGATCCGCGTCAGCCGCCACGGTGAAATCGTGGAGGTCGAAGTGCAGGCCAATGCATTCCTTCATCACATGGTCCGCAATATCGTGGGATCTTTGATTCTGGTGGGAGCGGGTGAAAAGCCCGTGTCCTGGATCGGAGACGTGTTGGCGGTTCGCGACCGCAACCAGGCCGGGCCGACCGCACCGCCGCAAGGGCTGGTGTTTGTCGGGCCGCTGTATCCGGGCAACTGGCAGCTCCCTGCCGAGGTCACGTTATGAGTCGAACCCTCTATCGCACCCGCATCAAGTTCTGCGGCATGACCCGCGCGGGCGATATCCGCCTGGCCGGGGAGCTGGGCGTGGATGCGGTCGGCTTCATCTTCGCCAAGGACAGCCCGCGCCGGGTGGCGCCGGCCGAGGCGCGGGCGATGCGCCAGGCAACGGCGCCGATGGTCGATGTGGTGGCGCTGTTCCGCAACAACAGCCGCGAAGAGGTGCGCGAGGTGCTGCGCACGGTGAGGCCAACGCTGCTGCAGTTCCACGGCGACGAGGATGAAGCCTTCTGCCGTAGTTTCAGCATGCCGTTCCTGAAGGCGGTGGCGATGGGCGGGCGCGAAGAAGTGACCGCGCGCACGCTGCAGCTGGCCTATCCGAACGCGGCCGGTTTCCTGTTCGACAGCCATGCGCCGGGTGGCGGTGGCGGCACCGGGGTCGCGTTCGACTGGTCGCGGCTGCCGACTGGGCTGCATCGCCCGTTCCTGCTGGCCGGCGGGATCAAGCCGGAAAATGTCTTCGATGCGGTCGTCGCCACGCTGCCATGGGGGGTGGACGTCTCCAGCGGCATCGAATCGGAACCGGGCATCAAGGACGGCTACAAGATGCGCAAGTTCGTCGAGGAAGTCCGACGCGCCGACTGTCACGAAATGTCGAGCTGACCATCGGGCAGTGCGGTCGCTGGCACGGGACCTGCGCAGGGAGGTGCCTCTGCACGCGGTGGTGGCCGGTCTGACCGGGTTGCCGACGCCCCCCTCACTCAGTCGTCCAGCTCCGAACGCAACCAGTGCGCCAATGCCTGCACGCGCTCGTCCTCCTGGCCGGCAGGCGTACACAACGCCCATTGGCCGGCAGTTCCGGTAAAGCCCCACGGCGCGACCAGCCGGCCATTGCGCAGGTCCTCGCTGACCAGCGGCTGTGGGCTGATGGCGATGCCGATGCCCGCAACCGCCGCTTCCAGCAGATAGTACAGGTGCTCGAAACCGCTGCCCAGGTGCAGCTGGCCGGGATCCAAGCCCACGGCGCTGGCCCAGGTCGGCCATGCCTGCGGCCGCGAAACGGTATGCAGCAGCGCGCAGTCGAGTAGGGCGGCGGGCGGGCGGCTGACGAGGTCCAGCTCGCGCGCCAGTTCCGGACTGAGCACCGGGCCGATCCGCTCCGGTGCCAGCGCCTGCACGTCCCAGTCCGCCGGCCACGGTGATTGACCCAGCAGCAGTGCGGCGTCGAGGCCATCCAGACCCGGCGGGAAATCGCCATCCTGTGCGGACAGGTGCAAGGTCAGATCCGGCAACTCGCGCTGCAACGCCTGCAGGCGCGGAATCATCCAGCGGGCGAGGATGCTGCCGGGGCAGCCCAGCACCAGCGCCTCGGGGCGAGACGGTCGGCGGATCTGGGCGATGCGGCTGTGCAGCTGGGCGAAAGCGGCCGTCGCCGCCTCCTGCAGCTGCTGCCCGGCAAGGGTCGGGCGGATGCCGCGGCCATCGCGTTCGAACAGTTCCAGCCCTATTTCCTCTTCGAGCAACCGCAGCTGGCGGCTGACCGCGCCGTGGGTGACGTGCAGTTCCGTTGCCGCGCGGCTGACGCTGTGCAGGCGGGCGGCGGCTTCGAAGGCGCGCAGAGCATTGAGTGAGGGGAGCGGGCGGCTGGCTTTCATGTGAGTTTATTTAACACGAATGTCAGCCTTTATCGATTTTTTCGGACCGGACGGTGCGCTAGAGTTGATCCCTGTCTTCACCGTGCCTGATGCCATGACCGATCCATCCGTTACCGATTTTCACGCCTACCCGGACGCCAGCGGGCACTTCGGCCGCTTCGGCGGCAGTTTTGTCGCCGAAACCCTGGTCGGACCCTTGCAGGAACTGGCGGCCGCCTACGATCAGGCCCGGCTCGACCCGGCCTTCATCGCGGCCTACGACAAGGACTTGAAGCACTACGTGGGCCGGCCGAGCCCGATCTATCACGCCGAACGGCTCAGCCGCGAAGTGGGCGGGGCGCAGATTCTGCTCAAGCGCGAGGACCTGAACCACACCGGCGCGCACAAGATCAACAACACCATCGGCCAGGCATTGCTGGCCAGCCGCATGGGCAAGACCCGGATCATCGCCGAGACCGGTGCCGGCCAGCATGGCGTGGCCTCGGCCACGGTCGCCGCGCGGCTCGGGCTGGAGTGCGTGGTGTACATGGGCGCCACCGACATCGAACGGCAGAAGATCAACGTCTACCGGATGAAGCTGCTGGGAGCGACGGTGGTGCCGGTCAGCAGCGGCTCGGCCACGCTCAAGGACGCGCTCAACGAAGCGATGCGCGACTGGGTGACCAATGTGCGCGACACCTTCTACATCATCGGCACCGTGGCCGGCCCGGACCCGTACCCGCGCATGGTGCGCGATTTCAACGCCATCGTCGGCCGCGAGGCGCGGGCGCAGATGCTGGAGGATTACGGTCGGCTGCCCGATGCGATCACCGCCTGCGTCGGCGGCGGCTCCAATGCCATCGGCCTGTTCCATGCGTTCCTCAACGATCGCAGCGGTGAAGATCTACGGCGCCGAGGCAGCCGGTGAGGGCATCGCATACCGGCCGCCATGCCGCCTCGATCTCGGCCGGCCGGCCGGGCGTGCTGCATGGCAACCGCACCTATGTGCTGTGCGACGACGACGGCCAGATCACCGAAACCCATTCGATCTCCGCCGGCCTTGATTACCCGGGCGTGGGTCCGGAGCATGCGTTCCTGTCCGACAGCGGGCGGGCGCAGTACGTGGGCATCACCGACGAGGAAGCGCTGGCCGCGTTCCACCGGCTGACGCTCACCGAGGGCATCCTGCCGGCGCTGGAATCCAGCCACGCGGTCGCGCAGGCGATCAAGCTGGCGCGTGAGTTGCCCAGAGATGCGCTGGTGCTGTGCAACCTGTCCGGCCGTGGCGACAAGGACGTGCATACCATCGCCGCCCGCGAAGGACTGGTGCTGTGAGCATTCACGTTGCGCGTGGGGTGCTTGCACAGGCCATGCAACAACTGCCGGCCGGCGCGGCGACCGGTCCGCAGGCCTGTGGGTCAGCGGATGGCGATTGCCTGCCCGGAACCGACAGCGGCGCCGGGCCGGCGTTGCGGCGGAAACATTGAACGGGCGGCTGGCCCTGGTCTACCAGGGCCAGCCGGACGCGGTTGAACTGATTGAAGGATGTGCCTGAGATGGCTGTGAGCCGAATTGACGAATGCTTCGCCCGCCTGCGCGCCTCCGCACGCAAGGCGTTGATCCCTTTCATTACCGCCGGCGATCCCGCGCTGGAAGCGACGGTGCCGGTGATGCACGCGCTGGTGGAGGCGGGCGCCGACGTGCTGGAGCTGGGGGTGCCGTTTTCCGACCCGATGGCCGATGGGCCGACGATCCAGCGCAGCTCCGAACGCGCGTTGGCCCGCGGAGCCGGCCTGCGCTATGTGCTGGAAACGGTGGCCCGCTTCCGCGAGCGGGATGTGCAGACACCCGTGGTGCTGATGGGCTATCTCAATCCGGTCGAGATACGGGGTGCGGACCGCTTCGCACGCGAAGCGGTCGCCGCCGGGGTGGATGGGGTGCTGCTGGTGGACCTGCCGCCGGAGGAGGCCGACGAAACCCGCCAGGCCTTCGCCGAGGCGGGGCTGGGCCTGATCCTGCTGGCCGCCCCGACCACGACCGACGAGCGCATCGGCAAGCTGTGCGCGATCGCACAGGGCTACCTCTACTACGTGAGTTTTGCCGGTGTCACCGGGGCCTCCGAGCGTCTGGACAGTCACACGGCTGGCGCGCGCCTGCGGGCGGTGCGGCGACAGACGCAGGTGCCGGTGGTGGCGGGCTTCGGTATCCGTGATGCCGCCAGTGCGGCGGCCATGGCGGTGGATGCCGATGGCGTGGTGGTGGGCAGCGCGCTGGTGTCGGCAATGGCGGACGCGGCCAGCCCGGCGGAGGCGGCAACGCTGGCCGCTGAATTCCTGCGCCCGTTGCGGCAGGCACTGGATGCGGCCTGAGCGATGTCCGTCCCTCCCTGGTTCGGGCGCGGGTGGCCGGTGGGCCGGGCGAGGGTAAACGTACGTCAGGGAATGGTTTGCGGGCAGTAGGGGTGGCAGCGGGAACGGTGGTTTCAACTGCGCCGGTGCGCTGGCGGTGAGCTAGACTGTCGCCCCTGTCGCGGCCGTCTGGCCGCCCTGAACGGAACCGTCATCCCGCATGAGTTGGCTCAGCAAGTTGATGCCGTCCGGCATCCGCACCGATAACGCCCCCAGCAAGAAGCGCAGCGTCCCCGAGGGCCTGTGGGAAAAGTGCAGCAGCTGCGGCACTGCGCTTTACCGGCCCGAGCTGGCGGAGAACCTGGAAGTGTGTCCCAAGTGCGGACACCATATGGCGATCCGCGCGCGCGCGCGGCTGGCCGCGCTGTTCGATGCCGACAGCACCACCGAAATCGCCGCCCGCCTCGGGCCGACCGACGTGCTGAAGTTCAAGGACCAGAAGAAGTACGCCGAACGCATCAAGGCAAGCGCAGAAGAATACCGGCGAGTACGATGCGCTGATCGCCATGCGCGGCTCGCTCAAGGGCAATCCGCTGGTCGCCGCGTCTTTCGATTTCGCCTTCATGGGCGGCTCGATGGGCTCGGTGGTCGGTGAGCGTTTCTCGCTCGCCGCGGAAACCGCGCTGGAAATCGGCGCCCCGTTCGTCTGTTTCTCCGCCAGTGGCGGCGCGCGCATGCAGGAAGGCCTGTTCTCGCTGATGCAGATGGCCAAGACCTCTGCCGCACTGGGCAAGCTGCGTGAGGCTGGACTGCCTTACATCTCGGTGCTGACCCATCCCGACCACCGGTGGCGTGTCGGCCTCGTTTGCGATGCTGGGCGACATCAACATCGCCGAGCCGCATGCACTGATCGGCTTTGCCGGCCCGCGCGTGATCGAGCAGACCGTGCGCGAGAAGCTGCCGGAAGGGTTCCAGCGTTCGGAGTTCCTGCTCGAGCACGGCGCGATCGACCAGATCTGCGACCGTCGCGAAATGCGCGATCGGCTGGCGGACCTGCTGGCGATGATGATGCGTCAGCCCAAGCCTGCGATCGATCCGGCGGTTGCCTGATGACTGGCCGCAAGTACTTCGGCACCGACGGCATCCGTGGCCGGGTCGGTCAAGGCGTGATCTCGGCCGATTTCGTGCTGCGCCTGGGCAATGCGCTGGCGCGTGTGCTGCTTGAGCGCAGCGGGCGCCGCCCGACGGTGGTGATCGGCAAGGACACCCGGATTTCCGGCTACATGTTCGAGGCTGCACTGGAAGCCGGGCTGGTGGCCGCTGGCGCCGACGTGCAGTTGCTGGGGCCGATGCCGACCCCGGCGGTGGCGTTCCTCACCCACACCCTGGGTGCCGACGCCGGCATCGTCATCAGTGCCTCGCACAATCCGCACTACGACAACGGCATCAAGTTCTTCTCGGCGGAAGGCGAAAAGCTCGACGACGCCACCGAGCTGGCGATGGAGGCGGCGCTTGATGCGCCCTTCACCACGCTCGACTCGGACCGGCTGGGCAAGGCGATGCGCGCGCGCGACGCGGTGGGCCGCTATATCGAATTCTGCAAGGCCAGCGTGCCGCGCGATTTCTACCTGCGCGGACTGAAGATCGTGCTGGATTGCGCACATGGCGCGACCTACCACATCGCGCCGCTGCTGTTCCGCGAGCTGGGCGCCGAAGTGGTCGCGATCGGCGCCGAGCCCAACGGTATCAACATCAACGCCGGCGTCGGTTCGATGCATATCGACAACCTCTCGGCGAAGGTGCGCGAGGTCGGTGCCGATCTCGGTATCGCCTTCGATGGCGATGGCGACCGCGTGCTGATGGTCGATGACCAGGGCAATCCGGCCGATGGCGACGACCTGCTGTTCGTGCTGGCGCGCGCCTGGCAGGCCAGTGGCCGTCTGCGCGGTCCGGTGGTCGGCACGCTGATGACCAATTACGGGCTGGAGCAGGCGTTGGAGCGGCTGGGTATTCCCTTCGTCCGCAGCAACGTCGGCGATCGCTATGTCCACCAGGCGCTGGTGGAAGGCGGCGGCGTGCTCGGCGGCGAAGCCTCGGGCCATCTGCTGTGCCTGGATCGCGCCACCACCGGCGATGCCATCGTCAGCGCGCTGCAGGTGCTGGAAGTGCTGGGGCACGCCGCGCCAGAGCTTGCGTGAGGCACTGTCCGGCCTGAGCAAGGTGCCGCAGAAGACCATCAATGTGCGGCTGGAGCAGGGTGCTCGCGCGGTGGTGAACTCCGCATCCGTGCAGGAAGCGCTGGAGCGCGCGCAGGCAGCGGTGGCAGGTCGCGGGCGCGCTTTCCTGCGTCCTTCCGGCACCGAGCCGGTGGTGCGGGTCACCGTCGAGGCCGACGATGGCGTGCTGATGCAGGCAACGCTGGAGCGGCTGGCCGATGCCGTGCGCACGGCGTCCGTGCCGGTTTGAGTTGAATCAAGGTTCTGACCAGGGCGATGCGCTGCAATGGCGCCGCCCATTTCCCTCTGGAGTAGTCGCATGAGTTCCCGTATTCCCACCCTCGACATCACCCGCTTCGACAGCGACCGCGAGGCCTTCGTGGCCGAGTTGGGCGCCGCCTATCGCCAGTGGGGATTTGCCGGCATCCGCAACCATGGCATTCCGCAGGCCGATATCGATGCCGCCTACGAGGCCTTCAAGGCGTTCTTCGCGCTGCCCGAAGAGGTGAAGAAGCAGTACCACGTGGCCGGTGGTGGCGGGGCGCGCGGCTACACCCCGTTCGGCGTGGAAACGGCAAAGGGCTCCAAGCACTTCGACCTGAAGGAGTTCTGGCATATCGGCCGCGAGATTCCGGACGATTCCCAGTACCGCGATGTGATGCCGCCGAACCTGTGGCCGAGCGAGGTTCCCGGGTTCCGCGAGCACGGTTACGGCCTGTACCAGGCGCTGGACAACCTCGGCTCGCGCGTGCTGTCTGCGCTGGCGCTGCATATCGGGCTGCCGGAGGACTACTTCGCCGACAAGACCAACAACGGCAACTCGATCCTGCGTCCGATCCACTATCCGCCGATCACCGCCGAGGACATTCCCAATGTGCGCGCCGGCGCCCATGACGACATCAACTTCATCACCTTGCTGGTGGGTGCCAGTGCCGCCGGGCTGGAGGTGAAGTCGCATGAGGGCGAGTGGGTGCCGTTCACCTCCGATGCCGACACCATCGTCGTCAACATCGGTGACATGCTGCAGCGCCTGACCAACCACGTGTATCCGTCCACCATCCACCGCGTGGTCAACCCCCCGGGCGAGCAGGCGCGCCAGCCGCGTTACTCGGTGCCGTTCTTCCTGCACCCGAATCCGGATTTCCTGATCGACGTGCTGCCGTCGTGCATCACCGCGGAGAATCCGAGCCGGTATCCCGAACCGATCACCGCCCACGGCTTTCTTGAAGAGCGCCTGCGCGAGATCAAGCTGAAGTGATCTCCCGCCTATCGGAGTGATGTCCGGCGCCAACGAGGCCGGTTCCACCAGCGCCGCCGCAGCCTCGGGTTCCGGCGGCGCTTGCATGTGCTGTCCTGCGGTGTCCTGTTTGTGTCCTGGCGGGCCGTGGACATCGGCTATCCTTTGCCCACTCAAATTCAGGGAGATGCATGACCATGCGTCGCAAGATCGTTGCTGGTAACTGGAAGCTGCATGGCAGCCGTCAATTCGCTGCCGAACTGGTGGGTCAGCTGGTCGCCGGGCTGCCCCTTGAAGGCGTCGAGCTGGTGGTTCTGCCGCCGTCGCCCTACCTGGAGGGGTTGGCGCAAGAGTACGCGGGGCGTGGCGTTGCGTTCGGCGGCCAGGACGTCAGCAGCAACGAGAAGGGCGCCTACACCGGCGAGGTCTCGGCAACCATGCTGCTCGATGTGGGCTGCACCTACGGCTTGGTGGGGCATTCGGAGCGTCGCCAGTACCACCACGAGAGCAGCGAGCTGGTGGCGGCCAAGTTTGAAGCTGCCCTCAAGGCCGGCCTGGTGCCGATGCTGTGTGTTGGCGAGACATTGGACGAGCGTGAAGCCGGCCAGACTGAACAGGTTATCGCCTCACAGCTGGCACCGGTGCTGGAGCGGGTGGGAGCCGAGGGATTTGCCAAGGCCGTGGTCGCGTACGAGCCGGTGTGGGCCATTGGCACCGGGCGTACCGCCAGCAAGGAGCAGGCGCAGGCCGTGCATGCCTTCATTCGTGGCGAAGTCGCTGCGCGCGATGCTAGAATCGCTGATTCGCTGTCCATCCTGTATGGCGGCAGCGTGAAGCCTGACAACGCGGCGGAACTGTTTTCGCAACCGGATGTCGATGGAGGGCTGGTAGGGGGCGCCTCGCTGGTAGCCGCCGATTTCCTGGCCATCGCGAAGGCGGCGGCCGGTCGCTAACACGAAATACTGTCCGGGACGGATTCGAAATGCTGATGTTGATCCTCAATGTGGTCTATGTGCTGGTCGCGATCTCGATGATCGCCCTGATCCTGATGCAGCGCGGTTCCGGCGCGGCGGCCGGTTCGGGGTTCGGCGCGGGCGCTTCCGGCACCGTCTTCGGCTCGCGCGGTGCGTCCAATTTCCTGTCCCAGTCCACCAAATGGCTGGCGGTGGTGTTTTTCGGTATCAGTCTGTTCATGGCCTGGTATGCCACGCACAGCTCGCGTCCGGTTGCCGAGCAGGGGCTGGGTCTGATGTCGCAGCCGGTCGAGTCCGCTCCGGTCGCGGCGCCGGTGGAGGGGTTGCAGGCGGTGCCGCAGGCTCCGGCCTCCGGTGCGATTCCGCAGGCGCAAGTCCCGGCTGCGGAAGCCCCGGTCAAGAGTGAAGAAAAGCCTGCTGAAGGCGCACAAAAAGACTGAAGACGGTTACAATACGCGGCGCACTTGGATTCAGGTGCGTGACGTAGGCCCAGGTGGCGGAATTGGTAGACGCACTACCTTGAGGTGGTAGCGACGAGAGTCGTAGGGGTTCGAGTCCCCTCTTGGGCACCATTGTTTTTTTGCGGGATCGCAGGGGCGCAGCAGTGCCCCGTTGCAGTACCCGTCAATCCCCCATGCTGAAGCGCCTGCAGGCGCGTAGGCAGAGGCAAGAGAGAATCGCTGTGCTGGCCGAATATTTGCCGTCTCTGCTGTTTCTGGTCGTCGCCACTGGTATCGGCATCAGCTTGATGCTGATCGGCCGGTTCCTCGCTCCCCGTAGCCCGGACGCCCAGAAGCTTTCGCCGTACGAGTGCGGTTTCGAAGCGTTCGAGAACGCGCGCATGAAGTTCGACGTGCGCTATTACCTCATCGCTATCCAGTTCATTGTCTTTGATCTGGAAATCATCTTTATCGTGCCTTGGACCCAGGTCTTCATGGAGCTGGGCGAGCGCGGGCTGGTCACGATGGGTCTGTTCGTGGGCATGCTGTTTCTCGGCTTTATCTATGTATGGAAAAAGGGAGCGCTGGAATGGGAGTGATTCAGACTCTCGATGGCCTGATGACCAACCCGATCCCGGAAGGGCGGGTCGATGACATCCTGCGCCCCGAAGGTGAAAACCCGCTGCTCGAAAAGGGCTATGTGACCACCAGCGTCGATGCGCTGCTGAACTGGGCACGTACCGGTTCGATGTGGCCGATGACCTTTGGTCTGGCCTGCTGCGCGGTGGAGATGATGCACGCTGGCGCCTCGCGTCTGGATCTGGATCGCTACGGCATCGTGTTCCGTCCGTCGCCGCGTCAGGCTGACGTGATGATCGTGGCCGGTACGCTGGTCAACAAGATGGCCCCGGCACTGCGCAAGGTCTACGACCAGATGCCCGAGCCCAAGTGGGTCATCTCGATGGGCAGCTGCGCCAACGGCGGTGGCTACTACCACTACTCGTATTCGGTGGTGCGCGGTTGCGATCGTGTGGTGCCGGTGGACGTGTACGTCCCGGGCTGCCCGCCGACGGCCGAAGCGCTGGTCTACGGCATCTTGCAGCTGCAGAAGAAGATCTGGCGCACCCAGACCATCGCGCGCTGATTTCCCCTCCCTTATCAAGAGCACGCCAAGCCCCCATGGCACAGCAAGCACCTTCCTTCATCGATCGACTCAGCGCACGTTTCGCCGGTGCACGGGTCTTCGTGGTCGAGTCGCGCGGCGAAGTGACGCTGGAAGTGCCGGTCGCCGACTGGCGCGCCACGGGTCTGGCCTTGCGTGACGAGTTTGGTTTCGAACATCTCATCGACCTGTGCGGCGTCGATTATCTCGGCTACGGCAGTGACGAGTGGGATACCGCGGATGTGTCCTCCCAGGGCTTCAGCCGTGGTGTCGAGGGCAAGGGCGCAGGCCGCTTCGCCTGGGGTGAATTCCCCAGTCGCGAAACCGCTGAAGGCACGCAGTCGCAGCCGATGCCGCAGCAGCGTTTTGCCGTGGTCGCGCAGTTGCGTTCCTACCGGCACAACCAGTTGCTGCGCATCCGTTGCTACGCACCCACCGAAGAGCTGCCGGTGGTGGCGTCGTTGACCGATGTATGGCCGGGCGTGAACTGGTTCGAGCGTGAGGCGTTCGATCTGTTCGGGGTGATCTTCGAAGGGCATCCGGACCTACGCCGGATCCTCACCGACTACGGTTTTGTCGGGCATCCGTTCCGCAAGGACTTCCCGCTGATCGGCAACGTCGAAGTGCGTTACGACGAAGAAAAGAAGCGCGTGATCTACGAGCCGGTGACTTCGGTCGAGCCGCGCGTCGGTGTCGCTCGCGTCATCCGTGATGACGCCGGTCTGCAGAGTGCCGCGGGCGAGCGCACGCAGATGGAGGCAACCAAGTGAGTGAGTTCCATCAGGCCGACCAGGCCTTCGCGAGCACTGCTGCCGAAAGCCAGCAGGAGATCCGCAACTACACGATGAATTTCGGCCCGCAGCATCCGGCCGCGCATGGCGTGTTGCGCCTGATCCTGGAAATGGACGGCGAGACCATCATGCGTGCCGACCCGCACGTGGGTCTGTTGCACCGTGGCACCGAGAAGCTCGCCGAGTCCAAGCCGTTCAACCAGTCGATCGGTTACATGGACCGGCTGGATTACGTGTCGATGATGTGCAACGAGCACGCCTACGTGCTTGCGATCGAGAACCTGCTCGGGGTGCAGGCTCCTGAGCGTGCGCAGTACATCCGCACCATGTTCGACGAGATCACCCGCATCCTGAACCACCTGATGTGGGTCGGCACCTGCGGGCTGGATCTGGGCGCGATGGCGGTGATGCTGTACGCATTCCGTGAGCGCGAAGAGTTGATGGACTGCTACGAGGCCGTCAGTGGTGCGCGCATGCATGCCACCTACTACCGCCCCGGCGGTGTCTACCGCGATCTTCCCGACCAGATGCCGAAGTACAAGGAATCGCGCTGGCACAAGGGCAAAGCGCTCAAGCGCCTGAACTCGTCCCGTGAAGGCTCGCTGCTCGATTTCCTGGAAAACTTCACGAACGAATTCCCTTCGCGCGTGGACGAATACGAAACACTGTTGACCGACAACCGTATCTGGAAACAGCGTACGGTCGGCATCGGTGTAGTGTCGCCCGAGCACGCCCTGGCCTGGGGCATGACCGGCCCCATGCTGCGTGGCTCCGGCATCGAGTGGGATCTGCGCAAGAAGCAGCCGTACGCCAAGTACGACGCGGTGGATTTCGACATCCCGGTCGGTACCAATGGCGACTGCTATGACCGCTATCTGGTGCGCATGGCCGAGATGCGCGAATCCAATCGCATCATCAAGCAGTGCGTGCAGTGGCTCAAGGCCAACCCCGGCCCGGTCATGATCAACAACTTCAAGGTCGCCCCGCCCAGCCGGGAAGCGATGAAGAACGACATGGAAGCGCTGATCCATCACTTCAAGCTGTTCAGTGAAGGCTATTGCGTACCGGTCGGTGAAACCTATGCGGCCGTGGAAGCGCCCAAGGGCGAGTTCGGCTGCTATCTGCTCTCCGACGGCGCCAACAAGCCGTTCCGGGTGCACCTTCGCGCGCCGGGCTTCGCCCACCTGTCCTCGATCGATTCGATCGTCCGCGGACACATGCTGGGCGACGTGGTGGCGATGATCGGTACCTACGACCTGGTGTTTGGCGAGGTCGACCGGTGATCGGCTGCGCTTGGACAACGCCTGTGAGCTGCCGCCAACGGCTGGCAACCCGGGATCTGGAAATTCACGATTTTGCATTTGCTGAGGTCGGCCAATGAAGGCGACAGGTAATTTCGAGGCGGCGCGTGACGTCGACCCGATGGTGGTGCTGAGCGACAAGACCCGCGCACATATCGATCACTGGCTGGGCAAGTTTCCGCCGGATCGCAAGCGCTCGGCCGTGTTGCAGGGGCTGCATGCCGCGCAGGAGCAGAACCAGGGCTGGTTGAGCGACGAGCTGATCGCCGCCGTGGCCAAGTATCTGGACCTGCCGCCAGTGTGGGCCTATGAGGTCGCCAGCTTCTACTCGATGTTCGAGATCGAGAAGGTCGGCCGCAACAACGTCGCGATCTGCACCAACATCAGTTGCTGGCTCAATGGCGCCGAAGACCTGGTCAAGCACGCGGAGAAGAAGCTCGGTTGCAAGCTCGGGCAGTCCACCGCCGATGGCCGGGTTTTCCTCAAGCGCGAAGAGGAATGCCTGGCCGGTTGCTGTGGCGCGCCGATGATGGTCATCAATGGTCATTACCACGAGCGGTTGACGGTCGAGAAAGTCGACGAACTGCTCGACGGGTTGGAGTAAGGCATGGCACATCAGCACGCCCCCACGGGTCCGGTCGGGCCGGCCCCGCAGCCACACAACGTGGTCTACACCACGTTGCATTACGACACGCCGTGGTCGTACGAAAGCTACCTCAAGACCGGTGGCTACGCCGCCCTGCGCAAGATCATCGAAGAGAAGATCTCGCCGGAGCAGGTCATCGAGATGGTCAAGCAGTCCAACCTGCGTGGCCGCGGCGGCGCCGGCTTCCCGACCGGGTTGAAGTGGTCGTTCATGCCCAAGGGCACGATGCAGAAGTACATCCTGTGCAACTCGGACGAGTCCGAGCCGGGTACCTGCAAGGATCGCGACATCCTGCGTTTCAATCCGCATTCCGTGGTGGAAGGCATGGCGATCGCCTGCTACGCCACCGGCAGCACGGTGGCCTACAACTACCTGCGCGGTGAATTCCACCACGAGCCGTTCGAGCGTTTCGAACAGGCGCTGGCCGATGCCTACGCCAATGGCTGGCTGGGCAAGAACGTCCTCGGCAGCGGCGTGGATATCGACATCTATGGCGCCCTCGGCGCCGGTGCCTATATCTGCGGTGAGGAAACCGCACTGATGGAGTCGCTGGAAGGCAAGAAGGGGCAGCCGCGCTACAAGCCGCCGTTCCCGGCCAACTTCGGTCTTTACGGCAAGCCGACCACGATCAACAACACCGAGACCTATGCCTCGGTGCCGGCGATCATCCGCAATGGTCCGGAATGGTTCCTGGGACTGAGCAAGACCAAGAACGGCGGCCCGAAGTGCTTTTCGGTCTCCGGTTGCGTACAGAACGGCGGCAATTTCGAAGTGCCGCTGGGCACCACCTTCGACGAGTTGCTGGCATTGGCCGGTGGCCTGAAGCCGGGCCGCAAGCTCAAGGGCGCGATCCCCGGCGGTGTTTCCATGCCGGTGCTGACCGCGGCCGAGCTGGACGGCCTGCCGATGGATTACGACACCATCCGTGCGCTGGGTTCGGGCCTGGGCTCGGGCGCAATCGTGGTGCTGGACGACAGCGTGTGCTGCGTCAAGTTCGCCTGCCGCATCTCCCAGTTCTTCCACAAGGAATCCTGTGGCCAGTGCACGCCGTGCCGTGAAGGTACGGGCTGGATGCACCGCATGCTGGAGCGCATCGTCGCCGGCAAGGCCACCATGGAAGACCTTCACCAGCTGAGGATCGTGGCTGGCCAGATCGAAGGCCACACCATCTGCGCGTTCGGTGAAGCGGCCGCATGGCCGATCCAGGGTTTCCTGCGCCAGTTCTGGGATGAATTCGAGTATTACATCGTCAACGGTCATTCGATGGTTGACGGCAAGAAGGTGGAGGCTGCTGTCGCATGAGCGCGCAACCGGTAAATCCGAACGTCGCCCCGGCCGTCGTGCCGGATGGACATGTGACCATCGAGATCGATGGCCAGTCCATGGTCGTGCCGAAGGGTTCGATGATCATCCATGCCGCCGACAAGGCTGGCATTCCGATCCCACGCTTCTGCTACCACGAGAAGCTGACGATCGCGGCCAACTGCCGCATGTGCCTGGTGGACGTGGAGAAATCCCCGAAGCCCTCGCCTGCATGCGCGACCCCGGTCATGGACGGCATGAAGGTCCAGACCCGCAGTGACAAGGCGATGAAGTACCAGCGCAGTGTCATGGAATTCCTGCTGATCAACCATCCGCTGGATTGCCCGATCTGCGATCAGGGCGGCGAGTGCGAGCTGCAGGACGTGTCGATGGGCTACGGGCGCTCCGTCAGCCGTTTCAACGAGCGCAAGCGCGTGGTGGCCGACGAGGATCTTGGTCCGCTGGTGGCGACCGAAATGACCCGCTGCATCCAGTGCACCCGCTGTGTGCGTTTCACCGATGAAGTCGCCGGCAGTTATGAGCTGGGCGGAATGTACCGCGGCGACAGCCTGCAGATCGGCACGTACGACGGCAAACCGCTGACGACCGAGCTGTCGGGCAACGTCATCGATGTGTGCCCGGTCGGTGCGCTGACCAACAAGGTGTTCCAGTTCCGTGCCCGTCCGTGGGAGCTGACCGCGCGTGAATCGCTCGGTTACCACGATGCGATGGGTTCCAACCTGTTCCTGCACGTGCGTCGCGGCGAAGTGCTGCGCGCGGTGCCGCGTGACAACGAGCTGGTCAACGAGTGCTGGTTGTCCGATCGTGACCGCTACTCGCACCAGGGCCTGTACAGCGATGACCGTGCGCTCAAGCCGTTGCAGAAGCTCAACGGCGAGTGGAAGGAGATCAGCTGGGCCGAAGGTCTGGCCGCGGCACGCGAGATTTTCGAGACCAGCCGTGGCGCCGATCTGGGCGTGCTCGTGCATCCGTCCACCTCGAACGAGGAGGGCGCACTGCTGGCCCGCCTGGCGGCAGGCCTGGGCTCGACCAACATTGATCACCGCATCAATACCCGCGACTTTTCCGACGCCCCGGTTGCCGAGGTGTTCGGTCTGTCGCTGGCCGAAATCGAGCGGGCCGGCAGCATCGTGGTCCTGGGCAGCAACATCCGGCACGAGCTGCCGCTGCTGCATGCGCGTCTGCGCAAGGCGCAGACCCAGCACAACGCCAGCATCCATGCGATCAACCCGGTTGATTTCGATTTCGCGTTCACGCTTGCAGGCAAGCAGATCGTCGCACCGTCGAAGTTCGTCGAGGCATTGAACGACGCGGCATTGCGTGAAGCGGTCAAGGCCTCGGGCAACGCCGTGCTGATCGTCGGTGCGATCGCCGAAAACCACCCGCAGGCCGCCGCGATCCGCGCAGCCGCGCGTGACTTCGCCAATGCTACCGGTGCCAGGCTGTGCCGTATTCCGCAGGGCGCCAATGCCGTGGGCCTGGCCCAGGCGGGCGTGTTGCCGGCCGGCATGGACGTCAGCGCGATGCTGGCCCAGCCGCGCAAGGCATATGCGATCTACGGCATTGAACCGGGTCTGGATTTCGCCGACACCGCAGCGGCGCGCAAGGCGCTGGCGGGGGCCAAGGTGGTGGCGTTCAGCCAGTTCGCCTGTGCATCGACCCGCGATGTCGCCGATCTGATCCTGCCGATTGGCGCGTTGCCGGAAATCGAGGCAACGCTGACCAACCTCGACGGTCGCCAGCAGCAGGCGCGTGCCGGTGGCAAGCTGCCCGGTGACGCCCGTGAAGGCTGGCGCGTATTGCGTGCGCTGGGTGGCGAAATGCAGCTGGCTGGCTTCGAGTTCACCGACCTCGCAGGTTTGCGCGGCAGCCTCCGGGCTGTGGCAGTGAATGTCGCAGCTTCGGCGCAGCCGCAGTTGGTGGCTGAGGGGCTGGAAGTGGCTTCCACGCCGGCGATCTACCGCACCGATGCGGTGGTCCGTCGTGCCGCGGCGCTGCAGGCGCACCCGCTCAACAATGTGCCGCGGATTGTCCTCAATACCGGCGATGCAGCGCGACTGCAGCTGGTTGAGGGGCAGATGGCCAAGGTCGGCACCGATGCCGGTCGCGCCACCCTGCCGGTAGTGG
Organism: uncultured Gammaproteobacteria bacterium; assembly: GCA_963696155.1. Classification (GTDB taxonomy): domain Bacteria; phylum Pseudomonadota; class Gammaproteobacteria; order Xanthomonadales; family Xanthomonadaceae; genus Stenotrophomonas. Next base: position 1,064,481 of record CAVOJC010000002.1, read on the forward strand.
TCGATGCCCGCGTCGCCGCCGGCTCGGTCTGGATTGAATCGGGCCACGGTGCAACCGCGCCGCTGGGTGCCGCTCGGGTAACGGTGGTGGCTGCATGAACGATTTGCTGTTGAACGCGGTTGCCCCGCTGCAGCAGTGGTTGCTGTCGCTGGGCGACATTGGTGCGGTGCTCTGGATCGTGTTGAAGATCCTGAGCATCGCGATGCCGGTGATCATCGCGGTTGCGTTCTACGTGGTCTGGGAACGCAAGCTGATCGGCTGGATGCACGTGCGCCACGGGCCGATGTACGTGGGCATGGGCATTTTCCAGGCGTTTGCCGACGTCTTCAAACTGCTCTTCAAGGAGATCATCAGTCCCTCCAGTGCGCACAAGTCGATGTACGTACTGGCGCCGCTGATCGTGCTGGCGCCGTCATTCGCTGCGTGGGCGGTGGTGCCGTTCGATGCCAAGCTGGTGCTGTCCAACGCCAACGTCGGCCTGCTGTACCTGCTGGCGATGACCTCGCTGGGCATCTACGGCGTGATCCTCGCCGGCTGGGCGTCCAACTCCAAGTACGCGTTCCTCGGAGCGATGCGTGCCTCGGCGCAGATGATCAGCTATGAGATCGCCATGGGCTTCGCCCTTGTCGGCGTGATGATCGCCTCGGGCAGCCTCAACCTGAGCCAGATCGTACTGGCGCAGGCGGGCAGCTCCGGATTCTTCGACTGGTTCCTGATCCCGCTGTTCCCGCTGTTCATCGTGTACTGGGTCTCGGGTGTGGCTGAAACCAACCGCGCGCCGTTCGACGTGGTGGAAGGTGAGTCGGAGATCGTCGCAGGCCACATGGTCGAGTACGCCGGTGGTGCGTTCGCGCTGTTCTTCCTGGCCGAGTACGCCAACATGATCCTGATCAGCTTCCTGATCTCGATCTTCTTCCTGGGTGGCTGGCTCAGCCCGATCCAGGGTTGGGTCACGGCGGATATCTCGCCGTGGATCGACTGGATCTGGAATGGCGGCTGGCCTTGGCTGCTGCTGAAGGTGCTGTTCTTCGCCAGTGCATACATCTGGTTCCGTGCCAGCTTCCCGCGCTTCCGTTACGACCAGATCATGCGTCTGGGCTGGAAGGTCTTCATCCCGTTGACCATTTTCTGGATTGCGGTGACGGCACTGATGGTGTTCTACGGCGTGATCCAGAAGGGCGTTTGATTCATGAATAAGATCACCCACTATTTCAAAAGCCTGCTGCTGCTCGAGCTGCTCCGCGGAATGTGGCTGACGCTGAAATATGCGTTCAAGCCGAAGTACACCGTGATGTACCCGATGGAAAAGTTCCCGCAGTCGCCGCGTTTCCGTGGCCTGCACGCGCTGCGCCGCTATCCCAACGGGGAAGAGCGCTGCATTGCCTGCAAGCTGTGTGAGGCGGTGTGCCCGGCCCTTGCGATCACCATCGATTCGGCCAAGCGCGAGGACGGCACCCGCCGTACCACCCGCTACGACATCGATCTGTTCAAGTGCATCTTCTGCGGCTTCTGCGAGGAAAGCTGCCCGGTGGACTCGATCGTCGAGACCCACATCCTCGAATACCACTTCGAGAACCGTGGGGAAAACATCGTCACCAAGCCGCAGCTGCTGGCCATCGGGGACCGGCTTGAAGCCGAGATCGCCGAACGCCGCGCCGCCGACGCCGCTTTCCGCTGAGGTCGCGAGATGGATTGGGTAAATATCGCTTTCTGGTTCTTCTCGATCGTGACCGGCATTTCAGCCGCCGCGGTGATCAGCGTGCGCAACCCGGTGTATGCGGTGTTGTGCCTGATCCTGACGTTCTTCTCGGTGGCCTGCGTGTGGCTGCTGGTCGGGGCCGAGTTCCTCGGGGTCACGCTGGTGCTGGTATATGTCGGCGCGGTGATGGTGCTGTTCCTGTTCGTGGTGATGATGCTCGACATCGATCCGGACAACCTGCGCGAAGGCTGGGTGCGCTACCTGCCGATCGGTCTGGTGGTGGCGGTGGTGATGCTGCTGCAGATGCTGACGCTGATCGGCGTCAAGGCCCGCACGGCCACCCCGTTCCCGGTGGATAACGCCGCAGCCATCGCGACCGAAACCTCCAACGTCACCTGGCTGGCACGCAGCCTGTTCACCGAATACCTGTTGCCGTTCGAGTTCGCCGCCGTGATCCTGACCGTCGCCGTGGTCGCGGCGGTGATGCTGACGCTGCGCCGCCGTGTCGGCCTGAAGACGCAGAACCCCAGCGAGCAGACCCGGGTCAAGGCCGGCGATCGCCTGCGCATGGTGAAGATGGCGGCGGAAAAGCCGGCCGGCCACAGCGCGGTCAACGGCACGCAATCGCAAGACAACGAGGAGGCCAAGCCATGATTTCCCTGGGCCACATGCTCGGGCTGGGTGCAGTGCTGTTCTGCATCAGCCTTGCCGGCATCTTCCTCAACCGCAAGAACATCATCGTGCTGCTGATGTCGGTCGAATTGATGTTGCTGTCGGTCAATATCAACTTCATCGCTTTTTCGCGCGAGCTCGGCGACACCGCCGGACAGCTGTTCGTGTTCTTCATCCTGACCGTGGCCGCGGCAGAAGCTGCCATCGGCCTTGCGATCCTGGTGGCGCTGTTCCGTAACCGCCGCACTATCAATGTCGGCGAAATCGATTCGCTGAAGGGCTGATCCATAGATGGAAATTACTCTCTCCAAGAGTCTGTTGATTGCAGTGGTGCTGGCGCCACTGTTCGGCAGCATCATCGCCGGCCTGTTCGGGCGTCAGGTCGGGCGCATGGGCGCACAGGTCGTCACGATACTGGGCGTGGCGGTCAGCTGCGTGCTGTCCTCGTATGTGCTGTACCAGCTGGTGGGGCAGGGCGCGAGCCCGTTCAACCAGAACCTCTACACGGTTTTCGAGGTCGGCCAGTATTCGGCGCATGTCGGTTTCCTGATCGACAAGCTGACCGCGATGATGATGGTGGTGGTGACCTTCGTGTCGCTGCTGGTGCACATCTACACGATCGGCTACATGTCCGATGATTCCGGCTACCAGCGCTTCTTCAGCTACATCTCGCTGTTCACCTTCTCGATGCTCACCCTGGTGATGAGCAACAACTTCCTGCAGCTGTTCTTCGGCTGGGAAGCGGTGGGTCTGGTGTCGTACCTGTTGATCGGTTTCTGGTTCAAGAAGCCCTCGGCGATCTTCGCCAACATGAAGGCGTTCCTGGTCAACCGCGTGGGCGACTTCGGTTTCCTGCTCGGTATCGCTGGCGTGATGCTGTGGTTCGGCAGCCTGGATTATTCGATCGTGTTCGCCAACGCCACCGCCGTGCTGGGTAGCGAGGTCACCGGCCATGCGATGGTGCAGCTGTTTGCCGGGCACGAATGGAGCGTGGCCACGCTGATCTGCATCTGCCTGTTCATCGGCGCGATGGGCAAGTCTGCGCAGGTGCCGTTGCATGTCTGGCTGCCCGATTCGATGGAAGGCCCGACCCCGATCTCGGCCCTGATCCACGCCGCGACGATGGTGACCGCCGGCATCTTCATGGTGGCGCGCATGTCGCCGCTGTTCGAGCTGTCGGAGACCGCGCTCAATTTCATCCTGTTCATCGGCGCCACCACCGCATTCTTCACCGGCCTGATCGGCATCGTGCAGAACGACATCAAGCGCGTGGTCGCCTATTCGACGCTGTCGCAGCTGGGCTACATGACCGTTGCGCTGGGCGTGTCGGCATATTCGGCGCGCGGTGTTCCACCTGATGACCCACGCCTTCTTCAAGGCGTTGCTGTTCCTCGGTGCCGGCTCGGTCATCATCGCGATGCACCACGAGCAGGACATGCGCAAGATGGGCGGACTGCGCAAGTACATGCCGGTCACCTTCATCACGATGTGGATCGGTACGCTGGCCTTGGTTGGAACGCCGTTCTTCTCCGGCTTCTACTCCAAGGACACCATCATCGAGGCGGCGGCGCATCATGCCCACGAGTCCTCCAGCTGGATTGCGACCTACGGCTACTGGGCGGTGCTGGGCGGCGTGATCGTCACCAGTTTCTACAGCTTCCGCCTGCTGTTCCTGACCTTCCACGGCAAGGAGCGCTTCCGCGACGCGCACACCGATAATGGCCATGGTCACGACGACCATCATGGTCATGGCGTGCACGAGCCGCGCGAGAGTCCGTGGGTGGTGACGCTGCCGCTGGTGCTGCTGGCCATCCCGTCGATCGCCATCGGCTTCTTCACCATCGGCCCGATGCTGTTCGGCACCGACTGGGCCGGTGCGCATCCGGTTACCGCGATCCCCGGCCAGGCGATGTCGTTCTTCACCGGTGTCATGGATTTCCACGATCCGTCCCGTGACACCGTTGCGGCGTTGGGCAAGGAGTTCCACGGTCCGGTCGCCTTCGCGCTGCACGGCATGATGATGCCGGCGTTCTGGCTGACGGTTGCCGGCCTGCTGCTCGCCATCGTCGTCTACCTGTGGAAGCCGGAGCTGTCGGGCAAGGCACGCAAGGCCTTCGCACCGGTGGTATCGATCCTGGAAAACAAGTACGGCTTCGACACCCTCTGGATCAACGGCTTGGCCGGTGGTGGTGTGCAGTTGGGCAAGGCGTCGCGTGCCATCGATACGCATCTGATCGACGGTGTGGTGGTCAACGGTTCGGCCCGCGTGGTCGAGCTGGCGGCCAACCTGTTGCGCCGTACCCAATCCGGTTTCCTCTATCACTACGCTTTCGTGATGATCATCGGCCTGATTGCCCTGTTGGGCGTGCTGATGCATTTCTGGCGTTGACCTGTACGGAATAAGAAGACGTGTCGAACTGGCCTTTACTCAGTGTCCTCATCTGGCTGCCGATCCTCGGCGGAGCCATGATCCTTGCCGTGCGCAACGCACAGGCCGCCCGCTGGGCGTCCATGATCGTCGCGGTGCTGACCTTCGTGCTCAGCCTGTCGCTGTTCACCGGCTATGACCCCGGCATCGATGCCCTGCAGTTCGTCGAACAGCGGGCGTGGATTCCCGCCTACGACATCGGCTACAACCTCGGCGTGGATGGCATCGCCATAGCGCTGGTACTGCTGACCACGCTGGTCGCGAGTGCTGGCGCTGGTCGGGGCGTGGGGTGTCGATCGACAAACGCGTGAACCAGTACGTCGCGGCTTTCCTCATTCTGGAAGGTGTGACCGTCGGCATTTTCACCGCCACCGACGCGATGCTGTTCTACGTGTTCTTCGAGGCGATGCTGATCCCGATGTTCCTGATCATCGGTGTCTGGGGCGGCCCGCGCCGCATCTATGCCGCGCTCAAGTTCTTCCTCTACACCTTCCTCGGCTCGGTGCTGATGCTGGTGGCGCTGGTCTACCTGTACCTCAAGGGCGGCAGCTTCCAGCTCGCCGACCTGTACCGGTTGCAGCTGTCGGCCCGTGAGCAGACGTGGATCTTCTTCGCGTTCCTGATCGCGTTCGCGGTCAAGGTGCCGATGTTCCCGGTGCACACCTGGTTGCCGGACGCGCACGTCGAGGCGCCGACCGGCCGGTTCGGTGATCCTGGCGGCGATCGCGCTGAAGATCGGTGGTTACGGCTTCCTGCGCTTCAACCTGCCGATCGTTCCCGACGCGTCCAGCGAGTGGGCATGGCTGGTGATCGCGCTGTCGCTGATCGCGGTGATCTATGTCGGCCTGGTGGCACTGGTGCAGGAGGACATGAAGAAGCTGATCGCCTATTCGTCGATCGCGCACATGGGCTTCGTGACGCTGGGTATCTTCATCGCCTGTGGCTGGTGCGCGACGCCGGAAGCCCGGATGCCGCACGGCTGGGCCTGCAGGGCGCGATGGTGCAGATGATTTCGCACGGCTTCGTATCCGGTGCGATGTTCTCCTGCGTGGGCGTGTTGTACGACCGCATGCACAGCCGCCGCATCGCCGACTACGGCGGCGTTGCCAACGTCATGCCGTGGTTCGCCGCGTTCTCCATGCTGTTCTTCATGGCCAACGCCGGCCTGCCGGGCACCAGCGGTTTCGTCGGCGAGTTCATGGTCGTGCTGGCCAGCTTCCAGTGGCACCCGCTGGTGGCGCTCGCCGCTGCCACCACGCTGATCATCAGTGCCGCCTACACGCTGTGGCTGTACAAGCGCGTGTTCTTCGGCGAAGTGGCCAACGCGCATGTGGCCGAACTTGAAGGACATCAACGGCCGCGAATGGCTGGTGCTAGGCGTGTATCGCCGTGGGCGTGCTGGCCTTGGGTGTGTATCCCAAGCCGTTGACCGACCTGATGGAACCTTCGATCGCGAAGCTGGCGATGCAGATCGCATCCAGCAAGCTGTTGTAATCGGGCCGTCGAGAGTATTGATTCCAGGATTTGATGATGACCACCTCGCCGTTGTTGCCGCTGACTGCCGCTGACCTGCCACCGCTCGCTCCCGAGCTGGTGCTGGTCGGCAGCGCTTTCGCCCTGTTGATCCTCGATCTGTTCATCAGCAACAAGAACAAGGTCTGGACCCATATCCTGTCGGTCGTCGCACTGGCCGTCGTGTTCTTCATGCTCGCCACCGGAGTGGGCGGGCAGGGCGAGGTGTTCCACGGCATGTTCGTCCGCGACAACGCGGCCGACGTGATGAAGGCCGTGGTGGTCATGGTCAGTGGCCTGACCCTGCTCTATGGCTGGACCTATCTGCGCGAGCGCGACCAGTACCAGGGCGAGATCGCGGTGCTGGTGCTGTTCGCCACCGTCGGCATGATGATTCTGGTGTCGGCCGGCAACCTGTTGATGGTGTACCTGGGCCTGGAGCTGCTCGCGCTGTGTTCCTACGCGCTGGTGGCGAGCGACCGCGAGAACCGCCTGGCTACCGAAGCCGGCATGAAGTACATCGTGCTTGGTTCGCTGGCCTCGGGCCTGCTGCTGTACGGCATGTCGCTGATCTATGGCGCTACCGGCACGCTGAGCCTGTCCGGCATCCATGAGGCCGTCGCTCACTCGGACGAAACCCTGCTGTTGTTGACCGGCGCCATCTTCATGATTGCCGGCGTGGCATTCAAGCTCGGTGCGGCGCCGTTCCACATGTGGCTGCCCGACGTCTACCAGGGCGCCCCGGCACCGATCGCGCTGTTCATCAGCTCGGCACCGAAGCTGGCCGCGTTCGGCATGGCGTACCGCCTGCTCGAAGTCGGCGTTGGACCGCTGTCCGGGCAGTGGCAGCTGCTGATTGCCGGGCTGGCGGCGTTGTCGCTGGTGGTCGGCAACCTGATGGCGATCGCGCAGACCAACCTCAAGCGCATGCTGGCCTATTCGACCGTGTCGCATATCGGTTTCCTGCTGCTCGGCATTGCCGGCGGTGGTGAGCGTGGCTACAGCGCGGCGATGTTCTACGCCATGGCCTACGCCATCATGTCCACCGCGGCTTTCGGCGCCATCATCGCGCTGTCGCGCAACGGGCTTCGAAGCCGAGAATATCGACGACTTCAAGGGACTCAACGCGCGCAATCCGTGGATGGCTGCGCTGGTGCTGTGCATCATGGCATCGCTGGCCGGCATCCCGCCGTTCCTGGGCTTCTGGACCAAGCTGGCGGTGCTCGGCGCGGCCATCGACGGTGGCATGCTGTGGCTGGCGATTCTCGGCGTCGTGTGCGCGGTGATCGGTTGCTTCTACTACCTGCGCGTGATCAAGGTCATGTACTTCGATGAGCCGGTGGGCGAGGCGATTCCGCGCAGCAACGACCGCGTACTGGGCGTCGTGTTGGCGGTGAACTCGCTGGCATTGCTGCTGCTGCCGATCGGTATGAATCCGATTATGGAGTGGTGCAGGAACGCGTTTGCACATTTGGCGTGATAAACGATACAAATGTGCGTAGGTCGTGTATTATTCACCTCCTGAGTTGACGACGCAGCGGTTTCGCCAGAAATCCGAAGCGTCCGAATCAGTCCGAGAGGAGTGATTCATACGGTGGCGGTCATATCGCCTTCCGTTACTTGCCGCCCCGGCGGGAAGTAAGAAAGAAGAAACAATGCTTGCAATATCCGCATCGTTCCTTCATAATTCCGCTTCTGCTGCGGGGTGGAGCAGTCTGGCAGCTCGTCGGGCTCATAACCCGAAGGTCGCAGGTTCAAATCCTGCCCCCGCTACCAGCTTCGAATGGCGCTGGACTTCCACGGAAGTCCAGCGAAATTCAGAAGGTTGGGCTCACAAGAACAGTGTTTTTTCGTTCTTGTAACCGGAATCCAGTATTACCGGAGTTGTACCGGACAAGGGCCCAGTGGGCCCTTTGTTGTTTCTGGAGTGCGGAAAGTCCGGCTGGGTAGTGCCAGTCTCCATCTATCGAATCAAGGCAGGCTGTGAGCGACAAAGCTACCGAAATCACGAATCTGCTGAGCCCCACCGTGCAGGCGTTGGGGCTCGATCTGTTGGGCGTTGAATATCTGCCGGCGCCGGGTGGCGCCACGTTGCGCCTGTATATCGACGTGCCCCTGGCCGAGCAGCCCGAACGCATCATCAATGTCGAGGACTGCGAGCGGGTGAGCCGCGAGGTGTCGGCACAGCTGGACGTGGCAGACCCGATCAGTGGCAATTACACGCTGGAGGTGTCTTCTCCCGGCGTGGATCGGCCGCTGTTCGCGCTGGAGCAGTTCGCAGCGTCACCTGGGTGAATCGGCCAAGGTTGTTCTCAAGCTTCCGCAGGACGGTCGTCGTCGCCTGCAGGGTGAGATCGCCGCAGTCGATGCAGCGCAGGAAACGGTGACGTTCACTGTCGACGGCAAGCCGTTCGTTGCCGCGTTCGACAACATCGACAAGGCGCGCATCATCCCGGACTGGGCTGCACTCGGCCTGGCTCCCACCAAACCTACCGGGCCGGCCCCCAAGCAAGCGGGCAAGGCGAAGAAACCATCCAACGAGTCGGCGGCTGGCAAGCCGCGCGCGGAGTGAGCGAATGAGCAAGGAACTTTTGCTGGTCGTAGATGCGGTCGCCAATGAGAAGGGCGTTCCGCGGGAAGTGATTTTCGACGCGATCGAGGCCGCGCTGGCGTCGGCGGCGAAGAAGCGCTATCCCGATCAGGATGTGCTGGCGCGTGTGTCCATCGATCACAAGGACGGCAACTACGAAACCTTCCGCCGCTGGGAAGTGGTGGCCGACGACGTGGTGATGGAGTCGCCGGACCGGCAGATCCGCCTGATGGACGCGATCGACGAGGCCGACGGCGTCGAGGTCGGCGACTACATCGAAGAACAGATCGAGAACCCGGACTTCGGCCGCATCGCCGCCCAGGCCGCCAAGCAGGTCATCGTGCAGCGCGTGCGCGAGGCCGAGCGCCAGCAGGTCGTCGATGCGTGGAAGGATCGTGTCGGCGAGCTGGTCACCGGTGTGGTCAAGCGCGCCGAGCGCGGCAATATCTATGTCGACCTGGGCGGCAACGCCGAGGCTTTCATCCCGAAGGACAAGGGCATCCCGCGCGACGTGCTGCGCGCCGGCGACCGCGTCCGCGGTTACCTGGTCGACGTGCGTTCCGAGCCGCGTGGCCCGCAGCTGTTCATCAGCCGCGCCGCGCCGGAATTCATGATCGAGCTGTTCAAGCTTGAAGTGCCGGAAGTCGGCCAGGGCCTGGTCGAAATCAAGGCGTGCGCCCGTGACCCCGGCGACCGCGCCAAGATCGCGGTGCTCGCACATGACACCCGCACCGATCCGATCGGTGCCTGCATCGGCATGCGCGGTTCGCGCGTGCAGGCGGTGTCCAACGAGCTGAATGGCGAGCGCGTGGACATCGTGCTGTGGAACGACAAGCGCGGCCAACTTCGTGATCAACGCGATGGCACCGGCTGAAGTGCAGTCGATCATCGTCGATGAAGACAAGCATTCGATGGACCTGGCAGTCGCCGAGGACCGGCTGGCACAGGCGATCGGCAAGGGCGGCCAGAACGTCCGTCTGGCCAGCCGCCTGACCGGTTGGCAGCTCAATGTGATGACGCAGGACCAGGTCACCGCAAAGTCCGAGGCCGAGCAGGCAGTCGCCCGCCAGCTGTTCATGGACAAACTGGAGGTGGACGAGGAAATCGCCGCCATCCTGGTGACCGAAGGCTTCAACACCGTCGAGGAAATCGCCTACGTGCCGGTCGGCGAGCTGCTGGCAGTGGAAGGCTTCGACGAGGATATCGTCGAGGAACTGCGCGCCCGTGCCCGCGATGCGCTGCTCAACGAAGCGCTCGCGGTGGAAGAGGGTCTGGAAGACGGTTCGCCGTCCGAGGATCTGCTCGCGCTGGAAGGCATGGACGAGGCGACTGCCTACGCCCTGGCCAGCCATGGCGTGTGTACCAGTGAGGACCTGTCGGAGCTGGCCGCCGACGAGATCCTCGAGTTCGGCATCGAGGACATGGACCAGGAGCGCGCCGCCGCCCTGATCCTTGCTGCCCGAGCCGAGGAGATCGCCCGCCTGGAGCGCGGCGAATGAGCCAGCGATGAACAGTGCCCTGACCCGCTCAGGGCTTAGACTCCGCGCTGCCTTCGCACGTTTCGAGGGAGCGCCTACAAGATCATAGGATCCGAATGTCGCAGCAAACCACCATCCGCAAGCTTGCCGAACTGGTTAATACCCCGGTCGAGAAACTGCTTGAACAACTTGCCGAAGCCGGCATGAAGTTCAGCGGTCCCGATCAGGTCGTGACCAGCACCGAGAAGGTGAAGCTCCTGGGCTTCCTTCGTCGCTCGCACGGCAAGACCGAGCAGCCCGTCGAGAGTGCCGACGATGCCGCCAAGAAGATCACCCTGAACCGGCGCAAGCTGCAGGAAGTGACGGTCAGTGCCGGCCGCAGCAAGACCACGGTCAATGTCGAGGTGCGTCAGAAGCGCACTTACGTCAAGCCGGACAGCGTCAAGGCGCCGCGGATGACCGCCGACGAAGAGCGCGCGGACATCCTGCGCAAGCTTGCAGAGTCGCGTCAGCGCAATCTTGACGAGCAGCGCGAGCTGGCCGAGAAGGACCGCCTGCGCGATGAGGAAATCGCCCGCAAGCGTGCCGAGGAAGAGGCCGAGCGGGAGCGGGTGGAAGTTGAGCGCAAGGCGGCGGAAGCGGCGGCCAATGCGCCGACCGAAGAAAAACCCGCAGCGGCCGCCAGGCCGGCGCGTCCGGCTGCACCGGTCGCGGCGAAACCGGCCGCGCCGCGTGCCGACGATCGCACCGCCCATGCCAAGCAGGTCAAACCGCGCGGTTCACATGCGATGTCGTCCGAAGAGGAAGGTGGCAACCGCTTTGCGGGCCAGCTGCATCTCTCGGCCGCCGATCGTGCGCGCCGCGGCAACAACAGCAATGCCCGTGGCCGCCCGGGTAGCCGCCCGCAGCACGGTCGCCGTGGCAGCGAGCAGTCGCGCAGCGGCAGCGGCAGCCATGGTTTCGAGCGGCCGACCGCACCGATGGTGCGTGAAGTGGCCATCGGCGAGACCATCACCGTTGCCGACCTGGCGCAGAAGCTCGCGCTGAAGGGCGGCGACGTGGTCAAGACGCTGTTCAAGATGGGCGTCATGGCGACGATCACCCAGAGCATCGACCACGACACCGCTGCGCTGGTGACCGAGGAACTCGGCCACAAGGTGGTGCGTGCCGGCAACGACGACGCCGAGGACGCTCTGCTGGCGCTGGCCGATGTGGACATGGACAAGGCAACCTCGCGTCCGCCGGTGGTCACGATCATGGGTCACGTCGATCACGGCAAGACCTCGTTGCTCGACTACATCCGCCGCACCAAGGTCGCCACGGGCGAAGCCGGTGGCATTACCCAGCACATCGGCGCGTATCACGTCGAAACCTCCAAGGGCGTAATCAGCTTCCTCGACACCCCCGGCCACGCCGCGTTCAGTTCGATGCGTGCCCGCGGTGCCAAGCTGACCGACATCGTGGTGCTCGTGGTGGCTGCCGACGACGGCGTGATGCCGCAGACCAAGGAAGCGATCCAGCACGCACGTGCAGGCAATACGCCGCTGATCATCGCCATCAACAAGATCGACAAGTCCGTCGGCCGACCCGATGAGGGTCAAGAACGAACTGCTCAGCGAGCAGGTCGTGGCTGAAGACTTCGGTGGTGATATCCAGATGGTGGAAATTTCCGCCAAGACCGGCCTGGGCATCGACGACCTGCTGGATGCGATCTCCCTGCAGGCCGAATTGCTGGAGCTGAAGGCAGTGGCAGACGGCCGCGCCAGTGGCGTGGTCATCGAGTCCTCGCTGGACAAGGGCCGCGGCCCGATGGCGACGGTGCTGGTGCAGCAGGGCAGCCTGAAGAAGGGCGATTACCTGGTGTGCGGCATCCAGTACGGCCGTGTGCGCGCACTGTTCGATGAAGCCGGCAACCAGCCCGATGAGGCCGGTCCGTCCATTCCAGTGCAGGTTCTGGGTCTGTCCGGCGTGCCGGAAGCGGGCGATGACTTCGTTGTCGTCAGCGACGAGCGCCTGGCCAAGGAAGTTGCGCAGCAGCGCGAGACCAAGCGCCGTGAATCGCGTCTGGTGGCTTCGGCCGGCAGCCGCATGGAAGACATCATGGCGCAGCTGGGCAAGGGCGAAGGCCAGCAGGTGTTGAACCTGTTGATCAAGGCCGACGTCCAGGGCTCGGTGCAGGCACTGAGCCAGTCGCTGGTCGGTCTGTCCAACGAAGAGATCCGCATCAACGTGATCCACTCCGGCGTGGGCGGCATCACCGAGTCCGACGCCAATTCGGCAGTGGCTTCCAAGGCAACTGTGATCGGCTTCAACGTACGTGCGGACGCTTCGGCGCGTCGCATCATTGAATCCAACGGCGTGGACCTGCGTTACTTCTCGATCATCTATGACGTGATCGACCAGGTGAAGCAGGTGGCTTCCGGTCTGCTCGGCGTCGAGATCCGCGAAGAGATCATCGGTACTGCCGAAGTGCGCGACGTGTTCCGCAGCTCCAAGCTGGGTGCGGTGGCCGGCTGTATGGTCATCGAAGGCATCGTCAAGCGGAACAAGCCGATCCGCGTGCTGCGTGACAACGTGGTGGTTTTCGAAGGCGAGCTGGAATCGCTGCGACGCTTCAAGGAGAACGTCGAGGAAGTCCGCAACGGTACCGAATGCGGTATCGGCGTGAAGGCTTACAACGACGTCAAGGCGGGCGACCAGATCGAGTGCTTCGAGCGTATCGAAGTACAGCGCACGCTGTAATCAGGCAACAACGGCCCGGCGCGCTTGCAGTGCGACCGGTCCGGCTTCATTCCGTAACGCAATCCAGAGACGAGCTTTCCGACCGTGCCCAAGACTTTTCATCGTACCGACCGTGTATCGGCCCAGATCCGCCGTGACCTGGGGACGCTGGTCCACAATGCCGTGCGTGATCACGGGCTGCCTTCTGTGAGCGTGTCCGACGTGGAAGTCACCCGCGACATGGCGCACGCCAAGGTGTTTGTCACTGCGTTGATGCCGGAGCGTTCGGCCGAGGCGATGAAGGGCCTGAAGGAATTGACCGGCGAGCTGCGCACCGCACTGGCGCGGGCGATGAAGCTGCGCCATGTGCCCGAGTTGCACTTCCATTACGATGACTCGGTGGACCGCGGCGAGCGCATCGACAATATCCTGCGCGAGCTGCCCGACACCCTGGCGGCGCAATCCAAGCCGGAAGACAAGCCCGACGAAGCGTAAGACCGAAACAGCCCGCGAGGGCTGTTCTGGTATGGGCATTCCTGTCGTGCGGGAGTGGTCCCAGTGCCGGCCTGTATCGTTGTTTCCCGTTCCCCTTGCCGCCGTTTGCGCGGCAACCGCCGTTCCCGCGAGTTACCCCTGATGCGCCCAAGAATCCAATTCCGCCGTCTGGACGGCATCGTCCTGCTCGACAAGCCCGCAGGCATGAGTTCCAACACCGCCTTGCAGGTGGCGCGTCGTCTGTTCCGCGCCGAGAAAGGCGGCCATACCGGCAGTCTGGATCCACTCGCGACCGGCCTGCTGCCGCTGTGCTTTGGCGAGGCGACCAAGATCGCCGGGCTTCTGCTCGGCTCGGCCAAGGCCTACGACGCCGAGGTGGTGCTGGGCGTGACCACCGACACCGACGATGCCGATGGCGCGACGTTGCTGGAGCGCCCGGTGCCGGCGATCGATGATGCGGAGCTGCAGCAGGCCTTGGCCGCCTTGACCGGGCATATCCGCCAGCGGGCCCCGATCTACTCGGCGCTCAAGCAGGGCGGTGAACCGCTGTACGTGAAGGCGCGGCGCGGCGAAGTGATCGATGCCCCGGAGCGCGAGGTGCATGTGCAGTCGATCGAGGTGCTGGCCCGCGACGGTGTGCGCCTGTCACTGCGGGTGACCTGCGGCTCGGGCACCTACATTCGCAGCATCGCCCGCGACCTGGGTGAGGCGCTGGGCTGTGGCGCGCACGTGGCCGGGTTGCGGCGTCTGTGGGTGGAGCCGTTCCGGCAGCCACGGATGATCTCGCTGGATGATCTGCGCGCCGTGTCTGAACGTGGAGACGAGGCCGCGCTGCTGGAGTGGCTGCTGCCGTTGGCAGACGGGCTGGCGGATTTTCCCCGCGTCGAGCTGGAGCCGGAACAGTCGCGGCGTTTCCGCGATGGGCCAGCGATTGCGGAACGTGGATTGGGCGCGGGGCACGGTAGCGGTATTCGATCAGGAAAACCTCCCGGTAGGGCTAGGCCAGGTGGATGCTTCCGGCCTGTTGGCCCCGCAGCGCCTGTTCAACCTCTGAACCCCACCGCCTCCTGCAGGTAATGCTCCTTGTGACCGGGCGCCGGGGCCGGTACAATTTTGCGGCCCTTCACGGGGCTTGGTCCGCATCCTGCGGGCGCTTCACTTCCGTCAACGGCGAGCTGCGCGGTGCGTTATTGCACGTTCCTGCCGGCCACGCATCCAAGAGAAAACACCATGTCGATCGACACCCAGAAGGTTATTGAAGAAAACAAGCGCGGCGCTGCCGACACCGGTTCGCCGGAAGTCCAGGTCGCCCTGCTGACCGCCCGCATCGAACTGCTGACCGGCCACTTCAAGACCCACAAGAAGGATCACCACAGCCGTCGCGGTCTGCTGCAGATGGTCAACCGTCGCCGCAGCCTGCTCGACTATCTGAAGAAGAAGGATGTCGAGCGCTATAAGGCGCTGATCGAGAAGCTCGGCCTGCGCCGCTAATCAACGAATCCCCCGCGGCGCAGCGATGCGCCGCGGTTTTGTTTTGGAAAGCCGTAATTTGCAATCCCTGGCCGGAGCCTCCCGGTCACCCGTTGGCGGCAAGGGTCGCCGGCGGTCCATTTGAAGAAAGCATCATCCAAGGACATCCCCCGTGGCAAAAATCACCAAAACCTTCCAGTACGGCAAGCACACCGTCACGCTCGAAACCGGCGAAATCGCCCGTCAGGCCGGTGGCGCCGTCATCGTCAAGATGGACGACACCGTGCTGCTGGTCACCGCCGTCGCTGCCAAGAGCGCGCGTGAAGGCCAGGACTTCTTCCCGCTGACTGTTGATTACCAGGAAAAGTTCTACGCCGGCGGCCGTATCCCGGGTGGTTTCTTCAAGCGCGAAGGCCGTGCGACCGAGAAGGAGACGCTGATCTCGCGTCTGATCGATCGTCCGCTGCGTCCGCTGTTCCCGGAGGAGCTTCCGCAACGAGGTCCAGGTCATCGCCACGGTGATGTCGCTGAATCCGGACATCGATGGTGATATCGCTGCGCTGATCGGTGCCTCCGCTGCTGTGGCCCTGACCGGTGCGCCGTTCAATGGCCCGATCGGCGCCGCCAAGGTCGGTTACATCAACGGCGAGTACGTGTTGAACCCGACCGTGACCGAGCTGAAGGATTCGCAGCTGGAGCTGGTGGTCGCCGGTACCGCCAACGCCGTGCTGATGGTGGAATCCGAAGCCGCCGAGCTGTCCGAGGACGTGATGCTGGGTGCCGTGATGTTCGGTCATCGCGAGATGCAGACCGTCATCAACGTCATCAACGAGCTGGTCGCCGAAAGCGGCCACAAGAAGTGGGATTGGCAGGCTCCGGCCAAGAACGAGGCGCTGATCACCGCGCTCAAGAACGCCGTCGGCGCCCGTCTGGAAGCCGCCTTCCAGGTCCGCGACAAGATCGAACGTCGTGACGCCATCACGCGCGCTGAAGAAGGACGTGCTGGCATCGCTGGCGCCGGCCATCGAAGCCAACGGCTGGAACGCCGGCGAAGCTGTCGAAGGAATTCGGCGAGCTGGAATACAACACCATGCGTGGCTCGGTGCTGTCCACCAAGGTGCGTATCGACGGCCGTGCACTGGACACCGTGCGCCCGATCTCCTCCAAGGTCGGCGTGCTGCCGCGTACCCACGGCTCGGCGCTGTTCACCCGTGGCGAGACCCAGGCCATCGTGGTCACCACGCTGGGCACCGCCCGTGACGGTCAGGTCATCGACGCGGTCAGCGGCGAGTACAAGGACAACTTCCTGTTCCATTACAACTTCCCCCCCTACTCGGTGGGTGAGGCCGGCCGCATGATGGGCCCGAAGCGTCGCGAGATCGGCCACGGCCGTCTGGCCAAGCGCGGCGTGCTGGCTGTCATGCCGTCGCTGGAATCGTTCCCGTACACCATCCGCGTGGTGTCGGAAATCACCGAATCCAACGGCTCCTCCTCGATGGCTTCGGTCTGCGGCAGCTCGCTGTCGCTGATGGACGCCGGTGTGCCGATCAAGGCGCCGGTGGCCGGTATCGCCATGGGCCTGGTCAAGGAAGGCGGCGATTTCGTCGTGCTGTCCGACATCCTGGGTGACGAAGATCACCTGGGCGACATGGACTTCAAGGTGGCCGGTACCGCAGAAGGCATGTCGGCGCTGCAGATGGACATCAAGATCGAAGGCATCACCGAAGAGATCATGAAGCAGGCACTGCAGCAGGCCAAGGCCGGCCGTCTGCACATCCTCGGCGAAATGGCGCATGCCCTGACCACCCCGCGTCTGGAGCTGTCGGACTACGCGCCGCGCCTGCTGACCATCAAGATCCACCCGGACAAGATCCGCGAAGTGATCGGCAAGGGTGGCGCCACCATCCAGGCGATCACCAAGGAAACCGGCACCCAGATCGACATCCAGGATGACGGCACCATCGTCATCGCGTCGGTCAACGCCGCCGCAGCGCAGGCTGCCAAGGCGCGTATCGAGCAGATCACCTCCGACGTCGAGCCGGGCCGCATCTACGAAGGCAAGGTCGCCAAGATCATGGACTTCGGTGCGTTCGTGACGATCCTGCCGGGCAAGGACGGTCTGGTCCACGTGTCGCAGATTTCCAGCGAGCGCGTGGAGAAGGTCTCCGACGTGCTCAAGGAAGGCGATCTGGTCAAGGTCAAGGTGCTGGAAGTCGACAAGCAGGGCCGTATCCGCCTGTCGATCAAGGCCGTGGAAGAAGGCGAAGGCGCACCTGCGGCTGAATAAGCTGCGGCGTCATCACTGATTCCTGAAAAGCGGGCTCCGGCCCGCTTTTCTTTTGGCTGCAGGAAAGTTTTGCCTGTGCAAGCCACTCGGTGAAGCCGGGAATCCGGCAAGCGAGAAACGCGTTCCCTACAAGACCGACGCCAAGGTCAAGGAACTGATCCACTAGGCGACGCGTATCTTTCCCTACCCGCAGGTCGACGGTTTTCCTATGGGGCCGATCACGGCCTGATCCGACCATAGACGCATCTCCCATCAAGGTGCAGTCGTGGGCCGGACCCTCCATACCGTATTGGCAAGTCCGCCGCCGGGCCGACCTGTGACGTTGCGCCTGTCCGGCCATGTCCGGCGATGCGCCGCCACCACAGCAGCGCAGCGCGCCCTGTGGTCTGCACCGCGATCGGCCGGTACGCACTCCTGCGGGGCGGGCGATGTCCGTTGACGTGCTGCAGGGAGCGCCGGACGTTCCGCACCTGGGCAAGGCCGTGGCGCTCGCGCTGGTGGGCGGCGTGGGTGCCGGAATATGGGCGCCGCAGCTTTTGCCGGAGTGGTTGCGCTGGCTGCTGCTGATCGCCGGGGTATGGATCTGGTGTCGCCAGCGGCGGTGGCGCTGGACCGGTGCGTTGCTGGTCGGACTGGCATGGGTGAACCTGCAGGCCGGCTGGGTGCTGGCGCAGCAACTTCCCGCCTCTTGGGAGGGGCGCGAGGTGGAGCTTGCGGGAACGGTGGTGGGACTGCCTGAAGCGGAAGCGCGGCGAACCCGTTTTCGTTTTCAGGTGGATAGCGACGGCGCGCAGCCGGCGCCGGTTCGCGGGCGTCAGTTGCAGCTGGCCTGGTATGACGACTTCAATGCCAGCGTGCCGGAGTCGCGTACCGCCTTGCATGCCGGTGCGCGATGGCGGATGACGGTGCGCCTGCGGGCACCGCGCGGGTTGAGCAATCCCGGTGGCTTCGATGCCGAGCGTCATGCGCTGGCCCAGCGTATCGTCGCCACCGGCTATGTAAGAAGCGCAGGCACGGCGCTCGCTTTGGCGCCGGCGCGGGGACTGGATGCCTGGCGTGAACGCATGGCCTCGCGCATCTCCCAGGCAACCGCGGCCAGTTCCTCGCGCTACGTGCAGGCACTGGCGCTGGGCGACACCCGGGCGTTGGCTGACGGCGATTGGCATACCTTGCGGGCGACCGGGCTGACGCATCTCATCGCCATCTCCGGGTTCCATGTTGGCCTGGTCGCCGGGTTCTTCGCGCTGTTCGCCAGTGGACTGTGGCGGCTGGTACCTGCGCTGGCGCGGCGGTGGCCGCGGCCGCAGGCGGCGGCATTGGCAGCGCTCGCAGGGGCCGCCGGCTACGCCGCTGTGGCCGGGTTCGCGCTGCCTACGGTGCGCACGGTCCTGATGATTGCGGTGGTGGTGATGGCGAGGCTGTGGCGACGGCCGACCGGCGTGGCCGATTCACTGGCGTTGGCGGCGATCGCGGTGTTGGTTTGGGATCCGCTGTCGATACTGGCCGCGGGCTTCTGGCTGAGTTTTGCCGGGGTGGCGTGGCTGGTCTGGTGTCTGCCGGATGCGAGCGGACATTGGCTGCGGAGCTTTGTTTCCGCCCAGGGTGTGGCCACGGTGGGGCTGTTGCCGCTGACGGTGGCGCTGTTCGGGCAGGCCTCCCTCGCCGGGCCGCTGGCCAACATGGTGGCGATTCCATGGTGGAGTCTGGTGGTGGTGCCGCTGGCCCTGCTGGGTACCGGTCTCGAGGCGTTGCTGCCAGGCATGGGTGCCTGGAGCTGGCGGTTGTCGGGCTGGTGTTTCGACTTGAGCTGGCCGTTGTTTGAATGGCTGGGCAGCAGCCGGTTCGCCTTGTGGTGGTTGCCCGAAGCGGGGCGGTGGGCGCTGCCGCTGGCGATGCTGGCGGCCTTCTGGCTGCTATTGCCGCGCATGGTGCCGGGCAAGGTGCTCGCGGTGTTGCTGTGGTTGCCCTTGCTGTGGCCGGCGCGCGAGCTGCCGCGACACGGCGAGGTGGAGCTGGTCATGGTGGATGTGGGGCAGGGGCTGTCCGTGCTGCTGCGCACGGCTGGCCACAGCTTGTTGTACGACGCCGGGCCGGCGGTCCGGGATGGCTTCGATGCCGGGGAGCGGGCGGTAGTGCCGGCCTTGCGCGCACTGGGTGTCGTCCGGCTCGACCGGATGGTGGTCAGCCATGGGGACAATGATCACGCCGGAGGTGTCGAGTCCGTGCGTCGGGCCTTGCCGGTCGCGACGGTGCACGGCCCACCGGCAATGGCGCTGCAGCCGGACGCCCCGTGCGTCGCTGGTGAGGGCTGGGAGTGGGAAGGCGTGCGTTTCCACTTTCTGCATCCGCCACCCGCCTTCCCGTATCTGGGCAATGAATCCAGCTGTGTGCTGCGGGTGGAGAGTGTCCATGGCGCCATTCTGCTGGCCGGGGATATCGGCGAGGTGATCGAACAGGGGCTGGTCAAGCGCATGGCGCATGAACTGCTGGCCGACGTGGTCGTGGCTCCCCACCATGGCAGTGGAGGGTCATCACAACCGGCGTTTGTGGCGGCCACGCAGGCGCGGCTGCTGCTGGTATCGGCCGGGCATGGCAACCGGTTTGGCCATCCGCGGGCGGAGGTGGTTCGGCGATGGCGCGCGGCCGGGGCCGAAGTGCTCGATACCCCAGGCAGCGGTGCGGTACGTGTCTGGCTGGGAGTGGACGGTTTGCAGGTCAGGGAGCGTCGTCCCTGGCAGCGGCGCCTGTGGGATGCCGCAGAGCGGGCCCGGTCGGCTGCTATCCTATCGGCCGTTGAACAGGCGGCCGAAGTGCCGGAGGGTTGAAACGTGTGGGAACTGGTCAAGGCCGGCGGTTGGCCGATGGTGCCGCTGCTGCTGTTGGGGGTGGTGGCTTTGGCGATTGTCCTGGAGCGTTTCTGGACCCTGCGTCGTAACGAGGTGTTGCCGCCGGGGCTGGGGCAGGAAGTGCGCAATTGGGCTGCACGCGGCAAGCTGGATGCCTCGCACATCGAGTCGCTGCGTGCCAATTCGCCGCTGGGCGCATTGCTGGCTGCAGCGTTGGAAGCCCGCAACCGGCCGCGGGACCAGATCCGGGAGCGGATCGAGGACACCGGCCGCCATCTGGTGCACCGGATGGAGCGGTTCCTCAATTCGCTCGGCACGATCGCCTCAGCCGGTCCTCTGCTGGGTCTGCTTGGCACGGTCGTCGGCATGATCCAGATGTTCATGGGCATCCTCGATCACGGCGTGGGCGATGTGAACCAGCTGGCCGGCGGCATCGGCAAGGCGCTGGTCTGTACGGCCACCGGCATGATCGTGGCGATTCCCGCACTCATGTTCCATCGCCATTTCAAGGCGCAGATCGGCAGTTACGTGATCGAGATGGAAAAGGAGGCCAGCGCGCTGCTCGACGCGCTGGATGGTCGCCCGGCGGTGATGGCGGCAGCGCCGAAAGCCGGCGCCGAAACGCGTACGGCCGCCACGGCGAAGGGCTGAGTGGCATGCGTATACGTGATGCCCGCGCGCAGGACGAGCCGCACATCGATCTGGTGCCGCTGATCGATGTGATCCTGGTGTTGATCATTTTCTTTGTGGTCACCACCACCTTCGATGCGCGTTCCACCTTGCAGCTGCAATTGCCCGTGGCCAGTGACCAGAACAACCCCGAACCGCCGCGCTCGTTGAGCGTGCTGGTCAATGCCGAGGGGCACTATTTCATCAACGACCAGGAAGTGCTGCGCACCGACGTGGAGTCGGTCAAGCAGATCATTGCCCAGGTGGCAGGCGATGATCGCCAGCAGACCGTTCTGCTGCGTGCCGATGCGCGGACGCCTTACCAGGCCGTGGTCACCGCGCAGGATGCGCTGGGGCAACTCGGCTTCCGCCGTATTGCCATCGCCACTGCTCCGGAAGTGAAGCAATGAGCGGCAAACACGCACCGGTGTGGCCGATCTACCGGCGTCTGCTGGGCTACACGCGCGCCTATTCAACCTTCCTCGGTTTCGCGATGGTGGCGATGGTGGTCGAAGCCGGGGCCGGTTACTGCTTTGCCCGGCTGATGGACCCGTTGATCAACAGGGGCTTCGTCAATCCCGAGCCGCGCATGGCGGTGCTGTTGCCGCTGGCCATCCTGGGCGTGTTCATCGTGCGCAGCATGGCGACGTTTGTCAGCGACTATTGCATGGCGCGTACCGGGCGCAGCGTGGTGCGCGACCTGCGGCAGCTGGTGCTGGCCAAATACCTGCACCTGCCGTCGAGCCACTTCGACAGCGAAGCCACGCCGGTGATGGTGAGTCGGTTGAATTTCGATACCGAGCAGCTCACCCAAGCCAGCGCCGATTCGCTCAAGACCATCGTCGCCGACGGCCTGACCATCATCGCGATGCTGGTGGTGATGCTGCAGGCCAGCGTCAAGGTGACGGTGGCAATGCTGCTGGTGGTGCCGCTGATCGGCTTGATCGTCTCGTATGTGGGCAAGCGCTACCGGCGCATCAGCCGCGGCATCCAGGACGGCATGGGGGCCATGGCGCAGACCGCCGAGCAATCGCTGGCTGCCCAGCAGGAAGTAAAGGTGCACGGCACCCAGGCGCGGGAGATTTCCCGCTATGCGAGTCTGGCCAACCGCATGCTCGGTCTCAACATGAAGGTGGAGACCACGCGCGCGACCGCTTCGAGCACCGTGCAGTTCCTGGCTGCGTTGGCGCTGGCGGTGATCGTGTGGGTGGCCTCGCGGGAATCGTTGCAGGGGCACCTCAATGCCGGCCAGTTCATGATGCTGATGTCGGCAATGATGGCGATCATTCCCTCCCTGCGTCGCCTGACCAGCGTGCAGACCTCGATCTCCCGTGGCGTGGCCGCGGCGGAGCGGCTGTTTTCGATTCTGGATACAGAGGAAGAGCGTGACCAGGGCACGCATGGTGTCCCGCGCGTGCGTGGCGAGCTCCGGTTCGAGCACGTGATGCTGCGCTACCAGCAGGATGCGGGACTGGCGCTGGACGACATCAGCTTTGTCGCGCGTCCAGGCACGGTGACCGCGATCGTGGGCCGTTCCGGCGGTGGCAAGACCAGCCTGGTGCGGCTGGTACCGCGCTTCTACGAGCCCAACGGCGGTCGTATCACCCTCGATGGCGTGGAGCTGGCCGATTACCCGCTGGCCGATCTGCGCAGGCAGATTGCGCTGGTGGGGCAGAAAGTGATGCTGTTTGACGACAGCATCGCGGCCAACATCGCCTACGGTACGCAGGCCGACGAGTCGCAGATCCGCGCCGCGGCCGAGGCCGCCAATGCCTGGGAGTTCATCGAACGATTGCCGCAGCAATTGCAGACGCCGGTCGGTGAGAATGGCGCGCTGCTGTCCGGCGGCCAGCGGCAACGACTGGCCATTGCCCGGGCGATTCTGCGGGATGCGCCGATCCTGATCCTGGACGAGGCGACGGCCGCGCTGGACAACGAATCCGAACGCCTGGTGCAGGACGCATTGCAGCGTCTGATGCCCGAGCGCACCACGCTGGTGATCGCCCATCGCTTGTCCACCATCGAGCATGCCGACCAGGTACTGGTGATGGATCAGGGGCGCATCGTCGAGCGCGGTACCCACGAGCAACTGCTGGCCATGGGCGGCTTGTACGAACACCTGTATCGCATGCAGTTCCGGGAAAGGCAGTCCTGATGGCGCAGCGTGGAGTTCGCACACCGTCGTACTGGTACGGCGGTGACCCGGTGCCGATGGCGGCGCGCTTGCTGGCGCCGGTATACGGCGCGGTGGTGGCGCTGCGGCGCTCGCTTTACCGGCGTGGCTGGTTGCGCAGCAGGCAGGTGCCGGTTCCGGTCATCGTGGTCGGCAATATCGTTGCCGGCGGCGCCGGCAAAACCCCGCTCACCATCGAACTGGTCAACCGCTTGCGCAAGGCCGGCTGGAAGCCGGGCGTTGCCAGCCGCGGTTACGGGCGCAACGAGCCGGCGACCGCACGCTGGGTTACGCCGGAACTGGCGCCGGAACTGGCAGGCGACGAACCCTTGCTGATCGTGCACAAGACCGGGGCTCCGGTACGCGTGGACCGTGACCGGGTGGCGGCGGCCAAGGCATTGCTCGATGCCGGTTGCAATGTGGTGGTCTGCGACGATGGCTTGCAGCACTACCCGTTGGCCCGCGATATCGAGATCGAAGTTGTCGATGCGCAGCGCCGTTACGGCAATGGGCTGATGATGCCGGCTGGCCCGCTACGTGAGCCGGTTGCGCGGGCGCGCGAATGCGATTTCCGTGTCGTCAATCTCGGCCAGGCCAGTGATCAGGCAGCCGCGACGCCGCAATCGGGTTTCGGCGAGTGGACGATGCGCCTGCATATCGAAGGGGCGCAGCCGTTGAAGGGCGGGCGCGAGCAGCCGTTGCAGGCGTTTGCCGGGCAACGCGTGCACGCCGTGGCAGGCATCGCGCACCCGCAGCGCTTCTTCGAAATGCTGCGCGCGCATGGCATCGGTGTGGTGCCGCATGCCTTCGCCGACCATCACCGTTACCAGGCCGCGGACCTGTCATTCGGCAGTGAGCTGCCGGTGCTGATGACCGAAAAGGATGCGGTCAAATGCCATGCCTTCGCCACGCGTTGGCATTACAGCGTGCCGCTGCATGCCGAGCTTCCGGCGGCATTCTGGGTGGCCTTGCTGGATCGACTGGAAAAGCTTGGCCGCAATTGAATGCGGGTCACGGCCGGGTCCTGCATCAATGGCGCCGACGGTTCGTGACAGCGGTGCGCTGATGCAAACTGGCAGCCTACAGTTCCAACGGAGTACGTCTATGAGGCCCAACGGCCATGCAGTCACGGTTCCTGGAGGGGTATGCAGATGAGCGCGCCGTCCGTGGATTTTGTTGTGGCCATTCCGGCCCGCTACGCCTCCACCCGCCTGCCGGGAAAGCCGCTGTCGCTTCTGGCCGGTGAGCCGATGGTGCGGCACGTGGCACGCCGCGCACTGAGCGCGGGTGCGCGCGAAGTGTGGGTGGCCACCGACGATGCGCGTATCGCGGCGGCGATCGGCGGGTTGCACGGGGTACGGGTGGCAATGACCGATCCGGCACATGCCTCGGGAACCGATCGCCTGGCCGAATGTGCGAGCGCCGCTGGCTGGACGGATGACGTGATCGTGGTCAACCTGCAAGGCGATGAGCCGTTTGCACCGGCGGCCGGCATCCGTGCGGTTGCGGAGGCGCTGCAGCAGAGCGGGGCGGAGATGGCGACCCTGGCGACGCCGGTCGAAGATGCCGACACCCTGTTCGATCCGAACGTGGTCAAGCTGGTGCGCAATGTGCGCGGAGACGCGCTGTACTTCAGCCGCGCGCCCATTCCATGGCATCGCGATGCCTTCGCGCGCTCGCGTGGGCAGCTGCCCGGCCGGGAATGGCTGCGGCATATCGGTATCTATGGTTACCGCGCCGGGTTCCTGCGGCAGTTCGCGGCGATGCCTGTTGGCCAGCTGGAGCAGATCGAATCCCTCGAGCAGCTGCGGGTGCTGGAGGCCGGCTATCGCATCGCGGTTGCACTGTCGCCGGCACCGTTCCCGCCTGGGATCGACACCCCGGACGACCTGGCGCGCGCCGACGCCCTGATGCGGGACCAATCGTGAAGGTGCTGTTCATCTGTCTGGGCAACATCTGCCGCTCGCCGATGGCCGAGGGCGCCCTGCGTGACCGGATTGCTGGCTCGGTTCTGGAGGGTCGGGTGCAGGTGGATTCGGCAGGAACCGCGGACTGGCATACCGGGCGCCCACCTGATCCGCGCGCGATCGAATGCGCGCGCGGGCATGGAGTGGATATCTCCGGACTGCGTGCGCGGCAGTTGCTGCCACAGGACCTCCTGCATTTCGACCGGGTGTTCTGTGCGGACCGGGCAAACCTGGAAGATGCCACCGCGCTGGCCGGCGGGCACGGGCAGGAGCGTTTTTCACTGTGGCTGCCGTGGGCCGGCGTGGAGGGCGGCGAATCCATTCCCGATCCGTACTACGGGGAAATGTCGGATTTCGAACACACCTGGTCACTGGTGGACGCGGCAGCACAGGCCACCGTGAGGCGGCTGGTGCAGGCGCACGAGTCCGGCATAATCACGATATGAACGCACAGCCCGCGCAGGATTTGCAGATGTTGTCGGGAACGTGGCTCAACGCCGCGCCCTCGACCTTGACGGATCATCGTGGCCGCCCGGTGGTATTGGCCTTCGTCAATGCCGCCTCGGTCTGGTGTACGCAGCGGCTGGCCGAACTGGCGCAATGGCAGGCGCGCAATCCGGGCAAGCTGCAGCTGGTCGTCATCCAGGTGCCGCGATTCGATTTCGAGCGCGACCCGCAACAGGCACTGAAGCTGTTGCGGCGCCAGGGCGTGACCGCCCCGGTGTTGCTGGATGCGCAGTGGGAAACCTGGCAGCGGTTCGGGATCGAGTGCTGGCCGACGCTGGTGCTGATCGATGCGCAGGGTGAAGAGCGCGGGCGGCTGTCCGGCCTGGGGGCGGAGCTGGATCGTCCGTTGCATGCGCTGTGCGAAGGCCAGGCCCGCCCGTTGGATGACGATCTGCGGGCGACCGCGGAGGCCAATGCCGAGCCGCGCATGCCGCTGCGGTTTCCCGCCGGTCTGGCGGTGACTGCGGACCGGTTGTATGTGGCCGATACCGGCCATCACCGGGTACTGGAATGCAGCCACGGCGGCCGCATCCTGCGCCAGTTCGGTATCGGTACGGCCGATATGGTCAACGGCGGCATGGCCGAGGCCGCTTTCAACCGGCCGCACGGCCTGGCGGTCGAGCGCGAGAACCTGTTCGTTGCCGATACCGGCAACCATGCCCTGCGACGGGTGAATCTGCTGACCGGCCAGGTGGATACGCTGTGTGGTACCGGCCGTGCCGGCGATCCGGTCGAGGGGCCGCTGGCACAGCCGTGGGACAGCCCGCTCAACCATCCCGCCGACATTGTGGTGGCCGACAACCAGATCCACATCGCCATGTCCGGCGACAACCATATCTGGAGCTACGAGCTGGGAAGCCGCGCCTTGCGCTGGCGCGCCGGCGCCGGCCCGATCGAGGTCCGCGATGGCAGCGGGCACCTGGCCGCGTTCGCGCAGCCTTCCGGGCTGGCGGCGGTGCAGCAGGTGCTGTACGTGTGCGACGCGCTCGGTTCGGCGGTGCGCTCGATGCAGTTGCGCGGTGACCTGGTGCAGACCCTGGTCGGACAGGGCATGTGGGAATTCGGCGATGTGGACGGGCCGCGCAGCCGCGCGCGGCTGCAGTACCCGCAAGCGATCGCGCTGAGCCCGGATTCGCCGGTGCTGTGGATCGCCGATACCGGCAACGGGTGCCTGCGCACGCTCCGCCTGGGAGGTGGCGAGCTGTCCACGGTCACGCTGCCCCGGCGCCTGCATGGTCCTGCCGCGATAGCGGTGGCCGCAGGTGCGGTCTGGATCGCCGAAACCGATGCCCATGCCGTGCTGCGCTTCGATCCGGCCAGCGGTGAACTGAGCAATGTTCCGATAGACGGATGAGCGGTCCTGTTTCTGCCGGATTCGATGGCAAGGCCTTTGCAGCGGCGCTGAGCACAGCGCCCGGCGTCTACCGGATGTATGCGGCCGACGACACCTTGCTGTATGTGGGCAAGGCCGGTGCGCTGCGCAAGCGCGTGGGCAGCTACTTCAGCGGTTCGCCCAAGACCACGCGCATCATGATGATGCTGTCGCAGGTCGCGCGGATGGACGTGACCGTCACCCGTACCGAATCCGAAGCGCTGCTGCTGGAAAACCAGCTGATCAAATCGCTGTCGCCGCGCTACAACGTGTCCCTGCGTGACGACAAGACCTATCCGCACGTGCTGCTGACGCGTGAGGAATGGCCGCGGATCGGTCTGCATCGCGGTCCGCGCGCGGTCCCGGGCCGTTACTTCGGGCCCTATCCCGGCGTCACCGCGGTGCGCGAGACGCTGAACCTGATGCACAAGCTGTTCAAGCTGCGCAGTTGCGAGGACAGCGTATTCCGCAACCGTTCGCGGCCTTGCCTGCAGTACCAGATCGGGCGCTGCAGCGCGCCGTGCGTGGCGCTGGTACCGGCCGCCGAATATGCCGAGTCGGTGCGCCTGGCGACATTGTTCCTGGAGGGCAAGAGCGACCAGCTCGCCGCGGAGCTCGGCCAAGCCATGCAGGAGGCAAGTGACGCGCTCGAGTTCGAGCGTGCCGCACGCCTGCGCGACCTGATCGCATCGCTGCGCAGCATGCAGAACCGGCAATACGTGGACGGACGTGCCGCCGATCTGGACGTGCTTGCCTGCGCCATCCAGGGCACCAGCGCCTGTGTGCTGCTGCTGGCGTTCCGGGATGGCCGCAACCTGGGTACGCGTTCGTTCTTTCCCCGTACCAACGGCGAGGACAGCGCCGCCGAGGTGCTGGGTGCGTTTGTCTCGCAGTACTACGCCGAACAGCCGCCGCCGGCGGAGATCCTGCTGGACCGGGAAATCCCCGATGCGCAGCTGATCGAGGTGGCGTTGGGCGCGGCGGCGGAACGCAAGGTTGCCTTGAGATGGAACGTGCGCGGTGAACGCGCCGGCTACCTCGACCTGGCCAGCCGCAATGCACAGATCACCCTAGCCACCGAACTGGGAAGCCGCAGCGCCCAGCAGGCACGCAGCGACGCGGTGCGCGAGATGCTGGGGCTGGCCGAACCACTGAAGCGGGTGGAGTGCTTCGACATCAGCCACACCATGGGCGAGGCCACCGTTGCCTCCTGTGTGGTGTTCGACGCTGCAGGCCCGGTTCGCAGCCAGTACCGGCGCTACAACATCAGCGGGATCGAGCCGGGCGATGACTACGCGGCAATGCGTCAGGCCATTGACCGGCGGTTCCGCAAGGCGGTGGAAGAGGGCGGGGTGCTGCCCGATGTGCTGCTGATCGATGGCGGCGCCGGCCAGCTCGCGCAGGCACAGGCGGCGCTTGCCGATCTCGGCGTGGAAGGCGTGGCGCTGGTGGGCGTGGCCAAGGGAGTGGAGCGCAGAGCGGGGCACGAGACGCTGGTGTTGCCTGATGGGCGCGAGCTGCGTCCGGGTGCGGCATCGCCGGCGCTGCAGTTCATCCAGCAGGTGCGTGACGAGGCACACCGGTTTGCGATCACCGGCCATCGCGGTCGTCGCCAGAAGGCGCGGATGACCAGCAAGCTGGAGGATATCCCTGGTATCGGTCCACGCCGGCGCGCGAGCCTGCTCAAACATTTCGGTGGTCTGGCGGGATTGAAGGCCGCCGGGGAGGCGGAAATCGCGCGTGTGGAGGGCATCAATGCCGCCCTTGCCGCGCGGATCTACGCTAACCTGCATGGGCTGTCGATGCCCGATACGGCAGCGGAGTAGCGCTGCAAATGAAACTGACCATTCCCACCTGGCTGACACTGCTGCGGATCGTGATGATTCCGGTGCTGGTCGTGGTGTTCTATCTGCCGTATTCGTGGACGAATTTCGCCGCTGCCGCGATCTTCGGCGTCGCGGCCATCACCGACTGGCTGGATGGCTGGGTGGCCCGACGCTACCAGCTGCACTCCGCATTCGGTGCCTTTCTTGATCCGGTGGCCGACAAACTCATGGTGGCGGTGGCGCTGTTCCTCATCGTGCAGGGCCACCCGACGGCGTGGATGGCGTTCTGGGCGGCGGTGATCGTCGGTCGCGAGATTGCGGTATCGGCGTTGCGTGAATGGATGGCCGAGATCGGGCAGCGCGCCAAGGTGGGCGTGGCGATGATCGGAAAAATCAAAACCACCGCGCAGATGATCGCGTTGTTGTGCCTGCTGTACTCGGTTTCTCCCAATACCGGCATCGGGCAGATCTGGATGGGCGAGGTGGTGTTCCATGTGGGCGACTGGATGCTGGCGATCGCCTCGCTGCTGACGTTGTGGTCGGGCATCCAGTACCTGCACGCGGCGTGGCCGAGCCTGCGCGCCGACGAGCTGGCGGCGCGCCAGCGTGCCAGGAAAAAATGAAATAGGACTGTTGACAGGCAGGCGATTGCATGTAGAATTTCGCCTCCCAAGCGGGAATAGCTCAGTTGGTAGAGCGCAACCTTGCCAAGGTTGAGGTCGCGAGTTCGAGTCTCGTTTCCCGCTCCAGATCGAAAAGAAGAACCCTTCTCAGGGATTCTCCGGTCCGACGATGAATGTACTGGGCTGTCAGGGGTTGCGAAGAGCGGTCCGGCGGCAGTTCTTCCACGGAAGAATCCAGTGCCAAACGTGTGAAGGGGTTTGTTAAAAAAGCTGGCGCAATCCATACGAAGCCTGTATGATGCGTAGCTCCCAAGCGGGAATAGCTCAGTTGGTAGAGCGCAACCTTGCCAAGGTTGAGGTCGCGAGTTCGAGTCTCGTTTCCCGCTCCAGTTTTCGACAAGACCCCGCAAGCGGGGTCTTGTCATATCGATAACCTGAAAAGGTTTCGGTAGAATCCAAAGCCTACCGGCCTGGTAGCAGAGTGGTTATGCAGCGGATTGCAAATCCGCGTACGCCGGTTCGATTCCGACCCAGGCCTCCAGATAAAAAGCCCCGCATCGCGGGGCTTTTTATTTGTCCGGAACAGCGAAAAATCTGGCCAGCGTCCAGCGACCGAAGCAGGTGACGCTCGCGGCAGGGGGGGATCGTTGATTGCTGAAGCGGAAGCCTGCAAAGGGCCGGCGCTACACTGTGCCGCGTCCATCGTTTTATGAGGCGTGTCGATGGGGCCCAAGGCCCTTGTCAGCAGCCTGGGCGTACATCGTGCGAGTGGCTTGATCCCGATCAATGGTTTTGCCCGGTTGGGCTGCGATGTTGCGGGTGTGTGCGGCCAATGGGTGACGGAGCAGGAAATGAGCCAAGAGAAATTGCCGCTGCCGGCGGCCGCTCTTTGCAGCGAAGAGGAGGTGTCCACGCTGGTGCGGCGGTTCTACGCGCGCGTACGCGAGGACGATCTGCTGGGCCCGGTGTTCGCTGCGAGAGTGCATGACTGGGAGGCGCATCTGCTGCACCTGATCGACTTCTGGTCGGCGATGCTGCGCGGTACGCGTCGCTTCAGCGGCACCCCGATGCCGAAACACATGGCAATGGATGAGCTCAGCGCAGAATTGTTCGAGCGCTGGCTGTTGCTGTTCCGGCAGACCACCGCTGAGCTGGGCAACGTGCCGATGCAGCGCCTGGCCGATGATGTCGCTGCGCGCATTGCCGATACGTTCTGGCGCCGGTTCCAGATGCTGCGCTGGCCGGCCCTGAAGATCCATCCAGGCACGTTGTAGCGCCCGCCCGCAGCTTGGGCCCCGAATTGATCTAGCTCAAGGCGGCGAAGCGTGCGGCGGGCGATGCTTGCGTCATGGACAACCAAATCGCCGTCGAGAACTCCCTGGGCTGGACGTTCGATCCGGACCTTCTACGCCGACATGATCGTCCCGGACCGCGTTACACCTCTTACCCCACGGCGCCGCACTTCCATGACGGTTATGGCACCGAGGAATTCAAGAGCGCGATAGCACGCAGCAATCACGCTGCGCGCCCGCTGTCGCTCTATGTGCATGTGCCGTATTGCACGAGCCCGTGCTTCTACTGCGGCTGCAATCGCGTCATAAGCCGGGATCGCAGCAAGGGAGTGGCCTATGTGGAGCGGGTACTGCGCGAAGCTGACCTGGTCGCACCGCTGTTCTCGCCCGGGCGCCAAGTGGTGCAACTGCATCTTGGCGGCGGCACGCCGAACTTCCTCCCGCCCGGATTGCTTTCCGATCTGATCGACGGGCTGCGCCAGCGTTTCCGTTTCAGCGACAGCGCCAGCCGCGATTTTTCCATCGAGCTGGATCCGCGTTCGGTGGTGCCGGCCGATATGGCCACGCTGGCCGAACTGGGCTTCAACCGTGCCAGCCTCGGAGTGCAGGATTTCGATCCCGACGTGCAGCAGGCCATCAACCGCATCCAGGGCGTGGACGACACCCTGGCGGTGATCCGCGCATGCCGCCAATACGGCATGCGATCGGTGAACGTGGATCTGATCTACGGTCTGCCCCGGCAGACGCTGGAAGGTTTCGGGCGCACACTGGACACGGTGATGGCGGAACGGCCGGACCGGTTGGCGATCTATGGCTACGCCCACCTGCCGCAGATGTTCAAGGCGCAGCGGCAGATCGTCGACGCAGAACTGCCCACTCCGGAGCAGAAACTGGGGTTGCTGGGGCTGGCGGTGCGCAAGCTTTCGGCGGCAGGCTACCAGTACATCGGCATGGACCATTTCGCGCTGCCCGACGAGGATCTGTCGCGGGCGCAGTGTGCCGGCGAGCTGCACCGCAATTTCATGGGTTACACCACCCATGCGCAGACCGATCTGCTCGGTCTGGGCGTCAGTGCAATCAGCCGCATCGACAACAGTTACAGCCAGAATCCGCGTGAACTGCAGGACTGGGAAACGAAGATCGACGCCGGGCGGCTGCCGCTGTGGCGCGGCCTGGAGCTGTCGCCCGACGACGAGCTGCGGGCTGAAGTGATCCAGCAGCTCATGTGCCATGGCGAAGTGGATGCCAAGCAGGTGGCGCTGCGCTATGGAATCGACTTCGGCCGCTATTTCAACGACGAGCTGGAAGCGATGCAGCGGCTGGTGGCCGACGGGCTGGTGGCTTACGAGTCCGGCGTGATCCGGGCAACACGACAAGGCCGGCCGCTGTTGCGCCTGATCGCGATGTGCTTCGATCGCTACCTGCAGTCACCCGCGCAGCCGGCGCGCTATTCGCGCGCGATCTGAGCCAATTCCCGGCGGCGACCCGGGCCGGGCAGGCGCCAATGCTGGAGCCGTGGCGCGCGGGTGTGGCTGCAATTCACAATCGCGCCGGGATCAGGCACGCTAGCGCGATGCCCGGGTGGCGAAACTGGTAGACGCAAGGGACTTAAAATCCCTCGATCGCAAGGTCATGCGGGTTCGATTCCCGCCCCGGGCACCAATCCAGCAGCACAAGGAACGGCATGAGCGCCGCTATCTCCGCCGCGGCCACGCCGCGCATCGCCATTATCGGCTTGGGTTACGTCGGCCTGCCGTTGGCCGTCGAGTTCGGCAAGACAGTGGACACGTTGGGTTACGACATCGATGCGGCCCGGGTGGCGCAGTTGCAGGGCGGGCACGATCACACGCTGGAACTGGACGACGCTGAACTGGCCCACGCGCTGCACCTGCGCTACAGCGACGATGCCGCCGATCTGGCCGGGCGCAATGTCTTCATCGTCACCGTGCCCACGCCCATCGATGCCTGGGAACAGCCGGATCTGCAGCCTCTGCGTGATGCCAGCAGCCTGATTGCCGGTGTATTGCAGCCGGGCGATCTGGTGATCTACGAATCCACCGTGTATCCCGGCACGACCGAAGAAGTCTGCGTGCCACTGCTGGAGCAGGGCTCGGGCTTGCGCTTCAACCTGGATTTCTACTGCGGCTACAGCCCGGAGCGGATCAATCCGGGTGATCGCCAGCGGCGGCTGCCGGATATCCGCAAGATCACTTCCGGCTCCACGCCCGCCGCTGCAGAAGCGGTGGACGCGCTGTATGCGCGGATCATCACCGCCGGCACCTGGCGCGCACCCTCGTTGAAGGTGGCTGAGGCGGCCAAGGTGATCGAGAACATCCAGCGCGACGTGAATATCGCGCTGGTCAACGAGTTGGCGTTGATCTTCGACCGCCTCGGCATCGATACCCTCGACGTGCTGGAAGCGGCTGGCACCAAGTGGAACTTCCTGCCGTTTCGCCCCGGCATGGTGGGCGGGCACTGTATCGGCGTGGACCCGTATTACCTGCTGCACAAATCGGAAAGCGTCGGTTATCACCCTGACCTGATCCACACCGCGCGCCAGGTGAACAACCGGGTCGTGGCGCATGTGGTGTCGCGGGTGGAATCGCTGCTGCGCGAGCGCGGCAAATCGCCGGGGCAATCGCGCATCCTGGTGCTGGGGGTGACCTTCAAGGAAGACTGCCCGGACCTGCGCAACAGCCGTGCGTTGGAGCTGGTGCAGCTGCTGGCCGCTTCCGGTGCGAAAGTGGATGCGTTCGACCCGTGGGCCGATCCGGAGCTGGCGCGAAAGCATGGGGGAATCGAGCTCGTTGCCGCGCCGCAGGCCGGTTGTTATGACGCACTGGTGCTCGCGGTTGCGCACCAGCAGTTCCGCGACTACGACATTGTGCGGATTCGCTCGCTTGGTACGCCGGATATGGTCGTTTATGACGTGAAATCCACCTGGCCACGGCCAGTTGTGGACGACCGGCTGTAAACTTACGCATCGGTGATTTGAGGTTCGAGATGCATCGCTATCTGGTTTACGTGCTGGCACTGGTTCTTTTGCCGGTGTCCCTGGCGCTGGCTTCACATTGGCCTGCCTGGTATTGGGGCGTGGGTCTGTTTGGCATCATGTCGTTGCTGGGCACCTGGGACGTGCTGCAACGCCGGAGCGTGTTGCGCCGGAACTATCCGGTGCTGGCGCACTTCCGCTATGGATTCGAGTCGATCGGCCCGGAGATCCGCCAGTATTTCATCCAGAGTGATCTGGAAGACGTACCGTTTTCGCGAAGCCAACGCCAGCTGATCTACAAGCGTTCGCGCAACGAGATGGACGTGGTGCCGTTCGGCACGCTGCGCAGTACCTACGCGGTGGATTACGAGTGGATCAACCACTCCATGGCTACCACCCACATCCTCAACCATGATTTCCGCGTGCTGATCGGGCCTGATTGCGCCAAGCCGTACTCGGCCAGCGTCTTCAATATCTCGGCGATGAGTTTCGGTTCGCTGTCAGCCAACGCGGTGCGCGCGTTGAATGAGGGCGCGCGTCGTGGTGGCTTCTACCACGACACCGGCGAAGGCTCGATCTCGAGTTACCACCGCGAGAATGGTGGCGACCTGGTGTGGGAGATCGGCTCGGGTTATTTCGGCTGTCGCGACGAACATGGCCGCTTCAGCGAAGAGCGTTTTGCCATCAATGCGGCGCTGGACCAGGTCAAGATGATCGAGATCAAGCTGTCGCAGGGCGCCAAACCGGGCCACGGCGGCGTGCTGCCGGCGGCCAAGGTCAATGCCGAGATCGCGATCACCCGCGGTGTGCCGATGGGTGTGGATTGCGTATCGCCCTCGGCACATTCCGCGTTCTCCACCCCGGTGGAACTGCTGCAGTTCGTGGCGCGCCTGCGCGAACTTTCCGGCGGCAAGCCGGTCGGTTTCAAGCTGGCCATCGGCCACCCGTGGGAATGGTTCGGCATTGCCAAGGCGATGCAGGAAACCGGCTTGTTGCCCGATTACATCGTGGTCGACGGCGCCGAAGGCGGTACCGGTGCCTCGCCAGCCGAGTTCATGGACCACGTGGGTGTGCCGATGAACGAGGCGCTGATCCTCGTCCACAACACCCTGGTGGGGCTGAATCTGCGCGATCGCGTCCGGGTCGGTGCCGCCGGCAAGGTGACCAGTGCGTTCGATATCGCCCGCACCATCGCGCTCGGCGCGGACTGGTGCAATGCCGGCCGCGGTTTCATGTTCGCACTGGGTTGCATCCAGGCGCTCAGCTGCCACAACGACAAGTGCCCGACCGGGATCACCACCCAGGACAAGACCCGCTGGAAGCACCTGGATCCGACCGACAAGGCGGTCCGCGTCCACAACTACCACGAGAACACCATGCGCGCGCTGCGTGACCTGCTGTGCGCAGCCGGCCTGAACGATCCCTCGGAGCTGGGGCCGGAGCACATCCTGCGCCGCGTCTCTCCGGTGGAAATCCGCTCGCTGGCATCGCTGTACCGCTATCTGGCCCCGGGTGAACTGCTCACCAAGGTGCCCGAGCATCGGGTGTTCCACGACTACTGGGCGGACGCGCGTACCGATTCGTTCAACCCGCCGGCCCGTATCGCGGCGCTGCGATCCACCAAGTCGCGCTGAGCTGAAAAGCGAGGGGCGGCGTTTGCGCAGGGGAGCCGCTGTTCCCGAGGCTGCGGATATCGCGCACACGTTGCGTTCGCGCCGGGTGCTTGGCTCCTACTGGCCGCTCCACGGCGGCCGCTTGAGCGCCAGCGCGCAGTGGAGGGTGTTTTCCGGGGCTGGCCGGCATCGATGGAAGCCTGTCGGGCCGCTGTCGCTTGCGGCTTCGAGGCGGCATAAGGCTCCGCGCGGAGCGGATCTTGTCGTTCCGCCGGCCCCTATCGACGTGGCGCTGTCAGCGTGACAGCCACTGGATGACGCCACGGCCTGCACGCTGGCCGCTGGCATAGCAGGCGGTCAACAGGTAGCCGCCGGTCGGCGCTTCCCAGTCCAGCATTTCGCCGGCACAGAAGGTGCCGGGCAGGGCGGTGAGCATCAGCTGCTCATCCAGTGCCTCCAGGCGCACGCCACCGGCAGTGCTGATCACCTCGGCCAGCGGCCGTGGACGCCGCAGGGTCAGCGGGAGGCGTTTGAGGGTGGCGGCGACCAGATCGGTATCCCGGCCCGCCTCTTTTCCAAGGATTTCGTACAGCAGGCCGGCCTTGACGCCACTGATGCCGCCATGTCGGCGCAGGTGGTCGCCAAAACTGCGGCCGTTGCGCGGTTTGCCCAGGTCGGCCCGCAGCCGTTCCAGCTCGCGTCCGGGCAGCAGATCCAGCCACAGCTGCACTTGCCCGTCGCGGTTGATGCTCTCACGCAGATCCGCCGCCAATGCGTAGACCAGGCTGCCTTCGATGCCGGTTGCGGTGATGACGCATTCGCCCTGCAGCGACTGCGGGTTTCCCTGCAGGTCAAACCAGTGGGCGACCACCGGTTTGAGCGGCGCGCCGGCGTGACGCTCGGCAAAGAACGGTGTCCATCGGATATCGAAGCCGCAATTGGCCGGCTGCAGCGGGGCGAGGTCGATGCCGCGCGCAGACAGCGGCGCGACCCACGCCGCGTCCGAGCCCAGCTGCGGCCAGCTGCCGCCGCCCATCGCCAGCACGGTGGCGTCGGCGGAAACAGCGATTTCGCCTTCCGGAGTGACGAACCGGAGCGCGCCATCGCTGTCCCAGCCGGTCCAGCGATGCTGCACGTGGAAACGCACGCCGCTTTCCTTCAGCCGCCGTACCCAGCCGCGCAGCAGTGGCGCCGCCTTGCGGTCGAGCGGGAACACCCGCCCGGAGCTGCCGACGTAGGTTTCCACGCCCAGCTCCCGTGCCCACTGGCGCAAGGAGTCGGCGTCGAAATCGGCCAGCCAGCGGCCCACGTCCGGCGCGCGTTCGCGATAGCGCGACATGAAATGCTCGCGCGGGTCGGAGTGGGTGATATTCAGGCCGCCTTTGCCGGCGATCAGGAACTTGCGGCCGGGCGAGCCCTTGGCTTCGTAGACGTCCACGGCCAGCCCGGCTGCCCGTGCGGTTTCAGCGGCCATCAGCCCGGCCGGGCCACCGCCGATGATGGCCACGCGCGGTTTCATTGCAGATTGCGACATTGCCGGCCCGTGGTGTCAGCGCGGCTGGATCTGGATCAGTTCGATATCGAACACCAGCGAGGCGCCCGGTGGAATCACGCCGCCGGCACCGCGCGGGCCGTAACCGTAACGCGATGGGATCATCAAGGTGCGCTTGCCGCCGGGTTTCATGCCGACCACGCCTTCATCCCAGCCGCGGATCACCTGGGTGGTGCCGACGGTGAAGATGAACGGCGTTCCACGGTCCACCGAGCTGTCGAATTTTTCACCGTGCTTGTCGGCGGCGTTCTCGTCGTAGAGCCAGCCGGTGTAATGCACGCTGATCTTGTCGCCCGGCTTGACCTCGGCGCCGGTGCCCTCGGCAGTGTCGATCTTCTCGAGTTCGGCGATCGAGCCGCCCGCGGGCGGCGCCGGCGGGGAACAGGCGGCGAGCAGGCTCAGCAGCAGGGGGGCGAACAGACGGCGCATGGCGCACTCCACAAAACAGGGCGTGCAAGGTTAGCGCATCGCCGCCGGGAGCTATCATGGCGTCATGTCAAAACTGCTCCTCAACCTGCGCAACGTGGCCGAAGACGAGGCCAATGATGTGCGTGCGCTGCTCGATGCCAATGCCATCGGGTATTACGAAACCCAGCCCAGCCCGTGGGGGATTTCCTTTGGTGGCATCTGGATCCGGGACAGTGCCGAGCATCCGCGCGCCAAGGCGCTGATGGCCGAATACCAGGCGCTGCGCGGGGAGCGGGTACGGGCTGAACGGCAGGCGGCCTTGGCCGACGGCACGGCCGAAACCTTCGCTTCGCTGCTGCGCCGGCGGCCACTGTTCGTGGTCGCCATGCTGCTGGTCATGCTGGTGGTGGCGTCGCTGGTGCTGTTGCCGTTTTTCCTGCTCACGCGCTAGATCGGCAAGCGCCCGCGAGCAGGTAAAATGGCCCGCATGATCGTCAACACCGCCGCCTACCATTTCGTCTCCATCACCGACGCCCCGGCACTTTCCGCGCAGTTGTACGGGCAAGCCCACGCTGCCGGACTGCGCGGCACCATCCTGGTGGCCGAGGAAGGCTTGAACCTGTTCCTGGCCGGCCCGCGCGCGGGCATCGACAGTTTCTACAGCCAGTTGCACGCCGACCCGCGCTTCGCGTCGATGCCGGTCAAGTACAGCCACAGCCGGATGCAGCCGTTCGCCCGCCTCAAGGCCAAAGTGAAGACGGAGATCATCAGTTTCCGCCGCGATGACGCCCAGCCGCTGGACTACGCCCGTGCGCCCGGTGTCGATCCGCACACGCTGCAGCGCTGGCTGCGGCAGGGCCATGACGATGCCGGCAAGCCGGTGGTGATGCTCGACACCCGCAACGAGCAGGAGTTCGCGCATGGCACGTTCAGCGGGGCGCTGACCCTGCCCATCCTCAAGTTCACCGATCTGCCCGAAGCGCTGGCCCCGCACCGGCCGGCGTTGGCCGAGGCCACCGTGGTCAGCTTCTGCACCGGCGGTATCCGTTGCGAGAAAGCCGCGTTGTGGATGCGCAACGAGGGCATGGACAACGTGCTGCAGCTCGACGGCGGCATCCTCGGCTATTTCGAAGCCGTGGGCGGCGAGGGCTACGACGGCCGCTGCTTCGTGTTCGACGAGCGTGTGGCGCTGGATCCGCAGCTGCAACCGCTGGTGGATCGGGAAGACGAATCCGCCGCTGCCTGAGTTTTCACCGCAACATCCGCGCGCCGGAAATCAGTGTTGTGCCACGGTTGCCGCTGTAGTGCTGGGAATGGGCGCTTGCAGCCCCCACCTATGCCATCAACCTGGAAGGAAGCTGCCTGATGATCCCCTTGTCCATTCTTGATCTGGCCCCGGTCTGCGAAGGCGGGAACCCCTCGCAGGCCTTTGCGAACATGCTGGATCTGGCGCAACACGCCGAGCGCTGGGGCTACCAGCGCTACTGGCTGGCCGAGCACCACAACATGCCGGGCATCGCCAGTGCCGCCACCGCCGTGCTGATCGGGCATGTGGCCGGCGGTACGCGGACGATCCGTGTCGGCGCCGGCGGCATCATGTTGCCCAATCACGCACCGCTGCAGGTGGCCGAGCAGTTCGGCACCTTGGCTTCGCTCTATCCGGGCCGTATCGACCTCGGGCTTGGGCGCGCACCCGGCACCGACCAGGCCACGGCGCGGGCCTTGCGCCGCTATTTCGACAGCGCCGACCAGTTCCCGCAGGATGTCAGCGAGCTGTTGCGCTATTTCGAACCGGCCACGCCCGGGCAGCCGGTGCAGGCGGTTCCCGGCGCCGGCGTGGACGTA
The DNA here is from genome assembly GCA_963696155.1 of uncultured Gammaproteobacteria bacterium. GTDB lineage: Bacteria > Pseudomonadota > Gammaproteobacteria > Xanthomonadales > Xanthomonadaceae > Stenotrophomonas. The sequence continues at coordinate 1,103,518 of CAVOJC010000002.1, forward strand.
CCGGTCTGGCTGCTGGGCTCCAGCCTGTTCAGTGCACGGCTGTCGGCGGCGATGGGGCTCCCGTTCGCGTTCGCCTCCCACTTCGCACCCGATGCGATGGACGAGGCGCTGGCGCTGTACCGGCGCGATTTCCGCCCCTCGGCGCGGCTGGCGTCGCCCTACGCGATCCTTGCCGTCAACGTGGTGGCCAGTGCATCGGAAGCCGAGTCGCGCCGGCTGTTCACCACCCAGCAGCAGAGCTTCGTCAATCTGCGGCGTGGCCGGCCTGGACTGATCCCGGCACCGATCGACGATATCGAGGCGTTCTGGCAGCCGCACGAGAAGCAGGGAGTCGGGCAGGCACTGGCGTGCTCGGTGGTGGGTGATGCCGGGCAGGTGGCCGAGGGTCTGGCCGCGTTCAACCAACGTCACCAGCCGGACGAGCTGCTGGTGACGGCCAACATCTTCGACCACCAGGCACGGGTGCGCTCGTTCGAGCTGGCGATGCAGGCCTGGCAGCAGCGCCCCGCCGGTTGAACCTGACCCTGCTCAGCCGCCGACCCAGCGCTGGAACAGTTCGGTGAAATAGGTGATCAGGTGGCCCGAGCTGAAGCCGAAAAAGGCGACGGCCACCCAGCCGGCGACCCAGTTGAACAGCATCAGTGCACCGTCGCGCTCGATCAGCGCCAGCGCAAACAGCAGCAGCTGGAATCCGAACAGGTAGTTGGTGAAAGGAATCGGCAGCGACAGCAGAATGCCGACCAGAACCAGCAGCAGCCCGGTGGAGATGCGTGCGGGCAGCGGGTTCAGCATGGCCGGCATGCGCGGTTTGAGCATGCGGTCCAGGCGCTGCAGCGGGCCGCTGATCTTGCCCAGAAAGTGATGCATGGTGGCGCGCCGGGGGCCGCGTCTTCCGATGAAGCCCGGTACCCAGGGCTCGCGCAGACCCAGCATCAACTGGATGCCGATCAACACCACCAGCGGGCCGCTGATCGCACCGCCGACGCCCGGAATCGGGATGAAAGACGGCAGGATCCCTATCAGCAGGAATACACCGAACGCGCTTTGCTGCAGATCGCGCAGGATCTTGTGCAGCGGCAGATGCTCGCCCGGATCGCCCTGGTCGAACATCGCCAGCACAGTGCGGATGCCCTCGTTGCGATAACTGCCGCTGGCCGGCGCACTCTTGGCGCGCGGCGGGTCAGCCGGTGATTTCATCGGACGCATCTTCGGGCAGGGTGCGCAGCAGCAGCTTGTCGATGCGGGCGCCATCCAGGTCGACGATTTCGATGCGCCAGCCGGCCCAGTCGAAGTACTCACCGGCGTGCGGGATGCGCCCGAAATAGTGGATGCACATGCCGGCGAGCGTGTGGTAATCGCCTTCCTCGGCATCGGGCAGCTCGGCGCCGCCCAACAGATCGCGCAGCTCGTCGACCGGCAGCGAACCGTCGATCAGCAGCGAGCCGTCCTCGCGCGACACCACCAGGGCGTCCTCGTCGGCGTTCTCCGGTGCCTGCAGGCGGCCGACCACGGCGCCCATCAGGTCGCTGATGGTGACCAGTCCTTGGATCTCGCCGTATTCATCCACCACCAGCGCCATCGACTGCTGCTCCTCGCGGAAGATCTCCAGCAGCTTCATCGCGTGGGTGGATTCGGACACATACAGCGTCTCGCGCAGCTCCTGGAACAAGGACTGGTCATGACCATTGCCGTTGCCATGCAGCCGGGTGACCAGGCTTTTCACCTCGAGAATGCCGGCGATGTCCTGGTCGTCGTCACGGTAGACCGGATAGCGCGAGAACGCATGCTCGCGCATGGTCAACAGGTTTTTTTCCGTCTCGGCCGTGGTGTCCAGCCAGGCGATGCGGTTGCGGGGCGTCATCAGACTGTCGGCGGTACGGTCGCCCAGGCGCATGACCCGGTTCATCATGTCCCGCTCATGGGAGTCGATCACGCCCTGTTCGTGGCTTTCGGCCACCAGCATGCGGATCTCCTCTTCGGTCACCGAGGCCGACTCGTCCTTGCCCAGTCCCATCGCGCGCATGACCAGCCGGGTCGAGCGCGACAGTATCCAGACCGCCGGCGCCGCGATTTTTGCCAACACCGACATGGGCATCGCCACCAGCCCGGCAATATGTTCCGACCGGGTGAGCGCCAGCCTCTTCGGCACCAGTTCGCCGAAGATGAGCGTCAGGAAAGTGATCAGCGCCACCGCCAGGGTTTTGCCCACAGCATCGGCATATCCGAAGTCGGGGGCGATTCCGCGCAGCCACTCGGCAATGGCCAGGCCGATCGCCTCGCCGCCGAACAGGCCGGTAAGCACGCCGATCAGGGTAATGCCGATCTGCACCGTGGACAGGAAGTTCTCGGGCTTCTCTGAAAGCGCCAAAGCCTTGGCCGCACGCTTGCTGGAGCCGGCCATCTGTTTCAGGCGGCTCTTGCGCGAGGTCATGACCGACATCTCGGACATGGCGAAGAACCCGTTCAGAAGCACCAGGGCGACAACAATCAAAAACTCAAGCACGGGCAGCCTCCCCGGTTGAAAAAGGGGGAGACAGGGCCAGCCAGGCGGGTAAGCCTGCTGCACCACGGTCGTGGAGTGCGCGATGACGCGGCGGGGGGTGAGGGTCTTCGTCCATAGGGTGCGCCCGGGGCGCGCGGGCATCTTAACAAAAGCCCGGCCCGGTGCTGCAAAAGGATTTTCACGCCGCGGCGCTTGCCCAGGCGTGTGGGGTTACCCGAGTTGACATCTAACGGTCATAATTCGCCCCGGTGCCGTCCTTCCCGCGACGGCGAGTAGGTTCTCCCATGTTTTCGTTGCAGACCATTTTCGGCTCCGGCAAGCAGTTCTACACATTCCTTGACGAGGCCGCCCAAGCCGCTTCCGACAGTGCCAAGGCGCTGCACGCGATGATGCGCGAAGCCGATCGGGAGCCTGCTCTGGACGCCTTCAAGCTCGCACGTCTGCGCGAACGGGCCGCATCGGACAAGATCAGCCAGGCGCTGGTCGACAGCTTCATGACACCCATCGAGCGCGAGGACATCGAAGCCCTGGGGTCGGCGCTGTACAAGATTCCCAAGCAGATCGAGAAGTTCGCCGATCGCTACTCGCTGGCAGTCCAGCACCTGGATCAGATCGACTTCGCGCCGCGCGCGGCGATGCTGGAGCAGGCCGCCGGAGTGGTGGTGGAAATGGTCAACGACCTGCGCCACATGAACCTGGATCGCATGACCGCGCTGAATGAAAAGCTGCGCGCGCTGGAAAACGAGGCCGACCGGCTGATGCTCGAGCTGTACCGCGACATCTACTCCGGACGCCTGGACAACCTGCAGATGTTCCTGCTCAAGGAATTCTTCGAAATTCTGGAAAAGGCCATCGACCGCTGCCGCGAGGCCGGTGTGGTGGCGTACCAGATCGTGCTCAAGAACAGCTGACGGGGTCTGCTGATGCTCACCCTAGTCCTGGTGGTGATCCTGGCTGCGCTCGTTTTCGAGTTCATCAACGGCTTCCACGACACCGCCAACTCCATTGCCACCGTGGTGGCGACCAAGGTCCTCTCGCCCGGCTGGGCGGTGATGCTGGCCGCCTTCATGAACCTCATCGGCGCGCTGACCGGCACCGCGGTGGCCTTGACCATCGCGTCGGGCCTGCTCAATACCAGCGTGGTCGACGTGACGCCGCAGGTGATCCTGTGCGCCCTGCTCGGCGGCATCGTCTGGAACCTGATCACCTGGTGGAAGGGGCTTCCGTCCTCGTCCTCGCATGCCCTGATCGGTGGTCTTTGCGGTGCCGGCCTGGCTGCCGCCCACAACAACTGGGATGCGCTGATCTGGTCCGAGCGACTGGGCAACTGGGCCCAGAACAAGGGCCTGTTGTGGAAAGTGTTCCTGCCGATGATCACCTCACCCATTGCCGGCTTCCTGCTCGGCATCGTGGTGATGATGCTGCTGTGGGCGATCATCGCGCTGATGTCGCGGGCAGGTGGCGTGCTGCGCCGGCTGGCGCGTCCGCGCTGGGTCAACGCCTTCTTCGGCAAGGCACAGATCGTGTCGGCGGCCTACATGGGCTACGCCCATGGCCACAACGATGCACAGAAGACCATGGGCATCATCGCGATGACCCTGATCGGTGCCGAGGCTACCGGCGCGCTGGACGACCTGCCGTCGTGGCTGGCGTTCCTGCATCCGGCGGCCGCTGACGGACAGGGAATCGCGACCTGGATCGTGTTGACCTGTGCGGTGGTGATGGCTGCCGGTACCGCTTCGGGCGGCTGGAAGATCATCAGGACCCTGGGCCACAAGATGGTCAAGCTGCACCCGATCCACGGCTTTGCCGCGGAGACCAGCTCGGCCACGATCCTGACCGTGGCTGCCCACTTCGGCATGCCCGTATCGACCACGCACAGTATTTCCACCGCGATCATGGGCGTCGGGTTTGCCAAGAATCCGAAGTCCCTGCGCCTTGGGGTGATCGAGCGCATTATTTGGGCGTGGATCCTGACGATTCCCGCAGCCGGCGGTTGTGCGTACCTGATGCTGCGTCTGTTCGAAACGCTGGGCTGGACGTGATCTGAGCGTCACATCCGCTGGAAGGTGGATGGCAGGAAAAAAGAAGCCCACCTCGCAGGAGGTGGGCTTTTCTTTTGCGGGTGCGGCTTGGCTCGGTGCCGCGTGTGCTACCAGTGAGCAAGAGGGCGCCGTTCGCTACGTCCGGCGCGGATGAGTCTTCAGACTTCCAGCGAAGCCAGATCGCCCTTGTCTTCCAGCCACTGCTTGCGGTCGCCGGCCCTCTTCTTGGCCAGCAGCATGTCCATCAACGAACGGGTCTGTTCGCCATCGTCAATGGTCAGCTGCACCAGCCGGCGCGTGTCCGGATGGATGGTGGACTCGCGCAGCTGGGGCGGGTTCATCTCGCCCAGGCCCTTGAAGCGGGTCACGTTGATCTGGCCCTTGACCTTCTCGCGTTCGATTTTTTCCAGCATCGAGCGCTTTTCTTCCTCGTCCAGCGCATAGAACACCTGCTTGCCCACGTCGATGCGGAACAGCGGCGGCATCGCCACGAACACGTGGCCGGCATCGACCAGCGCCGGGAAGTGCTTGAGGAACAGCGCCGTCAGCAGCGTGGCGATGTGCAGGCCGTCGGAGTCGGCGTCGGCCAGGATCACCACCTTGCCGTAGCGCAGCCCGCTGATGTCGTCCTTGCCCGGATCGCAGCCGATGGCGATGGCCAGGTTGTGGACTTCCTCGGAGGCCAGCACGCTGCCCGAAGCGACTTCCCAGGTATTCAGGATCTTGCCGCGCAGCGGCATGATCGCCTGGAAATCCTTGTCGCGCGCCTGCTTGGCGCTGCCGCCGGCCGAATCGCCTTCGACCAGGAACAGTTCGGTACGCGACAGGTCCTGGCTGATGCAGTCGGCCAGCTTGCCGGGCAGGGCCGGTCCCTGGGTGACTTTCTTGCGGGTGATCTGCTTTTCGGTTTTCAACCGCGCACTGGCGCGGTCGATGGCGATCTGCGCGATCTTCTCGCCCATCTCCACGTTCTGGTTGAGCAGGAGGCTGAAGGCGTCGTGGGCGGCGCCCTCGATGAAGCCGGCCGCCTGGCGCGAGGACAGCCGTTCCTTGGTCTGCCCGCTGAACTGCGGGTCGGTCATCTTCAGCGACAGCACGAAGGTCACCCGGTCCCATACGTCTTCCGGGGCCAGCTTCACGCCACGCGGCAGCAGGTTGCGGAAGTCGCAGAACTCGCGCAGCGCCTCGGTCAGGCCGGTGCGCAGGCCGTTGACATGGGTGCCGTGCTGGGCGGTGGGAATCAGGTTGACGTAGCTTTCCTGGATCAGCTCGCCCTCAGGCAGCCAGGCAACCGCCCAGTCGACGATCTCGGTTTCTTTCCTGAGGCTGCCGACGAACAGGTCGGCCGGCAGCATTTCGCGCTCGCCGAGCTCGGCCTTGCAGGTAGTCGCGCAGGCCGTCCTCGAAATACCAGGTGTCCGCTCGCCGGTGGCCTCGTCGTTGAGCTTGACGGTCAAGCCGGGGCACAGCACCGCCTTGGCGCGCAGCAGGTGACGCAGCGAGCGCACGTTGAATTTGGCGGTGTCGAAATAGCTTGGCGTCGGGCCAGAAGCGCAGGCGGGTGCCGGTGTTCTTGCTTGCCGACGCTGCCCACCACTTCCAGCGCACTGGCGCGGTCGCCGTTGCGGAAGGTGATGCGGTGTTCGCTGCCATCGCGGCGGATGTGGATCTCCACCAGCGTCGACAGCGCATTGACCACCGATACGCCCACCCCGTGCAGGCCGCCGGAAAAGGTGTAGTTGCGGTTGTTGAACTTGCCGCCCGCATGCAGCCGGGTCAGGATCAGCTCGACGCCCGGAATCTTTTCTTCGGGGTGGATGTCCACCGGCATGCCGCGACCGTCATCGCTGACCTCGCAGCTGCCGTCCTTGTACAGGGTGACCTCGACGGTCCGGGCGTGCCCGGCGAGGGCTTCGTCCACCGAGTTGTCGATGACTTCCTGCGCCAGATGGTTCGGGCGCGTGGTGTCGGTGTACATGCCAGGGCGGCGTTTGACCGGGTCCAGGCCGGAAAGGACTTCGATATCGGCGGCGTTGTAGCGGGCGTTCATGGATCTCGGGGGCAGCGCAAAGCGACGAGGGAGTGTGCGGTGTGCCGATCATTTTTGCACGCAGGGCATTCAGTCCGCGGCCGGACGCGGCGGAGTATCCTTGCGACCACTGGAATGACCTGCCGGCGCCCCCAGTCAGCCGGTTCACGCTGCGGAGGTTGGATATGAGGTCTTACAAGCTGCTGACGCTTGCTGTTGTGGCGGTTGCTGCCGTGGTCGCCGTGCCCATGGCGCTGGCGCAGAGTGCCGGCAAGACGGCCGAGCCGGCTGCGGCCCAGGCCGACAAGGGCCAGAGCGAAGCCGAGCAGAAGGCCAAGCGCCGTGCTGCTGCGGCCAAGCAGAAGGCCGAGGACAGCAAGGCTGCCCCGCGGGAAGAAGAGGAGGAAGAGGCCAAGCGTCGCCGCTGAGCCCTTCGCCTGTATCGATTTGCGACGCCCCGGCGCTGTCCGGGGCGTCTTTTTTTGGGGATTGCGATGCCGGTGGCTTGGGCATTGCCGTCACAACCTTTAAACTAGGGCTTTCCGGGAGGCGCTTGAGCCATGACCCCCCTTATTTTCGTTACCGGTGGTGTGGTGTCCTCGCTTGGCAAGGGCATTGCCGCCGCGTCGCTGGCCTCCATCCTCGAGGCGCGTGGCCTGAAGGTCACGATGATGAAGCTGGATCCGTACATCAACGTCGATCCGGGCACGATGAGCCCCTTCCAGCATGGTGAGGTGTATGTCACCGATGACGGGGCCGAGACCGATCTGGACCTGGGCCATTACGAACGTTTCGTGCGTACCCGCCTGAGCCGCAAGAATTCGGTCACCACGGGCCGCATCTACGAGAACGTCATCCGCAAGGAGCGGCGTGGCGACTATCTCGGCGGCGACCGTGCAGGTCATTCCGCATATCACCGACGAGATCCGCCGCTGCATCGACGAGGCCACCGAGGGCTTCGACGTGGCGCTGGTTGAGATCGGCGGCACCGTCGGCGACATCGAGTCGTTGCCGTTCCTGGAGGCGATCCGCCAGGTGCGCACCGAGCGTGGTCCGGAGAAGGCGCTTTTCATGCACCTGACGCTGGTGCCGTTCATCGCCGCCGCCGGGGAGCTGAAGACCAAGCCGACCCAGCATTCGGTCAAGGAGCTGCGTTCGATCGGCATCCAGCCCGACGTGCTGCTGTGCCGCTCCGAGCAGGTGATTGCCCGATTCGGAACGCCGCAAGATTTCGCTGTTCACCAACGTTTCCGAGCGTGCGGTGATCAGTGTGCCGGACGTGGAGGTGCTGTATCGCGTGCCGATGGGCCTGCATGCGCAGGGGCTGGACGAGATCGTCATCAACCAGCTCAAGCTGGCCGACAAGGTCGGTGCGGCGGATCTCTCCGAGTGGGAGGCCGTGGTCGATGCGGCGCTGCATCCGCTTGATGAGGTCACCATCGCCGTGGTCGGCAAGTATGTCGATCACCAGGATGCCTACAAGTCCGTCGGCGAAGCGCTCAAGCACGGCGGGTTGCGTCAGCGCACCCGGGTGAAACTGAAGTGGCTCGAAGCGCAGGAACTGGAAGCTGGCGGCTTGGCGGAACTGGACGATGTCGACGGCATCCTGGTGCCCGGCGGTTTCGGTGATCGCGGCTTCGAAGGCAAGGTGCTGACTTCTCGGTACGCCCGTGAGCACAGCGTTCCGTATTTCGGCATCTGCTACGGCATGCAGGCGGCAGTGGTGGACTACGCGCGCAACGTGGCCGGTCTGGAAGGCGCCAACAGCACCGAGAACGACCGCCAGTCGCCGCATCCGGTCATCGGCCTGATCACCGAATGGCGCACCGCCAGCGGCGAGGTCGAAAAGCGCGACGAGAAATCCGATCTGGGCGGCACCATGCGCCTGGGCCTGCAGGAGCAGCGCCTGAAGCCGGGGACGCTGGCGCACGAGTTGTATGGCAAGGACGTGGTCGCCGAACGCCACCGCCACCGCTACGAGTTCAACAACCGCTACCGCACCCAGCTGGAAGATGCCGGGCTGGTGATCGCGGGCAAGTCGATGGACGACACCCTGGTCGAAGTGGTGGAGCTGCCGCGCACGATGCATCCGTGGTTCCTGGCCTGCCAGGCGCATCCGGAGTTCCTGTCCACGCCGCGCGAGGGCCATCCACTGTTCATCGGCTTCATCCGCGCCGCGCGCGAGAGGAAGGCCGGCGGCAAACTGCTGCGGGAAGCCCGGGCGTGAGCCCGCGCCGGTGTGGGGCGGCGATTCCGCGCCCCATGGCGGCAGCTGGATACCACGGCCGCGAGCCATCGTTTTTCCCTTACACGCGCGTCCGACCTGCATCGGCGCGGTCGCGGCCTGAAGCCGCCCCTACAGAGGCAATGCAATGAAACTTTGCGGATTTGAAGTCGGCCTGGATCAGCCGCTGTTCCTGATCGCCGGTCCGTGCGTGATCGAGTCGATGCAGCTGCAACTGGATGTGGCCGGTCGCCTGAAGGAAATCACCGGCAAGCTGGGCATGAACTTCATCTTCAAGTCCAGCTTCGACAAGGCCAACCGCACCTCGGGCACCAGTTTCCGCGGCCCGGGACTGGAGGAAGGCCTGAAGGTACTGGCCGAGGTCAAGCGGCAGATCGGCGTGCCGGTGCTGACCGACGTGCACGAATACACGCCGATGGATGAAGTGGCGTCGGTGGTTGACGTGCTGCAGACCCCTGCATTTCTGGTGCGCCAGACCGATTTCATCACCAAGGTGTGCGCGGCCGGCAAGCCGGTGAACATCAAGAAGGGCCAGTTCCTGTCGCCGTGGGACATGAAGCCGGTGGTGGAGAAGGCCCGCTCGACCGGCAACCAGGAGATCATGGTGTGCGAGCGCGGCGCCAGCTTCGGCTACAACAATCTGGTCAGCGACATGCGCTCGCTCAGCGTGATGCGCGACACCGGTTGCCCGGTGGTGTTCGATGCCACCCATTCGGTGCAGCTGCCGGGCGGGCAGGGCAGCAGCTCCGGCGGCCAGCGCGAGTTCGTGCCGGTGCTGGCGCGCGCCGCCGTCGCCGTTGGCGTGGCGGGCACTGTTTGCCGAAACCCATCCAGACCCCTCCAAGGCCTTGTCCGATGGCCCCAATGCGTGGCCGCTGGACAAGATGGAGGCGCTGCTGGAAACCCTGCTGGCGCTGGACTCGATCACCAAGAAGAACGGGTTCCTCGAAAGTTCGGTCTGAGGGCGGGCAGCTCGCGCAGCGGGACATCCAATCGAAGGGCGATCCCGCGGGCAGCCGCCGTGTCCGCTCCGCGGAGGCTCGGCTTGCGCCGGACATGGCTGATTTCTACCCCGCGGCCCGCCGGTCCCGGGCGTCCTTCCGCGGAAAGCGGGAGGTGGGAGCTACCCGGATCGCGCTTCGTTTAAACTCGACCGCAGTGGTTACTCCCGCGACCTGCCCAGCCAGGTCGAAGCTTTCCCCAATCCCAGGTACCTATTACCCCACCATGACCAATATCGCCAAGATCCACGCCCGCGAAATCCTCGACAGCCGCGGCAATCCGACGCTGGAAGCCGAAGTCACCCTGACCGACGGTTCTTTCGGTCGTGCCGCGGTGCCGTCCGGTGCCTCGACCGGCACCAAGGAAGCGGTGGAGCTGCGTGACGGCGACAAGACCCGTTACCTGGGCAAGGGCGTGCGCGAAGCGGTGGCCAACGTCAATGGTGCGATCGCCAAGGCGCTCCACGGCTGTGGATGCGCTGGATCAGGAGGCTCTGGATCGCCGTCTGATCGATCTCGACGGCACAGACAACAAGGGCCGTCTGGGCGCGAACGCGCTGTTGGGTGTTTCGATGGCTGCCGCCCACGCTGCCGCCGCTTCCAGCAAGCAGGCGCTCTGGCAGTATCTGGCCGCCAAGACCGGCGTGGTGCCGTCGCTGCCGGTGCCGATGATGAACATCATCAACGGCGGTGCGCATGCCGACAACAACGTCGACTTCCAGGAATTCATGGTGTTGCCGGTCGGTTTCGACTCGTTCGCCGAATCGCTGCGCGCGGGCACCGAAATTTTCCATTCACTCAAGTCGGTGCTCAAGGGCCACGGCCTGAGCACGGCGGTGGGTGACGAAGGCGGTTTCGCGCCGGATTTCCGCAGCAACGTGGAAGCGCTGGACACCATCCTCGAGGCGATCGGCAAGGCCGGCTACACCGCCGGTGACGACATCCTGCTCGGCCTGGACGTGGCCTCCAGCGAATTCTTCGAGAACGGCAAGTACAACCTCGTCGGCGAAGGCAAGCGCCTGAGCTCGGAGCAGTTCGTCGATTTCCTCGCCGACTGGGCCGCGCAGTACCCGATCATCACCATCGAAGACGGCCTGGCCGAGAACGACTGGGCCGGCTGGAAGTTGCTGACCGACCGCATCGGCAGCAAGGTGCAGCTGGTCGGCGACGACCTGTTCGTGACCAACCCGCGCATCTTCAAGGAAGGCATCGAATCGGGCACCGCCAACGCGATCCTGATCAAGGTCAACCAGATCGGCACCCTGACCGAGACGCTGGAAGCCATCGCATGGCTGACAAGGCCGGTTACGCGGCGGTTGTTTCACACCGCTCCGGCGAGACCGAAGACACCACCATCGCCGACATCGCCGTGGCCACCACCGCCACCCAGATCAAGACCGGTTCGCTGTGCCGCAGCGACCGGGTGGCCAAGTACAACCAGCTGCTGCGCATCGAGGAAGCCCTCGGTGCCGGTGCGCGTTACGCCGGTCGTAACGCGTTCGTATCGATCAAGCACTGAGCCATGCGTAACTGGCGCTGGCTGCTGCTGGTGCTTGTGGTGCTGCTGGCGTGGCTGCAGTACCGCTTCTGGTTCGGCCCGGGCAATTCCGGCGAAGTGATGATGCTGGAATCCCAGGTCGAACATCAGAAGCGTGACAACGCGGGGTTGCAACAGCGAAACGACGCGCTCGCCGCCGAGGTCAAGGACCTCAAGGATGGCGAGGCCGCAATCGAGGAGCGCGCGCGCAGCGAGCTGGGCATGATCAAGCCGGGTGAGAAGTTCTATCGGGTGGTGGAGGATGCGCCGGCTGTCGCTCGGCCTGCGCAGGTGCCGCCAGTCACGCCGTCCGACCCACCGATGGATGTGCCCTGATGGCGCAGATATGGGCGGTGGTCCCGGCTGCGGGTCGCGGCACCCGCTTTGGTGGGCCGGTTCCCAAGCAGTACCTGCCCGCTGCTGGCCGGCTGCTGCTCGCCTACACCCTGGAAGCGCTGCTGGCGCATGGCGGTGTGGCGGGCGTCATGGTGGCCATTTCCGAAAACGACGCCGATTGGCCGGGTTGGAGCGAGTTCGCAGGCAAGCCGGTGCTGACCTGTGTCGGCGGCGCGACCCGTGCCGCCTCGGTCCTGGCTGGCCTGCTGGCATTGCCGGACAGCGTGCGCGCCGATGATTTCGTGCTGGTACACGACGCGGCCCGGCCCAATCTGGCGCAGGCCGACCTGGCCCGGCTGCTCGAGGTGGGCCGGCAGGATCCGGTCGGTGCGATTCTGGCCGCGCCGGTGCGCGACACCCTCAAGCGGGCGGGCGATGACGGCGGCATTGACTGTACCGAGCCGCGCCAGCGCCTGTGGCGTGCGCTGACACCCCAGCTGTTCCGCCGCCATCAGTTGATCCGCGCGTTGCAGGATGCGGCAGCGGCAGGGGTCGATGTGACCGACGATGCGATGGCGATGGAGCGGCTGGGTGCGCGTCCCTTGCTGGTTGAAGGGGCCGAGGACAATTTCAAGGTCACCACGCCGGCGGATCTGTCACGTTTCGAGTTCGAGCTTTCCCGTCGCAACGCCTGAGCGCATGCGGTGTCTGTGTTGCCAACTTCCACTATTCGATTGCCACCATGAATTCTCCAGTTTCCTTCCCCGCCATCCGGATTGGCCAGGGCTACGACGTGCACGTCTTCGGCGAGGGCGATCACGTGATGCTCGGCGGGGTGCGGGTGCCGCACCGCTGCGGCGTGCTTGCCCACAGCGACGGTGACGTGATCATCCACGCGCTGTGTGATGCGATGCTCGGGGCCTTGGCGCTGGGCGATATCGGCACCCACTTCCCGCCCTCGGACGAGCGCTGGAAGGGCGCCGACAGCAGTCACTTCCTGCTTCACTGCAATCAATTGCTGCGCGAGCGTGGCTGGCAGGTCGGCAATGCCGACATCACCGTGATCTGCGAGCGGCCGAAAGTCGGACCGCATGCGCTGGCGATGCGGGAAACGCTGGCCAGCTTGCTGGCTGTCGGGCTGGACCGGGTCAGCGTCAAGGCCACCACCAGTGAGAAGCTGGGATTCATCGGGCGTGAGGAAGGCATTGCCGCCCAGGCCGTGGCGTTGCTGGTGGCGCTGTGACGGTGTTGCCGCTGGCGTTCGGCGCACCGCTGCTGAAGGCGGCCATCCGCAGCGTGCCGGAAGACTTCCAGGTGGATGAACTGCCTGCGTTCGAAGCTACCGGTGAGGGCGAACACCTGCTGCTGGATATCCGCAAGCGCGGCGCCAACACGGTGGCGGTGGCCAAGCGTCTGGCGCAATGGGCGGGCCTGCCGGAAATGGCGGTCAGCTATGCCGGGCAGAAGGACCGGCATGCGGTGACCACCCAGCGCTTCAGCGTGCATCTGCCCAAGCGGATTTCGCCGGATATCGCCCTGCTGGACTCGGACGAGATTCAGGTTGTCGCGTCGACCTGGCACAACCGCAAGCTGCAGCGCGGGGCACTGGCAGGCAACCGTTTCAGGCTGGTGTTGCGCCAGGTGGAAGGAGATGCCAGCGCGATCGCGGCACGCCTGGACACCATCGCCCTGCGCGGGATTCCAAACTGGTTCGGCGAACAGCGTTTCGGGCGCGATGGCGGCAACGTGCCGGCAGCCTTGGCGATGTTCGCCGGTCGCCGGGTAAGGAAGGACCAGCGTTCGATGCTTCTGTCGGCGGCGCGTTCGGCGCTGTTCAACCGGGTGTTGGCGGCGCGGGTGGAGCAGGGCAGCTGGGATCACGCACTGGAGGGCGAGGTGTGGATGCTGGATGGCAGCCGCAGCGTGTTCGGCCCCGAGCCGTTCACCGCGGAGTTGGTCGAGCGGCTGGACCGGTTCGACATCCACCCCAGCGCGCCATTGTGGGGCGCGGGTGAGCTGCGAAGCACCGCTGCCGCGCTGGAGGTGGAACTGCAGGCGCTGGCCGATGAACAGGCCCTGGCACTGCGCACCGGGCTGGAGCAGGCGGGACTGAAACAGGAGCGACGTGCCCTGCGGTTGCGTCCGGCGTTGCTGCAGTACCAATGGCCGCAGCCGGATGTGCTTGAAATCACCTTCGCATTGCCGCCCGGTTGTTACGCCACCGCGGTGCTGCACGAGCTGGGCGAAGTGATGGACGCCAGCCAGGCGCTGCCCGCGGCCTGAGAGCGTCGCTCTGTCAGCGGTGCGCCAGCAGCACCAGCATCGCGCCGGTGCCCCCTTGCGCGGCCGGTGCCGAGTGGAAGGCGAGCACGTCATTACGCTGCCGCAGTATGCGATCCACCAGGTTTTTCAACACCGGTGCGCCGTTGTCGGACTGCAATCCTTTGCCGTGGATGATGCGGACACAGCCATGCTCGTGCGCATGGGCTTCGAGCAGGAACTGGCGTAGCCACGCTTCCGCCTGCGCGGCAGTGGCGCCGTGCAGGTCCAGCTCGTCCTGCACCGAATACTGGCCGCGCTTGAGTCGTTGGAACATCCGCGGCGGCAGGTTCTCGCGGCGGTAGCTGCTGATGTCGCCCGCTTCCAGTGGCGTGGAGCTGCGCAACAGCTGCGCGAATTCACCGCGCGCCTGTCGTTCGTCATGCTCGGCCATGCGCGCGCGCGGTTTTGGCCGTGGTCGGACAGCAGCAGGCGGTTCCATCGGACGGAGCGGCGTTACCTCGCCGATCGCCGAGCGGAACAGGGTGGCATCATCTTCATCTTCTGGGTGCGACATCGGTACAGCGTAACGTGACCGTGGTTTCAGGCAAGCGTTCGCCAAGGGCGGAAGCGATGCGACGCATCCGGTATCATGGGCTGGTTTTCGAGGAACCCCATGCGCGTACTTGTTAGCAATGACGACGGCGTCGACGCTCCCGGCATCAAGATGCTCGCCGAGGAGTTGCGTGGCGCCGGGCACGAAGTGACGGTGGTCGCTCCAGACCGGGACCGCTCCGGCGCCAGCAACTCGCTGACGCTCGACCAGCCCATCCGGTTGCGGCGGATCGACCACTACACTTGCGCGGTGGCTGGCACGCCGACCGACTGTGTGCACCTGGCCCTGACCGGAATGCTCGAATACGAGCCGGACATCGTGGTCTCCGGGATCAACAACGCGGCCAATCTGGGCGATGACGTGATCTATTCCGGCACGGTGTCGGCGGCGATGGAAGGGCGCTTCCTTGGATTGCCTGCGGTGGCGGTGTCACTGGTCACGCGCAATCACGAAGCGAAAAATTTCCAGACCGCCGCGCGCGCCGCGGTGCAGATCGTGGCGCGGTTGAAGGCTGACCCGCTGCCGGCCGACACCATCCTCAACGTCAATGTGCCGGATCTGCCGTGGGCCGAAATCCGCGGCTTCGAAGTGACCCGTCTGGGCAACCGGCACCGTGCCGAAGCGTGCATTCCGCAGACCGATCCGCGGGGCCATACGGTCTACTGGATCGGGCCGGCAGGCAGCGAACAGGATGCAGGCCCGGGAACCGATTTCCACGCGGTGCGCACCGGCCATATTTCCATCACCCCGATCCAGGTGGACCTGACCCGTTACCAGGCGCTGGAGAAGGTCGCCAGCTGGGTAGCCGGGCTGTCAGCGTCGCTGGATACCCCGGCATGACGCCACGCTTGCGCCTGCAGCCCGAAACGATGGGTATCGGCATGACTTCCCAGCGTGTGCGCGACCGGCTGGTGGACCGCTTGCGCGAGTCCGGCATCAGCGACGAGGCCACGCTGCACGCGATCCGCGTGGTTCCGCGGCACCTGTTCATCGATGAGGCGCTCGCATCGCGTGCCTACGAGGACACCGCCTTGCCGATCGGCCATGGCCAGACCATCTCCCAGCCATGGGTGGTGGCGCGCATGACCGAGGCGGTGCTGCAGGTCGGGCCCAAGAAGGTGCTCGAAGTGGGCACCGGCTCCGGCTACCAGGCGGCGGTGCTGGCCGCGCTTGGGCTGGAGGTCTACACCGTAGAACGGATCGGTGATCTGCTGCGGCAGGCGCGCAAACGCTTCCGGCAGCTGGGCATGAACATCCGCAGCAAGCACGATGACGGCCGGGTCGGCTGGGGCGAGCATGGCCCCTATGACGCCATCGTCGTCACCGCCGCCGCACCGGCGCTGGTGGATGCGCTGGTCGAGCAGTTGGCGGTGGGCGGACGCCTGATCGCACCGGTGGGCGGGCCCGGCGGGCAGGCCCTGTTGCAGTTGACCAGACGCGAGGATGGCAGCGTCGAACAGCAGGATCTGGCTCCTGTCAGTTTCGTGCCGTTGTTGTCGGGCATGTTGGATTGATGCGGAGTATTGCTGGATGAAGATTTTTGGACCGCTGTACGAGCGGGCAATCGGCTGGGCCAACCACAAGCGCGCGCCGACCTACCTCACCGTTCTGAGCTTCATCGAGGCCATCATTTTCCCGGTGATGCCGGAAGTGATGCTGGCGCCGATGTGCGTGGCGCAGCCACGGCGCGGGTGGTGGTTCGCCACCCTGAGCCTGGCCGGCTCCATGGCCGGGGCGATGGTGGGGTATGCGCTCGGCCATTACGCGTTCGAGGCGCTCAAGCCGGTATTTGCCGCGCTGGGCATGCTCGGCGGAATCGAGTCGGGCATCGTGCTGGTGCAGGAAAAAATGGCGCAATCGCCCTGGGCGGTGTTCACCTTCCTGGTCGTCGGCGGCTTCATGCCGATCCCGATGAAGGTCTTCACCTGGGCCTCGGGTATTGTCGGCGTGCCGTTGCTGCCGTACGCGTTGAGCATGCTGGTCGGCCGTGGCAAGCGGGTGTTCCTGCTGGCGGCGGTCATCCGCATTGGCGGGCCCCGTGCCGAGGCCGCGCTGCGGCGCTGGATTGAACCACTGGGCTGGATCGCCACTGCCTTGCTTGCCGGGTTGGTGGCCTGGGTGGTCTGGAGGGCCAAATTCGCATGAGTGCAGCAGTGATGAACAAGACAATCCGTGTGGCTGCGATGGCGCTGCTGGTGTCCGTACTGGGCGCGTGCGGCACAGCGACCGTGGTCAAACCGTCATCGGGGCCGGGTGGCTCCCGGGCTGCGCCAACGCCGCGGGCATCGGTGGCCAAGCCCGGGCAGACCGCGGTGGTGAAACGCGGCGACACGCTGTACGCGCTGGCCCGCATCCACAACATCACCGCGCGTGATCTGGCAGCGTGGAACGGCTTGTCCGAGCCTTACACCATCTACCCGGGGCAGTCGTTGCGGCTCTATCCGGGCGCGGTGGCATCCCACTCCGGCGCTACCGCTTCCTCTACAACCGCTACCGCCAAGCCCGCCGCGCCGGTGGCGCCTGTGGCTGCCCCGGTGAACAGCGGCATCGGCTGGCGTTGGCCGGCCGATGGAGTGCTGGTGGGGCGCTATGTGGCCGGTGAAGCCACCAAGCAGGGCATCGATATCGCCGGCGCCAGCGGGCAAACCGTCCGCGCGGCCGGCCCCGGGGTGGTGGTCTATTCCGGCGCCGGACTGGTGGGTTACGGCGAGCTGATCATCATCAAGCACAACGAGCAGTGGTTGTCGGCGTATGGCCACAACCGCAAGCGGCTGGTGAACGAGGGGCAGAACGTCAAGGCCGGCGAACAGATCGCCGAGATGGGACGCACCGGCGCCGCGCGCGACATGCTGCATTTCGAGATCCGCTACAACGGCAAGCCGGTGGATCCGCTGCTGTATCTGCCGAAGAAGTAGTCGGTGGTGACCGCCCGGCGGCATCTGCGTCGCCGGGAGTCGATCCAACCTTTTGATGGTGGAGGCGGCGCCGGGATGAAACCCTGGTCCCGTCTTGGCGGGCCGCCCGATGACGCGGCCCGCTTCGCCGACTAGGCGGCGGGCTCGAGAATGAACGCGGCTGCCACGCGTCGCCCTTCGCCGGCCAGCACGTTGAACGTGCGGGCGGCCGAGGCATTGGTCATCACTTCAATGCCGACGCCGCGGGTGAGGCAGGCGGCCATGATGGCTGCAGGGGGAAACACCTGACGCGCGCCGGTGCCGAGCAGGACCAGCGCCGGATTGAGTGCGAGCAGCGGCGACAGATGTTCGACGGCCAGCTCGCCAATCGAAGCTACCGGCCAGTCCTCGATCAGGGTGTCCGGTGCGAGGATGAAGCTGCGCGCCAGTACCCGATCGTTGACCCGCGCCTGGCTGCCGTCCGCAGAGCGCAGCGCATAGGTGTAGTCGGGCAGTTCCTGGCTCAGTTGCATCTGAATGATCCCAAATGCTCAGCCGCGCGGCAGAACGATCTGGCGTCGTTCCTTGCTCGGGCGGTACAGCACGGCAACGTGGCCGATCCGCTGTACCAACGCACTGCCGGAGCCTTGCGTCAGTTCGCCGATGAGGGTGTCACGGGCCTCGCGGTCATCGGCGGCGATCTTCACCTTGACCAGTTCGTGGTGTTCCAGCACCTCGTCCAGTTCCGTGAGGAAGGCCGGCGTAACCCCCTTGCCTCCAATCTGCAGCAGTGCTTTCAGATCGTGCGCAGCGCCGCGCAGGAATCGGGTCTGGGCCGAAGTAAGGACGATGGACATGCAGGAATACAGGGTTATCAAGGGGGTTCAGGGTATCATGGCCGCCCCCTCAGGCCCTCCTCCAATGGCAACGCGCAGCAAAAGCAGTCAACGCTGGTTGAAAGAACACTTCGCCGATCCCTTCGTGAAGAAGGCCCAGGCCGAAGGCATGCGCTCGCGTGCCGCCTACAAGCTCGAAGAGTTGCTCGAACGTGACCGGCTGCTGAAGCCAGGCATGACGGTGGTGGACCTCGGCGCGGCGCCGGGCGGCTGGTCACAGCAGGTGCGCAAATCGATGGGTGATCGCGGTCGGGTGCTGGCGCTGGACATCCTGGATATGCCATCGCTGGCCGGCGTCGAGTTCCTTCATGGGGACTTCAGGGAGGAAGCCGTCCTATCGCAGTTCGAGGCCATGGTCGGCAACCAGCCGGTAGACCTTGTGCTGTCGGATATGGCCCCCAATAAGAGTGGTATGGACGCGGTGGACCAGCCGCGGATGATGCATCTGGCGGAACTGGCGATGGATTTTGCCGACAACCATCTCAAGACGGGTGGGGCGTTCCTGATCAAGCTGTTCCAGGGCGTTGGCTTTGACGATTACGTGCGCGAGATGCGGCGTCGTTATGACAAGGTCGTCATCCGCAAGCCGGAAGCCTCACGCAAGCGCTCCTCCGAGGTGTACGTCCTCGGTCAGGGTAAGCGTGCGCAGATCAAGTAAGCTCACAACGAATCAGCATCTAGGAATAAAGGGGCACCGGAGTCAATGAGGATGAACGACTTGACCAAAAATCTGTTGCTATGGGTGGTCGTCGCCGTCGTGCTGATGGTGGTGTTCCAGAGCTTCTCGCCGCGCGGTGGCGCGGTGACTGCCACAGATGCCAGCAACTACACCCAGTTCCTGCAGGAAGTGGATTCCGGGCGCATCAAGTCGGTGGAGATCACCGACAACAGCACCCTGACGGCCACTGCCATCCGCTTCAAGCGCAGTGACGGCAGCGAAGGTTCGCTGTTCGCGCCACGCGACGAGAAATTGATCGACCAGCTGGTCAGCAAGAACGTGCCGTTGACGCGCCAGGAGCCGGCCAAGGGCCCGGGCTTCTGGTCGATCCTGCTGCAGTTCCTGCCGGTGGTGCTGCTGATCGGCTTCTGGATTTTCATGATGCGGCAGATGCAGGGCGGTGGTGGCGGTGCCAAGGGTGCGATGTCCTTCGGCAAGTCGCGCGCCAAGCTGCAGGGCGAGGACCAGATCAAGGTCACCTTTGCCGATGTGGCCGGCTGTGACGAGGCCAAGGAGGAAGTCAGCGAACTCGTCGATTTCCTGCGCGACCCGTCCAAGTTCACCAAGCTCGGCGGCAAGATTCCGCGTGGCGTGCTGATGGTCGGCCCTCCGGGTACCGGCAAGACCCTGCTGGCGCGTGCGATCGCCGGCGAAGCCAAGGTGCCGTTCTTCGCGATCTCCGGTTCGGATTTCGTGGAGATGTTTGTCGGTGTCGGCGCCAGCCGTGTGCGCGACATGTTCGAGCAGGCCAAGAAGCATGCGCCGTGCATCATCTTCATCGACGAAATCGATGCAGTGGGCCGTCATCGTGGCTCCGGCACCGGCGGTGGCCATGACGAGCGCGAGCAGACCCTGAACCAGCTGCTGGTCGAGATGGACGGTTTCGAGGGTGGCGAAGGTGTGATCGTGATCGCCGCGACCAACCGGCCGGACGTGCTCGACAAGGCGCTGCTGCGTCCGGGCCGTTTCGACCGCCAGGTCATGGTGGGTTTGCCGGATATCAAGGGTCGCGAGCAGATCCTGCGCGTGCACATGCGCAAGGTGCCGCTCAATGATGACGTGCGCCCGGAAGTGCTGGCGCGCGGTACACCGGGTTTCTCGGGCGCCGACCTGGCCAACCTGGTCAACGAGGCCGCCCTGTTTGCTGCTCGCCGCAACAAGCAGGAAGTCGACATGAAGGACTTCGAGGACGCCAAGGACAAGATCTACATGGGTCCTGAGCGGCGCAGCATGGTCATGCGCGAGGAAGAGCGCCGCAATACCGCGTACCACGAATCGGGGCATGCGGTGGTTGCGATGTCGCTGCCCAAGGCCGATCCGGTGCACAAGGTGACGATCATGCCGCGTGGCTGGGCGCTGGGCCTGACCTGGCAGCTTCCCGAGCACGATTCGCTGAGCAAGTACAAGGACCGGATGCTGGAAGAGCTGGCGATCCTGTTCGGCGGCCGTATCGCCGAAGAGATCTTTGTCGGTGAGGTGTCCACCGGTGCGTCCAACGATTTCGAACGGGCCACCAAGCTGGCGCGCGGCATGGTCACCAAGTACGGCATGTCCGATGCGATGGGGACCATGGTCTACGCCGATGACGAGGGCGGTTTCGGGATGCACAGCAAGACCATTTCTGAAGCCACCCAGCAGAAGGTGGACGCGGAAATCCGCCGCATCCTGGATCAGCAGTACGCCGTGGCACGCGACATCCTCGAAAGCAAGCGTGAGGTCGTGGAGGCCATGACGGCAGCGCTGCTGGAATGGGAGACGATCGATGCTGACCAGGTCAAGGCGCTGATGGAAGGCCGCCAGCCTTCACCACCTGCGGACTGGGTGGAAAAGGGCGGCAACGACCGCAGCGGCGGTGGCCGGGGCGACGGTGAGCGCCCGACCACGCCTATCAGTGATCCGGCCGGCCAGCACTGATCAAGAAATCTGCGTTGTCGCGAAGGCCGGGGAAACCCGGCCTTCCTCTTTGCGCGCAGCTGGAACCGCGGCTGCGTTCGCCATGGGCGTCATCGCTGCGCGACAATGATGGTCTGTCGCTACGAGCGCTATTTCAGGAGTTTCCATGTCTGCCCAACCTCCCCGGCCGGTTTCGCTTCTCTGGGAAATGGTCGTCGCCACCATTGTGGGCGTGGCTGCCGGAGTGATTGCCGACAACATCGTCGTCGGCAGTGGCATCGGCATCGTGCTTGGCGTGGTGCTGAGCGTTGTAAAAACCCAGCGTGGCGGATGGGGTAAACGACCGTGATGTTCGATACCGTTCCCGTTCTGGATTGCGCCGGTCGGCTGTTGCGGCTGGATTCCCCGAAGGTCATGGGGATCGTCAACGTGACCCCGGATTCGTTTTCCGATGGCGGGCGTCACGACACGCTGGAGGCCGCCGTCGCGCATGCGCTGCAACTGGTCGCCGAAGGTGCCGATCTGCTGGATGTCGGCGGCGAATCCACCCGCCCGGGTAGCGACCCGGTGCCGGTCGAAGAAGAGCTGCGGCGGGTGATCCCGGTGATCGAGCGGCTGGCCGGCGAGACGGCCGTGCCGATCAGCATCGATACCTTCAAGCCGGAGGTGATGCGCGCCGCGGTTGCCGCCGGTGCCGGGCTGATCAACGACATCCACGCCCTGCGCCAGCCAGGGGCGCTGGAAGCTGCCGCCGAGCTGGCTGTTCCAGTGGTGCTGATGCACATGCTCGGCGAGCCGGGCACGATGCAGCAGGACCCCCATTACGACGACATCGTGGCCGAGGTGCACCGGTTTCTCGCCGAGCGGATTTTCGCGGCGGAGATGGCCGGTATCGCCAAGAAGCAGATCATCATCGATCTGGGTTTCGGCTTCGGCAAAACCACCGCTCACAACATGACGTTGCTGGCGCGCTCCTCGCGCTTTCTCGAGCTGGGCGTGCCGATGCTCGCCGGCCTGTCGCGCAAGCGCAGCATCGGCGAGCTGACCGGGCGCGAGCTGCCCGCCGAGCGCGTTTCCGGCTCGGTCGCCGCGCATCTGATCGCCGCCCAGCGCGGTGCGATGATCCTGCGGGTGCACGATGTCGCCGCGACCGTGGATGCACTCAGGGTGTGGGATGCGGTGGCTGCCGTTCCGGAGCCGCGGGCTCGCAACGAGGCGCCGGCCATCCGCTGGCCGGACGACGACTGATGGCGGCAGACCAGCGGCCGCTGGCGATCGCGCTGATGGGGCCGACCGCCTCGGGCAAGACCGCCCTGGCGCTGGCGTTGGCCGAGCGCTTGGGCGGCGAGATTGTCAGTGTCGATTCGGCGCTGGTGTACCGCGGGCTGGACATCGGTGCCGCCAAGCCCGATGCCACCGAGCAGGCGCGGGTGCGGCATCATCTGCTGGACCTGCGCGACCCGTGGCAAACCTATTCGGCCGCCGAATTTTCTACCGATGCCGCCGCAGCGGTGCGCGATATCGTCGCGCGCGGACGGGTGCCGATTCTGGCCGGCGGCACCGGGCTGTATTTCCGGGCGCTGCTGCAGGGCCTGTCGCCGATGCCGGAAGCCGACCCGGGTACGCGTGCGGCGATTGCCGCCGAGGCCGCAAATGTCGGTTGGGCGGCATTGCATGGGCAGTTGGCGCAAGTGGACCCCGCCGCCGCGCGGCGCATCCACACCACCGACCCGCAGCGTATCCAGCGAGCGTTGGAGGTGTTCCGGCTGACTGGCAAGCCGATCAGCGAGTGGCAGGCGATGCCGGGCGTGAGCCGGTTGCCTGTACGCACGCTCAAGCTGGTGCTGGCACCGGCCGATCGCGCAGTGCTGCATCGTCGCATCGAGGCACGTTTCGACCTGATGCTGGAGCAGGGTTTCTTGGATGAAGTGCGAGCCATCAAAGCGATGCCGCAGATGGCCGTGGTGGCGCAACCGCTGGATCTTCCGGCAATCCGGGCGGTGGGCTACCGTCAGGCCTGGCTGCATCTGGCAGGCCACGGCAGTCTGGCCGGGTTCCGTGAGCAAGGCATTTTTGCCACCCGGCAACTGGCCAAGCGGCAATTGACCTGGTTGCGAGGTGAGTTGGATGCACGCTGGTTCGACCCAAGAGCCGACATGCCACGCCTGAATGCGGCTGTTTCGGCATTCATGGGCGACCGTTGCGATGCCGCCTCAGCGCGCGGCGTGTAACATCACTGCTTCCGGTTGGCTGGGGAAGCCGCTTCATCCGGATCCATAAGAACAATAACGAGGAGTAAGCGATGTCCAAGGGGCAATCTTTGCAGGACCCGTTCCTGAACGCACTGCGCCGCGAGCGCGTGCCGGTGTCGGTGTATCTGGTCAACGGGATCAAGCTGCAAGGCACGATCGAGTCGTTCGACCAGTTCGTGGTGCTGCTGCGTAACACCGTCAGCCAGATGGTTTACAAGCACGCGATTTCCACCGTGGTGCCCGCGCGCAATGTGCGCGTCGGTCCGGGAGGTGGTTCGGTGCATTCCAATGAGGATGGTCAGGTTGCTGATGACGACAACGAGTAAGGCGGGAGCGGCGCGTGTTTGACCGCTCGAAGAAGGGCGAACACGCGCTGTTGATCCTGCCGCACAGCGGGCGGCTGGAAGAGGATGTGCTGGAGGAGTTCACCGATCTTGCGCGCTCGGCCGGCGCCACCATCGCGGCCATCATCACCGCGCGCATGGACAGGCCGAATCCGTCCACGCTGATCGGCAGTGGCAAGCTGGAAGAGGTCAAGGTCGCCGCCGAGGCGACCGGCGCCGACCTGGTGCTGGTCAACCACGCCTTGTCACCGGTGCAGGAGCGCAACCTGGAGCGCTTCCTCGAACGCCGGGTGATCGATCGCACGGGCCTGATCCTGGATATCTTTGCCCAGCGTGCGCACAGCCATGACGGCAAGCTGCAGGTCGAGCTCGCGCAGCTGCGTCACCTGTCCACCCGTCTGGTGCGTGGCTGGACCCATCTGGAACGCCAGCGCGGCGGCGCCATCGGTTTGCGTGGTCCGGGTGAAACCCAGCTCGAAACCGACCGTCGCCTTCTGCAGAAACGCGTTGAGCAGCTGCAGAAACGGCTGGAGAAAGTCGAGGTCCAGCGCAACCAGATGCGCCGCGCACGCGTGCGCAGCGAGCTGCCGCGCGTTGCTTTGGTGGGGTATACCAACGCCGGCAAGTCCACCCTGTTCAATGCCTTGACCGGCGCCGAGGCCTACGCGGCCGACCAGCTGTTCGCCACGCTCGATCCGACCGTGCGGCGCATTGCATTGCCCGGCGGCAGCGTAGTGCTGGCCGATACGGTCGGTTTTGTGCGCGATCTGCCCCATGAGCTGGTCGCTGCTTTCCGCTCCACCCTGTCCGAAGCGCGCGAAGCCGACTTCCTGCTGCATCTGGTCGATGCCGCTGATCCGCTGCGTGAGGAGCGCATCGCCCAGGTTGACGAGGTCCTGCAGGCGGTAGGGGCGGGCGAGCTGCCGCAATTGCTGGTGTTCAACAAGATCGACCGTATCGACGGCGCGGACGTGCGGCATGACGCGCAGGATGGCGTGCCGGACGAGTCGCGGCGGGAGCGGGTGTGGATTTCCGCGCGCGATGGGCGCGGAATCGAACTGCTGCAATCCGTGCTCGGCAAGCGGCTGGGCCTGCAGCATGTGACCGGCACCTTGAGGTTGCCCCCCGAATCAGGACGGTTGCGCTCGCGCCTGCACCAGCTGGAGGTGGTCCGCAGCGAACAGACCGATGATCAGGGCTGGCTGGTCGAGGTGGATATTCCGATTGCCGAGGCCGAGCGACTGGCGGCCGGTCCAGAGGGGGAAATGATCCGTCCGCTGCTGCCGGTGCGTGAGCCGGAGTGGTAGCAAGACGCCGGTAACGGCACGGATCGTCATTGCAACGGCCGCCTACGGGCGGCCGTTTGCGTTTCTGGGCGTGTCTGCTGCAGTGCGGTGAGCATGGCGAACAAGACGATGCTAGCGTGCGGCCTTGACAACCGTCACGCAAAGTAAACGCAGTACAGGAAAGAGCAGCGAAGACCAGAATTTAAAAATCCGCAGGCCATCTCTCGGGGGAAGATACATGGCAATAGTTGTCGCGCACAGGTCCGTCATTTCCGTTGCTGTCCTTGCCGTTCTCTACAGCGGTTCCGTCTCGGCCCAGCAACAGGCACCGGAAGCCCGCGGTACAGAGCAGGAAGCCACCACCCTGGCCACACTTACCGTTACCGCGCAGAAGCGTGAGGAGGCGTTGCAGGACGTTCCGATCATGCTCACCGTCCTGCCCGAACAGCTCATGCGCGATGCCGGTGTTTCCGACATCAAGGATGTACAGCTGCTGGTGCCGGGTTTGCATGTCAGCTCCACCACCAACGAATCACAGACCACCGCCCGCATCCGTGGCGTCGGCACCAACGGCGACAACGCCGGTCTGGAGTCGGCGGTGGGTGTGGTTATCGACGGCGTCTACCGTCCGCGTACCGGCGTCGGTTTTGGCGATCTCGGTGAGCTGGAACGGATCGAGGTCCTGAAGGGGCCGCAAGGCACCGTGTTCGGCAAGAACACTTCGGCCGGTGTCATCAACGTGATGACGCGCAGGCCCAGTTACAGCCAGAGTGCGGAAGCGGAAGTCACCATCGGCAACTACGGCGAAAAGGGCATATCCGGCGCCTACAACGATGCTCTGGGAGACAACGCGGCATTCCGTATCTATGCCGCCAAACGCGAGCGCGATGGCGTTATCGACATCAATACCGGCAAGGGCCCGCGACAGGAAACCGCCGACGGCAACCGCAACTTCCACACGCTGCGTGCACAGTTGCTGGTGGAGCCCAGTGACACGCTCGATATCAATCTCATTGCCGATTTCACCAGTCGCGAGGAGAACTGCTGCGTCGGTGTGACCAGCGAGCGCAGTGCATTGGGCGCAGGCCCGGTGGCGATCATCAATGCACTGGCCGGTGGCCAGGGGGTGATCGCCACGCCGGACATGGAGCGGCGCCTGGCCTACGCCAATCGCAGCACCGAGCAGGACGTGAAGGACAAGGGCATCTCGGCCGAGATCAACTGGGACACACCCTGGCTGGGAGGGGCGACGCTCACCTCCATCACCGCGTTCCGCGACTGGACGACGCTCAACGCGATGGATGTGGATTTCACCGGGGCCGACCTGATCTGGCGTGATGCCGACCCGAAAGGGCATTCCACCGCATTTGAGACCTTCAGCCAGGAGCTGCGCCTGACCGGCTCCACTGACCGGATCGACTGGATGTTCGGCGCGTTCTACTCCGACGAGAAACTGGACCGCTACGACCAATACAAAGTCGGGGTCGACTACGAGCCGTACCTGTCCACCCTGGTGGGATCGCAGGTGCTGGGGCAACTGGCCCAACAGCTGGCGCCGATGGGCATCACCGTCAACACCGCCAATCCGGCAACGTTCTTTTCGCAGGTGAGCGGGCGTCCGTTCGGAACGGGCTTTGTCGGCACCGGCGCGCAGGACAGTTACTTCCAGACCGCCCGCAGTCTGGCGTTCTTCACCAACAACACGCTGCACGCCACCGACAAGCTCGATTTCACGGTCGGCCTGCGCTACACCCATGACAAGAAAGACCTGACCTCGATCTACACCAATCCCAATGGCGGGGCGTCATGCGCTGCAGCCCTGGCCAATCCTGCCGGCCGGGTGGGCGGTGCACTGGCAGCGCGCATTCCCGGCTTCACCAGTCTGCCGGCGGCGGTGCAGCAACAACTGGTGGGAGCGGTGGCGCCGAATCTGATCGGTTACATGTGCCTGCCGTGGACCAACGCGCTGCACAACGGGCGCGTCACCGAACAGAGTTCCACCGAGAAGGAGTGGTCGGGCACGTTGAAGGCGGCATACCGCTGGAACGACAACGTGATGACCTACCTGTCGGCGGCGCGCGGTTACAAGGGCGGCGGTTTCAACCTGGATCGGGTGCAATCCAGCAATGGCCTGTCCAGCGGTACGGCGGGTGTCATCCCGGTGGATGACACCTCCTTCCCCGGTGAGTTTGTCGACAGCTACGAGCTGGGCGCCAAGACCACCTGGGCGGACGGCAACCTGCTGCTGAACGGCACGGTGTTCTACCAGGAGTACAGCGACTTCCAGCTCAACAGTTTCCTCGGCACCAGCTACGTGGTGCGCTCTATTCCCAAGGTCGAATCCAAAGGCATGGAGCTTGACCTGTTGTGGCAGACGGGGATCAAGGGGCTGATGCTGCAGGGCGGCGTGACCTATGCCGACACGCGTTACGGCAACGACCTGCTGCCCGATGCGGACCTGTTCCTGCTGCCCGGCAACCACATCAGCTTCGCACCGCTGTGGTCGGCCTCGGCGTCGGTGACCTACCAGTGGGATATCGGCAGCAACCTGCTGGGCCGGTTCAACGTCTCCAGCAAGTACATGTCCGACCACAACACCGGCTCGGATCTTGACCCGCAAAAGGAGCAGGCGGCCTATGCGCTGGTCAATGCGCGGATCGGATTCGGCCGGCAGGACAGGCGCTGGATGGTGGAGTTGTGGGGACAGAACCTCACTGATGAAACCTATATGCAGGTCGGCTTTGATGCGCCGATCCAGCCGGGCAACTGGAACGCCTTCCTCGGCGCGCCGCGCACGTACGGAATGACGTTCCGCCTGCAATATTGAGCAAGAGTTGCGCCGCGGCCCCGCAACGGGGCCGCGGTTGGCACGGGCAGCGGATGGCGTTTTGCGCTAAAACGTCGGGGTCCCTCACAAGAAACCGCCATGCCCGTGATGTCCGATACCGAACTGGATCAGCTTGCCGCACACATCGGCGAGCGTTTGCGCAGCGCGCACGACCGCCTGGTCACCGCCGAGAGCTGTACTGGTGGCTGGATCGCGAAGGCGATGACCGGGGTTGCCGGATCGTCTGACTGGTTCGACTGCGGCATGGTCGCCTACAGCTACGAAGCAAAACAGGCACTGTTGGGCGTGCGCGCCCTGACGCTGGAAACCCAGGGTGCGGTCAGTCGCGAGACGGTGATCGAGATGGTCTCCGGCGCACTGGTCAATTCCGGTGCGAGCGTGGCGGTGGCGGTAACCGGCATTGCCGGACCCGGGGGCGGAAGTGAGGACAAGCCGGTCGGCACGGTCTGGATCGGTTGGAAGCGCCGCGGTGGCTACACCCATGCCGAGCTGTTCCATTTCGCGGGTGACCGCGATGCCGTTCGCCGGCAGACCGTCACCCAAGCGCTGGAAGGGCTGGAGAGCCTGTTGTGATCCCGCGCCAGCCACAACCCCCCCGGGACGCCGGCTGATGTGGGAAGCGCTGGCCACCGTCCGTGATCTGGGGCGCCTGCAGGAAATTGCCGCGGTCCTGATCCGCTACGGCTTCGGTGACGTCGTCCGGCGCATGGGCATGGCCGAAGTGCTGGAGCGGGCGGGGCGCCTGCTGCACTGGCATGACGCAGCAGAGCGGGTGCGCATGTCGGCGCCGGTGCGCGTACGGCGGGCGATGGAAGAGCTTGGCCCGACGTTCGTCAAACTTGGGCAGGTGCTGGCCACCCGTGTCGATCTGTTTCCGCCCGAGTGGATCGACGAGTTCAGCGAGTTGCAGAACGCAGTGCCGGCATTGCCTTACGCGCAGGTTCGTGAGCAGCTCGAGCGCGACCTCGGGGAACCTGCGGAGCAGGCGTTCGCCCGGCTGGATGAGAAGCCACTCGCGGCTGCCTCGCTGGCGCAGGCGCATCGCGCCTGGCTGCACGACGGCACGGCGGTGGTGCTTAAAATCCGCCGGCCCGGAATCCGTGAGGTCATCGATGCCGATCTGCGTTTACTGGCGCGGCTGGCGGAGATCATCGAGGCGCGCATTCCCGATCTGCGGCGTTATCGCCCTGCCGAAGTGGTGCAGCAATTCACCCTGTCGTTGCGCGGCGAACTGGACTTCGCTGCCGAATGCCGCCATGCCGAACGCATCGCCGGCAATTTTCGAGGGCACGAGGAGGTGCTGATTCCACGCGTCTACTGGCAATGGACCTGTGAAAGCCTGAACGTGCAGGACTTTGTCGATGGCATCCCCGGGCGTGATCTGGCCGCCGTGGATGCCGCCGGTCTGGATCGGGTTGCACTGGCGCGCCGCGGCGCCGGCATCATTCTGAAAATGGTGCTGCAGGACGGCTGTTTCCACGCCGACCCGCACCCTGGAAATATTTTTTACATGCGCGATGGCCGCATTGCGGTGATCGATTTCGGCATGATCGGCCGGCTGTCCGAGAAGCGCCGTTTCCAGGTGGCGCAGTTGTTGTACGGGCTGGTCAGCCAGGATCCGGAGTTGGTCACCGATGTGCTGCTGGAATGGGCCGGTGGTGTGGAAGTGGACGAATCACGGCTGCAGCAGGATATCGGCAGCTTCGTCGACCAGTACCGTGGTGTGCCGCTGAAGGACCTGCGCATTGGCCCGATGCTGGGCGATGTCACCAGCCTGCTGCGGCAGTACGGTTTGACCCTGCCGGCGGACCTGGCGCTGATGATCAAGACCTTCCTCACGCTGGAAGGAATGGGCCGGCAGCTTGACCCCGATTTCGACATGGCCAGCGAAGCGCGGCCCTATCTGCAGCGGGCGATGCAGCAACGCTACGCCCCTCGCGCTGTTCTGCGGCGTGGCCGCAGGAGCTTTTTCAACGCGCTGGATCTGGCCGGTGAACTGCCCCGCGATCTGCGCAAGCTGGTGCTGGCTGCCCGCCGTGGACGCATGCAGTTCAATGTGGAGACCCCGGCGCTCAAAGGCTTCGGCGATCAGGTCAATCGCGCCGCCAACCGCCTCACCGTCGGCATCGTCACCGCAGCGCTGATCATCGGCTCATCGATCGTCATGAACAGTGTCGGCAGCAGTGCCAGCCGCTGGCTGTTGGGGATCGGGGTCGCTGGATTCATCGGTGCCACGCTGTGCGCCATATGGATCATCATTTCAATATGGCGCAGCGGACGGCATTAGCTGGCCGCCGGCCGGCGCATGTGCGGATTCAGCGTTGACGATCGAAGTTGTTAGTAGTATTACTACTAACCATGAATCTCACCGATACCCAGCAGGCCATCCTGGCCATGATCGCCGAGCGGATCGAGTCCGATGGCGTCCCGCCGTCGCAGACCGAGATCGCCCGTGCCTTCGGTTTCAAAGGCGTGCGTGGCGCCCAGTACCACCTTGAAGCACTGGAGCAGGCCGGGGTCATCCGCCGGCTGCCAGGGCAGGCGCGCGGGATCCGGCTCGTCGCCGCAGCCCACACCCCCGAAGCCGAAGCCGGCAGTGCGGCCGACGCAGCGCCAACGGCCGATGACGTGCTGCGGCTGCCGGTTCTGGGGCGGGTGGCGGCGGGTCTGCCGATCGGTGCGGATATCGGTTCGGAAGACTTTGTGGTGCTGGACCGGGTGTTTTTCTCGCCGGCCCCGGATTACCTGCTCAAAGTGCAGGGCGACTCCATGATCGATGAAGGTATCTTCGATGGCGATCTGATCGGTGTGCATCGCACTCCCGACGCCCAGTCCGGGCAGATCGTGGTGGCGCGGATCGATGATGAAGTGACGGTCAAGCTGCTCAAGATCGGCAAGGACCGGATCCGTTTGTTGCCACGCAACCCCGATTACGCACCCATTGAAGTGCTGCCCGATCAGGACTTCGCCATTGAGGGGCTTTATTGCGGGCTGCTACGGCCCAATCGCTGAAGCTGGGGCTTAGTCCCAGTTTCGGCCATGTATTTTTCCTACATCCGGTGCGCGCTTTTGCCGCTGCCCGGGATATCTCCCGACAAATAATCTGACCGTATTGTTTGCAGTCTCAGTCTTTGCGATACGGCGCCACTACAGTGAACCCATGACGAAATCAGCGACGAGGACCAAACCGATGGACGAGAACAAGAAGCGCGCGCTCACCGCCGCCCTGAGCCAGATCGAGAAGCAGTTCGGAAAGGGCGCCGTGATGCGCATGGGTGACCGTGTCGTCGAAGCGGTCGAGGTCATCCCCACCGGTTCGCTGATGCTGGACATCGCGCTCGGTATCGGTGGGCTGCCCAAGGGTCGTGTCGTGGAAATCTATGGTCCCGAGTCCTCGGGCAAGACCACGCTGACGCTGCAGGCGATCGCCGAATGCCAGAAGAAGGGCGGCACTGCGGCGTTCATCGACGCCGAGCATGCGTTGGATCCGATCTACGCCGCCAAGCTGGGCGTGAACGTGGACGACCTGCTGCTGTCGCAGCCGGACACCGGTGAGCAGGCGCTGGAAATCGCCGACATGCTGGTGCGCTCGAGCTCGGTGGACATCGTCGTGGTCGACTCCGTCGCCGCGCTGACCCCCAAGGCCGAAATCGAAGGCGAAATGGGCGACCAGCTGCCAGGCCTGCAGGCGCGGTTGATGAGCCAGGCATTGCGCAAGCTGACCGGCAACATCAAGCGCTCCAATACGCTGGTGGTGTTCATCAACCAGCTGCGTCACAAGATCGGCGTGATGATGCCGGGTCAGAGCCCGGAAGTGACTACCGGCGGCAACGCGCTGAAATTCTATGCCTCGGTGCGCCTGGACATCCGCCGCATCGGCGCGATCAAGAAGGGTGACGAGATCATCGGCAACCAGACCCGGATCAAGGTGGTCAAGAACAAGCTGGCGCCTCCGTTCAAACAGGTCATCACCGAGATCCTGTACGGCGAAGGCATCAGCCGCGAAGGCGAACTGATCGACATGGGCGTGGAAGCCAAACTGGTCGAGAAGGCCGGCGCCTGGTACAGCTACGGCGAAGAGCGCATCGGTCAGGGCAAGGACAACGCCCGCGGCTACCTGCGTGACAACCCGCAGGTGGCGACGCGTCTGGAAGCGGAGTTGCGTGAGCGCTTCCAGCCGGTAGAGGTGTCTCCTGACGAAGGCGACAGCGCCGAAGAGTGAGTTTCCCGCGGGAGTGGACGGCGCCGTCAGTGACGCCTGTCCGCTCCCGCGTTTTGTGCAAACCAGGAGGGCCGGCGCCAAGGAGGGCGCGATCTCTGCTGGAGATGGGTCACATGACGGATATCGAGGGGCCACCCGGGCGTCGCAAGCGCCGGGTTCGCGAGCAGACGCCCTTGCAGCGTGCCTTGGGGCTGCTGGTGCGGCGTGAACACTCGCGCAAGGAATTGAAGCGGAAACTCGAGGCGCGGGGTATCGAAGCCGATGCGATCGATGCTGCCGTCTCCCGGTTGGCTGAGGACGGCTGGCAGGACGATGGCCGCTTTGCCGAAATGCTGGTGCGCAGCCGTGCCAGCGGGGGATATGGGCCCGTGCACATTCGCGCCGAGTTGGGCACCCATGGTCTGGATAGCGAGCAGATTGAAACTGCGATGGCGACTTTTGACGGTGACTGGCCCGAAAAAGCCCGGGATCTGGTAATGCGCCGATTCGGCGAGCAGGGGCCGGTTGACTTGGCGCAGCGACGCAAGGCGGCGGACATGCTGGCCCGGCGTGGATTTGACGGCGGCTGTATACGGCATGCCACGCGCTACGACGCTGACGACTGAGCGGCCCGGGCCTGATACCCTTTGTGGTTTCGGCGGTCCTGTAGTGACACCCGGCCATTGGGGCTGTGTGCCGGGGACCGGCCGGCCTGCATAAAGCCAGCCCCCATGAACGCATCCGTCACATTCACCACCTCCCAGATCCGCAGCGACTTCCTTGAATTTTTCAAGGGAAAGGGCCACACCATCGTGCCGTCGGCACCGCTGGTGCCCGGCAATGATCCGACCCTGTTGTTCACCAACTCCGGAATGGTGCAGTTCAAGGATGTGTTCCTTGGCGCCGAGAAACGCAGCTACGTACGCGCGGCCGACGTCCAGCGCTGCCTGCGCGCCGGCGGCAAGCACAACGACCTTGACCAGGTCGGCTATACCGCGCGCCATCACACGTTCTTCGAAATGCTGGGCAACTGGTCTTTCGGCGATTACTTCAAGAAGGACGCCATTGCCTGGGCCTGGGAGCTGCTGACCCAGGTCTGGAAGCTGCCGGCCGACCGCCTGCTGGTCACCGTCTACCAGACCGATGACGAGGCCTACGCGCTGTGGCGCGACATGGTCGGCATTCCCGAAGAACGCATCGTGCGCATCGGCGACAACAAGGGCGCCCCGTTTGCCTCGGACAACTTCTGGCAGATGGCCGAAACCGGTCCCTGCGGGCCGTGCACCGAGATCTTCTACGATCACGGCGACCATATCGCTGGCGGCCCCCCGGGCTCGCCGGATGAAGATGGTGACCGCTTCATCGAGATCTGGAATCTGGTGTTCATGCAGTTCGACCGCCAGCCGGACGGCACCCTGGTGCCGCTGCCGGCGCCGTGCGTGGACACCGGCATGGGCCTGGAGCGGCTGGCCGCGATCCTGCAGCACGTGCACACCAATTACGAGATCGATCTGTTCCAGGCGCTGATCCGCAAGGCCAGCGAACTGACCGGCATGGCCGACCTGGAGAACAAGTCGCTGCGGGTGATCGCCGATCACATCCGCGCCTGCTCGTTCCTGATCGTCGATGGCGTGCTGCCGTCCAATGAAGGACGCGGCTACGTGCTGCGCCGGATCATCCGCCGCGCGTTGCGCCATGGCTGGATGCTGGGCGTGCGCCAGCCGTTCTTCAGCAAGCTGGTGCCGACCCTGGTCGAGCAGATGGGCGTGGCCTATCCGGAACTGCCGGCGCAGGCCGATACCGTGGTGCGTGCGCTGCAGGCCGAAGAAGAGCGGTTTGCTGAAACCCTCGATTCGGGCATGAGAATCTTCGACGACGTCGCCTCCAAGGTCACCGACGGCGTGATCCCGGGCGTGGATGCGTTCCGCCTGTACGACACCTACGGCTTCCCGGTCGACCTCACCGCCGACATCGCGCGCGAACGCGACATGCGCGTGGACATGGATGGCTTCAACGCCGCCATGGACACCCAGCGCGAGACTGCACGCGCGGCTGGCAAGTTTGGCGGTGGGGTGACCCTGTCCGCCGATCTGGTCGCGACCCTCAAGCCGACCGTGTTCCTCGGGTATGACCGGCTGCAGGCCGACGACCTGGCCGTGGTGGCCGTGCTCAAAGGTGGCCGTCCGGTGGACGTCGCCCAAGCGGGCGACGACGTTATTGTCCTGACCAACCAGACCCCGTTCTATGCCGAGTCCGGCGGCCAAGTGGGTGACAGCGGTGTTCTGACCGGCGCAGGCGTGAAGTTGCAGGTCAGTGACACCCAGAAATTTGCCGGTCAATTCCACGGCCACGTCGCCAAGATCGTCGAGGGCGACCTCAAGGCAGGCGACCACTTGTCCGGCCAGGTCGATGGCGAGCGCCGTGGCGCCACCATCCTCAACCATTCGGCCACCCACCTGCTGCATGCCGCGCTGCGCGAAGTACTGGGCACCCACGTGCAGCAGAAGGGCTCGCTGGTGGCGCCGGACCGCCTGCGCTTCGATTTCTCGCATTTCCAGCCGATCAGCGCCGGTGATCTGGCGCTCATCGAGCGCAAGGTCAACGAGCAGGTGCGCGCCAACCACGCCGCCGAAGTGCACAACATGGGCATGCAGGAGGCACTGGATTTCGGCGCGATGGCGCTGTTCGGTGAGAAGTACGGCGAACACGTGCGCGTGCTGAAGATGGGGGATTATTCCACCGAGCTGTGTGGCGGCACCCATGTCTCACGCACTGGCGACATCGGCTTGTTCAAGATCACCTCCGAAGGCGGCGTGTCTTCGGGTGTGCGTCGCATCGAAGCGGTGACCGGGCAGGGCGCACTGGATTATGTGGCCCACGAAGAGGCCCAGCTGGGTGAAGCCGCCGCGCTTCTCGGGGGCAACGCCAGCGACCTGGTCGACAAGGTCCGCCAGCTAGGCGAGCGCCAGAAGAAGCTGGAACGTGAACTGGATGCGCTGAAGGCCAAACAGGCTGCTGGCGCCACCGCCGACCTTGGGGCTGCTGCGGTGGACCTCGATGGCGTCAAAGTGCTGGCCGTACGTCTGGAGGGATTCGACGCCAAGGCGTTGCGCGAGGCGATGGATCGTCTCAAG
This sequence comes from uncultured Gammaproteobacteria bacterium, assembly GCA_963696155.1. GTDB lineage: Bacteria > Pseudomonadota > Gammaproteobacteria > Xanthomonadales > Xanthomonadaceae > Stenotrophomonas. The sequence goes on from CAVOJC010000002.1 coordinate 1,138,555, forward strand.
CAGCAGCTGGGCAATGCGGTGATCCTGTTGGCGGGCGTGCAGGACGGCAAGGCCGCACTGGTGGCGGGTGTGAACGGCACGGCAATGGGCAGGGTCAAGGCGGGGGAACTGTTGGCCCATGTCGCCAGTCGCACCGGTGGCAAAGGTGGTGGTCGCCCCGATCTGGCGCAGGGTGGTGGCGAGGATGGCCCCGCCCTGGTTGCTGCTCTGGAAGGTGTACTGGAGTGGGTCAAGCCACACTTGGCCTGAACGTGGTTGCGCCAATGTCTTGATGGTCGTTGAAGACTGCCGTTAAGATTAGAAGTCTTTTCCCCTTGTCGTGGGGCGCATGAAATCAGCGCGCCAAAGCCGGCGGGAATCCAGCCGGTTCCATGGAGATTTGTAAAATGTTGATCCTGACTCGCCGTGTAGGCGAAACCTTGATGATCGGTGACTCGGTCAGCGTCACCGTGCTCGGCGTCAAGGGCAACCAGGTACGCATCGGTATCACCGCTCCGAAGGATGTGGCCGTGCACCGCGAGGAAATTTTCCAGCGCATCCAGCGCGGGGAAGAGCCCGCATCGTCCGGTAATGAAGAAACTTCCGAATAAGGGTTTACCTGAGACCCCATTAACCGGTATTCTTCGCGGCCGGCCACAGAAGATCGTGGCATGAAGCAAAGCAAATTCTGGAGTGATGCCCGAGTGGCTGAAGGGGCTCCCCTGCTAAGGGAGTATAGGGTTAATAGCTCTATCGAGGGTTCGAATCCCTCTCACTCCGCCAGTTATGAAAAAGCCCCTGTCTCAGGGGCTTTTTTGTTGTCGGAATTTTCATTGCCGATCCCGGCAGTTGCGATGTGTGGAGAGACGTCAGCGACGCGTCAGGAGAAGACCTCCTTGCCGCGGTGGCGTATGCGTCCAATCCTTCGCCTGAGGCGCGCGTAGTGCACCGGTGTCCCAAGGCATCGAGGGGGGGGGCGGGTGAGGAGAGTAAGGGTCGGCACAGGAGGCCGGGATCATTCGGATGACCGCGCACTATGTGCGTTCGATCCGGGGGCCGGCGTTTCCTCGCCCATGGCATCCATCAGAGCAATCACGGATCTGTAGAGGGGGCGCCCGCGTGCTATCGGTGAGTCACATAGCCGCCAGCTTTGAGGAGGGCAAGCGAACGGTCGACTGTCTGCCGGGCGCTCCGATGCTCAAGACAGTCCGGCACGTTGCAACGCGGATGAGATGGGCGCGGCAGGTCCGAGAGCGCGGGGTCGTGCAAGGCTCAGTGATGACTCCTGCGCGATCGCCAGGCCAGAGCTGGATCTCGACGGCCGAGTCGTCTGGCCGCACCGTCTGTGAGCCACTTGCTGTCGGCGCGGGCATTATTGAGTGGAGCGTTGCCGGTTGCAGTGGAGCTGCTGCAGACAGGCTTACCCGAGTGGCTTCCGCACGCTTGTTGCAGGATTCGCTATCGGCTTGGAGGCGCCGTATGGCGCTCCGTGCCCGTTCTATCCAATACGTGGAGGCGCGGTCTTGCACGGCTCGGCGGTGCTCTGCCATGCACCCGGGACGCCATGCGGATCTGTTGGCGCTGCGCGCGCGCCCGCTAATCGGCAGGGAAGCGCAAAAAAACAGCAGGCAATGCCTGCTGTTTTGATGTAATGGTGCGCCCGGAGAGATTCGAACTCCCGACCGCCTGGTTCGTAGCCAGGTACTCTATCCAACTGAGCTACGGGCGCGCTTTACATTGTTTTTGTTTGAAGCGGCAGAATCGGATTCTGCTTGCTGACGTGGTGCGCCCGGAGAGATTCGAACTCCCGACCGCCTGGTTCGTAGCCAGGTACTCTATCCAACTGAGCTACGGGCGCGTCGTCAGGAGCGGAATTATGCTGATATGGCGCGCATGCGTCAATCCCTTTGTGAAATTTACCTAATCATTTTCGCCGTATAGCCCCTCTGCGACGCGATCAGGCGATTTCATCCACGAAAAGTGATCGTCGCGAACATGCAGGTCGGCCGCAGAAAATGATTGCACTCGATGCGGGGCGGCCGGCATTTTTGCCAGCAGTGCCTGCATTGAACCGGCGGGAGCGAGCCAGTCATTGCGGAAAACTATGGCGTTCACCGGGGCGCGTGCTTTGCGCATCGCATGCTCCAGGTCGACATCCCATCCCGCTGCCGCGTAGCGATTGCTCAGGCCCACGCGGGCCCAGTCGCGGATCAGGCTGCGCGCCTCATTGCCGCCGAAGCCGACCAGGCGTCCCGGCATGACGCCACGTCGTTTCGCAAGCCATGGAAGGAAGCGATACGCCAGTGGAAGCAGATAGCGCCGCGGCGGAGGAAAGCTGCGCCACCAGGGCGTACCGCTGGCGACCAGCCAAAGCCGGCTTGGCTGCTGCTCCGTCAATCCGGCGTGGCAACAGGCCAGCTGCCCGCCCAGGCTGTGCCCGCCCAGTATCCGCGGCAGGCCCGGCAGCCGCTGTGCGATGGCCAGTTCGCTGGCGGGCAGGTCGTAGTGCAAAAGCTCCCTGTAACCCCAGTCGTTATCGGCGGACGGGCGCAGGCTGCTGCTGCCGCTGCCGCGCCACTCGTGCAGAAAGACAGCAACGCCACGCGCGGCCAGCGCATCCGCCAAGGGCAGGTAGTGGCGTGCAGCCACGCCCAGTGCGGGCAGCCACAACAGGGTGGTGCGTGGTTGCGATGGCGCGCGGCCAATCAGGCTGAAACGATGCCCGTCAGCGCTGACGACCGTGCATTCGATCGGCTCGCTCATGATCATCGTGCCACCCCGAACTGATCGAGCACCCCGAACTGATCGAGCACCCCGACCTCGCTGTGGCCGGGCTGACAACCCGAGTGCAATCCTCGTGCGACGTACTCGATGCCCGCTTCGCAGCCGTTGGGCAGGGAAAGCCCCCGGCATCGTTGCGCGGCGATGGTCGAGGCCAACGTGCATCCGGCGCCGTGCTGCGCGGTGACGGCGGAAAGATCGTGCACCCGATGGGCGGCCAAGGCCAGGTCGGCCTGGATGCCGGCGATGGTCAGTGCTGAAACGTGAGTAGCGCTCATGCAACGATTGTGCAGTGTTTCGCGCGTACTTTCCGGGTCAGGAATGTCAGCGACGCATGCGCACGATATGCCATTGCCGGTACAGGGTGTAGGTTGCGCCGGTTGCTCCGGTCAACACAGCTGGCGCCAACAGCGCGTTGTAGCCGAAGCGCAGGAACAACCATGCGCCGATGATGCCGCCGCCCAGGAAACCGCTGATGATGAGACCACTCAGGGTGAGGCGGCGGATGGGGAGGGGCAGGCCACGCAGAAGGTGACCCAGGCCGATGCCCAGATCGGTGAACATGCCGCTCAGGTGGGTGGTGCGTATGACGGCCCCGCTGAAGGTGGTGGCCATTGCGTTCTGCATGCCGCAGGCGCCCGCGCAGGCCAGCGCGCCCCAGATCGGCTGGCGTTTGAACAGCGCAATGGCCGCCACCAACAGCAACGCTTCGACCACCAGCACCACCCCATAGCGGCGGCCGAGTTTCAATACGCTGTCCTGGATAATCAGTCCGCTCAGGGTGGCGCCCGCACAGAAGGCCAGCAGCAGGCCCCAGAGCCATCCCACGCTGCGCCAGTGGCCCTGTGCCAATGCCATGCCGAGTTGGCTGGTAGTGCCTGTCAGGTGGCTGACCGCGTGCTGCTCGAAACCGAGGAAGCCTACGACATTCACCATGCCGGCCACGCCGGAAAGCGCGATTGCACCGATCCACACCCAGCGTGGCAGATACATACCCATGGTATTGGCGGATGGCCGTCAACCGGTGATCTGTTGGTCGGCCGCGGCGCTCAGAAGCTCCCGTTTACGGCCACGTCGGAAAACTCTCCGGTCTGCGGATCGAATACCGCTCCCCAGAAACGTGCGCCGCCGTCGCAGGCGCGCACAGCTTCACGCACCGGGTTGATCCGGGCGTGATCCGGCAGGGTGAACGCGTTGATGTAGATCAGCTGTTTGCCCTGGGACTCGATGCCCACGTACTGGCGGTCCGACTTTTCCGGCTCGGCGATCCGGGGCTGCAGCTGCGACAGCCGGGCTTCGAGCTGTTCGATCTGTGCACGGCTGGGCGCCCAGTAGCCGCTCACGAGTCCGCCTTTGGCAGGGCTGTCGCGCGAGCAGGTGTCCAGTACCTGGGCGGCGACAACCGGCCGGGTCACCACCCACGATTGGCCGGTCTTGATCGCCGTGGGCAGACTGCCGGGACGGGTGTTGGCCGGCGTGCAGCCGGCCAGCATCACCAGTGTGGCCAGGGGAATGCCAAAAGTTGGCAGAAGCTGTTTCACAATACCTCCGAAGCATAGTCCGCCAAGCGTGAGCGTTCGCCACGACGCAGCGTGATATGCGCACTATGCGGCCAGTTCTTGAAGCGGTCCACCGCGTAGGTGAGACCCGACGTGGTTTCGGTGAGATAGGGCGTGTCGATCTGCTCGACATTGCCCAGGCAGACGATCTTGGTGCCGGGGCCGGCGCGGGTGATCAGCGTTTTCATCTGCTTGGGCGTGAGGTTCTGCGCCTCGTCGAGAATCAGGTAGCGCGACAGGAAAGTGCGCCCGCGCATGAAGTTCATGGAGCGGATCTTGATGCGGCTGGCCAGCAGGTCGTTGGTTGCCGCACGTCCCCAGGCGCCGCCATCCTGGTTGTGGGTCAGTACTTCCAGGTTGTCGGTGAGCGCGCCCATCCAGGGCGTCATCTTCTCTTCCTCGGTGCCGGGCAGGAAGCCGATGTCCTCGCCCACGCTGACCGTGGCGCGGGTCATGATGATCTCGCGATAGCGCTGCTGGTCCATCGTCTGTGCGAGCCCGGCGGCAAGTGCCAGCAGGGTCTTGCCGGTGCCGGCAGTGCCGAGCAGGGTGACGAAGTCGATCTCCGGATCCATCAGCGCATTGAGCGCGAAGTTCTGCTCCCGGTTGCGCGCGGTGATGCCCCACACCGAATGGCTGCCATGACGGAAATCGTTGACGATCGAAAGCGTGACGCGGCCGTCAGCCTCCACCTTGGAGACCCGCAGCTCCACCTCGTCGTCACCGGGCAGGTAGGCGTACTGGTTCGGATACCAGGCCTCGTCCTCACTGGCGCGGATCTCATAGCTGGTACGTCCCTTGTCGCTCCAGCTGCGCAGCTGATCGGTGTGCTTCTTCCAGAAGTCCTCAGGCAGCGCGGTGGCGCCGGTGTAGAGCAGGCTGAAGTCATCCAGCGCGCGATCGTTCTCGTAATCCTCCGAGGCGATGCCGGCGATGGCCGCCTTGATCCGCAGGTTGATGTCCTTGGAGACGAACACCACCGGCACGTCAGGGCTCTGTTCCTTCAAAGCGAGGATGGCGCCGAGGATGGCGTTGTCCGGAATGACCGCACCAAAGCTCTTGCCGGCCTTGAAGTGGCTGGTCTGGAAATAGAGCTGGCCCACGCTTTGCGCACCGCGCAGCTGCAACCCTTGCGGACGCAGCAGCGGAATGCCACTGGCGATGCCGTCGAGGCCGGCGGCCTCCACCAGTTCATTGAGGAAGCGGCTGACCTGGCGCGCGTTGCGGCTGGCTTCGGAGGTGCCTTTCTTGCCGTTGTCCAGCTCCTCGATCACCTGCATCGGCAGGTAGACGTCATGTTCCTCGAACTTGAACAGCGCGGTCGGATCGTGCATCAGCACGTTGGTGTCCAGTACGTAGATGCGCTTGCCTCGGGTCATCGTGGACTCCTGGTGACGGGACAGGGTCGAGCCATCACGTCTGCGCGGCAGAGTGATGTGGTGTACGTGGAGCGGGGGTTGATCACAAGGTTTGCGAAGCCTTCAACGCGTCGAGCACCGCAGCGGCGTGGCCGGCGACCTTGACCTTGCGCCATGCCTGCACGAGGCGGCTGTCCGGCGACACCAGAAACGTGCTGCGCTCAATGCCGCGCACCTGTTTGCCATACATGTTCTTCATCCTGATCACATCGAATGCGCTGCACAGGGCCTCGTCACTGTCGCTGATCAAGGGGAAGTTGAAACCCTGCTTGGCGCAGAAGTTGTCGTGTGATTTCACCGAGTCACGGGAGACGCCCATCACTGTCGCGCCGAGCCTGTTGAACTCGGGCAGCAGGGCGTTGAAATCGATGCCCTCGGTGGTGCAGCCGGGAGTGCTGTCCTTCGGATAGAAATAGAGCACAAGCCATCGGCCGGCAAACTCGCCGAGTGTGGTCTTGGCGCCGCCGGACAGGGCCAGCGGCAGGGAGAGCAGGGTCGGGTCCAGGGTGTCGCCGATGTTCATCAGATCCTTTCCGGAGCCTGGGATGTTTCCGTTGCAATTGCATGAAACGCCGCGCGTCCGTGATGGCCGCGCGAACATTCAGAACTTCATGGGATCCATGATCGCGTCCAGGTTGAGGTGGTCGCAGAATTCGAGGAAATCGTCGCGCAGCGCAGCGATATGCATGTTGGCCGGCACGCCGATGGTGATCTGCGCGGAAAACATCTCCGCCCCGGTCTGCATCGCCTGATAACGAGTGCTTTGCAGATTTTCGATGGTGATGCCCTGGCGGTCGAAGAAATCGGCCAGCTGGAACAGGATGCCCGGCTTGTCGGCGGCGATGACTTCCACGATGTAGGGCAGCAGGTTGGATTGGGCGATCTTGGCCTCGGTGCGATACCACACCAGCTTCAGGCCTTCCTCACGCTCCAGGCGGGTCAGCATCGCCTCCAGCTTCGCGACCGAGTCCCAGGAGCCGGTTGCCAGCGTGGTCACCGAAACGTCACGACCCACCGTGGACAGCCGTGCATCGACCAGGTTGCAACCGCTGTCGGCGATCCGGCGGGTGACAGACAGCAAAGGGGACTCCGGATGCGTCGTATAGGCGTTTATCAGGAGGTGGTTTTCGGTCGGCTGCGGCCGAGGTGCGGTGTCTGTCAAGGCGATTCCGGCAATACAATACTGATGAGTCTGAACGGAGCCGCAAAGGCCCGTTTGCCAGTGTCCAGCATACTTGCCCGTGCTTTCGACCCGCAAGTAACATGCATTGGTTCACGAACCTGCCGGCTGGCGGGCCTCTTTTTCCCCCGAAGAGCATTCGTTCCTTGTCACTTTCCGGCATCATCACCGCGCTGGCGACGCCTTTCCAGGCCGACGGCGCGCTCGACCCAGACGGCTGGCAGCGCTTGTTGCGTTTGCAGCTGAGCGCAGGTATCCAGGGCGTTGTGGTTGCCGGTTCCACCGGCGAGGCCTCCACGCTGTCCGACGACGAATACGACAGCCTCCTGCGCAGCGCGGCCGTTTTCATTGGCGGCAAGGTGCCGGTGCTGGCCGGTACAGGTGTATCGGGAACCGCCAAAACCATCGAGCTGACGCGCAGGGCTGCCAGCAATGGGGCCACACATGCGCTGGTCGTGACCCCGGCTTACGTCCGGCCGACGCAGGCGGGATTGCTGGCGCACTATCTGGCGGTGGCCGATAACGGCGGCTTGCCGGTGGTGTTGTACAACGTGCCGGGCCGCACCGGCTGCGATCTGTTGCCGGAAACGGTGGTACAGCTGGCGGGCCATCCGAATATCGTCGGCATCAAGGAGGCGGTGGGCGAGGTTGCCCGCGTCAAGGCCTTGCTGGAGCTGCGGGGCGAGGGCTTTGCGGTGCTCAGCGGCGATGATGCCACCGCTGCGCGTTCAATGCTGGCCGGTGCCGATGGCCTGATTTCGGTCGGCTCCAATGCCTTGCCGGCCTCGTACCGGCGGATGTGCGACCTGGCCCGTGCCGGCGAACGCGAGGCCGCCGAGGCGTGGGATGCCCGCCTGCAGCCGTTCCATGCATTCTGTGGCGTCGAATCGAACCCCATCCCGGTCAAGGCACTTTTGCAGCGGGCGGGCATAGGGCATGGCGTGCGTCTGCCGCTGTTGCCGCTCTCGCCGCAATATCATGCGTCCGCCGATCATCTTGCTGCCGACGCGGTTGCGTTGGAAAAGCTATCCAGTCGCTGAGATTCAGCGGCCTGACCCAGGAGATTCACCATGCGTCAAACCGTTTCCCTCGTTCGCGTTCTTTCGCTGGCTTTGCTGGCCACGGCGACTGTCGCCACCACCACCGGCTGCTTCAGGAAGGGGGCGCGTGGTGACTACGCGTTGCCGGCCGAAACCCGCCCGCTGGAAGTGCCGCCGGATCTCAATCTGCCCAACACCGCCGGTGCGGCGCAGGTGCCCGCGCTGGCATCGTCCGTGGCGAAACCGTCGCCAGCTGCGGGGCAGGCCGAGGCCGGTCATAGCGGTTTCACCGTCGCCGGTACCCGCGATGAGGTGTTTGCCAAGCTTGGCGATGCGCTGGCCGCGGTTGCAGGTGTGAACATCGCCAGCCGCGCGCAGCTGCTCGGTTCCTACGATGTCGCCTACGAGGGCAGCAACTTCCTGGTGCGCGTGGTTGCGGTTGACGCAGGGACCTATGTGTCGGCAGTGGATCCGCGTGGCCTGCCGGCCACCGATGCGGCCGCGGTCAAGCTGATTGCCGAACTCAAGACCCGGCTGGGCGGCTGATACAGCGCCGATCGGATGGCAAAACGGGCGCTTGGGCGCCCGTTTCCGTTTGCAGGGAGGGCTGGGCGGCTCAGCGTTCCAGCAGTTTCAGCTTGTCCGGCTTGCCGTCCCATTCGGCGGCATCGGCCGGCGGGTCCTTGCGGATGGTCAGCACCGGCCAGGCCTTGGCCAGCTCCGCGTTCAGTGCGACAAAGCCTTCCTGGCCCGCCGGCACATCATCTTCCGGGTAGATGGCGTTGACCGGGCACTCCGGCTCGCACAGGGTGCAGTCGATGCACTCGTCCGGGTCGATGACCAGAAAGTTGGGACCTTCGTGGAAGCAGTCCACGGGACACACTTCCACGCAATCGGTGTGTTTGCACTTGATGCAGTTTTCGGTGACGACAAAAGGCATGGTTGGATCCGACAGTTAGCCTGCCAATTCTAGATCAGGTTGGTCGCAAGCGCAGGATTGACTCTCACTCCAGCCGGGAATCGCCGATAAGGGGAGTTGTGCGCTGCCCGTCGAGACGTCGGGCGGTCCCGGCGTGTTGTTGGTCAGGGGCTGATGCTCGCTTTTGGCTGGCTTGCTGCCATCGATGCGCTTTAGTGCCAGCGCAGGCGGGGTGGAGGCGTGTTGATTGTATTGTCCAGTGCCGGCCATTCTTGACGCATCGCGGAACGGAGCCACGTGAGGGACGGTCGTTGCAGCTGTCGCCGGAGCGGTGACCTGTCAACCTGCCCGGAGCTTCTTGCGGTGTGCGGCGGGCAGAAACGCAAAAACCCCGCTTGAGCGGGGCTTCTGGAGGATCTGCTGCACGACTGGTGCTCCCTAGGGGACTCGAACCCCTGTTTTAGCCTTGAGAGGGCCACGTCCTAACCTCTAGACGAAGGGAGCATTTTGTCGCGTCTGGCGCAGCGCGCTAGTATATGCACCCGGATGCCATTGGGCAATCCCGAAACCCGAACCGGAAGCGCCACCATCAACTCACCAGTTACAACGCCGTTCACCCTGCGAGTCATTCCGCGCGATCAGCACAGCATCTCCCGCAAGGACATCAGTCCCAACGCCTTGCGCGTGTTGTACCGCCTGCGCGATGCCGGGTTTGGCGCCTACCTTGTCGGTGGCGCTGTCCGGGATCTGCTGGTGGGTGGGCGCCCCAAGGATTTCGATGTGGCCACCAATGCCACGCCGGAAGAGGTCAAGCACCTGTTCCGCAATTGCCGGTTGATCGGCCGCCGCTTCCGACTCGCGCATGTGGTGTTCGGCCGCGAGATCATCGAAGTGGCCACCTTTCGGGCCAACATCGACGACGGCAGCGGTGACCGTGAGATCGAAAACGGCATGCTGGTGCGCGACAACGTCTACGGCAGCATTGAAGACGATGCGATCCGGCGCGACTTCACCTGCAACGCGCTGTACTACGCGATCGAGGATTTCTCGGTACGCGACTACACCGGTGGCTTCGAGGACGTGCAGGCACGGCTGATGAAGCTCATCGGCGATCCGGAACAGCGCTACCAGGAAGATCCGGTGCGGATGCTGCGCGCGGTGCGTCTGGCGGCCAAGCTCGGCTTCGAGATCGAGACGGCCACCGCCGAACCGATCCCGCGCCTGGCTGGACTGCTCGGTGACTCGGCACCGGCACGCCTGTTCGAGGAGGTGCTCAAGCTGTTCCTGTCCGGCCATGGCGTGGCCAGTTTTGAAGGCCTTGAACGTTACGGCCTGCTGGCCGTGCTGTTCCCGGAAAGCGCAGCCGCGCTGAAGAGCAATCGCAGTGGCGCGCTGCGCCGGATGCTGATCGAAGGCCTGCGCAATACCGATACGCGGGTGGCCAACGAAGAGCCGGTGTCGCCGGCGTTCCTGTTCGCGTTGCTGTTGTGGCCGGCGTTCTGCCGTTCCCTGATCGCCCTGCAGAAGCAGGGGCTCGCCCCGGAGGAAGCACAGCGCCGCGCCGCCGACCGGGTGACGCTGCATCAGCTCAATACCATTGCCCTGCCGCGGCGGTTCTCACTGCCCATGCAGGAAATCTGGCTGCTGCAGTCGCGCTTCGGCTCGCGCCAGCGCAAGCGGGTGTTCCGTACGCTGGCCCATCCGCGCTTCCGCGCCGCATTCGATTTCCTCGTGCTGCGGCAGACAGCGTCCAGCGAGCACGCCGACGACATCGCGTTCTGGCAGGAAACCCAGCAGCAGTCAGGCCATGAGCTGGAATCGGCGCTGGACGAGGCTGTTGCCGATGACGCCGGGGAAGGCGGGGCTCCGCGTCGTCGCCGCCGGCGCCGTCGCAGCGGCAGCGCGGGTGCGGCATCAGGCGAATAAGGCCGTGGTAACTGCCTGTATCGGCCTGGGCGCGAACCTCGGCGATGCCGAGGCGACCGTGCGCGCCGCAATGGGAGCGCTGGACCGGCTGCCGTCGACGCGGGTGCTGGCGTGCTCGCGGCTGTTCCGCACGCCGGCCTGGGGTAATGAGGCCCAGCCTGCTTTCATCAACGCCGCTGTCAGTGTCCAGACCGGGCTTGCCGCGCCTGACCTGCTGGAAGCGTTGCTTCAGACCGAGCGCGACTTCGGCCGCACCCGTGTGCAGGGAGAACGCTGGGGGCCGCGCACGCTGGATCTGGATCTGCTGCTCTACGGCGATCAGGTCATCGATCTGCCGCAGCTGCGGGTACCGCACCCGCATTTGCACGAGCGCGCCTTTGCGCTGCTGCCGTTGGCGGATATCGCCGCCGGAGCGCTGATCCCCGGGCACGGAACAGTGCGTGACGCCCTGGCACATGTGAAAACCTGCGGTATCGACCCGATCCGGGGATAATGTATGGCTCATCGCCATCCGTCATGAATTCATGAGCACTCACGCAGACAGCAAACCCTGGACCGTTCCCGCCTTGGCTGAGGCCAAGCGCAATGGCCAGAAGCTGGTGATGTTGACCGCCTACGATGCCAGCTTCGCCCGCACCTTCGACGCCAATGGCGTTGACCTGATCCTGATCGGCGATTCGCTGGGCATGGTGGTGCAGGGGCATGATTCGACCTTGCCGGTCAGCGTGGCCGATATCGTCTATCACACCACGGTGGTGGCGCGGGTTCTCAAGCGCGCGCTGCTGGTGGCTGATTTGCCTTTCGGCGCCGACGCCACGCCGGAGCGTGCGCTGGATGCCTCGTTGCAGTTGCTGCAGGCCGGTGCGGAGATGGTCAAGCTCGAAGGTGCCGGCTACAAGCTGGACGTCATCCGATATCTGGTCGAACGTGGCATTCCCGTATGTGCGCACCTGGGGCTGACGCCGCAATCGGTGCTGACGCTGGGCGGCTATCGGGTCCAAGGCCGGGGCGATGCCGGTGAGCGGCTGTGCGCCGAGGCCAAGGCCGTGGCCGAAGCCGGCGCTGCGATGCTGGTACTGGAATGCGTGCCCTCGCCACTGGCGAGCCGGATCACGGGGGAAATTTCGATTCCCACCATCGGTATCGGTGCCGGCGCCGGCTGTGACGGCCAAGTGTTGGTGATGCACGACATGCTTGGCCTGGACAGCGGCCATCGCCGTCCCAAATTCGTCAAGGATTTCCTTGCCGAAGGCGGCTCGGTCGCCGGTGCGGTCAGTGTCTATGCCGACGCGGTTCGCGCCGGAACCTTCCCCGACGCAGAACACGCCTACGCATCATGATCGAAACCGTTACCGAGCTCTCCCGGCTGCGTGCCATCGTCACCGGCTGGAAGCGCGAGGGCCTGCGCGTGGCGCTGGTCCCGACCATGGGCAACCTGCACGCCGGGCACTATTCGCTGGTCAAGCTGGCACGCCAGCATGCCGACCGCGTGGTCTCCAGCGTGTTCGTCAATCCGACCCAGTTCGGCCCGAACGAGGATTTCACCCGTTACCCGCGCACGCCGGAAGCCGACACCACCGGTCTGGAAAATGCCGGCTGCGACGTGCTCTGGCTGCCCACGGTCGAATCGATGTATCCGTTTGGCGTGGAGTTGGCTGCCAATATCCATGTTCCGGGGATCAGCAGTCTGCTGGAGGGTGCACACCGCCCCGGTCACTTCGATGGCGTGTGTACCGTGGTGACGCGGCTGTTCAACCAGGTGCAACCGGACGTGGCCGCCTTCGGGCGCAAGGACTACCAGCAGCTCGCGGTGATCCGGCAGATGGTGGTCGACCTGGCGTTCCCGATCCAGATCGTGGGTGGCGACATCGTGCGGGAGGACGACGGACTGGCGATGAGTTCACGCAACCAGTACCTCACCGCTGAAACGCGCCCCAGGTCCACGGCGATCCGCCGCGTGCTGCTGGCCATGCGCGATGCCTATCTGTCCGGCACCTCGCGTTTGCAGGTCGAGGCCGATGGCGTGGCGCAGCTGCAGGCCGAGGGCTTCGAGGTGGATTACGCGGCGGTGCGCCGGCCCGATCTGGGAGAGGCGGGCAATGCGGACAACACCGCGCGGGTGGCACTGGTCGCGGCCCGGCTCGGCTCCACCCGGCTGATCGACAACATCGAGTTCTGATCGCTGCCGGGCAATTGCTGTCCGGAACGGACGGCTGTCACGCCCATGGCGTCTTCAAGGCGCCATTCGCATCTGTGCAGCCGGTGGGGGCCGTACGCGTACGGGCGGGATCGGGCCCGGTGCTAAACTGCACACTTTCCCCTGCCTTTTCGCGATTCCATGCAACTTTCCCTGCTGAAAACCAAAATCCATCGCGCCACCGTCACCCATTCCGAGCTGAACTACGAAGGCTCGATCGCGATCGACGGTGACCTGCTCGCAGCCACCGGCATCCGCGAATTTGAACAAGTGCATATCTGGGACGTCACCAATGGTGCGCGTTTCTCCACCTATGCGATCCGTGCCGAGGCCGGCAGCGGCGTGGTGTCATTGAATGGCGGTGCCGCCCGTCACGTGCAGGTGGGCGACATCATCATCATTGCCGCCTTCGCCAGCATGAGCGAGGAACAGGCCAATACGTTCCAGCCCAAGCTGGTGTACGTGGACGGCAGCAACCGGATCACCCACACCAACAACACGATCCCCACCCAGGCCGCATGACCAGCCACAACGGTTTCGACACGCTGCATTCACACGCCCAGCGCCTGCGCGGTACGGCTATTCCCACATTGTTGGCCGCCGAGCCCGACCGGGCACAGGCGCTGGCGGTAAGGGTCGGACCGTTGTACGTCAACTTCGCACGGCAGAAATACGATCGCGCCGCGCTGCAGGCATTGCTGGAGCTGGCCGCCGCGCGCGACGTCGCCGGCGGTTTCCAGCGCCTGTTCCGTGGCGAGATGGTGAATGCCACCGAAGGGCGTGCCGCTCTGCACACCGCCTTGCGTGGCGACACCTGTGATGCGCCTGCCGCGCGCGAAGCCTATGCGGCTGCTGCGATGGTGCGCCGGCAGATGGGTGAGCTTGTCCGCGCGCTGGAGGCCAGCGATATCACCGATATCGTGAGCGTAGGGATCGGCGGCTCCGATCTGGGCCCGCGACTGGTGTCCGATGCGCTGCGCCCGGCGGCCAATGCACGCTTCCGTGTGCACTTCGTCTCCAACGTCGATGGCGCGGCGATGCAGCGCACGCTGGCCAAACTCGATCCCCGCACCACGGCCGGCATCCTGATTTCCAAGACCTTCGGCACCCAGGAAACCCTGCTCAACGGCCGGATCCTGCACGACTGGCTGGGCGGCAGTGAGCGCCTGTACGCGGTCAGCGCCAATCCGGAACGGGCGGCCAAGGCGTTCGCGATCGCAGCTGATCGTGTGTTGCCGATGTGGGACTGGGTCGGTGGCCGTTACTCGTTGTGGTCGGCGGTCGGTTTCCCGATCGCGTTGGCCATCGGGTTCGAAGGTTTCGAGCAGTTGCTCGCGGGCGCGGCGGAGATGGATGCGCATGCGCTCGATACCCCATTGCAGCGCAACCTGCCGGTGCTGCAAGCATTGACCGATATCTGGAACCGCAATCTGCTCGGTCATGCGACGCACGCGGTGATGACCTATGACCAGCGGCTGGCGTTGCTGCCGGCGTACCTGCAGCAGCTGGTGATGGAAAGCCTGGGCAAACGGGTGCAGGTGGATGGCAGCCCAGTCGCGGTGGATACCGTGCCGGTGTGGTGGGGCGGGGCGGGCACCGATGTGCAGCACAGCTTCTTCCAGGCACTGCATCAGGGCACCAGTGTGGTGCCGGCCGATTTCATCGGCTGCGTGCGCAACGACGACCCGTACGTGGTGAATCACCAGGCGCTGCTGGCCAATCTGCTGGCCCAGACCGAGGCGCTGGCAAATGGCCAAGGCAGCGACGACCCGCACCGCGACTATCCCGGTGGCCGACCGAGCACGGTGATCCTGCTCGATGCGCTCACGCCCTATTCGCTGGGCATGCTGATCGCCATGTATGAGCATGCCGTCTATGTGCAGTCGCTGATCTGGGGCATCAATGCCTTTGACCAGTTCGGCGTTGAACTGGGCAAGCAGCTCGCCAGCCAGTTGTTGCCGGCACTGCAGGGGGAAGCGGCCGCGATCACCGATCCGGTAACTCTCGAGCTGTTTGAACAGCTCAAGGGCTGATCAGCCAAAGATGCAGCGGGCAGCGCTCGTACCTGCCGAGCTGAGCACCGGGTCATCTGCCGGGATGTCTCCCTGAAGTTCAGGGAGGCAGGACGGCTCCGGGCATGCGCCTGTACGCCTCGCCGCGCGCGAGGGCATTCACCACACCGACACCTAACAACCTGATGCAACCCGGATACGCGAGTGCGTAACCACACCGCATCAGCGGATGGGGTCGCGCTCAGGGCTTGGACGTTTGGTCAGCTTCCGCTGCAGCGAACGCCGGTGCATGCCCAGCAGGCGCGCAGCGGCCGACACATTGCCGCCGGTCTCGTGCAATGCCTGCTGGATGTGCTCCCACTGCAGGCGACTGATCGGTGTCATCGAATCGGGTGGTTCGATTTCTTCCGGCTCGTCGGTAGCGCCGTCCTCGTCTTCGCCCAGTGCGCGCAGGATCATCGGCACCGTCGCCGGCTTGGGCAGGTAGTCGTCGGCCCCAAGCTTGATCGCTTCCACCGCCGTGGCGATGCTGGCATAGCCGGTGACCAGCAGGATGCGCATGTCCTGGCGCAGTGCACGCAACGGCTGGATCAGCGACAGTCCCGACTCGCTGCCCAGTTTCAGGTCGATCAGCGCGAACGCAGGCGGCGCCGCGCTGGCGAGTTGCAGAGCGTCGTGGATATCGGCCGCGGTGGCGGTCTCGATGCCGCGCCGCGCCAGGCTGCGCTGCAGCGTGCGCAGGTACAACGGATCATCGTCAACGAGTAATCCTGAAGTGACGGGGCTCATTCTCTTTTCCCATTGGTGGTCAACGGCAGGCGGAAGCCGACCCGGGCGCCCTGGCCTTCGGCCGGGCGCATCCACAACTCGCCATGCAGGCGCTCGATGGTGGCATGCGACAGCGCCAGGCCCACGCCCAGTCCATCCGTCTTGCCGCTGTTGAACAGGGTACCGGGCAGTACCGCCTGGGCAGCCTTGAAGCCTGCGCCGTAGTCGCGCACTTCTCCCCACAAGTGGTTGTCCTGTATCCGCAACGACAGATCCACTTGTGGCCGGCCGGCGTGCTCACCCGCATCGGCGGCGTTGTTCAGCAGCACCTGCAGCAGATGACCCACGCCCGGGTCCAGGGCCAACTGCAGCGGCGCATCGGGGTTGCGCTGCAGCTGGATGGTCGGTCGCACCAGCCGCCATTGCTCCAGTATGTGCGCGATCGAGACATCGGCGCGCGCGCGCGCGCTTTCCGCCGGTGCGGCCAGCGCCAGGACACGTTCGCGGCATTGGATCAGCAGCTCGCGCAGGGTTTCCAGGTCATCGTGGATTTCCGGCACATCGGCACACTGCTCGACGATGTCATCGGTCAGCAGGGTCATCGTTGCCAGCGGGGTATTCAGTTCATGGGCGACCGAGGCGGCATGGGTGGCCAAGGCGACGATGCCCTCGTTGCGGACGAAACGCTCGCGCAACGAGGCGATCTCGCGCTCGCGTTCGCGCAGGGAAAATGCCAAGCGGGTGGAGAAGACGAGCACCACGACGCTGGAAAGCAGGAAGTTGGCCGCTGCGCCCCACAGGTGCAAGGCCATCATGTCGAAGTGCCCGCCATACAGTGGCATGCCGAACATGGCGCTCAGTGCATAGCCGCCCACACAGGCGGCAGCCACGGCCAATGTCCAGCGCAGCGGCAATGCCAGGGCCGCCAACGCAATCAGGATCAGGAACAGCGAGCCGAACGGATTGGCGATGCCGCCGCTCCAACCGACCATCCAGGTCAGGATGGTCACGTCGACCAGGATGTGCCCGAACGCGGTGACTGGTGCCGGGTCGGCATCACGCACCCGCAACTGCACGTACAGGTTGAACAGCGCCAGTGCCGCCACGCCGCTCCACAAGGGAACCTGCGGCAATTCCAGCCCAAGCAGCCAGGTGGCGACGATGATCGTGGCCGCCTGTCCGGCCGTGGCCAGCCAGCGCAGGCTGCACAGGGTTCGCAGGAACGAGGTATCCGGGGTTTCCATGCCTTCAATCGTATGCGTTCAGAAGCCGGACTGCCTGCGGCAATCGGTCGCAAGCCCCACTCACGGACCATGCGATTCATGGCCGGGCAGGCGCGTGGCGCGTTAAAATGCGCGCATGCATGACGCCGTGACCCAACCGACTCCGCCCACCGACGCTACCGCGTGGCCCCGCCGCATGACCCGGTCCGTGGATATCGGCGGGGTGAAGGTGGGAGGTGGCGCGCCGGTCGTGGTGCAGTCGATGACCAACACCGACACCGCCGATGTCGCCTCCAGCGTCAAGCAGGTGGCGGAACTGTGGCGTGCCGGTTCGGAAATGGTGCGCCTGACGGTCAACAACGCCGAATCGGCCGCCGCGATTCCGCGCATCGTCGAGAAGCTGCAGATGATGGCCATCAATGTGCCCCTGATCGGTGATTTCCACTACAACGGGCACCAGCTGCTGACCCAGGAGCCGGCCTGTGCACAGGCACTGGCCAAGTACCGAATCAATCCCGGCAATGTCGGCTTCGGCAAGAAGCGTGACACCCAGTTTGCGCAGCTGATCGAGTTTGCGATCCGCTACAACAAACCGGTCCGCATCGGCGCCAACTGGGGTTCGCTGGACCAATCGCTGGCCGCGCGGTTGATGGACGAGAACAGCCAACGCGAGCAGCCGTGGGATGCCGGCCGGGTACTGCGCGAGGCGCTGATCCGCTCGGCGCTGGATTCGGCCGAGACCGCCGTGGAACTGGGCCTGCCGCGCGAGCGCATCGTGCTGTCGGCCAAGGTCAGCGGCGTGCAGGAGCTGATCGCGGTGTACCGCGACCTGGCGCAGCGGTCGGATTTCGCCCTGCACCTGGGCCTGACCGAGGCCGGCATCGGCAGCAAGGGCATCGTGGCCTCGTCGGCGGCGCTGGCGGTGCTGCTGCAGGAAGGCATCGGCGACACCATCCGCATCTCGTTGACGCCCGAACCGGGGCAGTCGCGCACGGCCGAGGTGATCGTCGCCCAGGAGTTGTTGCAGACCACCGGCCAGCGCGCGTTCACCCCGCTGGTCACCGCCTGCCCGGGCTGTGGCCGTACCACCTCGGAATTCTTCCAGGAGCTGGCAGGGGTAGTGCAGAACCATGTGCGCGCGAGGATGCCGGAATGGAAGATCAGCCATCCCGGCGCCGAGAACATGACCCTGGCGGTGATGGGTTGCATCGTCAACGGGCCGGGTGAGTCGCGCCACGCCAATATCGGCATCTCGCTGCCGGGCACCGGTGAGGCACCGGCTGCGCCGGTATTTGTCGATGGCGAGAAGACGGTGACGTTGCGCGGTGAGAACATCGCGCAGGAATTCGTGACCCTGATCGACGCCTACGTCGACCGGAAATATGCGCGACACGCCGGATAAGGCAGTTCCCGAGGAGGCCGCGGGCTTCCGTCACTGGATGCGCCGCAATGGCTGGCGCTTCGTCTTGTTGTTTGCCGGTGTGCTGCTGCCGTTGGCGGTGTTCGTTGCGCTGGCAGATGAAATCCATGAGCTCGAAACGTTCCATATCGACCAGGCGTTGTTGTGGCGCATGCATGCACTGGCATCGCCGATGCTGGACACCGGGTTCGTATGGGTCTCGCGGCTCGGCTACCAGTGGGGAGTGATCCCGCTGGATGTGCTGGTCGTGCTGATCCTGCTGTTTTGCAGGCGCTGGCGAGAGGGGAGTTTTGCCGCAATCGCCCTCGTGGGTTCGGCGTTGCTCAACCTTGCCAGCAAACCGTTCTTCCAGCGCGATCGGCCCGGGCTGTGGCAGTCCATTGCACCCGAATCCAGCTTCAGTTTTCCCAGTGGTCATGCGATGGGGTCGGTGACGCTGGCGGCCACGCTGGCGCTGCTGGCATGGCCCACGCGCTGGCGCTGGCCGGTGCTGGTGCTGGCCGCGGTGTTTGTGGTGCTGGTGGGAATTTCGCGCGTCTATCTGGGCGTGCATTACCCCTCCGACATCCTCGGTGGCTGGTGCGCCGGACTGCTCTGGGTGATCGGCGTGTACCTGCTGATGTTCCGGCAGCGTCGGCCCTGGGGGTGATCGGAGTGAGACTCCGGTCTGACTTTGCCGGGCGTCGGAAAAATCCCACCCTGGCACGGGTGAAGTACCGATGGGGCGCTGGCTGGGGCGCTGCAGACAATGCTCCGGCCAACCGCAGGCAACCAACCCCCGCATCCGACCGGAGACAAGGGCGAGGTCACTCGAACCTGCGTGCCGTACCTTGAGTAAGTCCGGCTTGGCCATTTTCTGGTGATAATGGTGGAGCGCTTGAATCGGCCCGACAGCAATGCAGGCGGTTTGCTCCGCCTGTCCGGCGGCGAGCGCATGGTGGGTGGGCACCTTTTCTGCTGTGGGGAGTACTGGAATGACCATCAGGGTTTTCCTCGTTGATGACCATGCGCTGGTGCGCACCGGCATCCGCATGATTCTTGCCGGCGAGGTCGGAATCGAGGTTGTCGGTGAAGCCGACAGCGGTGAGGCGGCATTGCCGCAGATCCGGCAGCTGAAGCCCGATGTGGTGCTGTGTGATCTGCACCTGCCTGGCGTCAGCGGACTGGAGGTCACCGAACGCATCATCAAGGGCGATCACGGCACGCGCGTGGTGATCGTATCGGTGCTGGAGGACGGGCCCTTGCCCAAGCGGCTGCTGGAAGCGGGGGCTTCGGGTTATGTCGGCAAAGGCGGGGACGCGCAGGAGCTGATTCGCGCCGTGCACGACGTGGCGTTGGGACGTCGCTATCTGGGCAGCAGCGTCGCGCAGAAACTGGCGCTGGCAAACCTGGAAGGGGATCAATCACCCTTTGATGCGCTTTCCCCGCGTGAGCTCGAGGTGGCCTTGCTGCTGACCCAGGGATTGCGCCAGGACGATATCGCCAAACGCCTCAGCCTGAGCGCGAAAACGGTGAACACGCACAAGGCACGCCTGTTCGAGAAAGTCGGGGTGCAGGACAACATCGCGTTGGTCCGCATGGCGACCCAGTATGGTTTGCTGGATCCGGGCACCAGCCCGTTCTGAAGTCTTCGGGGCCGGTACTTCGGAGCTGACAAAAAGAAGCGGCCCATCGGGCCGCTTCTTCATTTCCAGGTGCAGGCGCGCGGATCAACCGGCGCGCTGGTCCTTGTCTTCGCCTTCAGTGTCGCCAGCTTCGTTGCCAGCGCCATTGTCGGCGGCGGCCTCATTGCTGAGCGGGGCCATCGCCTCGGCCACCATGGGGGCCGCGGCAGCGTCGGCACCCGGCGCCGTGAACAGATGGCCGCTTTGGACCTCGGGTGCTGTTGCGGGTTCCTGATCCGCTGCAACGTCGCCGCTGCTTGCCTTCGACTCGGCGCCATCAGTCGAAGGTGCTGGCAGCGCAGCCTGCTCGATGGTCAACGCATCCAGCATGCTGGTCTGGACCGGCGCGGCGGGTGCGACGGCCGGCTGGGGCAGTTCTTCGGCAGCGCTTTCAATCACGGCCACCGGGCGCGGGATCTTAGTGGCCTCGGCGACTTCCGTGCCTGCCGGATCGGATGCCGATTCCGCCGCCACCGACGCGACGCTGCTTCCATCCAGCTGCGGAAGCGTGTCGCTGGCCGCCATTGCCGGCTGCTCTGTGGCTTCAGCTGCAGCAACAGCCTTGGTGGACGGAACTTCGGACGTCGCAGGCTGCTGCGGGGCCGGGGCCTTTTCGGCCACGACGGCCGCCACCGGCGCGGACTCATCGTCGAAGTCGAACTCCGGATGATGGCCGCTGGGGCGGACGTGGGTGCTGGCGGCATCGGTTTCGATGTCGTCCAGACTCTCGTCCTCATTGCCGGTGGTTTCGATGCCGCTGGTGGCTTCGCTGCCACGACGGCGGCGACGACCGCCGCGACGACCGCGACGACGACGGGCGCTGCCCTCGCCAGTGCTGTCTTCCGAAGTGGCGGGAGCACCCGACATTTCCTCGGTGGCATGTGCCGGCTGGGCGTCTTCGGTCGGGACGGGCGCCGGTGTATCGGCGATGGCAACCTTCTGCTGCACCGGCTCCTGGCTGCTGGCGACTTCGGCCGCGGCCACGGCGGTCACCACGACCGCAGTGGCCTCGGTGTTCTGCGTCTGCGCTGCCGGATTGCGGGCTGCTTCGGTCTGCGGCTTTGCCGGCTTGGCACCGCTGTTCAACGCAGCCTTGTCAGCCTCGTTCTGCGGTTTGGGCTGGTTCTGCGGCTTGGGTTGCTTCTGCTTCTGCGGCTGCTCGCCACGGGCCTGCTTTGAAGCCTGCTGCTGTTCGCCGCGCTGCTTGGTCTGCTGCGGCGGATTGGCAGCCTGCGGCGATGGTGCGCCCGCGTTCTGGCGGCGCTCATCGCGGCGCTCGTCACGACGGTCATCGCGCTGCTTGCCGTTGCCGGCATTACGGCCCTGCGTCTGGCCATTGCGATTGCCGTCGCGGCGCTGGTTGCGCTCACCGCGATTGTTGCGGCCTGCGTCCTGGCGCGGCCGCGGTGCCGCTTCGGCCTGGGCCGGTTCCGCACCGAAAATGCGCTTCAGCCAGCCGACCACGCCGGTGGCTGCGGGCGCCGCTGCAGGGGCCGCCACGGGAGCGGCAACCGGGGTGGCTTCCTGGACTTCGCGCACCGGAGCCGGTTGGCTGTGCTTGACCTGGGTGACGGCCGGTGCCGGTGGAATATTGAGCTGGGCCTTTGTCAGGGCGTGCACCGGCAATTTGCGCGGGGTACCGCGCTGGTAGCTCGGGCGGCCGCTTTCCTCGCCCAGTTCGTTGTCGCGCAGACGCGTGACTTCGTAATGCGGGGTGTGCATCTGCTCGTCGGCGACGATGACGATCGGGGCGTCGTGGCGCTGTTCGATCTCGCGCAGCGCGCCGCGTTTTTCATTGAGCAGGTAATTGGCGATCTCGACTGGAGCCTGGACCAGCACCTGCCCGGTGTTTTCCTTCATCGCGTGCTCTTCGGCCACGCGGATGATCGACAGCGACAGCGACTCGACGCTGCGCATACGGCCCTGGCCGTCGCAACGCGGGCAGATGATCTGGCTGGACTCCCCCAGGCTCGGACGCAAGCGCTGGCGGCTCATTTCCATCAGGCCGAAGCGCGAAATGCGACCCAGCTGCACGCGCGCGCGGTCGTACTTGAGCGCGTTCTGCAGCTTGTTCTCGACCTCACGCTGGTGCTTGGAAGAGGACATGTCGATGAAATCGATGACCACCAGGCCGCCGAGGTCGCGCAGGCGCAACTGGCGGGCCACTTCTTCAGCGGCCTCCAGGTTGGTCTGGAACGCGGTGTCCTCGATGTCGCTGCCCTTGGTGGCGCGCGAGGAGTTGACGTCGACCGCGGTCAGCGCTTCGGTCTGGTCGACCACGATCGAGCCACCCGAGGGCAGGCGCACGTTGCGCTCGTAGATCGCCTCGATCTGCGATTCGATCTGGAAGCGGTTGAACAGCGGGATATCGTCTTTGTAGTGCTTGAGCTTGCGCAGCGTCTGCGGCATCACCTGCTGCATGAACTCGCGTGCAGTCTCGTACAGCTCCTCGGTGTCGACCAGGATCTCGCCGACATCGGCGCGCAGGTAGTCACGCAGGGCGCGCACGATCAGCCGCGATTCCTGGTAGATCAGGAACGGAGCCGGCTTGGTCAGCGCCGCTTCGGCGATCGAACGCCATACCTGCAGCAGGTAGTCCAGATCCCACTGCAGCTCCTCGGCATCGCGGCCGACACCGGCGGTGCGGATGATCACGCCCATATCGTCGGGGATGTCGAGTTTGTCGAGCGCGTCCTTCAGTGCAGCGCGGTCCTCGCCTTCGATCCGGCGCGACACGCCGCCGGCCGACGGCGAGTTGGGCATCAGCACCATGTAACGGCCGGCCAGGGAGATGAACGTGGTCAGGGCGGCGCCCTTGTTGCCGCGCTCGTCCTTGTCGATCTGCACCACCACTTCCTGGCCTTCGCGCAGGAGTTCCTTGATGCCGGCCTTGTTGTGGTCGACACCCGCCTGGAAATAGTCGCGGGAGATTTCCTTCAGCGGCAGAAAGCCGTGACGGTCGCCACCGTATTCAACGAAAGCGGCTTCAAGGGAGGGCTCCAGCCGGGTGATGCGGCCCTTGTAGATATTGGACTTCTTCTGCTCCATCGAGGGCTGCTCGATGTCGATGTCGTACAGGGTCTGGCCGTCGACGATGGCCACGCGCAGTTCTTCGGCCTGCGTGGCGTTGATCAGCATTCGCTTCATTTTGGGTTCCTCGCGCGCTGCTACCGCGCGGAACGCCATGGGGCTTCGCCTCTGGACACGGGTCGCTGCCCTTCGCGCAGGCGCGGGGAGGGCGGCTTGGGTTTCCAGCGCTACTACACCACGGCACGCCGCGGGAGCGCTTCTCTAAATTGGGTTTATGGTGTTTCAGGACCGGTGGCCACTTCCAGACGGGCTGGCAGGGCCACACGGGGCATGTGTTTCGTCTAGCGCGGATGTTTGTGACATCCGGCGATGGCCGGGAGCGCCGGTGAGCCGCTAACATGGCCGCCCCGGGGGCGGTGGCCGCGCACTGTGCCGGATTCGAGGGAAGCTGGGCTTCTGGCCCTGACTAACTTCCAACGAAATCAAACCCTTATCTCGCGCCCCGAGTGTAGCAGAATAAAAGCCTGATGAATGACTCCGAACACAGCCGCAAACCACTTGCGGGCAAGTCCAGTGTGCGCCTGATCAAGGTTCCCGAAGATCGCAGCGGCCAGCGCCTGGACAACTTCCTGTTGGGCCAGTTGAAAGGCGCGCCGCGCAGCCTGGTGTACAAGCTGGTGCGCAGTGGCCAGGTGCGTGTGAATGGCGGTCGCGCCAAGGCCGAACGCAAGCTTGAAACGGGCGATGAGATCCGCATTCCACCCGTCAGTCTCGCTGAGGCTGGCGACAAGGCGCCGCCGCCGTCCGGCTTCCTGCAGCGGATGGAACAGGCGATCGTGTTCGAAGACGCGCGGCTGCTGGTCCTGAACAAGCCAACCGGCGTGGCCAGCCACGGCGGCAGTGGCATCAGCCATGGTGCAATCGAGACCATGCGGGTGCTGCGTCCAAACCTGAACCTGGAGCTGGTGCACCGGCTGGACCGCGATACGTCCGGCCTGCTGATCATGGCCAAGAAGCGCTCGGCGCTGACCGAGCTGCAGGCGCTGATGCGCGAAGACCGCGGCGGCATCCAGAAGCGCTACCTGACCCTGCTGGTCGGGCGCATGCCCGATGGCGTGATGAGCGTGGACGCCCCACTGCATGTGGGCCTGCGGCAGGGCGGGGAGCGCCACGTGCAGGTGAATCCGGCCGGCAAGGCCTCGCTCAGTCATTTCCGGGTGCTGGAGCGACGGGGCGGGCATTCCTACTGCGAGGTGCGGATCGAGACCGGGCGTACCCATCAGATCCGCGTGCACGCCCAGCATATCGGACACGCCGTGGCCGGCGACGACAAGTACGGCGATCCGGCGGTCAACAAGCGGCTTCGTGAGCAGATTGGTCTCAAGCGCCTGTTTCTGCACGCCGCCTCGCTGGAGTTCGCGCTGGATGCCGGCAAGACACCTTATGTATTGAATGCTCCCTTGGCGGAGGAGCTGGCCGAGGCGTTGAACCGGCTGGCCTGATTGCGCGGTGCAATGAGTGAGCGGCTACCGCCTTACCATTTGAACAGCACCAGGCTGATGGCCAGCGTACCCATGCCGGCCACCAGCCCGTAAACCGTCTCGTGCCCCTTGGCGTAGCGCTTGGCCGCCGGCAGCAGCTCGTCCAGCGCCAAAAAGACCATGATGCCGGCGATCAGGCCGAATACCGTCCCGAACACGGCGTGCGAAAGCGAGCCGGCCAGGGCGAAGTAGCCGATCGCCGCGCCCACCGGTTCGGCCAGACCGGACAGCAGGCTGGCGCCGAATGCGTAGAACTTGTTGTTGGTGGCGAAATAGACGGGTACCGCGATGGCGATGCCCTCGGGCACGTTGTGGATGGCGATGGCAAACGCCAACGGCATACCGACCGAGGGGTTCTCCAGCGTGGCGAAGAACGTGGCGAGGCCTTCGGGAAAGTTGTGGGCGGTGATCGCCACGGCGGTCAACAGTCCCACACGCTTGATATAGCTGCGGTTGTGCTCGCGGAACACCGGGTCCTGCTTGTCCAGGCTTTCATGCGGATTGGGGACCAGACGGTCGATCACCATGATCAACAGGACTCCGCCGAGAAAGGCGAGGGTGCCGTAGGTGAAGCCCAGCCGGTTGCCGTAGGTGATGGCGAACGAGGCGATCGACTTGTTCAGGATTTCCGACAGCGAGACGTACACCATCGCGCCGCCGGCGAACGCCAGCCCGAAAGCCAGCAGTCGGGGATTGGGGCTTTTCGAAAAGAGCACCATCAAGCTGCCGATGGCGGTCGCCAGGCCGGCCGCCACGGTGACCAGGGACGCGATCCAGAGGTGGTCGCCGGAGATTTCTAGCATGCGCTGGAGGGTCCTTGGAGGATGACGGCGATGACTACCCGGGCCTCCCCAGGATCAGCCGCCGCGGCGCATGCGTTCTTCGATGGCGAAGCATTCATCCGGCTTGGGTTGCGGCGGATTGAAGCTGACCGGTACCTGGATGCTGGCCGGTACCGCCTGGCCATTGCGGGTGGCGGGCTTGAATTTCCATTCGCGTACGCGCTGCTGGGCCGACTCGTCCAGCTGGGTGTTGCCGCTGCTGGTGGCCAGCTTGACCTCGGTTGGCGCGCCTTCCGGGCCGATCACGACATTGAGCACGCTTTTGCCGCCCACACCCGTGCAGGCCAGCTCGATCGGATACGCCGGCGGCGGGGTCTGCAACGCCGCCACCTGGGTCGGGGCGATCGCCGGGGCGGTGTTCCCGCCCGAGGGGCTGCATCCGCTCAATACCGCGGCAGTCAGGCCGGCACACAACAACAGACGCATGTTCATGTGATCACTCCGTAAGAGCCGAGGCCTTCGCCGCGCAGATGAAATCGTTCTCGCTCAGGCCGCCGACATCATGGGTGGAAAAGCGCACCACAGCCCGATCGTAGTGCACACCCAGATCCGGATGATGATCTTCGCGATGGGCGATCCAGGCCAGCGCATTAACAAAGGCCATGGTGCGGTGGTAATCGGGGAAGCGGAACGTGCGTACCAGCGCCATGCCGGCCTCTGCCAGCTCCCAGCCCGGCAGCTGCGGCAGCAACTCCTGCACCCGCGCGTGGCCGAGTTTGTGCTCGCTGCCTTTGCGCGGAATGCAGTGTGCCTGGACGAGCGGAATCAGGTCGGCCATGTGAATCTCCGTATCGGTGGATGAACAGTGCGACGCCCGATGTCGATATCCGATGAGCGTTCTGCAAGACAAGGCTAGAATAACCGCATGATCCAGATCTCAGACACCGCACAAGGCCATTTCCGCAAGTTGATCGAACGCGAGTCCGTGCCCGGCATGGGCGTGCGTTTGAGTGCAGCCGACCCGGGCACCCCCCGCGCCGACGTGCGCCTGGAGTTTGCCGAACCGGTCGATCTGCTCGGCGATGAGTGGGCGGTCGATTGTGATGGCTTCACCCTGTATGTCTCGGCCAACAGCGTGGCATGGCTGGATGGGGCTGAGATCGACTACATCACCCAGTCGACCGGTAGCCAGCAGCTCACCATCAAGGCGCCCAAGATAAAGGGCGAGGCGCCTGCGGAGTCGGCATCGATCGTCGAGCGCGTGCGTTGGGTGGTCGAGAACGAAATCAATCCGCAGCTGGCCTCCCACGGTGGCCGGGTTGCGGTGCAGGAGGTCTCCGCCGATGGCGTGGTGCTGCTGCGCTTCGGTGGTGGTTGCCACGGGTGCGGCATGGCCGATGTCACGCTCAAGCAGGGCATTGAGAAGACGCTGATGGGGCGTGTGCCCGGTATCACCGCCGTACGCGATGCCACCGACCATGACACCGGGCAGGCGCCGTACATTCCGCGCGAAAGCGCGGGCTGATCCGCCGGCCACCCCGCTCCGGTGACGAGAGCCGCCGACATTCTCGATGTCCTGCTTTCGCGTAAGCAGGGCCGACTCATTCTCGAACGCAAGACCGGGCTGCCCTATGGCTGGGGCGTCTGGCTGCGCAGGCTGCCGGTTCGTGCCGCTGCCTTCGGCGTAGAGGATGTCACCTCGTTGATGGTCCAGCGGCCAGCGTTGGCGTCGGCGGGCGTGCTACCGCAGCTCACCCCCTGGCAGGCGATGCGGCGGCTTGGCTGGCAGGGCTGGGACCCGCCGCCACGGGATCAGCGGGGGTTGCGTTGGCTGGCCGGTTTTTGCAGCGGATTGCTGCATCTGTTGTTCGCCGTCTTCCTGATGTGGGTGGCGCTGGTGCGCACACCGCCCGCGCCCGCTGCCGCCGAGGCTGGCGAACGGGTGCAGGTCGAATATATCGGCCGTGGCACCCCGGATCAGGAAGGTGGAGGCACACCTGCATCTTATGGGGAGGAGGGCGCCGAAACCGCCCGGCCGACAGCCGCGGCGCGTCCACCCTCCTCCACGCGGCGCGCGTCCGCGTCAGCGGTGGAAAGCCCACCGGACGCGCCAGACAGCGCCGCTGCCGCTGAACCGGTTCCGGCGCCGGAACCGGCACCGGCACCGGCGGTCGCGCAGCCCCTGCAGGTCACCGAGGTGGCCGAGCCGGTGGCCGACTTCGTGCTGCCGCGGGCCAACACCTTGCCGCCACGGGTCGAAGTGCCGACGTTGCGGACGCCCGAGCTGCAGGTGCGGGTGCGTCCGGTAGAGATCGCCGAAGAGGCGCCGCCGGCGATCGAATTTCGCAATCCCGTGCCGCTGGTGCGACCCGAGGTGGCCGCTCCGCAGGTTCAAGTGCGTGAGCGCGAGATTGCGATCGCTCCCAGCCAGATGCCGGTGACCAGCCAGGTGCGCCAGCGGGAGGTGCAGGCGCGGATCCGCACTCCGGAACTGGCGGTGCGCGAGGCACAGATTCCGGCTGCGGTGGAAAATGAAACAACGCCGGCCTCGACTTCAACCCGGGCAAACGCGTCTGCAGAAAGTGCGTCAGCGACCCATCCCGTGACCGCATCCACCACTGCGGCGCAGGCGGCGCGCCCCCCTGCAGGCAACCCGGCCTCCGGCACCAGCGCCGGAGCGGGCCCGCGTCCGCAGGACCGGTCGGGCGGTTGGGAAGCCCCGGCGCGGGCCGATGACTGGGCAAGCGCCAAGCGCGATGTCCCCGGCACTGCAGGGCAACCGGCCACCGCGGGCAAGGGTGTGTTCAACGCCGATGGCAGTGTGCGTGTGCCGGGTACAGGCGACGGGCAGGGGGAGTCCAGGCGCGGCGCACCTGGAGGAGACTCCGATACCTGGAGCCGCGAGCGGATTGCCGACTCGGGTACGTGGCTCAAGCGCCCGCCCTACGATTACACCCCCACCTCGTTCGACAAGTACTGGGTGCCCAGCGAATCGCTGTTGGCCGAATGGGTGCGCAAGGGCATCAAGAACATCGAAATCCCGATTCCCGGCACCAATACCCGCATCTCCTGCGTGGTGTCGCTGTTGCAGTTCGGTGGCGGCTGCGGCTTGAGCAACCCGAACATGCAGGAACAGCCGGCCGTGGCGCGACCACCACCGGATATCCCGTTCAAGAAAGAGCTGCAGGAAGACAACGGCAGCCGTTGATGCAAAAAAAACGCCGCCTTTGTGGGCGGCGTTCTGTTGTCTCTCGGTTGATGTGCCGACGCCGGCGATTGCGGCTATCGCAACCTGGCTATTTGAGCCCGTGCAGATCGCGCAGGTGGCCGGGACGCGAGCCGAACCATGCGGCCAGATCGGAAATGTCCTGATCGCTCAGGTTGGCCGCCTGCGGGGTCATCAACGCATGCTGGCGATTGCCGGACCGGTACGCCTGCAGAGCATGTGCGAGGTAATCGCCGTACTGCCCCCCGAGCTTGGGATAGGTGGCATCGATCGGCTCGTTGCCATCGGCGCCATGGCAGTCGATACAACTCTGTCCGGTTGCCTTGCCCTTGGCCTGAGCGAGGTGCTCACCGGCTGCGACGCGTCCGGCCGGAAGGCCCGCCGAGGAGCCCGAGCCGTGTTCACCGCTGGCATGGCCCGGATCGGCCGCCGATTGATCGCTGGATTCGACCTGTGACTGCGAGCAGGCCGCCAGCACGGAGGCAGCGAACAGGGCGATGGCGAGACGCTTTACTTGCGTGGCTTTCGACATGGGCGATGCTTATTTTAGAGTGGACAGGTAAGCCGAGATGTCAGCGATATCCTGCCTGCTGAAGCTCATCGACTGGGCCTGCATGGTCGGGTGTATGCGTTTGCCTTCGCGGTATCCGGTCAGGGCCTGGGTGAGGTACTCGACCGACTGGCCACCGATCTTGGGCACCCGGTAACTCGGGTAGGCGTTCTTGTAACCGGTGAGGCCGTGGCAGCCCTGGCAGGTGTAGGACAGCATTCTGCCCGCCTCGGCATTGCCCACCGGATGCTCGGCGGGAGCGGGGGCCACGGCGGGAGACGCGGGTGTTGCGGACTGCGGATTGGCTTGGGCGGCACCGAGTGCAAGGGTGGCGGCCAAAGCGAGACAAGCGGCAAGCGGATGCGGGCGCATGATTTCGTGGTCCGGAGTGCGGGTCTGGTTTGTTCCGCCGTGGGTACGGAACGACCCGAGTATAGCCTGCGTATTCACGGGTTCGGAACCTGCCCCGGATGCTGCAATGCCGCACATGATCCATGACCTTTGGCGGATGGTGTGCCCGTGGGTTGGTGCAATACTTGGCTACAACACCTGTAACGCATCCCCAGGGACAAGACGATGTCGCGACTATCTTTTCTGCACGGCCGCACCGGAAGCTGCGCTGCTGCACTGATTATTTCCACCTCCCTGCTGCTGGGCGGCTGCCGCGCCACCGGCGA
Organism: uncultured Gammaproteobacteria bacterium; assembly: GCA_963696155.1. Taxonomy (GTDB): domain Bacteria; phylum Pseudomonadota; class Gammaproteobacteria; order Xanthomonadales; family Xanthomonadaceae; genus Stenotrophomonas. The sequence continues at coordinate 1,168,447 of CAVOJC010000002.1, forward strand.
AGAGGCCCAGGCGAAGGACCAAGCCAAAGAGAACACCGTCAATGCGGTGCCGGTAGAGGTGGCCAAGGCGACTCGTCGCGCCGTGGCCGCCAGCTATACCGGCACCGCAGCGCTGGAAGCACGCGCCGAAGCCCAGGTGGTGGCCAAGACCTCGGGCGTCGCCCTGGCGGTGATGGTGGAAGAGGGCCAGCGGGTCAACGCCGGGCAGGCACTGGTGCGGCTGGATCCGGACCGTGCGCGCCTGGCGGTGACGCAGAGCGAAGCGCAGCTGCGCAAGCTGGAAAACAGTTACCACCGCGCGCAGAAGCTGGTCGCCCAGCAACTGGTCAGCGCGGCCGATGTGGACCAGTTGCGTTTCGATCTTGAGAACGTCCGCGCGCAGTACCGCATGGCGACGCTGGAGCTGTCCTACGCCACCGTGACGGCGCCGATCTCCGGCGTGGTGGCATCGCGCGACATCAAGCCGGGCAACTTCGTGCAGATCAACTCGCCGATCATCCGCATCGTCGACAGCAGCCGGCTGGAAGCCACGCTCAACGTGCCCGAGCGCGAGATCGCCAAGCTCAGTCCCGGCCAGGCGGTGAACCTGGTGGCCGATGCACTGCCGGGCAAGCAGTTCACCGGCACGGTGGCGCGCGTGTCGCCGGTGGTGGATACCGGCACCGGCACGTTCCGCGTGGTGACTTCCTTCTCCGGGGAAGCGGGCCTGCAGCCGGGCATGTTCGGCCGCCTGAGCATCAACTACGACCAGCGCGCCGACGCACTGGTGGTGCCGCGCAGTGCGCTGCTGGAGGACGGTGGTGCGCCGGCCGTGTATGTAGTGCGGGATGACAAGGCGCTGCGGACCGAGCTCAAGCTGGGCTACGACGATGCCGGCTGGATCGAAGTGCGCGAAGGCCTCAAGCAAGGCGATGAAGTGGTGATCGCCGGCAAGGCGGCGCTGCGCGAGGGCAGCGCGGTGCAGGTGATCGGGAAGGAAAAGAAGGCTGCCCAGACCGTGGCCAAGGCGCCGGTCGCAGAGGCCACCAAACAATGAGTGCCCACGATCCATCGGCTCACGGCGGTGGTTTCGACCTGATCGAGTTCGCCACCCGCCGCCGCGTCACCATCGCGATGATGACGCTCACCCTGGTGCTGTTCGGCCTGATCTCGTTGTCGAGCCTGAAGGTCGAGCTGCTGCCTGATCTGAGCTATCCCACGTTGACCGTACGCACCGATTACGAAGGTGCGGCGCCGGCGGAAGTGGAGACGCTGATCTCGCAGCCGGCCGAAGAGGCGCTGGGCATCGTCAAGGGCCTGCGCAAGCTCAAGTCGATCTCACGCACCGGGCAGAGCGACGTGGTGCTGGAGTTCGCCTGGGGCACGGACATGCAGCAGGCCGGGCTGGATGTGCGCGACAAGATGGAAACCCTGCAGCTGCCGCTGGAAGCCAAGCCGCCGGTGCTGCTGCGCTTCAATCCGTCAACGCAGCCGATCATGCGTCTTGCGCTTTCATCCCGGCAGGAAAGCGGCAGCGATGTCGACGCCGTGCGCCGGCTGATGGAACTGCGCCGTTACGCTGACGAGGACCTCAAGCGCAAGCTGGAGCCGGTCAGCGGCGTGGCAGCGGTGAAGGTCGGCGGCGGTCTGGAAGACGAGATCCAGGTCGATATCGACCAGCGCAAGCTGGCGCAGCTGGGGCTGTCACTGGACACCGTGATCCAGCGCCTGCAGCAGGAAAACATCAATCTGTCCGGTGGCCGTCTGGAAGAAGGCTCGCAGCGGTATCTGGTGCGGACCGTCAACCAGTTCGCCACCGTCGAGCAGATGCGCGAAACACTGCTCACCACCGCCGCCGGCTCCGGCGCGAATGCGTCCGCCGGCGAGAACCGGCAATTGATGACGGCGATCCTGGGCAGCCGGGATCCCAACGTGATTGCCGCGATGCGCAGCGACGGCAACGGCGGCAGCGTGGCCACGGTGCGTTTGAAGGACGTGGCCGACGTGCGCCAGGGATACAAGGAACGCGAGGCGGTGATCCGCAGCGGCGGCAACGAAGCGGTGGAGCTGGCCGTCTACAAGGAAGGCGATGCCAATACGGTGTCCACCGCCGATGCACTGGACGCGCGTCTGGAGAGCATCCGCAAGCAGATGCCCAAGGACATCGAAATGACGGTGGTGGAAGACCAGTCGGTCTTCATCCGCCACGCCATCAAGGACGTCAAGGTCGATGCGGTGATCGGCGGCATGCTGTCGATCCTGATCATCTTCCTGTTCCTGCGCGACGGCTGGAGCACCTTTGTGATCTCGCTGTCGTTGCCGATCTCGATCATCGCCACGTTCTTCTTCATGGGCCAGCTGGGCCTGAGCTTGAACGTGATGTCGCTGGGTGGCTTGGCACTGGCGACCGGCCTGGTGGTGGATGACTCCATCGTGGTGCTTGAATCCATCGCCAAGGCGCGCGAGCGCGGGTTGGGGATCCTGGAGTCGGCCATCGCCGGCACCCGCGAGGTGTACATGGCGGTGGTGGCCTCCACCCTGACCACGATCGCGGTGTTCCTGCCGCTGGTGTTCGTCGAGGGCATCGCCGGACAGCTGTTCCGCGACCAGGCCCTGACCGTGTCCATCGCCATCGCAGTCTCGCTGGTGGTATCGATGACGCTGATCCCGATGCTGAGTGCGCTCAAGGGCCGGCCGCCGCTGGAATTCCCGGCCGAAGATCCGCGCCAGCCGTGGCGTCCGGAAAGCCGCTGGAAGAAGCCGGCCGCGTTCGCCGGGCGTGGCGTTGGCGCCATGTTCCGCTATGGCTTTTTCGCCGCGGTATGGCTGGTGGTGCGCACCTTCCGCGGTATCGCCGCGGTGGTCGGTCCGGTGATGCGCAAGGCCAGTGATCTGGCAATGGCACCCTATTCGCGCGCCGAGGCCGGTTATCTGCGGATGCTGCCCGCCGCGCTGAAGCGGCCGTGGGCGGTGCTCGGTGGCGCGGCGCTGGCTTTCGGGTTGACGCTTGCCGCCTTGCCGCTGCTGGGCGTGGACCTGCTGCCGCAGCTGGCGCAGGACCGCTTCGAGATGACCGCCAAGCTGCCGCCGGGTACGCCATTGGCGCAGACCGATGCACTGGTGCGCGAAGTGCAGCGCAAGCATGCGGGCGAGGAGGGCGTTCGCCTGCTGTACGGCGTGTCCGGCACCGGCACCCGCCTGGATGCCAGCCCTACCGAGAGCGGCGAGAACATCGGCAAGCTGTCGGTGGTGATGAACGACACCTCGCGCGAGCCGGAACTGACCGAAAAGCTGCGCCAGACCATGAAGGCGTGGCCGGCCGCGCAGGTCGATTTCGCCCGGCCCGAGCTGTTCGCGTTGTCGCCGCCGCTGGAAATCGAGATCGAGGGCAACAACCTGGAGGACATCCGCGTGGCGGGCAATCGCCTTGCCGGAATGCTGCGGCAGAACCCGCACTACGCCGACGTCAAATCGACGGTGGAGCAGGGCTTTCCCGAAATCCAGATCATCTTCGACCAGGAACGTGCTGCGGCGCTGGGGCTGACCACGCGCCAGATCGCCGATGCGGTGGTCAACAAGGTGCGGGGCAACGTCGCCACCCGCTACAGCTTCCGTGACCGCAAGATCGACGTGCTGGTGCGCGTGCAGGAGTCGGAACGTTCGTCGGTGGACGACATCCGCCGCCTGATCGTCAATCCGAGCGGTGCCAAGCCGGTGGAACTGGTATCGGTGGCCGAGGTGGTCGCCACTACCGGTCCGAGCGAGATCCACCGCGCCGACCAGCGCCGCGTGGCCATTGTCTCGGCCAACCTGCGTGACATCGACCTGGGCAAGGCGGTTACCGAGGTGCAGGCCATGGTGACGGCCAATCCGCTGGGCACCGATGTCGGCATGCATATCGGGGGCCAGGGCCAGGAGCTGGGCGAATCGATCCGCTCACTGCTGTTTGCCTTCGGCCTTGCGGTGTTCCTGGTGTATCTGGTGATGGCCTCGCAGTTCGAATCGCTGCTGCATCCGTTCGTGATCCTGTTCACCATCCCGTTGGCGCTGGTAGGCGCGGTCTGTGCATTGCTGCTGTCGCGCTCACCGGTATCGGTGGTGGTGTTCATCGGCCTGATCCTGCTGGTCGGCCTGGTAGTGAAGAACGCGATCATCCTGATCGACAAGGTCAACCAGCTGCGCGAACAGGGTGTGGCCAAACGCGAAGCGCTGGTCGAGGGCGCGCGCTCACGCCTGCGCCCGATCATGATGACCACGCTGTGCGCGGTGTTCGGCTTCCTGCCGCTGGCGCTGGCGGTCGGCGAAGGCGCCGAGGTGCGCTCGCCGATGGCGATCACCGTGATCGGCGGCCTGCTTGTCTCCACGCTGTTGACGCTGATGGTGATCCCGCTGGTGTACGACCTGCTGGACCGCAAGCCGGACGAGTACTACGCCGAGCGTGGGCGTCGTGGACGGTATGACGCCGAACAGGCGGCGCACGTGCTGGCGCACGAGCACGATGCCATCGGCCGCGGAACCAGGGACTGATCCGGATGAACATCACCGAGCTGTCCATCCGCCGTCCCGTCACCACCATCATGCTGTTCGTGTCGATGGTGGCGATCGGCCTGATCGCCGCCTTCCGGCTGCCACTGGAAGCCGAGCCCGAGGCCACCATCCCGTTCTTCTTCGTCTCGCTTCCGTATGCGGGCTCGACGCCGGAAGAAGTGGAGCGCAACGTGCTGCGGCCGGTGGAAGAAGCCATCGCCACGATGCCCGGCATCAAATCGATGAACTCGCGCGCCAACGCCGAGGGCGGCACGATCCAGGTCGAGTTCAGCGACTGGAGCCGCGATATCGCGCTGGCGGCCTCCGAGGCGCGGGAGCGCATCGACGCCATCCGCGACCAGTTGCCCGACGATTTCCGCCGCTATTACGTGCAGCGCTGGAGCACCAGCGATCGCGAGGCGATGAGCCTGCGCCTGAACAGCGATGAGGACCTGACCGCGCGCGCCGAGTTGATCGAACGCAGCATCAAGCAGCGTCTGGAACGTCTGCCCGGCGTCGCCCGCGTCGAGGTCGAAGGGGTGGCCAAGCAGGAAGTGCTGGTGGCGCTGGACAAGGACCGGCTCAGCGCGCATGGCGTGGCGCTCAACGAGCTGGTGCAGAAGCTGCAGGCGGCGAATTTCACGGTGTCTGCGGGGCAGATCACCGAGGCCGGCCGGCGCCTGCGCGTGCAGCCCCGGGGCGAGTTGCAGGAGCTGCAGGCGCTGCGCGAGCTGCGCATCAACACCCGCGGCACGCGCCTGTCCGATATCGCCGAGATCAGCCTGCAGCCGCAACGCATGAACTACGTGCGGAAGATGGAAGGCAAGCCCAGCGTCGGTGTGGACATCTACAAGGAGCGTTCGGCCAACCTGGTCGACCTGTCGCATGCGGTGCGGGCGGAAATCAAGGAGCTGGAAAAAGATCCGGCGATGCAGGGTATTGGCATCGAGATCGCCGATGACCAGGGGCAGGCGGTGACCAGCTCACTGGTGGCCTTGGCGGAGGCCGGCGCCATCGGCCTGTTGCTGTCGGTGATCGTGCTGTACGCCTTCCTGCGCCACTGGCCCTCGACGCTGATGGTGTCGATGGCGATCCCGATCTGTTTCATCATGACGCTCGGTTTCATGTACTTCACCGGCATCACCTTGAACATCATCTCGATGATGGGCCTGCTGCTGGCGGTGGGCATGCTGGTGGACAACGCCGTGGTGGTGGTGGAGAGCATCTACCAGGAGCGCGAGAAGTTCCCCAACCGGCCGGCGATGGCCTCCATCGTCGGAACCCGCCACGTCGCCATTGCACTGTCGGCCGGCACCCTGTGCCACTGCGTGGTGTTCCTGCCGATGATGTTCGGTGAGAAGAACATCATCACCATCTACCTGTCGCAGCTGGCGGTGACCATCTCGGTGTCGTTGCTGGCCTCGTGGCTGGTAGCCGTGAGCCTGATTCCGATGCTGTCGGCACGGATGAAGACGCCGCCGGCAGTGAAGTCGCCGTTCATTTCCGGCCTGCAGGACCGCTATGCGCGCGCGCTGCGGTGGACGCTGCTGCATCGGGGCTGGAGCGTGGCCGGCATTCTTGCCGTGTCCGCGATCAGCATGTGGCCGATGACGCACACCCAGGGCGGTGGCGACGATGGTGATCCGAGCGAGATCAACATCTTCTACCAGTGGCGCGGCGCCTATTCCAAGGAGGAAATGGGCAAGGAAGTGGCGCGTGTGGAGGATTTCGTCAACGCCCATCGCAAGGATTTCCATATCGACCGGGTCTACAGCCGTTACAGCGAACAGGGCTGGGCGCAGACCCGGCTGTTCCTGGACCTCAAGGACCGCGAGCAAACCAAGAAGGTCGAAGAGGAAGTGCGCAAGGGGCTGCCGCAATCGGCGCGGGCCAAGATCGGCATCGGCTGGCCCGGTGGCCAGGGCAGCGAAGGGCAGGGCATCCGTTTCAGCCTGGTCGGCGACTCGACCCAGACCCTGAAGGAGCTGGCTGAAGACATCGTGCCGATGTTGGCGCGCGACCCCAAGTTGCGCGACGTGCGTGTGGATACCGGCGATGCCAATACCGAGCTGGCGGTGAAGGTGGATCGTGAGCGTGCGGCCGCCTATGGCTTCAACGCCCAGCAGGTGGCGCAGTTTGTCGGCATGGCGTTGCGCGGCTCCTCGCTGCGTGATTTCCACCGCGACGATGTGGAGATCCCGGTCAATGTGCGCTTTGCCGGCTCGGAGAACTACGGTGTCGAGGATCTGTCGACCTTCATGGTGCGCTCGGCCAACGGCACCGAGGTGCCGCTGCTGGCGATGGTGGATGTAAGCGTCAACCCCGCGGCCAACTCGATCCAGCGGCTCAACCGGCAGACCATGTTACGGGTCGAGGCGGGGCTGGCGAAGGACGTGCCGATGGATGTGGCGCGCAAGTCGGTCGAGGCCACACTGGATGGGGTGCAGTTCCCGCCGGGCTATGGTTATACCTTCGCCGGCGGCGGCTTCAACATCAACTTCGACGGCATGGACCAGATGAAGAACGCCATCCTGATCGCGCTGGTGCTGATGCTGGTGATCATGGCGGCGGTGTTCGAGTCGTTGCTGTTTCCGGTGGCGATCATGTCCTGCGTGTTGTTTTCGATCTTCGGCGTCTACTGGCTGTTCTGGCTGACCGGCACCGAGATGAACATCATGGCGGTGATCGGCATCCTGGTGCTGATGGGCGTGGTGGTGAACAACGGCATCGTCATGATCGAACACATCAACAATCTGCGACGGCGCGGCATGCCCCGCACCGAGGCGCTGGTCGAGGGCAGCCGCGAGCGCCTGCGCCCGATCATGATGACGATGGGCACGGCGATCCTGGCGATGATCCCGATCGCGTTGAACACCGAAACCGCCGACGGCATGCCGCCGTACTACCCGATGGCGCGCGCGATTGCCGGTGGCCTGGCGTTCTCGACGGTGGTCAGCCTGCTGTTCCTGCCGACCATCTACGTGCTCCTGGATGACATGCGCATCGGCGTGGCGCGGTTGGTGCGTCGTGGACGCGGAGAGCCGGTGGAGCAGCCCGCGCTGGAGAGCTGATCACGCCGGATATTGTCGGCAACGAAAAGGCCCGCATTGCTGCGGGCCTTTTCGTGCAACCAGGGTTCGGGATCAACCGGCCAACTTGCCGTAGACGGTGAAGCCGGTCAGCCACAGCCCCAGCATGCTGCCGAGATTGGTCAGCATGAAGGTCAGCACCACGCGCGTGACGCGATTGCGGTACCAGCCCTTGACGGTCTGTGCATCGTCGCGCAGCTGCAGGAAGTCCTTGTAGGCCGGCTTGCGAAGCCGGGCTTCGACCAGCGCGGCGAAGGCGCCGGTAGGAATGCTCAGACGGAACGGCTTGAACGGGGCGACCACGATCGCGGTGAGGATGCTGAGCGGGTGACTGCCGGCAAGCAGGCAGCCGAGCCCGGCGAGGCCGCCGGTATACATCGCCCATGTCGCCAGCATCTCGGTGCCCATCCCCAGTCCACCGCGCCAGAAGCCGATGCCGATGCCGGCCAGCACGATGGCGAGGATGCCCAGCGAGATCACCGGCAACCTGCGCTTGCGCGGCACTTGTTCCAGGGACTCGCGCAACGGGCCCGGCGCGGCGGTATCGGATTCGAGATAGCGGGCCATGCCGGCCAGGTGGCCGGCGCCGATCACGGCGAGCACGTTGCGCTGGCTGTCGGTGCGCTCTTCGCGAAGACGTGTGGCCATGTAGCGGTCACGTTCGCCGATGATGGTCTCGTACAGCTCGGGGCTCTCGCTGGCGAATTCGCCAAAGCTCGACTCCAGCATGTCGCCCTGCTTGAGCTTTTCGATTTCCTCTTCACCGACCTCGTCGGAGGCGAACAGGCCGGCGCCGAGGCCGCCAATGAGCTTGAGCTTGCCGAAGAAGCCCAGCCGCTGCGAGGCACGGCGGAAGGTCAGTCCCACTTCGCGGTCGATCAGGTGCACCGGCAACTTGCGCTCGTTGGCCAGCAACACCGCCCGTTTCAGTTCCGCGCCGGGCTCGATCCCGAGCTGCTCGGCCAGTCGGCGCTGGTACGCCGCCAGCGCGAGGTTGGCGGCGAACAGCGATACGCGGCCCTTGCGGATCACCTCGACCAGGTCCAGCTGCGCCAGCGCGTCCGGATCGGTCAGGGCCTGCAGCCGCTGCGGATCCAGCTCGACCGCCACCGCATCGAACTGGCCGCTGGCGATCGCCTCTTCGACCGCTGCAACACTCGCCTGTGAAACATGCGCGGTGCCGAGCAGGGTATAGCGCACGCCGTCGCGTTCGACGATGCGCACCGGTTGGCCGGCAAGCAGTTCGCCGGCGGATTCGTTTGGGGATTCGGTCATTTCTTCATTCATTGGAGGGCGCGCTGTCGGCGCCGTCGCCCAGTGCGCGTTGCATCTGCACGGTATCCAGCCAGCGGCCATGCTTGCGCCCCAGCCCGCGGAAAATACCCACCATCCGGAAGCCGAAGCGTTCGTGCAGCCTGATCGAGGCGGCGTTGGAAGGTTCCCCGATCACCGCCACCATCTGCCGGTAGCCGCGCCGGGTGCAAGCATCGATCAATCCCTGCATCAGGGAGCTGCCCACGCCGCGTCCCTGGTAGGCCGCATCCACGTAAACCGAATTTTCCACCGTCCACTGGTAGGCCACGCGGCTGCGATAGGTGTTGGCGTAGGCGTAACCGGCAACAACACCATCCACCACCGCAACGATGTACGGAAACCCGCGGCTGAGGATGTCATGCATGCGTCGCGACATCTCCGCCGCATCGGGCACGTCGTACTCGTAGGTGTTGACGAGGTCGGTGACCTCCACCGCATAGATGGCGATGATGGCCGGGATGTCAGCGTCTACGACGTCGCGCAGTTGCACGGTCACGGGGCGGAGTCCGTCAGGATCAGTCGATGTAACGCTTGAGCAGGTCGCCGTAGGCATCGATGCGACGGTCGCGCAGGAACGGCCAGATGCGCCGCACATGCTCGCTGCGTTGCAGGTCGATGTCGCAGACCAGCACGGTCGGCTCGCCGCCGGCTTCGGCGATGAACTCGCCTTGCGGGCCGAGCACGTGGCTGTTGCCCCAGAAGTCGATGCCCGACGCGCCCATGGGTGAGGTCTCGTGACCGACGCGGTTGCAGCTCAGCACCGGCAGGCCGTTGGCCACCGCATGGCCACGATGGCTCAGTACCCACGCATCGCGCTGGCGGTTCTTCTCGTCCTGGACATCGTCCGGATCCCAGCCGATCGCCGTCGGATACAGCAGCAGCTCGGCACCGGCCAGCGCCATCAATCGCGCCGCTTCCGGATACCACTGGTCCCAGCACACCAGCACGCCGAGGCGGCCGACCGAGGTGTCGATTGGAGCGAAGCCCAGATCTCCGGGTGTGAAATAGAACTTTTCATAGAAGCCCGGATCGTCCGGGATGTGCATCTTGCGGTACTTGCCCAGCAGGGTGCCGTCCTTTTCCAGGACCACGGCGGTGTTGTGGTACAGGCCCGGGGCACGGCGCTCGAACAGCGAGCCGACGATCACCACGCCATGCTTTTTCGCCAGTGCGCCGAGGTGCTCGGTACTGGGTCCGGGAATCGGCTCGGCCAGGTCGAACTCGTCCACCGATTCGTGCTGGCAGAAATACGGGCCGTTATGCAGCTCCTGCAACAGCACCAGCTTGGCGCCCTGCGCGGCAGCTTCGGCTACGCGTGAGTCGATGACGGCCAGATTGGCCTGCGAATCGCCATGATTGCGTTCCTGGATCAGGGCGACGGAAAGGGTCTTGGTCTTCATTTGCTCATTGTAGTCGCAGAGGCTGTCAGCCTCTGGTAAAGGCGATTCGTGCCGATGGCAGGGATGGGGTGGGCCCGACGTTTGTGTGGCAAACCTCCGGGCCCTCTGATGTCAGCCGAGCAGACCGCTGGGCAGCTGCATGGTGATGCAGTGCAGGCTGCCGTTCTGCCAGATCAGTGAACGGCAGGGCACCTGCACGATTTCACGGTCCGGGAACGCCATCGCCAGCACATCCTTGGCGGCGTTGTCGGCGGCATCGCCGTAGGCCGGCATCAGCACCGCGCCATTGATGATGAGGAAATTCGCGTAGGAGGCGGCCAAGCGGCGGCCGCCGTCGATCACCGGCTGCGGCCAGGGCAGCGGGAACAGTCGATACGGCTGGCCGTCGGCGGTGCGCAACGCGGCCAGCTCGCGGCCCATGGCCTGGAGTTCGTCGTAATGCGAATCCGACGCATCGTCGCAGCTCTGGTACACGATGCTGTCCGCCGGGGCGAAGCGGGCGAGGGTATCGACGTGCGCGTCGGTGTCGTCACCTTCCAGGTAGCCGTGGTCCAGCCACAGCACGCGATCCTGCTGCATCCACTGCGCCATGTCGGCACTGAGCGATTCGCGGTCACGCTGCGGGTGGCGCTCATGCAGGCACTGCCAGGTGGTCAGCAACGTGCCCGCGCCATCGGTGTCGATCGCGCCGCCTTCCAGTGCGAACGGGATGCTCTGCACCTCGGCGTTGGCAAAGGCCTTCGCCGCGTGCAGCACGCTGACCAGCTGGTCATCGCGGCTGGCTTCGAACTTGCCGCCCCAGCCGGTGAAGCGGAAGTCCAGCAGGTGGAAACCGCCATCGGCACGCTGCAGCGAGATCGGGCCGGAGTCCCGCAGCCAGGTGTCGTCGTATTCGGCGACGACGAAATGCACGCGGTCCATGTCGATGCGGTTGGAGCGCAGGCGGGCTTCGGCGTAGATCTGCAGATCGTCATCGGCCACGCAGATCAACACTGGTTGGAAGCGGGTGATGGCGGCGACCAGCGCGATGTAGGTTTCCTCGACCTCATCCAGGCGGTCGGCCCAGTCGGTTCCAGCGTGAGGCCAGGCGATCAGTACGGCGGACTGGGATTCCCATTCGGCCGGAAAACGGAGCTTTTCGTTCATGTTCTTTCATTGCAGCCGGGTCGTGTTGCCGATCCCGGTGGGGGGAGCGCGCTCCCTGAGGGAGCGCGCTGCAGTGCATGGCGTAGCCGAGGCATTCGCCCTGTGCGGTATCAGCGGATCGGCGGTTTCGGGCCGATTTCCTCGGGTGCCGCCTTGTTGACCACCACGTCGATCACCTTTTGCTTCTCGAAGTACACGGTGAAGGCGGGGTAGACCCAGCGGTTGATCGTGGGCCATTGGCGCTTCTGGCCGCCACGCGGATCCAGCCGTTCCTGTGGCGCGCCAAAGCTGGACTCCACCTGGCTCATGCTCTGGCCCCGCACGGGCACTGAGGCGACCGGTTTTTCCTGGGCGCGTTCAATCAACAGGGTGTCGGCGTGGGCCGCCGGGCTGGCGCCCAGCAGGGCAATCAACGGAAGTGCATACAGATAAAGCTTCATGGTCATCACTACTCCCCGGTGGACAAGTGCCGATTACAGCAAACTTCGGGCAACAAAAAACCGCCCGGAGGCGGCTTTTTGATGGAAGCACCGGAATCCGTGTGAATTCCGGTGGCGGCCGTGAGGCCGTCCGGCTCAGCGCTGGCGAGCCTTGAAACGCGGATTGGACTTGCAGATCACGAAGATCTTGCCGCGGCGACGGACAACCTTGCAGTCGCGGTGACGGGTCTTCGCCGACTTCAGGGAGGACAGGACTTTCATGGCATACCTCGGCGTATAACGTGGATTCGTAGGGAGCGCGGCCGCGGATATGCAGATGACGCTCGTTCAAGCCCGCCATTGTACGGGGCTTTTCCCGGTTCGTTCAAGTGGTTACCGGTTGCGGCGTCGAAGCCGGCGCTGGGCGCGGTCTAGAATAGCCAATTCTCCCCGCCAAGGACCCCCATGAACCAGCTTTCTCCCGTGCTCACCATTGACGGTCCCTCCGGGGCCGGCAAGGGGACTGTCAGCCGCATCGTGGCGCGCCGCCTGGGGTGGCACTACCTCGACTCCGGCGCGCTGTACCGTGCGGTAGGCGTGGCCGCCAGCTGGTCCAACCTGGATATCTCCGACGCCGCGGCACTGGTGCGTTGCACGTTCGATACGCGCGTCCAGTTCGTTGAGCGCGGCACGGGCGATCTGCGGGTGCTCGTCAATGATATCGATGCGACCGACGAGCTGCGGCTGGAAACCGCCGGGGCGGTGGCGTCGGCGATTGCGGCCATTCCCGAGGTCAGGATTGCGCTGAAAGAGCGCCAGCGCGCATTCAGGATTCCGCCGGGACTGGTCGCCGACGGGCGCGACATGGGCACCGTGATCTTTCCGGATGCCTCCTGCAAGGTGTTTCTGACCGCCAGTGCCGGGGAGCGGGCGCAGAGGCGGCATAACCAGTTGAAAGAAAAAGGGGTTTCGGTTAACTTTGACGACCTCCTGCGTGAGATCATGGCCCGCGACACCCGTGATGCACAGCGCGCAGTGGCGCCCCTGAGGCCGGCAGATGATGCTGTTCTCATCGACACCAGCGGCATCGGCATCGACGAAGTCGTTGCCAAGGTACTGGATCTGCTTCCCTCCAAGGATGCGTGATCCTGTTGCGCGTTGAGTGTGGTCATTCCATCGACTGCAGTCGCACAACTGAAGTTGCATCAGCTCCGTTACGCAATGGTGTGTGGCGGTTTTTTCCATTCATATGCGGCCGCTTTTCCCGGGCCGACCAACAGGCTGGACAGTACGGGTTTTCGCAAGTCATCCGCTGTCCGTGTGTTCAACTGAGTAAATCTAATGACCGAATCTTTTGCCGAACTGTTTGAAGCCAGTCAGGCCAATCTGGCCAAGCTGAAGCCCGGCTCCATCGTCATCGGTACCGTCGTGGAAGTGCGCGGCGACGTGGTGGTGATCAACGCCGGCCTGAAGTCTGAAGGCATTGTGCCGATCGAACAGTTCCGTAACGATGCTGGCGAGATCGACGTCGCTGAAGGCGACCAGGTCAAGGTCGCCCTCGACTCGATCGAGAACGGCTTCGGCGAGACCGTGTTGTCGCGTGAGAAAGCCAAGCGCGCCATGGTGTGGGACGAGCTGGAAGAAGCCCTGGAAAAGAACGAAACCATCACCGGCCGCATCAGCGGCAAGGTCAAGGGTGGTTTCACCGTGGACATCAAGGATGTCCGCGCGTTCCTGCCCGGTTCGCTGGTGGATGTGCGCCCGGTGCGCGACCCGGCCTACCTGGAAGGCAAGGAGCTGGAATTCAAGCTCATCAAGCTGGACCGCAAGCGTAACAACGTCGTGGTCTCGCGTCGTGCAGTCGTCGAAAGCGAGCATTCGGAAGAGCGCGAGCAGCTGATGGACAAGCTGCAGGAAGGCGCGATCCTGAAGGGTGTCGTCAAGAACCTGACCGATTACGGCGCGTTCGTGGACCTGGGCGGTATCGACGGCCTGCTGCACATCACCGACATGGCATGGAAGCGCGTGCGCCATCCGTCCGAAGTCGTGAACGTCGGCGACGAGCTGGATGTGCGCGTGCTGAAGTTCGACCGCGAGCGCAACCGCGTGTCGCTGGGCCTGAAGCAGCTGGGCGAGGATCCGTGGGACAACATCGCACGTCGTTACCCGGCCAACAGCCGCGTATTCGGCAAGGTCTCCAACGTGACCGATTACGGCGCGTTCGTCGAGATCGAGCCGGGCGTCGAAGGCTTGGTGCACGTTTCGGAAATGGATTGGACCAACAAGAACGTCAACCCGTCCAAGGTTGTGCAGGTTGGTGACGAAGTCGAAGTGATGGTGCTTGACGTCGATGAAGAGCGTCGCCGCATCTCGCTGGGCATGAAGCAGGTTGCCGCCAACCCGTGGGAAACCTTCGCTGCGATCCACAAGAAGAACGACAAGGTGTCCGGTCAGATCAAGTCGATCACCGATTTCGGCATCTTCATCGGTCTGGACGGTGGCATCGACGGCCTGGTCCATCTGTCGGATATCAGCTGGAACACCACCGGCGAAGACGTGGTCCGCAACTACAAGAAGGGCGACACCCTGGAAGCCGTTGTTCTGGCGGTCGATCCGGAGCGTGAGCGCATCAGCCTGGGCGTCAAGCAGCTGGAGCAGGATCCGTTCGGCCAGTACATGGCGACCAATCCGAAGGGCTCGAAGGTCGAGGGCGTGGTCAAGGAAGTGGACGCCAAGGGCGCAACCATTGAACTGGCTGACGGCATCGAAGGCTACGTGGCCGCGCGCGACATCAGTGTCGACCGTGTGGACGACGCCAGCCAGCACCTGAAGGTCGGCGACAAGATCGAAGCCAAGTTCGTGGGCATGGACCGCAAGGGCCGTACCCTGCAGCTGTCGATCAAGGCCAAGGACGATGCGGAAATGCGCGAAGTCCTGGAGGACTACCAGTCCGCTTCGGGTGGCACGACCCAGCTGGGCGCTCTGCTGCGTGCACAGTTGAACAGCAACAAGTCCGAGTAATCGGTTGAAGTAAGCGTTCCTGAGCGGTCCGGGCGATGCCCGGGCCGCTTCGGGGTGTCAATTCCCCCCAAGATTCCGTAATGACCAAGTCAGAACTGATCGAAATCCTGGCGCGCCGACAGGCGCATCTCAAGTCGGACGATGTGGATCTGGCGGTCAAGTCGTTGCTGGAAATGATGGGTGGAGCGCTGGCCGGCGGTGATCGTATCGAGATCCGTGGGTTTGGCAGTTTCTCCTTGCATTACCGTCCACCGCGTCTGGGGCGAAACCCGAAAACCGGCGAGTCCGTTGCGCTGCCGGGCAAGCATGTGCCGCATTTCAAGCCTGGCAAGGAATTGCGCGAGCGGGTGAGTGATGTGACGCCGTTGGAAAGCGATCCCGCCTGAGGGCGTGGAATGCGCTGCGGAAAACCGGCCCGGTCGGATAAGCTGGGCGCTCCCGGCTCTGGAGCTGAAGCATGAAAGTCGTACGTTTGCTGATATTGCTCGCCGTGCTGGTGGCAGGTCTGATTATCGGCTCACTCAATTCGCAGCCCATCGAGATCAGTCTCGCTTTCTGGTTGCTGAAAACCACTTCAGGCATTGCCATTATCGTCTCGTTGCTGCTCGGGGCCCTGCTGGGCGGTGCCCTGGTTGTGGCCGGTGTCGTAATTCCCCTCTATGCAAGGCTGCGGCGCGCCAACAAGGTCGCGTCCGTTGTTTCTGGTGAGCCGGCAGGTCAGGCAAGCCCTCCTTCTCCTTTCGATGGGCGCTGATCCACGATGGCCTTTGTCAGTGAATGGTTCTGGTTTTTTCTGTTTCTGCCGATTGCGGCGGTAAGCGGCTGGGTGATCGGCCGGCGCGGTGGGCAACGGCATGGCGAAAATCAGGTCAGCCGGCTTTCCAGCACCTACTTCCGCGGCCTGAATTATCTGCTCAACGAGCAGCCCGACAGGGCGATCGAACTGTTCCTGCATATCGCGGAGCTCGACAAGGAAACCTTCGAAACCCAGGTTGCGCTCGGCCATCTGTTCCGGCGCCGGGGCGAGGTGGACCGTGCGATCCGCCTGCATCAGGGGTTGGTGCATCGCAATGATCTGAGCGATCAGCAGCGGGTGCAGGCTCTGCTGGCGTTAGGCGAGGACTACATGAAGTCGGGCCTGCTTGATCGTGCGGAAACCGTCTTCAGCGAATTGGCGCAGATCGATCAGCGGGCTCCGCAGGCACTCAAGCACCTGATCGGCATCTATCAGGCCGAGCGTGACTGGGAAAAGGCGATCGACAATGCCACTCGCTTCGAAGAAGTCAGTGGCGAGCCGATGGGAAAGTTGATCGCCCAGTTCGAGTGCGAGCTTGCTGATCGCCATCGCGGCGCGGGCAACAATGAGCAGGCGCGCGAAGCGATTGCGCGTGCATACCAGGCAGACGCGATGTCCGTGCGGGCCGGCATTCTGGAAGGCCGCCTGGAAAGCGATGTGGGCAATGCGGAGGCATCGGTCCGTGCGTTCGAGCGTGCGGCACGCAATGATCCGGATTACCTGCCGGAAATTCTCCCCAAGCTGCTTGAGAACTACCGCAAGGTGGGGGATATGGGCGGCGCGCGTGCCTTCCTGTCGGAGATGACCGAGCACTACCGTGGTATTGCGCCCGTGCTGGCATTGACCCAGCTGGTGGAAGAGCAGGAAGGTGTTGCACCGGCTCGTGCGTATCTGGGGAGCCAGTTGAAGGATCGTCCATCGGTGCGTGGTGAGGCGGCATTGATCGAGCTGACACTGGCCGACGGTGCGGATCCGACGGCCACGTTGCATGATCTCAAGCACATCACCGAGCAGCTGCTGGTGCGCAACCCGGCGTATCGCTGCACGCGATGCGGTTTCGGCGCCCGCACCCACCACTGGCAATGTCCGAGCTGCAAGGAGTGGGGGACGGTGAAACCATTGCTCAATTTCGCGGTGCTGTAGATGCTCAAGCTGTCATGGATGGCGGCATCGCTGCTGGTTTTTCTCTCTTCCGCAGCCATTACATGGCTTGCGGGCATCTATGCGCTCCGCCGCAACCTCGTGGATCACCCCGGTGAGCGGCGCAGCCACTCCACTGCCACTCCCCGTGGTGGCGGCATCGCTATCGTGGCTTCGGTGCTGCTCGCTCTGGCGGTGGGGATGGTTGTCTGGCCATCTTTCTCGATTTTTCTGGGCGTTTTTTCTGCTGGCCTGTTGCTGGTGGCGGGCATCGGCTGGTGGGACGACCACCGGCCGCTCCCGGCGTTGTGGCGTCTTGTGGTGCATGGGGTCGCCGCCCTCCTGCTCGCCGGTCTGATCTGGCATGCAACCGCTGATATCTGGCATGCCCTCCTCGGTCTGCTGATAACGTTGTCGCTGATCAATATCTGGAATTTCATGGATGGGATCAACGGGCTGGCAGCGAGCCAGGCGGCGTTGGTTGCCGCCGGGTTCGCGCTGATCCTGCCGGCTCCATTTGCAGTAGCCGGGCTGATTCTGCTGGCCGCCTGTCTGGGGTTTTTGCCTTTCAATTTTCCCCGTGCCCGGATCTTTCTGGGAGATGTCGGAAGTGGCGGGATCGGCTACCTGATTGCCGGCCTGCTCTGTCTGGCGAGCGTGACCACGCGGATCAATTGGCTGTTGCTGCTGGTTCCCCTGACGGTTTTCCTGGTGGACGCGGGGCTGACCCTGCTCTGGCGAATAGTCACTGGGCAAAAGTGGATGCAGCCACACACGCACCACCTCTACCAGCGTTTCGTGAAGTGTGGTCGCAGTCACGCTGCGATTACGTCCGGTTACGCGGCATACACGCTTTCGGGGCTTACACTCCTGCTGATTTTCAGTGAGCATGCCATGGCGGGCGGGTTGGCCATCGTCTGGCTGGCGCTCTCTGCTGCTGTGTGGTTTTTTCTTCGCAGACGCATCCTGTAATCCAAAGGTTCCAATTCATGCCTTCTTTGCTGCAACGGACTGTTGGCTTTGCTCCGCGCTTTGCCGTCTTTTTCCATGACCTGCTGATGGTCTGGCTGGGCTGGCAGTTGTTGCATGCCGGAAGGTACTGGGTGATGCAGGATGCGCCGCCGTTGCCGCTCTGGAACGTCGACACGGCCTTGGTGATTATCATCCAGGCCGCGATCTTCTGGGGTATGGGGCTCTATCGGGGCCTGTGGCGTTTTGCCAGCGTCGCAGACCTCATGAATATCTTCAAAGCCTGCTTTCTGGGCGCGATCGCCATCGTGGTGGTACTTGCCTACAAGCGGCTGAACGGCATTCCCATTTCGGTCCTGATGGTCTATCCCTTTGCATTGGCGGCCCTCCTTGGCACGCCGCGGCTGCTTTACCGTGCATGGAAGGACTATCAGACGGTGCAATCGGATGCGGGTGCGCGCCGCGTTCTGATTTTGGGTGCCGGACGGGCGGCAGAGGCACTGGTGCGCGATCTTCGCCGCTCCGGCGACTACGAACCTGTCGGTTTGCTGGATGATTCGCTGCATTTGCAGGGCGCCAAGCTGCAGGGTTTGCCTATCCTGGGTATGTTGGATGACGCTGCTGTGGTAGCGCGGGAAACCGCGGCGAAGCTGCTGGTCATCGCCATTCCAACTCTGGATGCGGCGGGCATGCAGAGAGTTGTGGGGATCTGTGAAAGTACCGGCATTCCTTTCCGCACGGTTCCCCGGCTCAATGACATCCTGGAGGGGCACTCGCTGCCTGGCCAGCTGAAGGAAGTGGCCATCGAGGATCTTCTCGGCCGCAAGCCGATCCTCCCGAATTGGGAATTGATCCGTGGCTGGCTGGGGGGGCGCACGGTCCTGGTGACCGGGGCTGGCGGGTCGATCGGTTCCGAGTTGTGTCGGCAGTGCGCACGGCACGGCGCCGGCAGGATCGTGCTGCTTGAGGTCAGCGAGTTGGCATTGCTGACCATCCAGGCAGAGCTGGAGCGAGCCTTCCCCGCATTGCAGATCGATGCGGTGCTGGGAGACTGCGGCGACCCGGCGGTCATCCGCCATGCGATTGGACGCGCCCGACCGGATGCGGTTTTCCATGCTGCTGCCTACAAACAGGTGCCCGTTTTGGAGGCGCAATTACGCGAAGCCGTACGCAACAACATCCTGGCGACGGAGAACGTGGCCAGGGCCTGCATGGAGGCCGGCATCGGCCAGTTTGTCTTCATCTCGACCGACAAGGCGGTTGAGCCGGTCAATGCGCTGGGCGGCAGCAAGCGTTACGCCGAAATGGTGTGCCAGAGCCTGGACCAGAAATCCTCGCGCACGCGTTTCGTCACAGTCCGTTTCGGAAACGTGCTCGGTTCAGCCGGAAGCGTGGTGCCGCTGTTCCGAGAGCAGATCCGGAACGGGGGGCCGGTGACGGTCACCCATGAGGAAGTAACCCGGTACTTCATGACCATACCCGAGGCCTGCCAGTTGATTTTGCAGGCCGCTGCCTCGGCCTCGCACGGGGCGATCTATACGCTGGATATGGGGGAGCCGGTTTTGATACGGGAGCTGGCCGAACAGATGATCCGTCTGGCTGGAAAGCGGGTGGGTACCGATGTCGCCATCGTCTATACCGGGTTGCGCGCTGGCGAGAAAATGCACGAAACACTCTTCTATTCCGATGAGCAATGCCGCCCTACCTCGCATCCCAAGATCCTGGAGGCAGGTGTGCGTGCTTTTTCACCGGATCAGGTGCTGCTCAGCATTCCGCTGTTGCGTGAAGCCGTGGCAGCCTACGACCTGGAAAAAATCCAATCCATTTTCAGTTCGACCATGCCCGAATTCTCGAGTATTGCGAGTGAGCCCGAGAGGGATTCGGCTAAAGTGGTCCAGTTCCCTTTGACGCGAGGCAAATAGGATTCAATGACACAACGTATCCGCAAGGCAGTATTCCCGGTCGCGGGGTTGGGAACTCGATTTCTTCCCGCAACAAAGACCGTGCCCAAGGAAATGCTGCCGATCATCGACCGGCCCCTGATCCAGTACGCCGTTGACGAGGCGATCGAAGCAGGCTGCGATACGCTGATCTTCATCACCAACCGCTACAAGCATGCGGTGGCCGATTATTTCGACAAGGCATACGAGCTGGAGCAGAAGCTCGAGCGCGCCGGAAAGCAGGAACAGCTTGAGCTTATCCGACACGTACTGCCTCGGGGTGTGCGCGCTGTTTTCGTGACCCAGGCCGAGGCCTTGGGGCTTGGGCACGCCGTTCTGTGTGCCAAGGCGATTGTCGGTGACGAGCCGTTTGCGGTGTTGCTGCCGGATGACCTGATCTGGAATCGCGGCGACGGTGCGCTCAAACAGATGGCCGACGCCAATCAGGCCACCGGTGCGAGCATCATCGCGGTGGAAGATGTGCCGCACGACAAGACCGATAGCTACGGCATAGTGGCCACAGGAGCCTTCGCGGACCGCCAAGGCCGGATCAACGCCATCGTGGAAAAGCCCAAGCCGGAAGACGCCCCCAGCAATCTCGCGGTCGTCGGCCGATACGTGCTGAGTCCGAAGATATTCGACTTGCTCGAGGCCACCGGCACCGGCGCCGGCGGCGAGATCCAGTTGACCGATGCCATTGCCGAGCTGCTGAAGAGTGAGCGTGTCGAGGCTTACCGTTTCGAAGGCAGGCGATTCGATTGCGGGACCCACCTGGGCTTGGTCGAAGCAACCATCAGCTTCGCGTTGAACAACGAGAAACTGGCCGGGCCCGCGCGCGCGATGCTGAAGAAGGCTTTGGCCGAAGCCTGAGCCTTGCCAGGTGCCGAACGGGGCGGCTTTGGCTGGCAAGGGGCAGCGCGCACCGTGCTCTGCTGGTCTCCGATCCGGGCCCACAACGCTTGATTGCCAGTGATCACCCGTAGAGGTTCTGGCCTGGCCAGGCCGTGGTTTGCTGGGTTGGTGCGGCCGTGGCCCCGCACTACCGAGCGGTTCTGGAAGTCAAAAAAGGGCGGCCTCTGGGCCGCCCTTTTCGTTGCCGCTCGGCGCTTTGGATCACAACGATTCGAAGATGCCCGCTGCGCCCATGCCGGTGCCGATGCACATGGTCACCATGCCGTACTTCTGCTGGCGACGACGCAGGCCGTGCAGCAAAGTGGCGGTACGGATCGCGCCGGTGGCACCGAGCGGATGGCCCAGCGCGATTGCGCCGCCCAGCGGGTTGACCTTGGACGGGTCCAGGCCGCAATCGCGGATGACTGCCAGCGACTGCGCAGCGAAAGCTTCGTTGAGCTCGATCCAGTCCAGCTGGTCCTGGGTCAGGCCGGCCTGCTTTAGGGCCTTCGGAATCGCGGCGATCGGGCCGATGCCCATCACTTCCGGGCGCACTCCGGCGACCGAGAAGCTGACGAAACGGGCCAGCGGGGTCAGGCCGTAGTCCTTGATCGCCTGTTCGGAGGCCAGCAACACCGCACCGGCGCCATCGCTCATCTGCGAAGAGTTGCCCGCGGTGACGGTGCCGCCGAACTGGCCGTTGCGGAACACCGGGCGCAGCTTGGCCAGACCTTCGGCGGTCGAATCCGGGCGCGGCCCTTCGTCGGTGTCGACCATGCGGTCACGGGTGATGATGCGGCGGCCGTCGACCAGATCCGGCTGGCGCGTGCGCACATCGTACGGGCTGATCTCGTCCTTGAACTCGCCGTTCTGGATCGCGGCGATGGCCTTCTGATGCGAGGCGAGGGCGAAGGCGTCCTGCTCCTCACGCGAAACCTTCCACTCTTCGGCGACCTTTTCGGCGGTTATGCCCATGCCGTAGGCGATGGCGACGTGGTCGTTGTCGAACACGCTCGGGGCCATCGCGATCTTGTTGCCCATCATCGGCACCATCGACATCGACTCGGTACCGCCGGCCAGCATCAGGTCCGAATTGCCCAGACGGATCTGGTCGGCGGCCATCGCCACGGCCTGCAGGCCGGACGAGCAGAAGCGGTTGACCGTCTGCGCGGCGATGGTGTCTGGCAGGCCGGCCAGCAGCACGCCGATGCGCGCCACGTTCATGCCTTGCTCGGCTTCCGGCATGGCGCAGCCGATGATCGCGTCATCGATGCGGTTGACGTCGATGCCCGGTGCCTGCGCGACCACGGAGCGCAGCACGTGGGCCAGCATGTCATCGGGACGGGTGTTGCGGAACATGCCTTTGGGCGCCTTGCCGACCGGGGTGCGGGTGGCGGCGACGATGTAGGCGTCCTGGATTTGCTTGGTCATTGCGGTGATCTCTTGGATTTTGGTTGGGAGGAGGTTGCCGGCCAGCGGCCGGCACTACCGTTTCCCGTCAGTTCCGCAGCGGCTTGCCGGTCTTGAGCATGTGCGCGATGCGGGCCTGGGTTTTTTCCTGCTGGGCCAGTTCGACGAAGTGCTTGCGCTCCAGTGTCAGCAGCCACTCTTCGTCCACCAGCGTGCCGCGATCCACTTCGCCACCGCACAGCACGGTAGCGATGCGCACGGCGATCTCGTAGTCGTACGGGCTGATGAAACGGCCTTCCAGCATGTTGACCAGCATCATCTTGAAGGTGGCGATGCCGACGTCGCCGGCCACCTGGATGCGGCGGGCCGGCATCGGCGGACGGTAGCCGCCTTCGGCCAGCGCCAGCACTTCGGCCTTGGCGATATGCAGCGCTTCGAAGCTGTTGAACACCACCTTGTCGGTGGCGCGCATCAGGCCCAGTTCCTTGGCGTTGACCGCCGAGTTGGAGACCTTGGCCATCGCCACGGTTTCGAAGGTCTTCTTCAGTTCGGCGAACACGTCGCCGCCCGGGCCGGCAGCCTGCGAGGCACGCACCGCCAGTTCCTTCAGGCCACCACCGGCCGGCAGCAGGCCCACGCCGGCCTCGACCAGGCCGATATAGCTTTCCAGCGCGGCCACACTCTTGGCGCTGTGCATCTGGAACTCGCAGCCGCCACCCAAGGCCAGGCCGCGCACGGCAGTGACTACCGGAACCAGCGAATACTTGATCGCCTGGCTGGTGCGCTGGAAGTTGTGCACCATCTCTTCGAACTGGTCGACCTTGCCGGCCTGCAGCAGGCCCAGTGCGCCGGCCAGGTCGGCACCGGCGGAGAAGGGTTCCTTCTGCTGCCAGATCACCAGACCCTTGTAGTCCTGCTCGGCGCGCTTGATCGCTTCCTGCAGACCGTTGAGTACATGATCGGAGACGGTGTTCATCTTGGTCTTGAAGCTGACCACGGCGATGCCGTCGCCGTCGTGCCACATGCGCACGCCGTCGTTCTCGAACACGGTTTCGCCCGGACTGAAGGTCTCGCCCAGCAGCGGATCGGGGAAGCGCTGGCGCTGGTACACCGGCAGCGCCGAACGCGGCAGCTTGGCGTTGCGGGTCGGGCTGTAGCTGCCTTCGGCGGCGTGCACGCCATCGCGGCCGTCGAACACCCAATCCGGCAGCGGGGCGTTGCTCATGCTCTTGCCGGCGACGATGTCATCGGCGATCCACTGCGCCACCTGCTTCCAGCCGGCGGCCTGCCAGGTTTCGAACGGGCCGAGCGACCAGCCGTAGCCCCAGCGGATGGCCAGATCCACGTCGCGCGCGGTCTCGGCGATATCGGCCAGGTGGTAGGCGCTGTAGTGGAACAGATCGCGGAAGGTCGCCCACAGGAACTGCGCCTGCGGGTGCTGGCTCTCGCGCAGCTTGGCGAACTTCTCCGCGGGGTTCCTGATCTTGAGGATCTCGACCACTTCCGGCGCGGCGCTGCGATCGGCGGGGCGGTAGTCCTGCTTTTCCAGATCCAGCACCACGATGTCCTTGCCGACTTTGCGGAAGATGCCGGCACCGGTCTTCTGGCCGAGTGCGCCCTTGGCGATCAGCGCCTCCAGCCACTTCGGCGACTTGAAGTACTCATGCCACGGATCGTTGGGCAGGGTGTCGCCCATGGTCTTGATCACGTGCGCCATGGTGTCCAGGCCGACCACGTCGGAGGTGCGGTAGGTCGCCGACTTCGGGCGGCCCACCAGCGGGCCGGTCAGGCCGTCGACTTCGTCGAAACCGAGGCCGAACTGCTGGGTGTGGTGGATGGTGGACAGGATCGAGAACACGCCGATGCGGTTGCCGATGAAGTTGGGGGTGTCCTTGGCGTACACCACGCCCTTGCCGAGGGTGGTGACCAGGAACGCTTCCAGGCCTTCCAGCACCGCCTTGTCGGTGGTGGTCGCCGGGATCAGCTCGGCCAGATGCATGTAGCGCGGCGGGTTGAAGAAATGCACGCCGCAGAAGCGGTGGCGCAGCTGCCCGGGCAGCACGTCGGCGAGCTTGTTGATGCCCAGGCCGGAGGTGTTGGAGGCCAGCACGGCGTGGTCGGCCACGAACGGGGCGATCTTCCTGTACAGGTCCTGTTTCCAGTCCATCCGCTCGGCGATGGCTTCGATGATCAGGTCGCAGTCGCGCAGCTGCTCCAGGCCGGTCTCGTAGTTGGCCGGCGTGATCGCCTCGGCGTAAGACTTGCTGGCGAGCGGGGCGGGGCTGAGTTTGCCCAGGTTGGCGATGGCCTTGAGCACGATGCCATCGGCCGGACCTTCCTTGGCGGGCAGGTCGAACAGCACCGTGTCGACGCCGGCGTTGGTCAGGTGGGCGGCGATCTGGGCACCCATGACGCCGGCACCCAGCACGGCGGCACGGCGGACTAGCAGGGAATTGGACATGTCGATAAGCCTTTGTTGGTCAGCAGTTACTGGGTGGAATCAGGGGAGGCAGGCGCGGTGTTGCGGGCGGCGGCGCGGAAACCCGCTTCCGTGAAATGGATCAGTTCCTGCGCGGCGCGGGCACGGTGTGCCGCCTCGGTGACACCGGCGGGCCGCTTGATCAGCCCGAAGTCGGCCATCGCATAGGTCAGCGAGCCGGCGAGGAAGTCCAGCCGCCAGTACAGCTCTTCCTTGCTGAGCTCCGGCACGCAGGCGGCGATCGCCTTGCCGAAGTCGCGCAGCACATGGCCGTAGTGGTCGGAGAGGAACTTGCGCAGGTTGTCGTTCTTCTCGGCGTAGGCACGGGCGATCACCCGCACGAAGGCGCCGCCGCTCTGGCGGTCCTGCGCCATCGCCAGTGCCGGTTCGACAAATGCGGCAAGTACCGGCCGCAGCTGACCGGGGTGCTCCTGGCGGGCAGCCTCCAGCTGTGACAGGCGCGCGGC
Source organism: uncultured Gammaproteobacteria bacterium (assembly GCA_963696155.1). Classification (GTDB taxonomy): domain Bacteria; phylum Pseudomonadota; class Gammaproteobacteria; order Xanthomonadales; family Xanthomonadaceae; genus Stenotrophomonas. The sequence goes on from CAVOJC010000002.1 coordinate 1,193,434, forward strand.
AGTCATTTCGTCCATCCGCCGGCGGAACACCTCGTTGACCAGGTTTTCCTTGGAGCCGAAGTGGTAGTTGACCGCCGCGATGTTCACATCGGCATGGCTGGTGACCTGCCGCAGCGATGTGCCGGCGAAGCCGAACTGTGCGAACAATTCTTCGGCCGCGCCGAGGATGCGGTCCTTGGTGGAGAAGCTGGCAGGTTTGCCCATGGCTGAAAGATCAATCAAACGATTGTTTGGATCTTAGGCCTGGTGGTCGCCGAGGTCATGCTGCGATGCAGCACCCGTTTATCCGGCGCTGTGCAAACCACCATGTCAACCGTTAGAATTACCCACCGCAATTCTGGCTAAGCCCGCGTCCGTACGCGGGTTTTTCATTCCCTTCGGGCCAAAGATGGCCCGTTCAACGGAGATATTCCATGGCGCTCGAGCGCACCCTGTCCATCATCAAGCCCGATGCCGTTGCCAAGAACGTGATCGGCGAAATCTACGCACGCTTCGAAAAGGCCGGCCTGAAGATCGTGGCCGCCAAGTACAAGCAGCTGTCGCGTCGTGAGGCCGAGGGCTTCTACGCCGTGCATCGCGAGCGCCCGTTCTTCAACGCGCTGGTCGAATTCATGATCTCCGGCCCGGTGATGATCCAGGCGCTGGAAGGCGAGAATGCCGTGCTGGCCCATCGCGACCTGCTGGGCGCCACCAATCCGAAGGAAGCAGCTGCAGGCACCATCCGTGCCGATTTTGCCGAGTCGATCGACGCCAATGCCGCACACGGCTCCGATTCGGTGGAGAATGCGGCTATCGAGATCGCTTACTTCTTCGCTTCCACCGAAGTGGTCTCCCGCTAAGAGTTGATGCCGTGAACGAGGTCGTACAGAAACCCGCAATCGTCCCGGTGCCCGGCACCGCGGTGGCTGCGGTCAAGAAGCAGAACCTGCTCGACCTCGATCGCGAGGGGCTGGAGCATTTCTTCGCTGCTCTCGGCGAAAAGAAATTCCGTGCCCATCAGGTGATGAAGTGGATCCACCATCGCTACGTCACCGACTTCGACCAGATGACCGACCTCGGCAAGGCCCTGCGCGCGAAGCTGCATGAGCATGCCGAGGTCGTCGTCCCGAATGTGGTGTTCGACAAACCTTCCGCCGATGGCACACACAAGTGGCTACTGGCGATGGGCGTGGATGGCAAGAATGCCATCGAAGCGGTTTATATCCCCGACAAGACCCGCGGCACGCTGTGCGTGTCCTCGCAGGTCGGCTGCGCGCTGAACTGCACGTTCTGTTCGACCGCTACCCAGGGTTTCAACCGCAATCTGTCCACCGCCGAGATCATCGGCCAGGTCTGGGTGGCCGCGCGTCATCTGGGCAACGTGCCGCACCAGATGCGCCGTCTCACCAACGTGGTGATGATGGGCATGGGCGAGCCGTTGATGAATTTCGACAACGTCGTGCGTGCGATGAGCGTGATGCGCGACGATCTGGGCTACGGCCTGGCCAACAAGCGGGTGACGCTGTCGACCTCCGGGCTGGTGCCGATGATCGACCGGCTCTCGACCGAGAGCGACGTATCGCTGGCCGTTTCGCTGCACGCCCCAACCGACGAGCTACGCGAGACGCTGGTTCCGCTCAACCGGAAATATCCCATCGCCGAGTTGATGGCTTCCTGCGCGCGCTATCTGCGCAGCAGCAAGAAGCGTGACTCGGTGACGTTCGAATACACCCTGATGAAGGGCATCAACGACCAGCCGGAGCATGCCCGCCAGCTGGCGCGGCTGATGCGACAGTTCGACAATGCCGTGCAGGCCAAGGATTCGGGCAAGGTCAACCTGATTCCTTTCAATCCTTTCCCAGGCACCCGTTACGAGCGTTCGGACGAAACCCAGATCCGTGCGTTCCAGAAGATCCTGCTCGATTCGCAGGTGTTGGCGATGGTGCGGCGCACCCGTGGCGACGATATCGATGCCGCCTGCGGGCAGCTGAAGGGGCAGGTGATGGACCGCACCCGACGGCAGGCTGAATTCAAGCGCACGCTTGATGCGATGGATGGCGGAGACGCCATTGCGTAACACCGGCCTGCTGTTGCTGGTGGCCGGCGTACTGGTGATATCCGGTTGCGGCGGCGGGCGCAATGCAAAGGCTGGCAGCGTCCGCAGCGTCCAGCAGGTCGCCCCCAGTTACGATGTCCGCGACAACAAGCAGGCGCGCGAGCGCATGCAGTACCAGGAGCTCCTGCGTATTTCCGCCGACCGTCTCGAGCGCGGCGAGCTGGACGAGGCGCTCAGGCACGCGCGCTCCGCACAGAAGCTGGCGCCGTCCGTCGCCGCGGCCTATACCTTGCAGGCTGTCATCGAGGGGCGGCGTGGCAACACCCAGCAGGCGGGCGCGCTCTATCGCAAGGCGGTAGACATGGCGCCGGACCAGGCCGACGTGCTGGGCAATTACGGCGCGTGGCTGTGTGGCAGCGGCCATGCTGCCGAGGCGCTTGTGTGGTTCGACCGCGTCCTGCGCGATGCCGACTATCCGGGTCGGGGCGAGGCGCTGGCAAATGCCGGCGGTTGCGCATTGGAGGCCGGACAGCTCGAGCGTGCAGCGCGCGACCTGCGCGAGGCGTTGCGGCTGAAGCCGGACAATCCCTATGCGCTGGAGTCCATGGCGCGCAGCGAATACCGCGCAGGCCGGTACTTCGAAGCACGGGCCTTTTACCAACGCAGATTGGCAGCTGCGCCGGCCACGGTTTCCGTGTTACAACTTGCCGTTCAGATTGAGGACGGGCTGGGCGACAAGGTCGCTGCCAGTCGATATCAACAGCGGTTGCGCGAGGAGTTTCCTCCCGTGGCAACTTCGAATCCCCAGGGTTGATGCATTGTGATCAATGATCCAGGTATGAACGCTTTTGAAGCTGCAGCCGGCTGTGGCGCCCAGTTGCGGGAGGCGCGCGAGGCGGCCGGACAGACGCAGGCGGAGGTGGCCACGCAGTTACGCATGCCCTTGCATGTCGTGGTGGCGCTGGAAGAGGAACAGTGGCAGCGCTTGGGGGCGCCGGTATTTGTGCGCGGTCATTTGCGCAGCTACGCCCGCCTGCTGAAAGTCGATCTGGGTGCACTGCTGGAGCAGACCCGGATCGCCCCGGTGGAACCGGCGCAACTGGTCAGCCACACGCATACGCCGCGATGGCGCCGGGTGGCCGAAAACATGGCGCGGCGGGCGGTCTATGTGGTGATTACCGCTGTGCTCGCGGTGCCTGCGTGGTATGCCAGCCAGGGCGGTTTTGCCGATACCGGCCCCAATACCGCATCGCTTGATGAAATGCCTTCGGGTGAAGCTGCCCCGCCGACCGCCGGATCGGCGCCTCAGTTGGCAGCGGCTGCGCCGGCGGTCGAAAAGACCCCCTACATCGCTTCCATTGCTCCGGTTTCACGGGCGCCGCAGGCATTGACCGGGCGGACCGTCGTGCTCGATTTCAAGGGCGACAGCTGGGCGGAGATTTCCGCCCCTGATGGTTCCCCGGTGGAAAAGGCGTTGATCCGCGCGGGCCAGAAGCGCAGCTACAAACCCGGGGAAGTGGGGCGGGTGGTGCTGGGCAATGCGTCCGTGGTGGAGGTTCAGCACGCCGGAAGTACCGTTGATATCACGCCTTACAAGCGCGCCAATGTCGCCCGCTTTACGGTATCCTCTGACGGCTCCGTGGCGCCGTTTTCTCCCTGAAAACGCGCTGCCCAATTAAAATCACAATGCTCCCCGGCAGGGTTGAGCGAGAGTACGCATGGCGATTGACGACCTGCTCGACGAGCATGAACAAAGCGAACGTGTCCGCACGTGGATCCGCAGAAATGGCGCCGGCGTCCTCGGTGGGGTAGTGCTTGGCATTGCCGTGATCGGTGGATGGCAGTGGTGGCAGAAGGAGCAGGTCAACCGTTTGGCCGAGGCCAATGCCCGCTATGACGCGGTCACGCGCAGCCTGCAGTCCAAGGATCTGGACGAGGCGGCCAAGGACGTGGCGGCGCTCGAGGGTGGCAAAGCGGGCATCTATGTCGACCTGGCAGCGCTTGAACTGGCGAAGGCCCAGGTGGATGCCGGCAGGAACGAGGCGGCGATCACCACGCTGCGCGGCCTCAAAGCCGAGGGCGAGTTCAAGTTGCTGATCGACCAGCGGATCGCGCGGTTGCTGATCGAGACCGGCAAGGCCGAAGAGGCGGTGACGCTGCTCGGTACGGCGGAAGACAGCGCCAGTCTCGAAATCAAGGGCGATGCCCTGATCGCGCAGAACAAACGCGATGAAGCACGCGAGCTTTATCGCAAGTCCTTGGCCAAGCTGGATGTGGCTGCACCACAGCGCCGTTTGCTGGAAACCAAGCTGACCGACGCCGGTGGCACCGTGGTTGATCCTGCGGCGGAGAAAATCTGATGAAGCAGGTAACCATGTTCAAGCGTGTTGCGACGGTACTGTTGGTGACGGTGGCGCTTTCGGGCTGCACGACGGTCAAGGGCTGGTTCGCGGGCAAGGACGCTGCGGCGAAGAAGGCGCTCGAGCCGGCCGAACTGGTCAAGTTCGAGCCGACGGTGAAGGTCAGCAAGCTCTGGTCCGAAAACGTGGGCAAGGGCGAAGGCCGCATCGGTATCCGCCAGGCACCGGCAGTGGCCGATGGGCGCGTCTATGCCGCGGCGGTCCAAGGCGGCGTCCGTGCGCTGGATCTCCAGAGCGGCAAACAGCTGTGGAAGTACGAGCCTGCCAAGGTCAAGAAGCAGCCGAAGCTGCGCCTGTCCGGTGGTCCCGGTGCCGGCGAGGGGCTGGTGGTGATCGGCACGCTGGATGGCCAGGTGATCGCGCTGGATGCCAATGATGGTGCGGAGAAATGGCGCGCCAAGGTTCCGGGTGAAGTCATCGCGGCGCCCGCGGTTGCCCAAGGTCTGGTGTTTGTGCGCAGCAACGACGGTCGCACCACCGCCTTCGATGCGTCCAACGGCAACCAGCGCTGGTTCAACACCCAGGAATTGCCTTCGCTGACCGTTCGCGGCAACGCGCCGGTGGTGGTGGGGCCTGGCGTGCTGTTCATCGGCAATGACGACGGCACCCTGAGTGCGTTGGCGATGCAGGATGGACGCCCGTTGTGGGAACAGATGATCGGCACGCCGGAAGGGCGCACCGAGCTGGAGCGCATGGCCGATGTGGATGGCGCGCCGGTGTTGGAAGGAAATACGCTGTTTGTCAGCAGTTTCAAGAACGAAACGCTTGCGATCGAAGGGCCGACCGGTCGTCCCATGTGGTCGCGTGACCATGGCGGCGCCGGCGGCGTTGCCGTGTCGTCGGGCAACGTGGTCGTGACCGACAGCAAGGGCGCGGTCTATGGCCTGGACAAGAACAGTGGTTCGGCAATGTGGTCACAGCAGGCGCTGGCGCGTCGCTCGTTGACCGGTGCCGCGATCCAGGGCGACTACGCCGTGGTCGGGGACTACAAGGGGTATCTGCACTGGTTGCGTCTGGACAATGGCGAGCTTGCGGCTCGCGCCAAGACCGGGGGCGACGCTTTGTTGGCGCAGCCGGTCGTGGTGGACGGGATTTTGCTGGTACAGAATGTTGATGGTGACCTGACCGCATTCCGGTTGGGACAATAAGGAGTTCCGCGATGCTGCCTTTGGTCGCCCTGGTCGGACGGCCGAATGTCGGCAAGTCCACCCTTTTCAATGCTTTCACCCGTACCCGGGATGCGCTGGTCCATGACCAGCCCGGTGTTACCCGTGACCGTAATTACGGTGTCTGTCGCCTCAACGAGGACAAGCCGTTCCTGATCGTCGATACCGGCGGTATCGCAGGTGACGAGGAAGGACTGGCTGGCGCTACCGCCCGGCAGGCACGAGCTGCCGCCAGCGAAGCCGACCTGATCCTGTTTGTCGTCGATGCCCGCGAGGGTACGTCGGCGCTGGATGATGAAATCCTCTCGTGGCTGCGCAAGCTGTCGCGGCCGACGTTGCTGCTGATCAACAAGATCGACGGCACCAACGAGGACTCCGTGCGCTCGGAATTCTCGCGCTACGGTTTTGCCGAAATGCTGACCGTCTCGGCCGCACATCGCCAGGGTCTGGACGATCTGCTTGATGAAGTGATCGAGCATTTGCCGGAAGAGGGCACGACCGAGACCCTCGACGACGATCCCGGCCGCATGCGCATCGCCTTTGTCGGCCGCCCGAACGTGGGCAAGTCGACCTTGGTCAATCGCCTGCTGGGCGAGGAGCGCATGATCGCCTCGGAGGTTCCCGGTACCACGCGCGATTCGATCGCGGTGGACATGGAGCGCGATGGCCGCGAGTACCGCCTGATCGACACCGCCGGCCTGCGTCGCAAGGGGCGGGTGGACGAAGTCGTCGAAAAGTTCAGCGTGGTCAAGACGCTGCAGTCGATCGAACACTGCCAGGTCGCGGTGTTGATGCTCGACGCCCAGGAGGGCGTGACCGACCAGGACGCCAGCGTTCTGGGCGCGGTGCTTGATGCCGGGCGTGCGCTGGTGGTGGCCATCAACAAGTGGGACGGGTTGACGGATTACCAGCGCGAGCAGGCCGAGGCGCTGCTGGCGCGCAAGCTGAGTTTCGTGCCTTGGGCCGAGGTGGTGCGGATTTCCGCCATCCACGGCTCAGGATTGCGTGAGCTGTTCCGCGCCATCCATCTGGCGCATGCGTCTGCGACCCGGGAGTTCGGCACCAGCGAGGTCAACAAGGCGCTGGAAGTGGCCTATGAGACCAATCCGCCGCCGGCCATTCGCGGGCATGTGTCCAAGCTGCGTTACGTGCATCCGGGCGGCAGCAACCCGCCCACCTTCATCGTGCACGGAACCCGCCTGAAGGAGCTGCCGGAGTCCTACAAGCGCTATCTGGAAAACTTCTTCCGCAAGCGCTTCAAGCTCGTCGGTACGCCGGTGCAATTCATCTTCCGCGAGGGGGTCAATCCCTACGAAGGCAAGAAGAATGTGTTGACCGACCGTCAGGTCGCGCGCAAGCGGCGGATGATCCGCCACGTCAAGAAAGGCAAATAAAAAAACACGCGGCCTCCGGGTCGCGTTTTTTTTTTTGCGGTGGTGTTCCGGTGGTCAGGCCGCTGCGCCCCCGCTTTGTGCGGATAATGGGCGCATGAGCATCCATGAAGTCACTCCTGCGCAGGCCCTTGAACGCGCCGCCCAGGGAGCGCGCCTGATCGATGTGCGCGAAGCCCATGAGCGAGCCGGCGGCATGGCGGCGGGGGCCCAGGGGGTTGCCCGTGGTGAGCTGCTGGCGGAGCCGGGCAGGTATCTGCCGGATCGTGGACAGGAGATCGTGCTCATCTGCCAGAGCGGCCGCCGCTCGGCCGATGTCGTCGTGGCGCTGCAGGCGCGCGGTTACCGGCAGCTGGCCTCGGTGGCGGGTGGAACAGTCGCCTGGCGGGTGGAAGGGCTGCCACTGGCGCACCCGTTGATGGATGCTGAAGACCGCGATTTCTATGACCGCTATGCGCGCCATCTGCTGTTGCCGCAGGTCGGCGAAGCCGGTCAACGCCTGCTGCAGCGTTCACGGGTGCTGGTGCTGGGAGCCGGTGGGCTTGGGGCTCCGGCCGCGTTCTATCTTGCCGCCGCTGGCGTGGGCCACCTGCGGGTGGTCGACCACGATCACGTCGAACGCAGCAATCTGCATCGTCAGATCATCCATACCGAGGGCAGCGTCGGGATGGCGAAGGTGGATTCCGCGCGCGAGCGCATGCAGGCCCTGAACCCGCACATCGAAGTCGAGGCGATTGCCGAGCGCGTCACCTCTGAAAACATCGACGCGTTGATGGCAGCTGTGGATGTTGTGCTGGATGGATCGGACAATTTCCCGCTGCGCTATCTGCTCAATGACGCATGCATCAAGCACGGCAAGCCACTGGTGTATGCGGCGATCGAGCGTTTCGATGGCCAGGTGAGCGTGTTTGATGCCGGTCGCCAGCGTGGGCAGGCGCCGTGCTATCGCTGCCTGTTCCCGCAGCCGCCAACGCCGGAGTTCGCGCCGAACTGTTCCGAAGCAGGCGTGCTCGGCGTCTTGCCGGGCCTGGCAGGTGTGCTCCAGGCCACCGAGGTGCTCAAGCTGCTGCTTGGAATCGGCACGCCGCTGGTGGGACGGCTGCTGCGCTTCGATGCGCTGGAGATGCGCTTTCGCGAAACCCGGTTGCAGGCCGATCCGGACTGTCCGCTGTGCGCGCCAGGGCGTCCCTTCCCCGGTTATATCGACTACGCCGCCTTCTGCGCCAGCGATATCTGAGCGATCACACCGGCCCGGGCCGGTGACGGCTCGGCTCTGCGGGCGGTGCCGATCGCCTCGCCCAGCGGCGCGCTCCCTGTTGAGTGAGGGGTGGACGTGCCGCGCGTCAGCAACGTTGGTCGATATATGCGCGGCTGAGCCGTTTGCCGGCAGCAGTCCATGCGCAGGCCACTTGGATGAAAAGGAGGCCGGTAACATCTGTTCCGGTGCCGAAAAGGTGTCCGGCATTGTGGAATGGGGGACAATATGCGGCTCTCGCCCCAGCTCCCACGCCCATGACCGCCTCCGCAGATGTAGCCGCCGTGACTTCCCGCATCCTTGATGGCCGGCGTATTGCCGAAGAGCTGCTGGATGATCTGAAGGTCCGCGTGGATGCGCGACTGGCTGCCGGCCGCCCACGGCCCGGCCTGGCGGTGGTGCTGGTGGGTGGTGATCCGGCCTCGGCGGTCTATGTGCGCAACAAGCGTCGTGCGGCCGAGAAGGTGGGCATCGAGGCGTTCGATTTCGACCTGCCACAAGGCACCAGCGAGGCCCAGCTGCTCGCGTTGATCGACCAGCTCAATGCCGATCCCAAGATCCACGGCATCCTGATCCAGTTGCCGCTTCCGGGCATCCCCGACGCCAACCGGCTGATCCAGCGCATTGATCCGCGCAAGGATGTGGATGGTTTCCATCCCGAGAACGTCGGCCATCTGGTGCTGCGCCAGTTCGGTCTGCGGCCGTGCACGCCGCGTGGCATCACCACGCTGCTCGGGCATACCGATCAGCCGGTGCGCGGCCGCAACGCCACGATTGTGGGCGTGAGCAACCATGTCGGCCGGCCGATGGGCCTGGAATTGCTGATCGCAGGCTGCACCGTCACCAGCTGTCACAAGTTCACTCCGCGTGCCGAATTGGAGCGTGCGGTGCGCAATGCCGACATCCTCGTGGTGGCGGTGGGCATTCCTGAACTGGTGCCCGGGGAATGGGTGAAGCCTGGCGCGGTGGTCATCGATGTCGGCATCAACCGTCTTGAAGACGGGCGTCTGGTCGGCGATGTCGGCTTCCGCGCTGCCGCGCAGCGTGCCAGCTGGATTACGCCCGTTCCCGGCGGTGTCGGCCCGATGACGGTGGCCACATTGATGCAGAACACCCTGGAAGCGGCCGAAGCGACGCTCTGACAACGCCGCTGGCGAGCCACCTGGCTGGGTGAGGGTGCGTCGGCCGCAAAGCTCGCCAGCGTGGGCGGCTTTTGGTTTCGCGATCCCGGCCGCCCACTTGCGCCTGCAGCCCGCGGGTTGATCCGGCCGGGTGGGCGCCAAACCTGCAGGTTGTCCCGCTTCCGATCGAGGGTTTGTTCCGCCGGCCGACCCCCGCGCCGGATGAAGGTGCACGCGACACAGCGTCGCATCCTGCCTCTGCCAATACCGCAGGATTAAGGGTAAAATAGCGCGCTTCCCCACTGAACGGGTACGCCGATGCTGCGCATCCAGGCTGAAGCTCTGACTTACGACGACGTCTCGCTCGTCCCCGCCCATTCACTGATCCTGCCCAAGGATGTCGATCTCGGCTCACGCCTGACGCGTGATCTGCGCTTGCAGCTGCCCCTCGTGTCTGCAGCCATGGATACCGTCACCGAAGCCCGCCTGGCCATTGCCATGGCCCAGCTCGGTGGCATCGGCATCATCCACAAGAATCTCTCGCTTGAGCAGCAGGCCGCGGAAGTGGCCAAGGTGAAGAAGTTCGAGTCCGGCGTGATCCGCGACCCGATCACCGTCGGTCCGGAAACCACCATCCGTGACGTGCTGGAACTGACCCGTTCGCACAACATCTCCGGCGTGCCGGTGGTGGACAACGGACAGCTGGTCGGCATCGTCACCCACCGTGACATGCGCTTCGAGTCCGAGCTGGACGACCCGGTCCGCCACATCATGACCAAGAAGGATCGCCTGATCACGGTCAAGGAAGGCGCCGCCTCCAGTGAAGTGCTGCAGCTGCTGCACCGCAACCGCATCGAGAAGGTGCTGGTCGTCAATGACGACTTCGCCTTGCGCGGCCTGATCACGGTCAAGGACATCCAGAAGAAGTCGGACAACCCCAACGCCGCCAAGGACAGCTGCACGCGCCTGCTGGTCGGCGCGGCGGTAGGCGTGGGTGGCGACACCGAACAGCGCATCGAGGCATTGGTTGCCGCGGGCGTGGACGTGATCATTGTCGATACCGCGCACGGCCATTCGCAGGGTGTGATCGACCGTGTTGGCTGGGCCAAGAAGCGTTACCCGCAACTGCAGGTGGTCGGTGGCAACATCGTCACCGGTGACGCCGCGCTGGCGCTGATGGATGCCGGTGCCGATGGCGTGAAGGTTGGCGTGGGCCCGGGTTCGATCTGCACCACGCGTGTGGTCGCAGGTGTCGGCGTGCCGCAGATCACCGCCATCGACATGGTCGCCGAAGCGCTGCAGGACCGCATTCCGTTGATCGCCGATGGCGGTATCCGCTATTCCGGCGATATCGGCAAGGCGCTGGCGGCCGGTGCCTCCACGGTGATGATCGGTGGCCTGTTCGCCGGCACCGAGGAATCGCCCGGCGAATCGGAGCTGTTCCAGGGGCGCAGCTACAAGAGCTACCGCGGTATGGGCTCGCTGGCCGCGATGGAAAAGGGCAGCAAGGACCGCTACTTCCAGGATTCGGCCGAAGCCGACAAGCTGGTGCCGGAAGGTATCGAAGGCCGGGTGCCGTATCGCGGTCCGGTCGGCGGCATCATCCATCAGCTGATCGGCGGTCTGCGCGCGACGATGGGTTATGTCGGTTGCGCCACCATCGAGGAAATGCGGACCAAGCCCAAGTTCGTGAAAATCACCGGTGCCGGCCAGCGTGAGAGCCACGTCCACGATGTGCAGATCACGAAAGAGCCGCCGAACTACCGGATGGGCTGATCCGATGTGCTTGCGGGCCAGCCCGCAGGCGCATGCACCCGGGCACGGATGCCCGGGGCGACGTAGAGGGCCCGGATGTGCGCCAGGATGGCGGGGCCGTATTCGAAGTGACGCGCGCGACTGACGTTTGCGCGCGTTGCTGTATCCGGGGTCCGCGGGCCCGTGGTTTCCACTTCCAACAAGCGCCAGACGCCGATGACCAATATCCACAACGACAAGATCCTCATCCTCGATTTCGGCGCGCAGTACACCCAGCTGATCGCCCGCCGTATCCGCGAGATCGGCGTGTATTGCGAGATCTGGGCCTGGGACCACGATCCGGCCGAGATCGCCGCGTTCGGCGCCAAGGGCATCATCCTGTCCGGTGGCCCGGAATCGACCACGCTGCCGGGCGCGCCTGCCGCGCCGCAGGAAGTGTTCGACAGCGGCCTGCCGGTACTGGGCATCTGCTACGGCATGCAGACCCTGGCGGCGCAGCTCGGCGGTGAAACCGAAGCGGCGGACCAGCGCGAGTTCGGCCACGCCGAAGTGAACATAATCGCGCCTGACGTGCTGTTCGCCGGGCTGAGCGATCACCCGGGCGAAGCGCGCCTGAATGTATGGATGAGCCACGGCGACCACGTGTCCAAGGCGCCGCCAGGTTTCACCATCACCGCCACCACCGACCGCATCCCGGTCGCGGCGATGGCCAATGAGGAAAAGCGCTGGTACGGCGTGCAATTCCACCCGGAAGTGACCCACACCCTGCAAGGCCAGGCGCTGCTGCGGCGTTTCGTGGTCGACATCTGCGGCTGCCAGACGCTGTGGACCGCAGCGCACATCATCGACGACCAGATCGCCCGGGTGCGCGAGCAGGTCGGCGACGACGAGGTGATCCTGGGCCTGTCCGGTGGCGTCGATTCGTCGGTGGTCGCCGCGCTGCTGCACAAGGCGATCGGTGACAGGCTGACCTGCGTGTTCGTCGACACCGGCCTGCTGCGCTGGCTGGAGGGCGACCAGGTGATGGCGATGTTCGCCGAGCACATGGGCGTCAAGGTGATCCGCGTCAACGCCGCCGATCGTTATTTCAGCGCGCTCGAAGGGGTGGTCGATCCGGAAGCCAAGCGCAAGATCATCGGCAACCTGTTCGTGGACATCTTCGATGAAGAGTCCAACAGGCTCAGCAATGCCAAGTGGCTGGCGCAGGGCACCATCTACCCCGACGTGATCGAGTCGGCCGGCAGCAAGACCGGCAAGGCGCATGTGATCAAGAGCCACCACAACGTCGGCGGCCTGCCCGAGCACATGAAGCTGGGCCTGGTCGAGCCGCTGCGCGAACTGTTCAAGGACGAAGTGCGCCGCCTCGGCGTAGAGCTCGGCCTGCCGCGCAGCATGGTCTACCGCCATCCGTTCCCCGGCCCCGGCCTGGGTGTGCGCATCCTCGGCGAAGTGAAGCGCGAGTACGCCGAATTGCTGGCCAAGGCCGATGCGATCTTCATTGAAGAATTGCGCAAGGCCGACCTGTACGACAAGACCAGCCAGGCCTTCGCGGTATTCCTGCCGGTGAAGTCGGTGGGCGTGGTTGGCGACGCGCGCGCGTACGAGTGGGTGATCGCGCTGCGTGCGGTCGAGACCATCGACTTCATGACCGCGCACTGGTCGCACCTGCCGTACGACTTCCTCGGCACGGTCAGCAACCGGATCATCAACGAACTGCGCGGCGTGTCGCGCGTGGTGTATGACGTCTCCGGCAAGCCGCCGGCGACGATCGAGTGGGAATAAGCCGGCAGACACAAGCGTCTGCCCCGCCATACGCTTGAATCAGCCTGCACAACGCCCCGTCAGGGGCGTTGCTTTATGAGGCGGGCAGCTCACCCGGTGGATTGGATGTGGTCACGATGATGGTGCCGCCAATGGCCGGCGTCACCATTGTCAGTGGCCGTTGGCGAGCGGCTGTTTGCCGCGCGGCTTTGCTATTGTTTCCAGCTCTCAAGGATGAACAGGTGAAACCCGATGCCGCATGACGCCTTTGCTTCGCGCGGCGGGTTTGATCAGCTGGGCAAGGCGTGTTCTGCACATGTCACGCGGCTGGCGTGGAGTTTTACGTGCTGGAAGCGAATGCGCGGAGTGGTGCTGTGCGTGCTTTGGCTGAGCGCGTGGCCTGCGCTGGGTTTGCCGTCCAAGCCGCTCGACGGTTATTTCAAGGAAGTGTGGACCACTCGCGAAGGGCTTCCGCACAACCTGATCCACGGCATCGCACAGACGCCGGACGGCTACCTGTGGTTCGCCACCTGGGAAGGGGTGGTGCGCTACAACGGGGTCGAGTTCCGCATCTTCGACCAGCGGGCCGTACCGGAACTGCGCGACAGCAGTGTGCTGGTCCTGCGGTTGGCACGCGATGGCGGCTTGCTGCTTGGAACGGCGAGCGGCGGCGTGGTGCGTTATCACGCAGGGCGCTGGAGCGTCTGGCCGGGGAGCGAAGCGCTGCCGCGCGATCAGGTCATCGACCTGGTGGAGGGCCGTGACGGTGAGCTGTGGGTGGGGACCCACGGTAACGGCGTGCTGCGCATCGACAGCCGTGGCCGGATCACGACCTTCGGTGTTGATGCGGGCTTGCCCAGCCAATCGGTGCAGAAGATGCTGCAAGGAGAAGACGGCACGCTATGGGTCGCTACCACGGGTGGGCTGGCGCGTTATTCCGGCGGGCGTTTTGTGGCACTGGGCGCGGCGCAGGGATTGCCGCCCGGACAGGCGTTCAACGTGGTCTCCGGGCCGGATGGGCGCATCCACGTTGGCATGGAGCAGGGCGCGTGGCGGCAAGATGGCGACCGTTTTGCACCGCTGGCGCCGGAGATGCCGCCCTCCAACGTGACCCGCATCATGGTGGAGGCCGATGGGACAGCCTGGCTGGGCACGATCACCGGTCTGTATCGCCACAGCCAGAGGTATGGGCTGGAGCGCATCGGCAACGCCAACGGCCTGCCCAACGAACAGATTTCCGCACTTTGGCAGGACCGCGAGAACAGTCTGTGGATCGGCACCAATGGCGGACTTCTGCGTCTGCGCGATGCACCCTTCAGCACCTTCGGTGTGCAGGATGGGCTGCCCAACGCCTATGTGCGCAGTGTGCTGGCCGATAAGCAGGGCACCCTCTGGATCGCCACCAGTGATGGCCTGGCTTGGCTGCGCGATGGTCATATCAGTGCAGCCAGCAGCCGCGACGGCCTGCCGGGCGACTCCCTGCTCAGTCTCGCCAGGTCGCGCGCGGGCGGCGTCTGGGTCGGCAGTTACAGTCATGGCGCGGTGCTGTGGGACGGTCGCGTGCGTCGCCACCTCGACAGCCGCAGCGGCCTGCTCGGCAACCAGGTGCGCGCCCTGCTGGAAACCGCTGACGGCACGCTCTGGATCGGTACCTCGCGCGGGTTGAACCGGGTCGATGCGCGGGGCGTGCGGCACTACACCATGGCCCAAGGCATGCCCAGTGATTTCATCATTGCGCTGCACGAGGATCGACACGGGGTGCTGTGGGTCGGCACTGCCGACGGTCTGGCGCAGATCGAAGGGGAGCGCGTCCGCGCTTACCCGCTGCGCGACTTCGGCGCCAGCAATGTATTCGGCCTGCACGAAACCGATGACGGCACGCTCTGGCTGGCGACCAACCAGGGGTTGATCCGCCGCCGCCGCGGACAAGCGCGCCTGATCGGCGTCGAACAGGGATTGCCGGTAGCAAAGATCTTCCAGGTGCTGGAAGACGGCGAGGGCCATTTCTGGCTCACCTCCAATCGCGGTGTGCTGCGGGTGGCCCGACACGATCTGGACGCCGTGGCCGATGGCCGGCAATCGGACGTGGAAGTGGAATGGTTCGACGAGGGCGATGGCCTGGCGAGCGCTCAGAACAACGGCAATTCCGGACCGGCGGCGTGGCGCGCAGCGGATGGGAAGCTCTGGTTCGCCACCGCCGGCGGGCTGGCGATGACAGCACCGGGCCGCATCAACGAACTTACCCGCACGCCGCCGCCAGTGGTGATTGAAGAAGTGCGCGTGGATGATCGTCCCACGCCGTTGCAAGCCGAACTTCGCCTGCCGGCCGGCACGCGCAAGCTGGAGCTGCACTTCGCAGGCTTGAGTTATCTGATTCCCAGGAAAATCCGCTATCGGTACCGGCTCGATGGCTTCGATTCGGATTGGGTCGAGCGCGGCTCACTGCGTTTTGCGCAGTACACCAACCTCGAACCCGGCGATTACGTATTCCGCGTATCCGCCGCGCATCCCAATGGCGGCTGGAGTCGCGAGGAGGCACGCATCGCCTTGCACGTCCAGCCGCGGTTGATGCAGCGCAGCGGTTTCCGGCTTGCGTTGGTGGCCCTGGTCCTGCTGGCGCTGTACGGGTTCTATCGCTGGCGCGTGCATGCGCTGCAAGCGGCCGGGCGCCAGCTCGGCATTCAGGTGGAGGCGCGCACCCGCGATCTTCGCGTTCAGGCCGACGCGTTCGAGCGGCAGGCGCGCGAGGACTCGCTCACCGGGCTGATGAACCGTCGCGCCTTTGACGAAGCCCTTGCGCGCGACTTTGACAAAGCCGCGAGGGAGGGCACGCCGCTGACGCTGGCCATGGCCGATCTGGACCATTTCAAGCGGATCAACGATGGATACTCGCACACCGCCGGCGATGCAGCGCTGCGCGCCGCGGCAGACACGATCCGCGCACATGCTGGCGACGATGTGCTCGTAGCGCGCTGGGGCGGCGAGGAGTTCGCACTGCTGTTTCCCGGGCTGGGGCGCGAGCAGGCGCTGGCGCGCTGCGAAGAATTGCGCCATGCGGTGGCCGCCATCGATACCGCCAACTTTGCACCGGGGTTCGCGATGAGCGTGAGCATGGGCGTGGCCGACCGCATCGGGCTGACGCATCACGAAAAACTCATCAACCGCGCCGACGCGCTGCTGTACCAGGCCAAGCGCAGCGGGCGCAACCGCGTGTGTGGCTGAGGCGGGATGTTGCCTGCGCACGACGGCATGCGGGGCGGGCGGCTTACGCGAAGGGGCAGAGGCTAGCAGCACTACGTACGCCATCGGCGACCAGAAGATGACTGCTGCGTTTTCCGTGCAACGGAATCCGTCTTCCCACACGGCCTGGGCCTTGCTGTTCCGGCTGCAGTGCGCACCTGCAAGCTGCCCGATGCGCTGCCGGTGCAGTTGCTTAAGGCCGGCGGAGGGCTATTCGTTGAACTTGCCAGGCGCGACCGGGGCCTGTGAGGCCGCCCTGCGGGCCAACACCGCCTCGCGATGGGCGATGTAGGCGTTGGAGCCGAGGATGATGACTGCGCCGATCACGGTCCAGCGGTCCAGCGTTTCACCGAAGAGCAACCAGCCGAATATCACGACCATCGGCAACTGCATGAAGCTGATGGGGGTGAGGGCCGAAACTTCGCCCAGCCGCAGCGCACGTGTCCACAGCAGTTGCCCCAGCGTGCCCAGTACGCCGGTTGCCGCCAGCCACAGCCAGGCGATGCCGACGGGCCAGACCCAGACAAACAGCGCCGGCACCAGCGACATCGGCACCCAGAACACATAGGTATAGAACACCACGGTATCGGCACCGTCGATGCGGGTGAGCTGCTTGATCTGGATGGCCACCAGCGCGCTGAGTACCGCAGCCAGGACGGCCACCAGGGTGCCGACCTCGAAGCCGGCCTGGCCGGGACGCACGATGACCAGTACTCCGATGAAGCCGCATATGACCGCGGCCCAGCGGCGCACGCGTACCGTTTCCCCAAGCCACAGCACGGCAGCGATGGTGACGAACAACGGCGTGGAATAGGACAGGGATATCGCCTGCGACAGTGGCAGGTGGCCTACCGCCCAGAACCCGCACAGCATGGAACCCAGGCCGATGGCGCTGCGGATGAAATAGAGCGGCAGCTGCCGTGTGCGCAGTGGCGCGTGGCCGGGCCGCAGCAGCATCGGAATCAATGCCACCAGGCCGAACGCATTGCGGAAGAACGCCACTTCCTGCGTGGGCACATAGGCGGTGGCCAGCCTGATCGCCACGGCCATCAGGCCGAACGCCATGGTACTTCCCAGCATCAACAGCGCAGCCCGGAGCGGGGTGGCGACGGGGGCCGGCAAGGCGTTGTTCACCACTGGGCGCCGATCAGCCGTGGCTCCGGTTCAATGGCAACGCCGAATTTCTCCAGCACCGAGGCCGAAATTTTCCGTGCCAGTGCCAGCAGCTCCGCGCCACTGGCAGCGCCGTGGTTGACCAGCACCAGGGCATGGTTGGGCGCAACGCCCGCATCGCCTTCGCGATGGCCTTTCCAGCCGCAGGACTGGATCATCCATGCCGCCGATATTTTGCGCAGGCTGTCATCGCCGGTGACAAATACCGGCAACTCCGGGAAGTGCTGCCGCAACACGTCGACCTGTTCGCCCGGCAGGATCGGGTTCTTGAAAAAGCTGCCTGCGTTGCCGAGCACATCCGGGTCCGGCAGTTTGCGCTGGCGGATGCTGATCACAGCATTGGCCACATCGGCCGCCCCGGGAAGCTCCACGCCCATTATCTGCAGTTCCTCGCCGATGCCGGCGTACTCCAGACGCAGGTCATGCAGGCGGGGCAGCCGCATTTCGACCGCGGTGATCAGGTAACGGTCCGGTTCGCGCTTGAACAGGCTGTCGCGATAGCCGAACTGGCAACTCTGCGCATCCAGGCGCAGGAACCGTTGTTCGCGCGTATCCCAGGCCTCGACTGCATGGATGAACTCTTCCACCTGCACGCCATAGGCGCCGATGTTCTGGATCGGGGCAGCGCCTACGGTGCCGGGGATCAGTGCCAGGTTTTCCAGCCCGGACAGCCCTTCGGTCAGCGACCACATCACCAGCTGGTGCCAATTCACCCCGGCGCCGGCACGAATGATCGCGTGGTCGGCGCGATGTTCCAGCGTGCTGATCTGGGTGTTTCCGAACACCAGAACGGTGGCTTCGGGATCGGCGGCGAACAGCACATTGCTGCCGCTGCCCAGGACCAGCAGCGGGCCGTCGCCGACTTGGGCGAGCGCTTCGGGGAGGAAGGTGGGGTCGAATATCTGCAGCAGACGCGGTGCGGTCGCGGCGACATGGAAAGTGTTGAGCGGCAGCAGCGAGGCGTTTTCGCGCAGCAACCAGGTGCGGGCGTCGGTCATAGTGGGGCAGGGGCTCCGCCGCTTGGCGATTCGCGTCGGCGCCGTATCGCGCTCACGCACTCGGAGATCAGCGCCGGGCCGCGGAAAATCAGGCCGCTGTAGCACTGCACCAGTGCCGCGCCGGCTGACATCTTGGCCACCGCATCGGCGCCGGACTGGATGCCACCCACGCCGATCAGCGGAATGGTTTCTGACAGCCGCGCGCGCAGGCGACGCAATACCAGGGTCGATTGGCCCAGCAGTGGCGCTCCGGACAGGCCGCCGGCTTCCCTGGACAGCGGGTCGGTTTCAACCGATTGCCGGTTGATCGTGGTGTTGGTCGCGATCACGCCATCGACCGAGAGTTCGGACAGCACACGCGCAGCGGCATCGATGTCGCGGTCGCTCAGGTCGGGCGCCACCTTCACCAGCATCGGCACGCGACGGCCGTGTTTGGCGGCCAGCTGTTCCTGCGCTTCACGCAGGCCGGCCACCAGGCGCTGCAATGCCTGTTCTTCCTGCAGCTCGCGCAGCCCGGCGGTGTTGGGCGAGGAAATGTTGACGGTGATGTAGTCGGCCAACGGGTATACCCGCTCCATGCAATGCAGGTAGTCCGACAACGCATCTTCGTTGGGTGTGTCCTTGTTCTTGCCGATGTTGATGCCCAGCGGCCCGGCCCGATGCCGGACGCGGCCGACATTCCTCACCAGCGTATCCACCCCGTCGTTGTTGAAACCCATCCGGTTGATGATGGCGTTGTGGCGCGGCAGGCGGAACAGCCGCGGGGTGGGATTGCCTTGCTGCGGGCGCGGGGTGACGGTGCCGATTTCCACAAAGCCGAAGCCGAGCGCGAACAGGGCTTCGATGTGCTCGCCGTTCTTGTCCAGGCCTGCGGCCAGGCCGACCGGGTTGGGGAAATTGAGCCCGAACACGGTGGAGGGCAATGGACTGACCCGTCCAGCCAGCAATGCCGTGGTGCCGGTGCGGTAGGCCAACTCCAGCGCGGACAGGCCGGCACCATGCGCGCGCTCGGCATCCAGGGTGAACAGCAGGGGGCGGGCTAAGGAATACATAGGTTGCTCAGCGTGCCCGAAAGGGCGCGGGTTTGATATCCAGCATCGATATCTGCGCCGGCTGCGATGTTGCCGGGGACATTGCGGCGGTTCCGACGATAGCGCACCTGGCCGCCAACATGGCCGAGGGAACATTCGCCGGTGGACAGGTCGGTCATGGGTTCAGTTGTTGACCGCAGCCAGCCAGGCCAGACCGCCGAAGAACAGGATGAAGGCCATGATCGCCAGCACCGCAATCACCACGTTGACCCAGCCCAGTACCAGGCCGGTGATCGCCAGGCCATCACCATCAAGCTGGCCGTTGCTGCGGCGGATTTCGCCCCGCGCCAGATGCCCGAAGATGATCGCGCCGATGCTGCCCAGGAACGGCAGCAGCGTCCAGCCGAGGATGCCGGCCACCAGGCTGATGATGGCGAGGGTGCTGGTCTGTCGCGGCGGGGGCATGCTCATAGCTGGGAACTCCATGTAAGGGTGGGCAGGAACAACGTGGCTCGCGACCAGTGCGGAGGCAGCACAGCCGCAGCCGTCCGCACTAGCGAAAGGCTCCCGCGCCAGCGGGAGCCGTCAGGTCACAGGTCGAACTTGATGCCCTGGGCCAGCGGCAGCGAATCGGAGTAGTTGATCGTATTGGTCTGGCGGCGCATGTAGACCTTCCACGCGTCCGAGCCGGACTCGCGACCACCGCCGGTGTCCTTCTCGCCGCCGAACGCGCCGCCGATTTCCGCACCCGAGGTGCCGATATTGACGTTGGCGATGCCGCAGTCCGAGCCGGCCGCCGAAAGGAACTTCTCTGCCGATTTCAGATTCGTGGTGAAGATCGACGAGGAAAGGCCCTGCGGTACGCCGTTCTGCATGTCGATGGCTTCGTCCAGCGTGCTGTACTTCATCACGTACAGGATCGGGGCGAAGGTCTCGTGCTGGACGACGTCGTCGCTGTTCTTCAGACCGGTGACGATGGCCGGCAGCACGAAGTGCCCGGGGCGGTCGATCGCCGTGCCGCCGGTTTCGACGGTGCCGCCGCTGGCCTTGGCCTTTTCGATCGAGGCCAGGAACTGCTCGACCGCGCCGCGGCTGTTGAGCGGGCCCATCAGGTTGGCCGCATCGGTTGGATCGCCGATCTTGCCTTCCACCTGCTTGTACGCCTTGACCAGCGTGGCCAGCACGTTGTCGTAGATCGATTCGTGCACGATCAGGCGGCGGGTGGTGGTGCAGCGCTGGCCGGCAGTACCTACCGCGCCAAACACGATGCCGGGGATGGCCAGCTTCAGGTCGGCGGTTTCGTCGAGGATGATGGCGTTGTTGCCACCCAGCTCGAGCAGGCTGCGGCCCAGGCGACGGGCCACGCGCTCACCCACGGTGCGGCCAACGGCGGTGGAACCGGTAAAGCTGATCAGCGGCACGCGACGGTCGTCGACCATCTTTTCCGACAGTTCGGTGCCGGCATCGTTGATCAGGAAGAACAGGTCCGGGAAGCCACCATCCTTCAGTGCCTCGTTGCAGATCCTCATCGAGGCGATCGCGGTCAGCGGGGTCTTGTTGGACGGCTTCCAGACGCAGATGTCGCCGCAGATCGCGGCCAGGAACGAGTTCCACGCCCACACCGCGACCGGGAAGTTGAACGCACTGATGATGCCAACCAGACCCAGCGGCTGGTACTGCTCGTACATGCGGTGGCCCGGGCGTTCGGAGTGCATGGTGTAGCCGTACAGCATGCGACTCTGGCCCAGTGCGAAGTCGGCGATGTCGATCATCTCCTGCACTTCGCCGTCGCCTTCCGGCTTGGACTTGCCCATCTCCAGCGCAACCAGCGAACCCAGCGCGTCCTTGTGCTTGCGCAGTGCTTCGCCGCACAGGCGTACGGCTTCGCCACGGCGCGGTGCCGGGGTGATGCGCCATACCTTGAAGGCTTCCTGCGCGCGGGCGATCACGGTCTCGTAGTCGGCCGCAGTGGTGGCCTGGACCTCGGCGATCACTTCGCCGGTGGCCGGGTTCTGCGGCTTGATGACACCGGCACCGGTGGCAGTGGACCACTCGCCCTTGCCCAGATAGGTGCCAGCGTTGGTAGCGTCGAGGCCGAGCGCCTTGAGCAGTTCAAAGGACATGAAATCTCCTGATTGCTTTGTTGTAGGGCGCAGCCGCTGGCGGGGGTGGGGTGCGGCATGCAGAGCGCGAATTTTAGCAGACAGTGGGCTGCTGCCCCGGTGCCCGCGGCGCGCAGGCGGGGTGCGGTGAATACGATGCTCATGCGACAATGCGCGCCGATGGCCCCGTAGCTCAGCTGGATAGAGCGTCCCCCTCCTAAGGGGAAGGTCGCCCGTTCGAATCGGGCCGGGGTCACCATCATCGGACAGGGTGGCGCCATTGCGCAAAAATGCGATGACGGTTTAGCACTGCACTGCACGGACGCCCGTCCCGAACCGGTCGCCGGCTGGAGTGGCCAGACACCTTGCCATCGCCATGGCACCGATGCGGTTTCCGGTGCGACCCGGCTGTCGATCTCCCTGATTCCGGAAATGAACCCCCCAAACAGTTGTTGACGCGCGCTTTGTATGCCTTCGCGTAACGGGGGCAGTGGCATCCTTTCCGGGCGTAGGTCGCATGCAGGCGGCGTACCATCCGTCGGGCCGACCTGGATCGTCATCATCAAGCGCGGGGCGCAGTACACAGCTGTCCCATTGTTGAAATCAATGCGGGCGATATTCTTTGGCGACCGCGTCAGGGCATATCAGCGCGGAGTGTCACGGGCCTTGCCATTGACGCACAGCGCCAGCCAGCACTGGAGGCCAGCTCGGTGGAGCGCCGGACAGCTCTGCAACGGGCAGCATCCCTGCAGCCGTATTTCCCCCATTTCCCCCATTTCCCACCCAGGACTACCCATGACCACCATCGCCTACGGCGCTCTCGCCGCCGACAAACCGCTGGAACCGCTGGATATCCAACGCCGGGCGCTCGGCAGCAATGATGTCGATATCGACATCGCATTCTGCGGGGTCTGCCACTCCGACCTGCATACCGTCCGTTCCGAGTGGGGCGGCACCATCTACCCGTGCGTGCCGGGGCACGAGATCGTCGGCCATGTCCGCGCCGTCGGTTCCGCAGTGACCGGTTTCAGACCCGGCGAAACCGTGGGTGTGGGCTGCCTGGTCAACAGCTGCCAGCATTGTGCGGCGTGCGATGAGGGGCTGGAGCAATACTGTGAAAACGGCTTCGTAGGCACCTACAACTCACCCACGCACGATGCACCCGGGCACACGTTGGGCGGTTATTCGCAGAACATCGTGGTCGATGAGAAGTTCGTGTTGAAGATCCGCCACCCCGAGGAACAGTTGGCCGGCGTAGCTCCGCTGCTGTGCGCGGGCATCACCACGTACTCGCCGCTGCGGCACTGGAACGTCGGTCCGGGCAAGAAGGTCGGCATCGTCGGTATCGGCGGGCTGGGGCATATGGGCGTCAAGCTGGCCCACGCCATGGGCGCGCAGGTTGTCGCGTTCACAAGCTCGGAGAGCAAGCGGCAGGCGGCGCTGGACCTGGGCGCCGACGAGGTGGTCGTTTCCCGCAACAAGGATGAAATGGCCGCCCATACCGCCAGTTTCGACATGATCCTGGACACCGTGGCGGCGAGCCATCAGCTGGACGAATACTCGGGCCTGCTCAAGCGCGATGGCACCCTGGTGCTGGTGGGCGTTCCGGAAAATCCGCACCCGTCACCGAGCGTGGCCAATCTGATCTTCAAGCGGCGATCGATCGCCGGCTCGCTGATCGGCGGTATCGCCCAGACCCAGGAGATGCTCGATTTCTGCGCCGGGAAGGGCATCGTGGCCGATATCGAGACGATCACCGCGCAGGACATCGACATCGCCTACGAGCGGATGCTGAAAAGTGACGTGAAATACCGCTTCGTGATCGACAACAAGACGATATAGCGCAACCGTGTGCTTCCCGCGTTTGCGGTTTTGCAGGCAGACGCATGGATCGCCACCAGCTCCGACCTGTGGAGGTCCCACCTGCGCGTGGGACCTTTCTTTTTGGCTTGCCTCGCCATGCCGGTGCGGCCGGAAGGCCGGATCCTGACCGGTTCCGGCTTCCGATGGCTGATGTGGAGGTGGAACCCGCGTTGCCCAGTGCGCAATGTTCGCTGGATTCGTTTCATCAGCCGCGTCGGCCACTGCGCGCAGGCAAGCGCCATTGCAGGGATGCCGGGCTAGAATGCGCGCCCGTCAATGATGTCGCTGGTCCACGCTGCACTGGCAACTGCGGCGTCAACCTTCCTAATGTCTTCCGGTGTTGTGTCGATCCTGATGGTGTTGATCTGGCCGCTGAGCTTCCGTTTGTGGCGCACGCGGTGTGCTGCGCCGCTGTTCGCATGCGCACCGGCGATGCCTGGCGCTGAATGCCGTCGATGGTTGGCGATGGAGCAGGCACTGGCATGAAGGCCCGCATGTGGGGCGGCATTTCGAATGGAGTGGCGGCGGGTGCGCTGTGGGGCGTGGTGTTTCTGGCGCCTGCGGTGCTGCACCGGTTTACGCCGGTGCAGTTGGCGGCCGCGCGCTATCTCGTTTACGGATTGATCGCCCTCCTGCTGCTGACGCCGCGCTGGGCCACGATCCGCGCGCGGGTCAGCGTCGTGGAGTGGAAAGCGCTGCTGTGGCTGAGCCTGTTGGGCAACCTGGTCTATTTCGTGCTGCTGGCCATGGCCGTGCAGTGGAGCGGTGGCGCGGCCGCCTCCCTGATCGTCGGCATGGTGCCGGTGCTGGTATCGCTGGCAGGTACGCGCGCTTCCGACGCCGTGCCGCTGTCGAAGCTGGCGCCGGCGCTGGCGTTGTGCGTGGCCGGTGTCGCGTTGATGGGCTACGCGTCGCTGGCGGCAGCGCATGTCACCGCATCCAGCTCCCAGCGGCTGTTGGGATTGCTGTGTGGCGTGGGCGCGCTGCTGTCCTGGACGCTGTATTCGGTGGGCAACACCCGCTGGCTGGCGCGCTGCCCGGACATCTCCGGGCATGACTGGTCGCTGCTGACCGGCGTGGCGACCGGGGGCCTGGCGCTGTTGCTGGTGCCATTGGCGTTTGCCGGCGGTGGTGGCCAGCACACGGCCTCGCAATGGGCCGGATTCTGGGGCGTCGCCGCCGCCGTGGCATTGCTGGCCTCGGTGCTCGGCAATGCCTGCTGGAACCGGGCAAGCCGGTTGTTGCCGCTGACCTTGAGCGGGCAGATGATCGTGTTCGAAACCCTGTTCGCCCTGCTGTACGGTTTCCTGTGGCAGCAGCGCTGGCCCAGTGGCGTGGAGTTGCTGGCCATCGGTTGCCTGATCGCCGGAGTGATGCTGTGCGCCGCGGCGCACCGTCCACGGGCGAGCCTGGAGCCGGCGGTCTGAGTTGTCGCGCGATTCCAGGCGCAACGGTGCTGTCGCAAGGATCTCGCTGCGGGTGAATCGGACACGTTGCCGGGCTCCCTCCCCGCGGTGGGAGGCATGTCCACGAGGCGCCAGCAGCGTTGGAGACCTATTGGTGCGCGATCGCCGATCATGACGATTGGTCACATTTGCAACTTGTTGCCATCCTGATCGCCGACGATGCCGGCAGAAATTTCTTGCACTGCAGCACTTGACAGCATCGCGGTCCGTGGTGTCCTCTGGCAGGCATGAACTGCGCCAACGCCTCCGCATTGTCTGATCTGCCGCCCGGCGGCCAACTGCCGGGTGCCTGCGGCGCGATGTTCACCGTCACCACCACCATTACCGTCACCACTCGCCAGGTGCGGCCCGTCGTCTTCGTGTAATTTCCGAAAACCACGGCCCCGCACCCGGATCTGGATGCGGGGATTTCTCCCTCCAGATGCGTGTCGGGGCCTCCAGCCGAGGTTCCATCCGATGTCGTCAGCCGCTGCCGCAAACCCCCTTTCCGCAGAGCCCGCCTCGCTCCCGCGTACGGTCGTGCACAAGTTTGGTGGCACTTCGGTGGCCGATGCCGGCCGTTATCGCCATGTCGCCCAGTTGCTGCTGGCCCGCGATGAGGACGTGCAGATCACGGTTGTGTCTGCGATGAAGGGCGTGACCGATGCGTTGATCGCACTGGCCGAACTTGCCGCGCAGAACCGCGAGGAATGGCGCGAGCGCTGGCATGACATCCGCGCCCGGCATCGGGTGGCAGCGGCGGCGTTGCTGGGCGAACAGGCGGGCGCCACAGTGGAATGGCTGGATGCACGTTTCGACCATCTGGCCGAGATCCTGTCGGCGCTGGCGGTGATCGGTGAGCTGCCGCAGGAAGCACTCGACCGCGTGCAGGGACTGGGCGAGGTGTTTTCGGCACATCTGCTCGGCCATCACCTGCAGGCGCTGGGGGAAGATTGCGCGGTGCTGGATGCACGCGAGGTGCTGGTGGTGGACCGCGGCGAACTGGGGGGCGATGTCGACTGGGAGCGGAGCGCGCAGCGCTTGGGCAAGTGGCGAGAACAGCATCCGCACAAACGCGTGGTGGTGACCGGTTTCGTCGCCCGCGACCGCGGTGATCACATCACCACGCTGGGGCGGAACGGCAGTGATTTTTCCGGCGCGATCTTCGCCGCACTGTTCAATGCCGACGAACTGCATATCTGGACCGACGTGGACGGCGTGCTCTCGGCGGATCCGCGGGTCGTCCCCGAGGCGGTGCAGCTGGACACACTCAGCTATGACGAGGCCTGCGAGCTGGCCTATTTCGGCGCCAAGGTGGTGCACCCGCAGACCATGTCGCCGGCCATCGCGCGCGGGCTGCCGATCATCATCCGCAACACTTTCCATCCCGACCACCCGGGTACGCGCATCACCGCCGTCAGCGCCAGCAGCGGCCCGATCAAGGGGCTGACGCTGAGCCCGGACCTGGCGGTGCTCAATCTGGAGGGCACCGGCCTGATCGGGGTCCCGGGCACCGCCGAGCGGGTGTTTGCGGCGCTGCGCAATGCGCATGTGTCGGTGGTGATGATTTCCCAGGGCTCGTCCGAGCATTCGATCTGCTGCGTGGTCAGGCAGGCGGAATCGTCGCGGGCGCGCGACGCCTTGTTGCATGCGTTCGCCCACGAACTGGCGTTGGGCCAAGTGCAGCGGGTGCAGCTCACCGGCGGCGTAAGTGTGCTGGCCGCCGTAGGCGATGGCATGGCCGGGCAGCCGGGGGTGGCCGCGCGGTTGTTCGAGTCGCTCGGCCGGGCGCAGGTCAATATCCTGTCGATCGCACAGGGCTCGTCCGAACGGAACATCTCGGTGGCCATCGACAGCAACGATGCCACCAAGGCGCTGCGCGCGGTCCATGCCGGCTTCTGGCTGTCACCGCAGACCTTCTCGGTCGGCGTGATCGGTCCGGGCAATGTCGGTGCGGCACTGCTGGAGCAACTGCGGGTGGCGCAACCGCAGCTGCTGGCCAAGGCGCGGCTGGATCTGCGGCTGCGTGCGATCGCCTCGCGCCGGCGCATGCTGCTCGATCAACGCGGATTGAAGGAAGACTGGAAGCAGGCCTTCGACTCGTCGGCGAGCCAGCCCGCGGATCTGCGCCTGTTCACCGAACATCTGCTGTCGGCGCAGCTGCCACACACCCTGATCATCGATTGCAGCGGCAGTGCGGAAGTCGCCGATCACTACGCTGCGTGGCTGGCGGCAGGTATCCATGTGGTAACGCCGAACAAGCAGGCCGGGGCCGGCCCGCTGGCGCGCTACCAGGCCATCCACGCGGCGGCCCGCAGCAGCGGCGCCCGGTTCCGGTACGAGGCCACGGTCGGGGCCGGCCTGCCGGTCATCACCACCTTGCGCGATCTGGTCGATACCGGGGATGAGGTCACCGCGATCTCCGGTGTTTTCTCCGGCACGTTGGCGTGGCTGTTCAACAAGTACGACGGTGAAATGCCGTTCTCCGAACTGGTGGCGCAGGCGCGTGGCATGGGCTACACCGAGCCGGACCCGCGTGATGACCTTTCCGGTGTGGACGTGGCACGCAAGCTGGTGATCCTGGCACGTGAGGCCGGGCGTGAGTTGAGCCTGGAAGATGTTGCTGTTGAAAGCCTGGTGCCCGCATCGCTGCGCGAGGCCAGTGTGGAGGACTTCATGGGCCGACTTTCCGAAGTGGACAGCGCTTTCGCCCGGCGTCTGGCCGATGCCAGGTCACGTGGCAATGTGCTGCGTTACGTCGCCCAGTTGTCGCCGACGCAGGCGCCGAGTGTCGGGCTGGTGGAACTGTCCGGCGACCACGCCTTCGCCAACCTGCGCCTGACCGACAACGTGGTGCAGTTCACCACCCGGCGCTACTGCGACAATCCGCTGGTGGTGCAGGGCCCGGGCGCAGGGCCGGAAGTCACCGCCGCCGGCGTGTTCGCCGATGTGCTGCGTGTCGCCGCAGGCGAGGGGGCACGACTGTGAGCGGCTGGATGCGTGCGTTTTCGCCGGCCTCGGTTGGCAACGCGGCGGTGGGCTTCGACATCCTCGGCCATGCCATTGCCGGGGTGGGCGACACGGTCGGCGTGCGTCGCATCGATGCGGGCGAAGTGCGTATCGCCGCAATCCGCGGCGCCACCGTCGATCTGCCGCGTGATGCAGCGGACAACACCGCCGGGGCCGCGCTGATTGCCTTGCGTGAAGCGTTGCAACTGCCGTTCGGCTTCGAAATCGAAATCGACAAGGGCATTCCACTGGGATCGGGCATGGGCGGGTCAGCCGCCTCGTGCGTGGCCGCGCTGGTGGCCGCCAATGCACTGCTGGATGCACCGCTGTCGCGCGAGGCGTTGTATCCCTTTGCGCTGACCGGCGAGGCGGTGGCCAGCGGCGGACGCCATGGCGACAATCTTGGCCCGATGCTGCTGGGCGGCCTGGTGCTGGCCACGGCCGAGCGGATCGTGCGTATCCCGGTGCCGGACGCCTGGCACAGCCTGCTGGTGCATCCGGATGCGGTGCTGGAAACCCGTCGCGCACGCGCCGCACTGCAGGGCAGCTATGAGCTTGAAGAGTTTGTCGCGCAGAGCGCCAATCTGGCCCTGGTGCTGACAGGCTGCCACAGCGGCGATGCCGCGCTGGTGCGCGCCGGGCTGGCCGATGTGATCGTCGAGCCGCGGCGATCGGCGCTGATCGCTGGTTTTGCACCTGCCAAACGGGCCGCACTCGATGCCGGGGCGATGGGCGCCAGTATTTCCGGTGCCGGTCCCAGCGTATTCGGCTGGTTTGAAACGCGCGATGCCGCACTGGCCGCGATGGCGCCGGTGCAGGCGGCGTTCGCCGCCGCCGGCTGCCGCAGCCAGGGCTGGGTCTCTCCGCTCAATTCCCCCGCCGCCGCCCTGCTGTGACGGCCGGCGCTCCAGATTCGCTTCGCCACGGATGTGCCATGAATTTCATTTCCACCCGCAATCACGCTCCCGCCGCCACGCTCAGCCAGGCCATCGCCGCCGGGCTTGCTCCCGATGGCGGGCTGTATGTGCCCGCACAGATGCCGCCCGCCCGCGACTTGCACGCCGGGGCATCGCTGGCTGAAACCGCTGCCTCGCTGTTGCAGCCGTTTTTTGCCGGCGACGCGCTGGAGGGCGAGCTGACCGCGATCTGCCATGAAGCGTTCGATTTCCCGGCACCGCTGCTGCCGCTCGCCACATCTGCCGACCATGTGCTGGAGCTGTTCCACGGACCCACCGCCGCGTTCAAGGATTTCGGTGCGCGCTTCCTCGCGGCCAGCCTGTCGCGGTTGCGTCGGGGCAACGACAAGCCCTTGACGATCCTGGTCGCCACCTCCGGCGATACCGGGGCCGCAGTTGCGGCCGCGTTCCATCGCCAACCCGGGTTGCAGGTGGTGGTGCTGTATCCCGACGGGCGGGTGTCACCCCGCCAGGCGCACCAGCTGGGTTGCCTGGGCGACAACATCCGCGCGCTGCGGGTGGCCGGCTCGTTCGATGACTGCCAGGCGATGGTCAAGCAGGCACTCAACGATGCCGATCTGCAAGCCCGGCGACCGCTGAGTTCGGCCAACAGCATCAGCCTTGGGCGGCTGCTGCCGCAGATGAGCTACTACGCGCATGCAGCGCTGCAGCACCGGGCCGAACACGGCAAGCCCCTGAACTTCGTCATTCCCACCGGCAACCTGGGCAATGCGATGGCCGCGGTACTGGCGCGGCAACTGGGTGTGCCGCTTGGCCGCATCGTGTTGGCGACCAACGCCAACCACGTGTTGCCGGATTACTTCGCCGGACAGGAGTACCTGCCACAGCCGAGCGTGGCGACGCTGGCCAATGCGATGGACGTGGGCGCACCGAGCAACTTCGAACGCCTGCGCTGGCTCTACCACGGCAACGATGCGTCACTGCGGGCGGCGTTCGTCTCGCAGGCGGTGGATGACAACACCATCCGCAGCACGATCCGCAGCCGCTTCGGCAGGTTTGGCGAAGTGTTCTGCCCGCACACCGCAACCGCGGTGCATGTGCTTGAGCAGTTGCGTGCCAGCGGCGATGCGGCGGCCGACGAGGATTGGGCGGTCGCGGCCACCGCGCATCCGGCCAAGTTCGAGGCCGTGGTCGAGCCGTTGATCGGGCGCGAGGTGCCGGTGCCGGCTGCATTGGCCGAACTGCTGCGGCGCCCGGCCAAGGCCGAGCCGTGCGCGCCCGTCTATGCGGCGTTGCGCGCCGCGCTGGTGGAGTGACGGGTGATGGCCCGGCCCGCTGATCGATTCCCGGCAGTTTCCGTCTCCGTGTGACCCGGCATCGGCAACGGTGGTGGAGCGCAGCGGCATGCAGTGATCGCTGTGCAGGTCGCCCCGGGTCGCCGGCATGTGGCATCCGGGTTTTCCACAGCCGGTGTGGAGCAGGGGCCGGAGAACCTGTGGATAAGCGCCTGCACCCGCTGGTACACAAGCTCCGCGCACAGGATGGTGAGAAATTGGCCGGCGGACCGGCCCCGGCTCAGCCGAGGTCGTCGGATGCCAGCTTCTGCAGCGCGGGGAAATCGAGGATATCCACCAGGTTCAATTGCGGCAGGGCGATCAGCCCTTGCTGGCGCAGCTTGGTGAAGGTGCGGCTGACCGTTTCCATCGTCAGGCCCAGATGATCGGCGATATCGCTGCGGCCCATCGGCAGCGACACCTGGTTGCCCGGCTGCCCGAGTGCGGCTTCGCGCGCGGCCAGTCGCACCAGGAAGTCGGCCAGCTTTTCAGTCGGCTGCAAACGGGCCAGCGACAGCGCATTGTCCTGCGCGGTGTCCAGCTCCTGGCAGGCCCGCTGCAACAGTTTGCGTTCCAGATGCGGGAACCGCTGGCGCAGGTCTTTCATCTGCGCCAGTGGCACCCGGCATACCTGGCTGTCGGCGATCGCCTCGATGTCGAAACGGTGGTGGTCGCTGCCACTCAGGCCCAGATAATCGCCGGGCAGCACGAAACCGTTCACCTGACGTCGGCCATCGGACAAGGTCCTGACCAGCCGCAGCGTCCCTTCGGTCAGCGTGTACACGTGGGTGCGCGCTTCGCCGCTGCGGGCCAGGGAGGTCCCCAACGGTACCGGCACCGACACGGTGAGGTTCGCCAGCGCCTCCACTTCATCGCAGGACAGGGCCGAGCACACCGACAGATGCCGCACCGAGCATTGCAGGCATTCGCGTATGCCGGGATCGCCCACGACCGGAGGTTCGGCGGTCGGCAGTAAGGTGCCGGGAAGGGGCCGGGACATGGCTTCCAGCGGGTCGTTGGGAAGCCGCGAATGATACTGCATGCGGTTGAAAGGGCGCCGTGCGGCTAGAATTGCCATCCGCTCATTCCCCCGTTTTGCAGGAGTTTCGCCCGTGATCAAGCCCCGTACACCGCCCGGCATCATGGAATTGCTGCCGCGCGAGCAGATCGCGTTCCAGCGCATGCTGGACGTCATCCGCCGCAATTACGAGCGCTTCGGGTTCCTGCCGGTGGAGACCCCGGTGTTCGAGCTGTCCGACGTGCTGCTGACCAAGTCCGGCGGCGAAACCGAGCGCCAGGTGTATTTCGTGCAGTCCACCGGCGCGCTGGCCAATGCGGCCGAGTCGGGCGAGGGTGGCGTGCCGGAGATGGCGCTGCGTTTCGACCTGACGGTGCCGCTGGCCCGTTACGTGGCAGAGCACGAGCATGAGCTGACCTTCCCGTTCCGCCGGTACCAGATGCAGCGCGTCTATCGCGGCGAGCGGGCCCAGCGCGGCCGCTTCCGCGAGTTCTACCAGTGCGACATCGACGTGATCGGCAAGGATGCGCTGAACATCCGTTACGACGCCGAGGTGCTGGCGGTGATCCATGCGGTGTTCGCCGAACTGGGGATCGGCGATTTCGCGGTGCAGCTCAACAATCGCAAGCTGATGCGCGGTTTCTTCGAGGCCCAAGGGGTGGTGGACGCGCAGCAGCAGGCACTGGTGTTGCGTGAGGTCGACAAGCTCGACAAACGCGGCGCCGACTATGTGCGCGACACCCTGGTCGGCCCCGACTTCGGCCTGCCGGCCGCGGCGGTGGAGCGCATCCTGGCGTTTGTCGAGGTGCGTTCGACCTCGCATGCCGATGCGCTGGGCAAGCTGGACGCCGTGTTGGCCGAGGCCGGCGCGGCTGCCAGCGATTCGCTGCTCACCGGTGCCGCCGAGCTGCGTGAAGTGCTGCAGCTGGTCAAGGCGCTGGGTGTGCCGGAAGCGGCGTACCGCCTGAACTTCTCCATCGCCCGCGGCCTGGACTACTACACCGGCACCGTGTACGAGACCACGCTGCTGGACCATCCGCAGATCGGCTCGATCTGCTCGGGCGGTCGTTATGAAGACCTGGCCAGCCATTACAGCAAGTCGCGGCTGCCAGGCGTTGGTATCTCCATCGGCCTGACCCGTCTGTTCTGGCAGCTGCGCGAAGCCGGGCTGATCGAAGACATCGAGACCAGCAGCGTGCAGGCCATGGTGGCGCTGATGGACGAGAGCCGTCTGCCCGATTCGCTGGACATCGCCCGTCGCCTGCGCGCCGGTGGCATCAATACCGAAGTGCAGATGGAGCCGAAGAAGGTCGGCAAGCAGTTCCAGTACGCGGCCAAATCCGGCATCCGCTTCGTGGTGCTGGTGGGCGATGACGAACTGGCGCGCGGCGTGGTCGCGGTCAAGGATCTGCTGCGCGAGCAGCAGTTCGAAGTCGCCCGCGACGAGCTGGCCTCCACCCTGCAGGTGGAGCTGGAGCAGACCCGCGCGATGGCGCGCTGAGGCCCTTCATTGCGACTTGGTTCGGAAAAAAGCCCCGCAATGCGGGGCTTTTTTGTTCTTTCGGCAGTGGAGGTTTCCGCGATCGTTTTTCCCGCGATCGTAGCCGGCATCAAACTGCAGTTGGATGCGGTGGAGGACTCTGGTCATCCATGCGCCCCGACAGGGAAGCGACATTGGAGGAAGTCGGCAATCGCTGGAGCGGGACGTATTCAGGTGCGGCCAACCGGTGCAGCGGCAGGTGGCACTTTTGCCGAAGCCTCCGTGGCTGTAGATTTTCAGGCGATGGACAGGATCATCCGGCCCCTATCGCCAAGGAACACGGCGCACTGACGGGGCCGGGCGGGTGCATGCCGGCGGTATCTTCCTCAATCAGGAGCAGGGCACATGGGCACGACCGCATCATCCAGTACCGGTTTCAGGGGCAATGACAGGCTGCTGTTCGGCATCATCTTGGGCGTGGTGGCGTTCTGGCTGTTCGCCCAGACCACGCTCAACATCGCCCCCGACATGCAGCGCGATCTGGGCATGAGCTCCAACACCATGAACATCGCGGTCGCTGTGACCTCGCTGTTCTCGGGCATTTTCATCGTGGTGATGGGAGGTCTGGCCGACCGGGTGGGGCGACTGAAGATCACCCGGCTGGGGTTCTACCTGAGCATTGCCGGCTCACTGCTGGTTGCCATCACTCCCCATGGCGCTCTCGCGACGCCGGTCATGCTGGGCGGGCGCGCGCTGCAGGGGCTTTCGGCGGCCTGCATCATGCCGGCCAGCCTGGCTCTGGTGAAGGCTTACTGGGATGGGGCGCAACGCCAGCGTGCGGTCAGCATGTGGTCGATCGGCTCCTGGGGCGGCGCGGGTCTGTGCTCGCTGGTGGGCGGGCTGATGGCGCAGAACTTCGGCTGGCGCTCGATCTTCTGGGTGGCCATCGTGGTCAGCGTGCTTGGACTGTGGCTGATGCGCGGCACGCCCGAGAGCAAGGCCGAAACCCGCGGCGACTACAAATTCGACCTGCCCGGCGTGCTGACGTTCATGATTTCGATGCTGGCGTTGCAGGTGCTGGTCACCCAGGGCAACAGCCTGGGCTGGACCAGCGCAGTCGGCCTGATGCTGATCGCGGCCACAGTGATCTTCGGCGTCCTGTTCTTCTTCATCGAGAGCCGCTCCGGCAATGCCTTCTTCGACTTCAAGCTGTTCAAGAACCTGACTTACACCGGTGCCACGCTCTCCAATTTCCTGATCAACGGAACCGCGGGCACCTTGATCGTATCGCTGCAGCTGGTGCAGCTGGGCGGTGGCATGACGGCCCAGCAGGCAGGCTTCCTAACGTTGGGCTATGCCATCGCCATCATCACCTTCATCCGGGTCGGCGAAAAACTGCTGCAACGCTTTGGGGCCCGCAAGCCGATGCTGTGGGGCTGTCTGATTACCGGCCTGGCTATCGTGTGCATCATGCCGTCCAACCTGATGCTGACCCAGTACAAGCTGCTGGCGATCACGGGCTACACGCTGTTCGGTCTGGGGCTGGCGTTCTACGCCACACCGTCCACCGATGCGGCGCTGTCCAACCTGCCGCCTGCGCAGGCCGGCGCCGGGTCGGGTATCTACAAGATGGCGTCGTCACTGGGTGCGGCATTTGGCGTGGCCATATCCGCGGCGGTATTCACCGCGCTGTCCGGTGACAATTCCAGCACGCGCTGGCTGGAAGGGGTCATCACCTTCGCAGGCCGCCATGACAATGTGGCCGTGCGCGAGGCCGCGGTCGTGGCGTTGGCCATCAATGTGCTGATGGTCGTACTGGCGATCGTCTCCATCATGCTCACCGTGCCCAAGGGCAGGAAAGCAGAGGGCTGAAAAGGATTCAGCAGGGCCGGGATGACGCGCGAGTTTCCACCGTCCTGGCCCCACGGGTACTCGCCCAGACAAGCGCGCGGAATCCAGCGTGATTCCGCGGGCCGCGCCGTGGATGCGCCTGACAGTGCAAAAGGTGCTTGACCGCATGTTGCGTTGCGGCGTAATGTAATAGCACGTTATTACATTGATGCAGATGAAGCAGCGTCCCGCACCCTCGCCAAAGAAAGCCGACGCCTCGTTGAAGGCGCTTGCCCTTGCCTTGTCCAGCCTTGAAACGCAGCGCGACGTGGTCGCGTTCCTGCGCGACCTGTGCACCCCGGCCGAGCTGGAAGCGATGTCCGATCGCTGGCGGGTGGTGCCGCTGCTGCTCAAGGGCGTCCCGTATCGCGAAATCCACGAGTTGACCGGTGTCAGCGTGACCACCACCGGGCGCGTGGCGCGCTCGCTGGAGCATGGCCACGGCGGTTATGCCGCCGCCATCGCCGTGACCGCGCCGCCATCCACCGAATCCAAGTGAGACCCGCCCAATGAGTGCTTCCCAGGCAGCCCCGGCCCGTGACCGGCTGCGCATCGCCATCCAGAAAAACGGCCGTCTGGCCGAACCGGCCCGCAACCTGTTGACCGCCTGCGGCCTGAGCTGGCGGCAGAGTCGCGACAAACTGTTCTGCTACGGCGAGTCGATGCCGGTGGACCTGCTGCTGGTGCGCGATGACGACATTCCGGGCCTGATCGCCGATGGCGTGTGTGACCTGGGCATCGTCGGTCTCAACGAGTTGGACGAACAGGCCAAGGCGCGGCGCCAGAGCGGGCGGGCCGACGCCTACCAGCCGCTGCGTGGCTTGGGCTTCGGCAGCTGCCGGCTGATGATCGCCATCCCCGAGGAATGGGAATGGAGTGGAGTGCAGATGCTGCAGGGCAAGCGCATCGCCACCAGTTACCCCGCGATTCTGGGCGCCTGGCTTCAGGAAAATGGTGTGGCCGCGCAGGTGGTCGAGCTGTCCGGTTCGGTGGAGATCGCGCCCAAGTTGGGCACGGCCGACCTGATCTGCGATCTGGTGTCCTCCGGTGCAACCTTGGCGGCAAACCAGCTCAAGCCGGTGGAAACATTGCTGGACAGTGAGGCGGTACTGGCCGGTCCCGTGCATGGGCTGGCCGACGCGCGCGACGGGCTGATTGCCATGCTGCTGCGGCGCATGGACGGGCTGGCGCAGGAGAAGACCACCAAGCTGCTGAGCTTCCGTGCTCCTGGCGAGCGGCTGGACGCGCTTGCCGCACTGCTCAGCGATGCCGACCCCCTGGTGCAGCTGGGAGAGCGCGATGGTCTGGTGCAGGCACAGACGCTGTGTCGCGATACCTTGACCTGGCAGCAGCTGGAAGAGTTCGAGCGCGCAGGTGCGCGCAACGTGGTGTTGTATGCGGTGGAGCGCTCGCTGGCATGAACAGGCTGCAATGGAACCTGCTGGATGCCGAGGCACAGGAATTGGCGTTGACGCGCCCGGTGCAGACGGTGGCCGCGCAGACACGCGACACCGTGGCGGCGCTGGTCAGGCAGGTCCGCGACGGCGGCGACGACGCCTTGCGTGAGATCACCGAGCGTTTTGACGGCATCGCGCTGAAAAGTTTCGAAGTCTCCGAAGCCGAATTCGCCGCTGCGGTGCTCGCCGTACCGGCCGCCTTGAGAACCGCGATGGAGCAGGCCCTGGGTCGCATCGAGGCCTATCACCGCGCCGGCATGATCGAAGGTTATTCGGTCGAGACCGCACCGGGGGTGGTCTGCGAAAAGATCGTGCGCCCGATCGGTCGCGTTGGTCTGTACGTGCCGGCCGGCAGTGCGCCGTTGCCGTCCACTGCATTGATGCTCGGGGTTCCGTCGAAACTGGCCGGCTGCCGCGAGGTCGTGCTGTGCACACCGCCGCGCAAGGATGGCACTGCCGATCCGGCTGTGCTGGTGGCTGCGCGGCTGACCGGTGTGCATCGTGTGTTCAAGCTCGGCGGTGCGCAGGCGATCGCGGCGATGGCCTACGGCACAGATTCTTTACCATCGTGCGACAAGATTTTTGGCCCCGGAAACAGCTTTGTGACCGAAGCCAAGCAGCAGGTGGCGCAGTCCGGTGCCGCGGCCATCGACATGCCCGCCGGCCCGTCAGAAGTACTGGTGATTGCCGATGCCGGCGCCAATGCCGCCTTCGTCGCCGCCGATCTGCTGTCGCAGGCCGAGCACGGCCCGGATTCGCAGGTGCTGTTGCTGTGCGATGACGCCGCGTTGATCGAGCAGGTGGAAGCCGAGATCGAGCTGCAACTGGCAAAGCTTTCGCGCGCCGAGATCGCGCGCAAGGCGCTGGCATCCTCGCGCCTGGTCCAGGTCGAGGATATCGACCAGGCGTTCGCTATCAGCAACCGCTATGCCCCGGAGCATCTGATCCTGGCGCTGCGCGATCCGCGGGCATGGCTGGCCCGGGTCGAGGCGGCCGGTTCGGTGTTCCTGGGCGATTACACCCCCGAAGCGCTGGGCGATTACTGCAGTGGCACCAATCATGTGCTGCCCACCGCCGGTGCCGCGCGCGCCTACAGCGGGGTCAGTGTCGCCAGCTTCCAGAACATGGTCAGCGTGCAGTCGGCAACCCGCGAAGGTATCGCCGGGATTGGTGAATGCGCCATGGTGATGGCACGGGCCGAAGGTCTGGATGCGCACGCCCATGCGGTCGCATTGCGGATGGAGGCCGGCAAATGAACCCGGCTTCCGTCGCACCGGTAGTGGCGCTGGTGCGTGATGACCTGCGTGCTTTTTCCGGGTACTCCTCCGCGCGCAGCAGTGCGCTGCAAGGTGATGTGTGGCTCAACGCCAATGAAGCGGCCTGGGCCAATCCGGCCGATGCGCAGGCCACTGTCCGCCGCTATCCCGATCCGCAGCCACAGGCGCTGCGCGAGGTGATGGCATCGCTCTATGGCTGCCAGCCGGAGCAGTTGCTGATCGGCCGTGGCAGTGACGAGGCGATCGATCTGCTGGTGCGGGCGCTGTGCGTGCCCGGCCGCGATGCGGTGCTGGCGACGCCGCCGGTATTCGGCATGTATGCGGTCTGCGCGCGCTTGCAGAATGCGCCGTTTGTAGAGGTGCCACTGCTCGATACCGACCAGGGCCTGGTGCCGGATATCGACCGCATCATCGCCACCGCGCTGGCGCAGCCGGTCAAGCTGGTGTTCCTGTGCTCGCCATCCAACCCGGGCGGTGCGCCGGTTCCGCTGGCGGACATCGAGCGTGTTGCGGCGGCATTGCGTGGTCGGACGCTGGTGGTGGTGGATGAGGCGTATGGCGAATTCGC
The DNA here is from genome assembly GCA_963696155.1 of uncultured Gammaproteobacteria bacterium. Classification (GTDB taxonomy): domain Bacteria; phylum Pseudomonadota; class Gammaproteobacteria; order Xanthomonadales; family Xanthomonadaceae; genus Stenotrophomonas. The sequence continues at coordinate 1,231,140 of CAVOJC010000002.1, forward strand.
TGAACAGGCCTCGGCTACGACCCTGCTGGGCGGTTACGACAACCTCGCCGTGCTGCGCACGCTGTCCAAGGCGCACGCCCTGGCGGCGGCGCGCATCGGCTGTGTGATAGCCGATGCCGATCTGGTTGCCGTGCTGCGGCGCTGCCAGGCCCCGTACCCTGTCCCCGCGCCCTGTTCGCAGCTGGCTCTGGCCGCGCTGATGCCGGCGGCGCTGGCGGAAACACGGAAACGCATTGCCATCGTCAAGGCTGAACGCAACCGCCTGCAGCGGGCGCTGCAGGACATGTCCGGCGTGCGGCGGGTCTATGCTTCGCAGGGCAACTTCCTGCTGGTGCGTTTTGCCGATGCCGAAGCCGCTTTCCAGGCGTTGCTGGCAGCCGGGGTGGTGGTGCGCGACCAGCGCGCGGCACCACGGCTGGACGATGCGCTGCGTATCACCATCGGCACCCCGGAACAGAACGATCGCGTGCTCGGCGCGCTGCAGGCAATCAAGGTGAGCGAATGACCCCGATTCTTTTCGTCGATCGCGATGGCACCCTGATCGAGGAGCCGGCCGATTTCCAGATCGACGCCTACGAGAAAATCCGTTTCGTGAGGAACGTGATTCCGGCGATGCTCAAGCTGCGTGATGCCGGCTACGAGTTCGTGATCGTGTCCAACCAGGACGGGCTTGGCGGCGAGGGCTACCCGCAGGAGAGTTTCGACGGCCCCAACAACCTCATGCTGCAGATCTTCGAAAGCCAGGGCATCCGCTTCCGCGACGTGCTGGTCGACCCGAGCTGGCCGGCCGACAACAGCCCCAACCGCAAGCCAGGCCTCGGCATGATGGTGTCCTACCTGCAGGACCGTTCCATCGACTGGGCGCGCTCGGGCATGGTCGGCGACCGGCCGACCGACCTCCAGTTCGCCGAAAACATGAAGATCCGCGGCTTCCAGCTGCGCACCGCACAGTTCGGTGGCGAGTGGGATTGGGACGGCATCGCCCATGAACTGGCCGACGCGCCGCGCCGCGCCACCGTGCAGCGCGACACCAGGGAAACACAGATCCGCGTGTTCGTGGATCTGGACAAGGTGGCCGCCTCGAAGATCGATACCGGCCTGCCGTTCTTCGACCACATGCTCGACCAGATCGGCCGCCACGGCGGCTTCGCCCTGGAAGTCAAAGCGCGTGGCGACCTGCATATCGATGAGCACCACACCATCGAGGACACCGGCCTCGCACTGGGGCAGGCCTTGCGCGAAGCGCTCGGCGACAAGCGCGGCATCGGCCGCTACGGCTTCACCCTGCCGATGGACGAAACACTGGCCAGCGCCGCGCTGGACTTCAGCGGGCGCCCGTATTTCGTGTTCAACGGCGAGTTCAAGCGCGAGCGGGTAGGCGACATGCCGACCGAGCTGGTGCCGCATTTCTTCCGCTCGCTGTGCGATGCGGGCGGGCTGAACCTCAACCTGCAGGTGCAGGGCGACAACGACCACCACAAGGTCGAAGCCTGCTTCAAGGCGCTGGCCCGTGCCCTGCGCCCGGCCCTGCGCAGGGAGGGCACCGACCTGCCTTCCACCAAGGGGGCGCTATGAGCGAAGTCGCACTTGTCGATGCCGGCGGCGCCAACCTCGGCTCGGTGCGCTTTGCGCTGGAGCGTCTGGGGGTACGCGTGCGCTTGGTGCGTGCAGCTGCCGAGCTGGAGGGCGTGTCGCGGGTGATCCTGCCCGGCGTGGGCGCTGCCCGCGAAGGCATGTCGCGGCTGCACGCCCAGGGGCTCGTCGAGCCACTGCGCAACCTGCAGGTGCCGCTGATGGGCATCTGCCTGGGCATGCAGCTGCTGTTCGAGCAATCCGAGGAGGGCGATGTCGAATGCCTCGGCTTGCTGCCCGGCGTCGTCCGCCGCCTGCATCCGGCCACCGGCATCCGGGTTCCGCACATGGGCTGGAACAAGCTGCTGGCGCTGCGCGAATCGCCGCTGCTCAACAACGTGCCGGCCGGCTCCAGTGCGTATTTCGTGCACAGCTACGCCGCACCGCTGACCTCGGACACCGTGGCCGCCTGCCATCACGGTGGCCTGTTCACGGCGGTGGTCCAGCGCGGGCACTACAGCGGCGCCCAGTTCCACCCCGAGCGCTCGGCCGATACCGGTGCGCGGATCCTGCGCAACTTCCTGGAGATCGCAACACCATGAGTTTTACCGTCTATCCGGCGCTGGATATCCGTGGGGGGCGCGTCGTGCGCCTGCTGCAGGGCGACTACAACCGGGAAACCAGTTACGGCGACGACCCGTTGCCGCGTGCGCAGGTGTTCGCCGACACCGGCGCCAGCTGGATGCACCTGGTCGACCTGGATGCCGCCAAGGCAGGCGGTTACACCCTGGCACCGCTGCTGGCGCAGATCGCCGCGCATACGTCGTTGAAAGTGCAGACCGGCGGTGGCGTACGCAGTCGTGACGATGTGGCCCGCATCCTCGAGGCCGGCGCCAGCCGCGTGGTGATCGGCTCGCTGGCCGTGCGCGAGACCGACGCGGTGCTGGGCTGGCTGCAGGAGTTCGGAGCCGAGCGCTTGACCATCGCGCTGGATACCCGCCAGGACGCGGACGGCGTCTGGCGCCTTCCGGTGCATGGCTGGACCGAAACCGCCGAGGCCACCCTGGACGAGCTGGCCAGCCGCTACGCGCAGGCCGGCATGAAACACCTGCTGTGCACGGATATCGCGCGCGACGGCATGTTGTCCGGCCCCAATATCGAGTTGTACGCGCACCTGGCCGGGCTGCTGCCCGGCGTGGCGGTGCAGGCATCGGGCGGGGTCCGTGACGAGGCCGACATCCGCGCCGCCCGCGCCGCCGGCTGTGGAGGGGCGGTACTTGGCAAGGCCCTGCTGGAAGGGCGGTTGTCGCTGGCCGGAGCACTGGCATGCTGAGCCGCCGCGTCATTCCGTGCCTGGACGTGCGCGACGGCCGCGTGGTCAAGGGCGTCAGGTTCCGCGACCACGTCGACATGGGCGACATCGTCGACCTGGCGCTGCGCTACCGCGACAACGGCGCCGACGAGCTGGTGTTCTACGACATCGCCGCCAGCCCGGAAGGGCGCTCGGTGGAGCGGGAGTGGATCGAACGCGTGGCGCGGCTGATCGACATTCCGTTCTGCGTGGCCGGGGGCATCCGCGACGTGGAGACCGCGCGCGCGGTGCTCAATTCGGGCGCTGACAAGATCTCGATCAACACCCCGGCGCTGGAGCGGCCGGCGTTGATCACCGAGCTGGCCGATACCTTCGGCGTGCAATGCGTGGTGGTCGGCATCGATTCCATCCGCGAGCCGGATGGCCAGTGGCGCGTGCGTTCCTATACCGGGGATCCGGCCATGACCCGCGCCGAGGCGCGTCGCACCATGGACTGGGTTCGCGATGTGCAGCTGCTGGGCGCGGGTGAGATCGTGCTCAACTGCATGGACAACGACGGCGTCCGCCGCGGCTACGACATCGCCCAGCTGCGGGAGGCGCGGGCCTTGTGCAAGGTGCCGCTGATCGCTTCCGGCGGGGCCGGCGAAATGCAGCATTTTGCCGATGTGTTCGAGCAGGCCGATGTCGATGGGGCGCTGGCGGCCAGCGTCCTCCACAGCGGCGCCATCGCGATTCCGGAGCTCAAGCGGTTCCTGCGCGCACAACAGATCGAGGTCAGGGATGTCTATTGAATCGGAGCGGGTGGACGACACCCGGCTGGACTGGGACAAGGTCAACGGCCTGATGCCGGTCATCGTGCAGGACTCAGCCACGTTGCGCGTGCTGATGCTCGGCTACATGGACCGTGAAGCGCTGGCCAGAACCAGAGAGAGCGGCAAGGTGACGTTTTTCAGCCGGAGCCGGAAACGGTTGTGGATGAAGGGCGAGACGTCCGGCAACCACCTCGATGTGGTGGATATCCGACGCGACTGTGACGCGGACACCTTGTTGATCACTGCCGAGCCGCACGGCCCGACCTGCCATACCGGGGCTACCAGCTGTTTCGCGCAAGCGCCGGGCAATTTCCTCGGGGCGCTGGATGCGCTGATCAGACAGCGCGAACGCGACCGCCCGCTCAACAGCTACACCACAAAACTGTTCGAAGGTGGCACCCGTCGCATTGCGCAGAAAGTCGGCGAGGAAGGCGTGGAGACCGCGCTGGCAGGCGTCGCGCAGGGCAACGAGGAGTTGCTCGGCGAGTCGGCCGACCTGTTGTTCCACCTGACCGTGCTGCTGCGCGCGCGCGGATTCTCATTGGCGGACGCGGTCGCGGTGCTGGAAGAACGCCATGCCAGGGCGGTGGAGAAGGCGGCGCGGTAAGCCGGCGTTCGCGCTGACACAGGGAACAGGCGCGCGCGTCCCGAATCAGTATGTCGATAGCGACCTTTGAAGTTCTTCTGTAGGAGCCATGAGTCGCGACACGCGCTGGCCGCATCCGAACGCGCACCCGGCAGATCCACGGAGGCGTGGACTTGTCTGCGTTAGCCGCAGGCTGCATCCGTCGCGATAATGTCGGCCTTGTCTGTCTGTCCGCGGGGGTCCCATGCGTTATCCGATTCTGGCCAGCCTGCTGCTGGCGTGCGCTCCGCTGTGCGCGGCGCCGTTGCAGGCCACCGGTTCCGTCTATCTGGAGACCGACGGGCGCCCCGGGCGCAGTGCCGACGAAGTCGGCGTGGCTGGAGTGCAGGTCTCCAACGGCGAGCAGATCGTACGCACCAATGCGCAGGGGCGCTGGGCGCTGCCCCTGCGCGAGGGCCAGACCGTATTCGTGATCAAGCCGGACGGCACCCGCTTCGTGACAGGCGCGGATGGATTGCCGCTGTTCTGGCGCCACTACTTGCCATCGGGCTCGCCCAGGCTCAGGTACGGCGGTATCGCCGCCACCGGCAAGCTGCGCGGACAGTGGGACTTCGCACTGGAACGTGCCGCGCCGACAAACGACGAGGGCTTCCAAATGCTGGTGTTCAGCGATCCGCAGACCGCCAACGCTACCGATGTCGATTACTACGCCCGCGACATCGTCGAGCCCATCGTCGGCAAGTACCGCGCGCGACTGGGCACCACGTTGGGCGACATCACCAATGACGACCTGTCGCTGTACCCGGCGATCAACCGTGTCACCACCCGACTGGGCGTGCCGTGGTTCCACGTGCCGGGCAATCACGATCTGGATTTCGACGCCGCCAGCGACGCCGATTCGCTGTCCAGCTGGCGCGCGGTCTACGGCCCGGATACCTATGCGGTGGAAGAGGGGGGCGCGAGCTTCATCTTTCTCGATGACGTGATCTACCAGCCTCAGGGCAATCCGCGCTATGTCGGCGGTCTGCGCGAAGACCAGTTCACCTTTCTCGCCGGTTATCTGCGTGATCGGCCGCGTGAGCGGCTGATCGTCCTTGGCATGCACATCCCGTTGTTCGACGCCTACCCCGATCGCGAATCGTTCCGTCATGCCGACCGGGCACGCCTGTTCGCGCTGCTGAAGGAGTTCCCCAAGGTGCTGGTGCTCAGCGGACACAGCCATACCCAGCGGCATTACTTCCACGGCGCCGCCGAGGGCTGGCACGGTGCCACGCCGTTGCACGAATACAACGTTGGTGCGGCCTGCGGGGCGTTCTGGTCCGGAGTGAAGGATGCCGCCGGCATTCCCGATGCCACCATGAGTGATGGCACGCCCAACGGCTACGCGCTGCTCGATGTGCGCGCCGATGGCGGCTACGGCTTGGAATACCGTGCCGCGCGTGCCGATGATGCGGAGCAGATCGCGTTGCATGCACCCAAGGTGCTGCGCCAGGGCGCATACCCGGCCTGGGGCGTGTATGCCAACGTGTTCATGGGGCGCGACGATACCGTCGTCGAATTCCGCGTGGATGGAGGCGCGTGGCAGCCGATGAAGAAGGTGCTGCAGCCCGACCCGCGACTGATGCTGGAGAACGCGGCCGACGATCTGGCCGAGGCGCTACGCGGCTTCGACCGCTCGCCCGAGTCCACGCCGTCCACGCACCTGTGGCGCGGCGCGGTTCCCACCGGTCTGGCCGTGGGCGAACACACCTTGGAGGTGCGTGCCGTGCTCGATGGCAAGCAGTACCACAGCAGTCGCAGCTACCGTTTGCAACACGTCGAGCCTTGATTCGCCCATCGCGCAGGCGCTCCCAACGGCGTTGCCGGGCGGCATTATGTCTCCGGACATTGCAGATATCGTCGGAGCGTAGACAGCTCAAGTGGCGGCCGGTGCGTACGGCGGGATTGCAGGCGAACCGCTGCAAATGCGGGTGCATGCCCGATGTGGGATGCGGCACCGCTCTCCAGCGGCCCCCACGCCGGCCCCTCCGAAGGTGCAAGCGCCATGGCGTGCGCTGGCGTGCAGCTCCCGCCGCGGTTGCCTGGAAGACGGGGTGGCCGACAGTGACGAAATTCCGGAAAGTACAAAAGGCGGCCCTGCGGCCGCCTTTTGTGTTCAAACGATTGCCGTAAGGTCACGCGGCGTTGGAAAGCTCGCGCCGAGGGCCTTCGCGCAGGGCGCGGCCGATCATCGACACCAGAAGGTCGAGCTCATCGCCGCCCATCCCGAAGTGCGGGGTGAAGCGCAGCGAATTCTCGCCACCGTGGATGACGTTGACGCCGTTCTGGCGCAGCCATTCCTCGGTCGAGCTGGCGCCGTAGCACTTGAACTGCGGTGACAGCTCGCAGGAGAACAGCAGGCCGGTGCCCTGGACCTTGGTGATCAGGCCACCCAGTTCGTCCTTGAGCTGGTTGAGCTTGCGCAACGCTTCGTCACCGCGCTCGCGGATGTTGGCGCGCACGGCGGGCGTGAGCAGGGACAGCGTTGCACACGCCACATCCAGCGCCCGTGGGTTGGTGGTCATTGTGTTGCCGTAGATGCCCTTGCGGTAGAGGCCGGCGGCTTTCTCGTTGACCGCCAGCACCGAGAGCGGGAACTGCGCGGCGTTGAGCGCCTTCGAGTAGGTCTCCATGTCCGGCGGCTGCACGCCTTCAAAGCCGGGATAATCCACCAGCGAAAGCGTGCCATGCGCGCGCAGGCCGGCCTGGATCGAGTCGATCAACAGCAGGCTGCCGTGGCTGGCGGTCAGCTCGCGGGCGACGTTGTAGAACGCCGGCGGCACCGAGCGCCCGGGGTCGCCTTCGCCCATCACCGGCTCCAGGAATACCGCCTCGATGAACCAGTTGTTGCTGGCGGCATCGGCGAAGACCTTTCGCAGCGCATCTGCGTCGTAGGGCGGGATGGTGATGACCGAGTCCTCACCGCGGTAGCTGGCCAGATGCTGCATGTAGGACTTGCGGCTGGAATCCGAGTACAGCGCCGGGCGCTCGGTGCGGCCATGGAAGCTGCCCTTGATCACCACGCGCTTGATGGTGGCGCCGGCGTGTGGCGCGCCGGGGTCGGTCTGCAGCTTGGCGTTGACATCGACGATGCGCGCGGCCAGGCCGACCGACTCGGAGCCCGAATTGAGGCACATGAAATGGGTGAACGGGCAGCCGCCCCGGCTGTGGCCGATTTCCGCGCGCAACGCCTCGATGAATCGGGCCTGGGCCAGGCTGGGCGTCATCACGTTGGCCATCACCTGCGGCTTGGCCATCGCATCGAGCACCGCTTCGGGGGTGTGGCCGAAACCGAGCATGCCGTAGCCGCCGGCGTCGTACAGCACTGCGCCCTTCAGCGTCACCACCCAGGGCCCGCGGGCGGCCAGCGCCACGTACGGGGTGATGCAGTCATCGGCGTAGAAATTGACGAAACCGTCCTGCATGGCGTGGATCTGCGCGGTTTCGTCCTGGTCGAGCAGGCCGGCGATATCGTCGCGCACACGGGCATATTCGGCTGCGGCGGCCTCGATGGCCTTGCCCAGATCCGGATGAGCGGCCGCCATCCGCTCGACGCTGGCATCGTCCAGACCTCCGGTCAGACGGGTGCCGGCGTGCGCGCGAAGCGGGGCGAGTGGGCCGAGTACGGACATGCTCATCTCCAGATTTGATCGTGTAACTCCATTATCTGGAGGCGTTGGCCATTTGGCAGATGTGATTTGCGCAGGAAAACGGGTAATTTCGTCGAATCGACGAAACCGGTTTGCAATGTGAAGATCTCACCCGCCGACGAACGCCTGCTGTCCATCCTGCGCGAGGACGCGCGTGCCTCCACCGCCCAGATCGCCCGACGGCTCGGCCTCTCGCGGACCACCGTGCAGAGCCGCATCGACCGGCTGGAGCAGCAGGGGGTGATCAGTGGTTACACCGTGCGCACCCATGACGAGTACGAGCAGGGCCAGGTGCGTGCGCACATCCTGATCACCGTGCTGCCCAAGAAGATGGCCGTGGTGGTCAAGGCGCTGCGCGAGATTCCGGAAGTGCGGGTGCTGCATTCGGTCAGCGGCAGCCACGACCTGATCGCCTTGGGCGTGGTCGGCGGCGTCGGCGAAATGGACGTGCTGACCGATGCCATCGGCGGCATCGACGGCGTCGAGCGCACGACCTCCTCGATCATCCTGTCGACCAAGTTCGAGCGCTGAACCGGCTCAGGTCCGGCTTCGGGGAGCGCGGCGGCGGGCCGGGGGAATACACTATGCGCCCCCTGTTTCGCTGTGCCGGCATTGAAGAAGTCCGATTTCCATTACGAACTGCCCGAAGCGCTGATCGCCCAGGCCCCGCTTGCCGAACGCTCCGCCAGCCGCCTGTTGGTGGTGCCGCCGGCGCCGGCGGCGTTCGATGATCGCCAGGTGCGCGATCTGGCCGAGCTGCTGCAGTCCGGCGACCTGCTGGTATTCAACGATACCCGGGTGATTCCGGCCCGGCTGTTTGGCCAGAAAGCCACCGGCGGGCGGGTTGAGATCCTGATCGAACGCCTGCTCGGTGGCCAGCAGGCGCGCGCACAGGTCGGCGCCAGCAAGTCGCCCAAGGCCGGCAGCCGGATCGCGCTCGATGCCGGCGGCGAGGCCGAGGTGCTGGGCCGCGATGGCGAGTTCTATGTGCTGCGTTTCGAGATTCCCGAGCCGCTGGAAACCTGGCTGCTGCATGCCGGACGCCTCCCGCTGCCGCCTTACATCCACCGCGAGCCGGGTGCGGATGACCGGGAGCGCTACCAGACCGTGTTCGCCAGGGAAGTGGGGGCCGTGGCGGCGCCGACCGCAGGGCTGCATTTCGATGAACCCCTGCTGGAGCGGCTGCGCCAGCGTGGTGTGGAGTTTGGCCATGTCACCTTGCACGTCGGTGCCGGCACTTTCCAGCCGGTGCGGGTGGAAGAACTTTCCGAGCATGTGATGCACCGGGAGTGGCTCAATGTCGGCGCCGGGCTGGTGGAGCAGATACAGCGCACCCGGGCGGCAGGCGGGCGGGTGATCGCTGTCGGCACCACGGTCGTGCGCGCGCTGGAAAGTGCGATGTGCGACGGCCAGGTGCAGCCGTTTGCCGGCGAGACCCGGATCTTCATTATCCCCGGCTACCGCATCCGCAGCGTCGATGCGATGGTCACCAATTTCCATCTGCCGGAAAGCACGCTGCTGATGATGATCTCGGCATTCGCCGGCAAGGAGCGCGTGTTCCAGGCCTATGCACACGCCATCGAGCAGCGATACCGCTTCTTCAGTTATGGCGATGCGATGTTGCTGTTCCCGGTACAGGACAGTGCGTCGGCCTGACGCATTGCCCGCGTTAAGGGTAATGAGATATATTCTCATTTGAGCGGTTTCCGGCAACCTGGCCGGTTCCGACGACCCTTCTGGAGAATTCCATGCGTCATCCGAAGCGCGCCGCCGGCCATCTGGCCGTGCTGTGCTCACTGGTCCTGCTGGGCGCCTGCGCGAAGACCGGCACTGCTCCGGCCACTGCCGACGGCCAGCCGGCCGCCACCCCCGCCGGCGAAATCAATCTCTACACCACCCGTGAGCCGGGTCTGATCCAGCCGCTGCTGGACGCCTTCACCGCCGACACCGGCGTCAAGGTCAACACCGTGTTGCTCAAGGATGGGCTGAACGAGCGTCTGGCCGCGGAAGGCAAGCGCTCGGCCGCCGACGTGCTGATGACCGTGGACACCGGGCGCCTGCTTGACGTGGTCGAAGCCGGGCATACCCAGGCGGTGCAATCGGAAGTGCTCAATGCCGCCATCCCGGCCCACCTGCGCGCCGCCGACGGACAATGGTTCGCGCTATCGCTGCGCGACCGGGTGCTGTATGCCGACAAGGACCTGAAGCTGGACGGGTTCACCTATGAAGACCTGGCTGATCCGAAATGGAAAGGCCGGGTGTGCATCCGTTCCGGCCAGCATCCGTACAACACCAGCCTGTTCGCGGCGATGATCGCCCACGACGGTGCCGAAAAGACCGAAGCCTGGCTGCGCGGGGTCAAGCGCAATCTGGCCCGCAAGGCCGCCGGCGGTGACCGCGACGTGGCCCGCGACATCCTGGCTGGCATCTGCGACATCGGCATCGCCAACGCCTATTACGTGGGCCGCATGAAGAACGCCGAGGAAGGCTCGGAGCAACGCGCCTGGGGAGACGCCATCCAGGTAGTACGTCCAGTCTTCGCCGGGGCCAACGGTGGAACCCACGTCAACATCTCCGGTGCGGCGGTCGCCAGGTACGCGCCCAATCGGGACAACGCGGTCAAGCTGCTGGAGTACCTGGTCAGTGACGCCTCGCAGAGCCTGTATGCGCGCGCCAATTACGAGTATCCGGTGAAGGCCGGCGTGGAACTGGATCCGGTGGTGGCCAGCTTCGGTCCGATGACCGTCGACCCGCTGCCGTTGACCGAGGTGGTGGCCAACCGCAAGCTCGCCAGCGAACTGGTGGACAAGGTCGGCTTCGACAACTGAGTGCGACGCAGATGATGCGATGGGCCGGCGCAGCGGGTACAGGCGCCGGCGGTTTTTTTTGGGCGGATGGAATCTGAGGATGCGGCGCGCGAATACATGGTTGGCCGGTGCACTGCTGGTGGCAGCGGTGATGCTGGCGCCGGTCATCGCCCTGGCATGGTCGGCGGTGCAGGGCAGTGCGGGCCTGTGGAGCCACCTGTGGATCAACGTGCTGCCCACCGCGCTGTTCAACACCGTGGTGCTGCTGCTGGGCGTAGGTGTGCTCGTCGTCTTGCTGGGGACCGGCGGCGCATGGCTGGTGACCGCCTACCGCTTCCCGGGGCGAGGGGTGCTCAGCTGGGCGCTGTTGCTGCCGTTGGCGGTGCCGACCTACATCGCGGCCTATGCCTACCTGGACGTGCTGCATCCGCTGGGACCGGTACAGGGGCTGATCCGCGACCTGCTCGGCTACAGCAGCCCGCGCGAGTTCCGCCTGCCGGACATCCGCCATCTGGGCGGCTGCATCGTGCTGCTGGGTTTTGTGTTGTATCCGTACGTCTACCTCACCACGCGCGCGCTGTTCATGACCCAGGCGGCGGGCTTGCTGGAAGCCGCCCGCACCCTGGGCGCAACGCGGACGCAGGTGTTTTTGCGTGTGGCGCTGCCATTGGCGAGGCCGGCGATCGCGGTGGGCGTGGCGCTGGCCTTGCTGGAGACGCTCAACGATATCGGTGCGTCGGAATTTCTCGGCGTGCAGACGCTCACCGTGTCGATCTACACCACCTGGGTCAGTCGTGGCGACCTGCCGGGCGCGGCACAGATCGCGCTGTTGATGCTGCTGCTGGTAGCCGCCCTGCTGGTGCTGGAGAAGCACGGCCGGCGCCGGCAACGTTATGCCAGTGTGCTGCGGCCGCGACCGATGCAGGCGCAGCCTCTGCGCGGTGGCATGGCGGCACTGGCTTTCATGCTGGGCGCGTTGCCGGTGGTCGTCGGTTTCCTGGTGCCGGCCGGTTATCTGGGCTGGGAAGCAGTCAAGCGCCTGCAGGTGGCCGGCGCTTCGCCGCAACTGCTGGAAGCTCTCTGGAACACCTTGGGCATCGCGCTGGCCGCCACCGTTGTGGTGATGGCCCTCGGGCTGTTGGTGGCGTGGGCCTTGCGGCTGGCGCAGGTGCGGGGCGGCGGTGGCCTGGCGGCGGCCAGCAGCCGTATCGCCTCGTTGGGTTATGCCATTCCCGGCACCGTGCTGGCGATCGGCCTGCTGGTGCCGATGGGCGCGTTGGACGCCGTGGTCGGCGAGCTGCGGGTGGCGATGGGCGGCAAGGCGCAGCTGCTGTTGATGGGCTCGGCGGCGGCGCTGGTACTGGCGTATACCTTGCGTTTCCTGGCGATCTCCGTGGGTGGTATCGACGCCGGACTGGCGCGGATTCCGCCCTCGCTGGACCAGGCGGCGGCCAGTCTGGGCGAGGGCGCGGCGGGCATGTTGCGGCGGGTGCACCTGCCGTTGCTGCGGCCGGCCCTGGCCGCAGCGGGATTGCTGGTGTTCGTGGACACCATGAAGGAGCTGCCGGCAACGCTGGTGCTGCGGCCGATGAATTTTGAAACCCTGGCCACCTGGCTGTATGCCGAGGCGGCGCGTGGAACCTATGAGGAGGGCGCAGTGGCGGCCTTGTTGATCGTGTTGAGCGGTTTGCTGCCGGTGATCCTGCTGGCCCGTACCGGGGCCGGCCACGGGGGTGCCCGATGAATCCCGCGCAGTTGAGGCTGCAATCGCTGCGCATCGGATACGGCACCGACGCGGGATTCACCACGGTGGTGGATGGCCTTTCGCTGGAACTTGCACGCGGCGATATCGGTTGCCTGCTGGGCGCCTCCGGTTGCGGCAAGACCACCGTGCTGCGTGCCATCAGCGGGTTCGAACCGTTGCGGCACGGCCGCATCGAGCTGGGCGGACGCGAGCTCGACGGACCCGACGGCGCCGTGGCCGCGGAGCAACGGCCAGTCGGCATGATGTTCCAGGACTACGCGTTGTTCCCGCATCTGGACGTGGCCGGCAATGTCGGCTTCGGTCTGCGTCGTCTCGCGCGCACGTCGCGCCAGCAGCGGGTGCAGGACCTGCTGCAGCAGGTGGGGCTGGCGGGGCTGGGCGGGCGCTATCCGCACGAACTGTCCGGCGGCCAACAGCAGCGGGTGGCGCTGGCCCGCGCACTGGCACCGTCGCCGGAGCTGCTGTTGCTCGATGAGCCATTCTCCAATCTCGATATAAGCACCCGGCAACGCCTGGCCGAGGAATTGCGACAACTGCTCAAGGCCTCCGGCACCACGGTGCTGATGGTCACCCACGACCAGGCTGAAGCGTTCGCAATGGCCGACCGCATCGGCGTGATGCAGGGCGGACGCCTGCTGCAATGGGATGCGGCGGCGCGGCTGTATCACGCACCGCAGGATGCCATTGTTGCCGGCTTCATCGGGCGCGGAGCCGTGCTGCCCGCCCGCCTGCTGGGTGCCGGTGAGGGCTGGTTGCTGGTGCGCCCGGAAGATCTGTCGCTGGATGCCGCCGGTACCTTGCGTGGCGTGCTGGAATCGCTGGCGTTTCGCGGGCCCGGTTACAGCGGTCGGGTGCGACTGCCCGGTGGCGAGCGGCTGCAACTGGACTTCGCCCAGGAGCACTTGCCGCCGCTCGGGAGCGAGGTCGGCCTGCGCTGGCACAATCCCGCGCCGATCCGTTTCCCCGACTGAAATGACTCGCGCGATTCGCCCCCACGGCGCATATCCGCGACAATTGTCGGCAACTGACGCCTCTTTGCTCCCATGTCCCGATTGCAGTTCAAGCTCCAGACCACTGATGGCCGCGCCCGCCGCGGCCGCCTGACTTTCCCCCGCGGAACCGTTGAAACCCCGGCTTTCATGCCGGTGGGCACCTACGGCTCGGTCAAGGGCGTGCTGCCGGAGCAGATCCGCGCGCTGGGCGCCGAGATCATCCTCGGCAACACCTTTCACCTCTATTTGCGGCCCGGCCTGGATGTGATCGGCGACCACGGCGGCCTGCATGGCTTCGCCCGCTGGGATGGCCCGATCCTGACCGATTCGGGCGGTTTCCAGGTGTTCTCGCTGGCCCATCGCCGCAAGATCACCGAGCAGGGCGTGACCTTCTCTTCGCCGAATGACGGTGCCCGGGTGTTCCTGGGGCCGGAGGAGAGCATGAAGATCCAGAAGGTGCTGGATTCGGACGTGGTGATGATCTTCGACGAATGCACGCCGTATCCGGCCACCGAGCCGGTCGCGCGCACGTCGATGGAACTGAGCCTGCGCTGGGCCCAGCGCAGCCGCGATGCGCATGACGGACTGGGCAACGACGCGGCGCTGTTCGGTATCGTCCAGGGCGGTGTGCACCACGACCTGCGCAGCCGTTCGGCCGAAGGCCTGCAGCAGATCGGCTTTGACGGCTATGCGATCGGCGGGCTGGCGGTCGGCGAGCCCGAGCACGAGCGCAACGCCATGCTCGACCACCTGCACCCGATCCTGCCGGCCGACCGTCCGCGCTACCTGATGGGCGTGGGCCGGCCGGAAGACCTGGTCGAAGGCGTGGCCCGCGGCGTGGACATGTTCGATTGCGTCATGCCGACCCGCAACGCCCGCAACGGCCACTATTTCACCTCGTTCGGCACCGTGCGCATCCGCAACGCCCGCTACGAGCGGGACCTGGACACCATCGAGCCGGGCTGTGGTTGCCACGCCTGCACCAGCGGCTACACGCGTTCCTACCTGCGCCATCTGGACCGCTGCAATGAAATGCTGGCGCCGATGCTGGGCACCCTGCACAACCTGTTCTATTACGAAAAACTGATGGCCGACATGCGCCAGGCCATCGACGCGGGAACCTTTGCCGCGTTCCGCGAGTCGTTCTACGCAGCCCGTGGCGCCACCGCCCCGGCACTCACCGGGGAATAGGCCGACGGCACGGCGACCGGGGACTAGTGCCCGGCGCCATGGCATACTTCACGGCTGACCCCGTTCCGTGGTGATCTGCAAGCCTGCGCGGCTGCGGTTCGCCCAACACCAAGGACACAAGATGAACCTGACCGCTCTCATGCCTCCCGTCGCCACTGCCGCACCGCAGGGAATGGGAATGACCACCCTGCTGTTCCCGATCATCCTGATCGCGATCATGTACTTCCTGATGATCCGTCCGCAGATGAAGCGTCAGAAGGAACACAAGGCGATGCTGGAGAAGATCAGCAAGGGCGACGAAGTCCTGACCTCCGGCGGCATCGCCGGCGTGGTGACCGAGCTGGGCGACAACTTCATCACCGTGGAAGTGGCCGACAACGTGCGCATCCGCGTGCAGAAGGGCGCCATCGGCAATGTCCTGCCGAAGGGCACGCTGAAGTCCGCCTGATCGTATCCTCCGACTGTCACGTCGCGGCGTCCTGACAGGCGTCGCGCAGGATCCTGCAATGCTCGAATTTCCACGCTGGAAGTACTTCCTCATCCTGATCATTCTGGCGGTAAGCGCGTTGTACGCGCTGCCGAACATCTACCAGAAGGATCCGTCCGTGCAGATCACCGCCAATCGCGGTGGCCAGCTTGATGACACGCTGCGCGACAAGGTCGTGGCCGAGCTGGCCAAGACCGGCGTGGAAACCACCTCGGTGGCCAAGGAAGGGGAGAGCATGATGGTGCGCCTGCCCAACCTGCAGGCGCAGACCGCGGCCAACGACGCATTGCGCGAGAGCCTGGGTGAGAACTACACCGTGGCGCTGAACCTGGCATCGACCGTGCCGGACTGGCTCAGCAACCTGGGCGGCAAGCCGATGGTGCTCGGCCTCGACCTGCAGGGCGGTGTCCACTTCGTACTGCAGGTCGACCAGAAGGCCGCGCTGGAAAAGCGCATCGATGCCTACGCCGAGGACATCCGCAGCAGCCTGCGTGACGGCCGCATTCCCTACCAGTCGGTCGAACGGCGTCCGGACAACAGCATCGTCGCCGTCTTGAGCCCGTCGGCCGCTGCCGATGCGCCGACGACCGCCCGAGGCCTGCTGGCGAAGGCGCAGCCGACCCTGGGTTATGACGTGACCGGCAACCGCATCACGGTCACCATTCCCGACAGCGAGCTGGCGCAGATCGCCAGTGGCGCGATCGAGCAGAACATCGCGACCTTGCGCAACCGTGTGAATGAACTCGGCGTGGCCGAGCCGATCATCCAGCGCCAGGGCGACAACCGCGTGGTGGTGCAGCTGCCCGGCGTGCAGGACACGGCCGAAGCCAAGCGCATGATCGGTGCCACCGCGACCCTGGAATACCGTGCGGTGGTCGATGGCAATGCGCAGGATGCCATCGCCAGTGGCCGTATTCCGCCGGAGGCCAAGGTCTACCAGCAGCGCGACAACCGCGGCCCGATCCTGCTCAACAAGCGCGTCATCGTTACCGGCGACCAGATGGTGGCGGCCAGCGTCGCCAATGACCAGAACGGGATGCCGGCGGTCAGCGTGACGTTGAACAACGTCGGCGGCCAGCGCATGTTCGACTTCACCAGCGCCAACGTGAACAAGCCCATGGCCGTGGTCTACACCGAGCGCGTGCCGCAGGTGAGCATGGTCGATGGCAAGGAAGTGCGCAGCTTCCGCGTCAAGGAAGAGGTGATTTCGGTCGCCAACATCAATGGCGTATTCGGCAAGAATTTCCAGACCACGGGCCTGGAGAAACTCGAGGCCGACAACCTGGCCAAGCTGCTGCGCGCCGGTTCGCTGGCCGCGCCGATGGACTTCGTCGAAGAACGCATCGTCGGCCCCAGCCTGGGCGCCGAGAACGTCGAACGCGGCGTGACCGCGGTGCTGTACGCGTTCCTGTTCACCCTGGTGTTTTTCACCGTGTACTACCGCATGTTCGGTGTGATCACCTCGCTGGCGCTGATGTTCAACCTGCTGATCGTGGTGGCGGTGATGTCGCTGTTCGGTGCGACAATGACGCTGCCCGGTTTCGCCGGCCTGGCGCTGTCGATCGGTCTGTCGGTGGACGCCAACGTGCTGATCAACGAGCGTATCCGTGAAGAGCTGCGGCTCGGAATGCCGGCCAAGGCCGCGATCACCGCGGGCTACGAGAAGGCCTCGGGCACCATCCTGGACGCCAACCTCACCGGCATCCTCGCCGGCGTGGCGCTGTATGCGTTCGGTACCGGTCCGTTGAAGGGCTTCGCGGTGACCATGATCGTCGGCATTTTCGCCTCGATGTTCACGGCAATCACCGTGTCGCGTGCGCTGGCCGTGCTGATCTACAGCCGCCGCAAGAAACTCAAGACCCTGGCCATCTGACGGGAAGACGAGCAAATCCATGAAACTGTTCCCGTTGCATCTGATTCCGAACGACACCCAGTTCAACTTCATGCGTACGCGCTGGGTGGCGGTCATCGTCGCCGCCCTGCTGCTGGCCGCCTCGCTGGGCCTGATCGCTTTCAAGGGATTCAACTACGCGTTGGATTTCACCGGCGGCACCGTGGTCGAAGTCCGCTTTGAGAAGCCTGCTGACGTCGACGCCGTGCGTGAGCACCTTGACGCTGCCGGTTATGGCGGCGCCCAGGTGCAGAACTTCGGCAGCGGCAGCGATCTGCTGATCCGCCTGCAGCCGGAGGAAGTGCCGGAGGGCGTCAACGCCGGCGAGGCCAACAACCGGACCGCGCAGGCGGTGCTGGCGGCTGTCTCGGCGCAGGACAACAAAGCCACGGTGATGAGCACCGAATTTGTCGGCCCGCAGGTCGGCAAAGAGCTGGCCATGAACGGCATCTATGCGGCGCTGTTCGTGATCGTCGGCTTCCTGATCTATATCGGCTTCCGCTTCGAACTGAAGTTCGCGATCGTGGCGACCATCACCACATTGTTCGACGTGTTGATCGTGGCCGGTTACTTCTCGCTGAGCGGGCGCGAGTTCGATCTGACCGTGCTGGCCGGACTGTTGTCGGTCATGGGCTTCTCGATCAACGACACCATCGTGGTGTTCGACCGTGTCCGCGAGAACTTCCGCAGCTTGCGTGTCGAGCCGCTGGAAGTGATGAACCGCTCGATCAACCAGACGCTGTCGCGCACCATCATCACCTCGGTGGTGTTCTTCCTGTCGGTGCTGGCGCTGTACCTCTACGGTGGCGGCTCGCTCGAAGGGCTGGCACTGTCGCAGATGATCGGCGCGGTGATCGGTACGCTGTCCTCGATCTTCATCGCCTGTCCGCTGCTGACGATGGGCGCGCTGGCGGTGACCAAGCAGGACCTGTTGCCCAAGGCCAAGGACGTCGAGGAACTGGCGCGTCGTCCCTGAGTCCGCGGTGTGAATGCATTACCGGAAAAGCCGCGCCCTGCGCGGCTTTTCCTTTTCCCCCGGCTCAGCCGCGCTGCCTGGCGTGACTGCGGACCATGCGCCTGCGTCGGTTGTTTTCACAAGGTGCGCGCACTACGATTCCTACCGTACAGCGCATGAACCGGCGTGGCTTTGGTCAACGACCGGTGCAGGTGCTGCTGGCAGCCTCCGCATGTTTCACCGGAACGGACCGGTGATGGCTTGGCGGATCCTGATATCGATGCGCGCTGCCACTTTCCCAAATTCCAGATCGAGGTTTTCATGGTCATCAAACCGCGAGTGCGCGGCTTCATCTGTGTCACCACCCATCCCGTTGGTTGCGAAGCGGCCGTCAAGGAGCAGATCGACTACATCCGGGCCAAGCCGAAGCTCGCCAATGGTCCCAAGAAGGTGCTGGTGATCGGTGCCTCGACCGGTTATGGCCTGGCGGCCCGCATCACCGCGGCATTTGGCAGCGATGCGGCAACGCTGGGCGTGTTCTTCGAGCGCCCGGGCAGCGAGAGCAAGCCCGGAACCGCGGGTTGGTACAACTCGGCCGCCTTCCACAAGTTTGCCGGCGAAGCGGGGCTGTATGCCAAGAGCATCAATGGCGATGCCTTCTCCGATGAGGTCAAGCAGAAGACCATCGAGCTGATCAAGCAGGATCTCGGCCAGGTCGACCAGGTGGTCTACAGCCTGGCGGCGCCGCGCCGCAAGCATCCCCGGACGGGCGAGATCATCAACTCCACGCTCAAGCCTATTGGCGCGCCGATCACGCTGAAGGGGCTGGATACCGACAAGGAAGTGCTCACCGAAACCACGCTGCAGCCGGCCACCGCGGAAGAGGTCGCCAGCACGGTGGCGGTAATGGGCGGCGAGGACTGGCAGATGTGGATCGACGCACTGCTCGAGGCCGGCGTGCTGGCCGACGGCGCCACCACCACCGCCTTCACCTATGTCGGCGAAGAGATCACCCAGGCGATCTACTGGAACGGTTCGATCGGTGCGGCCAAGAAGGATCTGGACCAGAAGGTGCTGGATATCCGCAATAAGCTGCAGGCTATCGGCGGCGATGCCCGCGTGTCGGTGCTCAAGGCGGTGGTGACGCAGGCCAGTTCGGCGATTCCGACGATGCCGCTGTATCTGTCGCTGCTGTTCAAGGTGATGAAGGAGCAGGGCAGCCACGAAGGCTGTATCGAGCAGCTCGATACCCTGTACGACATCCTCTACAACGGTCCGAAGGATGGCGCAAACGCCGCTGACCATATCCGGCACGAGCTGGTCGATGGTCACGGCCGTGCGGTGTCGCTGGTCGATGGCAAAGGACGCCTGCGCGCGGACTACAAGGAAATGGCACCGGAAGTGCAGGGCAAGGTATTGGAACTGTGGCCGCAGGTCACCGACGCGAACCTGTACGCGATCAGCGATTTGGCCGGCTACAAGGGCGACTTCCTGCGCCTGTTCGGTTTCGGCATCGACGGCGTGGACTACGATGCCGACGTGAACCCGGACGTGGCGATTCCGGACCTGATCGAAGTCTGATCCGGACCACCAGCCGAAAAAAACAAAGGCCGCGCATTGCGCGGCCTTTTTTCTTGAAGCGGATCGCTGTGGCTCAGTTGAAGTCGAAGTTCATGTCCGCGCTCGCCGGGCCGACAAAATCGCCCTGCACATAGTCCAGCCCGGCACTGAACAGCAGGCTCATCGTCGATGCATCGGAGACGAGTTCGGCGATCGTGCGGATGTCGGCCGATTGTGCCTTGGCGGTGATCTCCTGGATCTTCGGCAACTGTTCCCTGGCTTGCGCCGGGTCGGCGGTGAAGTCGCCGTCCAGCTTGAGGAATGCCGGCTGGAAGTGTGTCAGCAGCTGGAACGAGTCCAGTCCGGAACCGAACTCCTCCAGGCCGACCTTGCAACCCAGTGCAGAGACATCGGCCAGGAATTGCTGCGCGTTGCGCAGGTTGGTGAATACCTTGGCTTCGGCAATCTGTAACCACAACTGCTCTCCGCTTACGCCTTCGGCCTGCAAGGTGTTGCGGATCACCGCGATCAGCTCCGGATCGGAGAACGACTCGGGCGTAATGCGTACCATCAGGTGCGCATGCTGCCCGGCACGTTTCTGCTGGCCCAGCGCCTTGATGGCGTTGGCGACCATCCAGCGGTTGATCTGCCCGAGCAGGCCATGTTCCTGCGCGATCGGCAGGAACGTGGTCGGGCTGACCATCTCACCGTTGTTCTCCAGCTGCAGCGAGGTGTCATACAGCGCCATCGGCTCGCCCAGCAGGTGCAGCACCGGGCCGAAATGCAGTTGGAAGCCGTCGCCGGCAAGCGCGTCGCGCATGCGCTCGATCCAGCGCTGGATGCGCTCCTCCTCAACACGGTCAGTCGCGCCGGGGTCGAACACCTTGATGTTGTTGCCCCCCAGCTCGACCACCGAATGCATGCATTCGCTGGCACGCGCCAGCACCTGGCCGACACTGGCGATCTTTTCACCGACCTGCACGCCGCCGATGCTCACGGTAACCGTGGCCGAACGCTCGCCGATGCTGAATACATGCGTGGAGAAGGCCTGGCGGACCTGCTCGGAGATCGCCGAGGTATGTGCGTAGGCGCCATCGACCAGCACCGCGAAAGTGTGTTCGCCGAAACGTGCGACCTGGGCACCTTCATCCAGAGCCGATGCCAGGTGCTGCCCCACCGCTGCGACCAGCGCATCGGCCGAGTCCAGCCCGATATCGGCCAACAGCCGCGCATAGTGGTCCGGCTCGATCAGCAGGAAGCCGTACTGGCCATCGCTGCGGCTGACCTGGGCGACGGCATTTTCCAGGTGCACCATGAACGTCGGGCGGTTGAGCAGGCCGGTGACCTGGTCGCGCTGACGCAGTTCCTCCACCTCCCGCGCCAGTTCCGGATCGAACTCCTCGCGGCGGCGGAAAACCACCTGGAAACAGGATTCGCCTTCGTAGCTGGCCGCGGTGAATTCCATGGTCGCAGGGAAGGTGTCGCCCAGCTGGCTGCGCGCATCCACCTGGTACTGCGGCGGCGGGGTCTCGCCCTTGCTAAGCGACTTGAGCAGTTGCTTGAAGTCCTCCATGTGCTGCGGGGCGACCATGTCCAGCAGCGAGATGCCTTCCACGTCTTCGAACGTCTCGTAGCCGAACATCTCCAGATAGGCGTCATTGGCACGGATGTGCATGCCTTCGTGGATGTAGGCGATGGGTTCGCGCGAGGAGGCGATCAGTGCGTCGCAGCGGCGCTCGGTCTCGCGCATCTGCACTTCGATCCGACGCAGGCCGCGGCGCGCGAGCAGGTCGGTCCATTCGTTGCGGACCACCGCCAGCAGATGTTCCGGGCGCTGCCGCAACACGATGGCGCGGATGCCGTTGGCGACCGACTCCACCAGTTCGTTCTCGTCGATGCGGTCGGCCAGCAGCACCATCGGAATGTCCTTGCCGCTGGCGGCGATCTGCTGGGTGACCAGCAGCATCGGGATGTTCTGCGAGGGAGCGACCAGCACCAGGTCGATGGGCTGGGTGCCGAGGGCCTGCGCCAGTTCTTCCGGGTTCTGGGGACGGGCGGGGCGCACGGCGATACCGCTGTTGCGCAACGTGCTGACGATCGCTTCAGCGTTCTCGCCACTGTCATCGACAATCAGCAAGCGGATGGTGATGTCTTTGCCGTTCTGCATTCAGGACTCCCCTCGGACGGGGTTTAATACACGATGGTCGTGATGGCGTCCATGCGCGAGCCGGTCGGGGTTCGCGTTATGACGCCACAGCTTTTCACGCGGCTTGGCCGGCGGCATGGCCGGACGCCCACGCCCACTGGAAATTGTAGCCGCCCAGCCAGCCGGTGACGTCAAGCACTTCACCGATGAAGTACAGGCCTGGAATGCGTTGTGATTCCATGGTCGAGGACGACACCTTGCGGGTGTCCACGCCGCCCAGCGTCACCTCGGCGGTGCGATAACCCTCGGTGCCGCTGGCGACCAGCGGGAAGTCGGCCAGCAGCCGGGCCGCGCCCTTGAGCTCGCGTTCGTCCAGTTGCCGGACCGGCTTGTCGCCCAGCCACTGCTCGCACAGGCGCAGTGCCAGCCGCCGTGGCATCACTTCGGACAGCACCGTACGCAGTTCCGCCGCGCCGCGATCGCGTTTCATCGTGCGCAGCCAGGCCTCGGCGTCGATGCCGGGCAGCAGATCCAGGCGCAGGTCGTCGCCGGGTTGCCAGAACGAGGAGATCTGCAGGATCGCCGGACCGCTGACGCCGCGGTGGGTCAGCAACATGAAGTTGCGAAAGCTCTGGTCATTGCAGCGCGCCTCCACTGGCAAGGCAACGCCGCTGAGGTCGGCGAAGCGCTTCTGGTGGGTGCCGCTGAGCGTCAACGGCACCAGCCCGGCCCGCGTCGGCAACACCTCGTGGCCGAACTGGCGGGCGATCTCATAGCCGAAGCCGGTTGCCCCCAGGCTGGGAATCGACAGGCCACCGGTCGCGACCACCAGCGAGCTGGCATGAAACAGTCCCTGCGCGGTCTGTACGCGGAAACCGTCGGTGCCGTGCTCGATCCGCTCGACACTGCAATGGCTGCGGATCTGCACTCCGGCCGCCTGGCACTCGTCCACCAGCATCTTCACGATCTGCTTGGAGGAGACATCGCAGAACAGCTGGCCCAGCTCCTTTTCGTGAAAGGCGATGCCGTGACGTTCGACCATTTCGATGAAATCCGCCGGCGTGTAGCGCGCCAGTGCCGATTTGCAGAAGTGCGGGTTGGCCGACAGGAAGTGGGCCGCGGTGGTGCCGGTGTTGGTGAAGTTGCAGCGGCCACCACCGGACATCAGGATCTTCTTGCCGATCTTGTTGGCGTGATCGACCACCTGCACCATGCGCCCGCGCTGGCCGGCGGTGAGCGCACACATCAGGCCCGCCGCACCGGCACCGATGACCAGCACATCGCAGCCGATTGCACTCATGCCTGGGCGGGCTTGCGCCACACGGGGATCACATCCAGCTGCATCTGGTCGTTGAGCAACTGCACCTCGCCATCCTGGATCAAGACGTTCCAGCGCATGGCGCGCTGGATCTGCGTGCCCCATTGCTCGACGAATTCACCGGGCAGGTCCACGACCGACACGTTGCCGAAGCGCGCCAGCGCCTTGCCCTGTTTTTCCCACCAGATATCCGACGCGCGGCCGCCGTAATTGACCACCTGCACCCGCTGGCTGCGGTTGCTCGCCTTGCGCACCCTGGATTCATCCGGATGGCCCAGATCGATCCACTGCTCGATGGTGCCGGTGTAGTCATGCTGCCACAGGTCCGGTTCGTCTTCGGTGCTCAGGCCCTTGCCGAACTCCAGGCGATCCTCGGCATTGAGGGCGAAGGCGAGCAGACGGACCATCAGCCGCTCGTCGGTTTCGGAAGGATGCTGAGCCAGCGTCAGGTTGTGGGTCGCGTAGTAGCCGCGATCCATGTCGCTGATCTGCAGTTCGGCCTTGCGGATGGTGGCGGTGAGGGCCATGGGAATACCGGAAACAAAGATCGCCATGATAATGCGTCGGCCATGCCAGAACCCTTGCCGAAGGATGTCCCGATGCTGCCCAGCCGCCTGCAACTGCCTCCGGGAGACTGGGCGACGTTGCTGGAAGGGCTGTGCGCGCGCTTTCCCGCGATCGACCGCGCCCGGTGGCAGGACCGCTTCGATCGCCAGCGTGTGCTCGATGCGCAGGGCAATGCGCTGGCGGCGGACCGGCCCTGGCAGGCAGGGCTGGAGATCGTGTATTTCCGCGAGGTGGCAGGTGAACCGCCGATCCCGTTTGCCGAGCGCATCGTCTACCAGGACGCCAATCTGCTGGTCGCCGACAAGCCGCACTTTCTGCCGGTGACACCGGCAGGCCGGTATGTACGGGAAACCCTGCTGGCGCGCCTGGTCGCGACAACCGGTATCGGCGATCTGGTGCCGCTGCACCGTATCGATCGCGGTACCGCGGGGCTGGTGCTGTTCTCCACCCGGGCCGACAGTCGCGCGGCCTATCAGGCCGTGTTCCGCGAACGGCGCATTGAAAAGCACTACGAGGCACTGGCACCGGCCCTGCCGCAGCTCGAGTTTCCGCGCGAACATGCCAGCCATCTCGAACGTGGCGAGCCGTTCTTCCGGATGCGCGAAGGGGAGGGTGCGGCCAATTCACTGACGCGGATACGGATACTGCGGGCCAGCGGACCGCTATGGCGTTATGGCCTGGAGCCGGTCAGCGGCCGCAAGCACCAGCTGCGTGTCCATATGGCGGCACTGGGCGCGCCCATCGCCGGTGACGACTTCTATCCTGAGCTTTGTGAGCGGCATGCTGAGGATTACCGGCAGCCGTTGCAGCTGCTCGCCCGCTCGCTGGCATTCGATGATCCTTTGAGCGGGCAGCCACGGCGGTTTGAAAGCGCCTTCCAGCTGGGTTGAACCTCAGCGGCGCTGCGCCAGCCAGCGGTCCAGCTGGTTGGCGAAGGCCTGGCGGTCGCGGGCATGGAAAGCGGCCGGGCCACCGGTCTGCACGCCGCTGCCGCGCAGCTCGTCCATGAAGTTGCGCATCGACAGGCGCTCGGACATGTTGTCGGCGGTATAGAGCTCGCCGCGCGGATTCAATGCTACGCCCCCTTTGTCCAGCACCAGCGCCGCCAGCGGGATGTCCTGGGTCACCACCAGGTCACCGGGAACAAGCCGGTCGACGATTTCGGCGTCGGCCACATCCGGCCCGCCCGGCACCTGGATGGAGCGGATAAAACGCGAGGGCGGGGTGCGCAGCCACTGGTTGGCCACCAGTACCAGTTCCACCTGCGTGCGCTCGGCGGCCCGGAACAGGATGTCCTTGATGACACCGGGACAGGCGTCGGCATCGACCCAGATACGGGCGCTGGTATTCTCGTGAGCGGTCATGGCACGAAGTTTACGACGGCATGGGCGCCCGGAATGCGCAATCCGATGTTGTGATGCACCATGCCACGCGCCAATTGATTTGCTGCAAGTCGATGAATTTTTTGGGGTTTATGTCGATTGATAAAGTCCCCCTCGTTACTGAATACGATAAATATCGCTTTTTCCGGAAAAGCCGCGTATCGTCCGTTGCACTGTGTTTGCTAGGGTCACCGTGAATCGTGGCCTGGTGCAGTTGATCTCACGATCCGCTCATCGATCCGCTTTACCAACGCCTGCAACTCAGTCTCGGCCCCGAATATCCGGTGGCTGCGATTTTTTTCACTATTGTT
Organism: uncultured Gammaproteobacteria bacterium; assembly: GCA_963696155.1. Taxonomy (GTDB): domain Bacteria; phylum Pseudomonadota; class Gammaproteobacteria; order Xanthomonadales; family Xanthomonadaceae; genus Stenotrophomonas. The sequence continues at coordinate 1,256,483 of CAVOJC010000002.1, forward strand.
TCAGGAGTTTGTATATGTCTGATCGTCAGACCGGCACTGTCAAGTGGTTCAACGATGCCAAGGGCTTCGGCTTCATCACCCCGGAAAGCGGCCCGGACCTGTTCGTGCATTTCCGCGCCATCCAGGGCACCGGCTTCAAGTCGCTGCAGGAAGGCCAGAAGGTGACCTTCGTCGCCGTGCAGGGCCAGAAGGGTATGCAGGCTGACCAGGTGCAGGCCGTCTAATTTAGACGCCCGCTACCGCAAGGTTGCCAGAACGCCGGGAGCGCAAGCTTCCGGCGTTTTTATTTGCCCCGGATTCCGTCGCCGATGCCATGCGGGGTTTCACCGGCCAGGATGGCCTATCAACCTGCCGGAGCAGCCCGATGATCACCGTCCATCATCTCAACCAGTCACGATCGCAGCGGGTGTTGTGGATGCTCGAAGAGCTGGAGCTTCCCTACCGGCTGGTGGCCTACGAGCGTGATCCAGCCACGTTGCTGGCGCCGCCGGCGTTGCGGGCCGTGCACCCGCTGGGAAAATCGCCGGTACTGGTGGATGGTACGCACGTGCTGGCCGAGTCCGGTGCGATCCTCGAATACTTGGCCGATCGCTATGACCACGAGCGGCAGCTGTCGCCAACGCCACTGCCGGTGGATGCGCCCGAGCGGCTGCGTTATCGCTACTGGATGCATTACGCGGAAGGCTCTGCGATGCCTCCGTTGCTGATGACCCTGGTGTTTTCACGCATCCGCATGGCGAAGATGCCGTTTTTTGCACGGCCGGTTGCCCGCGCGATTGTCGACAAGGCGATGCGCGCATATGTCGGCCCGCAGGTGCGTTTGCATATGGACTGGATGGAAAGCGAGTTGGCTGCGACCGGCTGGTTTGCCGGGGAGCGCTTCACCGCGGCCGATATCCAGATGAGCTTTCCCGTGCAGGCCGCGGCCGCACGTGGCCCGGGGCTGGACGGATATCCGCATCTGCGGCGCTTTCTGCAACGTATCGCCAAGCGGCCTTCGTACCAGCGTGCAAACCTGCAAGGTGGCAGCCTGACGTTGGCGTGAGGCAGAGGTCGCCGGGTTCATGGCCGCCGGATTATGCTTTGACCATGACTGCTTTGAATTTCGACAACAGGTTTGTCCGCGAACTGCCGGGCGATCCGGAGTCTGGCCCCCGTCGCCGTGAGGTCGCTGGGGCGCTGTGGTCATCGGTGATGCCAACGCCGGTTGCCGCCCCGCGGCTGCTTGCACATTCGGCCGAGGTGGCCGCGCTGCTGGGCTTCACCCAAGGGCAGATACAAAGCCCGGAGTTCGCGCAGGTATTTGCCGGCAACGCGCTGTATGCCGGTATGCAGCCGTCAGCGGCCAACTACGGCGGCCACCAGTTCGGCCAATGGGCCGGGCAGCTGGGCGACGGCCGCGCGATTTCGCTGGGCGAGCTGGTGACGCACAGCGGTCGGTGGGAGCTGCAGCTCAAAGGCGCAGGCAGTACACCGTATTCGCGCGGTGCCGATGGGCGGGCGGTGCTGCGTTCCTCGGTGCGTGAATTCCTGTGCAGCGAGGCCATGCATCACCTTGGAGTGCCAACCACGCGTGCGTTGAGTCTGGTCGGCACCGGCGAGAGGGTCGTGCGCGACATGTTCTACGACGGCAATCCGCAGCCTGAACCCGGCGCGGTGGTGTGCCGGGTGGCGCCGTCGTTCATCCGCTTCGGCAGTTTCGAGTTGCCGGCATCGCGGGGCGATACCGTGTTGCTGCGGCAGCTGGCCGATTTCTGCATCGACCGGGATTTCCCGCATCTGGCCGATGCCGGGGCGTCGCGTTACGCCGACTGGTTTGCCGAAGTCTGCGAGCGCACTGCCCAGATGGTGGCGCACTGGATGAGGGTCGGTTTCGTGCACGGGGTGATGAACACCGACAACATGTCGATCCTGGGGTTGACCATCGACTATGGCCCCTATGGCTGGATTGACGACTACGACCCGGACTGGACGCCCAACACCACCGATGCGCACGGGCGACGCTACCGCTTCGGCACCCAGCCCCAGGTCGCGCACTGGAATCTGGTGCGGCTCGCGCAGGCGTTGTCGCCGCTGTTCGACGGGGTCGAGCCGCTGCAGGCCGGGCTGGACCGCTTCCAGGCGGCATGGGCGCAGGCCGATCGCGACAACGTGGTCGCCAAGCTCGGGCTGGCCCACTGGCGCGACGACGATGCCGGGTTGATGGCCGCATTGCAGTCGCTGATGCATCGCGGCGGGATGGACATGACGATCACTTTCCGCGCCCTGGCCGGGTTTGATCCGCAGCGGCCGGATCCCGCGCTGTTGGCGGATGCGTTCTACAGCCCCGAGCGCAGGCAGGCGATGGACATCGAACTCTCCGTCTGGTTGCAGCGCTACGCTGCGCGCCTGCACGATGATCCGCTGTCGCCGGCCGCGCGGCTTGCGAGCATGCAACAGGCCAATCCGAAGTTCGTGTTGCGCAACTGGCTGGCGCAGCAGGCCATCGAGCAGGCCGGGCAGGGCGATCACGCCGGGATCTCCGAGCTTCTGGAGGTCATGCGCCGTCCCTACGACGAGCGGCCCGGCTACGAGCGGTTCGCGCAGCGGCGTCCGGACTGGGCGCGGGAACTGCCCGGCTGTTCGATGCTTTCATGCAGTTCCTGACTGCGGCCGCATGAGCGTGGCCGCCGATTTTTCCATGTGCCGGATATCAAAGCCATGACCCACCCCGCGCCCGACTGGGCCAAACGGATCCGCGACGTTGCCGACTTTCCCAAGCCCGGCATCCTGTTCAAGGACATCACCCCCTTGTTGGCAGACGGGCGCGATTTCGCCGGTGCCATCGAGGCGATGGCGCAGCCATGGCGGGACGCATCGCTGCAGGCGGTGCTCGGGATCGAGTCGCGCGGTTTCATTCTCGGGGCGGCGTTGGCGCACGTGCTGGGCGTCGGCTTTGTGCCGGTGCGCAAGCCGGGCAAGTTGCCCGGCCGTATCCTGACCCAGGACTACGCACTGGAATACGGCAGCGACCGGATCGAAGTGCACGCCGATGCAGTGCCGCCGGGAGCGCGCGTGTTGCTGGTGGATGATGTGCTGGCGACCGGCGGCACGTTGTGCGCGGCGCTGTCGCTGACGCACCAGTTGCAAGCCGAGGTGGTGGGCGCGACGGTGCTGGTGGAGCTGCTGGGGCTGGGCGGACGCCAGCGCTGGGACGAGCCGGTGCCACTGGTGGCGACGCTGGCCTACTGAGGCTCGGGAAACAAGGCGCCGATACGATGACCGGCGCCCGGCAGCCTGTTACATCCGGCGCACACGGAAACGGCGGCCCTTGATCTTGCCAGCCTCGAGGCGGGAGATCGCCTTGGCCGCGTGTTCGCGGGCGATGGCGACATACGAACGGGTGGCATAGATATCGATCTTGCCGATCGCCTTGGCCGACAGACCGGCCTCGCCGGTCAGCGCGCCGAGGATGTCACCGGCGCGCAGCTTGTCGGTCTTGCCGCCATCGATGCGCAACGTCTCCATCGCCGCCTGCGGCAACACGGCCGGGCGGGCAGTGGCGAGTGGGGTCTTCTGCCAGTTCAACGGATTGCCCTGCGCTGCTTCCAGCGCGTCGGCGCGACTGCGCTCACGCCCGGTGACCAGACTCATCGCCAGGCCCGTGCGGCCGGCGCGGCCGGTGCGGCCGACGCGGTGCTGGTACGTGTCGATATCGGTCGGCAGCTCGTAGTTGATCACCGCGGCAAGGTCTTCCACGTCCAGTCCGCGTGCGGCCACATCGCTGGCCACCAGCACGTTGCAGCTGCGGTTGGCAAAGCGCACAAGCACCTCGTCGCGGTCGCGTTGTTCCATGTCGCCGTGCAGCGCCAGTGCAGAGAAGCCGAACTGTTGCAGCGAGTTGGCGACCTCGTCCACATCCTTGCGGGTATTGCAGAACACCGCCGCCGATTCGGGCGTGTATTTCAGCAGCAGCCCACCGAGGGCCTTCTGCTTGCTGACCGGGTCGGTTTCGAAGAACAGATGGTGGATGGCCGGGGCGCTGGCCTCGCCATCGACCGTAACTTCCACCGCATCCTTGAGCAGAGCGCGGGCCAGCTCGCGGATTTCATCGGGGAAGGTGGCCGAGAACAGCAGCGTCTGCCGCTCCTTGTTGGTGCGGCCGGCGATCTCGCGGATCGGCTCCTCAAAGCCCATGTCGAGCATGCGGTCGGCTTCGTCCAGTACCAGCGTGCGCACGCCGCCCAGATGCAGGGCGCGCTTGCGGCCCAGTTCCTGGATACGCCCGGGCGTGCCGACGACCACGTGCGGGTCATGCGCCACCAGCGAGGCCAGTTGCGGCCCGAGTGGCATGCCGCCGGTGAGCACCAGCAGCTTCAGGTTGGGAATGCCGGTTGCGAGCTTGCGCAGCTGCTTGCCGACCTGGTCGGCCAGTTCGCGGGTCGGGCACAGCACCAGTGCCTGGGCGCGGATGACGGCCGGGTCCAGGCGCTGCAGCAGGCCCAGGCCGAACGCAGCCGTCTTGCCGCTGCCGGTGGGCGCCTGCGCGATCAGGTCACGTCCGTCGAGGATCGGCGGCAGGCTCTGCGCCTGAATGGGAGTCATGGTGGTGTAGCCCAGCGCATCGATGCCGGGGGCGAGGGCCGGCGACAGCGCCAGGGTGGTGAAATCGTTCATGCGGCATTTTCGCAGATGCCGGCGGCGCGTGCCCGGATATGTGGGATTCGGTGCCGGACCAGCGTAACAACCGAGTGCGGTGTGATGGGGCGGGCACTTGCTGGGTTTCGCATTGCGATCCCTGCACCAAGCCCCGGTTTCTGAACCTGCCCCTGTAGCAGCGACATCAGTCGCGACCCGGGCTTTATCGTGAATCCCCATCGCGACTGACGTCGCTCCTACGGCACTCGGCGACAGCCACTTTGCGATGAGGGGGCAGCCTGCTGGACGCGTGCACGGGTCGCCAGACCTGTGTGAGAACGCGCCGGTGGCCGACGGCAACCCGTACAATACACATATGCCTCTGATTACTTTGCAGAACGTCGACTACAGCGTCGGCGGCCCGTTGTTGCTGGAAAAAACCGAACTGACGATCGAACCGGGTGAGCGAATCGCCCTGATCGGCCGCAACGGCGCCGGCAAATCCACTTTGATGAAATTGATGGCCGGCGAGCTCAAGCCCGACGACGGCGAAGTGCGCGTCCAACAGGGCGTGCGCGTGACCCGGCTCGAGCAGGAAGTGCCGCATGGCGCCGCCGGCAGCGTGTTCGACGTGGTGGCCGATGGCCTCGGCGATCTGGGCCACTGGCTTGCCGAGTTCCACCGGCTCAGCCATGCCGAGGTATTCGATGGCGACGCGCTGGGCGACGTGCAGGCCAAGATCGACGCCGCCGAGGGCTGGGGGCTGGACCAGCGGGTCGAGGAAACCCTGACCAAGCTGGACCTGGATGGCGATGCCGAATTCGCGCGCCTGTCCGGCGGCATGAAGCGCCGGGTGCTGCTGGCACGGGCGCTGGTGTCCTCGCCGGACGTGCTGCTGCTGGATGAACCGACCAACCATCTGGACATCGAGGCCATCGACTGGCTGGAAATGTTCCTCAAGGGCTGGAACGGCAGCGTGGTGTTCGTCACCCATGACCGCCGCTTCCTGCGTGCGCTGGCCACCCGCATCGTCGAGATCGACCGCGGCCAGGTGACCAGCTGGCCGGGCGACTGGGCCAACTACGAGCGTCGGCGCGAAGAGCGTCTGAACGCACAGGCGCAGGAAAATACCCGCTTCGACAAGCTGCTGGCGCAGGAGGAAGTCTGGATCCGGCAGGGCATCAAGGCGCGGCGTACCCGCGACGAAGGCCGTGTGCGCCGCCTCAAGGCGATGCGCAACGAGCGCGGCCAGCGCCGCGAGCTGGGTGGCAACGTACGCATGGAAGCGTCCCAGGCGGAGAACTCCGGCAAGAAGGTGATCGAGGCCAAGCAGGTTTCCTTCGCCTTCGGCGCCCGCACGATGGTGCGCGATTTCTCCAGCATCATCCTGCGCGGTGACCGCATCGGCCTGATCGGCCCCAACGGCAGCGGCAAGACCACCTTGCTCAAGCTGCTGCTGGGTGACCTGCAGCCCGACTCCGGCGAGATCATCAACGGTACCAAGCTGCAGATCGCCTACTTCGACCAGTACCGCGCCACCTTGCGCGAGGACTGGAGCGCGATCGAGAACGTCGCCGAGGGCCAGGATTTCCTCGAGATCAACGGCAAGCGCAAGCACGTGCATGCCTATCTGCAGGATTTCATGTTCACCCCCGAGCGCGCCCGCGCCCCGATCACCCGCCTGTCCGGCGGCGAGCGCAATCGCCTGCTGCTGGCCAAGCTGTTCGCGCAGCCGTCCAATCTGCTGGTGATGGACGAACCGACCAACGATCTGGACGTGGAAACGCTGGAGCTGCTGGAAGAGCTGCTGGGCGAATACACCGGCACTTTGCTGCTGGTCAGCCACGATCGCGACTTCATCGACAATGTCGTCACCTCGACCATGGTGATGGAAGGTGATGGCGTGATCGGCGAGTACATCGGCGGCTACAGCGACTGGGTGCGTCAGCGCCCGGACGCGATGCTCAACGCCGCCGCGGTGGCCAAGGCGTCGGCCACCGCCGCTCCCGCAGCCGCTGTGCCTGTTGCGGCAGCGGAAGCCGCTCCGGCCAAGCGCAAGCTCAGCTACAAGGACGCGCGCGAACTGGAGCAGCTGCCACTGAAGATCGAGACGTTGGAAGGCGAAGTCGGGGCGATGACCGCGGCGATGAACGATCCGGCGTTCTACCAGCGTGATGCGGCGGCCATGGCCGAACACACCCGGAAGCTGGGGCAGGTGCAGGCCGAGCTGGATGCGGCCTACGCGCGCTGGTCGGAGCTGGATGCCTGAAACAACGCTTGCGGGTGCACGTTCGCAGGCATGGATCATGCCCGCGGGCGCTGAGCTGGCGAGCGGGAATATGCGTCGCCGGGCCGACCATCGTGCTGATGCTCGATGGTCGGATGCGATATTCCGCGCAATCGTGAGCGGGTTACGCCGTGCCGGCGTCGTCCCCGGGCAGCTCCAGGAACGCCCAGAACGGTACTGAAGCTTCGGTCCAGCTGTCCGAGGCTTCGGTGAGGATGTCGAGCAAGGTGGCGAAGTCGTCCGGGTGGGCGGCCTGCAAGGTCCCGGCATCATTGAAAAGCAGCGCGTAGCCCTTGCCCGGGAGCCAGGAAAGATCACGCAGAGCGTCTGCCAGTGCATCCCAGTTGCGACCGCGCCCGGACGGGAAGTCCAACTGGGCCGCCAACCGCATCAGCAGTGTTCGCTTGTCCGCGCAGCCGGCCAGGTCGATACGGAATGCCCGCAGGCCCGCATCGCGGGCGGCAGCCGCCAGGCCGCCGAGATCTCCGGCGGCCACGCTGAAGACACCGGCGCGGCCCGGATCTCCAAGTCCCATGTCGAATTCAACTCCGCTGTCGCTCATGGCGTGGCTCCGGTGGCCGGTACTTCAAAACTGCGGAAGCTGTCGTAGTGGTCGTCGGTATAGAACCAGACCTCCGCCGGTTCACCGCCGGTAACGATGCGCCGCGCGCCACGATGCGACAGCCCGGGTGTATCCACCGTGTACTCGTGGTAATAGCCGCGAGGGCGTTGCGGCAGGCGCTTCTCGCGATTGCCGAATACGCTGCCATCCTGCCGGTGCGGGAACGGGCCGCCGCGCTGGATCAGTTCGATGGTGGCGCGCGCTTCGGCCGGCAGGAACCGGGGAAGCGGGTCGCGCACGGTCTCGCGTGCGGGCGCGGGCGGTGGCACATCGAGCGCGCCACTGGTGATCGACGGTGCAAACCGGGGCTTGGGCGGCTGCTGCAACGTGTGCATGGCCCACAAGCCGCCGATCAGCAGCGCCACGGCGGTAATCAGGATTAGGGGCTTGCGCATCGGTGGCGATGTCCGGCAACGGGGCAGTGGGAGGGGTGATTATCAGGCGTGCGCGGCTTTTTTTTGAACCGGCGCCGGTGGCCCGACCCTCACGGTGCGGCGATCACGCCGTTTTTTCCTGGCCGCAGGCACGATAGGACAAAGATTCCTTTACGTCGCCCTTGGTAACGTCACAGCTCGTCCATACCTTTGATGGTTGCAACGTCCGGACTTCGCCGGGCGAAGAACCACCAGGAGATTCCTCATGGCCTACACCCTGCCCAAGCTGTCCTACGCTTACGACGCACTCGAGCCGCATATTGACGCGGCCACCATGGAAATCCACCACACCAAGCACCACCAGACCTATATCAACAACGTCAACGCAGCGCTGGAAGGCACCGAATACGCCGACCTGCCGATCGACGAGCTGGTTGCCAAGCTGAAGTCGCTGCCGGAAAACCTGCAGGGCCCGGTTCGCAACAACGGTGGCGGCCACGCCAACCATTCGCTGTTCTGGACGGTGATGTCGCACGATGGCGGCGGCCAGCCGACCGGCGATGTGGCCAAGGCGATCGAAAACGACGTTGGCGGTTTCGAAAAGTTCAAGGAAGCCTTCACCAAGGCCGCGCTGACCCGTTTCGGGAGCGGCTGGGCATGGCTGAGCGTCACCCCGGACAAGAAGGTCGTGGTGGAAAGCAGCGCCAACCAGGACAGCCCGCTGATGGAAGGCAATACGCCGATCCTCGGGTTGGATGTGTGGGAACACGCGTATTACCTGAAGTATCAGAACCGCCGTCCCGAATACATCGGCGCGTTCTTCAACGTGATCGACTGGAACGAAGTCGAGCGTCGTTACCAGGCAGCTATCGCCTGAAGCATCGGTAATCCGGTCGCGCTGGTGGCCGGATACAGCTAGCGTCTCGACGGCCGGGCAGAAATGTCCGGCCGTCGTTGTTTACGGCTGCGGAGATTCGGCGGTCGCGGCCTTCACCGGCGCGGCCAACCGCAACGTCACCAGGATGCCGAGCGGCGGGGCCGCATCAGGATCGGAGTCCGGCAGGCGGATCGGACGTCGCGAGATGCCCGCGAACTGGCGCACCTGGTACAGCACATCCAGACCATGGCCCGCTCCGGCGGCGGCTGCCGGGGTGTTGCTGCCCGGGTCGACCGGATTCTTGCGGGCGGGCTGGAAGCCTGGCATCTGCCGCACCAGCTGGTCGGCAGGCGCGGAAAAGTCACCGGCAATCATCGACGGGAGGCCGTCCGCGGTGGCGGTGATCCAGTTGGTCAGCCCTGCAATCTGCTGCAGACGGGCAGCTGCGGTGTTGTCGTCAGGCCACAACCGGGCGGCATAGACGTTGACCACGCCCTCTTCCAGTTGCAGTCGCAGCATGCCGGCGGCTGCGTACTGGCCGGGCGGGTGCAACAGGGTGATGCCGTCCTCGATCAACGGATGCCGGCTGAGCATCGCGCTGCCGCGACGCAGCGGCTGGCTGGGAGGGTCGGCGGTGACGAAATCGCAGCTGTAGCGCAGCCGGTTGGCCAGCCAGCAAGCGGGGTTGGGTTGATCGGCAGTCTGCAGCACCTGCTGCACCACGATCACGTCCGGCTGCAGGTCCTGGAGCAACGCAAGTAGCGGTTCGCGCTGGTCCGCCCAGCTCTGTTCATCAATGGGCAGGCGCAGGTTCGCCACCGTTACCGTGCCGCCGTCGGTGGGGGAAGCGGGCGTAGCAGCGACGGGTGCGGCCAGCATCAACAGTGTCAGCAATGCGCACCGCAGCATCGGGCACCCTCTGTATTGGAATGCCCATCATTTTCCCGACAGGCCTGTCTAGAGGCCGTGCACGCCTGCTGCGTTGGGCGCGCCGGCGAACAGACGGTGTGGGTCGCGCCGTACCCGGCAGGAGAGCCGCCCCGGCGAATGCGGTAATCTTGCACCCTTTGCACGACAGGATTGCCGTTGATGACGAACACCGCCGAGGCCGCTGGCGCCCTGCCCAAGGCTCGCATGCCCCGCCAGATTCCTTTCATCATCGGCAACGAAGCCTGCGAGCGCTTCAGCTTCTACGGGATGCGCAACATCCTGGTGCAGTTCCTGATCACCTCCTTGCTGCTGCAGGAGATCACGGACTCGGCCCGCGCAGGCGAGGCCAAGGACATCATGCACAGCTTCATGATCGGCGTGTATTTCTTCCCGCTGCTCGGTGGCTACCTGGCCGACAGGTTTTTCGGCAAATACCACACCATCCTGTGGTTCAGCCTGATCTATTGCGCCGGCCATGCCTGCCTGGCGTTTTTTGAAGACAGCCGCCAGGGATTTTTCGTCGGCTTGGGCCTGATCGCGCTCGGCGCCGGCGGTATCAAACCGCTGGTGGCCTCGTTCATGGGCGACCAGTTCGACCAGACCAACAAGAGTCTGGCCCGGATCGTGTTCGATGCCTTTTACTGGATCATCAACTTCGGTTCGCTGTTCGCCTCGTTGCTGATCCCGCTGGCGCTGAAAAACCTCGGCCCGTCGTGGGCATTCGGCATTCCCGGCATCCTGATGTTCGTGGCGACCTTCGTGTTCTGGCTGGGCCGCAAGAAGTATGTGCTGGTGCCGCTGCCGCCGAAGGACCCGCATTCGTTCGCCAACGTGGTGCGTACCGCGCTGATGGCGCACGCACCGGGGCAGGGCCGTCCGGGCCTGGTGATGGCGGTGATGGGCGTGGTGCTGGCGCTGGCCTCGCTTTTGCTGGTGCCGGCGCTGGGCATCGTCATCTGCCTGTGCATCGCTCTGGTGCTGATACTGACGGGTATCGGCGGCGGTACCTGGTGGCAGCTGGAGCGCGCGCGCGGCGTGCATTCCGATGAAGCCGTGGAAGGTGTGCGTTCGGTCCTCAAGGTGCTGGTGATCTTCGCGCTGACCACGCCGTTCTTTTCGCTGTTCGACCAGAAAGCCTCGACCTGGGTGCTGCAGGGCCAACAGATGACAATGCCGAGCTGGTTCACCGCCTCGCAGATGCAGGCTCTGAATCCGGCGCTGGTGATGATCCTGATTCCGTTCAACAACCTGGTGCTGTACCCGCTGCTGCGCAAGCTGGGTTGGGAGCCGACGGCCCTGCGCCGGATGACTGCCGGTATCGCCTTCAGTGGCCTGGCGTGGATCGGGGTGGGCGGAATCCAGGTGATGATGGATGGCGGCGATGCGATGTCGATCACCTGGCAGATCCTGCCCTACGCGCTGCTGACCTTCGGTGAGGTGCTGGTATCGGCCACCGGCCTGGAGTTCGCCTACAGCCAGGCGCCGCAGGCGATGAAGGGCGTGGTGATGAGCTTCTGGAACCTGACCACGACCATCGGCAACCTGTGGGTGCTGCTGTCCAATGCGGCGGTGCGCAACGATGCGGTGACCCACCAGATCGCCAGTACCGGCTTGAGCGAGGCGGCGTTCCTGATGTTCTTCTTTGCCGGCTTCGCCTTTATCGCCGCGTTGGCTTTCGGCCTGTACGCACGGCGCTACAAGATGGTCGACAACTACCGCGCCGCGGTCTGAGGAAGGAAATGGACGCTCCCATCACCCTGATCCTGATTGCCATCACCGGCGTGGTGTCGTGGATGGGTTTCAACAACCGCAAACTGGCTGACCGCCTGATCCTGTGGCCGCCGGCGGTGGATCGCCATCGCCAGTACGACCGGCTGGTGACCTACGGTTTCCTCCACGCGGATTTCGCCCACCTGCTGTTCAACATGGTCACGCTGTTCTTTTTCGGTCGCGCGATCGAAAGGGTCATGGCGCAGGTGACCGGCAGCTTCCTGACCTACCCGTTGTTCTACCTGGCGGCACTGGTGGTCTCGATCCTGCCGAGCTACCTGAAGAACCAGAAGAACCCGAACTACCTCAGTCTGGGGGCGTCGGGTGCGGTGTCGGCGGTGCTGTTCGCTTTCATCCTGCTGTCGCCGTGGACCATCATCCTGGTGCTCTTCATCCCGGCGCCGGCGATCATCTACGCCGTGTTCTACGTCGGCTACAGCATCTGGATGGACAAGCGCGGTGGTGATCGCATCAACCACAGCGCGCACCTGGCCGGTGCCGCGTTCGGTGTGATTTTCATGCTGATCATGGAACCGCGGGTGCTGCAGGTTTTCCTGCAGGAGCTGATGAACCCGCGCTTCGGCATCTGACAACGAAGGCAGTGCGCTGCCGTTTTGGAACACAGCCCTGCGCCGGATGGGCGCAGGTTGTCTGGCACTACCGGATTACCCGCCTGTCCGGCAGGCGGCCTCAGGCTACGGCGTAGGTGGCCTGCAGGCGCGTATAGACCTCACTGTCGATCTGCTCGAAATCCGAGCCGTCGGTATGCCCGCTGACGGCGAGCTGGTACAGCCCTTCCAGCAAGGAGGAGTCATGGTCGCTGGCGGGAATTGCGTGGTCGATGTTGTGCATGGGTGTGCCCCTGGGTTTTGGCGCGTTGGCCCGGATACCCACGCAAAAGGCGTGCCAACCTTTTCCGGCGTATCCGCTGCCGCCACGGCCGTGTTCGGCAAGGGCGCAGGCTGGAAAGTGACGCAACAGGGCGCCTTTTGTCGCCCCGCTCACCTGCGGCGGGCACAATGGTGGCCATGACGCCCGGAGTACAGATGCCTTGAGCAGCCCCCTCGATCCTGCCATCCAGCACGACCGCAAACGCGCCCGCTTCCAAGTCAGCGTGGAGAGTCATCAGGCCCACCTCGAGTACCGGGAGGACAATGGACGGCTGGTCATCACCCACACCGAAGTGCCGCCCGCCATCGGCGGCAAGGGCATTGCCGCCGCGCTGGTGGTGGCGGCGCTGGAGTACGCGCGGGCCGGTTCCATGAAAGTCGTGCCGGCATGCGAGTACGCCGCCATGTTCATGCGCCGGCATGGTGAATATGCGGATCTGTTGGGGTAACTTTTCAACCTGAAGTAGTTGTTTTCAGGTGTCGGAACCATGGAGAGGGCGTGTGCATATGAAGATGTACAGACAAGGATCGTATGCGGCAGTGATGCTGCTGGTTTTGGCAGGATGCAAGAAAGAGGGGGGAGTCGACGTACCCGCGCGGGCACCCGCCGCCGCTACCGCACAAGCTGAGCAAGCGGTGGCCAAGGATGTTGACCTGCGCGATGTGATCGAAACCAATTCCCGTTACGTGGTGGGCATCAGTTATCCGGCGACGGCCTCCCGATATCCCGGTTTGGCCCGTGAGCTCGTCGCCTATGCCAATGCGGCCCGCCAGGAGCTGGTGGAGGCGGTCGAGGCGCTGGGCAATGACCAGCCGACCGCGCCTTACGAGTTGTCGTTGAGCTTCGAACTGGCTGTGGAAACCCCGAAGGTCGTGGCGGCCAGCGCCGATGGCAGCCGCTATACCGGCGGCGCGCATGGAGCGCCGCTGGTGGCGCGCTTTGTGTGGCTGCCGGAGAAGGAACGGATGCTCACGGCCGGTGAACTGCTCAGCTCGCCCGACGGCTGGCGAGCGGTCAGCGATTACGTCGGCGACAAGCTGTTGGAGCAGGCGATGACGCGCGCCCATGGCGAAGATCTCCCGCCCGGGCAGCAGCAGGCGCAGGTCCGCGATCTGTCGCGGATGATCGATGAGGGCACCGCGCCCGATGCGGCCAATTTCTCGCAATTCCAGCCGGTGATGGATGGCAACGGCCGGATTGCGGCGCTCCGCTTCGTATTTCCGCCGTATCAGGTTGGCCCGTATTCGGACGGCACGCAGACGGTGGATGTGCCGGCAGCGGTGCTGTTGCCGCAGGTGGCCCCGCAGTACCGGGAACTGTTCGCAAACCCGTAGACCCTGGAGGGCGGGCGATGGATGCAGGGCTGCAACGACGCGTCGAAGCATTGCTGCACGAGGCGGACATCGCCCCCGGCGGGCGGCGTCCGCAGGACATCGACATCCGTGACCCGCGCTTCTACGCGCGGGTGCTGGCCGATGGTTCGCTGGGGTTGGGCGAAAGTTACATGGATGGTTGGTGGCAGGCCCATTCGCTGGACGAGTTTCTGGTCCACCTGCTGGATGCACGGTTGGACGAGCGCGTCCACGGCAGTGGCGAAGTCTGGGATGCGCTCAAGGCCAAGGTGTTCAATCTGCAGGCCGGGCAGCGCAGTTATGAGGTCGGCAAGCGGCACTACGACCTGGGCAATGATCTCTACCGGGCCATGCTCGGCAAGCGTCTGGTCTACAGCTGCGGCTACTGGCGCGATGCCGACACCCTGGATGACGCGCAGGAGGCCAAGCTCGACCTGATCTGCCGCAAGCTCGGCTTGCAGCCGGGCATGCGCGTGCTGGATATCGGGTGCGGTTGGGGAGAAGCGCTGAAGTACGCCACGCAGCACTACGGTGTGCAGGGGGTCGGCGTGACGATTTCGGTGGAACAGGCCGAGTTCGCGCGCGCACTGTGCGCCGACCTGCCGGTGGAAATCCGCCTGCAGGACTATCGCGAACTCGATGAGCCATTCGACGCGATCCTTTCGGTAGGCATGTTCGAGCATGTCGGGGTCAAGAACTACCGGAGCTATTTCGAAGTGGCCCGGCGCTGCATGGGCGATGAGGGCCTGTTCCTGTTGCACAGCATCGGCACCAACATCAGCCGCGACCACACCGACCCCTGGATCCACAGGTACATCTTCCCCAATTCGATGCTGCCCTCGGCCGTGCAGATCAGCACCGCGATGGAAGGACTGTTCGTACTGGAGGACTGGCACAACTTCGGCACCGACTACGACCGCACCCTGCGGGCGTGGAGAGACAACGTCGAAGCATCCTGGGAACGGCTCGATCCGCGCTATGACGAGCGTTTCCGCAGGATGTGGCGTTTCTATCTGGGCGCGTCCATGGCCACTTTCCGTACCCGCCGCTCGCAGCTGTGGCAACTGGTGCTGTCGCCGCGCGGGGTGCGCGGTGGCTATGTCGCCCCACGCTGACTGATCCGGTTGCTGGAACCAACACAAAAAAGCCGCCCGGAACAGATCCGGGCGGCTTCTGTTTCAACGACGGCGTGGCTTAGTTGCCGGCCGCCGCGCTACCGCTGGTCAACCCGCGCTTCTCCAGCAGGGGCTCGATCTGCGGCTCATGCCCGGCGAAGTTGTGGAACAGCTCCATCGCATCGGCGCTGCCACCACGTGACAGCAGGGTCTTGCGGAAATGGTCGCCATTGGCGCGCGTCAGGCCGCCGTTCTCACGGAACCACTTCTGCGTGTTGGCATCGAGCACTTCCGACCAGATGTAGGCGTAGTAACCGGCCGAATAGCCGCCCATGATGTGGCTGAAGTACGTGGTGCGATAACGCGGCGGGACCGGGGCGTAATAGATGCCGTCCTTCTCCAGCGCGGCGCGCTCGAACGCGATCACGTCCGCGGCGGCGGGAACGTCCTTGACGCCGATCTGGTGCCAGCTCTGGTCCAGCATCGCCGCACCCAGGTACTCGGTGGTGGCAAAGCCCTGGTTGAACTTGGATGCCGCGATCACCTTGTCCAGCAGCGCCTGCGGCATGGCCGAGCCGTTCTGGTAGTGCTTGGCGTAGTTGGCCAGGATGGTCGGCTCGTCGCTCCACATCTCGTTGACCTGCGAGGGGAACTCGACGAAGTCGCGCGGCACGGCGGTACCGGAGAAGTACGGGTACTTCACGTCCGAGAACATGCCGTGCAGTGCATGTCCGAACTCGTGGAACATGGTGGTGACTTCATCCCAGGTCAGCAGCGTCGGCTGGCCGGCCGGCGGCTTGGGAATGTTCTGGTGGTTGGCCACCACCGGCAGGTCGCCGGTCAGTCCGGACTGGCGGACGTAGGAGTTCATCCAGGCGCCGCCGCGCTTGGAGGCGCGGGCGTAGGGATCGAACAGGAAGATAGCCAGCTGGCTGCCGTCGGCGTCGAACACGTCATAGACGGTCACGTCCGGGTGGTAGACCGGCAGGTCGGTACGCTGCTTGAAGCTCAGACCGAACTCCTTGCCGGCGGCGAAGAACACGCCGTTCTCCAGCACGTTCTTCAGCTCGAAATACGGCTTGAGCTGGGATTCGTCGAAGTTGTACTTGGCCTGGCGCACCTTCTCGCTGTAGAAGGCCCAGTCCCACGGCTGCAGTTCGAAGGTCGGCTTCTTGGCGGCCTTCTGCTCGGCGTCGATCATCGCCTGCAGGTCGGCGGCTTCGCGCTTGGCGTTGGCCACGGCGGCCGGCGCCAGCTGGCCCAGCATCGCGTTGACCGCTTCGGGGGTCTTGGCGGTCTGGTTGCCCAGCCCGTAGCTTGCAAAGTTCGGGAAGCCCATCAGCGCGGCCTTTTCGGCGCGCAGGGTCATGATGCGCGAGACCAGCGCGGTGTTGTCGAACTCGCCGCCCTTGCTGCCGCGCGAAACCGAGGTTTCGTAGATCTTCTGGCGCAGCTCGCGGTTGGTCAGGTTGGTCAGCACCGGCTGGCCGGTGGTGTTGAGCAGGGCGATGACGTACTTGCCGTCCAGCTTGCGGGCCTTGGCGGCTTCGGCGGCGGCAGCGATCTGCTCGGCCGACATGCCGGCCAGCTGCTTGACGTCATCGACCACGATGAACGATGCGTTGACCTCGGCCAGCACGTTCTGGCTGAACTTGGTGCCCAGGTTGGCCAGTTCGGCGTTCAGGTCCTTGAGCTTGGCCTTGTCGGCGTTGGACAGCTTGGCGCCGGCACGGACGAAATTGTCGTGGTACTTCTCGACCAGGCGCAGGCCTTCGGCATCCAGGCCCAGCTTGGCGCGGTCGTTGTAGAGCTTCTCGATGCGCGAGAACAGCTTGCCGTTGAGGTTGATGGCATCGCTGTGGGCGGCGAACTTGGCCGAATACTCAGCCTGCAGCTGCTTGCGGGTGTCGTTGGTGTCGGCGCCGTTCAGCGCGAAGAACACGGTGGTGGCGCGATCAAGTACTTCGCCGCTCTTTTCCAGCGCGATCAGGGTGTTGTCGAAGGTGGGCTTGGCCTTGTTGTTGGCAATGGCCTCCACTTCCTTGAGCTGCTGCGCCATGCCGGCATCGAATGCGGGGGCGAAATCGCTGTCCTTGATCTTGTCGAACTGCGGGTAGTGCAACGACAGGGTGCTTTCAGCGAAGAACGGGTTGGCCTGCTCGGCGGCCTGGGTGGTCGCGGTGGTGGCACTGGCCGAATAGGCCGGCAGGGCAAGGCCCAGGGTCACGGCAACGGCAAGGGCAAGGCGAGTGGTCAAGGGGGATTCTCCAGAAATATTGACCCAAGAGGGTAACCCGTCGCCTCGAAGCTGTGGGGTGTCAAAGGACACGGTTGCGCTGTGGCGCGGCCGGTGTTGTGCATTGGCGTACCCTTGGTGGTCCCTGACAGAGCTGCCGCCCATGACCAATGCATTCGATTTCGAGGCCACGGATCTGGAAGGGCGGCCGCATCCGCTGTCTGCCCATGCCGGCAAGGTGCTGCTGCTGGTCAATGTGGCTTCGCGTTGCGGCTTCACCCCGCAATACGCGGGGTTGGAGCAGTTGTGGCGCAACTACCACCGCAGGGGGCTGGTGGTGCTGGGCTTTCCCTGCGACCAGTTCGGCCATCAGGAGCCGGGCGACGCGGAGCAGATCCGCCAGTTCTGCGCGCTCAACTACGAGGTCAGCTTTCCGCTGATGGCCAAGGTCGCGGTGAATGGCGCCGAGGCGCATCCGCTGTGGCAGTGGTTGAAGCAGGAAAAGAGCGGGCTGCTGGGCATCGCTGCGATCAAATGGAACTTCAGCAAGTTCCTGGTCGGCCGTGACGGGCGGGTTCTCAAACGCTATGCCCCGAGCGATACCCCCATGTCGCTGGCAGCCGACATCGAGGCTGCGCTGGGCTGAGACCCCGACGCCCGGCTTGGTCCGGCGCTGCCGGTCACGGGTCGTGCTCTACCGCGGTGTCCGGCCGGGCTGGAGGGAGGCTGGACCTTGCCGGGAACGCTTTATGCGTCGCGTCGCAGCGCGGGGCGGCAACGACTGTGACCGCAGGCCGTTGCATCCCGAGCGCTTGCCGCAGGGCAACCCATGCAGCGACTCATTTCTCGACGAAGGCGCGCTCGAAAACATAGTGGCCAAGCTGGCCGATGCGCGGCGACACCTGGAATCCACGCGCGTCCAGCACCGAGCGCAGGTCGGCCAGCATCTGCGGGCTGCCGCAGATCATGGCGCGATCGTTCTCCGGATCCAGCGGCGGCAGGCCAAGCGTCTTCTGCATTTCGCCACTTTCCAGCAGCGCGGTAAGCCGGCCCTGGTTGCGGAACGGCTCGCGGGTGACGGCCGGGTAATACAGCAGCTTGTCGCGCAGCATTTCGCCAAGGAACTCGTGCTCGAACAGTTCCTTCTCGAAATGTTCGCGGTAGGCCAGATCCTTTTCGAAGCGCACGCCGTGGGTGAGGATCACCTTGTCGAAGCGCTCATAGGTTTCCGGGTCCTTGATCACCGACAGCCATGGCGCCATGCCGGTGCCGGTGCCCAACAGGTACAGGTGCTTGCCCGGATGCAGGTCCGAGATCAGCAGCGTGCCGGTGGGTTTCTTGCCGACCAGCACCTTGTCGCCGGGCTGGATGTGCTGCAAGCGGGACGTCAGCGGACCGTCCTGTACCTTGATGCTGAAGAACTCCAGTTGTTCTTCCCAGTTGGCGCTGGCGATGGAATACGCACGCAGCAGCGGACGCGCCTCCGTTTCCAGGCCGATCATCACGAACTGGCCGTTCTCGAAGCGGAAGCCGCTGTCACGGGTAGTGGTGAAGCTGAAGTAGGCGTCCGTCCAATGACGGACTTCAAGCACCGTTTCGGCGCCAAAAGCGGAAGACATGCCGTGATTCATATAAGGATGTGAGCAGGCGCATTCTAGCCGATCCGGGCTGGATGAGAGTTGATCTCATTAACTGGCCGGGTGGGAGCTAGCGGTAACCGGCCGCCTGCAACTCGAACAGCTCGGCGTAGCGGCCGCCTTCGGCCATGAGCTGGGCATGGGTACCGCTGGCTTCGATCCGGCCATCGGCCAATACCAGGATGCGGTCGGCCATGCGCACGCTGGAGAAGCGGTGCGAGATGAGTACCGCGGTGCGCCTGTCCGACAGCTCCTTGAAGCGCTGGAACACCTCGAACTCGGCACGCGCGTCGAGCGCGGCGGTGGGTTCGTCGAGGATCATCACCTGCGCATCGCGCATGTAGGCGCGGGCGATGGCGATCTTCTGCCATTGGCCGCCGGACAGGTCCACGCCGGTCTTGAAGCGGCGTCCGATCAGCTGCGCGTAGCCTTCGGGCAGGCCTTCGATGACCTCGTCGGCCATCGAGCGGTGCGCGGCATCGCGGATAAGGGCCTGGTCGTCCATGGCGTCCACCAGGCCGACGCCGATGTTCTCGCCGGCTGACAGGTGGTATCGCACGAAGTCCTGGAAAATCACGCCCATGTTGGCGCGCAGCTCGTCCAGGTCGTAATCGCGCAGGTCGCGGCCATCGAGCAGGATGCGGCCTTCGTCGGGGTCGTACAGGCGCGCGAGCAGTTTCACCAGGGTGGTCTTGCCGGCGCCGTTCTCGCCCACCAGCGCCAGCACCTCGCCTGCGCGCAGCTCGAAATCCAGACCGCGCACCGCCCAGCGCTCGGCATCGGGATAGCGGAAGCCGACGTTCTCGAACACGAACCCCTGGCGGATCGGCTGCGGCACCGGCAGGGCATTGGTACCGGACTGGATTTCCGGTTGGATGGCGAAGAAGGAGAACAGGTCATCCAGATACATCGCCTGGCTGGCTACCTGCGAAAAACCGATCAGCAGGCCCTCCAGCAACTGGCGCAGGCGCTGGAAACTGCCGGCCAGAAAGGTCAGGTCACCAATCGAGAAGTCGCCGCGCACCGTACGCCAGGCGATATAGCCGTAGGCCACGTAATAGCCGAGCGTGCCGAGCGCGGCCAGCAGGGTGCCCCAGATTGCCCGCTTGCGCGCCAGCGCCCGGTTGGCCAGATAGAACTTGCTGGCCAGCCGGCGGTAGCGTTCGATCAGGAACCGGTGGAGGTTGAAGATTTTCACCTCCTTGGCGGTTTCCACACTGGCCCCGGTCTGGCGCAGGTATTCCAGCTGGCGGCGCTCGGGTGTCCACTGGAAGTTCAGCGAGTATCCCATCGCATTGAAGTGCGATTCGCCGATGAAGGCCGGTACCAGCGCCACCGCCAGCAGGGCGATCAACCAGGGCGCATAGACCACCAGGCCCACCGCCAGGCTGGCGACAGTGATCGCGTCCTGCACTTGGCCGAACAGCTGGCTCATCAGGTTCATGCGCCCCATGGTCTGGCGCCGCGCCCGGTCGAGTTTGTCCTGCACGTCCGGGTCTTCGAAATCCTCCAGATCCAGTTCCGCGGCGTGTTCCATCAGGCGGATGCTGCTGGCATTGGTGAACAGTTCCGACAGCAGGCTGTCGGCATAGCTGACCAGCCTTCCGAGCAGATCCGAGGCGATCGCGAGTCCCAGTTCGATCGCCAGCAATCCCAGCAGCGCCGACAGCAGGCCGGCGGACAGCGCCTGTTCCAGCGGCGGAAAGGTCCCCGGCAGCCCGGCCAGCCGGACGGCTTCATCGATGATCAATTTGCCGACATAGAGCATCGCCACCGGCAGCAGCGAGCGCACCAGCCGCAGGCCGAGGCTGGTCAGGGTCAGGCCGGGACTGGTCCGCCAGATCATCCGCAGGAACGGTGGCAGGTTGCGCATCGCATCGAAGCGGGCGCGCAAGCTGGGCTGGCTCCGGGAAGTGTTGGCGGCGGCGTCAGCGGCGTGTGGCATCAGTAAGGGCAGGTGCGGGTGCGGGAGACCGGCTCAGGGTAAACATTCTGGCGGGTGTGGCACAGGCCAGGACGCGGGCGGTGGAAGGCACACGGGTGGAAAACTCCAGGTCGAAGATGGTGACGCGCGAGGCGGCGCTCAGCCGTCCTTGTCCAGGTCCATATCGCCCATGCGTGCGTCATCGTTGCCGTCGGGATTGTCGCGCACGGCGTTGCCGGGAATGCCGAACGATTTCCTGCCCGGATCGACATTGAGCCGGTTGTCCACGCTGCGGACGCTGTCGATGGCGGCAACGAGCTGCTCCACCTCTCGCCGGGCGTCATCGCTGGGAACATCGCCACTGAGGGTGACGTGGCCGTCCCTGACCTTGGCCAGCACCTGCGAGGACTGGGCATGCCGACCCAGGGTCTGGACGATATCGTCGCCGATCAGCGTGTCGGAGCGGGTGGTGGTCATCGGAGGTCTCCGGCAGGCGGGATGCCACCATCCCGCAGTGCCCGTGAGCACGCCGTGCTGTTGCCGGCCTCAGTGCCGCGGGCCTTCCGGCGGCGGGGGATCGGACGACTTCAGCGCCACCGGCAGGCGCCAGCCGTAGTGCATGGCCATGATCCGCAGTCCGAAGCACAGCCCGGCACCGACCAGCGCGCAGGGGATGGGCGGCAGGCCCAGCCAATAGCCGAGCGCGACGACGGCGGCGCCGGCGAGCGCGGCCACGGCATACAGCTCGGCCTGCAGCACCAGCGGCACCTGTGCCAGGAGCACGTCACGGGCGATGCCGCCGCCGATACCGGTAAGCATGCCCAGCGCGGCGGCCATCGGCGGCGCCAGTCCGAAGCCCAGCGCCTTCTGCGTACCGGCCACCGCGAACACCGCCAGCCCCAGCGCATCGAACAGGCGTACCGGGAATACCAAACGTTCGATCCGCGGGGCCCAGAAGAAGGTCACCACGCCGGCGGCCAGCGAAATCGCCGGGTAGCGCCAGTCGCTCAAGGCGGCGACCGGGGTGGCACCGATCAGCAGGTCGCGGGTGATGCCGCCGGCGGTCGCTGCGGCGAATGACAGCACCAGCACTCCGAAGATATCCAGTCGGCGGCGCACGCCCATCGTGGCCCCCGACAGGGCGAAAACGAAGGTGCCGATCAGGTCGAGGATCAATACCAGGGTGTGCATGCTGGCGATTGTGCCGCTTGTCCGCCATTCCGGCCATCACAGCCGGTTATCGACGGCTGCCCACCGCCCAGGAGCGGGTGCGGGCGTCCTCCTGGCCAGTTGGATGCTGGCGGAAGCAGGCGATCGCCATGGTGCGAACCGCCGGGCACGTTCACCCGCGCCGCAGGCGTTGAGCGCCCGTCGGGGACGGCAGCGCGTAAAATAGGTCCTTCAACCCCCGCCCGTCCCAAGCAAGCGAGTAAGACGTGACATCGATCAAGCAGGAAGACCTCATCCAGTCCGTCGCCGACGCGCTGCAGTACATCTCGTACTACCACCCGGTCGACTACATCAAGAGCCTCGCCGCCGCCTACGAGCGCGAGGAGTCGCCGGCCGCGAAGGACGCGATGGCGCAGATCCTGATCAACTCGCGCATGTGCGCCGAAGGCCACCGCCCGATCTGCCAGGACACCGGCATCGTCACCGTGTTCCTGGAAATCGGCATGAACGTGCGCTGGGACGACGCCACGATGGGCGTGGAGGACATGGTCAACGAAGGCGTGCGTCGCGCCTACAACCTATCCGGACAACAAGCTGCGCGCCTCGGTGCTGGCCGATCCGGCCGGCAAGCGCGGTCAACACCAAGGACAACACCCCGGGCGTGGTCAACGTCAAGGTCGTGCCCGGCGACACGGTGGAAGTGATCGTCGCGGCCAAGGGCGGCGGTTCGGAAGCCAAGACCAAGTTCGCCATGCTCAACCCGTCCGATTCGATCGTCGACTGGGTGCTCAAGACCGTGCCGACCATGGGCGCCGGCTGGTGCCCGCCGGGCATGCTCGGCATCGGCATCGGCGGCACCGCCGAGAAGGCGATGCTGCTGGCCAAGGAGTCGCTGATGGAGCCGATCGACATCAACGAGCTGAAGGCCCGTGGCGCGTCCAACCGCGCCGAAGAACTGCGCCTGGAGCTGTACGACAAGGTCAATGCGCTGGGCATCGGCGCGCAGGGCCTGGGCGGCCTGACCACGGTGCTCGACATCAAGGTCAAGGACTACCCGACCCACGCCGCCAACCTGCCGGTGGCGATGATCCCCAACTGCGCCGCCACCCGCCACGCGCACTTCACCCTCGACGGCAGCGGCCCGGTCATGCTGGACCCGCCGTCGCTGGAAGACTGGCCGCAGATCACCTACGACGCCTCCAAGGGCACCCGCGTCGATCTCGACACGATCACCCCCGAAGACGTCGCCAGCTGGAAGCCGGGCGAGACCCTGCTGCTCAACGGCAAGCTGCTGACCGGCCGCGACGCCGCGCACAAGCGCATCGTCGACATGCTCAACAAGGGCGAGCCGCTGCCGGTCGACCTGAAGGGCCGCTTCATCTACTACGTCGGCCCGGTCGATCCGGTGCGCGACGAAGTGGTGGGCCCGGCCGGCCCGACCACCGCCACGCGCATGGACAAGTTCACCCGGCAGGTGCTGGAGCAGACCGGCCTGCTCGGCATGGTCGGCAAGGCCGAGCGCGGCCCGGCCGCGATCGAGGCGATCCGCGACAACAAGTCGGTCTACCTGATGGCAGTCGGCGGTTCGGCCTACCTGGTGTCCAAGGCGATCAAGGCGGCCAAGGTGGTCGGTTTCGCCGACCTGGGCATGGAGGCGATCTACGAGTTCACCGTGCAGGACATGCCGGTGACCGTGGCGGTGGATTCCACCGGCGAATCGGTGCACACCACCGGCCCGCGCGAGTGGCAGGCACGCATCGGCAAGATCCCGGTGCTGGTCGAGTAAGGTCACGTCGCACCATTGAGGACGTCGCACGGCCCGGGCTCCGCTCGGGCCGTTGCCGTTTCAGGGGAATGGACGCTGCACGTGTAGATGGCCGTCGGCCGATGGCCGCTGGTTGATGATGTCGCTGATGTCGCCTGACGTTGCGGACGTTGCCGGCGCATGCAGCGATCCCCGCTGGCGCGGCACCCCTCTGAAGACGATCCTGCGGCCCGTCTGGCAGGTGCGGCCGGCATTTGTAGGAGGGGGTAAGCCGCGAAGCCGAAGTTCTCTACGGCTCTGGGAAGAGTTGCGATTGCAGGGCTACTTTCGGACGGCTGCAGCGGGGCTGGAAGCATCCTGGGTTTCGCAGATGACGCCGCTCCCGCACCAGCCCAACCGCCGGGCCGCGCCCGCTAATATGTGGCTCCGCCCGCAACGAGAAAGTGCCATGTCGGTTGTCCTGTACGGATCGCAAAGCACCGCATCGCTGGTGGTGCACTGGCTGCTGATCGAGCTGGGCATCGAGCACGAGCTGCACCAGCTTGATTTCGAGCGTCGCGAGCAGAAGTCAGCGCGGTATCTGGCCATCAACCCTGCCGGCCGCGTGCCAACGCTGCTCATCGACGGGCAGGTGCTGACCGAGTCGGCTGCAATCGCGATGCACCTGGCCGATTTGCATCCGCAGGCCGGACTGGCGCCGACACCCGGTACGCCCGCGCGCGGCGACTACTACCGCTGGATGTGTTTCTGCACCTACACCCTGATGCCGGCCTTCCGCAGCTGGTTCTACCCGGACGAGCCGGCAGGTGAAGCCAATGTTGCTGCGGTAAAGGAGCGCGCCCGCGCGCAGCTGGAAGCGGCGTGGCGGCAGGTGGCTGAACATCTCCAGGCGCAGGGCCCCTTCATGCTCGGCGGGCAGCTGTCGGCGGTGGATTTCATGTTGACCATGCTGATGCGCTGGAGCCGCAACATGCCCCGCCCGAGCGACAGCTGGCCGGCCTTGGCCGTGCATGCAGCGCGGATGAAGGCGCGCCCGGCGTTCGCCGAGGTGTACCGGCGCGAAGGCATCACCGACTGGGTCTGAGACGAAAGCAGGATCGGGTCCGCGGCCGTGGACGCTCTCACTGCGGGAGGTTGGGGCTTGGCGACCCGTTTGTTCCGAGCCGGAGGATGGCAACGACCGTACCCATGACGAAGGCCACCGCCCATCCGGGCAGCAGCTGCCGGGTGAAAGACTCGTTGCAGCCGGCGCCGGTTTCCGGTCCACCAGCGCCGGAAATGGAAGCAGGCCAAGGCTATCAGGCTCCGCAACCCCAGGCAGAGCCGGGCCGCAGGCCAGGGCGAACGGCGTTTGGGATCATCCGGCCACGTCGTGCGGGCCGAGCGCTGGCCGCCACCAGGCCGATCGGGCGATCTCAGTGGAGGATCTCGCGAACAAGCTCGGGCGGCCGGCACAGCCTTACGCCACGCGGCGTCTGGACAATGGGCCGGTTGATCAATACAGGATGGGCAACCATGGCATCAATCACTGCGTCGTCGGTCAGCGTGGTGTCCGCAAGACCCAGTTCGGCGTAGACGGCCTCCTTGCTGCGCAGCAGATCGCGCGGGCTGATTCCCATGGCCCGGATCAAAGTGGAGAGCGTTTCGCGGCCCGGAGGGGTGTCCAGATACTCGATCACCGTCGGCTCGATGCCGTGCGCACGAAGGATCTCCAACGCGCCGCGCGAATTGCTGCAGCGGGGGTTGTGCCAGATCGTCACCTGCATCAGAACCACTCCAGCAATGAGACGCCGATACCGATGTACGTCGCCTTGTGGTTGTAGTCGATCAGGCTTTCGCCGTAGCCGTCGAATACCTGTACGTGGCCCCGCAGCTGCTTGTTGATCGGGAATCCGTAGTCGACCTGCAGTGCGCCGTGCGAGCGGTCGCCGCTGCGCAAAGAGTGCCGCGCCATCAACGCCAGTTCGTGGCCATTGCGGTTCCACACCAGCGTGGCATCACCGCGGCCCATGTAGTCTTCGATGTCCGGGTTGTTGTCATCCCTGGAGCCCTCCGGGATGCGGTACCACGGCCTCAGCATCAGCGCCCAGTTGTCCCGGTCCAGCCCCACATTGAAGATCACCCGGTTCCAGCTGCGCGACAGCGGGTCGCTGCGCCCATTGGACTGGTGATTGAGGTGGATCGCGGCCATGCGGCCATTCCAGCCGAACAGCGAGTACCCGTTGCGGAACGCCAGCATCACTTCCGGTTCGTAGTTGGTTTCGCGGAACGGGCGGGACAGCTCGCTGTTGTAGGCCTGCCAGCGCGAACTCTGGGTGTAGCCGGCCCAGATGTCGCCGTTGTCGCCGAACAGATTCTCGGCGACCTTGGTCTTGAAGCTGAGCTGGAATTTGAGCTCGGTGGCGCCCAGGTCTTCCGGCGCCGCGGTCGAGTTGTTGGGGTTGGGCGATTGCGGCATCTGGTTGGGCTCGGTGTTCCAGAATGCCGGCAACAGGTAGACGGGCTTGTAGGCGCGCAGCTGGAAGGTCCCCAGCTTGGAATCCTTTGCCAGCTCCCAGCGGCTGTCCAGCAACGAACCGCGTCCGGCATTGGCCGGCTCCCCGCTGTGCTCATCAAAGGCGAAAATTTCGCGTACGCGCTGCCGCACGCGCGCCGAGCGGGAGCCGTCGGCCTGCAAGCGGGTGGTCTCTTCGATCTCTTCGGGTAGCGCCTCGGGCTCGGCCATTGCCGCTGCGACGGGATCGGCAGCGGCCTTGCGCTCCAGCGCGGTGTCGTAACACGCCAGCCGCAACGCATCCGAATCCAGCGCCATGCAGGCCTCGGGAGTTGCCGGGGTGGGCTGCATGTCCTGGGCCGTGGCGAGGGCGGAGACGGCCATGAGCGACAGTGGCAAGGCATGGAAAGGATGGTGTCTACGCATGGATATCTTCCGTGTTCGGATGTCGGTGCAAAGCGGACGGCTGAAAAACGTGATCTTTAGCGCGGCTGCAGGGAGGCCCGCGCTTGGCGCGTTTCCGCTGCCGGGCAGGTTTTTTTCCCACATGCCGGCCGGGAGTCGCATTCTCGATGATTTCCCTCTGTCATCGCGCTTGCCAAGGATCTGCCGGGACAGGGCCGGCAGGTCAGATGAACCAGGCGAATACGAACAGGCCGAGCATCGCCAATGCCAGTGCCAGTTTGAACGCCACGCCCAGCAGGATCCCCAGCCAGGTGGCAAATCCCACTTTTGTCGCTTGGCCCAGTTGCCGCGCGTGCCAGTACTCGCCGATCAGCGCTCCGGCAAATGGTCCGGCAAGCAGGCCGATCGGCATGAAGAACAGGCCGACGAAGGTTCCAATCACCGATCCCCACAACGCCTTGGGGCTGGCGCCAACGCGCTTGGCACCAACCGTGGTGGCGAAGATGTCGATAGCGAATGACAGCAGCGTCAGCAAACCCAGCAAAACCATGGGAATCCAACCCACATGTGCGAACCCGTCTGCCCAGGCCGCCACCAGCAGGCCGGCGAATATCAGCGGGATTCCCGGGAGCGCAGGCAGCACGACACCGACGAGGCCGACGATGACCAGCAGGGCCGCAATCGCATTGAAGATGAATGAATGGTCCATTGGGGTGCCAAAAAGGGGTTGACAAATATAATTTTAGGTTATTGCAATTGTGCTGTTGCCGGGTTAAGTTGCAGCCGCTGAAGCTGGCAAGGTCACTGGGAATCGTGGCCTGATGGGGTAGATCGACCGATCCGCTACATCGCTGCACCTCGCTTGCTCCTTGCAGTCAGCCGCTCCACGGGGCGTATCCACCAACTAGATCCTGCTACAACAGGGAGTCAGTCGAGATGTCCGATCGTGAAACCGGTACCGTCAAGTGGTTCAATGACGCCAAGGGCTTTGGCTTCATCAGCCGCGAGAATGGCGAAGATGTTTTCGTGCACTTCCGTGCCATCCAGACCCAGGGCTTCAAGAGCCTGAAGGAAGGCCAGCAGGTCAGCTTCACCGTCGTCCAGGGCCAGAAGGGCCTGCAGGCCGACGCCGTGCAGCCGGTCTGACTGCTTTGCTGCTTCCAGAAGAAAGGCCCGCGCGAGCGGGCCTTTCTGTTTGTCATCACGCAAAAGATCAGGTCAACGCAAAACGACCCGCCCATTGACCACACGGACGTAGGTGTTTTCGCGGATCCCGCCCAGATCCTTCTGGTTGACCACCACCACGCGGCCATCATCCATGCGGACCTGGATGTCATACGAATTGCCGGTCACATTCTGCTGGATCTTGTTGCCCGCCAATGCGCCCGCAGCGGCGCCGGCAACGGCGGCGATGTTCTGGTTGCCCTTGCTGCCGCCGGTCTTGTCGGAGATCTCGTGGCCGGCCACCGCGCCGACGATGCCGCCGAGCACTGCACCCGTGGCGGCGGGTGCGGTCCGGCCCGAGGCCACCGTGTCGATGCGGGTAACGATGCCGCAATCGGCGCAGCGGGTGTTCTGGTAACCCTGATTGCCATAACTGTTGTTGGTGTAGCCGCCACCATTGTTATAGCCGGGCGAGGTTGCACAGCCGGCCAGTGCAAGGCTGGCAATGGCGCCGACAGCGATCAATCGAATCTTCATGGTGTGTCTCCTTGCCAGTAGGTGAGATGCGGAGTTCATCCACATGCTGCCGATCCTGTCGCTTTGCATGTGAACGGAGTGCCAACCGTCGGCACAAAATGAACAGGGCGTTGCGGTCAGCGGAAATCCTGGTGGCAGGCCTTGCAGTCGTCGCCGATCTGCTGGTTCAACGTCGCCAGCGCGGCACAATCGGCAGGAGGGGTGGCAAGGGCGTCATTGAGTGTGGTGCGCAGCTGGCTGGCGTGCTGCTGGAAGCGGCTGTCGTCGCGCAGACCCGGAAACGCCAGATCCAGATCGTTGGACAGCAGGCGCATCGCCTGCAGCCGCGGTGTGACATCGGTAGTGGTGCAGCGGCTTTGTCCGTGGCTCTGGCGCAGCAGCTGCGACTGTTTGGCCATGACTTGCATGAGGCTGTCCGGGAACGGGTCCTGACGTGCCTGGATCGCCCTGACCCCCATCACGGTGGTGACGGCGCCGATCATCAGGCCGGCGATCAGCACGAACAGATAGCGGGACGCATTGGATGGCGGGCGGGTGGCATCGGTCATCGGCACAGGCTCCTTTAAGGGTGCGGCGATGGTACGCCGCGCGGTCGGCGGCCCGCCACGTTTAAAATGGGCACATGAAAGAACAACTGCGTGATCGTTTCGCCGGCATCGACCGGTTGTATGGCGCCGGCACCATCGAGCGGCTCTCGGCCTGCCGGGTGGCCGTGGTCGGCATGGGCGGCGTCGGCTCGTGGGTGGTGGAGGCATTGGCACGCTCGGCGGTGGGCCATATCACCCTGATCGACGCCGACGACATCTGCGTTTCCAACACCAACCGGCAATTGCCCGCGCTTGCCGGGCAGTACGGGCGCAACAAGTCGGTGGCCATGGCCGAGCGTTGCCGTGCGATCAACCCGGACATGGAGGCCGAGGCGGTGGAGAGCTTCCTGGCCACCAGCAACATGGAGCAGCTGCTGGATCGCAACTTCGACCTGGTGATCGATGCCTGCGACAGCTTTCGGGTGAAGGTGGAAACCATTGCCTGGTGCCGGCGCCGCAAGTTGCCGATCCTGACCGTGGGCGCGGCCGGTGGCCGTACCGACCCGACCCTGGTGCGGATCCGCGATGTCTCGCGTACCGAGCACGACGCGATGATGGCGTTGATCCGCAAGAAACTGCGCAGCGATTTCAACTTTCCGAAGAACGCCTCGCGCTATTTCGGGGTGCCGGCGGTGTACTCGCTGGAGAACGTCAAGTATCCGCAGGCAGATGGCAGTGTCTGCGGGCTGCGGCCACAGCTGGGGCCCGACGCGGCGCTGAAGCTCGATTGCGGCGCGGGCCTTGGCGCGGCCACGCATATCACCGGCGCATTCGCGTTCGCGGCGGTGGGCAAGGCGCTGGAGATGTTGCTCAAGCCACGGATCGCCCCGGTTGCACCGGCAGCCGGTGCGCTGACCGGTGCGGTGCAAGGGCAATCAGCGGGAAGCTGAGGATCCGGTCGCGGCCTGCTGCGCGCCCAGGTTGAACAGCTGGCGTGCGTTGGCCGTGGTCTGCGCCGCGATCTCTTCGGCCGGTTGCCGGCGCAGTGCGGCAACCGTCTCGAGAATGAAGGGCAGCCGCGACGGCTCGTTGCGCTGGCCGCGGATATGCATGTCGGGCTGGTCGGGTGCGTCGGTTTCCAGCAGCAGGAATTCCAGTGGCATCTCCGCCACCAGGCCACGCAGACGATTGGCGCGCGGGTAGGTGACCGGTCCGCCGAGCCCGATCAGGAAGCCCAGGTCCCACAGCTGGCGCGCCTGTTCGGGGCTGCCGGAAAAGCTGTGCACCACCCCGCGCAGGCCGCCGGTGCGGCGGATCGAGAGAATCACCTCGTCCACGGCACGCCGCGCATGGACAATCAACGGCAGCCCGTACTCGCGCGCCAGCTCAAGTTGGCCCTTGAAGTAGACGCGCTGGGTGTCCGCGTCCAGTCCGTCGATAAAGAAGTCCAGCCCGCATTCGCCGATGGCGCACGGACGCTCGCGCTCGATCCAGTCGCGCAGATGTGGCAGATGTTCGGGCCGGTGTTCGGTCAGAAACATCGGGTGCAGGCCATAGGCCGGATACAACTCGGGGGATTGCGCGCATACCGACCTGAGCTTGGGCCAGCTGTCGGCGGTCACGGCCGGCACCACCTGCGCCGCGACTCCCGCCGCCTGGGCACGTGCAATGACGAACGCACGATCGCTATCGAATTCGCCTGCATCCAGATGGCAATGGCTGTCGATCAGCTGCACGGGCTCAGCGCTTGCGCGGAAGCGCGGGCGGCTCGACCGGGCCTTTGCGCCGTTTCCAGTTGGCCAGCAGCAGGGTGCCCAGGCCAAACAGGATCTCGTCGATGAAAGGCACCGGGTCGGGCAGCAGCACGCTGAGGGTGAACAGCGCGGCGGTGATCTTGAACAGTGTGGGGTAACGCAATCTGCGCGCCCATTCCAGCAGTGGCAGCAATATCGGGCTCGGCATGGAGGCGTCCTTCGGTCAGTGGATCAACGCTAGCACGGTCGATATTGGGATGGTGGCTGCAGTTCCGGTGCCGTCCATCACGCGGACATTGAACCATTCAGCTGGAACGTGCTGGAATTGCGCCCATCCAAAGCGCGGGCGTTCCGCAGGAGCTGGTGATGAAGAACAACACGACAACGATTCTGGTTGCCGCGGGCGCCTTGCTGGTGGGCGGCATCGCCACGGCCGCGTTCATGAGCGGTGGTAACAAGAGCGCAGGGCTGGCCGCACCGGCCGAGGATCGTCCGATGCTGGACACCTCGCTGACGGCCGACGATGCGCTGGCAAGCGATGACCTGGCCGCCGGAGCCAAGCTCGAATACGCCGATGTACTGAAGGTCGACCCGGTAACGCAGAAGGAGAAGCTCTACGCCACCGTGATCGGCAGCGAGCCGGTGCGCGAGACATCTTCCACCACCGTACCGCGTGAGGTCTGCGATGACGTGGTGGTGCAGGAACGCCTGCCCGAGCGCGACGGCAACGTAGGCGGTACCGTGGCTGGCGCGGTGATTGGCGGCCTTCTGGGCAACCAGGTCGGCGGCGGCAACGGCAAGAAGGCCGCGACCGCAGCCGGCGCGGTGGCCGGCGGCGTGATCGGCAACCAGGTCGACAAGCGGCACGTCGGTGGCCGCGTGGTCAGCCGCACCGAGCGCCAGTGCCGTACCGAGAACAGCACGTCCGAGTCCTCGCGGGTGACCGGCTACAACGTCACCTACCGCAATGCCGACGGCACCACCGGCACCATGCGCATGGACAGCAAGCCGGGCAGCCGTATCGCCATGGGCAATGCCAATGAAACGATCGGTTACGACGTGACCTATCGCTACGAAGGCCAGGAAAAGACCATCCGCATGCCTGCCAAGCCGGTCAGCGATCGCCTGCCGGTCATCGATGGGCAAGTGGTGACGCAGACCGCCGCGGCCGCTCCGGCGCCCAGTCGCCAGTAAACGCTGCCTGCACTGTTGCAGCAAAGAGGCCGGCATTGCCGGCCTCTTTGCGTTCCAGGCCTTGCGGATTCTGCATCGGCCGGGACGAATCACCCACCAGGCATGGCGCGGCGGCGGCCAGCTGGCTGAATGCTGCGGCGTACCTTTTCAAGCCGCTGCGCTTCCGGTGTCATGGGGCCACGTGTGCTGTGCCGGCATCCACTGGGGACCGCTTCGATGACCAATCCGCCCGCGCCGCTGACCGTGTATGGCATGTCCGTGTCGGGCAATTGCCACAAGGTGCGGTTGTTGCTCGAGCAGCTGGGGCGCGATTACCGGTGGGTGGAAGTGGACAGCGCCCATGGCCAGACCCGCAGCGCGGAGTTCCTGGCCCGCAATCCGAATGGAAAAGTGCCGGTCATCGAGCGCGATGACGGCGGCATCCTGACCGAATCCAACGCCATCCTGTGCTGGTTGGCTGACGGTACGCCGTTGCTGCCGGCAGACAGCTGGCAGCGCGCGCAGGCGCTGTCGTGGATGTTTTTCGAGCAGTACAGCCACGAGCCATATATCGCGGTGGCGCGTTTCATCTGCGGCTGGACCGCGCCGGATTCGCCGCGTCGTGGCGAACTGCCCTTGCTGCGCGAGCGCGGGCACAGCGCACTGGCGGTGCTGGAACAGCATCTGGCCTGCAATGACTGGTTCACCGGCCCGGATTACGGCATTGCCGATATCGCCTTGCATGCCTATACCGCCGTCGCGCCGCACGGCGGAATCACCCTGGAACCGTATCCGTTGATCCAAGGCTGGCTGGCACGGGTGCGCCAGCAGCCCGGCTTCGTTGCGATGCCCGAACCCGACGCCGAGGCCAGCGCTCGAATCAACCAATCACGCTGAATCTTCCTTTCATCATCTCCCGTCGTGGAGCGGAGTCCGACTGCATGTTCGCAAGTGTTCCCCAGCCCATCCCGGCTCGCATGAAGGGTCTGAACCGGGCCGAGATCTGTGACATCAACTTCACCGAATTCGTCAATGGATTGCCCGAAGGGCCGCGCCGCGCGCCGCAGGACGAGGCGGCGGTGGTGCCGGGCAGCGCGCTGGATGTGCGGGGGTTCCGCGAGCTGTTCCAGTCGCAGCTGATCAGCCGCCATCTGGACCTGATGGCGCGCGTGCTGCGGGTACAGAACAAGGTCTTCTACACCATCGGCTCCTCCGGCCACGAGGGCAATGCCATGGTGGCGCGGGCGGCGCGGCATACCGATCCGGCGTTCCTGCACTACCGCTCCGGCGGCTTCATGGCCGAGCGCTTCCGCAAGCTGCCGGGCATGGATCCGGTGATGGATTCGGCGCTGTCCTTTGCCGCCAGCAAGGATGATCCGGCCAGTGGCGGTCGCCACAAGGTGTGGGGCAGCAAGCCGCTGTGGGTGCTGCCGCAGACCTCCACGATCGCCTCGCATCTGCCCAAGGCGCTGGGCACGGCGATGGCGATCGAAGCCGGCAAACGTCTGGGACATGCATTGCCGGTGCCCGAAGACAGCATCACCATCTGTTCCTTCGGCGATGCGTCGGCCAACCACGCCACCGCGCAGACCGCCTTCAATACCGCCTCCTGGAGCGCGTACCAGAAGCTGCCCGCGCCGGTGCTGTTCGTGTGCGAGGACAACGGCATCGGCATTTCGGTGAAAACGCCCAGCGGCTGGATCGCCGAAAGCTTTCGCAGCCGTCCCGGGCTGGATTACTTCCAGGCCGATGGCCTGGATCTGGCGCAAGGCTATGCGGACGTGGAACGGGCGGTGGAGCATTGCCGCCGCACCCGCCGGCCGACCTTCCTGCATCTGCGCACGGCGCGGTTGATGGGCCATGCCGGCACCGATTTCGAGATCGAATGGCGCTCGCTGGACGAACTGTGCGCGGTCGAGGCCTCCGACCCGTTGCTGCGCTCGGCGCAGATCGCGGTGGAGTCCGGCGCCATGGACAAGGCCGAAGTGCTGGCGTTGTACGAACAGACCCGGGCGCGCTGTTTTGCCGCGGCCGAGGCGGCGGACCAGCGGCCCCGGCTGGCTTCACTGGCCGACGTGGTGACGCCACTGGCGCCGTATTCGCCGCAGAAGGTGCAGGCGGAAGCTGCGCGTGCGGATTTTGCCGCGCGGCGCCTGGAGGTGTTCGGCAGCGAGGCGGCCTTGCCGGAAAACCAGCCGCCGCGGCATCTGGCGATCCAGATCAACCAGGCGCTGCACGACCTGTTCTGCAAGTACCCCGAGACGGTGCTGTTCGGTGAGGACGTGGCGCAGAAGGGCGGCGTCTACACCGTCACCAAGGGCCTGCTGAAGGCCTTCGGCGCGCGTCGTGTGTTCAATACGCTGCTGGATGAAACCATGATCCTGGGCATGGCGCAGGGCTTTGCCAACATGGGCATGCTGCCGGTACCCGAGATCCAGTACCTGGCCTACCTGCACAACGCGGTCGACCAGTTGCGCGGCGAGGCCTGCTCGCTGCAGTTCTTCTCCAACGACCAGTACCGCAACCCGATGCTGGTGCGGATCGCCGGCCTCGGCTACCAGAAGGGCTTCGGCGGCCACTTCCACAACGACAATTCGATCGCCGCCATCCGTGATATTCCCGGACTGGTGGTGGGCTGCCCATCGCGCGGCGATGACGCGGCGACGATGCTGCGTACCCTCGCGGCGCTGTCCAGGGTGGACGGGCGCGTGTGCGTGTTCCTTGAGCCGATCGCGCTGTACATGGCCAAGGACCTGCATGAAGCCGGCGACGGCCAATGGCTGTTCCCCTATCCGGCGCCGGGCGAGGCGATGGTGCTGGGCGAAGGACGGGTGTATGCCGAGGGGGCCGAGGACCTGGTGATCTTCACCTACGGCAACGGCGTGCCGATGAGCCTGCGCGCGGCCCAACGCATCGAGGCGGCGCATGGCTGGAAGGTGAAAGTGGTGGACCTGCGTTGGCTGGTGCCGTTGAACGACGGCTTCATCGCCGCACAGGCCAGCGGCGCCAGGCGCATCGTGGTGGTCGACGAAGGCCGCCACAGTGCCGGCGTGGGCGAGGGCGTGATCACCGCCCTGGTGGAAGCCGGCCATGGCGCGATACCGCTGCGGCGGGTGGTCGGCGCCGACACCTACACCCCGCTGGCCGGCGCCGCATTGCTGGTGCTGCCCGGGGATGCCGACATCGTCAACGCCGCCGCCGCGCTGGCACAGGAATAGCGCCGAGTGGATAGGGGCACGCGCCGTTGCCGGTGGCAGCGGCGCAGTGCGGGCGCGAAGTCTTGGCACTCACCCTTCTCCCTCGGGAGAAGGTGCCCCGAAGGGGCCGATGAGGGCGCACACCAAGCCGCAGAGTCGCGGACCCTCCAATCTCCCCTCTCCCTTCTCCCTTCTCCCCTCGGGAGAAGGTGTCCCGAAGGGGCGGATGAGGGCGCACACCAAGCCGCAGAGTCACGGAGCCTCACCAATCTCCCGTCTCCCTTCTCCCCCCGGGAGAAGGTGCCCCGCAGGGGCGGATGAGGGCGCACACCAAGCCGCAGAGTCACGGAGCCTCACCAATCTCCAATCTCCAATCTCCCCCAGGGAGAAGGTGCCCCGAAGGGGCGGATGAGGGCGCACGAAGCCGCATTGCGATGAGCACAAGGAAGCGTCGCGGCGAACAGCGTCGTGACATTCTTCCCACCGTGGCGAAGGAACAGGCCCGGCAATCCTCTTCAATCAACCGGCGCGGCACTCACTACCGCTGAATCACGCCGACGTACCTGCGCCCGCGCCATCTGCGATAATCACCACCCCCGGCGCTGCAATGGCGCCGGTCGCATGCTGTGAGATGCGATCGCGTCACAACCGACGGCAACGCCGCCGTTATCCCGGTTTGTAGACAGGTTATCCACAGGTTTGTCCGTGGCTCCGGCTGCCGGCGCATGTCTACCATGCCCGACGGCTACCCAATGCAGGAATTACCCTTTTCATGTCCGCCCGTACTGGTTTCCGTTCCGATCGCAGCGACCGTTCCGAGCGCAGCGAACAGCGCATCGACACCTTGCGCGTACCGCCGCATTCGGTGGAAGCCGAGCAGGCGGTGCTGGGCGGCCTGATGCTGGCGCCGCAGGCCTTCGACCAGGTCAACGAACAGTTGACCGAGAAGGACTTCTACCGCCGCGACCATCAGCTCATCTACCGGGCGATCCGCGAACTGTGCGAGCGCGACCGTCCGTTCGATGCCGTGACACTCGGCGAATGGTTCGAGTCGCAGGGCAAGATGGAAGTGGTCGGTGATGGCGCCTATCTGATCGAACTGGCCAGCACCACCCCGTCGGCCGCCAACATCTCCGCCTATGCCGAGATCGTGCGCGACAAGGCCGTGTTGCGGCAGCTGATCCAGGTCGGTACCGATATCGTCAACGATGGCTTCCAGCCAGAAGGCCGCGACAGTTCCGAGCTGCTGTCGACCGCCGAAAAGTCGGTGTTCGCCATCGCCGAGCAGGGCGCACGTGGACGTACCGACTTCGTGGCGATGCCCGGGGCGCTGAAAGACGCGTTCGAGGAGCTGCGCAACCGCTTCGAGAATGGCGGCAACATCACCGGTCTGCCGACCGGCTATACCGATTTCGATGCGATGACCGCCGGCCTGCAGCCGACCGACCTGATCATCCTTGCCGCGCGTCCGGCCATGGGCAAGACCACGCTGGCGCTGAACATCGCCGAGTACGCCGCGATCAAGTCGAAGAAGGGCGTGGCGGTGTTCTCGATGGAAATGTCCGCCTCGCAGCTGGCGATGCGCCTGATTTCCTCCAACGGCCGCATCAATGCCCAGCGCCTGCGTACCGGCCAGCTCGAGGACGAGGACTGGAGCCGCGTCACCGGCGCCATCCGCATGCTCAAGGAAACCAAGATCTTCATCGACGACACGCCCGGCGTGTCACCGGAGATCCTGCGTTCCAAGTGCCGCCGCCTCAAGCGCGAGCATGATCTGGGCCTGATCGTGATCGACTACCTGCAGCTGATGAGCGTGCCGGGCAACAGCGAGAACCGCGCCACCGAGATCTCCGAGATCTCGCGTTCGCTCAAGGGCCTGGCCAAGGAGCTGAACGTGCCGGTGATCGCGCTGTCCCAGCTCAACCGCTCGCTGGAAACGCGTACCGACAAGCGTCCGGTGATGGCCGACCTGCGCGAGTCCGGCGCTATCGAGCAGGACGCGGACATGATCGTTTTCATCTACCGCGACGACTACTACAACAAGGAAAGTTCGCCCGACAAGGGCCTGGCCGAGATCATCATCGGCAAGCACCGTGGTGGCCCCACCGGTTCGTGCAAGCTGAAGTTCTTCGGCGAATACACCCGCTTCGACAACCTCTCGCACGACTCGGTCGGCTCGTTCGAGTAAGCGCTCCGCTCAGGGGCGCCCGTTGCGCTCCTGGGTCAGCTTGCCCAGCACCTTCACCGCGAAGCCGCCGCCGGGCACCACGGTCGAGGCCATCTCCGCGCCCAGCTCGAACAGCATCTCGCGCGACATCACCGTGTCGAGCTTGTCGCGGAACCACTGGCCATCTTCCACCACCTCGCCGGTCAGGCCATCGATCTCGATCACGCCGATCCTGCCGGCGCCGGTCCACAGGTATTCGAAGGCGAACACCGGGCGGAAGTACAGATTGGCGCTGACGAATTCCAGCAGGTCGTTGTCGATGCGATGGGCGTCGATCGCCTCGGCCGCCAGCTGCGACTTGATCACCTGGACCACCGACGCGAAAGGCATCTGCGGGATGACCGCGCCGGGAAGATCCAGCTGCTGCTGCTCCACCGCGCGGTAGCGTTCCACGTAGCCCTGCAGCTTGCCCTGGCGGATCGGCCGCTTCAGTCCGTCCTGGTAGAGCAGGGTGTCGATCTTGCGGTGGCACAGCTCGTTGACGGCCAGTTCCACCCGCGGCTTGTTGCCGTTGGCCAGCACTTCGACCGTCTGCCCGGCGATTTCCAGCTGGCGCGCATGGGGATTGGTGATCTGCAGCGGATACACCGCCTCATGCACATAGTCGATCTCGCGGCGTGCGGCCACATGCCAGAACGGCTCGTAGCGCAGCTCCGATTTGGACAGGTTGACCGTCTCGGCCTTGGGCCGGTTCAACGGGTTCAGGCGGGCCAGCGTGCCGAACGCGGACAGCTTGCTCTTCTCGGCCTGTTCTTCGGCCGCGCGCGCTGAATACACTTCATCGAACACCAGGATCCGGTAGACCGATGCGTCCGGATTGAGCTGCGTTTCCATCGCTGGAGCCCTCTGTGGTGGGCGCCCCGTGCGGGCGTGCGAACCCGGTCATTGCGGCCGCGGCGCTGATCATGGCACACGTCATGCGCGCTCATTTCACCCTGTCACGACCTATCATCTACGGCTTCGAAATGGCCGGTTCCCAATAAGATGTCCGTTGCTCTGGTGTGGTTCCGGCGCGATCTGCGCCTGCAGGACAACCCGGCCTTGCAGGCCGCCATCGACGCCGGGCATGCACTTGTTCCGGTGTATGTGCATGCACCGGAAGAGGAGGGCGCGTGGGCACCCGGCGCCGCCTCCAATGCCTGGCTGCATCGTTCACTGGCCAGCCTGGATGCGGACCTGCGCGCGCGCGGCTCGCACCTGGTGATCCGCCACGGCCCCAGTGCCGCAGCACTGCAGCAATTGATTGCCGAAACCGGCGCGCAGGCGGTGTACTGGAACCGCAAGTACGAGCCGGCCACGCAGGCGCGCGATGCCGCCATCAAGCGCCAGCTGCGCGAGCAGGGCATCGTGGTCGAAAGCCACAACGGCAGCCTGCTGTTCGAGCCGTGGGAGCTGGCCACCCAGCAGGGCGGCCCCTACAAGGTGTTTACCCCGTATTGGCGCAATGCGCTGACCCGCTGGAAGCTGCCGGCGCTGTCCACCGCACCGGCCACGCTGTCGCACCCGTCCATTTCCGGCGTGCCACTGGCGGCACTGCAACTGCGCCCGGCGCTGGCGTGGGACCACGGATTCTGGGAGCACTGGCAACCCGGTGAAGCCGGGGCGCATGAAGCGCTGGACGTCTTTGTCGACGGGGCGCTGCACGGCTACCGGCAGCAGCGGGACCTGCCGGACCGGGTGGGCACCTCGCTGCTGTCGCCGCATCTGCACTTCGGTGAAATCGCGCCGTGGCACATCGCCGCCGTGCTCGAGCGGCAGCGCACTGCGGCCAACGAAGCCGACGTCAATGGCTACCTGCGCGAACTGGGCTGGCGCGAATTCTCCATCCACCTGCTGCACCACTTTCCGCACACCAGCGAGCGCAACCTCAACCCGCGCTTCGACCGCTTTGCGTGGGCCGCGCCCGATCCGCAGCTGCTGGCGGCGTGGCAGCAGGGGCGCACCGGTGTCCCGATCGTCGATGCCGGCATGCGCGAGCTGTGGGCCACCGGCTACATGCACAACCGCGTGCGGATGATCGTCGCCAGCTTCCTGTGCAAGCACCTGCGCGTGCATTGGCAGCACGGTGCGCGCTGGTTCTGGGACACGCTGGTGGATGCCGATCTGGCCAACAACACGATGGGCTGGCAGTGGGTCGCCGGTACCGGTGCCGATGCGGCGCCGTACTTCCGCATCTTCAATCCGGTGACCCAGGCGCAGAAGTTCGATCCACACGCGCGCTACATCACCCGCTGGGTACCCGAGTTGGCCGCACTGCCACTCAAGGAACGCTTCGCGCCGTGGCTGAGCCCTGCACTGCTTGCCGACAAGGCGCCCACTTATCCGCCGCACCCGCTGGTGGGCCTGGCCGAAGGACGCGACGCGGCGCTGGCCGCTTACCGCCATACGTGAGGCGTATTTGAACAGCCCGTACATAAACATGAATGCACGCTGCTGCCGGATCGTTTCGTCATGCCTGGATCGCGCGCCGCTGTTTATGCTGCAGCGGCCAGTTCAAACCGGCATGCCGGTAACCCAAGGAGAAACACCATGATCCGATCCGCAACCCGCAACCTGTCTTTGGCGCTGGTCAGCGCCGCCGTGCTGTCGGCATGCGCCACCGGTGGCTCGTACGTGCAGAGCGACCCGTACGGCAATTCCACCCAGCAGCAGAACCGCACCGGCAAGGGCGCGCTGATCGGTACCGCCATCGGCGCCGCCGCCGGCCTGCTGACCGGCAACAGTGCGACCGAGCGTCGCCAGCACGCCATGATCGGCGCCGGTATCGGCGCGCTCAGCGGCGCGGCCGTGGGCAACTACCAGGACCGCCAGGAGCGCGCCCTGCGTGAGCGCACCGCCAACACCGGTATCGACGTGCAGCGCCAGGGCGACAACATCACCCTCAGCCTGCCCGACGGCATCACCTTCGACTTCAACAAGACCGCGCTCAAGCCGCAGTTCTACGGCGCGCTCAACGGCGTGGCCAGCACCTTGAACGAATACAACCAGACCATGATCGAAGTGGTCGGCCACACCGACAGCATCGGCACCGACGCGGTCAACAACCGCATCTCCAAGGAACGCGCCGATGCCGTGGCCGCCTACCTGACCGGGCAGGGCGTGCAGCGCGCACGCATCGAGACGCTGGGCGCCGGCAAGATGTACCCGATCGCCGACAACAGCACCGACGCCGGCCGCGCGCAGAACCGCCGCGTCGAGATCCGCGTGATCCCGCTGCGCCAGTAACAGCGCCGCCGCTGTGACTGCGTTGCGTGGACCCACCGGTTCGTGCAACGCCAGAAGGCCGCCCAATCGGGCGGCCTTTTTGGTGGGACGGTGCAGCGGCATAGGGAGCAGCTTTGATCTGCAGGAGCGACGCTTGCACCCCTTCCGGGTGTGAGTCGCGACGGGGGCTTTCCGAGCGACCCGGGCTAATCGCGACTTATGTCGCTCCTACATTGGCCAAGAGGGCCTTCAGAACGACGACGCTCTATCTGTAGGAGCGACGCTTGCACCCCTTCCGGGTGTGAGTCGCGACGGGGCTTTCCTAGCGACTCAAGCTATTCGCGACTTACACCCGAGTTGGGTGCAAGCGTCGCTCCTACACCAGTCGACGCTGCCAGAACCGCTGCCACGACGATCGGATCGCCGCACCGATCTCACTCCAGCTCTTCGGCAATCATGTAGCTGTTGCGGCCGTTTTCCTTTGCCCGGTACAGCGCCGCATCGGCGCGCGAGAACCAGTCCTGCCAATGCGGCTCGCCGGCATACATCGCTGCGCCCAACGAGATGGTGATGCGACCCCCGGGGCCGCGAAGCGACTGGTAGACCGCCTTGCGGATGCGCTCGGCAAAGCTTTCCAGCGCCTCACGGGTCTTGGCATTGACCAGGATCACGAACTCCTCGCCGCCGAAGCGGAAGGCCAGATCATGCTCGCGCAGTTCGAACCGCAGGATCATCGCCAGATCCGACAGCGCGGTGTCGCCGCTGGTGTGGCCATAGAGGTCGTTCACGCTCTTGAAATGGTCGATATCCAGGATCACCAGTGCGTACCCATAGCGGTCCGAACGGTCATCGGCGATCAGCTGCACCAGGGTCCGCTCCAGCGTGCGCCGGTTCGGCAGCCCGGTGAGAGTATCGAGCGAGGCAAGTTCCTCCAGCCGTGTGCGGTCGCCCTGCAAGCTGCCCGAGAACCGGTAACCGAAGCCCAGGGTGATGGCGATCACGCAGATGCCGGGGATGTTCGGGGTGCTGCCCAGCAGCACGTCGGGCATGGCAAGCAGTGCCGCGGTCAACGCCAGATTGGTCGTAGTGGCGACACGGTTGCTGGCAAGGAAGAAATTGGCCATCAACGCCAGATAGACCCAGGCCATTGCGTCGTCGCCTACAACCCGGACGGCCAGCAGGCAGCCGGCTGCGTTGCTGATGCACACCAACAGGCCGGCCACCTCCATGCGACGCCGCTGCGTGTAGCTGATGACGCAGCCAATGACGGCAGGCACGGTACACAGGGCCACAGCGGTGGCTATAGCCGGATCGGATGACAGGAAGCGCCACAGCGCGAACGCCGCGAGGACCACAACGGCAACGGGAGCGATGGTATGAAGCGGAAAACTGCGCAGCTCACGATGGACGTTGGATAAAGAGGGGCGGTCGGGGGCTGGTTCCATATTTGACCGAGGATATCAGGGATCAGATGTCCGTCTTTTCACCGCCCGCCCGGTCCGCACGCCCCGCTTCGATGGCGCGGCGAAGCCAGCCACCCCCTTCGGATGCAAGTCACGACGGGGGCCTGCTTCGTGTAGGAGCGACGCTTGCACCCACCTCGGGTGTAAGTCGCGATGGGGCCTTCCCAAGTGAGCCAGTGCTTTTTGCGACTGCCACCTGCAGGGCGTGCCAGCCTCGCTCCACATGGAAATCCTCCGCTACCGCGGCCCCATAGCCGACCCCCGAAACCCCACCCCTGCCGCATCACCCGCACTGGCTGACGCTTCAAACCCCAACGTCGAAGCTCTCAGGGTCAAGGCTCACACCCGCGAACCCCATCAATGACGCTTGAAGCGTCAGCGTTGTCACTTCAAGCCTCACCGTTGACGTTTCAACCCTCAACCGTGAAGGTCAAAGCCTCATCGTTGAAGCTTTGAGCGTCAACGTTGATATCGGCGACCCTCATCGTTGACGCTTTTACCCTCACTGCAGACGCTTGAACCTTCATCGTTGACGCTTTGAGCGTCATCGTTGACGCTTCAAACCTCACCGCAGGCACCTGAACCTTCATCGTTGAGGCTTTTTTCCTCATCGCTGACGCTTTGAGCCTCAACGCTGACGCTTTAACCCTCACCGCTGAGGCTTTTTCCTTCATCGCTGACGCTTTAACCCTCATCGTTGAGGCTTTGACCTTCATCGATGACGTTCCAGATGTGACGCGCGTCGCTTTTCCGGTCCCGCAGGCCCCGGATCTCCGATGTCGGCGGCAGGCAGGGTGCAGACATCCAGCCCGCGTCCTGCCGCAACCGGTGCCCGGAACCGCCGGCCGCGCGGTGCCCTGCGCCCTAAACGAAGAAAGGCCGCATTGCTGCGGCCTCCCAAGGCATGGCGGGGTCGGTGCCGGCGGCAGGCGCAGGCCTGCCACCGACCGGGGCGGATATCACGCCGGCTGCGGCTCGCTCTGCCGAGTGCTTTTGGCGAAACGGGTTCCCAGATCCTTGCGCAGCCCTTCCAGCCCCTGGTTGCG
Source organism: uncultured Gammaproteobacteria bacterium (assembly GCA_963696155.1). Lineage (GTDB taxonomy): Bacteria > Pseudomonadota > Gammaproteobacteria > Xanthomonadales > Xanthomonadaceae > Stenotrophomonas. Next base: position 1,299,241 of record CAVOJC010000002.1, read on the forward strand.
GCCGCGACGTCCCCCCGGTTTTGAGTAGCACGGCGATCTGGAGTCCAATTCCCCAAAGCGAGGAGATTGGACGTGAAGAAGCGCTTTTCCGAAGAGCAGATCATCGGCTTCCTGCGTGAAGCCGAGGCCGGGTTGCCGGTCAAGGAGCTGTGCCGCAGGCATGGTTTCAGCGAGGCGTCGTACTACCTGTGGCGGAGCAAGTTCGGTGGCATGAGCGTGCCCGATGCCAAGCGCCTGAAGGAGCTGGAGACCGAGAACGGCCGGCTGAAGAAGTTGCTGGCCGAGCAGGTGCTGGAGAATGAGGTCATCAAGGACGTCCTGCGAAAAAAGTGGTGAGCGCACCGGCTCGGCGTCAGCAGGTGCGCTACATGATCGGCAAAGGGTTGAGCGAACGGCGGGCACTGGCGGTGGTGCGCATGAGCGCCAGCGCATACCGCTACCAGCCCGCGCCGGACCGGAACGTCGAGCTGCGCGAGCGCATCCTGGCGTTGGCGCAGCGGTACAAGCGCTACGGCGTCGGGATGATCTACCTCAAGCTCAGGCAGGCGGGAATGCTCGTGAACTACAAGCGCGTGGAGCGGCTGTACCAGGAAGCGAAGCTGCAGGTGCGGCGCCGGAAGCGGAAAAAGGTGCCGGTGGGCGAACGACAACCACTGCTGCGGCCAGAGCGGGCCAACCAGGTCTGGTCGATGGACTTCGTGTTTGACCGGACGGCGGACGGTCGGGTGCTCAAGGCCCTCACCATTGTGGACGACGCCACGCACGAGTCGGTGGCCATCGAGGTGGAGCGGGCGATCTCCGGGCACGGCGTGGTGCGCATCCTGGAGCGCCTGGCGATCCAGCGCGGCCTGCCGGAGGTGATCCGCACCGACAACGGCAAGGAGTTCTGCGGCAAGGCGATGCTCGAGTGGGCGCACGTGCGTGGCATAGCGCTGCGTCTGATCGAGCCCGGCAAGCCCAACCAGAACGCCTACGTCGAGAGCTTCAATGGTCGGCTGCGCGACGAATGCCTCAACGAGCACCGGTTCACCGGCCTGCTGCACGCCCGCACGGTCATCGAAACCTGGCGGCGCGAATTCAACGAGGAGCGACCCAAGAACGCGCTCGGCGGGCTGACCCCACAGGCCTATGCCAAAACGCTGGCCCGCTCAGATACCCTAACCCCGGACTCCAAAGCCGACCGCTACTGAAAGCGGGGGGACGTCGGCCGGACACCTTCAGCAGCGCGTAACCGTCCAGCGCACACCGCATCACATCCGACCCCAGCGCGATGTCCGTATCGGTGGCCCGCTCGGCCAACCGTGCCAGCCGCTGCATCCGTGGCCGCAGCCGGTCCAGCGTTTCCAGATCGGCCTGCGCACCGGCCACACTCAGGCTTGGCGGCACCACCTGCGGGTTCTGCGCCAGCACGCTCAGCGTCTGCCGGCAGAACGCCTCGGACTTGTCGCCCATCCGCATCAGCTTCTTGCGCTGGGACGCGTTCATGGCAATCAGCCCGGTCAACTGCGCTTCGATATCGGTCAACGCCTGATCCACAGCCTGCAGCTGCGCATCGGTAAGGGAAAGGGAAACCAGATTCTGACTTGTCATTGCATTGTCCTTATGCGTCGTCGGTTTGAGGTCTTCAGCTGTTTCAGAAAGAGCTGGCCAAACCAGTAGGCCCGGCGCGGTAAGCCTGCGACAAACCAAGCCCGTTGACCTCGACTCACGTCATGATTTCCCTGTAGGGAAAGCCCGCGTTGATACGTCGTTGATTGACTGGCGGCTTTCGACCCAAAGCGGTAGTTCGATGGGGAAAGCCCGATGGCTGCTTTGCAGCATTGCGGTCCCTCGGCTGCACTTACCAATGCATGCTGACCGTCATAAAGCGGTCACTCGGCTAAATCACCATTGGCAGCGCGAAGATCGGAGATACGTTGTGGAGCAGCCCGTACGGCGGCGCGCCACAACTGTGCACCCCGTCAACGGCAAGTGCGGCATGATCCCCATGTCTACCCATGCGACGTACCTGAACGCCATCGCGGCTGAGCAGTCTTCTCGAAGAGTTGCTTCCTCATCGCTGGTTGAATCCTTCTTCGTCGGCGTGCCGGCGTTAAGATAGCGCGGCTAGCTGCTTACACCACTTCGATGTGCCAGCCCTTGCTCAAGAGCGCCGTTCGCAGTCCTGGCGGAACTCGCTCTTCATTTGCCGCTAGGCACAACAACGCCGCTGGGCGGGACATCGCAACGTAGAGATTCCGCATTTGAGCCTGCTGTGTCTTTGGGAGCTTGTCGAGCGTCTTCGAGGCAATCCCGGCGATGTATTCAAGTCCTAGCGCGACGTCAAACTTCCTGCTGGTGCCACCGTAGGATTCCAGGACCAGGGATGCGGAGTGCGTCTCGCCCTTCATCCCGGCTGTCGTGCCCAGTCCAAACTCAAGACTCCGTCCCAAGTGGGAGACCTGACACCTCGTCGAGGCGGTAGGGCTCGTCGTCCCTTGCGGTCCTAGCTCATCAAATACGCTCAGAGCTGAGAACTCATCAAACTTGAGTTCATCCGGGAGGTACGGCTTGAGTCCTACATACACAAGCTGGATGGTCGAATCGCGCTGGCCCACGACACAGAGTTGCTCGCCAGAAATCGCCAGGTGACGGGTGAGACCTTCAATCGGCCCTGATGCCCCGAACTCTCTTGCGGCCCGAGGCAACGCACGCGCATCTCGAACGCCGTCCACCACAGGCGACGCCGCCGCGCGGAGCACTAGCAGCAGTGCCCTCCGGACGTCGGAAACTCGCGAGTTGAGCGATGCCTCCAGCAGGGTTTTCTTTGCATCGCCGACGAGCCCCCAGAAGCGTTCAGAACGCATGCTGGTGATTTGCTGGTCTTCACCATAGGCCGGCCAATAATCCACAAGGTGGCGCCCTGCCGCAACCTTCCCTTCTCCCGACTTGCGAGTGCACATCGCCTTCACCTCGCGGGCTGCAGCTTCTTCCTCGGTCAGGCGGTCAATGACTAGGCGGCCATAGCGCGACACCACCTTGGCGACATCTGCCGTGGAGTACAAGAGTAGGACCGGCGCGTGGGTGCTAGCTCCCTCTCCAACAACTGCATTTCCGCTCAAACGCACGCTACCCACCGCGCTTGCAATGGGCGGTCCAAATCGCTTACTGGTGCTGATGCAACCGTAACCGCCCCGTGGGAACGTGAGGAGGTTAGCGTTCGCCTCGTCCGAGAGAATCTTCTGGTCTACATCCCCGAATCTTTGCATCACCGACTTTCCATCGAAGATGCGATTCAGGAAGGACTCCTGATCCCAGGACGTATCCTGCATCTCGTCGATGAACACCATCGGGAACCGCCGGTGAACGACATCGACGAGATTGGGACAAGTCCTGAGCGCGAGGTCGGCATACGCGAACATGTCCCGATGCCGAAATATGCCGTCCTTGCTCAGCATCTTCTTAAGCGTCACCAGCGACTTGTACGACGCAGTGTGCGTTCCGGGCAGTGTTCCGCTCTCAACTTGCACCTGCAGCTCCGACGTCCGATAGAACAAGGAAGTGGCGATGCCGTCGCCATTGTTCTGGTTCTCCAGGTAGACGCGCAGGCCCGAGAACATGCCCAGCTGAAGAAGCGACTTGGCCTTATCGGCGAAGACGACGTCGTCGATGACTTCGACCTTTTGGCCCAAGCTTCGCAGCATAGGCATCGCGAAGAACTGGTTAACAAAGGCATGGATGGTGCCAATGAAATGGGGGTAGCTCAGTAGCCGTGCGCCCTCAGAACTCCCCGCTAAGCGCTGCGCAATCTCGTCTCGTGCCACGTTGGTGTGGCTGAGAACACAGATTCCGCTTCGCGCATGTGGCCACTTCTTGGCCAGCAAGAGCAGCTTGGCCGCGAGCAATGAAGTCTTCCCGCTACCTGGAACCGCATTGAAGTCACGCGAACCGTTCTCCAGCAGCGCGCTCCGACGTTCCATATCATCGAAGTTCAGGTCCTTGACTAGGGTCGTAAGGTCGGCCAGATCCGCCGGTCCGAGGCTGACCGCGCTCACGTTGTATTCCCCTGAGTGACACCCGTCAACTCACTTGGCGGAACGCCTGGAGCCGCCGGCGCGGTTCCGGCCTGACCATGTGTCTGAGCACTAGCAACGACGGTGCCTTGCGGGGCAGCCTCAGTCGGGATGGCCGACGAAACTGACGGGAACACCGCAGGCACCGGAGGCAGCGTGGAGGTTGGGACTGACGCTGCAGCTCCAGGCAAGGTGAGCGCGGTTAGCACTGCTGTTCCCGCGCCTGCCGTCGCTGCCGGCTTCGCGGCTGAAGCGATAGTCAAGTGGGAGAGAGCTGCCTGCAGGTAAGGAGGCAAAGCCTTAAACAGGTCTTCGCCCGCTCCATACTTCCCCGTGCAGACCAGCTGGGCGGCGTACTGGGCCGCGATGGCCTTCGATGCTTCCTTCAGTTGAAGCGGCTTGTAGATGATGGCTGCCAGGGCTTCTGGGGTGTGTCCTGCACCGTCCAACGAGGTCCAGCTCAGCTCAGCCGCGGCTAGCGTCTCAGTCTCATCAGCTTCTTCAAGACGTTCATCGCGAGATTTTGCTTTGGCTGCCAGAGAAATCGCCAGGTGCATCAGCTTCGCGCAGCCATGTAGCGCCAGGTCGAACTCAAGCGTCCAGCGGTCAGAAACACACACGATGGTCTTGCCGCCTTCAGCTCGCTCCTTCTTCCTCTGCACCGCTTTAGCTATATCAAGCGCGGAGTAATCAGAATCGAAGCGCTTCCCCTTGGAGGGCTTGGCGACGTAAGGCTTCGCGACGTCGGGCACGATGTCCCGGTCCGTCAGGCAGACCACCGGAATTGGAATCTCTGGGCCGGCTCCCTCGCGCTGAAGGATGCGAGCGTAGTGATACAGGCCAGTGTGTCCGACGTTGACCATCGACACGCCATGCTTTGAGAACGACCGACCGCACATCTCAGCGATAGCGGGAACTAAGATGGCTTCGGCAGGTCCCTCCACCATCATGACGCCGCGGGCGAAGAACAAGTTCGCCTTGGTTGCGTCGATGAAGCGGCGCAGGAACCAGTAGTCGGTACGCTTGAGCTTGGTCTTTCCCACGGCCAACGGGAAGGTCTGAGCCTTGTGCACCAGCGTCATGTCTTCGATGCGCGCGGTCGACACCAGCGAGGGGCTATGGGTCGTTATGATGACCTGCACGCGCTTCTCCGCCTGCTCCTCGTTAGAGTGTTCCTTCAGTAGGTCCATCACGCGCTCTTGCAGCTGCGGATGGAGGTGAGCCTCAGGCTCTTCGACGAGCAGCAGAGCGAGTTCCTCGCCGTCCCGAAGCAGGACCAGCTCGGTGGCCATGAACAGCGCGTTGTTGTAACCAAGGCCCCGCGCACAGCGTTCATCCGGATGAATATGCGCGCCGGGCAGCAAGGACAGCTCGAACTTTTCAAGGATTGGCGTCAGCGAAAGGTTGGGGGTGATACGGATGCGCGACTGAAGCTCCTCGCCGGAGAACCCGAACTGACCGAGGTAGTTATCGTTGATGTCCTTCTCTACGCCCTTGACGACCTCATGCTCACCCAAGTGGTGCTGCGCGAAAGCCATCAGGCCGACCAAACGCTCAGGAACGACTTTGGGCGAGGCCTTGTCGAAGTCGTTCACCTCCTGACCTGCGATGTCGTTGTGGGCGCCAAGAATCTGTGAAAGACGCGATTGGCGGCCTGGTCGCAACTCCGCTTCGGCGTCACGCAGTGGCCTCAGGTAGGTCGCGCGCACAAGCTCTCTGACCGCGTAGCCGACCTCAGGTCCTGTGCCAGCAGCGCCGGTTCGAACGACTGTGTCGACGCGCGCTCGCTTTGTCGCTTGCGGCGGGTGGTAGCGCGCCTCGAGATGGAGGATGAGCGAGCAGGTTCCGTCCGCGCCGAGGGTGAGCCATTCGAGAACCGATGCCTCTTGGTCTGGGCTCAATCCACACAGCGTGGCTTCGATGCTGAGTGTTTGGGCACGGCTTTTGCCTTTAATGTGGAAGTCCTGCTCGAAGAGCCTGACAGGCTCATAGCTTGTCGTCAGCAGTACCTGCCGGATGGCATCAACGATGGCGGTCTTACCCGCATCGTTCTCACCAACAAGGATGTTGAGCCCGGGATTAAGCTCCCAGTTCAGTTCAGGCGCAATCGTGCCGTCCCCGAACGCGCGATAGTTGCGCGCCCGGATGTGCTTCAGGTACATGCTCTCTCCCCACTTGTTCGACGGCACCACCTGCGAAAGTTGCAGGCTCCCTCCGACTTCGGTTCTCGCTTGCCGCTTAGGTCATTCACGCCCTTGCGATGTCGTCTTCACTGTCTCGTCCCACGGAACTAGGCTCCGTACCGGATAGGCCCCTCAGTTGAGGTGGTTGGACGCGTTCGGTGCCAAACGTCTTGGCGCTACGGCAACACTATCACCTCTTCGCGCCCATTCAGGGGAATCGAAAGTTCGCATCGAACGTCTGCTTGTGCTCGTCACGGCCATTTGAATCGCTGTTCGCGAAGGACTCTGAGCAGCTTTCGCCGGACATAGAAGTCAACCAAGCGAACTTCCGCTTCTGGCCGTAAGCAGTCATTTGGGTAGAGACGGCTGTGGTGTCCTTGGGGCAATGGCTATTGATAGATGTGCCTGCAGTTCTGGATCCGCGCAATACACGTAGCACCCCTTCATTCCGCGGGTCATCAGGGTGCGATAGGTGTTGCGGATGATCCGGTCCAGCCGCTTCGACGTTTCTTCCGCATCGCTCTGCATCAGCTTTTTGTAGCCGCGAATCGAGCGGTCCTGCTTTGAGCGGCCCGACGGCTCGGTGTGCACGGTGTGATCCCGTAAGACCATGTCGGGACCGATGATGACCCCGACATAATCCAGCTCAAGGCCCTGGCAGGTGTGGATGCATCCCACCTCGTCGATGGACTCCGGGGCGATCAGCCAGAGGCTGCCGTCCTTGTCCAGATTCCATTGCCGCTGGTAACCGAATTCTGGAATCACGATGTCGTAGGCCTCGGGCTTCTTCTTGCTCTCCCAGTCCCAGCAGTAGCCGGCAACGACGCGCGACCTGTTGTTGTGTCGGTTCTTCTCGGCGATCAGGGCATGCAACTCGGTGGGGGAATCGACGACTCGGAAATCGAAGTCGCCATGATCGAGCGACATGTTCGCGGTCTCGCGGATGCCGAGGGTGTTGTCGATCCATGCCAGATAGCCATCCGATCCGCTGCAGCGGAACTGCGAGGCCAGCTCCAGTTCGGTGACGGAGGCGCCAAGCTCGTTAGCCCAGTGGCGGATTTCGTCGGAGTGGCCGATATCGGCCAAGGTGACCATCTGGTCATCATCGACAAACAGGATCGTGCATTTGGCGCTTTGGATCAGCTCCTTGACCTGGTTCTCGCCGAGGTTGCTGTACAGCCCGGAGAACCGGTTCAGGCGATGTGCCTCGTCGACAACCAGTGCGTCGAAAGTGTCCGGGGCTGTCTCGATGAAGGCGCCGGAGCCGCTGAAGAGATTGCCTATCTCCACCTGCTTGAAGTTCCCGCGCAGCCTCTCCTTGTAGACCGCCCGTGGGGCGGCGTTCTTGGAAACATACTTGGCAAGCAGGCCGAGCTTGGTCAGTTCCACGAGAAGGTTGATGGCGACTACTGATTTGCCGGTGCCGGGGCCACCTTTGACGAGGACAACCTGTTTGGCGTCGGACGAAGCAGTTCGGGCCGCCGCCAGAGCGGTTTCATAGACAAGCTTCTGCTCGTCAATGAGGACGAACTCCTGACTGCCACGGAGCATTTTGACGAGGCTGTCGGCAAGCATTTTGGAGGGGCGGATGCGGCCGTTCTCGATGCGGTAGAGAAGCTCTGCGTTGTCGCCACGTTTCACATGCTTCTTGATGAAGTTCTGCAGTCTTTCCCGTTCCACGTTTCCTTTCAGGAAGATCGGCGCTTTTTCGATATAGGGAGCGTAGTGGGGATGGGTGATGATGCCGTCATCGGTGTAGTTGTGCAGGTAGGCACAGGCCTTCAGGGAAACATTTCCCTCGTGCACGGCCTCATTGAAGCCTTCAAGAAGGGCGGCATAAGACCAGGCCTGATAGCAGGGGTGGGGGCCTTCACTCTCACGCGGGCCACCGCGCTGCGCAACAACGATCCCATCTTTGACCGACAGCTTGGAGGACGACCACTGCTTCAGCTCGACGATGATGAGGTGGGGCGTGTCGTCGGCGCTGCTTCCTGAAATAAGGAAGTCGATACGTTTGGAGGTCTGGGGGATACCGAACTCGATGCCTATGCCTGTGTCATCGGGAATCTCGTCATCTTGGAGGACCAAGGCCATTTCCTGCAGGGAAGCTCGCCACGCCCTGAGCTCGGCGTCCGGCGCATAGCGCCCTGTCTTGTCGAGATAGGCGCGGGCGATCTGGTATTCGATGCCAAGATCGTTGGTGTCCTTGATGAAGCTGGATTTATGGGCTTGGTAAACGATCAACGCGCCTTCCCCCTAAGGTCTGGTTGATTACAGCTTGGTGTATTTGTCGCTCTTGCCCCGCGCCACGTCCGCCGGATATTTCAGCGCATTGAGTTCCAGCTTCTTCCACGCAGCCTGGATCGGGTCGATGCCCAGCTTGTCAGACAGCTGCAATAGATAAAGAAGTACATCGGCCACCTCCTCGGTGACCTGATCGCGCTGGGTGTCGGAAAGATTCCTGCTCTGTTCTTCCGTGAGCCACTGGAAGGGCTCGAGCAGCTCAGCCGCTTCGACAGAGAGTGCCGCTGCAAGATTCTTGGGAGAATGGAACTGTTCCCAGTCGCGGGCCTGTGCAAATTCGTGAAGCGCCTGCTGCAATGACTGTATCTCGGTGTTCATAGGGTAATGCCTGAATTTGTGCTGCCATCTTAAGCCAGTAACGATGCGGCACCTGCCGGCGAATGGTGATTTCCAGTGAGCGAAAGTGATGTTTCGTCCGCTTACAGACATACCCATTTTGGTTCTTACGGCTGATTCCCTCCATCGCTGCAATCCCATCGCAGATACCGCCGCCCCATGGCCTCCGGCACATGGGGGTGGGGGCGAACGCGGCTATGCTGGCCGGCATGCAAGGGGCCGGGGGAATCGGCTCCACCACCATTTTCAGGAGAGTTCTGTTGAAGAAGACGTTGTTGACTACCGCCACGTTGCTGGCATTGGGTATTGCCGGTTCGGTGTCCGCCCACCAGAACCACGCGTGCGTGGATGACGTGTGCTCCATGCAGACCCTGTTTGCCGCCAATGACGCCGGCAGCGCTACCGCCGGTGGCAGCATCGCCGCACCGCGCATGGGCGAGTGGGGTGTCGACACGGCTGGCATGGACACCAGTGGCAAGCCGGGCGATGACTACTTCGCCTACGTCAACGGCAACTGGGCCAAGAACACCCCGATCCCGTCGGACAAGTCGAGCTTTGGCGCGTTCCTGGCGCTGCGCGACCTGTCCGAGGCGCGCGTCCACCAGCAGCTGGAAGGCTACACGGTGGGTAACCCAGCCACCGATGGCGACGGCGCCAAGATCGCCGCGCTGTACCGGGGCTTCCTGGATGAGGCCGCGGCTGAAAAGGCCGGCGCCGAACCGTTGAAGCCGATGCTGGCGACCATCCGCGCGGCCAAGGACAAGTCCGCCATCGCCGCGCTGATGGGCCGCAGCAATGCCGGTTTCGGCGCCACGCTGTTCGGCCTTGGTGTCTCCGACGACCAGCGCGACCCGGAGCATTACACCCTGTACATGGGCCAGTCCGGCCTGGGCCTGGGCGACCGCCAGATGTATCTGGACGAGAAGTTCGCGCCGCAGCGCGAGCGCTATGTGGCCTATATCGAGCAGATGCTGACGCTGGCCGGCTGGAGCAAGCCGGCCGCTGCCGCCGCGAAGATCATGGCGATGGAAACCGAGGTGGCCAAGGGCCACTGGACCCGTGCCGAGAGCCGCGATCGCGACAAGACCTACAACCCGCTGACCCGCGCCGAGCTGGCTGCGCAGGCGCCTCAGGTCGACTGGAACGTGCTGTTCGACGCTGCCGGTGTTGGCCAAGCCGAGAGCGTGGTGCTGCGCCAGAACACCGCGATTCCGGCGCTGGCCAAGGTCTTTGCCGCCACCGACCTGGACACGCTCAAGGCCTGGCAGGCGTTCCACACCACCGATGACGCCGCCGGCCTGCTGTCGAAGCACTTCGTCGATGCCGAGTACGAGTTCCGCGCCAAGTTCCTGTCCGGCCAGCCGGAGCCGAAGCCGCGCTGGAAGAACGCGGTCAGCTACAGCGAAGGCATCATGGGCGAGGCCATCGGCCGCGATTTCGTCACGCTGTACTTCCCGGCCGATGCCAAGGCCAAGATGGATGCGCTGGTCTCCAACGTGAAGCTGGCGATGGGCGCGCGGCTCGACACGCTGGCCTGGATGAGCCCGGCCACCAAGGCCGAGGCGCACGCGAAGCTCAAGGGCTTCGGCGTGAAGATCGGCTACCCGGAACAGTGGCGCGACTACAGCGCGCTGGAAGTGCGCAACGGCGACCTCGTCGGCAATGCGCTGCGCGCCCGTGCCTTCGAGTGGGACTACCGCCGTGCGCGCCTGGGCCAGCCGGTCGACAAGACCGAGTGGGGCATGACCCCGCAGACGGTCAACGCCTACTACAACTCGGCCAAGAACGAGATCGTCTTCCCGGCCGCGATCCTGCAGCCGCCGTTCTTCGATCCGGACGCCGACCCGGCCGTCAACTACGGCGGCATCGGCGGCGTGATCGGCCACGAGATCAGCCACGGCTTCGACGACCAGGGCCGCAAGTCCGACGGCGACGGCGTGCTGCGCGACTGGTGGACCGCCGAGGACGCGGCCAAGTTCGAGGTCCAGGCCGCCAAGCTGGGCGCGCAGTACGCGGCGTTCGACTTCCCGCATTGCCGGGCATGAAGATCAACGCCCGCGTGACGATGGGCGAGAACATCGGCGACCTCGGCGGCCTGACCATCGCGCTGGACGCCTACCGCCGCTCGCTGAACGGCAAGCCGGCGCCGGTGATCGACGGCTTCACCGGCGACCAGCGCTTCTTCCTGGGCTGGGCCCAGGTATGGCGCACGCAGTGGCGCGACGACGCGCTGCGCCAGCAGCTGGTCACCGACCCCCACTCGCCGGGCCACATCCGCGCGTTCGCCCCGCTGCGCAACATCGATGCCTGGTACGAGGCCTTCAACGTGAAGCCGGGCGACACGCACTACGTGGCCCCGGAAGACCGCGTGCGCATCTGGTAATCCGCACGCTTGATCGCTATAGCAAAAAGGGCCCTTCGGGGCCCTTTCTGTTGGTGGGGAACAAGCCCAATCAAGATGGGCATAGAGCCGCCACGTCGGCGCTCTCTGGTGCTCGCCCCGACTTGTCCGGCAGTATCCAAGTGGCGGCGATATTTTCCAACTGATGGCAGCGGAGTGCGGGACACCATGGGCGAGAACAAGACCGGGCCGACCGATGCGAGCGTGTCAGCGTTCCTGGCCGCCGTCGGGGATGAGCAGCGTCGCCAGGACTGCCTGGTGCTGTTGGCCATGATGGGCCGGATCACGGGACGGCCGGCGGTCATGTGGGGACCGGGCATCGTCGGCTTCGACACGTATCACTACCGGTACGAGAGTGGTCGCGAGGGCGACATGGCGGTCACCGGGTTTTCGCCGCGCAAGCCCGGCATCAGTGTCTACATCACCGCGGAGAGCCCGGGCCAGGCCGAACTGCTTGCGCGCCTCGGCCGCCACAAGATGGGCAAGGCGTGCCTGTCGATCCGCAGGCTTTCCGACATTGATCCCGATGTGCTGGAGCAGTTGATCGCGGGCTCCGTCGCCGAAGTCAGGCGCCGTCATGGCTAGGCCGATGCGTTTGATCGAACGGCGGGACTGACCAGGCTGGTGTCTCGATTGTTGCGCCGCAATAATCCACAGGTGGTGTGGATGGAATGCGCGCAAACATGTGGATAACTGCCTGCGCGCCTTGTGCCGCAAGCGTGTCAATAGAGCTGCTCATTTATTGACCAGCATTGGGCGATATCGGCAAAGTCGCCGTGTCAGCGGTATGCGGTTTTATGCGATGGACAAAGTCAACTCGCCGCCGGCGGTCGTGAACTCATGTCCGCGGCGCACCAGGCGCCTGCCATCGGCAAGCTCGTATCGCGGTGACGTCGGATTGCCGTCGTCATCGTTGGCGCTCTTGTCGTCTTTGAATTCAATGATGACGTAGCTCTCGCCATCGGCTGCGGTTGCGGGAAATTGCCGGAATGTCATCGCGCGCCTCCTGGGATGTCAGCAAATTGCCGATGGGCCGACTGCGGTGCACCGGCACATCGAGGATGCGGAAAACGGCGTTAGCGATGCGTCATCAGTCGATGAACTGGAGCCTGGCCAGTTCGGCGTACAGGCCGCCCTGGGCCAGAAGCTGCGCGTGCGTGCCCTGCGCCACGATCCGGCCGCGCTCCATCACCACGATGCGGTCCGCTTTCAATACCGTCGCCAGCCGGTGCGCGATCACCAGCGTGGTGCGACCGGCCATCAAACGTTCCAGCGCCTGCTGCACCGCGTGCTCGCTCTGTGCATCCAGCGCGCTGGTGGCTTCGTCCAGGAGCAGGATCGGCGCATCCTTCAACAATGCGCGGGCAATGGCGATGCGCTGCTGTTGGCCACCGGACAGGCGTGCGCCGCGCTCACCCAGATCACTGGCATAGCCCTCGGGGAGTTGCTGCAGGAAGTCATCGGCCTCTGCCGAACGCGCGGCTTGCCTTATCTCCTCATCGCTGGCGTCCAGCCGGCCGTAGCGGATGTTGTCGGATGCGCTGCTGGCGAACAGCGCCGGCTGCTGCGGCACCAAGGCGATGGCCTGCCGCAGTTGTGCCGGGTCCAGCTGGCGCAGGTCGATGCCGTCGATGCGCACGCTTCCCGATTGCGGATCATGGAAGCGCAGCAGCATCGACAGCACAGTGCTCTTGCCGGCGCCGGAAGGGCCGACCAGCGCAACGGTTTCGCCAGGGCGCACCTGCAGGTCGAAGCCCTGCAGCGCGGGCAGGTCCGGCCGCTGCGGGTAGTGGAAGGTCACCTGGTCGAAGCGGATCTCGCCGTGCACCGGCTCGGGCAGGGATTGCGGGTGTGGGGGCGCCACCACCTGGGGCTGTTCCTGCAACAGTTCGGAGATCCGGCCCATGCCGCCGGAGGCACGTTGCAGCTCGTTCCACACCTCGGCCAATGCACCGATGGAGCCGCCACCGATCAGCGCATACAGCACGAACTGGCCCAGCGTACCGGCAGTGATGCGGCCTTCCACCACGTCATGCGCGCCCGACCACAGCACCAGCACGATGGCGCCAAATACCAGCATGATCGCCACCGCGGTGACGATAGCCTGGGTGCGGATGCGTCGCCGCGCCGTTGCCACCGAAAGGGCCAGGGCGCTTTCAAAACGTCCGCGTTCGTAAGGTTCGCGCGCGTGGGCCTGGACCGTGCGCACCGCGCCCAGGGTTTCCGCCGCCAGCGCGTTGGCATCGGCCACGCGGTCCTGGCTGGCGCGGGAAATCTTCTGCAGCCGGCGTGCGCCGAGGATGATGGGCAACACCGCCAGCGGTATCCCGATCAGCGAATACGCAGCCAGCCGCGGGCTGGTGACGAACAGCATGGCCAGGCTGCCGATCACGGTCACCATGCTGCGCAGCGCCACCGACATGGTCGAGCCGATCACGCTGCGCAACAGTTCGCTGTCGGCCGACAGGCGCGAGACCAGTTCGCCACTGCGGTTGCGGTCGTGGAAGCCGGCATCCAGCCCGATGAGGTGGCCATACAGGCGTCCACGCAGGTCGGCGACCACCTTTTCGCCCAGCACCGAGACGAAGAAGAAGCGCGCGGCGGTGGCCAGCGCGAGCACCACGGCCACGGCGAACAGCAAGGCGAACGCCCGGTTGATCTGGCCGCCGCCGGAAAAGCCGTTGTCGATCATCTGCCGTACCGCCATCGGCAGGCTCAGGGTCGCCATCGAGGAGACGGCCAGCGCTGCCAGCCACGCGCTGAACAGCACGGAGTGGCGGCGTACGAACGGCCACAACGTGGTCAGGCTGCCGAGCTTGCGCAGCGAGCGTTCCTTGGCGGGGGCGGGTTCATTCATGTGCTTCGGATTCCGTAATGCGGATGCGGTCGCGCGTGGCATCGCGCAGGCGCAGGGTCAAGGCGTCCAGCTGGACAGCGGGCAAGCGGATCTGCAGTTGCAGTCCTTCGGGCAGGAAGGTTTCCTGAAGCTTCTCGGCGGTGGCTGCCGCCAACGCGGCGTGGACGATGCCGATGTCCTCGAAGCCGCAGTGCAGGGTGCAGGTTGCCAGCTCGATCAACGGGCTGCGTGGGGCCAGCCGCAGGCATTCGGCGGCGGTGCCGCCGTAGGCGCGCACCAGTCCGCCCGCTCCCAGTTTGATGCCGCCATACCAGCGGGTCACCACCACCACGATGCGGTCATAGCCCTGTCCGTCGATGGCGGCGAGAATCGGCCGCCCGGCCGTTCCCGCCGGTTCGCCGTCATCGCTGGAGCGGTACTCGTTGCCATAACGGTAGGCCCAGCAATTGTGGGTGGCATCGACGACGGCCACCTGCTGCACGAACGCCAACGCCGCCGCGACGTCGGCAATGGGGGCGGCCTGGGCGAGGAACCGGCTGTGCTTGATGTCCAGCGTGTGGCTGGCGGACGCGGCAAGAGTATCGGGCATTGGCCCCATTCTAGTGACTGCCGATGCCGCTGTGGCTGCCGGGCCGGGCGAGCTCACCGTTCGAGCAGCGCGCGCAGATCGTCCGGGATGGAGGCCTTCGGATGATCCAGCACAAAGCGCTGCAGGCTGCTGCGGGCTCCCGCCAGATCGCCGCTGTCACGGTGCTCCCGGATGCGCTGGAGCCATTGCTCCGGCGGCAGGGTCGCGTCGGCTTCGATATCTGCCACCACGGGCGCGGACATCGACGCTGCCACCGGTGCGTTCCCGGCTGCCTTCTGCGGCGCATCAAGGATCGCCGGCATCCTTTCCGGGACGGCGGCACGCAGCTGCGCGGCCGTTTCCGATGGCGGCCCGCCGTCATTGGCCTGCAATGGCGCCGGCTCCTGCGTGCTGGTGGAGGCTGGCGGCTGGGCGGAAGGTGCAACCCGGCGGGCCATGACAGGGGCCGCACGGCCATCGGTGACTGTGGTGCCTGGTTTGGCGTTGGCCCTGTCTTTGGCGGGTCCGGGCCGGGAGGAAGCCGCGGCAGGCCGCGGTGCCTGTTGCCGGCGCTGTGGCGCGGTGGCCGCAGGCGGAGGCGTGGGGACGTCCTCGACGGCAGCGGTCAGCGGGTCCGAAGGCACAGGGGCCGACGCTGACGATGTTTCGCTGGAGACTTCCCGCATATCGGGCGGTGGCGACGGCGGACGCAACTGCCAGGCCAAGCCCGCCACCAGCACCAGCGATGCCGCCACGGCCAGCGAGGAAACCAGCCGGCGCCGGCCCCGGCCCGGGCGGGCGGGCGCCGCCTGCTTGCCTGCGGAGCGGGTGGGCGCGGCCGGCCTTGCCATGGCCACAATGCGTGCGTCCAGTTCGGCCGATGGGCCGCCCTCCACGTCGGGGCGTTGCAACAGCCGGGCCAGTTCACGCTCCTCAGGGGACAGCGGATCGTGGTTATTCATTCGCCCAACCTCGCACGCAGCTTGTCCATTGCATAACGCAACCGTGATTTGACTGTTTCCCGCCCCACGCCGGTGATCTGGCCGATCTCCTCCAGGCTGAGCTCCTGCTCAAGACGCAATGCCACCACCTGCTGTTGTTCCGGAGGCAACTCGGCGAGGGCCTGATGCAGTCGCCGGCGTTGCGCCAGCTCGGACACCATCGATTCCGGGGTGTCGCCATCCGCCAGACGGGCCGTGCGTTCATCCGCGTCGATCGGGGTTGCCGGGCGGTGCCGGGCGGCGCGCCAGTGATCGTTGAGGCGATTGTGGGCAATGCGGAACAGCCAGGTGGTGAAGGCGGCGTCGGGTTGCCAACTGGCCCGTGCATGGACGACACGCTGCCAGACGTCCTGGAACACCTCTTCGGCCAAGGGACGGTCACGCAGCTGGCCGAGCAGATAGTGGAACAGCCGCTGGCGATGGCGGGCGTAGAGCAACTCGAACGAGCGCGCATCGCCACCGGCGTAGGCCAGCATCAGGTCTTCATCGGTGGCCAGGGCGGCGGTATCCACGGCGGAAGCCTAAGCGCCCAACAGCCCGCTGCCTAGCCGCAAGGCTCACCACCACGCACCGTGGTCAGGTGTATGAACAGAGCCCACAGGGATTTTTACCGTTGCGGCGGTATGCTGCGTGCAGGGGGGTTCCGGGGTTCCCGGGACCAGAGAGAGATCGAACGCATGCCGTCCAGCCAGCCGTCCGCAAGTGCGGGCAAATCATCCGTTCCAATGAATACACCTGCTGAAACCCTGGCAGTGACATTGCAGGGATTGCTGCCGCCGGGCAGCTCGGTGGCGGTTGCCTGGGAAGATGCGTCGCTGGGCAGCAGCAGCGTTGTGCATCCGGGCGAGAATGAGGCGCTGCATTCCGGCGTCCTGCAGTTGCTGGGCGATCTCCCCGCACAGGATCGGCGGCAGGGACTCTGTGATGTCTGGGCACACGACAGCGGAAACACCCGTGTCGCGATCTCGGCCGACACCCCCGGCCCGCTGGCTGCGCCGTTGCAGAATGCCTGGTTGGGCACGGCCAGGGCGCTGGTCACCCTGACGCTTGAGGCGGCGCGCCAGCGGTTGCAGATCGAAGGACTGGAGCGCTCCAAGCGGCTGCAGAAGGCGCTGTACGAAATTGCGGATCTGGCCGGAACCGATCTGGAAATGTCGGAGATGCTCGGCCATTTCCACCGCGTGATCGGTTCGCTGATGTACGCGGAAAACTGTTTCATCGTCGAATGTGACGACACCCAGAGCAGCATCCGTTTCCTCTATTTCGCCGACACCCTCGATGCGTTCCATCCGGACCCCGGATGCAGCTACAGCCAGGCGGAAATGCCCGGCAGCTTGACCTTCGCCTTGCTGCGCCACGGCCAGCCATTGAGCGGCCCATCGAGCGAGCTGTTGAAGTCGCTCAAGGAAAAGCACGAGGCGGTTGAAGGGCCCGAGAGCAGCGACTGGCTGGGCGTGCCGATGTGGCGCGACGGCAAGGTGTGCGGGGCGATCGTGGTGCAATGCTACGAGCCCGGAGCGCGCTATGGCGACGATGAAAGGGCGTTGCTGGACTTCGTGGCCAAGCACATCCTCACCGCGATGGATCGCCGGTTGGCACACGTGCAGCTGGAACAGCGCGTGCAGCAGCGCACACAGGAGCTGCAGCGTGCCAATGCCAGCCTGCAGGAGGAGATCGTCGAGCGGCGGCGCGCGGAGTCGCTGCAGGCGGCGCTGTTCAACATCTCCGAGCTGGCGATGAGCTGCCAGAGCCACGAGCAGTTCTACGCCGAAGTACATGCAGTGGTGGGGCGGCTGCTGGACGCACGGAATTTCTATATCGCGCTGATCAACGAGGCCGGCGACGGGCTGGAATTCGTGTACTCGGTGGACGAATACAACCGCGTGCGGGCACCACGTCGGTTCAGTGGCGGATTGACCGAGTACGCCCTGCGCAAAGGCCAACCGCTGCTGGCAACGCGCAGCGATATCGACAACCTGCTGGATGCCGGCGAGGTGCACGAGTTTGGTGCCAGATCGCACTGCTGGCTGGGGGTTCCCCTGTTCAACGACGACGAGGTGGTGGGCACGATCGCGGTACAGAGTTACAGCGATGCAGTGGAGTTCACCCTGCATGACCAGCGCCTGTTGGCGTTCGTCGCCCACAACATCGGCAACAGCCTTGCCCGGCAGCGCGACCAGAGCCGCTTGCGGATGGCGCATGCGCAGCTGGAGGAACGGGTCAGCGAACGCACCCGTGAGCTGGGCGAGGTCAACCAGCAATTGCTGGCGCAGATCGGCGAGCGGCTGCACGCCGAGCAACGGCTCACCCATCTGGCGATGCATGACGTGCTGACCGGTCTTCCCAACCGGTTGCATCTGCTCGAACGTCTGGACGAGGAAATCCAGCGCGCCCGTTACAGTGATGGCGGCTGTTTTGCATTGCTGTTCCTGGACCTGGACCGGTTCAAGCTGGTCAACGACAGCATCGGCCATGCCGCAGGCGACAAGATGCTGGTGGAGGTGGCGCGCCGCCTGGTCGGGATGCTTCGTCCGGGTGACGTGATCGCGCGGCTCGGCGGTGACGAGTTCGCCATGCTGATCCGTTACGACGGCGAGCCGGCGAAGGTCGTGGAACTGGGGCAGCGGTTGCTGCTGGCGCTCGAAGAGCCGATGTGGGTGGCCGACCGTGAGCTGTTTCCTTCCGGCAGCATCGGCATCGCCATCTGGCATCCGCGCTACACCTCCGGTGAGGAGTTGCTGCGGGATGCGGATGCGGCGATGTACCGCGCCAAGGCCAAGGGCCAGGATCGCTGTGTGATGTTCGATGGCGCCATGCGCGATGCAGCCATGCGCAGCTTGGAGCTGGAAGCGGATCTGCGGCGGGCGATCATCAGCCGTGACTTCCTGCCGTTCTACCAGCCGATCGTTTCGCTGGAGGACGGGG
The DNA here is from genome assembly GCA_963696155.1 of uncultured Gammaproteobacteria bacterium. Lineage (GTDB taxonomy): Bacteria > Pseudomonadota > Gammaproteobacteria > Xanthomonadales > Xanthomonadaceae > Stenotrophomonas. The sequence goes on from CAVOJC010000002.1 coordinate 1,317,868, forward strand.
TGGTGGTCGGTTTCGAGGCGTTGCTCCGGTGGCGCCACGAAAGCCGCGGGCTGCTGTCGCCGGGCGAGTTCCTGGAGCTGGGCGAAGAGAGCGGCCTGATCGAACAGGTGGACTGGCTGCTCTACGAACAGGTCATCGGCCATCTTGCACGGGGTGGACGGGGCTATGTGTCGGTCAACGTTTCGCCGCGCCATTTCCGCTCGCCGGATTTTGCCACCCGCCTGCTGGGCATGATCGAAGCGGCTGGCGCCGATCCACATCGGCTGCGGGTGGAAATCACCGAAGTGGCCTTGCTTGACGACGGCCACCGGACGTTGCATACCCTGCGTCGCCTGCGCGAGCGCGGCATCATTGTGCAGCTGGACGATTTCGGGACCGGCTTTTCAGCGTTGTCCTACCTGCACCGCTTCCCGATCGCGACGCTCAAGATCGATCGCAGCTTTGTCGCCGGGCTGCATACCGCCGATGGCCAAAGCACCACAGCGCTGGTGGAAGGCATCCTGTCACTGGCGCGCACGCTGGGCATCGAGACCATCGGCGAGGGCGTGGAAACCGAGCAGCAGCGGCAGACGCTGCTGCAGCTCGGGTGCAACTATGGACAGGGTTATCTGTTTGGCTATCCGGCGCCGCGGCAATTGCACGAGACAGACTGAAAGCCGGCAACGCCGCATTGCGGCTACCGGCTCCTTCAGCAAGGCCCTGTAGCGCGCGGCAACGCCACCGCGGTAGCGGCGGTTTGCGGGCTTGGCGTCAGCGCAGCGCGCTGCGACGCTTTTCGTCCATCCACTTGGATACATGCGCCGGCTCGTACGTGCGCATCCATTGCAGCATCTGCCCGATATCCTCGCCATGCCACAGGTCCGTACGCTGTTCCGAATGCAGGAAGCGCTCCTGCACCATGTGGTCGATCATGCCGATCAGGGGCTGGTAGAAACCCTCGACATCGAGGAACGCACACGGCTTGTTGCCGATGCCCAGCTGGCGCCAGGTCAGCATCTCGAACATTTCCTCGGCGGTGCCAAAGCCGCCGGGCAGGGCGACGAAAGCGTCGGAGAGATCGAACATGCGCGATTTGCGCTCATGCATCGAACCGACCACTTCCAGCGAGGTGAGACCCCTGTGCGCGACTTCCATGTCGATCAGGTGTTGCGGCATGACGCCGGTGACTTCGCCACCTGCCTCGAGCACGCCGTTGGCCACCGCACCCATCAACCCGGTATTGCCGCCGCCGTAGATCAGGCGCAGCCCTTCCTCGGCAATGCGGTTGCCCAGCGCGGTGGCGCGCTCCACGTAGACTGGCCTGGCGCCCGGGTTGGAACCGCAATAAACGCAGATGGACTTCATGGTTTTTCCTTGGATGGGCGAGGTCGGCATAGCGGCCGATGAATGTCGGCGTCAGAAAGCAGAAAGCTCCGACCCTTGCGGGGCGGAGCTTTCTTTCATGCGCCAGGCTCAGTTGGCCTTGTGGATCGCGCGCTTGCTGACGGCCATGGCCGCATCGTGCACCACTTCCGACAGTGACGGATGTGCATGGCAGATACGGGCCAGGTCATCGGCCGAACCGCTGAACTCCATGGTCAGCACGCCTTCGTGCACGAGCTCGGAGACGTTGACGCCGACCAGGTGCATGCCGAGGACGCGATCGGTTTCGGCGTGGGCCAGAACCTTCACGAAACCGGCCGGCTCGGACATCGCCACGGCGCGGCCGTTGGCGGCGAACGGGAAGCTGCCAGCCTTGTACGGAATGCCTTCGGCCTTGAGCTGCTGTTCGGTCTTGCCGACCCATGCCAGCTCCGGCTCGGTGTAGATCACCCAGGGAATGGTGTCGAAGTTGACGTGGCCCGGCAGGCCGCCGATCAGCTCGGCCACCGCGATGCCTTCCTCGAAGCCCTTGTGCGCCAGCATCGGGCCGCGCACGCAGTCGCCGACCGCCCACACGCCGTTGACGCCGGTGTGGCAGTGGTCGTCCACTTCGATCTGGCCTCGCTCGTTGACCTTGACGCCGGTGCCTTCGGCCAGCAGGCCCTTGGTGGCGGCGCGACGGCCGACGGCGACCAGCAGCTTGTCGACGGTGATCGACTTCTCGCCTTCGGCGTCGGTGTAGGTGACCACCACTTCCTGCTTCTTGCCCTTGCCGGTGATCTCGGTCTTGCTGACCTTGGCATTGAGCTTGATGTCCAGGCCCTGCTTCTTGAATTCCTTGGCGGCGACCTTGGCCACTTCGGTATCGGCAGCGGCGAGGAAGTCCGGCAGCGCCTCCAGGATGGTGACTTCGGCGCCGAGGCGCTTCCACACGCTGCCCAGTTCCAGGCCGATCACGCCGGCACCGATCACGGCCAGACGCTTCGGCACTTCGGTGAAGTCCAGGGCGCCGACGTTGTCGACGATGGTGTCCCCGTTGAACTTGGCGAACGGCAGTTCGATCGAATCCGAACCGGCGGCGATGATGACGTTGGTGCCCTTGAGCTCGACTTCGGTGCCGTCGTGCTGGGCAACCTTGACGATATTGCCGGCCTGCAGCTGGCCGAAGCCGTAGTAGGCGGCGACCTTGTTGGCCTTGAACAGCTGGGCGATGCCGCCGGTGAACTGCTTGACGATCTTGTCCTTGCGGCCAACCATCGCCTCGACGTCGATCCTGGCGTCCTTGAAGCTGATGCCATGGTCACCAAAGATGTGGCCCATGTTCCAGAACTGGCGGGACGAGTCCAGCAGCGCCTTGGACGGGATGCAGCCCACACGCAGGCAGGTGCCACCGAGTGCCGGCTTGCCATCCTTGCCGAGCGCCGCATCGATGCAGGCGGTCTTCAGGCCCAGCTGGGCGGCACGGATGGCCGCGTGGTAGCCGGCCGGGCCGGCACCGATGACGACGACGTCGAATTGTTCAGCCATTTGAGATTCCTTGGTACCAATCCCTTCTCCCTGCGGGGGAAGGTGGCGCGAAGCGCCGGATGAGGGTGCGGGAGGGCCGTGGCCCTCACCCCAAACCCCTCTCCCGGAGGAGAGGGGCTCATAGCGGAATTACAGGCCGAACAGCATGCGGCCCGGGTTTTCCAGCTGGTTCTTGATGTCGACCAGGAACTGCACCGAGTCCTTGCCATCGATGATGCGATGGTCATACGACAACGCCAGATACATCATCGGAGCGATCACGACCTGGCCGTTCTCGGCGATCGGACGCTCCTTGATCGCATGCATGCCCAGGATGGCGCTCTGCGGCGGATTGACGATCGGGGTCGACAGCAGCGAGCCGAAGGTGCCGCCATTGGTCACGGTGAAGGTGCCGCCCTGCAGCTCTTCCAGCGACAGCTTGCCGTCACGCGCCTTCTTGGCGTATTCGCCGATACCCTTCTCGATGTCGGCGAACGACTGGCGCTCGACGTTGCGCAGCACCGGGGTCACCAGACCCTTTTCGGTCGACACGGCGATCGAGATGTCCGAATAGCCGTGATAGATGATGTCGCTGCCGTCGATCGAGGCGTTGACCAGCGGGAAGCGCTGCAGCGCATTGGCGGCGGCCTTCACGAAGAAGCTCATGAAACCCAGCTTGACGCCGTGGGCCTTGACGAAATCTTCCTGCAGTTCCTTGCGCGCCTGCATCACCTTGGACAGGTTGACCTCGTTGAACGTGGTCAGCATCGCGGTGGTGTTCTTGGACTGCATCAGACGCTCGGCGATGCGCTGGCGCATGCGGGTCATCGGCACGCGCTCTTCCGGACGTGCGCCACCGGCCTTGCCGGCACCACCACTGCGGGCGTAATTGACGATGTCTTCCTTGGTGACCGCGCCGCGACGGCCGGTGCCGTCCACGTCGGCCGGATTGACGCCTTCGGTGATGGCGCTGAAGCGGGCGCCCGGGGGCAGGGCATCGGCAGTCGACTTGGCTGCCGGTGCCGGTGCTGCAGCTGCAGCTGCAGGAGCAGCGGCGGCCGGAGCTGCGGCTTCAGCGGCCGGCGCCGGAGCGGCGGCAACCGCACCTTCCTCGATGATCGCCACAACCTGGCTGCTGGTCACCGTGTCGCCTTCGGCGAACCTGATTTCCTTGAGCACGCCGTCCACCGGCGAGGGCACTTCGAGAACGACCTTGTCGGTTTCCAGATCGAGGATGTTCTCGTCGCGCTTGACGGCCTCGCCAACCTTCTTGTGCCAGGTGGCGATGGTGCCGTCAGCGACGGATTCGGGCAGTACCGGAACTTTGACTTCGGTGGCCATGCGGGAGCTTCCTGGGTTCGTATTCTTGAAAGGTGAAAAGTTAATCAGCGATCTGGTCGTTGAACGGGTTGACCAGCGCATCGGCCACCAGCTTCTGCTGTTCGATGACGTGATCGGCCATATGGCCAACGGCCGGCGACGGCGAACTGGTACGACCGGCGTAGTGCAGGTTCTGGTTCTTGCCCGTGCAGAACTGCAGGTGGTGGCGGATCTGGTACCACGCACCCTGGTTCATCGGCTCTTCCTGGCACCAGACCACATCGGCGGCCTTGGGGAAGCGCTGCAGTTCGGCGATCAGGGCTTCGCGCGGGAACGGGTACAGCTGTTCCACTCGGACCAGGGCGACATCGTCCTGGCCACGCTTGGTCTGGTTCTCCAGCAGGTCGTAGTAGACCTTGCCCGAGCACACGACCACGCGCTTGACCTTCTTCGGATCGGCCTTGGCGTCGCCGATGAGGGTCTGGAACTCGCCGTTGGCCAGTTCTTCCAGGGTGGAAACGGCCAGCTTGTGGCGCAGCAGCGACTTGGGCGACATCACCACCAGCGGCTTGCGGGTGGTCATGCACATCTGGCGGCGCAGCATGTGGTACGCCTGCGCCGGGGTCGACGGCACGCACACCAGCATGTTCTCCAGCGCGCACAGCTGCAGGAAACGCTCCAGGCGCGCGGAGCTGTGCTCCGGGCCTTGCCCTTCGTAACCGTGCGGCAGCAGCAGCGTCAGGCCGGTGATGCGGCCCCACTTGGCTTCGCCGGAGGCGATGAACTGGTCGATCACGACCTGCGCACCGTTGGCGAAGTCACCGAACTGGCCTTCCCAAATGCACAGGGTGTTCGGATCGGTGGTGGAGAAGCCGTACTCGTAGGCCATGACCGCTTCTTCGCTGAGCAGCGAATCGATGATGGTGGCCTGTTCCGGCGACTCCACCAGCTGGCGCAACGGCAGGTAATAGCTGTCGGTCTTCTGGTCATGCAGGATCGCGTGGCGATGGGTGAACGTGCCGCGGCCGACGTCCTGGCCGACCAGACGCAGGCCGTGGCCCTGATCCAGCACGGTGGCATAGGCAAGGTTCTCGGCGAAACCCCAGTCACCCGGGATTTCACCTGCCGCCATCTTGCGGCGTTCCTCATAGACCTTGGCCACGCGCGAATGCAGCTCCACGCCCTCGGGAACGGTGTTGATCATCGTTGCCAGCTGCTTGACCTTCTCCATGCCCAAAGCGGTGCTGACCGCGTCGGAGAGCTGGCCGGACAGGTACTTGGGCCAATCCACGAACATCTTGCTGGTGGACGGGGTCTTTTCGACCACGGCCAGTTCAGTGGTCACTTCGCCGGCGTCGAGCTTGTTGCGGTAGGCATCGACCAGCGCCTTGCCGCCGTCGGCCGCGATCACGCCAGCGCTCTCCAGCTTGGCCGCATACATCTCGCGGGTGGTCTGGTGCTTGCGGATCACCTGGTACATCAGCGGCTGGGTGATCGAGGGTTCATCGGCTTCGTTGTGGCCCCAGCGGCGGTAGCAGATCAGATCGATCACCACGTCCTTGCTGAACTTCTGACGGAAGTCGTAGGCCAGCTTGGCGGCGAACACGACCGCTTCGGGATCATCGCCGTTCACGTGCAGCACCGGCGCGCCAACCATCTTGGCGATGTCGGTGCAGTACAGCGTGGAACGGGCGTCATCACGGTGGCTGGTGGTGAAACCGACCTGGTTGTTGATGACGATGTGCACCGTGCCGCCGACGGCGAAACCACGCGCCTGCGACATCTGGAACAGCTCCATCACCACGCCCTGGCCGGCGAATGCGGCATCGCCGTGGATCAGGATCGGCATCACCTGCTTGCGTGCGGTATCGCCACGACGCTCCTGGCGCGAACGCACCGAGCCGGCAACCACCGGATCGACGATTTCCAGGTGCGAGGGGTTGAACGCCAGCGCCAGGTGCACCGGACCGCCATCAGTCACCACGTCGGCCGAGAAGCCCATGTGGTACTTGACGTCGCCGGCCACGGCGCGGTCGTCGTGTTCGAACTTTCCTTCGAACTCGTCGAACAGCTTGCGCGGGTTCTTGCCGAGGGTGTTGATCAGCACGTTGAGGCGGCCGCGGTGGGCCATGCCGATGATCACGTCCTTGACGCCATCGGCGCCAGCGCCGCGGATCACGGTATCCATCAACGGGATCAGCGAATCGCCGCCTTCCAGCGAGAAACGCTTCTGGCCGACGTACTTGGTGTGCAGATAGCGTTCCAGACCTTCGGCAGCGGTCAGGCGCTCCAGGGTGCGGCGCTTGGTGTCGGCATCGAGGTTGTACTGGCCGCCGGTGCTCTCCAGTCGCTGGTAGATCCACTGGCGCTGCTCGACTTCGGCGATATGCATGAACTCTGCGCCGATCGAGCCGGTATACGTTGCCTTCAGACGCGCGACCAGGTCGCGCAGCTTCATCCGCGGCTGGCCGGCGATGCCGCCGGTGCTGAACTCGTCGTTGAGGTCGCCTTCGCTCAGATGATGGAACGGCAGGCCCAGGTCCGGCGGGTTGCCCGGCGGGGTCAGGCCCAGCGGATCCAGATTGGCCCCGAGGTGCCCACGGGAACGGTAGGCGGTGATCAGGCGGCCTACGTTGCGCTCGCGTTCGTCGCCTTCACCGCTGGAAACCCCGGCGGTGAGCGCCTGCTTTGCGGCCTCGGCAATGTGGGCAATGACGGCCGAATGGGGCACGTCACCGGCTTCGCGGCCCTTGAAACCGTCGAAGTAGGACTTCCACTGGAGGTCCACACTGTCCGGAGAAACGAGGTACTGCTCGTACAGATCCTCGATGTAGGAGGCGTTGCCGCCGGCGAGCTGCGATGACTGCGCAAACTGCTTCAGGAGATTGTCCACGATGGAGGGTCGGATTCGCTTGGGGGATGACTCAAGGAGATCCGGCGGAGACCTTGTTCCAAGGCGCCGCGCGGGCGTGTTCTAACCGCCGAATTATACCCCCGCCTGCACAGGAAGGGGCAGCCACTCTGTCCCGCGGATTAATGTTTGACCGCAGCACAAGCCCGTTTCCAGGCTCAGATACCGAGCGCGCGCAACTCGGTACATTCGCGAGAGCGTTCCCACATGCGGCCGAAGCCGTCGTCGAGCTGTTGCGCACGCGCCCTTTGCGCCAGTCGGGCCTCGCCGTCGATGCGATGGTCTACTAGACGAAAGTACGAGTCGCCCACGTCGTTGACGACAAAGGCCGAGGGATAGTTGCGATCGACCGGGTCGGATGGCTCGCGGATCTGGAAAACGCTGGGCAGCCGCTGCGCCAGGGCCAGCAGCGGCGCCGACATCCGCTGCGCGGTCAGCGCGTCCCGGACCAGGATCAACACCTGCTTTTCGTGATGCGCGGTGGCAAAGCGGCGCAGTGCCTCCACCACGTCGGGATGGTCGAGCAACCCTGCGTCGAGATCACGGCTGTGGACCAACAGCCGGCGCCGGGCGCGCGCCACGATCGCGCAGGTGATGGCGATGGCGGCCTCGAGGCTGTCGATCTCGGCCGGCCCCGACAACTGCAGGCACATGGTCTGGTGGGCGATTCCGGCCTCTTCGAAATGCGGGCCCTGCGGCAGGAAGCCGTGGCGCACGTAGAAATCGCGCGCAGCGAGTTGGGCGTGGAGGCTGACTTCGTTCCAGCCGCGTGCGCGGGCCTGGCTGATCAGTGCCTTCAGCAAGGCACCACCCACCCCATGCCCGCGCCATTGCTGCAGTACCGCCATTCGGCCGATCCGCTGGTCCGGGGTCAGGCGACCGGTGCCGATGGCGTGGCCGTCCCCGTCCAGTGCCACGACATGGCAGGACACCGGGTCCAGCGCATCGACCTCGAGTTCAACCGGCACCTGCTGCTCTTCGACGAACACGGTGGTGCGCACGCCATGCAGCAGGGCCTGTTGGGTGGCGTAGTCGGCCAGCTCGATACGGAAGGTCGCCTGATCGGTCATTGCCTGCCGGTCTCCTCGGGATCGTCTTCGAACGCGACCACTACTTCGATGCCGTCGTCGCCGACGGTCACCTGTTCCACGACGGCCTCGTCTTCGTCTTCATTCTCGTCATCGGACTCGGCGTCTTCATCGATCTCCACGCCGCGCGACGGGTCGAACCCGGGCTGGCCGCTGTCTTCCTCATCGGCGCGACCTTCTTCCAGCAACTGGAAATGGCCACTGCCGATCAGCTCGAACAGCGCATCGCGGGCCTTGGCCGAAAGCCGGGCATAAAAGGCGGCGTCGATGTATTCCACCGCCGCCAGCGCCTGTGCATCCTTCACCGACAGCGGAAATTCCAGACCGCTGCAGAACAGGGTCGCCCCGCGCTTGGCACGACGCCAGGCCAGTCGTGCCCACGGATGGCGTTCCAGCTCGGCACCTTGATCAAGCAGGGCTTCAATCTCCTCGCGTGGGCGCGGCGCCTGCGAGGGCATCACGTCGCCGGCGGCGCGGTAGGTGGTGATGAAGCGGCCAAACCAGTCGCCCAGCTTGTCCGGATCGTTCATGCGGATCGCATTGAGCGCAGCGACCACGCGGTTCATCGCGCTGACGTCGATCTCGTTGGGGTCTTCGGGCAGCTTCAGGTCCGGGTCCTGATAGCGGATGGCCTCATCGGCATCTTCGATCAGAGTGTCGAGGTAGTCGCTGATGAGCTCGGCCGAGGAGGGCGCGCGCATACCGAAGGAGAAGGTCAGGCACGGGTCCTCGGCGACGCCGTTGTGAGGCACGTTGGGCGGCAGGTACAGCATGTCGCCGGGGGCAAGCACCCAGTCGTGGGTGGCCTTGAAACGCTTGAGCAGCTTCAATTCGACATCGTCACGGAAACCCAGCGGCGGGCGCTTGCCGTTGATCGATTCGCTGGCGTCGATCTGCCAGCGGCGGTGGCCGTAGCCCTGCAGCAGGAACACGTCGTACTGGTCGACATGGGCGCCGACCGAGCCGCCGGTGGCGGCGAAGCTGATCATCACATCGTCCATGCGCCAGCGCGGCAGGAAGCTGAAGTTCGGCAGCAGCGCGCGCACATCCGGGTCCCACTTGTCCACGTCCTGCACCAGCAGGGTCCAGTCGTGGTCGGGCATGCCGGGGAATTCCTCTTCCTCGAACGGGCCGGTACGCACGGTCCAGCCGTCGGTGGCGCGGTCATGGCTGATCAGCCGCGCCAACGCACCTTCCTCGCAGGCCAGGCCGGCGAGGTCTTCAGGCATCAGTGGCGCTTCGAAATCGGGAAAGGCGCCGCGGATCAGCAGCGGGCGCTTCTGCCAGTAGTCGCGCAGGAAGGTGCTCGCGGGCATGCCCAGTGGCAGTCCCGGCTTGGCCTGGATTTCGATGACGGGGGTCTTGGTCTTGCGTGCAGCCATGGGGGCGATCCTGGAAACGTGAAGGCGAAAGCGGGCGTGGGGTACGCCAAGGCCGACATTGTCACCTTGTTGCGGCCAAATCGCACCGTTGGGCCGCGGCTGTGCCATAAGCGCCGGTTGATCGCGCCACATGCCGGGGCTGGTGCCGCGGCGCCGGGTCTGGCAAGGACGGGATCGAACAAGCCGCACCGGTTTGCCGGTCCGGCATCCCTGCGCGGGTTGGAGCTGCGGAATCCCACCCCGCGGCGGGCAGCCGGGGCACGTCGATGTGCCAGCCGTGCCGCGGGGGGAATCTGCGGACGGCGTCAGATCACCCGGTTGCCGGTACCGCGGTCGTCGAGCTCGGGCTCATTGTCGACGTTGATCGCGTTGTCGTGGCCGGTGAAGCTGACCTTTCCGGCGCTGCGGCCGAGCACCATGTTGTGGTCGCCTTCCACGTGCACCTGGCCGATCTCGGTGAGATTGAGGGTGTTGCGCTCTCCGAGCACATTCACCGCGTCCACGTTCTCGTTCAGAACGGTGACATTGCTGCCTTTCACCGTGATCGAGCGGGCTTTTCCAATATTGGCCGACACGTTGGACGCGCTGATGGTGACGTCGGCGCATTCGCCGTTGATCACCCAGTCGCTGTCACTGCGGGTCAGGTGCAGGTTCTTGCCGGAACAGCTCGCGCCGCTGGCCGGGTCGATCAAGGTGTCGGCGACTGCAGCGGCGGTCTTTGCGGCAGATGCCGGGGCCGGATCGCTGCAGGCGGCGGCAAGAAAGACGGGGAACAGCAGTGCCAGGGCGGCCGGCTTCTGCAGCATATGGGATTCTCTTCGTGGCGTCGGGGAGATTGAACCTAATGAAGAAGGCGTTAGCGTTGGGCGAAGAGCCGCACGCACTACGACTTTCGACCGCCATCGGACAAAGAAAAAGCCGGCGGCCGCCGGCTTTTCCAGAACGAACGTCGAGAGGCCTCAGATCGCCTTGGCCAGTTCCGCCGCCAGGCCGGAGTAGGCGCCAGGTGTCAGTTCGCGCAGGCGCTGCTTGGCATCGGCCGGCAACTCCAGCGATTCCACGAAGGCCTGCATCGATTCGGCGGTGATGCCCTGGCCGCGGGTCAGCGCCTTGAGCTGCTCGTAGGGATTGGGCAGGCCGTGACGGCGCATGACCGTCTGCACGGCTTCGGCCAGCACTTCCCATGCCGCGTCCAGATCGGCGTCCAGGCGCTGCGGATTCACCGTCAGCTTGCCCAGCCCCTTTGCCAGCGAATCCAGCGCCACCTGGGAATGGCCGAAGGCGGTGCCGATCGCGCGCAGCACGGTGGAGTCGGTCAGGTCGCGCTGCCAGCGGCTGATCGGCAGCTTGGCGCTGAAGTGCTCGAACAATGCGTTGCCGATGCCGAAATTGCCTTCGGCGTTCTCGAAGTCGATCGGGTTGACCTTGTGCGGCATGGTCGAGGAGCCGACTTCGCCTTCCTTGAGCTTCTGCTTGAAGTAGCCAAGCGAGATGTAGCCCCAGATATCGCGGGACAGGTCGATCAGGATCGTGTTGGCACGGCGGGCGGCGTCGCCGATCTCGGCGATGTTGTCATGCGGCTCGATCTGGGTGGTGTAGGGGTTGAACACCAGGCCCAGCGAGGTGACGAAGCGTTCGGCGAAGGCCGGCCAGTCCACGTCCGGGTAGGACACGACGTGCGCGTTGTAGTTGCCGACCGCACCGTTGATCTTGCCGGTCAGCTCGACGGCGGCGATCTGCCTGACCTGCCGCTCCAGCCGCGCCACGACGTTGGCGATTTCCTTGCCCAGCGTGGTCGGCGAAGCGGTCTGGCCGTGGGTGCGCGAGAGCATCGGCTGTCCGGCCTGGGCGTGCGCCAGCTGGCGCAGCGAGGCGGCGATGCCTGCGTAGCCCGGCAGGATCACCGTTTGCCGGGCTTCGGCCAGCATCAGGCCGTAGGACAGGTTGTTGATGTCCTCGCTGGTGCAGGCGAAGTGCACGAACTCCAGCGCCGGGGCCAGCTCGGCGTCATCGGCGAGCTGTTCCTTGATGAAGTACTCCACCGCCTTGACGTCGTGGTTGGTGGTTCGCTCGATTTCCTTGACGCGGGCAGCATTGGCGACCGAGAAGCCCTCGGCCAGCGCGCGCAGCTTGGTCTTGCCAGCGGCCGAGAAGTCGACCAGCTCGGTGATGCCGGGCTCGGCGGCCAGCGCCAGCAGCCATTCGATCTCCACCTTCACCCGGGCCTTGATCAGGCCGTACTCGGAAAAAATCGGGCGCAGCGCGTCGACCTTGCCGGCATAACGGCCATCGAGCGGGGACAGGGCGAGCAGGACGGCTTCTTGGCGGGACGTATCCGACATGGTCAGCAGGCATCAGGCAGTGGCGGGGGCGCATATTCTACGCTGATGCCCCTGATGGGCCGGCGGCAGCGCCTTGGCAGTGGCTGGCGTATGTTCGTATGGCCGGCCGCCGCGGGCGTCAGCCTGCCGGCGGGCCACCTTCGACTATCCATGGAGACAAGCCAGTGAGCGCAAAGACCCGGGTGGAGCACGACAGCATGGGTGAGCTGCAGGTACCCGCCGATGCGCTGTGGGGGGCACAGACCCAGCGTGCGGTGGAGAACTTTCCGGTGTCCGGACAGCGCATGCCGCGCGCCTTCATCCGGGCGCTGGGGTTGATCAAGGCTTCGGCAGCCGAAGTGAATGCCGGGCTGGGACTGTTGCCCAAGGGCGTGGCCAGGGCTATCCAGGCCGCCGCCGGTGAGGTGGCTGAGGGAGCGCATGACGCGCACTTTCCGATCGATGTCTACCAGACCGGCTCGGGCACCTCGTCCAACATGAACGCCAACGAGGTCATCGCCACGCTGGCCACGCGCAGTGGCAAGGCCGGCAAGACCGCGGTGCACCCGAACGACCACGTCAATCTGGGGCAGAGCTCCAACGACGTGATACCGACCGCGATCCGGGTGTCGGCGCAGCTGGAAACTGTCGAGCACCTGCTGCCGGCGTTGTCACACCTGCGCAAGACCATCGACAAGCGCGGCAAGGCGCTGAACAAGGTGGTCAAGACCGGGCGCACGCACCTGATGGATGCCATGCCGCTGACCTTTGGTCAGGAATTCGGCGCCTGGTCGGCGCAGCTGCTCTCGGCGCAGGCACGGATCGAAGACAGCCTGAAGCGCCTGCGCCGGCTGCCGCTGGGTGGCACCGCGATCGGCACCGGCATCAATGCCGATCCGCGTTTTGGCGGCAAAGTTGCCAAGGTGTTGTCAGCCACCACCAAGGTCCGCTTCGAAAGCGCGGACAACAAGTTCGAAGGGCTGGCCGCGCAAGATGATGCGGTGGAGTTGTCCGGCCAGCTCAATGCGCTGGCTGTGGCCCTGATCAAGATCGCCAACGATCTGCGCTGGATGAACTCCGGGCCGCTGGCGGGATTGGGCGAGCTGGAATTGCCGGCATTGCAGCCCGGCAGTTCGATCATGCCGGGCAAGGTCAATCCGGTGATTCCCGAGGCTGTCGTCATGGTCTGCGCGCAGGTCATCGGCCACCACACCGCGATCACGGTGGCCGGGCAGACCGGCAACTTCCAGTTGAACGTGACCCTGCCGTTGATCGCCGCCAACCTGCTCGATTCGATCCACCTGCTGGGCAATATTTCGCGCCTGCTGGCCGATTCGGTGATTGCCGGAGTGGTGGTGAACCAGGGCCGCGTACGCGAAGCCCTGGACCGCAATCCGATCCTTGTCACCGCACTCAATCCGATCATCGGCTACGAGAAGGCTGCCGCGATCGCCAAGCGCGCCTACAAGGAAAAACGCCCGGTGCTGGAGGTGGCCAAGCAGGACAGCGGGCTGTCCGAGGCCGAGCTGCGCCGGTTGCTGGACCCCGCGGCGTTGACCCTCGGGGGCATCCACGACAGTTGAGGCCGATGTTTACTCCGGAGCGTTACAGGCCGGGCGGACCTGCCGGCAGAGTTGATCAGCGCTCGGCGCGCGGATTCGCCAAGGCTTCGGAGTAGTCCTTGAACTCGGGGATCCGGGTGCTCAGGTCCGGCGGAAACAGCTGCATCTGCGGCGGGACGGTGATCGCGATGGAACGCTTGCCCGGATCGGCGGCAGGATCGCTGAGCGTGTTCTGACGCAGGATCTGCAACTGCACGAAGCTGTTCTTCAGCATCTGACGCTGCGATTCATCGGTTGGGATCTCGATGTCGTCGATTTTCATCCGCCCATCGGGCATCACGTTGATGTTCGGGTAGGGCGCACGCCGGATCATCAGGGTGTTGTCGCCCACTGCCACCTTGGGCTTGCCACGTTCGGCGCGGTGGGCGGCATATTTGTCACGGTCGCAACCGGCCACCAGCGTCAGCAGCGCGACAACGACAAGAAGCAACAGCTTTTTCATGGACATATCGGGCGACGGGAAGGGGGGCCATTCTAGTCCCCCTGTCCCGGGATGGCTCAGGGCACCGAAACGCTGCCCTTGTGGCAATCGTCGATATCGCTCTGGTCCATGCGTGCGTAGGGTTTGAACGCCGGCAGCGAGGCGGCCAGCAACTGCTGGGTGTCGCGCATGGCCGGCATCTGTTCGCAGATTTTCCTGGCATTGGCCTCGATCTTGCGCGCCTCTTCGTTCACCCGGGCCTCGATCTCATCGGTATTGCCGGAAAAGATGCCCTTGAGCGCTTCGCCCGCGGCTTTCATGCCCAGGTTGGCACCCTGCACGCCGATATCGATCCCGGCTTCGGCTACCTGGAGGATCTGGCCGCGATACTCCAACAGCAGCTTGCGCTGGTCGGCATCGATCTCCATCGGCTTGCCTTCGATCAGCAGGTCACCGGCCGGGCTGATCTCCGCCTTTGGGGTTCCCGATCTGGAAATACTGATGTTCTTGGTCGCCAGTTCCTCGCGGGCCTTGTTGGTGGCCTCGCGGATTTTCTGCCCCAGGCGGGTGTCGGTGGCGGCCGTGTCGGTGGCTGGCGCGCCGGCTTGCGGGCGTTCGCCACAGGCGGCCAGCGCGAAGCAGAGCAGGACGGTCAGGGAAGACGTACGCAGGTTCATGGCAGGAACTCCTTTGATTGGATGGGGGCTCAGCGCACAGCGATGTCGCGGCGAAGCTCGCTTTCGCAGCCTTCCACGTCTTCCTGATCCAGATTTGCGTACGGCTGGAACTGCGGAAGGCTCGCCGCCAGTGCCTGCTGCGATGCCAGTACTCCTGGCAGGCGCTGGCAGATCTGCGTCGCCATCGGTTCCAGATGCTGTTTGACCGTTTTTTCGATGCGGCGCTCGAGACTGCCGGTCATTGCTCCTGCAATCAGGCTGAACAGCGAGACGTCGGTGGCCTGCAGTGCCGCCAGCGCCGCTTTCTCTCCGACTTCGATGCCCGCTGTGGCCACTCCCAGCACCTGCTGGCGATAGTTGAGCAGCAGTTTCCTTTGCGCGGCCGTGGTGACGGCCGCCTTGCCGTCGATGACCAGCTCGCCCTGCGGGGTGATATGCGCCTCGGGCAAGGGGCTGTCGCTGCGCTTGGACTGCGTACGCTTGCCGATGCTGAGGCTGTTGCCCAGGGATAGATTGTCGCGTTCCAGGTCGCTGCGGGCCTTGGTCATTTCGGCGCGGAGTTCTGCGCGGGCCTGGGCCATATCCCGCTGGATTTCAGCATTCATACCTGCGAGCGGGGCCTCGGCCCGCGCGCCCAGCGGCAGGCACAGCATCAGGGCAAAAAGGGGGGCTGTGATCTTGGTCATGGGAGCTTCCGGTGCTGGTGCAGGATGAGGGGAGGTCAGCGTTTACGTGGCAGGTCGAGCTTGCCGGCCACGCCCGAATGCCGGATCGAGCCGCTGCCGCTGTGGTTCACCGTGAGGTCGCCGCCGGCGTTGCGAAGGCCGAAGTCGCCCGAACCGAGCGAGCCCAACGCGACGTTGCCGCGGACGTCGGCCAGGTCCACATCACCCGAGCCGATACTGTCGATGCTGACGCCGCCCCCGACGCGCTTGAGCACCAGGTCGCCCGAGCCGATGCTGCCGATCTGCGCATCGCCGTGTACGTCGGCGGCCTTGATATCGCCCGAGCCGATCGACAGCACGTGCAGTGCACCGACGTTGTTCAGCTCGATATCGCCTGAGTGCACGGCGGCGGTGACCCGGCCTTTGATGTCGCGGGCCTGCACATCGCCCGAGCCGACGTCGGCGCTCATGCTGTGCGCGCCAGCCAGCGAGGCGTCACCGGAACCGACTTTCAGCTGCACCATGATGGTGTCGGGCAGGGTGCCGGACATGTCCAGATAGGCATAATTGTTGCCGAAGTTGAGATGCACGCCTTTGCTCTCCCGCTCGATGCGGACCACCAGCTTGTCACCGACCCTCTCCTGGGAAACGCTCAGCTGCGAGAGCAGGTCCTGGGTGGAGGCGCAGGCGCGGCCGCTGAGCGCGGCCTTGCCGCCCGGCGTCGCCTGCAGGCGCAGATCGTGGCTGTTCACTTCAAACACCACCGCCTTGGCCCCGGCAAGATCCAGATCCAGTGCCTTGGGTTGGCTGTGTTTGCATTGCGGCGCTGCCAGCGCGGTGAACGGCAGCAGCAACAAGGCACAACAGGCTAGTTTCAGATGCATGGCAAATCCTCTCGGAAGTGGGTCGCAGGGATCAGGCTTCGTCGCGCCAGCGGCGCATGTACACCGCGGCGATGATGAACACGACACCGACCGCCGCACCGATCCACAAACCCGGGGTGGCCAGCGTGCCCAACTGATGGGCCGGGGAGAAATCCGACGTCAGGCTCCGCAGCGATGCACCGTTGGTATCCACCGCGCGGTAGGCCAGGTCGCTTCCCGGCACCGTGCTCAACAGCAGACGGCTGACGATGTGGCCCCAGAACCAGCCGGCGTTGAGGTTGAACAGCTTCATCACGCCGAACCAGCTGACGATCACACCGGCGAAGACCGGCACCATCACCGCCCAAAGGAACGGCTTGCTGCGGGCCCAGGCCGAACAGAACAGCAGCCAGCCGACCGTGGGCAGCGCCCACAGGGCGTATACGGGAATCCACGACAGATGGCCGGCGGCCACCAGCAACGGACTGGCCGGACCCCAGATCAAGGTGACCGGATTGCCGCCGTGGAGCATCACCACCACGCTGATCATCAGCAGGAACACGAACATGGTCAGGATCGCGGCGGCCACCGCCATCACCGGGGCCACCACCAATGCGCTGAGCGCTTTGGACAGCACGGTCTGCGCATCGGACAGCGGCAGCGACTTCCAGAACAGCGCGCTGCGGTCACGCCGATCGTCATACAACGCGCCCAGGCAGTAGAAGAACACCACGAACGCCAGCACGATGAACGGCCACGCCGAGCTCAGCAGCAGGGTGAAGTTGATGCCGTCGGCCAGTTTGGCCATGTCTTCGGGCGAGAGTTTGCCGGCGAGCAGGCCCAAGTCGAGCCCGTTGACGGTGACGCCATCGATATTCAGATGGCCCTCGCGGGCGGCACGATAGGTGGCGACCAGGCCGACCACGATGGCCATCAGGGTCAGCAGCAATGACACGCCGCCAGCCGCCAACGGGGCCCACAGGAAACCGCCGCGGTTTTCCCAGTATTCGCGCTTGAGCAGCCACTTCAACGTGGTGGCCTTGCTGATGTGGTTGGGGGCTTTCATGCGTAGGTTCCCTTCATGATGGCCACGAACAGGTCGGCCAGGCCGGGGTTGCGGGTTTCGCCTAGGGCGCGGAGCTGGGCACGGTCGGCGCCGTCATACAGCAGCACGGTCTTGCCGAAGGGCAGTGAGCGTTCGTCGATCGGCGCCAGGGTGCGTGCGCGGTCCAGCGTCTCGGCCGGCACCAGTACTTCGGTATAACGCTCGGCCATGCTTTCCATGTCGGTGGACAGCACGATGCGACCGTCACGGATGAACAGCACGTCGGTCAGGATGTGCTCGATCTCTTCCACCTGGTGGGTGGTGACGATGATGGTCTTCTGCTCGTCGAAGTAGTCCTCCAGCAGGCGCTGGTAGAACTCCTTGCGGTAGAGGATGTCCAGCCCGAGGGTGGGTTCGTCCAGCACCAGCACCTTGGCGTCGATGGCCATCACCAGGGCCAGGTGCAGCTGCACCACCATGCCCTTGGACAGCTCGCGCACCCGCTGCTTCGGCTGCAGCTTGGTGTTGGCCAGGAAGCGCTCGCAACGGGCACGGTCGAAGCGCGGATGCACCCCGGCCACGAAATCGATGGCGTCGCGCACCTTCAGCCAGCGCGGCAGGATCGCCACATCGGCGATGAAGCAGACATCGTTCATCAGTTCATTGCGCCGGGTGCGCGGGTCCATCCCCAGCACCTGCAGATCGCCCTCGAACGAGGACAGCCCGAGCAGGGCTTTGAGCGCCGTGGTCTTGCCGGCGCCGTTGGGGCCGATCAGACCGACGATGCGGCCCGGGGCGATGGTGAAACTGGTGTTGTCCAGGGCCAGTTTCTGCTTGTAGGCCTTGCGCAGGCCCTTGGCGGAAACAACGGCTCCGGATGCGACGGCGGCGGCATTCATAGTTTGGTCCCCGGTGGCAGCAAGTCGTCCAATGTCAGGCCAAGACGCTGGATGCGCTCCAGAACGGCCGGCCATTCGTCATTCATGAAACGTTCCCGTTCATTGCCACGCAGTTTGAGCGCGGCTTCTTCGGTCATGAACATGCCCAGGCCACGGCGCTTCTCGACCAATGCGTCGTCGGCCAGCTCCTGGTAGGCACGGGAAACCGTTATCGGGTTGAGCTGGTACTCGGCCGCCACCTGGCGCACCGAGGGCAGGGCATCACCCGGCTTGATGATTCCGTCCAGCATCATCGCGATCACGCGATCCTTCAGCTGGCGGTAGATGGGAGCGCCATCGCTCCACTGGATATCGCTCATGGTCAGCTCCGCGGATTCAGCGACTGTGCGAAAGAGAAATAGGGCATGGACAGGCTGGTGCGCATGCGCCGCGACGGGCGTTTGTCCGTGCGCGGGGTGACGGCATCCGCCTCATCGCCGGCCTGTGAGGCGGCATACTCTGCCCCTGGTATGCGCCCGCCTTCGGCTGGCATGGCGCAGCCCAGCAAGAACAGCGCGCCGCTGGCCGTTATTGCCTGGAGGGTGTGTCTGCAGAGCGTTCGGCTCATCGCATGTCCCCTGTGTAGGGTGGCTGGTGTTGTATTCAACTATAACACCGGCACGCCCCCAGTCAACACTTTCGTATATCGACTTTCGCTCCATCCGCACTTTTCGGACTCACGCCACGGGAGTACTCAGATGAAACTTCGCAACATACTGATCGGCTTTGCTTTTTTCTCCGCGATGACGGTGGCGGCAGGTGCCAGCGCCGGTTCGTTGCTGGACCAGGACTTCCGCCCGCTGGCGGGCAAAGGTGAGATCAACCTGAACCGCGAATACGCCGGGAAGGTGTTGCTGGTGGTGAACACCGCCAGCAAATGCGGCTTCACACCGCAGTACGAAGGACTGGAGGCCTTGCATCAACAGTACGCGGATCGCGGATTCAGCGTGCTCGGTTTCCCGTCCAACGACTTCAAGGGACAGGAGCCGGGCAGCGAGGAGCAGATCCAGGAATTCTGCACGCTGACCTACGGGGTCAAATTCCCGATGTTCGAAAAGGTGCATGTGATCGGCGAAGACGCCACGCCGCTGTATCAGCGCCTTACCCGCGATACCGGCGTGGCGCCGGGCTGGAATTTCCACAAATACCTGATATCCCGCGATGGGCGGGTGGTGGCGCAGTTCCCCAGCAAGGTGAAGCCGGAGGATCCGCAGTTGCGCGCGGCCATCGAGCGTGAACTGGCTGCACCGGCACCGCGGCGCTGACATGCCTCGACATCTCCGGCCTGCGTGCGACAATGTCGCCCCTCGCGCCGACGGCGGCGTCTATTCACTTCCAGGAAAGCAGCGAATGAAGATGGGAATGCGTGGCGCCGCGGCGTCGCTTCTGATTCTGGCGATGGCGGCACCGGGTGTCGTCTTGTCGCAACAACCTGCCGCCACTGCGGCCAGCAAGGAGAAGTCTGTTTTGACCTCGGAACGTGAAAAAGTCGGCTATGCGATCGGTATCGATGTGGCCAGTTCATTCGAGCCGATCGCCTCGGAAGTCGACGTCGCCGCGCTGCGTCGCGCTGTCGAAAACGCGTTCGCTGGCGGCCAGCCGCTGATCTCGCAGGAAGAAGCGCAGCAGACCGACCAGGCGCTGCGTACGGTGATGATGGCGCGCAGCGGCCAGCAGGTGCCAGGCATGGCGCCGGGCAGCCAGCCGCCGGCCGTGGATCGCGAGAAGGTCGGCCTGATGCTCGGCGGCTACGCCGTCGGCCCGTCGCTGACGCCGATCCGCGAAGACATCGATCTGGACTCGGTATTCCAGGCGATCAACACCGTGTTCGCCAAGGGCACCCCGCTGATGGACCGCCAGCAGGCCCAGGCCACGTTGCAGGCTTTCAGCACCGCCAAGCAGGCTGCCGCCGGCGCCGACAACCGCAAGGCCGGCAACGATTTCCTGGCCAAGAACAAGACCCAGCCGGGTGTGGTGACCACTGCCACGGGCCTGCAGTACCAGGTGCTGCGTGCCGGCAGCGGCGAGCGTCCGACGGCCGCCAGCCGCGTGCGCGTCAATTACGAAGGCAAGCTGCTCGACGGCACCGTGTTCGACAGCTCCTACGATCGGGGCCAGCCGGCCGAGTTCGGTCTGGGCCAGGTCATTCCGGGCTGGACCGAAGGCGTAGCACTGATGCCGGTTGGCTCGAAGTACCGTTTCTGGATTCCGTCCGAGCTGGCGTATGGCAGCAATGGCACCCCGGGTGGCCCGATCGGTCCTGATGCAGCCTTGACGTTCGACGTCGAGCTGATGGGTATCCTGCCGTAACAGTTCTGGAGTTCCCCGACCATGCGTGTCGCGATTTTCGGTACCGGCTATGTCGGCCTTGTGACCGGCACCTGTCTGGCCGAGGTCGGCCACCAGGTGGTCTGCGTGGATGTGGACCAGGACAAGGTCAACCGTCTCAATGACGGCATCATTCCGATCTACGAGCAGGGATTGGAGCCGATGGTCAAGGCCAACCATGCCGCGGCGCGGTTGGCCTTCACGACAGACCCGGCGGCCGCCATCGCGCATGGTCAGGTGATCTTCATCGCCGTCGGCACGCCTCCCGATGAGGATGGCAGTGCCGACCTGCAGTACGTGCTGGCCGTGGCCCGCACCATCGGCCGCCACCTGAGCGTGCCGGCGGTGGTGGTCAACAAGTCGACCGTTCCGGTCGGTACCGCCGACAAGGTGCGCGCGACAATTGCCGAAGAATTGCAGGCACGCGGTGTCGAGATCGCTTTCGATGTGGTCTCCAATCCCGAATTCCTGAAGGAAGGCGATGCGGTCGCCGATTGCATGCGCCCGGACCGGATCATCATTGGCGCCAGCGATGGCGAGGCGGTGGAGGTGATGCGTCGGTTGTATGCACCTTTCAACCGCAATCGCGACCGCGTGGTCGAGATGGATGTGCGCTCGGCCGAGCTGACCAAGTACGCCGCCAACGCGATGCTGGCGACCAAGATCAGCTTCATGAACGAGATCGCCAATATCGCCGAGCGGGTCGGCGCCGATATCGAACAGGTGCGTCAGGGCATGGGTTCAGACCCGCGCATCGGCTGGCATTTCATCTATCCGGGCGCCGGTTACGGCGGTTCCTGCTTTCCGAAAGACGTGCAGGCGCTGGCCCGCACCGCCGCGCAGTACGGCCATGAGCCACGGTTGTTGAACGCGGTGGAAGCGGTCAACGAGGCGCAGAAGGGCCATCTGTTCGGGCTGATCCAGCGCCACTACGACCGCGGCGAGGACGAAGGCGTGCACGGCAAGACCTTCGCCGTGTGGGGCCTGGCGTTCAAACCCAATACCGACGACATGCGCGAAGCGCCCAGCCGCCGCTTGTTGGCGCAGCTGTGGGAGGCCGGTGCCAAGGCGCGCGTCTACGACCCGGAAGCCAGCGAAGAGGCGCGCCGGATTTTCGGCGAGCGTGATGACCTGGTGTTCTGCGACTCGGCATCCGAAGCGCTTGAAGGCGCCGATGCGCTGGTCGTGGTGACCGAGTGGAAACAGTTCCGCAGCCCGGATTTTGCCGGCATGCGCAGGGCGCTGGGCGACGCCGTCGTGTTCGACGGTCGCAATATCTATGACCCACAGGAAATCGAGGCCGCAGGCCTTGCCTATTACGGCATTGGCCGGGGACGTTCGTTGAATGCATGAGTTGCCACTTACACCGCGCGAACAGGCTCTGGAAGAACGCCTGGTCGAGCTGGAAATGCGCGTTTCCTTCCAGGAACAGGCTTTGGCCGAACTGAGCGAGGCACTTGCCGATGCCCGCATGCAGGGGTCGCGCAATGCCGATGTGCTGCACCACCTGCTCGATGACCTGGGCAAGGTGCGCACCGCGTTGTATGCCGATGCCTCTGATGAACCGCCTCCCCCGCATTACTGATAATTCCCATGAGCGATACTCTCCGTGACCAGCTGCTCGGGCTGGGTTTCAAAGCTGCGCCCAAACCGGAGCGCAAGCCCGAACCGAGGCGTGACCACAAACCGCATGCCGGCAAACAGGCCGGCAAGCCGGGCGAGGCAGGCCGCAATCGCAATGCCGACGCGCGCAAGCCGCAAGGCCGGGGCGGCCACGGCCGGCCTGCGCAACCGGGTGCCGGCAAGCCGCGTTCGCGCGAAGACATTGATCTGGCCAAGGCTTACGCCATCCGCGCACAGCGCGAGAAGGACGAGCGCATCGCGCTTGAAAAGCAGAAGCAGGAAGAAGCACGCCTGCGCCGCGAGGCCCGTGCAAAGCTGGACGAGCTGATCAAGGACAAGGGGCTGAACGACCCCAATGCCGAGATCGCCCGCCACTTCCCGTATGGCGGCAAGATCAAGCGCATCTACGTCAATGCCGAGCAGCTCAAGGCGCTCAATGCCGGCGAGCTGGGGGTGCTGCAGCAGAACGGGCGCTACGTGCTGGTGACCGCCGAACTGCTGGCGCAGGCCGAAGCGGTGTTCGCCCAGGCCGTGGCGCTGAAGGTGGACCCCAATGCCACCGCCGAAGAAGATCCCTATGCCGATCCGCTGTACCAGGTGCCCGACGACCTGGTCTGGTGACAGCCGCTACCGGCAATGCTTCCGCACGACAGGCGCCCGGGGCGCCTGTCGTGTTTCGGGCGTCACGCTGGTGGATTGGTCGCCGTGCCGTTGCGTGGTGGCAGAAACCGCCACGCGATCAGAGTGCCGACCAGGGCGAAGAAACCGCCCGCAATGAAGGCCACCTTGCCATCGCCGAAGCGCCACAGCTGGCCGGCGATCAGCGCCCCCAATACGCCGCCCAGGCCTGAAGAAAAGCCGTAGAACAGGCCCTGGCCGTGGCCGTTGAGGTTGCCGGGGAAGTAGCGTGCCAGCAGCTGCATCGCTGAAGCGAAGAACGCGGCAAAGCCGAGGCAGTGGGTGGATTGCGCGACAAGCATCACCGGCAGGTTGTCCGGCCACAACGCGGTGGCCCACCAGCGCAACACCGCGCTGCCCATGGAAATGATCAGCAGCCAGCTGGCATCCCAGCGACGGAAGAAGCGGGAGATGAAGAAGAACACCGCCACCTCGAAGATCACGCCGACCGTCCACATCATGCCCAGCGTCGAGGTCGCGTAGCCGTGCTGGTCCATGTAGAGCGAGAAGAAGGTGTAGTACGGGCCGAATGACAGTTGCTCGAGAAAGGCGGCGATGAAGAACGCCAGCACGGCGGGGCGCCGGACGATGGTCCAGAAGCCATCGGCATCGGCACTGTGGCTGCCGACATGGCGCGCATAGCGGTTCATGAAGGCCGTGGCGGTCATCAGCGCAAACAGCGGCAGCATCATCCACGGCAACTGGCGGGCGCCGTGGTATTCGATCAACCAGCCGAACAGGGTCACCACCACGATGAAACCCAGCGAACCCCAGACCCGGATCATGCCGTAGCGATGGCTGTCGCTACCCAGGTGGGTGAGGGTGATCGACTCGAACTGCGGCATTACCGCGTTGTAGAAGAAGCAGAACGCGATCATCACCGCATACAGGGTCCACTGCGGCTGCGGCAGCAGAAAACCGGTGAACGCCAACAGCGTCAACACACAACCGATACGCAGCCAACGGATCGGTCGCGGGGACGCCGCGGCCAGCGAGGTCCAGGTGCTCGGCGCGACCACGCGGGTGGCATACCACAGGCTCATCATCACGCTGATGGCGGTGACGGTCATCCCGCGTGACTGCAGGTACAGGCTCCAGTACGGGGTGAACGCCCCGAGTGCGGCGTAATAGAAAAAATAGAAGCTGGACAGGCGTGCGGTGGGCACGGGGTCGGAACGGAGCGGGGCAGTCATCGGCGTCGCGTCACAGGACGCTGGAGGGTGGGGAAGAGGACGATGATCGGGCGATCATCGGCGGGCAGCATTATGAAGCGTGGGCGGCGGCATGGCCGTGCCGGGCCGGGTGATTGCAGCGGCGTTTGCGTGCGGCGGCCGTGAACCAGGCGAGTCGCTGGATCACCGTACGGCGAACCGGCGTCTGACCCACTGGTCGGGAGTGCCAGTGGCCGCGCGCCGGCAAACCCGCGGCGCGGCAATACTGCCGCATTCGCACTGGCGCCTATTCGGGATCGTAGTCGAGGTTGGAGGCCAGCCAGCGCTCGGCCTGGGCCCGGTCCACGCTCTTGCGCCGGGCGTAATCGGCGACCTGTTCCCGGGACACCCGGCCCACCACGAAATACTGGCTCTGCGGATGGCTGAAGTAGTAGCCCGACACCGCCGCGGTGGGCAGCATCGCGAAGCTTTCAGTCAGGGTCATGCCGATGGCATTGGCGCCGAGCAGAGCGAACAGGGTTTCCTTCTCCGAGTGCTCGGGGCAGGCCGGATAGCCGGGAGCCGGGCGGATGCCACGGTATTTCTCGGCGATCAGCGCCTCGTTGTCGAGCTGCTCGTCGTGCTGATAGCCCCAGAATTCGGTACGCACGCGCTGGTGCAGGCGCTCGGCCAGCGCTTCGGCCAGACGGTCGGCCAGCGCCTTGAGCAGGATGGCGTTGTAGTCGTCGTGATCGGCCTGGAAGCGTTGCAGGTGCGGCTCGATACCGAGGCCGGCGGTGACTGCGAAAGCCCCTATCCAGTCCTGTCTGCCGCTGGCTTGCGGGGCGATGAAGTCGGCCAGGCAGAAATCGGGGCGTTCGGCGGGCTTGTCCACCTGTTGCCGCAGGAAATGCAGAACGGTCTCGCCTTGCGGGGTCTGCACCACCACATCGTCGCCACGGCTGTTTGCCGGCCACAGGCCGAACACGGCGCGGGCGGTGAGCCACTTCTCGTTGATGATGCGGTCCAGCATCTGCCGCGCATCGCGATACAGCTCGCTGGCCTGGGGGCCGACGATCTCGTCGCTGAGGATGGCCGGATACTTTCCTGCCAGTTCCCAGGCCTGGAAGAACGGCGTCCAGTCGAGCACGTCGACCAGATCGGCCAGCGGGTAGTCCTCGAAAACATGCAGGCCCGGCTGCGCGGGGGCGGGCGGTAGGTAGTTGTCCCAATCGCCCGCGAACCGTTGCCCGCGGGCATGTTCCAGCGACACCAGCCGCTTGGCATCGCCGCGGTTGCGATGGCGTTGGCGGATATCGGCGTAGTCGGCCTCGTTGGCGGCCACGAAACCTGCACGCAGTTCGCGCGAGATCAGCGACTGGGCAACGCCGACCGCGCGTGAGGCGTCCTTCACCCATACCGTGGGGGCGGAGTAATGCGGATCGATCTTGAGCGCGGTGTGCGCACGCGAGGTGGTGGCACCGCCGATCAGCAGCGGCAGTTCGAAGCCCTGGCGCTGCATCTCCCGCGCCACGTGGCTCATCTCCTCGAGCGAGGGCGTGATCAACCCGGACAGCCCGATCAGATCGGCATTCTCGGCGCGGGCAGCATCCAGGATCTTCTGCGCCGGCACCATCACACCGAGGTCGATCACCTCGAAGTTGTTGCAGGCCAGGACCACGCCGACGATGTTCTTGCCGATGTCGTGTACATCGCCCTTGACCGTGGCCATCACGATCTTGCCGTTGCTCTTGCCGGTATCGCCGGTGCGGGCTTTCTCGGCCTCGATCCAAGGCAGCAGATAGGCGACCGCCTTCTTCATCACCCGGGCCGATTTCACCACCTGCGGCAAAAACATCTTGCCGGCGCCGAACAGATCGCCGACCACGTTCATGCCGTCCATCAGCGCGCCTTCGATGACGTCCAGCGGCCGCGAAGCCTGCTGCCGAGCCTGCTCGGTGTCTTCCTCGACCCAGGCATCCAGACCGTGCACCAGCGCATGCGCCAGTCGCTCGCGGACCGGCTTGTCACGCCAGGCCAGATCTTCGACCTTCTTCTCGCCCTTCCTGCCCTTGTAGCGTTCGGCGATTTCCAGCAGGCGCTCGGTGCCATCGCGACGACGGTTGAGGATCACGTCCTCGACGCGCTCGCGCAGCTCCGGGTCCAGGTCATCGTAGATCGGCATGGCGCCGGCGTTGACGATGCCCATGTCCATGCCCGCCTTGATGGCGTGGTACAGGAAAACCGAGTGGATCGCCTGGCGCACGGTCTCGTTGCCGCGGAAGGAGAACGACACGTTGGAGACGCCACCAGAGACATGGCAGTGGGGCAGGGTCTGGCGGATGATGCGGGTGGCTTCGATGAAATCCACCGCGTAGTTGTCATGCTCCTCGATGCCGGTGGCCACGGCGAAGATGTTCGGGTCGAAAATGATGTCCTGCGGCGGCAGTCCCACCTCTTCGGTGAGGATGCGGTAGGCGCGGGTGCAGATCTCCACCTTGCGCGCGCAGGTGTCGGCCTGTCCTTCCTCGTCGAACGCCATCACCACGGCTGCGGCACCGTAGCGCAACACCTTGCGCGCGTGTTCGATGAACTGCGCTTCGCCTTCCTTGAGCGAGATCGAGTTGACCACGCTCTTGCCCTGCAGACATTTCAGCCCGGCCTCGATCACGCTCCATTTGGAGGAGTCGACCATCACCGGAATACGGGCGATGTCCGGCTCGGACATGATCAGGTTGAGGTAGCGCGTCATCGCCTTCTCGGAATCGATCAGGCCCTCGTCCATGTTGACGTCGAGGATCTGGGCGCCGCTGGCCACCTGCTGGCGTGCGACGTCCACCGCCTCTTCGTAGCGCTCCTCCTTGATCAGCTTGCGGAACTGCGCACTGCCGGTGATGTTGGTGCGCTCGCCGATGTTGATGAACAACAGGTCCGGAGTGATGACCAGCGGTTCCAGGCCTGACAGGCAGGTGTATACCGGCCGGCTCATGCCGCGTGCTCCTGCGCATCGGGAAGCCGGCGCGGCGCGATGCCGGCAACTGCCTGGGCAATGGCGCGGATGTGCTCGGGAGTGGTGCCGCAGCAACCGCCGACCAGATTCAACAGGCCGGACTGGGCGAACTCCTTCAACGTGGCCGCCATTTCGGCGGGAGTCTCGTCGTATTCGCCGAATGCATTGGGCAGGCCGGCATTGGGATGGGCACTGACGTAGCCAGCGGCCACGCGTGACAGCGTTTCCACGTGGGGGCGCATGTCGGTGGCGCCGAGCGCGCAATTGAGTCCGATCGAAAGCGGGCGCCCGTGCGTGACCGAGGCGTGGAAGGCCTCGGCGGTCTGCCCGGACAGGGTGCGGCCGGAGGCATCGGTAATGGTGCCGGAGATCATCACCGGCAGCCGTCCGCCGCGGTCTTCAAACACTTCCTCGATCGCGAACAGTGCGGCCTTGGCATTGAGCGTGTCGAAGATGGTTTCCACCATCAGGGTGTCGGCGCCGCCGTCGATCAGCCCTTCGATGGCCTCCCGGTAGGTGCCGCGCAACTCGTCGAAACTGGTATTGCGGAAACCGGGGTCGGTGACGTTGGGGCTGATCGAAGCGGTGCGGCTGGTCGGGCCGAGCACGCCGATCACGAAACGCGGCTTGTCCGGCGTGCGGGCCTGCGCCTCATCGCAGCATTGCCGCGCAACCTGCGCCCCGGCCTTGTTGAGCTCGTACACGAGGTGCTGCAGGTGGTAGTCGGCCTGGCTGATCGCGGTGGCGTTGAAGGTGTTGGTCTCGACCAGGTCCGCACCGGCGTCCAGATAAGCCGTGTGGATCTGTGCGATCAGCGCCGGCTGGCTGAGCAGCAGCAGGTCGTTGTTGCCCTTGAGGTCGTGCCCCTGGCCGGCATGGCCGCAACCGGGCCGGTGCTGGCTGTCGAAGCCCCCCGCGAAACGTTCACCGCGGTAATCGGCCTCCTGCAGACGATAGCGCTGGATCATGGTGCCCATGGCGCCATCGATGATCAGGATGCGGTGTTCTAGCGCGTGCATCAGCTCGGCAACGCGCTCGGGATGGAGCCAGGGGAGGGGGCGCATGGAGTGGGCACTCGACAGGGCGGGATCAGGACTTGTGGGCGATCAGCGAAATGACTTCGAAGTGCGGCGGCCGCTTCTCGCGGGTGACCGTCTCCAGGCTGGAGATGTCCAGGCCGGCCTTTTCGACGAACTTGCGCAACTCCTTGTCACTGAAACCCAGATTGACGTGGCCATAGGCTTCGACCGCAACCTTGTGTTCGTGCCGGGCCAGGCTGCACAGCATCAGTCGCCCGCCGGGTCGCAGCACCCGCGCGCCTTCGGCCACCGCCTGCGCCGGCCTGCTGGCATAGGTCAGCGCGTGCATCAACACCACCAGGTCGAAACTGCCATCGTCGAACGGAAGGGCATGCATGTCGCCTTCGCGCACTTCGACATTGGCCAGCTTGCGCAGACGCTCGCTGGCGGCGGCGACCACGCGGGCACTGGTGTCGATGCAGACATAGCGCTGCGCATGCGGTGCCAGCAGCTCGGCCAGCACGCCGTCACCGGAGGCGATGTCGAGCACGTCACCGGTTTCAAGCAGCGGCAGCGCGCTGCGGGCCAGGGCTTCCCAGGTACGCCCGGGGGAATAGTGGCGTTCCATGTCACCGGCCACGCTGTCGGCCCAGTTCTGGTCGGCGGCGCGCATCGCCAGCACCGAAGGCACGCGTTCGGCATCCTGGCGCAGCAACGGGTCGTCGCTGCCATTGCTCAGCGCCTGCCACAGGGCGCGCTGGGCCAGGTCCAGCGCGGCTTCGTCGAAACGGTAATAGGCCGACACCCCTGCGCGGCGGTCGCGTACCAGGCCGGCTTCCTTCAGGCGCGCCAGGTGGGTGGAAACCCGTGGCTGGGCCAGTGTGGTGATGGCCGACAGCTCGGCTACGGTCAATTCCTCCTGCTCCAGCAGGGTCAGCAGACGCACCCGCGTGGCGTCTGCAAACACTTTCAGCCGGACCGACCAGTCTTCCAGATCCATAAATATCCACCTATCGCGATATAGAGATATTTTCTTCGCGTGCAGGTACGAGGTCAAGCTGCATAGGCTGCAAAGGTTTCGATAGTTACAATCCGGATATCAAACGCCGGGAGTGGTGCAGTGGATTTCAGTTTTACCGAAGAGCAACTGATGATTCAGGAAGTGGCCCGGCGCATCGCGCAGGAAAAGATCGCGCCCAGTGCCGAGCACCACGACCAGACCGGCGAGTTCCCGCTGGAAAACATCCGCCTGTTGGGCGAGAACGGCCTGATGGGCATTGAAGTGCCCGAAGCCTATGGCGGCGCCGGCATGGACCCGATCGCCTACGTGCTGGCGATGGTCGAGATCGCCGCCGGCGACGCGGCGCATTCCACCATCGTGTCGGTCAACAATTCGCTGTTCTGCAACGGCATCCTGACCCACGGCAGCGAGGCGCAGAAGCAGAAATACGTGCGCGCGATCGCCGAGGGTCAGGCCATCGGTGCGTTCGCGCTGACCGAGCCGCAGTCCGGCTCCGATGCCACGGCGATGCGCTGCCGCGCGGTGAAGCAGGCCGATGGCAGCTTCATCATCAACGGCAAGAAGAGCTGGATCACCTCCGGCCCGGTCGCCAAGTACATCATCCTGTTCGCGATGACCGATCCGGAACAGGGTGCCCGCGGCATCACCGCCTTCATGATCGACACCGACAAGGCCGGCTTCCACCGCGGCAAGACCGAACCGAAGCTCGGCATCCGCGCCTCGGCCACCTGCGAGATCGAGTTCCAGGATTACGTGGCCGATGCCGCCGACGTGGTGGGCAAGGAGGGCGATGGCTTCAAGATCGCCATGGGCGTACTGGACGCCGGCCGCATCGGCATCGCTTCGCAGGCGATCGGCATCGCCCGCGCGGCCTACGAAGCGACCATCGAGTACGTGAAGGAGCGCAAGGCGTTCGGGGCGCCGATCGGCACCTTCCAGATGACCCAGGCCAAGATCGCCGACATGAAGTGCAAGCTGGACGCATCGCTGCTGTTGACGCTGCGCGCGGCATGGGTGAAGGGGCAGGGCAAGCGCTTCAGCAATGAGGCGGCCATTGCCAAGCTGACAGCCTCTGAAGCGGCAATGTGGATCACCCACCAGGCGGTGCAGATCCACGGCGGCATGGGCTACTCCAAGGAGATGCCGCTGGAGCGTTACTTCCGCGATGCCAAGATCACCGAGATCTATGAGGGCACGTCGGAAATCCAGCGACTGGTCATCGCCCGCAACGAGACCGGCCTGCGCTGACCGCTTGAGGCAGACAGAAAACAAAAAAGCCCCGGCATGCCGGGGTTTTTTTGTGGGCCACATGCCGGCTGAAAACGCATGCGCGTTGCCGGTTCATCCATCTGCCGCCAGACCGACCGTGCGGCGGTCCGGCGGCTGTCCGGATCTCAGCGGTCCTGCTGGGCGCCGTGGGCGCTGTGCTGCTGCAGATATTCCTTCGACTGTTCATCCAGTCTGTCGCCGAGCGCACGGCGCACGGTGACGAAGAACAGCGGAATCAGCAGCACGCCAATGACGGTGGCAAAGAGCATGCCGCCGATCACGCCGGTGCCAAGCGAGTGGCGGGCATTGGCGCCTGCGCCGCTGGAAACCGCCATTGGCAGCACGCCCAGGATGAAGGCGAAGGAAGTCATCAGGATCGGGCGGAAACGCAGGTGCGCCGCTTCCAGCGCGGCTTCCCTCAGGGTCTTTCCGGCTGCACGCTGTTCGACCGCGAACTCCACGATCAGGATGGCGTTCTTCGCCGCCAGGCCGATCACGGTGACCATGCCGATCTTGAAGTAAAGATCGTTCGGCAGGCCACGCATCAGCGAGAACACCACTGCACCCAGGATGCCGATCGGCACCACCAGCAGCACCGCCACCGGGATCGACCAGCTTTCGTACAGCGCGGCCAGGCACAGGAACACGACCACGATCGACAGCACCATCAACAGGGTGGCGGCGTTGCCGGCCAGGATTTCCTGGTAGGACATGCCGCTCCAGTCGAAACCGAAGCCGGCGGGCAGGTCGTCACGCACAATGTTTTCCATCGTGGTCATCGCCTGTCCGGAGCTGCCGCCGGGCGCCGGTGCGCCCACGATGTTGACCGCCGAGTAGCCGTTGTAGCGGCTCAATGCCGGAGGCGCATAGATCCACTCGGCCTTGACCATCGTGCTGATCGGGATCATCGCCCGCTGGCCGTCGGCATCCCTGCTCAGCGAGCTGGGAACGTAGAAGTTGCGCAGCGATTCGGGGCCGCTGCGGAACTGATTGTCGGCCTGCATGTTGACGCGCTTGATGCGGCCTTCGTAGAAGAAGTCGTTCACATACACCGGCGCCAGCATCATCTGGATGGCGGTGTAGACGTCGTTGACCGCCACCCCCATCGCCTGCGCCTGCACCCGGTCGACTTTCAATTGCAGCTGCGGCGAGTTCTCCAGCGTGTTGGGGCGCACACCAACCAGGCCGGGATTCTGTGAAGCCTTGCCCAGCAGCGTGTTGCGCGCCTCCATCAGGGCGTCCTGGCCGGCACCGGCGCGGTCCTGCAACCACATGTCGAAGCCGCCGAACTGGCCCAGGCCCTGCACCGTGGGCAGGTTGACGAAGAAGATCTGCGCGTCCTTGATCCCGTAGGCCTTGCGGTTCATGGCCTGGATGAATTCCGGCGCGCTCGCCGAGCGCTCACTCCAGTCCTTGAGCCGTACGAAAGCCATGCCCACGTTCTCGCCGGCGCCGAGGAAGCTGAAGCCGGTGACCTGCATCATCCCCTCGAAGGCTTCTTCTTTTTCCAGCATGCCCAGCATCTGGTCGAATACCGCGCTGGTGCGGGTCTTGGTGGCGCCCGGTGGCAGCTGCACGATGGCCAGCGCATAACCCTGGTCCTCTTCCGGCAGGAAGCTGCCCGGCATGCGGGTGAACAGCAGGCCGCACAGCACCACCAGCAATCCGAACACCATCAGCCAGCGCGGCGAACGCCTGATCACGCCGCCGACCATGCCGATATAGCGGTGTTCCACCTTGCCGTAATACTTGTTGAAGGTGCGGTAGACCCAGTTCGGCCTGTCGTTGTGGGTCGGCTGCAGGAAGGCGGCGCACAGCGCCGGAGTGAACGACAGCGCGAGCAGGGCGGAGAAGCCCATCGCCATCGCGATGGTGAGGGCGAACTGCTTGTAGATCTCGCCTGAGGCGCCCGGCTGCATCGCACTGGGAATGAACACCGCGGCCAGCACCACGGTAATCGCCACCACCGCCCCGGTGATCTGGCTCATCGCCTTCTGCGTGGCGGCCTTGGGAGGCAAGCCTTCCTCGGTCATGATGCGTTCGACGTTCTCCACCACCACGATCGCGTCATCGACCACGATGCCGATGGCGAGCACCATGGCGAACAGGGTCAGCTGGTTGATGGTGAAGCCCACCATCAGCATGCCCATGAAGGTGCCCAGCAGCGCCACCGGGATGACCAGGGTGGGGATGAGCGTGGCGCGGAAATTCTGCAGGAAGATCAGCATCACCAGAAACACCAGCACGATCGCTTCAATCAGCGTGTGCACCACTTCCTTGATGGAGATCTTGACGAAGGTGGTGCTGTCGAACGGGGTAAACCAGCTCACTCCCTGCGGGAAGCTCGGCGCCAGCTCGTCCATCTTCGCGCGCACCGCCGCCGACACGTCCAGTGCGTTGGCCCCGGGCAGCAGCTGGATCGCGAAGGCGGCGACCGGCTTGCCGTTGTACTTGGTGTCAAAGCCGTAGTTCGATGCGCCGAAGGCGACCCGGGCCACGTCCTTCAGGCGCACGATGCTGCCGTCGCTGCTGGCGCGCAGGATGGTGTTCTCGAATTCCTCCGGCGAGCTGAAGCGGCCTTCGGCGGCGACCGTGGCGGTAAACCCCTGGCCATCAGGTGATGGATCACCGCCGAGCGAGCCGGCGGCGAACTGCAGGTTCTGGGTGCCGATGGCGTTGTACACGTCGGTCGCCGAGAGGTGATAGCCCTGCAGCTTTTCCGGGTTCAGCCATATGCGCATGGCGTACTCGGAACCGAACTGCTGGGTGCTGCCGACGCCCGGCACGCGGGAAATCTGTTCCAGCACCCGTGCGCCGACGATGTCGTTCAACGCATCACGATCGATGGCGGCATTGTCCGAGCGCACGCCCAGCGCCATCAGGAAGCCGGCATTGGCCTTGGCCACCACCACGCCCTGCTTGGTCACTTCCGAAGGCAGCCGCGGCGTGGCCAGCGATACCTTGTTCTGCACCTGCACCTGGGCGATGTCGGCATCGGTGCCGCTGTCGAAGGTGAGGGTGATGTTGACCCGCCCGGTCGATGACGAGGACGAGTTGAAATACACCAGGTTGTCGATACCGGTCAGCTGCTGCTCGATGACCTGGGTCACCGCCTTCTCGGCGGTGGCCGCATTGGCGCCGGGGTAGTTCGCCGACACGGTGATCTGCGGCGGAGCCACGCTCGGGTAGGACTCGACGCCGAGGTTGAGGATCGAGATCACGCCGCCAAGCGAGATCAGGATGGCCACCACCCAGGCGAATACCGGGTGTTCGATAAAGAATTTAGGCATGGCAGGCTTCCGTTATTCCTTCGGCTCGGACGCAGCGGGGCCCGCGGCTGCGGTGGCCGGGGCGGCGGGCTTCCACGGTGTGGCCTTGGCCGGTGCGCCCTCCTTGACCTTCTGGACACCGGAGACCACCACCTGGTCGCCAGCCTCGAGGCCGGAGGAGATCAGCCAGTTGCCCCCTTGCTGCGCATCCAGCGCCACGCCCTTGCGGATGACGTTGCCGTCCTTGCCCACCACCATGACGTAGCCACCCTGGGTATCGCGCTGCACGGCCTGCTGGGGAATCAGGAAGGCGTTGTTGCGCAGGCCCAGGTTGGCTTGGAAACTCACGAACGCGCCCGGCAACAGCATGTGCTCGGGATTGGGCAGCAGCGCCCGCAGCGAGACCGTGCCGGTGGCCGGGTCCACGGTGGTGTCGGAGAAGTCCAGGGTGCCTTCGTGTGGATACATGCCGCCGTCGGCCAGCTTCACCTTCACCGTGGATTTGCCATCTCCGGCCAGCGCAACGGCGCCCTGGCTCTGCGACTGGCGCAGCTGGGTCAGTTCATCGGCGGTCATGGAGAAGTTCACATACAGCGGATCGGTCTGGTCCACGGTCGTCAGCAGCGTGGCTTCGCCCTGGCCAACCAGCGCGCCTTCGGTGACCTGCTGTTTGCCGGCACGGCCGCGGATGGGCGAGGTGACAGTGGCGTAGCCCAGGCTGATGCGGGCGCTGGCGACCGCCGCCTCCGCCTGCTGCACGGCAGCGGCGCCGGTGCGTTCGGCTGCCTCGGCGTTGTCCAGGTCCGACTTGGACACGAACGCCTGCGGTGCCAGCGAGCGCGCACGGTTGGCCATCGACCTGGCATTGGCATAGGTGGCGCGGGCCGCGGCCAGCTGACCCTCGGCCGAGGCCAGCGACGCGCGCAGTGGCGCCGGATCGATCTGGAACAGGACCTGGCCTTCCTTGACCTCGCTGCCTTCGTCGTAGACGCGCTTGAGCAGTACGCCGGCAACGCGGGCGCGGACATCGGCCGAGCGGTATGGCGACAGCCGGCCGACAAGTTCGCGGTTCAACGGCAGCGACTGCGGCGATGCCGTTATCACGCCGACTTCGGGCGGTGGCGGGGCGGCCTGTTCTTCGGTCTTTTTGCAGGCCGCCAGGGACAGGGCGGCGGCGCAGGTCAGTGCAAGGATGCGGCACGGGGCGATCATCGGGGGAAACTCCGGAGCGTGTTCGTATTGGGTGCCATCCCGCTATCCGGCATGAAAGCACGCAGGAAACAGTCGATGGAAAATTCGGCCCAGCGTCGGCGTGAGGGCTCATCGTCGCGGTGGGGGGCGTGAAAGCGCTGTCGATCAAAGTCCAGGCCCGCAATCATGCTGAGCAGCAGTTCGGCCATGAAGTGCGGATCGTCATGTATCAACCGGCCCCTGTCGATCTGGATCTCGATCCAGTCGACGAGATGGCCCAGCAACGAGCCGGCACTGCCCTGGTAAAGCGTCTGTGCTTCGTGGCGGAATTCATGCGCGCTGGAAACGATCAGCTGCGACGTCTGTGCAACGTGCGGCTGGTTGCGGTGTTCCAGGTAACCGATGGCGAAATCGAGCAGGATCGCGCGCAGCGGCTGCCCTTCGGCGGTCGACAGCGGTGCGGCTGTGATCAGGGCGTGCTGATGCATCACCTGGCGCAAGAGATCGCGCTTGCTGCCGTAGCGGCTGTACAGCGTCTGCTTGGAACAACCCGCCTGCGCGGCCACCGCGTCCATGCTCAATTGCAGGCCTTGAACCGAGAGCAGTTCCCGCACGGCATCGAACACGCGTTGGTCGCGCGCTTGTTTGGCGCTGGCGGCGGGAGGAGTGGGGATCACAGGGGGTGGACTATACCGTCCAGTACAGGATTAATACAGAAATAATCGCAGCGACGTGCGGCTGTCTATACGAGAGGGGAATGGTGCCGGACGGACGGCAGTGATCGCGCGACGCGAAGTTGCCTGGTGGCATTGCGGCCATGCAGCAAGGCTCTTCTGGTTACGGAGGATACAATTCATTTTTCCCAACCGAGCATCACTGTCGCTCTGCCATGAAACCGCAAAAAAGTGCTGCCAAACCCGCAAAAAGCAATTCAAAGTCAGCCGAACAGCAGGTGATCATGCCTGCAGGCTTCTCTCTCGAACCGGTGTTTGCAGCGCTGCGCAAGCGCTATCCGGTGGCCGCACAGGCCGAAGCGGTGATGTTTGCTGGAGGTTTCTACAAGCGAATGGAAGCGGACGAATTTCCGCACCATCCGGCTGGGGAGTGGGCGGCGATAGCCGCCGACATGTTCGAGTTCGCACGGGTGCGCAAGCCCGGACAGGCCAAGGTGCGCGTCTTCAATCCGGCGAAAAAAAGCGACGGTTGGGACTCGCCGCACACCATGCTGCAGATCGTCAATGACGACATGCCGTTCCTGGTCGATACCGTCACCATGGCGCTGGCCGAACGCGGTATCGGCGTGCATGTGCTGGGCCATCCGGTGCTGCAGCTCAAACGCGACAAGGCGGGCAAGCTCGCCGGCGTGGGAACAGGCAGTGCCGAGTCGGTGATGCTGCTTGAGATCGATCGCCAGTCGGCCGATGGCATGGCCACGCTGGAAGCGGCCCTCAGCAAGGCGCTGCAGGACGTCCGCGGCATCGTCGAGGACTGGGCGCCCATGCGCGACAAGATGCTGGCGTTGGCCGAGGACCTGGGCAGCCGCCGTCTGCCGGTCAGCGACACCGCGCGCCATGAAGCGCAGGAGTTTCTGCGCTGGGCCGCCGACGACCACTTCACGTTCTTCGGCTACCGCGAATACAAGGTGGTCAAGCAGGGCAAGGAGGAAGTGCTGTCGCCGCAGTCGGGCTCCGGCCTCGGGCTTATGCACGGCCAGGACCAGTCACCGCCGCGCCCGGTCAACACGCTCGCCGCACAGGGGCTCAACACCACCACCGGCCTGAGCGACGCGCTGATCCTGACCAAGACCAACGCGCGCTCGCAGGTGCATCGTTCCGGATACATGGATTACATCGGCGTGCTGGAATTCGACGCCAAGGGCCGGATCATCGGCGAGCAGCGCTTTCTCGGCCTGTTCACCTCCAGCGCCTACAGCCGTCGTCCGTGGGAAATTCCCCTGGTACGCGAGCGCTATGAATATGTGATGCGCAGTTCCGGCCTGGCTCCCAGCAGCCACAGCGGCAAGCAGTTGCGGCACATCCTGGAAACGCTGCCACGCGAGGAGCTGTTCCAGTCCAATGAGGAAGAGCTGTATCGCACCGCGATGGGCATCCTCGGACTGCAGGAGCGCGTTCGCAGCCGCCTGTTCCTGCGCCGCGACAAGTTCAGCCGTTTCATCTCCGCGCTGGTCTACGTACCGCGCGAGCGCTTCAACACCGATTTGCGTCTGCGCATCGAGGCCATGTTGAAAGATGCCCTGCAGGGCGAATACGTCGACAGCAGCGTGGTACTGGGCGATTCACCGCTGGCCCAGGTGCACATGATCGTGCGGCCCAAGGCCGGCGGCAGTCTCGAATTCGACACGGTCGATCTGGAAGCGCGGCTGGAACACATGCTGCGCGACTGGCAGGACGAGCTGCGCGAAGCGCTGGTGGCACGCCACGGCGAAAGCGAAGGGCTGGACATCGCCGCCCGCTACGGCCGTGCGTTGCCGGCCGCCTACATCGAGGACTCCAACGCGCAGATCGCTGCCAGTGATGTCAGCCAGCTCGCAGCGCTCAGCGGGCCGGACGACCTGCGCCTGAGCCTGCAGTCGCTGCAGCGCGAGGGCGGCGACGGCCTGCGCCTGAAACTGTACCGCCAGCTCAAGGACATCTCCCTGTCCGATGCGCTGCCGGTCATGGAGAACATGGGACTGCGTGTACTGGCCGAGCGTCCCTATCGCCTGCAGGCAGGGAGCGATGTGGCCTACATCCAGGACTTCGAGGTGGAATCGGCTGCCGGCGAGATCGATGCCGCGAGTGTCGATGCCGCGTTCAGTGAAACCTTCGCCCGTGTGTGGCGTGGCGACGCCGAGAACGACGGATTCAACCGCCTGGTGCTGGCCGCCGCGCTGGACTGGCGCCAGGTGTCGATGCTGCGTGCCTACTGCAAGTACCTGCTGCAGACCGGCGTGCCGTTTTCGCAGAGCTACGTGGAAGGCACGTTCACCCGTTATCCGTTGCTGGCCCGCCTGCTGGTGGAATTGTTCGAAGCCCGTTTCGATCCGTCGATGGGCAGCCAGGGCAAGGAAGCGATCGCCGAAGGGCAGGCGCATCTGCGCGCGCAGCTGACGGTGTTGGCTGCGGGCGAAGACACCGCGCTGAAGGCGTCGCAGGCGGTGATCGAGGCGCGCAAGGGCGACCGCGCCAAGCGCATGGCGACCGTGCGCGAGACCTTGCTGAAACTGCTCGACGGTGTCTCCAGCCTCGATGAGGACCGTATCCTGCGCAGCTTCATCGGCGTGATCAACGCGACCCTGCGCACCAGCTACTACCAGCTCGACAAGGCTGGGAACGCCGGTCATTGCATCAGCTTCAAGTTCGATCCGGCGCAGGTGCCGGACCTGCCCAAGCCGCGCCCGTATCGCGAGATATTCGTCTACGGACCGCGTGTGGAAGGCACCCATCTGCGCTTCGGTCCGGTGGCCCGTGGCGGCCTGCGCTGGTCCGATCGCCGCGAAGACTTCCGTACCGAAGTGCTGGGCCTGGTCAAGGCACAGATGGTGAAGAACACGGTCATCGTGCCGGTCGGCGCCAAGGGCGGCTTCTATGCCAAGCGCCTGCCGGATCCGGCGGTGGACCGCGATGCGTGGTTCGCCGAAGGCGTGTCCTGCTACAAGCTCTTCATCCAGGGCCTGCTGGATATCACCGACAACATTGTCAACAACAAGATCGTGCCGCCGTTGAACCTGGTGCGCCATGACCAGGACGACCCGTACCTGGTGGTGGCGGCGGACAAGGGCACGGCGACGTTCTCCGACATCGCCAACGGCCTGGCGGTGGCGCATGGTTTCTGGATGGGCGATGCGTTCGCTTCCGGTGGCTCGGTCGGCTACGACCACAAGGGCATGGGCATCACCGCCCGCGGTGCATGGGAGTCGGTCAAGCGCCACTTCCGTGCGCTCGGACGTGACTGCCAGCGCGAGGACTTCACCTGCGTGGGCATTGGCGACATGTCCGGCGACGTCTTCGGCAACGGCATGCTGCTGTCCGAGCATATCCGTCTCGTATGCGCGTTCGATCACCGCCATATCTTCCTGGACCCGAGTCCGGATGCAGCGACCTCCTACAAGGAGCGCCAGCGCCTGTTCAAGGTGCCGCGCTCCAGCTGGGCCGATTACGAAGCCAAGCTGATCAGCAAGGGCGGCGGCGTATATCCGCGTTCACTCAAGTCGATCGAGCTCACCCCGCAGGTGCGCGAGGTGCTGGGCATCGACGAGAGCATCAAGACGATGACGCCCAACGAGCTGATGAGCGCCGCTCTGAGGGCGCCGGTGGACCTGGTATGGAACGGCGGCATCGGCACTTATATCAAAGCCTCCAGCGAGACCCATGCCGACGTCGGTGACCGTGCCAACAACGGCCTGCGCATCAATGGCGGCGAGCTGCGCTGCAGGATCGTGGGCGAGGGCGGCAACCTGGGCATGACCCAGCTGGGCCGCATCGAGGCCGCGCAGGCCGGGGTGCTGCTCAACACCGACTTCATCGACAACTCGGCCGGTGTCGATACCTCCGACCACGAGGTCAATATCAAGATCCTGCTCGACGATGTTGTGCGGAACAGGAAGTTGACCGTCGATGCGCGCAACAAACTGCTGGCATCGATGACGGCCGAAGTGGCCGAGCTGGTGCTGATGGACAACTATCGCCAGAACCAGGCGATCAGTCTGATGGAGCGGATGAGCGTCAAGCGCCTGGGCTCCAAGCAACACTTCATCAGGACGCTGGAACAGCAGGGCCTGCTGGATCGCCAGATCGAGTTCCTGCCCTCCGATGCCGAACTGTCGGCACGCAAGGCGCGCGGGCTGGGGTTGACCCGTCCGGAGCTGGCGGTGGTGCTGTCGTACTCCAAGCTGGTGGCATTCCAGCAGCTGCTGGAATCGGACATCCCGGAAGATCCGTACCTGTCCAAGGAGTTGCTGCGCTACTTCCCGACGCCGCTGCAGAAAAAGTACGCCGATGCGATGGAGCGTCACCGCCTGAAGCGCGAGATCATCGCCACGGCAGTGACCAACCAGACCATCAACCGCATGGGTGCCACCTTCCTGATGCGCATGCAGGAAGACACTGGCCGCACTATCGCCGAGGTCGCCAAGGCGTACACCATCAGCCGTGAAACCCTGGATGCACGCGCTTTGTGGGCACAGATCGACGCGCTCGACGGCACCCTGCCCGAGTCGGTGCAGGTCGACGCACTGGAGGTGATCTGGAAACTGCAGCGTTCGTTCGTGCGCTGGTTGCTGTCGCGGCAGGGTGCGATGCCCGGCATCACGGTGGCTGTGGAGCGTTACCAGGATGCATTCAATGACATCCGCGTCGCGTCGGGCGTGCTGCCCGATTCGCAGCGCCCGGCATATGAGGCCAGCGTCCAGGAATGGAAGGACAAGGGCTTGCCGGCCGCATTGGCACAGCAGCTGTCCGAGTTGCAGTTCCTCGAGCCGGCGTTCGACATCATCGAACTGGCGCGCACCCGCAAGCTCAAGCCGGTGGACGTTTCCAAGGTCCATTTCCGCCTGGGCGAGGCACTGAAGATGCCGTGGCTGCTGGAGCAGATCGATGCCCTGGAGGTCAACGGGCGTTGGCATGCGGTGGCCCGCGGCGTGTTGCGTGACGAGCTGGCCGCGCATCAGCGCAACCTCACCGCGCAGGTACTGTCGATGAAGGGCACTGGCGCCGAGGCCAAGGTCGCGGCCTGGTTGAAGCGTGACGACAGCAGCCTGCGTTTCACCCTGTCGATGCTGCAGGAACTGGCCGAGCAGAAGACGCTCGACTATCCGACGGTATCGGTGGCGGTGCAGCGCCTGGGGCAATTGGCCGCACACGGCGCCTGACCGGTCGCGACGGCCTATCAGCCGCCAGGCCGTCGCTTCACTGGTCGCACAGAGGCAACGACGGCCCCGTTCATGACGGGGCTGTCGTCTTTTCCGCTGCAGGTTATGCTCGGCACCTGAGTTGGAGCCGATAATGACTGTTTCCCCCCGTATCGCTTTTCTCGCCAGCAACACCGAGCAGGCCCAGGCGGCGCGTGCCCAGTTGGTCGCGCAATATGGCGACTTCGCCCCGGAGCAGGCGGACGTGCTGTGCCCCC
Source organism: uncultured Gammaproteobacteria bacterium (assembly GCA_963696155.1). Taxonomy (GTDB): domain Bacteria; phylum Pseudomonadota; class Gammaproteobacteria; order Xanthomonadales; family Xanthomonadaceae; genus Stenotrophomonas. The sequence goes on from CAVOJC010000002.1 coordinate 1,358,674, forward strand.
TGGGTGGCGACGGATTCATGCTGCAGACCCTGCATCGCTACGGCGACATGGCCAAACCGGTGTTTGGCATGAAGCTGGGTACGGTCGGCTTCCTGATGAACCAGCATCGCGACGGGGATCTGGTTGAACGGCTGGCTTTGGCCGAGCCGGCGCATCTGCGGCCGCTGGAGATGATCGCGCAGACCGAGTCCGGCACCACCACCGGCTCGCTGGCCTACAACGATGTTTCGATGCTGCGGCAGACGCGCCAGGCCGCACATATCGGCATCGATCTGAATGGACAGGAACGGCTGGCCGAACTGACCTGCGATGGCGTGCTGGTGTCCACCCCGGCCGGCAGCACGGCATACAACTACTCGGCGCACGGTCCGATCCTGCCGCTGGAATCCAACACCATCGCGCTGACGCCGTTGGCGCCGTACCGGCCCAGACGCTGGCGTGGCGCGATCCTGAAGGCCGAGACCGAAGTGCGTTTCCGGGTGCTGGATCCGTACAAGCGTCCGGTCAGCGTGACCGCCGATTCGCATGAGACACGCGACGTGGTGGAAGTGACGATACGCGAGTCGCGCCAGCGCCAGGTCACGCTGCTGTTCGATCCGGAGCACAACCTGGAAGAGCGCATCCTCAGCGAGCAGTTCATGTCCTGACAGCTTGGCAGTCCCGGCCGCGATGGCCAAACGCCGGTTCACGCCGGCAACGGTTCCACTGATTCGGATGTGCAGCACATGGGCGACAACTCACCAAGACTCCTCACCGTGGCCGTGACGTCACGCGCCCTGTTCGACCTGGAAGAGGGCCATGTCCTGTTCGAGCGCGAGGGGGTGGAGGCCTATGCGGCGTATCAGCGCGCACACGAAGACGATGTGCTGGGCCCGGGTGTGGCATTCCCGGTGGTACGCAAGCTGTTGTCGCTCAATGACGGGGCGCCGGCGGGACAACCGCGGGTAGAAGTGATCCTGCTTTCGCGCAATTCGGCCGACACCGGCCTGCGCATCTTCAACTCGATCCAGCATTACGATCTTGGCATCGTGCGCGCCACCTTCACCGCAGGCGAGCCGACCTGGCCCTACGTCAAGCCGTTTGGTACCGATCTTTTCCTCTCGGCCAATCCGGAGTCGGTACGGCGTGCGCTGGTCCATGGCGTCGCCGCGGCGACGATCCTGCCCAAAGCGCCGGGAGAAACGCTGGCGGCGGCGCAGGCGCCGGTCGACAGCGATCGTTGTCCGGCGCAACTGCGGATCGCCTTCGATGGCGATGCTGTGATCTTTGGTGATGAGAGCGAGCGTATTTCCCGTGAGCAGGGAGTGGAGGCATTCGGCCGGCACGAGCAGGAACGCGCACATGAGCCGCTCAGTGGCGGGCCATTCCGCAATTTCCTGTCGGCCTTGCACGCACTGCAGGCCGCGTTTCCGCCCGGGGATGCTGCACCCATCCGCACCGCACTGGTGACGGCGCGCTCGGCGCCCGCGCACGAGCGGGTCATCCGCACACTGCGCGAGTGGGGCGTGCGCCTGGACGAGGCGCTGTTCCTCGGCGGCCGTCACAAGGGGCCGTTTCTCGAGGCGTTCGGCGCCGACATCTTTTTCGATGATTCGCAGCACAACATCGACAGTGCACGTCAGCACGTCGCGGCCGGCCATGTGCCGCACGGCGTTGCCAACTCCGATTGAAGTTTGCCGTTCACGGCGAAAAGCCCGCACATGCCTGCCGGTTTCGGCGTTTTATCGGGTGTGACGGCGCTGTGATAGGATGGCCGCTGCTTTTGCGAGTCATCGCTGCGGGATCACCCGCATATCAACCTGCATAAATGCGGCAGGTTCCACTCGCGTTGCACCCCTCCGGTAGATTCAGGGGCGGGGCCAGGTCCCCGGCCGGTAGCGTTTTTTCGACTGCCTTTCCCCCTTCAATCGTGCTGCTTCTGGCGGCAGCCGGAGATTCGCGCGCCATGCGGGGCTGACGGCTGTCTCCCGCCTGGTGCTAACGCGCCCTTGCGCCGTACTGCATCGCCGTTGTGATGCGGTTGCTACACAGGAGTAACAATTCCAATGACCATGCGTATCGCCATCCTTGGCGCAGGCCCCAGTGGCCTGGCTCAACTTCGTGCCTTTGATTCCGCCCGCAGGGCGGGGGCGGAAGTACCCGAAATCGTCTGCTTTGAAAAGCAGTCCGATCTTGGAGGTATGTGGAACTACACATGGCGTACGGGCCTGGATGCATACGGTGAACCGGTGCACGGCAGCATGTACCGCTATCTCTGGTCCAACGGACCGAAGGAAGCGCTGGAGTTCGCCGACTACAGTTTCGAAGAACACTTCGGGCGTCCAATCGCCTCGTATCCGCCGCGCGCGGTGCTGCGCGACTACATCATGGGCCGCATTGAAAAGAGCGGCGTACGCGACCAGATCCGCTTCAACATGGCGGTGCAATGGGTGGAATATTCCGAAGAGACGGGCCGCTTCAGCGTGACCGTGCGCGACCTGAAGAAAGACGAGCTCGTATCGGAAGAATTCGATCGTGTGATTGTGGCCACCGGGCATTTCTCCACGCCCAATGCGCCGTTCTTCGAAGGTCTCGAACAGTTCCCGGGCCGGGTACTGCATGCCCATGACTTCCGCGATGCCTGTGAGTTCACCGGCAAGGATCTGCTGCTGGTCGGCAGCAGCTATTCGGCGGAGGACATTGGCACGCAGTGCTACAAGTACGGCGCCAAATCGGTCACTTTCAGCTACCGCAGCAGCCCGATGGGACACGACTGGCCGGCTACCTTTGACGAACGTCCGTTGTTGCTGAGGCTGGATGATGACATCGCCCACTTTGCCGACGGCAGTTCGCGCAAGGTCGATGCGATCGTGCTGTGCACCGGTTACCAGCATCATTTTCCGTTTCTGCAGGACGAGCTGACCCTGCGCACCCACAACCGGCTGTATCCGGAAGACCTCTACAAGGGCGTTTTCTGGATCGACAACCCCAAGCTGGCCTATCTGGGCATGCAGGACCAGTACTACACCTTCAACATGTTCGATGCGCAGGCCTGGTATCTGCGCGACGAGATCCTCGGGCGCATGGCGCTGCCGGACACCGCGACGATGCGCGCCGACAGCAAAGCCTGGGTGGCGCGCGAAGAGGCCACTGCCTCGGTCGACGAGGACATCGATTTCCAGACCGCCTACGTACGCGATCTGCTCGACGCCACGGACTATCCGGACTTCAACGTCGAAGCCGTCGCCGCGGTGTTCAAGGCATGGCAGCACGACAAGAAGGCCGATATCCTCGGCTACCGCAATCACAGTTACCGTTCTGTCTTGACCGGAACCCTGGCGCCGCCGCATCACACGCCATGGATGGAAGCCATGGATGATTCGCTGGAGGCATTCCTGGCTGACGGCGTGGTGGAAAAGATTCGCCGCAGCGCGTGATCGATGCAGGCGCCGGCTCAGTCCGGCGCCTGTTCCAGCGGCAGGATGATGTTGCTCAGCTTCCAGCGCAGGCCTTCGCGGGAAAACACGAATACCAGCGGCTTGCCGTCTTGGGTCCGGGTGGTCGCGGTGAAACGCGACAACGATTGAAAGCTGTGGCGGGCACCTTGCAGCGGTTTTGCCGGCGCCGGCCGGGCGTAGGTGTCGCCGCCCACGGTATCGCCGGTGGCACGCTTCCACAGCGCCTGACCCTGCATCAGCGCACCGATCCCGGCCGGCGTCACCAGCGTGTCGACGCCGGCACCGGCAAGGTTGCCGGCAATCCCCAATGCCACCGCGCCGAGGAGACTGGACTGCACGTCCACGCCCGCACGACGCACCAGATGGTCGTTGAGCTGCGCCTTGAGGTTGACCCGCAACATGGGGAAGTCCACGTGCCGTGCCAGTCGTGCGGCGTCGCGTTGTTCGACCGCACGGCTGATGCCGTGAATCGCCAGGTACGGACCGGCAGCGACATATCCGCCCAGCGCCAGCACGATCAGCAGTGCAACCAGCAGCCATCTTTTCATTGGTGGTTCCCACCCGGGCCAGTGCAGAGCGTGCCGCAAATCGGCGACTGATAGGTGAACCGCCGGCGTTGGCGTCGCATGCGGCGAGACGCACGCGCGCTTGAATGGCCTTGCAGCCGCGTGGCGGTGCACACTTGCCGGCCGCGCTCCATCCACCAACCGGACTCCGCTTCGCATGCGCCTGCTCCACACCTCCGACATCCACCTTGGCCAGAATTTTCTCGGGCAGTCGCGCGAAGCCGAACATGCGGCGTTCCTGGATTGGCTGATCGACCAGGTGCAGCAGCATCAGGTCGATGCGGTGGTCGTGGCTGGCGATGTATTCGATACCGGTACGCCGCCGAGCTATGCGCGCGAGCAGTACAACCACTTCATCGTGGCGTTGCGGGACAGCGGGGCGCGGCTGGTGGTGCTGGGCGGCAACCACGACTCGCCGGCCATGCTGGGCGAGTCGCGCAGCCTGCTGGCGCGACTGGACACGGTGGTGGTGCCCACACTGGCGCAGGCGCCGGAGGAGCACGTGCATGTGATTCCGCGTCGCGATGGCAAGCCGGGCATGCTGCTGTGCGCGATTCCCTTCATCCGCTCCCGCGACGTCAGCCGCAGCGAAGCCGGCCAGAGCGCCGATGACAAGCGCAGCGCCATGATGGACGGCATCGCTGCCCATTACGCGGCGATCCACCAGGTTGCCGAGGCCCGCCGCGAGGCACTCGGCCTGCCGCTGCCGATCGTGGCGACCGGCCATCTGACCACGGTCGGCGCCAGTGCCACCGATTCGGTGCGGCAGATCTATGTCGGGTCGCTGTCGGCCTTTCCGACCAATGCGTTCCCGCCGGCGGCCTATATCGCGCTGGGCCACATCCACCGTCCACAGAAGGTGGGCGGGCTGGAGCACATCCGCTACTGCGGTTCGCCGATAGCGCTGAGCTTTGACGAGGCCGGGCAGGACAAACAGGTACTGATGGTGGATCTGGAAGGCACGGCGCTGAAGGCCGTCACGCCATTGCCGGTGCCGCGCTTCCGTGTGCTGGCGCGCCTGGCGGGCAGCCTGGCCGAGCTGCCGGCGCAATTGCACGCGGCGGCCACGGATATCGCCGAGGGCGACACCGGCTGGGTCGAGGTCACCGTGCACACCGACGACTACCTGCCGGATCTGCCGGCGCGGATGGCCGACATGGTCAAGGACCTGCCGCTGGAGGTGCTGCGTCTGCAACGCCGACGGGGCAATGTGCAGGCCAGCATCGACGTCGCCCATGGCGTGGCGTTGGACGAACTGGAACCGGGCGACGTGTTCGCGCGCCGCCTGGCGCAGGAAGAGGAGCTTTCCGCCGAACGTGTGCAGGCCTTGCAGTCACGCTTCGAGCAGGTCATGGCCGGCCTGCACGGTGAGGAACAGGTATGAGGATCCTGTCGCTGCGGCTGAAGAACCTCAATTCGCTCAAGGGCGAAACCCATATCGATTTCACCGCGTCGGCGTTCGAGGACGGCCTGTTCGCGATCACCGGGCCCACCGGCGCCGGCAAGACCACCTTGCTCGATGCCATCTGCCTGGCGCTGTTCCACCGCACGCCGCGGATGTCCTCGGTGTCTGCGTCGAGCAATCCGCTGATGACCCAGCACACCGCCGAGTGTTCGGCCGAGGTCGAGTTCGAGGCGCGCGGCCAGCGTTACCGCGCGTTCTGGAGCCAGAAGCGGGCGCACAACAAGCCCGGCGGCAAGTTGCAGGCGCCGCAGGTCGAACTGGCGCTGCTGGATGGCACGATCCTCACCAGCGCCATCCGCGAGAAGGAGCGCAAGGTCGAGGAGCTCAGCGGCCTGGACTATGCGCGGTTCACCCGCTCGGTGCTTCTGGCCCAGGGCGATTTCGCCTCCTTCCTCAACAGCCGCGACAGCGATCGCGCCGAGCTTCTCGAGCAGCTGACCGGTACCGAGATCTACGGCCGCATTTCGGCCGATGTCTTCGCCCGTACCCGCGAGGCGGAGAAAACGGTGGCCGAGCTGCGCGCCGAGGCCCGCGGCGTGCAACTGCTTGAACCGGACCAGCGCGAGCAGATGGCGCAGGAGCTGGCCACGCTCGATGCCGAGGCCGGCAAGATCCAGCAGGACCGCGACCAGGTGCGTGGCGCCCTGCAGTGGCGGCAGGAACTGGATCGCGTGGCCGCCCAGCAGGCGCAGGCCACGCAGGAAGTCGATGAGGCCGCGCAGGCGTTGGCTGAAGCTGCGCCACAGCTGCAGCAGCTGGCCGCGAGCCTGCCTGCCGAGCAGGCCTGGCCGGCCTACCAGCGTAGCGAGCAGGCCACGCAGGAGTGCCAGCAGGCCGAGGTGCAACAGACCCGGGCGGCCGAAGAAAAACAGCAGGCGCAAGCCATCGAGCTTGCTGCGCTGTGGTCGGTGCTGGCTGCCGCCAAGGCCGGGCGGGTACAGGTGGATACCGAAGCCGAGCAGCTGGCGCAGCGGTGTCAGCAACTGCAACAGCAACAGGCACTCGCCGCCGATGATGCGCAGATCGGCAACAGGCTGCCGCAATGGCGTGCCGACTTCGAGCGGCTGGCCGAGGCCCGCGGGCAGTCGGCGCGTTGTGCCGGCGAGCGCGAGCAGGCGCAGCAGGCAGTGATCACGGCCGACGGCCAATGTGACGAAGCACGCAGGCGCATCGCCGCGTTGGAGCTCGAACTTGCCGCGCTTGCTCCGCAGGCAGATGCGCTGAGGCAGGCCTTTGTCGAGGCGCTGGCCGGTGACACCCTTGCCGCATTGGAGCAGCAGCGCGAAGACCTGCGCCTGCAGTGGCCGCAGCTGCAACAACTGATCCAGCACGCCAGCGCCCGTGATGCGCAGGCTGCACAGCTGGCCGGGCTCGAGGCGCAACTGCTACAGGCCCAGATCGGGCAGCCTGGCTTGCGTCGGCAGGTCGACGAGCTCGCTGCCGCGCGCGAACGCGCGCAGGCTGCCTGCGCCGATAAACGGGAAATCGTTCAGTTGCAGGCGCGTATCGCCAGCCTGTCCGAGCACCGCGCCCAGTTGCAGCCGGGCCAGCCATGCCTGTTGTGCGGTTCCACCGAACACCCGGCCATCGCCGAATACCAGTCACTTGAGCGGGATCGGGCGCAGCAGGCGTTGCAGGTCAGCGAGCGTGAGCTGGACACGGCCCAGGCCGCGCTTGCCCAGACGCAGGCCAGCCTGGGCGCGCTGGACACGCGGATCGCCGATCAGCAACAGCAGCTGGCACAGCAACGCGAACAACTGGCCAGCCTCTGCCGGTTGATCGACGAGCAGGCAGCCGGCCTGGCGTTGGCAGGCGACGCCGGGTTGGAGGCGCTGCAGGCACAGGCAGCGGGGCTGGAGCGAGGCGGGCGCGATCTTTCCGCGCGCATCACGCAGTTGCAGGCACAGGCGACCGAAGCCGAGCGCGTGGAGCGCGAGCGCAACCACAAACAGGGCGAATGCGAAGCCGCGCGCGAGCGCGGGCAATGGCTGGCTGCGCGGAAGGTGGAGGCGCGCGAACGGCTGGATGCCTGTATCCAGGCCGCCGAGCACAGCCAGGCTCAATACCAACAGCTGGTGCAGGCGCTGCCCGCGCGGCTTGGTGAGACCCAACTGCCCGCCAACCCGGAGCAGTGGCTGATCCAGCGTGAGCAGGCGTGGGCGCAGTGGCAGGACCGGCAGCAACAACTGCAGCAGCTGCGTCAGGACACGCAGGCCTTGCAGCTGCGTCAGCAACAGGCGCACAGCGCACTGGAATCGTGGCAATCGCGCTGGGACACCCGACAGGCATCGCCTCCGGCGGACCAGCCGCATGTCCTTGCTCTCGATGCAGCCGAAAACCAGTGGGAGCGGGCGCGTCAGGATCTGCACAAGGCCGAGGCCGACCTGCAGTCCACCGCTTCAGTGCTGCAGGAGCGGTGGCGCGATCGCGAAAGCGCCCGCCTGGGGCTGGAGCAGGCGCTGGTCGAAGCCGGACTGGCAGATGTGGCCACCTTGCTGGCACAGCGACTGACAGCCGAGCAACGCAGTGAGTTGGAGCAGCTGCGCGACCGCTTGAATATGGCCCGTCTGCAAGCCGGGACCCGCATTGATCAGCTTCGCGAACGCCAGCAACAGTTGGCCGTGCAGCAGCTCACTGACCTGCCGGCTGACGCACTGGCCGAACAGCTGGCGCAGGCCGAACAGGCGCTGCAGGCCTGCGAGCACGGCCGCGGCGGCCTGAAGGCGCGGTTGCAGGATGACGAGCAGCGCCGCATCGGCCTGGGCGGGCTGGAAGCACGCATCACTGCCGCCGTCGATGAGGTCGAGCAATGGCAACACCTCAATGGATTGATCGGCTCGAAGGAGGGCGACAAGTTCCGCACCTTCGCCCAAGGGCTCACCTTGGATCGACTGGTTGCTTTGGCCAATGCCCACTTGCAGCGGCTGGACGGTGGCCGCTACGCGCTGCAGCGCGGGACGATCGGCCTGGGTCTGAGCGTGGTGGACACCTGGCAGGCCGATGCCCTGCGCGAAACCGGCACCCTGTCCGGTGGTGAGAGCTTCCTGGTTTCACTGGCTCTGGCCCTCGGTCTTTCCGACCTGGTCAGCCATCGCACCCGCATCGATTCGTTCTTCCTCGACGAAGGCTTCGGCTCACTCGATCCGGCCTCGCTGGACGTGGCGCTGGATGCGCTCGACAGCCTCAATGCCCAGGGCAAGCTGATCGGGGTGATCAGCCACGTCGATGCGGTCAAGGAGCGCATTCCCGTGCAGATCCAGGTACGCAAGACGCGCGGAATGGGCCACAGCAGCGTGGTGTGCCCGTAAAAGGGCCGTGGAGCCGGGCGGGCAGGGCGCGTGCTTCCGGAAAGCGCGATCAGTGCAGCCGCGCCTCAGTCACGGCGCTTGCGCTGCCGCGGGCGAGCCGCCTTGCCGCCTCCGGTACTGCGCGTGGTGCTGCCTGAATCGAGAATGCCGTACGCGTGCAGCTGTTCCAGCCACGAGAGATTGTCCACGTAGGAAAGGAAGTGCTGCAGATAGGCGGGCGACAGTTCGCGCATCCGCACCAGCGAACGATGCACCAGCACGCCGGAGTTGAGCGGCCCGGCATCGGCGGGCGCCTGTTGCAAAGACTGGCGCATCTGGCCTTCGCTGCGCACGCGCTCCCAGATCTCCCTGAACTGGGCCAGTTCGGCGAGTTCCGGAAACGCGGTCGGTGGCGTCGGTCGCTGACCTGACATGCCGGTGGCGGCAGCCGTGCCGTGTAGTGCGGTCTTGTGGCCGGCAATCTGCTCGACCAGCCCGGCCAGTCCGGCGGCACCGGCCGTCGTCCCGGCACTGAGCCCGGTGCTGCCTCTGCCGTTTGCGGTCCTGTCGAGCTTGCCCGCATAGGCCTCGATCAGCGAAGACAATTTTGCATCCAGAACCTGCCGGATCGCCCCATCGCACCCGCTCGCGCGTCGTTCCAGCGCGTCGATGAAATGGAAATGCAGCCGGTCCACGCGATCGGCCTGCTGGGCACGCCAAGCCTCGATGCGCTCCCGCGGGCCTACACCGCTGCTAGTCATGCGTGCCCGCAACCGTGCTGGAAGGACTGGGGATGGGCGCGATCTCGACACGCCGGTTCTTAGCGCGTCCTTCCTCCTCGGCATTGGAACTGACCGGCTGGCCGGCACCGAACGCAGCGGCGAAGACCACCGAAGCCGGAACGCCTTCGGCAATCAGGGTGCGGGTCACGGTCAATGCACGCTGCGCCGACAGTTCCCAGTTGTCGGCGAAACGGCGGTTGCCATCGAGCACCGGACGGTCGTCGGTGAAGCCACTCACCATCAGGATTTCGTCACGCGACTCCAGGTATCCGCTCAGCGGGCCGGCCAGGCTCCGCAGCAGTTCGCGGCCTTCGGGCTGGAGCTGGTCGGAGTTCAGGGCGAACAGCACGTTGCCACTGATGCCGATGCGGCCGTTGACCAGCGTTACCCGGCCGCTCGCCAACGGAGCTGCCAATGCCTGTTCCAGCGTCATGCGGCGCTGCTGCTCGGCTTGGCGCTGCTTGACCTCCTGCTCCAGCTGGTTGGACAGGTGCAGTTGCACGCCGATGACGCCCACCAGGATCAGCACGAATGCCCCCAGCAGTACCGACATCAGGTCGCCGAAAACGGCCCAGATGGTTGCAGTCGATTCGCCTTCGAACTCGATCTCGTCGCTCATGCCCGGCCATTTCCGCCATCAGCCGGGCGGCCAGCGAGCTGACCCAGTTCGCCGATGATCTGCTTCTGCGACAGCATGCTCAGGTCGACCACTTCTCTTGCCTGCGCCACGTAGTAGGCCAGCTGTTCGTCACTGCGCAGCAGCGATTTTTCCAACGCATCGCCGATGTGTTGCAGGCGATCCATCAAGGCATCGTTCGATTTCCCGAACAGGTCCACGGCCACGCCGAGGGTCTCGCCCAGACTGGCGACTTCCACCGCGCTGCCGCTGACCTGGGCAGCGATCACTCCGAGTTTGCCGGTCTCGGACTGGATATGGTCGGTGAAGCGGCTGCTGACACGCTCCAGCAGATCGGCCGAGGTGGTGACCAGCGCATCGACCGCGGTGCGCTGCTCGGTGGAGGCATGGTTCACCGCGTCGAGCAGGGTTTCCAGCGTGGCCAGCAGACGGCTGCGCTCCTCCAGCATCGCGGTGTCGTGGGCCATGCTGTCGGACAGCTTCTGGCGCAGCTCGGCGATGACATCGGCCGCCGCCTTGGGCGCTTCCGAGGCGACCTGCACCAGGCGCGAAATTTCGCTGATGGTGTCGCTGGCATGGGCCCGTGCCTGCGCCGATATGTCCCCGGCGGTGCGCGCAAGCGTGTCGCAGATTTCCTGTTGGCGGTTCGCGACGTGCTCGCTGTTGCGCTGCAGATTCGCGTTCAATTCGGTGGTCATCGAACCGAGGGCTTCCGCCCAGCTGGCCAGACGCTGCTGGTCACGGAGCTCCAACGCTTCCTGCAGCTCCGCATGCGATTGCTGCATGACACCTACCAGCGATTTCGCATGCGCTTCGAATGTGGACGCAGCGGCGGCCATTGCCTGCTGGTTGCGCTCTGCCAGCTCTGCGTTGGCGGCCTGTTGGCCTGCCAATGCGTTGCCCAAGGTGTCTGCAACCGTTGTTGAGCTGGCTTCCAGGCGCGCGGACACGGTATCCACCAGTGCCGCAGAACGTTGCTGGAAGACCTCGCTGAAAAGGTCCAGCGAGGTATGCAGGTCTCCGGCCAAGACCTGATTGGATTGTGTCTGCTCGCTTGCGGCAGCCCTCCAGGTATCGGCGATGGTCGTCGCCGTGGCCTCGATGCTGGCCGCCAATCCGTCGAAACGGGACTGCACGAGCTCGCCGGTGCTATCCAGGCGCGCGGAAACCGCCTCGATCAGGCCAGACGAGCGCTGCCCGAAGGTGTCGCTGAACTGTTCCATTGAAACGCGCAGGTCGCGGGTCAGCGTTTCATTGGATTGCTGTTGCTCGACCACTGCCGCTTTCCACGTATCGGCAGCGGTCGTGGCGGCTTTCTGCATCGTGCCCGAAAGGCCGTCCAGTTGCTGGTGCACCGCCTGGCTGACGTGATCGTGCATTGCCGATGTCTCACGGGCGATGCCCGCCATAGTGTCTTGCATGAGCGGCTGCAGCGCTCTGCCAACGGCGCTGGCGCTGTCGGCAATGCTGCGATTCAACGATTGTTCGATGGAGGCGGCCAGACGCGCATGGCTGGCTTCGGTGCGGGCGTGGAAGTCGTGCTGGCTGGCCAGCAGCCGCTCGCCTGCACTGGCGTTTTGCTGCTCGAGCGCAGCCATCATCGTTTGCAGGCGGTCGACCAGGGTGGGCATCAGTCCGCTCTGCTGCTGCAGCAGGCGGAAGGCTTCCTCCCGTTGATGGATGCGCGAATGCGGACGCAGTGTCGTTGCGATCTGCAGGTCCAGCTGTTGCACGGCCTCAAGCCGTTCGCGCCGGCAAAGGGATGACAGCAGGCCGAGCATGGCCGAGCTGGCGACGCCGGCGATCGATGTTCCAAAGGCGAAGGCCAGGCCTTTGACCGGCGTGCCGAGCGAGCCGCGGATGGCCGCCAGGTCGGTCGCGCTCTCCAGCGCCATGCCGGTGCCGCTGAGGGTGGCCATCATGCCCAGCAGGGTGCCCAGCATGCCCAGCAGCACCAGCAGGCCCACCAGATAGGGCGTCAACGCAGGCGCGGGCAAGGGCACGCGTTCCCCCTCGATGCGCAGGCGCACCCCGCCGCGCAGGCTCGGGTGCAGCTGCCCAAGCCATCCGTGCAGATCGGCTTGCGCGGCGGCTACGCCGGCAACGGCTTCCGTCAGCGTGGCGGTGGCCTGCCGGTAGCGGTACAGCTCGTGGGCACCTGCCAGATAGCAGGCGCCGATCACGACGGTAATGGTGACGCCAAGCAGGTTCGAACCGACATAGCCTGCGCCGATCCAGCACACCGCGGTGAGGCCGGCCAGGAACACAACGGCATTGAGAATATTTCTGAACATGGAATCCCAGTTAGCGGGTGCGAAGCGCTGCGAGCAGCCCCTCAATCGGTTGGAAACGGACATCCAGTTCGGCGGTCAGCACGCTCTGCATGTCGTTGCGGAACACCTCCAGCCATGGGCCCGGAGATGTCGCCTGGTTTTTCTCCGGCGGTGATGTCTCATCCAGCCCACCCGGCTCGCGCAACCGCTGGAAATGCACTCCCAGAAGCCGGGGCACCATGGCCAGCAGCGTCTGTTCGCGCGGGCTCAGTGACAGCTCCATGACCGCGTCGATCTCGGCCAGCCGGGCCATGTCGGCCGATTGCCGCGCGAGCCGGTCACGCAGATGGCCGCGCAGGCGACCGGTGGTGGTCTGCATCGAGCGCTGCATGTCCAGGTAATGCTGGTGGAACGGCTGGTAATCGACAGCGCCCCCATGGTTCCCTTGCGTGCTCGTCGTCGGCTCACCGGCGAGAAGCTTTCCTGTGGCCAGTTCGATGCCGTTGCTGATCGAGGTCGCAAGCGAGGTGCGCATGCGCATGTACTCGTCCTGTTCGGCGCTGTCAAAGCCAGGTGCATCGGGTCCGTCCGCAGGCAGCCTGCCATCGAGCGCGCGGGAGAGCGCGACCGCCCGGGTCCAGTCGATCCACTGGCTCAGTCGATCCGACAGGATGGGGCTGGTCTGCGGAATCTCAGCCTCGGTCAGACCGGCGAGCAAGCGGATGAACGTCGGGCCCGCGACCACGGTCCGTTGAGTAGCTGTCGTCATTCTTCCGCTGAAAAACCGCGATTTTACACGCGAATGGCGGGCAGAGCCTGAAGGTGGTCAGCCGCCTTGGTAGCAGTCGAAAGGCCCGCCCGCCCGGCAAACTGGGCGCAGCGGGCGTCGCACTGGCGTTGCGATTGATGGGTTCAACGCCCGTATCAGCCGGAAAGCAGTCGCCGCCGCTCTGTTGCCGCAAGCCGGCTCAGAATTCCAGATCCAGCGCCGCGCACAGGTAATCGACGAACGGACCCAGCGTGTGCAGGTCGGCGGCCACGGTCTGGCGCAGCCTGGACCCGGTCATCAGCGCGTCGTCCAGCGGGCGCCAGAACACCCAGTTGCGATGTTTGAGGTCGTCGATGAATTCAAAATCCGCCGGAAAACCCCGCGGTGGGCGCACCAGTTTCTCGCTCTGCTCGAAGTCGAACCGTTTGCGCAGCGTGGGCGCATGCGCGGCTGCCTTCCAGCTGGCTGGATTGTCGAAGATGAACTGGCGCAACTTGCGCTGGGTGTCGGGCTCCGGATGCCACATGCCCGCGCCTACGAAGCTCGCGCCGGGCTGCAGGTGCAGATAGAACGACGGTGCCGGCACCTGTTTGCGCCGCTCATGGAACAGCCGGGCCCCCTGCCAGTTCTTGTAGGGCGACTTGTCGTTGGAGAAGCGGGCGTCGCGGTAGATGCGGAACAGCGATCCGCCCACGGTGCGCGGGTCGGCGCGGAAGTGGGTGCTCACCTCGGCCAGATCCGGCTGCAGGTCGGTGATCAGGCGCAGGAACGGTTGCCGTACATGTTCCTCGTACTCGGGTTTGTGCTCTGCAAACCAGGTCTTGTCATTGTGTACGGCCAGCCCCCGCAGGAACTTGAAGCTGGCGTCGGTGAAATAGGCGGTCATAGCGAATGCTGCAGCTGTTGGCCCCACTGCTGCAATTGCTCCAGCAAGCACAAGTGGGTCGGTTGTCCGGCGTACTCGGCGCGCAGTTCCTCGATCTGGCCGAAGAACTCCGGCAGCGTCTGTTCGCCCAGCGTGGCGCTGCCATCAAGCAGGCGCTGGCGCCGGTAATCATCCCAACGCGCACGCGCCTGGACATCCAGCGTATGCGGATGGTTGCGGGCACGGTAGCGGAACAGCAACTCGGGCAGGCGTGGGTCGCGGAAGCGGCCCTCCAGCTCCGCCAGTGCCTCGGGCGGCGCAGTACGCACCTTCGGCATCAGCGCCTTGTCGCCGTCGGCCAGGAAACCGTCGTACAGCGAGGCGTCGGCATCGACTGGTCCGCCGGGGCGTTGGCCGGAGAATACGCGCCGGACCTTTTCCGCCAGCTCCGGACCGACGGCACGCAGCTGCGCTGTCTTCGCTTCGACCATTGCCGGGTCGATAGCCAGGCGCTGGAAGTCGGGCGCGCGCAGGTGGTTCCAGGCCGCCAGTGCCGGCACCTTGTTCAGATGCACTTCCTTCAGCGGGACGCGCTGCTGGCCTTCGGGCAGGTCGGCGGCGCGGGTATACAGGCGGGAGGCGATGTCTTCCGGCGCCAGGTCCAGCAGCGTCTGCACATCGCCTTCCAGATCGAACACGATCACGCGATTGCCGATATGCGGATGGCGCGCCAACGGCACTACCGGCGCTGCGCACAGACGGCTGGCCGGGTAGCGCATCGAAATATGCAGCACCGGTTCCATTGCCACCACGTCGAGCAGGCTGCCGACAAAACGCTTGTCGCGCAGCTTCAGCGCGTAGTCCCACATGCGCGGTTGTGCCTGGCGGAAGCGGCGTGCCATGCCGATGGTGGCGTAGACGTCGGAAAGCGCTTCGTGTGCATCACCTTCGCGCACGCCGTTGGCGATGGCCAGGTGTTCGAGCTTGAACGAGGTGGCGCCGTCTTCGCGTTGTGGCCATTCGATCCCCTCCGGGCGCAGCGCGTGCACCAGGCGCAGCATGTCCAGCAGATCCCAGCGTGAGTTGCCTGCACGCCATTCGCGTTCATAGGGGTCGAAGAAATTGCGGAACAGCCCGTGACGGACAAACTCGTCGTCAAAGCGCAGGGTGTTGTATCCCAGCGAGCAGGTCTGCGGCCGCGACATCAGTTCCTGGATGCGCGCGAAGGCATCGGCCTCGGTGATGCCTTCGGCCCGTGCATGCTGAGGTGTGATGCCGGTGATCAGCGTGGCGACGGGCGAGGGCAGCAGGTCATCGGCCGGCTGCACGTAGAAGCTCACCGGCTCGTCGATCACGTTCAGTTCGGCATCGGTGCGCACGGCGGCGAACTGGGCGATGCGGGTACGACGCGGGTCCTGGCCGAAGGTTTCCAGGTCGTAGAAGAGGAAGGTGTCGGGCATGGTGGTTTTTACCGTTGGCTATTCGTTTGCGTCAGCCGCGGCGACGGCATCGTTCATCCGCGGGCGGAACGGTGTAGGGGCGCGCCATCAATGGGCCCCTTCCAACACGGGCAGCTGCAGGTGCACGACGCGCTCCAGTGCGGCCCAGTCGATATGGTCGAGATTGGCGTGGCCACGGGTGGCGTCGATCAGGATCCGCTGCTGGATTCCGGAACGCTCCAGCGCAACGGCATAGGGCGTGTGCAGGAAGGTCACCATCGTGTAGTGCGGCACGAAGCGTGTGGGCCAGCGCTGCTGCAATGCCTGTTCCAGCTCGCGCCGCAGCAGATAGGCAGGGTCGGCCACGTGGTCGCGCATCTCCAGGTAATTCTCCAGCGCCATCTGCTGGATAGCGGCGGCGTTGGGCTTGCGCTCGTCCTGGAACGCGGCGAAAGCCTGTTCGGCGCCAGCGCTGTCCTGCAGCTTGCGCGCCAGCGCGATGCAGTCTTCGAAGGCGCAGTTCATGCCCTGGCCGTGGAACGGCACCATCGCATGCGCGGCATCCCCGATCAGCACCGCGCGCCCACGCAGATGCCAGCGATCCAGGTACAGGGTGCCGAGCAGGCCAGGCGGATGCTGCTCCCAGTCCCGGCGCAGATCCGGAATCAGCGGCAATGCATCGGCGAAATCGCGCTGGAACAGCGCTTCGGCCTCGAGCCCGGTGCGGATCGTGGCAAAACTCGGCTCGCCTTCATTGGGCAGGAACACGGTGACGGTGAAGGTGCCTTCGTCGTTGGGCAGGGCGATGCACATGTAGCGCCCGCGCGGCCAGATATGCAGCGCGTTGGGCTCGATGCGGAAGCCGCCATCGGCTGCCGGCGGAATTTCCAGCTCCTTATAGGAGTGATCAAGAAATTCCGTGTGTTCGCCGAGCGGCGACTTGCGGTTCATCGCCGCCCGCAACGCCGAACCGGCGCCGTCGGCACCGATCAACGGGTTGTCGAAATGGATGTCATGCGGATGGTCGTCGCGATCATCGATGAAACGCGCATAGCCGGCATCGAAGTCCACGGTATGCAGGCGCCGATGGAAATGGATGGTCGCCCCGGCCTGCTCGGCCAGCTCGAGCAGGGTGATGTTGAGGTCGCGGCGGTGCACCGACCAGATGACCTCACTGTCATCGCGGCCATAGCGTTGCAGTTCCTGGTCACCGCCGCGCGCGTGCACCATGCGCCCGCGCATCATCACCGCCTTGGCCATCACCTCGTCTTCCACGCCGGCCTGGCGCAGGGCATTGCGGCCCCGTTCGGCAAGCGCGAGGTTGATCGACCGGCCGGACTCGTAGTCGGCGATGCGCGGATCGCCACGGCGTTCGTACACGGTGATCCGCCAGCCATGCCGTGACAGCAGGATGGCGAGCAGGGAGCCGGCCAGGCCGGCGCCGATGATGGTCAGGGAACGCGGGGTGTCAGCGGTCAATGCGGTTATCCAGGGAAGTCAGACGCCGGCCCACGTTTCCACTTCCTCGATGAAGCGGTAGACATCGCGGTAGCGGTTGTACATCGGGACCGGGGAAATACGGATCACGTCCGGCTCGCGCCAGTCGCCCAGCACGCCGACCGATTGCAGGTATTCGAACAGGGCCCGGCCCTGCTCGCGACCGCCCAGTACGCGCAGCGACAACTGGCAGCCGCGACGTTCCGGCTCGGCGGGAGTGACGATCTGCAGCACATGCGCAAGGCGTTGGCGCACCAGCGTTTCCAGGTACCCGGTCAGCTGCAGCGACTTGCGCCGCAAGGCCTCCATGCCCGCCTGGTCGAACAGCGCCAGAGAGGCGCGCAGGGGCGCCAGCCCGAGCACTGGCGGATTGCTCAGCTGCCAGCCCTCGGCACCGTCGGCGGGAACGAACTGCGGTGACATCTGGAAGCGGGTGGCTTCATCGTGTCCCCACCAGCCGGCGAAACGCGGCAGGCTGCTGTCGCGCCCATGGCGCTGGTGCACGAAGCTGCCGGCCACGGCACCAGGGCCGCCGTTGAGATATTTGTAATGGCACCACACCGCGAAATCGGCGCCGCTGTCATGCAGCGACAACGGCAGGTTGCCCACCGAATGGGCCAGGTCGAAACCGACCTTGGCGCCTTGCGCCTGCGCAAGCCGGGTGATGGCCGCCAAGTCGAATGCCTGCCCGCTGCGGTATTGCACGCCGGGCCACAGCACCAGCGCCAGACGCTGGCCGTGCTCGCCGATCGCGCGCTCGATGGCCTCCATCGAGATCGTGCCGGCGGCTTCGTCCGGTTGCACTTCGATCAGGTCCGTATCCGGATTGAATCCATGGAAGCGGATCTGCGCTTCCACCGCGTGGCGGTCGGTCGGGAAGGCCCCGGCTTCCATCAGGATCGCCGGCCGCTCCGGGGTGGGCCGGTAGAAGCTGACCATCATCAGGTGCAGGTTCACGCTGAGCGTGTTCATCGCCACCACTTCCGAGGGCAAGGCGCCAACCACGCGCGCCAGCTGCTCGGCCACCAGGCGGTGGTAGCCCATCCAGTGGGTCGGCCCGGTGAAATGCCCCTCCACTGCGACCCGCGCCCACAGGTCCATCACTTCCTGCACCATGGCCCGGGCGCCGCGGGGCTGCAGGCCGAGCGAGTTGCCGACGAAGTAGCTCTGGTCGATGCCCTGGTGCTGGGGAAAAATGAACTCGTTGCGCAGTTGCTTCAGCGGGTCGGCGGCATCAAGCGCAATGGCGTGCGTGCGGGTAAGCGTTTCGATCATCTGCGTGGCTGCTCTGGACGAGGCTGCAGTTTACCTGCCGCCTCGCGTTGCTGCGGTTGCCGAGGCGCAGCGGATGCCTCAGCTGTCGTGCGTGGCTGGTTGGGGCAGCGGATGGACCGCGCCGCAGCTGCCGCAGGTCCGGTGCTGCAGTGAGGAGTGGAAACGATCGAATACCTTTGGCAGGTCGGTCTCGATGCTCTCCAGCGCGAAGAACTCCTCGTAGAGTGTGTGGTTGCACTGCGGGCAGAACCACATGAAGCCGTCCAGTTCATGCGGCAGCCGTTTGCGTTCGACCACCAGCCCAACCGAGCCGGCCATGCGCTGCGGCGAGTGCGGCACCCGCGGTGGCAGCAGGAAAACCTCACCGGCCCGGATCGGGATTTCACGCATCCGCCCGTCTTCCTGCACCCGCAGCAGCATTTCGCCCTCCAGCTGGTAGAACCACTCCGGGCCTTCGTCCCAGTGGTAATCGCTGCGGTTGTTCGGCCCGCCCACCACCATGACGATGAAGTCGCCGTCGGCGATGACCTTGTTGCCCACCGGCGGCTTGAGCAGGTGCCGGTGTTCCTCGATCCAGGCCTGCAGGTTGATGGGGGAAGCGAACATGTGCGATGTGCCTGTGCAGAAAGAAGGTGGCGGCAGGGTCAGTCGCGACGGCCCTGCCGCGGGACTTCGGCCAGCGCTTTGGCGTAGGCCGGCAGCAGCTGCTCGGGGCCGGCGACGTCGATGCCCATCTCGCGTACGCGGCCGTCGCGCAGGCTGTAGACCCAGCCGTGCACCGTCAACTCCTGGCCGCGCGCCCAGGCATCCTGCACGATGGTCGAGCGGCAGGCGTTGGAGACCTGTTCGATCACGTTCAGTTCGCATAGCCGGGCGTGGCGCAGCGTCGGGTCGGTGACCGCATTGAGGATGGCTGCATGCTTCTGGGCGACATCGCCGACATGCCGCAGCCAGTTGTCGGCCAGGCCCACCCGCACATCATTTAGGCTGGCATGCACGCCGCCGCAACCATAATGGCCGACGATCAGGATGTGCTTGACCTTCAGCTGGTCCACCGCGTACTGGATCGCCGACAGGCAGTTGAGGTCGGTATGCACGACGACGTTGGCCACGTTGCGGTGGACGAAAACCTCGCCCGGAGCCATGCCGATGATCTGGTTGGCCGGTACCCGCGAGTCGGAGCAGCCGATCCACAGGTACTCGGGGTTCTGCTGGTTCGACAGCTGGTCGAAGAAGGTCGGGTCTTCCTGCAGGACACGCTCGGCCCAGTCGCTGTTGTTCTTCAGGAGTTGCTGGATGGTTTTCATGGGGATGGTGTCCCGGACGTTTGGGAAGAGGGTGCAGCCGCAGTCACGGCGACATCAGGCGGATAGGGGAGTCAGTCGTGACCGCTGCGGTGGGCCTGTTCGCGCTGCATCCAGTCGGCGAGTTCGCGCGCCGCGTATGCGGGCGAAGCAGCGAGGGCATCGACCACCGCCTGCTGGTTGGCATGGGGATGGTTCTGGCTGAGCTTCAACGTGATCTGGATATCGGTTGGCCGGAAGCGGAAACCGGTGATGCCTCCCAGCATCCGTCGCTGGCGCGGGTCGCCCGGCGCGAATTCCCAGTCGCCACCGACCTTGCGCTCGTTGTGCGCACTGAGCCTGCCCAGCATGTCGGACAACGCATCGGGATCGGTGACCGCTTCGATCGCTCCGGTCAACTGTGCGGCGGCGTAGTTCCAGGTGGGGACACGCGCGGCAGCTTCCTTGTCCGGATACCAGCTCGGAGAAATGTAGCTGTGCGGACCATGCACCAGCAGCTGTGCCGACCCGGTGTGCCCGGCCTGTGGATTGGCGCGGGCCCAGTGGCCTTCAATCAGTACGCCATCGGCGTCGCGCCGGTACAGCACGGGCAGCAGGGTGACGCAGGGCAGGCCATCAGCCCCGGTGGTGACCAGGGTGACAAACGCATCGCGCGCCAGCAGCTGGTCCAGCCACTCCAGGTCTGTCGCAGCAAAGTGGTCAGGAATGAACACCGGGCCTCAGACGCGCGTGCCCAGGCTCTGCACCATGCGGCCGCGCAGCGCTTCATCGGTGTCCGACTGCGGTGGCTGCACTTCATGCAGCGAGAAACCACGGATCAGGGCGTCCTCTTCGTCCAGGCCATCAAAGGAGACGAACTCGGCGTCGAACAGGGCTGCGCGGGCGGTGTCTTCGCTGTCGTAGCTGAGGGTGTTGCCGTCGCTGTCGAGTACCTCGGCGGTGCCGGCCGGGCGCGTACGCAGACGGGCCCAGATCAGGGTGTTGCCCAGGCTGGCAAGCCACCACTGGTCCACGGAATCTTCTTTTTCGTTCATGTTGTTACCTGTGAAAACAGCCACAGCACCAGCGCCATGCCCAGGCCCAGCAGGGTAGTGAGCAGGGCGGCGAGTGCGGGTGTGGCCAAGCCGGACAGGGAGCGGTCCGCAAGCTGGCGATAGTCGCGAGCCGCCAGCCAGCGCAGTGACACCGGCTTGAGGAAGGCGCCGGGGCCGAACGCATCTGCCAAGGCCGGGTGGCGGTCGCGGATGTGGATCAGGGTGAGCGGCCAGAAGATGAGGAAGGCGCTGAAGCCGGCGATGGCCACACCAACGAAACACAATGCAAAAAACAGGGTCATCGCGGGCCGCCTCCCGTCATGGCGTGGTCAGAACTCCGCCGAACCCGGCGCGCGCGGGTACGGAATGGCATCGCGGATGTTGCTCAG
The DNA here is from genome assembly GCA_963696155.1 of uncultured Gammaproteobacteria bacterium. Classification (GTDB taxonomy): domain Bacteria; phylum Pseudomonadota; class Gammaproteobacteria; order Xanthomonadales; family Xanthomonadaceae; genus Stenotrophomonas. Next base: position 1,379,693 of record CAVOJC010000002.1, read on the forward strand.
CCCGCAGATGTAGACCACCAGCCGCTCGAAACCGAGGCCGAAACCGGCGTGTGGCACCGACCCGTAACGGCGGAAATCGCGGTACCAGCCGTAATGCTCGCGGTCCAGTCCGAACTGGGCCATGCGCGCATCCAGCACATCCAGGCGCTCTTCGCGCTGGCTGCCGCCGATGATCTCGCCGATGCCCGGGGCCAGCACGTCCATGGCCGCAACGGTCCTGCCATCGTCGTTCAGGCGCATGTAGAACGCCTTGATGTGCTCGGGGTAGTTGGTCACCACCACCGGGCGGCCGATGTGTTCTTCGGTCAGCCAGCGCTCGTGCTCGGTCTGCAGGTCCAGGCCCCATTCGACCGGATAGTCGAACTTCTTACCCGAGTTCTGCAGCAGCCTGATCGCCTCGCCGTAGTCGATCTGCTCGAACGGCGCGTTGATGAAGGCCTCCAGCTTGCTGATCGCGTTCTTGTCCACGCGTTCGGCCAGGAAGGCCAGATCGTCGCCACGCTCGTCCAGCACCGCGCGGAACAGGTATTTCAGGAACTGCTCGGCCAGTCGCGCGTTCTCGGCCAGGTCGGCGAAGGCGATTTCCGGCTCGATCATCCAGAACTCGGCCAGATGGCGCGTGGTGTGGCTGTTCTCGGCGCGGAAGGTCGGCCCGAAGGTGTAGACCTTGCTCAGCGCCAGGCAGTAGGCCTCCACGTTGAGCTGGCCGGAAACCGTCAGGAAGGTTTCCTTGCCGAAGAAATCGCGGCCAAAATCGACCTCGCCCGTGGCGGTGCGCGGCAGGTTGACCATGTCCAGCGTCGAGACGCGGAACATCTGGCCCGCGCCCTCGGCATCCGAAGTGGTGATGATCGGGGTGCTGATCCAGTTGAAGCCGTTCTCGTGGAAGAAACGGTGCACCGCCTGGGCCAGGCAGTTGCGGATGCGGGTGACCGCGCCGAACAGGTTGGTGCGCGGGCGCAGGTGCGCCACTTCACGCAGGAACTCCGGGCTCATCGGCTTGGGCTGGATCGGATAGGTCAGCGGGTCTTCGACCCAGCCGACGATCTCGACGGCGCTGGCCTGGATCTCGAACGACTGGCCCTTGCCCTGCGACTTGATCAGGGTGCCGCGTGCGATGACCGAGCAGCCCGGAGTCAGGCGCTTGATGTCATCGAAATTGGCCAGGGTGTCATTGGCCACCACCTGGATGGGGGCGAAGCAGGAGCCATCGGTGACATTGACGAAGGCAAGCGCTGCAGACCCGCGCACCGTGCGCACCCAGCCCCGTACTGTTGCCTCGCCGCCTTCCGGGATCTTCCCGGCAAGCGCATGTTCAACGCTGACCACCGTCATGACTTGAATCCTCTGCTGATCGACTCGATCTGTGAATGCGGGAGTTTAGCGGTTGCCGGCGCCCCCTTGCGAGGCATTTGTGCTGGCCTCGCCAACGGTCACCGCGCTGGGTCCCTATAATCGATCGGTATCTTGCAGGAGTCGCTTTGCCATGGCTGTTCATCTCACCCCCGTCGCTTTCACCCGCGTGCAGCGTTTTGTCGAGCAGACGCCGGGCGCGCTCGGGCTGCGTTTCGGCGTCACCCGAACCGGCTGTTCCGGCTGGGGCCACGTCACCGATCTGGCGCGTGAGCAGAAGGCTGGCGACACCGTGTTCGAGCAGGATGGCGTGCGCATCTATGTCGATGCCGACAGTCTGGCGCTGGTGGATGGCACGGAAATCGACTTCGGCAAGCAGGGGCTGAGCGAGACGTTCACGTTCAGGAACCCCAATGCCTCGGCCGAGTGCGGCTGCGGCGAAAGCTTCACCACCGACGCCGACAAGGCTTGAAGATCCCCTGCGTCGCAGCTCCCAAGCGTGCCGCGAGCTTCCCACTGCATCGCTCATAGGATTCCCTGGCCGACATTGCACCGCCGTGCCTAGCGGGCGTCCCCCGTCGTATTCCCCGTTCAGGCAGTTTTCCGGCCTGTAGCGGAGGCGCGGGGAGGCGGCGCGCGTAAGGGTTTGCTTGCGGCCAAGCGGCCGGGCTGCCATAATTTCCGGCTTCCTGCGCCCGTTGGCGTGGGTCTTCTTGCTCCACCGGCGGACCTTTATGGCTGCCCGGGGGGCTGTCCGGCCCGCAAGGGCCACATCCGAAAGGTAGAAAAACATGAGTCGTCATTACGAAATCGTGTTCCTGGTCCATCCGGATCAGAGCGAACAGGTCCCGGCCATGATCGAGCGCTACAAGGCGCTGGTCGAGAACGGCAACGGCACCATCCACCGTCTGGAAGACTGGGGCCGTCGTCAGCTGGCTTACCCGATCCAGAACCTGGTGAAGGCCCACTACGTCATGCTGAACATCGAAGCCGACCAGTCCGTACTGGCCGAGCTGGTGGAAAGCTTCCGCTTCAACGACGCAGTGCTGCGCAACCTGGTCATCAAGCGTGACGGCCCGGATACCGAGCAGTCGCTGATCATGAAGAGCAAGGACGAGAAGGGTGAGAAGCCCGAGCGTGGCGAGCGTCGTCGTCGTGATGACGAAGAAGGCGAAGCCGCACCGGCCGCCGAAACCGATGCCGCTGGCGACAACGCCACCTCTGCCGCCTAAGGAGCACTGCCATGTCCAAGTTCTTCCGTCGTCGCAAGTTCTGCAAATTCACGGCTGAAGGTGTGAAGGAGATCGACTACAAGGATCTCAACACCCTGCGCCAGTACCTCACCGAGAACGGCAAGATCGTGCCGAGCCGCGTGACCGGTACCAAGTCGAAGTACCAGCGCCAGCTGGCAACGGCCGTCAAGCGCGCCCGTTTCCTGGCCCTGATCCCGTACACCGACAACCACGACGTCTGATCCGCAAGCCCGCACCTGTGCGGGCCGGGACCAGCAACGGGGCGTCCGGCGCTGCACAGCGCCGGCGTCCTGACCGTCCTATTCGGACAGCAAGCGTTGCGACGGCCCGTGCTGGCGCTAACGAATAACGGAGCAACACGATGAAACTGATTCTTCTGCAGAAAGTGACCAAGCTGGGTGGCCTGGGCGACCTGGTCGACGTCAAGCCGGGCTACGGCCGCAACTTCCTGGTTCCGTTCGGCAAGGCCGTTCCGGCCACCGCGACCAACATCGCCGAGTTCGAGGCCAAGCGCGCCGACTACGAAGCCAAGGCCCAGACGATCCACGCTGACGCCGAAGCCCGCAAGGTCAAGCTGGAAGGCGCGAGCGTCACTGTCTCCGCCAACGCTTCCACCGAAGGCAAGCTGTACGGCTCGGTCGGCCCGCGCGACATCGCCGAGGCGTTCACCGCCGCCGGCCTGCCGCTGGAAAAGAGCGAAGTCATCCTGGGCGAGGGCGCTTTCCGCAACGTGGGCGAGTACGAGGTGGTCATCCACCTGCACGCCGACGTGGAAACCACCGTCAAGGTCGTGGTTCAAGCCGAGGCTTGATCACTGCCGTCAGGTTGTAACGGAACGGGCGCCGCAAGGCGCCCTTTCTGTTTCTACAGCCAGGCAGCCGCTGGGCAGGCGGCGTGTCGCTATACTCAGCCATTCGCGTCGTCGACCATGCCTTGAATCCAATGAGGATCAAAGGCTTGGCGGCGATAAAGACACCCGGACACCCCTCATCGGCGCTGGCCTGCTGCCGCCATCGCCCGGAAAATTGCAGACCCCATGCGTCTATCCACGATCAAGCTCTCCGGTTTCAAGTCGTTCGTTGATCCCACCACGTTGCATCTGCCGACCAACATGACCGGCGTCGTTGGTCCGAACGGGTGCGGCAAATCCAACATCATCGATGCGGTGCGCTGGGTGATGGGTGAGAGCTCGGCCAGCCGTTTGCGTGGCGATTCACTGACCGACGTGATCTTCTCCGGATCGGCCGCGCGCAAGCCGGTGTCGCAGGCCACGGTGGAACTGATTTTCGACAATTCCGACCACACGATCTCCGGCGAGTACGCCTCGTTCAACGAGATCTCGGTCAAGCGCCTGGTCAGCCGTGACGGCACCAGCAACTACTATCTCAATGGCACCAAGTGCCGCCGCCGCGATATCACCGATCTGTTCCTCGGCACAGGCTTGGGGCCGCGCAGCTACTCGATCATCGAGCAAGGCATGATCAGCCAGATCATCGAGGCGCGTCCGGAAGACCTGCGCGTGTATCTGGAAGAGGCGGCCGGCATCTCCAAATACAAGGAACGGCGCAAGGAAACCGAAACCCGCATCCGCCACACCCGCGAAAATCTTGATCGCCTGAACGACCTGCGCGAGGAGATCGGCAAACAGCTCGAACACCTCAAGCGGCAGGCCCGGCAGGCCGAGCAGTATCAGGCGCTGCAGGAAGAGCGCCGGGTCAAGGATGCGGAATGGAAGGCGCTGGAATATCGCGGACTTGACGGTCGCCTGGGAGGATTGCGCGAGGCGCTGTCCCAGGAGGAGACCCGTCTGCAGCAGCTCATCGCCGAGCAGCGTGACGCCGAGGCGCGCATCGAAACCGGACGCATGCGTCGCGAAGAAGCGGCCGAGGCACTGAGCAAGGCGCAGGCCGATGTCTACCAGGTCGGCAGCACGCTGGCGCGTATCGAACAGCAGATCCAGCATCAACGCGAAATGGCGCAGCGCCTGCACAAGGCCCGCGACGAAGCGCAGCAAGCGCTGGCGGATCTGGGCCAGCACATCAGTGGCGACGAAGCCAAACTGATGGTGCTGCGTGAAGCGGTGGATCTGGCCGAGCCGCAGCTCGAGCAATTGCAGGAAGAAAACGAATTCCGCCAGGAGTCGCTGCGTGAGGCCGAAGCCCGTCTGAGCGACTGGCAGCAGCGCTGGGAGACCCACACCCGCAGCACCTCCGAGGCATCGCGCTCGGGTGAAGTCGAGCGCACCCGCGTCGACTACCTTGACCGCCAGATCCTTGAGGCCGACCGCCGGCGCGAGGCCTTGACCGCTGAACGTTCCGGGTTGGACCTGGACGCGCTGGACGAGGCGTTCGAACAGCTGCAGCTGCAGCATGAAACCCAGAAGACCGCGCTGGACGGACTCAACGCGCAGGTTGAGCAGCGCAGGCACGCCGTCTCCGGGCTGCAGGAGCAGCAGCGCGCCAGCCAGTCCGAGTTGGCCGAGGTGCGCAAGCAGGCGCAGGCCGCGCGCGGCCGTCTGTCATCGCTGGAAACGCTGCAGCAGGCGGCGTTGGGGCAAGAACAGGGGGCTGCCGTTGCGTGGCTGAAGGCGCGCGGGCTGGATTCGGCGGCCCGTGTCGGCGAGCGGATCACGGTCGAAAACGGCTGGGAGAACGCGGTGGAAAGCGCGCTCGGCCAGCTGATCGAGGGCGTGCTGGTGGATGCGCCGGAATCGCTGGTGGAGGCATTGGCCGAACTGGGCGAGGGCCGGATCGCGCTGGTATCCGCCGAGCAGGGCGGTGCGCACTTCGCGACCACTTCGCTGGCGGCAAAGGTGCAGGGTCCGCTGGCGATCCGGCGGCTGCTGGCACGCCTGCATGGCGCCGAGGATCTCGACGCCGCCCGTGCACTTCAGCGATCGCTGGCTGAAGGGGATTCGGTCATCACCCGCCACGGTGAGCGCCTGGGCGAGGGCTGGGTACGTGTATCCCGTTCCGGTGCGGCCAAGCAGGGCGCGCTGCTGCGCGAACGCGAGATCGTGAGCCTGCGCGAGCAGATCGATACCCTGCAGGACCGCGAGGGCGAGCTCGAGCAGCAACTGGGCGGTTTCCGCGAGCAGACGCTGGCGGCCGAGCAGCATCGCGAGGATGCACAGCGGGCGCTGTATCAGGCCCATCGCAGCGTCTCCGAGCTCGCCGGGCAACTGCAGAGCCAGCAGGGCAAGGTAGAGGCCGCACGGACCCGGATCGACCGCATCGAAGGCGAGATCGTCCAGCTGCTGGAAACGCTGGACAGCAGCCGCGAACAGGCGCGCGAGGCACGTTCGCGGCTGGAGGACGCGGTCACCAGCATGGGTGATCTGGAATCGCTCCGGCAGGCGCTGGAAAGCGAGCGTCGGCAGCTCACCGAGGCCCGCGATCTGTCGCGCGACGCCGCCCGCAACGTGCGTGACAGCATGCACGCGCTGGCGTTGACGCTGGAGTCGCAACGCGCGCAGATCAACTCGCTGAGCCAGGCGTTGGAGCGGATGAACACCCAGCGCGGCCAGCTCGACTCCCGGCTTGGTGAGCTGCACCTGCAGCTGGACGACGGCGATTCGCCGGTGCAGGTGCTTGAGGAAGAGCATCAGAACGCCCTCGGCGAGCGGGTCCGTACCGACCGCGTGCTTGGTGAAACCCGGGCCCAGCTGGACGGCATCGACGCCGAGCTCCGGGCCTATGAACAGACCCGGCATCAGCGTGACGAACAGGCCCTGGCCCAGCGCGAACGCATCTCCCAGCGCAAGCTCGACCAGCAGGCACTGGTGCTCAACGCCGAGCAGCTGGCGGCGGCGGTCGAGAAGGCCGGCTTCGTGCTGCAGGACGTGATCAACACCTTGCCCGATAGCGCACGTCTGGCGGACTGGGAGCAGGGCGTACAGCAGATCGATGGCCGCATGCGCCGGCTGGAACCGGTGAACCTTGCCGCGATCCAGGAGTACGGCGAAGCCTCGCAGCGCTCGGAGTACCTGGACGCGCAGAACACCGACCTGTGCACCGCGCTGGAAACCCTGGAAGAAGCCATCCGCAAGATCGACCGAGAGACGCGCGGCCGTTTCAAGGACACTTTCGACCGGGTCAACGCCGGAGTGCAGGCGCTGTACCCGCGGCTGTTCGGCGGTGGCCATGCCTATCTCGAACTGACCGGTGAGGACCTGCTCGATACCGGCGTGGCGATCATGGCACGCCCACCGGGCAAGCGCGTCTCCAGCATCTCGCTGCTGTCCGGTGGCGAGAAGGCGATGACCGCGGTGGCGCTGGTGTTTGCGATCTTCCAGCTCAACCCGGCGCCGTTCTGCCTGCTGGACGAAGTCGACGCGCCGCTGGATGAAGCCAACGTCGGCCGCCTGGCCAACATGGTCAAGGAAATGAGCGAGAAGGTGCAGTTCCTGTTCGTCAGCCACAACAAGGCGACGATGGAGGCGGCGCAACAGTTGTCCGGCGTTACCATGCGCGAACCGGGCGTCAGCCGCCTGGTCAGCGTGGATCTGGAAGAGGCCGCACGTTTGGCCGGCGCGGTCTGACGTGCGATTCTTGTCTGAATGAATTTACCGCGGGGGCCTTACTGAATGTCCGACATGGCAATGCTTCGCATCGGCATCCTGGTCGCCGGCTTGCTGCTGGTGGTGGCGATTCTTCTTATCGGGCGGCAGAAGAAACCCGCCCAGGGCAGGCGCAAGGAGCCGGCCGACTCTGAAAAGAACCGTATGGAGCCGGTGTTGTCTGACCAGGTGGTCGGCGCGACGGGCGATCTGGCCGGTGGCCATGGCGTCAGTCAGCCCGAACTTGGTTTGCCCGAGGTGGAGCCCGCGGCGGACAGTGAGGTGGGCAAGCGGGCCAACCAGGATTTCGACAAGATCGTGTCCCTGTACGTGGCCGCGCGCGCCGGTGAAATGCTGCGGGGCGAGGACATTGTCGTGGCTGCGGAAAAGACCGGGCTGGTGTTCGGGCACATGAACGTGTTCCACCGGCTGGTGGAAGGGCATTCCGAACGTGGGCCGATCTTCTCCATGGCCAGCATCATGAAGCCGGGCAGCTTCGACATGACCCACATCCGCGAGATGGAAACCCCGGCGATCGCGTTCTTCCTGACCCTGCCGGCGCCGCTCACCGCACTCGATGCCTGGGAAAAGATGCTGCCTACGGTGCAGCGCATGGGCGAACTGCTCGATGGCGTGGTGCTCGATGACGGCCGCAACGCGCTGGGCCGCCAGCGTATCGCCCATATCCGCGATGAACTGCGCGCCTATGACCGCCAGCATCAGGCGCCGCCGCTGACCAAGGCCCCGCGCTGGTAGGCCGACAGCGCCCGCCACGGGCGCCGTGACAGCGATCCATGAGCGCTGTAGGAGCGACGTGAGTCGCGATGCTTTGGTGGAATCCTGCAAATGCATCGCGACTCACGTCGCTCCAACGCTTTCCCGAGTCGGGCACCCAAACCTCGGCGGCCAGTCAGCGGGCAGGCGCGCACGCGGTTAAAATCCGGGCATGACTTCCGATTCCATCGTCCACAGACAGATCGCCGAGCTGCGGCAGCAATTGGCCCGTGCCTCGAGTGCCTATCACGAGCGCGACGAGCTGCTGATTCCCGATGCCGAGTACGACCGGCTGCTGCGCGAACTCGAAGCGCTGGAGTCCGCGCATCCGGAACTGGATTCGGCCGATTCGCCAACCCGGCAGATTGGCGGCAAGCCGTCGTCGCGCTTCCCGGAAGTGGTGCACGCGGTACCGATGTTGTCGCTCGGCAACGCGTTCAGCGATGAAGAAGTACGGGACTTCGTCCGCCGCATCGACGAGCGCCTGCATCGTTCGCAACTGACCTTTTCCGCCGAGCCCAAGCTCGATGGACTGGCGATCAACCTGCGCTATGAAAACGGCGCGTTCGTGCAGGGTGCGACCCGTGGCGATGGCGCCAAGGGCGAGGAGGTCAGTGCCAACCTGCGGCAGATCAAGGTGATTCCGCACAAACTTCACGGGCAAGGCTGGCCGGCGGTGCTGGAGGTGCGTGGCGAGGTGTACATGCCGCGGGCGGACTTCGAGCGTTACAACGAGCAGGCCCGTTTGCGGGGTGGAAAAGTGTTGGCCAATCCCCGCAATGGCGCGGCCGGTTCGTTGCGGCAGTTGGATCCCCGGATCAGTGCGCAGCGTCCACTGAGCTTTTTTGCCTATGGCACCGGCGAGGTGGCAGGCGGCGCCTTGCCCTCCACCCATTCAGCCACCTTGGCCCAACTCAGGCAGTGGGGCTTTCCCGTCAGCGACCTGTGTGCGGTGGTGACCGGTGCCGAAGGGCTGCTGGATTACTACCGGGACATCGGCCAGCGCCGCGACGGGTTGGCGTTCGATATCGACGGTGTGGTCTACAAGCTCGATGACCGCGAAGGCCAGCTGGAAATGGGCTTCGTCGCGCGTGCCCCGCGCTGGGCGCTCGCGCACAAGTTCGCCGCGCAGGAGCAGACCACTACGGTCGAGGCGATCGAGATCCAGATCGGGCGCACCGGCGCGGCCACCCCGGTGGCACGCCTGCAGCCGGTACATGTGGCCGGCGTAATCGTCACCAACGCCACCTTGCATAACGCCGACCAGATCGCGCGGCTGGACGTGCGCGTGGGCGACAAGGTGATCGTGCGCCGCGCCGGCGACGTGATTCCCGAAGTGGTCAGTGTGATCGCATCGGAACGACCGGCCGATACTCCTCCGTGGCAGATGCCGCTGCAGTGCCCGGTCTGCGGTTCGGAGATCGTGCGCGAGGAAGGGGCAGCGGTCTGGCGCTGTTCTGGCGAGCTGAGTTGCCCGGCGCAACGCAAGGAAGCCATCGCCCATTTCGCCTCGCGCAGGGCGATGGATATCGATGGCCTCGGCGACCGCTATATCGAAACCCTGGTCGATGCCGGCATCGTGCGTGGCGTGGCCGATCTGTATCTGCTGCGGCGTGACCAGCTGCTGCTGCTAAAGCTGGTGCTGGATGCGCAATCGCCTGAAGTCCTGACCAGCTTCGTCGGCCCGCACCTGCCGCCGGAGGGCAGCGGTGAGTACCTCAATCGGTTGCTGAAGCTGGACGCCGGCAACGACAGCTGGCGCGCACAGGCGCTAGCCCTTCCGGCCCGGTTCGACTGGAACCCGAAGAAGATCGCGACCCGCTGGGCGGACAACCTGATCAACGCGATCACGCTCAGTCGTGACACCACGCTGGAGCGTCTGCTGTTCGCGCTGGGTATCGAGCATGTCGGTGAGAGCACGGCCAAGGCGCTGGCGGTGTGGTTCGGCGACCTCGAGCTGGTCCGTCATCTGCCATGGCCGCTGTTCAAGCGGGTGCCGGATATTGGCGGTGAGGTGGCGCGCTCCATCGGCCACTTCATGGACCAGGCCGGCAACCAGCAGGCAATCGACGATCTGCTCGCGCGCGGCGTGCGCATTACCGATACCCATCCACCCACCTCCAGACTGCGCGGTGAACTCGGCTTGGCGGCGCTGCTGCTCGATCTTGAAATTCCGAAAATCACAAAGCTGCGCGCCGAACAGTTGGCGGCGGCGTTCCCGTCTGCCGCTGCGATCCTGGATGAGGACACCCACAACTTCGTTACCGCCGGCCTGCCCAATGAAACCGCCATCGCCCTGAGTGCGTGGCTGGAACAACCGGCAAACGCGTCGCTGTTCTCCCGCAGTGGCGAGGCGCTGATCCGCCTTGTCTCACTGCTTCCCGATGCGAACGACAGCGAAGGTGGCGTACTGGAAGGGAAGACCGTGGTGTTGACCGGCACGCTGTCGCAGATGAACCGTGACGACGCCAAGGCGCGCCTGGAAGCATTGGGCGCCAAGGTCGCGGGCAGCGTGTCGAAGAAAACCAGCTTCGTGGTGGCCGGCGTCGAGGCCGGCTCGAAACTGGACAAGGCCAACGAACTGGGCGTGGATGTCTGGGATGAAGCGCGTCTGCTGCAATTCCTGCGCGAGAACGAAACAACATCATGACTACGACCCCACTGCAGGCCCGCAGGGCCAACGCCGCCGAGTTCCCTCAGATCCTGGCGATGGTGCGCGACTTCTATCAGGAAGATGGGATCGTCTATGACGCCGGGCGCGTGGAGCCGGGCCTGCACAGCCTGTTGGATGACCCGGCCTGCGGCGCGTTGCTGTTGCTGGGTGCGTCGGACATGCCGCTGGCCGGCTACCTCACGCTGGGCTGGTGTTTCAGCGTGGAGCAGGGCGGGCGCTTCGTGCTGCTGGACGAGTTGTACCTGATGCCATCGGCACGCGGACGGGGCTGGGGCAGGCAGGCATTGCAGCTGGCACGCGAATGGGCGCGTGAGCAGGGTGCCAGCGTGCTGCGGTTGGAGGTCAACCATCACAATGCGCGGGCCAAGGCGCTGTACCTGTCGGCCGGATTCCAGGACGACAGCCGCGACATCCTCACCCTGCCATTGACGCCCGCGGTTCGGGGCACGCACTCGTGATCGAGGCATTGCGTAAGCGGGCGCGGCTGAACGCGTTGATCCGCGACTTCTTCATCGAGCGCGGCGTGCTGGAAGTGGAAACTCCGATCATGTCCGAGGCCGGCAATACCGAGCCCAACATCGACAGTTTCCAGACCCGCTTCAGTGGCCATGTCGATGCGGGCTCGCCGGTGCGTTGGCTGCGCACCTCGCCGGAGTATCCGCTCAAGCGGCTGCTGGCCGCCGGTGTCGGTGATTGTTACGAGTTGGGGCGGGTGTTCCGCAACGGTGAGGCCGGCGGGCGCCACAATCCCGAATTCACCATGCTCGAGTGGTACCGCGTGGGTTGGGACCATCACCGCCTTATGGACGAGACCGTGGCGCTGGTGCGCGCGGCACTGGCGCTGGTCGAACGCCAAGCCGATCTGCACATCACCACTTATCGCGACCTGTTCATCGAGACCGTGGGCGTGGATCCCTTCATTGCCGATGAGGCGCAGGTGCGTGCGCCGTTGGCCGGGATCAACATCGATCCGGTCGGGCTGACCCGCGATGACTGGCTGGACCTGCTGATGACCCATCGCATCCAGCCCGGTTTCGCGGCCGACCGCATCACCGTGGTGCATGATTGGCCCGCCACGCAGGCCGCATTGGCCAGGATCCGCCCCGGCAGCCCGCCACTTGCCGAGCGTTTCGAGCTGTACCTGGGCAACGTAGAGCTGGCCAACGGCTATCACGAACTGACCGATGCCGACGAACAACGGGCGCGCTTCGTGCACGACCGCGCCGTGCGGCAGGCGCGTGGCGCGGTGTTGCCGCCGCTGGATGAACGCCTGCTGCTGGCGCTGCCCGATATGCCTCACTGTGCAGGTGTGGCGGTCGGTGTGGATCGGCTGCTGATGGCGCTCGCCGCCACGCCCCGGATCGCGGATGTGCTGGCCTTCGATTTCGCCCACGCCTGAGCGCGGGTGTCGTTGCCGTCACGGCTCTGTCTTGCCCGTTGCAGGATGATGGTGTTCTGATCACACCGGCCCATGGATGGTGCGGCGGCGATTGTTCTAAAACACTCATGGGGGGCGAGTCGGATGAAGGGGCATTACGGCCTGTTTCTGCTGGTATTGCCTGCAATGGCAGGCCAGAGCGCGTCCATTGCGCAGAGCTACAACGATCAGGTGGTGCGCTGTGAATCGCGCGACATGGAGCGCGTGCATTGCAAAATGGACGCGCCGGCCGGCATCCAGCTGGTGAGGCAGCTGTCCGACCACAGCTGCATCCGCGAGAGCAGCTGGGGATCCGACGAGCGTGGAGTCTGGGTCAGCCACGGTTGTCGCGGCGAGTTCAGCCGCGTGCTGCCTGCGTCGGCGTCGCGCGTGGTGCGCCGCGTGGTGCGCTGCGATTCCAACGGACGGCCGCGCAGTTGTCCGGTGATGCTGCGTGGTGCGCCGGTGCGCTTGCTCAAGCAGCAATCGGTGATGCCGTGCGAGGAAGGTCGTAGCTGGGGTGTCAAGCGCAACGAGATCTGGGTGACGCGCGGCTGCCACGGCGAATTCGAGGTCGGTGCCGAAGATGGCTCCGGCTTTGTCGATATTCCCCGGCGGCTGACCTGCGAATCCAAACGCAAGCTCAAGCGCGAATGCGGTGTCAGCGTCCAGCGCAAGGTCACCCTGGTCCGCCAGTTGTCCGGCACACACTGCGAAGAGGGCGAGAACTGGGGCTGGAGCGGCAAGGGTGTCTGGGTGGACGAGGGCTGTCGCGCCGAATTCTCTGTTGATTGACGCCGCCTCGGTACTGCCGGTGCCGATTACAATGGCCCGATGAACGATTCCATCGCTATCGATTACGCCCGTTACGACCGCATCCGTCCGATCCTGTGGACCGGTGACGCCCTGGAACTGCTGGATCAGCGCAAGCTGCCGTTCGTGGTCGAGCATGTCCAATGCCACACCAGCGATGCCGTGGCCGAAGCCATCCATGCACTCACCGTGCGCGGCGCCCCGGCGATCGGCATTGCCGCTGCGTGGGGCGTGGTGTTGGCATCGCGTACCGTGGAGGCCGCCGATGGCACCACCGCGTTGCTGGCGCTGGAGCCGGCCTTGCAACGGCTCAATGCCTCGCGACCGACTGCGGTGAATCTGGCCTGGGCGCTGGCGCGCATGGGCAAATCGCTGGGCACCGCCGGCAGCGACTGGCGGCAGGTGGCCGAGCGCGAGGCGCGCGCTATTGCGGAAGAGGATCTGGCGGCCAATCACCATATGGGCACTCTGGGCGCGGCGCTGATCGCACCGGGCAGCGGCGTGTTGACCCATTGCAACACCGGTTCACTGGCCACCGCCGGTTTTGGCACCGCGCTGGGCGTGATCCGCGCCGCCATGGCCCAGCAGCGCCTTGCCCGAGTATTCGCCGGTGAAACCCGGCCGTGGCTGCAGGGTGCACGGCTGACCGTGTGGGAGCTGCAGCAGGACGGCATCGATGCCACCCTGATCGCCGATTCCGCCGCCGCCCACCTGATGAAGACCGGGGCGGTGCAATGGGTGATCGTGGGTGCCGACCGCATCTGCGCCAATGGCGATACCGCCAACAAGATCGGCACCTACCAGCTGGCGATCGCCGCGCGGCACCATGGCGTCAAGTTCATGGTGGTGGCGCCATCCTCGACCGTGGACATGCACACGGCCGATGGACATCAGATCGAGATCGAACAACGCGACCCGGGAGAACTGTTCGGCGTCGGTGGCAGCCGTACCGTGGCCGAGGGCATCCAGGCGTGGAATCCGGTGTTCGACGTGACCCCCGGCGAGCTGATCGATGCCATCGTCACCGAGCGTGGCGTGATCGAGCGACCCGACCTCCAATCGATGCGTGCCGCGTTCCCGCTCTGACGCCGCTGCACGGGCTGTGTTGAACACCGCAGGTTGGCTGCAAGTGCTTGTTTCAAGCCGGCAAAAAGCAGCGGGGAAGGGCGGTTCGTGCTAATATCCATGGGTTGAACCGAACGCCCGGAATGCCCTCCTGAACACGCCGGCCGCGCTGGCGTGGACAGACAGGATCCGGGGCCGGACCGCTACCAGAATACGGAACCCGAATGGCAGAATCCGCCAAGGAAATCATCCAGGTCAACCTGGAAGACGAGATGCGCAAGAGCTACCTCGATTACGCCATGAGCGTGATCGTAGGGCGCGCACTCCCCGATGCCCGAGATGGCCTCAAGCCGGTCCACCGTCGCGTGCTTTTCGCGATGAACGAACTGGGCGCCCACAGCAACAAGGCGTATTTCAAGTCGGCACGTATCGTCGGTGACGTCATCGGCAAGTACCACCCGCACGGCGACCAGTCGGTGTACGACACGCTGGTGCGTCTGGCGCAGCCCTTCTCGCTGCGCTACATGCTGGTGGACGGCCAAGGCAACTTCGGTTCCGTCGACGGCGACTCGGCCGCCGCCATGCGTTACACCGAAGCCCGGATGTCGCGGCTGACGCATGAGTTGATGGCCGATATCGACAAGGAAACGGTCGACTTCCAGCCCAACTACGATGAAAAGGAACAGGAGCCGACGGTCATGCCGACCCGGTTCCCGAACCTGCTGGTCAACGGCTCGGCCGGCATCGCCGTAGGCATGGCGACCAACATCCCGCCGCACAACCTGACCGAATCGATCAATGCCTGCATCGCACTGATCGACAATCCCGAGATCGATGTCGACGGCCTGATGGAATACATCCCCGGTCCGGATTTTCCGACCGCGGGCATCATCAACGGTACTGCGGGCATCGTCGCCGGTTACCGCACCGGTCGTGGCCGTGTGCGTATCCGCGCCAAGGCCGATATCGAGGTGGCCGACAACGGCCGCGAAGCGATCATCGTCACCGAGATTCCGTATCAGGTGAACAAGGCCCGGTTGATCGAGAAGATCGCCGAGCTGGTCAAGGAAAAGAAGCTCGAAGGCATCAGCGAGCTGCGCGACGAGTCCGACAAGGACGGCATGCGCATCTACATCGAGATCAAGCGCGGCGAGTCCGCTGAGGTCGTACTCAACAATCTGTACCAGCAGACGCAGATGGAGTCGGTGTTCGGCATCAACATGGTGGCGCTGATCGATGGCCGCCCGCAGTTGATGAACCTCAAGCAGATGCTGGAGGCGTTCGTCCGCCACCGTCGCGAGGTTGTCACCCGCCGCACCATCTTCGAACTGCGCAAGGCGCGCGCCCGTGCGCACGTGCTTGAAGGCCTGACCGTCGCACTGGCCAACATCGACGAGATGATCGAACTGATCAAAACGTCGGCCAATCCGAACGAAGCGCGCGAGCGCATGCTGACCAAGACCTGGGAGCCGGGGCTGGTGGGCGCGCTGCTGGGCGCCGCCGGTGCCGAGGCGTCGCGTCCGGAGGACCTGCCCAAGGGCGTGGGCCTGACCGCGAACGGTTACCAGCTGACCGAGATCCAGGCCACGCAGATCCTGGAAATGCGTCTGCACCGCCTGACCGGGCTGGAGCAGGATCGCCTGACCGAAGAGTACAAGCTGCTGCTGGAAGCCATCGCCGGGCTGATCCGTATCCTGGAAAACCCCGACGTGCTGCTGCAGGTGATCCGCGACGAGTTGATCGCCGTGCGTACCGAGTACGGCGATGAGCGCCGTACCGAGATCCGTCACAGCGAAGAAGACCTGGACATCCTCGACCTGATCGCACCGGAAGACGTGGTGGTCACGCTCTCGCGTGCCGGCTACGTCAAGCGCCAGCCGGTCAGTGCGTACCGTGCCCAGCGTCGTGGCGGCCGTGGTCGCAGCGCGGCTGCGACCAAGGACGAGGATTCCATCGAGCAGCTGTGGCTGGTCAACACGCATGACACGCTTCTGACCTTCACCAGCAGCGGCAAGGTGTTCTGGCTGCCGGTGTACCAGCTGCCCGAAGCCGGTTCCAATGCGCGTGGTCGCCCGATCATCAACTGGATCCCGCTGGAAAATGGCGAGCGCGTGCAGGCGGTGCTGCCGGTGCGCGAGTATGTCGAGAACCGCTACGTGTTCTTCGCCACCCGCCATGGCACGGTGAAGAAGACGCCGTTGAGCGAGTTCGCCTTCCGTCTGGCGCGCGGCAAGATCGCGATCAACCTCGACGAGGACGATGCCCTGGTCGGCGTCGGCCTGACCGATGGCGAGCGCGACATCCTGCTGTTCGCCTCCAACGGCAAGACCGTGCGCTTCGGTGAGGACAAGGTCCGCTCGATGGGTCGTACCGCCACCGGTGTGCGCGGCATCAGGATGGCCAAGGGCGAGGAAGTGGTCAGTCTGATCGTCGCTGAAAGCGCCGGCGGCATCGAAGAAGATAGTGACGACGAGAACGCGGTCATCGAAGAGATCGGCAATGATTCCACCGACGTGGTGGTGGAAGACGCTGCCGATGATGCCGACACGCTGTACATCCTCACCGCGACCGAGAATGGCTATGGCAAGCGCACGCCGCTGCCGGAATATCCGCGCAAGGGGCGTGGCACCCAGGGTGTGATCGGCATCCAGACCAGTGAGCGCAACGGCAAGCTGGTCAGTGCCGTGCTGCTGGGCAGTGGCGATGAAGTGCTGCTGATTTCCGATGGCGGCACGCTGGTGCGTACCCGTGCTTCGGAGATATCGCGCGTCGGCCGCAACACGCAAGGCGTCACCCTGATCCGCCTGTCCAAGGGCGAGAAGCTGCAGGCCGTGGAGCGGCTGGATGCATCGCTGGAATCGGGCGATGACAGCGCGGACGCCGACGCGGGTGAGGCGGTGGAGCAGGAAGATGCGGTGGTCGTGCCACCGGTCGAAGGCTGAGGCCTTTCGCCAACGAGTGAAACCTGACGCCGGCAGCAATGCCGGCGTTTTTTTGTGCTGCTTTTTTTCGGAGAACGGACGCCATGACCGCACAGTCAGCGCGACGGCGGTGCACGGCGAGGTTCAATCCGCCCGCAGTAGTTGGCTCGGCTTGTCAGGTGTGACCGGGTACGAATAAGCGGGTTTTGCCGCACGTAATGCGTTGAAGAGCAGGAGCAAGCCTGGCCGGCACGCGGTCGACTGAGCGCCGGCCGGAGACAAACATCACGTCACAGGCAGAAACCAGCCTTGGCTTTCCGCGTGTGGCGACGTCAGGATTCCGGTATCAGGCGATGCTTTCGACGATCCCGCCTTCCACCCGCAGAGCCGCGCCAGTGGTGGCGCTGGCCTGCGGAGATGCCGCGTAGACGCACATGTTGGCGACCTCTTCAGGGCTGGCGAAGCGCCGCAGCAGGGTGGATGGCCGGTTTTCGGCAAGGAAAATGGCTTCCATTTCCGACGGCGATACCCCGCGTTCGGCGGCCAGTCCGGCCATCATCGCGATCGCGCCTTCGGTGCGGGTGGGCCCCGGCAGAATGGTGTTCACGGTAACGCCGGTCCCGGCCAGCACCTTGGCCAGGCCTCGCGACAGACCCTGCAGCGCCGCCTTGCTGACGCCGTAATGGACCATCTCGGATGGAATGTTCAGCGCCGACTCGCTGGAGATGAACTGGATGCGCCCCCAGCCGCGTTCGCGCATGCCACGGGCGTAGTGGCGCGCCAGACGGACGCCACTCAACACATTGACCTGGAAGTATTCCTCCCACAGGGCGTCATCGATATCGAAGAATTCGCAGGTGCCGTAGATGCCCAGATTGTTGACCAGAATATCGGCCTGCGGCTGCGCGGCGATCAGCGCCCGGCATCCCTCAACGGTGCCGGCATCCGCCACCACGCCGTCGATGTCATCCCTGCCGGTGGACTGGCGCAACTGCGCCAACGCAGCATCCACGCGCTCGCGGGTACGTCCGACGATTGCCACACGAGCGCCGGCGCTTGCCAGACCGGCAGCGATAGCCAAGCCGATGCCGCCGGTCGAACCGGTGACAACGGCGGTCTTGCCTGATAGATCGATTTTCATGGGGGTCTCCTGTTGGACGGATGCCAGCAGGCCGGGATCAAAGATTTCCCGTTCTTTCCCGAAGGGTTCCCGGAGCCTGCGAACACGTCGCAGCACCTGCCGCGATTAGGGAAATTGGCCGGGCCGTTACAGGCCATGCCAGATGGATCCATTCTTCCCGGATTTCCAAGCCGGCTCACTGGAGTGCGCCACGGCGGGGAACTGCCGGTTTTTCTGCATGCGAAACTCCAGACCGCCGCTGGCCGATCCTTGCGAATCGGCCAGCGGCGTCCGAAGCCTCCCTCCGCACCCTACGCAGGACGCATGGGTCGACGGGTGTTTGCTGATGGCGGTCAGCGGGCCGGGGTGACGCGCCAGATGGTATTGGCCAGGTCGTCGGCAACGATGAGCGCGCCGCGCGGATCCACGGTCACACCGACCGGACGACCGCGGGTCATGCCGTCCTTGCCGCGGAAACCGGAGACGAAATCCACCGGTTCACCGGCCGGCTTGCCATCGCGGAACGGCACGAAGACGACCTTGTAGCCGACCGGATCCTTGCGGTTCCAGCTGCCATGCTCGCCGACAAACACACCGTCGGCGAATTCCGGGCCCATCGTCGCCGTCGAGAAATCAACGCCGAGCGCGGCCACGTGCGAGCCCAGGCTGTAGTCCGGGATGATCGCCGAGGCGACCTTTTCCGGATTCTGCGGCCGCACGCGCGGATCCACGTTCTTGCCCCAGTAGCTGTACGGCCAGCCGTAGAACCCGCCTTCGCGGACGGAGGTCAGGTAGTCCGGGACCAGGTTCGGACCGAGCTCGTCGCGCTCGTTCACCACAGCCCACAACACGCCCGTCTCCGGCTGGATGGTGAGCGCGGTGGGATTGCGCAGGCCGGTGGCGTAAGGCTTGTGGGCGCCGGTCTCGGCATCCACCTGCCATACCATTGCGCGATCGACCTCCGCTTCCATGCCGCGCTCGGTGATGTTGCTGTTGGAACCGATGGCGACGTACAGGTGGCGGCCATCGGCACTGGCGGCCAAGGCCTTGGTCCAGTGGTGGTTGATCATCGAGGGCAGCTCGGTGACCAGCACCGGCGGCGCGTCGGCCTTGGTCTGGCCTTCCTGGTAGTCGAAACGCACCAGTGAACCCTGGTTGGCGACGTAGAGCTTGTCGCCGATCAGCGCCAGACCGTAAGGCGCATCCAGCTTGTCGGCGAACACCGTGCGCAGCTCATAGGTGCCGTCGTTGTCGGCGTCACGCAGCAGGGTCAGGCGGTTGCCGCTGGGGACCTGGGTCGTGCCGGCTGCCTTGATCGGCCCGGCGATAATATCCTTGGGCTTCAGCTTGGGCGCCTTGCCGCCGCGGCCCTCGGCTACCAGGATGTCGCCGTTGGGCAGCACCAGGGTCTGCCGCGGGATGCCAAGATCGGTGGCGATGGCGGTGATCGTATAGCCCTGCGGCACGGTCGGCAGCTGGTCGCCCCAGAGGGCCGGCTTGGCAATGACCATGTCCGGAAGCAGCCCGCGATGCGGTGACGGGAGGTTCAGGTCGGAGCCGTACTGTTTCGGATCCGGATCGTTGCCACCGCAGGCGCTCAGCAGCGCAGTGATGGCAATGGCTATGGTTAGACGCTTCATGCTGCACCTCGCGCACGCAGGTTGGAAAACCCGACCCAGGTCGCCGCGCAGGCAAGCACGCTGACGATCACCGACAGGATGACGCTGGTCGGCATGATCGCCCACGCATCCTTGGCGTGGATCAAGGCGTTGATGAAGCCGAATATCCAGGTCGCCAACACCAGCAACATGTAGACGAGCGGGCGGCCGCCGCGGCGATCAGCGCGGAACAGGTCTATAACGGCCCACAAAAGCGTGAAACCGGCCAGCACGAGGGCTCCGACAAGCAACCAGGACGCAAAGTTGCTCCATTGGATCTGGTAGCTGCGTGCATAGGCGATATCGCTCAGCAGAATGCCGAGGAACAACGGAACGGTTCCTGCTAGGAGGGCCGCGTGGAATGGGTGAATTGCCCTGTCGGGCAGCCGGTCGACAGCGACAGTCATGGCGCTTACTCCCTTGATAGTGGGGGGGTGGAATGTGTACTGCTTAGTTTACCAGTACCGGCCATGTGGGGTTTTACCGGAACAGGCCGGCCAACTCTCACCCTGTCGGATTTGAGCGGACCGCGCCAGTGCCCACTGAACTGCGCTGCTGTGCCGGGCAGGCGCAGGCGCGAGGCGCTTGCGGGACCTGACCATCCAGCGGCGAATTTCCCGTTTTGGGGCGGCCGGCCGGCAAACGAGGCCGTCCGGTGGTGGTCGGCCCGTTTTGCCGGAACGGCAGATGCCACGCAGGGCGACCACCAGTGGCGGCGGTCTCGGGCGGGCGCAGCCTGAGGAGGCCCGATTCACAACCCGCAAGGCCCCTTGGGGTGAGCCTTGCTCATGCGCAGCAGGAGGGATGGATCAAAGGCTCGGCAGATCCAATCCCTTTTCCTTCGCACACTCGATGGCGATGTCATAACCGGCATCGGCGTGGCGCATGACGCCGGTGGCCGAGTCGTTCCACAACACACGGGCAATGCGTCTGTCTGCAGCCTCCGAGCCGTCGCAGACGATGACCACGCCCGAATGCTGCGAGTAGCCCATGCCGACGCCGCCGCCGTGGTGCAGGCTGACCCAGGTGGCGCCGCCTGCGACATTGAGCATGGCGTTGAGCAGCGGCCAGTCGGACACGGCATCGGAGCCGTCCTTCATGGCTTCGGTCTCGCGGTTGGGCGAGGCGACGCTGCCCGAATCCAGATGGTCGCGGCCGATCACCACCGGAGCCTTGAGTTCGCCGTTGCGGACCATCTCGTTGAACGCCAGCCCCAGTTTGTCGCGCAGGCCCAGGCCGACCCAGCAGATACGTGCGGGCAGACCCTGGAAGGCGATGCGCTCGCGCGCCATGTCCAGCCAGCGGTGCAGGTGAGGATCATCGGGGATCAGCTCCTTGACCTTGGCGTCGGTCCTGTAGATGTCTTCCGGATCGCCGCTCAGCGCCACCCAGCGGAACGGGCCGACGCCGCGGCAGAACAGCGGACGCACGTAGGCGGGCACGAAGCCGGGGAAGTCGAACGCGTTCTTCAGGCCTTCATCAAAGGCCATCTGGCGGATGTTGTTGCCGTAATCGACGGTCGGAATGCCGGAGGAGTGGAAGGCGAGCATCGCTTCCACATGCACGCGCATCGCGGCCTTGGCGGCGTCGCGCACCTTCTCCGGATGGGCCTGCTGTTCGGCCAGCCACTGTTCCACGCTCCAGCCCAGCGGCAGGTACCCGTGCACGGGGTCGTGCGCGCTGGTCTGGTCGGTGACGCAGTCCGGGCGCACGCCGCGGCGCACCAGTTCCGGCAGTATCTCCGCGGCGTTGCCGAGCAGGGCGATCGACCTGGCCTCACCGCTGGCGGTGTAACTGGCGATGCGTGCCAGCGCGTCGTCGATATCGCTGGCCTGTTCGTCCACGTAGCGGGTGCGCAGGCGGAAATCGATGCTGCTCTGGCGGCACTCGATGGTCAGCGAGCTGGCGCCGGCCAGCGAGGCGGCCAGCGGCTGCGCGCCACCCATGCCACCGAGCCCGGCGGTGAGGATCCACTTGCCGGTGAGGCTGCCACCGTAGTGCTGGCGGCCCATTTCGACGAAGGTCTCGTAGGTGCCCTGGACGATGCCCTGGCTGCCGATGTAGATCCAGCTGCCGGCGGTCATCTGTCCGTACATCATCAAGCCCTTCTTATCGAGCTCGTTGAAGTGCTCCCAGGTGGCCCAGTGCGGCACCAGGTTGGAGTTGGCGATGAGCACGCGCGGGGCGTCCGGATGGGTGGTGAACACGCCCACCGGCTTGCCCGATTGCACCAGCAGGGTCTGATCGTCATCGAGCCGCTGCAGCGTTTCCAGAATCCTGTCGTAGCTCTCCCAGTCGCGCGCGGCGCGGCCGATGCCGCCGTAGACCACCAGCGACGCGGTGTCTTCGGCTACCTCGGCGTCGAGGTTGTTCTGCAACATGCGAAACGGTGCTTCGGTCAGCCAGGACTTGCAGTTGAGCGTATTTCCGCGCGGCGCGCGCGGGCGGCGGGAAGGATCGTGGCGGGTCATGCATCTCTCCGGGAGGCGAAGTCCAGGCAGGCGCGCAACACCTGCTGCAGGGTAGTGCGTACGGGTGTGGCGAGGGTGGCGTCGTAGGGAGTGGGCCAGCTGTGTTCGTCGACCTGGCCAGGCGGCGGTTCGCGCATGTAGCCGCGGCAGCCCAGCTCCATCTGCAGGGTGTGCACGCCACCGGGAATATCGCTGTAGTGGCGGGTGATCCAGCCACCCTTGAAACGCCCGTTGCGCACATGGCCCAGACCGCTCAACGCGCACAGGTTCTCGACCACGTCGGTGAGGGCGTTGTCGCAGGAGGTATCCGGCTCACCGGTCGGGCCGGCGCTGCCGATATTGAACTGCGGCAGCTCGCCGTCGAACAGGTGCGGGATGTGCGAGCGGATGGAGTGCGCGTCATACACCACCACGGTGCCGTGCCCGGCGTGCAGGCGGGCGATCTCGGCCGCCAACGCGGCGTGGTACGGAGCGAAATAGGTATCGCGGCGGCGGATGATCTCGGCCTCATCCGGTGCGCGGCCATCGCGGTACAGCGGCTGGTTGTCGAAGGTGGTCAGCGGGCACAGGCCGGTGGTGTTCTGGCCCGGGTACAGGCTCATGCCGCTGGGGTCGCGGTTGACGTCGATCACCGAACGTGAGATAGCCGTGCGCACCGTGGTGGCGCCGAGTTCGTTCGCGAAGGCGTAAAGCTCGTGCACCCACCAGTCGGCATCGCGACGGGCCAGCCATGGCGAGACGAAATGCCCGGCCAGCTCGTCGGGCAGCTCGCTGCCGGTATGCGGAAAGCTGACGATCAGCGGCGCCTCGCCGCGGTGGATCTCCAGCCAGTCGGCATGGGCACTCATACCTGTGCCTCGACCGAGGGAAGTATGGCTTCCAGACCGCGCGCCAGCCCGCCGCTGCGCACCAGCGCGGTGGCGGCGACCATGTCCGGATGGAAGTAGCGGTCGTCCTGCAGCGTCGGCACCTGGGTGCGCAGCGCGGCGCGGACATTCTCCAGTGCCGGACTGGAGGCCAGCGGGGCGTGGAAATCGCAGCCTTGGGCAGCTGCCAGCAGCTCGATGCCGACCACGTTGGCGGCATTCTCGGCCATCGCCAGCAGGCGCCGGGCACCGTGCGCGGCCATCGACACGTGGTCTTCCTGGTTGGCGGAAGTGGGAATGGAATCGACGCTGGCCGGGTAGGCGCGCTGCTTGTTCTCCGACACCAGCGCCGCGGCAGTGACCTGCGGAATCATGAAGCCGGAGTTGAGACCGGGCCTGGGGGTGAGAAATGCCGGCAGGCCGGACAGCGCCGGATCCACCAGCATCGCGGTGCGGCGTTCGCTGATCGAGCCGATCTCGCAAACGGCCATGGCCAGCATGTCGGCGGCAAAAGCGACCGGTTCGGCATGGAAGTTGCCCCCGCTCAGCGCCTCGCCGGTATCGGTGAATACCAGCGGATTGTCGGTCACCCCGTTGGCTTCGATCTCCAGCGTGGTCGCCGCCTGGCGCATCACATCCAGCACCGCGCCCATCACCTGCGGCTGGCAGCGCAGGCAGTACGGGTCCTGCACGCGCACGTCGTTGTCGCGGTGGGATTCGCGGATCGCCGAACCGGTCATCAGCTGCCGCAGCGCGGCGGCCGTGGCGATTTGGCCGCGCTGCCCGCGGATGGCATGGATGCGTGGATCGAACGGAGTGTCCGAGCCCTTGGCCGCTTCCACCGACAGCGCGCCGGTGACCAGCGCAGCCTGGAACACGGTTTCGATCTCGAACAAACCGGCCAGCGCATAGGCGGTCGAATACTGGGTGCCGTTGAGCAGCGCCAGGCCCTCCTTGGCACCGAGGGTCAGCGGCGCGTGGCCGATCCGCGCCAGCGCATCGGTGGCCGGCATCCGCACGCCTTCGACGAAGGCTTCGCCCACGCCGATCATCACGGTGGCCAGATGCGACAACGGCGCAAGATCGCCGGACGCGCCCACGGAGCCTTGGCACGGAATGACCGGGATGAAGTCGTGCTGCAGGAAGGCTTCGAGCAGGGCCAGCGTCTGCGGGCGGATGCCCGAAGCACCCTGGGCCAGGCTGGCCAGCTTCAGCGCCGTCATCAGCCGCACCACCGGTGCGGGCATCGGCTCACCGACCCCGGCCGCGTGCGAGAGCACGATATTGCGCTGCAGGGTTTCCAGGTCCTCGCGTTCGATACGCACGCTGGCCAGTTTGCCGAAACCGGTGTTGATGCCGTAGACCGGCGCGCCCTTGGCGACGATGGCCTCGACCACCTGCGCGCTGCGCAGCACGGCCGCGTGTGAGCGCGGGTCAAGCTGCACGTGCGCGCCGTCATGGATCTGCCGCCATTGCGAGAGCGGTACATGACCGGGGCGAAGCACGAGAGGGGAAGTCATCGGGTTACTCCATTGGAAACTCGAAGCGGAATGTCTGTTCTGGCAGGAGCAACGTGGGTCGCGACCGGAATTCGTGAACACCATCGCGACCCAGGTCGCTCCTGCAAAAACGGGGCGTTTGTCAGGATGTTTGTCCGCCGCGGAAGATGCGGGCGTGCAGAGGATTGAAGCCCATACGGTAAACAAGGTCGGCCGGCGCCTCGATGTCCCACACGGCAAGGTTGCAGTCCATGCCGGCTGCCAGGCGGCCGATGCGTGCGTGGCGGCCGAGCGCGCGTGCCGCTTCGCGGGTGAATCCGGCGATGCACTCGTCCACGGTCATGCGGAACAGGGTGGCGGCCATGTTCATCGCCAGCAGCGGGCTGGTCAGCGGCGAGGTGCCAGGATTGGAGTCGGTGGCCAGCGCCAGCGGCACACCGGCCTCACGCAATTGCCGGATCGGCGGCAGGGTGGTGTCGCGGGTGAAATAGAAAGCGCCCGGCAGCAGCACCGCGGTGGTGCCCGAAGCCGCCATGACGGCGATACCGGCGGCGTCCAGATGCTCGATATGATCGGCCGAGAGCGCGCCAAGGCGGGCGGCCAGCTCCGCGCCGTGCTGGTTGGACAGCTGCTCGGCGTGGATCTTGATCGCCAGCCCGTGGCGCCGGGCGGCCTCGAACACCTGTTGCGCCTGCGCGGTGGAGAAGGCGATGTTCTCGCAGAAGATGTCGACCGCTTCGGCCAATCCTTCCGCGGCGATGGCCGGGATCATCACCGCGCAGACTTCATCGATGTAGTCCTGGGCTTGGCGACCGGGCGGGATCGCATGCGCGCCGAGGAAGGTGCGCACGACCTCGACCTTGCGCAGCTCGCCGAGCCTGCCGGCGACACGCAACTGCTTGGCTTCGTCATCCAGGGTCAGCCCGTAGCCGGATTTGATCTCGATGGTGGTGATGCCCTCGGCCAGCATCGCGTCCAATCGAGGCAAGCTGGCGGCCAGCAGCTCGGCTTGGCTGGCGGCGCGGGTGGCGCGCACGCTGGAGACGATGCCGCCGCCGGCGCGGGCGATGTCGGCGTAGCTGGCGCCTTGCAGGCGTTGCTCGAACTCGCCGGCGCGGTTGCCGGCATAGACAAGATGTGTGTGGCAGTCGATCAGTCCGGGGCTGATCCAGCGTCCCGCGCAGTCGTGCCGCTGCAAGGCATCAAACGTGGGCGCCGTGGCCGCAGGACCGGCATGGACGATACGGCCGTTGTCGCAGGCGATCACGCCGTCGCCGACGATGCCCAGGCCGGCACCGTCCAGCGTCATCAGATGGGCGTTGTACCAGACGGTGTCGCAACGCATGGGGCGCTCCCGGGCAATTTGTATATACAATAATGGCGACAATCGGAGGGTGTCCAGCGATGGCGACAACAGAGCAGGCAATCACGTCGTTCTGGGCGCGAGAGGCGTTGCTACCACAGGGCTGGGCGCAGGATGTGCGGATCGAAGTGCGTGGTGGCCTCGTTGCATCGGTCGTGCCGGCAACGGCCGCGCGCGCCGGCGATCACCTGCTGGCAATCGCGATACCGGGGTTGGGCAACCTGCACAGCCATGCGTTCCAACGCGGCATGGCCGGCTTGACCGAAGTCGGCGGCGCCCGTGGCGACAGCTTCTGGAGTTGGCGCGAACTGATGTACACGTTCCTGGACCGGCTGGATCCTGACAGCTTCCAGGCCATCGCTGAGCAGGCCTATGTGGAAATGCTCGAATCCGGCTTCACCCGTGTCGGCGAATTCCACTACCTGCACCACGACACCGACGGCACCCCGTATGCGAGCCGTGCCGAGATGTCCGCGCGCGTTGCGGCTGCGGCGCATGCCTGCGGCATCGGCCTGACCCTGCTGCCGGTGTTCTATGCGCACGCCGATTTTGGCGGCGCGCCACCCAATCCTTCCCAGCGCCGGCTGCTCCACGACGTGGACGGCTTCGCCCGGCTGCTGGAAGGCTGCGCCGACGCACTCATGCCGCTGCCCGATGCGGTGCTGGGCATCGCCCCGCACAGCCTGCGCGCGGTGACCCGGGACGAGCTGGAGGCACTGCTGCCACTCAACCGCGGCCCGGTGCATATCCATATCGCCGAGCAGACGCGCGAGGTGGAGGCTTGCCTGGCCTGGAGCGGCCAGCGCCCCGTGCAGTGGCTGTACGCACATGCGGAAGTCGATCAGCGCTGGTGTCTGGTGCATGCCACCCACGTCACCGATACCGAGCTGTCCAGCATCGTGGCCAGCAAGGCGGTGGCCGGACTTTGCCCGATCACAGAGGCCAACCTGGGAGACGGGGTATTTCCGATGCAGGCATTCGTGCAGGCTGGCGGACGCTTCGGTGTAGGTTCGGACTCCAATGTGCTGATCGATGCGGCCCAAGAGCTGCGCCTTCTCGAATACGGACAGCGCCTGCAGCTGCAGGGGCGCAACGTGTTGTCGCCGGGCGAATTGTCCAGCGGCCGTTGGCTTTATCAGCACGCGGCCCAAGGCGCCGCCCAGGCGTTGGGCGTGGAGAGCGGGCTGCGTAGCGGCGCACTGGCGGATCTGGTTGAGCTGGACCCGGAGCATCCCGCGCTGCTGTCGCGCAGCGGCGATGCCTTGCTTGACAGCTGGCTGTTCGCTGCACGCAATGGCGCGGTCCGTTCGGTGTGGCGCGGCGGACGCGAACTGGTCCGGCACGGCCGCCACCTGCAGCGCGAGGCCGTCGCCAGCCGGTTTGCCACCGCGCTATCCAAGGTGCTGGTCTAAGCCCATGCCACAGCCAAGCCCCGCAGCAAGCCCCCGGGTGAAGGGCAAGAAAGCACCCACGCTCAATCACCGTATCCGCAGTGAAATCGAAGGCCGCATCCTCAGCGGGGAGTGGCAGCCGGGCTTTCGGATTCCGTTTGAACACGAGTTGATGGAGCAGTACGGCTGCTCGCGCATGACCGTCAACAAAGTGCTCACCGCGTTGGCGGAGAACGGCATGATCGAGCGCCGGCGTCGTGCCGGTTCGTTCGTGGCACGCCAGCATCCGCACCTGGAACAGGTGGCATTGGAGATTCCGGACATCGCCACCGCGGTGACCGCGCGCGGCCACCGCTACACGCTGCAGCTGCTGGATCACCAGCATCGGTGCGCCAACCGCCAGATGCCCGAAGAGGTGGAGCTGGCGGGTGAGGGCATGTTGCTGGCCATGCGCTGCCTGCACCTGGCAGACGGGCAGCCACTGGCGCTGGAGCATCGGCTGATCAACCCGGCGACCGTGCCGGAAACCCTCGATGTCGACTTTTCACAGACAGCGCCGGGCAGCTGGCTGCTGCAGAACGTGTCGTGGACCCGAGCGCAGCATCGCATCAGTGCGATCGCTGCCACTGCTGTCGAAGCGGAACTGCTGCAGGTGGAACCAGGCACCGCGTGCCTGGTGATCGACCGCCAGACCTGGCGTGGCGATCAGCCCATCACCTGGGTGCGACAGAAATTCCTGGGTGGATCCTACGATCTGATCGCGCGCTTCTCACCCGGCTCGCGCTGAGCCGTCCGGGTTCTCCGCCCGTCCAGGCGCACCGGTTCAGATCGTGCTGCACTGGCGCCAGCGCACCGGCTCTTCGATGCCGGGACGCGGATTGAGCTGGATGCGTACGGTCCGCAGTGCCGGATAGCGTTGCACTTCCTTGCAGATCAGCGGCCATGTGCTGGCATCTTCGCCGGTGCGGTCCACCGCCAAGGTCAGCCGCGTCAGCCAGATGCCACTGATGATCCCCGGCGTACGTGCCAGTGCCTTGGAAACGGATTGCTGGTAGCGGAGCAGGGTCTCGTCATCCGGATTTTCCTGCAGGTCGCCCAGCTCGCCGGTGACCACCGGAGGCGGAGCTGCAGTGTGATCGCTGGCAACACGCGGAGCCGCCTGTTCGGCGCGCACGGCGACCGGCGCTGGGCCCGGCGCTGTTTCAACGCTGTGCACGGTCAGATAACCCATGCCCACGAGCAGGCCCAGGGTGGCCGACGCCAGCGCGGCAATGCCGATGCGGCGTTGCGCTTCACGCTTCGCAGTGCCCTCCACCTGCGCTTCGATCTCGAACGGCACATAGGGTTTGAGCACCGGCCACAGGTGGCGTGCGTCCAACACCTCGATCGACTGTTTTTCCGCAGCGGCCAGGCCATCGCGCACGACCCGTCCTTCGGTGATGAGGATGCCGCCTTTGGCGCCAGCCAGACGCAGTGCAGCACCGAGTTCGTTCACAGCTGCCGAGCCGATCCGGTAGGCGCGGCCGTGCTTGCAAGACAGCAGCAATCTCTGGCCGTTCTGCTGCATCAGGAAGTCGCTGCTGGGTTCGCGGCTCTCTTCGCCCACGGCCTGCACATCTTCCAGACCGCGCTGCTCGCGCATGGCGCGGCGCACGATGTAGGAGAAATCGCGCCAGTGCATACCGGCCAGTGCACTCAGTCCCAGTTTTGCCTGCGTCCTGCGGCGTTGCACCAGCCAAAGATAGGAAGAGGCAAGACACCAGGTGAGCAAAGCAAGGGCCAGTGCAAGAATCCAGGAAAACATGCAGGTACCTGAAACGAAAATGTGACGAGTCGAGGAGTCTATCGTCCTTTGCCGTGGTTCGGCCGTCGCGTCGCACGCTTTACACGCGGCTGCTGTGGGTGGCTTGGACAAGCGGCCGATGCAGTTTTTATTTGCGTGAGGTGCGGCACTTGGCGGCCCGGCCAGACTGCATACCGGCAGCCTGTCGCGGCGATCCCCGCCTCCAGGCCTGCCGGACGGGGCTCTTCGGTGAGCGGTCCACTGACCGGCAAACAGACATAAAAAAGCCCGCCATCCGGTGCCGTGAGGGGAGGGAGACAAACGGCACCGGTGTTGCTGGCGGGTTGGGGCTATTGTTGTAAAATTTATGCTGCTTTGCAACATCAATCCGAATAGGGAGGCAGGGTATCGCTTGCCGCTTGCGTGGTTTGGGCTTGGGGCTGGGCTTGGTTGGCGCGGTTCTCGGCGCGATTGAGGCGGCTGTTCAGTGCGTCCAGCCGGTCATTCAGCGCTTCCAGTTCCTGGTGGGTCGGAATCTGCAGGCGGCGCAGTACGCGTTGCACCGGGTCGTCGAAAGTCTTTTCAACCCGGTCCCATGCCCCGGTGGCCCGCTCCCTTGCCTGGCCCAATGTGTTTTCGACGTTGTCACGCAGGCTGTCACCTTGCGCCGATTCCTCACGGGAGCGTTCCTCCCAGGATTCGCCCTCCTTGACCAACGTCTCGAACAGCTTGCTGCCTTCAGCCTGTGCGCGGCCCAGCGCCCCCAATCCCGCAAGCCAGACCTGCTGTGCGGATTCACTGAAGCGCCGGCTGAAATGTTCCGCTTGTTCGTGCAGGCTCGGGCCGGAGCCTGGATTTTCGTCATGTTGGCCGCGATCGTGTGTGCTTTTCATAGGGCTGCTCCAGGCTCGTGTTCGGACAGGACACCAGCCTAGACACCCCCGCTACTGCGCCACGTGATGGCGCAGGAGGTTCAGCCGAGTTTTTCGGTCAGTACACGCTGGATTTCCGATTCGACCATGCCCTTCATGGCGGACAGCAGGAAGCCCAGCTCGGCGGTCACCCGCACCTGACTCGGCAGCAGTTCAATCGCGCCATCCACTCCCGAGCGCGAAAAACGCAACGTTTCGCCTTCCCAGCTCGAGCTCATGTCGAACCGCTCTTCCAGCTTGCGTGCCACCTCTTCGATGGCGTTGCGGGCTTTGTCCGCGGGCAGGGAATGGGCATGGCTGATATCAATGGTGGACACAGGAACTCCTAGGCGATGTGGCATGGATTGCAATGCGACATTGTCCCGGTCCACGCCGCGCAGTCCAAGTGGCCCATAGCGCTTCTTCTGCATGTCCGGTCAACCTGATAGGCTGCGCCGGTGCATAACCTGCAAGTCCATTTCAGCAACCGGCAGCAGCCGGATCAACCGCTGCGCCCTGGCGTGCAGCGCATCGTGCGCCATGCCTCGGGAAATGTGCGCTTGGGTGACGACGGCAGTGGCACCTTGCTGCTGGCCCAGTTCTGTCTGGACGATCGCGGCCTGTGGTTGCAGGTAGCAAACGGTATCCGTGGCATCCACGTGAATGGTCGGCCGGTACGGCGCATGGCGATGCTGCGCGCCGGTGATGCGGTCTATGCCGATGGCGTGGAAATGGTGGTGCGGGGCGCGTGCGAACCACTGCCACATCCACCCGAGCCGGCGCCGGTCACTGTGGATGACCAGCGTCTGTTGCTGCGTGGCGTGGGTGGGCAATACCACGGCCGCGGTTTCACGCTTGATCAGCCCCGCGTGGTGGGCAGTGGCAGCGACGCTGACATCCTCATCGACAATCCCGCGTTCGCGGTCGGCCATGCCCGCATCGAACGCCACGGCGACCAGGTGCTGCTGCGCGACCTGGGCTCGGCCGAGGGCAGCGTCGTCAACGGCAACCCGGTCCGGCACAGCTGGCTGCAGCCCGGCGACCAGGTGGTGTTCGATGGCCACCACCGTTTCGTGCTCGAGGTGCCACTGCTGCCGCGCTTGCCGACAGACGAGCAGACGACGGACGACGAAATGGCAGGCGAGGTTGATGTCCAGCCAACCGCAGTGGCCGCACACCGGCCGCGACGCTGGCCCTGGCTGTTGCTCAGTGCTGTGTTGATGGGGGTGTTGATGAGCGTTCTGTTGTTGTTCGGGGCCCGCTGACCCCCCGGCAGTTCGGCTCGCGGCGTGCCTTCAGGCATGTGCATGGAAAACCGCATCGCCGCGTTGTCATTGGGTGCAGATGCAACCAAATTTCAGCGTCCCCAAGCCTGTTGCGCTGCGGCATACTAGGGCTCTTGCCCCCATAGGTGTGACATGACGCGCGCATTCAATTTCAGTGCCGGCCCCGCATCCTTGCCCGAATCGGTCCTGCGTCAGGCGCAGGCGGAAATGTTGGAATGGAATGGCGTTGGCGCTTCCATCGTCGAGATCAGCCACCGCAGTCCGGAGTTCATGGCGGTTGCCGCCGAGGCCGAAGCCGACCTGCGCACGCTGATCGGAATTCCGGACAACTATGCGGTGCTGTTCCTGACCGGCGGCGCCACCACCCAGCAGGCGCTGTTGGCGTTGAACTTTGCCGCGCCCGGTCAACGTGTCGACTATGTGGTGACCGGTCATTGGGGGAAAACCGCGGTCAAGCAGGTCCGCCCCTATACTGACGTCAACATTGCAGCCGATGGCGAGCCGGGCGGTTTCCACGACATTCCGGCGCGCGCGCAGTGGCAGTTGTCCGACGACGCCGCCTACGTGCATATCACCGCCAATGAAACCGTTCATGGTGTCGAGTTCCGCGATGTCCCGGACGTGGGTGACGTTCCGCTGATCGCCGACTTCAGCTCCTCGATCGCCTCCGAGCCGATCGATGTATCGCGCTATGGCGTGATCTATGCCGGCGCGCAGAAAAACCTCGGTCCGGTGGGCATTTCGGTGGTGATCATCCGCCGTGACCTGCTGGAACGCAGCGGCCAGCCGCGCGCCGACATTTTCGACTACCGCTCGCACCTGGCACGCGAGTCGATGCTCAATACGCCACCGACCTGGAACTGGTACCTGGCTGGATTGATGTTCAAGTGGATGCTGGCCGAAGGCGGCGTGCAGGAGTTCGCGCGCCGCAGCGCCGCCAAGTCGGCACAGGTCTACGCCGCCATTGACGGCTCGGGCGGCTTTTACCGCAATGAGGTCGCGCAGGCGGCGCGCTCGCGCATGAACATCCCGTTTTTCCTGCCCAGCGAAGAGCTCAATGCCCGCTTCGTCAGTGAAGCCAAGGCTGCCGGCCTGGTGGCGTTGAAGGGACACCAGGCCCTCGGTGGTATCCGCGCCTCGCTGTACAACGCGATGCCGCTTGCCGGCGCCGAAGCATTGGCGGGTTTCATGCGCGATTTCCAGCAACGCCACGGCTGAGCCTTGCTTGTCCCGCCGGCAGCACAGGCCGCCGCTGACCCGATCTGCTGGTGATGGCGCGCCATCACCGGCCTGAAACAAATGGAACCCCACATGGCCATCAAGCCGCGCAAGCCGGCTGGCACTTCTGCCGCCACACCCGCAACTGCGAAGACGAAGGCGGCCAAGCCCGCCAAGACCGGCAAGCCAGCCAAAGCCGCAGCCGTGGCTGCGCCGGTGCTTTCGGATGTGCGCGCCAAGATCGACCATATCGATCGCAGCATCCAGGCCTTGATCGCCGAACGCGCGCAATTTGCCCACCAGGTCGGCAAGGCCAAGGGCAAGCTTGCCGCTGCCGTGGACTACTACCGCCCCGAACGCGAGGCGCAGGTGCTGCGCATGGTGGTGGATCGCAATGAAGGTCCGCTCAGCGATGAAGTGCTGGTGCATGTCTATCGCGAAATCATGTCGGCCTGTCTGGCCCAGCAGGAACCGCTGAAAATCGGCTATCTCGGCCCGGAGGGCACCTTCAGCCAGCAGGCGGTGCTCAAACATTTTGGTCGCTCGGCGCTGGGTTTGCCGCTGGCCAGCATCGAGGAGGTGTTCCAGGAAGTGGAGGCGGGCAACGCCGATTTCGGCGTCGTGCCGGTGGAGAACTCGGGGCAGGGCACGATCCAGATCACGCTGGACATGTTCCTGACCTCCCAGCTGAAGATCTGCGGTGAGGTCGAGTTGCGGGTGCAGCAGTACCTGATGTCACGCAGTGGCCGGCTGGAAGATATCGAGCGCGTGTACGCGCACCCGCAATCATTCATGCAGACCTCCTCGTGGCTGCGCGCCAACCTGCCAAAGACCGAAAAGATCCCGGTATCCAGCAATGCCGAAGGTGCGCGCCGTGCCCGCAATGCGGATGACGCGGCCGCCATCGGTGGCGAGAGTGCAGGGCATGTCTATGGCCTGAAGAAGGTGGTCACCAAGCCGATCCAGAACGACGCCGACAACACCACGCGGTTCCTGGTGCTGGGCCGGCAGATTTTCCCGACTTCCGGCCACGACCGCACGTCGGTGCTGGTGTTCATCCATGACAAACCGGGCGCGCTGTTCGATGTGCTCAGCCCGTTCGCGCGTCACGGCATCAGCATGAACCGCATCGAGTCGCGCCCATCGCACCAGGCCAAGTGGGAGTACGGATTCTTCATCGATCTGGCGGGCCACGTCGAGGACGACGCCATGCAGCGGGCGCTGGCCGAGCTGGAGACCCATTCGGCGCAGATCAAGGTGCTCGGGTCCTATCCGGTGGCCGTTCCCTGAGTCACGCCGCCGCCTGTTTTCCGGTGCCACGGCTGTCGTCGCCCGCACATCCACTCCACCCCGGCCGGTTGATCCGGCACTGATCCGCGTCCCGCCAGCCCGGGGCGCGCCGACCACAGGAAGCCGCATGACCCGTTCGCCGTACTGGATTGCACGCAAAGGTTCCGCCCTGCAGGGCACGTTGGAAATTCCCGGAGACAAGTCGGTCTCGCATCGCGCCGTGATGCTGGCCGCGTTGGCCGATGGCGTCTCGCGCATCGAGGGCTTCCTCGAGGGCGAGGACACCCGCGCCACCGCGACCATCTTTTCGCAGATGGGCGTGCGTATCGAGACCCCGTCCGCGTCGCAGCGCATCGTGCATGGCGTAGGCGTGGATGGCCTGAAAGCACCGCAGGGCAAGCTGGATTGCGGCAATGCCGGTACCGGCATGCGCCTGCTGGCCGGCGTATTGGCGGCGCAGCCATTCGATACGGTGCTGGTTGGCGACGAATCGTTGTCGCAGCGCCCGATGCGGCGCGTCACCGGGCCGCTGGCGCAGATGGGCGCGCGGATCGATACCCCGGCCGATGGCACCCCGCCGCTGCATATCCATGGCGGCCAGCGGTTGAAGGGTATCGACTACGAGCTGCCGGTTGCCAGCGCCCAGGTGAAATCGGCGGTCTTGCTGGCGGGCCTGTTCGCCAATGGCGATACCTCGGTGGTGGAACCACATCCGACGCGCGACTACACCGAGCGCATGTTGCGGGCGTTTGGCGTTGATATCGAGTTTTCCCCTGGCAAAGCGCGCCTGCGCGGTGGCCAGCGCCTGCGCGCGACCGACATCGCGGTGCCGGCGGATTTCTCTTCAGCGGCGTTCTTCATCGTGGCGGCAAGCATCATTCCCGGCTCGGAAATACGCCTGCGCTCGGTCGGCCTCAATCCACGCCGTACCGGTCTGCTGGCCGCGCTGCGTCTGATGGGGGCGGATATCCGCGAGGAGAATCACGCCGAGCACGGCGGCGAGCAGGTGGCGGATCTGGTGGTGCGGTATGCGCCACTGCAAGGCGCGCAGATTCCGGAAGCGTTGGTGCCGGACATGATCGACGAGTTTCCGGCGCTGTTTGTCGCGGCGGCGGCGGCCCGTGGCCCGACCGTGGTACGCGGCGCGGCGGAACTGCGCGTCAAGGAATCCGACCGGCTGGCGGCGATGGCGACCGGCCTGCGTGCGTTGGGAGTGCGGGTGGAGGAGACCGCTGATGGCGCCACCATCCATGGTGGTCCGTTGGGCAGTGGCAACATCGAAAGTCATGGCGACCACCGCATCTCGATGGCGTTCGCCATCGCCGGTCAGCTCAGTACCGGCGAGGTCAGGATCAACGATGTCGCCAATGTGGCGACATCGTTTCCGGGTTTCGATTTGCTATCCAAGGGCGCCGGCTTCGGGCTCAGCGCTCACTCCTGAAGTCGACTCGCGCCGGCCGGGCAGGGAGCCAGCTTACCGGGTGGGCTTGAAATCGAAGGGAATTTCCAGGCTGCCCGGCACCGGTTGGCCATTGTCGTATGCCGGCTGGAAGCGCCAGCTGCGGACCGCCTCCATGGCTGTGCGGTCCAATGAACGCGAGCCGCTGCGTTGGATCAGCGCCACGCCTGCAGGATTGCCATTGGCATCCACCTCCACCCGCACCACCACGGTGCCACTCTCGCCACGACGCAGGGCCGCGGCCGGATACGGGGGCGCCGGGCTCTGGTCGGGTAACGGCACGGGCAGGTTGCCGGGCGCGGGCATACCCGTCTCCGCCGCAGCGACTGGCGCATCGTCGACCGGTGTTTCCGGGAGTGCCTGCGGAACCGGCGCCGCGGGTTCCAGCAGCTGCGGCTTCTCGTCCATGGATTGCGGGCGGGCATCGGGCATTTCGCTGGCGCCTGCGCCGGCCGCAAGCGGTTCGGGCAGTGGCGTCAGCGCTTCCACCTGCTTGTCCGCCTGCTCGGGACTGGCACGGTAGAAGTCGCTGTTGTTGCGCGTGCTCAGCCACACGATGAAGAACAACAGCAGCCCCGCGCAGAAGGCAAGCCCAGCGATCTGCAGGCTGCCGTTGGGCAGCTGGAAAGTGGAATTCTGACCGGAGCGTGGGCTGGAAGCAGGCATAGGGCTGACCGTATCGGATGCCGGATTCTGGCATAGCCAAGGTGAATCGCGCGGCAGAGAAGGCCGGTTCAGGCGATAATCGCCTTCCAATTCCGTTCCCACGTGTCTGCTCCCATGCTCGATCCAGCTCTTCTTCGCCAACAGCCCGCCGAACTTGCCGAACGCCTGCGTGCCTCGCGCGGCTTTGAACTGGATGTGGCCGAACTCGAATCACTGGAAGCCGACCGCAAGCGCATCCAGGTGCGCACCCAGGAACTGCAGAGCCTGCGCAACAGCCGTTCCAAGGCGATCGGCCAGGCCAAGGCCAAGGGCGAGGACGTTTCGGCGATCATGGCCGAAGTGGCCGGCTTCGCCGACGAGCTGAAGGCTTCCGAAGTGCAGCTGGATGTATTGCGTGAGCGCATCGAATCGATTGCCATGGGGCTGCCGAACCTGCCCGCCGACGATGTTCCGGCAGGCAAGAATGAAAGCGAGAACGTGGAGCAATCCCGTTTTGGCACGCCGCGCAGCTTCGATTTTCCGGTGCTGGACCACGTCGAACTCGGTGCACGCAACGGCTGGCTCGATGGTGAAACCGCGGCCAAGCTTTCCGGCGCACGTTTCACCGTGCTGCGCGGGCCTGTCGCGCGCCTGCACCGCGCCTTGGGCCAGTTCATGCTGGACCTGCACACCGGCGAACACGGCTACGAAGAGATCAATGTGCCGGTGCTGGTCAATGCCGATTCGCTGCGCGGTACCGGGCAGCTGCCAAAGTTCGAGGACGACCTGTTCCAGACCTCGGTCGGCGAGTCGAAGCGCTACCTGATCCCGACCTCGGAAGTGCCGCTCACCAATATCGTCCGTGACGAGATCATCGAGGCCGAGCGCCTGCCGCTGCGCATGACCGCCCATTCGATGTGTTTCCGCGCCGAAGCCGGCAGCGGCGGCCGCGATGTACGCGGCATGATCCGCCAGCACCAGTTCGAAAAAGTGGAACTGGTCACCACCTGCAGGGCCGAGGACAGCGAGGCCGAGCACCAGCGCATGACCCGCTGTGCGGAAACGGTTCTGGAAAGGCTGGGCCTGCCCTATCGAAAGGTGCTGCTGTGCACCGGCGACATGGGCTTTTCGGCGATCAAGACCTACGACCTGGAAGTGTGGCTGCCCTCGCAGGAAACCTATCGCGAGATTTCCTCCTGCTCCAACTGTGGCGATTTCCAGGCGCGGCGCATGCAGGCGCGCTGGCGCAATCCGGCCACCGGCAAGCCGGAGTTGCTGCACACCCTCAACGGTTCCGGCGTGGCCGTCGGCCGGGCGATGATCGCGGTGATGGAGAACTACCAGAACGCCGACGGTTCCATCACCGTTCCCGAGGTGCTGCGGCCGTACATGGGTGGCATGGAGCGCATCGGCTGAGCCCGGGCGTCCAACTTGCTTTGCCGGAGGCCCGCGATGCGGGCCTTCGCATTTGCGG
Source organism: uncultured Gammaproteobacteria bacterium (assembly GCA_963696155.1). GTDB lineage: Bacteria > Pseudomonadota > Gammaproteobacteria > Xanthomonadales > Xanthomonadaceae > Stenotrophomonas. The sequence continues at coordinate 1,416,955 of CAVOJC010000002.1, forward strand.
ACTTTGGATATCCAGACCGGAAAGGTCGACGGCCCCTTGCGGGGCCGTCGGATCGGTGGTCGCCGGGGAGAGAAAGGCGACCAACGACGAGGAAGGTGCCGCCCGCCAAGCGGGAGGCGATTGATCGTCAGGCGGCGTCGGATACCTGCCCGGTCATTGACGCTTGGCGCAGCGAACGGCTCGGAAAATCAACCGGCCGCCACTGTTTGCGCTGCTGACGTGGTGGGCACGGCTGCGTGCAGGACGACAGCATAGATCGTTGCCAGCTTGGGATAAAGGTGGTTGAATATCACCCATCGTTCTGAATATGGAATTGCGGATATGCAAGACCTCAATGACCTCTATTACTTCGCGATGGTCGTGGATCACGGTGGTTTTGCAGCGGCCGAGCGTGCCTTGGGCATCCCCAAGTCACGCCTGAGCCGACGCATCAGCCAGCTGGAAACCGACCTTGGCGTCCGCCTGCTGCAGCGTTCCACCCGCCGTTTCGCCGTTACCGATGTCGGCATGAGCGTGCACCGCCATGCCCAGACCATGCTCGCCGAAGCCCAGGCTGCGCGGGAGGTGGTGGACCGTCTCAGCGCCGAGCCACGCGGACTGGTGCGCGCCAGCGTGCCGGTTTCGCTGGCACAGATGCAGTTGCCCAAGCTGCTGCCAAAATTTCTCGAGCAGTACCCGAAGGTGCGCCTGCAGCTCAATATCAGCAATCGCCGGGTGGACATCATCAATGAAGGCTACGACGTCGCCCTGCGCGTGCGTTCGCGGCTGGATGACGATGGCAGCCTGGTGATGCGCAGCTTCGGCCAGGTGCAGGAGTTGCTGGTGGCCAGTCCGAAATACCTTGATCGCGCCGGCCGCCCCAGTGATCCGGATGAGCTGGTCAATCACGTCACATTGAGCATCAGTGAAGACGAAGCACGCCAGCGCTGGGAGCTGCACGGCCCGGAAGGTGCGGTGCGACGCGTGGATCTGCAGCCGCGTGTGGCCGGCTTCGACTTCCCGCTGCTGCAATCAATGGTCAAGGATGGATTCGGCATCACCATGTTGCCGGAAACCGTCTGTGCCGAAGCCGTGCGCAACGGCGACCTGGAAGTGGTATTGCCGGACTGGTCGCTGCCGCAGGGTATCTGCCATGCGGTCTTCGCCTCGCGGCGCGGCATGCTGCCCGCGGTACGGGTGTTCATCGACTTTCTGGCCGAGAATCTTCCGCCCGAACTGGAGGCCTCGCGCCTGGACTGCGGCGGTGCCTGTGAGCGCGCCAAGGAGAAGATCCGCGCCTCCACCGCCGGCGCGCTTGCGGTGGAAGCGGGTTGAACAAAACCACCCCGAGCATGCGAGAATGCGCGCCCGGGCCGGATGTGTTCCTCAATGGACCTCCCCCTGGTGCAGCGCTACCGTCGTATTCGCACCGTAAAAGGACAGATGGCCGAGCGGTTTAAGGCACCGGTCTTGAAAACCGGCGAAGGGTCAAACCTTCCGTGGGTTCGAATCCCACTCTGTCCGCCAATCCTCCAGAAAGCTCATGATCGGGCGTTTTTCTTCCGGTCAGTACAACGCCGGTACCGGCAGTTGGCCTGTCTGCGCATGTTTGACGACAATGGCAGCCCCTTGGATCGCGGACATAGTCGACCGGCATGAACAGCGGTAACAAGCAGCCGCCAACCCCTGCGCTGATCGATGCGCAGATGCACATGGAAGGTTTCCAGCAGGTGCGTGAAGCGCGTCGCTCCGAGCTGGTTGAAGATTACGTGGAACTGATTTCCGACCTGCTTGCCGATGGCGGGGAGGCGCGGCAGGTCGATATTGCCGCGCGCCTGGGAGTCGCTCAGCCCACGGTTGCCAAGGTGCTCAAGCGGCTGGTGAAGGAGGGTTGGGCAATGCAACGGCCCTATCGTGGCGTGTTCCTGACCGGGGCCGGCGAACAACTGGCGGTGGAAATGCGCGCGCGCCATCGCACTGTCGAAGAATTCCTGCTCGCGCTGGGCGTGGATGCGGACTCGGCGCGCCGTGATGCCGAGGGCATTGAACACCATGTCAGCGAAGCGACATTGGCGGCTTTTTCCGCATTTCTCGAAAAGGCCTCCCGTGACTGACCCCGTAGTGCCCGATGAAACCCGCGACGAGCATTGGATGCGGCATGCGCTCGCGTTGGCCGATCGTGCCCAGCGCGAGTTCGATGAAATCCCGGTAGGCGCGGTTCTGATCGGCCAGGACGGAGCCTTGCTGGGCGAAGGCTGGAACCTCAACATCGCCAGTCACGACCCCAGTGCGCATGCCGAAATCGTCGCCATGCGCGCGGCCGGACGCGCGCTCGGCAATCACCGCCTGATCGGCAGCACCTTGTATGTGACGCTGGAGCCGTGCGCGATGTGCGCGATGGCGCTGGTGCATGCCCGTATCGGACGTCTGGTGTTTGCCGCCAGCGATCCCAAGACCGGTGCCTGCGGCAGCGTGTTCGACCTGGTGGAAGATCCCCGTCACAACCACCGTGTCCAGGTGCGCGGCGGCTTGCTGTCGCAGGAAGCCAGTGTGCGGCTGACCAATTACTTCCGTGCCAAACGCGGGCGTCCATTGCTGCCAGGCCTGTGATTCAACACGGTCGGCACCGGCAAGCGGCGTATCATTGCGCCTTCGATCCATCGGCCAGCGAGTGTTCGCGGCCCCCAGCAGGAACAGCAGATCATGGCGGACAACAGCGCAGGTAACGACCGGCTCATCTGGATCGACCTGGAAATGACCGGGCTCGATACCGACAACGATTCGATCATCGAGGTCGCCACGGTCGTCACCGATGCGCAGCTCAATGTGCTGGCCGAAGGACCGGAGTTCGCCATCCACCATCCGTTGCAGGTGCTGGAAGCAATGGACGAATGGAACCGCAACCAGCATCAGCGCTCGGGCCTGTGGCAGCGCGTGCTCGACAGCCAGCTGACACTGGCGCAGGCCGAGGCGCAGACGGTGGCCTTCCTGGCACAATGGATCAAGGCCGGTGCGTCGCCGATGTGCGGCAACTCGATCTGCCAGGACCGTCGCTTCCTTCACCGCCAGATGCCGCGCCTGGAAAAATATTTCCACTACCGCAATCTGGATGTCTCCACGATCAAGGAACTGGCCCGTCGCTGGGCGCCAGCCGTGAGTGCCGGCGTCAGCAAGACCTCCAGCCATACCGCCCTGAGCGACGTGCACGACTCCATCGCCGAATTGCGGCATTACCGCGGTTTCATGGGCGCCTTGTCCGGTTTGCCGCAAACGGCCTGACGGCCAGCCCTCACACCTGTCCGGTTCACCGCCTTATCCGGGAGAGGGCATGGATATCAGAAACTCCCCGCACGACTTTGCCGATCTCCAACGCGCTGTGGAGCTGCTGGAAGCTCCGACGCTCACCGCGCGCATGGCCAATCTGGTGGGCTTGCCGCTCGAGTTCGCGGTAAGGAAATTGCCGTCTTCCGTTTCCTCGCGAATCCAGCGCACGACCGAAGCCGCGCTCTACAAGTCCGCCCAGGCAGCGTTTTGGAGCATGGACAAGACACCGGGAAAGGTGGCATCGACACGCCTGCATAAACTGGCCGCCGCCACATCCGGCGCGGTGGGCGGGGCGTTCGGCTTTGCCGCCCTGTTCGTCGAACTGCCGGTGTCCACGACGATCATGATGCGCGCGGTGGCCGATGTCGCCCGCAGCGAAGGCTTCGATCTGGCCGACTTTTCCACCCGGCACGCGTGCCTGGAAGTGTTCGCGCTGGGCGGCAACTCGAGCAAGGATGACGCCAGTGAAACCGGCTATTACCTCACCCGTGGCTTTACCGCCGAGGTGATGCGGCACCTGTCAGCCGAGCTGGCCGGCGGCGTGGCCAAAGGCGGGCATGGACTGATGCTCGGGCTGGGGGCCAAGGAAGCCGGGAAATGGCTGGCCAGGATTGTCGAGAAGGTGGCAGCACGTTTCGGTGTGGTGGTCAGCGAGAAATTCGCCGCGCAAACGGTGCCGATCGTCGGCGCGGTGGCCGGCGCTGCACTGAACACGATGTTCACCGACTACTACCAGGACATGGCGCGAGGGCACTTCATCGTCAAACGGCTGGAAAAGACCTACGGCTTCGATGCGGTGCGGCAGGCCTACGGGGAACTTGCCGGGAATGGCGGCGCTCTTTCGGTCGACGCAGCTGGCTGACTTGTATTCCTCCATCGCGTAGCAGCAAGCGGCTTTTGCAGCGGTCCCAGGCACAAGAAAAGCCCCGCATGAGCGGGGCTTTTTTCACGGAGCGGGCAGGGCAATCAGCCTGCCGATGCCTTCAGCTTGGCCAGCCGCAGCCAGGTATCGACCACGGTATCCGGGTTCAGCGACACCGATTCGATGCCTTCCTGCATCAGCCATTCGGCCAGATCCGGATGGTCCGAAGGTCCCTGGCCGCAGATGCCGACGTACTTGCCCTTGGCACGCGCGGACTTGATGGCCATCGACAGCAGTTTCTTCACGGCCGGGTTCCGTTCGTCGAACAGGTGCGCGACGATCGACGAGTCACGGTCCAGGCCCAGGGTCAGCTGGGTCAGGTCGTTGGAGCCGATCGAGAAACCGTCGAAGATCTCCAGGAACTCATCGGCGAGCAGTGCGTTGGACGGCACTTCGCACATCATGATGATCTTCAGGCCGTTCTCGCCCTGCTTCAGGCCGTTCTCCGCCAGCACCTCGACCACCTTGCGGCCTTCTTCCAGCGTGCGCACGAACGGAATCATGACCCACAGGTTGTCCAGGCCCATTTCGTTGCGCACGCGCAGCACGGCCTTGCACTCCAGCGCGAAGGCGGCCGAGAAACTCGGGTCGACATAGCGGCTGGCACCGCGGAAGCCGATCATCGGGTTCTCTTCGTGCGGCTCGTAGTTGCTGCCGCCGATCAGGTTGGCGTACTCGTTGGACTTGAAGTCCGACAGGCGCACGATCACCGGGTTCGGGGCGACCGAGGCGGTCAGCGTGGCGATGCCCTCGGCCAGACGGCCGACATAGAAACTGACCGGGTCGGCGTAACCGGCGATCTTTTCGTCGATCTTCTTCTTCGTTGCCGCATCCTGGCGGTCGTATTCCAGCAGCGCGTTCGGATGGATGCCGATGTGGCTGGCGATGATCATTTCCAGACGCGCCAGGCCGATGCCGGCGTTCGGCAGCTGGCCGAAGTCGAAGGCACGTTCCGGGTTGGCCACGTTCATCATGATCTTCAGCGGCGCCGGCGGCATGTTGCCGAGGTCGGTCGTGGTGCGCTCGAACTCCAGCTTGCCTTCATAGATGAAGCCGGTGTCACCCTCGGCGCAGCTGACCGTCACTTCCTGGCCATCCTGCAGGACCTGGGTGGCATTGCCCGAACCGACCACGGCCGGAACGCCCAGCTCGCGGGCGATGATCGCCGCGTGGCAGGTGCGGCCACCGCGGTTGGTGACGATGGCCGAGGCGCGCTTCATCACCGGCTCCCAATCGGGATCGGTCATGTCCGCGATCAGTACGTCGCCCGGCTGCACGCGCGCCATGTCCTCCAGCGACTTGACCACGCGCGCGGTGCCGGCACCGATCTTGGCACCGACCGCGCGGCCTTCGGCCAGCACCTTGCCGTCTTTCTGGTTCAGCGCGAAACGTTCGATCTGGGTGGCGTGGCCACGGGATTTCACCGTTTCCGGACGCGCCTGCACGATGAACAGCTTGCCGCTGACACCGTCCTTGGCCCACTCGATGTCCATCGGGCGGCCGTAGTGCTTTTCGATGACCAGCGCCTGCTTGGACAGTTCCTGCACGTCCTCGTCGCTGATCGAGAAGGTGCTGCGCAGATCACCGGGAGTGTCTTCGATGCGCACGCGCTCACCCGGCACGTCCGAATACACCATGCGGATCGCCTTGGAACCGAGCGAACGGCGCAGGATCGCCGGCTTGCCGGCGCTCAGCGTGGGCTTGTAGACGTAGAACTCGTCCGGGTTGACCGCGCCCTGCACGACCATTTCGCCCAGGCCGAAGCTGGAGGTCACGAACACCACGTCGCGGAAGCCCGACTCGGTGTCCAGGGTGAACAGCACGCCGGACGAACCGACGCCCGAGCGCACCATCAGCTGCACGCCGGCCGACAGGAACACGTCCTCGTGCTTGAAGCCGTGGTGGACGCGGTATGCGATGGCGCGGTCGTTGTAGAGGCTGGCGAACACTTCCTTGACCTTGAGCACGACATCGTCGGCACCGGTCACGTTGAGGAAGGTCTCCTGCTGGCCGGCGAAGGAGGCATCGGGCAGGTCTTCGGCGGTGGCCGAGGAACGCACGGCAACCGCCACCTCACCGCCGCCGTTGTCGCTGCACAGTTTGCTGTAAGCGCTGCGGATGTCCTGGTCCAGCTGCGGCTGCAGCGGGGCGTCGATCACCCAACCGCGGATTTCCTTGCCGGCCAGGGTCAGGGCACCGACATCTTCCACGTCCAGCGTGGCCAATTTGTCGAAGATGCGCTTGGACAGATCGTTGTGGGCGATGAAGTCCTTGAAGGCTTCAGAGGTGGTTGCATAACCGCCGGGGACAGAGACCCCGAGACCAGCGAGGTTGCCGATCATTTCGCCCAGGGACGAATTTTTGCCGCCCACGCGGGCCAGGTCGGCCAGGCGCAGTTCGTGCAACCACAGGATGTTCTCGTTCAAGCGCGATGCTCCGTTTGGCCATCGCCCGAGGCGGGCTGGCTGGCCACGTCCGTAGGAAGAAGCCGATATGATGCAGTGCACACCAAATCGGCACAAGCATTGTGACAATACTTTGTCTTGTGCTTGTCCTTTCCGGGACACCTCCTCACTGGCCCGGGTCAAGCGTCCCGCATCCCTTCAATCCAAGGATTCCAGCATGTCGGCAATTCGCCCGGTGTTCTATGTGTCCGATGGCACCGGTATCACCGCCGAAACCGTCGGTCACAGCCTGTTGACCCAGTTCAGCGGATTCAGCTTCGTCACCGACCGGATGTCGTTCGTGGATGACGCCGACAAGGCGCACGAGGCCGCAGCCCGTATCCGAGCGGCCGGCGAGCGCTACCAGGTCCGTCCGATCGTGGTCAGTTCGTGCGTGGATTCCCGCCTGAGCCAGATCCTCGGGGAAAGCGGGGGGTTGATGCTGGATGTATTCGCGCCGTTCATCGAGCCACTGGAGCGGGAACTGGATGCTGCGCGCCTTTCCAAGGTGGGGCAGGCACACGGCATGGTGGATTTCGACACCTACCATCGCCGCATCAACGCCATGAACTTCGCCCTGACCCATGACGATGGCATGGCGGTGAACTACGACGACGCCGACGTGATCCTGGTTGCGGTATCGCGCGCCGGCAAAACCCCTACCTGCATCTACCTGGCGATGCATTACGGCCTGCGCGCGGCCAACTACCCGCTGACCGAGGAAGACCTGGAGCACGACCGCCTGCCGCCGCGCCTGCGCCCTTACCGCAAGAAGCTGTTCGCATTGACCATCGATCCGGACCGGCTGCAGCAGATCCGCCAGGAGCGCCGTCCCAACTCCCGCTACGCAAGCGCCGAAACCTGCAGGCGCGAAGTGGCCGCTGCCGAGACCATGTTCCGTATGGAGCGTATTCCCACGCTCAGTACCACCCATACCTCGATCGAGGAGATTTCCAGCAAGGTGCTGGGCACCCTGGAGCTGCAGCGGGAAATGTTCTGAGAAGGCCGCCGCCCGCCCCGCAGGATCGGACTCCAGGGCCCGTGGCCCTGCTGCCTTCGCGACAGGCCTGCGTGTAGCATCGGGGCATGACCTACCCCCGTGCCCGCAGCGGTCGCATTCCCCGATTGAGCCGCCTGGGCTGGCTGATGGGGCTGTACGCGGAAAACTACCAGCATCTGATGCGCCTGTTCGCGCCCGACCGGCTGAGCACCGGCAGCCATGTGTCTTCGATCGGCGATGGCGTGGACGTCCGCCTGGACGTGATCGAGTGCCATCGCTACACGGTCGAACTGCGCCTGACCTACGACATCTGCGACCCGCTGACCGGCGAGCCCGATCCGTCGGCCTATGTGCGCCTGTACCGCGACGCGCGCCAGGCCGAGACCACGCATTGCTATGTCGGCCGACGCTGGCAGGACGTGATCGGCATGTATCCGCCGCCCGATGAGCTGATCAACCACCGCATGCGGATGAACACCTTCCTCGGCAAATGGCTGGAGTACCTGGCCGAGCGCGGACACGGCGTGGCGACCCTGCGCGCCGTGGACGATCCGGTGGCGCGCGCACGCGGCCCGCTGACACTGGTGCGCTGAGGCCGGCGCGGCTGATCGGTCATACTGCCGGCCCGTTTCCGCTCTCCTGATCCCGATGCCTTACACCCCGATTGTCGCCACTTTGGGTTATGTCCTCTCCGCCGATGGCTCGCAGGCCTTGATGATCCATCGCAACGCGCGCCCCGGCGACATGCATCTGGGCAAGTACAACGGGCTGGGCGGGAAGGTCGAACCGGACGAGGACGTGCTGGCCGGGATGCACCGCGAAATCCAGGAAGAGGCCGGCATCGAATGTGGCACCACGCGGCTGCGCGGGACCATCAGCTGGCCGGGATTCGGCAAGCAGGGCGAGGACTGGTTCGCCTTCATTTTCGTGATCGACGATTACACCGGCACGCCGCTGCACTCCAACCCGGAAGGCACGCTCGAATGGGTGCCGGTGGATCAGCTCGAAGCGCTGCCCCTGTGGGAAGGCGACCGCCACTTCCTGCCGCTGGTGTTCGACGACGATCCGCGGCCGTTCCATGGCGTGATGCCCTACCGCGATGGCCGCATGCAATCGTGGCGGTACACGCGCCTGTAGGCTTTCCCGTCATGTTGTTGCGCGAGTTGTACGCACACTGCGCAGGTGCGCAGAATCAGGCGCTGCGGAACGTCACCGCGGTGAATGATCGAGCCGGCGTGGGGTGCGATCGAAACCTGATCACGGGGCCGCTGTTCCAGTGGCGGCTTGTCCACACTGGATGTGGATCAAACGTGTGCAAGGTTGTGGATAAGGTGCCGCAGGGCTTGCGGGCATTGGCTGTCAAGATGGGTGATGAAATTTTCACCAGACGCACGGCGTGCTGTCGTGCTCACCCGGCGCGCGTTACTCTGTCGGCGTTCTCCACAGCCGGCCACTTATGAAACGCCACTTCTCGATGTTGCGGGAGTTCCACCTAGCGGACTGGTTCACCCTGGCCAATGCGTTCTGCGGAACCGGGGCCGTGTTCGCTGCAATGCGCTTCCTGCAGGATGGCCAGCGCGGCTTCCTGATATTCGGCATGGCGTTGATCCCGCTGGCGTTCGTGTTCGATGCGCTGGATGGTCGGGTTGCCCGCTGGCGGCAATCCTCATCCACGCTCGGACGCGAGCTGGATTCGCTGGCCGATGTCATCTCCTTCGGGGTTGCGCCCGCCGCGCTGGCCTATGCCTGCGGCATGCAGGGCGGCTGGGACTGGCTGATCCTGAGCTACTTCGTCTGTTGCGGCGTCAGCCGTCTGGCGCGCTACAACGTCACCGCCGAGGAAATCGCCGGCGAGGCCGACAAGGTGCCGTACTTCGAAGGTACGCCGATTCCCACCAGTCTGGCGCTGGTGATCGTGCTGGCGCTGGCGGCCCACTTCGGTGCGATCGGCAATGCATTGTGGTGGGGAACCTGGCAACTCGGGCCGTGGCAATTGCATCCGCTGGTCTTGCTGTTCGCCGTGTCCGGCTCGCTGATGATCAGCAAGACCCTGCGGATTCCCAAGCCGTGATCCACGCTGCCGTCTGAGCGGTTGCTATCATCGCTGCACGATCCGGGAGAGTGGTGATGGCAGCGGGCAGCAGTGGCGGAACAGACGATTTCGAGGCCCTGATCCGGCAGTACTGGGACAGCTGGGGCGGATCGCCACACGCAGGTGCCGCGCCGGCGGGTGTCGGCGCTGGCGGGCCGATGCCGTGGCAGGAAGGAATCGAGAAATGGAGCCAACTGCTGGGTGCCGGAACCACCTCCGGCGTGGATGACGTAGTGCAACGTTTTCGCCAGCAGGGCGGCGATTGGCTGGGCACCATGCAGCAGGTCGCAGCGCAATTTGCCGGTCGTGACACAAGCAGCGCCGAGGTCGCCGCGGCGTGGCGTGAGGCTGTGGGCGCCAAGGGCGACGGCATGCTGCGCTGGATGCTCGATGCGGCACGCGGCGGCAACGCGTTCACCGATCAGCCCTGGATACGCGAATTTGCACAGCGGGCGCAGAGCGGCTTCAGCAACGCCGGTCCCTGGCTGGATGCGCCCACGTTCGGGCCGGCACGCGAGTACCAGGCGCGCTGGCAGGCACTGCTGAAAATCCAGCAGCAGTACCAGTCCCGGGCCGAGGCCTATGTGGAACAGATCCGGGCGGTACTGGACGATGCGTTTGATCTGTTCGAGGTGCGCCTGTCCGAACATGAAAGCCCCGGCAGCCAGCTGACCAGTGCGCGCGCGCTTTTCGATCTGTGGATAGACGCCGCCGAAGAGGCTTATGCCAAGGTCGCGCTTTCTGAACAGTTCCGTGAGATCTACGCCGAGCTGGCCAATGCGCAGATGCGGCTGCGTGCGGCCACCCAGCACGAACTTGAAAAAGCCTGCGAGACGATGGGGGTGCCCACCCGTAGCGAGATGGACATCGCCCACCGCAAGATCGCCGAACTGGAGCGGATGGTAAGGCGCTTGGCCGCGGCCGCAGCACCGGTGCGCAAGGCGCCGCCCGAGGCGAAAACATCGACTGTGGGGAAACGCACAACCGCCAAGGCCGCAGCAGGTACGGCGCAGGCGGCATCACCACGTCCACGCAAGCGCCGGCCCGCCGGCAGGGAACCGCAATGAAAGGGCCACTGGGTTTTGATACCGGCGATCTGGTGCAGGAAACGCTGTCGATGCAGCGCCAGCTGCTGGAAGGCCTCAAGCTGCTGCCAAGCGTGGAGGATGTCGATTACGGCGCCACCGAACGTTGCGAAGTATGGAGCGACGGCAAGGTCAAGTTGTATCGCTTCATCGGTGAGGGGAAACCGAGTGGTCGGCCACCGCTGCTGATCGTCTATGCGCTGGTCAACCGGCCGTACATGGTGGACCTGCAGGCCGGCAGGTCGCTGGTGCAGAAACTGCTTGAGCTCGGGCAGGACGTGTACGTGCTCGACTGGGGCTACCCGGATCGCTCCGAACGCTTCCTGACCCTGGAAGACTATCTGCTGCGTTATATCGATGGTGCGGTGGATCATCTACAGGCACTCAACGATGACGAACCGGTCAACCTGCTTGGCATCTGCCAGGGCGGGGTGTTCTCGCTGTGCTACGCGGCTTTGCGCCCGCACAAGGTGCGCAACCTGATCACGATGGTCACTCCGGTGGACTTCCACACGCCCGACAACATGCTCTCCAACTGGGCGCGGCATGTGGACGTGGACCTGTTCGTCGATACGCTGGGCAACATCCCGGCCGACCTGATGAATGCCAGCTACCTGATGCTCAAACCGTTCCGGTTGAACGTACAGAAGTATGTCGGGCTGCTGGACATCCTCGATGACAAGGCCGCGCTGGAAGACTTCCTGCGCATGGAGAAATGGATCTTCGATTCGCCGGATCTGGCGGGCGAGGCCTTCCGGCAGTTCATCAAGCAGTTCTACCAGGACAACGGTCTGATCAAGGGCACGGTGCGTATCGGCGATGAGCCGGTGGACCTGGGCGAGCTGAAGATGCCGCTGCTGAACATCTATGCCGAGCAGGACCATCTCGTACCACCGGCTGCCTCACGGGCCATGCGCGACTGCGTCGGCAGCACCGATTACAACGAACTGGGCTTCCGTGGCGGCCACATCGGCATCTATGTCTCCAGCCGTGCCCAGCGTGAGGTGCCCGGCGCAATCCACGCCTGGCTGCAGCAGCGCACGTGATGAGAGCACTTCGCAGAACTGCTCTGGCAGCAACGCTCCTGGTCTGCACCGGGAGCGTGCTGGCGGCCCCCGACGTGGTCACGCAGCGCGAGATCGACGTATTGATGGACGCGCTGCAAGGCTCGCATTGCCGCTTCCAGCGCAATGGCAGCTGGTACGGCGAGCGTGAGGCCAGGGCACACCTGCAGCGGAAATACGACTACTTGGCCAAGCGCAACATGATCGGCAGCACCGAGCAGTTCATCGAGCGGGCGGCCAGTCGCAGCAGCATGAGCGGCAAGCCGTACCGGATCGCCTGTCCGGGCAGTCCGGAACAGGATGCCTCACGCTGGTTTGGCGAACGGCTGAAGCAGCTGCGCCATCCACAACGCTGAGTAGAGCAGGTGGCTACACTGATGCTGCATCCCGCAGGAGATGGGCCATGAACGCACAGCCTCGCCCGCTTTTCCGTTCGTTGAAAGACCGCATGATTGCTGGCGTGATGGGTGGTATCGCCTATCGCTATGGCTGGAACTCGACGTTGCTGCGCGTCCTGTACGTGATCGTCTCGCTGGCTTCGGCCGCCTTCCCCGGCATTCTGGTGTATCTGATCCTGTGGCTGCTGATTCCCAACGAAGCCGACTGAGTCTTCCTCCCCGCCTGTTGCTACAGGTGCTCGGCGCCCTGTGGACCAGCCCCAATACGCTGCTGGGAATGGTGGCCGGGCTGGCGGGAATGCTGGCCGGTGCGCGTGCGCAATGGAGCGGCAGCGAGCGTGCGTTGCTGTTCCAGCGTTGGCCCTGGGGACCGGGCGGGGCCATCACCCTTGGCAATGTCATTCTCCATACCGGCGGCAGCCTGGATGTTTCGTGCCACACATATGAACATCGGGCGGGCCGCTGCCAGCATCCGCCGGTGCGCCTCGGTGACCATGAGCGGGCGCATGTCTACCAGTACATGCTGCTGGGGCCGCTGTTTGTTCCTGTTTACCTGTTGTGTGGCGGCGTGAGTGTCCGCAATCCGTTTGAACGCGCCGCCGACCACTATGCGCTGCATGGGCGTGGCTGGTGGCCAGGCGTGCGCTGAGTCGACAGAGCTTTTGCAGCCATATCGCAATGCCGCCGTCATCGGCGCGCAACCCGGTGCTGACAACCTTCCGTGTACATCCAGATAACGGACAGCTGCGTATGGTGCGCGGTTTTTCGGATCAACAGGAGTACATATCCAGCATGACGGTTGTTCTCTATATAGGTGGCAGCAAGGACGGCGAAAAGGGTGTGGTTCCGTACGGTTTCAGCAAGACGCAGGCCGACACGGCGCGCGGTCGCGAGATCTATGTCGAGCGCGTGATCGACGTGGCCGGGCACGGCCGCATGCGCATCATGGCGCTGGAATCCCTGGGTGAAGACCTCATCAGCCAGCGGCTGGATCGGCACTGCGCTGAAATGCCGCATTCATCCGCATGGCTGTGACAGGCCGCGCATCGGCGACAGGTTAGGCCACGACTGTCAACGGCTTTCCCCAGCCGCCGTGCGTTGCCAGAATGGCTGCTTTCCGTAATGTGGCTCCGGCCGGAAGCAATGCAAGACATCAAGCTCGCGCAGCAGATCGCCCAGACCATCGCCGATGAAATCGGTGCCCAGACCGCACAGGCCAAAGCCGCCATCGCGCTGCTCGATGAGGGTGCCAGCGTTCCGTTCATCGCCCGCTACCGCAAAGAAGTCACTGGCGGGCTCGACGACACCCAGCTTCGCAATCTGGAAGTCCGCCTGACCTACCTGCGTGAACTCGAAGAGCGCCGCGCCGCGGTGCTGTCCAGCATCGACGAGCAGGGCAAGCTCAGTGACGAGCTGCGCAACGAGATCCTGGCTGCCGACACCAAATCGCGGCTGGAAGATCTCTATCTGCCGTACAAGCCCAAGCGCCGCACCCGCGCGCAGATCGCCCGGGAAGCCGGGCTGGAGCCACTGGCCGATGGCTTGCTGGCCGATCCCTCGCTGGAACCGCAGGTGTTCGCCGCCGGCTTCGTCGATGCCGACAAGGGTGTGGCCGACACCAAGGCCGCACTGGAAGGTGCGCGCGCGATCCTGATGGAGCGCTGGGGCGAGGACGCCGCGCTGGTCGGGGAACTGCGCAACTGGCTGGGTGAGGTCGGCGTGATCCGCGCGCGCGTCGCGGAAGGCAAGGAAGAGCAGGGCGCCAAGTACCGCGATTATTTCGAGCACGCCGAATCGCTGGCGAAGATTCCTTCGCACCGGTTGCTGGCTCTGTTCCGCGCACGGCGCGAGGAAATCCTCTTCCTCGAGCTGGACCCGGGTAATGACGCCGAAGCCGGGCACCAGTACGGCGAAGGCCGCGTCGCCCACAGCGCCGGCATCGCCGACAAGGGCCGCCCCGCGGACCGCTGGCTGCTGGATGCCTGTCGCCTGACCTGGCGCGCCAAACTGCACATGCACCTGCTGTTGGACCTGTTCAACCAGGCCCGTGAGAAGGCCGAAGCCGAGGCCATCGCCGTGTTCGGCGACAACCTCAAGGACCTGCTGCTCGCGGCTCCGGCCGGTCCCAAGACCGTGCTCGGCTTGGACCCTGGCATCCGCACCGGCTGCAAGATCGCCGTAGTCGATGCCACCGGCAAGCTGGTCGCCACCGAGACCATCTATCCGCACGAGCCGCGGCGCCAGTGGGAGCAGTCGCTGCACACGCTCAGGCAGTTGTGCACCCGGCATAACGTTGAACTGATCGCGATCGGCAACGGCACCGCCAGCCGCGAGACCGACAAGCTGGCCGGCGAGGTGATAGCGGCATTGGGCGAGACCAGGCTGCAGAAGATCGTGGTCAGCGAGGCGGGGGCCTCGGTGTATTCGGCCTCGGAGTTCGCCGCCAAGGAGTTCCCGAACCTGGATGTCTCGTTGCGCGGTGCGGTCTCCATCGCCCGTCGCCTGCAGGATCCGCTGGCCGAACTGGTCAAGATCGAGCCCAAGGCCATCGGCGTGGGCCAGTACCAGCACGATGTCGACCAGTACCGTCTGGCGCGTGCACTGGAAGCCCGGGTGGAGGACTGCGTGAATGCCGTCGGCGTCCACGTCAACACTGCCTCTGCCGCATTGCTGGCACGTGTATCCGGTCTGTCATCCACGGTGGCCGAGAACATCGTTCGCCACCGCGACGAGAATGGTCCGTTCAAGCGCCGCAAGGAGCTTCTCAAGGTGCCGCGCCTGGGCGACAAGACCTTCGAACAGTGCGCGGGCTTCCTGCGTATTGCCGACGGCGACGAGCCGCTGGATGCGTCAGCCGTGCATCCGGAAGCGTATCCGGTGGTCGAGCGCATCGTCGCCGCGACCGAGCGCCCGATCAAGGCGATGCTGGGCGATGGCAATTTCCTGCGCGGCCTCAAGGCCGAGCAGTTCACCGACGAAAAATTCGGTGTACCCACCGTGCGTGACATCCTCAAGGAGCTCGAAAAACCCGGCCGCGATCCGCGCCCGGAGTTCAAGGCCGCACGCTTTGCCGATGGCGTGGAAGACCTCAAGGACCTCAAGCCAGGCATGGTGCTGGAGGGCGTGGTGAGCAACGTCGCCGCGTTTGGCGCCTTTGTCGATATCGGTGTGCACCAGGACGGCCTGATCCATATTTCCGCGCTGTCCGACACGTTCGTCAAAGACCCGCGCGATGTGGTCAAGGCCGGCGATATCGTCAAGGTCAAGGTGCTGGAAGTCGATGTGGCCCGCAAGCGCATCGCGTTGACGCGCCGGTTGGACGACAGCCCAGCTCCGGCCAAGGCATCGGAGCGGAATGATCAACGTGCAGGGCAGGGCAATGGCCCGCGCCGGGACACCGGCAATCGCGGGAATCCGCGTGCGGGAGGCGCGGGGCGACCGTCCATCTCGGCGCCGCCGGCCAACAGCGCACTCGCCGACGCCTTCGCGCGCGCAAAACGCGGCAGCTGATCACTCATCCAGCAACAAAAAAGGCCCCGGCAATGCGGGGCCTTTTTTTATGGTGCTGTACCGGCAACGTTTCAGGGCTTCACGGAGGCCGACTCGATCGCCTGTTGCAGGGCGCAGGTCAGCTCGGCGCCCAGATAGGGTTTGGCCAACTTCACCCCGGCATTGAACACATCAGGAAGCTCGTCGACAGGCATACCGGTCGCCAGCACGAATGGAATGCCACGCTCGCACAATGCGACGGCAACCGGAACACTGTTCTCGTTTCCCGCCAGCCAGTAATCCAGAAAGACCACGTGCGGCTCCTGCGCCACAAGCAACTCGAGCGCGGCCTGCACTGTGGAAGCCACACCCACGACCAGCGCCCCTTGGCTTGCCAATTGCAGTTGCAAGAGGCTGGCATTCATTTCGTCGTTTTCCACGACCAGTACCCGCATATTCCGCAGCGCACTCATCACAATTCCCCGTTCAACCCTGCCGTCCGAGTATAGCGGCCGACACCCCCAAGGGAAGTTGCAGATTATGGGCAAAAACCCTGCCCATGCGCGGGAAGGTTCGCTATACTCCTCCGCCTGCCAGCCGAAGTGGCGGAATCGGTAGACGCAGCGGATTCAAAATCCGCCGCCCTTAAAAGCGTGTGGGTTCGAGTCCCACCTTCGGCACCAAGACAACATCAAGGGTTGAGCCTCGCGGCTCAGCCCTTTTTGTTTGCGTGTCATTTGGGGATCTGCAGCGCTGATCGCTTGCAACCAATGGTCCGCACGTCGATGCGCTTCATGTAGCAGCCATCGTGCTGGCGAGCATTTTTTCTTGCAGCACCGACCTGCTGCGAAAGAACAGACGGCCAGAGTCGCTGTCGTGTGGATCAAGAATGTGGCGGCGAATATGCGCTGCACGAGGGCGTTGTTTCGATCGACCAATAAAAAAGCCCTGAACTGGTCAGGGCTTTTCTTCAAACTGGCGTCCCCACGGGGATTCGAACCCCGGTCGCCACCGTGAAAGGGTGATGTCCTAGGCCTCTAGACGATGGGGACGCGTAAACCGAATTTTCCCTTGCCAGACAGGCCTAATGTCTGAAAAGTTGGTGGAGCCAGGCGGGATCGAACCGCCGACCTCCTGCATGCCATGCAGGCGCTCTCCCAGCTGAGCTATGGCCCCACGATGTTGCTGCTAGCCGACTATCATATCGACGTTCTCACAAAAAAGAAACATTTTTGTGAGATTTTTTCGCTTTCCACCAAGCCGGCCTTTCAGGGCTGGAATGACGGCTGTTTCAACAAAAAAGACCCGCTTGACCGGGTCTTGATTGTCTTGATGATGGCGTCCCCACGGGGATTCGAACCCCGGTCGCCACCGTGAAAGGGTGATGTCCTAGGCCTCTAGACGATGGGGACGCGTAAACTTCATCAAGTTGTTTTTCTCGATCCGAACGGCCTAAAGTCCGGATTTGGTGGAGCCAGGCGGGATCGAACCGCCGACCTCCTGCATGCCATGCAGGCGCTCTCCCAGCTGAGCTATGGCCCCACGTCGCTGAGAACGAAATGATAGCTGGGGCGTTTTTTCTTCGCAAGCAGTTTCTTGCAAAAAAATTTGAATCCAGATCATCAGGCACGCAACGCGTCACACCGTGCAGCAAGGGTCCTCATGAACGACGGGCAGGCGCGCGTTGTTGCGGTCAGGGCGCAAGCCCGGAACGCATTGCAACGGCATGGCGTTTTTCACAACACAATGGAGAGGGATCACATGGATGTTCGCTTCATGATCCTGGGGCTCGCACTGGCATCACCGGCCGCGGCGCAACAGGTCCACAAATGCGTTGACGGCAACGAAGTGTCGTATCAATCCGCGCCATGCAGCAGCGGCACTTCCGCAAAAACATGGGAAGCCGTTCCTGCCACCGAGCCATCGGCAGCCGAGGCGGCGCGCCTGCAGCGGATCCGCAACGAACTGGCCGCAAGCAACTCCACCCGGACACCGTCGCGCGTCTTGCGCCCAGGCGTGGAGACACGGACAGGCGAGGTATCGGCGCGCAATCAATGCGACCAAGTCAAAGCGCAACGCGCCGCCGCCTATGAGCGCGTCGGAATGAAGCGCTCATTCCGGTTCTCAAGCCAATGGGACAACCGCGTTCAACAGGCCTGCCGGTAGGGCGGGCAGCGGCAGGCTGGACGCGACTGTTTGCAACAGCCCCCATGAAGCGCGGCGCGATTTCGTAACTTTGCTGGAACGTTGAGGCTGGATGCGGGGCAGGGGTTGGTGTACAAATGTACACCTATGGATATCTCCGATCTGCCACCCCAGCGTGCTGCCGTGCTCGCCTTTCTGCGTCGGGAGCTGGTTGCCGGCCGCGCACCCAGCTTGGCCGAGATTGCAGAAGCCTTCGGTTTCGCCTCCCGCAACGCTGCCCAGAAACATGTTCAGGCACTGGTCTCCGACGGCTTGCTGGAACAGTTGCCCGGGCAGAAACGTGGCCTGCGCCTGCCCGGAGGGGCAACCGACCTGCTGCCGCTGTCTGTCCTGGGGCGTGTGGCGGCCGGCCAACCGCTCGGTGCCGACATCGGGCTGGACCAGCAGTATTGGCTGGACCGGCGGCTGTTTGCCCTGCGCCCGGACTACCTGTTGAAAGTGCAGGGCGATTCGATGATCGACGATGGCATCCTCGATGGCGATCTGGTTGGAGTGCGACGCGCGGCCGATGCCCGTGACGGGCAGACAGTGGTGGCACGCATTGATGGCGAGCTCACCATCAAGCGTCTGCAGCGCCAACAGCGGCGCATCCGTTTGTTGCCACGCAATCCGGCGCATTCGCCTATCGAGGTGCAGCCCGGACAGGACTTCGCGATCGAAGGCATCTACTGCGGCCTGGTACGGCAGAACTGACATGGGCGCAGTCGCCGCTATCGAAAGCCTGTTGGCTGCACAGACGCTGTGGCGCGCCGGACGTCACAGCGCAATTGCTGCAGCCGATGGCGAACCCACCGGCCATGCCTCACTGGACGCCTTGTTGCCGCAGGGCGGCTGGCCGCGCCACGCCCTGACCGAGCTGCTGCTGCCGGCAGATGGGGTGGGCGAACTGAAATTGCTGATGCCCACGCTGGCACGGCTGACCCGGGCCGGTGACACGGTGGCGGTAGTGGCACCGCCGTACATTCCCTATGCGCCGGCATGGCAGGCCGCAGGCGTACAGCTCGAGCACCTGGAGGTCATCCAGGCCTCACCGCGTGATGCGTTGTGGGCGTTCGAACAATGCCTGCGCAGCGGTGCGTGCGCAGCCGTTCTGGGGTGGCCGACGCAGGCCGATGCGCAGGCCCTGCGCCGCCTGCAGGTGGCCGCTGACAGTGGGCAATGCCTGGGTTTCGCCCTGCGCGACCACCGCCATGCCGCCAATCCTTCGCCAGCTGCACTGCGAATCCAGGCCGTGCGCGATGCGCGCGGTGACACAGCCTGGCAGGTACGCAAATGTCGTGGAGGTCCTGCGCCTGCCCGGACCTTCGCTGCGGCCCGGCATTGAGGTCCGCACATGCTCTGGGCCTGTGTACTGCTGCCACAACTGGCGCTCGACGCCGTCCTTCGTCGATGCGCTGATCCCGCTGCGCCATTGGCGCTGGTCAGCGGCGCGGCGCAACTGCGCACGTTGCAGGCGGTCAATGCCTCCGCGGCCGCGGCCGGTCTGCGCGCAGGCATGCGGCTGAGCGCTGCGCATGCGCTGCTGCCCGAGTTCGCGATGGTCGAACATGATCCGCAGGCTGAAGCACGCTGGCAGCGCTTCCTGGCGGCGTGGGCATATCGGCACAGCTCACTGGTCAGTGCGCAGTGGCCGGGCTGCATCGTGCTCGAAGTGCGCGCCAGCTTCAGCCTGCTCGGACCTTGGCCGCGGATCGAGGCCCGCCTGCGCGAGGAACTGGCGGCATTGGGATTCACCCATCGCATTGCCCTGGCCCCTACGCCGCGTGCCGCGCATGTCTTCGCCGGCCTGCGCGATGGACTTGCGGTTATGCAGCAGTCGCCGATGGGTGAAATGCTGGGCCGGGTGCCGGTGCGTAACGCCCGCCTGCCGGACGATGCCGGCGAGCGCCTGCACCGCATGGGGATCCGCGACCTGGAAACGCTGCGCAGGATGCCGGGGGACGGGCTACGCCGCCGCTTCGGCCTGCCGTTGCTGGAACATCTGCAGCGCCTGTACGGAGAGGCTGACGATCCATTGGCGTACTACGCACCGCCGGATCACTTCGATGCGCGGGTGGAGCTGGGCTATGAGGTGGAGACCCATACCGCGTTGTTGTTTCCACTGCGCCGCCTGATCGGTGATCTGTGCACCTACCTGTCGGTGCGCGACGGCGGCGTGCAGCGTTTCCAGCTGCGGCTGGAGCACGAAGGCGGGCATACCAATCTTGAAGTGGGCCTGCTGGCCCCGGAGCGCGAAACGGCCATGCTGTTCGAGCTCACCCGCAACCGGCTTGAGCACGTGCAGCTGGACAAGCCCGTCGTGGCCATGCGCCTGCTGGCACGCGAACTGCCGCCGTTCATTCCAGCCACCCGGGATCTGTTCGACACCCGGCCCCAGCAGCAGTTGCCGTGGCCGCAGTTGCGCGAACGCCTGCGTGCGCGGCTGGGGGATGATGCCGTGCATCGCATCGCGCCTGGCGGTGATCCCCGACCGGAACGTGCGTGGCGACGGTTGCAGGGTGACAACGTGCAGATCGGGCAGGCGCCCATCCGTCCGCCGCGTCCTGCGTGGCTGTTGCCACGGCCGGTCCCGCTGCGTGATCCGCGCCCGCGAATCGTGTCCGGTCCCGAGCGGCTGGAAAGCGGCTGGTGGGATGGCGAGGATGCGCGCCGTGACTATTACGTGCTGGAAACCTCGCTGGGCCAGCGCGCCTGGGCGTTCGCCGCTCCGGGCGAGCAGGGCCCCTGGATGCTGCACGGGTGGTTTGCATGAACTGGAACGATGCCGCCGACGGCGTGGACCGCGACACCCCGGGCGCCCGTCCACCGCGGGCATGGGAAGTGGCACGGCGATTGGGCCAGTCCTCGGCCAATGACGATGTCGTTGCCGACGACGATCTTCCCGCCTATGCCGAGCTGCACTGCCTGTCGGACTTTTCATTCCTGCGCGGCGCGGCCAGCGCCGAAGAGCTGTTCGCACGTGCCGCACGTTGCGGCTATGAAGCCCTGGCAATCACCGACGAGTGTTCGCTGGCCGGCATCGTGCGGGGTCTGGAGGCCTCCCGTGCCACCGGTTTGAAGCTGGTCGTCGGCAGTGAGTTCACCCTGTCGTGTGGGCTCAAATGCGTATTGCTGGTGGAAACCGCCGCCGGTTACACCCGGCTGTGCGAGCTCATCACCATCGCCCGCCGCGCCGCCGCCAAGGGCTCTTATCGCCTTGGGCGCGAAGACGTGGAACGCGTAGTGGAGGACTGCGATCCGGCGCTGTCGGGCCTGTTCGCGTTGTGGATCCCGGCGCCCGTTCCGGATCCGGAGCAGGGTGGCTGGCTGCAGTCCTGCTTCGGCAACCGGGTGTATCTGGCGGTGCAGCTGCACCGCGAACAGGACGATGTGGCGCGTTTGCAGGAGCTGCTCGGCCTGGCCGCACAACTGGCGATGACGCCAGTGGCGTGTGGCGATGTACACATGGATGTGCGCCGGCGGCGCGTGCTCCAGGACACGATGACGGCCATCCGCCACAACACCTCCCTGGCAGAGGCCGGGGAGCACCTGTTCCGCAACGGCGAGCGCCACCTGCGCATGCGCCGGGCGCTGGGCAACATCTATCCACACGCGTTGCTGCAGGCAGCCGTGCAACTGGCACAGCGCTGCACGTTCCGCATGGACGAGGTGCAGTACGCCTATCCGAACGAACTGGTGCCGGCCGGACATACCCCCACCAGCTGGCTGCGCGAACTGACCGGGCGCGGTATGCGCGAACGCTGGCCCGAGGGCGTGCCGGTTGCGGTTGCCGCGCAGATCGAGAGCGAACTGGGCCTGATCGCCGAGCTGAAGTACGAAGCCTTCTTCCTGACCGTGGAGGACATCGTCCGCTTCGCCAGGTCCAGGAACATCCTCTGCCAGGGGCGTGGTTCTTCGGCCAATTCAGCCGTGTGTTTCGCGCTGGGGATCACCGTGGTCAATCCGGCCGAGAGCCGGCTGTTGATGGCGCGCTTCCTGTCCAAGGCACGCAACGAACCGCCGGATATCGATGTGGATTTCGAGCATGAGCGGCGCGAAGAGGTGCTGCAGTACATCTATGACAAGTACGGCCGCCGTCGCGCCGCCCTGGCAGCCACGGTCATCCGCTACCGCGGCAAGAGCGCCGTGCGTGATGTGGCCAGATCATTCGGTCTGCCGCCGGACCAGATCGCGCTGTTGGCCGAGTGCTACGGCTGGGGCAATGGCGAGGCGACGATGGAGCAGCGCCTGGACGAGGCCGGCTTCGATCCGCAGAACCCGTTGATCCGGCAGGTGCTGGCGGTGACCGCGCAACTGCTTGGCCACCCGCGCCATCTGTCACAGCATGTAGGGGGGTTCGTCATCAGCGATGCGCCGCTGTCGACCGTGGTGCCGGTGGAGAACGCGGCCATGGACGGGCGCACCATCATCCAGTGGGACAAGGACGATCTGGAGACGATGAAACTGCTCAAGGTCGATTGCCTGGCCCTGGGCATGCTGACCTGCATCCGCAAGGCGGTGGCGCTGGTCGAGCAGCATCGCGGGTACAGCATCGATCTGGCGCGGTTGCCAAGCGGAGACACACCGACTTACGAGTTGATCCAGGCCGCCGACACGGTCGGCGTGTTCCAGATCGAATCGCGCGCGCAGATGAGCATGCTGCCGCGGATGAAGCCGAAAACTTTCTACGATCTGGTGATCGAGGTGGCGATCGTGCGACCCGGCCCCATCCAGGGCGGCATGGTGCACCCCTATCTGCGGCGCCGGCAGGGCAGGGATCCGGTGACCTATCCTTCCAGGGGCATCGAGGAAATCCTCGGGTCCACCCTGGGCATTCCGCTGTTCCAGGAACAGGTGATGGAACTGGTCATCCATGCCGGCTACTCGCACGAGGAGGCTGACGGCCTGCGCCGCTCGATGGCGGCGTGGGGGCGGGGCGGCGATATGGACCCGCATCGCGCGCGCATCCGCGAACTGATGGAAAAGAAAAACTATTCATCGGAATTCATTGACCAGATCTTCGAGCAGATCAAGGGCTTCGGCTCCTATGGTTTCCCGCAAAGCCATGCCGCCTCGTTCGCCAAGCTGGTCTACATCAGCAGTTGGCTCAAACGGCACGAACCGGCGGCCTTTGCCTGCGCCCTGCTCAATGCACAGCCGATGGGCTTCTATTCGCCCAGCGAGATCGTGCAGGACGCGCGCCGTGGAAAAGGCGGGCGCACAGCCGTGCAGATCCAGCCGATAGATGTGACCTGCAGCAACTGGGACAACACGCTCGAAGGCGGGCATGAGCGCCGCGGCCCCGGCGATGGCGGGCAACCGGACATCCGGCTGGGCCTGCGCCAGATTGCCGGCCTGTCCGAAGTTTCGGCACAGGCGATTGTGGCCGCACGCGCGCAGCGTCCATTCGCGGATGTGCGCGACCTGTGCCTGCGCGCAAGGCTCGATGAAAAGGCCCGCCACGTGCTGGCTGAAGCTGGTGCCTTGCAGGTGCTGGCCGGACACCGGCATGCCGCACGCTGGGCCATGGCCGGGATCGAGCGCCAGCATCCCTTGCTGCCGGGAAGCCCCGACGAGGATGAGATTTCTTTGCCAGCACCCACCATCGGCGAGGATGTGCTGGCCGATTACCGGGTAACCGGGCTGACCCTGGGCGCGCACCCGCTGTCACTGCTGCGGTCACAACTGCAGCGCCAGCGCATTCTGGATTCGCAGCAATTGAAAGCCGTGAAACACGGCCGCGGCGTGCATATGGCAGGCATCGTCACCCAGCGCCAGCGGCCTGCCACCGCCAACGGCACCATCTTCGTCACGCTGGAAGACGAGTTCGGAATGGTCAATGTCGTGGTGTGGGCAGACGTGGCATTACGCCGGCGCAAGGCTTTGCTGGGTGCACGCCTGCTGGCAGTGCGCGGGCGCTGGGAGCAGGTTGATGGAGTGGCACATCTCATCGCCCGTGACATGTACGACCTCAGTCACCTGCTGGGTGAGCTGCAGACCAGCTCTCGCGATTTCCACTGAGCCGGGACTGCCACACATCGCGGTTGCATGGGTTCCGGGCAATACAATTCCAGCGGGAAATGCCTGCAATTCAGAGCGGTCATGCCATGGCATGCCTGTCCCCGGGTTTGACTGGGCCGGTGACTGGGCGCACTCTTGCCCGGGAAGTTCCCGATGCAAGTTGGCTCGTTACCCCATGAATCATGGAGGTGTAGTGATGTTGGCTTTTGCGACAGGCAGAACGACTGGACCCAATCCCTCTTCACCACTGTGGGTGGTGTTCTGGCTCTATGGCGTGGTTCCCAGCAACGTGCTGTGGGCAGCTGCCCTGTGGTCCCTCTATGCAGGGCCAAGGATGCTGACAGTCACGCTTTTCAGTGTGTTGATCGCATTCACGGCGTGGATCATCCCGATGGTGTGGCGGGCGGCACCGAACAGTGCCACGCCCATATATGGGGTCGCCGCCCGTGGCTTGACCGTTGCCTGGGGTTTGAACACCGTGCTGGTCGTGTTCTTTCTATGCGTCCAACTGTTTTCTCAGTAGAACTGCACCGTTTCGCCATTGGCATCGAACGCGGCGAACCGGCTGATCTGTCCGTCGTTGACGGCATTGACCATCAGCCGCAGGGGCTGCGCGGCTTCATCGCTGGAAGGAACGACGCCCGCGCGACCGTCCATGGCGGCAACGAATACCAGGTCCCAGTCGATACCGGTTTTCCTGGACTCGGAAAGGAGTGCGTTGAATGAGGGGACTTCCGAAGGAAGCTTGTCCACGCATAGAACAGCGGACAGCGTGCCGCCTTCGCGTTGTTGATGGCGCTGCATCTGGGCATCCGTGGCCGACTCGGGCAGCGCCGCGGATACGAAAACAAACAGCAAACGCTGGGGTTCTGCCTGGTTGTCGGCAGCGTTCAGAAGATCCTCGAAACAGGTAAGCATGCCGTCACTTCCACATCGGGAGAGGACGCCATGCTGCCACAAGCTGTCGGCGCGAGAACACAGTCGCATTTGATCTGGATCAACAGGCTGGCTGGATACCGAAGGTAATCTGCAGGCGCTGGCGAATCAGAGGTTGCAAGGCATCGGATTCGCCGATCGCCGGGACCGAACGGAGGTACAGGTGGAACCAACATGACGGCGGGTCTGGTTGACAGCTACGGTCGTACGTTCCCGTATCTCCGGCTGTCGCTTACCGAAGCCTGCAACTATCGTTGCAGCTACTGCCTCCCGGATGGATACACCGCTGAGGGTCGGACACGCTTCCTTGATGGTGAGGAAATACGGCGGCTGGTGTCGGCCTTCGCCGAGCTGGGCATGTACAAGGTTCGACTGACCGGCGGCGAACCGAGCCTGCGCAAGGATCTTCCGGCCATCATCGCTTCTGTGTCTTCGGTGCCGGGCATCCGCAAGGTCGCCATGACCACCAATGGCTGCCTGTTGCCGCGACGCCTGCCGGACTGGCGGGATGCGGGACTCACCGCGATCAACGTCAGCATGGACAGCCTGGATCGCGAGCGTTTCCATGCCATCACCGGCCATGATCGTCTCGATGAAATCCTGCAGGGCCTGGATCTGGCGCTGACATTGGGGATGGAGTCGGTAAAAGTAAATGCGGTGCTTCTGCGTGATCGCAATGACGATGAGCTCGCCTCCTGGATGGAGTTCCTGCGTGACCGCGACATCGGTGTGCGCTTCATCGAGCTGATGCGCACCGGCGACAACCTGGCCTATTTCGAGCGCCACCACCTGCGCGCGGACACGATCATCGAACAACTGGTGCGTGCCGGCTGGTGCGAACGTGCCCGGCGTCCGGACGCCGGGCCTGCGCGCGAATTCGCGCATCCCGACTATCGAGGCACCTTCGGCATCATCGCTCCGTACTCGAAGAACTTCTGCGCCGGCTGCAACCGCCTTCGTGTTACCGCGCGAGGCGATCTGCGGCTGTGCCTGTTCGGCGATTTTGGCATCGCGTTGCGTCCACTGTTGCAGTCCGATGCGGACCGGGTCGGGCTGGTGACGCGCATCGCCACGCAACTGGGATTGAAAGCCGCCGGTCATGGCCTGCATCAGGGCATGACAGGACTGACTCCACATCTGGCATCCATAGGAGGGTGAACGTCCGCATGGCCGTTGAATCCAAGGCTTCTTTCAACATGGCCGATGTGCGCAACAAGCGGGTCACCCGCCGTCGTGCCGTCGCCGTCGGCGAGTTGATTGCCGGAGACACCGCATATCCGTTGATCGTTGAACGCCGCTTGCCCAAAGGCGACGCATTGATGATGGCCGAGGTGGCGGGTCTGCAGGGGGCAAAAATGGCGTCCGCACTGATGCCGCTGTGCCATCCATTGCCATTGGAGCTGGTACGGGTCTACTGCGAACCGGTGCCCGAGCGCAAAGCGATCCGCGTGTGGTGTGAATGTGCCAGCGAAGCCCGCACCGGCGTGGAAATGGAAGCGCTGGCGGGTGTCAATGCCGCGCTGTTGACGATCTACGACCTCAGCAAGCCGGTCGAGCCCGCACTTTCCATTGAAGGCATACGCCTGTTGTTCAAAGAGGGTGGAAAGAGTGGTCTGTGGCGGCATCCCGCTGGCATGAGCGAGGCGGAGGAAACCCGTTTCCGCCCGCGCGCACCGTTGACGCTGGACGCGTTGCGTTGTGCTGTCGTCACCCTGAGCGACCGCGCCTGCGAGGGGACCTATGCCGACGAGTCCGGGCCGGTGGTTGTCGAAGCGCTGCGGCGCTTGGGCGCGCAGGTGGAGACGGCGGAGGTGCTGCCCGATGGAGTGGAGCCGCTGGCGTCCCGGCTGCGGGCACTGGCTGCCGATGGCATCCGCATGTGTATATGTACCGGTGGAACCGGCCTGGGCGCGCGCGACCTGACGCCCGAAGCGCTCATGCAGGTGGCCGATCGCAAGGTCGAAGGCCTGTCCCAGATGCTGCTCAGCCTGAGCAGTCAGCACACGCCACTGGCCTGGCTCAGTCGCGCCTGCGTGGTGCAGACCGGCGACATGCTGGTGTTTGCGCTGCCGGGCAGCCCGCGGGCCGCGGCCCAATGCATGGATATTCTTGCTCCGGTGCTGGGACATGCGCGTGCCATGCTCGATGGGCGCCCGCACCCATGATCGACTACGCGCAGGCGCTGGAAATTCTTCATTCGGCTGCCACCGCGTTGCCGGCCGAACGCATATCAACCGCCGGGGCGGCGGGACGCCTGCTCGCTGGCGCAGTCACCAGCGCGGCATCGCTGCCGCCGTTCGACAACGCGGCGATGGATGGCTTCGCGTTGTACAGCGGCGGCAGACAAATCGCAGCGGGTACGGAATTCGAGGTGACCGGATCACAGGCGGCCGGCGATGCGGAACAGACTGCCGAAGCGGGGGCCTGGGAGATCATGACCGGAGCCCGCATGCCAGACGGGCTTGATTCGGTGGTTGCCGTCGAGAACATCGAGGTGCTGGCGGAACGGGCGGGTCGTCCGCTGCGAA
The DNA here is from genome assembly GCA_963696155.1 of uncultured Gammaproteobacteria bacterium. Lineage (GTDB taxonomy): Bacteria > Pseudomonadota > Gammaproteobacteria > Xanthomonadales > Xanthomonadaceae > Stenotrophomonas. The sequence goes on from CAVOJC010000002.1 coordinate 1,444,421, forward strand.
TAAAGCTCAAGGCCGACCTCGCGCCCGGCTACAACGTGCGCCGCTGCGGTGAAGACGTGTCCGCAGGACAGAGCGTCATTGCCGCCGGCCAGCATCTGGATGTGGTGCAGATCACCTTGTTGCATGCGCTGGGTATCGCCGAGGTGGATGTGGTCGCCAAGCCGCGGGTGGCGGTGATCGCCACCGGCAGCGAACTGGTCGACGATCCGGCCCATGTGTTGGCTTCGGGTCAGATCCGTGACAGCAATCGCCCCTTCCTGCGAGGGCGGCTCCAGGCCGCCGGCACCGACGTGGTGCTGGATGAACTGGTAGGTGACGATGTCGGCGCATTCCACGCCGTGCTCGACCGCGCGCAGGAGCAGGGTGTGCGCCTGGTCGTCAGTACCGGCGCGGTCTCGATGGGCCGCTACGACTTCATCCCCGAGGCGCTGCACGCACGCGGCGCGCGGACGGGTTTCCATAAAGTGGCCATTCGCCCGGGCAAGCCGATCCTGTTTGCAGTGCTGCCCGATGGCACCCTTTATTTCGGATTGCCTGGCAACCCGGTGTCGGCCGCCGTCGGCATGCGCTTCTTCGTGGAACCGGTGTTGCGACGGATGCAATCACTGCCGCCAGAGCAGCCGGTGTCGGTGCCCTTGCGAGGCGGCTTCAGCAAATCGGCTGGGTTTCGCCTGCATGCGCGCGCGCAGGTGAGTTGCGACAACCTGGGGCGCCTGCACGCATCGCTGCTTCCGCAGCAGGAGTCGTTCCGCCTGATGCCGATGTTGCAGGCCAATGCCTGGGTGGTGTTGCCGGCCGGCGTGTCCGACATAGGCGAGGGCGAATTCGTCGAGGCTTTCGGCCTTGGCCACCATCAGCCGATCCAGTTTTTTGCCGAGGAACTGCAATGCAAGTGACCGTGGAGTTGTTCGGGGCTTTTTCCGATTATTCGCCCAGCCGTCAATTGCAGGTGGAGGTGATTGAAGGGGCGTGTGTTTCCGATCTGCGCTCGGCCATCCACGAGCATCTGCAGAGCAACTGGCCGCAATTCCGCCCGGGCTTACTGCGCTACTGCGCGTTCGCCGACAGCGAGCGGATACTGCGCGACCAGGAACCGTTGCCGGCAGAAGGCCGGGTTTCGATTCTGCCGCCCGTGAGCGGAGGCTGATCATGCCGGTGGAGAGCACGGCGGCATGGCACGTGGTTGACCAGAGCCTGGAAAAACTGGACCCCGCCGCCGCGATCGACTTCGTGTCGGATCCGGGATTCGGCGGCATCGCGCTTTTTGTCGGGCGCGTGCGCGATCTCAACCTCGGCCGACAGGTCTCCGGCATCAGCTACGACATGCACGAAGCCCTGGTGATGAAAGGCTTCCAGCAACACATCAGCGAGGTGCGGGCCGAGTTCGGTCCGCGTCTGAAGCTTTACGTCGCCCACGCAAGGGGGCGGCTGCAGGTCGGCGATCTGGCGGTGGTGGTTGCAGCCGGTACTCCGCATCGTGATGAGGCCTTCCGTGCCTGTCGCAGCCTGATCGAGGCGGTGAAGCACCGCAGTCCGATCTGGAAGCAGGAACACTATCTGGATGGAAGCAGTGAGTGGAGCGAGGGCTGTTCGTTATGCGAAACCTCCCAGCAAGCGCCGGCTGCAAGCGGGCAGGTGCACCCGGCACAGGGCGATCACTGTGACCAGCACTGAGACGCCTTGGACCGGGTTGGTGCTGGCCGGCGGGCGCTCATCGCGGATGGGGCGCGACAAGGCCCTGCTTTCCCTGCACGGGCGACCCCTGATCGAGCTCGCGATCGATGCGCTGACAGACGCCGGTGCGGGCAGGGTGGTCGTCAGCGGCGACTATCCCCGCTATGCCGGCGTCGCCGACGCTGTTTCCGGTTGCGGCCCTCTGGGTGGCCTGTCCAGCGTGGCAGCGCAATTGCCCGATGGCATCGTGCTGGTGTTGCCGGTCGATATGCCGTGCATTTCCGTCCCGCTACTGCAGGCGCTGATCGCTGCCCCGGCCGCTGCCGGTGTGCATTTCGCCGGGCAGATGCTGCCGATGCGGATGAACCTGGACGACACCAGTCGCGGCTGTCTGGCACGGCTGCTGGCAGCGGAACCAGCCCGCCGTTCGCTGCGGGCATTGCAGCAGAAACTGGGCTTCCAGCAACTCGAAGCGGCCGCGGTCGACATGCCCGCACTTTTCAACTGCAACACACCGCAACAATGGGAGCAACTTGCCTCATGAAATTGCAGGTACAGGGCCAGTCCTTGCGCTTCCGGCTGGATGAGGCTGAATTTTCAGCCCTGCTGGCGGCGCAGGCGATAACCAATCACACGCGCGTGGCGGGGACAGGTTTCAGCCAGACCCTCCAGCTCGGGGAGGTGACGCAGGTGTTATTCGACGCATCTGTGCCGGGCCACTGGCAACTGACGCTGCCACGGTCGGCGGTGGCGGCCTACGGCGAGCAGCTGCCCTGTCGCGACGGTCTCGATTTCTGGCTGCCCGGCGCCGTGGACGCCGGCGCTGACGGGGTTGCCATCACCTTCGATGTCGATGTGCGCGACAGCGTCCGCACCCGTGGCGTGGGCAACCGGAGACCGGCACCACACGGTGCCACACGCTGATTCCGGCCGCAGGACGCTGCCACTCTTGATATTTGTCAAATGCAATCCGCACCGGGCTGTCTGGTTGATTTCAATCAAGTCGTGTCGAGGCAAGCAGATGCCTAATGGCATCCGTGGCCTGTAATACATCACTGTCGTACTTCGTCACGCCCCTCTGTCAAGGAGTCAGTGCATGGCTGTCAGTAGTGATAGACCGAAAGACGTAAAGGCAAGGCCGATGGCCGTCATACGCGACTGGCGCCCGGAGGACGCGGAGTACTGGGAGCAGACCGGCAAGCGGGTAGCCAAGCGCAACCTGCTGATCTCGGTACCTTCTCTGATGTTGGCGTTCTCGGTGTGGATGCTGTTCTCGGCTGTGGCCATCAACCTTCCACAGATAGGCTTCAACTTCAGCACCGACCAGCTGTTCTGGCTGATCGCATTGCCCAGTCTCTCCGGTGCGACGCTCCGGGTGTTCTATTCGTTCGTGATTCCGCTGGTCGGCGGGCGGCGCTGGACCGCGATCTCGACCGCTTCGCTGCTGGTACCGACGGTATGGCTGGGACTGGCGGTGCAGAACCCCGGTACCCCGTACTGGGTGTTCGTGGCGATCGCGATGCTATGCGGTCTTGGTGGGGCGAACTTTTCCTCCTCCATGTCCAACATTTCCTTCTTCTATCCCAAAGCCCGGCAGGGCTTCGCCCTCGGTCTCAATGCAGGGCTGGGCAACATGGGCGTGTCCCTCGCCCAGGCCCTGATTCCGCTGGCCATCACCGCGGCGGTGCTGGGCAGCATCGCCGGCAGCCCGCAGTCCACTGCAGCCGGCGGCCGGATGTACCTGCAGAACGCCGGTTTCATCTGGGTACCGGCGCTGGCCTTGATGGCAATCGCGGCATGGTTCGGCATGAACGATCTGACCAGCGCCCGTTCCTCGTTCGGGGAGCAGGCCGTCATATTCCGCCGCAAGCACAACTGGCTGATGTGCTGGTTGTACGTGGGCACCTTCGGTTCCTACATCGGGTTTTCCGCCGGTTTCCCAATGCTGGTGAAGAGCCAGTTTCCCGACGTCAATCCCATGACCTATGCCTTCATCGGGCCGTTGCTGGGCGCGTTGATGCGCTCGATCGGCGGCACGCTGGCGGATCGTGTGGGCGGCGCACTGCTCACGTTCTGGGTGTTCGTGCTGATGATCGCCGCGGTGTTCGCGGTGCTGTACTTCCTGCCGGGTGCGGGCCACGCCGGAAACTTCCCGGGCTTCCTGGCCGCGTTCCTGGTGCTGTTCGTACTGAGCGGCATCGGCAACGGCAGCACCTTCCGCATGATTCCGGTGATATTTCGGACGCTGCACGAGCGCCTTTCGGCGAACCAGGGCCCGGCGCAAAAAGCCGACGCGGTCCGCCAGGCCGGCATCGAGTCCGCCGCGGTGGTCGGCTTTTCCGGCGCCATCGGTGCCTACGGTGGATTCTTCATTCCCAAGAGCTATGGCACGTCGATAACGCTGACCGGCAGCCCGCATCTGGCGTTGTACGGATTCGTCGCCTTTTACGTGACGTGCCTGATGGTCACCTGGTGGTGGTACTACCGCCGCGGGGCCGACACGCCATGCTGATCCACAGGCAACGCCACTCCATCACCCCTCACCAACTGGCCATGACGCGCGCGATAGCGATGGGAGATTCACCATGAGTTATTTCCTTGACCGGATGCAGTTCTTCAAGAGAAAGCCGGAAACGTTCGCCGACGGACATGGCGTCGCCAAAAGCGAGAACCGCGACTGGGAAAACAGCTATCGCGCCAGATGGCAGTACGACAAGATCGTGCGTTCCACGCATGGCGTGAACTGCACCGGCTCGTGCAGCTGGAAGATCTACGTCAAGAACGGCCTGGTCACCTGGGAGATGCAGCAGACCGACTACCCGCGAACCCGCCCGGACCTGCCCAACCACGAGCCCCGCGGCTGCCCGCGTGGCGCCAGCTACTCGTGGTACCTGTACAGCGCCAATCGCCTGAAGTACCCACTCGTGCGTGGAGCGCTGCTGCGCCTGTGGCGTGAGGCGCGCAAGACCATGTCGCCGGTCGATGCGTGGGCGAGCATCGTCGAGGATCCCGCCAAGGCCAAGTCCTACAAGAGCCGGCGTGGCATGGGCGGCTTCGCGCGCGTGCGTTGGGACGAAGCCAATGAAATGATCGCCGCGTCCAATCTCTACACGGTGAAAGAGTACGGTCCGGACCGCGTCGCAGGCTTCTCGCCCATTCCCGCCATGTCGATGGTGTCCTACGCCGCGGGCGCACGTTACCTGTCCCTGCTGGGCGGCGCCTGCCTGTCCTTCTATGACTGGTACTGCGACCTGCCACCTGCGTCACCGCAGATCTGGGGCGAGCAGACCGACGTGCCCGAATCGGCCGACTGGTACAACAGCCGCTACATCATCGCCTGGGGCTCGAACGTGCCGCAGACGCGTACGCCAGATGCGCACTTCTTCACCGAGGCGCGCTACAACGGCACCAAGACCGTCGCGATCTGCCCGGACTACTCCGAGCTGGCCAAGCTGACCGACCACTGGCTGCATCCCAAGCAGGGCACGGATGCGGCACTGGCGTTCGCCTTCGGCCACGTGATCCTGAAAGAGTTCCACGTCGACACTCCTTCCGAGTACTTCACCGATTACTGCCGCCAGTACTCGGACATGCCGATGCTGGTACGGCTGGACCAGCGCGATGATGGCCGCCTCGTGCCGGGGCGCTTCCTGCGTGCCAGCGATCTGGGCGGCCTCCAGGAACACAACAATCCGGAGTGGAAAACCCTGGCCTATGACGAGCAGCGCGACGAGATCATCGTGCCCAACGGCTCGGTCGGGTTCCGCTGGGGCGAGAAGGGCAAGTGGAACATCGAGGAGAAGGACAGCGCGGGCCGCCAGACCCGGCTCCTGCTCAGCTTCAAGGACCAGCATGACGGGATCGAACCGGTAAGTTTTCCCTACTTCGGCGGCATCGAGCATGACCGATGGACGGCCTCCGCCTTCGACGAGGTGCTGGAGCGCAACCTCCCGGCGCGGCGCCTGCAGCTTGCCGATGGCAGCTCGACCCTGGTGGCCACGGTCTACGACCTGTTGATGGCGCAGTACGGTGTCGATCGCGGCTTTGGCGGAGGCAACGTCGCGGCCAGCTTTGACGACAACATTCCCGGCACGCCGGCCTGGCAGGAGAAGATCACCGGGGTGTCGCGTGGCGAGGTGATCGAGATCGCCCGCGAGTTCGCCCGTACCGCCGACAAGACCCGTGGCCGCAGCATGATCATCGTCGGCGCCGGCATGAACCATTGGTTCCACAACGACATGAACTACCGCGGCCTGATCAACATGTTGATCATGTGTGGCTGCATCGGCCAGACCGGCGGCGGCTGGGCCCATTACGTGGGCCAGGAGAAGCTGCGCCCGCAGACCGGTTGGCAGCCGCTGGCGTTCGGCCTGGACTGGAGCCGGCCGCCACGGCATATGAACGGCACGTCGTTCTTCTACTACAACAGCGGGCAGTGGCGGTATGAAAAGCTCCAGGTCAACGAGCTGCTGTCGCCGCTGGCAGACCCGGCCAAGTACACCGGCAGTCTCGCCGATCTGAACCTGCGTGCGGTGCGCATGGGCTGGCTGCCGTGTGCGCCGCAGCTTGACCGCAATCCGCTGGCGCTGGTGCGCGAAGCCGAAGCGGCGGGGATCGCGCCCGTCGACTATGCGGTAAGCAAATTCAAGGACGGGTCGCTGGACTTTGCCTTCGCCGATCCGGATGCCGCGCAGAACCATCCGCGCATGATGTTCATCTGGCGCTCCAACCTGCTGGGCTCTTCCGGCAAGGGCCACGAGTACATGCTGCGCCACCTGCTGGGCACGCGACATGGCCTGCAGGGCAAGGACCTTGGCGAGAGCGGGGCAATCAAGCCCGAGGAGATCAGATGGCGTGACGAAGCACCGGAAGGCAAGCTGGACCTGCTCGTGACGCTGGATTTCCGCATGTGCACCACCGCGCTGTACTCGGACATCGTGCTGCCAACCGCCACGTGGTACGAGAAGGACGATCTCAACACGTCCGACATGCACCCCTTCATCCATCCGCTGTCCAAGGCGGTGGACCCCGCATGGGAATCGCGCAGCGACTGGGACATCTTCAAAGGCGTGGCCAAGGCGGTAAGCGACATGGCGCCTGGGGTGCTGGGCGTGGAGAAGGACATGGTGCTGGTGCCCACGCTGCACGACACCCCCGGGGAGCTGGCGATGCCGCTGGGTGTCACCGACTGGAAGAAGGGCGAGTGCGAGCCGATACCGGGCAAGACCATGCCCTCGATCGTGCTGGTCGAACGCGACTATCCCAACCTCTATCGCAAGTTCACCTCGCTGGGGCCATTGCTCGACAAGCATGGCAATGGTGGCAAGGGCATGAACTGGGATACCCGCGACGAGGTGGAGTTCCTCGGCCAGCTGAACCACCAGGTCCGCGAGCAGGGCGTCTCGCAGGGGCGGCCGGCGATCGAAACGGCGATAGATGCCTGCGAGGTGATCCTGCACTTGGCGCCGGAAACCAACGGCCATGTCGCGGTCAAGGCGTGGCAATCGCTGGGCGAGTTCACAGGGCGCGACCACCGGCATCTGGCTCTGGGCAAGGAACACGAGGCGATCCGCTTCCGCGACATCCAGGCCCAGCCGCGCAAGATCATCTCCTCGCCGATCTGGTCCGGGCTGGAGGATGATCACGTCAGCTACAGCGCCGGTTACACCAACGTGCACGAGTTGATCCCGTGGCGGACGGTCACCGGTCGCCAGCAGTTCTACCAGGACCACCAATGGATGGTGGATTTCGGCGAAGGCTTCATGAGCTACCGGCCGCCGGTGAACACCAAGACCGTGGAACCGCTGCTCGGCAAACGCGCCAACGGCAACAAGGAGATCGTGCTGAACTGGATCACGCCGCACCAGAAATGGGGTATCCACAGCACCTACAGCGACAACCTGATCATGCAGACACTTTCACGTGGCGGGCCGATCGTATGGCTCAGCGAGGAGGACGCGCGTTCGGCGGACATCGAGGACAACGACTGGATCGAGTTGTTCAACGTCAATGGCGCCATCGCCGCCCGCGCGGTGGTGAGCCAGCGGGTGATGTCGGGGATGGCGATGATGTACCACGCCCAGGAACGGATCATCAATGTGCCCGGTTCGGAGATCACCGGCACGCGTGGCGGCATCCACAACTCGGTCACCCGCGTGGTGCTCAAGCCCACGCACATGATCGGCGGGTATGCGCAGCTGTCCTACGGCTTCAATTACTACGGCACCTGCGGGACCAACCGCGACGAGTTCGTGATCGTGCGCAAGATGAGCAAGGTCGACTGGCTTGACGGTGAACCGGTGCCCAGCAACCGCCAGGAGGTGGTGTGATGAAAGTACGTGCTCAGATCGCGATGGTGCTCAATCTGGACAAATGCATCGGCTGCCATACCTGCTCGATCACCTGCAAGAACGTATGGACCTCACGCGAGGGGGTCGAGTACGCCTGGTTCAACAACGTGGAAACCAAGCCGGGCATCGGCTATCCCAAGGAGTGGGAAAACCAGGACAAGTGGAACGGCGGCTGGGTACGTACCGCATCGGGCAAGCTGGTTCCGCGTGCCGGTGGGCGCTGGCGGATGCTCTCGAAGATCTTCGCCAATCCCGATCTTCCGCAGATCGACGACTACTACGAACCCTTCGATTTCGACTACCAGCACTTGCACGATGCACCGGAAGTCAAGCACCAGCCGACGGCGCGGCCGCGCTCGCTGCTGACCGGCGAACGCATGCAAAAGATCAACTGGGGACCCAACTGGGAGGAAATCCTCGGCACCGAGTTTTCCAAGCGCTCGCGCGACCGCAACTTCGACAACGTGCAGAAGGAAATCTACGGCGCGTTCGAGAAGACCTTCATGATGTACCTGCCACGCCTGTGCGAGCACTGCCTCAACCCGGCGTGCGTGTCGGCATGTCCGTCGGGTGCGATCTACAAGCGCGAGGAGGATGGCATCGTCCTGATCGACCAGGACAAATGCCGTGGCTGGCGCATGTGTGTGTCGGCATGCCCGTACAAGAAGATCTACTACAACTGGAAGAGCGGGAAGTCCGAGAAGTGCATCTTCTGTTATCCGCGCATCGAGATGGGCGAACCCACGGTGTGTTCGGAAACCTGCGTGGGCCGCATCCGCTACCTCGGGGTGATGCTGTATGACGCCGACCGCATCGAAGCGGCGGCCTCGGTACCGGCCGAGAAGGATCTCTACCAGGCGCATCTGGATATTTTCCTGGACCCCGCCGATCCGGCGGTGATCGAAGCGGCGCGTGCCGAGGGGATTACCGACAGCTGGCTGGAGGCGGCCCGCCAGTCGCCGGTCTACAAACTGGCGATCGACTGGAAGCTGGCGCTGCCGCTGCATCCCGAATACCGGACGTTGCCGATGGTGTGGTATGTGCCGCCGCTGTCGCCGATCCAGTCGGCGGCCGAGCGCGGGCGCATCGGCATGAATGGCGACTTGCCGGACGTGGCATCGCTGCGCATCCCGGTGCGCTATCTCGCCAACCTGCTGTCCGCCGGCGATGAAGCCCCGGTGGTACGCGCCCTGGAACGGATGATGGCGATGCGCGCCTGGCGTCGCGCCAAGAATGTGGATGGCGTGGAAGACCTGGCGGTGCTGCAGCAGGCCGGGTTGAGCGTGGCGCAGGCCGAGGACATGTACCGCTATCTGGCCATCGCCAACTACGAGGATCGCTTCGTGATTCCCACCGCCCATCGCGAGTACGCCAACGATGCCTTCGGCGAGCGCGGCGGTTGCGGCTTCACCTTCGGCAATGGTTGCAGCGGTGACAGTCCTGCCGACCTGTTCGGCGCACGCAAGACCACCACGTACTCGGTCCATCCCAACCGCCAGCAGCGCCATGAGGAGGTCAAATGAGCCTGTTGAAGCTGATAGGCGTCCTGATGGACTACCCGCAGGACGAGCTCTGGCAGCACGCCGACGAGCTGCTGCAGGTGGCCGCCGACAGCAGCCTGACGGCGCAGCGGCAGGTGGAGCTGCAGGACTTCGTGCGCCGCTTGATCGAAACCGACCCGCTGGAAGCCCAGGACCACTGGTTGTCCACGTTCGATCGCGGCCGTTCGATGAGCCTGCTCATGTTCGAACACATCCACGGCGAGTCGCGCGATCGCGGCCAGGCGATGGTCGATCTGATCGAAGCCTATCGCAAGAACGGATTCGAACTGGATGCCAAGGAACTGCCGGACTACCTGCCGCTGCTGCTGGAGTACCTGGACCACCAGTCGCAGGAGGATGCAAGGGACTGGCTGCAGCACCTTTCACACATCGTGGGAATGCTGTCGGCACGCGCCACCGAGCGCGGCAATCACTATGCGGTGCTGTTCAACATCCTGCTCGAATATGCCGACGGCAAGGTCAATCTCGAGGTGCTGCGCAAGCGCGCCAGCGAAGAGCCGCGCGACGACACGCCCGAAGCCATGGACCGGCTGTGGGAGGAGGAAGCGGTACGTTTCGGAGCGGAGGCTCCAGGCGAAAGCTGCGACCCGCCCAAGCGTTCGCCCGCCCGTCCCATCATCCAGGAGCTGCAATCATGAACTATCTGCATCAGTTCGCGTTCCAGATCTATCCCTATGTGGCGATTGCGGTCTTCCTGATCGGCAGCTGGGCGCGCTTCGACAAGTCGATGTACACCTGGCGCACCGGTTCCAGCCAGATGCTTTCCGATCGCGGCATGCGCATCGGCAGCAACTGCTTCCATATCGGCATTCTCGCCATCCTCGCAGGTCACCTGGTCGGCCTGCTGACGCCGCACGCGTTGTACGGGCTCGTCATCACCTCATCGCAGAAGCAGCTGCTGGCGATGGTGGTGGGCGGATTCTTCGGCCTGGTGTGCCTGATCGGCATCACTATCCTGCTGGTCCGCCGCCTGACCAATGCGCGGGTAAGGGCTACGGGTACCGTCGGCGACATCCTGGTGCTGGTGCTGATCTTTCTGCAACTGCTGCTGGGAATGGTCAGCATCTACTTCTCGACAGCGCACATGGATGGCAGTGTGATGATCCTGCTCGGCGAGTGGGCGCAGCACATCGTCACGCTGCGCTTCGGCGCTGCCGACTTCATCACCAACGTGCACTGGGTCTACAAGGCGCACATCCTGCTGGGCATGACGCTGTTCCTGGTCGCACCGTTCACCCGCCTGGTGCATGTGTGGAGCATCCCCGTCAGCTACCTGTGGCGGCCCTACCAGGTCGTGCGGCGCCGCCAGGCAACGTTGCGCTACGGGCCGGGGAAGTGACCATGGGCTTCTCTCCGAAGATTCTGCCAATCACCATCATCGACTCGAACAAGCCGGTGGCGCAGGAAGCCAACGACCATCATCACGATCAGAGTGGCGAGGGCCCTCGTTCCCTCGGACAGCCGGCGCCATGCCTGCTGTTTGTGGGGGACACCGCCATCAGTGAGGCCGACATCGCGCGCGAGATGCAATTCCACCGGGCGCTGAAGCCGGAGCAATCCCGCGCCGAGGCGGCCCGCGCGCTCGTGGTCCGCGAATTGCTCCGCCAGGAAATCGAACATCAGGGCATCGCCGCGAACAGTTCACCACAAGGCAACGAGACCGCCGAAGAGGCCAGCATCCGGACCCTGCTCGAACGCGAGATCGAAGATCGGGTGCCTGACGAGGACGACTGCCGTCGCTACTACGAACAGAACCGTGCCAGCTTCCGCTCGCCGGACCGGATCCGCCTCAGGCACATCCTGCTGGCGACTCCGGCCGATGACGTGGCAGGGCGGTTGGCAGCACGCAGCCACGGCGAAAAACTGATCGCCGAAATAAAGGCCAACCCGGCGGCATTCACCGACCTGGCGATGCGCTGCTCGCATTGCCCGTCCAAGGATCAAGGCGGCGAGCTGGGGTGGCTCGAGCGGGGGCAAACGACTCCCGAGTTCGACCGTCAGGTATTCCGGCTGCGCGAAGGGCTGGCGGGGTTTCCGGTGGAGTCGCGCTGGGGCTATCACGTGGTCATGGTGGATGAACTGGCGCCCGGTGAGGCCATCACCTTTGAACAGGCCCACGGCCAGATCTCGGACTATCTCGAGCTTCAGGTACGCCAGCGCGAGGTACAGCACTACCTGCTGATGCTGCAGGAACGCTACCCGGTGAAGGGCCTGGACGCGATCGAGGCGCTGGCGGCCTGACCCAGGCCCGCAGCTCGTGACCGTATTGCCGAACAGCCACGGAGTGGCTGCACGTGTCAGCGCCGCTCGCCCACCACTGCCGACTTCCTTTCTGCCGCAACAGGGGATTCACCATGCAGGTTCAAGCCGTACCCAGCAACGCACAACAGCAGCGGGCGCTCTGGTTCAGCACATTCGGCTTCACCATCTGTTTTGCGGTCTGGATGATCTTCTCCATCATCGGCATCCAGATCCGCGAACAGCTGCACCTCAACGACACCGAGTTCGGCCTGCTGATCGCGACGCCGGTGTTGACCGGCTCGTTGATCCGGGTATTCCTCGGCATCTGGTCCGACCAGTTCGGTGGACGCCGGGTCATGGCGCTGGTGATGCTCTGCGGCGCGGCGGCGACCTGGATGCTGTCCTACGCCAGCACCTATCCGCAGTTCATCGTGGCCGCGTTGTTTGTCGGTATCGCCGGCGGCAACTTTTCGGTAGGCGTTTCCTATGTTTCAAAGTGGTTTCCCGCCGAGAAGCAGGGCACGGCCCTGGGAATATTCGGTGCCGGCAACGTAGGTGCCGCTGTGACCAAGCTGCTTGCTCCCATGGTGATGGTGGCCGCCGGCTGGACCACTGTGGCACAGGTGTGGGCGGTGGGATTGGCCATCGCCGCGGTCGTGTTCTATTTCGGTACGCAGGATGATCCTTCGCAGGAACAGCGGCGGCGGTCCGGCACCAAGGCCATGCCGTTCTCCGAGCAGATGGCGCCGCTGCGGAATCTGCAGGTCTGGAGGTTCTCGCTGTACTACTTCTTCGTCTTCGGCGGCTTCGTGGCGCTGGCGTTGTGGCTGCCCCATTACCTGGTAGGCGCCTACGGGGTGAACGTCGCGACCGCCGGACTGCTCGCGGCCTGCTACTCGATACCTGCCAGCCTGTTCCGCGTGGTCGGCGGTTGGATGTCCGACCGGATCGGGGCACGTCGGGTGATGTACTGGACCTTGGGCGTGTCCACGCTGTGCACCTTCCTGCTGGCCTATCCGGCTACGCAGTACGTGGTTCAGGGCATCGATGGCGACATCACCTTCCGCCTGGCAACCGGCCTGGTGCCGTTCACGGTGCTGGTGTTCGTGCTCGGCTTCTTCATGTCATTGGGCAAGGCGGCGGTATACAAACACATCCCCGTGTACTACCCCAGCCATGTCGGCGCGGTCGGTGGCGTGGTGGGAATGATCGGTGGACTGGGCGGATTCCTGTTGCCCATCGCCTTCGGTGCGTTGAACGATCTCACCGGAATCTGGACCAGCTGCTTCATGCTGCTGTTCGTGGTGGTAGCAGTCGCACTTGTCTGGATGCATTTCGCCATCCGCCGGGCCGAGCGCCGCAGTTTCCCGCAGCTGGACCAGCAGACCGACCTGCCCGAAGCCATCGACAGTGCCGTTGTGCATATGCCCCCGCAGCAACAACCCTCTGTCTGATCCCGGAAAGCACCCATCCCCGCCCCGGTAGAGCGTCCAAGTATGGAAACCTGTTCCAGCGCTTTGGCCACAACGGATCTGGCCCGTTACTTTGCTCTGGCGGGCGGATTCTCGCTCCATCCGGGCACGGAGCGGTACCTGCTGGGCTTCGGCGACGCCGCCTTCCACACCGCGGCAGGGATCAGCAACGAGCATCTGATCCCGCGTTCGCTCGCGTTGTCGTTCTGCATGCCCGATAACCCGTGCCATGGCGTGGAACCGGCGGTTTACCTGAAATCGCTGCTGGTCGCGCTGCGTCGTATCTCCGAGCTTTTCGACGAGGACCGCGAGGTGATGCACGTGGTACTTGCGGACGGATTGCCGGAGTACCTCGGCGTCCACCATCTTGGCCATCTGCTGGACGCCGTGCCGCGCAATCTGCGCACGACGGCCCTCCCGGACATCTCGGTGACGGTGCGGCCGGGCAGCGCGATCGTTCCTTCGTTGCTTGCAGCGGCGGGCTGTACGCACGGCACGCTGGTGGAAAACGCCAACCTCGCCGGCGCTGATACGTGCCCGGATGTGGGCAAAGCGCTGGCGTCGGCCGGCTTCCACGGCATTGCCTACCGCGTCTGCATGGGATCGGGCGCAGATCGCCGGTGGGCGGCGCGCATGGAACGCGCACTGGAATGGCGGCCGCATCGGGTGTTGTTGCAATGGCCCGGACAGGGGTGTGATGCCGAGGCAGCCGCGCGCATCCTGCAGGCCGCGGCCCTGCTGGAACGCTGTGGCTACATTGCCGGCGGCGCTGATACCTATGTGAGGCGTGACCATGCAGCGGTCGCGGCGACGCAGATGGGCGCGGCCTACTGCGATCTACAGGGAACGCTCCGCCCGGAGCGCACCGACATGATCGGCATGGGGCCGGGGGCGACCAGCCAGGTGGGGGACGTCTATTGCCGGACGGGCAGCGATTACCTGCGCTGGAGTGCGGGCCTTGAAAGCGGCCACCTGGGCATCGAGCGCGGACTGGTTCTTTCCGAAGGCGAGAAGATGGGGGCGGAAGTGATGCAGGCACTGGCCTGCAACCATGCATTGGATTGCGCGGCGATGGAGGCCCGGCACCCACTGTTCCCGCAATGCCTGGAAGAGGCACTGCCGCGACTCGGACACGTTGTGGACGGCAACCTTGCGTACTGGGACCAGAAGATATTGCGATTGACTCCGCTGGGTAAACTGCTCTGGCGCGCCGTCGCGGACTGTTTCCGTCCGCCCTCAGTTTCCTGCCCCAGCCCGGAATGAACCACCTCAATGGCGCGGTGAAAAACGCCGGAAATCGAACATGCCTATGACCATCCAAGGGACGCTGCTGGTTATCGGGCTCGCATTCCTCTCGACCACCGCACAGGCGAAAGAGCTGACGGTGTCGGCCGCCTCCAGTCTGGGCAATGCATTCGCCGATATCGCACGCGCCTACGAACAGGAGTTTCCCGGAACACGGGTGAGTCTGAACACCGCGGCGTCCGGCACGCTTCTGCAACAGATCGCCCACGGCGCGCCGGTGGATGTGTTCGCAACCGCTGACGAATACACCATGGACCTGGCCAGCAGACGCGGACTCGTGGCTGAGCGCGACCGCCATGTGTTTGTCGGCAACACCCTGGTGGTCGTGGTCCCGAAGAAAGGTGCCCGGGCGGCACCGGACCAGCTCAAACAGCTTTTGTCGCCGCAGGTACGCAAGGTGGCGTTGGGTAATCCCGACTCGGTTCCGGTCGGTCGTTATGCGCGCAAGGCACTGGAGTCGGCGGGCCTTTGGAATCGGATGTCGGCAAAGATGATCACTACCCAGAACGTGCGGCAGTCGCTGGACTACGTGGCACGTGGAGAAGTGGATGCCGGTTTCGTCTATGGCAGCGATGCACGGTCCATGCAGAACCGGGTCACGCTTGCCTTCCGGGTACCGACGCTCGATCCCATCAATTACCCTATCGCACGCGTTGCCGGCAGCCGGCAGCCAGAGGAGGCGCGTCGCTTCATCGCCTTCGTGCGTTCCCCGCGCGGCTTGAATATTCTTCTCGGATACGGATTCACGCGGCCGGAGCGTTAGGACAATGGTGATCGAATGGACGGCGCTGCTGCTTTCACTGAAGGTGGCCGGCTGGGCAACCCTGCTCAACCTGGTGCTGGGAGTGAGCCTTGGCGCGATGTTGTCGCGTTGGCGCTTTCCTGGCCGGGAAGTGCTGGACACCATGTTCACCTTGCCGATGGTGCTGCCGCCCACGGTGCTGGGCTACTACCTGCTGGTACTGGTCGGCAGGAACGGGCCGGTGGGCGCGTGGCTGGACGAATATCTCGGCATCAACCTGGTTTTCACCTGGCAAGGGGCCGTGATCGCTGCTGCGATCGCGTCATTTCCGCTGGTCTTCAAGCCGGCGAGGGCGGCCTTCGAAGGTGTTGATCCCCAGCTGGAACAGGCGGCCCGCGTGCTGGGCGTAAAGGAGGCCGGCATTTTCTTCCGGGTGACGCTGCCGCTGGCCTGGCGCGGGATACTTCCGGGACTGCTGTTGGCGTTTGCGCGCGCAATGGGCGAGTTCGGCGCGACATTGATGGTGGCCGGGAGCATTCCCGGAAAGACCCAGACGTTGTCCATCGCGATCTACGAAGCCGTCCAGGCCGGCCAGGACGGCCGCGCCAACTTCCTGGTACTGGTGACCTCGGTGATCTGCGTGGTCACGCTTCTGCTGGCCGGCACGCTGGCCTCCGGTCGAACCGCGCATGGTCGAAACCGGTGATCCAGTTCGATATCCGCATACGCAAATCAGTGGCTGCTTCCGGGCGGGCGTTCGAGCTCGATGTCACCCTGCAGACGGACTGCCGACGCGTGGTGGTGGTGGGCGATTCCGGGGCCGGCAAGAGCCTGACCTTGAAGGCGGTCGCCGGCCTGCTGCGTCCGGATTCAGGCGTCATCCGTGTGGCCGGCACGACGCTCTTCGATCCGTCTTCGGGGGTGGACCTGGCGCCGCGGGCGAGGGGACTGGGCTACGTATTCCAGGACTATGCGCTGTTCCCGCATCTGACCGTCAGCCAGAACATCGCTTTCTCGCTGTACAAGGGCCTGTGGAATCCGCGCGCAAACCGCCGTTGCGTGGCCGTCGACTACTGGCTGGATGCCTTGCAGATCGGCCATCTCGCCGATCATTACCCCGACCAGATCTCCGGAGGTCAGCGGCAACGGACCGCTGTGGCCAGGGCGCTGGTGACGCGCCCGCGCGCCCTGCTGCTGGATGAGCCGTTTGCAGCGCTGGACCAGGGCCTGCGGCGAACGATGCGGAAGGAACTGCAGACGCTGCTGGACGGCATCGGCATCCCACTCATGCTGATCACCCACGACCCCGACGATGTGGAGGCTTTCGGGGAACATGTGCTGTGCCTGCATGAAGGCCGGACCGTCGCTGCCGCCGAGACCGGATGCAACCTGCCTGCCCGATGACATGCGTCATCGACCGGCGCCATCCGGTTTTCCGATTGTCATGCGCGTCCGCGTCGGAGAACGCCGCTTGGCATGCGTCGTAGCATCGGGCACATGGAGGCAGTGATGACCCGAGCAGGCACCTAGCCGCCACAGCCACCGCAGCACATCGAAGGCACCCGTTCAATCTGCGCCAGCGCCGTGGGATAGCCGGCGTTGCCGAGGATGGCGGCAAGCTCGGCCTCCAGCACGCTGGTGGATACGCGCAACGTCATTCCGTCGCCCGCCAGGTCGACCAGGCCTGCCGGGTCCAGCGCCTGCAGTTCCGTTTCGATGGCGGAAATGTCGATGTGCCGTGCTGGCAGGCGGATATTGAACTGCATGGGTCGAGTCCCGGTCGGAGGGTTTTTATTGAAAGTGCCGTCGATCCCGTATGGCTACGCTGGCGAGCGACGGCCGGGTCTTGGGGCAGCTCATCCGGGCCGCCCATCGACGCGTGGGGTGACATAGATCCAGCCGATGCGGCCAACCCAGGGCAGCAAGGCCACGAGCCAACCGGCTGCCGACAGCACCTGCCAAAGCAGGGCATCGGGGACGATCTCGGCAACCACGCGCATCACTGCCACCACCTGCAGCGCGATGAAGGCGAACCAGGCCACTGCGTACATCACCAGTGGACGTCCGGAATGGCCCTGCGTTACCCGGCTCACCATCGCCACCAGCACGCTGCCGAAAAAGCCGATGGACAATGCATGTACCGGTGCACGGCCCAGAATGGATTCACCTGACAGCAGATAGGTCAGGCTCTGCACCACATACAACCCGAAGGTGATGGGCAGCCACGCCATGCCGATGAACAGCACCGCCAGCAGCGCTGGCATCGGACCGCGTGGGCACCAGCGCCAGAGCGCCTGGACACTCAGCGCCAGCAGCGCCGAATCCGGGATCCACAACCAGGCATCGGCATACGCCAGTTCCAGCAGCAGGTGCAGCAGCAGCGCGGCCCATATCCCGGCCAGCCACGGCAGCGGGCGCCACAAGGTATAGCCCGGCACCGCATTGCCGGCGAAAAAGGGAAACATGCGGTGCGCGACGGTCAGGTATACCGGCAACAACAGGCCGATGCTGCCGAGCTTGACGCTGACAAACGCCAGAGAGGGCGAGGCACCCAAGGTGAAGGCGACGAAGCACAGCATTCCCGCGTAACCGACCACAAGCGCGGCGAAGCATGAGCGCGCGTGCCAGGTCCGGCCTTTTTCGGCCAGCAACAGTCCGCCCAGGTTCACCAGACCGGCCGTCCAGCCGACGGTCGCCATGACCAGACCGGCTATGAAGGCGTCGGCCCAGATGCTCACCGACAGCAGAATGAGCAGCTGGCCGCCCATCAACCCGGCACCGACGGCCACGTAGCGCCGGCGGGCAAGATCCGGCAACCCCATCCAACGCGGGAATACCGTCAGCAGGAAACCGAAGATGAAGCTTGGCAACACCAGGTACTGCATGACGAAGGCATGCAGCCATCCGGCATAGACCGGCGTTTCCGGCATGGTCCAGCCGCGGCCCAGATGCGAGGCGAGCCAAAGCGCCCACCACAGCATCGCCAGGAGCAGATTGCCGGCACCGATGAAGAACAGCAGCCGATGCGGCGCCTGCAGCAGCTGGCGCGTTGACGGTCCCTTGACAGGTGAAGGCGGGGAAGCGCTATCCATGCCGACAGTCTGCCGGGTGCAACTCCGCTGTTTCTTGACATGGGTCAGGCGCGGACGAGATTGCGGACGCGGCCGTACCTACGCCTCTTGAGCGCGAAGAAATCGGTCCACCGCGGGGTGTCAGCAGAGGCAATCCACGCTCGGGGCCAGTGTGCACCGGCGCATGGCGATGCCATCAGGGGTACTCGATTCCGCACCTGCCGAGGCGACAGCGACTGGCTTGGCCGGCGATCACATCAATCGCGCAGAACAGCGCGGGCCAGGGCTTCGAGCCGCTCCATATCCAGGATTTCCACGTCGCGCTGCTTGATGCGAACCATATCCTCCAGCTCGAAACGACGCAGTATCCGACTGACGGTTTCAGGTGCCTGGCGCAGGTAGTTGGCAATGTCGGTGCGGGCCATGGTCAGCTGGAAGCGTCGTGGCGAGAAACCGCGCGCCGCCAATCGGCGTGACAGTCCAATCAGGAAGGCCGCCATGCGCTCATCGGCCGTATTGTCGCGCGCGAACAGCGAAGCCGCGCCAATGTCGCGACTCATCAACCGGAACAGGTGCTGCTGCAGGTTGGGCAGGCGCGTGGCCAGCAGCGCGATCCTGGGGAAGGAGAACCGGCACAGCATCACCGTATCGAGTGCGACCGCGTTGCAGGGGTAGCGATCGCCGTCGATCCCGTTCAGACCGATGACTTCCCCCGGCAGATGAAAGCCAAGTACCTGCTGGTACCCGTCGTGATCAACCCGGTAGGTCTTGACCGTGCCGGCACGCACCGCTGCGATGGCACCAAACGCATCACCTTCGCGGAACAGGTGCTCACCGGCATGCAGCGGTCCGACATGCTCGACCAGGACATGCAGGTCCATCAGTGCCCGCTTGTCCAGCCCTTCGGAAAGACAGGCTTGCGAGAAGGCGCAGGTGGAGCAGAAGCCCAGTGCGTCACCGTCGCTGGACAGGACGCGCGCATCGGTGCACGGAAATATTGCCGGCAAGGTCATGTGCGGGCTCCTTCGACCTGGCGCCAGCCGGGATGGAGCGGGGAGTGAGCGGGACCCGGATGGAGGCGCCTGGTACGTCCGGTTTCGCAATTTCTGTAGTCAGCAGGCATGTTGCTATCTCGATAACCAGTTAAGGCGGCGTCCGGTTCAACGCCGCTTGCCGCAGTGTCGTGTGACGCCATCTCGTGCTATCGGGCGACCGCGACGTGCTGGACAGGAATGTCTTCTGGCGCACCAGCGCGCAGTAGCGGAACCGGACAGACCTTTGGACCTCCGTGCAAGCACCGGTGGACCGGAAAGCAGCATTTTTTCTACACACCGATCATTTGGCGCCGCGGGTCATTATGGATGGCAACGATGCCAGCTTCACGTCGGGTCGTGTCGGGCACCGGTCGCAGGTTTGGGAATAAGCAGGCGATCAGCCCGATAAAGCCTGCAAGCAGTGTCCACGCGGCGGCCATCCAGCCGGCGGCAGCCCTTCCGAAGCGGTTGCCCACGTGGCCAGTTGGGAAAGACGGGGGAAGTCGAAAAAATGGCGTATGCGCGAACCCGGTCTGTCGCTTCTGCAGCCTTGTCATCACGCTGCGTTGCGGCGTTTTGCCACATAAAGAAGCCTCCTAAGGAGGATACCCATGGCCAAGAAAACTGACGGAGCACAGGTAACCGAATTGCTGCTTCAAGCGCTGGAAACGGAGCGGGGCGGCATCAAGATCTACACTGCCGCGATCCAGGCGGCGTTGAATGAAGACCTGAAGAAAGAGTGGCAAGGTTATCTGGAAGAAACGCAGAACCACGAGCAGATTCTGACCCGCGTGTTCGAAGAGCTCGGTCTCGACACCGAGACGCCCAGCCCCGGACGCGATGTCGTCGCCCACCACGGCGCCTCACTGGTAGCTGCCATCGAGATGGCGATGAAGAACGCCGAACCTGCCGCGGCCGAACTGGTGGCCGCTGAATGCGTGGTGCTGGCGGAAACCAAGGACCATCAGAACTGGGAGCTGATCGGCAAGGTGGCCGAGCAGGGTGGCCCGTCGGCCAAGGTGCTCAAGCAGGCGTTCGAGGCGGTGGAAACCGAGGAAGACCATCACCTCTACCACACCAAGGGTTGGGCCCGGGAATTGTGGATCCAGAGCCTCGGCATGCCCGCGGTCCTTCCGCCTCCCGAAGAACAGAAGGATGTGGAAACCGCGATCGGCGCTGCGCGCGCGGAGAAGGCGCGCAAGGAATACCTTTAACGCGGAGTGCGCAGGGACGCGCGCTCCTGCCGACCGTTGAAGGTGTCGCGGCGAAGCCGTCCGCGTCTGAGCGGCCTGCGTCTCCAAGCAGGTGCCACTATGCAGCTGGGGCTCGATTGGCTGGAACCGGTTTCCGCCGGCTGTGCCGCCGCGGTTTCCTTCAGGATCGTTCGCGCCTGATTCTGTCAGCGCCGGTACGCCTGCCACGCGGAAGGATCCACGGTAGCGCAGCCGCAAGCCAAAGCCGGCATAGATGTACAGCAGGTCGGGGTGCTTGAGTCGCTGGTCGAACCCGGGCGACAACCGCGGCGGTACTACCTTGTAGTCCACGACGTAGGCCACCAAGGTCATCGTCGCTGCCAGGGAGAGTACGCGGGCCGGCAAGCGGCGGCCCCGGCGGAAGATCTCGAAGCCCGAGGCCCAGAACAACGAACAGACATGGTGTATCAGGTATCCGGTTGCGGTATGGCGCCCGTCCAGACGGTCCTTGCGATGGGCTTCCTTGCCCCAAAGCCACTGGCTTGTCGCGTTGGTGCCGGCAGCAGCGGCAGCGTTGCGTAAATGGCTGAGCCAGGAAATGAGTAACGTGGAACAGACACTGGCACAGCTCCCCGAGCACAGTGCGCGTCGCAGTGCGAGGGCGACGCGCCGCCACTGACGGTGCTGATTGCCGGTGGATGCGGGATGATCGGAGCGGCGTTGGCCGCGCGGCTGCGACGGGACGGACATCGGGTGATCCTTGCCGTGCGGGACGAGGCGGTCGCGAACGAGCGTTGGCCGGGCACGCCGACGGTCAAGCTCGACTACGCGGCTCTACCGAACGCCGCGGCTGCCGCGTTGTCCGGGGTGGACGTGGTGATCAATGCTGTCGGCATATTCGAAGAGCGTGATGGAGTGAGTTTCACGGACGTGCACGTGAAAGGTCCGTGCAAGTTGTTTGCGCTTTGCGCGCGTGCACGTGTAAGGCGCGTTCTGCACATATCGGCATTGGGCGCGGCGATCGATGCGCCCACGGAGTACTGGCGCAGCAAGGCCCGGGGAGACGCGTGCGCGGTGGGATATCCGGGTACCGCGGTGATAGTCAAACCGTCGCTGGTGTTTTCGCCGGCAGGAGTGAGCAGCCGGATGTTCCTTCGATTGGCTGGCCTGCCCTGGCTGCCGCTGCCGGAGCAGGGCACCCAGAGGATCCAGCCCATACATCTGGATGATCTTGTGAGCGGGCTCGCCGCCCTGGCGACTCACCCCTCCCCACCGCTGGGGATCGACGCGGTATACCCCGAGCCCATCACCCTTGCGGGCTATATCCGCGCCCTGGCAGACGGGATCGGGTTGCGACCGCCGGCGGTCTGGGCCCCTTCGTGGTTCACGCGTCTGACCGTCGCCATCCTCCAGCGGCTGCCCGGCTCTCTGGTAAGTGGCGACTCGATGACGATGCTGGCCGGGGGAAACTGTGCCGACCCGACGCCATGGGCCTCGCTGCTGAAGAAAAAGATGCGATCGCCACGGGAGTTTATCGACCCGGTTGAGGCGTCGGAGACGCGGCGCATGGAACGTGGCCAACCTGCTGCCGGTCTTGCGGCTGTCCCTTTCAACCACCTGGCTGGTGACCGCCTGGGTCTCGGCATTCGTCTATCCGCGAGCCGACAGTCTGGACCTGCTGGCGCGCGCGCATGTCCCGGACTTCCTCGCACCGGCGGCCCTGTACGGTGCCGCAGCGCTGGACGGGGTGCTGGGCCTTGGGATCTGGCTGCCACGCTGGCGCCGCGCCATGTATCTGGCACAGATGGCGCTGATCGCGTTCTACACCGTCGTGATAAGCGTGTGGCTGCCAGAATTCTGGGCCCATCCGTATGGGCCGGTGCTTAAGAATCTGCCCATTCTGGCGTTGATCTACGCGTTGTTGAGGCTGGAGGACCGCGATGGACATCGCCGTCGTTAGTTCCTGCATATCCTCTCGTCCACGTTCCTGTTCGGAACAGGGGTGGGAAGCGCGTTCTACCTGTTGTTCGCGAGCCGCAGCAGGGATGCCCGAACGGCGGCGACCGTGGCGCGTCTTGTGGTCGTGGCCGATTGGATCTTCACCGCCACTACCATCGTGTTCCAGCCGCTCTCGGGACTGTATCTGGCCCATCGGCTCGGAGTGCCGTTGATGACGCCCTGGCTGTACTGGTCGCTGGTGCTGTTCGTCATTTCGGGCCTGTGCTGGCTCCCGGTTGTGTGGCTGCAGATGAAGCTGCGCGACCTGGCGCAGGCCGCCGCGGACAGCAACCAGCCATTGCCGCTGCAATACGACCGCCACCTAGGCACGTGGGCCGCTCTTGGAGTGCCGGCGCTGGTATCGTTCCTGACCGTGTTCTATCTGATGACGGCAAAGCCAGCGCTGGGATAACCCGTCACGGTGCCAATAGAACCTCGTCGGCTTGTCCGTGCACGCATTCAGAACTCACGCGCCGCTGCATGCAGTTCCGGCCTCTGCGGGGCGCGAACCGGCTACCGGAAGGCATTGCTAGATAGCGCGCTGATGGGAGGCGACGCTTCGTACCGGGTGGTCCGGCGCTGACGCGGCGTGGCATCGGGTCACATGCCGGTAGGCGTCATCACACATTTCCCGCAGCCCGCGCCGCGCCCGCCAGCCCAGCTTTGCTCGCGCAGCTTCCGGATCGGCGTAATAGCAAGCCACGTCGCCGGGCCGGCGCGCCACCACCTGATAGGGCACGCTGTGGCCGCAGGCAGCACCATACGCGTTGATCAGGTCCAGGACCGAAACGCCGGTGCCGGTACCGATGTTGATCGCCCGGAAGGAACGTGTTGTCAGTGCCAGATGGACCGCAGCGACGTGCGCCTCGGCCAGGTCCATGACATGCACGTAGTCCCGCACGCAGGTGCCATCCGGGGTGGGGTAGTCCCCACCGAAAACATTGAGCACGGACGTCACGCCGGTCGCCACCCGCCCCAGATGCGGCATCAGGTTTTCAGGTGTGCCCCTGGGGGCCTCGCCCAACCTGCCTGTCGCGTGGGCGCCCACTGGATTGAAATAGCGAAGGGCGACCACAGACGCGGCGGGATCGGCCCGGCACATGTCCTCCAGCAGTTGCTCCACCATCAGCTTGCTGCGGCCATAGGCACTTTCCGGCCGCAGCGGGTGGTCTTCGCGAAGGGGCAGGTAGTCCGGCTCCCCGTAAACGGTGGCCGAGGAACTGAACACGACGACCGGCACTCCCACATGGCGCAGTGCCTTCACCAGCGCGACGGACCCGGCCACGTTGACGTCGTAGTACTTGACCGGATCGCGCTCGGATTCGGCAACCGATTTGACCCCGGCGAAGTGGATCGTGGCGGCCGGCCGGTGCCTGGCGAGTATGTTCTTCAGGGCCGTCACGTTGCGTATGTCGGCTTGTTCAAACAGCGGCTCCTGCCCGCTGATGCTGGCGATCGATGACAGAACCTCCGCTTCACTGTTGCTGAGATCATCCACGATCAGGACCTGGTACCCGGCCTGCTGCAGACACACGCACGTATGGGAGCCGATATAGCCGGTGCCGCCGGTCACCAGCACCAACGGCCGCGCCTGTGCCTTGGTTGCAGCGTCGCGCGAAGCGTTCGACGGGTAGGGGGAAATGCTCATGTCGACATCACCTCCGACGACCCGCTGGAGGAGCGGGCCGACAACGCGGCGCGACGTCCGGCAAGGAAGGCGTGGTCGGAGTTGTAGTACTCCCACTCACTGTAGCGGCCGGCCAGGATGATGTCGTAGGTCAGCAGCCAGGAACGGATGGTCTCGACGTTGGCGGCGCGAGCGTGGTCGTACAGGACATAGGCGTACGGCATGTCAACCATCGATGCGGTGAGGATCGGATCCTCCGGTGCCACCATCCCCACCTCTATGCACTCGCGGATGCACCGCTCGATCAGTGCTTCTCCATCAACCGGGAGCGGCTTGGTGGGGGAGTAGGAGATCTCACAGGTAAGGCCGAAACCGCCCGCTGGATTGTTGTGCGGACTTGCATTGCCCTGGACAAAAATCCGGTGGAAGACCGTGTCTTCGGGGTAGTAGATCCAGTGTTTGTCGGTAAGGTTTTCCCGGCCGATTCCCAGATTGACGCAACGAACCGAGATGTGGCGAAGCCCGGCAGCGGCGCTGCGCACGCGTGGCGGTGCCTCGTCGCCGATCAGGCGGATGAGTTCGGGCAGGGGCATCGTGCTGATGAGCTGCTTCCAGCCCATGCGACGTCCGTCGGAGAAGGTGACCTGCCGCCTGCGTACCGAAATATCGGTGGCGGCCGTCCCCAGCACCAGCGTTCCCTTCAGATGCGGAAGAAAACCGTCCATCAATGCCTGGAATCCGCCTTTCAGCGGATAGCCGAATCGGGCATTCGGACCCACCGGCGCGGCAACCGGCTGCAACGCGCCATCGATCATCTCCTCCAGATTGGGCAGCGGCACCCGTCCGCCCAGCCAAGAGGTCTCCATCTCACGCAACGGCACGGTCCACAGCTTGGTGTTGTAGGGCACGGCAAAGTGCTTGGCTACGCCGGCGCCCCATACCTGATGGATGAACTCGTCGAAATTTGCAGGCGAGCCGCGGCGGAAGATGGACGTGACCTTGGCTGCACCGGAATCTTTCGGATCGCCGCCGCCATCGCTGATGGAAATCGCATCCGTTCCGTCGGCGCAACAGTCATTGGACGCCGCCACTGCCTGTAGCGAACCGGCCGGAGCTTTGACCTTTTCCGGGGCATCGCCATTGCCAGGTTCCAGCGCGCCGAACCGCGCCTCGATAGCACCGACCAGACACTCTTTGAGCACGGTCGGCGGCAGGCCATACAACGCCCCTTGGAAGGGATAGCGCGTGTGCACCCCTTTGCTGTAGACCCATGCTTCACGATCCTGCCAATGCAGGTTGTCGCCAAGCAAGGTGCCGTAAAGCTCAAGGACATCCGGGTCTTTGGAGAACATGATGTGGCCGGCATGATCAAAGCGGAAACCCTGGTCGTCGATCGACCGGCACCAGCCGCCGACGGTATTTTCCCGTTCCACCAGCACACTGCCGGCGCCGTAGTGATAAGCGGCCGAAAGACCGGTAGGTCCGGCACCCAGGATCAGGCACTCCACCGGCGACTCGGCAAGCACAGCCACCCGCGATCCGTGCAGGTACGCGCGGGCGCGTGGATTGAGCCCCTTGGCAGAGGTTTGGTCAATCAGATCGGCCATTGCGCTGACAGTCCGGGTCCAGGACGTCGCGGCGGTCAACGAATCCTGTACGCGTATCCGCTCCGACCGCGCTTCAGATGTCTCGTTGATTGCCTGCTCGCACGCGCTGATGAAAGAGGCATGGTCGTCGGCCAGAGTCACGCCCTCGGCGTAGAGACGGGCCACATCGCGCACCGGCGTGCTGACCACGGGCTTCCAGGCCGCCATGTACTCCAGTGTCTTGGTCGGGCTGATGAACGCGGTGGATGCATTAAGTGCGAAGGGAAGAAGGCAGACATCCCACTCGGCAATCAGACGCGGGAGGTCCGCGTAATCGCGCTGTCCCAGGTACAGCAGATTGTCGGCCTGGGGAAGGGTGGCTGGATCGATCTTGACGACCGGACCGATCAGTTCGATCTCCCACTCCGGATGGGCATCGGCCAACTCGCCGAGCAGCTCGATGTCCAGACGCTCGTCGATAACGCCGAAGAAGCCCAGTTTTGGCGCACGCGCCGGGACGCCCGCGGCACTTTCGCGGCGCCTGCCAGCTGCAAAGTGCTCGACATCGACGCTGCTCGGAAAACAGTACACATGCGGGTTATGCGGAGCCTTGGCATCCTGCAGCGACGGCCCGCCGGTGAATACCAGGTCGGCAACGTCCAGCAGGGTTTTCTCCCGGTCCATCAGGCGTGCAGGCGCATTCTTGAAGGCGCTGAGTTCATCCATGCAGTCATAGATGATTGCGGACGGCTCCAGTCCCTGGATAAGGGGGAGCGCCATTGGCGTGTAGAGCCAGACCGCGAGGCCTTCCTGGCCATTCTCCAGCAGCCAGTCGTTCAACAAATCGCGAAGTACAGGAAACTGGGCGTCGGCAAAGCCGGGTTCTGCAACCTGTGTATGCGGGCGTAGAACGGTAACCCCCAGGTGGGGTCGCATGACCTCCAGCCAGGCGGGTTCCGCGGTGTCCAGGACCGGCTCTTCGAAGAAAACCACTTCGCCGTGTTGCGCCAGACGTGACAGCAGGTGTTGGGGACGCTGATAGACGAAGTCCCAACGCAGGTGTGAGAACACAAGAAGCTGGCGCATGATCGTTGTACCGGTAGTAAGGGAGGATGGAAGCAGGGCGTTGCGTGCTTCGATGTAGGCACGCGCGTAATCGCGGACGAGGACCGGCGGGTGATGGACGGAAAGAGGATCCATGTCCCACATCCCGCTGCGGTGCCATCGACTTGGGTCTTCCCAATCGGGGCGGTCGAAGACCGGATAGATGCAGATGCCCTCGACGTCGACACCTGCATGCCTGGCAAGACGGACCTGCGCGACCACGTCACGCAACCATGCAGCCCGCCCTTCGCCGGGATGGCTGGTCTCACTGACGGTCAGCGGCCGGTTGTAGCGATCACGGACTTCCCGCAGCAGCTTGGACAGCGGTATCCGCAGCGGGTGGGAGCGCTGCCATGGAAGCGCTTTGCGCGACCCGACTTCCCACTGGTTGCTGTGGTAATAGTTGACGCCGATCAGATCGACATACGCGGGTGAACCACCAACGTCCAGCTCGGCCAGACCGGTCAACAGATCAAGGGCTTCAAACTGCGACAGGCGCTCGAAGTCCGCGCTTTGGCGCATGTGTTGCTGGTCGGTAGGAACAGCAACATGAATAAGCGGTTCCACCCACATCATCTGGGCGTCGGGGTCCACCGCGCGGATGGCGCGGCAGCCGGCGAGGGCAGCGCGGACCAGCCGAAGCTTCAAACCCTGCGCGTCCACCTCCCTGTCGCCCACGTGGGGATGCATCAGCCCCGTGGAAGTGGCCGCCCAGCAGAGGAAGGAGATTTCGTTGATGGGCGTGTAGATGCGTGGCTCATCGACCGGATAGTTCGACAGTTCCGTTGCAACGGCGCTGCAGTAGGCACTGAACCGGTCGATGAAAACCGCTTCATCGCCGTCAATCAGATCCAGCCCCGCAGGTATGCCGTAATGCATCAACGTCCAGCGGATCTTGAGACCATAACGACGGGCCGCTCTCATGCGCGCGTGCAGGCTTTCAAACCCGTAGCCCGCGGGAAGATCGCAGCTGCGCCATCCGAGGCTTTCCCGGACTTCCGTGAATCCGAGCCGGCGCAGACGGCGGTAGTCGCGATCCAACCGCGACATATGCCCACTGTCGGTGGCCATGGAAAGCGCGCGGCCACGACCGTTCACGTGGTCTGCACCTTCAAATCCACCTATCCAGCGCATACAGCGGCTCCAGCAACGCCGACCGGTGGGTCGTCGCCTCGTTGAGTGTGGGTTTTACCGGTCGGGCCTGGCCCGATTCAGTGGGCCAGCCGACGAGGTGTGGGATCATGCGAGCTGTCCGCATCTGCATTGCAGGCGGGGTTTCGGCTTTCGTCTGTTCGCACGAACGACCCCGACACTACGCCCGGGCCTGCACGGCACTGTGAAACCTGGGAGGGCACAGGCAGGGCGGTAGCCACTGACATCCGCATTCATGCAGAAGCGCTGGCCAAGTGCTGGTTGGGCTCGAACATGCTTGCCTGGATCAGAGAAAAAGGCGCCGATGCAATGACATCCCGCGTTGTGCCAACGCAATGAAGGAAGCGCCGGCGATCAGGTCGCGCTGCCATCACCCAACCGGCTCCTGCAGAGGTTGCACACGGCGCCGAAGCGCCCGCTGTTTCATCGCCTTCTGACGCAGGGCCTTCGGGCCTTGTCCCCGGATTGCGGGCTCTTCGAAAACCGAATGTCCAGCGGCGATTCTTGAGGCGCGCATCCAGGTGCCGCCATCCACCCCGATGTGCCGGCCCAGCCGCCACGTGCCGTCGGGACGGAAGACTCGGCGAGGTGCCAATCCATCACAACCGTTGAATGAGCCACCGGCATAAACTCCGTTTCGATAGGGCATTGCCCCGATAGGCGAGGCGAGCCCGATGCGGAGCCCACATCACCATGAATTCCCTGACCGATGCACTCGAACGCGGCTTTGATGGAATGGCCCCCGGGCTGCTCGAGATCTACAAGGATCTGCACCGGCATCCCGAGCTGTCCATGCAGGAACATCGAACTGCCGGCATCGCTGCCGACTACATCGAGAAGCTTGGTTACAGCGTGAGCCGGGCGGTCGGTGTGACTGGCGTTGTCGGCGTGCTTCGCAATGGTGACGGCCCGACCGTGATGCTGCGCGGTGACATGGACGCGCTGCCGATGGCGGAGGACACCGGCCTGCCGTATGCCAGCCAGGTGACCGTGACCGATGCCGACGGGCAACAGGTCAGCGTCGCGCATTCCTGCGGGCATGACCTGCATGTCACCTGGATGCTGGGCGCGGCGCGCGTGCTGGCCGAATCGCGAGATGCGTGGCGCGGCACCGCACTGGTGGTATTCCAGCCGGGCGAGGAGGTGGCGCAGGGTGCCAATGCGATGGTCAAGGACTGGGACGGGGCGCAACTGCCTCGCCCGGATGTCGTTCTGGGCCAACACGTGATGGTGGGGCCGGCCGGGACCGTCAGCTACCGCGCCGGCGTGATCCTGTCGGCGGGCGACAGCATGAAGGTGACACTGTTTGGCCGCGGTTCGCACGGCTCGCAGCCGCAGACCTCAATCGATCCGGTGGTGATGGCCGCCTCGACCGTGCTGCGTCTGCAGACCATCGTCTCACGCGAGATTTCGCCACTGGACAGTGCGGTGCTGACCATCGGTTCGCTGCAGGCCGGGACCAAGGAAAACATCATCCCCGACAACGCCACCATCAAGCTCAATATGCGCACCTATGACGAGGGCGTGCGCGAGCACATGCTGAAGGCGGTCAAGCGCATCTGCTGCGCCGAGTGCGATGCATCCAATTCGCCGACCCCACCGGAATTCACCACGCTCAGCAGCTACCCGATGACCAACAACGACCACGAGGCCACCCAACGGGTCGTGGATGCATTCAAAGCGCAGTTCGGTGACAACGCCTACGAGGGCAAGCCGGCGGCGGCGAGCGAGGACTTCAGCGTATTCGGCCGCACCTGGAACGTGCCCTATGTGTTCTGGTTCGTCGGCGGCACCGACCCGCAGACGTATGCCACCGCCAAGCAGGAAGGAAAGCTCAACACCATTCCCAGCAATCATTCACCGCGTTTCGCGCCGGTGCTGGAGCCGACGTTGAAAGTAGGATTGCAGGCGATGTTGAGCGCCGCCTCGGCATGGCTGTGCGCACCGGAAGGCAAAGCCAAACCGGGTTGATCCGCGTTGACAGCATTTGACGCAGCATCTGCTGATCTCACCGCCGCCAGCTCCGTCCCGCGCAAGGCGTGGGACGGGCGGTGAATCACCGGATCTGATCCGAGGGGTGCTGGTCCCCCGACGGCGCCGGCAGAAGCTGTGTGTAGACGGGCGACATGATCTGCACGCCGTGTTCGTTGAACACGTCCTGGATGTTGGCATGCAGGGCGGAGTACAGCGACAGCATGCGCAGGGCATCGTCGCAGTAGGCATTGACTTCGTAGTTGGCTGCGAAATCACCGAGCGAAACCTGCAGCACGAAGGGCTTCGGCTCCGCCTTGAGGCCTTGGGTGCGCGCCACGGCCAGCAGCAGCATGGCCTCGACCTGGCGCCACGGCACGTCGTATCCGATGCCGACGACTGTGTGCAGCACCAGGCCCGGCGAGCGCGCCAGTGCCGAGTAATTGACGACGTTGCTGCTCAGGATGCTGGAGTTCGGGATGACGGCGATTTCATTCTTGGCCGTGCGGATCCGCGTGGTCATCAACTTGATGTCGTCGACAGCCCCGACGACCTCACCGATCTTGACCAGCTCGCCCTGCTTGAAGGCTCCGCGGTAGGTCATGGAAAGGCCGGCGATCATGTTGGCGATGAACGACGACGACCCCAGGGAGAAGATCACGCCCAGGAACAGCGATACCCCCTTGAATGCCATCGAATCCGATCCCGGTATGTAGGGATAGGCCACCACCACGGCCAGGGCAATGATCAGGACGCGCAGGATCTTGAACGTCGGCGCCGCCCAGTCCGGGTCGAAGTTCTCCAGGCGGATGCGCCCCAGCTCCACGCTTTTGAAGAACAGGCGGATGAACCTGATGATGTAACGCACCACCACGAACAGGATGATCAGGAACACCAGGTCCGGGATCGAGGCGAGAAACCCCTGCCACAGGCTTTGCAGCGGGTTGAACACCAGGCCGAACAGCATCCGGGCCGCCGGCCTCGTCCAGGGATACAGGCCCAGCACCGTGTGCAGATAGAAATACGTCAGCAGTACGAGGAGCAGCAAGCGGGCGGCACGCAGCAGACTGGAAACCACGGTCCAGATCTGTTCGGCGCGGATCAGCCGGTGGGCCTTGTCCTCCAGGGTTTGCAGTTTTCTCTGGACCCTGCGTTGTGCCAGGCCCGTTGCCCAGCGTGAAAAGCGGACGATTACCCACAGGGCAAATACCATCAGCGCAGTGGCGGCCAGTGCCAGTGAGGTGTTCCGCAGCAGTACGGGGCGGCTGCGGTCGGTGCGGTATTGGCCGATGGCCAAGGTGATCTTTCGGGTGAACGTGGTCGCCAGAACCTTCCTGTCGATACCTTCGAATTCACCGTCAAGATCAAACACCGCCAGGATCAGCATCCTGCCGGCGAAAATCTGCGTCTGCCCCGCGGCCTCGACCGTGTGCACGTCATTGGCGCGAATCGTCTCGTCCCTGGCTGCGGTGATGATGTTCTCGCGCACGCGGGCAGCCCGCTCCTGCGCCGGATACGACGGACTCCCGCGCACCGGGAACAGGCGATTACCATCGACAATGACCGGGGCGACACTGACCGGCTGCAGCGGATCGGCCGGGTGGGGCGGAGCAGACTGCGCCCACACTGGATGACCCCAACCCAGCAGCAGGACCAACCACAGCAGGACCAGCTTGGCCCAACGCCATGCAGGGGAGACGCACACGATCGGATAAATGGCTCGATCCATGAAAAGCTGTTCCTGCTCAGGCGCTGTGAAGGGTTCTACTTCGAAATCACGGATTGTTTTAAAAAGTGGAAAACTTCAGATCCCGCCTGGCGAGTCTTCGCCGGATTCCTGGGTTACGGAACCGCGCGATGTATTCGAACACATCCATCCTTGCTGCAGCGAGTGTTGGATACTTTGTGCGATAGACACGCTTGCGCTTGAGCATGCCGGAGAAGCCAATCGCGCTATCGCCCCCTGCCATCGCACTCATCGTGCAGGCCACCCGCTGCCAGCAGATGAATCGGGCATTCGGCGGTTGCGAAATAGTTTGCGGCTGGTATTGCCACCCACACCGCCAGGGGCAACTTCAGGACACCAGGTTGGCGGCGGACTCCGTTCTTGGGTGCGGCCCCAACGGAATGCCGGCGAGCCAACGTCTCGAACGCCTCGGCGGGCGGGATGCCCCGAGCGGGCTCATTTCCGGTAGATGCGGTCGCACAACAAAATGGCGGTAGTACGCGTTCACGATGATGCCGTGCGCGCTGACTCCTTGGCCCCGGTCAGGTCAGCGATTGCACCACGTGCTTGGTGGCGAAGTAGACGCCAGGGTCTCGTAGGGCTCGTGCCTGGCGATCGATCAGGCGTTGAGGTTCTTGCCGATGCCGTCGTCTTGCTTACGCATCTGCGCGCGCGTCCGGGCTGACCTCTTGCAGCGGCCTGAACTGCTCGAGAATCGTCCGCTCTGGTCACCAGCGTCCGCTGGTCCTCGCGTCTGGACACGTAGCTCTTCGTTAACGTCCGATCACCACGGCGAGGGCTTTCGGCCGCCAGGCGTCGCACGAGATCTTGCCCATCCGGCGGCCGGGCTGGTGATCACCGCCACCCGCTTGGTGTCGGTTGCAGACGGACCTTCTGTCCGGCGCGGCGCTCGTTTCAGGTACTTTTTTCCTGAATCTCTTTTTTCAGGCACGCCCACCGCGCATCTCCAGCCTGGCGGGCCTGCCCCTGTCAGCCATCATCAGCGCGTGGTGTCGTGCCAGCCGGCCTTATTCACCTCCATTCCCGGCCAGGGCGAAAACCACGACCTTGGCGGTCTTCTTTTCCACCGGCCAGATCGGGGAGTTGGTGCCGGCCACGAAGGCGACGCGCTGGTTGCCATCGACGGTGTAGGTGATGACGCCACCGCCGGGCGCACCGTTGAGCCGGGTCGTCCACAGCAGGTTGCCGTTGGTGGCATCCAGCGCGAAAGCGTTGGCTTCCATGTCGGCGCTGAACACCAAGCCGCCGGCGGTCGGGGTGACCGCGGCGAGGATCGGGGCAGGGGCGTGATACCTCCAGCGCACCGCGCCGGTGTCGGCGTCGGTGGCGGTAATCCATCCTCCCCATTGTTCCTTGGGGTCGAACTCGCCGAAGCCGTTCTGTTCATCGGCGTTGCCGCTCCAGGGTTGGGCGAGCGCGACGCTGGCGATCTTCTCCGGACCGGCCAGGCTCACTGTCGTGCACCAGTCGACGCTGCCGGTGTAGATCAGGTTGGTCTGCGGGCTGTATGCCGGCCCGTTCCATTCCGAGCCGCCCTGCGAGCCGGGGCAGAAGCGCACCGGTTTGGTCGACAGCGGGATGTCGACGTTTTCGCGCGTGGTTACTGCGGTCTGGTAAAGCCGCGCGCCGCTGCCGAGATCAAAGCCGTAAAGGTTGCCGTCCTTTGGTGCGGCGGCCAGCAGGGCGCGTCCACTGCGGGTGTGG
Source organism: uncultured Gammaproteobacteria bacterium (assembly GCA_963696155.1). Lineage (GTDB taxonomy): Bacteria > Pseudomonadota > Gammaproteobacteria > Xanthomonadales > Xanthomonadaceae > Stenotrophomonas. The sequence continues at coordinate 1,477,954 of CAVOJC010000002.1, forward strand.
ACCAGGGTCGGCGCGGCCGACACGTCCCAATCGTGGAAGTCCTCGGGGACCACTTCGAAATGGCGTCGGTACTGGCCGGTGCGCGCATCGAGCACGACTACCGAGTTGGTGAACAGGTTCTTGCCCGGGCGCAGCTTGTGGGCGAAATCGGGCGCCGGGTTGCCGCCCGGAACGTAGAGCAGGCCCGCCTTGGGATCGAGTGTGTAGCTGGTCCACGTGGCACCGCCAGTGATCGGGATCTCCCCGGTGTTGCCCCAGGTCGGCGCGGCCACCTGTTCGGCTCTGGTCGCTGCCGTTTTACCGTCCTGGGCGCGCGGCACCAGCCAGGTTTCCCACAGCTGGCGCCCGGTCGCCGCATCGAGCGCATACATCCGGCCCTTGACGCCCTTGTTGTCGCCACCGGCCTGGCCGATGAAGACCATGCCGTTCCAGGCGATGGGCGCTGCCGGCACGCTTTCGCCCTTGGCCGCGTCGGCGATGCGGGTTTCCCACAGCTTGCTGCCGTCGTCGGCGTCGTAGGCGACCACACGGCCGTCCTGCAAGCCGCGGTATAAACGCCCGTCGAGATAGGCGGCGCCGCGGTTGACCTTGAGGTAGGTGTCGGCCACGTCCTCCTTCACCCGCCACTTCTCGGCGCAGGTGCCGGCGTCGATGGCGAAGGTCTCCTTCTCGCTGGTCGCGTACATGGTGCGACCCACGACGATCGGCCCGGTCTGGAAGCTGGTGTCTATGCCCAGGTCGTAGGTGCAGGCGACGCGCAGGCGCGAGACGTTGGATGGGGTGATCTGGTCCTGCGGCGCGAACCGCTCCGAGGTCAGCGTGCGGTTGTAGTGCGGCCAGTCGGCGTCGCGGGAACTGGCATCGGCGGAGCCGGCAGGGGCGCTGGCACAGCCGCTGGCGAGCACAGCGGCAACTGCGGCCGCCAAGAGAACAGGGGAGACGGGCATGGCGGCAGACCTCGGCCTACGGGGGCCACCAATTAAGCGCCGTGGTGGTTAGACCGGGGTGAAGTCCCCGCGGTATGAAGTCGCTCGCCTCCATCGGTCTGAAGTAAGGCTAGCCGGGGCGCTTGATGACTTCGCTGACGCCGAACGGCGAGCCGACTGGATGGAACAACGATCACGGGTGGCGCTGCTGCCGAGTGGAACCGCAGAGCGGCGGACGCGCTGCCGAAATCAGAATTGCTGCCAGCATCCGCTCTTTGCCGATAGCGGACAGCGAGAGCAGGAATAAGGGCTGTTATCGGAGTAGGGGAGTGCCCGATTCCGGCCCAGAAGCAGACTTCGAACCTTTACTGGGCGGGTTACTTCAGACACTGGGTGCTTGCAGGCACCGAACGTAGAGTGACGCATCCAATCCCGTCGGGAACACCTGCATGGCTCGCGGATCCAGTGTGCTGAAGTGCGCCGCTCTGTTGATATGTGTTGGGACATGCACGTCGGCAGCCGCCGAGGTGGTCTCGATCGACGTCAGCAGCCGTCAGCCGTGGCTGGGCGGACAGGCGTTCGGCGATATCGGTGCCTATGAGGTGCTGCGCGGGACTGTCCACTACGCGGTCGATCCGCGAAGCGCTTCCGCGAGAGGCATCACCGATATCCGGCACGCGCCGACCAACAACCGTGGCCAGGTCGAGTACTCCGGACCCTTCGTGCTCATCCGTCCTGTCGATGGCGCGCGCGGCAACCAGGTGACTCTCGTCGAAGCCGCCAATCGCGGTCGCACGCAGATGGATGGCCTGTTTTTCGAAACCGAGGATGGACTCGACCTGTCGGCGCCCGAGCGCGTCGTTAAACTGACCGACACCACGTTCTTCCGCTTGGGGTACACGCTGGCATGGGTCGGCTGGCAGGGGCGACTGGACGCGGACCAGTTCGGCCTGCAGGTTCCCACCGCGCGCGTGCACAGCCGCACAAGGGCGACGTTCGCCGCCGACGAACTCACGGACGGCAAATCGTTCGACCTTCCGGGCAACGGATTCTATTGCGGGCACGACGCCGCTCAGCGCGGTGCCGTATTGCGCGCGCAGACGCGGTTCGACGACCCGGGCTCCGTCATACCCCGGACGGCGTGGTCGTTCGCACCCGCCTCGGCGGAGAAGAAAGCCGAGGCGCGTTGCGGCATCGTGTTCAAGACACACGTCGCGCCCGATGCGTATTTCAGTCTCGTGTACGAAGGCGAGAATGCAACGGTGATGGGGCTCGGCGAAGCGGCCTTCCGCGACTTTGCGGAGCATCTGAAGTCCAAGCAGGCCACTTCCGCCATCAATCGGCCGGGTGACGCGATTGCCGTGTTCGCCTACGGCTACTCACAGGGTGGCCGTTTCCTGCGCGACTTCCTGTATCGCGGATTCAATACAGGGTCGGATGGCAAGCGTGTCTTCGACGGCATGCTCATTACGACCGCCGGTGCAGGACGTGGATCGTTCAACCATCGATACGCATTGCCCGGCGAAGCCGGTAACTCGGTGATGAGTAATTTGCGCGCGGTCGATCTCTATCCGTTCGCCGATGTGCCCACGCCCGATCTCGGCGGTGGTGGCGCCGTGGCGGGCCTGTTGGACCGTGCCGAGCACGACGGCACAGTCCCAAAGATCATGTACATCATCGGCAGCTCGGAATACTGGGCGCGCAATGCATCGCTGCTACAGACCACGGTGGACGGCCGGCATCCGGTCGACCTCGGGGCGGACACGCGGCTCTACTTCTATTCGGGCGCGCCGCACGCGCCGCGAACGCCCAGCTCATTCACCAAGCCGGGCAAGGAAGCGGCGTATCCCTACAACGCCAATGTCGACCTGGCTGACGGCCTGAACGCCCAGCTCGAGAACCTGCGGGCCTGGGTCATAGATGGAGAACTGCCACCACCGAGCGTGGCGCCCGTGCCGGGGAGCACGCTGGTTCCTGCCGACGCGTTGCACTTCCCCGCGATTCCCGGCATCAGGGTTCCCATGACGCCGCCGCCACTATGGCGACTCGACCTTGGCAAGGGGTATGCGCGGGAAGGCGTCATCCGGGAGCCCGTGCGCGTATCGGGCCACTACCGCCTGCTCGTGCCTGACGTCGATAGCGACGGCAACGAACTGGGTGGCTGGCGAGGCGCGTTGGCGTCCGTGCCTCTTGGCACCTACACGGCTTGGAACTGGAAATCGCCCACGCTGGAGAGATACGGATTCATCTCCGGGCTCAATGGTGCGTTCATTCCCTTCGCGCGAACCCGAGCCGAGCGCATAGCGGCGCATGATCCGCGTCGTTCAATTCAAGAGCGCTACGGTGATCGCGATGGTTATATCAAAACCGCCACCGCATCGATCGATCATGCAATCCAAGCGCGCTTTCTGTTGCCCATGCAGCGTGACGCAATCATCGCCAAGATGGGCGCGGCGTGGGACGACGCGATGAAATTCGATTGGTACTTGGGCGAGAAGCGAGCGCCATCGAAGTAGTAGTGCCGTCGTAACGTCTCTTCAGCGGCAACAGTCGTCCAGAGCATCGGGACGCCGCACCGGCCGCCTCGGGGATCGTTGCAGCAGAATCCGGCGTGATTCAGTACTTATGACACTCGAGGCGACAAGTAGGTCGAGGTTAAATGCGCTCTTCCATCCCCAAGGTGTCAAGTGAAAAAACTCGTTTCCACGACCCTTTACGCTCTCCTTTTATCCGCACTCCTTTTTCCGGGCGTTGCGCTTGCCAAGCCTCGACTGGGCTTTAGTGTTGCAGTGGCGACGGACGGATTTTTCAGCGCCACGCTTTCTGAAGTCAAGGTCGCATCGGTACATGCCGGAAGCCCTTCCGAAAAGGCAGGATTAAAGGTTGGTGATCTGATCGTCGAGGTGGGCGGGCTCCCGACCAAGGGCGCCAGCGGGCTGACCATGAAGAAGGTGCTCGCAGAGGTCAAACCTGGCGAACACCTCATACTGAGGGTCCAGCGCGCAGGCGAGGGCGTGGTGGTAATTGACATCATTGCGGGCGCTTGACCGGCGTTTGCCCAGGCATTAAACCTGAATCGCTTTGGCGGCCAGCGCGGTTGAGGGGCGACGTTAGGGCCACGTCTGGTCTCCGCCTCGGTCCGCTTCAGGATCGAGGTTCCGTGCAAACCTTGCGGGTGGCCTGTCAGGATCTCATGCGCCATCCCAATAACGCGGGCAAGCGGAGGACATCGCCAGCAAAAAGGGGCGGCAGGGGATTCGGGCTGTTTATGGGGTAGGGCAGATGTCAGCTCTTGTCCGGGCGCGCGCACGCGTGCAGATAACGGGGCCATTTGGCCCTGCGCTGGACCATGTGGCAAAACGCGCAAAGGTTCGCTCCCTGCAGTCAGCACCTGAACGCAGCTGACAGCACTCGGGAGACACGCATGGCGTGACTGGACTCCTCCTCACCCACATTCACCCCGCAGCAGTGACAATTGGTCAATGGGCACGCTTTGGCGCGTGCCACTCACTGCCCGCAGGAACGCGAGATGCCCAAGAATCCCTTTGGCGAGTCGTCATGCGCTGTCGCATCCAGCGGTTGCGTCGAGGTCCGCGGAGCGCGCGAGCACAACCTCAAGAATGTCGATGTCTCCATTCCACGCAATGCATTGGTGGTGTTTTCCGGGGTATCGGGTTCCGGAAAGTCCTCGTTGGCTTTCGGCACTGTCTTCGCTGAGGCGCAGCGACGCTACTTCGAGTCTGTTGCGCCGTATGCTCGGCGCCTGATCGACCAGGCTGGCGTGCCCGATGTGGATGCGATCGACGGGCTGCCGCCGGCGGTAGCCCTGCAGCAGCAGCGCGGCGCCAGCAATGCACGGTCATCGGTGGGCAGTGTTACCACCCTGTCCAGCCTGGTGCGCATGATGTATTCGCGTGCAGGGGCGTATCCGGCCAATCAGCCCATGCTCTACGCTGAGGACTTCTCACCCAACACGCCGCAGGGCGCCTGCAGCACCTGCCACGGCCTTGGGCATGTCTATGAAGTAACCGAAGCGTTGATGGTTCCGGATCCGTCGCTGAGCATCCGCGAGCGCGCCATCGCCTCCTGGCCGCCGGCATGGCAAGGCCAGAACCTGCGCGACATCTTGGTCACGCTTGGCTACGACATCGACGTGCCGTGGAAGAAGCTGCCGAAGAAGGACAGGGAGTGGATCCTGTTCACCGAGGAAACGCCGAGCGTGCCGGTCTATGCCGGTTTCACACCCGCCGAAACCCGTGCCGCCCTCAAACGGAAGATTGAGCCCAGCTACATGGGCACGTATACCGGCGCCCGCCGCTACGTGCTGCACACGTTTGCCAATACCCAGAGCGCGCTGATGAGAAAGCGGGTTTCCCGCTATATGGAAGGCAAGCGGTGCCCTGCCTGCCAGGGCAAGCGCCTGAAGCCGGAGGCGCTTTCGGTCACTTTCGCGGGCGTCGATATCGGTGAGTTCATGCGGATGCCCCTGGATCAACTGGCGGAACTACTGGAGCCTATCGCGCAAGGTGATTTCAGCGCACACGCCGGTGGCTCGCGAACCAGCAGGACCGCCACACGTCGTGATCGCACCCAGCGGGCGGCAAGCGGGCGCGCCGTCCATGCCGCCGCCCCCGACGTGCGGCTGACCTCGGCCCTGTCAGAAGAGAAGCGACTGGCTGCACAGCGGCTCGCAGGGGGGGTCATGGCGCGTGTAAGGCAGCTGCGTGACCTGGGCTTGGGGTATCTCTCACTGGATCGCGCGACGCCGACACTATCGGCCGGCGAACTGCAGCGTCTGCGACTGGGCACACAGCTGAGCTCGTTGCTTTTTGGTGTGCTGTACGTGCTCGATGAGCCATCGGCTGGCCTGCACCCTGCCGACAGCCAGGCGCTGTATGACGCGCTCGGCCGGCTGATAGACGGGGGGAACTCGGTTTTCGTTGTTGAACATGATCTGGAGTTGATCCGCCGCGCGCATTGGCTGGTGGATGTCGGTCCAGAGGCGGGCGAGGGCGGCGGGCGCGTTCTGTACAGTGGCAAACCCGACGGTCTGCGCCAGATCAAGGATTCCCGGACCGCCCTGTATCTTTTCGACCAGGTGCCTGCGCTTGCAAGCCGGCGGCGCAGTGCCAGGGGCTGGTTGGAACTGAAGGGCATCCACCGCCACAACCTGCAGGGCGTGGATGTGCAGGTGCCACTGGGGTTACTGACCGCAGTGACCGGCATTTCAGGCTCGGGCAAGTCCAGCCTGATGGCGCAGGCACTGCCTGAGCTGATGCTTCTGCACCTGGGGCATGAGCCCGTGGACGATGGCGCGGATGTCACGCCAACGGATGGGCCGACGGTGATCGAAGCGACGCGAGGCCAATTGGCAGGTGATGTGGACGCCATCCAGCGGGTAGTGCAGGTGGATCAAAAGCCCATCGGCCGCACGCCACGATCCAATCTGGCCACCTATACCGGGCTGTTCGACCACGTGCGCAAGCTGTTCGCCGCGACCCCAGCTGCGCGCCGCCGCCGTTTCGATGCGGGGCGCTTCTCTTTCAACGTGGCCAAGGGCAGATGCGAGACTTGCGAAGGCGAAGGTTTCGTCAGCATCGAACTGCTGTTCATGCCCAGCGTCTATGCGCCGTGTCCCACCTGCCACGGCGCCCGCTACAACGAGACCACGTTGAAGGTGCTGTGGAATGAACGCAACATCGCCGAGGTCCTGCAGATGACAGTTGATCAGGCGCATGCGTTCTTCATCGAAGAGAACGCCATTGCCCGCCCGTTACAGTTGCTGCAGGAAATCGGTCTGGGCTATCTGCGGCTGGGCCAGCCGGCCACGGAACTTTCAGGCGGTGAAGCACAACGCATCAAGCTGGCGACCGAGCTGCAGCGCGGCCAGCGTGGGCGCACGCTTTACGTACTGGACGAACCCACCACCGGTCTGCATGCGTCGGACGCGGACAGGCTGCTGGTCCAGCTGCAGCGGCTGGTTGAAGCGGGAAATACAGTGGTGATGATCGAGCATGACATGCGTGCTGTCGCGCAGGCGGATTGGGTGATTGACGTTGGGCCTGGCGCAGGTGCTGCTGGCGGCATCATTGTGGCGAAGGGAACGCCGCATCAGGTCGCGCGCGCCAAACGAAGCAGGACGGCGCCCTTCCTCGCGCGAGAGCTGTCGCAGGGCGGCTGAAGCGGGAGCGGGTCTGCTAACCGGCGCTGCGCCCATCGTCTGCCAGGGCCGGAAGCGGCAATTCAAGAATGAGGGCAAGGATTAGGGATGTTTATCGGGGGTAGGGAGCGGCAGCTTCCGAGCCGGAGCGGACATTCGTATGCTTGCCGGATGGATTTTGGTAGCCAGATCCAGGCCAACCGCCTCCTTACGCTATTTCGCATAATGTATATTATGTAAATTACGACGGATGCCATTAGTGCTCCGGGTGGCGATCCGTTATTTCTTCGGCTGGCGGGCGCGAGCCCGGTCCCGGGCCGTGCGCAACCGATCCAGCTTCTCCTTGAGCTTTATCTCCATGCCCCGCTCGACTGGCTGGTAATAGATCCGTTCGCCCATCGCATCCGGAAAGCCTGTCTGATCCAAGGCTATGCCGCCTTCGGCATCATGGTCGTACTGGTAGTCCTTGCCGTAGCCGAGATTCTTCATCAGCTTGGTCGGTGCGTTGCGAAGGTGCAGCGGCACTTCTTGGGTTCCGGTTTCGCGGACCTCGGCCTTGGCGAGATTGAAGGCGGCGTAACCGGCATTGGATTTCGCGGTGCTCGCCAGATACAGCACAAGCTGAGCAAATGCCAATTCGCCTTCCGGACTGCCCAGACGCTCGTAGATGTCCCAGGCTTCCAGCGCCATGGTCTGCGCACGCGGATCGGCCAGGCCGATATCCTCAATCGCCATCCGCGTCAGCCGTCGCGCCAGATAGGACGGGTCGCAGCCCCCGTCCAGCATTCGCGTCAGCCAGTACAGAGCGGCATCGGGATTGGAACTGCGTACGGATTTGTGCAATGCCGAGATCTGGTCGTAGAACTGCTCGCCTCCCTTGTCGAAACGGCGCGTGCGATCGGCCAACACCTGCAGCAACGTCTGCGGGGTGATCTCTCCACCCTCGCCCGTTGCGAGTTCGGCGGCGATTTCCAGAAGGGTCAATGCACGGCGCACGTCACCGTCGGCAGCACGGGCGATTTCCAACAGAGACGCGTCGGAAACATGGATGCCCTCCTCGCCCAGGCCGCGTTCGCGGTCAGCCAGCGCACGCTGCAACGCCTCGACAATGTCCTCGGCCGAGACGGCTTCCAGTACGTGCACACGGCAGCGCGAAAGCAGCGCGGAATTCAACTCGAACGAGGGATTCTCGGTCGTGGCGCCCACGAACACGATGGTGCCGCGTTCGATATGTGGCAGGAAGGCATCCTGCTGCGCCTTGTTGAAGCGATGGACTTCGTCAACGAACAGCACCGTGCGGCGGCCTTCGGCAAAGCGCTGGCTGGCCTCGGCGAGAACCTGGCGGACTTCCGGCAGGCCCGAGAGCACGGCGGAGATCGCCTTGAATTCGGCATCGGCATAGTGCGCGAGCAGCAGTGCCAGCGTGGTTTTGCCGCAACCTGGCGGCCCCCACAGGATCATGGAATGCACCCGCCCGGATTCGACCGCGCGGCGCAACGCCGTATCGGCTGCAAGCAGGCGTTTCTGCCCGACCATTTCATCGAGCGTGCGCGGACGCATGCGTTCGGCGAGCGGACGCATGCTTTCGCGATCCACGCTCAGCAGGTCCGGGGCATTTTCAAACGAAGAATTTCTGGATCTGGCCACCGCCGCATTCTAGCGCGGTGGCCACGAATGAAGGCGCCGTCCTGCGCCCCGCCTCGATCACGGCTCGCCGATCACATCCACACCCTTGCCGGGTGCATAGCGGAAAGTGCCCGCGGCGAATGTCGGATTGCGCTTCCAGCCGCTGAAGTTGATGACAGTGCGTTGGCCGACCGCGTCCACCACTTCCATGCGTGACAGCCCGCCCTGACCGAAACCCAACGCGGCGTACTGGAAGCTGGCTTCGGTATCCACCTTCGGCGTCAGTGACAACCACTGCATGCCGTCACGCGCGGCCGCTTCTTCGCTCACGTCGTACTGACGCTCCAGCAGTGCGGGATTGATCAGCGCCGTCAGCGGACTGTTCTGCTCCTCTTCGCCTTGCGCCCGTACGGTTGCCTGCCCCAGGTCCGGCTCATACACCCACACCTTGCGACCATCGGCGATAATCAACTGCGGATGCGGCTTGACGTACTCCCAGCGGAACAGGCGCGGTGCCGACAGCGCGACCCGGCCGCTGGAGTTTTCCTTGAGCTTGCCGCGCGAATCGAACACCTGCTGCGAAAACTGACCGTCCAGGCCTTTCAGGCCCGAGGTGAAAGCTTTCAGATCATCTCGCGCGCCGGCCACGGCGTTGGCCGATACAAAGCTGGCGCAAACGAGGGTGGCGGCAATGAAACTGTGGCGCAGGAATACGTTCATGGCGTTGGCAGAACCGTTGGTGATGGCTGGGGGCAAGTGTGCCCACGTAAGACTGAATGGGCGGCAATAACGCCCCGCCAGAATGAAAGAACGTTAACCGCGGGTCGGAACTCCTTCCGGTCCGCGCCGACCGCTGGAAACCCCTTCCTACTTGGGCGGTGGCGGCGCCAGCACGGTGCGATCGCCGTTGTGTTCGGGCTGACTGACGACGCCGGCCGCCTCCATCGCCTCGATCAGTCGCGCGGCGCGGTTGTAGCCGATCTTCAAGCGGCGCTGCACGCCGGAAATGGAGGCGCGCCGGGTTTCGGTGACGATGCGCAGCGCCTCGTCGTACAGCGGATCGGACTCGTCCCCTCCCCCGTTGCTGCTTTCCGGCAGGCCGGTTGCGCCGACCACGGTGCCATCGCCCATCATCTGGACTTCATCCAGCACGCCGGAGATGTAATCGGCCGGGCCGCTCGCCTTCAGGTGCTCGACCACGCGATGCACTTCCTCGTCGGACACGAACGCGCCATGCACGCGATCCGGCAATGCAGTGCCCGGCGGCAGGTACAGCATGTCGCCGTTGCCGAGCAGCGTCTCGGCGCCGGACTGGTCGAGAATGGTGCGCGAGTCGATCTTGGAGCTGACCTGGAAGGCGATGCGGGTCGGGATGTTGGCCTTGATCAGGCCGGTGATGACGTCCACCGACGGCCGCTGCGTGGCCAGGATCAGATGGATGCCGGCCGCTCGCGCCTTCTGTGCCAGGCGGGCGATCAGCTCTTCCACCTTCTTGCCGACGATCATCATCATGTCGGCGAATTCGTCGATGAAGATAACGATGAACGGCAGCGTCTCCAGCGGGCGCGGCGCCTCGCCCAGTTCCGGGTTGGGCTTGAACAGCGGGTCCATCAGCGGCTGGCCAGCCTCGATGGCGTCGCGCACCTTCTTGTTGAAGCCGGCCAGGTTGCGCACGCCCACCGCGCTCATCAGCTTGTAGCGCCGTTCCATTTCCGCCACGCACCAGCGCAGGCCGTTGCCGGCCTCCTTCATGTCGGTGACGACCGGCGCCAGCAGATGCGGAATGCCCTGATAGACGCTCAGTTCGAGCATCTTCGGGTCGATCATCAGCATTCGCAGTTCCTTCGGCGACGCCTTGTACAGCAGGCTCAACACCATCGCGTTGACCGCCACCGACTTGCCCGAGCCGGTGGTGCCGGCGACCAGCAGATGCGGCATGCGTGCCAGATCGGCCACCGTCGGGCGGCCGGCGATGTCCTTGCCCAACGCCAGTGTCAGCGCGCTGGCGGACTTGTCGTATTCCTTGGAGCGCAGCAGCTCGGACAGGATAGATCATCTCGCGGCTGACGTTGGGGATTTCCAGCCCGATCACCGACTTGCCGGGGATCACATCGACCACGCGCACCGACTTCACCGACAGGCCGCGGGCGATGTCCTTGTCCAGCGAACTGATCTGGCTGACCTTCACGCCCGGGTGCCGGCTCGATCTCGAAACGGGTAATGACCGGGCCGGGATAGGCACCGACCACCACCGCGTCGATGCGGAAATCCTTGAGCTTGAATTCGATCTGCCGCGACAGCGTTTCCAGCGTCTCTTCCGAATAGCCCTTGGCCTGCGGCTTGGGGTCATCCAGCAGCGCCAGCGGCGGCACGTCCGAGCCGTCGCCATTCACGCCCTGGAACATCGGGATCTGGGTCTCGCGCTTGGCGCGCTCGCTCTTCTCGATCACTGGCTCCGGACGCGGTTCGATCTTCACCGGCTCGCGCTTGGCGCGCACTTCGGCATCGACCTTGCGCACTTCCTGCGCGCTCCTCGCGCAGGGCGCGGGTCTGCTGCCATTCGGCGGCCTGCTCGGTCTTCTTGTTGAGCAGCGGGCCCAGCGCCAGCACCCACTTGCCGATCTTTTCCATCACCGCAAACCACGACAGGCCCGTGGCCAGCGTGATCGAGGCCAGCAGCAGCACCAGCACGAACAGGTTGCTGCCCAGTGCACCAAACCCCACCGTCAGCGAGCGCCCGACCAGACGCCCGAGAATCCCCCCTGCATTTCCCACGTCGCCGGTGAACAGGCGCAGGTGCAGGAAGCCGGTCGCCGCGATCAGGAAGCCGACAATGCCCACAAGCCGCAATGCCGGTGCCAGGTCGTTGTCGCCGCGGTCTTCGCGGTTGAGCCCGAACAGGGCGATCCAGGTGATCGCTGCCAGCACCACCGGCAGCACGAAGGCGACGTAGCCGAAGAGTTGCAGCAACACATCGGCGATCCACGCCCCTACGCGGCCCCCCATGTTGTGCACCGGCGCGACCACGCTGCCGGTCTGCGACCAGCCCGGATCATTGGCCGAATAGGTGAACAGGCTCGCCAGCAGATACAGCAGCAACGGCGCAATGGCGATCAGTGCAAGATCGCGCCACAAGCGGTTCCTGCTGGAGGTTTCCGCCTCTGCCGCCGCCGACTTGCGCGCGGCGGCGCCGAGGGTCTTGCCACGTTCCGGGACCTGTTTCGCCACCTTTGGCCACACCTTAGAAATGCACGGTTAATGCTTGATATTAAACGACGAATCGCGAACTTTCATCAGCGTTTGCTGCAACGGCGTCGGCACAGGCTGCTGACACCGCGTGGATCGGCCATGTGCCGTGCCGGTGCCGCTGGAATTTGTCCCGTGAGGTAGTTGCGGGTCGCGCAGTTCCATTCGCGTGCCTTGATTCACCCTGATCCGACCGCCACTCTATGGCTTCGTTGGACGATGCGGAATGCCGCGATCGTGCCGCCAATCCCGAATTTCGCGAGTATACATGAGCACTTCCAGCCTCCCGACCAAGCACACCCGCCTGCTGATCCTCGGCTCCGGCCCCGCCGGTTGGACCGCCGCGGTCTACGCCGCCCGCGCCAACCTCAAGCCGCTGGTCATCACCGGCCTGCAGCAGGGTGGCCAGCTGATGACCACCACCGAGGTGGACAATTGGCCGGGGGATGCGCACGGCCTGATGGGCCCGGACCTGATGACGCGGATGCAGGCCCATGCCGAGCGTTTCGATACCGAGGTGGTGTTCGACCACATCCACACCGCCGACCTGTCGCAGCGCCCGTTCAAGCTGACCGGCGACAGCGCGCAGTACACCTGCGATGCGCTGATCATCGCCACCGGCGCCACCGCCAAGTACCTGGGAATTCCGTCCGAGGAGGCCTTCAAGGGCCGAGGCGTATCGGCCTGCGCCACCTGTGACGGTTTCTTCTACAAGGACCAGGACGTGGTCGTGGTCGGCGGCGGCAACACCGCTGTGGAAGAGGCCCTGTACCTGTCCAACATCGCCCGCAAGGTCTATCTGGTGCATCGCCGCGACACCCTCAAGGCGGAGAAGATCATGCAGGACAAGCTGTTCGCCAAGGTCGAGGCGGGCAAGATCGAAACCGTGTGGCACCACCAGGTGGACGAAGTGCTCGGCAACGAGATGGGCGTGACCGGCGTGCGCGTGAAATCCACGCTCGATGACAGTACCCGCGACATCGAGGCGCATGGCTTCTTCGTGGCGATCGGCCACCACCCCAACACCAGCCTGTTCGAGGGGCAGCTGGCCATGAACAACGGTTACCTGGACATCCGCTCCGGTCTGGGCGGCAACGCAACGCAGACCTCGGTGGAAGGCGTATACGCCGCCGGCGACGTCGCCGACCAGCATTACCGGCAGGCCATCACCTCGGCCGGTTTCGGCTGCATGGCGGCGCTGGACGCCGAGCGTTTCCTGGACGAGAGCGCCTGAGCCTGACGGCCGGCGGCCAGGCGCATGGACAAGGTGCTGATCAAACAGCTGCTCTTTCATGGCAGCTGGCTGGTTTTGCCGTTCATGGCCTGGCTGTTGTGGCGACTGCGCCGCCCCGGTGCCAGCAGGCTGCTTGCAGGTAGCCTGCTGACAGCCTGCGTGGTATTCGCATGGGCGCGTTTTGCCGAACCGCAGATGATCCAGGTGCGCCAGACGACCTTGGCCGATACCGGCGTGAAGGCCCAAATCGCCCTGATCAGCGACCTCCATCTGGGCATCTATAAGGACGTCGATTTTCTGCAACGGGTGGTTGAGCGCGTCAACCATCTGGCAGTGGATGCGGTGGTGATCGCTGGCGATTTCACCTACGAGCCGCAAGACCAATCGCTGCAGGCCCTGTTCGCACCGCTGTCAAAGTTGCATGCCCCGGTGTATGCGGTCCTTGGCAATCACGACCAGCAGGCACCCGGGCCGGATATCGATATCGCCCTGCGTGACGCTTTGAAGGCCCTCGGCGTGAACCTTATCGAAGGCCGCATCGTGGACGATCCGGCTGGCCACCGCTGGGCCGGGCTGGGCGATCGCTGGGCCGGCAAGGACGATGCAGGCTTTCTCCGCGCACAACCCTCAACCGGCCCGACCATTGTCATCGCGCACAATCCGGACAGTGCCATGCAGCTTGCCCCGGCAGACGCGACGATCGTGTTGGCCGGGCACACCCATGGCGGCCAGATACGGATTCCCTGGCTGTACCGGCGCGTGATCCCGACGGTGTATGGCTTCGACCGCGGCGAACAGCTCGCCCGCACGCATCGCGGTGACATTCGCGTGTTCACCACCAGCGGCGTCGGTGAAATCGGCTTGCCGCTGCGGCTGTTCAACGCGCCCACCATCGATGTGCTGCGGCTCCAGCCCTGATGATGGCCGTTGAAACGCGCATCTTCGCTTCCCTCGGCCGGATTTCCGCCTCGGCCTGGGACGCCCTGCATGACGGTGACAACCCGTTCCTTGCGCATGCGTTCCTGCACGGGCTTGAGGCGCACGGGTGTGTCCGCGACGACTGGGGTTGGAGCCCGCACCACATCACGCTGTGGCAGGGCGATGAGCTGGTGGCCGCCGCGCCGGGCTATCTCAAGACCAACTCGCATGGCGAGTTCGTGTTCGACCACGCCTGGGCCCATGCCTATGCCCAACACGGGCTCGAGTACTTTCCGAAATGGCTGGGAGCGGTGCCCTACTCCCCGGTGACTGGCCCGCGCCTGCTTGCCTCGAGCCCGGCGCATCGCGCGCAACTGCTGGCCGCGATCATCGAAGAGGCCACGCAGCGGGGCCTCTCTTCGGCACATGTCAACTTCCATACCGATGCCGAGATGACCTGCTTCGGCAAGGACTGGCTGCAGCGCACGGACGTGCAGTTCCAGTGGCACAACCACGACGGCTGGGAAACGTTCGATGATTTCGTCGGCGCGATGGACCACAAGCATCGCAAGAACATCCGCCAGGAACGCGCCAAGGTCGCGCGCAGCGGCATCGGCTTCCGCATCGTCCACGGCGATGAGGCCAGCGAGACGGACCTGCAGGCGATGCACCGCTTCTATCTGCAGACGTTCGTCGAGTATGGCAACTCGCCGGCCCTGACCCTTCCGTTTCTGCGGCATCTCGCCAAGTCGATGCCGCACAGCCTGGTGCTGTTCCTGGCGATCCAGGACGGCGCGCCGGTGGCAGGCGCCCTGTGTCTGCGCGGCGGCGACACCCTGTACGGGCGTTACTGGGGCGGCGCGGCACTTCCCGGCCTGCATTTTGAAACCTGTTACTACCAGGGCATCGACTACTGCCTGCGCGAGGGGCTGCGCCACTTCGAACCCGGAGCGCAGGGTGAGCACAAGTTGGCGCGCGGCTTCCTGCCGACCCTTGTGCACAGTCACCATTGGATCGCCCAGCCGGACTTCCGCCGTGCGCTGGCGGCCTGGTGCGAGCAGGAAACCGTCGATGTCCGGCGTTATGCCGCGGCCCTGGACCGGCACTCCCCGTTCAAGAATCGGCAGCACCCGCAGCCATGACCGGCCGCTATCCGTTCCGGCTGGACGACGCGCCGGACGCCCCCTTCCCTCCGGCCCAGTTGGCCTTGCACGAACCGGATGGATTGCTGGCCGTGGGTGGCGACCTGTCGCCGGCAAGGTTGCTCAATGCCTACGCGGGCGGGATCTTCCCGTGGTACTCGGAAGGCCAGCCGCTGCTGTGGTGGTCGCCCGATCCACGGATGGTGTTCGAAACCGGTGCCGTGCATCTGTCCTCACGCTTCCGCCGCAGCCTGCGGTCGAGCCAGTGGCAGGTGCGCGCGGATACCGCCTTCACCGAAGTCATGAAGGCCTGCGCCGCCGCCCCCCGCCCCGGACAGGACGGCACCTGGATCACCCCGCAGATGCTGCAGGCCTACACCGCATTGCATCGCCTCGGTCATGCGCATTCGGTCGAGGTGTTCGATGGTGACCGCCTGGTTGGGGGCATCTATGGTGTGGCCATCGGCAGGATGTTCTTCGGCGAGAGCATGTTCAGCCGGGCAAGCGGCGGCTCCAAAGTAGCCCTGGCTGCACTGGCCTTGCGCCTGCGGCAGTGGGGCTGGCCGTTGATTGATGCCCAGGTTGAAAACCCCCACCTGATGCGTCTGGGCGCGGTGCACTGGCCCCGCAGCCGCTTCCTCGGCGAGGTCGAGCGCCTGCGCCTGGTCAGGCTGCCTGATCCTGCTGTCGCCTGGACCACCCGATTTGGCGATTTCCCGGCTTCGTTGCTGGCCGGCGACAGCGCCGGTTAACGCAAACTTTGCATCGCGGCGCCAAGACGCGTAAAATACCCGCTCTTAAGGCCGACAGGCCGTTCGCAGAACTGCACAGGACTACATGTCGAAAGACGACTCCATCGAGTTCGAAGGCACCGTCAGCGAGACGCTGCCCAATACCACCTTCCGGGTACGACTGGAAAACGGGCATGAAATCGTTGCCCATATCTCCGGTCGTATGCGCAAGAACTACATCCGCATCCTGACGGGCGACCGCGTCAAAGTTGAAATGACGCCGTACGACCTGACCAAGGGTCGGATCACCTACCGCATGAAGTAAGCGGTATCGGGTGTGTCCGTCAAAAGCCAGCCTTGCGCTGGCTTTTTGCTTGCCTGCGTTTCAGAGCATCGTCCCGGCTCACGGCTGCGACACCGGCCACCCCACGGCTCGCCACATAAAGAAAACGACGGTATCGAGCCGTCGTTTCCAGTTGGTCGCTCAGGAAGATCACGCCGTGGCAGGCAGCAGGCGTTCCGGCTCGGCCTCGGACTCCACCACCAGTTCACCATCGCGCACGTCGATGCTGACCCTGCCGCCACCGACCAGCTTGCCGAACAGCAGCTCGTCGGCGAGCGGGCGCTTGACCTTGTCCTGGATCAGACGGGCCATCGGCCGGGCACCCATCAGCGGGTCGAAGCCATGCTGGGCCAGCCAGTCACGCGCGGTCGGGGTCGTCGACAAGCTCACATGCTTCTCCTGCAGCAGCATTTCCAGCTCGATCAGGAACTTGTCCACCACCCGCAGGATGTGCTCGAAGCCCAGTGCCTGGAACTGCACCACGGCATCGAGCCGGTTGCGGAATTCAGGCGTGAAGCTCTTGCGGATCACCTCCATCGCATCGGTGGCGTGATCCTGTCGGGTGAAGCCGATTGAACGTCGCGAGGCCTGGGCCGCGCCGGCATTGGTGGTCATCACCAGCACCACGTTCTTGAAGTTCGCCTCGCGTCCATTGGTGTCGGTCAGGACGCCGCGGTCCATCACCTGCAGCAGGATGTTGAAGATATCCGGGTGGGCCTTCTCCACCTCGTCGAGCAACAACACGCAATGCGGCGTCTTGACGATTTTCTCGGTCAGCAGGCCACCCTGGTCGAAGCCGACATACCCCGGCGGTGCGCCGATCAGGCGGCTGATCGAATGCGACTCCATGTATTCGGACATGTCGAACCGCACCAGCTCGATGCCCAGCTGCAATGCCAGCTGCTTGGTCACCTCGGTCTTGCCGACGCCGGTGGGACCGGCGAACAGGAAGTTGCCGATCGGCTTCTCCGGATTGCCCAGCCCCGAGCGTGCCAGCTTGATGGCCGAAGACAGGGTCTCGATCGCCGGATCCTGCCCGAAGATCACCATCTTCAGGTTCCGCTCCAGGTGCTGCAGCACGTCCTTGTCGGTAGCGCTGACCTGCTTGGTCGGAATCCGCGCCATCTTGGCCACGATGGTTTCGATCTCCTCGATGTCGATCAGCGACTTGCGCTGGCCTTCGGGCAACAACCGCTGCCGTGCACCGGCCTCGTCGATCACGTCGATCGCCTTGTCCGGCAGCAGGCGGTCAGCGATGTGCTTGACCGACAGGTCCACGGCGGCCTGCAGCGCATCGTCCGCATAGGCCACGCCGTGGTGCGCCTCGTACCTGGGCTTGAGCCCCTGCAGGATCTCGTAGGTTTCGCCGACCGTCGGCTCGACGATGTCGATCTTCTGGAAGCGCCGCGCCAGCGCCCGGTCCTTTTCAAAGATGCCGCGGTATTCCTGGAACGTGGTCGAACCGATGCAGCGCAACTCGCCCGAGGCCAGTGCCGGCTTGATCAGGTTGGAGGCGTCCATGGTGCCGCCCGAGGCGGAACCGGCACCGATAATGGTGTGGATCTCGTCGATGAACAGCACCGCTTCGGGAATCTTCTTCAGTGCGGTGATGACGCCTTTCAGGCGCTTCTCGAAATCACCGCGGTACTTGGTGCCGGCCACCAGTGCGCCCAGATCCAGCGAATAGATCACCGCATCGGCCAGCACTTCCGGCACGTTGCCATCAACGATGCGCTTGGCCAGGCCTTCGGCAATCGCGGTCTTGCCCACACCGGCCTCGCCGACATACAGCGGATTGTTCTTGCGGCGCCGGCACAGGACCTGGATGGTGCGCTCGATCTCGTCGCTGCGGCCCACCAGCGGATCGATCCGGCCTGCGCGCGCCAGCTCGTTGAGGTTGCTGGCGTAATCGGCCAAGGCGTCACCCTTGGACTCGCCCTCCCCGCCCTCGGCACGCCCGTCGGCATCTGCCGCCGGTGGCACCTCGCCTTCCTCGCCCAGCTTGGCAATGCCATGGGAGAGATAATTGACGATGTCCAGCCGGGTCACGTCCTGCTGGTTGAGGTAATAGACCGCGTGCGAATCCTTCTCGCCGAAGATGGCGACCAGCACATTCGCACCGGTGACTTCCTTCTTGCCGGAAGACTGGACGTGGTACACGGCCCGCTGCAGCACCCGCTGGAAACCGAGCGTGGGCTGGGTGTCACGACCGTCATCCTCGGCCAGGCGGGAAACCGAGGTTTCCACTGTCTGCCCCAGATCGTGGCGCAAGCGGTCCAGATCGGCACCGCAGGCTTTCAGCACGGCCTGCGCAGACGGATTTTCGAGCAGTGCAAGCAACAGGTGCTCGACCGTCATGAACTCATGACGAGCCTCGCGGGCGCGCTTGTAGCACTGGCCGATGGTTTGCTCGAGGTCTTTACTGAACATGGATTGCTCCGACTGCGGTTGCCAACAATATGAGGCCTGACTTCACGATTTCCATCACCCTAACGGATTGCGGCGTTTAGGCGACGTTAGCACTGCAAGATTGGTCGCCGCGCAGCCTGCCTCAAGCGGCCGAGCGCGCCGGTCTTCCACGATCAAGCGGCAGCAACCTCCTGCCGGCCGCATCAGTGCGACGGATTGCCATGCGCGCGCCCAACGGGAGCAATGGATGCAGCCTACGCCTGCGTGCAGGCATGCAGCCGCCATTGCTGGAACGCTGAGGATCACCGGTGCGTATGGGTGCTGGGTGGCCTGGCAAACGCCAGCTGCCCGGCCCGGCAATAGCGGTCGGCCTGTGCCGGCCGCGCCCTTTGGCGCCCCGCCCTGTTGCGGGCTCTCTCCCCGATCCGGGTGAAGACGGCAGATTGCGTCAAAGTCCCGCGCGCGATTGCTGACAGGGCAGCAGACCGAATGGCCGCGGCTCAGGCTTTTTCCATCGTGCACAGCAGCGGATGCTGGTTCATCCGGGCGAACTCGTTGACCTGCGCCACCTTGGTTTCGGCCACCTCGCGGGTGTAGACCCCGCAGATTCCGCGGCCGCGTGTATGGACGTGAAGCATCACCTGCGTGGCGCGGTCCAGGTCCATGGAGAAGAAGTTCTCCAGAACGGTGACCACGAAGTCCATCGGGGTGTAGTCGTCATTGAGCAGCATCACCTGGTACAGCGGCGGGGGCGCCACCTCCGGCTTGCCGGGCGCAACCAGTACGCCATGTTCGAGGTCTTGTTGGGTCTTATGGGGCATGTGCCGATTATAGCGATTCGCCCTCATCCGGCATTGGACGCCCGCCGTCTGTCCCCGCACAATTCACCTGCAATCCACATTTCTGCAGGGGAAGCATGAAAAGCATCGCATTGGGCATGGCACTGGCGGGACTGACGGCGGTCACCTCCAGCGCGGCTGCAGCCGCCGCTCCGGACCGGGCACTCGGCCGCCTGCTCGACGGTCTTGAATACCAGTACGAGGTCGACGAAGACGGCGACTACAAGATGGTGTTCGACATGGAGGACAACCGCACCCAGCTGGCGTTCGTGCGCTCAGCGGTGGAAACGTACGGCAACCACCATGTCCGTGAAGTGTGGTCGCCCGGCTACCGTTCGCCTGGCGCGCAGTTCCCGGCGCCCGTCGCCAACCGCCTGCTGGAGCATTCCAATTCGTCGAAGCTGGGAAGCTGGGTCAAGCAGGGCGACACCGCGATGTTTGTGGTCAAGATCGACGCCGATGCCAGCGCCGATGTGCTCAGCGACGCCATCAACGCGGCTGTCCAGAGCGCCGACGAGCTGGAACTCGAGCTGACCTCCAAGGACGAGTTCTGAAGTGAACACCGCGCAGTCCGGGCGCTGGGCGCCGCATGTCACCGTGGCCACCGTTGTGGCGCGTGCCGGGCAGCTGCTGCTGGTCGAAGAGGAAAAAGGCGGACGCCGGGTTCTCAACCAGCCCGCTGGCCACCTGGAGCCGGGGGAAACACTGGCGCAGGCTGCTGTTCGGGAAACCCGCGAGGAAACCGGCTGGGACGTGCGTCTGACCGGCTTCATCGGCACCTACCAGTGGACCGCGGCCGACGGAACGCCGTTCCTGCGTTTTGCCTTCATCGCCGAAGCGCTGGTGCACCACCCGGAGCAGGTCCTGGATGACGGTATCGTGCAGGCGTTGTGGCTGGACCCGGCCACCCTGCAGGCCCAGTCCGGACGCCTGCGCAGCCCGCTGGTATGGCAGGTGGTGGCCGACTGGCTGGCCGGCCAGCGCTATCCCCTGTCATTGCTGAAGCAGTTGTCATGAGTACTCCGATGGTCGTGGTGGGCGTGTCCGGCGGTGTCGATTCGTCGGTGGCCGCGTTGGCCCTGGTACAGCAGGGGCTGCCGGTCGCGGGATTGTTCATGCAGAACTGGGCCGATGACGGCAGCGGCCATTGCCGCGCCGAAGAGGATCGCCGCGATGCGGTGGCCGTGTGCGGGCGGCTCGGCATTCCGTTCCACTTCCGTGATTTTTCCAACGAATACTGGCAAGGCGTGTTCGAGCACTTCCTGGCCGAGTACGCAGCCGGGCGCACTCCGAATCCGGACGTGCTGTGCAACCGCGAGGTCAAATTCAAGCACTTCCTGGATGCGGCGCGGGAGCTGGGTGCCGAGCGCATCGCCACCGGCCACTACGCCCGCATCGACCGCCATCGGGACCAATGGCGGCTGTTGCGCGGCGCCGATCGCGGCAAGGACCAGAGTTACTTCCTGCACCAGCTGGGCCAGGAGCAACTGGCGGCCACCCTGTTTCCCATCGGCGAGCTGCAGAAGAGCGATCTGCGCCGGATCGCGCGCGATGCCGGCCTGCCCACCCACGCGAAGAAGGATTCGACCGGCATCTGTTTCATCGGCGAGCGTGATTTCCGCGAATTCCTCGGCCAGTACCTTCCCGCGCGCAGCGGAGAAATCCGGGATCCGGACGGCAATGTCATTGCCACCCATCCGGGGGTGTTCTATTTCACCTTGGGACAGCGCGAAGGCCTGAATATCGGCGGGGTGCGTGGTCGCCCGGCCGCACCCTGGTACGTGGTGGGCAAGGACGTGGCCAGCAACATCCTGTATGTCGACCAGAGTCATGACAGCCCGTGGCTGCAGTCGGGTTGGCTGCGCACCGAGACGATGCACTGGATCGCCGGTTCCGCGCCGGCGCGGGTGTTCGAATGCACCGCCCAGACCCGCTACCGCCAGCCCGATGAGGCCTGTACCGTCAGCGTGCGCGATGATGACGCCGTCGAGGTGCGCTTCGCGCGCCCGCAACGTGCAGTCACTCCCGGCCAGTCACTGGTGCTGTATGACGGCCAGCAATGCCTGGGTGGCGCCGTCATCGCCGCCACCGATGCGCCGCTGGAGCTGCGGCTGGGCGCGTCCCCACATTCTTGAAGAGGTAGCTGTTAGATGAGCTTTTCCATCGACGACCGCGTACTGGCCCTTGCCGGCATCGCCCAGGCACTGCAACAGGTGCGTCGCATCGCCGAAACCGGACATTCCGAAGCTGCCGTGGTGACTACCGCCATGGACAGCATCATGCGGATCGACGCGGACTCCCCGGCTGAAGTATTTGGCGGCACGCGCACGCTGGAGCCCGGCCTGCGGCTGCTGCGCGACTATTTCCGCAACCAGGGCAAGGATGAAATGCTGCCGCGACTGGCGCTGGCGGTGCTGCAGCTCGAGCGCCGGTTCGTGCGTGAGAACGCCGCGGTGGCCAAGGTCACCGACGGCATCGGGCGTGCCACCGTCCAGGCCCGCGAACTGGGCAACAGCAACCACCCCGACGTGTTGGCGGCAATGGGCACGCTGTATGCCGACACCATCAGCCAGCTCAAGCCGCGCATCATGGTGCAGGGCAATCCCCACTATCTGGGACAGCCCGGTGTGGTGTCGGAAATCCGCGCCCTGTTGTTGGCGGCCGTGCGTGCGGCCGTGCTCTGGCGCCAGCTGGGCGGCAGCTACTGGGAGCTGCTGCTTTCGCGTCGCGGCATGGCCGAGGCGGTGGAGCGGGCGCTGCGACAGCAGGTTTGACGACAATTGCAATGGACTGCACAGAGCGCGCGAATGGGCGGTCGCGCGGCTAAAGACCGGGCACGGGTTGCCGATATTGAACTCGTGACTCTCCCGAGAACGTCCATGTACCCACGTATTGCAATCCGTTTGGCCGCACCACTGGCCTTGACCTTCCTGCTTCCGCTCGCGGCGGCCTTTGCCTGGCCCACCGCGGCCGTGTGGGCCATCCTCACCACGATGGTCCTGAGCTGGCTGGTGTTCGCCTACTGGAGTGTGCGCTCGCTGTCGCAGCGCTCGCCGGAACAGGCCCGCATCCTGCGCGAGCAGGACAAGCTGCTCGGCGAGCTGCGCAGCTTCGTCAGCAACGAAGTCGATGGTTCGCGCAGCGAGATCGAGCGCGCCCGTGAACTGATCCGCCAGGCGGTAGCAGGGCTGGGTGGCAGCTTCGATGCCATGAACCGCAAGTCGCGCCAGCAGAGCCAGGCGCTGTCCCGGATCGTGGACCGTGCCGGCGACGACGGCGGTTCGGGCGTGGATGTGGCGCGCTTTGCCCAGCATGCCAGCCAGCGCATGGAGCAGCTGGTCGAAGCGCTGGAACAGGTCAGCGGCCAGAGCACCACCACGGTGCAGCACATCGACCAGATGGCACAGCACCTGGATGGCATCTTCGCGCTGCTGGAAGACGTGAAGTCGATTGCCGACCAGACCAACCTGCTGGCGCTGAACGCCGCCATCGAAGCCGCCCGCGCCGGCGAGGCTGGCCGTGGTTTTGCCGTGGTCGCCGATGAGGTGCGCAACCTCTCCGAACGCTCCACGACCTTCAACGAACAGATCCGCAAGCTGGCCCACAGCTCCAAGGACGCCATTGCCAAGGTGCGCGAGACGGTTTCGCACATGGCATCGCGCGACATGGACCGTTCGCGCGAAGCCCGTCAGGAAGCGGCGACCATGCTCGACAACGTGGCGGCAATCAACGCCTCGCTGGGCGACGGCATGCGCGAGATCTCCGAGTGCGGCCGCGCGATCGACAGCAGCGTTGCCGAAGCCGTACGCGCCCTGCAGTTCGAGGACATCGCCACCCAGGCATTGGGCGGTGTGCATACCCATCTGGACCGTCTGAACACGATCAACCGCGAAGCCCTCGCCCTGCAGGAACTCCTGCATCGCAATGGCGGCGTGTTCGACAGCGAGATGGTGGCTGCGTTGCAGCGCGCCGGCAGCCGCCTGCACGAGATGCGCGGCGAATGGGAACGACCGCCGCACAAGCCGGTGACCCAGCAGAGCATGGGCGCAGGCACAGTGGAACTGTTCTGATCCACTGACTTGATGCACTGTAGAGCCCCGGCCTGTTCCGGGGCTTTTCCGTGCTCGCCCTAGCCGAATATGTCCAAGGCCTCCGCCGACACCATGCCGCCTGCCATTTCCTTCGCACTTCCACCCGCACCCGCCTTGCGCGCAGAACTCTCCGGCTTCCGGCCGTATCTCTCCGCCGTGCCGGTCCCGCATGTGCGGGTAAAGAGGTCGGGTCTGGATGAACTGCGCTGCCTGGAAGCCGCGGCGCAGCTGGAGTTGAAGGGTTTTTGCAATGCGAACGCGCCCCGCTCTTCTCCGGACAACTGGCTGTTGCAGACCATCGCCTGGGACCTGGGCTTGCCGGTGCCTCCTGCCGGGTGACATCCCCCCTGGTTGCGGGAAGTTCGACGAAGCACCCGGTTTTCCGGGTTCAATCCGATGGGGTCCCGTACCGGCCACCATGCCGCGAGCGTGCGAAGCCCCGTTGTTGAACCGCAAGTGCGGCCACGGCCGCTGCTGCGGATAGGGTCGTTGGTCGGTGGATTGACCGCGCATTGAAGGAAAAGGCGCGGTCATCCTGGGTGCCGTAGCGGATTGCGCCCCGCTTCCTGCAGCCCGTCGGGCGGTCTGTTTCGGTCTCGACCGTGAACGACGGCCGCAAGCGCCGTGAACGCTATCAGAAGGTGTAGAAAGTCGCCTGCCACGCGCGCGCCTGGACGTGGCAACGAGGTGACGTTCAATGGCGACCCGCCTGCCAGCAGGCGCTTCCGTGGCCAGTGCTGCCGGCCGTTACGGCCGGTCTTGCCTACTGTGAAACGACAGCGGTGGCGATCACGGCCACCGCGGCGGGCGGCAGCGCCTCGGCGCTGCTGTTGCGCAACCACTGCGCCAACTCGCGTGGTGGCAACGGCCGCGAATACAGGTAGCCCTGGATCTCATCGCACCCCTGGCGCTTGAGCATGGCTTCTTCCTGCTCGGTTTCGACGCCTTCGGCGACCACCTGCATGCCCAGCGCATGGCCCAGGTGCACGATGGCCTGGGTGACTTCGGCAGTGCCGGTGTCATGCAGCATGCCCTGGATGAAGCTGCGATCGATCTTCAGCCGTTGCACCGGAAACCGGTTCAGATAATGCAGGTTGGAGAAGCCGGTACCGAAATCATCCACGGCCAACGGCACGCCATGCAGCTCGAAGGTTTCAAAACAATGGCGCAACGAGTCGGTATCCCGGATCAGTGCCGATTCGGTCAATTCCAGTTCCAGCCGTCGCGGCGACCAGCCGTGCGAGCGGCAGATCTCGATCACCCTTTCGGCAAAGCCGCGCTCACGCAGCTGCATGGCCGAGACGTTGACCGCTATCCGGTCGAACTCAAGCCCCGCCTGCTGCCAGGCAGCCGCCTGCCGGCAGGCTTCGCCCAGCACCCAGTCGCCGATCTGGACGATCTCGCCGCACTTCTCGGCAATCGGAATGAACTCGGCCGGGCTGCAATAGCCCAGCCCCGGGCGGTGCCAACGCAGCAACGCCTCGATGGCCGGCGCATGCGAAGCATCGGTATTGACCAGCGGCTGGTAGACCAGGGTGAACTCGTCACGCTCCAGCGCCCCATGCAGGGCATGCTCGATCTCCAGCTTGCGCTGGATGCGGGCCAATGCGTCCTGGCTGTAGTACTGGTAGGTGTTGCGGCCTGCTTCCTTGGCCGCATACATCGCCGCGTCCGCCGCGCGCAGCAGTGATTCGAAATCCTGCCGGCCCTCCTCCTGGAAGGCGATGCCAACGCTGGCACCGACCTTCAAGGTCGCATCCTCGCGATACAGCGGCTCTGCCAGCGAGGCGATCAGCTTGCGGGCCACATGCCCGGCATCTTCCGGTTCGGCCAGATCGCGCAGCAGGACGATGAACTCGTCGCCGCTGAAGCGGCCGAACAGATCGGCGTTGCGCAGGCCTTGGTGCAGCCGGGCGGCAGCGGCCTTAAGCAGCATGTCGCCGGTGGCATGGCCGAAAGTATCGTTGATGGTCTTGAAGCCATCCAGGTCGATGAACAGCATCGCCAGGATGCCGCCGCGCTCGCGCGCTTCGATCATCGCCTCGTTGGCCTGCTCGCGCAGCAGCATGCGGTTGGGAAGACCCGTCAGCAGATCGTAATGGGCCAGCAGTTCAATCCGCTCGTTGGCTTCGCGTTCGCGGGTGATATCGCGGAACAGCACGACAAAACGCTCTGGAAGGCCATCGCGGCGATCCAGCTCGATCAACACCTGCACCCACACGCGCTGACCGGAGTGGCGGTAGAAGCACAGGTCCAGCTGCTCGGGCAACCCGCCCTCTCCGATCCGGTTCAGGGCGGCTTCGAAACTGTCCCGCGAATCCTGGGTATAGAGCGCCATGGCCTGATCCAGCGAAACCGGTTCCTTGCGCAGACCGTGGATGCGATAGCACTCTTCGGTCCACTGCATGTGGCGGGTTTCCACTTCGATCTCGCAGCCGCCGATCCGCCCGAGCGCGGACACCCGGTTCAGCAACTCGGTGCGCCAGCGGATCAGCGCATCGGTCTGCCGCTGTTCGCTGATGTTCTGGGCCTGTCCGACGATCCGCTGGAGGGCACCGGTGCCATCGGCCTCCGGTTGCATCCATACCCGCACGTGCATGCCGCGATCACCGCTGGCGCCGAGCTCCAGCTCGAACGTGCATGGCTGTGCATCGTGCTGGGCGCGTCGCCAGACGGCCAGCAGCTGCGCACGCGCACCGCGTCGGATTCCCCGCCACCAGGTCCGTCCGGTAGCCAGACCGTCGTCGGAGATCCGCAACGCGGCATGCAACTCGGGCGACCATTGGAACTCGCCGGTTTCGCGCTCCCAGGACCAGTTGCCCATTCCGGCGATCCGCTGCGCGTGGCTGAGCTGCAACTGCTGGTCGCGCAGCCGGGTTTCCAGTGACTTCTGCTGTTCGATGTCGGTGTGCGTGCCGATCATCCGCAAGGGCAGCCCATCGGCACTGCGCGCCACGACGCGGCCGCGATCCAGCACCCAACGCCAGCTGCCGTCGTCCTGACGGATGCGGAACTGGCACGAATAGGCTTCATTGCCGCCGTCCAGGTGGGACTGGATGGCCGCGCGCAACTGTGAGCGGTCGTCCGGATGCACCCTGGCGAACAACTCGTGGCGGTCGGGGGTCGGCTGCGCCTGGATCTCGCCGGGCAGCCCATGCCAGCGGCGCGAGCGGAACACGGTGTCGCTGGGAATATCCCAGTCCCACAGGCCATGCCCTGCGCCTTCCAGCGCCGCTTCCCAGCGGTTGCCTTCACTTCCGGACACCGCCGCCACGCTGAAAAGATAGGCCATCACCGCGCCGGCCTCGTCATGCACCGCGCTCAGCCAGCCGTCGTGGCGCCCCGCCCCACCCGTGGGCAACGCACAGGCCACCATCTCCCCGGCCGCGCGTGCACGCAGTCCGTCGAGCGAAATGGCGTGGCAGGCGAGGATGTCCGCCAGCCCGAGTTCGTGTGCAACAGCGTTGGTGGCGAGCGGCTGGCCCTGGCGATCCATGATCACCACGGCGGAACCGAGCGGATGCTTCAACAGACTTGCGATTACGCCCTGGTCCACGCCTGGAGCTCCAGTAATACACCCGATACCCGGGAACCTCATTGTTAACGGCGACCGGGGACATTAATTGAGGGCCGCATCGGCGCCGCCGGGAGCCACCCGTTAAGATGGGGGACAGGCCTCAACCGGCAGTGCTACCAGCAGCAGAATGGAAAAAGAAACTCATCCCCCAGATCCCCTGTCGGCACCGGGTCCGGCCCCTGCATTGCCGCAGCCGCTGGCCATCGGATGGGCGCTGGGCCTGTATGTCGTGTGTGGGCTGGGTGCGTTGCTGCTGGCCCGGCTCTGGGGTCTGGATACCTCGATGTGGTTCTCCGGCGGCCTGCTGTTCGTGCTGGCCAGCGCCGTTTTGTTGGCACTGTTGCTGGTGCCCCGGGCACGCCAGCTGACGCGCGCCCAGCGCGGGCTGGCCGACACTGCGGCCAACTACCGGCAGATGTTCGACCGCAACGCCGGAATGATGCTGGTCTATGAGCTGGAATCACTACGGATCCTCGATGCCAACCCGGCCGCGGTGGCCTTCTTCGGCTGGTCGCACGAGGAGTTCGTCGCATTGACACTGGACGCGCTGTGGTCCGGCGGCCTGGATGGCGAGCTTGGACAGACGATCACCCGGCTTCGCGTGGATCCACAGCAACACTGCGCCGTCTCCGACCGGCTCCTGCTCAGGGATGGCAGCAGCCGGCTGATGGAGGTGCGCGGCAATTCGATCACTCTGGCTGGGCGCGCGGCGCGGCTGGTCAACCTCACCGACCGCAACGCCGAAGTTCTCGCACGTGAGCGCCAGGAGCAGGTGCTGGCGCGGCTGGAAGAGGCACACTCGATCGCGCGGATCGGCGCCTGGGAACTGGATCCGGCCACCGGCCTGGTGCGATTTTCCGATCAGGCCCATCGCTTGCTGGCGCGCCGACCGCCGTCACAGCGGCGCTGGCAACGGATGGAAGACGTGCTGGTGACGGCTGACACCACCGCAGCGGCCCACACGGCCGCCCTCGTCGCCGACCTTTGTGCCGGGCGCAGCCAGCAGCTGGACGTGCTGATTCCGCTGCTGGCGATGGATGGCCGCGGTCTCACCATGCACCTGCGCGCGCGGCGCAGCGCGGACGAGCAAGGGGATCCGCGCAGCATCCATGGCACGTTGCAGGACGTGACCGAGCGCGAACACTCCCGGCGCCTGTTGAGCGAGCGCGAAGAACAGTTCGCCGAACTGGTACGCGTCCTGCCCGACGGCGTGGTGATCCTCTCGGCCGACCAGGTGCTGTATGTCAATTCGGCCGGCGCCAGCCAGTTCGCCGACAGTCCCGGCAACCTGTTGGGCCGGACCCTGGAAGACCTGGTCGATCACGTCGATCTTTCCCGCGTGCGCGACTACCTGCTGATCCCGCAGCGCTACCGCACGACCATCGCCGCCCTCGCCCCGCGGATGCGCCGGCGCGACGGCAGCCACTTCCGTGCCAGCCTGGCGGTAGGTGATGTCCGCTATGGCGGCCGTGACTGCAAGCTGCTGGTCATCCGCGACCTGACCGAATCCGAACGCGCACGTGAAGCCCTGGAAGCCGGCAATCGCGAGCTGCAGGCGATGGCGGGCCGTCTGTTTTCGCTGCAGGAAGATGAACGCCGCGCCATCTCCCGGGATCTGCATGACGATATCGGCCAGGCCATCACCGCGATGAAGCTTTCGGCGCACGCCGCCCTGGAGGAAAGCGATCCGCAGCATCGCCGCGCCGACCTGCAGCAGATCACGGCGCTGGCCGACACCACCATCGTCAAGCTGCGCAACCTGTCGATGCTGCTGCGGCCGCCACAGCTGGATGCGCTCGGCCTGGAGGCCGCATTGCGCTGGCAGGCCGGCATGCTGTTCCGGTCCTCGCCGGTGGAGCTGGTGGCGGACATCAGCGCCCTGCCCCAGCGCCCCAGCGGGGAGATCGAACAGGCCTGTTTCCGTATCGCCCAGGAAAGCCTCACCAACGCCCTGCGTCACGCCAACGCCAGCCAGGTGCAGCTGCTGCTGGAGGATGAAGACAGCCATTACCTGCGACTCCAGGTGATCGATGATGGTGAAGGCTTCGATCCGCAGGGGCCGCGTGGTCTTGGACTGATCGTGATGCGCGAACGGGCGCAAACCGCCGGCGGCACCTTGAATATCCGCACGGCCCCCGGCGCCGGCACCCATGTCGAACTGCGGCTTCCCTACCGGATGCTCGAGCACGACGCACTCGAAATTCCAGGACCCTGACCCGATGTGGACCCCCTCCCTGCCCGGTGTACACCCCAGCGCGCCTGCCGTGCGGCTGGGTGCCGGCAATCCGGAATTGCTGGCGATGGTGACCACCGCAGCGGCGGGCGGAACACCGCTGATGCTGCTGCACCTGGACATAGACCACTTCGCCTCGATCAACGAGAACATGAGCGCGGAAGTCGGGGATCAGGCGCTGGTATTGCTGGCCCAGCGCCTGCGCGAGCATCTGCATGGCTGCGGCCAGCTCTGGCGCCATGGCAGTGACGAGTTCCTGATCGCAATCCCACGCGTGCCCGGCGCCCTGCTGCCGGAGGATTTTGCCGAGGCCATCCGCCAGCAGATCGAACTGCCGCTGTCGGTGTTGCCCTACACGTTGTTCCTGACCGGCAAGATCGGCGTCAGCCTGTGTCCGGAACATGCGATCCATCCCACGCGACTGCTGGATCTGGCCGAGGACGCGCTGCACCAGGCGGCGCGCGAAGGCGGCAACACCGTGCGTATCCATGCTTTGGACAAACCCAACAGCGCGCACAGCGAGAGCATCATTTCCCGGCAACTGGTGGACGCCATTCCCAATGGCGAATTACGCCTGCGTTACCAGCCACTGGTCAGTGCCCGCGATGGTCGCGTGGTGGGCATGGAAGCGTTGCTGCGCTGGCAGTCACCGACCTTGGGAATGCTGGTGCCGGAGCGTTTCATGCGCACCGCCGAACGGCTCGGCGTCATTGTCCAGATCGGCACCTGGGTGCTGGAAATGGCATTGCGCCAGGTTCGCATCTGGCGCGACCTCGGCTTCGATGATGTCAATGTGTCGGTCAATGTCTCCACCCTGCAGCTGTTGCGGCCAAGCTTCTTCAGCGAGGTGATTTCACAGTTGCAGGCCGCCGGCGTACCGGCGCACATGCTCACGCTGGAGATCAACGAAAGCGCCTTGACCAACAACGTCAACTTCGTCCATGAAACCCTGGCCAACCTTCGCAATGAAGGCATCAGCCTGTGCCTGGACAATTTCGGTACCGGCGACTCGAGCCTCAGCGCGCTGGTGCGCTACCCGGTGGACAAGCTCAAGATCGACCGCAGCTTCATCAAGAGCGCGCCGGCGGCCAACCGCGAGGCGGCGATCAGCCGCGCCATCATCGCCATGGGCCACCAGCTGGGCATGACCGTGATCGCCAATGGCGTGGAATCGCAGGCACAGCTCGGCTTCCTGCGCCGCAACGACTGCGATGTGTTCCAGGGCTATCTGTTCGGCGAGCCGATGTCGGCCGACGCCGCCAGCATGACCCTGCGTCGCCGCTATCTGCGCCCGGAAGCGTTCGCCGAAACCAGTCCGGACCGTACCCTGCTGCTGCTCGACGACGAAGAGAACGTGTTGCGCTCGCTGGTGCGCCTGTTCCGCCGCGATGGCTACCGGATCCTGGCCGCCGGCAACGTGCGCGATGCCTTCGACCTGCTGGCCATCAACGATGTGCAGGTGATCCTGTCCGACCAGCGCATGAGCGACATGAGCGGCACCGAGTTCCTCGGCCGGGTGAAGATGCTCTACCCCGACACCATCCGCCTGGTGCTGTCCGGCTACACCGATCTGAACACCGTCACCGACGCGATCAACCGCGGCTCGATCTACCGTTTCCTGACCAAGCCATGGAACGATGACGACCTGCGCGAGCACATCCGCCAGGCGTTCCGCACCCACGACGAGAAACGCCGCGACAGCGGCAGCTGAGCGGGAGTCAGATTTTCGGCTGGCGGATCGGCAGCACGATACGGAAGCGTGAGCCCTCGCCCTGCGTGCTGTGCAGATCGATGCGGCCGTGATGCTTGTTGATGATGCCGTAGGAGATCGACAGGCCCAGCCCGGTGCCACTGCCCACCGGCTTGGTGGTGAAGAACGGGTCGAAGATGCGCTGGCGCAATTCCGGTGAAATCCCTTCGCCGTCGTCGGCAAACTCCACCCAGACTTCATCGCCGTCCACGCCCGTGCTGACGACGATGCTGCCGCGATCGGCGATCGCATGGCCGGCATTGAGCAGCAGGTTCATGTAGACCTGGTTCAACTCCGACGGCAGGCACTCGATCATCGGCAACTCGCCATAACGGCGCTCGAGCGTCACCTTGTACTTGAGCTCGTTCCAGATGATGTTGATCGTGGATTCCAGCCCCGCGTGCAGGTCCACCAGCTTCCACGACTCGTCGCGGCCGGAATAGGAGAAATCCTTCAGGTCGCGGACGATACGCGTCACCCGCTCGACACCTTCGCGTGACTCGGCCATCAGCTGTGGCAGGTCGCGACTGATGAAATCGATGTCGAAGCGCTGGCGGATGTCGTCTATTTCCGGAATCAACGCCTTCGGATCCGGCGCGCGCAAGGCCCGCTCATAGGCCTCGATCACGGTGAACAGGCTGCGCAGGTACTCCTGCAGGCTGCCCAGATTGGAGTGCACGTAGCCGATCGGGTTGTTGATCTCATGCGCGACGCCGGCCGCGAGCTGGCCGATGGAGGCCATCTTTTCCGACTGCAGCAGTTTTTCCTGGGTGCCGTTCAAACGCTGGTAGGCCTGCCGCAACTCGGCGTGGCGCTGCTGCAGCTCACGCTCGTAGTCTTCCTCGCCTTCGATGCTGTGGAGCAATGCCAGGTAGTAGCCGTCGGCGTCCTGCGGGTAGTGATAGAGATGGGCGATCATCACCCGCTCCCCGACCGGCAGGCTGCCATTCCAGGCGCCGGTTTCCTTCGCCTGCGACAGCGCATAGGGCGGCAGCAACTTGATCAGGCGTTGCCCCAGCGTGCCGATATCGACCTCGGCAGTGCCCAGCAGTTCGCGGATCACGCCATTGACCAGGGACACCTCCCCGCCCTCGCGGAACAGCAGCATGCCTTCGCGCATGCGCTCGCTCAGGCCGATCAACGTGTCGGCCGAGGGGAACGGAACTTGAGGAGATGGGGATTGGAATGCGTTCACGGGTATCGCGGGCGGCAGACAGGGCTGCCCAATATACCCGCAACGTACTGGCGTGCGCCCGGCCAGCGGGCACCCGGAGGGGCAACTCAGGCGATTGCCAGAGGCCTGCGGGTATGCAGCATCTGCGACTGCCCCTTGGCGTCGTACGCCGAGGCGTTCTCACTGCGCCCCAGCTGGCGCAGCGCCCAGTTCACCTCGCGGCGGCGGCGGGCCAGCAACGCGCCATTGGCACGGTTGCGTTCGGCCAGTTCCTGCAGGTGCCCGGCGTGGTCCACGGGTGGCTTGGCCTCCAGCGCGCGCAACGCCTCCAGCTTTTCGCCGGTGGCACGGATGAGGGCGTGGACATCGTGCTCGATCAACGCCTGGCGCTCGCCGTCCAGGGCATCACTGAGCCGCTGCATCGGGTCGTTCGTCACCAGTTTCATCCGCCGAGCTGCTGGTCCAGATCAAGCATGCGGGTGGCGATGGCTTCCGGGTTGATCCGGTAGCTGCCGTTCTGCAACGACTCGCGGACGGCCTCGACCCGGGCGCTGTCGATCGCCGGTGCAGCCGAAAGCTCGCGCTGCAGGGCCTGCAGGCTGGTCGCTTCGCCCGTCAGGCGAAGGCTGGCAGCCGCATCAACCGGCCGGGTCTTGTCTTCGCCCGCCGCAGCGGGGGCCTTGCCGGTTCCAGCGACGCTGCGCAGATGCGCGCTGGCTGCGATACCACCGTCGATTTTATGGCTCATGGAAGGCTTCCTGAATTCGGTTCGTAAAAGTTAACGGCGCCGGGCCGGGGATCTTTAGAGGCAATCAACGGGAAACCAGCACGTCGCCGCCACTGGCGACCACACCTTGTATGACGCGTCGCGAAGAGAGGTTCTCCACCGACACCCTTTCATGCTCACCGGCATCTCCCAGTGCCCTGCCCGCCACCCGCACCTCGATGCCGCCGCGGCGCGACACCAGCGACACATTGTCACCACGGCGCACCAGCCGGGGGGCCACCAGATCGTTGGCCGACAGCAGGCTGCCCGCACCGAGGGTCCGCCGGGCCACGCGGCCAATGGCCAACTGCGGATCAGACAATACCGCGCCCGCAATGCGCGCGGTGTCGCGGCGGACGGTGCCGATATCGGCCGCGGTAAGCACCTCGCCCGCGGCCAGGCCGCGATTGAGCACCAGCACCGACTGCTCACGCCGCTGTTTCACCGGCACGAACAGCCGCCAGCCGCCCGCCTGCGGGCAGCTCACCTCCACCGTGGCCGTGCCGGTGGCGCGGGCCTGAAGTGCCATCGGGCATTCGGGCAGGCGCAGGCCGGCATCCAGGGTGGCCTCGCCTTCGCTGCCCGGATCGAGCGTGGACAGCGCCGCGCTGCGGATCGCTTCCACCGGCTGCCAGCCAGCGGCCCAGGCCGGGGCGGCAAGCAACAGGCACAACATCGGCAGCAGACGCATCAAAGAACTCCAGCAACGGCGGACACGGCCATCGATGCAAGCAGCGTGCCGGAAACGGATCGAGGGCCGGATCGGCAACCCTCAAGTTCCGCCGCCTGTGCGCCGATACCGGGAACATGTCCCATGACCTGCTCAATCGCATCGACCAGCGTACGCGCCTGGCCGGCCACAATCGTCTGGCCCTGCTGCTGTTCCGGCTCGGCGGGCGTCAGCTTTTTGGCGTGAACGTGTTCAAGGTGCAGGAAGTGCTGCGCCGGCCGGCACTGTTCCAGGTGCCGGGACTGCCTCCGCAGTTCGCCGGGGTCGCCGACGTGCGCGGCCGTTCGGTGCCGGTGTTGGACCTAGGCCTGGCAATCGGCCATCCCGAACGCGAACCGGACGCCGATACCGCCCCGGGCTATCTGGTGGTGACCGAGTTCAACCGCTCGATCCAGGGGTTTCTGGTCAGTGGCGTGGAGCGGATCGTCAATATCGCCGTGGAAGACATCCATCCGCCGCCGGAGCTGGGCGCCGAATCCAGCTATCTGACGGCAGTCACCCGCTTCCAGGGCGAACTGATCCAGGTCATCGACGTGGAAAGCGTGCTGGCCGACATCGCCCAGGTCCGCGGCGAAGCGGTACTCGACCCGTCGATGGCATTGCCCGCTGACGCCCCGCCGATGCAGGTACTGGTGGTGGACGATTCGCGCGTCGCACGCCAGCAGATCCGCAGCGTGCTGGACCAGCTGGGGGTGACGGCGACCCTGCTGTCCGACGGCAAACAGGCGCTGGACCACCTCCTGCAGATCCATGCCGCCGGCGAAAACCCCGCCGAACGCTATGCCATGGTGATCTCCGATATCGAGATGCCGGCCATGGACGGCTATACGCTGACGACGGAAATCCGGCGCCATCCTGGCCTGGCCGGGCTGTACGTACTGCTGCACACCTCTCTGTCAGGCGTGTTCAACAACGCCATGGTCGAGCGTGTGGGCGCCAATGCGTTCGTCGCCAAGTACTCCCCGCACGAACTGGCCGATTTCGTGCTGGACCGGTTGCGCAAAGTCGCCGCCGCGGCCTGAGCTGCTGCCCCCGCTGCCCCGATATCCCGCGGGCGGGCCCAATCCGTGTAGGAGCGAGCGACGCAAGCCGCCACCGTAG
The DNA here is from genome assembly GCA_963696155.1 of uncultured Gammaproteobacteria bacterium. Classification (GTDB taxonomy): domain Bacteria; phylum Pseudomonadota; class Gammaproteobacteria; order Xanthomonadales; family Xanthomonadaceae; genus Stenotrophomonas. The sequence goes on from CAVOJC010000002.1 coordinate 1,512,950, forward strand.
CAATACGGCACGGCCCCATCGCCGCTGACGTCGCTCCTACCGGTGAATGCTGGCATCGTCAGCGACCGTCCGTGGCGCTATCCACCGCGCTGCGTGTGAGATCCGCGGGTGAGGCCGACTGTGTGAGGCGACGTAAGTCGCGACCGACGCAATACGAGCAAGGCTTCATCGCGACTGACGTCGCTCCTATGGGGGCGACCTCCGGCACCCGACGGCGGCTGCACCTTGGGCGCCGCCCTGCTCCCCCGGCACTCGCCGTTCTGGCACGCCGCTTGCACCGCTCCCCGCATCGTTCCGTGGGAAGCGCGCCATGCCCAACCTGATTTCCAATTATCTGGGTGTCCATGCCCAGGCCATGCCGTTGCGCGAGCAGCGTATGAAGCTGATCGCCAGCAACCTGAGCAATGCCGATACGCCCGGCTACCAGGCCAGGGATCTGGATTTCGACGCCGCGCTGCGCCACGCCCAGGGCGGCAATGGCAACGGGCAGCTGGCCACCACGGCCGAGCAGCACTACCAGATCGGCGGTGATGGCCTGAATCCGTTCCAGATCCTGCGACCCGGCCTGCAGCCGAGCCTGGATGGCAACACCGTGGACCCGGATATCGAACGTGCCGCCTATGGCCGCGCGGCGCTGGAATACCGCGCCTCGCTGAGCTTCGTCGAATCCAAGGTGCGCAGCATGCTCACCGCGATCACCGGCCAGTAAGGGGCGAGCCATGAGCAATCTGCCGATCTTCGATATCGCCGGTTCCGCGCTGCAGGCGCAATCGGTGCGCATGAGCACCATCGCCTCCAACCTTTCCAACGCGGACTCCGTGGCCGGTTCGCCCGAGGCGGTCTACAAGCCGCTGGAGCCGATCTTCCAGGCCGTGACCAGCCGCACCGATCCCAACCTGAGCTCGGTGCAGGTCAAGGAAATCAGCCAGAGCGATGCCGCGCCGATCAAGCGCTACGAACCCAGCCACCCGTTGGCCGATGGCGACGGTTACGTCTACTCGCCCGATGTGGATCCGGTCGCGCAGATGGTCAACCTGATTTCCACCTCGCGCAATTACCAGGCCGGCGTGGAGATGCTCAACACCGCCAAGGAACTGGCACTGGCCACGCTGACCATGGGTCGCTGACCCCTACGCCCCGGGACTCCACCGCATGAGCAACAACATCAATACCGATCTGTACGGCTCGCTGGGCCTCAACAAACCCACGGCCCAGCAGACCAAGAAGAAAGACACCCTGGACCAGGCCGATTTCATGCGCCTGATGACCACCCAGCTGCAGCACCAGGACCCGCTCAAGCCGATGGACAACAGCCAGATGGTGGCGCAGATGGCGCAACTGTCCACGGTCCAGGGCATCGATAACCTCAACAGCACGGTGCAGGGTTTCCAGCAGTCCATGTCCGGCGACCAGATCCTGCGGGGCGCGGCCCTCGTTGGGCACGAAGTGCTGGTGCCGTCCAGCAAGTTTGCAGTCGAGGAAACGGGGACGGTCAGCGGCACCGTCGCTGCTCCCGGCCCGGGATTTGTCACCGTGGATATCACCGATGCCAACGGCGTGAAGGTCAACCAGATCAGCGTCGAAGCCACGGCCGCCGGTGAAGTCGCATTCCAGTGGGACGGCACCGATGCAGACGGTAAGCGCATGCCCGCCGGCAGCTACAGCATCACCGCCAACCACACCGGCAGCAGCGGCGAGCAGAGCAAGCTCAACACCTACGTGCAGGCCAAGGTGGAGAGCGTGACCGTCGGCTCCGACGGGCTTTACCTGAACCTCAAGGGCTTGGGCACCGCCCCGCTCGACTACGTGCTCCGCATCAGCTGAGCCGCCACACCAGATTCCAGAAGGAGTTTCCCATGGGCTTCAATGTCTCGTTGTCCGGCATCAACGCAGCAAGCGCCGACCTGAACGTCACCGCGAACAACATCGCCAATGTCAACACCACCGGTTTCAAACAATCCCGCGCCGAGTTCGCCGACCTTTTCAATTCCACCAGCTACGGGCTGTCGCGCAACGCCATCGGTGCAGGCGTAAGCCTGAGCAACGTCGCGCAGCAGTTTTCGCAGGGCAACATCGACCAGACCGGCCGCAGCCTGGACCTGGCCGTCGCTGGCGAGGGCTTTTTCACCCTGGCCATGAACGGCTCACGCGTTTATTCGCGTGCCGGCAACTTCCAGACCGACAGCAATGGCTACGTGGTCAATCCGCAAGGTGCGCGCCTGCAAGTGTTCAGCCCGAATGCCGATGGCACCAGCTTTGACGGCCGCTTGGCCGATCTGCAGCTCGTGACGACCGACAGCCCGCCACGTCCGACCACCGCCGTGAACCTCGCCTTCACCTTGCCCGGCAATGCGGCCCAACCCGCCATCAGCTCGTTCGATCCGTCCGACTCCAACAGCTACAACCACTCCAGCGGTGGCGTCACCGTGTACGACTCGCTGGGCGTCGGCCACATCCAGACCTCCTATTTCGTAAAGACCGCCAACGCCAATGAATGGCAGGTCCACAACTATGTCGACGGCGTCTCCGCCGGCCCTTCTTCGCTACTCCAGTTTTCCGACAGTGGCGCACTGACCTCCCCGGGCAACGGCCAGATCGTCATGGCCCCCTTCACCCCGAGCACGGGGGCCGGTGTGCTGAACATGTCGCTCAACGTGAGCGGCTCCACCCAGTACGGCGAGAAGTTCGCCCTGCGCGATACCCGCCAGGACGGGCATGCTGCCGGCAAGCTCAACGAGATCAGCATCTCCGAAGAGGGCGTGGTGTACGCCCGCTACTCCAATGGCGATGACAAGGCGCTGGGCCAGGTGGCGTTGACCACGTTCAACAATCCGCAGGGATTGAAGAACCAGGGCAACAATCTCTGGACCGAGACCTTCTCTTCGGGATCGCCGCGTACCGGTGCGCCGGACACCTCGGATCTGGGCCAGATCCAGGCCGGCTCGCTGGAAGCGTCCACCGTCGATCTGACCGAACAGCTGGTCAACATGATCGTGGCCCAGCGCAACTTCCAGGCCAACTCGCAGATGCTCTCCACCCAGGACCAGGTCACCCAGACCATCATCAACATCCGTTGATGGACAGCTCTGATCGCCTGACGGGAAATCTCTGATGGACAAGGCCCTTTACGTTGCCATGACCGGTGCTCGCGCCTCGCTGCAGGCGCAGGCGACCGTGTCGCACAACCTCGCCAATTCCGAGACACCGGGCTTCAAGGAAGCCCTCGCCAATACGGAGTCATTTCGCATCCAGGGCCAGGGCCATCCCTCGCGCGTGGATGCGTTGCACGTCGATGCCGGCTTCAACCGCCGCGTCGGCGCGCAGATGGTCACCGGCAACGCGCTGGACCTGTCACTGCAGCCCGGCAACTGGCTGGCGGTGCAGGCTCCGGAAGGCGGTGAGGCCTACACGCGTGGCGGCGCGCTGTCGTTGACGCCCAACGGCCTGCTGGTCAGCGCTGCCGGCAATGCGGTGCTCGACGAGAACGGCAATCCGATGGCGATCCCGCCGCACCAGGCCATCGACATCGGCAGCGACGGCACCATCTCGATCATCCCGCAGGGCGAAGGCCCGCAGACGATGGCGATGATCGGTCGTCTGCGCGTGGTGCAGGCACCGGATGCCCAGCTGGAACGCCGGCTGGACGGATTGATGCGCAACACCGATCCGCAGCAGCCATTCGCGCAGAGCGCCGGCAAAGCGCTGGACAGCGGCCAGCTGGAAGGCAGCAACGTCGATGCCGCCGGCGCACTGGTGCAGATGATCCAGCTGCAACGGCAGTTCGAGATGCAGGTGAAGGTCATCAAGCACGGCGACGAGAACGCGCGCAGCGCCAACAGCCTGCTGCGCCTCAACGGCTGAGGCCGCCGCGCCGGCAAACCGGCACGGTTATGGCACGCGCCATGCATCTACCCGAACAGACGCCGCTTGCCGCGGCAGGCATCAGCAGAGGAACCGTTCCATGAATCAGGCATTGTGGGTCGCCAAGACCGGACTGGATGCGCAGCAGATGCGCATGTCGGTTGTTTCCAACAACCTGGCCAACACCAACACCACCGGCTTCAAGCAGGACCGCGCCAGTTTCGAGGACCTGCTCTATCAACAGGTACGCCAGCCCGGCGGTTCCACCTCGGCACAGACGCAGCTGCCCACCGGCCTGCAGCTGGGTACCGGCGTGCGTGTGGTTGCCACTTCCAAGAACTTCCAGCAGGGCAGCCAGCAGCAGACCGGACGCGCGCTGGACGTGATGGTCAACGGTCGCGGCTTCTTCGAAGTGATGATGCCCGACGGCACCTCGGCCTATACCCGTGACGGTACCTTCCAGATCAACGCCCAGGGTGAGCTGGTCACCAACAGCGGCCATCCGGTGCAGCCGGGCATCCAGATTCCCGAAGGCGCGCAGTCGCTGACCATCGGCGCCGACGGTACCGTCAGTGCGCAGATGGCCGGCGAAGCGGCATCGGTGGAAATCGGCGCGTTGACGCTGACCGATTTCATCAATCCCGCCGGCCTGCAGGCCAAGGGCGAGAACCTGTACCTGGAAACCACCGCTTCCGGACCGGCACAGAACGGCACGCCCGGCCTCAACGGCGTCGGCACGATCGTGCAGGGCGCGCTGGAAGGCAGCAACGTCAACGTGGTGGAAGAGCTGGTCAGCATGATCGAGACCCAGCGCGCCTACGAGATGAATGCCAAGGCCATCTCCACCACCGACTCGATGCTCGGTTACCTCAACAACAACGTCTGATCCCCCCACTTCCGGATATCGCCATGTCGCGCTTCTGTTTCCCGTCACGTCTGTTCGCTGCTGCCGGCGCCATCGCGCTGCTGGGCGGCTGTGCGGTCGCCGGCGATGTACGGCCCTATCCGGCCATGGCACCGGTGGTTCCGGTGCTGGCTCCTGCCGCGGCACCGACCGCCGGCGCGATCTATGCCGCCGGTCCCGGCCTGAATCTCTACGGTGACCGGCGCGCGCGCGACGTGGGCGACCTGCTGACCATCACCCTGATTGAAAACACCATCGCCACCACCACCGCCAGCACCGCGATCAGCAAGAGTTCGGAGGTCGGCATCGGCACGCCGACCCTGTTCGGCGCGCCGGTCACACTGGGCGGCAAGGACATCCTCAGTGCATCGGCCAGTGGCGAGCGCGACTTCGCCGGCAAGGGCAACAGCGCGCAGAGCAACCGCCTGCAAGGCAGCGTCACCGTCACCGTGATGCAGCGCCTGCCCAACGGCAACCTGGTGGTGCACGGACAGAAGAACCTGCGCCTGAACCAAGGCGATGAGCTGGTGCAGATCCAGGGCGTCGTGCGTCAGGCCGACATCACCCCGGACAACACCATTTCCTCCAGCAAGGTGGCCGATGCGCGCATCGCCTACGGCGGCCGTGGCCCGGTGGCGCAGTCCAATGCCATCGGCTGGCTCGGCCGCTTCTTCAACTCGGCACTGACGCCGTTCTGAGTACCGATATGACTTCCCTCTCCTTCCCGAAGCGCGTGCTGGCAGCCCTGCTGTTGGCGGCGACCTTCATCAGCACCGCGCAGGCCGAACGCATCAAGGACCTGGCCCAGGTCGGCGGCGTGCGCGGCAATGCGCTGGTCGGCTATGGCCTGGTGGTCGGCCTGGATGGCAGCGGCGACCGCACCAGCCAGGCGCCCTTCACCGTACAGAGCCTGAAGAACCTGCTGGGCGAGCTCGGCGTCAACGTGCCGGCCAACGTCAATCCGCAGCTGAAGAACGTGGCCGCGGTGGCGATCCATGCCGAGTTGCCGCCATTCGCCAAGCCCGGCCAGCCGATCGACATCACCGTGTCCTCCATCGGCAATGCGGTTTCATTGCGCGGCGGCTCGCTGCTGATGGCGCCATTGAAAGGCGCTGATGGCCAGGTGTATGCCATCGCCCAGGGCAACCTGGTGGTCGGCGGCTTTGGCGCGCAGGGCAAGGATGGCTCGCGCATGTCGGTGAACATTCCCAGCGTCGGCCGCATTCCCAATGGCGCGACGGTTGAACGCGCCCTGCCCGATGTGTTTGGTGCCGGCGGGGAGATCACACTCAATCTGCACAAGAACGACTTCACCACCGTCTCGCGCATGGTCACCGCACTCAACAACGCCTTCGGTGAAGGCGCCGCGCGGGCGGTGGATGGCGTCACCGTGGCGGTGCAGTCGCCAAACGATCCGGGTGCTCGCATTGGCCTGCTGGCGCGAATCGAGAATATCGAACTGTCTCCCGGCACTGCGCCCGCCAAGGTGGTGGTGAATTCGCGTACCGGCACCGTGGTGATCGGCTCGCAGGTGCGGGTCAGCCCGGCGGCGATCGCCCACGGCTCGTTGACCGTCACGGTCAGCGAATCCAGCAGCGTCAGCCAGCCCAACGCCTTCGGTGGCGGCCAGACCGTGGTCGCCCCGCAATCGACCATCACCGCCAGCAACGAGGGCAGCCGAATGTTCCGTTTCGACGGCGGTGCCACGCTGGACGAGATCGTGCGCGCGGTGAACGAAGTCGGCGCTGCGCCTGGCGATCTGATCGCCATCCTGGAAGCGCTCAAGCAGGCCGGCGCCCTGAGCGCGGAACTCGAGATCATCTGAGATGCGCATCTCCGCCTCGCCACTGGAGCTGAACCCGGCAACCGCCAACGATCCGGCCAAGATCGAGAAGGTCGCGCGCCAGCTGGAAGGCCAGTTCGCGCAGATGCTGATCAAGAGCATGCGTGACGCCAGCTTCGGTGATTCGCTGTTTCCCGGCGAGAACCAGATGTTCCGCGAGATGTACGACAAACAGCTGGCCGAAGCCATGACCAAGGGGCGGGGGTTAGGACTGTCGACGATGATCGCGCGCCAGCTCGGCGGTGGTACTGCAGAAAGCACGCCCGCCACGGATACCTCATTGGTAAGACCGGCCGATGCGGCCCGCGCCTACCGGTTGGCGTCCCCTGCTGCGGTCGGAATGCCGCTCGCCGCGCCGGCCACATCGATGCCGGTGACCGATCCCTTGCCCCTGCTGCCAGGCGAATCGAGCGGACAGCTGATGCAGCCGATGGAACAGACCCTGGACCTGATCGCCGGGCGCGACAGCCATCGTTTCCACGAACGCATCCAGAGCGGCTCGCCCTATTCGGTGCCGCCTGCCGGTGCCACCATCGCCGATGCCCTGCCCTTGGCCGATGACCGCTGGCAGGCGGTTGGCGCCGATTCCACCCGCGCTGGCAACGCCGGCAGCGTGATTGACCGGGCCGCCGCCAATTCCGCTGCGGCACAGCTCGGTGCAAATACTCCCGAGGGTTTCGTCGCCAGCATCTGGCCGCACGCCGAGCGCGCCGCACGCGAACTTGGCGTCAACCCGCGCGCACTCGTTGCGCAGGCCGCGCTGGAAACCGGCTGGGGCCGCAAGCACATCCGTCGCGACGATGGCGGCAGCGCCCACAACCTGTTCGGCATCAAGGCCAATGGCTGGAAAGGCGATCGCGCCACCACGCGCACCCACGAATACGTGGACGGCGTGCGCCGCAACGAGACCGCCAGTTTCCGCGCCTATGCCTCGGCTGCCGACAGCTTTTCCGATTACGTGCGCATGCTGAAGAACAGCCCGCGATACCAGTCCGCGCTGAAGGCCGGCGGTGATGTGCGCGGCTTCGCGCAAGGCCTGCAGCAGGCCGGCTATGCCACCGATCCTTCTTACGCGGCCAAGATCGCCGCCATCGCCACCGGCCCCACCATCGATCGTGCCGTCGCCGCCATAGGTGATGCCGGCGCTCGCTTGGCCCGCAATTTCGCCAGCAACGCCAGCCTGCCCGGGCCTGGCGTGACCCGTCGTTGAGATAGCACCCCATGTCTAGCGTTCTTTCCACCGGCACCAGCGCCCTGCTCGCCTTCCAGCGGGCGCTGGCAACCACCAGCCACAACGTGGCCAACATCAACACGCCCGGTTTCAGCCGGCAGAAAGTGGATTTCGCCACGCGCAATCCCACCGATGTCGGTTACGGCGATGTCGGCAATGGCACGAAGATCACCGATATCCGCCGCGTTGCCGACCAGCTGGCGATCTCGCGCCTGCTCGACAGCAGCGGCGAGCTTGCACGCCTGCAGCAGCTCTCGACGATGGCCGACCGCGTCGATGCGCTGTTCTCCGACAGCGCCACCAACGTGGCCGGCGTGTGGTCCAGCTTCTTCGATTCGGTCAGCGGGCTGTCGTCAAATGCCTCGGGTACGGCCGACCGCCGCAACCTGCTCGACAATGCCGGCAACCTGGCCAACCGTTTCAACCAGCTGACCGGCAATCTCGACCGGCTCAACAGCGAGGTCAACAACGGGCTGATCGCCGGCGCTTCGGAAATCAACCGCCTCGCCGCCGAGATCGCGCAGGTCAACGGTGTGATCGGCAGCAATCCGGCCAATGCCGCGCCGGACATCCTGGACCGCCGCGACCAGCTGATCTCCAACCTGATCGGCTACACCGGTGGCACCGCCGTTATTCAGGACGGCGGCATCATGAACGTGTACTCGGCCGGCGGCCATGCCCTGGTCGTGGGCACCACCGCCTCCAAGGTCACCACCGCCACCGACGCCTACCAGCCCGAGCGCCTGCAGCTGGCACTCAAGACCCAGGGCATGACGGTCACGCTCGACGCCAAGGCGTTGGGCGGTCAGATCGGCGGCCTGCTCGAATTCCGCGACAACATCCTGACCCCGGCCCAGGCCGAACTGGGACGGCTGGCGGTCGGCCTCGCCAGCACCTTCAATCAAAACCACACCCAAGGCATGGACCTGTACGGCCAGCTGGGCGCGGAGTTCTTCAGTTTCAGCGCGCCCAAGGCCGCGGGCCATGCCGGCAACACCGGCAACGCCACGCTGGCCACCCGCTACGGCGACATTTCCGCGCTGGATGGGCACAACCTGTTGCTGAAGTTCGACGGAAGCAACTGGCAGGCCACTCGCGCCGATACCGGTGCCAGCGTGCCGATGGCTGGCAGCGGCATCGCCGGCGACCCGTTCCTGGTCAACGGCATCGAATTCGAAATCACCGGAACCGCGGCCGCCAATGACCGCTTCCTGCTGCAACCCACCGCCGGCGCCGCTGGCAGCCTCACCGTGGCGATCACCGATCCGTCGCGGATCGCAGCGGCCACGCCGGTAAGCGGTGCGGCGGATCTGGCCAACACCGGCACCGGCCTGCTGGGCAAGCTGCAGGTCACCGATGCCACCAACGCCAACCTGCTGAACCCCGCCAGTGTGGAGTTCCTCGACGCCGGCCAGTACATGATCGATGGCGCCGGCCCCTTCCCCTACACAGCGGGACAGGTGATCAGTGCCAATGGCTGGAGCTTTGTGCTCGACGGCGTGCCAAGGGCGGGCGACACCTTTTCCATCAGCCCGACCCGGCCCGGCTCCAGCGACAACGGCAACGCCCTGCGGCTGGCTGCGGTGGAAGACGCCAAAGCCTTCAGCGGCGGCACCGTCACTCTCAATGGCGCGCTGGGTGGCCTGACCACCCAGGTCGGCTCGGCCGCACGCGCTGCCGACTACTCGCTGCAGGCACAGCAGGTCATCAACGACAACGCGCAATCCCGGCGCGACTCGATTTCCGGCGTGAACCTCGACGAGGAAGCGGCGGACATGCTCCGCCTGCAGCAGGCCTACCAGGCCGCCTCGCAGCTGATTTCCACCGCCGACACCATGTTCCAGTCGATTCTGAGGGCGACGGGCCGATGAACAACCGCATCTCCACCGGCATGATGTACACCCAGTCGGTCTCCCTCATGCTGTCCAAGCAGAGCAAGCTCTCGCACCTCGAACAGCAGCTGGCAACCGGTCAGAAACTGGTCAGCGCCAAAGACGACCCGGTCGCCGCGGGTACCGCGGTTGGAATGGATCGCGCCTTGGCCGAACTGGATCGCTTGGGAAATAACGCCAACCTGGTCCAGAACCGGCTTGGCCTTCAGGAAAATGCGTTGACACAGGCCGGTGAAATGATGGCCCGGGTTATCGACCTCACCATACAGGCCAACAACCCCGCCTATTCCAGCGACAACCTGTCGGCAGTTTCCAGCGAGCTGAAAAGCATCCAGAAAAGCCTGTTGTCGCTGGCCAATTCAAGCGATGGCAGCGGTCGCTACCTGTTTGGTGGCACCAGCGATGACGCCGCGCCGTTCAACCTGGTCAATGGCAAGGTGCTGTACCAGGGTGACCAGACCCAACGCCAGGTCGAGATCGCACCGGATACGTACGTCAGCGATGCGATGCCTGGTAGCGAGGTGTTCTTCCGCATCCGCACCGGCGATGGCGCGGTCGATGCCGCCGCAGCCGCCAGCAACAGTGGCAATGCGGTGCTCACCGCCATGGGGCGTACATCCGCCGTGCCTGCCTGGAACGGCGAGAGCTTCAACGTGCGCTTCACCGCGCCGGGCACCTACGAGGTGGTCGACAGCAGCAATACGGTCATTGCCACCGGCGTCCACACCCCCGGTGAGGACATCAGTTTTGCCGGTGTGCACATGACCATCGAAGGCAGCGCCGCGGCCGGTGACAGCTTCCACATCGGTCCCTCCGGCACCCGCGACATCTTCGCCACGCTCGACGGAATGATCGCCGCGCTGGATGTGGCGATCGCTTCGCCGTCCGATCGGGCAACCCAGCAGAACGCATTGCAGGCCGGCCTGCGTGATGTCACCCGGGCATCGGAACGGATGATCGATGCACGTGCCGCCGGCGGTGCCCAGCTTATGGCGATCGACAACGCATCGGCACTGCGCGAATCCAATGCAGTGACGCTGGAATCCACTCTCTCGTCCATGCGCGACCTGGACTACGCCGACGCCATCAGCCGCTACCAGCTGGAAAGCACCGCATTGAAAGCCGCGCAAACCATTTTCAGCCAGATGCAGTCGATGTCCCTCTTCAACATGATCCGTTAACAGCAGGGACATCCGTCCCGTTTCAGCCGTCCACCAGCGGCGACACCTCTCAACCTACACGTACACCCCAGGAGCAAAGAAATGGCACAAGTCATCAACACCAACGTGATGTCGCTCAATGCGCAGCGCAACCTGAACACCAGCGGCACCTCCCTGGCCACCTCGATCCAGCGACTGTCTTCGGGCCTGCGCATCAACAGCGCAAAAGATGACGCCGCCGGCCTGGCCATTTCCGAGCGTTTCACCACCCAGATCCGCGGCCTGGATGTTGCCGCCCGCAATGCCAACGACGGCATCTCGCTGGCGCAGACCGCCGAAGGCGCGATGACCGAAATCGGCAACAACCTGCAGCGCATCCGTGAGCTGGCGGTGCAATCGGCCAATGCCACCAACTCTGCGTCCGACCGTGCCGCGCTGCAGGCGGAAGTGACCCAGCTGGTATCGGAAATCGACCGGGTCGCCACCCAGACCGACTTCAACGGCACCAAGCTGCTGGATGGCAGCTTCACTTCGCAGATCTTCCAGATCGGCGCCAACGCCGGCCAGACCATCAGCATCGATTCGATCACCAGTGCGCGTACCTCCAGCCTGGGCACGTACCTGGGTGCAAGCCAGCCGTCGATGTCGATCGGCACGGCCTCCGATACCGCATCCGCCAAGGAAGTCACCATTGGTGGCCAGCTCTACACGCTGGGCGACGTCGCCGACGATGCCAAGGCAATGGCTGCCGCGCTCAGCAGCCAGAACATCGGTGGTCTGAGCGTCAGTGCAAACCCGGGCAAGGTGTCGGGCACCTCGGCAACGCCGGCCGGCGCCGCGGGCGATACCGACACCTTCAAGTTGAACGGTGTTGAGATCACTCTCACCAACAGCGCCAATGCATCCAGCAATCGAGCCAATGCCATTGCCCAGATCAACGCGCAATCGGCGGTGACCGGCGTGCGCGCCGAAGATACCGGTTCGGGCATCTCGCTGATTTCCGGTGATGGCCGCAATATCACCACAGAATTCACGCCCGGCACCGCAGCGGCACAGGCTGACTACGGGCTGCCCACCGATGGCACCGCGGGCGGCTCGCTCAATCTGAACTATGTCGCCCCGACCGGCGTGACCGGCAGCATCGCGTTCACCACCGGCTTTGATGCCGCGTTTACCGCGCTCTCCATCGCCCCGACCGGCACTGCTGTTTCGGCGTTCGACATCAGCTCGGTGCCCGGTGCCGAGGCCGTTCTGCGCTCGGTGGACGCCGCGCTGCAATCGATCAACTCCTCGCGTGCCGACCTGGGTGCGTTGCAGAACCGCTTCGCTTCCACCATTTCCAACCTGCAGACCACCTCGGAAAACCTGTCCGCCTCGCGCAGCCGCATCCGCGATGCCGATTACGCCAAGGAAACCGCAGAGCTGACCCGCACGCAGATCCTGCAGCAGGCCGGTACCGCCATGCTGGCCCAGGCCAACAGCTCGACGCAGAACGTGCTGAACCTGTTGAAGTAATTCACACCGTTCCACCTGTTTCACCCAAGGCCCTTCAGAGATGGAGGGCCTTGTCCTTTTGGCTAGGGAAGCCTCCGGTGAGCCCCAAAAGAGCGTCTACCAAAAAAAGATATTGCCCTCTGCCCTAAAGGCCGCTAGGGAACTGCCGTTATTGATATCAGCAGCGGCACTGGCACCTTGCCGGCCCCCCTGCACAGGTACCGGATGGAAGCTCCCCGGTCTAACGCCAACGAGGAAATCGCCACCATGTCACAAGTCATCAACACCAACATTATGTCGCTCAATGCCCAGCGCAACCTGAGCTCCAGCAGCAGCTCGATGGCCACGACCATCCAGCGCCTGTCGTCCGGCCTGCGCATCAACAGCGCCAAGGACGATGCCGCCGGCCTGGCCATCTCCGAGCGCTTCACCACCCAGATCCGTGGTTTGGACGTCGCTGCCCGCAATGCCAACGACGGCATCTCGCTGGCGCAGACCGCCGAAGGCGCGATGACCGAAATCGGCAACAACCTGCAGCGTATCCGTGAACTGTCGGTGCAGTCGGCCAACGCCACCAACTCCGCTTCCGACCGCCAGGCCCTGCAGGCCGAAGTCACCCAGCTGGTGTCGGAAATCGACCGCGTCGCCACCCAGACCGAATTCAACGGCACCAAGCTGCTCGACGGATCGTTCAGCGGCTCGGCGGGCCAGTTCCAGATCGGCGCAAACGCCGGCCAGACCATCAGCATTGATAAGATCGCCAGCGCCCGCTCCAGCGCACTGGGATCGTTCCAGGGCTTCCAGCTCTCCAATCAATCCATCGGCACCGCCAGCGACACCACCAGCGCCCAGACGGTAACCGTCGGCGGCGGCAGCGCCATCGCGCTGGGTACAATCGCAAATGATGCCAAGGCATACTCCGCTGCGATCAACTCGGCCAATATTTCCGGCATGACCGCCACGGCCAACGAAACCAGCGTCGCAGCTGGCGCGCAGGCGATCACTGCCACTGCCAACGGCACCTCCACCCTGACGGTCAACGGCCTGGAAATCTCCCTGACCGGTACCGGCAACGCCAGCGCCAACCGCGCCGCTGCACTGACGGCCATCAATGCCCAGTCCTCGGTGACCGGCGTTCGCGCATTGGATACCGGCGCAGGCGTTGAACTGCGCGCCGCGGACGGTCGCAACATCACGGTTGGCGGCTTTACCGCGGGCGGCAATACCGCCGCCACGCTGGCCGACTGGGGCTTGGGCGCCGCCGGCACCACGGGCGCTTCTGTGAACATCAACTATTCGGCGCCGAGCGGCACCAGCGGCAACGTGGTCTTCAGCAACGCTGCCATCGGCACCAAATCCATCGCCGCCAGCGGCACTGCCATGAATGCAGTGGATATCTCTTCGGTGGACGGCGCTACCAAGGCACTGGCTGCGGTGGATGCCGCCCTGCAGACCATCAACTCCTCGCGCGCCGATCTGGGTGCCATCCAGAACCGTTTCACCTCTGTGGTCGCTAACCTGCAGAGCAGCTCCGAGAATCTGTCGGCATCGCGCAGCCGTATCCGCGATACCGATTACGCCAAGGAAACCGCTGAACTGACCCGCAACCAGATCCTGCAGCAGGCCGGTACGGCGATGTTGGCCCAGGCCAACTCGGCCAGCCAGAACGTGCTCAGCCTGCTGCGCTGATCCAGGCAACATCGTTCGCGCAATAGCAAAGGCCCCGTCGCAAGACGGGGCCTTTTTGCTGTCGCTCCATGTAGAGCGTAGCAACGCTGCGCTGGGGCTTTCCCAGTAACGCCCCTTGCCGGGCGCTGCCCGGCACTACCGGATCACCGGCAACCTTGAATGCAAAGGCGCTACTTCAAACCGCCCCTGTAGAGCGTAGCAACGCTGCGCTGGAGCTTTCCCAGCAAAGCCGTTTGCCGGGCGCTGCGCGGCACTACCAGGTCACCGGCGATACCGGCGCGTCCGCAATCGCTCCGCCGTAAACGGCCGTTGTAGAGCGTAGCAACGCTGCGCTGGGGCTTGATCGGTAAAACCTCTTGCCGGGCGGTGCCCGGCGCTACCGGGACTATGGCCACCGGCCTCCGGCACGCGTCTTGCTTGTCCTTGGCGACACCCTCCCTATGCCGCGACTGTGCGCAGGCATCCCTCCAGTCCGCCTGCCCGTGGCCGATAGCATTTTGAGGCTCGCCGCAGCCGAATGACGGGCACCCGGTCCGCAAGGAAAACCAATGGCTCTGAATACAATCGGCTCCGGCCTCGACATTCCCACCATCGTCTCGCAGCTGGTCGCTGCCGAACGTGCGCCGACCCAGAACCGGATCAACACCGCGGGGGTCGCGGCAACCACCAAACTGTCGGCGCTGGGCAGTATCAAAAGCGTGTTGACCTCCCTGCAGGGCGCCCTGCAGACCCTCGGCAAGAGCGCTTCTAAACCCGGCTTTGCTACCAACGTACCGGAGAAATCGGGTTTCTCGGCCGCCATTGTCAGCGATGCGGCTACCGGCAAGACCGATGCCGCTGTCGGCAGCTACTCCGTGGAAGTGATCAGCCTTTCGCAGCCACAGAAATTGACCTCCGCGGCATTTGGCAAGGAGGTATCGGTCGGCGACGGCGCCCTGACCATCGTGTGGGCTGACAAATCGATCGATGTGGAGATCGCTGAAGACAGCAAGCTTTCGGATATCGCGGCCGCTATCAATAAAGCCGCCGGCGGAAAGGGCGTCAATGCCAGCGTAATCACCGCCGATGATGGCCAGCACCTAGTGCTCAACGCCGTGGATGCCGGTACCGCCGGTACGCTAAAGCTCAGCACCAGCGGCGGCAATGGCGGCCTGTCCGCACTGACATGGGACGGGAGCAGCGGCGGCCTGCGAGAAACTGTGGAGGCAAGCGATGCCGTCGTGCGCGTGGATGGCTTCGAGCGCACCTCCAGCAGCAACACCATCAGCGACCTCATTCCCGGCGTCACCTTGAACCTGAGCAAGGCCGAACCCGGCACCTCCACGGTGCTGAAAGTCACTCAGGACAACACCCCGCTGAAAACCAACCTGCAGGCGTTTGTAGCCGCCTACAACGCGGCCTCCAACATCCTCAAGTCCAGCAGCGCCTACAACGCCAGCAACAACAGTGCATCGGCACTGACCGGCGACTCGATGGTGCGCGGCATGCAGCAGCAGCTGCGAGGCATGGTCAGCACCAACGTCAATGACCTCAAGGCGCTTGGCGTGACAATCTCCAAGGATGGTGCGCTGAGCCTGGACACGGCGGCTTTCGACAAGGCAATGGCCACCGATCCCGTTGCAGCGGATGCGCTGTTCGGCGAAAAGGGCAGGCTGACCAAAAGCATGGACGCCATGCTCAAGAGCCAGCTGGACATGTCGAGCGGCTCGCTCAGCCTCCGCACCACCGATCTGAACAAGCAGATCAAGAAGCTGGAAAAAGACCTCGATTCATTGGAGGTGCGCATGGATAAGGTTGCCGCGCGCTATACCAAGCAGTTCACCGCGATGGACACCCTGGTGGCACAGATGCAGAGCACCAGTGACTACCTGACGCAGCAGCTGTCATCCCTGTCCAACAAATCCTGATCACCACTTGCCATCCCCGCTCAAGCTTCGGCGTGATCGGCCGATAGAAATGGCGCCAAGACACCAATTCCCGCTACCAGCGCCCGGCGCAGCCTGTCGGTGAGCACCCGGACCGCGTGAAACGCGGGAACAAAGGAGATATCAGTCCATGTACGGTTCAAGCCGCCAGTATGCAGAGCAATACCGCAAGGTAGGCGTGTCGACCAGCGTCACCGACGCCGACCCCCACAAGTTGGTGGCCCTGCTGCTGGCTGGTGCGTGTGAGCGCATCCGCCAGGCCGAGGCCTGCCTTGCGCAGGGCGACCAGGCCCGCAAGGGCAAGGCCATCGGCGAGGCCTGCGCCATCGTCGGCCACCTTAACGGCACCCTCGACCACGAAGCGGGCGGCGAGATGGCCGGCAACCTGTCGGCGCTGTATGACTACATCGCCCAGCGCCTTACCGAGGCAAACCTGCATAACGACACCGCGGCGATGCACGATGCCCTGAGCGTGCTGGGCGAGCTGGAGTCGGCATGGAACGCGATTCCCGGCGAGCAACGGCAGCGCCCGGCGGTGCCCCGTGTCTGACATGGCCGCAACCCACGACCACGAGCTGGATGCGCTCTATGCCGATCTGGAAGCCCTTCGCGTTGCCGTGGAGGAGGAGGACCATCTGCTGGCCGAGCAGATCCTCGGCGGGCATGACCTGCGCCTGCGCCAGTACATCGAGGCCTGCGGCGTGCGGGCGCCGGTCGTGGCCCTGCACGGCCTGTTGAAACTGCAGCAGGTGCTGATGGCCGACATGCTGCAGCGCCGTGATATCGCCGCCGCACGCCTGCGTGCCGGCCGCCATTCGGTACGCGCCGCACAGGCCTACCACCAGGCAGAATCACTGGCATGAACGATCCCGCAGCCAGTACCGTCCACCACCCGGCTGAAACCGAGCTGTTCGACGAAACGCTGAGCTGCGACGTTTCGCTGCCTGCCGAGTTCGCGCTGGGCAATGCCGTCACCCGCCCGGGTGCGGCGGAGATGATGCTGCGCAGCGTGGCACTGGTGGAGGACTCGCGCGGGGCCGACGAGAACGAGGAACGTGGGGAGTCCAGCCTGCAGTTGCAGCGGCTGGAAGCCCGCTTGGACCTGACCCTCGTGTTGCTGGGCCGCTTGCTGCGGCAATCCAGCGATCTGTTGCCCCTGCGTCCGGTGCGCTGGTCACGCCGTGGACTGCGGCTGGAACTGGGCACCCGCAGCGGCGCGCAGGCAGGCAGCCAGGGCGTAGTGCGCCTGCAACCGTCCGACTGGCTGCCCGACCACATCGAATTGCCTGTCACCGTGCTGGCCGAAGCGGCCAACAGCAATGGCGGCTACCACCTGTGGCTGCGCCTGCAGGCTCCGGGCGACGCGCTGGAAATGGCGCTGGAGCGGCACCTGTTCCGCCTGCATCGGCGCCAGATTGCCGGCTCGCGCCGCCTGCGCTGAATCCGCGCACTCCATCCGCCAGGGATGAGGTTGGCCTGAAGCCGCCGCTCGGCTAAGGTGGTCCCCTTTCCTGTGGCGGTGCGTTTTTCTGTGCGAGTCCTCATCGTCGATGACCACACGCTGGTCCGCGCCGGCCTCAGCCGGTTGCTGCAAGCCTTCACCGATGTGGATGTCGTTGCCGAGGCCAGTACCGCCGACCAGGCGCTGGAAATGGCTTTGGCGCACCTGCCCGACCTGATCCTGCTGGACCTGTCGCTTCCCGGGCGCAGCGGGCTGGACGCGCTGTCCGACATCCGCGTCCAGGCGCCGCAGATCCGCGTGGTGATGATGTCCATGCACGACGATGCGGTGCATGTGCGCGATGCGCTGGACCGTGGCGCGGTCGGGTTCGTGGTCAAGGATGCCGCCCCGCAGGAGCTGGAGCTTGCCCTGCGCGCGGCGCACGCCGGCCAGGTTTTCCTGAGCCCGCAGATCTCGGCCAAGATGCTCGCGCCGATGCTCGGACGCGAACGGCCGGTGGGCATTGCCGCGCTGTCACCCCGCCAGCGGCAGATCCTGCGCCTGATCGGCAATGGCCAGAGCACCAAGGAAATCGCCGCCGACCTTGGCATCAGTGGCAAAACCGTGGAAACCCACCGCGCGCGGATGATGGAGTCGCTGGGCTGCCGCCGTGCCAACGATCTGGTGCTGCTCGCCGCGCGCCATCAGCAGGAACTGGGTTGATCGGGACATCAAGCCGGTCCCGCCGGCTCTCCGTCGCGGACCGGCGTCACACAACGTAAATCTGGCGCGACTGACCCGCCGCCGGGCCGATTTCCGGCAAACACCTGCAGCAGCACGCTTTCATGCGTCGGTAGTCCGGCGCCATGTAGGGGTATTCACTACACGGCGTCAGGGGCTCCACGACAGCACTAGGGAACCCCCCGATTCATTCCCCGACACCGGCCAAGCAAGATGCGTTCCACAAGGCGCCGGGGGCTGGCGCGATGGGGAAATGAATGAAGACCGCCATGTCCGCCCAGCTCGGACAACAGCTGCACCTGACGCCTGCCCTGTTGCAGTCGATCCGGTTGCTGCAGCTGGATGGAATGCAGCTGGAACTGGAAATCCGCCAAGCGCTGGAAACCAATCCCCTGCTCGAACTGGAACAGGATGCCGTTACCGCACAGGACGACAAACCGACCGCCGACGCCGCACTGGAAACGGCCGCATTCGATGAGCTGCCGGAAAGCTCGATGTGGGACGTGGCCGGAGGCGGCTGGCGTGACGGTGAAGACGACCGCATGGCGCAGATTGCCGCCGGCCAGTCCAGCGATCCGCAGCTGCGGATCCTGCAGGCGCTGGCGCTGGAGCTGGACGAAAACGACCTGGCGATCGCCGCTTTCTGGCTCGAGCACTGCGACGACGCGGGTTACCTCGACACCCCGCTGGCACAACTGTCGCTATTGGCCAGTGCACGTTTCGACCGCAGCGCCGACGCGGTGGAAGCACTGCGACAACGCCTGTTGCAGGGCGAGCCTGCCGGCATGGCCGCCTGCGATCTGCGTGAATCCCTGCAAGCACAGCTGCGCTGCCTTCCCGGAACCGTCGCCGCCCGCCCGTTGGCGACACGCATGCTGGCCGGGGACCTGGAGCTGCTCGCCAGCCATGACTATCCGGCCATCGCCCGCCATCTGGACAGCGAAGAGGCCGACATCCGCGAAGCGTTCCGCCTGATTCTGTCTCTGCAGCCGCGCCCGGGCGACCAGTTGCTGCCGCAGTCCAATACCGTGGTCATTCCGGACGTGGTCGCCTGGCATGCCGATGGGCAATGGCGGGTGGCGTTGAACCCTGCCACCACCCATCGCGTCTCGATCAATCCCACCTATGAAAAGGTGGTGGCCGACACCGCCGGTGATGCGGCACAGCCGATGCGCGAGATGTTGCAGGAAGCGCGCTGGCTCACCCGGGGCCTGTCGATGCGCTACGACACCCTGCTGCGCGCCACCCGCGTGATCGTGGAGCGCCAGGCGGCTTTCCTGTCCCGCGGGGAGGAGGCGATGGCACCGCTGACCCTGAAAGAGGTCGCCGATGCCATCGGCATGCACGAATCCACGATTTCCCGCATTACCTCGGGCAAGTACGTGCAGACGCCGCGCGGCACGCTGGAGCTGAAGCATTTCTTCGCCGTGCGACTGGAAGGCGCCAGTATTTCCGGAGCCGCGGTCAAGGCCATGGTGCGGCGCCTGATCGCTTCCGAGCCGGCCGCCCGTCCGCTCGCCGATGAAGCCATTGCCGGGCTGCTGTCACGCCAGGGCGTGAACATCGCCCGCCGTACCGTCGCAAAGTATCGCGAACAGCTCGACATCGCCCCGGCCCGCGAACGTCGCCGCCACAACGCCACGCCCGCACCGGCCCGAGTCGGCTGAGGACAAAGGAAACCCATGAACAAGCTCACCGTGCTGCTGGTCGACGACCATGAAGGTTTCATCAATGCCGCCATGCGCCACTTCCGCAAGATCGACTGGCTGCAGATCGTCGGCAGCGCCGGCAATGGCCTGGAGGCGATCGCCCGCTGCGAATCCCTGCGCCCGCAGGTGGTGCTGATGGATCTGGCCATGCCGGAAATGGGCGGCCTGCAGGCTACCCGCCTGATCAAGACCCAGGACGATGCACCCTACATCGTCATCGCCAGCCATTTCGATGACGTCGAGCATCGCGAACATGCGCTTCGCGCCGGTGCCGACAATTTCGTCAGCAAGTTGTCCTACATCCAGGAAGTGATGCCGATCCTGGAAAGCCTCAAACAGGAAAGCAATCATGAGTGAGTCCCGGATCCTGGTCCTCGACAGCGATGGCGTGCGTGCCGAACGCACCGTCGCGTTGCTTGAATTCATGGATTTCACTCCACGCTGGGTGACCGATGCCGGCGATATCGATATCGCCCGGCACCGGCCCAATGACTGGATGGCATTGGTGGTTGGCCATCAGGAAGATCCGGCCCGCGCAGCGGCGTTCTTCACCTGGCTGGCGCGCACCCCCCTGCCGCCGCCGGTGTTGCTGACCGAGGGCGACGCGGCCAGCTTCGCGCAGACCTACGGCCTGCATGAGGCCAATGTGTGGGCGCTGGAGACACCGCTGCGGCACGCGCAGATGGAAGCTCTGCTGCGCCGCGCCAGCCTCAAACGCCTGGACGCCGAACACCAGGCCGGCGCCGCGCAGGACAGCGGCCCGACCGGAACCAGCCCCGCCGTGGTCGAGTTGCGGCAGCTGATCGACCAGGTTTCCGCGTTCGACACCACCGTGCTGGTGCTGGGCGAAAGCGGCACCGGCAAGGAAGTGGTGTCGCGCGCGATCCACCAGCGCTCACCGCGACGCGACGGCCCGTTCGTGGCGATCAACTGCGGCGCGATTCCGCCCGACCTGCTGGAAAGCGAGCTGTTCGGCCACGAGAAAGGCGCGTTCACCGGTGCGCTCAATGCCCGCAAGGGGCGCTTCGAGATGGCCGAGGGCGGCACCCTGCTGCTGGACGAAATCGGCGACATGAGCCTGCCGATGCAGGTCAAGCTGCTGCGGGTACTGCAGGAGCGCAGTTTCGAGCGCGTGGGCGGCAACCAGACCATCCGCTGCAACGTACGTGTGATCGCCGCCACCCATCGCGATCTGGAAGAGCGCATCGGCGACGGCAAGTTCCGCGAGGACCTGTTCTATCGCCTGAACGTCTTTCCCATCGATGTGCCTGCACTGCGCGAGCGCACCAGCGACATTCCGGCACTGGTGGAAACCATTGCCGCCCAGCTGGCGCGCACCGGCCGTGGCGAAGTGCGTTTTGCCGCCGAAGCATTGCAGGCCCTGTCTCACCATCCGTGGCCGGGCAACGTGCGCGAATTGACCAATCTGGTCGAGCGCCTGGCGGTGTTGCATCCCGGCGGCCTGGTGCGGGTGCAGGACCTGCCGGCCCGCTACCGCGGCGAGCTTCCGTCACCGGCGCCGAACGCTGCCGATGAGCGCCCGATGCTGCTGGGCCGGCTACCGGCAACCCCACAGGCTGCGGCGATCTCCACCAGCGCGTCAGCGGCAGCGGATACCGACAGCGGGGTCGCGACCCAGTTGCCCAGCGACGGTCTGGACCTGCGCGACCACATGGCGGGCATCGAGCTGTCGCTGATCACCGAGGCGCTGGAACGTACCCAAGGCGTCGTGGCGCATGCCGCGCAACTGCTGGGCCTGCGCCGCACCACCCTGGTGGAAAAACTGCGCAAGTACGGTATCGAACGCGAACCGGCGGAAATGGCCAGCTGATCCACTCCGGCATGGCGGGTTCTGAAGGCAGCGTTCCACAAGGGCGCTGCCTTCCTTGCTTCTGGTGCACGGCCTGCCCTCAACACGGCGCGGTGATCTCCCGGTGACAGTTCCCCGTCGCCATCCGCCGCTTTGCCGGTAATCCGTCACCGGTCCGGCCGTCACACCACGGGTCGCGTCATCTCCAGAGGAAAAGGACGCTTTTCCCCGGCTCCAAGCTGCCCCTGCCCTCGCCCGCGTTTCGGCACACCTCTTGCACATGAACAGGCAGTCGCCCCATATGCCCGGAAGTTTGTCGATGTCCCACTCCGTCAACTCGATCCTCACGCAGATCCGCAGCTACCAGACCCAGGCCAGCAACGGTCCGATCTCTCCCCTGGCCGATGCCCCGCGCAGCAACGCGATCGAGGGACTCGTCAGCGGCAACCCGGTTACCGGCCCCAGCTTCACCGACACCCTGCGCAACGCCATCAACGGCGTCAACGACACCCAGCAGAAGTCCGGCGCGTTGGCCAAGGCGTTCGAACTGGGCGAACCCGGCGCCGACCTGGCCAAGGTCATGGTCGCCGCACAGCAATCCCAGATCGCCTTCCGCGCCACCGTGGAAGTCCGCAACCGTCTCGTCCAGGCTTATCAGGACGTGATGAATATGCCGCTGTAAGGATAGAAACGCATGGCACTCGCGCTTTCCAAGGAATCGATCAACGCAGAAAAGGCGGGGGTCTGGTTCGACCGCCTGCAGAGTCTGCAGATCACGCGGCGACTGGGGCTGATGGCGATGATCGCCATTGCCGTGGCCGCCGGCCTGTTCGTGTTCTTCTGGTCGCAGAAGCCGCAGCTGGTACCGCTCTACACCGGGCTGGACCCGAAGGCGACGGCCGAGGCCACCGACCTGCTGCGCACCGCGCAGATTCCATTCCAGATCGACCAGGCCACCGGCGCCATCAGCGTGCCGGAAAAGAGCGTGCACGATGCCCGTCTGAAGCTGGCAGGTTCCGGCCTGACCGAAAGCGGCCGTCTCGGCTTCGAGCTGATGGAACGCGACCCTGGCTTCGGGGTCAGCCAGTTCGTCGAGAACGCCCGCTACCAGCATGCGCTGGAAACCGAACTGTCGCGCACGATCACCACGCTGCGTCCGGTACGCGACGCGCGCGTGCATCTGGCAATCCCCAAGCCCAGCGCCTTTACCCGCCAGCGGGATGTGGCCAGCGCCTCGGTGGTGCTGGAATTGCGCGGTGGCGCCGCGCTTGAGCGCAACCAGGTCGATGCGATCGTGCACATGGTCGCCTCCAGCATTCCCGACCTCACCCCCGAGCGGGTCACCGTGGTCGACCAGAGCGGGCGCATGCTGACCATCTCCGATCCCAACAGCGAGGCGGCACTGAACGCGGCGCAGTTCGAGCAGGTGCGGCGCCAGGAAACCTCGTTCAACCAGCGCATCCGCGAGCTGCTCGAACCGATGACGGGCATGGGCCGGGTCAATCCGGAAGTCAGCGTGGATATGGACTTCTCGGTCATCGAAGAGGCCCGCGAGCTGTACAACGGCGAACCGCAGAAGGTCCGCAGCGAGCAGGTCAGCGAAAACAACAGCCTGGCCAACGGCCCGCAGGGCGTTCCCGGTGCGGCCAGCAACACTCCGCCCGGCGCCGTTGCCGCGCCGGCCGCGGCAGCAGCCCCGACCGAAACCTCGCGCAACTCCACCCGCAACTACGAGCTGGACCGCACCCTGCAGCACACCCGGCAGCCGCCCGGCCGCATCAAGCGCGTATCGGTGGCGGTACTGGTGGATCACGTGCCGCGTCCCGGCGCCGATGGCAAGGTCAGCGACCAGCCGTTGAGTGCGGCCGAGTTGACCCGCGTCGAAGGCCTGGTCAAGCAGGCGGTGGGCTTCAGCGCCGAGCGCGGCGACACCGTGTCGGTGATGAATGCCCCGTTCGTCCGCGAAACCACCGTGATCGACGCCCCCAATTGGTGGGAAAACCCGCAGATGCGCGATGCCCTGCGTCTGGTGCTGGGCGCGCTGGTGGTGCTGGCCCTGTTGCTCGGCGTGCTGCGCCCCGCCCTGCGCCAGATTGCCGGCCCGCCCAAGGCCTTGTCCGTGGACAGCGAAGACCCGTTGCGTGCCGACGTACAGGTGCTGGACGAGAATCGCGGCATGCCCGCGCTGGCGGCCGACCGCCTGCAACTGGCCGGCGGCGCGCCGTTGGCGCTGCCGGTCGATGCCTATGAGGAACGCCTGCACATGGCCCGCGATGCGGTGAAGACCGATTCCAAGCGCGTGGCCCAGGTGGTCAAGGGCTGGGTCGCCAATGACTGACGCCATTCTGATGAGCGGCGTACAGCGCGCCGCCGTACTGCTGTTGTCACTGGGTGAGCAGGACGCCGCCGAAGTGCTCAAGCACATGGAACCCAAGGAGGTGCAGAAGATCGGCATCGCCATGGCAACCCTCAACGACGTCACCCGCGAGCAGGTGCAGCAGGTGATGGACGAGTTTGGCGCCGAGCTCGGCAACAAGACTTCGTTGAGCGTCGGTTCGGACGACTACATCCGCAACATGCTGGTGCAGGCGCTGGGCGCGGAGAAAGCCGGCAACCTGATCGACCGTATTCTGCTCGGCCGCAACACCACCGGCCTGGACGCGCTGAAGTGGATGGACCCGCGCGCCGTGGCCGACCTGGTCCGCAACGAACATCCGCAGATCATCGCCATCGTGATGGCGCACCTGGAAACCGACCAGGCCGCCGAAGCGCTGAAGCTGCTGCCCGACCGTACCCGCGTGGACGTGCTGCTGCGCATCGCCACCCTGGACGGCATTCCGCCCAACGCCCTCAATGAGCTCAACGAGATCATGGAGCGCCAGTTCGCCGGCAACCAGAACCTGAAGTCTTCCAACATCGGTGGCGTGCAGTGCGCCGCCAACATCCTCAACTTCATGGACGGCGGCCAGGATCAGGCGATCCTCGGTCAGATCTCGCAGATCGATGCGCCGCTGGGCACCCGCATCCAGGACCTGATGTTCGTGTTCGACGATCTGGTGGACCTGGAGGACCGCGAAATGCAGCTGGTACTGCGCGAAGTCAGTGGCGAGCGCCTGGGTCTTGCACTGCGCGGCGCCGACATCAAGGTGCGCGACAAGATCACCCGCAACATGTCCCAGCGTGCCGCCGAGATCCTGCTCGAAGACATGGAGGCCCGCGGCCCGGTGCGCCTGTCCGACGTGGAAGTGGCCCAGCGCGAGATCCTGGCCATCGTCAAGCGCATGGCCGATGAGGGCGCGGTCACCCTTGGCGGCAGTGCGGAGGCGATGTTGTGAACAATGCCGTGCGCTGGCTGGCCCCGGATCTGATGGCTCCCGCCTCGGCCGCGGCCGAGGCCGATGCGGAGGCGCAGCTTGCCGACGCCCTGCCCCCCGCACCGGTCCTGCAGCCACCGACGCTGGAGGAGATCCAGGCCATCCAGGATGCGGCCCAGCAGGAAGGCTTCGAACAGGGCCACGCCGAAGGCTTTGCCCAGGGGCAGAGCGAAGTGCGGCGCCTGATCGCGCAGATCGAAGGCATCCTCGACAACTTCAGCCGGCCGCTGGTGCGGCTGGAGAACGAGGTGGTCGGCGCCTTGGGCGACCTGTCGGTGCGCATTGCCGGCACCCTGGTGGGCCGTGCCTACGAGACCGATCCGGCGCTGTTGTCCGATCTGGTCAACGAAGCCATCGACGCGGTCGGCGGCAGCAGTCGCGATGTCGAGGTGCGCCTGCACCCGGACGATATCGCCGCGCTGACGCCACTGATGCACCTGCCGGCCGGGCAGCGCCTGAGCCCCGACCTGGGCCTGAGCCGAGGCGATCTGCGCGTGCACGCCGAAAGCGTGCGCATCGACGGCACGCTCGATGCCCGCCTGCGTGCGGCCTTGGGCACCGTGATGCGCCGCTCCGGAGCCGCACAATGACTGCCGCTACCGCCTCCCCGGCTCCGGCCGACTGGGCCGCCGCCCGCAATCTGCGACTGGCGGCACGGCTGGACACGATCAATCTGGATGCCGCCAACGGCCGCGGCCTGATCCGCGAGGGCATCCTGCGCCGCGCGGTCGGGCTGACGCTCGAAGCGGTCGGCTGCGAGGCGCCACTGGGCGCCAGCTGCAAGGTGGAGGTGATGGATGGCGGCTGGGTGGATGCCGAAGTGGTCGGCTTCGCCGGCGACCGCACCTATCTGATGCCCAGCGCCGAACTGCACGGCCTGTTGCCGAACGCACGCGTGGTGCCCTCCTACAAGCGCGGCGGTGTGGAAGTCGGTGAGGGACTGCTCGGCCGGGTCATCGACAGCGATGGCGTGCCGCTGGATGGCAAGGGCCCGATCCGCGCCGAAGGCAATGTCGGCATGGCCGGCGTGTCGATCAACCCGCTCGCCCGCGAGCCGATCATCCAGCCGCTGGACGTGGGCGTGCGCGCGATCAATGCATTGCTGCCGATCGGCCGTGGCCAGCGCGTGGGCCTGTTCGCCGGTTCCGGTGTCGGCAAATCGACGTTGCTGGGCATGATGACGCGCTACACCGCCGCTGACGTGATCGTGGTCGGGCTGATCGGTGAGCGTGGCCGCGAAGTGCGTGACTTCGTCGAGAGCACCCTGGGCGAGGAAGGCCTGCGCCGCGCCGTGGTCGTGGCCAGTCCCGCCGACCGGCCGCCGCTGGCACGCCTGCATGGCGCCTACCGTGCCACTGCCATTGCCGAATGGTTCCGCGACCAGGGCCTGAACGTATTGCTGCTGATGGATTCATTGACCCGTTTCGCGCAGGCCCAGCGCGAGATCGGGCTGTCCGTCGGTGAACCGCCCACCACCCGCGGCTACCCGCCATCGGTCTTCGCCAAGCTGCCGGCGCTGGTGGAACGCGCCGGCAACGGCGCCAAGGGCCGCGGTTCGATCACCGCGTTCTATACCGTGCTGACCGAAGGCGACGACCCGCAGGATCCGATCGCCGACGCCGCGCGCGCCATTCTCGACGGCCACATCCTGCTCTCGCGCCGCGTGGCCGACAGCGGCCTGTATCCGGCCATCGACGTCGAGTCCTCGGTCAGCCGCGTGGTCCAGGACATCGCCGACGAGCCGTGGCGGCTGCGCATCCGCAAGTTGAAGCGGCTGGTCTCGGCGTACTCGTCCAACCGCGACCTGATCGCCATCGGCGCCTACCAGCGCGGCAACGACCCGGCAACCGACGAAGCACTGGAGCGCTGGCCGGAAATCCTCGATTTCCTCGGCCAGGATGTGAACAAGGCAGCCGACCTGCCGCACAGCCAGGCGGCCCTCAAACGCCTGGTCGAACCTGAGAAAACGCCATGAACCAATCCCGCCGAATGGACCCGTTGCTGCGCCGCGCCCAGGACCACCAGGACGAGGTCGCCCGTGACCTGGCCGAGCGCCAGCAGGCACTGGACACCCACCTCTCGCGGCTGGCCGAGTTGCGCCGCTACGCCGAGGAATACTCCAGCGAACAGATGGCCAACGCGCAGATGGCCGCGACCAGCCCGGCGCAGCTGATGAACCGGCGCGCCTTTCTCGACCGGTTGGACAGTGCCGTGCAGCAGCAAAGCCAGACGGTGGAGCGCAACCGCGAGCATGTCGATACCGAGCGTGCGCGCCTGTTGCTGGCCAGCCGCGACAAGCAGGTGCTGGAACAGTTGGCAGCCAGCTACCGCGCGCAGGAAAAGCAGGTGGTCGATCGCCGCGACCAGCGCGAGATGGATGACCTCGGCGCCCGGCGCGTACGCCTTGCCCAGATCGAAGCCGACGGCGGCGGAGAGACACCATGAACCTGTTGTCGGTGGCCGCCCCGCCTCCCGCCGCTGGCGCCGGAAATGGCGGCAAAGCGGCCGGCTCAGGCAAGGACAGCGCCGAACCGGGTGCTTTCGACAGCCTGCTGCGTGCGGGTTCGTCTTCCGCCGCGGGCGATAGCGCCGCCGGCGCGGCGGCTGAAAAGCCGGCGCAGTCCGACACCGCTACAACGGAGCCGGCCACGTCACGGACGAACGGAGCCAGCGATACGGATGCGCCGGGCGACGTAGATGCATGGCCGCCCCTCGGGCTGTCAGCCATCATCCTGCCGCCGCCTGCAGACAGTGCGCCGCCCCTGCCGCCACCGTCCGCCGGCGGACAGCTGCCGGCGGGCAATGTCGGCGTATCAGCGACAATGCCGCAGGTCGCCGCCGCCACCGCGAACCTTGCAGCCGATACCGGCCCGCTCGCCGGCGCACCTGCGCAGACAGGCGCACCACTCGATGCAATCGAACTGCAACCGGTGAAATTCGTACTGGAGGCCGAGGCCGCCGCGGAGGGGCCCGATCTGGCACCCGCACCGTCCGGCAACGTGCTGCAGGGTGTTTCGGCTGCGTTGGATATCCGCAGCGTGGTGGCCAACCAGCCGTTCACGGGCTCACCCACCGTCACCCCGGATCTGAACAGCGAGGGTTTCGATGACGCCATCGGTGCCCGCATCAGCTGGCTGGCGGATCAGAAAATCGGCCATGCCCAGATCCGCATCACTCCGCACGACCTCGGCCAGGTGGACGTGAAGCTGCAGCTGAACGGCGACCGCGTGCATGCCACCTTCACCAGCGCCCATGCCGATGTCCGTCATGCGCTGGAAAACAGCCTGCCGCGATTGCGCGAAATGCTGGGCGAACAGGGCCTGCAGCTGGCCCACGCCGACGTGGGCCAGCAATCCAACCCGCAGGATCAGGAAAATGGTGGAAAAGACGCATTGACCGGTTCACGGGATGGGGCCTCCGACGTGCCGGGTGGCGCCGACGGCGATGTGGTCACGCGCCTGCTGCATCGCCGCGGCCTGCTGGATGCCTACGCCTGACGGTGATGCGTCCGTGCGCGATCAGACCCTGCCGCTGATCCCGTCGCGACTGGCGTCGCTCCTGCAAAGGTGGATGCCGCTGTTTCAAGCAGGCTCCGGGAACCTGCCTGTACGAGTGACGCTTGCACCTTCTTCCGGTGCAAGTCGCGACAGTCCTTTGCGTTGATCTCTGGTAGCTGCCGGAAATACACGGTCGCGCCTCACGTCGCTCCTACGAGGGTGGATGCCAGCGTCTGATCGCGTCGGTTGCGGCGTCAACTTCCCGCCGCGGCGGCAAGGACCCATTCCGGCACACGTTTTGCATCTGCAGGGACAGCAACCCCTCAGGAGTACACCGTGGCCGTAGCCGCCGACAAATCCCGCAAGCCTGCCGATCCGAAGGACAAGGCCCGCAAGCCGCGCAGTCCGCTGTTGATGACCGTACTGGTGGCCGTCCTGGCTGCTGGCGCCGCCGGCGCTGGCGTGTGGTACTTCGCCGGGCAGCAGGTGCCGGCCAAAGCCAAAGCCGCCGCTCCGCGCCTGCCCGCCCCGGCGCAGTACTTTGCCCTGGAACCGGCGTTCGTGGTCAACCTCACCGGCGACCCGGATGGCCCGCGTTATCTGCAGGTGGAAGTACAGCTGATGACCCGCGACGCACAGGCCCTGCAACAGCTGCAGACCCATGCCCCGGCCATCCGCGCCAAGCTGTTGATGCTGTTCTCGCAGGTCGAGCTGGTGCAGATCACCGACCGTGCCGGCCGCGAAAAGCTGCAGGCCGAAGCGCTGGCCGAGGTGCAGAAACTGATGAACGCCGAGACTGGCAAGAAAAGCGCCGACGAATTGCTGTTCACCAGTTTCGTCACCCAATAAGGCGCCGCGATGAGCATCAACGACCTGCTGTCCCAGGATGAGATCGACGCGCTGCTGCACGGCGTCGACTCCGGCTCGGTGACCATCGCCGAGCCGGAAGCCAATCCTGGCGAAGCACGCACCTACGATTTCGCCAGCCAGGACCGAATCATCCGTGGGCGCATGCCGACGCTGGAAATGGTCAACGAGCGTTTTGCCCGGCTGTGGCGGATCGGCCTGTTCAATTTGATCCGGCGCTCGGCCGAGCTGTCGGTCCGCGGCATCGAGCTGATCAAGTTCGGCGACTACCTGCACTCGCTGTACGTGCCGACCAACCTCAACCTGATCCGCTTCAAGCCACTGCGCGGCACCGGCCTGATCGTGTTCGAACCGACCCTGGTGTTCGCCGTGGTCGACAACTTCTTCGGCGGTGACGGGCGCTATCCCACCCGCATCGAAGGCCGCGAGTTCACCGCCACCGAGATGCGCGTGATCCACCTGATGCTCAAGCAGACCTTCGCCGATCTGCATGAAGCGTGGGCACCGGTGATGAACGTCGATTTCGAGTACATCAACTCCGAGATCAATCCGCATTTCGCCAATATCGTCAGCCCGCGCGAGTACGTGGTGGTCACCCGCTTCCACGTCGAGCTGGACAGTGGCGGCGGCGACATCCACATCACCCTGCCCTATTCGATGCTCGAGCCGATCCGCGAACTGCTCGATGCCGGCATCCAGAGCGACCGCAACGACCGCGACGAGAGCTGGGCGATCATGCTGCGCGAGCAGCTGAACAATGCCGAAGTCGAACTGTCCACCGTGCTGGCACAGCGCCACATGAGCCTGCGCGAGCTCACCCGCCTGAAGATCGGCGACATCCTGCCCATCGAGCTGCCCAAACAGGTGCCGCTGTGCGTGGAAGGCATCCCGGTATTCACCGGCCAGTTCGGCGTGGCCAACAGCCGCAACGCCGTGAAGATCCTCGCCACCCATCCCCCGGGTACCCGCCCGCGCCAACCCGTGATCCAGGAAGAGCTGCAATGAACGACAACGAGACCCTCGATACCCATCCGGAAGCCGCTGCTGCACCGGCACAGTTCGCCAGCCTGCAGGCCGACGACGGTATCTCCACCGACCTGGATCTGGATGTGATCCTTGACGTGCCGGTGACGCTGTCACTGGAAGTGGGGCGTGCCCGACTTCCGATCCGCAATCTGCTGCAGCTCAACCAGGGCTCGGTGGTGGAACTGGAACGCGGCGCCGGCGAGTCGCTGGATGTGTTCGTCAACGGCACCCTGATCGCGCACGGCGAGGTGGTGGTGATCAATGACCGCTTCGGCGTACGCCTGACCGATGTGGTCAGCCCGAGCGAGCGCATCCGGAGACTGCGGTGATCCCACTGCTGGCACTGGCCGCTCCGGCAGCCAAGGCCCTGGGCAAACCGGAGGCGGTGCAGGTCGGCCAGCATGCGGCCAGCACGCCGGGCATGTTTGGCGCGGTGATGGCACTGCTTGCTGTGCTGGCCTTGATCGTCGGCCTGGGCTGGCTGCTCAAGCGTTTGCCCGGCACCGGCTTCCGCCCCGCCGAAGGCCTGCGCGTGGTGGCCAGCCTCAATGTCGGGGTCAAGGAACGGGTGGTGGTGGTCGACGTCAACGGCGAGCAACTGCTGCTCGGGGTGACGAGCGCCGGCATCAGCCACCTGCATCGCCTGGCCGAGCCACTGCCGCCGGTCACGGCAACCCCGCTTCCCAACCTCAAACAGTTACCGAATTTCGCCCAGCTGCTTGCCCAGAAGCTGCGCAAGGAATCCTGATCATGCGTGATCGTCGTCCCGTCCCGAAAACCCTTCTGCAACTGCTGTTGCTGCTTGCCCTGATCGCGTTGCCGGCGCTTGCGCTGGCCGCTGCGGGCGCGCCGCAGCTGCCCGAGTTGCCGAGCGTGGATGTCGGCAAGATCGGCAACCAGTCTGTCAGCCTGCCGATGCAGACGCTGCTGCTGATGACCGCGATCACCCTGCTGCCCTCGATGCTGCTGGTGCTGACCGCCTTCACCCGCATCATCATCGTGCTGGGATTGCTGCGCCAGGCGCTGGGCACCGGGCAGACGCCGTCCAACCAGATCCTGCTCGGGCTGGCCCTGTTCCTGACGGCGATGGTGATGATGCCGGTCTGGGACAAGGCCTGGGGCACCGGCATGGCGCCGTACCTGGACGGGCAGATCGACTTCCAGACCGCCTGGACGCTGACCACCGAGCCGCTGCGCGCCTTCATGCTGGCGCAGGTCCGCGAGACCGACCTGATGACCTTCGCCGGTATGGCCGGGCACGGCACCTACGCCAGTCCCGAGGCCATTCCATTTCCGGTGCTGGTGGCCTCGTTCGTGACCAGCGAATTGAAAACCGCATTCGAGATCGGCTTCCTGATCTTCATCCCGTTCGTGATCATCGATCTGGTGGTCGCCAGCGTGCTGATGTCGATGGGCATGATGATGCTGTCGCCGATGCTGGTGTCGGCCCCCTTCAAGATCCTGCTGTTCGTGCTGGTCGATGGCTGGGTGCTGGTGGTGGGCACGCTGGCGGCGAGTTTCAACGCGGTGTGATGCCGGCGCGCCGATGGTTTTGCTGGCGCGTTCGATCAGAAAGCCGTCGCGACTCACACCGGAAAAGGTGCACGCGTCGCTCCTGCAACATCGAACATGTGGGAGCGACGTAAGTCGCGATGCTTTGCGCTTTACGCCAGACATCACAGCATCCTGGGATTGCTGCCTCCTCGCACCCATCTCCCCGCAGCCGGTTTTCCGCCGCGTTTTGGCACCTCCCTTGCATCCACGGTATCCATGACTCCCGAACTCGCCCTCACCGAACTGCGCGGCGGCCTCATCGCCGTGCTCTGGATCGCCGGACCGCTGCTGCTGACCGTGCTGGTGGTCGGCGTCGTGGTCGGCATCATCCAGGCTGCCACCCAGCTCAACGAACCCACCATCGCCTTTGTGGCCAAGGCGGCGGCGTTGACCGCGGCCCTGTTCGCGCTGGGCAGCCTGCTGATCGGCCATCTGGTCGAGTTCACCACGCTGCTGTTCCAGCGGATACCGCATCTGATCGGCTAGCCGGGCGCCATGGATTCCGCCACCCAGATGGCCATCGACGGCCAGCAGGCCTTCGCCATCATCGGCACCACGCTGTGGACGATGCTGCGTATCGGCGCGATGTTGATGGCGATGCCCCTGATCGGCACCCGCGCGGTCCCGGCCCGGATACGCGCATTGCTGGCGATCGCGCTGGCCGTGGCGCTGGCACCGATCCTGCCACCCGTGCCGGCGTGGAGCGGTTTCGATGCCGCCACCGTGCTCAGCGTCGCGCGGGAACTGGCGATCGGCATCTCCATCGGTTTTGTCCTGCGGCTGGTATTTGAAGCCGGCGCCATCGCCGGTGAAATGGTGGCGCAAGGCACCGGCCTGGCCTTTGCGCAGATGAACGATCCCTTGCGTGGCGGCAGCTCCGGTGTCATCGGGCAATGGTTCTACCTGTTGTTCGGCCTGCTGTTCTTCACCGCCAACGGCCATCTGGCATTGATTTCGCTGCTGGTCGACAGCTACAAGGCACTGCCCATCGGCACCGCCCTGCCCGATCCGCAGGCGCTTGCGGCTATCGCGCCCTCATTTGTGATGCAGGTTTTCCGCGGTGCCCTGACGCTGGCGCTGCCACTGACCGTGGCGATGCTGGCCGTCAATCTGGCGTTCGGTGTACTGGCCCGCGCCGCTCCTGCGCTCAATCCGATCCAGCTGGGATTGCCGGTTGCACTGCTGCTGGGCATGTTCCTGCTGACCCTGCTGGCGGGCGAGATGGGCCCACCTGTGCAGCGCCTGTTCAACGCCGCATTCGATGCCGCGCGGCAGGTCACGCACTAGGCAGGCGCCTGCATCCGCATCCACCCGGTGAGCGGACATGCGTGCGTACCGGGAGCGGGTTTCGGTTACTCTGCGTTCGGGCGCAAAAACCCGGGTTGCCGAGGGAAGGCAACGCAGCGGTACCCTGCCGCGGGGAAAGGCAGCGGTGTAACCCCTTCCAAATCAGGGTGCTTGATGCTCACTGGCAGCTACAACCCGTTGCTCGTCTCGCTTTCATTGCTGGTCGCCACCCTCGCCTCGTTCACCGCGCTGGACATGGCCTCGCGCGTCACCCGTGCCGGCAACGGCGGGGTTGCCGCGCGCTGGCTGGTCACTGGCGGATGTGCGATGGGGTTCGGCATCTGGTCGATGCACTTCATCGGCATGCTCGCCTTCCGCCTGCCGATACCGCTGGGTTACGACCTTGCGATCACCCTGCAGTCGCTGCTTGCCGCGGTGGCCTCATCGATATTCGCGCTGTGGCTGGTGTCGAGGGCGACGCTGCCGCATGTGCGGCTGGCCCTGGGCGCGGTGTTGATGGGCCTGGGGATCGCTTCCATGCACTACCTGGGCATGGAAGCCTTGCGCATGCAGCCCCGCATCGCCTACCACCCCGGCTGGTTCGCGCTGTCGATCGCGATCGCGGTGGCGGCCTCGTGGAGCGCGCTGTTCATCGCCTTCCGTCTGCGCGCCGGCCAGCAGTCACTTCCGTCGCGGCTCGCAGCTGCGCTGATCCTGGGATTTGCCATTGTCGGCATGCACTACACCGGCATGGCGGCCGCGCGCTTCCCGGTCGACAGCATCTGCGGCGCCGCGCGCGATGGCGGGCTGCCCACCGAGTGGATGGCGGCTTTTGTCGTGTTACTCGCCGTCGCCATACTTGCCATGGTGCTGACGCTCTCGTGGCTGGAGCAGCGCATGCACACACGGCTGTTGCACCTTCGCAATTCGATGCTGAGCGCGTCGCTTGAAGAAGCACGCAACGAGTTGCACCAGGCGACATTGCACGACCCGCTGACCCGCCTGCCCAACCGCCAGTCCCTGCAGGAATGGGTGGAACGCGCGATCGCCAACTCGACCCCGCAAGGCGGCCGGTTTGCGGTGATGCTCATGGATCTGGACGGCTTTCGCCAGGTCAACGATGCCCATGGCCATCAGACCGGGGACAGCCTGCTGGTGGCGGTGGCCGAGTGCAGCCGCGAACTGGTGCATTCCAGTGATCTGGTGGCGCGACTGGGCGGTGACCAGTTCGTGATCGTGGTGGCGTTGCCGGCGCAGTCCGACACCTCGCTGCTTGCCAGCCATCTCATCCATGCGGTCGGCGGCCTCCGCGTCAATGGGCGCGAAATGCATGTGACCGCCAGCATCGGCACCGCCGTCTACCCCGACCACGGCACTACCGGGCGCGAGTTGATGGCCTGCGCCGAAATCGCCATGGAGAACGCCAAAGGCAGTGGCCGCAATGCGCACGTGCTGTTTGCCGAATGGATGAACGAAAACGCCGAGCAGCAGGTGCGGTTGTTGGCCGACCTGCGGATCGCCATAGGCACACCGCAGATCTGCCTGCATTACCAGCCCAAGACGCGGGTTGCCAACGGCACCATCTGCGGAGCCGAGGCGCTGATCCGCTGGCGGCATCCGGAGCATGGGCTGATTCCTCCCGACCGCCTGATCCGGCTGGCCGAGCGCAGCGGATTGATCGGCCAGCTGGGCAGCTGGGCACTGGACGAGGCCTGCCGGCAGTTGCGCTGCTGGCACGACGCCGGCCAGCAGGCGTGGAAGATCGCGGTGAACCTGTCGCCGCTGCAGTTGTCCTCGCCGCAGTTGCTCGAGCAGGTGCAGCAGGCATTGCAGCGGCACGGCATCAGCCCTGGGAAGTTGATCCTGGAGGTGACGGAAAGCACGGTCATGCGCGACAGCGACGCCAGTCTTGCGCTGCTGCATGCGCTGGCCGCCCTGGGTGTGGGCATCTCCATCGACGATTTCGGCACCGGCCATTCCAGCCTGCTGTACCTGAAACGGTTGCCGGCCACCGAACTCAAGATCGACCATGCCTTCATCCAGGCACTGCAGGAAAGCGACGAGGACGTGGTGATCGTCTCGGCGATCGTGGCGCTGGGCCATGCACTGAATATGGACGTGGTGGCCGAGGGCATCGAAAACGCGGCCCAACGCTCGTATGTGGAACGGCTGGGCTGCGACTACCTGCAGGGCTTTCTGCTCGGGCGTCCGGTCAATGCGGAGATTTTCTTCCGCCTGCACGCCCATGGCCGCGACGGAACGGTGCTGGCCGCGGCCATGGAATGACGGCTGCAGTGGTGCACAACAGCTGCGCCCGGAAAGCGGAACGGATCTTGCACGCCCAAGGGTGAGTTTCCCCCGATCAGTGTGCGATGTCCGAGAACGAACAGGCCGGCGAAAAAACCGAACTCCCCACCGAAAAACGCCTGCGCGACGCCCGCGAGCAGGGCAACATCCCGCGCTCGCGGGAGCTGGCGACCGCCGCCGTCTTCGGTGCCGGGGTACTGGCCCTGCTCGGGTTCTCCGGCTTCATCACCCGCAACGCGCTGGACTGGATGCGGTTCGCCATGGCCCCCGACCCCGCGCTGCGCGGCACGCCGCTGGCCCTGTTCGGCCATGCCGGAGAACTGCTGCTGCGGCTGATGGTGGCGATCCTGCCCCTGGTGGCCGTCTGCCTGCTGGCCAGTTTCGCCGGGCCTTTGATCATGGGGGGCCTGCGCTGGTCCGCCAAATCGATGACGCCTGATTTCAAGCGGCTCAACCCGATGAGCGGCCTCAAGCGCCTGTACGGCCCGGAAGCGGTGGCCGAACTGGCCAAGTCGCTGCTGCGCGTGGCCTTTGTCGGTATCGCCGCCGGCCTGTGCGTATGGCATGGCATCGACACCCTGCGCGGCCTGCTGCATCAGCCGCTGGAAACCGCGTTGGTCCACGGCCTGGGCTTCACCCTGCAACTGGTGCTGGCCACTGCCGGCGCGATGGCGTTGCTGGCCGCCATCGATGCGCCGTACCAGAAATGGAACTGGATGCGGAAGCTGAAAATGACCCGCGAGGAACTGCGGCGGGAGATGAAGGAAAGCGAAGGCAGTCC
The DNA here is from genome assembly GCA_963696155.1 of uncultured Gammaproteobacteria bacterium. GTDB lineage: Bacteria > Pseudomonadota > Gammaproteobacteria > Xanthomonadales > Xanthomonadaceae > Stenotrophomonas. Next base: position 1,549,343 of record CAVOJC010000002.1, read on the forward strand.
GGAAGTCAAAGGCCGCATCCGCCAGCTGCAGCAGCAGATGTCGCAGCGCCGGATGATGGAAGCGGTGCCCACGGCCGATGTGGTGGTGGTCAACCCGACCCATTACGCGGTCGCCCTCAAGTACGAGGGCGGGCGCATGAACGCCCCGACCGTGGTGGCGCTGGGCGTGGACGAGACCGCGCTGGCGATCCGCAAGGTGGCCGACGGCAACCGCGTCGCCATCGTCTCCGCACCGCCTTTGGCACGCGCCTTGTATCGGGAAGGACAACTCGGCAAGGAAATCCCCGTGAGACTGTATTCGGCCGTCGCCCAGGTTCTGTCCTACGTCTATCAATTGAAAACCTGGCGCAGCGGGCCGATGCCGCCCGCGCCGGCCATCGACGTCGATGAATTCGGCGGCGGAGACAAGTCATGAGTGCACAGCCCGCGCCGATGGGCGCCCGCCGCATCCTCGAGATGATCCGCCAGGGCCTGGGCGCGCCATTGATCGTGCTGGCACTGCTGGCGATGGTGGTGGTGCCGCTGGCGCCGCCGGTGCTCGATGCACTGTTCACCTTCAACATCGCCATCTCGCTGATGGTGCTGCTGGCCGTGGTCTACGTGAAGCGGCCGCTGGACTTCACCATCTTCCCGATCGTGCTGCTGGTCACCACGATGTTGCGGCTGGCGCTGAACGTGGCGTCCACCCGCGTGATCCTGCTCAACGGCCAGAACGGCCATGAGGCCGCCGGCAAGGTGATCGCCGCCTTCGGCGAGTTCGTGATCGGCGGCAACTACGCGGTCGGCATCGTGGTCTTCGCGATCCTGACCATCATCAATTTCGTGGTCATCACCAAGGGTGCCGGGCGCGTGTCGGAAGTGACCGCGCGTTTCACCCTTGACGCCATGCCCGGCAAGCAGATGGCGATCGACGCCGACCTCAACGCCGGCCTGCTCACCCGTGAGGAAGCCAAGGCCCGGCGCGAGGAAGTGCGCGAGGAAGCCGACTTCTATGGCGCGATGGACGGCTCCAGCAAATTCATCCGTGGCGATGCGATCGCCGGCATCCTGATCCTGTTCATCAACCTGGTCGGCGGCCTGGCCGTAGGCGTGCTGCAACACGGCATGCCGTTCGGCGACGCCGCCGCCACCTACACCCTGCTGTCCATCGGTGATGGTCTGGTGGCACAGCTGCCGGCGCTGCTGGTGTCCTCGGCGGTGGCGATGCTGGTCACCCGCGCCTCGCGTTCGCAGGACATGAGCCAGGCGATGATGAGCCAGGTGTTCGGCCAGCACCGCGCGCTGACCATCGCCGCGGCGGTACTGGGACTGGTCGGCCTGGTGCCGGGCATGCCCAATTTCGCGTTCCTGTCGCTGGCCGCGATCCTCGGCTTTCTGGCCTGGAAAATGTGGAAGCGCAGCCTGCAGCCGGCCGCCACCACCACCGCGGGCAACGCCGACAGCCTCGGCGCCAATGGCCTGGCATTGCCGTCGTCGCAACCCTCGCCCACCGCCGAACTGACCTGGGACGAACTGCGCCCGGTCGATCCGCTCGGTCTGGAGGTCGGCTACCGCCTGATTCCGCTGGTCGACAAGAACCAGGGTGGCGAGTTGATGGCGCGCATCAAGGGCGTACGCCGCAAGCTCACCCAGGACATCGGCTTTCTGATTCCCTCGGTACATATCCGCGACAACCTGGAGTTGCCGGCGAGCAGCTACCGCTTGCTGATCCACGGCGTGCCGGTGGCCACCGCCGACATCCATCCCGATCGCGAACTGGCGCTGGACCCGGGCAGTGCCATGGGCACGCTGGACGGCATCCCCGGCAAGGACCCGGCGTTCGGCCTGGACGCCACCTGGATCCAGCCGCACCAGCGCGCCCACGCCGAATCACTGGGCTACACCGTGGTCGATCCGGCCACGGTCATCGCCACCCACATGTCACACCTGATCCGCGAACACGCGCCCGAGCTGCTGGGCCACGAGGAGGTGCAGCAACTGCTCGCCAACCTGGCCAAGAGCGCACCGAAGCTGGTCGAGGACCTGTCGCCCAAGGCACTGCCGCTGTCGGTGGTGGCGCGGGTGCTGCAGAACCTGCTGGTCGAGCGCATTCCCGTGCGCCAGCTGCGCAAGATCGCCGAGGCGCTGGTCGAGAACGCCACCCACAGCCAGGACCCTGTGGTGCTTACCGCCGCGGTACGCAACGCGCTGGGCCGCTTCATCGTGCAGGAAATCGCCGGAAGCTCGCCCGAACTGCCGGTTTTCACACTCAATCCGCAACTGGAACGCGTCTTGCAAGAGTCCACGCAGGGCAACGGCGCCGCGCTGGAACCCGGTCTCGCCGAGCGCCTCCACCAGAGCCTTGCCGATTGTGTCGGCAAGCAGGAGGCGAAGAACGAACCGGCCGTGGTGCTGGTGCCTGGTCCGGTCCGCGCCGCGCTGGCGCGCCTGGTCCGGCACAGCGTTCCGTCGCTGTCGGTCCTGGCCTACAGCGAAGTGCCGGAGGACAAGCGCCTGAAGCTGGTCGGCACGATCAGTTGACGGCGCCCGGCCCCTGCCTGGCGTCATAAAACAGGCGCGCAACCGTTCCACCCAGTTCACAGCAAACAGGAGCCAGCCCCCGCCATGTCCGACATCGCCAACGCCAGTGCTCCTTCCGCTACCCAGCATTCAACTTCCCGGTACCACAGCATGAAAATCAAACGTTTCGTCGCCGCCGACATGCGCACCGCCATGAACATGGTGCGCAAGGAACACGGGCCGGATGCGGTCATCCTGTCCAACCGCCGCACCGAGGAAGGCGTCGAGATCGTCGCAGCAGCGCATTACGACGAATCGGTGGTACAGCGCGCCCTGGAAGCCGCGCGCCCGGCACCGGCGCCGGCTCCCAAGCCACGCAGCGCCGCCGAGGCCATGATGGCGGCGATCACCCGGCGCAAGCTGCAGGAGCCGGAACCGGTTGCGGCCACCTCCTCGGCGGTGGCGGCCATGGCCCGCGCCGCGGTAGGCGCCACCGGCCGCACCATCGAAAGCAGCAGCGATCTGGGTGGCGGCCGCTTCGCCTCCTTCCTCAAGCCGCGCCCGACGCCGGTAGCGGCCCGGCAGCCGCAGATGCAGCTGCCCGAACAGATCTTCGCCACCTTCCCGTCCACCGATGAAGCGCCGCCGGCACTGCCGGCCCCGCAGCTGCGGACGATGCCGAGCGCCGCGGCGGAAGCGCCACCGGCCGCAGCACCCGCTCCCGTCAATCGCGCCCGCTTCGTGATCGATCCGCCGCAGGAAGAACTGCCGAAAGAGCTGCCGGCTCCGGTTGTCCACAGCACGCCGCTGGCCGTCACCGCTGCCCTGCCGGAGGCGCCCGCTCCCGTCGTGCCCGCGGCCGCACCAATACCGGCTCCGGTCGCCGAAGTCCCCGCTTCGGCAGTTGCGACGCCGGAACCGGCTGCACCCGCCGCGCCGTTGAGCGTGGTGCCGGTCACCATTGCCCATGACGACCAGCAGCTGGCGCACCTGCGGCAGGAAGTCGCCGGCATGCGCCAGCTGATCGAGCGTGAGATGAACCGTTTCACCGACGAGCGCCTGCGCGGCAGCGCGGTGCGGGCGAACGCACTGGACCTGATGGACGAGTACGGTTTCGACGCCGGTCTGGCGCGCGACGTGGTGATGCAGATTCCGCTCGACACCGAGGCCGCGCGTGCCCGTGGCCTGATGCTGGGCCTGATCTCCAGGAAGCTGCCGATCGCGCCGCAGGATCCGATCGAGTCCGGCGGCGTCATCGCCCTGGTCGGCCCGACCGGTGCCGGCAAGACCACCACCATCGCCAAACTGGCCTCGCGCTTTGCCGAGGCCCACGCCGCCCGCGACGTGGCCCTGGTCACCACCGACACCCAGCGCATCGGCGCGCGTGAACAGCTGTACGGCTTCGGCCGCCAGCTCGGCGTGGCCGTGCACGAAGCCAACAGCGGCACCAACCTCACCCAGCTGCTGGAACGCCTGGCCGATTACAAGCTGGTGCTGATCGACACCGCCGGCCTGGGCCAGCGCGACCGCGCGCTCACCGCGCAGCTGCAGTGGCTGCGCGCCGCGGGCCAGATCCGCACCCTGCTGGTGCTGCCGGCCAATACCGCCTTCCAGGACATGGACGAGGTGGTGCGCCGCTTCAGCGCCGCCAATCCGCAGGGCGTGGTGTTGACCAAGCTCGACGAGACCGGCCGCTTCGGCTCGGCCCTGTCGGTGGCTGTGGATCACGGCCTGCCCATCACCTGGGTGACCGACGGACAGGACGTTCCGGAAGACCTGCACCGGGCCAGTGCAGCCAATCTTGTACTTCGCCTTGAAGATTTGCGCCGCGCGGCCGATATGCCCTGCAACCCGGAGTCCCACAATGCCGTCGCATGAGTACGCCAAGCTGACCAAGACCTTTCCGCTGTCGGCTACCCGCCGCCCGCCGTCAGGCCCTGTGCGCACCATCGCGGTGACCGGTGGCAAGGGCGGCGTCGGCAAAACCAATATCTCGGCCAACCTGGCCGTGGCGCTGGCCGACATGGGCAAACGCACGCTGCTGCTGGATGCCGATCTCGGCCTGGCCAATGTCGACGTGCTGCTCGGCCTGAACCCCAAATACACCTTGGCCGACCTGGTCGCCGGGCGTTGCACGCTGGACGAAGTAATCATCGAAGGCCCCGGCGGCGTGCTGGTGGTGCCGGCCGCGTCCGGCCGCCGGCACATGGCCGAACTGCAGCCGGCCGAACACATCGGCCTGGTCAACGTGTTCTCCGAGCTGGAGCGCGAGCTGGACGTGATGGTGGTCGACACCGCCGCCGGCATCACCGACAGCGTGCTGACCTTCTGCCAGGCCGCGCAGGACACCGTGGTGGTGGTCTGCGACGAGCCGGCCTCCATCACCGATGCCTACGCGCTGATCAAGGTGCTTTCGCGCGAACGCGGCGTGGACCGCATCCAGGTCGTGGCCAACATGGTGCGCGATCCCAATGAAGGTCGCGTGCTCTACGAAAAACTGGTGCGCGTGTGCGAGAAGTTCCTCGCCGATGTGTCGCTGAACTATCTGGGCTGCGTGCCGCAGGATGACTGGCTGCGCCTGTCGGTGCAGCGCCAGCAGCCGGTGGTCAAAGCCTATCCGTCGGCGCCGGCGGCCATGGCGATCAAGGAGATCGCGCGCCGCACTGCCCGCTGGCAGGCACCGACCGAGGCCCGCGGCGGCATCGAATTCTTCCTGGAGCGCATCATCCAGCGCGGAGTCACGCCATGAAGGGCGCGGCCCAGTATCGTGAAGTGCAACGCAGCGCGGCCAACGACTGCATCGCCCGCCATTCCGACCTGGTACGCCGCATTGCCCATCACCTGGCTGCGCGGCTGCCCGCCAGCGTCGAGGTCGACGACCTGATCCAGGCCGGGATGATGGGCCTGATCGAGGCCTCGCGCAGCTACGACGCCGAACAGGGTGCCTCGTTCGAGACCTACGCTTCGATCCGCATCCGCGGCTCGATGATCGACGAGATCCGTCGTGGCGACTGGGTGCCGCGCTCGGTACACCGCCGTGCCCGCGAGGCCGCCGCCACCATCCGCCGGCTGGAACAGAGCAGTGGCCGGACCGCCAGCGCCAGCGAAGTGGCCGCGGCCATGGAGATGCCGCTGCCCGAGTACCTGCGGCTGACCGAAGACGCCGCCCGCGGCCAGGTGCTGAGCCTGGAGTCGCGCATCGAGGACCATGGCGAACTCGACACCCCGGCAAGCGGCGGCCCCAATCCGCAACAGGTACTGGAGCGCAGCCAGTTCGGCCAGGAGCTGGGCAAGGCCATCGGCCTGCTGCCCGAGCGTGAGCAGCTGGTGCTGTCGCTGTACTACGAGCAGGACCTCAATCTCAAGGAGATTGGCGCCGTGCTTGGCGTGAGTGAATCACGCGTATGCCAGATCCACGGCCAGGCCATGCTGCGCCTGCGTGGACGGCTGAAGACATTCGAGGCCGCAGACGCCGGCCTCGAGAATCAATGAAGAGGAAAGTGACTTGAACAAGAACATGCGGATCCTGATCGTCGACGATTTCTCGACCATGCGGCGCATCGTCAAAAACCTGCTTGGCGACCTGGGTTTCAGCAACACCGCCGAGGCCGAAGACGGCAACAGTGCACTGGCGCTGCTGCACAGCCAGCCGTTCGACTTCGTCGTCACCGACTGGAACATGCCCGGCATGACCGGCATCGAACTGCTGCGCGCGATCCGCGCCGATGCCAAGCTCAAGGCCATGCCGGTGCTGATGGTCACCGCCGAAGCCAAGCGCGAGCAGATCATCGAAGCGGCGCAGTGCGGCGTGAACGGTTACATCATCAAGCCGTTCACCGCACAGACGCTGGAAGAAAAGCTCGGCAAGATCTTCGAACGCCTGGCGGCGAGCGCCTGATGGAAGACCTCAGCGACAAATCCGCACTGGTGCAGCGGCTGCAGGATGCGCTGGCCGCGCTGGAATCGGGTGACGAGGCCTCCTGGCGCAAAGAGATCGACGCGCTGGCGGCGTTGCGCACCCAGCCGATGATGGTCGGGCTCGGCCGTCTGGCCCGCGAGCTGGGACAGGCGCTGGGCGAATTGCCCACCCTGCCGTCCGAAGCCGGCGAGCTGGATGACGCCTGCGCACGTCTGGACCACGTGGTGGCGATGACCGAAAAGGCCACCCACCGCACACTGGACCTGGCCGAAGAGTGCCGCGCGTTGACCGAGCAGCTGCGCACGCAGGGCCTCAACGCCGACCAGGGCCAGGTGCTGGACCGGATCCGCCACAACCTGACCGAAGTGGCGCTGACCCAGAGCTACCAGGACCTGACCGGACAGATCATCCGCCGCGTGGTCGGCATCGTGCGCCGCGTGCATGAAAGCTTCGGCGCGCTCGGCCTGCCGCCACCGGAAGACGACCAGCACAACGGCAAGCTCGCCGGGCCGGCGGTGGGCGGCCTTGACCGCCACGCGGTGTCGCAGCACGACGCCGACGACCTGCTGTCCGACCTGGGACTGTGATGCCATGAACGCGATCGCCGACGACATCGCCGCCGACTTCATCGTCGAGGCGCAGGAAATCCTGGATCGCCTCGGCGAGCAGCTGGTGGCACTGGAACAGGAACCGCAGGACAACGAGCAGCTCAATGCCGTGTTCCGTGGCTTCCATACCCTCAAGGGCGGTGCCGGTTTCCTGGCAATCCACGCCATGGTCGAGCTGTGCCACGCCGCCGAAGAGGCGCTGGGCATGGCCCGTTCCGGCAAGGTGGAACTGCAGGCCCATCACTTCGACGCCGCGCAACAGTCGCTGGACTGGCTGCAGGCGATGCTCGATGCGGTGTCATCTGGCAGCGAACCGCAACACGCCCCTGCCAGTCTGATCGCGCAGTTCGACGTCGCGGTCGCCGCGCAGCCGGTGGCCGCCGTCAGCGCGGCCGCGGCAGACAGCGATCTGATCAGCGACGATGAGTTCGAAGCTTTGCTCGACCAGTTGCACGGTGGCGCCGCTCCGAGTGCCAAGCCGCTAGCCGCCGACGCCGGCAACGCGATGATCAGCGAGGACGAGTTCGAAGCCCTGCTCGACCAGCTGCACGGCGACGGCGCCCCCGGATCCGCCGGCTTGCCCGCAGAGGTCGTGCCAGTCGCCCCCGCCGCGCCGGCCCCGCGTCCCGCACCGCCCGCCCCGGTCCCGGTGGCCAAGCCGGCCGTCGAAGCCGAGCAGACGGTGCGCGTGGACACCAAGCGCCTGGACGCCATCGTCAACCTGATCGGCGAGCTGGTGCTGTCGCGCAACCGTCTGAAAACCCTGCGCGTCCGGCTCAAGGACGAAGAACTGGACCGCGCCGTCTCCACGCTGGATATCGCCACCGCACGCCTGCAATCGGCGGTGATGCGCACGCGCATGCAGCCGGTGGGCAAGGTATTCGCGCGCTTCCCCAAGGTGGCGCGCGATGTTGCCCGTTCGCTGAAGAAGGAAGTGGAACTGGAACTGGTCGGCGCCGAGACCGAGCTGGACCGCAATCTGGTCGAAGCGCTCGCCGATCCGCTGGTGCACCTGGTGCGCAACTCGATCGACCACGGCGTGGAAATGCCCGACCTGCGCGAAGCCCAGGGCAAGCCGCGCAGCGGACATGTGCGGCTGTCGGCGCAGCAGGAAGGCGACTACGTCAGCATCGAGGTGCAGGACGATGGCGCCGGCATCGACCCGGAAAAGCTGCGTGCCAAGGCGCGTGAGAAGGGCCTGATCGATCCGGAGGCCGCGGCGCGCCTGAGCAGCGAGGAATGCCTGCACCTGGTGTTCCTGCCCGGCTTCTCGACCAAGGCCGAAGTCACCGACATCTCCGGCCGCGGCGTGGGCATGGACGTGGTGCAGTCACGCATCCGCGAGTTGAGCGGGCAGATCCAGATCCAGTCCGAGCTGGGCCGCGGCAGCCGCTTCCTGATCCGGGTGCCGCTGACCCTGGCGATCCTGCCGACCCTGCTGGTGCAGGCCGGACAGGATGTGTACGCGCTGCCGCTGGCCCGGGTGATGGAGGTGCTGCACGCACCGGCCACCTCGCTGGGCTGGTTCGACGGCCGCGCGGTGCTGGACCGCAAATCGCATGCGCTGCCGCTGGTCGACCTGCGCCGTTGGCTGGATGTCGAGCCGGCCGCATCGCCGCTGCTCACCATCGTGGTGCTGCAGGCCGGCGAGACCCGCTTCGGGCTGGTCGTGGACCAGGTACGCGGACGCGAGGAAGTGGTGATCAAGCCGCTGCCGAAGGCATTGCGCGGACTGCGCGGCTACGCCGGCGCCACCCTGATCGGTGACGGCCGCATGGCGCTGATCCTGGATGTGGATGGCCTGCGCGGCCACGATTGATCCGTCGAAAGTGTGACCGCCGCAGCACCTGCTCCCATCGGCGTCTCAAGTCCCATTCACACAAGCCGATACCGGAACCATGGACAGACTCAGCATCATCGGACTATTCCTCGCCCTCGCCTCGCTGGTGGGCGGCAGCATCCTCAAGGGCGCGGGGCTGTCCTCGCTGTGGTCGCCGGCCGCGTTCGTGATCGTCATCATCGGCACCGTGGCGGCGATCCTGCTGCACACCTCGCCGGCCATTTTCCGCCACGCCTTCCGCATCGTCGGCTGGGTGATCCGCCCGCCGGCCAGTGACCGCCGCGAACTGATCCGGCAGATCGTCGACTGGAGCAACATCGCCCGTCGCCAGGGCCTGCTGGGGCTGGAGTCGCAGGTGGAACTGCAGGAAGACCCGTTCCTGCGCAAGGGCCTGCAACTGCTGGTCGATGGTGTGGAACCGGAGACGATCCGCCACATGCTGGAGATCGAACTGAGCAGCCAGGAACACCAGGACCTGGCGGCGACCCGCGTATTCGAGGGCATGGGCATCTATGCACCGACGCTGGGCATCATCGGCGCGGTACTGGGCCTGATCGCGGTGATGAAGAACCTCGCAGACCCGAGCAAGCTCGGCCATGGCATCGCCGCCGCTTTCACCGCCACCATCTACGGCATCGGGTCGGCAAACCTGCTGTTCCTGCCGGTGGCCGCCAAATTGAAGGGCGTGATCCAGCACAACAGCCGCGACCGCGAAATGATCATCGAAGGCCTGATCGCCATCGCCCTGGGTGAGAACCCGCGCAACATCGAAACCAGCCTGGCCGGTTTTGTGAACTGACCCGATGGCACGTCGCAAGCCCCAGGAAGAGCACGCCAACCACGAGGCATGGGCCATTCCCTATGCCGACCTGATGACGCTGCTGCTGGCGTTCTTCGTGGTGATGTACGCCATTTCCTCGGTCAACGAGGGCAAGTACCGGGTGATGGCCGACTCGCTGACCACCGCCTTCGGCGGCGCGCCGCGCACCGTCAGCCAGGTGCAGGTGGGCAACAAGCAGCTGCAGGGTGGCGGTTTCGACAGCCCGTCGGTGATCCGTGCGCCAAGCATGACCGGCGGCGCCGTGGCCGACCCGACCCAATTGCCTTCGATGGCCTCGCAGATGCGCATGCCGGTATCGGTGCACAACGCCGAGCAGCTGCAACGCGCCGAACGCCAGCTGGCCCGTATCGCCACCCGCCTTACCGAAGCGCTGGCCCCCCTGGTCAAGCAGGGGGTCATCACCGTGCGCCGCACCGAGCTGTGGATCGAGGTCGAGATAAACAGCGACATCCTGTTCGGTACCGGCTCGGCCGCGCTCGGCGCCGATGCCCGCGACACCCTGTCCAAACTGGCCGCGGTACTCAGCCAGACACCCAACGGCATCCGTGTCGAAGGCCATACCGACAACCTGCCCATCGCCACCGCGCAGTTCCCATCCAACTGGGAACTCTCCGCCGCCCGCGCCGCCAGCGTGGTGCATCTGTTCGCCGACCACGGGCTGGACCCGTCCCGGCTGGCGATGGTGGGCTATGGCCAGTTCCGCCCGCGCGAAAGCAACACCCTCGCCGACGGCCGCAACCGGAACCGGCGGGTCATGGTCATCATTCTGGCCGACTCGGCTGCAACCGCCGATGCGCTGGCCGATGGCGTGATAAGCGCCAGCAACGAAACACCGGCGCTTCCCGCGACGCCGGCATCCGGCGCAAGCGCCCGTCCCTTGCCGGCTGTGGCCGATGGCATCGGCGGTTCGCTCCCGGCCGTCATAGAAGGAGTGAACTGATGCGTATCTGGGCCATTGCCAACCAGAAAGGTGGCGTCGGCAAAACCACAACCACCCTCGCGCTCGGTCGCGGCCTGGCGGCGCTCGGCCACAGGGTGTTGCTGATCGACCTGGACCCGCATTCTTCGTTGACCCGCGCTTTCGGCGTGCCGCTGGAACCGGCACCGAAAGGCGTGCTGGAACTGTTCGCCACGCCTCCGGAGGAAATCGCCAGCCTCCGCCGGGCCAGCGACATTCCGCAGCTGGATTACCTGTGCGCACAGGCGCCACTGGCGACCCTGGAGCGCCGCAGCGCCAACCAGCCCGGTCTGGGCCTGGCCCTGCAACACGCCCTCGCCCGCCACGTCGGCCAGCATGATTACGTGCTGATGGATTGCGCCCCCACGCTGGGCCTGCTGATGATCAATGCACTGGCCGCGGCCGATCGCCTGATCATCCCGACCCAGGCCGAACCGCTGGCGTTGCATGGCCTGGACGGCATGGTCCGCACCGGCGAGATGGTCGAGCGCTCGCGACGCCGGGCGTTGCCGATCTCGATCCTGCCGACCCTGTTCGACCGCCGCACCCGCGCCGGCAACGAGACGCTCCGGCAGATGCAGGACCGCCACGGCGAACGGGTGTGGGAAGACGCCATCCCGGTCGATACCCGCATCTGCAATCCCGCCGCGCTGACCGTGCCCGCCGTGCCGGGCGACTATCCCGGCCGCGGCCTGTCGGCCTATCGGCGTGCGCTGGAATGGGTTCTGGCCGATGACGCCCAGTGCATGGAGCAGGCGGCATGAGTTCGGACGTGCTCGACGACTATCTGGAAGAGCTGCTGCTGGACGCGATGCCCCCGGTGACGGCCGTCGATGTCCCGGCCATGATCGACATGGCGGGCGGCGCAGACCCGGAGCGGATCGCTGTGGCCGTCGCGCCGCCGGCAGCGCCAGCGCCAGCGGCCAGTACCGATCCGCTGCCGGCGGCGATGGCCCCGCCAGTCGCAGAACCGGTGCCAGAACCGGCACCCGCACAGCCCGCACCCGTCGCCGCGGCAAAAACAGAACGGCCTGCGCCCTTCGTCGCGCCGGCGCGGCAACCGGCAGCCGCTCCCCATTCGACCTGGCAGGAGCTGCAGGCGCAGGCGTTGCAGACCGCGCGTCCGCCGCAGAATCGGCGCGCCAGCGAGCGTGCATCGCGCTGGCTGCGCCTGCGCTGTGGCCGCCAGACCTATGCGCTGGAACTGCTCAAGGTGCAGGAAGTGGTGCTGCCGGTGCCGTTGCTGGCCCTGCGTGGCACCGGCCCGTCGATGCTGGGCATCATGAACCTGCGTGGACAAGTGGTGCCGGTGATGGACCTCGGTCTGCACCTGGGCACCGGCCCGATCGACAACGATGCCAATACCCGCATCGTGGTGCTGGAGGAAAACGGTGAAACCCTGGGCTTGCGGGTGAGCGCGGTGGAGGATGTCGCCAATCTCATCGACTCCCAGATCGAGCCACCCGACACCACCCGCATCTGCCAGATCTCCAACGACCTGTTCCGCGGTGTCGCACGCCTCGGCCAACAACCGATGATCCTTCTCGATGCCTCGTACCTGCTGCATTGAACAGTTGCGTCGCCTGATCCCCCAACCCCACGCCGGCGCTAAAGCTTCGGCCATGGCGGCCGCTATCTGCACCAGTAGCGTTCGTCCGGAGCAATGATGAGCACAGTGGCACTGGCGCAGGACCTCGGCATCGAGACCACCAGCGACCTGAAACAACAACTGGCACCATTGGTGGCCCACAGCGGCGAAGTGCGCGTGGATGCGGGCCTGGTGGCGCGCGTGCATACCGCTGCCATCCAGGTGCTGTGCGCGTTCGTGCAAGCCCGCCGCCAGGCCGGCTACAGCACCGCTTTCGACAACAGTAGCGACACCTTCCATGACGCCGCGCGACTGCTCGGCGTCCTCCAGGCCCTTGGCCTGGAAACACCCCATAACAAACAGAAATCGGTGGAGAACGCGGCATGAGCGCACGTATCTTGGTAGTGGACGATTCGGCGTCGATGCGTCAGATGGTCTCGTTCGCCCTTACCTCGGCCGGTTTTTCCGTCGAGGAAGCCGAAGACGGCGTGGTCGCACTCGGCCGCGCCCGGGGACAGCGCTTCAATGCGGTGGTCACCGACGTCAACATGCCCAACATGGATGGCATATCGCTGATCCGCGAACTGCGCCAGCTGCCGGACTACAGGTTCACCCCGATGTTGATGCTGACCACCGAGTCGGCCGCCGACAAGAAGTCCGAAGGCAAGGCCGCGGGTGCGACCGGCTGGCTGGTCAAGCCGTTCAACCCCGAACAGCTGGTTGCCACCGTCCAGAAAGTGCTGGGCTGATTTTTCCCCTCCGTCCCACGATCGGATAGCGCGCAATGAGCATGGACCTGCAACGTTTCCACGCCACCTTCTTCGAAGAAAGCCGTGAAGGGCTGGATGCGATGGAAGCCGGCCTGCTGGCGCTGGAAGACGGCCAGCTGGACCCGGAAATCATCAACTCCGTGTTCCGCGCCGCACATTCGATCAAGGGCGGCGCCGGGACGTTCGGGTTCGAGGCCATCGCCAGCCTCACCCATGTGCTGGAAACGCTGCTGGACGAATTGCGCGCCGGCAAGCGTGCCCTGGAAGCCACCGCGATCGACGCCATGCTGGCCGCGGTGGACGTGCTGCGTGCGCTGTTGCGCGAGGCCGAACATGGCCAGCCAGCCGACCCGCAGGCGGTTGCCGGGGTCAAGGCGCGTCTGGAAACCGTGCTGTCCGGCCAGCCGGCCGCCGCAGCGCCGGCGACGGCCCAGGCCGATGACACGCCCGATGGCTGGCAGATCGGCTTCGTGCCGGCGCCCTCGCTGTTCATGAGTGGCAACGACCCGCTGCGCATCATCCGTGAACTGGAAACCCTGGGGTCGCTGGAAGTCGCCACGCGGCTGGAACGGTTGCCGGGCTTCGACCAGCTCGATCCACTCGAGGCCTACCTGGCCTGGGATCTGGGGCTGATCGGAAAAATCCCGCGCAGCAAAATCGAGGACACGTTCGCCTGGGTGGTGGACGACTGCGAACTGGATATCCGCCCAGCCGCGCCGCCCAGCCTGGCCGTGGAACCACCCGCGCCGGTTGCCAGCGAGCCCGTCAAGGCGGCGCCCCGGGCCGCTGCGGCCAACGCCACGGCGCACGAAGCCGAAACCTCGATCCGGGTCAGCGTGGACAAGGTCGATGGGCTGATCAATCTGGTCGGTGAACTGGTCATCACCCAGGCCATGCTCAAGCAGGTTTCGGTGGGCCTCGAGCCGGCCCAGGCCGAACAGCTGCTGGCCGGTCTGGATCTGCTCGAACGCAATACCCGCGACCTGCAGGAAGCTGTGATCGGCGTGCGCATGCTGCCGGTGGACGCGGTGTTCCGCCGCTTCCCGCGTCTGGTACGCGACCTGTCGACACGCCTGGGCAAACAGGTACGCCTGCGCACCATCGGTGAAGGTACCGAACTGGACAAGGGCCTGATCGAGAAGATCGCCGATCCGCTGGTGCACCTGGTGCGCAACTCCATCGACCACGGGCTGGAGATGCCGGACGTGCGTCGCGACAGCGGCAAAGACGAGACCGGCACGATCACCTTGGCCGCCTCCCACCAGGGCGGGCATATCGTCATCGAGGTCAGCGATGACGGCCGCGGCCTCAACCGCGAGCGGATCCTGGCCAAGGGCCTGGAGCGTGGCCTGAACGTGCCGGACAACCCGACCGACGCCCAGGTCTGGGACCTGATCTTCCAGCCGGGCTTCTCCACCGCCGATGCGGTCACCGACCTGTCCGGCCGTGGCGTGGGGATGGACGTGGTCCGCCGCAACATCCAGGCCCTGGGTGGCGAGGTGCAACTGGAAAGCCAGCAGGGCAGCGGCACCCGCGTGCTGATCCGGCTGCCGCTGACGCTGGCTATCCTCGACGGCATGACCGTCTCGGTTGCTGGCGAAACGCTGATACTGCCGCTGGCCTATGTGCTCGAGGCGCTGCAACCCAAGGCCGAGGACATCCGCACCATGGCCGGCGAAGGCCGCGTGCTGCGCGTGCGCGGTGAATATGTGCCAATCGTGTCGCTGCGCCAGAACTACGGCTACAGCGGCGCCGTCAATGACGATCCGCTGGTGGTCGTGGTCGAAGGCGACGGCCAGAAGATCGCGCTCGAAGTGGACGAGCTGCTCGGCCAGCAGCAGGTCGTGGTCAAGAACATCGAGAACAACTACCGCCGGATCGACGGCGTCTCCGGCGCCACCATCCTCGGCGATGGCCGCGTCGCCCTGATCGTCGATATCGGCGGACTGGTTCGCTCGCTGCGCGTTCCACAGGCAGCCTGATCCATTTGGATTCCTCGCCGTGTTGGCCGCCCCTGCATGCCTCCACGCCTGCGATGAAGCACAGGCGCTGACCGCTACCCCGTTTCGGCGCCGCTCACCTTTCCGGCAGCGGGCGCTGCCGACGCACGGCGGCCTAAAGAGCCGGAGAAAACTGCCGATACCCTGTTGCCAGCGTGATTGCGCAGCAACGCCTGGTAACCGGCCCTTCTTTTCCAAGATTCCATGTCCGATGCCAACGTGACAACGCAGCAGCCCCCCGGCGACGGGCGGGATGCCGACATCGAAGAAAAGTTCATGGTGCGTAACCCGCGCCTGATCCGGCAGCTGCTGCAATCGCTGATCGAGCAGCGCTCGCTGATCAACGCGCACATCGGCGGGCGTGACCAGTCGTTCCCGAGTGCGGTGCTGGAACTGGAGCCGGATTCGGACGGCTTGCTGCTGGATGGCAGCCCGCAGGCGGCAATCAACCGAGCGGTCGAACAGGCCAGCCATTTACTCTGCCTGGCACAGCTGGAGCGGGTGCAGGTGCGCTTCCGACTGGAACACCTGGAGCCGGTGGGCAACGGCAACCGCACCGCATTCCGCGCTGCCTTTCCTGAAGAACTCTGCCACCTGCAGCGGCGCGAGCTGTATCGCCTGGAGACGCCGATCAACGGCTCTCCGACCTGCCGGTTGACGCCCCGCGAGGAGGACGAAGCGATCGAACTGCGGGTGGTCGATATCAGCGGCGGCGGGCTGGCACTGCTGCTGCCGCCCGGAATGCCTCCTCTCACCGTGCAGCAACGCTACCGCGACTGCCAGCTGCGGTTCCCCGATGGACCGGCGATCCAGGTGGATCTGATCGCCTGCAACATGCGCATCCAGGTGATGCCCAATGGCGTGGAAATGCAACGGGTCGGGCTGCGTTTCGAATCGCTGCCACGTGGCAGCGATACCGCCATCCAGCGCTACATCTTCCGCATCGAACGCCAGCGCAGTGCGCGCAAAAGCGGTGACCTGTAGGCGAGCCGCTAAAGTCCCGCGCGCTGTTGCCGATACGGGTGCTGTATCCCGCTCCTCCAGGACAACCCCATGAACGACAACCGAAACAAAAGCACCAGCACCGAGGGCGGTGAATACCTGAGCTTCACCCTTGGCAACGAGCACTACGGGGTGGACATCCTCAAGGTGCAGGAAATCCGCGGCTACGACGCGGTGACCCGCGTACCGGACGCACCGGACTACATCAAGGGCGTGATCAACCTGCGCGGCACCATCGTGCCGGTCATCGACCTGCGGCTGAAGCTGCGTCTGGACGAGGCCCGCTACGACGCCTTCACCGTGATGATCGTGCTCAATGTCGAAGACCGGGTCGTGGGCATCGTGGTGGACAGTGTGTCCGATGTCATCCCGCTCACCGGCGAACAGATCCGCCCCACCCCCGAGTTCGGCGCCGCCGTCGATACCCGCTTCATTTCGGGCATCGGCACCCAGGACGATCGCATGCTGATCCTGCTGGACATCGAAACCCTGCTCGACAGCGCCGACCTTGGCCCGCCCAAGCCGGTCGAAGATGTGGCCTGAGTTTTCTGTGAGACCCGTCACAGCCGCAACGCATGCGACGGGTGTGCCCTACAGATGCGTCTACCGCTGCCGATAGTTTTTTCTTGAACCGTTCCGGCCCCACGCCGGGGCAGAAAACAGCCTTTCCGGAGATATCGAAATGAAGTACCTGCTTCCCCTGTTCTCGGCCGCCCTGCTGGCCGCCACCGCTTCCCCCGCCGCGGCGCAGAGCGCCGAGATGATCCCGCCGGAAATGGCGCCGCGCCACGCAGGCAAGGACGGCATGGTCTGCGGCAAGGTGGAGAAGGCGCGTTATGCCGAAGGTTCGGAAGGACAGCCCACCTTCCTGCACATGGGCGGCGCCTTCCCGCGCCACACCTTCTCGGCGCGTATTGCCGGCGCCAATCGCGGCAAGTTCAGCTTTCCGCTGGAGTCGCTGGAAGGCAAGGACGTCTGCGTGATCGGCAAGATCCAGCGCGACGCCTCCCGTGCCGAGATCGAGGTCGGCTCGCCGGCCAACCTCAAGCTGGCCAACATCAAGTAATACCCAAAGCCACACGCCGGGATGACCGGCGCGATTGCGCCCGGGCGCTCCGCCCGGTCGTTCGTCACCGGAGATCTTGCAAATGCAGTGGATCAACTCCCTGAAACTGAAGCCGAAGCTGATGCTCACCTTCGGCGTCGTTCTGCTCGTCATGGTTGTGCAGGGCATCGTTGCCTATCGCGGACTGCACTCACTCAATGCGGTGACGACCGACCTTGGCACGACGCGGATGACCAGCCTGCGCACCACTTCCGCACTGAGCGGGACGGTCAGCCAGTTCCGCAACAGCTCCTACCAGGGACTGATCCGCGCAAGCGACGAGGTCAAGGCCGAGGCGAAATCCGACGCGGCGGACCTGCGCAAGAACATCGATGAAACCATCGCCGCCTATCCCAAGCTGATCGACAGCCCGCAGCAGCGCAAGCTGTTCGATGCGTTCGTCACTGACTGGCAGGCGGCGCTGGCGTCCTACGACGCCGTGAACGAAATGCTGGAGCTCGACCTGCCGGATGACGCGATCGATACCTTCGTCGGTGAGACCCGCACCCTGCATCGCAAGGCAGCCGCCTCGCTGGACGCGCTGTCGGCCGAAGACGAGGTCCGCGCCAATGCGGCCGCCAAGCAGGCCGGCGAGACCTATGCCGCCTCGGCGACATTGACGCTGATCGCGCTCCTGGTGGGCATCGGTTGCGGCCTGCTGCTCGTGTGGCTGTTCGCCCGTTCGCTGGTGGCCGCCATGCGCGGTGCGGTGGCGGTGGCCCATGACGTGGCCGGTGGCAAGCTCGATGGCGCCATCGACGTGACGCGCGCCGATGAAGTCGGCGACCTGCTGCGGGCGATGCAGCGGATGCAGCACGACCTGCGTGAGCGGCTCGAGCGTGATGGCCGTATTGCCAGCGAGAACCTGCGCATCCGTACCGCGCTGGACTACTCCTCCACCGGTGTGTACCTCACCGATTCGAAGCTGGAGATCGTCTACGCCAACCGCGCGCTGATGGACAACCTGGAGCATTACGCTGCGGACGTGGCCCAGGAGCTTCCGCACTACGACGCCAGCACGCCCCTGATCGGCAAGTCCGTCAATGCGCTCGAATACGGCGGCGAAGTGGACAGCAAGCTCGTCGACGTACTGGAGAAGACCGGCGTGTTCAAGCGTGAAATGCGCTTCGGCAACGCCCATTTCGCCCAGGCCATTTCCAGCATCCGCGGCGAAGATGGCACCAGCGTCGGCTATGTCGTGGAATGGCGTGACCGCACCGCCGAGGCACAGGTCGAACAGGAAGTGGCGGAAGTGATCGATGCCGCCGCGTCGGGTGATCTCAGTGGCCGTATCACGGTCGCGGGCAAGGAAGGGTTCTTCCTGGAGCTGGCCGGGCAGATCAACAATCTGCTGGAAGCCAACGCCACCAGCATCGACCAGGTGTCCCAGCTGTTGTCGGCCCTTTCCAATGGCGATCTGACCGTGCGCATGCACGGCGATTTCCAAGGCGTGTTCGCCACCATGCGTGACGATGCCAACGCCACCGCCGAGCAACTGACCGGGATCGTGAGCCGCATCAAGCAGTCCTCGATGTCGATCAACGCCTCGGCCAGCGAGATCGCCAGCGGCAACAGCGATCTGTCGCATCGCACGGAACAGCAGGCGGCCAACCTGGAGGAGACCGCGGCCTCGATGGAGGAACTGACCTCCACCGTGCGCCAGAACGCCGAATCCGCGCGCCAGGCCAACCAGCTCGCCATCGGTGCCGCTTCGGTGGCGTCGCAGGGCGGTGAAGTGGTCAGCCAGGTGGTCAGCACCATGACCCAGATCGAGCAGTCTTCGAAGAAGATCGCCGAGATCATCTCGGTCATCGATGGCATCGCCTTCCAGACCAACATCCTCGCGCTCAACGCCGCGGTGGAAGCCGCGCGGGCCGGCGAACAGGGTCGAGGTTTCGCCGTGGTCGCTTCGGAAGTGCGCACGCTGGCACAGCGTTCGGCCGGCGCAGCGAAGGAAATCAAGGGCCTGATCGACGACTCGGTCGACAAGGTCAACGACGGTTCGGCCTTGGTGAAGAAGGCCGGCGCGACCATGGGCGAGATCGTCGCCTCGGTGCAGCGCGTGACCGACATCATGGCCGAGATCTCCGCCGCCTCCATCGAGCAGTCCTCGGGCATCGAGCAGGTCAACCAGACCATCACCCAGATGGACGAAACCACCCAGCAGAACGCCGCGCTGGTGGAGGAAGCCACCGCCGCCGCCCGCTCGATGGAAGAGCAGGCCGTGCATCTGGCCAACGTGGTGTCGGTGTTCCGCATCGAGGAAGACGTGGACGCAGAGACCATCGTGGCGCCGGTCAGTCCGGTGGCGATGCCACAACGCAAGCTTGCCGCCGTGGCACCCGCGCGCAGGCCGCGAACCACGTCGCAGCGCAGGGCGGAAGTCGAACTGGCCGAGGCGAACTGGCAGGAGTTCTGACCACGACGCAGCACTGTAAAGGCCCCGGCATGTAACCGGGGCCTTTTTTTATGTGCTCAACCAAACCGGCGCGCGGCCGATATCAACGTTGTGCGGTGATGTCCGCGTGCCGCCCGTACCCGATCCGCCAACCGCCGCCCTTTCCCAAGACGTCCGCATGAATATCGCCAAGCTCTGGTCCAACTACATCACCAACATTCCGGTCAGGCGCAAACTCAACCTGCTCACCATCCTGATCGCGATCGGCGTGATCGCGCTGGCGGTGGTCGCCGCGCGCATGCAGTACCTGGATCTGTACGAGACCCGCAAGGGCTCACTCAAGGCCCAGGTCGAGCTGACCTACGGCGTGCTGGACCACTACGGACGGGAGGTGGCCAGCGGTGATCTGCCGCTGGAGCAGGCACAGTCCCTGGCCATGGCAGCCGTGGAGGCCATGCGCTCGGATGACGGCGCCAACTACTTCAATATCTATGATCTGGATCATGTGGTCCTGATGCACCCTTTCCGCAAGGATCTGGTGGGCAAGGCGATGAAGGATTTCCGCTCCGATGACGGCGTGCGGATCTACTTCGACCAGGTCGAGGCGGCCCGCCAGGGTGGCGGCTATGTCGGTTATGACTGGGAAAAGCCGGGCCATGCGGGCCTTTCGCCCAAGCTCGCCTACGCCGGCATGTACAAACCGTGGAACTGGGTGGTATCCAGCGGCGTCTACATGGACGACGTGCAACGCCAGGCGCTGCGTTTCACCGGCATCATCACCCTGGCCGGCGGCACCTTGGTGCTGCTGGTATTCGCGTTGAGCTGGGTCATCGGCAACCGCATCGTCATTCCGCTGCGCGGTGCGACCGCGGTGGCCGATGCCATCGCCCGCGGCAGACTGGATACGTCTATCGGTCCGCAGCCGCGCGATGAGCCCGGACAGCTGCTGGAAAGCATGCGTCGCATGCAGGAGCAGGTGCAGGCGGTGCTCGCCGCGCAGGGCGAAATGGCACGCCAGCACGATGCCGGCACCATCAGCTACCGCATGGACGAGCGCCAGTTCCCGGGCGATTACGGCCAGATGGTCAGCGCCACCAATGCACTGGTGGCCAACCATATCGACGTAAAGATGCAGGTCATCGCCCTCGCCCAGCGCTACGCAGTGGGCGACCTGGCCGCCGACATGCCGCAGCTGCCGGGCGAGAAACAGGTCATCACTGAAACCATGGCCA
Source organism: uncultured Gammaproteobacteria bacterium (assembly GCA_963696155.1). Taxonomy (GTDB): domain Bacteria; phylum Pseudomonadota; class Gammaproteobacteria; order Xanthomonadales; family Xanthomonadaceae; genus Stenotrophomonas. The sequence continues at coordinate 1,570,103 of CAVOJC010000002.1, forward strand.
ACGTCAAGCAGAACCTGATGGCCATCAATGCCGAGATCAAACGCCTGGCCCTGGCAGCGGCAGTGGGTGATTTCAGTCAGCGCGGCGACACTTCCCGTTTCGATCATGACTTCCTGGTGATGATCGACAACCTCAACATGATGATGGAAGTGAGCGACGGCAATCTGGCGCAGGTCTCGCAACTGCTGCGCGCGATCGCCCGCGGGGACCTCACCGCCTCCATGCAGGGCGAGTTCCACGGCGTATTCGCGCAGATGCGTGACGATGCAGACCTCACCATCGAACAGCTCACCGGCATCGTCGGCGGCATCCAGAATGCCGCAGCCAGCATCAATCTTGCCGCCAGCGAAATCGCCAGTGGCAACCAGGACCTGTCGCAGCGCACCGAGCAGCAGGCGGCCAATCTGGAAGAAACCGCCGCCTCGATGGAGGAGCTCACCTCCACCGTGCGCCAGAACGCGGAACACGCCCGCCAGGCCAACCTGCTTGCGATCGGTGCCGCCGGTGTGGCCTCGCAGGGCGGCGATGTGGTCGGCCAGGCGGTGACCACGATGAGCGCGATCGAGCAGTCGTCGCGCAGGATCGCCGACATCATCTCGGTGATCGACGGCATCGCCTTCCAGACCAACATCCTGGCGCTCAACGCCGCGGTCGAAGCGGCCCGCGCCGGTGAGCAGGGCCGTGGCTTTGCGGTGGTCGCCAGCGAGGTACGCAGCCTCGCCCAGCGCTCGGCCGGCGCAGCCAAGGAGATCAAGGGACTGATCGACGATTCGGTCGCCAAGGTCGCCGAAGGCTCGGCGCTGGTGCACCAGGCCGGCACCACCATGGGCGAGATCGTGGCCTCGGTGCAGCGCGTGACCGACATCATGGCCGAGATCTCCGCCGCCTCGCAGGAGCAGTCGGCCGGGATCGAGCAGGTCAACCACACCGTCGTGCAGATGGATGAAACCACCCAGCGCAACGCCGCACTGGTGGAGGAAGCCACCGCGGCGGCGCGCTCGATGGAAGAGCAGGCGCATGAGCTGGGCCAGGCGGTATCCGCGTTCCGGCTTAAAAAGCCTGACGCGAAAAAGCCGGCAAGCATGCGCGAAAAAGCCGGCGCGCTGTCGGACTAACGAATACCAAGGTAATGACATTGCCCACGAACACCCTCACCGGCCGCGACTTCGAGTTCAGCGACCGTGACTTCCGCCGCGTCTGCGAACTGATCCACCAGCGCGTCGGCATCGCCCTCGCACCCGCCAAGCGCGACATGGTCTATGGCCGGCTGTCGCGGCGGCTGCGGGCGCTGGGCATTCGCTCGTTCCACGAGTACCTGGACCGGCTGGAAAACGAGGGAGGCGATGAGTGGCAGGCGTTCACCAATGCGCTGACCACCAACCTGACCTCGTTCTTCCGTGAGCCGCACCATTTCGAAAAACTGCGCGAAGAGCTGCAACAGCGCGCCGGCCACGCGCCGCTGCAGCTCTGGTCCTGCGCCGCCTCGACCGGCGAAGAACCCTATTCGATGGCGATCACCGCCTGCGAGACCTTCGGCACGCTCACCCCGCCGGTAAGAATCCTCGCCACCGACGTCGATACGCAGGTGCTGGCGACCGCTGCGCAGGGCATGTATCCGATCGAGCGCATCGCCAACCTGGACCCGGCATTGAAGCGCCGCTATTTCCAGCGCGGCAGCGGCCCGCACGAAGGCAAATGCCGGGTTCTGCCGGCACTTCGCAGCCTGATCGAGTTCCGGCCGATGAATCTGCTCACGCCGCGCTACGACGTGGGCGGCCCGTTCGATGCGGTGTTCTGCCGCAACGTGATGATCTATTTCGACAAGCCCACCCAGCGCGACATCCTGTCGCGACTGGTGCAGTACCTGGGCGACGACGGCCTGCTCTACACCGGCCATTCGGAGAACTATCTGCACGCCGCCGACCTGATCCAGCCCTGCGGCCGCACCCTCTATCGCCGCACCCGTGGAGCGCGCGCATGATGGTCAAGGTCAAGACCGACGAGGTGATGCGCTACCGCGACAGCCGCTTCCAGACCATGGCGGCCAAGCTGCTGCCCACCCAGTACCTGGTCGTGGACGACGACACCGCGCTGTGCACCACGCTCGGCTCGTGCGTGGCGGCATGCATCCGTGACCCGATCCTGGGAATCGGCGGCATGAACCATTTCCTTCTTCCCGAAGGACAGGTGGGCGACGGCGCCCCGGCCCGCTATGGCAGCTACGCGATGGAACTGCTGATCAACGACCTGCTCAAGCGCGGAGCCAATCGCAAGCGCCTGGAAGCCAAGGTGTTCGGCGGCGCCAACGTGCTCAAAGGTTTCACCAGCAATCCGGTGGGCACGCGCAATGCCGAATTCGTGCGCCAGTACCTGCAGGCCGAGCAAATCCCGATCCTCGCCGAAGACCTGTGTGGCATCCATCCGCGCAAGATCTGGTTCTTCCCGGTGACCGGTCGCGTGGTCGTGCAACGGCTGCCGCATGCGCACGAAGCACAGGTGGCGGCAACCGAATCGGCCGTGCGTGCGCAGCTGTCGCGGGCGCCGGTCACCGGCGGCGTGGAGTTGTTCGAATGACGCTGCAGGCACCCTGCCGTGTGCTGATCGTGGACGACTCGGCGCTTGTGCGGCAGATACTGGGCGAGATCCTGGCGCGCGATCCGGGCATCGAGGTGGTCGGCACCGCTTCGGATCCGTTGCTGGCGCGGGACAAGATCAAGCGGCTGAATCCGGACGTGATCACGCTGGACGTGGAAATGCCGCGGATGGATGGCCTGGCGTTCCTGGAAAACCTGATGCGGCTGCACCCGATTCCGGTGGTGATGGTGTCCTCGTTGACCGAACGAGGCGCCGACACCACGTTGCAGGCGCTGGCGCTGGGCGCGGTGGATTTTGTCTCCAAGCCGAAGCTGGACATCGCGCGCGGGCTCGAGGCGTACGCCGAGGAAATCCGCTGCAAGGTGAGGATGGCCGCGCGCTCGCGCGTACGTGCCCTCGCCCGTCCCTACCCGGCCTTGCGTACGTTGGATCCGCAGGCAGCCGGTGCGCCGTCGTTGAGATTCCGCACCACCGACCGGCTGGTCGCGATCGGCGCGTCGGCCGGCGGTACCGAGGCGTTGCGGGTGGTGCTGGAAAACATGCCGGCCGATGCACCGGCGGTGGTGATGACCCAGCACCTGCCGGCCAGCTTCAGCAGCGCCTTCGCCGAGCGGCTGGACCGCTACTCGGCCATGAACGTACGCGAGGCCACCGATGGCGAAGCGATTCTGCCCGGCCATGCCTATCTCCCTCCGGGTGGTCTCCATCTGCGGGTCATCCGCGATGGTGCCCGCTGGCGCTGCCGCATTGATGATGGTCCGGCGGTCAACCGGCACAAGCCGGCGGTGGACGTCCTGTTTCGCTCGGTGGCGCAGAGCGCGGCGGGCAACGCCATCGGCGTGATCCTCACCGGCATGGGCGACGATGGCGCGCGCGGCCTGCTGGAGATGCGCCAGGCCGGCGCCCCAACGCTGGTGCAGGACGAAGCCAGCAGCGTGGTCTGGGGCATGCCCGGCAGCGCGGTGAAGCTCGGTGCCGCCGAAGAGACCGTGCCGCTGGAACGCATTGCCGAGCGCGTCCTTGCGCTCGCCCGCGGCTGAAACGCCGACGCCCTTGCAGGATTGGCCCACCGATGGAGCCACAGAGGCGTGGCTGTTGTGTTCCCGGTCGCCCTCCATTCTGGGCACTTAATGGCGCATGCCGCATAAAAGAACACCCGGCAAATGCCGGGTGTCTTCTTTGCTGCTGCCGGCGCGGACGCCGACACTACTTCAATCCGTTTCAGGCACCGACGGTGTCGGCCACTTCACGGTAGTCCTGGATCTGATCGAAGTTCATGTAACGGTAGATCTCCTTGCCGCTGGCATCCAGCACGCCGATGTCGGCCATGTACTCGGCCTTGCTCGGAATGCGGCCCAGGCGTGCGCAGATCGCGGCCAGCTCGGCCGAGCCCAGGTACACGTTGGAGTTGCGGCCCAGGCGGTTCGGGAAGTTGCGGGTGCTGGTGGAGAACACCGTCGCGCCCTCGCGCACCTGCGCCTGGTTGCCCATGCACAGCGAGCAGCCCGGCATTTCCATGCGCGCGCCGGCGGTGCCGAAGGTGCCGTAGTGGCCTTCCTTGGTCAGCTCGGAGGCATCCATCTTGGTCGGCGGGGCGACCCACAGCTTGGTCGGGATGTCACGCTTGCCTTCCAGCAGCTTGGCGGCGGCACGGAAGTGACCGATGTTGGTCATGCACGAACCGATGAACACCTCGTCGATCGCCGCACCGGCCACATCCGACAGCGTCTTGACGTCGTCCGGATCGTTCGGGCAGGCCACGATCGGCTCGTGGATGTCGGCCAGGTCGATCTCGATGACGGCCGCGTACTCGGCGTCGGCATCGGGCTGCAGCAGCTGCGGGTTGGCCAGCCACGCTTCCATCTTCTCGATGCGGCGCGCCAGCGAACGGGCGTCTTCATAACCTTCGGCGATCATCCACTTCAGCAGCGTGATGTTGCTGGTCAGGTATTCGATGATCGGCGCCTTGTCCAGGTGCACGCTGCAACCGGCGGCCGAACGCTCGGCCGAGGCGTCGGACAGCTCGAACGCCTGCTCCACCTTCAGGTTGGGCAGACCTTCGATCTCCAGGATGCGACCGGAGAAGATGTTCTTCTTGCCGGCCTTGGCCACGGTCAGCAGGCCCGACTTGATCGCGGCCAGCGGGATCGCGTTGACCAGATCTCGCAGGGTCACGCCCGGCTGCATCTCACCCTTGAAGCGCACCAGCACCGATTCGGGCATGTCCAGCGGCATCACGCCGGTGGCGGCGGCAAACGCGACCAGGCCGGAACCGGCCGGGAACGAAATGCCTACCGGGAAACGGGTGTGCGAGTCGCCACCGGTGCCGACGGTGTCGGGCAGCAGCATGCGGTTGAGCCAGCTGTGGATCACGCCGTCGCCCGGACGCAGCGAGATGCCGCCACGGGTGGAGATGAACTCCGGCAGCGTGTGGTGGGTTTTGACGTCCACCGGCTTCGGGTAGGCGGCGGTGTGGCAGAACGACTGCATCACCAGGTCGGCCGAGAAGCCCAGGCAAGCCAGGTCCTTCAGCTCGTCACGGGTCATCGGACCGGTGGTGTCCTGCGAGCCGACCGAGGTCATCTTCGGTTCGCAGTAGGTGCCCGGACGCATGCCTTGGCCTTCCGGCAGGCCACAGGCGCGACCGACCATCTTCTGCGCCAGCGAGAAGCCCCGGCCGGTGTCGGCCGGCTGCACCGGCAGACGGAACAGCTCGGTCACCGGCAGGCCCAGCGCCTCACGTGCCTTGGCGGTCAGGCCACGGCCGATGATCAGCGGAATGCGGCCACCGGCGCGCACTTCGTCGAACAGCACCTCGCTCTTGACCTGGAATTCGGCGATCACTTCACCGTTCTTCAGTGCCTTGCCGTCGTACGGACGCAGTTCGACGATGTCGCCGTGGTGCATCTGCGAGACGTCCAGCTCGATCGGCAGCGCGCCGGCATCTTCCATGGTGTTGTAGAAGATCGGAGCGATCTTCGACCCCAGGCACACGCCGCCGAAGCGCTTGTTCGGAATGAAAGGAATGTCTTCGCCGGTGAACCACAGCACCGAGTTGGTGGCGGACTTGCGGCTGGAACCGGTGCCGACCACGTCACCGACGTAGGCGACCAGGTGGCCCTTGTCCTTCAGCGACAGGATTTCGGCGATCGGGCCGCGCTTGCCGTCTTCTTCCGGCACGAACGGCGCGTCGGGACGCTTGTTCTTCAGCATCGCCAGCGCGTGCAGCGGGATGTCCGGACGGGTGGTGGCATCGGGTGCCGGCGACAGGTCGTCGGTATTGGTTTCGCCCGGCACCTTGAACACGGTGATGGTCAGGCTCTGCGGCACTTCCGGCTTGCTGGTGAACCACTCGGCATCGGCCCAGCTCTGCAGCACGCCCTGGGCGTTGGCATTGCCGGCCCTGGCCTTTTCCTGCACATCGTGGAACGCATCGAACACCAGCAGGGTGTGCTTCAGGCCGTTGGCGGCGATGGCGCCGACGTCGGCGTCGTCCAGCAGCTGGATCAGCGGCGCGACGTTGTAGCCACCCAGCATGGTGCCCAGCAGTTCGGTGGCGCGCGCGCGGCTGATCAGCGCGCTCTTCTCGCTGCCGAAGGCGATGGCTGCCAGGTACGAGGCCTTGACCTTGGCAGCGTCATCGACGCCGGCCGGCACGCGGTGGGTGATCAGGTCGAGCAGGAACTCGGCCTCGCCCGCGGGCGGGTTCTTCAGCAGCTCGATGACGTCGGCCGTCTGCTGTGCGGTCAGCGGCAACGGCGGGATGCCAAGCGCGGCGCGCTCGGCTACGTGGTGGCGGTAGGCTTCCAACATGACAACTCCCGGGTATTACGGTTTGAGAATGGATGGGCTCAGCTTTGCGGCACGATCAGCTTCAGGCCCTTGAAGTAGTCGCGATAAAACGTGTCGTTCCAGGTGATCAGCCCGTCGCACTGCAGCAGTGCATGGGCGCCGACCATGAATTCGTCGATGCGGCGGGTTTCGCCGTTGCGCTGGCGGTGGCGGCGATGCATCTCGCCGGCGCGCAACGCGGATTTGGCTTCCAGCGGGCTGAAATGGATACCCATCTCCTCCAGCGCCTCCTGCACTTCGGCACCGCCGCGCAGCGAGGCGCAGATTTCGGCAAGGGTTGTGCCGCAGACCACGACCCGGCCGCTGACCAGCGCCTGCCGCAGGCAGGCTTCCACGGCATCGGCTTGCGGGCCGTTGCTGAGCAGCTCGATCAGGACGGGGGAATCGACGGCGATCATCGGCGCTTATTCCTCGTCGCGTACGCTGCGTACGGCCTGCCCGGCGGACTCGAACCCGTCCAGCGCGAACTTGCCGCGGGCCCGGGAGATCGCATCGTCCACGCTCTTGCGCAGGATGATGCGGCTGCCGTCCAGCTCCACCTTCAGCAACGTGCCCTTGGTCAGGCCCAGCGCATCGCGCACGGCCTTGGGCAAGGTGATCTGTCCGCGTTCAGCGACGGTGGCTTCCATGGGCGGCCCTCCAGAGTATGCATGAATTATACATACCTTCGCCCTCATACCCAAGCCGGACACGTGCCTTCCACCCTGGCCAAAGCCTTGTCCCGCAACGAATCTGCCGCTTTGACGACGCCGGCAATACATATCGGTGTGTAGTGTAGGCCGACAACCGCAGGCCGCCGGACCGCTGATCGTCCATACTCCTAACGATCACGGCGCACGGCGCCGGCGAACGCAAGCAGGCCGGCCGGCAACGCCGGGCCACTGCCAGCCACCCGCAAAAGGAGTCATCCCCAATGAACGATTCGTTCTCCACCCGCAGCCAGCTGCATGTCGGTGGCGCCACCTACGATTACTTCAGCCTGCCGAAACTGGGGCAGCAGTTCGACATCTCCCGCCTGCCCTACTCGATGAAGATCCTGCTGGAGAACCTGCTCCGGCATGAGGACGGCGGCGTCACGGTCGGCAAGGACCACATCGAAGCGGTGGCGAGGTGGGACCCCAGGGCCGAACCGGACACCGAGATCGCCTTCATGCCCGCGCGCGTGGTGTTGCAGGACTTCACCGGCGTGCCGTGCGTGGTGGACCTGGCGGCAATGCGCGATGCGGTGGTCAAGCTCGGCGGTTCGCCGGCGCAGATCAACCCGCAGATTCCCTCCGAACTGGTGATCGACCATTCGGTGCAGGTCGACTCGTTCGGTAGCATCGACTCGCTCGACATCAACGGCCGGATCGAGTTCCAGCGCAACCAGGAACGCTATGGCTTCCTGCGCTGGGGGCAGAAGGCGTTCGATGACTTCAAGGTGGTGCCGCCCAATACCGGCATCGTCCACCAGGTGAATCTGGAAAATCTGGCGCGTGTGGTGATGACCGCCGACAAGGACGGCACTGCGATCGCCTATCCGGACACCGTGTTCGGCACCGACAGCCACACCACGATGATCAATGGCATCGGCGTGCTGGGCTGGGGCGTGGGCGGTATCGAGGCCGAGGCGGCAATGCTGGGCCAACCGTCCTCGATGCTGATCCCGCAGGTGGTCGGCTTCAAGTTGAGCGGCCAGCTGCCCGAAGGCGCCACCGCCACCGACCTGGTGCTGACAGTCACCCAGATGCTGCGCAAGCAGGGCGTGGTAGGCAAGTTCGTGGAATTTTTCGGCGATGGCCTGCAGCACCTGCCGCTGGCCGATCGCGCCACCATCGGCAACATGGCTCCGGAATACGGCGCCACCTGCGGCATCTTCCCGATCGACAACGAATCGCTGACCTATCTGCGCCTGTCCGGCCGCAGCGAGGACCAGATCGCCCTGGTCGAGGCGTATGCCAAGGCGCAGGGCCTGTGGCACGAGCCGGGCACGGCCCATGCCGAATACAGCGCCACGCTGGAGCTGGACATGGCCGAGGTCAAGCCATCGCTGGCCGGCCCCCGGCGCCCGCAGGACAGGGTGTTGCTTGAGGACATGCAACAGAACTATCGCGACAACGTCGGCTCCTTCACCGCCAACCGCGACAAGCGCAGCCAGGCGGTGGCCGGTTTCATCAACGAAGGCGGCGGCGCTGCGGTGGGCAACGAGAACCTGGCCAAGGGCGCGGCCGATATCGAGATCAATGGCCAGCACCTGCGACTGAAGGATGGCGCGGTGGTGATCGCGGCCATCACCTCATGCACCAACACGTCCAATCCGGCGGTGATGCTGGCCGCCGGCCTGCTCGCCCGCAACGCGGCGGCCAGAGGGCTGGATCGCAAGCCGTGGGTCAAGACCTCGCTCGGGCCGGGCTCGCGGGTGGTCACCGACTATCTGGAAAAAGCCGGCGTACTCAAGGAACTGGAGAAGCTCGGTTTCTACGTGGTGGGCTACGGTTGCACCACCTGCATCGGCAATTCCGGCCCGTTGCCGCAGGAAGTCAGTGCCGGCATCGCCGCCGGCGACCTGGTGGTGGCTTCGGTGTTGTCGGGCAACCGCAACTTCGAAGGCCGCATCCACGCCGAAGTGAAAATGAACTATCTGGCCTCCCCGCCGCTGGTCGTGGCCTATGCCATCGCCGGCACCACCGACATCGACCTGACCCGCGACCCGCTGGGCACCGGCAGTGACGGCCAGCCGGTCTACCTGCGCGACATCTGGCCGAGCAACAAGGAAATCGGCGACATGATCGCCGCCACCGTCGGCCCGGAGATGTTCAAGCAGAACTACGCCGACGTGTTCAAGGGCGACAGCCGCTGGAATGCCATCGCCTCGCCCGAAGGCGAACTGTACGAATGGGACGCGGCCTCCACTTACATCAAGAACCCGCCCTACTTCGATGGCATGACCATGCAGGTCGGCCATGTCGAGGATGTGCACGATGCCCGCATCATGGGCCTGTTCGGCGACTCCATCACCACTGACCACATCTCTCCGGCCGGCAACATCAAGAAGGACTCACCGGCGGGCCGCTTCCTGCAATCGCGTGGCGTGCAGCCGGCCGACTTCAACAGTTACGGCAGCCGTCGCGGCAATGATGATGTGATGGTGCGCGGCACCTTCGCCAACATCCGCATCAAGAACCTGATGTTCGGCGGCGAGGAAGGCGGCAACACCCTGTACTTTCCCAAAGACGGCGGGCAGCCGGAGAAGCTGGCGATCTACGATGCCGCGATGCGGTACAAGGCCGATGGCGTGCCGCTGGTGGTACTGGCCGGCAAGGAATACGGCACCGGCTCCTCACGTGACTGGGCCGCCAAGGGCACCAATCTGCTTGGCGTCAAAGCGGTGATCGCCGAGAGCTTCGAGCGCATCCACCGTTCCAACCTGGTCGGCATGGGCGTACTGCCGCTGCAGTTCCGCGACGGCCAGAGCGCGGTGAACCTGGGCCTGGATGGTTCGGAAACGCTGGACATCAGCGGCCTGCAGGACGGGGCCAGCAAGAGAGCGACAGTGACGGCCAGCAAGCCGGATGGCAGCCGCAAGCAGTTCGAAGTGACGGTGATGCTGCTGACCCCCAAGGAAGTGGAGTACTTCAAACACGGCGGACTGTTGCAATACGTGCTGCGCCAGCTGGCCGGTCGCAACATCGCGTGACCTGAAGTCCGGGCATGGCAGCCACCATGCCCGGACCGTTGCAGCCACAAGCCTCCTTGCCTACTCCACGCCGCCATGCGGCTGCCATTGCGCGTGATACAGCTGCCAGTGGCCGTCCACATCGCGCCAGCCGCTGCTGATGGTTTGCAGTTGGCCGCGTTCCGGCAACAACCGGCCTCCGCTGCCGGTCAGCACCACAGTGAATCGCACTACCGCCGTCGCGCCGCGTATCTCCACTGACAGCGGCCCGGTCTGTATTCCCACCTTGCGGTTGAGCACCAGGTGGCCGCGCAGCATCTGGCCCAACCCGGCACGATCCGTGCCCGCATTGCCGGAAAAATCTTCCGCCACGCCGCGCATGAAGCCCTTCGCATCGCCCGCCTCCACCGCAGCCTGCATTCCCGCCACTGCTTCGCGCAACCGCTGTTCGGGTGGATCACGCGTACATCCGCCCACCACCAGGGCGAGCACAACCAGCACCAGCCCCATCAATATTGTCCGGACCATCGATCTCTTCGCCTTTGCCATTCGTAACGGTATGCTGACAGCAAGGGCTGGCAGTTTTCACCGCCAGGGCTTCATCCAATTACAAACCAATGATCCTGGAGGGGGAACCATGAGTCAGGAACGTCCGTGGTTGCAGAGCTATCCGGCGGGAGTACCCGCCGAAATCGACGTCGATGAATTCCCCTCGGTGGCTGCGGTATTCGATGCCTCCGTGGCCAAGTTCCGCGACCGGCCGGCCTACTCCAGCTTCGGCAAGGTGCTGACCTACGGTGAAGCCGACGCCCTGGTGGACCAGTTCGCCGCTTACCTGCTGGGCGAGCTGCAGCTCAAGAAAGGTGACCGCGTCGCCCTGATGATGCCCAACTGCCTGCAGTATCCAATCGCCACCTTCGGTGTACTGCGCGCCGGCCTGACGGTCGTCAACGTCAACCCGCTCTACACCGCACGCGAGCTCAAGCATCAGCTGGTCGATTCCGAGGCCGCGGTGCTGGTGGTGGTGGACAACTTCGGCCACACCGTCGAACAGGTGATTGCCGATGTTGCGGTCAAGCATGTCATCACCACCGGCCTGGGCGACATGCTCAGCTTCCCGAAGGGTGCGATCGTCAACTTCGTGCTCAAGTACATCAAGAAGATGGTGCCCGAGTACCGTCTCCACGGTGCCGTGCGCTTCCGCGACGCGCTCAAGCGCGGCAGCCGCCATCCGGTGCCGAAGGTGGAAGTCGATCACGACGACATCGCGTTTCTGCAGTACACCGGCGGCACGACCGGCGTCGCCAAGGGGGCAATGCTGACCCACCGCAACCTGATCGCCAACATGCAGCAGGCCTCGGCATGGATCGGCGCATCCGGCGTGGAGCCAGGCAAGGAAGTGATCATCACCGCACTGCCGCTGTATCACATCTTCGCGTTGACGGCGAACGGGCTGGTCTTCATGAAGCTCGGTGGCCTGAACTATCTGATCACCAATCCCCGCGACATGAAGGGTTTCGTCAAGGAGCTCAAGGGCACCCGCTTCACGGCGATCACCGGCGTCAACACGCTTTTCAACGGCCTGTTGAACACCCCCGGTTTCGACGAGGTGGATTTCTCCGGCCTCAAGGTCGCGCTCGGTGGTGGCATGGCGGTGCAACGCGCGGTTGCCGAGCGCTGGAAAAAAGTCACCGGCGTGACCCTGGTCGAAGCCTACGGCCTGACTGAAACCTCCCCGGCGGCCTGCATCAACCCGCTGGACCTGAAGGAATACAACGGCGCCATCGGCCTGCCGATTCCGTCCACCGATGCCTGTGTGAAAAACGACGACGGGCAGATGATGCCGCTGGGAGAAGTGGGCGAACTGTGCATCCGTGGCCCACAGGTGATGAAGGGCTACTGGCATCGTCCCGAGGACACGGCCGCGGCGATCGATGCCGATGGCTGGCTGCATACCGGCGACATGGCGCGGATGGATGAGCAGGGCTTTTTCTACATCGTCGACCGCAAGAAGGACATGATCCTGGTGTCCGGATTCAACGTGTACCCCAACGAGATCGAAGACGTCCTGGCGATGATGCCGGGCGTGCTTGAAGTGGCTGCGGTGGGCGTGCCCAACGAGAAGTCCGGCGAGGCGGTGAAGGTGGTGATCGTCAAGAAGGATCCCAACCTCACCGAGGAGCAGGTGAAGGAATTCGCCCGCGCCAACCTCACCGGCTACAAGCACCCGCGCATTGTCGAGTTCCGCAAGGAGCTGCCCAAGACCAACGTCGGCAAGATTCTGCGGCGTGAGCTGCGCGACACTCCCGCCGCCTGACCATCCCGACAGAAGCAATTTTTCAGGGCCTCTTCCGGCAACGGAAGGGGCCCTGCGCGTTCATGGAGCTGAGTGGAGTGTAGGATCGCCGGGTGGAAGCGTCCTGGCCCGCCGCCCACATCCCTACAGCGGGCCTTTTCCGAAGGACAAGACCCATGAGCAACATGATCGAAAAACTGCGCGTCAGCCGCCCCTACTCCACCATCCGGATCGACTCGACGCCCTCCCGCGACGCGCACTGGCTGTACATGCACGCCGATGCCGCCCCGGGCGTGCGGCCATGCTGCCGCACCGAAATGCTGGAGGAAATGTGGAATTTCATGAGTGTCATCACCCACGCGCCGGCACAACGCGACAGTGGCCAGCTGCGGCACTTCGTACTCGCCTCAGACGCAGTCGCCTACAACCTCGGTGGCGATCTGGAGCTTTTCACCCGGCTGATCCGCGAAGGCCAGCGTGACCGCCTGCTCGCCTACGCCCAGCGTTGCATCGAAGGTGTCCATCACCTCCATACCGGCTTCGGCGGCGACGTGCGCAGCATCGCCCTGATCCAGGGCGACGCGCTGGGCGGCGGGCTGGAAATGGCGCTGGCATGCCACACCATCGTGGCCGAGGAGGGCGTCGGTATGGGCCTGCCGGAAGTCCTGTTCGGGTTGTTCCCGGGCATGGGCGCGTACTCCTTCCTGTGCAAGCGGGTGGTGCCGCAGCTGGCCGAAAAGATCATTCTGGATGGTCGCGTCTACAGCAGCGAGGAGATGCACGCGATGGGCGTGGTCGACGTGCTGGTACCCAAGGGCCAGGGCGTCAAAGCGGTCGAGGATCTGATTCGCCAGCAGCAGCGCAATCCGCATTCGTACCTGGCGATGAACGCCGCGCGCAATCTGGCCCAGTCCGTCAGTTATGACGAACTGCTGGAAATCACCAAGGTATGGGTGGAATCGGCCCTCGCACTGGGCGACAAATCGCTGCGCACGATGGATCGCCTGGTCCGGGCACAGACCCGGCGCACCGGTCTGGATAACGTCTGATCGCACAGCGATGTCACCGGAAACGGATCAGGCCCGGCATCTGCCGGGCTTGGACTTGCCGCCCTACTGTGCGTCGCTGTCGCTGTTTTTCGCGGCAAGCTGGAGCGCACGCGCGTCCAGCGCCAGCCGACCCTCGCTCAGGCTGGCGTTGAGCCGGGCGTAGCGCTGCTTCCATTCCGCATGCAGCTGCCAGTCGGCCAGCTGCATCAGATCGCTGCTCTGCGCTACCAGGCGCATCAACCCAAGGTTGCTGGCCACGCCCTTGATCGCATGCGCGTGCTCGCGCAGCCGCTCCCAGTTGCTGCTTTCGGCGGCCATCGCAACGCCGCCCAGGCAGCCATCGGCGTCGTTGAGACACTGGCGGATGAACTCGCGTTCGAAACCTTCGCCCATCCCCAGTGAGGCCAGCTCATCCAGCACCGTGGGGTCGAGCACGGCATCGCTGCCTGTCGGCATGCGTGGAACCGCGGCAGCGGCGCCAGGCCTGCTGCGGGTGGCGATCTGGCCGAGAGTGTCCAGCAGCTTGGTCGCCACTACCGGCTTGGCCAGGAAGGTATGGGCCCCGGCCTGCAGGCAACGCTGGATGGCGTCGGCAGTGACGTCGGCACTGAGCACCACCACGGGCGTACGTGGATCGGCACCGGCCTGCAGCACCCGCAGCTCCTTGAGCATGTCCAGCCCGCTCATGCCCGGCATGTGCAGGTCGATGATGGCCGCATCGAAATCGGTTTCAGCCAGTGCATCAAGCACCGCCTCCCCGCCGTTGACACAGGTCACGCGGTGGCCGGCCTTCTGCAAAAGCCGCTGCAACACCATCCGGTTGGCTTCGTGATCGTCGGCCACCAGGATGTGCATGCTGCGCACGCGCGCACGATGGCGCAGGAACGGATCGGCGAAAGCGATGACGTTGCCTTCGCCCGCTTTCTTCTCATCGTGGGCAAGCGCTGGTGCCTGGCGCAGCTGCTGCAGTTTTTCTTCGGGTGTCGGCGCGGCAAACGGCAGCTCCACCCAGAACCAGCTGCCACCTCCGGGATTTTCCCGATAGCCGATGTCTCCGCCCATAGTCTGCGCCAGGCCCTTGGCGATGGTCGTACCCAGCCCGGTACCCTCGTGGCGGCGCGACATCGAGACATCGGCCTGTTCGAAGGCCTCGAACAGGCGTGGGCGCAGCTCCGGCGCGACACCTATGCCAGTATCGACAATGTCGAAGCGCAGGCGGATCTGCTCCGGCGACAGGTCAGGCAATCGTGACACCCGCATCTCGACCTGGCCGGCATCGGTGAACTTGACCGCATTGCCCATCAGGTTCAACAGGATCTGCCGCAGGTGGCCAGTATCGCCACGCAACCGGTCCGGGACATCGGTGGCGACCAACACGCGGTAATCGAGCCGTTTGCTCTTGGCCTGGGGCATCAGGATCAGGCCGACGGCCTGTATCGAATCGGCCAACGCGAAGTCTTCGGCATTGACGCGCAGCTTGCCGGCTTCGATCGCGGAGATGTCCAGCACCTCTTCCACCAGTGCCAGCAGACTGCGCGCTGAAGCCTGGATGGTGCCGACGCACTCGCGTTGTTCCGCATCCAGCCGGGTGGTCGCCAACAGCTCTGTCATTCCCGACAGCCCGTTGAGCGGCGTGCGGAACTCGTGGCTCATATTGGCCAGAAAACGGCTCTTGGCGTCGCTGGCGCGGCGCGCATCGGCCGTGGCCTGGGTCAGCTGCCGAAGCAGGCTGGAGAAATACAGCGGCACCGCGGCCAGCCCGAGCAGCAAGCCCAGCCCCAACCGCTGGTTGTGCTGCCAGTAACTGGCGTACGCCAGCGTCGCACCGAAGCTGGCCAGCGCCATGGCCACGGCCAGGTTCAGGTAACTGTTGCCATAGCGCATGCCATTGCCGACGGTGACCCACATCACCACGATGTAGATCCAGGCCAGCGGCTCGCCCATCTGGATCATGCCGGCGGCCATCAGGCCGTAGTCGGCCAGCATCCCGGCCACCCGTCGTGGATCCGAACGCCCGGGCCGCGCCAGCAACCAGCCGATAAGCAGCAGCGACAGGGCCAGACCGCCAAGCACGATTGCCAACACGCCGCGATACTGTGCGTCGGGCAGTTGCGCGCGCACCGAGGGCAGCAGCACATACGACAGGATGAGCACGATCAGTGCCGTGCGCACAATCGCCTGCCCATGCTCACTGTCCTGGCGCTGTGCCAGGCGCTGTTTCACCCAACCCCACCCGCCGATATCCATCTCACATCCCCGGGCGTGCTGACGCCGTAGAGTACTGGCTGCATATCTGTTCCAGTGCCTCGCGCCCACGCATCAGTGCATCGACGCAACGCGGACAGAACAAACGCCCCCGCTGGCTGTACAGATACGCCAGCGTAGCGTCCATGGTCCATGCTTCCTTGTAGGGACGTGGTGAAATCAGGGCGTCGAACACATCGGCCACCGCCACGATCCGCGCTTCCAGCGGGATCGCTTCGCCCACCATTCCGTCGGGATAGCCACTGCCATCGAAGCGCTCGTGGTGGCGCAGGGCGATCATCGCGCCGAGCTGGATGAAGCGGTTCTGGCTGCCGCTGAGCAGCTCGTAGCCGATCCGCGGATGCCGGCGCATCACCTCGGTCTCATGCTCGTCCAGCTTGCCCGGCTTGAGCAGCACCGCATCGGGAATCGCGATCTTGCCCATGTCGTGCAACGGCGCCGCCATTTCGATTGCCCGCGCCTCCTCGATCGGCAGACCCAACTGATCGGCAATCAGGCCGGCGACATGCGCCATGCGTTCGAGATATGCACTGGTACCGACGTCGCGGTACTCGATCGCACGCGCCAGCCGCGACAGTGTCTCGCGCTCGCGCTCTTCCACCTCGTTCATGCTTTCCAGCAGACGCTGTTCAAGCGACAACGCGCGCTGCTTGACGTTCTGGCTCTGCTTGCGCAGCTGCAGCAGGTTGTGGCAGCGGGCCCGAAGCTCACGGGGCCTGACCGGCTTGACCAGGAAGTCGATGACTCCGGCCTCCAGCGCGGCCTGGCGGACTGGCTCATCACCCACCACGGTAATCAGGATGACGGGAATATCCCGGTTGCGCGGCAAGCGGCGGAAGCGCTCCACGAACTCCAGGCCATCCATCTCCGGCATCCGGTAATCGAGCAGCACCAGGTCGGCATGCTCTGATTCACACCAGGCTAGGGCCGCCAACGGATCGCCGAAATCGTGGACCAGCAGTTCCGGAGCGATATCCTCGATCACGTGCCGCAGCATCGTTCGTGTCGATGTCTGGTCGTCAACGATGACGATGTTCAGTTCCATGTCTGCTCCGTATTCGCCGCTGTTCCGACTGTCGGAAAAAGGCAGCCCCTCTGTCAGAACGTGGACATCCTGCGCGCTCCAGTCCTTCATTGCGGTACCTCCTGCCGTGCACGGCGGCCAATACGCATCATCGTGCTGCTCCGGTCCGGGCGCAACGGGCAGCTGGCCGGCCCCGCCCCACACTGGTGGCGCGGTCCGTCCAGCGTAGCCAAAGCAGCCCCCCATGCATGAAAAAAGCCGGCAGACATGTGACCGGCGTCACCGGTGTCAGTTTTCCGGTCGCATGTACGGGAACAGCAGTACGTCGCGGATCGAGGCGCTGCCGGTGAGCATCATGACCAGGCGGTCGATGCCGATCCCGAGCCCACCGGTCGGCGCCATGCCGTACTCCAGCGCACGGATGTAGTCGCCATCGAAGTGCATGGCTTCATCATCGCCGCCCTCCTTGGCCTCGACCTGCGCCTGGAAGCGCGCAGCCTGGTCTTCCGGATCGTTCAACTCGGAGAAACCGTTGGCGATTTCCTTGCCGTTGATGAACAGCTCGAAGCGGTCGGTGTAACCCGGCTCGGTGTCACTGGCGCGCGCCAGTGGCGACACCTCGACCGGATGGTCGGTGATGAAGGTCGGCTGCACCAGCGTGTGTTCGACAGTGGCCTCGAAAATCTCCAGCAACAGTCTTGCCCCAGCCGTAGGACGGCTTGACCCTGATCTTCAGCCGCTCGCAGTGCGCCAGCAGCGCATCGCGGTTGGTGCAGTCGGCTGCCGAGATTTCCGGATTGTGATGGCGCACCGCCTCGTCCATGCGCCAGCGGCGGAAGGCTGGGGCAAGGTCGATGCCCACACCGTCCCACTCCACGTCGAGCCGTCCCAGCACCTGTTGGGCCACATCGCGGATCACGCCCTCGGTCAGGTCCATCACCTCGTTGTATGTGGCATAGGCCTCATACAACTCCATCATGGTGAATTCGGGATTGTGGCGGGTCGACACACCTTCGTTGCGGAAATTGCGGTTGATTTCATACACCCGCTCCAGCCCGCCCACGACCAGACGCTTGAGGTAAAGCTCCGGTGCGACGCGCAGGTACAGGTCCAGATCCAGCGCGTTGTGGTGGGTGGTGAACGGCTTGGCGGCGGCGCCACCGGGGATGTAATGCATCATCGGCGTTTCGACTTCAAGGAAGTCGCGGTTGTCCAGCCACGCACGCATCGCGCGGATGATCCGCGAGCGCTTGATGAAAACGTCGCGCGACTCCGGCGTCACGATCAGGTCGACATAACGCTGGCGGTAGCGCTGCTCGACGTCGGACAGGCCGTGCCACTTGTCCGGCAGCGGGCGTAGCGACTTGGTCAGCAGGCGGATGCTGGTGGCCTTGACCGACAACTCGCCGGTCTTGGTGCGGGTCAGGCCGCCTTCGACCGCGATGATGTCGCCCACGTCCCAGCCCTTGAACGCCGTGTAGGAATCACCCAGCGCGGTGGATTGCAGGAAAAGCTGGATGCGGCCGGATTCATCCTGGATCTGGGCGAAACTGGCCTTGCCCATCACCCGCTTGGCCATCAGGCGGCCCGCCATCTTCACCGTGCGACCGGAAGCCTCCAGCGCTTCACTGCTCCACTGACCGGCGTCGGCGAACTCGGCCTGCAGGTTGCCTGCGAAATGCTCGCGACGGAAGTCGTTCGGGTAAGCAATGCCCTGCCCGCGCAACGCCGTGAGTTTCGCGCGACGCTCGGCGATGAGGCTGTTCTCGTCGACGGCAGGCTGCGGGGCGGGGTTCTGATCGTTCATGGCGTTGATTGCTGGCATTGGGGGAGGAAAACAACACGACGAAGGAGGCCTGACGGCCGTGGACCTTCGCCCGAACTGCAACAGGGTGGCCCATGGGCCACCCTGCGTCACGCGTCGATGCGTTTGGAACCGGCTTCCAGGCCGGACTTGAGACTGGCGGCGATGAACTCGTCCAGATCGCCGTCGAGCACCTTCTGCGTATCGGTACGCTCGATGCCGGTGCGCAGATCCTTGATACGGCTCTGGTCGAGCACATAGTTGCGGATCTGGCTGCCCCAGCCGATGTCGGACTTGGTCGCTTCCAGCGCATCACGCTCGGTGTTGCGCTTCTGCACTTCCAGTTCGTAGAGCTTGGCGGCCAGCATCTTCATCGCGGTGTCGCGGTTCTGGTGCTGGCTGCGGCCGGTCTGGCAGGCGACCACGGTGTTGGTCGGGATATGCGTGATACGCACCGCCGATTCGGTCTTGTTGACGTGCTGGCCACCCGCACCGGAGGAGCGATACACGTCGGTGCGCAGGTCGGCGGGATTGATGTCGATCTCGATGTTGTCATCCACTTCGGGCGACACGAACACCGAGGTGAAGCTGGTATGGCGGCGGTTGTCCGAGTCGAACGGCGATTTGCGCACCAGCCGGTGCACGCCGATCTCGGTTTTCAGCCAGCCATAGGCGAACTCGCCCTCCACCCGGAACGTGGCCGATTTGATGCCGGCGACATCGCCGCCGGACACCTCCATCAGCTCGGTCTTCCAGCCGCGCGTCTCGCACCAGCGCAGGTACATGCGCAGCATCATTTCCGCCCAGTCCTGGGCTTCGGTGCCGCCGGCGCCGGCCTGGATATCAACGAAGGCGTTGCAGCTGTCCATCTCGCCGGAGAACATGCGCTGGAATTCCAGCTTCTCGATGTGTCCCTGGTACCTGCCCAGGTCGGCAGCCACCGCCAGCGCGGTGTCCTCGTCCTGTTCGCTTTCGGCCAGTTCCAGCAGCTCGGTGGCTTCGGCCAGCCCCTCCAGCACCGCACCGATGCCGTTGACGGTCTTGTCGAGCAGCGACCGTTCACGGCCCAGCGCCTGGGCGTATTCGGGCTTGTTCCAGATATCGGGATTTTCGAGTTCGCGGGTTACTTCTTCCAGACGTTCTTTCTTGACGTCGTAGTCAAAGATACCCCCTGAGCGAGATCACACGACCGGTGAGGTCGTTGATTCGCTGGCGCACGGGATTGAGTTCAAGCATGGTCGTGGGATGAAAGGCAGACAAGCCGCGGATTCTAGCATCCCCCACCCGCCCGCCATCGCCCGGACCAGCTGGCACCGCTACAGAAACCGGCCACAAGCACCCGGCTGATCGTCCCGTGCGGAACCGCAAGTCGTTCTGGCTTGTGGTGCCACGATCCCGGCCAGCCACACCTTGCAAGCCGCTACATCACGCCTTGGCCTGCTCTTGCCCGCAACGGCGCCAGATAACGGCGACTGCAGGGGACACGGTTTCCGTCACGAAGGTGCACGAGGCCCTCGCCCGCCTCCAGCGGTTCGATCGAATCCACCTGCGCCAGATTCACCAGATAGCTGCGGTGTATACGCGCAAACAGCTGCGGGTCCAACAGCGCCTCCAGCGCCGCCATGGTGCTGCGCAGCGGATAGTCGTGGCCGCGCACCCGCAGATTCACGTAGTTGCCGGCCGCCTGCGCATATTCAATATCCGCAGTGGCCACCAGGAAGTCACGTCCCAGCTTGCGGACCAGAAACCGCTCGGGGCGTTCGATCGACTCCACCGGCGGCCCCTCGTCGGGTGCGGCCAGCAGCTGCACCTCACCCTGCAGGCGCCGCAGCAGGAACCGGTAACCGTCCACGACGCCGACGATGAGGGCGAAGGTGCGCACGTCCTTCAGGTATTCGTACAGGAGCTCGCGCGGCCACGGGCCGAATTCGTAGTGCTCGCCGAGCAGCCGGTAGGTCAGCACGCGAAGCCCGACCATCGACAGCACGTGCACCAGCGACACCGGCACGCTGGCCAGCAGATACCAGGGCAGCCGCCGGCGCCAGGTATCCAGGTGCAGCGGCAGACGCCGGCTGAACCAGACCGTGGCCGGGACCAGCACCAGCAGCCAGACCAGACCGCTTGAGAATTCCCAGACCCACGGCTCCCATGCCTGCAACTGCGCCCCGTCGCGACGCATATCCATCCAGCTGGTGATGGCGTTGCCGCTGCAATTGAGTGCGACGACCACCAGCCAGAACAGGTTCTCCGCGCTCCGCCGCCAGGGACGGAACCGCTCCAGTGCATCGCAAGGGGGGTGGCTATTCATCTGCGCATTCTAGGCATAGCGGCCCGCTGCTCGAAACAGTCCGACCCCTGCGCAGCCACCACTCGTCCCTCACAGCCCGCATCTGGTCACCTGCCGCCCTTTTGCCACGGTGACGTCCTGCGTAATCGCGCCTCTTCTTGCGACGTACGAGGCGGAAATGGAAAGGCGTCATGATCTGGATTGGCTGCGCGTGATCGCGTTCGGCCTGCTGGTGGTCTACCACGTGGGCATGTACTACGTGTCCTGGGGCTGGCACGTCAAAAGCCCGGATGCGGGGCCGGGGCCGGAGCCCTTCATGCTGCTCACCAGCCCGTGGCGGATGTCTCTGCTGTTCCTGATTTCCGGGGTAGCCACCGCCTTCATGCTGCGCAACGTACAGGCACCCGGTTTCCTGAAACCGCGCTCGCGGCAGCTGCTGTTGCCGTTGCTGTTCGGCATGGCGGTGATCGTGCCGCCGCAGGCCTACTATCAGGTGGTCGAGCAGTTGCCCGGCGGCTACGCCGAATCCTATCTGGCGTTCTACGGGCGTTACCTGGGCGCCTACCACGGCTTCTGCGGCATAGAGGGCGGCTGCCTGCGACTTCCGACGTGGAACCATCTGTGGTTCCTGCCCTACCTGTGGAGCTACAGCCTGGTGGCATGGCTGGGCTGGAAACTGCTCCGGGCGTCGGCACTGGAGCACCTTCGCAGTCTGGCCACGCGGGCATTGCAGGGATGGCGCGCACTGCTGGTGCCGGTGGTATTGCTGGCCCTCGCCCGCCTGCTGCTGGTCAATCGCTTCGAGTCCACCCACGCGCTGGTGGATGACTGGTACAACCACGCCCAGTACCTGACGGTATTCCTGCTCGGTTTTCTGGTCGCATTCGCCACCGGATTCTGGGAATCGCTGCAACGCCTGCGCTGGGTCGCGCTGGCACTGGCTGCGGCCTGCTATGCGCTGATGATCCACAGCTGGTACATGGCCGGCTACGACGACGCGCACCCCGTGCCGCTCGCCCTGCGCCTGGTCCTTCGCGTGACCTGGGCGATACAGCAGTGGTGCGCGATTGCCGCGCTGCTCGGTTTCGCCTACCGCTGGCGCAATGCCGGCAGTCCGGTGCTGCGCTACCTGACGGTCGCCGTATTCCCGGTCTACATCCTGCACCAGACGGTGATCGTGGGATTGGCCCACGAGTTGAAGCCGCTGCATATCGCTCCGGGACTGGAGTCCGCGTTGCTGATGGTGGCGACGTTTGCGCTTTGTTTTGGCGCGTATGAACTGATCCGCCGCATCGGCTGGTTGCGACCGCTGTTCGGGCTGTCCCGGCCGAGACCTTCGGCCGCCACGGCGATGCCGGTACCAGCCCACGAACGGGCGTGAGCCTCTGGGCTGATCCCGCTGATTCGATCTGCAGGGCCGCCAGAATGCCGAAAGGCCTCCTCGGCCCCGATACCGTGGCCGCTGCCAACGCGGCGGCCATCTCACTGCCTACCGCTGCCGGTCGGATGCAATCGGCCGTCAGGCCGGCTGCAGGTGATCCACCAGCAACTGTATGGCGCCGCCGCCACGGTAATCGTCACTGACCAGTCGATAGGCGATATGCACCCGGTTGGCCGGCGCGGTGCCATTCCACCCGCTGAAGTGGATCGCGTTGAGCGGCTCGGCAGCGGCACTGCCGCGCAGCACCAGCTTCAGGTGCCGCTCCTTCAGCACGCGCCACTGCACCACCTCGAAATGCCCATCGAACAACGGCTCGGGGAACCCCTGCCCCCACGGTCCCGCCAGCCGCACAGCCTCGGCGTGGACGTAGTCCAGTTCGCCGGCGGACAGCTCGCCGTCGCTGAGCAGCTGCTGCTGCAGCAAGGCCGGGTCGAGGCTGTCGAGCACACATTGCTGGAAGACGCGTTCGAACTCGGCCAGATCGTCCTGTTTCAGGCTCAGGCCTGCCGCCATCGCATGTCCGCCGAATTTCTCCATCAGGCCCGGACGACGTGCATTGACCGCCGCCAGCGCATCGCGGATGTGGAAGCCGGCAATGGAACGGGCCGAACCGCGCAGCTGGACGCTGCCAGGCTCGGCAGGCGCAAAGGCGATGACGGGGCGATGCAGGCGGTCCTTCAGCTTGGATGCCACCAGTCCGACAACGCCGGGATGCCAGCTGGCATCGAACAGACAGGCTGCCACCGGGCGTTCACCCTCGCCCACGGCCAGCGCCTGCGAGACCGCCAGCTCCGCCTCGTCGGTCATCATCTGCTGGACGGCGCGACGTTCGGAATTGATTTCCTCCAGTGTCGCCGCGATCTCACGTGCCTGCGCGCGGTCCTCGGTGAGCAGCAGCTCGATACCCAGGGCCATATCTTCCAGCCGCCCGGCCGCGTTGAGCCGCGGCGCCAGCGCAAAGCCGATATCGCTGCCGGTCAGCCGCCGCACATCGCGGCCACTGACTTCGATCAGCGCCTGCAGGCCGACACAGCCCTGGCCGTTGCGCAGCCGTCGCAAGCCGGCCGCGACCAGCGCCCGGTTGTTGGTGTCCAACGCAACGAGGTCGGCGACAGTACCCACCGCCACCAGGTCGAGCAGCGTCAGCAGGTCCGGTTCCGGCGTGGACGCAAACGCCCCCTGCCCGCGCAGATGGCGGCGCAGTGCCATCAGCACATAGAAAATGACGCCGACACCGGCCAGCGACTTGCTCGGAAACGGATCGCCGCTGATGTTCGGGTCCACGATCGCATCGGCCGGCGGCAGCTGCTCGCCGGGCAGATGGTGATCGGTCACCAGCACCTGCCAACCGAGTGCCTTGGCTGCCGCCACCCCGGCGTGGCAGGCGATGCCATGATCGACCGTGACCAGCAGCGTGGGCTGCACTACGGCCAATTCCGCCACCAGCGAAGGAGAAAGGCCATAGCCATGCACCATCCGGTTGGGCACCGCATGGACCACGTCGCGCGCGCCGAGCATGCGCAGCCCACGCACGCCCACCGCGCAGGCGGTCGCACCATCGCAATCGAAATCGCCCACGATGAGGATGCGCTTGTCGCCGGCGATAGCCGCCGCCAGCAATTCCACCGCGGCCTGCATTCCGCCCATCAATTCCGGGGCGTGCAGCTGCGCCAGTTTCGGCTGGGCCTGCGCGGGTTCGGTGATGCCGCGCGCGGCATACAGGCGCTGCAGCAGCGGCAGCATGTCGGCCGGCCAGCCGGGTGTCGGCGCAACCGGGCGGCGCTGGATCCGGGGAGTCTCGGGAGGAGTCAAGAGCAGCTCGATACGGAAAATTTCATGACGTCGAATCGGCGGGCAGCCGGCAGCGACAAGCCAGAGTGCGCGAGGTCGTGGTCATCACTGGATCATCGCCGGGGCAATGCACGCGACGGCTGCATCAGGCGTCATGCAGCTGCACCGGTTTCTTCCAGAAGCGCCAACGCTGGCTTTTCCGGATGGTGAAACGCGCGCCGTCCTGGAAATCCAGCACCAGCGTGCGCAGCTCTCCGCGCGCCAGGGCCGCCAGCAGCGGCTGGATCGCGTCATTGCCCAGTTGCTGGAGCGAGCGCAGCTGGCGCAGATCCACCAGCGCATCCACCTGCTGGCGCTCATCGGCATTGGCACCTGCCGCCTTCGCCAACGCCTGCAGCAAGGCCTCGCGACTACGCACCTGGACATGCGGCGAGGTCACTGCAGCGGGCAGGCTGCCAGCGCCCCAGAACCACAGCGAATTGATGGCCGGCTTTCCCTGCGCGATGCGCAGCCGGTTCCAGGGATGCTGATGCAGCAGCACCTGTGATTCGGTCAACAGTGCCCGCCAACGGCGTCCGCCCTCGCCTTCCGGCAGGTGCCCGAACAGATCATCGCCAAGCACTTCATCGGGCGTGGCAAACACGGGCAGCGGCGAGCCGGATGGCACGCGCAGATACCAGCGTGACGGAACGGGCGCATCCAGGATGAAGCCGTAATCGCCGAACAGCGGTTTGAGCGCCGGCAGCAACTGTTCGATATCGGCGGCATCCAGCTGCAGGGTGTCGCCATAGCCCATCAGCCGTGCGCCCTGCATGTCGGGCACCACATAGGCCGGGTCGGCGCGCAGCCAGCAGGCATCGGCGGCATCGCCGACGTCGAGCTGGCGGGTCAATGCCGCCACCGGCCATGCATCGGGAAGCAGGGTGAAATGACGGCGCAGCTGCGCCCACTCGCCGGCGTGCACGCTGTCGCGGTCGGCACGCCCCAGCGCCCGGGCCACGTCATCAGGCAACGACGTGGCCGGGAAACGGCTGCGGGCCGGCAGCAACAGCGTGGCCGTGGCCATCGGTCAGTCCAGGTACTGGACGCTGACGATCTCGTACTCGCGCTGGCCAGCCGGCGCATCGATCGCGATGGAGTCGCCCTCGAGCTTGCCGATGACCGCGCGCGCCACCGGCGAGGAAATCGCGATCAGGCCCAGCTTGATGTCCGCCTCCAGATCGCCAACGATCTGGTAGCGCTTCTCTTCATCCGTCTCAACGTCGGCCAGGGTCACGGTGGCGCCGAACACCACCTTGTTGCCGGCATTGAGCTTGCTGATGTCGATGATCTCGGCATGCGAAAGCTCGCCCTCCAGCTGCTTGATGCGGCCTTCGATGAAGCCCTGCTGTTCGCGAGCGGCGTGGTATTCGGCGTTTTCCTTCAAATCGCCGTGCTCGCGTGCCTCAGCGATGGCGGCAATCACTTCCGGCCGCTTGACCGACTTCAACTGCTCCAACTCTTCGCGCAGGCGCTGTGCGCCCTTCAGCGTGATCGGTGCCCTCATGCTTCCAACTCCTTGTGCAGTTCCTGCAGCGCCCAGACCGGGCCGGTGCCGCGGAATTCCAGTGAATGCACCAGCGCCTTGGCGCCGGCGACGGTGGTCGAATAGGTCAGGCGCTGTTGCAGCGCTTCGCGACGGATCGAGAACGAATCGTTGATCGCGGCCCGGCCTTCGGTGGTGTTGACGATATACACGATCTCGCCATTCTTGATGCGGTCGACGATGTGCGGGCGGCCTTCGGCCACCTTGTTGACGATCTCGCACTCCAGGCCGTGCTGCTGCAGCCAGGCACCGGTACCGCGCGTGGCCACCAGCGTGTAGCCACGCTCGACCAGCGCCTGGGCCACGGGCAGCACGCGCTTCTTGTCCGGATCACGCACCGACACGAACGCCTTGCCGACCGGCGGCGCCTTGATCCCGCCGGCTTCCTGCGCCCGCGCGAACGCGGCACTGAAGCTGCGGCCCACGCCCATCACCTCACCGGTGGAGCGCATCTCCGGCCCGAGGATCGGATCGACGCCCTGGAACTTGGCGAACGGGAAGATCGCTTCCTTGACCGAGTAGTAGTCCGGCACGATTTCCTTGGTCGCGCCCTGCTCGGCCAGGGTCTTGCCGGCCATGCAGCGCGCCGCGATCTTCGCCAGCGGCATGCCGGTGGCCTTGGAGACGAACGGCACGGTGCGCGAGGCACGCGGATTGACTTCCAGCAGGTAGACGGTGTCGTCGCCCTCCTCGCTGGTCTGGATCGCGAACTGGGTGTTCATCAGGCCGACCACGTTCAGCGCCTTGGCCAACTCCACCACCTGGCGGCGCAGCTCGTCCTGGGTCTTGGCCGACAGCGAATACGGCGGCAGCGAGCAGGACGAATCGCCGGAATGCACGCCGGCTTCCTCGATGTGCTCCATCACTCCGCCGATCAGGACGTTGCCATCCTTGTCGGCGATGATGTCCACGTCCACTTCCACCGCCTCGTCGAGGAAGCGGTCCAGCAGCACCGGCGAATCGTTGGAGACCTTCACCGCATCGCGCACGTAACGCGCCAGATCGGATTCGCCATAGACGATTTCCATGGCGCGGCCGCCGAGCACGTAGCTCGGGCGCACCACCAGCGGATAGCCGATCTGGCGGGCCAGCACCAGCGCTTCCTCGGCATTGCGGGCAATGCGGTTCGGCGGCTGCTTCAGGCCCAGCTTGTCGACCAGCTGCTGGAAACGCTCGCGGTCTTCGGCAAGGTCGATCGAGTCCGGCGAGGTGCCGATAACCGGCACGCCATTGGCTTCCAGCGCGCGCGCCAGCTTCAGCGGAGTCTGCCCGCCGTACTGCACGATCACGCCCTTGGGCTTTTCGAGCTCGACGATCGCCAGCACGTCTTCCAGCGTCAGCGGTTCGAAGTACAGGCGGTCGGAGGTGTCGTAATCGGTGGACACGGTCTCCGGGTTGCAGTTGACCATGATGGTTTCATAGCCGTCCTCGCGCAGGGCGAGCGCGGCATGCACGCAGCAGTAGTCGAACTCGATGCCCTGGCCGATGCGGTTCGGCCCGCCACCCAGGATCATGATCTTGTCGCGGTTGCTGGGCGCCGCCTCGCATTCGTCCTCGTAGGTCGAATACAGGTAGGCGGTGCTGGTGCCGAACTCGGCCGCGCAGGAGTCCACCCGCTTGTACACCGGGCGTACGTTGTGGCTGTAACGCAGGGCGCGGATCGCGCTCTCGCTGGTCGCGACCAGCTGGGCCATGCGGGCATCGGAGAAGCCCGCGCGTTTGAGCTGTCGCAGACGCGCCGCGTCGAGCGCATTGATGCCCTCGGCGGCCACCCGGGTTTCATCGGCAATGATTTCCTCGATCTGGTCGAGGAACCACGGATCGATGAAGGACAGCGCAAAGATCTCGTCCACACTCATTCCCGCGCGGAACGCATCGCCGACGTAGAACAGACGCTCCGGGCCGGGCGCCTTCAGCTCGCGCTTGAGGGTGATCAGGTCGTCCTCGTTGCCCAGGTCCAGCTCGGTGGGGTCCAGACCCACCTTGCCGGTTTCCAGACCGCGCAAGGCCTTCTGCAGCGATTCCTTGAAGGTGCGGCCCATCGCCATCACCTCGCCCACCGACTTCATCTGCGTGGTCAGGCGGGCATCGGCGGCCGGGAACTTTTCGAACGCGAAGCGCGGAATCTTGGTGACGACGTAATCGATCGACGGCTCGAACGAGGCCGGGGTGAGGCCACCGGTGATCTCGTTCTTCAATTCGTCCAGCGTATAGCCGACCGCCAGCTTGGCGGCGACCTTGGCGATCGGGAAACCGGTGGCCTTGGAGGCCAGTGCCGAGGAGCGCGACACGCGCGGGTTCATCTCGATCACGACCACGCGGCCGTTGTCTGGATTGATGCCGAACTGCACGTTCGAACCGCCGGTGTCCACGCCGATCTTGCGCAGCACCGCGATCGAGGCCGCACGCAGGCGCTGGTATTCCTTGTCGGTCAGGGTCTGCGCCGGGGCCACGGTGATCGAGTCGCCGGTATGCACGCCCATCGGATCGAGGTTCTCGATCGAGCAGACGATGATGCAGTTGTCGGCGGTATCGCGCACCACCTCCATCTCGAATTCCTTCCAGCCCAGCACCGACTCTTCAACCAGCACTTCGGTGGTCGGCGACAGCTCCAGGCCGCGGGTGACAATGTCGATCAACTCTTCGCGGTTGTAGGCGATACCACCACCACTGCCGCCCAGGGTGTAGGACGGGCGGATGATGGTCGGATAGCCGACCGTCGTCTGGATTTCCAGCGCCTCTTCCAGCGTGTGCGCCACCGCGGCCTTCGGGCACTCCAGGCCGATCTCACCCATGGCCACGCGGAACAGCTCGCGGTCTTCGGCCATGCGGATCGCGTCGCGCTTGGCGCCGATCAGTTCGACGTTGTACTTCTCCAGCACGCCGTGGTCGGCCAGGTCCAGCGCGCAGTTCAGCGCGGTCTGTCCACCCATCGTCGGCAACAGCGCGTCGGGCTTTTCCTTGGCGATGATCTTCTCGACCGTCTGCCAGTTGATCGGCTCGATGTAGACGGCATCGGCCATCTCCGGGTCGGTCATGATCGTGGCCGGGTTGGAGTTCACCAGCACCACGCGGTATCCCTCGTCGCGCAACGCCTTGCACGCCTGCGCGCCGGAGTAATCGAACTCGCAGGCCTGGCCGATGACGATCGGACCCGCGCCGATGATCAGGATGGTTTTGATGTCACTGCGCTTGGGCATGGCCTGTATTCCGATTACTGTGAATTTTGCGAAACAGCATTTCTGCTGCCGAGATGTTTGTCGAAAAACGCCAGCATCTTCGTGTAGAGGTTGACGTTGTTTCCTGGATCACGGAAGCCATGGGCTTCCTTCTTTTCCACGATGGTCACTTCAGGCACCTTGGCCACCTTGGCCATCTGGCTCACCAGGAAGTGCATGTTCTTGATCGGCACGCGCGTATCCTTTTCGCCGTGGACAAGCATGACAGCCGCCTTCAGCCTCTCCACGCCATAGGCGGGAGATTGTGCGACGCGCTCGGAGCGCTCCAGGGGGTATACGTCCCGCAGATAACTCCGTCCCGCCTTGGATGCCATGAAATCAGCGTCACGCTGGGCATCAAGATCGTAGACGCCCACGTATCCGACCGCGCACCTGTACAGATCGGGCTCCCGCACTGCGCTCATCAATGCCGCGTAGCCGCCATAGGAAGCTCCATAAATGCAGATGCGATCACGGTCGGCTATCCCTTGAGCGATCGCCCAGTTGACCGAGTCGGTGAGGTCGTCCTGCATCGCAGTGCCCCACTTGCGATAGCCCATGCCTTCGAAGGCATTTCCATAGCCACCGGAACCACGGTAGTTCATCTGCAGAACCGCATAGCCCCGGTTGGCCAGCAACTGCACCTCAGGATTGAACTCCCAACTGTCACGAGGGCCATGAGGGCCTCCGTGCGGGTTGATGATCAAGGGAAGATTCTTTCCGGAACTGCCTTTGGGAACCGTCAGATAGCCATGCAAGGTCAGCCCATCACGAGCCCTGACCTCCACAGGTTTCATCTGCGACATTTCCTCCGGCTTGATCCAGTCCATGCTGCCTGCGAGGAAACGCGCCTTGCCTTCCTGCCTGTCAAACAGGTACGCCGCCGGCGGGGCCACATCCGAGTACACGCGGGCAATCAGATAACGCCCGTCATCCGACGCCCGCATGAACGAGACCGTTTTATCCCCGAATGCAGCCACCAGCCCCGCATAGGCCTTGGACTCGGGATGTTCAGTGTCGACAAAATCCCAATACGGAAGCCCATCCTCGTAGCGCACCGCCAACAGCGTCTTGCGGTCGCTGCTCCAGAGATAGCCGGAAGGACTTACCTTCCCATTGCTGGAGAGCTTCTGCTCCTGCCAGGTTTCGCTGTCAACCAGAACAAGAGCCTCGGGGCGTCCACCCTCGCCTTTTGCCATGTAGACACCGCGGTTGTCCCCTGCAAATCCGAGCGGCACATAGGTGGCGCCGTTGCGTTCGCTCTCATGGATCAGAACCCACTTCTCTCCATCCCGGCGATAGGTGCGATTCCTTCCGTCGTTCATGGCGCCGTAGACAAAACGGACGGCGCCTTCGTGATCCACCAGAAAGCTCCCCTGTTCGACAGGCGCGGTGGCCACAGTCGTCAACTTTCCGTTGTAAACATTCAGCTTGAACAGATAGGCGTTATCGACAGAGCGCTGTACCAGGATCGTCGCGGGGTCTTCCGGAGTCAGATCGACGAGGCTGTAATAGCGCCCGTTCGGGATATCGATCCGCTTGCTGCCATCGATATTCGAGGCATACAGATCTCCAGTCGGCTTTTCAAAATCGAACGCGCCCGTTTTGACCGTGACGGTGAACAACAACCTTTCGTTGTTGGCCCACGTCACCTCACGGAAATGACGATCAGCACCGTAATCCCACTTGCCTATCACCACATTGTCGGCGATGCGCACGACAGCCAGGACCGTGCGGTCGGCCTGCGGCACGCTCAGTGCAATGTGCTTGCCATCAGGAGACAAACTGATGGCATTGAACTCGGGGTCCTTGAAGAAGTCCTGGATCGGCACTTCCCGCGCCATCACCAGGACCGGCAGCAACACCAACAGCAACAACACACGAGCAATCTTCCGCACTGCTTCTCTCCTTGTGTAATGCAATTGTCGAATGAAAGCGGCCATCTCCGAGCTCAGCCCCATAACGGGGTTATCGCGACTGCTCCATGCTGGCGGCAAAGCGATCGAACAGCGAGGCGACGTCATGCGGGCCGGGCGAGGCTTCCGGGTGACCCTGGAAGGAGAACGCCGGCGCATCGGTCAGCGCGATGCCCTGGTTGCTGCCATCGAACAGCGAGCGGTGGGTGACACGGATATTGGCCGGCAGCGTGGCTTCGTCTACCGCGAAACCATGATTCTGCGAGGTGATCATCACCCGGCCGCTGTCCAGATCCTGCACCGGGTGATTGGCGCCGTGATGGCCGTGGCTCATCTTCAGCGTCCTGGCGCCTGCGGCCAGTGCCAGCAGCTGGTGGCCGAGGCAGATGCCGAAGGTTGGAATCTTCTTTGCAAGGAACTCGCGGATCGCGGCCACGGCGTAATCGCACGGCTCCGGGTCACCCGGGCCGTTGGACAGGAACACCCCATCCGGATTCATCGCCAGCACCTCGGCCGCGGGCGTCTGCGCCGGCACCACGGTCACATCGCAGCCGCGTTCGGCCAGCATGCGCAGGATGTTGATCTTCACGCCAAAGTCGTATGCCACCACCTTGTACTTCGGCGCGGCGCTGACGAACTCGTTGCGATCCAGGTCCAGCTGCCCCTCGTGCCACGGATAGGCCTTGTCGGTGGAGACCACCTTGGCCAGATCCATGCCCTTGAGGCCGGGGAACTTGCGCGCCGCTTCCAGCGCCTTGTCCACGTCGATCCCAGGGCCGGCCATCAGCGTGCCGTTCTGGCTGCCGCGTTCGCGCAGGATGCGGGTCAGCTTGCGGGTGTCGATACCGGCGATGGCGACCACGCCGCGCTGGATCAGCCAGTCCTGCAGCGAGATCTGGCTGCGCCAGCTGCTCGGGCGGCGCGGCACATCGCGCACGATCAGGCCGGCCGACCAGACCTTGCCGGCCTCGTCGTCCTGGTCGGTCATGCCGGTATTGCCGATGTGCGGATATGTCAGGGTGACCATCTGCCGGGCGTAGGACGGGTCGGTCAGGATTTCCTGGTAACCGGTCATGGCGGTATTGAATACCACCTCACCCACGGACAGGCCGGGCGCGCCTACGGATTCGCCCTCGAATACGGTGCCGTCTTCGAGCACGAGGATTGCGGCTTGGGTCACGGGAATCTCACTTTGGCTACCGAAGGGGACTCCGAAGCCACGCCTGCGCCAACGGCAAAAACCGGTTGCAAAAAAGCGCGGACGGCGGTGCGGGACCGGTCCGGCTGACGTGATTCGGCGAGCGGGAATTGTAGCGACATGACCGCCCCTGCGCCAGCGCTACGCCATGTTTTATTGCGGTTTCCGGCAAAGATGAACAGGCGAGCGATCCCGCCGCCCCGTTCACTCGCCAGTTGCGGGACCGACCAGGTCGCGGACGCGGTATGCGCCCGGCGCCCGCCTTGTCAGCTGGCGCGCCACATGCAGGGCGCCGCGGGCGAAAATATCGCGGTTGGTGGCACGGTGCACCAGCTCCAGGCGCTCCCCCAGCCCCGTGAACTGGACCAGGTGTTCGCCGATGATGTCACCGGCGCGCAGGCTGGCGTAGTGCGGATCGGCGCCGCCATGCTGCGCGGCTGCTCCCAAGGTGAGCGCGGTACCCGAGGGCGCGTCCTTCTTGTGCACGTGGTGGGATTCGACAATGTCGCAGTCCCAACCCGGCACGCTGGCCGCCGCCCGTTCCACCAGATCGGCCAGCACCGCCACACCCAGGCTGAAATTGGTCGCCCACACCAGCGCGATCCGCTCCGCCGCCGTTGCCAGGGCCGCCTGCTGCGTGGGACTGATACCGGTGGTGCCGGACACGAACCCGGCTCCGCGCTGGACACACAGCGCCAGCACCGGATCGAATCCGTCCGGCAGGCTGAAATCCACCGCAACATCGAACGCGGGCACGCCCGCCAGCTCAGTGGCGGAGAAGTGGGGAATTCCATCGATCACGCGCTGTGCGGGCGAGCGCCGCACCACGGCAGCGGCGACTTCCAGCGAGGGATCTTCGGCTGCCAGACGCAGCAACGTCTGGCCCATGCGGCCGGACGCACCGTGGACAAGCAGACGGACAGGTGAGTTGTTCATGCAGGCAAGCTACCGGTTCCACCCCTCGGGAAACAAGGACCACGCCGTGCGCTGCGCGTGGGCAGGTGCGATCACCGCGCAGAACCGGTCGCCGAGGACGGACTGTTCGCGACGGAAACCGGACACATTGGCCCGCTGCCGGCTGGCACTGCGGGCGCCGCGCTCGCCGATCACTGCGCAGGTCTCGCCCATGGCAAGACGGTCAGCTCTTCGGAGGCGCAGGCCCGCAACCGTCGCAGCCGCCGCACGAACCGCCGCCGCTACCGGCCGGCGGGGCGATCTTCCGGCCCAGCGCCTGCGCCCATCCGGGCCGGCGCGGCTGCAGCAGCCACATGGCCAGCGCCCCGCGCAGGCGGCGCACGGTGCCGGGGAACTGCTTTTTCAGCACCACCCATGCACTGAGCAGCACGATCAGCGCGACCACGGCGTACTGCAGCAGCAGTCCGATCTCCATCAGCCGCCGCCCAGCGCCACGGTCACCTGGTAGGTGATCAACGCCGCGACATAGGCGGCGGCGAACAGATAGAACGTGGCGAACCCCACCTGCTTCCACGAGTTGGTCTCGCGCTTGATCGTGGCCAGGGTGGAAATGCACATCGGCGCATAGATGAACCACACCAGCAGCGACAGCCCGGTCGCCAGCGACCAGCCATGGGCCACCACCGGGGTCAGCGCCTGGATGGCGGCATCGTCATCGGCCGCGGAGAGCGCGTAGATGGTGGCCAGCGAGGACACCGCCACCTCGCGCGCGCCCATGCCCGGGATCAACGCGATGCATATCTGCCAGTTGAAGCCCAGTGGCGCGAAGACCAGCGTCATCGCATGGCCGATCTGGCCGGCGAAGCTGTAATCGATCGCCGGCATGCTGGCGTCGGCGGGCGCCCCCGGGAACGACAGCAGCACCCACAGCAGGATGGTCAGCGACAGGATGATGCCGCCGACCCGCTTGAGGAAGATCATGCCGCGTTCGTACAGGCCCACCGCCAGATCGCGTGGATGCGGCAGCCGGTAGGACGGCAGCTCCAGCATCAGCGGATGTTCGCTCTTGTCGCGGCGCCACTTCTTCATGATCCACGACATCGCCAGCGCGCTGATGATGCCGGCCGCGTACAGCCCAAACAGCACCAGGCCCTGCTGGTTGACCACGCCCGCCACGGTCTTTTCCGGAATGAACGCGCCGATCAGCAGCGCATACACCGGCAGGCGCGCCGAACAGGTCATCAGCGGCGCCACCAGGATCGTGGCCAGGCGGTCACGCGGGTCCTGGATGCTGCGGGTGGCCATGATTCCGGGCACCGCACAGGCGAAGCTCGACAGCAGGGGGATGAACGAGCGCCCGGACAGGCCGGCCGAAGCCATCATGCGATCAAGCAGGAACGCCGCGCGCGGCAGGTAACCGGATTCCTCCAGCGCAAGGATGAAAGCGAACAGGATCAGGATCTGCGGCAGGAACACCACCACGCCGCCAACGCCGGCGATGATGCCGTTGGTGATCAGGCTGGCCAGCGGGCCTTCCGGCAGCACCGCAGCGACGTGCTCGCCGAGCCAGCCGAAGCCGGCCTCGATGCCGTCCATCAGCGGCGTGGCCCAGGCGAACACCGCCTGGAAGATCAGGAACATCACCACGGCCAGCGTCAGCAGCCCGAACACCGGGTGCAGCAGCCAGCGGTCCAGCGCGTCGTCGATCCGCGCAGTGCGCGTGGGCATGCTTACCGTCGAGGCCAGGATCGCACGCACCTGGGCGTGGTAATCGCCATGTTCGACCGGCGCCACCGCCGGCAGCGATTCCAGCGCCGGCATTACCGCATCGATCCGCGAGACCAGCGCCTGCGCGCCGTTGCGCTGCACCGCCACCGTCTCCACTACCGGTACTCCCAACGCCGATTCCAGCGCCGGGACGTCGATGCGGATACCTCGGCGCCGGGCCGCGTCCACCATGTTCAGCGCCACGATCATCGGCTTGCCGAGCTCGCGCAACTCCAACGCGAAGCGCAGATGCAGGCGCAGGTTGGTGGCGTCGATCACGCAGACGAGCACATCCGGCGCCGCCTCACCGGGGTAGAAGCCACGGCACAGGTCGCGGGTGATCGCCTCGTCCAGACTGGCCGGACGCAGGCTGTAGGCACCGGGCAGGTCCAGCACGGCATATTCGCGCCCGGATGGACCGCGCATGCGGCCTTCCTTGCGTTCCACGGTAACGCCGGTGTAGTTGGCCACCTTCTGGCGGCTGCCGGTCAGCTGGTTGAACAGCGCGGTCTTGCCGCTGTTGGGATTGCCCACCAGCGCCAGCCGCAATGTGGATACTCCCGCCGCGCTCATGCCACCGCTCCGGAATGACGGACCTGTACCCGCGCCGCTTCACTGCGACGCAACGCAAAGCGGGTGAACCCCACCTGGAACAGCAGCGGCTCGCCGCCCACCGGACCACGGGCCACCAGTCGCACTTCTTCACCGTCCACAAATCCGAGCTCCCGGAGCCGTCTTGCGATTGCATCATTGGCGTGCATGTCCAGCACAACGTCCACCAAGGCGGTGCCGTTTAGCGGCAAATCTGACAGCGTCACTGAATGAGCGCCCATGAGTGGATAAGAATGGTTATCAATTCTAGCATCGCCGCAGCGCGTCATGGCCGCCCCTGTCGTGGAGGCTATGATTCACCGGTTTCCCTGCATTTACGGACACTCGATGAGCGACACACTGGTCAAGGAACGCACCGGCTCGGTGCTGACACTGCGGCTCAACCGCCCCACCCTGCACAACGCCTTCGATGCCGGGCTGATCGCCACGCTGACCCAGGCCTTGGACGAAGCAGGCGGCGATCCGCAGGTCCGCAGCGTGGTCCTGGCCGGCAACGGCCTCTCCTTCTCCGCCGGCGCCGACCTGCAATGGATGCAGGCGATGGCTGCGGCCAGCGAAGAGGAAAACCGCCAGGACGCCCTGCGCCTGGCGCGCCTGATGCGGACGCTGGACGAATTGCCCAAGCCGACCATCGCCCGCGTGCACGGGGCCAGCTTCGGCGGCGGCGTCGGGCTCGTAGCCTGTTGCGATATCGCCATCGCCTCCTCCGATGCCCGCTTCGGTTTGACCGAAAGCCGGCTGGGACTGTTGCCGGCGGTCATTTCCCCCTACGTGATCGCCGCCATCGGCCCACGACAGGCCCGGCGTTTTTTCACCACCGGCGAGCATTTCGATGCCGCCATCGCGCAGGGCATCGGTCTGGTGCACCAGGTGGTTGCGCCTGCGCAGCTGGATGAGGCGGTCCAACGCCAGCTCGACCTGCTTTCCAAGGCCGGACCGGTGGCCGCGGCATCGGCGAAAACGCTGGTGCGCGAAGTCGCCTGCGCCAGCGGCGACCGCGACAGTGTGGACCGCGCCAACGCCGGCCTGATCGCCGCCTTGCGCGCCTCGCCGGAAGGCCGGGAAGGCCTGTCCGCGTTCCTCGACAAACGTGCACCGCAATGGGCCACCCCTGCGCGAACCGGCCAGCAGCCATGAGCGATTTCGTCCGCATCGTCGAGGTCGGGCCACGTGATGGCCTGCAGAACGAAAAAATGCAGGTCTCCACCGCCGACAAGATCGAACTGGTCAACCGGCTGTCGGCCACCGGCCTGAAAACGATTGAGGCCACCAGCTTCGTCAGCCCGCGCTGGGTGCCGCAACTGGCCGACGCCGCCGAAGTCTACGCAGGCATCCACAAGCAGCCCGGCATCGACTACCCGGTGCTGGTTCCCAACGAACAGGGCTACGAACGCGCACGCGCAGTCGGAGTAGCGGAAGTGGCGGTGTTCACCGCGGCCTCGGAAACCTTCAACCGCACCAACACCAACGCCGGCATCGAAGAGTCGCTGCAGCGCTTCGAACCGATCCTGGCGCGGGCCGCCGCCGACGGCGTCAAGGTGCGGGGCTATGTCTCCACCGTGCTGGGCTGCCCGTATCAGGGCGAGGTACCGCTGGCCGACGTGGTGCGCGTTGCCACCCGCCTGCATGCCATGGGCTGTTATGAGATCTCGCTGGGCGACACCATTGGCGTGGGCACGCCGCGCAAGGCGCGCATGATGCTGCAGGCGGTGGCGGCCGAAATCCCGATGGCGGCGCTGGCCATCCACTTCCACGATACCTACGGTCAGGCGCTGGCCAATATCGCGGCCTGTCTGGAAGACGGCGTGCGGGTGGTGGATGCCGCCGTCTCCGGTGCCGGTGGCTGCCCCTATGCCCGCGGTGCCAGCGGTAATGTCGCCAGCGAGGATGTGGTGTATATGTTGCACGGCATGGGGATGGATACCGGCGTGGACCTTCCAGCACTGGCGGCAACCGGCCGCTGGCTCGCCGAGCGGCTGGGACGGGAAACGGGCAGCAAGACAGGACGGGCATTGGCGACGACATGAAAACCTCCGGCCAGCGCAGCGACGTCTCCCTCGGTGACCACCTCACCGCCCATGTCGATGCACTGGCCGCCCTGGACAGTGCCCTTGCCCACCCCCTCGCCCTCGAGCTGCAGACCCTGCTGGTCAGCGCACGCGACGCGTTGCACGAAGCCATGTGCGACCGCCAATCGGCGCAGCGGCGCTATGCGGCACTGTTCGACGCGGTTCCCGACCCTGTCAGCATCCTCAGCGAAACCGGAACCGTGCTGGATCTCAACAAGGCCGGCGTCCACGCCTATGGCCGGTCCCGTGAGGAGATCCTCGGCCAACCGATCGAGAGCCTGAATCCGGATCTGCCCGCCGGCCACCTGCAGCCGGTGTGGGAAACCCTGGACCGCGGCGAAACCTACGTCATCGAAGTCACCAACATGCGTGGCGACGGCAGCCGCTTTCCGGTCGAAGTGCATTCGGCCGGCTTCATGCACGAGGGCAAGCGCTGCATTGTCGCCGTGGCGCGCGACCTCAGCCGCCGCTGGGAGGCCGAGTCGCGATACCGGCTGTTGATGGAGTCGATCGACAAGGGCGTGATCCTGTTCAATCGCGACTTCAAGCTGGTGTCGGCCAATCCGGCCGCGTACCGCATCCTCGGCCTGAGCGGCAATCCGCAACCTCGCACGCCGCTGGCCGGCGATGAGTGGATCACGGTCGATGAAAACGGCCGTCCGATTGCGCCCGAGCAATGGCCGGTGTCGCAGGCGTTCCAGCAGGGCCGCACCATCCGCAGCACCATCATCGGGCTGTATCACCGTCCGCGCGGACGCATGTTCTGGATCTCCACCACCAATGTGCCGGTGTTCTCTTCCGATTGTGACCAGCCCGACCACGTGTTCGCGCTGTTCAGCGATATCACCGAACTCAAGCGCGACAACGCCCTGTTCGACCGTGCCCAGTCGCTGGCACATATCGGCGGCTGGGAATGGGACCGAGGCCAGCACCGGCTGTATCTGACCGGCGAAGCCCAGCGCATCCTCGGCCAGACCGGCACCGTCGATACCCTGCAACGCCTGCTCGACTGCCTGCGCAGCAACGACCGCGCGCTGCTGCAACAGGCACTGCTGGAGGTGGTCGAGAACCGCTGCGGCTTCGAGTTGGAGCTGCAGGGCCAGCGCGGCGATGGCCACACGTTCTGGGTCCGCATGATCGGGGAAGTGGAAGCCGGCGATGTCGCCTCCTCGCGTATCGCCGGCACGGTGCAGGACATCACCGAGCGTAAGCAGGCCGAGGAAACCCTGCGCATCCAGGCCCGCACCGATCCGCTGACCGGCATCATGAACCGCGATGCGGCGTTGACCGATCTGGGCACGCGGCTGGACAACCCCACCCATGCCGAGGTGGCGGTGCTGTACATCGACCTGGACCGCTTCAAGGTGGTCAACGACGTGCTCGGGCACGCGGCCGGCGACGAGCTGCTGGTGGAAGCGACCCGGCGCATCTCCGGCGCGGTCGGCACCGAAGGCCTGCTGGCACGCTTCGGCGGGGACGAATTCCTGGTGGTGTGCGACACCGGTGCCCGACCCGGACAGCCGGAGCGGCTGGCAACGGCGATCACCGAAGCGTTTTCCACTCCCTTCACTTTCGGGACCGACGAGTTTTCAGTCACCACCAGCATCGGCATCGCCTGCGCACCGGATGACGGCACGCGCCCGCAGCAACTGATCCAGAACGCGGACATGGCGATGTATGCCTGCAAACGCCGCTCGCGCAACGCCTGGCAGCGGTTCTCGCCGGAACTTGCGCAGCGCCAGCAGGACCGGCTGCAGATCGAGAGCCGCCTGCGACGCGCGCTGGACGACAACGAATTCCGGCTGGTCTACCAGCCGCAGGTGGACCTGCGACACGGCCGCGTGGTGGCCGCCGAAGCGCTGATCCGCTGGCAGAACATCATGCTCGGCGAGCTGCGCCCGGACCTGTTCATCGGCCATGCCGAAACCACCGGCGATATCGTCCGCATCGGCAACTGGGTGCTGCACGAGGCCTGCCGGCAGGTGCGCCAATGGCTGGACGACGGGCTGGGGATCGTGCGGGTCGCCATCAACGTTTCCTACCGCCAGTTCGTCGGCGATGAACTGGCCCGGCATGTGCGCGAGGCGCTGGACAGGTACTCGCTGCCGGGTACCGCGCTGGAGCTGGAATTCACCGAGCGGGTGCTGATCGAGGATGCGCCTTCCACCCTGCGCACCTTCGCCCTGCTGCGCGATATGGGCGTGGTGTTGACCATCGACGATTTCGGCGAAGGCTACAGCGCCCTGAACTATCTGCGGCGGCTGCCGATCCATGGACTCAAGCTCAGCCAGCTGTTCGTCGAGGGCGTGCCCGGCAACCGTTCGGACGTGGCCGTGTGCGAGGCGGTGTGCGGCATTGCCCGCAGCCTCGGCTTGGGGCTGGTCGCCGAGGGCGTGGAGTCCGAGGCCCAGCGCCGGTTCCTGCTTGATCTGGGCGTTCCGGTCGGTCAGGGGTTCCTGTTCGCACCGGGGCTGGCGCCGGACGACTTCGCCCGGCGCATGGCGTGACTGCCCGCAGGCGCGGGCGGTTGCGGCGCTTCGGCTAGAATCGGCGCTTTCATCTCAGCAGGAACGTCCGGATGCAGCTGTCTTCTGTACGCGCGGTCATCACCGGAGGCGTTTCCGGCCTCGGCTTCGCCGTCGCCCAACACCTGGTCGCCCACGGCGCCAAAGTGGCCCTGTTCGACCTCAATGACGAAAAGGGAACAAGCGCGGTTGCCGCGCTCGGCGCCGACAACGCCCGCTACTTCAGCACCAACGTCACCGATGAAGCGGGCGTGGTCGCCAACCTGGCGGCGGCCCGCGAATTCCTCGGCGGCCTCAACGCCACCATCAACTGCGCCGGCATACTCGGTCCCGGTCGCGTGCTGGGCAGGGAAGCACCGATGCCGCTGGCCAATTTCCAGTCAACGGTGATGGTCAACCTGGTCGGCAGCTTCAACGTCGCCAAGGCGGCCGCCAACCTGATGCAGCACAACGAAGCCGGCGCGGATGGCGAGCGTGGCGTGATCATCAACACCGCCAGCGTGGCCGCCTACGAGGGCCAGATCGGCCAGGCCGCCTACTCCGCATCCAAGGGCGGCGTGGTCGCCATGACCCTGCCGATGGCACGCGAGCTGTCGCGCTTCGGCATCCGCGTGATGACCATCGCCCCGGGCGTGTTCTGGACGCCGATGGTCGACGGCATGCCCGAGGCCGTGCAGCAGTCGCTGGCCGCCTCGATTCCATTTCCGTCGCGGTTGGGCAAGCCGGAAGATTTCGCCGAGCTGGTCGCGCACATCCTCGGCAACACCTATCTCAACGGCGAGACCATCCGCCTCGACGGCGCCGTGCGCCTGGCACCGAAGTAACTCTTCCGGCGGGCGCCAGCAACGCGACCGCCACCGTTTTCCAACTGATCGGCCAATGTCATGAAAGCCAACGAAATCAAGAAAGGCAACGTCGTCGAATACAACAACGGCGTCTACCAGGTCCGCGACATCGAACGCAGCTCACCGCAAGGCCGCGGCGGCAATGTGCGCTTCCGTTTCATCATGTACAGCGTGCCGGGCGGCAACAAGCTCGATGCCAGCTTCGATGCCGACGACAACCTGCCCGAGGTCGAACTGCTGCGCCGCCAGTCCACCTATTCCTACAGGGACGGCGATGCGTTCGTGTTCCTCGACGACGAGGATTACACCCCGTACACGCTGGACGCCGACGTGATCGGTGACGATGCCGGCTACATCACCGATGGCCTGTCCGGCCTCTACGTGCAGGTGATCGACGATCAGCCGGTCGCCGTGCAGCTGCCGCAGCACGTGGTGCTGGAAGTGGTCGAAACCCCGCCCGAACTGAAGGGCGGCACCGCCACCAAGCGCCCGAAACCGGCCAAGCTCAACAGCGGCATCGAAATCATGGTGCCCGAGTACATCGCCAACGGCGAACGCGTGCTGGTCAACACCACCACCGGCGAGTTCGGCGGCCGCGCCGACTGACGTCAGCCAGACACACCGAAGATCCGCGTCTGCCTCCGGATCACGGCGGCAGACGCGGCGGCGCTTCAGTCGAGGCGATGCCGG
Source organism: uncultured Gammaproteobacteria bacterium (assembly GCA_963696155.1). Classification (GTDB taxonomy): domain Bacteria; phylum Pseudomonadota; class Gammaproteobacteria; order Xanthomonadales; family Xanthomonadaceae; genus Stenotrophomonas. The sequence continues at coordinate 1,611,502 of CAVOJC010000002.1, forward strand.
TGTGGCGCCAGCGGCCAGCGCGGGTCAGGATCGGGCGGGCCGTCGCGCAACCAGGTCGTGGTGGCAATATCGGCACGCTGGATCAGCTCGGCGGTATGCGAGAAATCGAAGGCATGCACCGCCAGCGGGCACAGCGGCGGCACCACCAGCAGCTGGCATTGCCCGGCGAAGCGTTCGATATCGGCCTGCAACTGGCGCATCGCCAGCTGGTTCAACGCATGCAGGGCGATCGCGATCGCCCCGCGCAGCGGTGCCTGCAACGCACACGACGCTCCGGTGGGCAGCACGAACACTTTGCGGGCGCCCAGCGCGCAGGCCACGGAGATCGGGGTGCGCCCGCCAATGCCGCCATCGATCAGATCGCGCCCGTCTATCTTCACCGATGGAAACACCACCGGAATCGCGGCACTGGCCAACAACGCCGGTACTGCCGGTCCGGACGACAGGTCCACATCGATGCCCTCCAGCACATCGGTGGCGATGACATGGCAGGGTATCGGCGCCTGCGCCAGATCCCCGTAGGGAATTTCCTCGTCCAGAAGCGCCTGCAACGGCGCCGGATCAACCAGATATTCGCCGTGTCCCAACAGGCAGCGCAGGCCACGCGCCAGCGAGAACGGAAACAGTTCCCGGCGCCGCAGCCCGCACCAGAGCGTCTCCAGCGCCACCATCCCGGCCACATGCGGATGTGCGGCGAAGTACGCCGCATTGATCGCGCCGACCGAGGCGCCGACCAGCAGGTCGGGAACGATCCGCTGCCGGCTGAGCGCCATGAGCATGCCCACCTGCACCGCACCCAGGCTGCCACCACCGGCAAGTACAAATGCGGTCAGCGCCACAGTTCCGCCTCCGCCATCAGATTCTCGCGGTCACGCCCGACCGAGGCCACGGCAACCAGTCGTCCCTGCCGGGTGAAACGCGCCAGGCAATCGGCCTGCGCCAGCCGGCCATCGACCTGCACCTGGTCCCAGCCGGCGCCGTAGCCGCTGTAGCGCAGCTCGATGCCGTAGTGATGGGTCCAGAAGAAAGGCACGTCGGTGAAGTCCTGCTCCGCCCCCAACAGGTTCGCCGCCACGGCCTGCCCCTGACGCTGGGCGTGTACCCAGTGTTCGACCCGCCGCAACTCCCCGCCATGCCGGTAGCGGGCCACGTCACCAGCCGCATAGATGCCCGGAGCCGAAGTCTGCAGCCGCTCATCGACCACGATGCCGTGGTCCACGGTCAATCCCGCCGCATCGGCCAGCGCCGTGCGTGGCACCACCCCGACCCCGACGATCAACAGCTCGCTGTCCACCTGCGTGCCGTCCGCCAGGGTCAGATGGCGTCCATCGAACCGGGTGGGCGTGGCCTGCAGATGGAATAACACGCCGTGCTGCCGATGCAGCTGCACCAGTTCGGCGGCCAGCGCCGGACCCAGCACCGCAGCCATGGGCTCGGCTTCACGCGCCACGACGTGCACCTCCAGCCCGCGGGTACGCAGTGCGGCGGCGACTTCCAGGCCGATGAAGCCGGCACCGACCAACACCGCGCTGCGCGCGCCGTCGGCCGCGGCGACGATCGCCCGCGCATCGGCAAGCGAGCGCAGGGTGAAGACGTTTTCCCGTTCGAAACCCGGTACCGGCAGCCGCACCGGCTCGGCGCCAGTGGCGATCAACAGGCGCTCATAGTCGAACCGTTCGCCGCCGCGCGTCGTCACCCGGGACGCGGCGACATCGATGGCGGCCACCTCGCAGCCCAGGCGCAGGTCGATATCGCGTTCGGCGTAAAAAGCGGGGTCCTGCAGCGGAATCCAGTCTTCGGCCGCGGTGCCGGCAAGATAATCCTTGGACAGGTTGGGTCGGTCGTACGGCGCGTCACGGTCGGCCGACAGCATCGTCAGGCTGCCGGAAAAACCGGATTCGCGCAGTCGCAGCGCCGCCGCGTAACCGGAGGCGCCACCGCCAATGATGACGATGTGGCGTGGCGCCTGCTGCAGAGATGCGCTGCCTGCCGACGCGCAGGGCTGCGTCGCGACTGCGGACTCCGCGACGCGCGCCCGGACGAATACCCGCCGCCCCACCGTTTCCACCGCCCATGTCGCCAGCCGGGCAAAAGCCGGGGCGCGCAGGGCCTGTCCGGTGCGCAGGCTGAAGCAGGCATGGTGCCAGGGGCAACGGATCTGCCCGTCCGCAACCAGCCCCTCGTCCAGCGGCGCGCCGTAATGGGTGCAGGTGCCGGCGACCGCGTACAGCTGTCCCTCCACGCGCGCCAGCAATATCGGGGTGCCATCGACATGCCCGGCCAGCACCCCGGTCATCGGCACGTCCTCCAGCCATACCCCCTGCGAAAAATCCGGTCCCTGCCCTGTTTCGCCTGCTGCGGCCATGGCACGACTCCTGCTGCGGGAATACCCGTTTCAAGGCAGCCCGTGCTGGACTGTCTGCGGATTGGATGCGACATGCCGCGGCAGGTTCCCGGCCGGAGCGCGGGAACCTTGCGCCTGCTGGCGCATCTGTCTGCATAGTCCACCTGCGAGATCGTGCCGTGCGTGATGCCTGCCTGCCCACCCTTGAAGCTGTCCGGCCGCTGGCCGATCTCCCCATTGCCCGCCCGAGCCGGGAGGATGCCGAAGCGGCGGTCCGCACCCTGATCGGCTGGATCGGCGAACAGCCGCACCGCGAAGGCCTGCGCGACACCCCGGCGCGTGTGGTGCGCGCCTGCGAGGAGTGGTTCGGCGGCTACGCCATCGATCCGGTCGCGGCGCTCGGGCGCACGTTCGACGGCGCCGGCTATGACGATCTGATTTTGTTGCGTGACATTCCGGTGCGCTCGGTCTGCGAACACCACCTCGCCCCGATCCGTGGCGTGGCCCACATCGCCTATCTGCCGGGCGCGAGGGTCGTCGGCATTTCCAAGCTGGCGCGCGTGGTGGACGCTCTCGCCGCACGCCTGCAGATCCAGGAACGCCTGACCCGCGAGATCGCCGACACCCTCGAGCAGGGGCTGCACCCCCGCGGCGTGGCGGTCGTCGTCCAGGCCGGGCATGCCTGCCTTTCCTCACGCGGTGTGCGTATGCACGGTGTTTCGATGTTCACACGCTGCCTGCTGGGCGACTTCGCGCGCGATCCCTGGCGCGGCGAGGTGCTGGCCGCCCTGTCCTCCGCTCCTCTATGAGATCGTCCGATCATGACCGCGCCCCTGCCCTCGACCGCTCCCGACTACGCCACCTTGGATGATGCGGCGCTGGTGGCGCGGGTACGGCAGGGCGACCGCAATGCGTTTGGCGACATCCTGCGCCGCTGCAACCAGCGCCTGTTCCGGGTGGCACGTGGTGTGTTGCGTGATGAAAGCGAGGCCGAGGATGTCGTGCAGGAAGCCTACGTGCATGCCTTCGCCCGCCGCGCCCACTTCCGCGGCGAAGCCTCGCTGCTGACGTGGCTCACCCGCATCGTGCTCAACGAAGCCTATGGCCGCCTGCGCAAGCGTCGCCCGCTGGTGGCGGTGGAGCACATCGAGGAAATCCAGATGGGACAAGGACAGGTGCTGCCGTTCCCGGGCCAGGCCGGCAACGACGACCCGGCCGCGATCGTCGCACGCGGCCAGGCCCGAAGGCTGTTGGAGCAGGCGATCGACCGGCTTCCGGAGCCGTTCCGGATCGTGTTCGTGCTGCGAGAGATCGAAGACTGCAGCGTCGAGGAGACCGCCGCGGCGCTCGGGCTGCGCAGTGAAACGGTGAAGACACGCCTGCACCGTGCGCGCCGGATGCTGCGCACCGACCTGCACGACGAGCTGGCGGCGACGCTGACCGGGACGTTCCCGTTCCTGGGTGCGCGCTGCGACCGGATGAGCACGGCGGTGATGCAGCGTCTGAACGCGTTGCCCTAGCGGCAGCGGCCCGGGCGCCGCGATCGCGGTTCACTGCGATGGCGACGGAGCCATCTCGCGGCTGAGAACACGCAGCCGTTGCGCCAGTTGATCCCGATTGGCCTCAGTGGCGGCAAGCGCCTGCTGCTGGCGCGCGGACAGCAGGGCACGGCCCTGTTCACGCAACTGTCCTGTCCCTTGCCGGGCGCGCGCGCCGAGCTGCTCCGCGTTCTGCTCCAGCGTTGCCAGTTCGGCTGCCAGCGGCAGACCGTAGCCGCCGTCTCCGGCCAGCGCCGACGGCCGCGCAAGTACCCCGGCAACGTCCAGCAGTTCCTCGAGCGTTTCCCGCGGCTGTTGCAGCGTTTTGTCGCTGCCCAGCAGGCGCCGCTTGAGCGCGTCCCGCGCCTGCAACTCCTGCCGCCGCAACGCCCCCTGCTCCAGCAGCAGCAAGGCGGCTGCCGCGCGCAGATCGGCGTGCGCAATCCACGTCCCACGCGCTTCGGCCGGCTGTGCCCACCACTGCGCCACCGTCCGTTGCGGAATCGGCAACGCGGCGCGGGCCACGTCCAGCATGCCCTGGTAATGCGCGGCTGCCGATTCGAAGTAGTGGCCTTGGCGCAGCGCGGCTTGGTGGTCATCCAGCACCGACGTATCGGCGATGCCATGACGCTGCAGGCGTCGCAACAGTCCGCGCGGGGTGATCCGCTCCAGTCCGGAGGACGCCAGCCGCGAGACGCCTTCCTGCAACAACTTGCCGGTTTCCACCGCGCAGTTGTTGCTGACGAAGTAGTAGCGTCCGTCGTAGCTCCAGTGCACCTGGCCGGCGCGCTGCAACAGCTCGGCGATATCGCCGCGCGACAGGCGCAGCGGAATCGACTGCAGGCCGCGCAGTTCCACCTTGGTGTATTCGTCGATCACCTGGTCCAGCGGCAGCACGAACAGGCGCGACGGATAACCGCCGGTCAGCCCGCGCCAGTTGGAGATCTGCACATCGGAAACAAACGCGCGGAACGACAGCACCCGGTGATGCTGCAGGTCGAGCCGGCATGCAGGGCCAGGCACCCGTCCCGGCGCGCAGATCACCAGCCGCAGCATGCTGTGCCCCCAGCGGCTCATCGGCCGATGGTTGCCCTCGGCCAGCAGGTAATCCACTCCATAGACCCGCGCCGGGTCCAGCGTCAGCAGCGTCGCCCCACCCTCGGCACCGGTGTTCTGCAGCAGCGGCATCGCGGTGCCGCAATCGGGTTGTGGCAGCGTTGCCGAGCCCAGCTGGGCGGCGAACCATGCATGCAGGGCCGGCCGCCGGCAGGCGTACTCGCCATCGAGCAGGTAGTACTCGGTGTTGACCGCGAAGAATTCCGCTGGACTGTGCAGTTCGTACAGATCCGGGCTGCGATCGGCGAAACGGTTTTCGCCCCGGCCGATCCGCAGTGGGCGCGCCTGCCAGCCGGCGAGTTCCCGAAAGCGCGGCTGCTTCGACCATCCACCCAACGGCGAACGGTCAGCCACATGGGCCAGCTCGTGCAGCATCGTCGCCAATGCGTGGCGGCCGTCAATCGAATCCGCATCCCCGGCTGCGGCCATCCATTGCGCCAGTACCTGCCGGTCCAGCCGTATCCGATGGCCCAACGCCCGGCCGCGGACATGCGCTGGCAGATCATCGCGCCACTGCAGCTCGAGCTCCGGCCAATGCGCCTGCCGCCACTGTGCCGGCACACGGTCCAGGGTCGCTTCGGTGAGTTGCGTGCTGGCGGCCAGCTCGGCGGGAGTCAAGCCTTGCGGATCCAGATGGAACCGCAAGGCCGCCTGCGCCGGTACCGCGCTGGCCAGCAGCGCCAGAAGCGCCAGGCGGCGCCAGCCGGAGATCACAGCGCCAGAATGGCCCGTGCCAGTTCCAGGTCGCTCGCCGAGCGCGCCGCGCTGTCACGCGAACGCAGCTGGATCAGTGCCGCTTCCAGGCGGGCGCTGCGGATGCGGCCTTCGCTGGCAACGAAGCCGGCGGCGTCATCGCGCGCCTCCAGCACCACTTTGTCGTCGCCGGAACTGCTGCCCGAGGACTGGGACGAAGCGCCCGACGCCGAACCAGCCGAGGTACCGGCAAAGCTGGAAGCGGCAGCCGACAACGGCAGGGCGAACAGGGCACAGAACAGAATCGGGCGGATCATCGTCATGTCACTGGTGCGAGGGATAGGCGGCAAGATTACCCGCCCCCACCGCAAGCGTCATGCCTCAGGCATCCAGCAGCTTGCCCGGATTCATCAATCCGCACGGGTCGAACGCGCGTTTGACCGCACGCATGAACGCGATCTCGGCTTCCGAGCGGGTGCTGGACAGGTAGGCTTTCTTGACCAGGCCAATGCCGTGTTCGGCGGAAATGCTGCCGTCGTAACGGTGCAGTACCTGCGCCAGCAGTTCAGTCACGTGTTCGCACTGCTGCAGGAACTCCACATCACCGGTGTCGTCTGGCTTGAGCACGTTGATGTGCAGGTTGCCATCGCCGATATGGCCGAACCAGACCACCTCGAAATGCGGATAGGCGCCGGAGATCAGCGCCTGGGTTTCCGCCAGGAACGCCGGCATCGCCGAGATGCGCACCGACACATCGTTCTTGTAGGGCTTGTAGCGTGCGAGCGCCTCGGTGATGCCTTCGCGCAGGCGCCATAGCTGCTGGGCCTGGGCTTCGCTGGCACTGATCACGCCATCCAGCACCCAGCCCTGCTCCATGCAATGCTCAAACGCGGCCATCGCCGCCGCTTCACCGGCTTCGTCGGCAGAGGCGTACTCGGTGACCACGTAATACGGATGCACCGCATCGAACGGATCCTGCGCGCCGTGCGCGGTGACGTGCCGCAGTGCGTGGTCGGTGAAGAATTCGAACGCCTCCAGCTGCAGGCGCTCGCGGAACGCCGAGAACACCTGCATCAGCACTTCGAACGACGGCAGCGCCAGCAGCATCACATTGGTCGCCGGGGGCGCATCGGTCAGCTTCAGCGTGGCTTCGACCACGATGCCCAGCGTGCCTTCCGAGCCGATCATCAGCTGGCGGAAGTCATAGCCGCTGGAATTCTTGATCAGCCCCTTGTTCAGTTCGAGCAGCTCGCCATTGCCTGCCACCACTTTCAGGCCGGCGATCCACTCGCGGGTGTTGCCATAGCGGATCACCCGGATGCCACCGGCATTGGTGGCGATATTGCCGCCGATCGAACAGGAACCGCGGGCGGCGAAATCCACCGGGTAGACCAGGCCCTGCTCACGGGCGGTGTTGTGCACCGCCTCAAGCGGCATCCCGGCCTGCACCGTCAATGTGCGATCGACGGCATCGAACGCCAGTGCCTTGTTCATGCGCTCCAGGCTCAGCACCAGCTCGCCGTTGGCAGCCACCGCCCCGCCCGACAACCCGGTGCGCCCGCCAGAAGGCACCACTGCAATCCTGTGCTCGTTGGCCCAGCGCACCAGCGCCTGCACTTCCTCGACCGTGGCCGGCAATGCGATGGCCAGCGGGTTGGGTGTCCAGCGCCGGGTCCAGTCGCGGCCGTAATGCTCCAGATCGGCCGGCTCCGTCTTCAGGCGCACGGTCGGGCAGGACTGCAGCAGGGATTCCAGGCGCGGATCGGTCATGGCAACGGCGATTTCGGCAACGTGAAGGGCGGCCAGCGTGCCAGTCCCGCCCCGGCGCGTCCAGTGATCGTCCAGCCATTCGATCACGCAGGTAAATTCAGATGAAACCTTTTGTCATCAAGGTTTTGCCACGTTGCGCAGCGCACCAAATGCGGATGGACTCTGGCATAGTGCACCGCTCCGCCATCACTTCCGCCCTTACCGACATGTCGCCGAAGAAGACCTCGTTCCCGAAGCAGGACATCCGCGTTTTGTTGCTCGAGGGGGTCAGCGCGACCGCCGTTGACACGTTCAGGGCGGCGGGTTATTCGCAGATCGAACTGCACAACAAGTCGCTGCCGGAGGACGAACTGAAGGCGCGCATCGCCGAGGCCCACATCATCGGCATTCGCTCGCGCACCCATCTCGATGCGGACGTGCTGGCCCATGCCAAGCGCCTGATGGCGATTGGCTGCTTCTGCATCGGCACCAACCAAGTCGAGCTGGACGCGGCCGAACTGGCCGGCATCCCGGTGTTCAATGCGCCCTACTCCAATACCCGTTCGGTGGCCGAACTGGTGATTGCCGAGACGATCATGCTTACCCGCGGCGTTCCGCAGAAGAATGCCGAATGCCATCGCGGCGGCTGGTCCAAGTCGGCCGCAGGCAGCCACGAGGTGCGCGGCAAGACCCTGGGCATCGTCGGTTATGGCCATATCGGCACCCAGGTCGGCGTGCTGGCCGAGGCGCTGGGCATGCACGTGATCTTCCATGACATCGAATCCAAGCTGTCGCTGGGCAACGCCCGCGCCGCCACCGACCTGGACAACCTGCTGGCGCGTGCGGACGTGGTCACCCTGCATGTGCCGGAAACCCCGGCCACGCAGTGGATGATCGGCGCCGCACAGCTGGCGAAGATGAAGCGCGGCGCGCACCTGATCAATGCCGCGCGCGGCACCGTGGTCGATATCACGGCGCTGGACGCGGCGCTGACCTCCGGCCACATCGGCGGCGCGGCGGTGGACGTGTTCCCGCTGGAGCCCAAGGGCAACGGCGATGCCTTCGTGTCACCGCTGACCGCTCACGACAACGTGATCCTCACCCCGCACGTGGGCGGCAGCACGCTGGAAGCCCAGGACAACATCGGCGTGGAAGTGGCCGCCAAGCTGGTGCGCTACAGCGACAACGGCAGCACCCTGTCGGCGGTCAATTTCCCCGAAGTCACCCTGCCCGAGCACGAGCAGAGCCTGCGCCTGCTGCATATCCACCGCAACATGCCCGGCGTGCTGTCGCAGATCAACGAGATCTTCTCGCGCCACAACGTCAACATCGACGGCCAGTTCCTGCGCACCGATGCCAAGGTCGGCTACGTGGTGATCGACATCAGCGCTACCGAGGAGCAGGCCGCCACCCTGCGCGAGGAGCTGGCCGCCATCCACGGCACCCTGCGCACCCGCATCCTGTACTGAGCGGGCGCCGGCTTCGGGGAAGCTAGGAAAAACACGGAGCAAAGCTTCGCGGCTTACCTCGCTCCTACAAGGCTGCGGTTTTTATGGGAGCGACGCTTGCACCCTCTTGAGGTGTCAGTCGCGAAGGGACTGGCCTATGGAACCTCTTCGCTTCCCTGGTGTGCTTTACGGCGGCTGTTTTCCGGAGCGGGTTCGGAACCTTCCTGGCGGCCACACCGGTCTCGCATAAACGCTCTTCGCTCAATCCGCCGCGGTTGCCGCCTGCTGCCACTTGATCGCCATCCGGCACATGGATTCATCCTCCGAGGCGGCGACCTGCGCCACCTCGCACCACGCCAGCTCCAGCGATTCCTCGCTGACCACGAAGGCCTCGTCCGTGCCGGCGCGGACCACATAGCGCACGTCGTAGTGCCAGTGACCCGGCACCCCCTTCCTCTCGGGGATCCAGTGCCGGTCCAGATCGAAAATCCGCGGTGAATCCAGCACCAGTCCGCCCAGTCCGGACTCCTCCTGTGCTTCGCGCAGCGCGACCGCCGCGAGATCGCGGTCGCCATCGGCGTGACCACCCAACTGCAGCCAGCGCTCGAGCTTGCGATGGTGGGTCAACAACACCCGCTGGCCGTCGGCGCTGACCAGCCAAGCGCTGCCCGTCAAATGTCCCTGCAGCCGTTCGCGTACGAACGGATCGCCTGCATCGCCAAGCAGCTCGGCGAACTGCGCGGCGACGGCGGCCTCGTCGGGCCAGCGTCGCGCGTAGTCGCCCAATGCCTGTTCCAGACTCCAATCCATATCCTGCATGGTGGTATGCATATCCCGCGGCAACTATTCAGCGTGCATTATCCCTGCTCATGCTGCATCCGCGCTTGTGGAGCACCGTCGGCTTTGGCAAGGTAAGGCGGCTGCGTATCCGCTACGGATCGCCTACACCACACAGACTCGCGGCCATGGACCACGGGCCACCAAAACACGCTGGGGAAACTGCCGCATGCTCAAATCTCTGTTGAGGGTCAAACCGATCGGGCCGTCCGCCCATATTGACGCCGGCGAACCGATAGAAGGCAGCCTGGAAGGCGAAGCCACACTCAAACGGACCCTCACCGCCCGGCACCTGGTCCTGCTGGGCATGGGCGCGGTGATCGGCGCCGGCATCTTCGTAGTCACCGGCCAGGCCGCGGCCAACCACGCCGGCCCGGCGATCATGCTGTCGTTCGTGCTGGCCGGCCTGGCCTGTGCATTTGCCGGCCTGTGCTATGCCGAGTTCGCGGCGATGATCCCGGTCTCCGGCAGCGCCTACTCCTACTCCTATGCCACCCTCGGCGAAGGCGTGGCCTGGTTCATCGGCTGGTGCCTGGTGCTGGAATACCTGTTCGCCTCGGCCAGCGTGGCGGTGGGCTGGTCGGCGTACATGATCAGCTTCCTCACCACCACCTTGAACCTGCCTTTCCCCGACGCGCTCACCGCCGCCCCGATCACCTGGGAGGCCGGCCAGTTCGTTGCATCGGGCAAGCTGTTCAACCTGCCGGCGGTGTTGATCGTCGCCGCGATCGCCGGCCTGCTGTATGTTGGCGTCAGCCAGTCCAGCTTCGTCAACGCGATCATCGTGGCGATCAAGGTGACGGTGATCTGCCTGTTCGTCGGTTTCGGCGCGAGATACGTCGACCCGGCCAACTGGACCCCCTTCATTCCGGACAACACCGGCACCTTTGGCGAGTTCGGCTGGAGTGGCGTGCTGCGCGCCGCCTCGATCGTGTTCTTCGCCTACATCGGCTTCGACGCCGTCTCCACCGCCGCCGGTGAAACCAAGGATCCGCAGAAGAACATGCCGATCGGTCTGCTCGGCTCGCTGGCGGTATGCACCGTGATCTACATCGTCGTGTGCGCGGTGATGACCGGGCTCATGTCCTACAAGTTGCTGGGTACCGACAAGCCGGTGGCCACGGCGCTGGAAGCCTATGCCAGCCTGTCCTGGCTGAAGACCTGGGTCGAAATCGGTGCCATCGCCGGCCTGTCCTCGGTGATCCTGGTGATGATGATGGGCCAGACCCGCGTGGCCTACACCATCTCCCGCGACGGCCTGTTGCCGCCGATCTTCGGCAAGGTGCATCCGAAATTCCGCACGCCGCACCTGAGCACCCTGATTGTCGGAGTGGTCGCCGCCACCCTGGCCGGGCTGGTGCCGCTGAGCGTGCTGGGCGAGCTGGTCGCCATGGGAACCCTGCTGGCCTTCGCCACCGTCTGCATCGGCGTGCTGGTGCTGCGCCGTACCCGGCCGGACATGACGCGTTCCTTCCGCGTGCCGGCGGTCTGGTTCATCGCGCCAGCCGGCGCCTTGATCTGCCTGGGCCTGTTCGCCATGGCATTCGCCGCCCACTGGCTGGTGTTCGTCCTGTGGACCCTGCTCGGCCTGTGCATCTACTTCGGTTACGGCATCCGCCACAGCAAGCTCAACCAGCGCGCATAACCGCCCGGGCCGGCGCCACAACGCCGGCCTTTCTTCATGCGCGCACGCGCACTGCCAGCGAAGACCTCGACCATGTTCAAGCAACTGTGGGCCACCAAGCATCCGCACGCCGCGCACGTAGAAGCCAACGGCCTGAGCCTGCGCCGCACCCTGGGGCCGTGGGGCCTGACCGCGCTGGGCATCGGCGCGGTGATTGGCGGCGGCATTTTCGTCATCACCGGCCAGGCCGCGGCCAACCACGCCGGCCCGGCGATCATGCTGTCGTTCGTGCTGGCGGCGATCTGCTGCGCGTTCTGCGCCCTGGCCTATGCCGAATTCGCGGCGATGGTGCCGGTCTCCGGCAGCGCCTACACCTACACCTACGCCACGTTCGGCGAGCTGTCGGCCTGGTTCATCGGCTGGATGCTGGTGCTCGAATACGGCGTCTCCGCCTCGGCGGTGGCAGTGAGCTGGACCGGCTATTTCCTCAGCCTGCTCGACCACTTCAACATCCACCTGCCCGCCGCGCTGGTGAGCGCCCCGCTCGACGGGCAGCTGCGCCCGACCGGTGCCATCGCCAACCTGCCAGCGGCCGGCATCGTGCTGCTGCTGACCTGGCTGTGCTACGTCGGCATCCGCAAGTCCACCGCGATCAACATGGCGATGGTGATCCTCAAGACCGGGCTGATCGTGCTGGTGATCTTCGCCGGCTGGAAATACGTGGACCCGGGCAACTGGACCCCGTTCATTCCCGCCAACGAAGGTCCGGGCAAATACGGTTTCGACGGCGTGCTGCGCGGTGCGGCGATGGTGTTCTTCGCCTACATCGGTTTCGAGGCGGTCTCGGTGGCCGCGCAGGAATCGCACAGGCCGCAGCGCGACATGCCGATCGGCATGCTGCTGTCGCTGGTGATCTGCACCGTGCTCTACATCGCCATGGCCGCGGTGATGACCGGCCTGGTGCCTTACCAGCTGCTCGGCACCGATGAGCCGGTCGTGACCGCCGTGGCCGCGCATCCGCAACTGGGCTGGCTGCGCATCATCGTCGAGATCGGCGCGCTGATCGGCCTATCCTCGGTGGTACTGGTGATGATCATCGGCCAGCCGCGCATCTTCATGATCATGGGCCGCGATGGGCTGCTGCCGCCGGTGTTCACCAGGATCCATCCCAAGTACCGCACCCCGCACATCAACACCGTGATCACCGGCATCGGCATCGCCCTGCTGGCGGCGCTGTTCCCGCTGGATATCCTCGGCGAGCTCACCTCGATGGGCACCCTGATCGCGTTTGCCGCGGTCTGCGCCGGGGTGATGGTGTTGCGCCGCACCCAGCCCGACCTGCCGCGCCCGTTCCGGATACCGATGGCGTGGCTGGTGTGCACCCTGGGCGTGCTCAGCTGTATCGCGCTGCTGACCGCCATGACCGTGCACAACTGGATGCTGATGGGGATCTGGACCGTCACCGGCTTCATCATCTACTTCACCTACGGCCATCGTCACAGCAAGCTGCGCGCCGACAGCGGGCAGGCACCGAAGTAGAATACGGGGCATGAACGCCCCTTCCTTTCCCTATGACACCCGGCAGCTGCGCGAGTTGGCGCAGCTGCTGATCGTCAACATCCGCGAACTGGCCCAGTCGGGCTGGACCCCGGCCACCAGCAGCAACTTTTCCCACCGGCTGGATGCGCGGCATGCCGCGATCACCGTGTCCGGCCGCGACAAGGGCCGGCTGGTCGAAGACGACATCATGGTGGTGGACTTCGACGGCAAGGCCGTCGGCCGCCCGTTGCGCCCGTCCGCCGAAACCCTGCTGCATACCCAGCTGTACCGCCGCTACCCGGAAATCGGCTGCGTGCTGCATACGCACTCGCCGGTGCAGACGATCGCTTCGCGCCTGTATGCCGCCCAGGGCCATATCCGCCTGGAAGGCTACGAGCTGCTGAAGGCTTTCCACGGCAACAGCACCCACGAGATGGCGGTGGACGTGCCGGTGTTCGCCAACACCCAGGACATGGACCTGCTGGCCACGCAGGTCGATGCGCTGCTCGACACGCAACCGATGTGGGGCTACCTGATCGACGGCCATGGGCTGTATGCCTGGGGCCGCGACATGGCCGAAGCCCGCCGCCACCTGGAAGCGTTCGAGTTCCTGCTGCATTGCGAACTGGAACTGCGCAAGCTGCGTGCACTCTGACCCGAACTGTAGGAGCGACATAAGTCGCGACCGGAGCTTTCGGAGTTTGCTGGGAAAGCCACTGTCGCGACTTACACCCGAAAAGGGTGCAAGCGTCCCTACAAGCAGGCCAGGCAACCCGGGCACCAGCAGCGCTGGTACCCTTTCCGTCCTCCATCTGTCGAGTCCATCACCATGAGCCGACTGCGCATCTACAACGACGACGCACCCGACACTCCGCTGTTCGATACCCGCGACGGAGCCGCCATTGCCGCCGAGCTGCAGAAGATCGGCGTCACCTTCGAACGCTGGCAGGCCAGGCATCCGGTAACCCCGGGCGCCAGCCAGGAAGAAGTGTTCGCCGCCTACCGCGAAGACATCGACCGTCTGGTCGCCGCACATGGCTTCAAGAGCGTGGACGTGGCTTCGATCGCGCCGGACCACCCCAACCGCGCCGAGATGCGGCAGAAGTTCCTCGATGAGCATTACCACAAGGAAGACGAGGTGCGTTTCTTCGTCGCCGGCTCCGGTCTGTTCACCCTGCACGTGGACGGCAAGGTGTACGAGATCGAGTGTGTCAAGGACGACCTGATCGCGGTGCCGGACGGGATCACCCACTGGTTCGACATGGGCGCCGAACCAAGCTTCGCCGCGATCCGTTTCTTCACCGAGCCAGATGGCTGGGTCGGCCATTTCACCGGCACCGACATCGCGCAGAAATTCCCGCGCTATGACCCCGTCCAGCACGCCAGGGAGTCCTGATCCATGTCGCGTCCCCGTGTAATCCTCACCGACGTCGAAGGCACCACCAGCAGCATCTCGTTCGTCAAGAACGTGCTGTTTCCGTACGCGCGCGCCGCCCTGCCGGATTTCGTGCGCGAGCACGGACACGAGCCGCAGGTGCGTCGCTGGCTGGATGCGGTGGCCACCGAAATCGCCGCCAGTGCCTGCCAGGACGAGGTCATCGTCGAGACCCTGCAGGGCTGGATCGACCAGGACCGCAAGCACACCGCGCTCAAGGCGCTTCAGGGCATGATCTGGGAAACCGGCTACCGCAACCGTGACTACACCGCGCACCTGTATCCGGAAGTGGCCGCCGCCCTGCGCGGCTGGCATGCCGCCGGCATTCCGCTGTACGTGTATTCGTCCGGCTCGGTGGCGGCGCAGAAGCTGTTCTTTGCCTACAGCGATGCTGGCGACCTGGCCGGCCTGTTCTCCGGCAACTTCGACACCGAAGTCGGCGGCAAGCGTGAAGCAGCCAGCTATAGCAACATCGCCGGCGCCATCGGCGTGGCCGCGCATGACATCCTGTTCCTGTCCGACGTGGTCGAGGAGCTGGACGCCGCCCGCGATGCCGGCCTGCAGACCGTCCTGCTCGACCGCCGGGCCGACTACCCGATGCCACGCACCGGCGAGGCCACCCACGACCACGCCCGCGTGGAAAACTTCGAGCAGATCACGCTCTGAAGGCGGCCGCACGACATCGGGAACCTGTCCGGATACTGGATACTGGAACGGACCCTGCGCGGTCCGTTCCAGTTTTTACTCCCGTATCGCGATTGGCACTTGGGAAAATGGGTCAAAAGGCGATCCGGCGCTCCGGTATGAAGGCGACGGTGCTACTGCCTTTGTAGGAGCGACGTTTACACCGTTCCCCGGTGTAAACCGCAACAAGCCGACAGCCGACATCAGCCAGCGCACCCGGCAATCATTCACCCGCAGCGCACCGTGACGCTGCTAGGTTCAGCGCAGTCCTCCAGCCCGCCTGCTCCATGCGCCCCGAATCGCCGTCGATCTTCGCTGTTTCCCCGATTGCGAATCCCCGCCCCTTCGTCCGCAACGGGGCTTGACGATGAGCATCACTTCGCAGATCGGCCAGACCTTGGCCGCAGAATTCGCCGTACCGGATGTCGGCACGCTGACCCTCATCGTTTCGCGCCTGCTCACCGCCGTCATGCTCGGTGGCGCGCTTGGACTGGAGCGCGAAAGCAAGGGTCGCGCCGCCGGGTTGAAGACCCACATCCTGGTCTCGCTCGGCTCGGCGTTGTTCGTGATGGCGCCGCTGCAGGCCGGCGCGTCGATGGCCGACGTGACCCGGGTGATGCAGGGCATCGTCTCGGGGATCGGCTTCCTGGGAGCCGGCGCCATTCTCAAGCTTGATCGCGATGAACGGGTGCAGGGGCTCACCACCGCGGCAGGCATCTGGATGACGGCTGCGATCGGCATGGCGGCCGGCATGGGCATGGAAGTGGTGGCGCTGGCGACCACCATCGCCGCGTTGCTGGTGGTCAGTGCGTTGCCGCACCTGATGCCAGAGAAAAAAGACAGCGACAGCGCGAGTGATTCCCGCGACGATTGATGTGCCTCAGTCGCGTGGCGCCTCGGCGCCGGCCGCACCCGGCGAGCGCAGCACCAGCACCTCGATCGTGGCCGGCACCCCGAGGCGGGCGGTGAAACCGGCCCACTGGCCGGCGCCGCTGCTGACGAACAGCTTCATGTCCCCCACCCGGTATTCGCCGCGTACGAAGCCATGGTTGAACGGTGCCACCACCAACCGGTCGAACCCGATCATGTGGCCGCCGTGGGTGTGACCGGAGAGCTGCAGATCCACCGCCCCGCTCGCGGCGGCGGCATGGGTCTGTTTGGGCTGGTGGGCCAGCAGCAGGTGGAAGTCGCTGCCCTTGGCCTGTTCGATCACCGCCGGGAGATCCGGCGCCAGGCCTCCGCGCATATAGGCGCTTTTCCTCAGTGCGGCGAGGTCGCCCACACCGGAAACGGCCAGGGTGCGGCCGTTGATCTCCAGCCGCGCTGTCTGGTTCTCCAGCACCCCCAACCCCATCTGGCGGAAGTGCGCCATCCACTGCGCATAGCCGTGGTAGTACTCGTGATTGCCCGGCGCCACCCACACACCGTGCGGCGCCCGCAGCCGCGCCAGCGCGGCCACCGCCGGGCCCGTCACCGCCAGCTCGCCATCGACCATGTCACCGGGCAGCACGATCATGTCCGGCCGCGCCGCCATCACATCGGCCACGATGCGCTGCGTGCGCCACGCGCCCTTGACCGGGCTGGCATGGATATCCGACAGCACCGCCACGCGCAGCCCGTCCAGCTCGGCGGGCAATCCCGCCACTTCCAGCTCGCGTTCCTGCACGCGCGGCGGCTTGAGCCCGTTGTAGATCGCCAGCGTGCCGGCCACGGCAATGACGGCGACCGCCACCTGGCTCGGGCGCGCACCGTGCCAGAAGGCAGCGGCGTGCTGCCGCTTGCCCGACACCCGCGCCAGCAGCCAGCCGCCCTCGCGCAGCAGCAGGAACATCAGCAGCAGCATGAACATCACCAGCAGCCAGCCGAACCCCAGCTGCAGCCAGGCGACGATGCCGTATTCGAGCAGGTCCATGCGCCAGATCACCGCCAGCGACAATGCCAGCATGGCGACCGCCACGGTGAGGCCGATATGCCAGCGGCGCTGGCGCCGAGTAAGCGGAGTGACGGGCCACCAGAGCCAGAGGGCCATCAGTGGCAGCAGCAGGGATACCAGTAACGTCATAGAAATAGCGGCGGGCGGTAGTCAGCACAGGCGTGCGACCGCGCCAAAGGGAGTCAACCAAGGGGGTGCGCACTGTGCCATGCCCAGCCCACAGAAGCTCACGTTGGCGATGGAACAGAGCGTACGTGCGTGCTGATCACGCACCCGCCGGCGGCCGATGCCGCGAGCGGGTCTGCGTGGAATGCGGCTACGCCTTCTTTTTCGCCGCGATCCAGCTGTCGATCTTGCCTTCCAGCACGTCCAGCGGAACTGAGCCGTCCTTCAGCACCTCGGCATGGAACTCGCGGATGTCGAACCTGTCGCCCAGCTGCTGCTCGGCCCGCGCGCGCAGCTGCTTGATCTTGAGCTCGCCGGTCTTGTAGGCCAGCGCCTGGCCGGGCCATGCGATGTAACGCTCCGCTTCGGCGACGGCATCGGGCTCGCTGACCGAAGAGTTGGCGAACATGTAGTCGAGCACCTGCTGGCGGCTCCAGTTCTTGCTGTGCAGGCCGGTGTCCACCACCAGCCGCACCGCGCGCCACAGCTCACCCTGCAGGCGGCCGAAGTAGCTGTACGGATCGGTATACACGCCCAGGTCCTTGCCCAGTCCTTCGGCATACAGCCCCCAGCCTTCGGCGAAGGCGGTCTCGCCACCGAAGCGGCGGAACGCCGGCACGCCATGCAGCTCCTGCTGCAACGCCAGCTGGAAGTGGTGGCCTGGAATGGCCTCATGCAGGAACAGGTCTTCGGCGTCCCAGGTCTTGCGCGTCGGCAGGTCATAGGTGTTGACGTAGAAGATGCCCGGGCGGCTGCCATCCTCGCTGGGCGTCATGTATTCGCCACCTGCGGCGGACTTGGCCCGGAATGCCTCGGTCGGGCGGATCTCGAAGGGCGCCTTGGGCGTGAGCGAGAACAGCTGCGGAATGCGCTCGTTGATCTTGGCTTCCAGTGCCCGGTAATGCACCAGCAGCGCGTCTTCAGACTTGAACTCGAACTGCTTGTCGGTCTGCATGAACTTGAAGAAGTCCTGCAGCGAGCCCTTGAATCCCACCTGCTCCATCACCTTCTGCATCTCGCCGTGGATGCGCGCCACCTCGTCCAGGCCGATCTGGTGGATCTGCTCGGGGGTCTGGTCGGTGGTGGTGCTCTTGTGTACGGCGAATGCGTACCACGCCTTGCCATCGGGCAAGGCATCCAGGCCCACGCTGTCGCGGGTGGCCGGCAGGTATTCGCTGGCGATGAAGTCACGCTGCTTCTTCATCGCCGGCATCAGCTGGTCGGCGATCAGGCTGCGATAGGCCGTGGTCAGACGCTCCTTGTCCTGTGCGGAGAAATCGGCCGGCAGGGTCTTGATCGGGCCCCAGAACGCGCTGTCTTCCGGCTTGGCCACGATCAGCGCATCCAGCTGCGGCAACACCTTCTCCATCACCACGCGCGGCTGCACCACCCCGGCCTTGATGCCTTCGCGCATGTTGTGGATGTCGGTATCCATCAGCACCGGCATGCGTCCGGCGCGCGCCAGCCAGTTGTCGTAATCCTTCACCGTCTTGAACGGCTGCGCGCCCTGGCCCGAACCGAGCATCACCGCATAGCTGACCAGGCTGCCCATCTGGTTGACCGGCATCATCCACTCGGGGAATTTCTCCGACGCCAGCTCGTCGCGACGTTCGCGCACGAAGATCTGGTAGCTCAGCAGGTCCTGCCCGCTGAGGCCGGCGTCGCCGAACTTCTCCACCTTCTGCAGCCAGCGCTGGTTGAAGTCGTGCATCTGCCGGCGGTACTCGGCCGAGCCGAAGTCCGGCAGCTGGTCGTTGTAGCGGTTGTCACCCTGGAAGGTGGCCTGCACCGGGTTGAGCTTGAGCACTTCCTCCCAGTAGTCGGCATAGGCCGCGGTGAGCTGTTTGGCCTTGTCAGCCTGGGTGGCAGTGGCGGCTGGCTTGCCGCCGGCGGCGTCGGGCGTGGACGGCGAGCAGGCGGTCAGCCCGGCAGTCAGCGAAAGGGACACGGCAAGCGCGAGCGGGCGGAGATTCATGGGGCGTGCCTTGCTGGAAAAGGACCCCAGCGTCCCGAGCACAGCCCCGCCGGACAAGGGCCAAAGGTCATTGCCCCTTGGCCGGGTGGTGCCGCCGCGCGCCTGTTCGCGGCCGCTCCCTGCGCCCGGGATCGCCGCCAGCGCCGTGAGCGGTCATAATCGCGCCCCTCCCTGCGCCGCACCGGCTCCCCGCCGCGTCGCGCGCACCCGATTATCCCGGCCGGGCACCTTCGCGTGCGGCCTACGCTTTGTACCTTCTCCTATGAACAACCCCCGCCGCCCTCTGGGCTTCTGGTCCACGACGGCCCTGGTGGTCGGCAGCATGATCGGCTCCGGCACCTTCCTGCTGCCTTCGGCCCTGGCCCAATACGGCGCCGCCAGCACCCTGGGCTGGGGCATCACGCTGTGTGGCGCGCTGCTGCTGGCGGTCACCTTCGCCTGCCTGGCCCGGCGCTGGCCGCAGACCGGCGGCCCGTACGTGTTCGCGCGCAACGCCTTCGGCGAGCTGCCCGGTTTCGTGATCGCCTGGAGCTACTGGATCTCGATCTGGTGCGCCATCGCCGCCATCGCCGTGGCCTTCGCCGGCAGCATCGGCGCGATCTTCCCCGCCCTCACCGCCACTCCGGTGCGCGCGGCCAGCTGCGCCCTGGCCGCGCTGTGGATCTGCGCCGCCATCAACATCGCCGGCACCCGCGAGGCGGGCCGCATGCAGCTGCTGACCACCGTGCTGAAAGTGGTGCCGCTGCTGCTGTTCGGCGGCATCGCACTGTGGTTCGTCGACACCAGCCACTACGTGCCGTTCAACCCCAGCGGCGAAAGCCTGCCGGCCGTGGCCAGCGCTACCGTCGCGCTGACCCTGTGGGCGATGATCGGCCTGGAAGCGGCCACCGTGCCGGCCGAATCGGTCAACGACGCCCCGCGCACCATCGCCCGCGCGACCGTTGTCGGCACCGCGCTGGCCGGCATCGCCACCATCCTGGCCTGCACCACCGTCATCGGCCTGCTGCCGCTGGACGTGCTGAAGAACTCCTCCGCGCCCATGGCCGACGCCGCCGCCGCGTTATGGGGCCCGGCCGCCGGCACGGTGCTGGCGCTGGTGATGGCGATCTCCTGCCTGGGCGCGCTGAACGGCTGGATCCTGTTGTCAGCGCAGCTGCCCCTGGCCGCCGCCCGCGACGGCGTGTTGCCGCGCGCCTTCGCCAGGATCAACGCCAAGGGCGCCCCGGTGTTCGGCGTGCTCGCCAGCAGCGTGCTCGCCACCGTGCTGGTGATGGCCAACTACAACCGCTCACTGGTGCAGCTGTTCACCTTCTCGGTGCTGCTCTCCACCGCCGCGACCCTGCTGCCCTACGTGGCCGGCGCCGCCGCGTGGGTCTGGCGAGGCACCGGCACCGGCACGCGCCTGGTCGCCGGCGGCGCACTGATCTACAGCCTGTACGCCGTGCTCGGCGTGGGCAGCGAGGCCCTGCTGTGGGGCGCCGGCCTGGTAGTGGCCGGCTTGCCTATCTATTTCTGGCTCCGCTACCAGCGCTGAAACCACGGCAGCGCACGCAGTTAATGAACAGCTCCCGTTTCTGCAGGAGCGACGCTCGCACCCTTTTCGGGTGTGAGTGGCAAGAAGGCTTCCGACGCGATAGAGCTGTTCGCGATTCACAACTGAACAGCTGAAACCGTCACTCTACGGATGAGCCACCGACCACGCGCAGCTGCAAGCCTGCGCCTAGTTGTTGGACGCCGCTGGCGCGGGCCTCACCCGCATCTAACCCGGCAGGATTTATCCATGGGCCCACATCGATCGGGGCGATCACCCATGAATACGCTGAAGATGCGACGCGAAATTGAAGAACTGGAGAAAGCCTTCTGGACCTCGATGGTCGCGGGCAAGCCGGAAGTGGCAACCGCCATGCTGACCGAGCCGGCGATGATGGTGAGCGGACACGGCGCGATGAAATTCGATCATGCGGCCTATACGAAGATGGCCAATGACGATGCGTATCGCCTGCTCGAGTACACCCTTTCGGACATGGATGTGATCTCACCCACCGAAGGTGTGGCTGTAGCCAGCTACCGCGTGGACCAGAAAATGGAAATGCACGGAAAGACCGTGCAAATGGAGATGTACGACACCAGCACGTGGATCCGGATGGACGACCAGTGGCGCTGCGTCATGCATACCGAAAGCCAGACGGTGAACAAAGCGCATTGAACATCGGCGCGATTGAGAGACGCATGGACCGCGCTTTTTCTTCTGTCCTTGTTTGCAGCGACGCTTGATCCTTTCCCGGGCGTCAGCCGCGACAGTCCTTTGCAATGAAATGGTCATTCGCCTGACGCTTCCTTGTACGAGCAACGCTTTGCACCCTTCTCAGGTGTCACTGGCGGATCTGCGCTCTCGTGCGAAGAGAAGGCTATTTGCGACCAACACCTGGAACCGGTGCGAGCGTCGTTCCTACAATGCGGGCTGCTCTTCGCTACCCGTAGTGGGAAGGTCCAAATCGCGTCACGGCAGCCCGAGGCCCGCTTAAAAAAAAGCAGGCCGCGAGGCCTGCCTTTCATGAAGCAGTGAGCCTGGGAAGGAGGCTTACTCTTCCTCGTCCTGCGCTCCACCCTGCTGGGTCTGTGCGCGCTTACCCTGCTGATCCTGCTGGCTCTGCTGACCCTGACGCTGGCCCTGCTGATCCTGCTGGTTCTGCTGACCCTGACGCTGGCCCTGTTGATCCTGCTGGTTCTGCTGACCCTGACGCTGGCCCTGCTGATCCTGCTGGTTCTGCTGACCCTGACGCTGGCCCTGTTGATCCTGCTGGTTCTGCTGACCCTGACGCTGGCCCTGCTGATCCTGCTGGTTCTGCTGACCCTGACGCTGGCCCTGCTGATCCTGCTGGTTCTGCTGACCCGGACGTTGGCCCTGTTGATCCTGCTGGTTCTGCTGACCCGGACGCTGGCCCTGCTGATCCTGCTGGTTCTGCTGACCCTGACGTTGGCCCTGTTGGTTCTGCTGATTCTGGTTGCCCATTTCGCTTCTCCGTCCGGTAGCAGAGTGCCGCCGGTTGAGGATGATTCTGCGCGTAGGGCCGTTAGCCAGCCGTGGCTGCCGCGTGCCAGCCAGGTGAAAAACAGCTGTTTTTCAGGATTGATCATGAACGTTTCAGTATCGAACAAATTTTTGCCGCCCAGTTATCGAAGCTTGCTTCGCCTCGTGCAAGGAACGCTTGTCCGTTCTATAGCTTGCACCTTTCACGGTGTTTGCACCCTTCGCAAGTCGGCACCAACGCCTGTCCGGGAGCGAGGCTTGCACCTTTTGCGGCGGAATTCGTGACATAGCTTTTGCAGAGAAAATTGCTCGCGACTGACGTCGCTCCTACAGCCCCCCGCGTAGCGGTGAGTCGCAAACAACGCTGCCTGTCGTAGGAGCGATGCTTGATCCCTTTCGGATGCAAGTCACGGTGGGGCCTTCAAAGCCACAAAAAGCGATTCGGACTCACTCCAAGGGCGGCAAGCACCGAAAGGGGGTGAAAACGTCGCTCCTCAATATCGCGACGTAGACCTCTATCTCCCATCGCACGCCATCCGGCTAGTCGGAAACTCGATGACCCGCAGCCCGCCACTGGGCACGCCTTCAATCCGCGCCCTCAACCTTTGATCCCCACCGGGCGTAGCGCCGCCGGCGCGGGCCCTTTAGGCGGTGCAGGAAACCGTGGCTGTGGCCGGTTTGGTCCATGCGTCCATTTACGGCGCGTCCGCTGTGGTGTTCCGGTGTCCGCAGCGACAACCGAAGCGGCTTCCGGCAACGCGGATAGCGGAAAAAAAAGAGCCGCAGCAAGCTGCGGCTCCTCGTGTCGCACAACCCGATGGCTCAGGTGGATGTCATGCGGTCCCAGAACCCTTTCACGCCGTCGATGAACGTCGCCGACTTCGGTGAATGCTTGCGGGCCTCCTCGCCGGTGAAGGTGGTCTCGAACTGCTCGAGCAGCTTGCGCTGCTCGGTGGTCAGGTTGACCGGGGTTTCCACCACGACGCGGCAGTACAGATCGCCCTCGCTGCGGCTGCGCACCGATTTGACGCCCTTGCCGCGCAGACGGAACAGCTTGCCGGTCTGGGTCTCGGCCGGGATGCGGATCTCCGCATAGCCGCCCAGCGTGGCCACGCGCACGGTGTCGCCCAGCGCCGCCTGCGAGATGCGGATCGGCACATCGCAATG
The DNA here is from genome assembly GCA_963696155.1 of uncultured Gammaproteobacteria bacterium. GTDB lineage: Bacteria > Pseudomonadota > Gammaproteobacteria > Xanthomonadales > Xanthomonadaceae > Stenotrophomonas. Next base: position 1,634,780 of record CAVOJC010000002.1, read on the forward strand.
CAGGTCGTCGCCATCGCGCTGGAAGATCGCGTGCTCGCGCACCCGCACTTCCACATACAGATCGCCCGGTGGCGTACCGGCCGGCCCGGCTTCGCCTTCGCCGGACAGACGGATGCGGTCACCGGTATCGACACCGGCCGGCACCTTGACCGACAGCACCTTGTCTTCCTCGACCCGGCCGTTGCCGTGGCAGGTGGCGCAGGGCTTGGCGATGATCTGGCCGCGGCCGCCACAGTTATGGCAGGCCTGCTGCATGGCGAAAATGCCACGCTGGATGCGTACTTGGCCGCGCCCGTGACAGACATTGCAGGTGTCGACCTTGCCGTCTTCCGAGCCACTGCCGTCACAATCGCCGCACTCGGCCAGTGTCGGAATTTCGATGCGCCGTTCGACCCCGGCCACCGCTTCTTCCAGGTCCAGCTCCATCACGTAGCCGATATCGGCGCCGCGACGGGCCTGGCGCGGACCACCGCCACCGCCGCCAAAAATATTGCCGAAGATGTCGCCGAAGATGTCGCCCATGTCCGGGCCACCCGCACCGCCACCGCCGCCACCCATGCCGTGCTCGAACGCGGCATGGCCGTGGGCGTCGTACATGCGGCGCTTGTTGCCATCAGACAGGACTTCGTAGGCTTCCTTGCACTCCTTGAACGCCGCTTCCGACGCGTTGTCGCCGGGGTTGCGGTCGGGATGGTGCTTCATCGCGCAGCGGCGATAGGCCTTTTTCAGTTCTTCATCGTTGGCAGTGCGGGATACCCCCAGCACTTCGTAATAATCGCGCTTGCTCATTGGGAAAATCGGGATCCAGGAGTCGGGATTCGTCAAAACGGAGGAACGGAACCGGTCCGCCCCTCCGCTGGCCGCCCCGACACCGGTTTAGCCGGTTGTCAGGACCAAATGTTGCAGCACCGGGAACGGAGGCCTGAAACCGCCTCCGTCTCCGTTGCCCGGATCAGGACTTCTTGTCGTCCTTGACCTCGGTGAACTCGGCATCGACGACATCATCGTTGCCCTGTGCGCCGGCATCGGCACCCGGGGCGCCGCCCTGGTCGGTCGCCGAAGCCGCCGCATACAGCGCCTGACCGGCTTCTTCCAGTGCCTTGGAGCGGGCTTCGATCTGCGCCTTGTCGTCGCCCTTCATCGCCGTTTCCAGATCAGCCAGTGCCGATTCGACCTTGCCGATCACATCGCCGCCCACCTTGCTGCCGTGTTCGGTGATCGCAGTGCGGGTGGCGTGGATCAGGCCATCGGCCTGGTTGCGGGCCTGCACCAGCTCGTGGAACTTCTTGTCTTCCTCGCGATTGGCTTCCGCGTCGGCCACCATCCGTGCGATCTCGTCCTCGGACAGACCCGAACCGGCCTTGATCTCGACCTTCTGTTCCTTGTTGGTCTTCTTGTCCTTGGCCGACACGTGCAGGATGCCGTTGGCGTCGATGTCGAAGGACACTTCCACCTGCGGCAGGCCGCGCGGGGCCGGCTCGATGCCGGACAGGTCGAACTTGGCCAGCGACTTGTTGTAGCGGGCCTGCTCGCGCTCACCCTGCAGCACGTGCACCGTCACCGCCGACTGGTTGTCCTCGGCGGTGGAAAACACCTGCGAGGCCTTGGTCGGGATGGTGGTGTTCTTCTCGATGATCTTGGTGAACACGCCGCCCATGGTCTCGATGCCCAGCGACAGCGGGGTCACGTCCAGCAGCAGCACGTCCTTGACGTCGCCGCCGAGCACGCCGCCCTGGATCGCCGCACCCAGTGCCACGGCCTCGTCGGGATTGACGTCCTTGCGCGGTTCCTTGCCGAAGAACTCGGTCACCGCCTGCTGCACCTTCGGCATGCGGGTCTGGCCACCGACCAGGATCACTTCACCGATATCGCTGGTGCGCAGGCCGGCATCGTTCAACGCGATGCGGCACGGCTCGATCGAGCGCTTGATCAGCTCTTCCACCAGCGCCTCGAGCTTGGCGCGGGTCAGCTTGATGTTCAGGTGCTTCGGACCGGTGGCGTCAGCGGTGACGTACGGCAGGTTCACTTCGGTCTGCTGCGCGGTCGACAGCTCGATCTTGGCGCGTTCGGCGGCATCCTTCAGGCGCTGCAGTGCCAGCGGATCCTTGCGCAGGTCGATGCCCTGATCCTTCTGGAACTCTTCCACCAGATATTCGATCACGCGGTTGTCGAAATCTTCGCCGCCCAGGAAGGTGTCACCGTTGGTCGCCAGCACTTCGAACTGCTTTTCACCGTCGACGTTGGCGATCTCGATGATCGACACGTCGAAAGTGCCGCCGCCCAGGTCGTAGACGACGATCTTGCGGTCACGCCCGTCACCCTTGTCCAGGCCATAGGCCAGCGCGGCGGCAGTCGGCTCGTTGATGATGCGCTTGACGTCCAGACCCGCAATGCGGCCGGCATCCTTGGTCGCCTGGCGCTGGCTGTCATTGAAGTAGGCCGGCACGGTGATGACCGCCTCGGTGACCTTCTCGCCCAGGAAATCCTCGGCGGTCTTCTTCATCTTCTCCAGCACGCGCGCGGAGATTTCCTGCGCGGCCATCTTCCGGCCATCGCTGGTCTGCACCCAGGCATCGCCATTGTCATGGGCGAGGATGGTGTACGGAACGTGGGCGATGTCCTTCTGCACTTCACCGTCGGTGAACTTGCGGCCGATCAGGCGCTTCACCGCGTAGAAGGTGTTCTTCGGGTTGGTGACCGCCTGGCGCTTGGCCGAGGCGCCCACCAGCACTTCGCCGTCCTTGGTGTAGGCGACGATGGAAGGCGTGGTGCGGTCGCCTTCCGAGTTTTCGATGACGCGGGCCTTGCCGCCGTCCATGATCGCCACACACGAGTTGGTGGTGCCGAGGTCGATACCAATGATCTTGCCCATGAGCGAGACTCCTGAGGATTAGTCTGGTGCCCGGACATAGCCGGGCGATGAAAGGGATGTGGGGATGGCCGGATCACATTCAAGCCATTTCCGAACGCTGTTGGCGGCTGCGCATCGCGTTGAGCGAGCGCTCAGCCAGTGATCAGTCGACCCGGGCCACCACCACCAGCGCGGGACGCAGCAGGCGGTCGTTGAGCAGGTAGCCCTTCTGGAACACCTGCACCACGGTGCCCGGCTCCGCGCCTTCGGCGTCGACCTGGCTGATGGCCTGGTGATGATCGGGGTTGAAGACCTGTCCGGCCGGGTCCAGCAGGCTCAGGCCATTGTCGCCAGCCACCTTGAGCAGCTGCTTGTAGGTCAGTTCCAGGCCTTCGCGCAGCGGGCTGGGGTCGGCACCGGCGGCGTTGAGCCCGGCATCCAGGCTGTCGAACACCGGCAGCAGCTCACCCAGCAGCTTCTCGTTGGCGAACTTGCGCGCCTGCTCGATATCACGGGCCACGCGCTTGCGCTGGTTGTCCAGATCGGCGCGTTCACGCAGCGACTCTGCCTTCAACAGTGCCAGTTCACTGGCCAGGGCATCGATCTGCTGTTGCGCCGGATCGACCGCGGTCGAGGCCGGATCGGCGGTTTCTGAATTGAATTCGGGGTTTTCTTGGCTCATTTCCATTTCCCGGGCGGAAGTTCTGCCGCCTACTGCGACCTCGTATGTGGGCATGTGCGGCCGTTTCAAGGCGCCGCATGCTTCTTCGACCATCGCTGGGGCCGGACGCGGGCGGGCCGGGCGCGAAAACCGGAACGCCCATCGCGTCATGCGCCGGATCACCGGGTGAGACCGGCAACGGCTACCCTCACCCATCTCTTCCCCGATCGGTCTTTTGACCAGCCCGGCGCGCGTGCTAGCTTTGCGCGGCCTCCTGACCTGCCGACCATGCTCAGACATCTCTCTATCAAGGATTTCGCCGTTGTCCGCGCCACCGAGCTGGAATTCGGGCCCGGCATGACCGTGGTTTCCGGCGAAACCGGCGCCGGCAAATCGCTCATGGTGGATGCGCTGGGCTTCCTGTCCGGCCTGCGCGCCGACAGCGGGGTGGTCCGGCACGGCGCCAGCCGCGCCGAACTGTCGGCCGAATTCACCTTGGCCGAAGACGCCGCGGCCCGGCGCTGGCTGCAGGACAACGAACTGGACGATGACGAGCACTGCCAGTTGCGGCGGGTGATCCGCGCCGATGGCGGCTCGCGTGCGTTCATCAACGGCCGCCCGGTCACGGTCTCGCAGTTGACCGAGCTGGCGGCCTTCCTGGTGGAGATCCACGGCCAGCACGAGCAGCAGGCGCTGCTGGCGCGCCCGAGCCAGTTGGCCCTGCTTGATGCCTACGCCCGCAACGAGGCCGAGCGGGCCGAAGTCCGCGCCGCTGCCGGCACCTGGCAAACGCTGATTGAGGAACGCGACGCGCTTTCCGAGCAGGGCGATGTCTCCGACCGCATCGGTTTCCTCGAGCACCAGCTCGCCGAGCTCAAGCGCGAGGACCTGGAGCCGGCCTCGGTGGCCGCGCTCGGCGCCAGCCATCGCCGCCAGGCACACTCCACCGCCCTGATCGAAGCCTGCCAGAGCGCCAGCAGTCTGCTCAATGGCGACGACGGCGCGGCCGTACTGCAAGCGCTGCAACAGATCCGCCATGAGCTTTCGCGTGTCAGCCAGCACGACGCGCGGTTGGCCGATGTCGACGGCCTGCTCGACAGCGCCGCCATCCAGCTGCACGAAGCGCTGGTGTTGCTGGACCGCATCCAGGACGACCTTGATGCCGACCCCGAGCAGTTCGAACAGATCGAGCGCCGGCTTGGACGCCTGCATGATCTTGCGCGCAAGCACCGCGTGCCGATGGAAGAGCTGGCGGCACACCGCGAGCAGATGGAAGCGGACGTGGAGCAATTGCGCGGCGCTGACGAACGCCTGCAGAAGCTGGCTGGCGAAATCGACAAGGCGAGCAGCCGTTGGCAGGAAGCCGCTGCCGCGCTGACCCGCAGCCGTGCGACGGCCGCCGTCGCCCTGTCCGCCGCCACCACCGGGCTGATCGGCGAACTGGGTATGGGCGGCGGCCAGTTCCATATCGAACTCGAGCCGCACAGTAGCATCCGTCCCGATCCCAATGGCGCCGAACGCGTCGAGTTCCTCGTCGCCGCCAACGCCGGCCAGCCGGCACGCGCCCTGCGCAAAGTGGCCTCCGGCGGCGAGCTGTCACGCATTTCGCTGGCAATCGAAGTGGCGGCGCTGGGCCTGGACGCGGTACCCACGATGGTGTTTGACGAAGTGGATTCGGGCATCGGCGGCGCGGTGGCCGACATCGTCGGCCAGAAGCTGCGCGCACTGGGCGAGAAGCGGCAGGTGCTCTGCGTCACCCACCTGCCCCAGGTCGCGTCCAAGGGGCACAGCCACTACCGTGTCAGCAAGGCGCCGGTGGATGGCATGACCCAGAGCGCGGTTGAACTGCTCGATGCCGGCCAGCGCCAGGAAGAACTGGCGCGCATGCTGGGCGGCGTGGAAGTCACTCCCGAAGCCCGGGCCGCGGCTCGCAAGCTGCTGCAGGAAAGCTGAGGCAAAAAAACACCGGCGCCAAAGGCGCCGGTGCAGGTATGCAGAGGCCGGTGCAGCTGCGCCGGCAATACCGTTCAGCGGCGTTTTTTGCGCACGTAGAGCACCAGCGAATGCTCTTCCAACTCGTAACCGTGTTCGGCTGCGATCTTGTGCTGCAGCTCTTCGATCTCGTGGCTCTCGAATTCGATGATCTTGCCGGTATCCACATCGACCATATGGTCGTGATGGCCGCCACGGTCCAGCTCGTAGACCGCTTGTCCGCCTTCAAAGTTGTGCTTGAGCACGAGCCCGGCGGCCTCAAACTGGGTGAGGACGCGGTAAACCGTCGCCAGCCCGATCTCGTCACCGCAATCGAGCAACTGCCGGTAGATGTCCTCGGCAGTCATATGGTGGCGCGCAGTGTGTTCCAGCAGCGCCAGGATCCGCATCCGTGGATGCGTCACCTTGAGACCGACTTTACGCAGGTCGTTGGATTCCTTTGCCATCGTATTCATTGGCGGTTTAGCGCCAGGTGCCTCCGTTAGGATCGCGGTGGGTGTCCGGGAGTGTATCATCGAGCGGATTTCCTCAATCTCCATTCCCGATGCGCAATCTCCTGTTGGTCGCCGTTGTAGCCCTCTCCACTACCGGCTGCGGCATCATCTACAAGCAGCCCATCTATCAGGGCAACCTGATCCGTGAGCAGGCCGTCGGACAGCTTCAGGTCGGCCAGAGCAAACAGCAGGTCAATGCCCTGCTCGGCACGCCGTCGATTCCCGATCCGTTCCACGCGCAGCGCTGGGATTACACCGCCAGCCAGCGGGTCGACCGTCTCGGCCACACCGACGTGAAGAACTTCACCGTGTTCTTCGAGAACGACCAGGTCACGCGCTGGGAAGGTGAGTATTTCCCGAACCAGGATGCCGAGCTGGCCAGGAAAAGCGTTCGCCAGTTCGGTCGCAACCTGGCCAAGGACAAGAAGAAGCGCGGCGGCCGTTGACCGGCGCCGTTTTTCTCAGCTGCCGGCGTTGGCGCGTCGGCGGCGATTGTCCTTAGGATCGGCCTGCAGCGGCCGCAGCAGCTCCACCCGGTCACCGTCGTGCAGCACCTGCTGCGCACTCGCGAGCACTCCGTGCACCGCGCAGGCGGCCACTTCACCGCTCGTCTCGAGCGCCGCCAACGCCAGCGCGTCGGCCACTGTGGCGCCTTCGTCCACATACAACTGACGCGATAGGCAGTGTTCCGGCCACGCCATCACCACTTCGATCCACATCGCCTAGGCCTCCAGATCGGCCACGCGCACAAAATCGTTGACCATGCGATCAGCCAGCCCATGGAAACCCAGCGTCAGTGCGGGACCGAGCAACCGTGATGTCGGTTCGAACTCCATCGTCAACGTCACCTTGCAGGCGCCCTCTGTCAACGCATGGAACTCCCAGCGCCCATGCAGGCGCTTGAACGGGCCCTCACGCAGCTGCATATCGATACTGTGCGGCCGCTGCAATGCGTTCTCGGTCATGAACCAGGTGCGGAACGAGCCCAGCCCCAGATCGAGGCGCGCGAGCAATCGCTCCGGACTCTGCTCCAGGATTGTGGCGTTCTCGCACCAGCGGAAACGACGCGGATACGCGGCAACATCATTGACCAGGTCGAACATGCGCGAAGCCGAATGTTCGACCAGGGCGCTACGGCGGATAGTAGGCATTCGATACGGGATGCAGATGGATCGTCCGGGGAAGCCCCGAATCGGAGACAATAAGGAAATGAGCAAGAAACCCGGCAAGGATAAAGCAAAGAGCGCGACGGCCAACAAAACCATCGCGTTGAACAAGCGTGCACGACACGAATATCACCTGGAAGAGCGTTTCGAGGCCGGACTGGTGCTGCAGGGTTGGGAGGTAAAGGCCATCCGCGCCGGCCGCGGCAACATGACCGATGCCTATGCCTACGTACGCAATGGTGAGATCTTCCTGATCGGCGCGCAGATCACCCCGCTGATCCAGGCCTCGACCCACGTCGTGGCCGAAGACCGGCGCCAACGCAAACTGCTGCTTCATCGCAACGAGATCGACAAGCTGGTCGGCCGCGTCGAGCGCGACGGCTTCACCCTGGTACCGACCGCGATGTACTGGAGCAAGAACAAGATCAAGCTCGAGATCGCCCTGGCCAAAGGCAAGCAGAATCACGACAAGCGTGATGCGGCCAAGGATCGCGACTGGGAACGCGACAAACAGCGCGTGATGCGCCGGCACAACCGCGACGCCTGATCTGGCGCCCCGCAACTGCGCGGCACTCCGACTGCAGGACTGGAGCAGCAACGCGACGGGCGCACAGCGATGACGCCGCCGCGTAAATGGACGGTGACTGTTCAGCCATTTTGCCGTAGGATTGGGCCGGTCAAGTCAGCTTTTGGACGTCCCGTCCAAAAGGGTTGTAACACTTGAAGAAACCGGGGGTGCACTGGTTTCGACGGGGGTTATGAAGTCGCTTGGTGCATGCCGAGGGGGTAGCTTTCCTCGTAAATCCAGCTGCAAAACTCTAGTTGCCAACGACGACAACTACGCTCTCGCCGCTTAAGGCGTAAGCCCCGAACCCACTTGTGCCCGTGCTCGTGGATGTAGGGTCATTATCACGGAACCGGCTGTGACGGCTGCCTGTCAGTCGCGGCTTAACCAAAACAGGCTGGTCCCTGGATGCGCTTCGCGCACCGTGCTGTTCAGGGGCGAGATCCAACGGTGAGCTAAGCATGTAGTACCGGGGATGGAGTGCCTTCGGACGGCGGTTCAATTCCGCCCACCTCCACCAAACAACCGTCTCGGACGGTACAACAAAGGCTGGAAACCCGAGAGAAATCAAAGGTTCCGGCCTTTTTTGTGTCGCGGCATCAGGGGACAGGTTTTGCAACAGGGATGGCTCGGCTGCATCGCGACGCCTCGCGATCTTTCCGTAAGGCGATATCGGCAAAACGGTTGGAAGTCTGCCTGTGCAGTTCAATCAAGCAGGCCTCAGTATGGGCAAATTTCCGCTTCTCCAGCCATCGGGTGGCACGCAGGCAACAAGGGAAATGCGTGTCCGCCGGCCTCTGCCTCGGAAGTCCCGCTTGCAGATGCATGGCCCGGGATGTCGCTCAAGGCGGGCGCGTCACATACCTGCAAGCACGACCTTCATCACAAGGCCGGCAACTTGCACCGGACTTCGACCATCATTCCCAGCAGCGATCACTGCGTCCCTTGGGTGAGGCTTCGCGTGGGCAATCACGTGGCGCGATACGTGCTTCGGTGAACTCCCGCAACTGTTTGTCGCCATTACTGCGGCGTCGCACTTCAAACGCGTCATACAGGCGCCCGGTGGCGGTACGCGACTCATAACGCAGCTTCCGGGGATCGATACGGAGGATCTGATAGAGCTGGGTATCCTCGGCCACTGGTGCCATGGTCGCGCGGGCATGGTCCGACAGGCGGTATTGCTTCGGCCCGGCCACCGATGAAATGAACTGCGGCAGCGCGGTTTTGCCATCGCCACGACGTCCGTAGGTATGGTCGTGGCCCTGTAGCACCAAATCGACCTTGTACTCCTGCAGCACCGGGAGGATGTGTTCGGCCAGCTGCGCATTGTCGCGGCCCTCGCGCAGCGCATACACCGGCTGGTGGATGACTACGATGCTCCAGGGATGGCGATTGGCCGAAAGCACCTGCTCAAGCCACACCGCCTGGGCGGCGGCGGTTCCCAGGTCCAGCGCCGAGGTACCGTCGAGCACGGTGATCCGCACATCCTGGTAGTCGAACCAGTAGCTGGTGGATGCGGCCGCAGCCGAACCATTGCCCGGCAAGGCGAAGGTTACCGGCCAGTGCCGGCCGAGTACGCGGCGCTCCTGCGGCGTGTCCTCGAATTCCTCGAAGTACTCGTGATTGCCGGCGGCCGGCGCCACCGACATTCCTTGCAGCAGCCCACCACCGGCGGCGAACCACTCCCCCCACTCGCTGTCATCCTCGCCATCACCGCCGCTGACCAGATCACCGGCAAACAGCACCAGCCGCGCATCCGGCGCGCTTTGCCAGCCCTGCCGGATCACCCGGCTGACGTGACTGAGGTTTTTGTTCTGGGTGTCGCCGAAGTACAGCAACGTCAGCGGCTGGCCTGGCGCGGCGGCGGTACGGAAGTGATACCAGGCACTCCAGGTGCCCTGCCCCTGCACGCGATAGGCATAAAGCGTATCGGGCGCCAGTCCATCGATATCCGCGCGGTGATGCTGCGAGCTGCCGTTCTCCGTCTCCAGTGAACGGCTGGCCGCATCAATCCGCCGGATCTCGCCCAGGTCCGGCGAATCCCCCGCCATCGCCAGCTCAAGCACGGGCGATGTGGCAAGCAGACTCGTGCGCCACGCCACTGCGAATCCGGTGGCGGCATCCTGCGCCGGAGACACCACGATCCGGTCCGGAAACGCACTGGCAGCATAGTGTCGGCTGCCCGCCGGCACCTGCGTGTTCGGCTCCACTTCGGGCGCGGCTGCAACCGCGGCGGTCGCGACTGCCATCGCGGCCGCCAGCAGCACGCGCTTCGACAACACCGGCATCACAGCGCGCAATCCTGCGGCAGCGACAGGGCGCGGGCGATATCCCGCCAGTCGAAGGCCGCCACGCCCTGGTCGTCATGCACCGCGTACAGCGCGCCCTGCGGAAAGCGCGCCGATGCCTGTTGGCTGTTCCAGATGCCATCGGTGTTGGCTACGGTGTTGCCTTGGAACGCTCCAACATGGGCCAGCGTCTTGCGATCGAACAGGTGGAACACGCTGCGATCCTTGGCCTGTTCGGTGGTGATCCACCAGCCGTCGGTTCCGCAGGTGCGCAGCATCACGCCCTCGGCCTGCGCCCGGAACACGTCGCGACCCAAGGTGGTGCCAGTGAACTTTCCATCCAGCGTGTAGACCTTCAACTCACTGGCGTAGGTTTCATCCTCCTCGGCGATCAGCAGCCGGTCGTTGGCCGGGTCGCCCCAGATCGACTCCACTACCCGCAGCGCGCCCTTCTCGGTTGTATCACCGATGCTGGACAACAATTTCGCCTGCAGGCCTTCAGCGGCCACATCGACCTGGTAACGGCGCACGCGCTCGTTCAACTGCTGCAGCAGTGGCAATACGTCGTTGCCCTGAGCATCTTCGCCGTCGTGATACGAGTCGGTGACATAGACCTCATACCGGTCAACCAGCTTGTTGATCCATAACCCGTACGGCTTGCGCAGATCGCCGGCGGCAAACACCCCGACCGGCGCGAATTCGGGCAGGCGTAGCACCTGCACCCTATGGTTGTCGCGCTCCACCACGAATACCAGATCATCGACCACGGCAATGCCGTTGGGACGTTTGAACTTGCCCGGTACAACTCCGGTTTCGCCGACCTCGCGCAGCAACACGCCACTCTGGCCGTCGTATACCGCCAACCGGTCGGTGGCCTTTGCGGTGGCGATCAGCAACACCTGTCCATCGGGACCCTGCCAACTGGCGGGCGAGTCGATGTTGTCGACCGGAGTCATCGGCGTCAGGAACGTCTCGGCAATCACTGCATGTTCGGGCCGCGCCTGGGTGTTGTCTTCGCCCATGCCCGACGCCGCTTCCGGACTCTGCATCGAGCACGCTGAAAAAAGAAATACGACGGCAATCGGAAACAAAAATGACCTGGACGACATGTGGCAATCACTCTGCATCGACAAGACGGAACACGCGAGCCTGCCAACGCCAGGTTGCAACACCGTGACATTGCGCTCAACGGAGCGAACCCACGCAAATTCATCCGATTGCAACACTTCTGACCCATGGTCTCGCGGCCGGTGAATAGAACGTTAAACCCTTCACCTCCGATCTCACCATCCGCAAGAGCCTCGCACATGAACCTCAAACATTCGGTAGTCGCCACCGCGATTGCCTACGCCCTCGCACTGTCCTGCAGCATGTCCGCACATGCCCAAAGCCAGCAAACGACCAGCGCAGAGGAAGGCGACGCCGGCACTGTCATTGGCCAAGTGAAGGAATCCTCACGCAGCGTCTATCTGGAGGGCGCACGCGTCACGCTCAACGGCACCCAGGTCGCCACCCAGCGTGATGGCAGTTTCCGGATCAACAACGTATCGCCCGGGCGCCATCGCCTCAAAGTGGACTACATCGGCTACCAGCCACAGGAACTGGAAATCGAAGTCGGCGCCACCCGTGGCCTGCGCGTGGACGTGACGATGCGCAGCACGGTGGTCGCCGCCGAGGCGGTTGAACTGGATCGCATCAACGTACATGCCACGCGCGATGCCCAAGCCATGGCGTTGAACCAGCAACGCACATCGACCAATTACGTCAATGTCGTTTCGGCCGACCTGCTGGGTCAGTTCCCGGACAACAACATCGCTGAATCGACACAGCGAATCGCCGGCGTGTCTATCGAGCGCGACCAGGGCGAAGGCCGTTACGTAACCGTGCGCGGCGCGCCCAAGGAGTTCACCACGGTCACGATCGACGGCGTGCAACTGGCCAACCCCGACTCGACCTCACGCGGCGTGGAGCTGGACACCATCCCCGCCGATGTGATCGCTGCGCTGGAAGTGACCAAGGCCATCACTCCGGACATGGATGGCGACGCCATCGCCGGCAACATCAACATCCGCACCCAGAGCGCACTCGACCGCAGCGGCATGACGCTGCGTGCCTCGGCTGGTGCGGGCCGCTATGAGCTTGGCAGTGGCGACAACGAGCGCTACAACGCCACCATTGGCAACCGTTTCGGCGCCGACCGCAACATCGGCGTGCTGCTCTCGGCCTCGCACAGCAAGCAGGGACGTTTCACCAACAACGTGGAAACGCTGTATGAGCGTTTCGACGATGGCCGCATCATGCCCACCGAAGTGCAGATCAAGGACTACGAAGGCACCCGCACCCGTACCGGCATCACCGGTCGCTTCGACTTCCGCATCGATCCGGGCAACCTGCTGTATTTCGTCGCCTCCGATTCCCGTTTCGAAGATCACGAGTTCCGCGACAACCTGATCATCGCGATGGATCAGCACACTGCCGGCTCCGACCAGACGACCGGCAACGTCCGCGCCACGTTCGACAAGGAGCTGCGCGAACGCAGCTACGACAAGCGGATCCGCACCTACAACCTGGGTGGTGAGCATTACATGGGCGACGATTGGGAGCTGGAATGGCAGGCCTCGCAGAGCAAGGCCAGCAAACAGACCTCGCCGCGCATGCAGTACATCTTCCGCTCCACGGTGCGGCCAAAGATGGACTACGACTACAGCAACCCCGATTTCCCGGTGTGGCAGATCAGGGGCCGCAGCGATGCGCCAGCCAGCGGCGTCAACCTGCCGGAGAGCTGGTTTGGTTTCCGTCGCCTCAATGACCGCTACGAATACGGCGAGGAAAAGGAAAACGGCTTCCGCCTCGACGCCACCCGCCAGCAGAATCTGCTGGGTGACAACGGCAGCATCAAGTTCGGCGCCCGCGCCCGCCTGCGTGACAAGTCCTTCAACGACGAGCGCTATCGCAACGGCTCGGCGGCGGACTTCGGCACGCTCGGCATCACCATGTCCGATCTGCTTTGCGACAGCGTGTCCAACAATTTCGATTACTTCCTGGCGGGTCGGCGATTCTGCCGCGACATCTTCAGCAAGCATGCCGCCCCCCTGCGCAGCGGCAGCAACCATGTCCGGCTCATCCCCGACTCCCTCACCGCCGACTACAGCGCCAAGGAAGACATCTACGCCACCTATGCACGGCTGGATGTCACCTGGGACAAGCTGACGATGATCACCGGCGTGCGCTACGAGCGCACCCGCACCGAAGGCGATGCCATCCAGTTCAACGAGGACACAGCAGAAGTACTGCCGCAGCACGCCAGCCGCAATTACGGCCACCTGCTGCCCAGCCTGCACTTCCGCTACGAGGCCGACCAGGACCGGATCCTGCGCGCCTCGTACTCCACGGGCATCAACCGGCCGGACTTCATGCATAGCGCGCCGTATCGCACGCTCGGCGAACTGGACACCTCGCCGGTGAACGAGGGCAACCCGAACGTGAAGGCGGCCTACGCCCATAATCTGGACCTGTCCTATGAACACTACCTGCGCCCGCTGGGCCTGCTCTCCGCTGCGTTGTTCTACAAGCACATCCAGGATCCGTTGTTCATCGCCACCCACTCCGAAAGCATCGGCGGCGGACGCAGCCGCCAGGTGACCCGCCCGGAGAACGGCAAGAGCGGGAAGATCCATGGTCTTGAGCTGGCTTGGCAGCAGACATTCGATTTCCTGCCCGGCCCGTTTGACGGCCTTGGCATCTACGGCAACTACACCTATGCCAAGTCACGCGCCGACCTGCCATTCGGCGAAGGCAGGACGGAGCTGCCGGGGACCTCACGTAATAACTACAACCTCGCGCTGACTTACGACAAGTACGGCTTGAACACCCGTCTGGCCTACAACTATCGTTCCAAGTTCATACAGTCCTTCGACGTGGACTCGCCGGAGCTGAACGTCTACTGGAATGATCGCGCCAGTCTGGACTTCTCCATCAACTACGCGCTGAGCAAGAACTGGCATCTGTTTGGTGAGGTCAACAACATCAACGACACCCGCCAGATCCGCTTCCAGGGTCAGCGTAGCCGCGTGCTGGAAATGGAAAGCTTCGGTCGCTCCTGGTTGGCCGGCATCCGTTACGAGTACTGATCGGAAATCACCATGCGTCTCCCGGGGCCGGCGTGGTCCGGCCCCGGGGCATGGTTGGAATGTTGGCAGCGGGGGCAAGGGCTTGGCTTAAACTTAGCTCCCCCTCTTTGCGGCGCGCCTGCATGAAAATCGTCGAAGTCCGCCATCCACTCGTCCAACACAAGATCGGCCTGTTGCGCAGCGCCGCGATGAACACCAAGGATTTCCGCGAGCTGGTCAACGAGCTGGGTACACTGCTGGCCTACGAGGCCACTGCGGATCTGGAAACCGAGCCGCATACGCTCGAAGGCTGGGCCGGACCGGTACAGGTGCAGCGCATCGCTGGCGCCAAAATCACCCTGGTGCCAATCCTGCGAGCGGGACTGGGCATGTTGAATGGCGTGCTGGCCTTGATTCCGGCTGCCCGCGTCAGCGTGGTCGGATTGCAGCGCGATGAGGAAACCCTGAAGCCAGTGCCTTACTTCGAGCGGCTCACCGCTCGCCTGGTAGAGCGCGAGGCGCTGATCCTGGACCCGATGCTGGCCACCGGCGGTACCCTGATCGCCACCATCGACATGCTCAAGCGCGCCGGTGCACGCCGCATCAAGGGCATCTTCCTGGTCGCCGCACCTGAAGGTCTGCGAGCCGTGGAAGCGGCGCATCCGGATGTAGAGATCTACACCGCCGCCATCGATGAGCGCCTCAACGACCAAGGCTACATCCTCCCCGGGCTGGGCGATGCCGGCGACCGGATTTTCGGCACCCGCGTCAGCGAGTGACAACCGGGCAGGCTTCCTTCACACCGGCTTACCCGAGGCTGCGCCGATGCTACGCCGCCACCCCAGCCCTGGAAGCATCATGAAACGCCTGCCCTCCCTCGCCTGCCTGCTGCTGACGACCGTGATTCCGTTCGTAGTGAACGCAGCCCCGCCTGGTCCACAACAGCAACGCATGGCCGAATGCTCGGCCAAGAACAAGGGAATGAAGGGCGAGGCCTACAAGGAAGCCCAGCGCACCTGCCTCAGCGGTCACACACCGGCCGCTGCGGCCACCACGCCACAGCAGCGCATGAGCCGGTGCAACACCGATGCCGCCTCCAAGCACCTGAGTGGCGATGCCCGCAAGAGCTTCATGAGCAGCTGCCTCAAAACCCACTGACCTGCGTTTGATCGGCAGGGTGGACGCGCGTCCGCCCTGTCCGCAGCTGACAGTCTCCGGGCGCCGCATGCACCGCAGCGACCGTTGCAACCTCATCCGATCAACGTGCGCGCCTTCAACTCACCCAGCTCGTGGGTGGTGCCGAACCGGCCCTTCTCGTCGCGTACCACCTGGGCCAATGCGCACTCCGGATCGTGGGTGAAGAACAGCCGCACGTTGCGGGCAAGCTTGTCTTCCAGAAAACGGCGCTTTTCGTCGATCAACAACTCGGCGTTGCGGTCGTATCCCATGGTGATCGGCACGTGTACCCATGGGCGGCCGGGGATCAGGTCGGCACAGAACACCACGCCTCCATGGGCTTGCCCGTCGACCCGTTCCGGCCCGACGATCTCGGCCAGCATCAACCCTGGGGTGTGCCCATCGCTGTAGCTGAAACGCACCGAGTGGCCCAGCACCTGCGAATACTCGCCGGACACGATTTCCAACCGGCCACTGGCTTCCAGCAGCGCCGGCAACTCGGCAATGAAGCTGGCCCGGTCACGCGGATGTGGGTGTTGCGCCCGCTCCCAATGTGCGGCGCCCACCAGGAAGGTGGCATTGGGAAACAGCAGCTCGGGCGGGCGACCTTCCGACCACGGCGCCAGCAGGCCGCCGGCATGGTCGAAGTGCAGATGGCTGAGCACCACCACATCGATGTCCTCATGCTCGAAGCCGGCTTCACGCAGCGAATCGATCAGGATGTGCCGCGGCTCCTGCACGCCGTAGCGCTCGCGCAGCTTCGGCTCGAAGAACGCGCCGATCCCGGCTTCGAACAACACGGTCTTGCCGCCGAGCGGGCTGGCCAGCAGCGCCCGACAGGCCAATTCGATCCGGTTCAGATCGTCAGGTGCGGCCCATTTCTGCCAAACCGCCTTGGGGGCGTTGCCGAACATCGCACCGCCATCGAGCTTCTGTGTATTGCCGCGGATCGACCATAGTTTCATGTGAAAAATTCTACCGACGGCACGTTAAATATTCGCAATTTTGAGCTGCCATTAATTTGACGCTCCCGAACGGGAAACCCCGCCATATGGCGGGGTTTCCAGACTGCAACGCGGCTGCTCAGTTCGCCGGAGCGACGGCACGCACTTCGGCACTGCCTACCGGATTGCGGGGATCGGTTCCACCGCTGAGGGTGTTGGTGAGGCGGTCCCATTCCACCGTCTGCAGGTTGCCCCACACATGGCTGGAACCACGCCCCTCGGCGGCGCTGTCACCGGGCAGGTCGATCTTGTGGCCCATCGCCTGCAGCTGCTTGACCACCTCGGGGCTGAAAGCACCGGTTTCGGCCGAGATCTCGTCCGGCAGCCACTGGTGGTGGTAACGCGGCAACGCGGCGACCTGCTGCGCCGTCAGGCCATCGTCGTAACCCAGAATGCCAAGCAGCACCATGGTGATGATGCGCGTGCCGCCCGGCGTACCGATCACCACCACCTTTTCAT
Organism: uncultured Gammaproteobacteria bacterium; assembly: GCA_963696155.1. GTDB lineage: Bacteria > Pseudomonadota > Gammaproteobacteria > Xanthomonadales > Xanthomonadaceae > Stenotrophomonas. The sequence goes on from CAVOJC010000002.1 coordinate 1,651,545, forward strand.
CGTTTTCCATGAAGGTTGGCGTCATCGAGCTGAGCATGCGCTTGCCCGATTTCGGTGCGTTGGCCTCGTAGCCCATCACCCCGAAAGCGTTGGGCGTGCCCGGCCTGAGCGCGAAATCGTCCATCTCGTTGTTGAGCAGCACACCGGTGCCGGCCGGGATCAGACCCGAGCCGTACAGCAGGTTCACCGTCTGCGTGCCACCGACGCGGTTGCCCTGGGCATCGATGATCGAGAAGTGCGTGGTCTCGTCATCCTCCAGCGGCGTCGGGTTGCCGGACAACATGTCGCTGGGCGTGGCTTTCTCCGGATGGATGGTGGAACGCAGGCCCTGTGCGTAGTCGCGACTGGTCAACACCCGCTGCGGAATATCGACGAAATCCGGGTCACCCAGGAAGAACGTGCGGTCGCGGAAGGCGCGGCGCATGGCTTCCACCACCAGGTGGGTGCGATGTGCCTCGTCCTGCGACTTCAGGTCCCAGCCTTCCAGGATCTGCAGCATCGATGCCAGCGCAATACCGCCGGAGGACGGTGGCGAGGCGGTGGTGATCTTCCAGTCGCGGTAGTTGAAGGTGATTGGCTCGCGGGTCTTGACCGTGTATCCGGCCAGCTCGGCCGCGGTCCAGCGGCCACCGGCCTGCTTGACGCCCTTGAGCAGCTTCTTGGCGGTTTCGCCACGATAGAAACCGTCAAAACCCTTGTCCGCCATCAGCCGCAGGGTATGCGCCAACTCCGGCTGCTTGAAGATGTCGCCCTCGGCAATCGGCTTGCCGTTGCGCAGGTAGACCTCGCGCGTCCCGGGATAGCGCTCCATCACTTCACGCCGCGAGGCATAACCATTGACCATGCGTGCGTACACCGGGAAACCATCAGCTGCGGCCCGGATGGCGGGCGCCAGCGAGGTCTTCAACGGCAATTTGCCGTGCTGTTCGGCCAGCTGCGCCAGCGCGGCAGGCAGGCCGGGAATGCCCGCCGACCACGGGCCATTGACCGAACGGTCGCGGTCCAGCTCGCCGTCCTTGTCCAGGTACTGGTCGGGCATAGCCGACTCGGGCGCGGTTTCGCGCGCGTCCAGCATGATGTCCTTGCCGGTCGCCGCATCGTGCAACAGGAAGAAGCCGCCGCCGCCAAGACCGGAGCTGATCGGCTCCACCACCGCGAGGGTTGAGGACACCGCCACCGCGGCATCGAAGGCATTGCCGCCCTGGTCGAGGATTTCCAGACCGGCCTTGGTAGCCAGTTCATGGCCGCTGGCAATGACCGCGCCATTGGGGTGGCTGGCCAGGGCCTTGGCACCCTCGGCCGACCAGGCCGCAGGCGACAGCACCAGGGCCAGCAGCAGGAAAGAACGCGCAAGCGATTTCATGCGGAAGGAGACTCCAGTTCGTACAGTTCGGGATGATCGCGCTGCAGGCGATAGAGCTTGCCCAGCAGGTCGTCATGGCTTTCGGGGATATCCGGGTCCGGGTCGATGCACTCGACCGGACACACCACCACGCACTGAGGCTCGTCGAAGTGGCCGACGCATTCGGTGCAACGGGCGGGATCGATCACATAGATGGTTTCACCCATCGAGATCGCCTTGTTCGGACAGGCGGGCTCGCAGACGTCACAGTTGACGCAGAGCTCATTGATTTTCAACGACATGGCGATGCTCCACGCCCGCACCTGTCGGTGGATGGAGCCGTGGCGTCAAACCGCGGCCCCGTCCCATGCGGTCCGGCGTCGCCGCCAGCCGCAACCGGGTGCGCGTTGCACGCACCCGGCCTTGCGCGGGTATTACTTGGCTTCAACAAAGATGTAGTCAGCGCCGGTCGGCTGCACGATGGTCTGTACGCGGGCGTTGTCGGCGGCATCGCCGATGTAGACCACACGCACGCCCTTCATCGAGTCGGCCTGCACGTCCTTGAACGCGGTCTGGATCATGTCGGCCATCTTCGAGGAAGCCGAAGAACCGAAGGCCAGCATGTTGCCCGGCTGTACGCCACGGCCGATCGCGCCGGTGGCGCTTTCCACCTGACGCTCGTACTTGGCGGCGAACTCCGGATCGGACTCCGGCGGCAGGTAGTACAGGAACGGGTTGTTGGTGATGTTGCCGATGTTCTGCACGGCAACCGTCTGCAGGTACTGCTTCCAGCCGGCATCGTCGTCCTTGGCCGGTGCGACCAGGGCCTGCTGCGCATCGGCAACCGGTGCGGCTTCTTCTTTCTTGCAGGCCGTGAAAGCCAGCACCATCGAAGCGGCCAACATCACTCGCATCGCGTTCTTCATGGAGTTCCTCCCTCTTTTTTAAGTTGTTTCGGTGATTCGGATAGTCAATTGACGGGCCGGCCCTCCCGGGCCTTTCGCAGCACCTCCAGCACCGAGGCCGGCACAAAGCCGGACACATCGCCGCCCAGGCGCGCGATTTCGCGCACCAGCGAGGAAGAAATGAAACTGTGTTGTTCGGATGGAGTCAGGAACAGCGTCTCGACCTCGGGGATCAGGTGCCGGTTCATGCTCGCCATCTGGAACTCGTACTCGAAATCGGACACCGCGCGCAGGCCACGCAGCAGCACGCCGCCATGGACCGACCGCACGAAATGCGCCAGCAGGTTGTCAAACCCGACCACCTGGACATTGTCGTGATGCTTGAGTGCTTCCACCGCCAGTGCCACGCGCAATTCCAACGGCAGCGTCGGCCCCTTCGATGGACTGTGCGCCACGCCGACCACGATCTTTTCGAACAGCGGCGCCGCCCGGTTCACCAGATCGATATGACCATTGGTGATCGGATCGAAAGTGCCCGGATAGACGGCAATGCGGCGATTGGCCGAGGTCATGCAGTGTTTACCGCGTGAAGGTCATCGCGAAGTGTAGCAGCGGCACGCCGGTACAGGGCATACCCCACCTCCCGGGTCAGGCCTTGGCGATGCATCACCCATTCGCCGGGCAGCACCGGCAAGGTGGACAGCGGCGCCTCGACGTACAGCCAGGCATCAGCCGCCGCATGGCGGGGCAGCCGTTCGATCACCTGCCCCCACAATCCGTCGGCGAAGGGCGGATCGACGAAGATGATGTCGGCCGGCAGCCCCGGCGCGGTATCCAGCCAGCGCAGCGCGTCGGCAGCCACCACATCCAGCTGAGCGGGCGCGTCCAGACGTTGTGCGAGCTGGCGCAGCGCGCCCACCAGTTGCGGGTCGCGCTCCACCAGCACGGCCGAAGCTGCGCCCCGCGAAACCGCCTCCACTCCCAGCGCACCGCTGCCGGCAAACAGATCCAGCACCCGCGCGCCGGGCAATTTGGGCATCAACCAGTTGAACAAGGTCTCGCGCACGCGGTCGCTGGTTGGCCGCAACCCCGGCAGATCCGGTACCGGCAAGCGGGTATTGCGCCAGCGGCCGCCGACAATACGGACCTGTCCGATTGCCGGCGTTGGCGGCAGCCTGCCCCGGCTCATGCAGGCGCCCCGGCACAATCCAGCGGAAGTCGGTGGGAAATCGACGGCATCGGCAGCCAGCTGATCGCAAAAAGAGGAGCGGCGCATCATAGACCAGCGTTGCCCGGACCGCCGCACACCTTGAAATCCGGCCGATCACCCTTACCCGTGGAGCAGCCGCCGCGGATTGTCACGCGGCACGTCAGCCACGGAGCACGATCGACCGATGAACGCAGAAACCCAAAAGGAAACCCTGGGCTTCCAGACCGAGGTGAAGCAGCTGCTGCACCTGATGATCCATTCGCTGTACTCGAACAAGGAAATCTTCCTGCGCGAGCTGGTGTCCAATGCCGCCGACGCCGCCGACAAGCTGCGTTTCGAGGCGCTGACCCGGCCCGAGCTGCTCGAAGACGCCGGTGAACTGCGCATCCGCATCGAGGTCGATCCTGCCGCGCGCACGCTCAGCATCGATGACAACGGCATCGGCATGAGCCGCGAGGAAGCCATCGCCCACCTCGGAACCATCGCCAAGTCCGGAACCGCCGACTTCCTGCAGCATCTCAGCGGCGACCAGAAGAAGGACTCCAACCTGATCGGCCAGTTCGGCGTGGGCTTCTATTCGGCTTTCATCGTCGCCGACCAGGTCGATGTGTACAGCCGCCGCGCAGGCCTGGCGGCCGGCGAGGGTGTGCACTGGTCGTCCAGGGGTGAGGGCGAATTTGAAGTCGCCACCATCGACAAGCCGGAGCGCGGTACCCGCATCGTGCTGCACCTGAAGGACGGCGAGGAAGGATTCGCCGATGGCTGGCAGCTGCGCAACCTGGTCAAGAAGTATTCGGACCATATCGGCCTGCCGATCGAGATGAAGAAGGAACATTACGGCGAGGAGAAGGACGCGCCCGCCGAGCCGGAGTGGGAGACCGTCAACCGCGCCAACGCATTGTGGACGCGTCCCAAGTCCGAGCTGGACGACGGGCAGTACCAGGAGTTCTACAAGCACACCGCGCACGACCCGCAGAACCCGCTGGCGTGGAGCCACAACAAGGTCGAGGGCAAGCTGGAGTACACCTCGCTGCTGTATGTGCCGGGCCGGGCGCCGTTCGACCTTTACCACCGTGACGCGCCCAAGGGTCTGAAGCTGTACGTGCAGCGTGTTTTCATCATGGACCAGGCCGAGCAATTCCTGCCGCTGTACCTGCGCTTCATCAAGGGCGTTGTCGATTCCAACGACCTGCCGTTGAACGTGTCCCGCGAAATCCTGCAGTCCGGGCCGGTGATCGATTCGATGAAATCGGCGCTGACCAAGCGTTCGCTGGACATGCTGGAGAAGCTGGCCGCCGACCGGCCGGAGGAATATGCCGGCTTCTGGAAAAACTTCGGCCAGGTGCTGAAGGAAGGTCCGGCCGAGGACTTCGGCAACCGCGAGAAGGTTGCCGGGCTGCTACGCTTCGCGTCCACCTACGATGCCAGCGGCGAGCAGAGCGTGTCGCTGGCCGACTACCTCGAGCGCATGGTCGAAGGCCAGGACAAGATCTATTACCTGACCGGCGAGAGCCACACCCAGGTCAAGGACAGCCCGCACCTGGAGGTGTTCCGCAAGAAGGGCATCGAAGTGCTGCTTATGACCGATCGCATCGACGAGTGGCTGATGGGCTATCTGAACGAGTTCAACGGCAAGTCGTTCGTGGACATCGCCCGTGGCGACCTAGATCTGGGCAAGCTGGAATCGGACGAGGACAAGAAGGCGCAGGAAGAAGCCGCCAAGGCCAAGGAAGGGCTGGCCTCGCGCCTGCAGACCGCGCTGGGCGATGACGTGGCCGAAGTCCGGGTCTCGCACCGCCTGACCGATTCACCCGCGATCCTGGCCATCGGCGAGCAGGATATCGGCCTGCAGATGCGCCAGATCCTGGAGGCCAGCGGCCAGAAGGTGCCGGAGACCAAGCCGGTGTTCGAGTTCAACCCGGCCCATCCGCTGATCGAAAAGCTCGACGCCGAAGCCGATATGGAGCGGTTCAACGATCTGTCCCGCGTTCTGTTCGACCAGGCCGCGCTGGCCGCCGGCGACAGCCTGAAGGACCCGGCTGCCTATGTGCGCCGGCTCAACAAGCTGCTGCTGGAGCTGTCGGCCTGATCACCCCGGGCCCCGTCGACAACGGCGGGGCCCTACAATTCACGCGAAGACATCCAGCAAACTGCCCAGCATGTCGTCACCGCGCCGGAGCACGGCGGCGTTGGCCATGAACGCGGCTTCTGCACTGATTGCCACAGCCATCGCGGTGATCACATCGCCCCCACCCGATCCGGCAGCCGCACTGCCCGCAATATCGGCCGCCGCACGCTGCATATCCTGCATGGCGGCCCCGAGGCCGCCTGCGGCGATGGAAACAATGGCGTTCATACAGCCATGATCGGCCGTGAACCCGCGGACTTTAGCCCGCTATCTGCCGGCCCCTCGCTGGGCCGGTGGTAGCATGTACACCTGCCATAGCGCCTTATCCCATGCTCAGTTTTTTCCGTCGCAAGAAGCCCCAGGACACCGCTGAAACGCCCAGGACCCAGCACTACAGTGCCGAGGAGCTGGCAGCTGCATTTCCCACACCTCGGGAAGTTCCAGAGCCGGAGGCGGTTGTTGTCGAAACCATGGTCCCCCAACCGGTTGACGCAGGGACAACCACGCCCGAGCCGGTTGCCGAATCGCCAATCGCGACCACCGCCGATGCCGCTTCTGCTCCGATGCCCATCGAGGTTACTGCCGGCCTAGGGCCAGTCGAGCCGCCCGCACCGCTGCCAACCGCTGCCGATGCCATCGTGGATGCCGCGCTGCAGACTGCGGCGGCCCCTTCGACAGCACTCCAGACACCTGACGAGCTGATCCCGGCCAATGCCGCACCGGCCGCCGCCGCTGGCAAGACCGGGTGGCGCGAGCGCTTGCGCAACAGCACCTTTGCCCGCAGTTTCGGCGGCCTGTTCTCGCGCAACCCCAAGCTCGACGACGACCTGCTCGACGAAATCGAAACCGCCCTGATCACCGCTGACGTTGGTGTTCCGGCCACCACCGCGCTGGTCGAGGATCTGCGCAAGCGCATGAAAGCCCGCGAGTTCGCCGATGCCAACGCGCTGCTGGCCGCCCTGCGCGCCGACCTGATCGCGATGCTGCAGCCGGTCGCCAAGCCGTTGCTGATCGACCGCAACGCCAAGCCGTTCGTCATCCTGACCATTGGCGTCAACGGCGTCGGCAAGACCACCACCATCGGCAAGCTGGCCAAGCGTTTCAAGGACGAGGGCCACAGCCTGATGCTGGCCGCCGGCGACACCTTCCGCGCCGCCGCCGTGGCGCAACTGCAGATATGGGGCGAACGCAACGGCGTGGCTGTCGTCGCCCAGGGCCAGAATGCCGATGCGGCATCGGTCGCGTTCGATGCGCTGCAGGCGGGCAAGGCCCGTGGCACCAACATCCTTATCGCCGACACCGCCGGCCGCCTGCACACCCAGACCGGCCTGATGAACGAGTTGAGCAAGATCCGCCGCGTGCTCGGCAAGGTCGATGCCACCGCGCCGCACGAAGTGCTGATGGTGATCGACGGCACCACCGGCCAGAACGCGCTGTCACAGCTGCGCCAGTTCCATGCCGCCGCCGGGGTGACCGGGCTGGTGGTGACCAAGCTCGACGGTACGGCCAAGGGAGGCGTGGTGTTCGCGTTGGCGCGCGAGTTCGGGATTCCGATCCGCTTTGCCGGCATCGGTGAGCGCCCGGAAGACCTGCGCGTCTTCGACCCCGAAGCCTTTGTCGATGCGCTGCTGCCCGAAGCGCTGGGCAGCGCCCAGGCCTGAGCCCGCAGGAGCGACGTCACGTCGCGATGAGGCAGCTGGAAGTCCCCTTCACAACTGACGTCGCTCCTACTGAAACCCGCCTTGACGATCCCGCCCCCCGACACTTTTTCCGCGCGCCTGCTCCACTGGTTCGACCAGCACGGTCGCCACGACCTGCCCTGGCAGCATCCACGTACGCCGTACCGGGTGTGGCTGTCGGAAATCATGCTGCAACAGACCCAGGTGGCCACGGTCACCCCCTATTTCCTGCGCTTCATGCAGGCGTTTCCGACGCTGGCCGACCTGGCAGGCGCCGATAACGACACGGTGATGGCGCAATGGGCCGGCCTGGGCTACTACGCCCGTGCGCGCAACCTGCACGCCGCTGCAAAACGCTGTGTGGAACAGCACGCCGGAGATCTGCCGCGGGATTTCGATGCCCTGATTGCGCTGCCCGGAATCGGGCGCAGCACCGCAGGCGCCATCCTCACCCAGGCATGGAACGATCGTTTCCCGATCCTCGATGGCAACGTCAAGCGGGTGCTGACCCGCTACCACGGCGTGAGCGGCTATCCCGGCCAGCCGGCTATCGAAAAGCAGCTCTGGGCCATCGCCCACGAGCATGTGCAGCAGGTGCCCGAAGGCCGCTTGGCCGATTACACCCAGGCGCAGATGGATTTCGGGGCAACCCTGTGCACCCGGGCCAATCCGGCCTGCATTCTGTGCCCGCTGCACAGCAACTGCGTTGCATATCGCCAGGGGCGGACCGATTCATTGCCAACGCCGAAGCCGACGAAAACGCTGCCCGAACGCGAGGCGGTGGCCCTGCTGCTGGAGAACGAGCACGGCGAGCTCCTGCTCAACCGCCGCCCCCCGAGCGGCGTCTGGGCATCGCTGTGGACGCTGCCGCAGGCCGATACCGACAGTTCAATGCGGGAGTGGTTCGAACGCGAGCTCCACGGCCACTACGACAACGCCGAGGAAATGCCGATGATCGTGCATACCTTCAGCCACTACCGGCTGCACCTGCAGCCGTTGCGCCTGCGCAAAGTCGCCTTGCGCGAGCGGGTCGGCGACAATGACGCGCTGCGTTGGGTCTCACGCGCGGCGCTGTCATCGCTCGGGCTGCCCGCGCCGATCCGCAAGCTCCTCGACAGCCTCTAGCAGGGGCTGTCACCGCATCATCAGGAACCCCTATGTCCCGCACCGTTTTCTGCCAGTACGAACAACGCGAAACCGAAGGTCTGGATTTCGTCCCCTACCCCGGCGAGCTGGGCCAGCGCATTTTCGCCAACGTCGGCAAACCGGCCTGGGCCGCGTGGCTGGCGCACCAGACCATGCTCATCAACGAGAACCGGCTCTCACCGCGCGATCCCAAGCACCGCGCGTTTCTGGAGGAAGAGCTGCAGAAATTCCTGTTCTCCGGCGATGCGGAAAAGCCCGCCGGTTACGTCGCACCGGATGCCGGCTGAGCCGTCGTCCACCCGGTGAGACGGCATTTAATGCCGCCTCACACAGCTGGTTCGGGCATCAGTTTGTCGGCGTCTGCCCGGCCTCGCGCGCTTCGACCTTGGCCTCACGCAGTTGCTTTTCCGAGAGCCGCAACGCTTTGACATCCAGTGGCCGGATCGTCTGGATGCGGCATGGAACGCCGTGGGATGTCGAGCCACCGCGCACGATCACCGTATCGAAACGGGCCGATACCTGACCCATCATATTGGTCACCGAAATTGCCGGCGCGAAAGACAGGTCCATGCAGGGCCCTCCCAACTCCAATAGCCATGCCTCGCTGGGGCGGGTCCATACCGCCAGCGCGCTGTCACCCAGTTCGGTCCAGCCGTTTAGCGAGCCGTAGTAGCGGAAATCCCTCACCGGCTCACCGGCGTGGGCCCGATACAGCTCCAGCCGCTCGGTGCCGCTCAACCTTCCGGTGGAGGCGCAAGCTGCCAGGCCACAGGCAAGGGCGGCAATTGCAATCAGGCGTTTCATAGGGAACTCCTTGAATGGCAGTCGCACCGATGATGCGCCCCTGCCCAGAGCGCCAACAGTCCCTGTCCCGCCTCATTCAGCCATCAGCAGGATGGCCGCTCAAACCTCGCTGATGGCCAATTCATGCAGCCGCCCTTCGCGCAGTTCCAGCACCCGGTCCAGCTTGCGCGCCAGGCTGCGGTCATGCGTCACCAACACGAGGCTGGTGTGATGGGCCCGGTTCAACTCCAGCATCAACTCGAATACCGTGGCGGCTGTCTTGTCATCAAGATTGCCGGTGGGTTCATCACCCAGCACGCACGCCGGCCGATTCACCAGCGCCCGTGCCACCGCTGCACGCTGGCGCTCGCCGCCGGAAAGCTCGCCAGGTTTGTGTTCCAGGCGATGCCCCAATCCGACCGACACAAGCAGGTCACGCGCCCGCGTCGTGGCATCGGCCACTTCGGCTCCGCCCAAAAGCACGGGCATCATCACGTTTTCCAGCGCGGTGAATTCCGGTAACAGATGGTGGAACTGGTAGACAAAGCCCAGTGCCCGGTTGCGCAGTTGACCCCGCGCCGTATCGGAGAGGCCTGACATGCGCTGTCCGGCCACGTAAACCTCACCTACGCTGGGCACGTCCAGCCCACCCAGAAGGTGCAACAACGTGCTCTTGCCAGCGCCGGACGCGCCCACGATCGCCACGGTCTCACCGGCGTGTACTTCCAGCTCGAGTCCATCGAACACCGGCGTGCGCATCTTGCCCTCGGCGTAAGTCTTGGCCAGGCCCTCGGCGCGGATCACGGCTTCCATCGGCTTGATGACCTCATTCATAGCGCAGGGCCTCCGCCGGCTGGGTGCGGGCAGCACGCCACGCCGGATACAACGTGGCCAGGAAGCTCATCAGCAGGGCAACAAGGGTGATCACCACGATGTCGCCGGTTTGCATATCGGTTGGCAGACCGGTGATGTAATAGACATCCTCCGGCAGCAGCTTGATGTTGAACACCGACTCGATCAGGCCAAGGATCCGCTCCAGATTCAAGGTCAGGGCGATGCCGCCGATCACGCCCGCAATCGTGCCGAATATGCCGATCAGGCTGCCCTGCACCATGAACACCTGCATGACCCCGCCCGGCGTGAGTCCCAGTGTGCGCAGGATCGCGATATCGGCCTGCTTGTCGGTCACCAGCATCACCTGCGAGGACACCAGGTTGAACGCGCCCATGGCGATGATCAATGACAGCAGGATGCCCATCACCGTTTTTTCCATGCGCAGCGAGTGATAGAGGTTGGCGTTCTGCTGGGTCCAGTCGCTGACGCGATACGGCCCGTGCAGGTTCAACGCCAGATCGCGCGCCACCGTGTAGGCCTGATCCATGTCATGCAGTTTCAGACGCACGCCAGTGACGCCGTCCACGCGCAGCACGCGCTCGAGGTCCTGCATGTTGACGAAGGCAACCCCGCGGTCGATCTCGTTGTAGCCGGCCTCGAAAATACCGCTGACCTTGAAGCGCTTGGTGCGGGCCATCGCGCCCATCGGCGTCCCTTGGATCTCGGCCAGCGTGGCCACCACGCTGTCACCCACCTCCACGCCCAGCCAGATCGCCAGCTCCTGACCGAGCAGGATGTTGAATTCGCCGGGCTGCAGGCTGTCGAGCGAGCCCTTCTTCATCTTCTCGCCGATCACCGATACCTTCGGCTCCTGCGCCGGGTCGATGCCCTGCACGATGGCGCCCTGCACGCGCGGGCCGGCCAGCATCCCCTGGATCTCGATATACGGTGCGGCGCCGGCGACACGCGGATCCTTCACCGCAATGTCGATCGCCCGTTGCCACTCGTTCATCGGCTCGCCATCGCTGGTGACCGTGGCATGGGCGGACATCTGCAGCAGCCGGTCGCGGATCTCCTTCTGGAAACCGCTCATCACCGACAGCGTGGTGATCAGCACCGTCACCCCGAGCGCGATGCCCAGGATCGATGCCATCGAAATGAAGGAAATGAAACCGTTGCGGCGTTTGGCGCGCAGATAGCGCAATCCGATTGCGACAGGAATGGGTTTGAACATGCGCTTCTGCCAGTCAGGTGCCGCTATGGTGCCACTTGCGCGGGCAACTGAGAAACACGTCGCGCATCCAGGGCCAGTCGCAGTTCACGTCGCTGCCCGCCCGAAAGGGTATCCGGCCAGAACAGCAGATGGCCGCGGCCGAGCGCGCCGTTCCATGCCAGCACAGTCAATGGCCCGCGACACTCCAGCCGCATCTGCTCCACCACCATCCCATCGACCCGCAATGGTGTCGGAAACGGTGCGATCACCACCTCGCGACGCTGTCTCCGTCGTTCGCGCAACAGCTGTACCAGCGCCCACAGCGCGGCGGCAACCCCGGCCGGCACCGCCAGCACCGGCGGCATATCGGACAGCGCAATGGAAAGCGGAGCCAGCACGCCCAGCAGGCACAACGCAGCCATCAGCCAGATCGACGGCCGCCACTCAAGCCGGCAAGGCGCGGATATACGCGATGAGTTGTGCCTGCTGCGCATCGGGACAAGCCTCGTAGCCCATGAACCAGCGCCACAACTTATCGTCTTCGCAATCCAGCAGCTGTAGGAAAACCGCCCGTTCGTCCGCGCCTGCCTGTGCCCAGCGGCGATCGAGATAGCGGCCAAACAGCTGATCCAGTTCACGCATGCCCCGACGGCACCGCCAGCGCAGCTTCTTCAGCAGGATTTCTTCTTCGTTGCTCATCACTCACCCGTGCAGCAGGCCGCAACCGCGTGACGGTACGGCACCAACAAAAACGGCACCGGACCCAAAGGCCGGTGCCGCCATCGTCACGACACCGCCAGGGCGTCGTGCAAATCGGTTGGATCAGGCGCGGCGCGCCATCATCAACTTCTTGATCTCCGCGATCGCCAGCGCCGGGTTCAGCCCCTTCGGGCAGGTCCGGGCACAGTTCATGATCGTGTGGCAACGGTACAGCTTGAACGGATCTTCCAGATCGTCCAGACGTGCACCGGTGTCCTCGTCGCGCGAGTCCACGATCCAGCGGTAGGCCTGCAACAGGATCGCCGGGCCCAGGTAACGCTCGCCGTTCCACCAGTAGCTCGGGCAGCTGGTCGAGCAGCACGCGCACAGGATGCACTCGTACAGGCCATCGAGCTTCTTGCGGTCTTCCGGCGACTGCAGACGTTCACGGTCGCCCGGTGCCGGAGTCTGGGTCCGGATCCACGGCTTGATCGACGCGTACTGGGCGTAGAAGTGGGTCATGTCCGGGACCAGATCCTTCACCACATCCATGTGCGGCAGCGGATAGATCGGCACCTCGGCCTTGCCGCAGTCGGCGATGGCGCGGGTGCAGGCCAGCGTATTGGTGCCGTCGATGTTCATCGCGCACGAGCCGCAGATGCCTTCGCGGCAGGAACGGCGGAACGTCAGCGTCGGATCGATCTCGTTCTTGATCTTGATCAGCGCGTCCAGAACCATCGGGCCGCACGCATCGAGATCGATCTCGTAGGTGTCGGTACGCGGATTCTGGTCGTCATCCGGACTCCAGCGGTACACCTTGAAGGTACGCAGGTTCTTGCCGCCGGTCTTGGACGGGAAGTGCTTGCCCTTGGTGATGCGGGAGTTCTTCGGGAGTGCGAATTCAGCCATTTCTATAATCTCCCGATCAGTAAACGCGCGGCTTCGGCGGGACCACGTCCACGTCCTTGGTCAACGTGTACATGTGCACCGGACGATAGTCGAAGCTGCACTTGCCCTTGTCGTCGACAGTGACCAGCGTGTGCTTCTGCCAGTTCTCGTCGTCGCGCTCCGGATAATCCTCGTGCGCATGCGCGCCACGGCTTTCCTTGCGCTGCTCGGCCGAGTTGATGGTCGCCACGGCATTGAGCAGCAGGTTGTTCAGCTCGTAGGTTTCGATCAGATCCGAGTTCCATACCAGCGAACGGTCGGAGACCTTGACGTCCTGGAACGAGTCGAACACCTGGGCCATCTTCTGGCAGCCCTCTTCCAGCGTCTTGCTGGTGCGGAATACGGCGGCGTCGGCCTGCATCGTGCGCTGCATGTTGTCGCGGATGACCGAGGTCGGGGTATCGCCGTCGGCGTGGCGCAGCTTGTCCAGCAGGCCCAGCGCCTTGTCGCAGGCGTCGGACGGCAGCAGCTTGTGCGGGGCGCCGGACTTGATCGTGGCGGCCGCACGGTTGGCCACAGCACGACCGAACACGACCAGGTCGAGCAGCGAGTTGGAACCCAGGCGGTTGGCGCCGTGTACCGATACGCAGGCGGCTTCGCCGATCGCGTAGAGGCCCGGCACCACGGCATCGTTGTTGTCGCCGACCTTGCGCACGACTTCGCCGTGGTAGTTGGTCGGGATGCCGCCCATGTTGTAGTGCACGGTCGGGATGACCGGGATCGGCTGCTTGTGCACGTCGACGCCGGCAAAGATGCGGGCGCTTTCGGCGATGCCCGGCAGCTTGTCGTCGATCACGCCCGGCCCGAGGTGGGTCAGGTCGAGCAGGATGTGGTCCTTGTGCTCGCCGACGCCGCGGCCTTCGCGGATCTCGATGGTCATCGAACGCGACACCACGTCACGCGAGGCAAGATCCTTGTAGTGCGGTGCATAGCGCTCCATGAAGCGCTCGCCATTGCTGTTGCGCAGGATACCGCCCTCGCCCCGCACGCCTTCGGTGATCAGGCAGCCGGCGCCATAGATGCCGGTCGGATGGAACTGCACGAACTCCATGTCCTGCAGCGGCAGGCCGGCACGAGCGACCAGACCACCACCGTCGCCGGTGCAGGTATGGGCCGAGGTCGCGCTGAAGTAGGCACGGCCGTAGCCGCCGGTGGCCAGCACCACGCCGTGCGAACGGAACAGGTGCAGGGTGCCTTCGGCCATGTCCAGCGCGAGCACGCCGCGGCAGACACCTTCATCGTCGAAAATCAGGTCGAGGGCGAAGTACTCGATCATGAAGCGCGCGTTGTGCGCCAGCGACTGCTGGTACAGCGTGTGCAGCATGGCGTGGCCGGTACGGTCGGCGGCGGCGCAGGTGCGCTGCGCGGACGGGCCTTCGCCGTACTTGGTGGTCATGCCGCCGAACGGGCGCTGGTAGATCTTGCCGTCTTCGGTACGCGAGAACGGAACACCGTAGTGCTCCAGCTCGATGATGGCCGGAATGGCTTCACGGCACATGTACTCGATGGCGTCCTGGTCACCCAGCCAATCCGAGCCCTTGATGGTGTCGTAGAAGTGGTAACGCCAGTCATCCTCGCCCATGTTGCCGAGCGCGGCGGAGATACCGCCCTGCGCCGCCACGGTGTGCGAACGGGTCGGGAAGACCTTGGTCAGGCAGACCGTCTGCAAGCCCTTTTCGGCAAGGCCGAAGGTCGCACGCAGACCGGCGCCACCGGCACCGACGACGACCATGTCGCATTTGTGTTCTGTGATCTTGTAGGCGGACATCTAATCAGTTCCCTAGCGCGATGCGGGCGACCGCAAAGATGCTGACGATCGCGCCCAGAACGGCGATGAACTTCACCGTGGTCTGAAGCGCCAAGGCCATCAGCGAATTGTGGATATAGTCTTCCAGCACGACCTGCAGGCCCAGTTGGGCATGCCAGAACATCGCGACCAGGAAGCCCACCAGCAGCACCGCGTTCCACGGCTTGGCCACCGCTTCGGTCGCGGTGACGTAATCAGCGCCGATCAGGCTCAGCACGAACACCAGGAACCAGACCGACAGGAACACCAGTGCCGTCGCCGTCAGGCGCTGGTTCACGAAATGCTCGGTTCCGGACTTGGAAGCGCCCAGGCCGCGGACATTCTTGAGCGGAGTACGGTAACGGCTCATGCGACACCTCCGAGGCTGACATAGGCCCAGACCGCTGCAGTGATCAGCAGGCTGCCTACCACCGACATCCAGCTGCTGCGGATGAAGGCCGGGATGCTGAAGCCGATGCCGAAATCCTGCACCATGTGGCGGATGCCGTTGCACAGGTGGTAGGCAAAAGCCCAGGTCCAGGCAAACAGGAACAGCTGGCCATACCAGGCGCCGGCATGGCCGGTGAAGCAGTTCCAGGACTCGGGGCCCATCATCAGGGCGAGCAGGCCGCCGGCGATGATCAGGGCGCCAACGGACAGGAAGATGCCGGTCGCTCGATGCAGGATCGAGGTGGCCATCTGGATCTGCCAGCGATACACCTGTAGGTGCGGGGAAAGGGGGCGGGGTCTGTTCGCCATTCGCTGCGCTCGTTTCTCGGCTGGGCGGCGTGGGGCCGCGTTGGCTCAATGCTGATCAGAAATCGATGCAGCGTCCGTTTTTTTCCCAATCGCCATATCGCACCGGATCGAGTCCGCCGCGACCACCGATCTCCTGCGGCACCGGACCGGACTCGGGAAGTGGAGACTTCTCGGGCGGGAGCGGCGCTTCAGTTTCGGAATCGGGAGTGGGAGTTGTTTGGCCTATCATTGTCGGTCTCGCAACGCACAAATTTTAGTCCCCGTTCACGTGTCTGACAACCTGCACCTCACATTCAGCGGTTTTTCCGCCCTTTCGCGCTCGCAAGTCGTGGCGCTCTCCGGCGTGGACGCCCTCGCCTTCGCCCAGGCGCAATTTGCCAGCGACATACTCGCCTTGGCCAATGGCCACTGGCAGTGGAGTGCGTGGCTGACCGCCAAGGGCCGCGTCATCAGCGTTTTCCAGCTGCTGCGGGTCGACGACCAGAACCTGTTGCTGGTGCATCACGATGGTGATGGCGAGGATGTAGCCGCGCACCTTCGCCGGTTCGTGTTCCGCCGCAAACTCTCCATCAATGTCAGTGACGAGCTGGTGGTTGGCGCCGGATTCTGTGCCCCGGCACAGGCCCGGGGCGCCGCAATCAGCCACTGCGCCGAGTCAGGCATGGAGCTGGACGTGGGCGCGGTGCCCTTGCCACGCGCGCTGCGCATCGTTCCCCGTTTCGCCGACCTCCCGGTTTCGACCGCCGAGACCGAACTGGCCTGGCGCCAGTCCGATCTGCGTTACGGCCTGCCCCGCCTGGAGCCTGCGCAGCGGGAGCAGTGGACGCCGCAACAGCTCGGCTTGGACCGGCTCGCCGCCTACAGCGTGAAAAAGGGCTGTTATCCCGGCCAGGAGATCGTGGCCCGCACCCACTTCCTCGGCAAAGCCAAACGCTCGTTGCAACTGTTGCAGGCCGCCAGCGATGTGATCGCCGGCACTGCCGTGACCCAGCAGGGCGCCATCGTGGGCACGGTTGCCAGCAGCGCCGGCACCCTGGCGTTGGCGGTTCTGCCACTGGAGCTGGATGGGTCCGTGGAAATCGACAGCAACACCGCGCTGCGCCTGCCGCTGCTGGATGGTCTGGCGCGCTGACGCCCGCGCCTTTATTCAACACGCTGCCGCTGAACGGCTTGCCGGGCAAGCCAGGTCTCCTGCCGGTATGGATGGGCGGCCGGAATCCTGGACGCCAAGCGCTGCCGCCAACTTCAGTGCGGCTCCAGCCTCTCGCCCGTCTGCGCATCGAAGAAGTGCAGGTGCTGCGCATGGATCGCCACGTGGATGTTTTCGCTCACTGCGGGCAATGCCTGCGGTGCCACACGCATGACCAGCGGCAAGCCGCCACTGGTCATGTTGACGAAGATCTCGTTGCCGACCGGCTCGATGCCCTCGATCGTGGCCACGAATGCACCCGCTTCGCCCGCAGCGGCCGGTTGCAGGTGTTCCGGGCGCACCCCCACCGTCATCGAGCGGCCGATCCATGCCGGGTCGACCGTGGCCGGACCCAACGGCAGGCCCCCACCTGCTCCATCCATCACCACACCACCATCGCCGTGCTGCAGGCTCCCGTGCAGCAGGTTCATCGCCGGACTGCCCAGGAAGCCGGCGACAAACAGATTGGCGGGGTGCTCGTACAGTGCCATCGGTGTATCGATCTGCTGGATCACCCCTTCATTGAGCACCACGATGCGCTGCCCCAGCGTCATCGCCTCGACCTGGTCGTGGGTGACATAGATCATGGTGGTGCCGAGTTTGCGATGCAGTTGCGCGATCTCGGTCCGCACCGAATGCCGCAACTTGGCATCCAGGTTGGACAGCGGCTCGTCCAGCAGGAACACCTCCGGCTCGCGTACCAGCGCCCGCCCGAGCGCTACCCGCTGGCGCTGCCCGCCGGACATCGCCCGCGGCAGCTTGTCCAGCATCGAGGTCAACCCGAGGGTTTCGGCGGCAGCGGCAACACGCTGTTTCACGGTTGCCTTGTCGAGGCCGCGCAGTTTCAATCCGAACGCTAGGTTCTCGGCCACGGTCATATGCGGATACAGCGCGTAACTCTGGAACACCATGGCGATGTCACGATCCTTCGGCGCCACATCGTTGACCACCTTTCCGTCGATCAACAGGGTGCCGGCGCTGATTTCCTCCAGTCCGGCGACCATCCGCAACAGGGTGGACTTGCCGCAGCCCGAGGGCCCGACCAGCACCATCAGCTCGCCATCGGCGATCTCGAACGTGGCGCCGCTCACCGCCACCTGGCCGTTGTCGTACACCTTGCGCACGCCGTCGAACCGCACCTCAGCCATCGACCACCTCGTTGCCCTGCCCATTGCGGCACCGCACGGTATCCCGGCGGCGGTAAAACATGGCGTCCATTGACAAGCGACCTGCCGCATTCCAATACAGTAGAAACATTTTGCCATGCAAGCGTTTTCACATGGCACCATCAACTGCGGTCACATTCGCGCCCAGGCATGGAACTCAGCGCGTCGTCTGCGGGCCCTCTGCTCGGGCAGATCTGCAGTCCGGGGCTTTGCACCCGGTCTCATGGCAGGCAGCCGATCGGGCGCAAAGAACCGGACAAGCCGGTATAGATCACCCCCCCCCGGAAAACAGGAAACACGCGATTGGCAACGATGTCACCAGCACCCGAAACCCGTGTCATGCACGACACCCTCCTGCTGTTTGGCGCCACGGGCGATCTGGCCCAGCGCTACCTGTTTCCTTCCCTGCTGCGGCTGCTGGGCGACGGCCTGCTCTCTGAGGATTTCCGGGTGCGCGCGCTGGCGCTGTCACCGCATGACACGGAAAAGTTCCGCGAGATCATGCGCCCCCGGCTGCAACAGGCGATGCCGCAAGCGACCGGGGACGACATCGACTCGCTGTTGCAGCGCGTGGATTACCGTTCGGTGGACCTGCGTGACGCCGGGTCGGTGGCCGAGGCGGTCTGCGACCTGGTCCACCGCAACTGCGTCAGCTACCTGGCCATTCCACCGGGCCTGTACATCTCCACCTGTCAGGGACTGGCTCTGGGCGGCGCGCTGGATGCGCCCAACCGGTTGATGCTGGAAAAGCCGATCGGTTCGGATTCGGACAGCGCCGAAGAAATCCTGCGCTCCATCGGCGCGCTGATCGACGAAGAGCGCGTGTACCGGCTCGATCACTACCTGGGCAAGGCGCCGGTGCAGAACCTGATGGCGCTGCGCTTCGGCAACACGCTGCTGGAAGCGGTATGGAACCGCAACCATATCGAGTCGGTGCACATCCTCGTGGCCGAGAGCGAAGGCGTGGATGGACGCGACGCCTACTACTCGCGTTCCGGCGCGCTGCGCGACATGGTCCAGAGCCACATCCTGCAGCTGCTGTGCCTGGTGGCGATGGAGCCGCCGGCCTCGATGGAAGCCGACCGGATCCGCGATGAGAAGGTCAAGGTGCTGCGCGCCCTGCGCCCGCTCGACGCCCGCCATGCGGCCCGCGACAGCGTGCGCGGCCGCTATACCGCCGGCAGCATCGACGGCCAACCGGCACAGGCCTACCAGCCGCCGGAAGGCAGCGAGGCCGAGACCTTTGTCGGCGTCACCGCGCATATCGACAACTGGCGCTGGGCCGGGGTGCCGTTCCAGCTGGCTACCGGCAAACGCCTTCCCGAGCGCACCAGCCGCGTGGTGGTCACCCTGAAACCGGTTACCCACTGGCTGTTCGAACGCCCGGATCGCAGGCACGCCACGCCCAACCGCATCACCTTCCAGCTGCAGCCGCAGGAAAACATCCAGCTGGGCCTGATGAGCTCGCTGGCCGGGCCGGAATGGGGCGCGCTGGAACTGCGACCGCTGGAACTGGAGCTGTCGGTGCCGACCGGCCTGCACCGCCGGATCGCCTACGAACGCCTGTTCCTCGATGCATTCAATGGCAATCACGCGCTGTTCGTGCGTGACGACGAAGTCCGCGCCGCCTGGGCCTGGATCGACAGCGTCAGCGAGGCCTGGAGGGCCGCGGACCTTCCGCTCGAACCCTACCCCGCCGGCAGCTGGGGACCGGAGCAGGCGCAGGTTTTCCTGCCTGACGGGGTCGAGCAGGAGCTTGTGGCATCCGGAGATGCACCGTGAATGTCGCCGCCGGCCCGGTACTGGTTGCCGACATCGGTGGCACCAACGCCCGTTTCGCTCTAGCCCACCCCGCTGCCCGCGTGCCGCTGGACCAGGCCAGCATCGCCAGCTACCCGGTGACGGAATTCCCGTCGCTGGCTGATGCCGCCGCCCATTACCTGCAGCAGGCCGATACGGCCGTGCACAGCGGGGTATTCGCCGTGGCCGGCCGGGTGGACGCTGACGAGGCCCGCATCACCAACCATCCCTGGGTGATTTCGCGTTCGCGCGCGGCCGCGACGCTCGGCTTGCAGCAGTTGCATCTGATCAACGATTTCGTCGCACAGTCCATGGCGATCACGCTGCTGCAACCCGGGGACGTGGTGCAGATCGGCGGCGCGCAGTGGCAGCCCGGAGCACCGGGTGAGCCGCGCAACTATTGCGTGATCGGGCCCGGCACCGGGCTCGGCGTCGGCGGGCTGGTGGTCCGCAACGGGCACTGCTACCCGCTGGCGACCGAAGGCGGACATGCCAGCTTTCGCTCCGGGCACACCCGAAGAGATCCGCATTCTGGAGATTCTTTCCCAGCAGTTCGGACGGGTCTCCAACGAGCGCCTGGTGTGTGGGCCGGGCCTGGTCAACATCCACCGGGCGCTGAGCGAGATCGCCGGCATCGACCCCGCACAACTGCAACCGGCCGACATCACCGCCCGTGCGAAACAGGGCGACGCCCTGGCCACACGCGCGGTGGATGTTTTCCTGGCGGTATTCGGCTCCATCAGCGGCGATGCGGTGCTGGTGCAGGGCGCGTGGGATGGTGTGTTCCTTGCCGGCGGCCTGGTACCACGTATGCTCGATTCGCTGCAGCATTCCGGCTTCCGCCAGCGCTTTGAAAACAAGGGCCGCTTCTCTGCAGCCATGTCACACGTGCCCTCGTTGGCCATCGTCCATCCGTGTCCCGGCCTGCTCGGCGCCGCTGCCTATGCGATCGACACCTTGCAGGACCTGAAAGGAGTACCCCAATGACCACCGCCGTTGCTTCAGACCGCATCACCCTGATCCGCCACAGTGAGCCCGATGGCTGGATCGAGGGTGTGGCTAGGGAAATGGCGAAGATCCTTGCGCATGAAATCCAGCAACGCGGCCGCGCGCGGATGCTGCTGTCCGGCGGCACCACGCCGGCACCGGTGTATCAGGCGCTGGCCGAAATGCCCGTGGAATGGGATCGGGTCGAAGTCGGGCTGGCTGATGAGCGTTGGCTCTCGCCGCAGGACAGCGACAGCAACGCGTGGCTGGTGCGCGCCAGTTTCCTCGACCGCGCCGAAGGGGCGCACTTCGATCCGCTGGTGCGCGTCGGCAAGCCATTGGCTGAGTGTGTGCACAGCGCCAACCTGCATGCGCAGCACAGCCAGCCGGCCTGCCTTGCGGTCCTGGGCATGGGCAATGACGGCCACACCGCATCGCTGTTCCCCGGCGCGCGCGACCTGCACCTGGCGCTGGACAGTCCCCTGCCCTACGCCTCGATCGATGCCAGCGGCTGCCCTGTCGCCAACAACTGGCATCTGCGCATCACGCTGACCCCGCACGGCCTGGCGCGGGTCGGCACCCGGCTGCTGCTGTTGCGCGGCCAGCAAAAGCTGGACGTGCTCAACGCCGCGCTCGAATCGAACAATGTCGCCCGCTATCCGGTACTGGCCGCCGTCGCCGCGCCCGGCCCCCGCCTGCGCGTGCACTGGTGTGCCTGACCTCCAGGCGCCTCGAAGCACTCCCTTTTTTCTTCAGCGATAAATCATGAGCCTGCACCCCCAAATCCACGCCATCACCGAACGCATCCGCCAGCGCAGCGCCCCATCGCGCGCGGCTTACCTGGCCGGTATCGATGCCGCGCTGCGCGACGGCCCGTTCCGCTCACGCCTGAGCTGCGGCAATCTGGCGCACGCCTTCGCCGCCTGCGGACCCACCGACAAGAGCCGTCTGCGCGGCGATGTCACGCCGAACCTCGGCATCATCACCGCCTACAACGACATGCTCTCGGCGCACCAGCCGTTCGAGCACTACCCGGACCTGATCCGCGCCTGTCGCGCGCGTGAACTGGGCGCCACCGCGCAGGTCGCCGGTGGCGTGCCGGCGATGTGCGACGGCGTCACCCAGGGCCGCGGCGGCATGGAGCTGTCGCTGTTCTCGCGCGACGTCATCGCCCAGGCCACCGCCATCGGCCTGAGCCATGACATGTTCGACGCCACCGTGTACCTGGGCGTGTGCGACAAGATCGTGCCGGGCCTGCTGATCGGCGCACTGGCCTTCGGCCATCTGCCGGCGGTGTTCGTGCCGGCCGGGCCGATGACGCCGGGTATTCCGAACAAGCAGAAGGCCGAGGTCCGCGAGCGCTATGCCGCCGGCGAGGCCAGCCGTGAAGAGCTGCTGGAGGCGGAGGCCGCGTCCTATCACGCGCCGGGCACCTGCACCTTCTACGGCACCGCCAACTCCAACCAGGTACTGCTGGAAGCGATGGGCGTGCAGTTGCCGGGCGCCTCGTTCGTCAATCCGGAAATGCCGCTGCGCGACGCACTCACGCGCGCCGCTACCGAACGCGCGCTGCGGATCTGCGCGCTGGGCGACGACTTCCGTCCGATCGGGTCACCTGATCGACGAGCGCGCCATCGTCAACGCCGTCGTCGCCCTGATGGCCACCGGCGGCTCGACCAACCACACCATCCACTGGATCGCGGTCGCGCGCGCGGCCGGCATCGTCCTGACCTGGGACGACATGGACGAGATCTCGCAGATCGTGCCGCTGTTGACCCGCGTCTATCCCAACGGCGAGGCCGACGTGAACCGCTTCGCCGCCGCCGGCGGTATCGCCTTCGTGTTCCGCGAACTGATGGATGCCGGGCCTGATGCACGACGATCTGCAGACCATCGTCGGCGGCGGCATGCGCGCCTACGCGCAGGAACCGCGCATGCAGAGTGGCGGCGTCACCTATGTCCCCGCCGTCGCCACCAGCGCCGACGAGACCGTGGTGCGGCCGGCCGGCAATGCGTTCGAGGCCCAGGGCGGCCTGCGTCTGCTGCGCGGCAATCTCGGCAAGTCGCTGATCAAGCTGTCGGCGGTGAAGCCGGAGTACCGCAGCATCGAGGCCCCTGCCGTGGTCGTGGACGCACCGCAGGCATTGAACCGGTTGCATGCCGCCGGCGCGCTGCCGCACGACTTCGTGGCCGTGGTCCGCTACCAGGGCCCGCGGGCCAACGGCATGCCCGAGCTGCACTCGCTGGCGCCGTTGTTGGGCCTGCTGCAGAACCAGGGCCGACGTGTGGCCTTGGTCACCGACGGCCGCCTGTCCGGCGCCTCGGGCAAGGTGCCGGCCGCCATCCATGTCACTCCCGAGGCATCGCGCGGCGGCCCCATCGGCGCGCATCCGCGAAGGCGACATCGTCCGACTGGACGGCGAAGCCGGCACGCTGGAAGTACTGGTCGACCCGATCGAATGGGCCGCACGCGAGATCGCGCCCAACACCGCGCCGGCCGGCCATGATCTGGGCCGCAACCTGTTCGCGATGAATCGTCGTGTGGTCGGCCCGGCCGATCAGGGCGCGATCTCGATTTCGTGCGGCCCGGCCACGCTGGATGACGGCATCTGGGAATACGACGCCGAATACGAGCTGGGGGGTGATACCGCCGCCGCTGCGGCGCCGCACGAAGCCAAGGACGCCTGAAAACCGCGCGTGCCGGCGTCCCAGCGCGTGCCATCCGCCGAGGAACTCCGCTGGCACGCCGCGCTGCCGGCGCGCGGCCTGCGCATCTGCGGACTGTTGCCGGCCACCGCGTTAAATCTGCCGGCGAGGCCCATCTCAACCCGTCACAAACTGCAGAAGATGCCTGCCGTACTTGCCGGTACCGGTTGCACTCACCATGACCACGGCATAGATGAAGACTGCGGCGACCGTCGCCAGCCCGCCCAGCACCGGCCACCGCCATGCGGGCGACAGGGCAAGGCGCTTGTGCTTGTTGCGGATGAAGAATTCGGCGACGAGTAGGTTCGGAACGAAGAACAGGTAGAGCAACGCGTAGTCGAACAGTCCGCTGGCGCTGCCCTGGCCGATCCCGGCACCGCCGGTGAAATCCTTCCAGGCCCGGAATTCGAGATCGAACAACCAGGAACCGAGCACCACGGCGAACAGCCGGATGACCCATGCCCGGTGCCGGTCGAACCGCCGCGCGCGTGCATGGACGTAGGCCATCACCGCGCTTAGCATCATCACCGCCCCCCAGATGCCGAACGCGATGGACGCTGACGGCGTGTAGGCACCGTGGGCGAAGATGAAGGATAGCCCGCCACACCCAGCCAGGAATCCGGCGCTCACATAGACCCGCCCGGTCCACCGGTGCACAACCCGATGACGCGCGCGGATGGTGGCCGAGAACAGGATCGGCCAGGCGAACAGCAGGATCGCCGCCATGGCGAAGTGCATCCCGATGCCGATGCTGGCGACCCAGTCCGAGACGGTCAGTGTCGGACTGCCATCGAGCAGCGGCCGCCATTGTTCGAAGTTCTTGAACGTGGCGCCGCTCGCGCGCAGCAGGATATAGCTGCCAAACACCACCATGCCTGCCAGCGCCACCAGATAGAACAGGCGTCCGCCCCAGCGCAGCAGGCGCTCTTCCACCGAGGGCGGCACCGGCCGGCGCTGCCCCGGAACCAGTCTGACCTGTTCATTCATGGCACTCTCTCCCTCGGCGCTGGCGGCTCGTTTGCCGCTGCCGCCAACCTCCTCCGGTGGCGCGGGCAAGTCCTTAGGGGCAGCTCAGACTTCGTGAGGAAAAGCTTAGGAAGGCCCTGACCCGCGCAGGCTCCCTGCAGGTTGTTGACCCTAATGAGTTTCATCATCCCGAGCCCGTATGCCGCCATCCGTTCCGCACAGACTCGCCTTTGACGACATCGTCATCGACCTTGCCGGCCGACGGCTGTCGCGGGCCGGCCAGGAGCAAGCGCTGGAACCCAAGGCGTTCGCCGTGCTGGCCTTGCTGCTCGGCGCGCCCGGGAGGGTATTCAGCCGGGATGAAATCCTCGATGCCATCTGGGGACACCGGCACGTCACCCAGAGTGTGCTGAACCGGATCATGAGCCTGCTGCGCCAGGCGCTGGGCGAAGACGCCGCACACCCGCGCCTGCTGCACACGGTGTACGGGATCGGCTACCGCTTCGACCTGCCTGCGACGACAACAACGACCGCGGCCGGGGGGCAGGCCGATTCCGCCGCCCCCGATGTGGCAGTAATGGCCGATACGACCGCCGGTGTATCCAAGCCGCATCGGGCCCGCTGGCGAGGGCTTGCAGCCGTTGCGTTCGCGGCGCTGCTGGTACTGGCGGCCATCGCATGGCTGCCGCGAAAGCCGTGGCAGACGACGCCGGACCGGTCTGCCAACCCACCGTCGTTGGCGGTACTCCCGTTCGAAGACCTGTCCCGCTCGGCTGACCAGAGGTATCTGGCCGATGGCCTGGCGGAGGAAATCCTCAACCAGCTGGCGCAGGCCCCCTCGCTGCGCGTGGTGGGGCGCACCTCGAGCTTTTCGTTCAAGGGCAAACACGAAACACCTCGCGCGATCGGCCACAAGCTCGGCGTCGCCCATCTGCTGCAGGGCAGCGTCCGCAAGGAAGGCGATCATCTGCGGGTCACCGCGCAGCTGCTCCGCGCCGATGACGGCAGCTATCTCTGGTCGAAGACCTATACGCGCGAACTGCGCGACGTATTCGCGATGCAGGACGAAATTTCCCGCGATGTGGCACTGGCCTTGAGCGTGAGACTGAACGTGTCCAGGTTCAACCGCGAACAGGGAGGCACCACCAACGTAGAGGTCTACCAGCGCTACCTGCACTGGCGCGGCCTCGTCATGGCCGAGCTGTTTGATCTCGAACACGATCGCGAGCGCCTGCGCCTGGCACGCGAGATGGTGGCCATGGACCCGCACTGCGTGCTGTGCCGGGACGCGCTGGCCGTTTCATTGAACGCAATGGCGCAGGAGCTTGGCGGCACGCAGGCACGGCAGCTGAAAGCCGAAGCGCTGCAGGTGCGCGCGCAGATCGCACACATTGCACCGGACAGCTGGGTGGCCAGGCGAGACCGTTCCAATACGCTGTGGCGTGAAGGCAAACGTGCCGAAGCGATCGCGCTGGCCAGGCAGATCGCGGAGTCCGGGCCGCCAACCAAGGAGCGCGTCTGGGACTATGCCTACATGATCTACGCCATGGGCCATCTGGATGAAACCATCGCCCTGGTCGAGCAGGTGCGCGCCGCCGAACCGATGGCGCTCTATCTCTCGCGCGACCTGCAATACGACTACACCGCCGCGCGCCGCTATGCCGATGCCGAGTCCGAATACCTGCGCGGCAGGTCGCTGGAAGGCAGCCAGCTGGAGCCGGATGCCGTCGCTTTCTTCCGTCAGCTCGCCGGCAAACGCGCGGGCGGGCTGGACGAACTGCGTGGCCTCCACCAGCGCCTGCTCGGCAAGAGCCAGGACTTCGACACCAGGTTCTTCGCTGAACTCGGCCAGGTGCTGGACAACCCCGAGGCGATGCTCGCGCTGGTCCGCAAGGCGCTGACCGATACCCATTATGGCGGCGGCGTCGAACGTGCCTATATGTGGACCAGCGTGGCCGATGCACTGGGCGACGCCGATCTGGCCATGGCATCGCTGCGCGCCGGCATGCACGCACAGGAAGGCTTCAAACAGGGCGCGATGGCGCAGATCCCGTACGTCGCCTTCTGGAACGCGCCCTACTCCACCCTGCGCGCCCACCCTGACTTCAAGAAACTACTGATCGAAGCAGGCGTCGCCGATTACTGGCGGCAGAGCGGTCACTGGGGCGATGGCTGCCGGCCGGTAGGAGCGCAGGATTTCCAGTGCCGATAACAGCGGCACCGGCCCTATGACCAACGCCGTCGCTGAGCTTGCGCACGGTAGCGCCTGCTCAGCGACGGCCGCGCTCGTTGCGCCGCAGCTCGGCCGAAATCTCCATTTCAATCTTCGCCGGCAAAGCGGTGATGCGCAGTTCGTTGCCACTCCATTGGGCCGGTTCGCCATTGATGGTCGCCGCGCCGGGTGCGCCTTCGTAAGGCCAGGGAAACACCAATCCGCCGGCCGGCAGCTGCAACCCTTCCGGCACCTGCAGGCTCAACTGTCTGTCACTGCGCGCCAGAGTGAACCCCAGCGCGCCATGCGCGGTGCGCAGGCCCTCGATGGCGATGCCCTTGCCGGTGAGCCAGCCGGTGGGCACACCTGCCGCCAGCACGATCGACTCATCGATCTCGCGCTCGTAGGCGAACATGTCCAGCGCCGAACGGACGAAATCCGAGGCCACCCACGCATGCGGCAGATCGCCGACAAAGAACGGCTTGCGTGGCGTGCGGGAAACCACCTCGGCCCACTGGTTCCACGCCGGTGGCGCACGGTCCTTGAGCAGGAATTCGCTGACCTGCCACGCCCGCTCACGCCACCCCAGCCGCACGAACGCGCCCACATTGCGCCACTCGTAAGGTGTGTAGTCCTGCCACTCGCGCTTGCCGTCACGACGCTCGACGAACTGTTTCCAGTAGCGCTCGAACGTGTTGTCCAGATACGGCTGCGGCAACCGCCCCTGCTCCCCGCCTGGCGCCAGCGCGATGGTGGTGGAGGTGGCGTCAAAGTCGCCCAGCTCGGCGGCACCAGGCAGGTAATCAATACGGTGCTGGCGCATGGCCTCGAGCAGGGACGCCTGCAGGTCCGCGCGGAACTGGTCGCGGGACTCGGCCATCGCCATCGACTCGGGCTCCAGCCCCAGCGCCTGCGCCATCTGCGCCGCATCCTTGTAGCCGCGCAGCGCCCAGAAGTTGTCCCAGTACGAGTGCATCGGCTTGGCCGAATACCCTTCGTGGCTGATCGATGCCGGCATCATTCCGTAGAACGCCGGGTTGCGCGCGCGGTTCTCTTCGGTGCGCTCGCTCAGGCGCAGGTCTTCCATGTAGCCCCACGCGGCCAGCACATGCGGCCACATCCGCTGCAGGAAGGCGCTGTCGCCGGTGTAACGCCAGTACTCGGCGATGGCGAAGATCAACTCGCCATGGCTGTCGTTCTCCGGCACCGGGTCACTGCCGCGTGCGTCCACGCAGCACGGCACCATGCCGTTCTGGAACTGGTAAGGCGCGTACCAGTCCACATACTGGCGTACCGCATCGGCGCGCCCGAGCCGCAACAGGCCTTCGGAAATCATCGCGCCATCGCGGATCCAGCTGCGCGCATACGAACGCGTTCCCGGCTGCAGACTTGGCCCCACGCGCGAGATCAACATGTGCGCCAGTGCGGTGCGCAAGGTGTCGGCCAACGGTTGCCCTGCGTCGGGCAGCCGCAGACGGACCTGGTCGAGCTTGCCACGCCACATCGCCGCCACCTGCTGCTGCGCGCGCCCGGCATCGAATCCTGCCGGCATCTGCCAGTTGCCGGTCTGCGGCAGTACCAGCGCTACTTCACGTGTCTCGCCGGCTTCCAGCTTCCACTCGTAGACCAGCGCGCCGGAGGCCAGACCCGTGCCGTCCTTCACTTCACTGGTTGCCGGCAGCGTCTTGCGCGCCAGATGGGTGACATCCAGCTTGCTGTCGAAGGCGCTGGCGAACGCCGTATCCGGCGCCTGCACGGCCAGCACCCGCAATTGGCCGTTGACGCTGACCCGGCCGGCGTTGAAAGCCAGCTGTTCTATCCGGCTGACGCCGCCAAGGGTATTGAGGAACTGCCGGGGCGGATTGACCTGGAACGGACGCACCGCCAGCGCCAGACGGTAGGTGTGCGCCGTTTTGTCCGGGTTGTGCAGGCGATAGCGCGCCACCAGCTGCGCCTTGTCCGGCGTGCCCTGCACGAAACCTGAAACCTGCAGGCCGAGCTGGTCGCCGCTCCACTGCACCGAAGGAATCGGCAGGTAGCCGTCCTGCAGGCTCTGCGAGGTTTTGACATCGGCCCAGCTTTGCAGCTTGCCGTCCACCACCACGAACGGTTCGATGCTGAAATCGCCCTTGCGCGCTTCCAGCGCCCCATCTTCTCCCAGCAACGCCTGCTCACGGCCGCCATCCAGCCCCAGCAGGGTCCAGTACGGCTGCTCGTCAATGAACCCGCGCGGCAGCGATCCACGCGGCAGCTCACCGCCGATGGCGTGCATGAAATCATTGGGCGTGGCGGCGAAATCCAGCGGTTTGATGCTGATATCGCGGATGCCGTAGCGCCAGTTCGGCCCATCCACCAGATCAAAACGCAGGTAGCGCGCTTCGGTTTCCGGCAGCGCCAGCCAGTCGCGGCCACCACTGCCGGCCACCACCTCGCGCACTGTCCGCCAGTCGCGGCCGTCCACCGAGGCCTTTACGACATAGCGCGACGCCTCCAGACCCGGCATCCACTGGATCACCGCGCCGCCGAACTCGCGGACCTTGCCCAGATCCAGGCTCACGGTCTGCTGTTTGACGCCGCCACTGACCCAGAAGGTATCGGCCTTGCCATCGGCGATACGCTGTTGCAGGGCCATCGCGGTATCGGCAATGGCGGTGGCGGACAACGCCGAAGTGTCCTCCGGCGGCAGTGGCCGCATCGTCAGCCGGTCGAAACACACCGAGCCCTTGCCGCCCACCTTGCTGTAGATGGTGAACTCTACGGCCGCGCTGCGGCGCAGGGTCTTGTCCGGCGCCGGCCCCCATGCCTTTTCCATATGGCGCTTGCGATAGCTCACCCGCGTCCAGTTCTTCGGAAACGCGTAGCCGGGCCGGTTGACCCACCATACGTTGTCGCCGCTGGCATCGAGCAGCTTGAACTGCAGGTCGTTGGCCGGCGAATCTCCGCGCAGTTCGAAGGACAGCTGGTAGTTGTCCGGATAGCTGATGTCCAGCTCGCGCCGCAGGCCGACATAGCCGGACACATCATGGAAGTTGTAGTCCAGGCACAGCGCCCGCCCCCGGTTGCCGGCCACCGGCCGCAACGAACCGCTCACCTGGTTGGACGTCACCAGTTTCCACCCCGCTGGATCGTCGAAAGCGGCCAACAGCCGCTCCTGTCCCGGCGCGGTCTGCGCCTGTGCCTGGAAACCCCCTGCCAACGCCAACACCAACACCATTGCAATGACGAACCGCCTCACCCTTTGACGCTCCCTAGCAGCAAACCCTGAATGTAATAGCGCTGCAGCAGCAGGAACAGCAGCAGCACCGGCACGACCGTGACCACCGCTCCGGCCATCATCATTTCCACATCCATGATGTGCTCGCGCGACAGCGATGCCAACGCCACCGGCAAGGTGTAATGCTCCTGGTCGGTCAGCACGATCAGCGGCCACATGAAATCGTTCCATGCGCCCATGAAGGTGAAGATCGCCAGCGTCACCAGCACCGGCTTGAGCATCGGCAACACGATCTGGAAGAAGATCCGCGCCTCGCTCGCCCCGTCGATGCGGGCCGCCTCGAGCAGCTCGTCCGGGATCGAGCGCGCGTACTGGCGTACCAGGAATATCCCGAACACGCTGGCCAGCGCCGGCACGATCACGCCGCCGAAGCTGTTCACCAGTCCCAGCTGCTTCATCAGCAGGAACAACGGCAGCATCGCCACCTGTGCCGGAATCACCAATGCGGCCAGCAAGGCCTGGAAAATGCGTTCGCGACCGGCGAAACGCAGCTTGGCGAAGGCATAGCCGGCCAGCGTATTGAGCAGCAGCGAGCCCAACGTGATCGACACCGACACCAGCAGGCTGTTGAGGAAGTTGCCCGCCATGCCGGTACGGGCGAACAGCTCGTGGTAGTTGGCGGTACTGATGGCCGATGGCAGCAACGGCGGCGGGAAACGCGAGGCCTCGCCGGTGGGCATGAACGATACTGACAGCATCCACAGCAGCGGCCCCAGGCTCACCGCCGCCAGCAGCAGCAGCGCGCCATTGACCCACCACGCATGCCAGCGCGACTGGCCGATTTCCCGGCTCATACGAGATGCCTTTTGCGGCCGAAGCGCAGCATCACCGAGGTGACCGCCAGGATGATCAGGAACAGCAGGAACGCCACCGCCGACGCGCGGCCCAGGTTCCACCACTTGAAGCCTTCCTCGAACATGAAATACAGCACGCTCACCGTACTCTGCAGCGGGTCGCCACGGGTCATCACATAAGGCTCGGCGAACAGCTGGAAATAGCCGGAAACGGTGATCAATCCGACCACCAGCAGCACCGGCCCCAGCATCGGCAGGGTGATGTGCGCGAACTGCTGCCAGCGCGAGGCACCATCGATGCGGGCCGCCTCATACAGGTCCCGCGGTATGGCCTGCAGCCCCGCCAGGAAGATCACCATGTTGTAGCCGAAGTTCTTCCACACCGCGAACAACATGATCGTCGGCATCGCCCAGCGCGGGTCGCCCAGCCAGTCGACCGGATTGATGCCCGCATGCCCTAACAGCCAGTTCACCAGGCCGTAGCTGGTGTGGAACAGGTAGCGCCAGATCACCGCCACCGCCACCACCGTGGTCACCACCGGCGCGAACAGCGCGGTGCGGAACAGCGCCTTGAAGCGTGCGGCGGGCGCGTTGAGCAGCATCGCTGCGGCAAGTGATACCGCAATCGACAACGGCACCCCGATGACGACGAAATAGAAGGTGTTGCCCAGCGATTTCCAGAATATGGGCGTATGCAGCAGGTCGATGTAGTTGCCCAGCCCGGTGAAGCGCAGATTGCTCGCATCGGCCAATGCGTAGAGGTCGAAGTCGGTCAGGCTCAGCGCGAACGCCGACAGCACCGGCAGGCCGAAAAACACCGCGATGACGACCAGCGCCGGGGCGACAAATATCCACCCGGCCAGCGCGCGATGCTTCATCCATCCCCCTTCGGCCCGGCGGCGTGCTGTGGCGCAGCGGCGCGTTGCTGATGCATCCAGCGGCGCTTGGCCAGGATCGCGTCCACCCGCTGGTCCAGTTCACGCACCGCGGCGTCCTGGTCCAGCCCGCCACGCACCACCTGTTCGGTGACGATGCGCATTTCCTGCGCGATACGCTCCCACTCAAGCACCTTGGGCGTCGGCTTGACCCGCTCCAGCTGGTCACGGAACGCAGCGGCCAGCGGGTCCTGCGCCAGTGCGGGGTCGTCCCAGCTGCTGCGTCGTGGTGGCAGGTCACCGATCAGCGCATGGAAGCGGCGCTGGATCGACGGCCGCGACAGGAATTCGATCAACCTCCACGCCGCCTGCTTGTGCTGTGACGAACGGAAAATCACCAGGCTGGTGCCACCGGCAATCCCGGCACCCGGTCCATCCGGGCCCGGCAATGCCGCCGTGCCCCACTGCCCTTCCAGGCCGGGCGGCTGCAGCTTCTTGAATTCACGGATGTTCCAGGGGCCGGATACGTAGAACACGTTGAAGCCGCGGAAAAACTCGTCCCAGACATTGGATATCTGGGTTTCGGACATCCGTGGCGCCCAGCCCTGGGCAAACATGTTCTCGTAGAACGCCAGCGCGCGCCGGAAACCGGGACTGCGGAAATTTCCACGGGTATCGTCATCGCGCAGCAGCGGATCAGGCTGTTGCAGGGCGAACGAAAGCTGCTGCTCGAACTCGTTGATCGGCATCAGAACCGAGTAACGGTCGGGCCCCTGCAGCTTCTTGACCGCCGCCATCATGGCTTCCCACTCGTGCCAGGTGCGCGGTGGATGGTCGAAGCCGGCCTTGAGCAGCATGTCCTTGCGGTAGTACAGCAGCCGCGTGTCCACGTACCACGGCACGCCGACCAGCTCCCCATGGATCAGGTTGGTGTCCCAGATGCCCTGGAAATAATCCTGCGGCTGCACCACCGCCGAGGCCTCCACGTAGGGCTGCAACGGGGTGAGGCTGCCAAGCTCGGCGAACTCGGGAATCCAGGTATTGCCCAGCTGGCAGATATCCGGCAGACCATCGGCGGCGAAGGCGGTCAGCAGTTTCTCGTGCGCGGCCGTCCACGGGATGTTCTGCACGTCCACCCGCACCCCCGGATTCTCGGCCTCGAATTCGCGGATCAGGCCGGTGACGACCTCGGCCTCGCGGCCCATCGCCCAGAAGCGGATCGTCACCCCGTCCTGCGGTTTTCCGCAGCCGGTCACCGCCAGCACGAGCAGGCACAGCGCTGACAGCCAACCGGCACGCAAGCGCGGCATGTCAGTCGCCCTGCGATGGGCGCACGGTGGCATTCTTCTGTTCCTGCGCGGCCGCTGCGCGGGATTCGGCGATGCCGGTCGCGCGTGCCGCCGCGGCCTTTTCGTCCTTCCGCAGCAGTTGCGTCCCTTCTTCCGGGCTCAGCCAGCCGCCACTGAATCCAGCGCGCTCCAGCCCCTTGCGGATGTAGGGGTTCTTCTTCATCACGTCCCACACGAACTCGTTGCGGTAGTTGGCGATCATCGCCAGGATCGGGCCCTGGTCGATGGCGATGTAGTCGCTGGCCACCCAGCCGCGATCGGGAATCAGGCGACCGGTCTTGAGCGGGATGTCGTAGTTGAAGCTGGGATTGAACGAATCCAGGAACCCGTAGCTGGAGTACAGGAAGTCGCCATAGCGGCGGTGCATTTCCACCGTGGCCGGGATCACCACTTCCGGCGCGAACACCAGCGAGGAGATCGCCGCGGTAGGCACGATGGTGCCATCGTCGAAATTCTCGCGCAGGCCGGCGCCACGCGCCGAATAGTGGCGGAACTGGCGTTGCTCGCCGCGGTACTCCTGGGTGGTGTTCTGCGGGCCGTCAGCTGCGGTCTGGCCCCACACGTTCTCGCCGTAGTCCTTCCATTTCATCGGGTTGTCGATGGCGTATTCGCGCTGTGCCAGGGCGGCGCGGCGGCTGTTGAGGAAGTAGTCGATGCCGCGTTCGCGCATGTAGGCATCCTGGATATCGCGGAAATCGATCCAGACATGGCTGTACTGGTGCCCGAATGCCGGCCCGAAAGACAGGTATTCCTGCCCCTGGAACACGCCCCAGTCGTTGTCATAGGTGCGTGTCCACACCGTCCACGCGTCCGGGTCCACCGGATGGGTGGGCGAACCTAGGGCGAGGACATACAGCATCATCGCCTCGTTGTAGCCCATCCAGTCGTGTTCGATGAAGCCGCTTTCCGGGAACCAGCCCATCGACACCAGCGGCGGACGCTGCTGCAGCCAGGTCCAGTCGGTGCGTTTGTAGATCACATCGGCGATCTGCCGGATCTCCTTCTCGCGCGCATCATCGCCGTCGTAATACGATTGCGCGAACAGCACGCCCATCAACAGCAGCGCCGTATCCACGCTGGAAAGCTCCACCCAGCTGTCGTAGCGGCGGCCCTGCTGCATATCCAGGAAGTGGTAATAGAACCCTTGTAGGCGCCCTTGCCGGTGCGCTGCGGGCCGACGGGCAGATCGCGGAAGAACTTCAGCGTCAGCAAGGTGCGATCGATCGCCTGGTTGCGGCTGACCCAGCCTTTCTCGATGCCGATCGGATAGGCGGTCAAGGCAAAGCCGACCGAGGCGATGCTGGCGAACGGGCGCGAGGGATAGCGGTCCGGCGTCAGCCCGTTGGTCTCGTTGGTCGTATCCCAGAAGAACTGGAAGGTGCGTCGCTCGATATCGTCGAACAGCGGCGGCAGCTCGGGCTTGAGCGACCGTGGCGGCAACTCCGCCTCGATCAGGACCACCTGCGGTACGAATTCTGGCGTGGGTTCGGGCGTCCTGCCGCAACCGCCGAGCGCCCCCAGCACCAGCATGGTGAGAGCAAGAGGCGCTTTGCGGAACCGGCGGTGGTCTTTCAAGGCGACATCCATGGAGTCGATTGCTCCTGCCACCATCAACCCTTGTGGCCCGGCCTGCATGTGCAAAAGGTCCCGCCCCTCCGCGGATGGAAGGGGCGGGAGAATGGATTACCAGTCCAACCCGAAGGAGAGCTTGAACATGCGCGGCGGATACACCGTACTCACCCCGTTGCGACGGAGATAGTTGTCGTTGGGTACGCCCACCACACCACGCCAGGTGTCGTAATCGGTGAAGTTCTGCCAGTTGAAGACATTGAGCACGTCGCCACGCACCTTGAACTTCAATCCAGCCCCGGTATCCCACTGCTTCTGCATTGCCAGATCGAACTGCTTGAAGCCCAGGGTGCCGCGCGGCGTGGCGGTATCGGCAAAACAGTTGTTGGTGCTGGGCGCATCGAAGCAGTTGGTGGCGTCCTTCGGGCGCGGGCTTTCCAAGGTCAGCTTGCCCGATACGGTGAAGCCCCACACTTCGTACATGCCTGTACCGACGAAGCGGTGCTTGGGAATGCCGGTCGACCGCAGGAACGGCAGCCCGTCGGTGCTGGGATAGTCGAACAGATAGTGCTCGTCGGAATTGGCCGCGTTGGAGCGGTTTTCCTTGGCATCGCTGTAGGTGTAGGCCAGGGTCACCGACCACGGCGATTCGAGGCTGTAGGCTTTTTCGGCCGACAGCAGCAGCTGGTTGAGCTTGGTTTCCAGACCGTTGTCGGCAATGATCAGGGTGCCGTAACCGGGAATCGGCTGTCCCCACGGCTGCGCCCCCCAGGTCGCACCGGGAACGGCTGGATCGCGGAAGCTGCCGTCAGGCCAGCGATTGCCGAGGGTGAACACGATGCCCTCGTAGCTGCGTATGTGCGCGAACGTCGCCGACGTGTTCCATTCCTGGCCGGCCAGCGTCACCAGGTTGCGAATGCCCAATGAAATCTGGTCCGAATACGGCGTGACCAGGTTGTTGTTCATCAGGTTCACCTCCGAACCGAGATTCGGATTGGCCCGGGTCAACGCATACAGATTGTCGATGTCGTAATACGCCGGATCCCAGCTGAGGCAGTTGGCCACCCCTGGCGTGCACGGATGGATGTCGGTATCGAAGAAGTAGTTGTAACGCGGGAAGGTGCTCTTGGACCGTTCCAGCGCCAGATAGTCGAACAGGTTGCGGTCGTAGGAACGACCGGCGCCGCCGTAGATCACGTGGCGCTCGTCACCGCCCAGGTCGAACGAGAAGCCCAGCCGCGGCGCCCAGTTGTTCTTGTCCGGCTTACGCTCGCGCCCGCTGCTGATGTAGTCGTTGATGTCGTAGTCGACATTGGGACCCTGCAGGTTGGACCAGCCGCGCAGCGCGGCGACCAGATCCGGACTGGTCACGTAATCCTCGTAGCTGGGCGTGGTCTCGTAGTCGTAGCGGAGGCCCAGGTTCAACATCAGCCGGTCAGTGACCTGCCAGTCGTCCTGCAGGTAGATACCGTACTGGCGGTTGCGCGAGGACACGTTGCGGTCTTCGAACCCGGGCAGCGGCGCACCGAACTCGACCCGCCACGGCAGCATCGCATCTATCTGGCTGCGCCCGCCGAGCAGGTTCTCCAGCAGGTCGTAGCGGAACTGCGCGTTGTAGGGCTGCTGCTCGAACGACTCGATCTTGACGTTCTTGAACTTCACGCCCGCCTTGATCGTGTGCCGCTCGATACCGTTGAAAGTGAAGTCATCCTGCAGCGAATAGCCCTTCTGGCCCTTGTTCTGGAAGTCGGGGCCACCGCCGATATTGATCAGGGTGTCGCCGTCACCAAAGTTGGACAACGTCGAGCGGATAGACTTTCCGGGGCCGATCGTCACCGGGCGCGGGCTCCAGAAATCGTCCTCGCTGGTCAGATGCAGATCGTTGAGCCAGTTGGTCGCACTCCATTGCCAACGCAGGTCCACGCGGGTGCTGTCATTGTCCTTGGCGGTGGCGTAACTGGCGGTATTGGGACCATCGCCAACACCGGTGATTTCCTGCTCACTGCGGCGCTTGGCTGAAAGCTCGACCAGATGGTCGTTGCCGGCCTGCCAGGTCAGCTTGCCGAAGTACGTATCCTGATCGAACGCGGCATTGGCCGGCCCCAGGTACGATGCGATTTCCGGGGTTATCCAAGATGGAAAGAAGTTGCTGGTGCCCAGCCGGACTTCACGCGGGCGATCGATGCGCTTGGCCTCATAGGTACCGAAGAAGAACAGGTTGTCGCGCACGATCGGCCCGCCAAACGCCGCACCGTACTGGCGCTCGCTCGAGGGCACCTTGACCCCGCTCTTCTCCTCGGAAAAAGTCGGGGCGCGCCATTGCTCGCTGGTCGTATCCCAGAAGAAACTGCCATGGAAATCGTTGGTACCGGACTTGGTGATCGCGGTGATCGCAGCGCTGCTGATCTGGTCGTACTCGGCCTTGTAGTTGGAGGTGATGACCTTGTACTCGCCGATGGCCAACTGCGGGAACGGGTTGCCGCTGGAAGAGTCCTGGCCACTGATGCCGCCCTTGAGGACATAGTTCTTCTGGCCGACGCCGTCGATGAACACGTTGATGCCATTGGAGTTCTGCGCACCGCTGCGCAGCTTGCTGGAACCGTCGGCGCCACTTTCGAAGATCATCCCGGGCACGGTGTCGGCGAAGGCGAGAAAATTCCGCGATCCCTGCGGAAGCACTTCGATCTGCTTCTGCGAAACGTAGCTGGCCACTTCCGAGGTCCGGGTTTCCACCGCCGCCGTCGCCGTCACCTGCACCGTGTCCAGGGTGGTTTCCGCACCGGTTGCGGCGGTTTCCGCCACCCCGCCCACGCCCAGATTCAAGGTCGCGGTCTGGCCGATCCTGACGGTGATCTCCTGCACCCGGCTCTGCCCGCCTGCACTGGCCTGGATGCGATACGTTCCCGGCGGCAGGCCCGCCAGCGAATAGGAACCATCGGCCGATGTCTGGACCGTCCTGGTCAGCCCGGTCGCAAGATTGGTGGCGACAACCTGGGCCTGCGCGGCCGGCGTTGAATCAACAGCGACTTGCCCACGGATGGTCGCGGCGGTGCTTTGCGCGAATGCCGGCGCCACGCCGAGCAACAGGCAACTGGCGAGCGCGCAGCTGAGCAGTTTGCGGGCCGGGTGGGCCGTGCGGCGGTTGTGATGCTTCATGGTGCGTTCTCTCCGGGTCGCGGCAGTCACTGCAGGCTGCCAGGCGGGTATGTATTGGGGCCGATATCAGCTGTTGGTGGGGGGATGGGCTTTGCCAGCACTGGACTGACGCACGACCAGTGTCGGCCTCAAGGTCTGACCTGGGTTTTCGACTGCCCCTTTGTTGTCAATCACTTGCAACAGATACGTCATCGCGCGCTCACCCAGCACCGCGATACTCACCCGCATCGTCGTCAAAGGTGGGTGAATGAAACGTGCCAGGGGTATGTCGTCGAAACCGGCCAGCGCCACATCGCCGGGCACCTGTATTCCGGCCTGGGTAAAGGCGTACAGGCAACCAAGCGCCATGATGTCGTTGGCCGCGAACACCGCATCGGGCAAGGCGCCGGAGGCCAGCAGGGCCAGGCCGGCCTGATGGCCGGAGGCCTCATCGAATCCGCCTGGCAGCTCGATTCCAACCGCCGCCACTTCCGCGGCGGCCATGGCGTCACGGAATCCGCGCAGGCGCTCGCGGGCATCGTAGTTCTGTTCAGGCCCGGCGATGAAGGCGATACGACGATGGCCGATGTCGAGCAGGTGCCGGGTCATGGCTACCGCCCCGGCATGGTCGTCGGTGCTGAAACCGGGATAGCCCAGATCCGGCAATGGCGTATTGATCAGCACCGTCGGCAGCGAATGCGGAAGGTTGTCGGTAAGGAAGTCGGCGTTGGCCGCATACGGCGACAGCACCAGCAACCCGTCCACGCGCCCGCGCATCGCGCGCAACGCCGCGCCCTGCTGCTCCTGATCGCCGTGGTAACTGGATACCAGCAGATGCTGCCCACACGAGCGGGCAATGCCATCGATGCCGCGCATCAGTTCGGAAAAGAACTCCCCATGCAGATCCGGCAAGACCACGCCGATCGTCTGGGTCCGGCGGCTGCTCAGGCTGCGGGCAGCCGCATGCGGGCTGTACCGCAGACGCTGGGCCACTTCCAGCACCAGCTTGCGCACCGGCCCGGCCACGTTCTCGCGGCCATTGAGTGCACGCGACACCGTGGCAACCGATACGTTCGCCTCACGCGCCACATCCTTGATCGTGATCGCCGCTTTCGCCACCGTATCGCGCTCCGCAGGGCGGGGTCGCGCGGACTGTAATCGTTTTCAGTGACAGATGTAAACCATTTGTTAGTGCAAAAACCCGGCTTCCGAGCTCATCCAATCCAGCATCACGGCTGATGAAGCCTGGCGCCAATATGAATGCGGCAGCTGTCGCGGCGACAACGCCTAGCCGAGCGGTGGCGGCTCGGCGCGGATCGACAGGGCGTGGATGTCGGTTTCCATCATGTCGCCCAACGCCGCGTAGACCGCCCGATGCCTGGCCAACGGCGCCAGGCCGGCGAACGCCTCGCTGACGATCACCACATTGAAATGGCCGCGACCATCACGCGCGCCCGCGTGGCCGACATGGCGATGGCTGTCATCTTCGACCTCCAGCTGTTGTGGCGCAAAAGCGAGCTGGAGGGCTTCGCGGATACGCTCGACCCGGTTCATGGCAGCACCTTGCGGAACGGGCGCACGTCCACCCGGGTATAGACCCCGGCCGCCACATACGGATCGGCCTCGGCCCAGGCGCGTGCCGCCGGCAGGTCGTCGAAACTGGCGATCACCACGCTGCCGCTGAATCCGGCCGCGCCGGGATCTTCGGCGTCAATGGCGGGACAGGGACCGGCCAACAGCAGTCGACCCTGGTCAAGCAGAGCCTGCAACCGGGCCAGATGCGCCGTTCTCGCGCCTTGCCGGCCGGCCAGCACCTGCTCCCCGTCATAGCCCTCGATCACGTACCACACGTCGGTTCTCCTGCGTTCACTGAATGGATTCCCTGCAAGTCTAGCGCCGTAATACTGGACACCGCCCGGTTCGGCGCATTACTCTTTGTCACATTGCACGCGGCCGGACTGTAGCGGCTCGTTGCGACGACAGGCCAAGCCGGCGTCCAACGACCGATCCGCAGCCTCCCAACCGGACCGCGTAGACGACCTCCTCGTTTTCACGTTGCCGCTCTGCTTGCGGCGCGCCTTGTTGTTGATATGTGGAAGCGCGCCGGCAGGCGCGTCCGGCTCGTAACACCGAGGGCACAAGCACCTCCCGGACGGGAATCCGGGGCGTGTACGGTTATTGCAATACCCGATGTCGACCTGATGACTTCAGAACTCGCGCACGACGCGAACCCGCCAACGCCGCCCCACGTTCCGCAGCAGCAGGAAATGCCGCTGGCGGTAGTGCATGGGCAGCCGGTGCTGCAGATCCCCCAGGACCTGTACATTCCGCCGGACGCGCTGGAAGTCATCCTGGACGCATTTGAAGGACCGCTGGACCTGTTGCTGTACCTGATCCGCCGACAGAACCTGGATATTCTGGACATCCCGGTCGCCGAGATCACCAAGCAATACGTGGAATACATCGGAGTGATGCAGGAGCTGCGCTTCGAGCTGGCCGCCGAATACCTGGTGATGGCGGCGATCCTGGCCGAAGTGAAATCGCGGATGCTGTTGCCGCGGCCACCGGTAGAGGAAGGTGACGAAGCCGATCCGCGTGCCGAACTGGTGCGTCGTCTGCAGGAGTACGAACGTTTCAAGCAGGCCGCCGAGGATATCGATGCCCTGCCCCGGCTGGACCGCGACACCGCGATGGCCAGTGCCTTCGTACCGGACCGGGCAGCGATCAAGCTGCCGCCGCCGGTGGATCTGAAAGAAATGCTGATGGCGCTGCATGACGTACTCAAGCGCGCCGAACTGTTTACCGGCCACGCCATCAAACGCGAAGCCTTGAGCGTCCGCCAGCGGATGGGGGATGTACTGGGCCGGCTCGAGGACGGAAAGTTCTACCGTTTTGAAACGCTGTTCACCGCCGAGGAAGGCAAGCTCGGCGTCCTGGTCACCTTCCTTGCGCTGCTGGAACTGGCCAAGGAGCAATTGCTGGACATCGTGCAGGAAGCCCCGCTGGCACCGATCTACGTGAAGTCACTGGCGCTGGGCAATACCAACGAACCGCTGCAGTTCTCCAGCGAATTCGACGATGCCGACCTCGCCAACGAACCCGCCTGAGCCATCCACAACCATCGCATGCATCAATCGCTGATCAACCGCATTGTCGAAGGCGCACTGCTGGCCTCCAACCAGCCGCTTACCCTGGCGCAACTGCAGGAGCTGTTCCCCGAGGACGAGGCCGCACCGCCGGGCAGCGTCGAGCGCGCACTGGAACATCTGCGCGAAGGCTGCAGCGAACGCGGCGTGGAACTGGTGGAGGTCGCTTCCGGCTTCCGCTACCAGATCACCCCGGAGGTCCACAGCTGGGTTGCCCGCCTGTGGACCGAGCGCAAGACCCGCTACACCCGTGCCACCCTGGAGACCCTGGCATTGATCGCCTACCGCCAGCCGATCACCCGCGGCGAGATCGAACAGGTCCGCGGCGTGGCGGTCAGCAGCAACATCATCCAGGCGCTGGAGGAACGCGAATGGATCCGCGTCGTCGGCCATCGTGACGTACCCGGCCGGCCGGCCCTGTTCGGCACGACCAAGGGGTTCCTGGATTATTTCGGCCTCAAGCGGCTGGACGAATTGCC
Source organism: uncultured Gammaproteobacteria bacterium (assembly GCA_963696155.1). GTDB lineage: Bacteria > Pseudomonadota > Gammaproteobacteria > Xanthomonadales > Xanthomonadaceae > Stenotrophomonas. The sequence goes on from CAVOJC010000002.1 coordinate 1,692,624, forward strand.
GCCATTGTCCGAACTCAAGGACCTGGCCGAACTGGAACCGCAGCTGCCGCTGGACAACGACGGGCAGCCGGCCGCCCGCATTGTCGCCGGCGCCGCTGCTCCCGATTCCGATGACGAACGTCAGCCCGACGCCGACGCCGACACCGCACGACCTGTACACCCGAACTCAGAAGCGGAGGCCGCGCAAACGGCCGCTGCAACCGATGCCGCCCTTGATGGCGAACCCGAAACCGCGCCGGGAAAGCGTGCGGTGGAAATGAACGAAACCGAAGACAACGCCGTCGCGAAGACGACCGTGGCTGTTGACGAAGCCGATCCCGAACAACAGGCCGACGCACCTATCGCCGGCCGGAGCCAAGTAAATGAGTGACACCCCCCGCAAGCCGTCGTTGAACAAGCTCTCGCTCAAGCGCGAAGCCACCTCCGACCAGCCCAAGCTTGAAGAACGCCTGCACAAGGTCCTGGCCCAGGCCGGCCTGGGCTCGCGCCGCGCGCTGGAACAGCGCATCGCCGACGGCCTCGTCAAGGTCAACGGCGAAGTCGCACCGACTCGGCATGTCGATCAAGAGCGGCGACAGGATCGAACTGGACGGCCGCGGCTTCGTCGCCAGCGCCCTGACCGATCCGTCGCGCGTGCTGATCTACAACAAGCCCGAAGGCGAAGTGACCACGCGCGAAGACCCGGAAGGTCGTCCGACCGTGTTCGAGGCGCTGCCGCCGCTGAAGGGCGCGCGCTGGATCGCCATCGGCCGTCTGGACATCAACACCACCGGCCTGCTGCTGGCGACCACCGACGGCGAGCTCGCCAACGCGATGATGCATCCCTCGTTCGAGGTCGAGCGCGAGTACGTGGTGCGCGTGCGCGCCCCGGAAGGCGAGGAAAAGGTGCCCGACAACATCGTCGACCGCCTCGCCCGCGGCGTGGCGCTGGAAGACGGTCCGGCCAAGTTCGACGAGATCGAACGCATCGGCGGCACCGACTCGCACGACTGGTTCCGCGTGGTCGTCAAGGAAGGCCGCAACCGCGAAGTCCGGCGCCTGTGGGAATCGCAGGGTTGCCAGGTCAGCCGCCTCAAGCGCACCCGCTATGGCAAGGTCGCGCTGCCGCGCGAACTGCTGCGCGGGCAGTCGGTCGAGTTGTCGGCCAAGCAGGTCGAAGTCCTGCGCGCCGAGCTGAAGCTTGAGGAAGGCGCACCGTCCGCGCTGACCCTGCAGCCGGTGATCGGCCAGCGTCGCGCCGCCAAGACCACCGTGCGCGTGTCGCGCGACGGCGGCCGCGGCAACGCCTACGTCAATGGCCACAATTCGGCCGATGAAGGCCGTGAGCTGCGTCGCTTCGACAACGTGCGCGAAGAGCGTGGCCGTGGTCGTGGCGGCAAGGGTGGCGGCTTCAAGGGCGGCCTGACCGTCAGCGGCGAAGCGGCGGCCAAGCAGTCACAACGCCCGTTCAAGACCCGCACCGAGCGCGGCCCGAAGCCGTTGCCCGATGGCAACCCGGCCGCGTTCCGCAGCTGGTACGTGCCCGACGGCGTCAGCACCGGCCCGAGTGGTCACCGCAATGCCGGCCCCGGCGGCAGCCGCGCACCGGGCAGCCGTCCGGCAGCCGGTGATGCACCGCCGCGTCCTTACGGCAAGCCACGTCCCGGCGGTGCCGGTCCGGGCCGCGGTGGTCCCGGCCAGGGTCGCCCGCAGGGTGGCGCCGGTACCGGTGGCCAAGGCCGTCCGCACGGAGCAGGCCCGGGTCAGCCGCGCAAGGCGCATCCGTACGGTCATCCGGGCAATGCCCCAAGCTTCCCGTCCGATCACGCCAACCCGGGCTTCAGCCCTTACGGCAGCACGCCCCGTCCGGCCGGCGCGCGTCCGGGTGCCCCCCGGGCCGGCGGTCAGAACCGTGGTCCGGGTGGTCCGGGTGGCGGGCGTCCCACCGGCGCGCCGCGTCCGGGCGGCAACCGTCCCGGTGGCGCAGGTCGCCCCGGTGGCGGTCGTCCGGGTGGCGGTGGAAACCGCGGTCCACGCGGCGCCTGATCAGCGCCATCGGTAGAAAGCAGAACGCCCCCGTCTCCGGGGGCGTTCTTTTTGTTGTCGGCCGTCAACCTTGGACCGGCGGGAGCGACCGCGCGGCTCAGCGGCGTTCGAGCACGAACTTGCCGAATCCCACGCCCAGGCTCCAACCCTCACCGGTACCGGCCAAGGCCAGCGAGACATCGCCCTTGGTCATCACCTGCGCGTTGGTCGCCTTGGACGCGCTGGCATGGGCCTCGGCGGCCGCATAGGTACCCAGCAGATCGTTGAGCGAATAGGCGCCCGTGAACCGGCCCTTGCCGTCGGTGATCTTGGTCTTGCCGACGGTCAGCCCGCCGCCTTTCGCGGTGATCTTCACCGGAATCCGCGCACCGTTGTCACAGCTGATGGTGCCGCTGCCGCTGGCCGTCTTGTAGAACACCGACCAGCCTTCGAGGTTGTAGCGCAACTCGCAATCGATATTGCCGGCCGCCTGCGCGGCGGGTGCCAACGCCACCGATGCCAGCACCACGAGTGTTCCAAGAAGTCTCTTCATCCGCCTATCCCTTGTGAACAGAAAAAACCGTCCCGAGCCTAGCAGCCCGCCTACGTATCGCAGACTAGTTTTAAAAACTGTGGCAGGCCGCCATTCAGCGAACCGCGGCCGGCCCCGCCAAGGTGAAACTGTCGGCATCCAACATTGCCGGGAAACGCTCGCGGTGGGCGGCCAACGCGGCTGCCGAAATTGTCGTGGTGACCACCTGCTCGTTCTGGCGGATTTCCACCTGCGGCTGGCCGAGGAAATCGATCACCGCGCTGTCGCCGCTGTAATGCAGGTTGTTGCCATCCACGCCCACCCGGTTGACCACCGCCACGTAGCACAGGTTTTCGATCGCACGTGCACGCGCCAGCGTCTGCCACGCATAGGCGCGCGCCGATGGCCAGTTGGCGACGAAGATCTGCAGGTCGAAATCCATCTGCCCGGCCCGCTCGACGTCGAAGCGGTTGCGGCAGAACACCGGGAATCGCAGGTCGTAACAGACCTGCGGGTTGATCCGCCACCCCTTCCATTCCACGCACAGGCGCTCATTTCCGGCGGCGTAGCGCTTGTGCTCCCCGCCGTACCGGAACAGGTGGCGTTTGTCGTAGTACTGCAGGCCGCCGTCCGGCGTGGCCCACAGCAGGCGGTTGTAGACGCCCTCGCCCACCCGCAACTGCACGCTGCCGGTGACCACGGCGCCGAGCTTGGCCGCCTGTTCGCGGATCCAGGCCACCGTCGGTCCTTCCATGTCCTCGGCCTGGTCGATCGCCTCGTTGGAGAAGCCGCTGGTGAAGGTTTCCGGCAGGATGACCAGATCGGTCGTGCCGGCCAGCGGCGCCAGCAACGCGCCGTAGTAATCGCGGTTGGCCGCCGGCGCGTGCCAGCGGGTGTCGCCTTGTACCAATGAAATGCGAAGGTCTTGCATTGTGTCTCCCGACTCCGGGTAATTCTGCTTACTTGATCGTCAGAGCTTGCGCAGGCGCTCGATGGCAGCGTTCAAGGTGGCATCGTTCTTGGCAAAGCACAGCCGCACCAGGCGCTGACCGGCCGGCGGAGTTTCGTAGAACGGCGACAGCGGGATCGCGGTGACGCCCTTCTCCACTGTCAGCCACTTCACGAACTCGTGATCGGGCAGATCGCTGATCGCCGAATAGTCCACCAGCTGGAAGTAACCACCGGGTACCGGCAACGGCTTCAGGCGCGTGGTCAACAGCTGCTCGCGGAAGCGGTCGCGCTTGGCCTGGTAGAACGCGCCCAGTTCCAGGTGGTGCTCGGGTTCGTCACGGATCATCGCCGCAAATCCATATTGCGCCGGGCCGAAGCTGGTGAAGGTGTTGTACTGGTGGACCTTGCGGAACTCGGCGGTCATCGCCGGCGGCGCGATCGCATAACCGATCTTCCAGCCGGTGCAGTGGTAGGTCTTGCCGAAACTGGAAATCACGAACGCGCGCTCGCGCAGCTCGGGGTAGCGCAGCGCCGATTCGTGGCGGGCGCCGTCGTAGATGATGTGTTCGTAGACCTCGTCCGAGATCAGATAGATATCCGTGCCACGCAGCACATCGGCCAGCGCCTGCATGTCGGCAGCGCCGAGCATTGCGCCGGAAGGGTTGTGCGGGGTGTTGACCATCAGCATCCGGGTCCTGGGCGTGATCGCCGCCCGCACCCGATTCCAGTCCACGGCGAAGGTCTGCGGATCCAACGGCACGTGCACGGCGCGCGCGCCAGCCAGATCGATCGCCGGCTCGTAGCAATCGTAGGCCGGGTCGAGCACGATCACTTCTTCGCCCGCCCGCACCACGGCATGGATGGCGTTGAAGATCGCCTCGGTGCCGCCGGAGGTCACGGTGATTTCGGTTTCGGCATCGACCTGCGCGCCGTAGCAGTCCAGCGCCTTCTGCGCGATGGCCTGGCGCAGCGGCGCCACGCCGGTCATCGGCGCGTACTGGTTCAATCCGCTGCGCATCGCCTTGGCGGTCTCATCGACCAGGCGCTGCGGCGCCGGGAAATCGGGAAAGCCCTGCCCGAGGTTGACAGCGCCGTGTTCGGCGGCCAGCTGGGACATCACGGTGAAGATGGTGGTGCCCACCTTGGGCAGCTTGGTCTGCGGTTGCATGGGTACGCGTGTCTGGTGAAGAAAAGACGAGTGTACGCAATGGCGCAGCCACGTTGCCGCGCGCACGCAGAACCGGCGCGCAAGGCCGCCGGGCGCCGTGCCTATAATGCGCCAGCCCTCCGCGCCAGCCCGCCTGCGCTCCACCGTTTCCAGGATGAAGCGCCAGACCCGATGACCGAAACCTCGAACATCCCGCCACTGCTCAGCGCACGCGCATTGGGCTTCACCCGCAACGATGAACCGGTGTTCGGCCCGGTCGATCTGCACGTCGACAGCGGCGAAGCGCTGCTCGTGCACGGCGGCAACGGTGCCGGCAAGACCACGCTGCTGCGGGTACTGGCCGGACTGCTGCGTGCGGACGTCGGCCAGATCCATATCGATGACCGTGTGGCGGGCAGCGGCGACCGTTCGCGCTACATCGCCTATATGGGCCATCTGCCTGCCCTGAAGCAGGACCTGGGCACGCTGGAAAACCTGCACTTCCTTTGCGGGCTGCACGGCCGCCGAGCGCGGCAGATGCCGGACAGCGCACTGGCCATGGTCGGCCTGGCCGGCTACGAGGACACGCCCGTGCGGCAGCTGTCGGCCGGGCAGAAGAAGCGGCTGTCACTGGCGCGTATCTGGCTGTCGCCGGCACCGGTATGGCTGCTGGATGAGCCTTACGCCAATCTCGACATGGATGGCATCCACCTGGTCAACCGCATGATTTCCGCTCACCTGCGCAGCGGCGGCGGCGCGCTGGTCACCACCCATGGTGCCTATGCCGCGCCACCGGTCCGCCATCGCATCCTGACCCTGGGCGCCGCCGCGCAGGAACCATCGCCATGAGCCAGCCCGTCCCGCAGCCGACCCTGTTCAGCGCAGCCGCCGCACTGCTCGGTCGCGACCTGAAACTGCTGTGGCGCCGACGCGGCGATGCCGCGCAGCCGATCCTGTTCGCCCTGCTGGTGGTTGCCTTGTTTGCGCTGGCCCTGGGCGGCGAACCGAGACTGCTGCGAAGTGTCGCCGCCGCCGTGTTGTGGCTGGCGGTGATGCTGGCCGGACTGCTGTCGCTGGATACGTTGTTCCGCAGTGACGCCGAAGACGGCTCACTGGAACAGTGGCTGCTGTCGCCCGTGCCGCTTGCCTGGCTGATCGGGGTACGTGTGTTCTCGCATTGGTTGAGCACTGCGCTGCCGCTGGTGCTGGTCAGCCCGCTGCTGGCCGAACTGATGCACCTGCCGCGCGACCAGTTGCCGGTGCTGCTGGCATCGCTGGCGTTGGGCACGCCGCTGCTGAGCCTGCTCGGCGCGGTGGTGGCGGCACTGACAGTGGGGATGCGCCGTTCAGGCATCCTGCTGGCCCTGCTGGTATTGCCCCTGTACGTGCCGGTGCTCGTATTCGGCGCAGGCGCGGTCGCCGCCGCCGCGCAGGGCTTCGATGCCAGTGGTGCCTTGCTGCTGCTGGGTGCCGGTCTTGCGGCATGCCTGCTGCTGGCCCCGCTCACCGCCGCCGCCGCGATCCGCATCGCCACTTCCTGAGCCAGACCCGCGGATCACGCGGCGATGTTTGCCTTAGCGCAGCGGACGCTCCATGACTGCGGCCGCGGCACGGCGGTTTCCACACGGTTGTAATCCCTCCCGCCGTAAACATGCCTGCATGCGCCGCGGTGCGACGCATGCCGCCCCTGCCATGTTCAAGGAGCCATCCCATGAAGTCCTGGATTTTTCCTGCCCTGCTGGCCTTTGGTGCAGCGTCCTCCGTCCACGCCGCCACCTGCTCGGTGAATCTGGAAGGCAACGATGCGATGAAATACAACCTCGCCAATATCGATGTTCCCAAAAGTTGCAAAAGTTTCACCATCCACCTCAAGCACGCCGGCAAAATGGCGCGCAACGTCATGGGGCACAACGTGGTCATCGCCCGGACCGCGGACGTGGCCGGCATCGATGCCGACGGCATGAAGGCCGGGCTGGCCGCCGATTACATCAAGCCCGGCGACACCCGCGTGCTGGCCCACAGCAAGGTGGTCGGCGGCGGCGAAAGCACCTCGGTCTCGTTCCCGGTGGCCAAGCTCGGCAGCGGGCCGAACTCGTTCTTCTGCAGCTTCCCGGGCCATGCGGCGATGATGAAAGGCACGCTCACCCTCAAACCCTAAGGGCTTTTGGCGTCAGGCCATGCCGCTTGGCGTATCCGCTCCAGTCTGGAAGAATGCCGGTGTGCCAGCACGAAGTGTGCAACAGCCGGTTGGGCCGCAGATGGCGGGCAACCCCCAGTCTCTTCAGCGAGCGATCGGATGTCCAAGGGTTTGGTTCGTTGGTTCCATCAGCTGGGTTCGCCCGCGTACTTCGACTCCTTCGCTGCCCGTTGGTCGCCCTGGTGCTATCTCGCTTCCCTGCCCCTGTTCGGCCTGGGCCTGTGGCAGGCGCTGGCCGTCGTCCCGGCCGATTACCAGCAGGGCGACAGTTTCCGCATCCTCTATATCCATGTCCCGTCTGCATGGATGAGCCTGTTCGTGTTCGGGCTGATGGCGCTCTACAGCGCCATCGCGCTGATCTGGCGTATCAAACTGTGCGAGATCCTGGCGATGGCATGTGCACCCATCGGCGCGGCATTCACGGTGATCACGCTGGCCACCGGCAGCATCTGGGGCAAGCCGATGTGGGGCACCTGGTGGGATTGGGACCCGCGTCTGACCACCGAGCTGATCCTGCTGTTCCTGTATCTGGGAGTGATCGGCCTGTACGGGGCCATCGATGATCGCCGCGCCGCCGCGCGCTCGGCCGGCCTGCTCGCCATCGTCGGGGTGGTGTTGTTGCCGGTGATCCGCTATTCGGTGGTGTGGTGGAACTCGCTGCATCAGGGCCAGACGATCCGCCTGCTGGGCGAGTCCAGCATGGACAGCAGCATGATCGCGCCGCTGTGGCTGATGGTGTTCGCCACCAAGTTCTGGTTCGCCGGCTCGTTGCTGGCGCGTGCCCGCGCTGACAACCTGCGTCGCGAGATCGGAAAATCCTGGGTCCTGCAGCGGCTGGAGAAAGCGCCATGAGCTATTTCAAGTACGTGGCGATGGCCTATGCGGTCTTTGCGCTGGTGCTGGCGTGGGACTTCTGCATCCCGCGACTGCAGCTGCGCCAGCAGTTGCGCGATGCCCGCCGCCGCGCTGCGCGGACGGCACGCAAACCTGACGCTGGCGACGACCGGGAGCTGCTGCGGTGAGTCCCGCGCAGCGCCGGCGCATGCTGTTCGTGGTCCTTGCGGTGGTGGTCGCGGCGACAGCCTTGTCACTCACCGCCATGGCCCTGCAACGCAATGTCGCCTATCTCTATACCCCGGCCGAAGTACTGGCTGGGAAAGTGGCTCCGGACGCCCGCTTCCGGCTCGGTGGCATGGTCGAGAAGGGCTCGTTCCAGCGCGACCCGGGGGCGTTGGTGGCCCGTTTCCGGGTCAGCGACGGCGATGCGCAACTGCCGGTGACCTACGACCGGATCCTGCCCGACCTGTTCCGCGAAGGCCAGGCGGTGGTCGCCACCGGGCGCATGGCCGATGGCGTGTTCGTGGCCGAGGATGTGCTGGCCAAACACGATGAGACCTACATGCCCAAGGAACTGGCCGACAAGATGGGAATGGCGCACGACAAGCACCAGGTTGCACCGCCTGCCGCCGTGGAAACACGCTAGGTGCTCGCCGAAACCGGTCAGATCCTGCTGATACTGGCACTGCTGGCGGCGCTGCTGCAGTGTTCGCTGCCGCTGGTCGGGGCCCACACGCAGCGGCAGTCCTGGATGGCGATTGCCCGACCGGCCGCGCATCTGCAGCTGGCCATGGTGCTGGGTGCGTTCGTGGTGCTGACCGCAGCCTTCGTGTGCCAGGATTTCTCGTTGCGTTATGTCGCCGAGAACTCCAACTCGCTGCTGCCGATGCTCTACCGCTATTCGGCGGTGTGGGGCGCGCATGAAGGCTCGCTGCTGCTGTGGTCGCTGGTGCTGGCGCTGTGGACGACGGCGGTGGCCGCGTGTTCGCGAAGGCTGCCGCCGGAGGTGGTTGCCCGCGTCCTGGCGGTGATGGGCGTGATCAGCGTTGGTTTCCTCGCCTTCCTGCTGTTCACCTCCAACCCGTTCGTGCGCTTGCTGCCGGCGCCGCTGGAAGGTCGTGACCTCAACCCGCTGCTGCAGGACCCGGGCCTGATCATCCACCCGCCGATGCTCTATCTGGGGTATGTCGGCTTCGCGGTGCCGTTCGCCTTCGCCATCGCCGCCTTGCTGGACGGTCACATCGACGTGCGCTGGCTGCGCTGGACGCGGCCATGGACCAACGTCGCCTGGGGCTTCCTGACCATCGGCATCGCACTCGGCAGCTGGTGGGCGTACTACGAACTGGGCTGGGGCGGCTGGTGGTTCTGGGACCCGGTCGAGAACGCCAGCTTCATGCCGTGGCTGGTGGGCGCGGCGTTGCTGCACTCGCAGGCGGCCACCGAAAAACGTGGCGTCTTTGCCGGCTGGACGCTGCTGCTGGCCATTGCCGCGTTCGCGCTGTCGTTGCTGGGCACGTTCCTGGTGCGCTCGGGTGTGCTGACCAGCGTGCACTCGTTCGCCGCCGACCCGGCGCGCGGCCTGTTCATCCTGATTTTTCTCGCCATTGTCGTCGGCGGCTCGTTGCTGCTGTACGCACTGCGTGCGCCAGGCATGGGTGGCGCTGCGGGCGATCCGCGCCGTGCCTTCGCGTTCAACTCGCGCGAGACCCTGCTGCTGGCCAACAACCTGCTGCTGAGCTGCGCCTGCGCGATGGTCCTGCTCGGCACGCTGTATCCGCTGCTGGCCGATGCGCTGGATCTGGGCAAGGTGTCGGTCGGCCCGCCGTATTTCGGCACGCTGTTCGTGCTGCTGATGGCGCCGCTGGTGCTGCTGTTGCCGTTCGGGCCGCTTGACCCGCTGGCAGCGCGAGCAGGGAGTGCGCCCGCTGACACTGCTGCTGCCGTGGGCCGGGCTGGCGCTCACGCTCGGAGCGATCGGCTGGTTCATGGCGCCGCAGGGCAAGCTGAAAACCGCGCTCGGCATCGCCGCCGCGGCCTGGGTCGCCTTCGGCACGATCCGCTTCATCTGGATCCGGGTCCGCAGTAAGGGCCGTTTCAATGGCGAAACCATCGGCATGATCCTCGCCCATGCCGGCATCGCGGTGTTCCTGGTCGGCGCGCTGCTGGTGGAAGCGCTCAACGTCCAGCATGAAGTCGCGCTCGTCCCCGGAAAATCGCTGGATGTGGGTCGCTACCAGCTGGTGTTCGAAGGCGTCGATGCCATCGAAGGCCCGAACTATCAGTCCGACCGTGGTCACTTGCAGGTGTTGCGCGATGGCCAGCCGGTCACCCGCCTGCACCCGGAGAAGCGCATGTACGCCAGCGGCGGCCAGATGCATGACCGAGGCCGGCATCCATCCCGGCCTCGGCGGCGATATCTACGTTGCCCTGGGCGAGTCGCTGGGCAATGACGCCTGGGCCGTCCGGGTGCACGATAAAACCCTTCGTGCGCTGGATCTGGCTCGGCGCCGCACTGATGGCGCTGGGTGGCTTCGTCACCGCCGCCGACCGCCGGTTCCGCCGGCTCCCGGAGAAATCCTGATGTCCGCTCCCACTCCCCGAACCAATCCGCATCGTCTGCCGCCAGTGGCCATCGCGCTCGCCGCGCTGTTCTTCGCCGGTCTGCTCGGCCTGATGCTGTTCGGGGTCAAGCGCTCCGGCGATCCGGACCGCGACAGCCTGCCCTCGGCGTTGATCGGCAAGCCGGCACCGGATTTCGAACTGCCGGTGCTGCATGACCTGAGCGTGCGCGTGCGCGGCCACGAGCTGCGTGGCGCGCCATACCTGCTCAACGTGTGGGGCAGCTGGTGCCCGGCCTGCCGTGACGAACACCCGATCCTTACCCGTTTCGCCGAGACCAAGCGCGTGCGCGTGATCGGCTACAACTGGAAGGACGAACCCGCCGACGCGCTGCGCTGGCTCGAGCAGCTCGGCAATCCCTATCTGCTGGTGCTGGCCGACCAGGATGGCCGCAGCGCGCTGGACTGGGGCGATCGCCGCCGCGCCGGAAACCTTCCTGGTGGACGGCAGCGGGATCGTGCGCTGGAAGTACAGCGGCGCCATCACCGAGGACGTGATGGCCAGGCAGCTCATCCCGGCCCTGGAGAAGATCGAAGCCGCGGCCCGCAGCGCCGTACCGCAGTCCAATGCAGGAAGCCTGTGATGAAGGCGGTGTGGCTGCTGGCTCTGCTGTGGCTCGGAACCGCGCTCGGCGCCCACGCCCAGCCCGCAGGTGATCCCACTCCGTTGCAGTATCGCGACCACGCCGAGGAAAGCCGCTTCCACGCGTTGACCGCGGAACTGCGCTGCGTGCAATGCCAGAACCAGTCACTGGCCGATTCCAACGCGCAGATCGCCCACGACCTGCGCCGCGAAGTGCTGACGTTGATGCAGCAGGGGCGCAGCGATGCGCAGATCAAACAGTTTCTGGTCGACCGCTACGGCCCGTTCGTGCTCTACCGGCCACAGATGGAGGGCGGCAACCTGCTGCTGTGGTTCGGCCCCGGACTGCTGCTCATCGTCGCAGCGGCCGGACTGGCGCTGTACATACGCCGGCGCAACCGGCAATTGCCGGCTCCCGGTGGCAATGACGCCCACCAGGATGAACGCGAATGGTGAGCGCAGTGTTCCAGCTGCTGGCCGGCCTGCTGGCGGCGACGGCCAGCGGAATCGTGCTGTGGCCATTGGTCCGCGACGGCAAGCGTGCGCTGTGGGCGACGCTGGTGGCGATCATGGTCGTGGCCACGCTCGGTCTGTACCGGATGCTGGGAACGCCGGCGGCCCTGTACCCGCAGGCGACCCAGCCGCTGGAAAGTCTTGAGGATGGGGTGACCCAGCTGCAGGCCGCGCTGGAGCGCGATCCACAACGGGCAGACGGCTGGGCGCTGCTGGCACGCTCGCAGATCGAGCTGGGGCGCGAGCAGGATGCCGCCGCTTCGTACCTGCGGGCGGTGCAGCTGGCACCGGATGAGCCGGGGTTGCTGGTCGAAGCCGCGCAGGCGCGCGCCCGGGTGGCCCGTGACCACCTGTTCGATGACACCGCGCTGCAATGGCTGCAGCATGCCCGCGAGCTGGCACCGGAGAACGAACGTGCGCTTTGGCTGCTTGGCATCGTCCAGCGCCAACGCGGGCAACACGGGGAAGCCGCGAAAACCTGGGAAACCCTGCTGCCGAAGCTTGAGCCCGGCGCAGCCACCGCCCTGCGCGAACAGATCGGCGCCGCGCGCGCCGCCGCAGGACTTCCCCCGCTGCCCGACGCCGCCCTGCCCTTGCCGGCCACTGCGTTGACCGTGAGCGTCGCGCTGGATCCGGATTTCGCCGCCCGCGTGCGCCTGCGCGGGGACACCACCGTGTTCGTGATCGCACGCATCCCGGGCGGGCCGCCGATGCCGGTGGCGGTGGAGAAACATTCGCTGCAGGACCTGCCACTGACGGTGACGCTGGATGACGCCGACAGCCCGATGCCGACCCTGAAGCTGTCGGCGCTGGGCGAGGTCGAGGTGCTGGCGCGGCTGTCGGCCAGCGGCGATGCGATGCGTCAGGCCGATGACCTCGAGTCGGCGCCGGTACGTGTGCGCCTTCCCGCCAGCGGACCGGTGGAAATCCGCCTGGGTGCCAGCCCGACCCCATGAGCGGCAGGACGCCGTCCCCCAATGGCTACACGATCCGGCACCGGCATCACCGCTAGAATTCGTCCATGACCGAATTCATTCCCACCGGCAGCCGCTTCCTCGCACTGCTCTTCGCCTTTCCCGATGAAGCGCGGCAGCGCGCTGCACGACGCCCGCATCGCTTACGAAACCTGGGGCACGCTGGCTGCCGATGGCGGCAATGCGATCCTGATCGTCACCGGCCTGTCGCCCGATGCGCATGCCGCCGGCAACGAGGCCAATCCGGCAGCGGGCTGGTGGGAACCGATGCTCGGCCCGGGCAAACCGATCGACACCGACCGCTGGTTCGTCATCTGCGTCAATTCGCTGGGCAGCTGCAAGGGCTCCACCGGCCCGGCATCGCTCAACCCGGCCACCGGCCAGCCTTATCGGCTCTCGTTTCCCGAGCTGTCGATCGAAGACATCGCCAACGCGGCGGTCGAGGTCGTGCATGCGCTCGGCATCCAGCAGCTCGCGTGCCTGATCGGCAACTCGATGGGCGGCATGACCGCACTGGCGCTGTTGCTGCATCATCCCGGCATCGCCCGGGCGCATATCAACATCTCCGGCAGCGCGCAGGCCCTGCCCTTCTCCATCGCCATCCGCTCGCTGCAGCGCGAGGCGATCCGGCTCGATCCGCAATGGAACGGCGGCGACTACGATGAAGCCCGTTACCCCGAATCGGGCATGCGCATGGCACGCAAGCTGGGGGTGATCACATACCGTTCGGCGCTGGAGTGGGATGGCCGCTTCGGCCGCGTGCGGCTGGATTCGGACCAGTCCGATGACGACCCGTTCGGCCATGAATTCCAGGTCGAAAGTTACCTGGAAGGCCACGCGCGCCGCTTCGTACGTCGTTTCGACCCGAACTGCTATCTCTATCTGGGGCGCGCGATGGACTGGTTCGACATGGCCGAATACGGCAACGGCGACGTGATGGCCGGGCTGGCGAAAATCCACGTGCCCCGTGCGCTGGCGATCGGTGCCAACACCGACATCCTCTTCCCCGTACAGCAGCAACAGCAGATCGCAGACGGCCTGCGCGCCGGTGGCGCCGACGCCGGGTTCGTCGGACTGGACTCGCCGCAGGGGCATGACGCGTTCCTGGTCGACTACGACCGTTTCGGCCCCACCGTGCGCGATTTCCTGCAGTCCCTCTGAGGCCATCCCCGCACGCCACTGGAGCGCGGGTTCCTACCTGTCACTGCGGTTTAGCCTGATAGGGCGTCACGCGCCCGGACGCGAAGCTGGTGCCACCCACCACCTTCGGAGAACCGGCCATGGCGCGGTTGATCGCTCTACTGCTTGCAGGATTGCTGCTGCTCACGGCCAGCGTCGTCGCCAGCGGCTCGCCACCGGCGTTGATGCTGGCCAACAGCTGGCGCGATGGTCCGGACGTTTCCAACTACTGGGTCAGTGAGAAGCTCGATGGCGTACGCGCCCGCTGGGACGGCCGCACCCTGTGGACCCGCGCCGGCAACCGCATCGACGTGCCCGACTGGTTCGTCGCCGGCTGGCCGCAAATGGCGCTGGATGGCGAGTTGTGGCTTGGGCGTAACCGCTTCGACGAAACCAGCGCGATCGTGCGCACCACGCAGGCCGCGGACAGTGACTGGCGCGGCATCCGCTTCATGGTGTTCGACGCTCCCGCACATCCGGGCAGCTTCGATGCGCGTCTGGGCGTGCTGCAGAAGCGGATCGCCGCAGCCCGTGTGCCATGGCTGCAGGCTGTTGTGCAGCAACGGCACGCCGATGCGGCAATGCTGCAGCAGCACCTGCGGGCGGTGGTGGCGGAAGGAGGCGAAGGATTGATGCTGCACCACCGCGATGGCCGCTATGTGCCCGGACGCAGCGACACCCTGTTCAAGCTCAAGCCGTGGGACGACGCCGAGGCCAGGGTGGTCGGCCATGTGCCGGGCAAGGGAAAGTACGCAGGCATGCTCGGCGCACTGCTGGTCGAGCGCGCCGATGGCAGCCGGTTCCGGCTGGGCACCGGTTTCAAGGAAGCCGAGCGCGCGGCTCCGCCTGCGCTGGGCAGCCACGTCACCTATCGCTACAACGGCCTGACCAGCAAGGGATTGCCACGCTTCGCGCGTTTCCTGCGCGTCCGCGACGAACTGCCACCACCGGATCCGCCACGACGCTGAACCGCGCTCCAAGGTTCTCCGAAGGCGGCCGCGGCCGCCGTGTTTCCCGCCTCAGATATCGTCAGCTGATTGCAATACCAGACGCCCGTTCTGCAGACGGTATTGGCGATGGACCACACCGGCCGGCAGTGCGCCATGCGTGATCATCAGCAGGCTGCGATCGCCCAGCGCCGCGGCCAGATCCAGCAGCAACGCATGGGCGGTATCCACATCCAGGCCTTCGGTGGGCTCATCGAGCACCATCAACGGCGTGTTGCGCAGCAACGCGCGCGCCAGCGCCAGACGCCGCGCCTGCCCGGCCGACATGGTGGCGCCGTTCTCGCCCACCCAGGCCGTCAGTCCGCCCAGCCGCTGCGCCCAATCGGAAAGACGGACGTCATCGAGCACCGCCCACAGCGCCGCATCCGGGGCGTCCGGATCGCCGAGCCGCAGATTGTCGGCAATGCTCCCGGCAAAGACGGGCGCGCCTTGCGGCAACCAGGCGATCTGGCGATGCCATTGCGCCTGTTGCAGCTGGCGAAGATCAGTGCCGCCGTAGCGGACACTGCCCTGCGCCGGATCCCACAGCCGCAGCAGCAGGGCAGACAACGTGGTCTTGCCACAACCGCTGTCGCCACGGATGGCGATGCGTTCGCCTGCCGGCAGGTGCAGATCGAGACCATCCAGCAGCCGCCGTGTCTCTCCCGGCCACGCGAATACCACCCCGTGGAAGTGCACGTCCGCGGCGCCCGAGGACATCGGCCCGGGCTGGGGCGGATCGACCACGGTTGGTGGTTGCCCGACGATCTGCTGCAGGCGCTGCGCGGCCACCTGGGCCGATTGCAGCGACTGCCACGCCAGGCCGACGCCGGCGGCCACCTCGAGCAGGGCGACGGTCAGGAACACCAGCACCGCGGCCAGCTCGGCCGCCAACTGGCCGCGCTGGAAGGCGGCCATTGCCAGCCACAGCATCGCCACCAGCCCCGCGCCGGCACAGGTCGAATGCAGCACGTTGCCGAGCACCAGACGGCGCCTGCGGCGATGGTCGCTGTTGGCCACCGCGTCGGCGGCGGCATCCACCCGCAAGGTCCAGTCACCGCGCGCATGCAAAGCAGTCAGGTCGGCGGCGCCTTCCAGCCCTTCGAACGCCAATGTGCGCAACGTCGAGCGGCTCGCCGCTCGCTGGCTTTCCGCGGCCTGGCCGCCGCGCACGCTCACCCACGGCACACCCGCTCCAACGAGGGCAACCAGCACCAACAGCAATAGCGCCGCCGGTGGGTAAAAGAGCGCAGCCGCACCGATCGCCGCCAGCGAGATACCGCCCAGGGCCGCGAGCGGACCCAGCGCTCGCACCATCAGTCCGTCCAGTTCGCCGATGTCGGACATCAGCCGCGCCAGCAGTTCACCGGTACGACTGCTGCCCAGCCGGGCCGGAGCCAGCGGCAGCGCGCGCCGGAAGAACCAGACCCGCAGGTCGCGGGCGATGCGCAGGGTGACGTCGTGGCCCACCAGTTTTTCGAAGTAGCGCGACGCGATCCGCGCCATCGTCAACGCGCGGATGCCTGCCGAGGGGGTGAAAAAGTTGAAGCCACTGCCCATGCCCGCCACCCCGGCCATCGCGGCGGCGGTCAGGAAACCACCGGAGAGCCCAAGCAGGCCGACACCAGCCAACATGGTCGTCAACAGCAGCACGGCCGAGAACAGCAGCCGCCAGCGATGGCGGACGAACACGGCGCGCAGATCGTCGTTTTCCATCCGGCTCATACCGTTCCCTCCGACACAACAACCGGAGCCGCCGACAGCTCGATCACACGATCGGCCCAGCGCATGGCCACCTCGCTATGGGTCGCCATGAGCACGCTGCGCCCGCGCGCATGGCTGGCCAGCGCCTGCAGCAGATCGTCTTCGGTCTGCGGGTCCAGAAACGCGGTGGGCTCGTCAAGCAGAAGCAGATCCGGATCGCGCAGCAGCAGCCGCGCCAGACCGATGCGCCGCGCTTCACCGCCAGACAGGCCGAAACCGCGCTCGCCGATCACCGTGTCCAGCCCCTTCGGCAGCAGGCGCGCAAAGCGCATGACCTGCGCCGCTTCAGCCACGGCCTGCAGGCGCGCGTCAGTAGCACCCGGATCGGCCAGCCGCAGGTTGTCGGCGATCGAACCGTGGAACAGATAGGGCCGTTGCCCGGCATAGCCCACGGTCAGCCCGTCGCGCACCACGATCTTTCCTTCCCGCGGAGGGAGCCAGCCGGCCAACGCCTCCAGCACGGTGCTCTTGCCGCTGCCGCTGGGCCCGACGAGGGCCAGCCGCTGCCCGGCCTCGATCTGGAACGACAGACCCGATACCGCATCGTGCCGCGCGCCCTGCGGGCGCAAGGACACGCCATCCACGCGTACGGGCAGCGTATCGGACTGCACCGGCGCGGGCATGCGGGCCGGCGTCGCGTCCGGCTCCATGCCGGCAGCCACCGGCAATCCGCCCAGCAGCCGCTCCACCTCGGCGGCCGCCGCGAGGGCGTTGGCGCGGTCATGGTAGTGGGCCGCCAGTCTCCGCAACGGCGCGTAAAACTCCGGCGCCAGCAGCAGGCAGAACATGCCGGCGCCAAGCGTCGGCATCACCGCATGCAGCGACAGCATGCCCAGATAGCTCAGGCCCAGATACAGGGCCACCATCGCCACGCTCACCGAAGCGAAAAATTCGAGCACGGTCGACGACAGGAATGCGATGCGCAGCACCTTCATCGTGCGCACGCGTACGCCTTCGGCCGCCTGGGCCACGCCTTCCAGTTCGGCCTCGCCCCGTCCATACAAACGCAACAGCCCCAAGCCCTTGATGCGATCGGCAAAATGCCCGCTCATCCGCGCCAGCTCACCCAGCTGCTGGCGACCGGCCGCTTCGGCGCCCCAGCCCACCAGCATCATGAAAAACGGCACCAGCGGTGCGGTGAAAACCAGGATCAGCGCCACCACCCAGTCCACCCACGCCACCGCCAAGACGATCAACAGCGGTACCACCACCACTTCGACCCGCACCGGCTGGTAGCCGGCGTAATAGCCTTCGATGGCATCGCCGTGGGCCAACAGCAACTCGCCCAGCTCACCGGTGCGCTGCTGCCGCAACCACAGCGGGCCGTTGTCCATCAGCCGGCGATAGACACGTTCGCGCAGGGCCAGACGCGCCGCATCGGCGACATCACCGCCGGCCGTCTGCGCCACGCCGCCCAGCAGACCGCGCACCAGCAACACCAGCGCAAGCAGCGCGAAGACGGCCCCCATCTGCGCAAGCGGCCGCTGTTCCACCAGCACGTTCTGGATCAGCCAGGCAATGGCTGCAGCCTGCACGATCAACAGAAGCCCGGAAAAGCTGAGCGAGAACGCCGCCAGGCGCTGGCGGGAACGGGCCGCGCCGGCGAGCGATGCCAACCACTTCAACTGTTGGCTGCGCTGTACACGCAGCGCCTCATCGGGGTTTGAAACGTCACTCACAGCGGCGAGAACTCTGGAAAGGGAGGAAGGCGTGTCGATTGTAAGCAAGCCTTCTGCCCACTGCCGTGGCACCATCGCCCGTGTTGGCCCCGGGCCACATTGATCCAGATCAAGGCCCGCATCATCATCGCGGCGGATGATTCGCTTCACGCCCGTAAACCTGCCACTCCTATGCCCACATTCCACGAGGTAGCTTGGCCATGATCGATATGACCGTGGTGGACCTGTCACGATTGCAGTTCGCGCTGACCGTGATGTACCACTTCCTTTTTGTCCCGCTCACGCTGGGACTGTCCTTCATGATCGCGATCATGGAGAGCGTGTATGTCATGACCGGGAAGGAGGTCTGGCGCCGCATGACCCTGTTCTGGGGCGTGCTGTTCGGCATCAACTTCGCCATGGGCGTGGGTACCGGCATCGTCATGGAATTCCAGTTCGGCATGAACTGGTCCTACTACAGCCATTACGTCGGCGACATCTTCGGGGCGCCGCTGGCGATCGAAGGGCTGATGGCATTCTTCCTGGAAGCCACCTTCATCGGCCTGTTCTTCTTCGGCTGGAACCGGCTTTCGAAGGTGCAGCACCTCACGGTGACCTGGCTGATGGCGCTGGGCACCAACCTGTCGGCGCTGTGGATCCTGATCGCCAATGGCTGGATGCAGTACCCGGTGGGTGCGGTGTTCAACCCGGAAACGATGCGCATGGAAGTGGTGGACTTCGTCGCCGTGCTGTTCAACCCGGTGGCTCAGGCCAAGTTCGTGCACACGGTCAGCGCCGGCTATGTCACCGGCGCGGTGTTCGTGATGTCGATCAGCGCCTTCTACCTGCTGCGCAACCGGCATCACGAGGTCGCCCGCCGCTCGTTCGCGGTCGCCGCCGCCTTCGGCCTGCTGTCCTCGCTGTCGGTCGTGGTGCTGGGTGACGAGAGTGGCTATGCCGCCAGCGAACACCAGAAGATGAAGCTGGCCGCGATCGAGGCGATGTGGGAAACCGAGCGTGCCCCGGCCGACTTCACCGCCTTTGGCATCCCCAACCAGAAGACCCACCAGAACGACTACGCGATCAAGATTCCCTACCTGATGGGCCTGATCGCCACCCGCTCGCTGGACCAGCCGATCCCCGGCATCCTGGAACTGGTGGAACGCGCCGAGCACCGCATCCGCGGTGGCCAGATCGCCTATGGCGCGCTGGAACGCGTGCGCGCCGACAAGACCGATACCGCCGCGCGCGAGATGTTCGACCGCCACTGGCAGGATCTGGGCCATGGGCTGCTGCTCAAGCGCTACCGCGAGGACATCCTCAATGCCACGCCCGAGGAGATCGCGCAGGCGGCGATGGATACCGTGCCCACGGTCGCCCCGCTGTTCTGGACCTTCCGCATCATGGCCGGCCTGGGCTTCTACCTGATCGCCTTCTTCGCGCTGGCGTTCTACTACTCGTGCCGCCACAACTTTGAACAGAAGCGCACCTTCCTCAAGGTCGCCCTGTGGACCCTGCCGGCGCCGTGGATCGCGATCGAATGCGGATGGTTCGTCGCCGAGTACGGTCGCCAGCCCTGGGCGGTGGATGGCGTGCTGCCGACCTTCTACGCCGCATCGGGCCTGGCCCTGCATCAGATTCTGATCACGCTGGCCGGTTTCATCGCGCTCTATACGGTGCTGATGGTGATCGAGGTCAAGTTGATGCTGAAAGCGATCCGCAAGGGCCCGGACGAGATCCTGCCGTCACTGCAGGAACCGGCTGCTGTTTCCCCCCGCGCCCGCGAATCGGCCACGACCCAGGCATAAGGCAGGAGAACACTCATGGATTTCATTTTTCTGGACTACCCGACGCTGCGCCTGATCTGGTGGCTGCTGCTGGGCGTGCTGCTGATCGGCTTTGCGGTGATGGACGGCTTCGATCTGGGTGTCGGCACGCTGCTGCCGTTCGTGGCCCGGACCGACGAGGAGCGCAGGCTGGTGATCAACACCATCGGCCCGGTATGGGAGGGCAACCAGGTGTGGCTGATCCTCGGCGGCGGCGCGATCTTCGCCGCCTGGCCACCGCTGTATGCGGTGAGCTTCTCCGGGTTTTATCTGGCGATGTTCCTTATCCTGTTCGCCCTGATCCTGCGTCCGGTCGGCTTCAAGTACCGCGGCAAGATGCCCAGCCAGCGCTGGCGCAACAACTGGGACTGGGCGTTGTTTGTCGGCGGGCTGGTACCGGCCCTGATCATGGGCGTGGCGGTGGGCAACGTGCTGCTGGGCGTGCCGTTCCATTTCGACGACACCCAGCGGATCTTCTACACGGGCGGCTTCTTCGGCCTGCTGACGCCGTTCGCACTGCTTGCCGGCCTGGTCAGCGTGGCGATGCTGGTAGCGCACGGCGCAGCGATGCTGGTACTCAAGACCGACGGCCCGGTGGCCGAGCGTGCGGCACGTTTCGGCAGCATTGCAGCTCTCGCCTCTTTCGTACTGTTCGCAGCCGCTGGCGTGTGGGTCGCCATGGGTCTGCCGGGCTACCAGATCAGCTCGCAGGTGGTCGCCGACGGCCCCAGCAACCCGCTGCTGAAAACCGTGCAACTCAACGCCGCCGGTGGCTGGATGCACAACTACAGCTCCATGCCGGCCACCGTGCTGGCGCCGGTCATCGGCCTGCTGGGTGCACTGCTCAGCGCGATGCTGCTGCGCAAGCGCCGTGGCGGACTGGCTTTCCTCGCGTCGGGCGCATCCATTGCCGCCATCATCCTGACGGTGGGCTTTGCGATCTTCCCGTTCCTGCTGCCCTCCTCCAGCCAGCCCGGCTCCAGCCTGACGTTGTGGGATGCGTCCTCCAGCCACCTGACGCTGTGGATCATGCTGCTGGCCACGGCCATCTTCCTGCCGATCATCATCGCGTATACGACCTGGGTGTATCGCGTGCTCAAGGGCAAGACGACGGTGTCGGAAATGGGCGACAACCCGAACGCCTACTGATCGACAACGACAACCCATTCAAGGAGTCAACTCATGTGGTATTTCGCCTGGATTCTCGGTGCAGGCCTGGCCTCCACCGCCGCCATCCTCAATGGCATGTGGTTCGAGGCACGCGAAGCCCGCCGCAACACGGAAAACAAGTAAAAACCGGTGACTCGCTATTGTCATAAGCCCGTTCGGAGAGTATCTTTGCGGGCTCCTTTCGGGGTGTAGCTCAGTCTGGTAGAGCGCTACGTTCGGGACGTAGAGGTCGCAGGTTCGAATCCTGTCTCCCCGACCACGCAGTGGTCACATTGAAGCCTGGAAGACGTCACTGTTTTCCGGGCTTTTTTGTGTGCCGCGGTATTCGGGCGCAACGCTCGCTCCCGCTTGGCTTCGGCATTGCTGGCGCGGCCCGTTCAGGTGGAACCCTTGCGCTGCGCTTTCCCACCAGAACGTGGCAGCGCGTGGCTGCGAAGGCCATCAACCCAACAGCTCTCGGTGGTGTTTGCCAATTTCTCTCCTCGGCTTGCGGGCTTGCCGCTCACGGGGGGCGGCGGGATGAATGGCCCGGGCGCTCGTTCGGCTGTCAAAGACTGCGGCGCTGCCGATATCGCCACACAGCGGCAATCTCGAAAGCCCAAGGCATGCCTGTCATCAACACTGCGGGAACCAGCAACAGGGTCCAGGTTGCGATCGGTTTCCGCTCCCATCTGAAAGACCGTGACGGCTCCGCCAGCCAGGCGCAGCCGACGGCAAAAATCCACGGGCACGCATCCAGAACACTGTGGATGTGTTGCTCGGCCGGCGTGATCCTGCGCTTTCCATCGGCGCTGGACGTATCGGCGTAAGCCATGACGACGTGAACGCCTGCCAGGCCGAGCAGCAGAGCCGCCAGACTCCGGGTGTTGGCGAGGGCCAACCACGCCACAACGCCCAGACCGATGAAGCACAGCTGGGCACCATGAAGGGCACTCTCGGCCAAACCGGAGGTGGCTGGAAGATCGGTTTTGCGGTGAAGGAAAAAGTCCGTCGCGCCAAACGCGAGCCAGAGCCAGTAAAGTCCGAACGCGGCGATTTCGAACATGACGGTTGTTGTCTCCATCAATGCCACCCACGATGCCGGTGGCACCCGGGCGGTACCGCTGTCACCAAACGGGGGCCTATCCTCAGGACCGGTCTCCGCCTGAAAAAGACAGCGAGCTAGCGCCCGCTGTCTCCTGCCCGCTTACGGCTCCCGTGGATTGTGATCCACCGCACCTGCACCTTCACCCGCGCCCAGCTCGGCGCCGGTGGCCGGCATCGCGGCGGGATCGGACATGGTCCGGGCCACCATGCGCTCCATGGCTGCCTGCTCGTTCGCGCTGAGCGCCACCGAGCTGGAACCATCGCCACCGTCCACTGCCGCCTGCGCGTCGCGGTCACTGACCTGCTCCCACAGTTCACCCGAATTCCAGCTGCCTTGCATGTCGCCCTCGCCTTGGGACATGTCCATATAAAGATCGGTGAAGGCGGGATCTCCGGGCAGTTTGCCCGGCGGGAAGTTCGGATTGATGCTGTAAAGCGCCTTCTCGAACGATTTCTGATGGGCGATTTCCCGCGTCATCAGAAAACGCAGGGCGTCCTTGATGCCGGGGTCGTCGGTGATGTTGATCAGGCGCTCATAGACCAGTTTGGCCCTTGCCTCGGCTGCGATATTCGAACGCAGGTCGGCGGTGGGTTCACCGATCGTGTCGACGTATGCTGCCGTCCACGGCACGCCGCTGGAGTTCACCAGGGCCGGCCCGCCGCCGTAGAGGATCTGCTCGGTGTGGCTGGTGCTGTTCTGACCGAGCATCCGCATGTCTTCCACTTCGGCCATGCTTTCCGACTGCACAGCCTTGGGTCCCTGGTTCAACATCGCGATGATGGTGCCGATGATTTCCAGGTGGCTGATCTCTTCGGTGGCGATATCGTAAAGAAGATCCTTGCGCCCCGGATCGCACTCACCGATGGCTTGCGTGAAGTAGCGCATGGCCGCGGCCAGCTCGCCTTGAGGTCCACCGAACTGCTCCAGCATCAGCGTGGCCAATGCCGGGTTGGACTCCTTGACACGGACGGTGTACATCAGTTTCTTATGATGAAGAAACATCGTTTTCTCCTGTAGGGGGGGGGCCGTCCGGCGCTTCGCCGGGCGTCTGTGGAACCGAGGATTTCCTGATCCTCCGGGACCGGCGCTCCTCCAACTGTCCGGCCGCCTCCAACGCTCCGGCCTCGGCCATTCCCTGGCAGTACGTGGCGCTTGCGCGACTGCACGATTTTTCCGCGCACCGCTGCTGCCATCCAACTCGCAGACCTCACGCCGTCGGCTGTGGGCGCCCAAGCCGCGTGGCCGACGGATGGAACCTCACTGAGGTGGCGGCTTGTATTTACGAAGGTCCTTCGTAAGCACGCCGACTTCCTCGACAGCCCTCTTCAGCTGATCCTTTTCAAGGCCCAGCTGTTCGGCCCAATAGCAGAGCTCCCATTCTTCATTGATGTTGATACGGTCCGGATCCTTGGGAGCGCCGCCCGGCGTTGTTTCTGGCTTCTTCATTGCGCATCCCGGAATATCCAGAACAGAAATCTGTCCATGGCTGCAGCATGCACATGCCTGCGTATTCCATGCGTGCACTTGGCGTGCCTGCTGCGTGAAGCGGTTCAACTGTGCAACGAAATCACAAGATCATCCCGCTCCCAGTGCGCTTTCGTGCGCGGTAGGACGTGCACCCCGAGCTGTGCCATGCACTGGCGAAAACCGCTCTCTACCGCCGCACTGCCGCAAGCCACGTGATCACTCGTGCGGTAAGCGCGCGCCGTCGGGTCAAGCGCATTTGCTGGCGGCACGACGGCGGTGGCATTCAGGCGCCACCCGCTTAGCAACCCGTGCATGCGACGCAGCCACTCCGACCGTGGGCTGGAATGGACGCCCACCCGACACCCCGTTGCAGCAGCGCTCACCGGTCCGCAGGTTCGGCCTTGCCAAGGAAAATGCCCGCACGACCATCGCCCCGGGAGTGCGATGAATTGGTCAGATCAGGGTGACGGGGGCGCCATTCAAAACAGCGGTCGATGGCCGACTGACGGCCGACTACATCAGCGCGAAAGTCCTTACCCGCATTCATTTCCTTTTGTATTGCGACCACTCGACGCGCTGGCGGGCGGAATCACCGGATCACCTTGGCGCGCAGGACCAGCGAAGTGCCCTGCAGCCTCTACCGCCAGGTGGCAGGCAGGCCGTCAGTTGAACATGCCGCGTACGGCCCGCAGCAGCTCATTGACACTGAACGGCTTGGGCAACAGCGCCATGCTCTTTCCGAGAAACCTGTTTTTGGCTATCGCGCTCTCGCTGTAGCCGGTAACAAACAGCACTGGCAGATCCGGGCGGGCAAGGCGCGCGGCATCGGCAAGCTCGTGGCCATTCATGCCGGGCAGGCCCACGTCCGTCAGTAGCAGGTCGAGCGGGCGCCCGGAGCGAAGTTCCAGCAGCGCTTCATCGGCGTCCGTGGCCTCCACAACGTGATATCCGGTTTCAAGCAGCATTTCCTTGACCATCGCCCGTACCGACTCGGTGTCGTCAACCAGGAGAATCCGCTCGCTTCCCCTTCCGTGGATTGTCTGGCCGGTGGGCGCGGCTTCCGCGGCTGGACTTGCGGCCCCTTCGGGCAGCAGCAGCTCGACCACCGTGCCTGCTCCCTGCTCGCTGGTAATGCGGGCGACCCCGCCGGATTGCCGGGCGAAACCGTACGTCATCGACAGGCCCAGCCCGGTGCCTTCGCCTTGGGGTTTGGTGGTGAAAAACGGTTCAAAGACCTTGCCGAGCAGCGCTGGCGGGATGCCCGCCCCGTTGTCGAAGACCTTCACACTGACGTAGTTGCCGGCCGCCAACTCACCACTGTGCCCGATGACTGCACGCTCGGCCCGGATCCCGATCAGGCCCTTACCTGGCAATGCGTCCCGCGCATTGATCACCAGGTTGAGCATGACGTTCTCGAACTGGTTGGCATCTGCCAGCGCGATCAGCGGCTCATCGCCAAATGCAAGCTCGAATCCGATGTTCTCTCCGATCGAACGACGCAACATGTCCTCCAGCGACCTCACCCGCCGCCCAACATCGAATGCTTGCGGATCCAGTGGTTGCTTGCGCGCAAATGCCAGCATGCGCTGGGTAAGCGCGGCGGCCCGGCGGGCCGAACCGCTGGCGATCTCGATGTAGTGCAGCGCCTTGTCCATCTTGCCAGCGCAGACCGCCCTGTCGATCATGTCCAGCCCGGAGATGATCGTTGTAAGCAGATTGTTGAAATCGTGCGCGATGCCGCCCGTGAGTTTGCCCAGCGCGTCCATCTTCTGTGCCTGCATCAATTCGCATTCCGTGCGCTCGCGCTCGGCGATCTGGAACGCAAGCTCGTTATTTGCGCACTCCAGTTGCTGCCGTCGCTCGACCTCCCTGGTGTGATGC
Organism: uncultured Gammaproteobacteria bacterium; assembly: GCA_963696155.1. GTDB lineage: Bacteria > Pseudomonadota > Gammaproteobacteria > Xanthomonadales > Xanthomonadaceae > Stenotrophomonas. The sequence goes on from CAVOJC010000002.1 coordinate 1,717,998, forward strand.
TCGGTGACATCCTCGACCAGCACCAACCCCAATCCGGGTGCCTGGTAAGGGGTCATGCGCCACTCGGTGATGCGCCTGCCCGTGCCTTCTCCCAGCACAAAGGTGCCCTGCCAGCGCACGCCCCGTTCCAGTGCGATCTTCAGTGCGAGCGAGGTCGCAACCTGGTTGCCGAGCAGGCCCTCGAGCTGCTGGGGATTGGTTGCCTCACCCACCAGTTGTTTGAACGCGTCGTTGGCATCACGCGTGCACAACTGCGCATCCACCACCGCAACAGGGGTGTGGATCTGGCGGAAAATCTCGCGGAATCGTGCCTCCGCCTCGCGCAGCGCGTCTTCCGCCCGCCGGGCGCGCAGCAGGCTGCGCAGAGTGGCAAGCAGCACGTCCGGGTCCACCGGATGGATGAGGTAAGCATCGGCACCGGCGTTGAGCCCGGTCACCAGGTCGGTCGAGGCGATGAACGCCGCCGAGACATAGATCACCGGCAACACTTGCAGACGCGCATCCGCACGCAGTCGACGGACCAGATCGAAGCCGCTCATGTCCGACAACTTGACGCCCAGCACCAGCGCGCCGAAATCCTGCTCACCCAGCCCGACCAGGGCTTCCTCGCCGGCTCCAGCCTCCGCCACCTCGAACCCGTGGTGCTCCAATACCGACTGGAGCTCGTGCCGTATGGCCGCGTCGTCATGGACGATCAGAATGCAATCCGGAATCGGCATGCCCGTCTCCACGAGTTGAGCGGAGGGCGATGCGGAATCCATATCCGCGCCGACCACTCTGATGACATCAACCTGACATCCGCGCCTGCCGCAGTGCGAGCCGGCGACGCAATCCCCTTCCCCAACGAAAATACGCCCTTGCATGCGCTATTCCAATGGTGACGCCGCTGGCGTTGCGCGGAATGCCAACCGCTCCCCTTCATGATGATCAGCCAGCTGTCGTAAGCGACTTTGCTGGCACCGCCGAACCGTCCCCCATGTTGGATGGGCTGGCTCTACTCCTACGGGAACCGGCCCGGATTCCGGCCAAAGACAACCGGCCGTGCCGGCGATGCGGGGAAGGCAAACCGCCGTGCTCGTGGCTCAGCCAGCCGGACCGGGAAGCACAATGGTCGGCCAGGTAAAATTACGCTTGCCGGACCTTGGGCGGATGGTTATCATAGGCGGCTCCTTCGGGGTGTAGCTCAGTCTGGTAGAGCGCTACGTTCGGGACGTAGAGGTCGCAGGTTCGAATCCTGTCTCCCCGACCAAAGATTCAAGGATGTATCTGCAAAAGCCGGCCAGCGCGCCGGCTTTTGCTTTTTGTTATTCCGGCTCGCGCAAGGCGATGCCCGTTATTCCGTCATGGAGCCTGAAAGATGTCCAATTCCCTCCCCCCGGAAGCGTCCGGCCCCCGCCGCCCGCTGCTGCAGGGACGCCTGCTGGCATTTGCCGCGATCCTGATTGCGGCATTCAACCTGCGCACGGCGGTGACGTCGCTGTCCCCGCTGCTGGATCAACTGGGACGGGTGTTCGACTTCGGAACCACCATGACCGGCGTTCTCGGCATGGTGCCAACGGCTGCCTTCGCCCTGTTCGGGGTATCCACTCCAACGCTGGCACGGCGCATCGGACTTGAGCGCACGGCGCTGGTCGCCATGGCACTGGCGACCGCGGGCCTGCTGTTGCGATCGCTGGCCGGCGGTACCGGTGGCCTGCTGCTGGGCTCGGCCATCGCCCTGGCGGGCATGGGTATCGGCAACGTTGTGGTGCCGCCGATGGTCAAGCGCTATTTTCCCGACCGCGTCGGCACGGTCAGCACGTTCTACATCACCGTGCTGCAGATCGGCACGATGTTGCCCGCGTTGCTTGCCGTGCCCTTGGCCGATGCCGCCGGGTGGCGCGTATCGCTGGGGGTGTGGGCGCTGATTTCGGCCTTCGCCGTGCTGCCGCTGATCTGGCTCAGGCCCGGCGCGCATGTCGCCGACGCCGCCGCCAACACCCCGCACGCCCCAGGCAGGGTTTCACGTACGCCGCTGGGCTGGAGCCTGGCCTTGATGTTCGGCATGACCTCGCTGCTGTCGTATTCGATGTTCACCTGGTTGCCCCGGTTGCTGGTTGACGCCGGCGCCACCCCGGCATTTGGCGGCACGATGGTTGCGCTGTTCTCCGGGCTGGGGCTGGTCAGTGCACTGACGATGCCTGCGATCGCCGTGCGCATGCGCAATCCGTTCCCGATCGTGCTGGCCTGCATCGCCTGCCTGCTGTGTGCGTTCGCCGGCCTGCTGTGGGCTCCGATGAAGGCGCCATGGCTGTGGGTCGCCCTGCTCGGCCTCGGTCCCAGCACGTTCCCGCTGGCACTGACCCTGATCAACCTGCGCACCCGCACCCCGGCCGGGTCGGCGGCACTTTCCGGCTTCATGCAGGGCGTGGGTTACAGCTTCAGCTGCCTGGGCCCGCTGCTGGTCGGCCTGCTGCATTCCTGGTCGGGCCACTGGCATGGCCCCTTCGCCTTCCTCACGCTGTGCAGCCTCATGCTGCTGGTTGCATCGTGGCGCGCGTGCAAGCCGCAGTACCTGGAAGACCAATGGTGAATTGCGGGGCGCCCTCTTCGCTGCGGCGTTGAAGCGGCGAGAGCCTGGCTGTCGTTCCAGTGTCGCCGCCACCGGGCTTGGGCAGCTTTGCAAGCGCGCGCAACAATGCCTGATCCGTCATGCCGGAAAAGATTCTTAACCTAGCCCGCGGACTGCGGATGGCGGACCTGGCCATCGCCACGGACGACGAAGCGTTCGACCGTCAGCGCCTCCAACCCCATCGGGCCGTAGGCATGCAGGCGCGTGGTGGAAATGCCGATTTCCGCTCCCAGCCCCAACTCACCGCCATCGGATAACCGTGACGAGGCGTTGACCATCACCACGGCCGAGCGCAGCGCGTGCACGAAGGCTTCGGCGTGTGCCGGCTCGCCGGTCGCGATGACCTCGGTGTGGTCGGAGGTGTAGGTCTGTATGTGCGCGATGGCTGCCTGCAGATCCGGCACCATCTTGATCGCCAGGATCAGGTCCAGGTACTCGGCGGCGTAATCGACGTCGCTGGCGGGCAGCGCGTCCGGCACGTATCGCAAGGTGGTGGCGTCGCCACGCAGCTCGACACCGCGCTCGCGCAATGCGGTGGCGACCAGTGGCAGGAACTGCGGCGCGATATCGGCGTGCACAAGCAGGGTTTCCAGCGAATTGCACGCCGACGGCCGCGAGGCCTTGCCGTCCACCGCCAGCTTCACTGCCAGCGGCAGATCCGCCGAAGCATCCACGAACAGATGGCACACGCCCTTGTAGTGCTTGATCACCGGCACCCGGGCGTGCTCGGCGACGAAGCGGATCAGGCCTTCGCCGCCGCGCGGGATCGCCAGATCGACGATGTCGTTGAGCTGCAACAACTCCAGCATCGTTTCACGGCGTAGATCCTCGACCAGGGTCAGCGCCGCATCCGGCACGCCGGCTTCGCGCAATGCACGCTTGAGCGAGGCGGCAATGGCGGTATTGGAGTGGATCGCTTCGGAACCACCGCGCAGGATCACCCCGTTGCCGGCCTTGATGCACAGCGCGGCAGCGTCAGCGGTGACGTTGGGGCGGGCCTCGTAGATCATCGCGATCACCCCCAGCGGCACCCGCACTTTCTGCACGCGGATGCCATTGGGACGTACGTCGTCCCGCGTGATCTGCCCGACCGGATCCGGCAAGGCGGCCACCTCACGCAGCGCGGCGGTGATGCCGCCCAGCCGCTGCGGATCGAGCCTCAGCCGGTCCAGCATGGCGCTGCCCACGCCCTTGCCTTCGGCCGCGGCCAGATCGCGCCCATTGGCAGCAAGGATGGCGTCCGCGTCGTGCTCCAGTGCCAGCGCCATCGCTTCGAGCAGCTTCGCCTTGGCGTCGCCGGACAGTTGCGCCAACACATCGGCGGCCTCACGGCATTGCCGCGCCAGATTGCGGATATTGCTCATCGGTCCACCCCGATCCCAGCCAGAAGGAAGAGCTTCACACCAGCACCAGATCGTCGCGATGGACAACGTTGCCGCCATAGTTGTAGCCGAGGATCGCCTCGATCTCGCGCGAGTGATGCCGGCAGATGCGGCGGATATCCAGCGCCGAATACTGGCTCACGCCCCGCGCCAGACAATGCTCGCCGGCGCCATCGCGGATGCGGATCTCCACCATGTCGCCCCGGCGGAAGTCGCCCTCGGCGCCGGTTACCCCGCCCGGCAGCAGCGACGCGCCCTTTTCCCGCAGGGCGCAGGCGGCGCCGGCATCGACCAGGATCGCGCCGCTCTCCACCGGCGCATGCTGCAGCCAGTACTTGCGCGCGGCGATCCGGCTCCGGCCGGCATGCAGGCGGGTGCCCCGCAGCCGGCCGTGCGCCAGCCCACGCACGACATCGCCATCGCGGCCGTTGAACAGAAAGGTGTCGATCCCGGCTTTGCCCGCCTTGGTCGCCGCCTGCAGCTTGGTCTGCATACCGCCGGTGCCGATCGCACTGCCGCTGCCACCGGCCATCGCCAGGATTTCGGGCGTCAGCTCTTGCACCTGGTCGATCGCTCGCGCATCCGGATCGCTGCGCGGATTGGCGGTGTACAGGCCATCGACATCGGTGGCGATGAACAACGCGTCGGCATCGACCAGCGCCGCCACGATCGCGGCGAGGTTGTCGTTGTCGCCGAGTTTCAGTTCGTCCACGGAAACGGTGTCGTTCTCGTTGACCACCGGCAAGGCGCCCAGTGCCAGCAGTTCATTCAATGTGGCGCGGGCGTTGAGGTAGCGGCGGCGGTTGCGCAGGTCGTCATGGGTGAGCAGCACCTGGGCCACCGGACGTTCGAAGAAGCGCTGCCACAGCGCGATCAGCTGCGCCTGCCCGAGCGCGGCCAAGGCCTGGCGCGCCGCGATGGCCGCGCCGGCTTCGAACGCCTTGGGCACGATCGCGCGCCCGGCCGCGACCGCGCCGGAGGAAACAATCACGATCTCGCGCCCGGCCATCAGATTGGCCGATACGAACTGGGCCAGCCCGAGCGCGAAGCGCGGCGTGAGTCCGCCGCCGTCGGCTGCGAGCAGGCTGCTGCCGACCTTCAGCACCGCACGCCGCCACGGCGGCAGGGACTGCTCGGTGAACGGCGATACGGGGATGTCGGTCATGGCGTCAACGCGTGTTCCATTCGTGGATGGTCAGCTCGGAGCTGTCGTGGATCGCAAGCGGATCGGTCGCGACGATGGCTTGCGCCCCGGCAAGGTCGATGACGTTCCTGAGCACATACGCACCACCGCTGCCGTCACTGAAGCCACCGGTCATGTGCAACTGTCCCTGCGCATTCAATGCATCAAGAAAAGCCTTGTGCGGCGCAATTACCGCGTCGTCGAACGCCGACTTCCGCATTGCCATCACCAGATAGCTCTTCATTTTTGGCGCCTCCGTTGAATCGATCCCAGGGGGTTGCAGGGCTTTACGCTGAAGCGGCGACAAGCACGATTGATCCTTACGCGGGCAATTCCTGCCAACGCCGGTTCAACACGTCCAATTGCAGGTCGGCCGCCGCACCCGGCGAGACCCGCGCGGCCAGACTGCCTTCCGGCGTACGTCCCTGCCCGGCGCTGTCCGAAGCTTCCGCCGCGGCCTTGTAGGCATCGCGGAATGGCACACCGGCGACGGCGGCTTCGACGGCAACATCGGTGGCATACATGCCCGAATCGATCGCCGCCCGCAGCTTGTCTTCGCGCCATTCCAGATTGGCCAACAGCGCCGGCAGCAGTTCCAATGCGGCCAGCCCGCGACCGAAGCCGTGGAAGATCGCGCCCTTGCTGCTCTGCAGGTCGCGGTGGTAACCGGACGGCAGCGACAGCAGCTGCTCGATCTCGGTGCGTGCGGCCGCCACGCTGGCATGGGTGGCACGCATCAGCTCGATGACATCCGGATTGCGCTTGTTCGGCATGATCGAGCTGCCGGTGGTGTATTGCGCCGGCAAGGCGACGAAGGCGAATTCGCCGCTGGTGAACAGCGACAGGTCCCAAGCGATGCGGCGCAGGTCGAGCGTGGCACTGCCGAGGGCTTCCAGCGCCGCCATCTCGAACTTGCCGCGCGACAGCTGCGCGTAGATCGGGCTGACCTGCATGCGTGCAAAACCGAGCGCTGCGGTGGTATGGGCACGGTCCAGCGGCAGGTTCACGCCATAACCGGCGGCGGTGCCGAGCGGATTGGCATCGACCAGCTTGCGGGTATCGACGGCGCGGATGGCGTTGTCGATGAAGGCCTCGGCCCACCCGGCCCACCACATGCCGGCCGAGGACACCACGGCGCGCTGGATGTGGGTATAGCCGGGCACGGGCAGATTCTTCTCGGCCTGCGCGCGATCCAGTGCGACCCTGGCGATGTCGCGGCTCAGCGCGGCCACCCGGGTCAGCTTGTCCTTCAGCCACAGGCGCGTGGCGACCAGGATCTGGTCATTGCGGCTGCGGCCGGTGTGGATCCTGCGGCCGGCATCGCCCAAGCGTTCGATCAGCCGTGCCTCGATCGCCGAATGGCAATCCTCGTAACGTTCGTCGAGCACGAACGCGCCGCTGCGGAAGTCATCGGCAAGGATCGCCAGTTCGCGCTTCAGCCCTTCGAGTTCCTGTGTCGACACGATGCCGATGTGCTGCAGGCCTTCGGCATGCGCGCTACTGGCGGCGATGTCGTACAGGAAGAACTCGCGATCCAGGATCACGTCGTCGCCGGCCAGGAAGGTCTGGATCTTCGCGTCTACCGCGACGCCGGGTTTCTGCCAGAGCAGGTTGGTCATGGGGGTTCTCTCAATAATCCTGATTGCTTTGCAGGAGCGACATAAGGCGCGATTCCCTACCGGTAATGCTTCATCGCGACTTATGTCGCTCCTACGAAACCATTGATCAATGCGGGATCGCGGTCAGTTCGTCCAGCCCGAGGGCAAGGTTGAGATTCTGCAGCGCCTGGGTGGCCGCACCCTTCAGCAGGTTGTCGATGGTGGCGACCACCACTACACGCCTGTTGCCCGGCGCCATGGTGAAACCGCCGATCTGCACGCCGTGCCGGCCGGCAATCCGGCTGACCCACGGTGCCTCGTCCACCACCTCGACCAGCGGCTCATCGGCATAGCGCTGCTGGTAGAGCGCCACCAGCTCCTCACGTTTGAGCGGCTGCCGCAGCCACAGATTTACGGTCATGGTGATGCCGCGGAAATGCGCTGCCACGTGCGGCATGAATTCCACCGGCACGCCGAGCCGGGTGGACACCTCACGCTCATGCACATGGTCGGTCAACGCGTACGGCATCAGGTTGTCGCGCAGCTTGTCCAGATCGTTCTTGTCCGAAGGCGTGGTACCGGCGCCGGAATAGCCGGACACGCCGAAACACTGCGGCGGGCCGGCCAGCTGCGGCAGCAACGGGGTGATCGCCAACTGCATCGCGGTGGCATAGCAGCCGGGATTGCTGATCCGCTTCTGGCCGTCGTAGCGTTCGCGCGTCAGCTCCGGCAAGCCGTAATACCAGTTGTTGTCGAAACGGTAGTCGGCCGACAGATCGACAATCACTGTCTCCGGCTTCACCGCATCCAGTGCCGCCACGTACGGCTCGGCCTTGCCATTGGGCAGCGCCAGCACCACCGCATCGACACCTTTGGCAGCCACGGCATCGGCATCAAGATTCTCGTAGCGCAGCTCACCCCGGTAGGCGTCGTTGTGATCGGCCACTCGCTGCCCCGCCAGCTCACGTGAAGACACGAACCCCAGCTCGATCTGCGGATGACCGCTGATCAGCCGGATCAGCTCGCTGCCGGTATGGCCACGGGCCCCGACGATGCCGAGGGAAAACTTCTTGTCAGTCATGAGTGCGAGTCCAGACGGAATTGCAGGTGGCGCTTCACCGCCGGCCATTCCGCATCAATGATGGAGAACACGACGGTATCGCGTGGCGATCCGTCGGCATGGCGTTTGTGGTTGCGCAGCACGCCATCCTGTTTTGCTCCCAGCCGCTCGATGGCGGTGCGCGAGGTGAAGTTGAACCAGCTGGTCTCAAATACCACGCTCAGGCACTGCAGCCGTTCGAAGGCGTGGCTGAGCAGCATCAGCTTGGTCTCGGTGTTGATGCCGGTGCGCTGGGCCGCCTCGCCAAACCAGGTGTAGCCGATGCTGAGCCTGGGCACATCGGCATCCAGATTGTAGTAACGGGTGCTGCCGACAACCTCGCCGTCGGCATTGAGCACCGCAAACGGCAGCACCTTGCCTTCGGCCTGAGCCTGCAGTGCGGCCTGGACGTAACCGGTCATGGTCTTGGCCGTCGGCACCTGGGTGTACCAGAGCCGGGACAGCGCGCCATCGCCCAGTGCGCCGCGCAGCCCGTCGATGTGCGCCAGCTGCAGCGGCTCCAGCCGGGCATGCGCCCCGGTCAGCGTTGGTACCTTGGTCCAGTCGGCGAGGTTCATCCGGTTCAGCCCTCCAGGCTTGGCTGGCGCTGCGCGCAATGTTGCACGTAGCCCTTGATGCGATCGAAACCATCACCGCCAAACCAGAACACCTTCCAGTGGTCGAGCTTGTAGCAGCCGTCGGATTCGGCGTAGTAGAAATGGTTGACCGGATTGCCGTTGCGCGAACGCCAGAACAGCTGCGGGGTTTCCTCCAGCATCACGTTCCATACCGCACGCCCCAAGCCTTCGCCCTGCGCGTCGTCCAGCACGGCGAACTTGTCCAAATACACGCCTTCGGCCTCCTGGGTCAGGATCACCGCCGTGCGGTAATGCTCGCTCACATAGGCGCGCAGCAGCCGCGTCTTGTCGAAATATTCCGGTACCAAGGTGCGGCCGAAGCTGGATTCGATCAGCGCCTTCAGCCGCGGCAGGTCCAGCTGGTCCCATGACGTCGCCTTGAGCACCTTTTCGCCGCGCCGTACCAGCGTGCCCGAGCCCTTGTGGGTGAACAGCTCCTTGGCCAGATCCGCCGGGCGGGTGATCGACACCGAGGATTCCTCCGGAAGACGATCCAGCAGGTCCTTGATCTGCTCGATCTTGACCCGCATGCCGCCGTGGATCCACGGCTGCGCCATCAGCTGGTCGTACTCGGTGGACAGGTTGATCGAGTCGATCACCGTGCCCTCGGCATCGAGCAAGCCGCCGGTGCCGGTCAGGAAGATGATCTTGTACGGCTGCAGCTCCTGCACCAGCTCGTTGGCGGCGAAATCGGCGTTGATGTTGAGGATCTGCCCGCTTGGAGTTTCGCCCAGCGAGGTGATCACCGGGATCGATCCGGCCTTCAGGCTGGCCTCGATCGGCGCCAGATTGACCGCCTTGACCTCACCCACCAGCCCGTAGGTATCGCGGTCCAGATACTCGGCCTCGAACACGCCACCGGTGATCGAGGTGGCGCGCGCGCCATTCTGCTGCAGTGCCTCGACCAGCTTCAGGTTGGAGGCCTGGAACACCTTGCGCACGATCGCCAGCGCTTCGGGCGAAGTGACCCGCAGGCCATCGACGGTACGCTTCTCGATGCCGGCCGCCGACAGCTCCGCGTCCAGCTGCGGGCCGGCACCGTGCAGCACGATCGGAGTCAGCCCAACCTCCTGCAGGAACGACAGCGACGAGGTCAGTGCTTCCAGATCGTCACGCAGCACCGCACCGCCCACCTTGACCACGGCAAAGCGCTTGGCATCCAGCTGCGAGAACCGTTTCAGGTACTGGCTGATTTCCTTGGCGCTGGCCATGCTCGAAAGCAGGCGCACGATGGTCTGACGGGTCTGGCGATGGGGTTGCATGGCAGGGGACATGTCTTGCTTCTTCGATGCGACCGCGGTCGCGGGGAGAAACCGGCGGCCAGGCCACCGGGTCAGGTATTTCAGGCGCCGCGCTGGAGGATGCGCAGCACCGATCCGGCATAACGCTGCAGCTGGTCCAGCGTCACGAACTCGTCGGCCGTATGGGCCTGGGCGATGTCGCCCGGTCCATACACCATCGTGGTGTAGCCGCCAGCCGAAAACAGCGACGCCTCAGTCCAGAAGTCCACCGCGTTGCCGATCGGCAGATCGAGCTCGTCGGCGATATCGCGCGCGGCCAGCCGGCGTTCCTCGGCCCGGGCGATATCCCCCGACGGCAGGCTGGGACCACGGAAGGTTTCCTCGAAGTGGGCGGCGGCCGGTTCGGCAAAACCGGCGAATGTGGTCAGCAGCGCATCGATATCCATCGACGGCAGCGGCCGGAATCCGAAGCGCAGTTCCGCCGCGGGCGCGATCATGTTGGCCTTGATGCCGCCTTCGACCCGGCCGATGTTGAAGCGCAGGCCGGTCAGGCCACCAAAACGTGCATGCGCCAGCGATTCGACATGATCCAGCGCCTTGCCGCCCCAACGCATCGCCTGGTGCAATGCGCTGGCAGACGCATCCTGCTTGCCGGAGGCATGGCCGGCGCGGCCGGCGAACTTCATCAGCACCGAGGAAATGCCGCGATGCGCCAGCACCGCCTCGCTCATGGTCGGCTCGGCGACGATCACCGCTTCATAGGGTATGCCGCGGGCCAGAAACGCGGCGATGCAGCGCGGGTCGTTGGCTTCCTCGTCGCTTGAGAACAGGAACGCGGCATCGCCCTCGCAGGCGTTGGCCGCGGCCACCAGCGCGGCCGCCGCACCCTTGATGTCGCACACGCCAAGGCCCACTACGCGATCGTCCAGACGACGCATCTCGTGCGGATCGGCGCTCCAGTGCGGGGAATCGGGCACCGTGTCCAGGTGCACGTTGAACAGGTACTTCGGCGTGCCGCGCACCGCATACAGGCTGACCGCGCCAGCGCCGTGGTCGATCACCTCGACATTGAAGCCCGGCAGATGCGCGCGCAGGTAATCGAAGATGCCGCCGGTGGTGATCGCACGCGGCGGATTGCGGGTGTCGAAGGACACCAGGGCCTGCAGGTGATCGAGCGTCTGTTCAAGCATGAATCAACAGTTCCTGTGGAATTCCGCCGGGCATGGCCCGGCGCTACCGTGCCGCATCGGGTGGAGAGTCCCCTTCTTGTTGAAGGGGGCGCGCCAACGGCGCGCGGTTAAGGCGGAATGCGTGGTCAACCGCTGAGCGGCAGGCCACGCCTGCCACTCAGCGGTTGACCTGCGCGTACAGCGTGGAGCTCATGCCGAACAGCTTGATGAAGCCCTCGGCCTCCTCCACGCCCCAGTCGGCCGACTGCGCGTAGGTCGCGCCCTTGGCGTTGAGCAGGTGCGGCGACTTCACCGCCACCGCATCGACCCGTCCGCCGCGGGTTTCCAGCGTCACTTCGCCATTGACCTTGGCCTGCGAGGACTTCAGGAACGCCTCGATGTCGGTCTTGAGCGGGTCGTGATAGAAGCCTTCGTACACCAGCTCCACCCACTTGCGTGCCACGTCCGGCTTGAAGCGGTTCTGCTGCTTGCTCAGCACCGCGTCTTCCAGCGCACGGTGCGCAGCCAACAGCGAAACCAGGCCCGGGGCTTCGAACACGATGCGGCCCTTCAGGCCGATCACGGTGTCGCCGGTGTATACGCCACGGCCCACGCCATAGGCGGCGAACATGGTGTTGAGCCGGGACAGGATCTGCTCGCCGGGCAACGCCTTGCCGTCCAGCTCGACGGCCTCGCCTTCGACGAACTTCAAGGTGACGGTCAGCGGCTCGATCGGCCATGCACTGCGCGGCGCGCACCAGCCGCGGGCACCCTCGCCCGGCGCTTCCCAGCGGTCGATCTCACCGCCGGACATGGTCAGGCCCAGCAGGTTCTCGTTGATGGTGTAGGCCTTCTGCTTGGCGCGAATGCCGAAGCCACGCTCTTCCAGGTAGGCCTGCTCGTAGGCGCGGGTCTGGGTGTGTTCCTTCTGGATCTCGCGGATCGGGGCCACGATTTCATAGTCGCCCAACGCCTTGACCGCCAGATCGAAACGCACCTGGTCGTTGCCCATGCCGGTGCAGCCATGGGCGATGATGTTGGTGCCCAGCTCGGCGGCGCGCTTGAGCGCGGCATCGACGATCAGGTAGCGGTCCGACACCAGCAGCGGATACTGGCCCTGATAGCCCTCGCCGGCCCACACGAACGGCTTGACGAAGCCCTCCCAGATCGCCGGGCCGCCATCGACCGTCACATGGCTGGTCACGCCCAGCTCGGCGGCGCGCTTTTCGATGAAGTCACGCTCGTCGGCGTCCACGCCGCCGGTGTCGGCAAACACGGTGTGCACGTTGTAGCCGCGCTCCTGCAGGTACGGCACGCAGAAACTGGTGTCCAGTCCGCCGGAGAAGGCCAGGACGATGTCTTTGTTGGTGGTCATGTGGATTGCTCGTGGGGTGGGTGTCGGCCCACCGGATGGGGAAGGAAGCGGAACGCGGTATGGGGAGTTGCGAAGCTCAGCGCACCAGCGCCGACATGATCGCCTTCTGCACGTGCAGGCGGTTCTCGGCCTCGTTGATGGCGATGCACTGCGGTGAATCCATCACCGCATCGGTTGCCTTGACGTTGCGACGCAGCGGCAGGCAATGACTGAACACGCCGTTGTTGGTCAACGCCATCTTGGCCTCGTCGACGATGAAGTGCTGGTACTGGTCGCGGATCGGCTTTTCCGGCGCCCAGTTGCCGAAGAACGGCAACGCACCCCAGCTCTTGGCGTACACCACGTCCGCACCGGCATAGGCACTGGTGATGTCGTGGCTGACCTGCAGCGAACCGCCGCTCTCGGCCACGTTCTGTTCGGCCCAGCCCATGTAACGCTGGTCCAGGATGTACTGCTCGTTTGGGCACAGCAGGGTCACGTCCATGCCCATGCGCGTGGCGATCGTCAGCGCCGAATTGGCCACCGCGGTGTTCAGCGGCTTGGGGTGGTAGGTCCAGGTCAGCACGAACTTCTTGCCACGCAGATCGTGGGTGCCGAAATGCTCCTGCAGCGCCATCACATGCGCCAGCTCCTGGCACGGATGGGTGATGGTTTCCATGTTGATCACCGGCACCGGCGAGTACTTGGCGAAGCTCTTGAGCACGATGTCTTCGCGGTCTTGCGCCCAGTCGACGAACTTCGGGAACGCGCGCACGCCCATCAGATCGACATAACGCCCCAGCACCTGGGCCACCTCGGCGATGTGCTCTTCGGTATCGCCATCCATCACCGTGCCGAGGTTGAACTCGATCGGCCATGCATCCTTGCCCGGCTGCAGCACCACCGCGTGGCCACCCAGCTGGAACGCGCCCAGCTCGAAGCTGGTACGGGTGCGCATGGACGGGTTGAAGAACACCAGCGCGATCGACTTGCCCCTGAGGTGGTCGCCCAGCTTGTTTTGCTTGAACAGCGCCGCCTGGGTGAGCAGCGCATCCAGATCCGTGCGGCTCCAGTCCTGGGTGTTCAAGAAGTGCTTCTGAAACATCGATCCATCCTTTGCTGCGAGGGATCCGCCATTGCCGGCGGAAGATGCGCGGTTGCGCGATTCATTACGCTTGAAACTTGTTCATCGAACGAAAACGAAAAAACCCAGCCTGGGCTGGGTTTTCCGAACAGACAGCAAGAAGCTCCGGTTACCCAGCGAAGATGTGGGGTTCCGGTCGACGGGCACGAGACGTCATGCCGGAGGCCATCCGGGCGGCGCTGGTACCAAGCTGGCTGCTGTTCGATTTCATGGGCGCGCATGGTCGCACGCAGCCGTCGCGTGCGCAAGCAAAAAGGACGTCCGCATCAAGGCGAAACCCCGGCGGACGGGTCGCCCTCGCTGGCAAGATGCGGCGTGATCGACACCCGCAGCTTCAACCGGTTGCCCGGATCTTCGGGCAGGCGCGAGCGGTATTTGGTGCCCTTGTAGACATAGTCCACGTCATAGGCGATCGGCCGGCGGAATTCGCGCCCGACCTCGACGATCCGGCATTCGGGCGTGAGCAGTGCGGCATTGCCGGAGCGATGGACCACGTCCACATCCACAACCTCGGCCTCCACCTCGTCCTCGCGACGGCTGAAGATGCCCTTGACCGAATCCATGAAACGGCTGAAGCGTCCCTTTTCCTCTTCGGCGGTCACCCGAATCGGCGCCAGGGTCCGGGTGGAAACCGGCTCGCAGTGCTCTTCGGTACGCGACGCGCGCAGGGTCTGGAACACCGGCTCGACGTTGAGTACCTGGGCGTAGTCGTACCGGATGTTTTCCACCACCACCACGCGATTGCGCAGGTCGGCCTCCTGCGCGGCGACCGGCAAGGCGGCGCCGGCAAGCAGGCAGACCATCGACAACAGCGGTGCGGGATTCATCGACACAAGGCAATGGGGGACAAGGCAAGGACCCGTAGTGTAGGCACCGCAGCCCACGGAGGCCTGAACATTACCCGTCCGGGCGCCGGCTGCACAGCCCGGAGGTGCCTGCGCCGGAGCGGACCGGTAGAATCGCCTGATCCGCTCTTCCCCCAGAAAACCATGACCCTGCGCCTGCACAACAACCTGACGCGGCAGCTGGAGCCGTTTGCTCCTCTGGACCCTGCCAGCCCCACCATGTACGTGTGCGGCCCGACGGTCTACAACTACGCCCACATCGGCAACGCCCGCGGGCCGGTGGTGTACGACGTGCTGGCCGGCGTGCTGCGCCGGCGTTTTGGCGCGCTGCGCTACGCCCGCAACATCACCGACGTGGACGACAAGATCAATACCGCCGCGCGCGAACAGGGAGTCCCGATCTCCACGATCACCGACCGTTTCGCCGCCGTTTACCGCGAGGACATGGCCGCGCTGGGCGTGGTGCCGCCCGACCTCGAACCGGAAGCCACCGCGCATATCCCGGACATCATCGCCATGATCGAGCGGCTGATCGGCAACGGGCACGCCTATGTCGCCGAAGGCCACGTGCTGTTCGCCGTCGCCAGCTTCGAGGGCTACGGCAAGCTGTCGCGACGCGATACCGAGGAAATGCTGGCCGGTGCGCGCGTTGACGTGGCGCCGTACAAGCGCGATCCGGGCGATTTCGTGCTGTGGAAACCTTCCAGCGACGACCTGCCGGGGTGGGAGTCGCCCTGGGGCCGCGGCCGCCCGGGCTGGCACATCGAATGCTCGGCGATGGCGGCCGCGCACCTGGGCCCGACCATCGATATCCACGCCGGCGGTGTCGACCTCCAGTTCCCGCACCACGAGAACGAGATCGCGCAGAGTGAATGCGCCCACGGCGGGCAGACCTTCGCGCGCTTCTGGCTGCACAACGGCATGCTCAACTTTGGCGGCGCCAAGATGAGCAAATCCATCGGCAACATCGAGCTGGTGCACGACCTGATACGCAAGCACCCGCCCGAAGCACTGCGCCTGGCCCTGCTTTCGGCGCACTATCGGCAGCCGCTGGACTGGTCCGACGCCCTGATCGAGCAATCGGTGCGCACCCTGGACCGTCTGTACGGCACCCTGCGCGATCTGGTGGACGTGCAGGCGACCGCGCACATCCCGGACGTGGTCGAGACTGCGCTGGATGACGACCTCAATACCCCGCAGGTGCTGGCTGAAGTAGCCCGCATCGCCGGGGAGGCCCGCAAGGCCGATGCGGCCGCGGACAGATCCCGCCTGAAGGCCGAGCTGCTCGGTGCCGGCCTGGCACTGGGCCTGCTGCAGCAGGCGCCGGCGGAATGGTTCGGGCGCGGCGCCGCTGCCGGCGACGACGTGCGCATCCAGACCCTGATCGACGAACGCATAGCCGCCAAGCAGGGACGCGACTTCGCCCGCGCCGACGCCATCCGCGACCAGCTGGCAGCTGAAGGCGTAGTGCTGGAAGACACCCCACAGGGCGTACGGTGGAAGCGCGGCTGATCGTTGCGTGCCTCCGCGGCCGCCGCCGGAGGCAGCAGCCACGGGCGCCTCAACCGCCCTGTACTCCGGGCTCCAGACGCGCGCGCGGACGCTCCAATGCCGCGCGCCGGCGACACGGCAATCACCCCGCCTGTCCCTTATCGGGCAGGCGTGGAAACAGGATACTGAAATGACCGACACCCCATTCCCGCTCGAACCCACTGCCGCCGAAGCGCAGGCGGCCATTGCAGAGGAGTTTTCCTTCTTCAGCGACTGGTCCGAGCGCTACCAGTACCTGATCGACCTGGGTCGCAAGCTGCCGCCTTTCCGCGAGGAATGGAAGACCGAGGAACATCGTCTGCATGGCTGCCAGTCGATGGTCTGGATCGTGCCGGAAGGCAACGCCGACAAGCTCGGGTTCCACGCCATCAGTGATTCGGCCATCGTCTCGGGCCTGATCTACCTGGCCCTGCGCGTGTACTCGGGGCGCTCCGCCGCCGAAATCCGCGCCACCGATCCGGATTACGTCGCCGCCATCGGCTTGTCCAAGCACCTCTCGCCAACCCGCAGCAACGGATTGGCCGCCATGCTGGCGTTTATCCGCAACACCGCACAGTCGCAGCAGTGAGCCATGCCCATCGCACTGCCAGCAGCCCGCTGCTGCGCCAGCCGGGCTTTGCCTTGCTGCTGGGATATCGCATCAGTGCGTTGCTGTCCTACCAGATCGTGGCCATCACGGTGGGATGGCATATCTACGAAATCACCCGCAACCCGTTCTCGTTGGGCCTGATCGGCCTGGCCGAGGTGCTACCGTATTTCTGCATGGCCCCGTTCGCCGGCTACCTGGTCGATCATCTGCCCCGGCGCAGACTCGGCATGGTCGCGTGCCTGGGCCTGGTCGGCACCGCTGCCGTACTGGTGGCGGTGGCCACAGGCTGGTTGCCGTTCCAGGGCGTGTGGCCGATCTACCTGGCCATCGCCCTGACCGGCATGGTGCGGGCATTCCTGTCACCGATCTACAACGCCCTGTTCGCTCGCGTGCTGGCCCGCGAACAGTTCGCCCACGGCGCGGGATTTGGCAGCGTGGTGTTCCAGACCGGAATGGTCATTGGCCCGGCACTGGGCGGCGTGCTGGTCGGCTGGGGCAGCAAGGGATTGGCCTACGCGGTCGCGGCACTGGCGGCGCTCATCGCGCTGCTTGCGTTGGCGTTGCTTCGGGTCGAGGAGCCGGCTGCCCCCGCCAGCCGCGCACCGATCTTCGCCAGCATCGCCGAAGGGGGCCGCTTCGTGCTGTCAAACCAGATCATGCTCGGCGCGATGGCGCTGGACATGTTCTCGGTGCTGCTCGGCGGCGTGGTGGCGATGCTGCCGGCCTTCATCCAGGAAATCCTGCATTACGGCCCGGAAGGCCTGGGCATCCTGCGTGCGGCCCCGGCGTTGGGCTCGATCTGCGTCGGCCTCTGGCTTGCCCGGCGGCCACTGCAACGGCACGCCGGACGCGTGCTGCTGTTCGCGGTGGCCGGATTCGGCCTGTGCGTGGTGGGCTTCGGGCTGTCGCGTCACTTCTGGCTGTCGGCGGCCATCCTGTTGTTCTATGGCGCGTTCGATGGAGTGTCCGTCGTGGTGCGCTCGACCATCCTGCAACTGGCCACCCCGGATGAAATGCGCGGCCGCGTATCGTCGATCAACGGCCTGTTCATCAGCTCCTCCAACGAACTGGGAGCGTTCTACGCCGGCTCGATGGCGCGCCTGCTCGGCCTGGTTCCGGCCGTGGTCATCGGCGGTTTCGCCGTGCTCGGGGTGGCTGGCATCACCGCCTGGAAGGCCCCGCAACTTCGCCGGCTGAACCTGCGCGACCTGCAGTAATGCCAAGCGCCGTAGCAGAGACAGCCTTACTGCTGTCCGATGCGGGTGCGGGTGCGGGTGGTTTTGGGTGCCGGTTCCCCCAGCTGCCAGTGACGCTGTTGTCTTGGCCTTCGTCGAATGAAGAAGGCCCGGACAGGCGGCGAATACGGTTTCGCCGGCTCACATGGGGACGGAAGCTGAATCCAGGGACTCGCAGCGCCGGACGTGATTTCCGGACTATCCGGCTCGGCCGGCGGGTCCGGGTGCAACCCGGTAGCGCGAGCCCGGAGCCGGCAAGCCTTGTGGGCCTCCGCATTCAAGCAGCGGCACTTCCGCTGGCCCGGTCGCCACCTCGGCTGGTAGAAGGCCCACGCACTCGCCCTTCCCTCGCCCACAAAAAAGCCCGGCCTAAGCCGGGCTTTTCAATTGCAGCCGACAGGCAGGATCAGTCGCCCTGCTGCTTCTGCAGATGTTCCCAACGCTCCTGCGCGTCGATCGTGCGCTCGGCGGTCAGGCGCGCCTCGAGACGGTCCAAGCCGATCTCTTCGCCGCTGTCCACGCAATAGCCGTAGTCGCCTGCATCCACGCGCTTGAGCGTGCTGTCGATCTTGCCGATCAGCTTGCGATAACGGTCACGGGTGCGCAGCTCCAGCGAGTTCTCGGTTTCGCGGGTGGCGCGCTCGGCTTCATCGCCAATGTCGCGCACTTCCTCACGGAGGTTCTCGATGGTCTGCTTGGATTCCTCGACAAGATCGGCGCGCCAGTCCTGCAGTCGCTGGCGGAAGTATTCCTGCTGCAGCGGGCTCATGTACTCCTCGTCCGCGGACGGCTTGTAACCGGCGGGCAGGATCGGGCGACCGGTGGCTTCATCGGTCTTGTATTCCACCACCTTGTACTTGCTGCGCGGGGCTGGAGCAGCCGAGCGCGCGGCTACGGCCACAGCGACCTTGCCGACCGGGCGAACAGCCTTGGGAGCGGCGGGAGACTGGGTGGTTTTTTTTGCGTGGGATTTCGAAACGGGCACGGGATTCTTGGATTGCGGGGTCTTGGACGTGGGAGCCGGCTTGGCAACAGCAGGCTTGGAAGCCGGGGTTGCAGCCGGTTTGGTGACCTTGACCGGGACAGACTTGGCCGGCGCCGGCTTGGGAGCCGGTTTCGGTACGGACTTGACGACGGGCTTGACGGGGGACTGCTTGGCGGCCTTGGCGACAACCGGCTTGGGCGCGGCTTTGACAGTCTTCTTGGCTGCCGGCCTGGGCGCCGCCTTGACGACCTTCTTGGCTGCCGGCTTGGCAGCGGGCGCGGTCACCTTCTTGACGACCTTCTTCACTGCCGGCGCCGCCTTCTTGGCGACCACTTTTTTGACAGCCGCCTTCTTTGCGACCGTCTTCTTGGCAGGTGCCTTCTTGGCAACCGGTTGTTTGGCCACCGGCTTCTTCGCCACCTTGGCGACCGGCTTCTTGGCAACGGACTTGGCCGCCGCCTTCTTCACAACTGGCTTGGCGGTTTTCTTGGCGGCCTTGACGGCCTTCTTTGCAGGTTTTTTAGCAGCCACGAAACGCTCTTCCTTGGTTCCCCCGGGGCCCGGGAAAGCGGGCCTTTATAGCCTACCCGACCAGCAGCAGCAACCACGTGCACCGCCCCAGATGAACGGAAGACGGATCTTCGTGGCAAGGGACCTTCAGCATCACCGGACCCTTTCGCGCAGTTCGGAACGTAACCAGGCAGCACACTGCACCTGGCCGGGCCGGCCAAGTTGGTTCAGCTTCTGCCGGCCCGTCCGGGCATCGTGCGCCAAATCCTGTCGGGATGCCAACTGGCTTATGATTTCCCGGTGATCGGCCGCCTCCTCATTGCCGCGCTGCGTTTCTACAAGCGCTTCATCAGTCCCTTGCTGGGGCCGCGTTGCCGCTTCGTGCCCAGTTGCTCTGAATACGCCATGCAGGCCATCGCCAGACATGGCCCCGCGCGCGGCAGCTGGCTGGCCCTGCGCCGGCTGAGCCGTTGCCATCCCTTCCATCCCGGTGGCGTGGACGAGGTGCCAGAGCGCACCCGGCCCGACGCCTGCCGCTGCACAGGAAAACACTGAAATGTCATCCACGCTCATCGTCAACGCCCGGCTGGTCAACGAAGGCCGAATCACCGAGGGCGATCTGCGCATCGAAAGCGGCCGCATCGCGAAGATCGGCACTGGCCTGCAGCCGCACCCCGGCGACACCGTGGTGGACGCCGCAGGCCGCTGGCTGCTGCCGGGCATGATCGATGACCAGGTGCATTTCCGCGAGCCGGGCCTGACCCACAAGGGCGACATCGCCACCGAATCGGCCGCGGCCGTCGCGGGCGGCCTGACCAGCTTCATGGACATGCCCAACACCAATCCGCCGACGCTCAACGCCGAGGCGCTGCAGGCCAAGTACGACGCCGCCGCCGGCCGCGCGCGCGCCAACTACGGCTTCTACATGGGCGCCAGCAACGACAACCTGGCCGACATCAAGATCATCGACCCGCAGACCACTCCAGGCATCAAGGTGTTCATGGGCGCGTCCACCGGCAACATGCTGGTCGACAACCCGGAAACTCTGGACGCGATCTTCAAGTACGCCCCGACCCCGATCATCACCCACTGCGAAGACACGCCGATGATCGACGCCAATGCCAAGGCGTTCGCGGAGAAGTATGGCGATGCGCTCAGCGCCGAACAGCACCCGGACATCCGTTCGCGCGAGGCCTGCCTGAAGTCGTCCGAGCTAGCCGTTTCGCTGGCGCGCAGGCACGGCACCCGCCTGCACGTGCTGCACATCTCCACCGCCGACGAGCTGGCGCTGTTCGAGAAGGGTCCGCTGATCCGCGCCGACGGCAGCCGCAAGCAGATCACCGCCGAAACCTGCATCCACTTCCTGCGTTTCGACCGCAGCGACTACGCGCGGCTGGGCAACCTGATCAAGTGCAACCCGGCAATCAAGGAAGCCGGCGACCGCGAGGCGCTGACCCGCGCGGTGGCCGAGGACGTGATCGACGTGTTGGCCACCGACCACGCCCCGCACACCTGGGAAGAGAAGCAGAAGCCCTACGCGCAGGCGCCGTCCGGCCTGCCCCTGGTGCAGTACGCCCTCGTCGCCGCGCTGGAACTGGTGCACGAAGGCAAGCTGGAAATCACCCAGGTCGTGCAGAAGTTCGCGCACGCGCCGGCGCAGCTGTTCGATGTCAGCCAACGCGGCTACCTGCGCGAGGGCTATTTCGCCGACCTGGTGCTGGTGGAAGACGTGCCGTTCACGGTCAGGCGCGAGGACGTGCTGTCCAAGTGCGGCTGGTCGCCGTTCGAAGGCATGACCTTCCGTTCGCGCATCGCTTCGACCTGGGTCAACGGCGAGCTGGCCTGGGATGGCACGCAGCTGGTCGGCGCGCCGAACGGCCAGCGCATGGGCTACGACCGCTGATGCGGGCACATCTGTTGGGCCTGTGCCTGCTGGCCGCGGGCGCCGCGATGGCGGGTTCCATGTTGCCCTCGCCCGCCGCGGCGCAGGCCGACACACGGGTGATATTCCCGGCGAGCGCCTCGCAGGGCGCGATGGTGATCGGCAAGGTGCCGGCCGGCAGCACGGTGAAGTACGCCGGTCGCAACCTGCGTGTGAGCGGCTACGGCAGCGTGGTGCTCGGCGTCGGCCGCGACGAGGAGGGTCCGCTGAAGATCCAGGTACAGCGACCGGATGGCGGCAGCGAAACCGTCAGCGTCGCGGTGATTCCACGCGACTGGCCGGTGGAGCGGGTCAACGGCGTTCCACCCAAGACCGTCAATCCTCCGCCGGCGATCGCCGAGCGCATCAGACGCGAACAGGCCCAGGTCACCGCCGCCCGCGCCCGCGATGACAACCGCGCCGATTTCGCCCAGGCCTTCATCTGGCCGGTGCAGGGGCGGATCAGCGGACGTTTCGGCAATGCGCGCGTGTACAACGGGCAGCCCGGTTCAGGCCATTCCGGCATGGACATCGCTGCGCCGACCGGCACCCCCGTCAAGGCGCCGGCCGCGGGCGTGGTCACCTTTGCCGGGCCGGACCTGTACCTGACCGGCGGCACCCTGCTGCTCGACCACGGCTTCGGCATCAGTTCCAATTTCCTGCATCTGTCGCGGATCGACGTCAAGGTGGGCGACCGCATCGAACAGGGCCAGGTGATCGCCGCGGTTGGTGCCACCGGTCGCGCGACCGGTCCGCATCTGCATTGGGGAATGAACTGGTTCGATACGCGGATCGATCCGCTGCTGGTGCTGGAGCGCGGGAAGTAAAACAAACAAATCCCGTCGTTCGCTATCCATCGCTATCCATGTCGCGCGGCAGTGCTTTCTTGAACATGGCTTTCGTTGCGACAGGAACTCTGCAAGCCGAAGAGCTGGTCAAAGTGGCCCGTTCCCGCCAAGGGGAGGAAGCGCAAGCACTACCTTTTGCTTCCGCTTCGCGGCGAGCGAGTCACTTTTCTTTGCGTGTGCAAAGAAAAGTAACCAAAAGAAACACAGCCGGACGCGAGCCGTCGGGCCGCCCGCCGGTCCCCTGCGCTCCTCGCATCAGCGGGGCCGGTGCACAACTCGCTACGCTCAGACACGTGCGCCTCTACGCCCCACCGCCGCTGCGGTGCTCGGCACGCTTTGACGGCCTTGACAAGCGGAAATCAAAAGCCGAATCGACTGCCAGCCACAGCCAAAGCCACTCCACTCACAGCCACAGCCACAGCCACAGCCACAGCCACAGCGAGCCTCAGCCATCACAGCCACCCGCGCCGAACTATTTCAGCGGAGCTGACCACAGCAGGCCATGAATCAACCGCGGGCAGCCCACCAGCATCGCCACAACACGCCGATGGGCTTGGGCGCATAGGCTTTGCCGTCCGCCTTGGCCTGCTGCCGCGACCGGGCCAGCGCCGACCACATGCGCCGCGGCCGTGGTCCGGCGACACGTGCGGGCCACTGCGAGAGCAGCTCGCTGCTCCACTGCCGCACCGACGCCTCCGCTTCAGACGCCTTCAGTGACTGTGGCACCGCCGTGCTGCCGAGATCCTGCAGCCGTTGCGCCAGCGTCTGCACCAGCACCGCGGCGGCCGCATCGCCGCCGCCACGCCAGTCGAACATCGTCTGCTCCACCGCGGCAACCGCTGTCGCATAAGCCTGCAACCCTTGCCGCGCCTGCTGCGGATCGGCAGTGGGAGCCCGCGCTTCGATCAGATCCGGCAATGTTTGCGCCAGTTCGGCCCAAGGGGCGCGCACCGGCTCCAGGATGCGGCCCAGCGGATGCCTGGAACGCTGCGCGGCCCAGCTGTGCAGCTCCTCCCCCCACCATGCCAGCTTGGCATCGGCCGGAAGCGGATCACCGCTGGTATTGAGGATGTCGTCGAACTCCTGCAGCAGCGAGAACCACGCCACCACCTGCGTCCGTTGCGCTTCGGGAATGAAGCTCTCCACCTGCGACCACTCCGGCCAGCGGGTGCGCCATTTATCCAGAAAACTGTCCAGCGCGGTACTCACGGCGAATTCCTTGCAGAAAGATCAGGGGGCCGCAGCGCCAATGCGCGGCCAGGCCGAAGGGGCCAGAAGATGCGAAGGCTCGGCGACCATGCGGTCGGCCTGCCAGGACTCAGGGTCGTCGTGATCGAGGCGGTATCCCCACAATGCAGCCACGCAGGGCATGCCGGCAGCGCGCGCGGCGACGATGTCGCGTTCGTCATCGCCGACGTAGGCACATTGCGCGGGGGCGACTCCGATCCGCTGCGCCGCCACCTGCAGTGGCAGCGGGTGTGGCTTGCGTTCGCCCAGGCTGTCGCCGCCGATCAGGACCGCACAGCGCAGCTCCCAACCCAGCTGCGGCAGGATCAGCCGCGCCAGATATTCGGGTTTGTTGGTGACGATGCCCCAGATGCTGCCCGCCTGCTCCAGCGCGTTCAACATCTCGGCGACGCCATCGAACAGCACCGCATGCCGGCCGATCAGCGCCTCATAGCGGTCCAGGAACTCGGAAACCAGTGCATCGCGCGCGGTGGCGTCCAGTTCCGGGAATGCCACCGCCAACATCGCACGTGATCCCTTGGAGACCACCGGCCGCAACTGTTCCAGCGTCACCGGCGCGCGCTGGCGGGCGGCGAGCATGGCATTGGCGGTGGCCAGCATGTCCGGCGCACTGTCGAGCAGCGTGCCATCCAGATCGAACAACACCGCCGGAGGAAACGTGGCGGTTGCAGCGACAGGCAGCTCATTCACCGCGGGCGGTATCCGCTTTGAACGCGTGGGCCAGGTAATTGATGTCGGTGCGCGAGCTCAGCCGTGCGCGGTTGCGCCACGGCTCATAGGCCATGCCGCTGACATCGGACAGCTGCAGTCCGGCCTCGCGCAACCAAGCACCCAGCTCGGCCGGCTTGATGAAGTCCTGATAATGATGGGTGCCCTTGGGCAGCAGCCGGGCGATGTATTCAGCGCCGACCACGGCCACCGCAAACGCCGCCGCGGTGCGGTTGATCGTGGACAGGAACAGCTGCCCGCCCGGCTTGAGCAGGGTGTCGCAGGCGCGCACGATGGAACCGGGGTCGGGCACGTGCTCCAGCATTTCCATACAGGTCACCGCATCGAACGTGCCCGGCTGTTCGGCCGCCAGATCCTCGGCCGCCTGCACGCGGTAGTCCACCTGCACGCCCGATTCCAGGCTGTGCAGCCGCGCCACCTTGACCAGCTCCGGGGCCAGGTCGATCGCCGTCACCTGGGCACCTTCCCTGGCCAATGCCTCACTGAGCAGCCCGCCGCCGCAGCCGATATCGAGCACGCGGGCGCCACGCAGCGGCACGCGGTCGCCCACGTATTTCAGGCGCACCGGGTTGAGCGCATGCAGCGGCTTCTGCGGGCCGTCGGCATCCCACCAGCGGGTGGCCAGCGCGGCGAACTTGTCCAGTTCGGCCTGATCGTAGTTGGAGGAAACCGTGTCACGGGAGGGGGTCATATCGTCTTTCCTTCTGGGGCCGCCGCACTGCCGGCGGCCCGGGCGGTGTCAGGCTCGCACGTTGCGGATGCGCTCGCGCCATTGGCGGGCGTTGGCGACCAGAGCGGCGGTATCCATGCCGACCAGTTCGCGCTGTACCAGCTTGGGCTGGCCGGCGATCCAGACATCACTGACCTGGTGGCGCCCGGCTGCATACACCAGCTGCGAGAGCACGTGATGCAGCGGCTGGGTTTCCAGCGCAGAGAGGTCCACGCAGACCAGGTCGGCCTGCTTGCCGACCTCGATCGAGCCGATCCGGTCACCGAAGCCCAGCGCGCGTGCGCCGCCGAGCGTGGCCGCACGCAGGGTACTGGCCGCGTCCAGCGCGGTGGCATCGTTGGCGACGGCCTTGGCCAGGATCGCCGCGGTGCGGTTCTCGCTGAACATGTCCAGATCGTTGTTGGACGCGCAGCCGTCGGTGCCGATGGCCAGGTTCACGCCGGCCCGTTGCAACGCGCAGGCCGGGCAGAAGCCGGAGGCCAGCTTCAGGTTGGACTCCGGGCAATGCACCACATGCACGCCGCGCTCGGCGCACAGATGGATCTCGCCTTCGGTCAGCTGGGTCATGTGCACCGCGATCAGGCGCTCGTTGACCAGGCCCAACCGGTCCAGCCGCGCCAGCGGGCGCTGGCCGTGCAGCTTGATCGAGTCGGCCACTTCCTGCGCGGTTTCATGCGTGTGCAGGTGCACCTGCATGTCGAGCTGGTCGGACAGCATCCGCACCCGCTCGAAATTGGCGTCGTTGACGGTGTACGGCGCATGCGGCGCGAACGAAGTGCCGATCAGCGGATCGCCCCGCCACTGGTCGTGCAGCTCGCCGGCCTTGGCGAAGTACTCGTCATCGCTCTTGGCCCATGCGGTGGGGAAATCGATGATCACCGCACCGACCAGCGCGCGGAAACCGTGCTGCTTGTAGACGGCGGCCTGCACGTCGGCAAAGAAATAGTTTTCGTTGGCGCAGGTGGTGCCTCCGCGCAGCATCTCGGCGATCGCAAGCCGGGTTCCGTCGGCGACGAACTCCGGGCCGATCACCGCCGCTTCCACCGGCCAGATGTGCTGCTGCAGCCACACCATCAGCGGCAGGTCGTCGGCAATGCCGCGCAGCAGGGTCATCGGATTGTGCGTGTGCGCATTGACCAGCCCCGGCATCAGGGCCGCATCGGGGCGCGAGACCGTCTGCTTCGGCGCGAACCGGCCGCGGGCCTGGGCGATGGGCAGGATCGCGACGATCTCGCCGCCGCGTACGGCTACGGCATGGTCTTCCAGTACCACCGCATGCGGTTCGATCGGAACCACGTAACCGGCTTCGATCAGAAGATCGCAGGATTCGGGAATGCCCTGGTTATCGTTCATGCTGGCTCACTTGCTGGGACGTCACTGGCGCCCTGGAGGAACGGGCGCCCGCGCCCGGCAGAAGCCGGCCCGAGGGCCGGCCCACCCGCCACCGTGCTGACGACGGCGGGCGCACTGCTCGATTACTTGACGCGCGAGGCGTACTCACCCGAACGGGTGTCGACCTTGATGATTTCATCCTGGTTGACGAACAGCGGCACGCGGACCACCGCGCCGGTCTCCAGCGTGGCCGGCTTGCCGCCGCCGCCGGAGGTGTCGCCGCGGACGCCCGGATCGGTTTCGGTGATCTTCAGTTCAACGAAGTTCGGCGGCTGCACCCAGATCGGCGAGCCATTCCACAGCGTCACCACGCAGTCTTCTTCGCCCTTGAGCCACTTCTCGGCGCCGCCCATGCCGGCCTTGTCGGTCTGCACCTGCTCGAAGGTCTCCGGGTCCATGAAGTGCCAGTACTCGCCGTCGGCATACAGGTAACGCATGTCGGTATCGACCACGTCGGCCGCTTCCAGGTCATCGGTCGCCTTCATGGTCAGCTCGACCATGCGGCCGGACTTGATGAAGCGGTACTTGATGCGCGTGAAGGCCTGACCCTTGCCCGGCTTGACGTACTCGGTCTCGATGATGACGGCCGGCTCATTGTTGACCAGGATCTTCATCCCGTTCTTGACGTCGTTCATGCCGTAAGTGGCCATGCTGAAACTCCTGATATGGCAAAACCGCCGCGCGGCGGCGGCGGGCCGGATAGAATGGATCGCCTGGCCGAACGGCCGGGCACTTGTTTTTCTGACCGCCAATGATAACCGCAGCCCCCCTTCCCACTCCAGAAAAAGCCATCGCACCCCTGTTCCGCCCCCGCTGGCAGCAGGCCTGGCGCGAAGCGCTGCGCGATCCGGCCGAACTGCTGGAACAGCTGCAGCTGGATCCGGCAGCCTTGGGGGTTTCACCCGAGGCGCTGGCGCAGTTCCCGCTGCGGGTCCCGCGCAGCTTCGTCTCACGCATGCACGTGGGCGATCCTGCCGACCCGCTGTTGCGGCAGGTGCTGCCGATCGACAGCGAAATGCAGGTGGTACCGGGCTTCAGCTTCGATGCGGTCGGCGATGCGGCGGCCAGGAAGGCCACCGGAGTGATCCAGAAATATCGTGGCCGCGCCCTGCTGGTGACCACCGGCAGCTGCGCGATCCATTGCCGTTACTGCTTCCGGCGGCATTTCGACTATGCCGGCGAGAACGCCGCCCGGGACAACTGGGGCGAGGCGGTACAGGCCATCGCTGCCGACCCGCAAATCGATGAAGTCATCCTGTCCGGCGGCGACCCGCTGTCTTTGGCCACACCGAAGCTGGTGGAGCTGACCCGGGCGCTGGCCCGCATCCCGCACCTGAAGCGCCTGCGCATCCACAGCCGGCTGCCGGTGGTGTTGCCGGAGCGGGTCGACGACGAACTGGTGCAGTGGCTGTGCAGCCTGCCGTGGCCGGTGGCATTCGTGATCCATGCCAACCATGCCAACGAATTCGATGCCGAAGTCGACACCGCGCTGGCGCGCCTGCGCGGCAGCGGCGCACAGCTGCTGAATCAGGCGGTGCTGTTGCGCGGTGTCAATGACAACGCCGATGCGTTGGCGGCGCTGAGCGAGCGCAGCTTTGCCGCCGGCGTGCTGCCCTACTACCTGCACCAGCTGGACCGGGTGCAGGGCGTGGCCCATTTCGAGGTCAGTGACGAACAGGCGCTGGCATTGCACGCGGCATTGATGGCGCGCCTGTCCGGCTACCTGGTGCCCCGGCTAGTGCGCGAAACCGCCGGCGACAGCAGCAAACGTCCACTCTGAAGCTGCCAGCGGCGCCCCCTTGCGCCGATCAGCTGCGGACCAGCAACTGCACCAGTTCGGCCGATGCCAGCGGATGGCTCAGCCAGTAGCCCTGCGCCAGATCGCAGCCGCGCTGGCAGAGCAGGTCGAATTGCGCCTGCTGTTCGATGCCCTCGGCCACGACCGTGATGCCCAGCGCGTGGGCCATCGCGATGATGGCGGTGGTCAACGCCAGGTCGTCGGCATCGCGCTGCAGATCGGCAATGAAGCTCTTGTCGATCTTGACCCCGTCCACCGGCACCTGGCGCAGGTGGCTCAACCCGGAGAAACCGGTACCGAAGTCATCCAGCCACACTTTCACCCCGGTCCGGTGCAGTTTTTCCAGCAATGAGGCGGCCAGCATCTCATCGCCGATCACGGCGGTTTCGGTCAGCTCCAGATGCAGTCGCGCCGCCGGCAGCCCCGAGTCGCGCAGGCAATTGGCCACCTCGCCGGCCAGATCGCCACTGCGCAACTGTTTGGACGAGACGTTGACCGAAACGAACAGCTCCTCGCCCAGACTGTTGGCCGGCCACTGCCGCGCTTCCATACAGGCGGCACGCAAAACGCGCGGGCCGATGCTTTCGATCAGGCCGCTCTGTTCGGCAATGGCGATAAAGACCGAAGGGGATATCGCGCCCAGCGCGGGGTGCTGCCATCGCAGCAGAACTTCCGCACCGACCAGGCAACGGTCACGAGTGCGGAAAATCGGCTGGTAGACCAGATGCAGTTCGCCACGGTCCCACGCTCCACGCAATTCATGCTCCATTTGCATCCGCCGCTCGACGGCATGATCCATTGCCCGGCTGTAATAGCGATAACAGTTCTTGCCGGCGAGCTTGGCCTGGTACATGGCGATATCGCCATTCTTCAGCAACGCGGTGGCATTGGTCGCGTCATCCGGGAACAGGGTGATTCCGATCGAGGCTCCCAGGAAAATCTCCCGGCCCTGGATCAGCAGCGGACGCTCCAGTTCGGCCACAACCAGCGCCCCCAACTGCAGTGCCAGCTTGGGCACGTCGCCCTCGCTGACCAGGATCACAAACTCATCGCCGCCGAAACGGGCCAGCAGGGCACCGCCACCGGCAACGGTGTGTACGGCGCTGGCGATGCGCTGGGCAACCTGCAGCAAAGCTTCATCCCCGGCCTCGTGGCCCAGCGTGTCGTTGACCCGCTTGAACTCGTCTATATCGGTGAACAGCAACGCCAGACGTTGCCCGGAAGCACGGACCGCCTCGATGCGTTGGTCCAGTTCCTCGCGGAACGCCAGCCGGTTGGTCAGACCCGTCAACGCGTCGGTATAGGCCATCTGCCGCACTTGCCGATCATGCCGGGCGATGCTTTCGCTCATCCGGCCGAACACACGCACCAGCTCGCCCACTTCGTCACCGCGGCTGCTGTCCCTGCGCTCGATGCCGTAGTCGCCCGACTCGATCCGCCGCGCCGCGCTGGCCAGCCAACGTACCGGGCGGACCAGCGTGTGTTGCGCATACATCGCAATCCCGGCGCCGAAGCCGACCAGCACGAGCATCATCAGCGACAACCAGCCCAGATGGCGCTTGCCCAGCGCATCCAGCCGCTCGCCCACCTGTAGCATCACATCCGCCTCTTCGCGCCGGACCTGCTCCAGCTCGAGACCGACCCGGACGCCGCCGATGCGCTGGTTGCCGATCAGGATGGGCATGGCCACCTCCACGATCGACGGTGAATCCTGCATGGTCATGCTCTGCGCGGCGATCGCACCGGCTGCAAGCGGATCCTGCATCTGGCGCCCGTAGTCGGATACGCCGATGGAACCGTCATGGATCAGGCGGCCGTCCGGATCGTGAACCAGCACATACCGCACCAGCTGCTGGCTGGCCGCGCTACGGACCAGCGCCCCGATCGCATCCAGGTCGGAATAGTAGAGCGGATTGACCAGCGCATCGGCCAACGCCCGCGTCAACGACGCGCCCTGCGCACGCACATTGCGTTCAAACAGATCATGGATGACGGTGCCGCTGAGCTGGGTCACCTCGCGCTGCACAGCCGCCTGCCGCACCAGCATCATGGCCATGATTGCACCCACCACCAGCAGCGTTGCCCCCAGTCCCAGCAGGAATCGCGACTGCAGGCCGAATCGCAGCTTCTTCATTCCACTTCCATCCGGACTCGCGCCAGCCCGGTTTTCAGGCGACCCAGGGTGCGCCAGCTGTCCGCATCCAACCGGTAGAAACCCGAGGTGCCGAAGAACTTCTTCAGGGCCGGAGCTGCCAGCGGATCATGACTGGCCTGCAGCAGCACTTCCTGCAGGCGCTGGCGCACGGCAGGATCAAGATCACCGCGCACCAGTTCCAGCGCACGCGGTACGTTGCCGCTGCGATGGATCACGCGGAAATCGCGTTTGAATGCCGCCGGCACGCTGCCCTCGTTGCCCCAGTCCAGGCTGCTCACCACCCCGCTGTCCACCAGGCCCTTGTGCACGTAGGTGGAAATATTGAGCTCGGAACGGGCAAAAACGTAGCCTACCGAGTGGCGCGCCGGTGTATCTCCCGGTGTCAGCAGGATTTCCGGGCGCACCCCGTGCTCGAGCAACTCCATGGCAGGCACCAGGTAGGCACTGGTGGACAGCGCATTCTGCAGGGCCAATGTACGGCCCCTCAGATCGCGCAATGTGGCTATCGGGCTGTCCTTGCGGACGAAGAAAATGCTGTGATAGCTGCGCACGCCGTTGCGCTCGGTCAACAGCAGAGGCCGGGCGCCGCTGCGCTGCCCCAGCGACATTGCCGTGCCCGCGGTCTCGGTCGCCCAGTCAACGCGCCCGCGGCGCAGATAGCTGGCCATCTGCTGGGCATCGCGCGCCATCAGAATCCGGCCTTCGGTAATACCGACGTCGCGCATGCGCGGCACCACGTAGTCCAGCAACGGCTGCAGCTGCTGGTAGTGGGATTTGGGATCGTCGCTGATGCGCCCCAGCACCAGCACCCTTGAGGGCTCGGCCCGGCCTTCGACCGGCATCAGGCACAGCGACAGCAGCAAGCACGCCAACAGCCATCGCGATAAGGACAAGACAGCAGCTCCCCAAGAGTCCGGGGAAGACTAACCGAAATGCCTGCCGTGGCAACAATTCAGCTCGACGCGCCGCCGGCAAGGCGTGCCATGCGCTGCGCGTCAGACAGGATTCCGCGCAACAGGCGCACTTCCTGCTCGCTCAGTTCCGTGCGCAGGAACAGCCGGCGCAACTTGCGCATCGCCGAATCGGGCGCCCTGCCCTTGTGGAAATCGATCTGGTCCAGCGTGTCGGCCAGCTGCCCGAACATCCCTTCGATCTGCGCATGGCTGGCCGGGGCCTCTCCATGGCCCGGCTCGACGGCCGGCGCAGCCATCCCTTTCAGCTGCGCCATGCGGACTTCATAGGCAAGCACCTGCACGGCCGCGGCCAGATTCAAGGAGCTGAAATCCGGGTTGGACGGGATATGCACGGCTGCGTGACACAGCTGCAGCTCCTCGTTGGTCAGGCCGGTGCGTTCGCGCCCGAATACGAACGCGACCTCGGCCGGCTCCCCGGCTTTGGCCACGGCGCGCTGGCCGGCGAGCTCAGGCAGCAGCTCCTCCAGCGACACCCGCCGCGAGCGTGCGGTACAGCCGAGCACCAACCGGCAGTCGGCAACCGCTTCGGCGAGGGTCTGCATCACCGGCGCGTCGCTGAGCACGTCCTCGGCACCGGCCGAACGCCGGAATGCCACTTCATCCAGCGGCTTTTCAGGTGCCACCAGCACCAGGCGGGACAACCCCATCGTCTTCATCGCCCGGGCGGCGGCGCCGATATTGCCGGGATGCTGGGTGCCGACCAGGACGAAGCGGATATGTGCGGATACGGACATTGGATGACGGAAATCAGGAGCGGGACAGCTGCAGATGGTAAACTGCCCGACCGGCCAGCGCGCCGGGCTGCTCTTTTCCCCCTCCAATCCGATCTCTGCCTTCACGGGAGCCTTTTGCCATGCAGAAACCCGCCGTCACCGTCATGGTCAAGGCCGCCCGCCTCGCCGGCAATGTCTTGTTGCGCAACATCAACAAGCTCGAATCACTCAATGTC
Organism: uncultured Gammaproteobacteria bacterium; assembly: GCA_963696155.1. Classification (GTDB taxonomy): domain Bacteria; phylum Pseudomonadota; class Gammaproteobacteria; order Xanthomonadales; family Xanthomonadaceae; genus Stenotrophomonas. The sequence goes on from CAVOJC010000002.1 coordinate 1,749,876, forward strand.
GTCCAGAAGGGACGCATGGACTACGCCAGCGAGGTCGACGGAGATGCGGAAAAGGTCATCGTCAAGGAACTCAAGCGCGCCTATCCGGACTACGGAATCATGGGCGAGGAAGGCGGTGTCCAGGCGGTGAACCGTTACATGTGGGTGATCGACCCGCTCGACGGCACCAGCAACTATCTGCGCGGCTTCCCGCATTACTGCGTGTCCATCGCCCTGGTCGAGAACGGCGAGCCGATCGACGCGGTCATTTTCGATCCGTTGCGCAATGAACTGTTCACCGCCAGCCGCGGTGCCGGCGCCGTGTTCAACGATCGCCGCATCCGCGTGGCTGACCGCAAGGACCTGTCCGGTGCCAGCGTGCATACCGGCTTCGCCCCGCGGGAGCGCTCACGTACCAGTGCTCAGCTGAAGGCTGTCGATGCACTGCTGGTACAGGCCGAGGATGTCCGCCGCACCGGCTCGGCCGCGCTGGACCTGGCCTACGTGGCCTGTGGTCGTGCCGACGCCTACTTCGAGGCGGGCGTGAAGGCGTGGGATATCGCCGCCGGCGTGCTGCTGGTGCGCGAGGCCGGTGGCCGCGTGTGCGACTACAAGGGCGCCGCACCGGCGCGGATGGACTCGCGTGGCCCGGAAACCCAGCAGATCGTGGCGGGCAACATCAAGGTCAGCGATGCCCTGCAGAAGATCATCGTCAATACCGGCTACGCCGCCGAGTTCGACGCAAAGTTCTGATCGCCCCGCATCCGCGGTCTCCAACGGCACCCGCAAGGGTGCCGTTTTGCTTTGTGCGATCTGCCCTACGCGCACTTGGCTTTTGCCGACTGCCGTTGCGGTCGCTTTGGTACTTGATCGTGATTCTAGGGGCCGTCAAAGCGGGCCGAGAACCACAGCGGCGGCGGGGACGAAGAGGCGCACGTGTTTGAGCGCAGCGAGTTGTGCGCCGGCCCCGACGACGCGAGGAGCGCAGGGAACCGATGCGGTGCATCGTATCGGACCGCGTCCGGCCACAGCGGTTTTGGCTACTTTTTCCAAGAGAAAAGTAGCTCGCACCTCAGGCGCGAAAGCCTTTACCTGCTCTGGATCTTTTCGCCCCACGTCTGGCACATACAGAAAGCCCGGCACTCGGCCGGGCTTTTCTTTTCAACGGGGCGCCGTTGATCAGACGACAGTCGAGGCACGCAGCGCGGCGATGCGATCTTCCAGCGGCGGGTGGCTGAGGAACAGCTTCTTCGCGGTTGAACCGGCGATACCGAATGCGGCGATCTGGTTGGGCAGCGTGCTCTGGCCGTGGTTGAGCTTCAGCCGTTCCAGCGCGGCGATCATCTTTTGCCGGCCGGCAAGACTGGCACCGCCGGCATCGGCGCGGAATTCGCGGTGACGCGAGAACCACATGGAAATCATCGTGGCGAACAGGCCGAACACCATCTCCAGGCCGAACACGATGATGTAGTACGCAAAACCGCGGCCACCACCCTCGCGGTTGCCCGACATCGCGTTGTCTATAAAGCCACCGACAACGCGCGCCAGCACAATCACAAACGTGTTCAGCACACCCTGCAACAACGCCATGGTGATCATGTCGCCGTTGGCGACGTGGGCGATCTCATGCCCCAACACCGCCTCAGCCTCGTCCTCGCTCATGTTCTGCAGCAGGCCCGTGGACACGGCGACCAGCGCATTGTTGCGGTTGGCACCGGTGGCGAACGCGTTGATTTCCGGACCTTCGTAGACCGCCACTTCCGGCATGCCGATGCCGGCCTCACGCGCCTGGCGCTGCACGGTGGCCAGCAACCAGCGCTCGGTGTCGTTGCGCGGCTCGGTGATGACCTGCGCGCCGGTGCTGCGCTTGGCCATCCACTTGGACAGCAGCAGCGAGATGATCGAGCCACCAAAGCCGAAGATGGCAGCCATCACCAGCAATCCGCTCATCTGGCTGGAATTGACCCCCAGGATCGACATCACGATGCCCGCGAGGATCAGCACCGCGAAGTTGGTGGCAAGAAACAGGGCAATACGGCTGAACATGGGGAAGCAATCCGATATAGGGGGAAGGTTGAAACAGGAACCCGGCAAATCTGAGGTTGCTGAATATTGAATTCAAGCAGCAATCTGACCGACGATTCAGCTTCTCATGCCCAACCTTCCTTATCGCGGCCGTTTTGCGCCCTCGCCCACCGGTCCGCTGCATCTGGGCTCTATGCTGGCTGCGTTCGGCAGCTGGCTGCTGGCGCGTCATGCCGGCGGGCACTGGCTGGTGCGCGTCGAGGACATCGACCCGCCGCGCGAAATCGCCGGCGCGGCCGAGTTGCAGCTGGACACCCTGCACGCTTTCGGCCTGTCTGCGGATGCCCTTGTGCAGTACCAGAGTCGGCGCCACGCGCTGTACAGCCATGCGCTCGAACAACTGCTGGAGCAGGGGCTGGCCTTCGAATGCCACTGCAGCCGTGCCGAGCTGGCTGCACAGGGCGGCATCCACCGGCACTGCGTCACCACCCGCAAACGTCGCCAGCCGGCGATCCGCCTCAGGGTGGCCGATGGCAGCCCGCTGGCATTCGAGGACGGCCTGCAGGGCCACGTGGAGCAGGATGTCGCCAGCGAAGTGGGCGATTTCGTACTGCTCCGCGCCGATGGCTGCTGGGCCTATCAATTGGCGGTGGTGGTCGATGACGCCGCACAACAGATCACGCATGTGGTCCGCGGCGCCGACCTGACGGCCTCCACCCCGCGACAGATCCTGCTGCAACGGGCATTGGGATTGCCGACACCGCAGTATCTGCATCTGCCGCTGCTGTTGGGCAGCGATGGCCGCAAGCTGTCCAAATCACTGGCGGCATTGCCGGTGGATGCCACCGCACCCGTGCCAGTGTTGCGGCAACTGTGGGCGCTGCTGGGGCAGCCGCCCGAAGCGCTGGCCGATGCCGTCGGAGCAGACGCGCTGCTCGACTCCGCCCGGCGCCACTTCGACCCCACACGCCTGCGCGCGAAGTCGGTGCGGATCGATGGCCAGCCCCAAACCTTGCGGCAACCTCATTAGAATTGCGGCCTTCCCTTTGCGACCCTGCCCTGGAGCACACACCCCATGACATCTCGCGTCGCGCTGGTAACCGGTGGTACCGGTGGTATCGGCACCGCCATCTGCCAGCGCCTGGCTGACCAGGGCCACCGTGTGGCCAGCAACTTCCGCAATGCCGAAAAAGCCCGACAATGGCAGCAGACCATGCGCGACAAGGGCTACGACATCGCCCTGTTTGAAGGCGACGTTGCAGATCCGGTGAGCAGCAAGGCGATGGTGCAGGCGCTGGAAGCGGAACTGGGACCGGTCGAGATCCTGATCAACAATGCCGGCATCACCCGCGACACCACCTTCCACCGGATGAGCGCCGAACAGTGGCATGAGGTGATCAACACCAATCTCAACTCGGTGTTCAACGTCACCCGGCCGGTGATCGAAGGCATGCGCAAACGCGGCTGGGGCCGTGTGATCCAGATCAGCTCGATCAACGGCCTCAAGGGTCAATACGGGCAGGCCAACTACGCCGCCGCCAAGGCAGGCATGCATGGTTTCACCATCTCGCTGGCGCGCGAAAATGCCGGCTTCGGCATCACCGTCAATACGATCTCGCCCGGTTACGTGGCCACCGACATGGTGATGGCGGTGCCGGACGAGGTGCGCGCCAAGATCATTGCCGACATCCCCACCGGCCGGCTCGGCAAGCCGGAGGAGATCGCTTACGCGGTGGCCTTCCTCGTCGCGGCGGAAGCCTCCTGGATCACCGGCTCCAATCTGGACATCAACGGCGGGCACCATATGGGCTGGTGACCCGGCCGTAATGCTGCATGCCATCGTCAATCTTGCTGCGCAACAAAAAAACCTCCCGGCAGCCTGCGGCCCCGGTACTTCTGGCGGTTGCAAGGCCTGCTGCACTGCGCCATGCTGCGCATCTACCGTGATGAGTGACTGCTTAATGGCTGCGACCCGCATCATCAAGAAGTACCCCAACCGCCGTCTCTACGACACCGAGATTTCCAGCTACATCACCATCGAGGACGTACGCCAGCTGATCATCGATGGCGAGGATTTCGAGGTCCGGGATGCCAAGAGCGGCGACGACCTCACCCGCTCGGTGTTGCTGCAGATCATTGCCGACAAGGAGCAGGACGGCGAGCCGATGCTGTCCACGCAATTGCTCAGCCAGATGATCCGCTTCTACGGCGATTCGCTGCAGGGGTTCATGGGCAACTATCTTGAGCGCAGCATGCAGACATTCATGGACCAGCAGCAGCAGTTCCGCCAGCAGATGGGCAACCTGCTCGGGCAGACGCCGTGGGCGATGATGAACCAGATGACCGAACGCAATCTGGAGCTGTGGCAGGAATTCCAGCGCAGCATGGGCGCAGGTTTTGGCCGCCCGGGTGCACCCGGCCCCACTGGTGGCAAGCCGACCGAACCGCCTCCCGCAGTCGCTCCCAAAACACGCACTCGTCGCTGAGGCGAGAAAAAGGCCCAGCGCTCACGGCGCTGGCCTTTTTGTTTGGATTTACAGGCGCGCTGTCAGCGACGCAGCTTCTTCGGCGCGGGGCAGGCCGAACAGATCCGCTCCACCGCATAGCCGCGTGCACGCAGCTTTTCCACCACGCCATCGCTGCCCAGCAGATGCAGCGCGCCGACCACGACCAGCGTCGCCCCCTCCCCGCCTTTCAACCGCTGTTCCAGCTTGGTCAGCCATGCGTTGTTGCGGTCCACATTGACCCGCTGGTACAGCTGCGGATAGCTGCGCTTCATCTGTTGTGCCATGTCCTTCCACAGCAGCACATCGTCACCGCGGCGCCAGGCCTGGTGCAGGCGCGCACTTTCCGCATCGCCCTTGTCCACCTGTTCCAGGGCCTCGCGCAGCAATTGCCGCTGCTCCAGCGAATCCATGGCATCGAGCATCGCGATCTGGCTGGCCCCGGTTTCCAGCCCCGAGGCCGGCTTTCCGGCCGCATTGGCGCGGTCCATCAGGTAACGGTCCAGCCCGGTTTGCGCGTCCAGTCCCTGCTTGGCCATCTGCGCCAGGCTGATGGACAGGCCGACGAACCACGGTTTCATGCCAGCCAGCCGATCCAGGGGGATGGCATTGGCGCTGGCATACGTGCCGAGCCGGCTCCAGGTATCGGCATCGAGCTCGTCCTTGAGCTGGCGTCCATCCGTGCGCACCGCTGCGCGCAGCATCAACGCTGGCAGCGCTGGCGAGTTCATCTCCTCGGGCGACAGTTCGAACAGCAGCCGTTGCGACGCCTTGAACGCCTGCTCCACATCGGCCGAGAGCGGATAGTCATCGGCCTTGAGCAGGTGAAACGACCCCAACAGGTACAGCTCCCGGCCGTCGCTGCCGGTCACTTTCCACAGCAAGGGAACCGGCGCCCGTCGCGTTGCCGCGGCCGGCGCATCCTTGGCCGCCACCGATGGCGCCGCCCACAGTGGAGTAACCAGCAACAAGGCGGTCAGCGCAATGCGCAGCATCCGGTTCATGGGTCAGCCCTGTGCGGCCAGCTTGGCGTAGGCCTTCTCACCGGCATCGATCCGCAGATCGAGGCGGTTTTCCGGCGGCGGAAGTGGACAGGTGGCAAACGGCGTGTACGCGCAGGGCGGGTTGTAGGCACGATTGAAGTCCAGCACCACCGCGCTGTTGCCGTCAGGCTGGTCCACGTCGATATAGCGGCCGGCCGGATAGCTGCCATGGCCACTGGTGCGGTCGGCGAAAATGACGAGCAGCGGGCGTCCGGGTTCACCGATCGCCTCCAGCCGCCAGGTCTTTCCGTCGCGTTCGAACTCGATCGCGCCGGCATTGGGCTGCTCGCTGCTGAGGCCGACAATGTCCACGATTGGCAGCGTCTTGTCGGCCGCATGCGGGACGAAGCGCGCGGTGATCCGCCACGACGGATCGGTTGGCCAGTACTGCAGCCCGGCAAACTCCACGCGCGACGGCGCATCTGCATGTTTGACCCGCAAGGCGAAACGGTCACCGCGACGGATCAGGCTCAGAGCGCCCTTGCCCTCGTCGAAATTGATCACGGTAGGTTCGGCCTCACGATCGCTGTGGAACGCGATCCGTCCGGTCAGCGGCGCACCGCCCTGGCTCAGCGCCACACCCGGCTCGGGCGTGAACCAGACCCGCGCGCCGTCACGCGTCACCATGCCCAGCCTGGGGGGCCCGACGGCCAGGCGGATGCCACTGGTGCTGCCACTGCCGATGTAATGCGCCTTCCATTCCAGCCAGTGCAGCCCGACCAGACTGGTCCAGCCGTCGGGTGCCAGCAGCTCGGCCTGGCGCTGTTCGCGCCATGCATCGTTATGCAGCAGGAAGGCGGCATCGAACGCCGTTTCACGCTGCGCATCCTCGTGCCGGTCTTCACCCCTGCAGCCGGCCAGCAGTACCAGCACCACCAGCAGCCCCACACTCTTCCACATTGCCATCAGCGTCCCCGCAAGAACCAACGATCAATTTCTGCCAGTGAAAAGCGCGCCCACGTCGGGCGGCCGTGATTGCATTGCCCCGAGCGCTCGGTGATTTCCATGTCGCGAAGCAGGGCATTCATTTCCGGCACGGTGAGACGCCGGTTGGCTCGCACCGCGCCGTGGCAGGCCATGGTCGACAGCAGTTCGTCGCGGGCGCTGGCGATACGTCGGCTCTGCCCGTGTTCGCGCAGGTCGGTCAGCACATCGCGCAGCAGCCCTTCGGGTTCGGCATTGGCCAGCAACGCCGGGATGCTGCGCACATGCAGCGAGCCCGGACCGGCGCGGGTGACCTCGAACCCCAGCGCCGCAAGTGTGTCGGCCTCGCGTTCGGCGGTATCGGCATCGCGCTCGCCCACGGCCAGGGTAATCGGCACCAGCAGCGGCTGCGCATGCAGGCCTATGCCGTCATGGGCGGTCTTCAGCCGTTCGTAGCCGATCCGCTCATGCGCGGCATGCATGTCCACCACGATCAGACCCTCGGCGTTCTCGGCCAGGATGTAGATGCCGTGCAACTGGGCGATGGCATAGCCGAGTGGCGGCACGCCGCTGTCGCTGGCCGTCGGCGGCAGCCCGGTCATGGCATGGCTGCTGGCCGCGGCGCCGTTCTGCGTCGCCGGTCCACCCGCATAAAGCGCCGCATAGGCCGACGGCGCCTCGGCGACCTGCAAGCCCAGTGGCGATTGCTGCGGCCGCCAATCGCCGCCCGACCCGAAGCCCGCGGGGCGCGCAAGCGCATAACTCCCCGCGCCGGGGCTGTCGGCACCCGGCCCAATCATCTGCACCCCCTGCACTTCGGTGGCAGCCATGGCGGCCGTATCCATGCCGGCGCGGGTTTCCGCCAAGGCCTCCTTGAGCGTGCGGTAGACGAAGTCATGGATCAGGCGCGAATCCCGGAACCGCACCTCGTGCTTGGCTGGATGCACGTTGACATCCACCCGCGATGGATCCAGCTCCAGAAACAGCACATAGGCGGGCTGGCGACCGTGATAGAGCACATCGCCATAGGCCATCTTCACCGCATGGGCCACGCTGCGGTCGCGCACCGAACGACCGTTTACATACAGATACTGCTGGTCGGCACTGGCGCGCGAGTAGTGCGGCTGCGCGATCCAGCCATGCAGGCGCAGGCCCGCACCGCTGTGGTCCACCCGCAAGGCCTGGGCGGCGAAATCCTCGCCCAGGGTTTCACCCAGGCGGGCATCGGAATACAGATCGCCCGGCTTGTAGCGCCGCGACGGCTTGCCGTTGTGCGACACGCGCAGTTCGACGTCGGGGCGCGCCAACGCCAACGAACGCAGCCACTCTTCGATATGGCCCAGCTCGGTGCGCTCAGCGCGCAGGAACTTGCGCCGCGCCGGCACGTTGTAGAACAGCTCGCGGACCTCCACGGTGGTACCTGGCGCATGCGCCCGCGGCGTCACCTCGCCAACCTTTCCGCCTTCCACCTGCAATGCCGAACCATGTTCATCGTCCGGCCGCCGCGAGGCCAGGGTGAAACGGCTGACCGAGGCGATCGATGGCAACGCCTCGCCACGGAAACCGAGCGTGGCTACCGACTCCAGATCATCCAGTGACGCGATCTTGCTGGTCGCATGGCGCGACACCGCAAGCAGCAGTTGTTCGGGCGAAATGCCGCCGCCATCGTCGCGGATACGGATGAGCCGCACCCCGCCCTCTTCCAGGTCTATGTCCACGCGCCGGGCACCGGCATCCAGTGCGTTCTCCACCAGCTCCTTGACGACGGACGCCGGGCGCTCCACCACTTCACCGGCGGCGATCTGGTTGATCAGGATTTCAGGCAGCTGGCGGATGCTCATGCCAGTGCTCCGGACGAAGGGAACACCGGGACGAAAACTGCATTGGGAAGCGACACGGATACGGATTCAGGCACGGCATTCGGCGCGGACGCCGTCATCGGAAATCAGCTGCCGATGATAGCCGAGCGCCTCAGCGGCTGCCGCCGGCGATGGTGGCGCTGGCATCCATTTCCGCCTGCGCGCGCGCGGCGAACAGCGTGCCCGGCGGCGGCTGCCGGGTGAAAAAGATATTGACGCCGTCCAGCACGGCACCGGCGATCTGGCGCTGGTAGGCCGGATCCATCAGCCGCCGCTCCTCATCCGGATTGGAGATGAACGCGGTTTCCACCAGCATCGCCGGCATATCCGAGGTGCGCAGCACCGCGAAGTTGGCACGCTCGATATTGGGCTTATGGTTCTTGCCGATGCGCTTCAGCCCGCCCAGCACATGCGAGGCGGCATCCTCGGACGCCTTCATGTAACCGCTCTGGGCCAGGTCCAGCAGCACATTGGCCAGCGTGCCCTCGGTCTGCTGCAGGCGCACGCCACCGACCAGATCGGCAGAGTTTTCCTTGTCGGCCAACCAGCGCGCACGTTGTGACGAAGCGCCCTTGGTTGACAGCACGTAGACCGAAGAACCCGTGGCGGAACGGTTTTCGGCCGCATCGGCATGGATCGAAATGAAGATGTCGGCCTTGGCCGCGCGGGCACGCTGCGCGCGCATCGGCAACGGAATGAACACGTCTGTATCGCGCGTCAGATAGGCCTTGAGCCCGGGCGTGGCGTTGACCTGGCGGGCAAGTTCGCGTGCCACCGCCAGGGTGATGTCTTTTTCGCGCTTGCCGGTAGGGCCGACCGCCCCCGGATCCTGGCCACCGTGGCCGGGGTCGATCGCTACCACCAGCGGGCGCATGCCTGCCTGCATCCGGACACGCGACGCGTCACTGGGCATGACCGGGCGCGGCGGCACCACCGTGGCAGGCTCGGGAGTCGGGACTACCGCCAACGAGGTGCCGGCGACTGCGCTCGACACAGGGAGCTGGCTGACCACGACAGGCGAGGTCGCCTGTCCGTTCAGGATTGCCGCCGGCGAAGCCTGCGTCGTGGACGGGATGTTTACCGCTACCGGGGAGGCGGAACCCGGCAGCACAGGCATACCGGCCGGCGTTGTCGGACGCTCGGCCGCCTGCTGGCTGACCGCTGCAGTCAACGCCGCGGTCGCCTTGGCCGCTTCTGCCCGCGCATCGATTACAGACGGAGCGGTAACAGACGCCGGCGCCACCTTGGCGGTCGCCGTACTGTCACCGGGCCACTCGATCAGCAGGCGGGATTCGGTGCCCTGGCCCTGCATCTGCGGCCTGAACGGAGCCACGTTTTCAGCCAGGTCGAAGACGACGCGGAACGTTCCGGGCTCGGGACTGCCCGTACGCACCGCCGTCACCACCCCTGCAGGAGCGGGCAACTGGAGGCCGCGTGCGCTGCTGGAATCGGGGAAATCGACGACCAGCCGGTTCGGTCCGGCCAGCGTCAGGGTCTTGTAACTGCCGCCACCGGCCAACTGGATCTCGGCCCGGGTGCCGGTGGCACCGGCGTTGAGCGATACCCCGCGGATTTCGCCCGCCCACGCAGTTGCGCTGGCCAGACACAGTCCGGCGACAGCGGCATAAAAGGCGATCAGGCGGTTAGCCGTAGACATGGGTTCGGATTCAATCACTGGAATGCGCGAAATGCAACAACTTTTCCCTTGATAATCCGCAACCTGCCGCACCTTCCTATTGTCAGCGGGCAGATAGGGGCTGCAAGTCACCCATTTCTGCCAGTCGTTCCAGCCATTCACGGCCACCGGCGCTGCTGGCCGACAACCGGGCCCGGCGTCCCTGCCCTTCGATTGCCAACGACACCACCAGATCAGTTGGCGGCAGGCCACCGCGGCCGCGTTCGGGCCATTCCACCAGCCACAGCGTGGCCGTGGCATCGTCCAGCCCCAGGAAATCCAGCTCGCCGGCATCGCCGATGCGGTACAGGTCCAGGTGCCAGGCTTCACCTCCGGCAACCGGGTAGCGTTCGACCAGCGTATAGGTCGGGCTGCGGATCGCGCCCTGCACGCCCAGCGCACGCAGCAGCGCGCGCGCCAGCGTGGATTTGCCCGCGCCCAGGTCACCTTGCAGATGGACCACCGCCAGCGGCGGACGGGTGGCAGCCAACGCCTGTCCGAGGGCGTCGGTAGCGGCGGCGTCTGCGAGAAATGATTCGATCATGGTGACAATTATGGATTGGCAAGCTGCCGCAGGTACGGCAGAAGATCACGCGGCAGCAGCCCACGCTGGCCGGCGACGGCGGCCGCATCACCGGCCAGCCCATGCAGCAACGCTCCGGTACTGGCAGCATCGAATGCGGAAAGCCCCTGCGCACGCAGTGCGGCGACGACGCCGGTCAGCAGATCGCCCATGCCGCCCACCGCCATTCCCGGGTTGCCGGCGGCGATCAACCGCGGCGTGGCGCCTGGCGCGGCGACGATGCTGCCGGCGCCTTTCAGCACCACCACCGCATCGAAGCGTTCGGCCAGCGCGCGCGCCGCCCCCCAGCGATCACGCTGGATGTGTTCGATATCAACGCCCAGCAGACGCGCGGCCTCCCCCGGGTGCGGGGTCAACACGGCGTCCTGCAGGGGTACAGGTCGGGCCGCGAGCAGGTTCAAGGCATCGGCATCGATCACCAGCGGCCGCCCGGACCCCAGCGCCCGTTGCCACAGGATCTGCCCCCACTCGCCTTGTCCCAGGCCTGGGCCGATCGCCACCACACCGGCGCGTTCCAGCAAGGGCGGCAGCTGCTGCGAATCATCGAGCGCGTGCACCATCGTCTCGGGGCAGCGCGCCAGCAACGGCGCCACATGCTCGGCGCGCGTTGCCACCGTCACCAGGCCGGCACCGCTGCGCAACGCCGCCTCGGCGCAGAGCATCACCGCCCCGCCACTGCCATGATTGCCGCCGATGCACAACACATGGCCGGATTGGCCCTTGTGCGTGTTCAAGCGACGTGGCCACAGGTGCTGGGCCAGTCCTACCTGCGTCCAGCGCTGCGCAGCGGGCACCACGTCGTGCATTGCCGCTGCCGGCAGTTCCAGATCCGCCAGCGCGCGCGTTTGCGCATGTTCCAGCGCCGCGCCGGTATACAGCCCCTGATGGGCAACGATGAACTGCAACACATGCGCGGCGCGTACCGCGAGCGAGGGCACCGCGCCGGTCTGTGCATCCACACCGCTGGGGACATCCAGCGAGAACACCGGCGCGCCGCAAGCGTTGATCGCGTTGATCAGGGCCTTGGCCGCATCATCTGGCGGCCGTGAAAAACCGATGCCGAACAACGCATCCACCACCAGATCCGCCTCCGGCAGCCCGGCAACAAACAGCTCCACATGACCGCCGGCCGCCAGATATGCGGTACAGGCGCGTTGCGAAGGTTCGGTCGCCGGACCGCCGCCGTGCACATGCACCACCTGCACCCGCCGCCCGGACTGCAGCGCCAGTCGCGCCAGCACGTAACCGTCGCCACCGTTGTTGCCGGCGCCGCACACCACCACGATGCGCTGGGCCGCCGGCCAGTGGTCGAGCAGGTACTGCCAGGCGGCGTGGCCGGCGCGCTGCATCAGCAGATAGCTGTCACCGCCCAGCAGGCGCGTGGCCTGCGTGTCGATCCGGCGCGCAGCAGGGGTATCGAAGAGATCAACGGACTCTGCCATGGCCGCGATTCTATACTTGCCACCATGTCCGTCACCCCCGCTACTGTCGATCTGGCGCAGCTCGCACTGCGCATCCGTGAGCTGTCGCGGGAATTCGGGTTCCAGCGCTGCGGGTTTTCCGGCATCGAGTTGGGTGAGGACGAGGCGCACCTGCGCGACTGGCTGGGCCAGGGTCTGTACGGCACGATGGAATGGATGGCCCGCCACGGCGACATGCGCTCGCGCCCGGCCGAGTTGTTGCCCGGCACGGTGCGGGTGATCTCGGTCGGACTGGATTACGGCCACAAGGACGATGAAGACGCATGGGCCACCCTGGCCGATGGCGAGCGTGCCTACGTCGCCCGCTACGCGCTGGGCCGCGACTATCACAAGCTGATGCGCACCCGGCTGCAGAAACTGGCCGAGCGCATCGCTGCCGAGGTCGGGCCTTTCGGCCACCGCGTATTTGTCGATTCGGCACCGGTGCTGGAGCGCGCGCTCGCCCGCAATGCCGGACTTGGCTGGATCGGCAAACACACCTGCCTGATCGACCGCAACGGCGGTTCGTGGTTTTTCCTCGGCGAGATCTATGTCGACCTGCCGCTGCCGATCGACACGCCGGCCAGCGCGCATTGCGGCACCTGCACGCGCTGTATCGATATCTGCCCGACCCGCGCCATCACCGCCCCGCAGCGGCTGGATGCGCGCCGCTGCATTTCCTATCTGACCATCGAGCACGATGGCGCGATCCCGCTGGAGATGCGCCCGCTGATGGGCAATCGCATCTACGGTTGTGACGATTGCCAGCTGGTGTGCCCATGGAACAAGTTCGCCCGGCGCACCGATGAACCCGACTTCCGCGCCCGCAACGACCTGGACCGGGCCACGTTGCCGCAGCTGTTCGCCTGGGACGAGGACGAGTTCCTGCGCCGCACCGAAGGCAGCCCGATCCGCCGCAGCGGTCACGAACGCTGGCTGCGCAACATCGCCGTTGCGCTGGGCAATGCGCCTACCTCGCCCCGCGTGCTGGAGGCGCTCACCTCGCGCCGCGAACACCCCTCGCCACTGGTGCGCGAGCACGTGCAATGGGCCCTGCAGCGCCACGCCGGCGCGGCCGTTGCCACCGGTCAATGAAGCATTGCGTGGCAACGTGCGACCATTGCCGCCCGCATTTCCCGCGTCAAACCCCACCCCATGGACCAGCCCTCGCAAACGCTTACCCCCAGCCAGCTCAATACGCTGGCGCGTGACCTGCTGGAAGGCGCGTTCCCGCTGATCTGGGTGGAAGGCGAGCTGGGCAACGTGACCCGTCCGGCCTCGGGCCATCTCTATTTCACCCTCAAGGATGCGCGCGCCCAGGTCCGCGGGGCGATGTTCAAGCCCAAGAGCCAATGGCTGAAATTCGTGCCACGCGAAGGCATGCGCGTGCTGGTGCGTGGCCGTCTGACGCTCTATGAGGCCCGCGGCGACTACCAGCTGATCCTCGACCACATGGAAGAAGCCGGCGAAGGCGCGCTGCGACGGGCGTTCGAGCAGCTCAAGGCACGGCTCGAAGCCGAGGGTCTGTTCGACCCCGCGCGCAAACGTCCGCTGCCGGCGCACATTCGCCGCCTTGCCGTCATCACCTCGCCGACCGGCGCTGCGGTGCGCGACGTACTGAGCGTGCTCGCCCGCCGCTTCCCCATGCTGGAGGTGGACCTGTTGCCCGCGCTGGTACAGGGCGACAGCGCGGCCGCGCAGATCACCGCGCTGCTGCGCCGCGCCGATGCCAGCGGCCGCTATGACGCGGTCCTGCTGACCCGTGGCGGCGGTTCGCTGGAGGATCTGTGGGCCTTCAATGACGAACAGCTGGCGCGCGCGATTGCCGCCAGCAACACGCCGGTGGTGTCTGCGGTCGGCCACGAGACCGACTTCAGCCTGGCCGATTTCGCCGCCGACCTGCGCGCGCCGACGCCCTCGGTGGCGGCCGAATTGCTGGTGCCTGACCAGCGCGATCTCGCCCTGCGCGTTCGCCGCCTGCAGACACGGCTCGCGCAGCTGCAGACGCACCATTTGAACCAGGCCATGCAGCGCGCCGATCGCGCCGCTCTGCGGCTGCAGGGACAAAGCCCGCAATCGCGGCTGGCGCTGTTGCGGCACCGCCAGGAAGGCGCCATGCGTCACCTTCAGAGCCAATGGCAACAGCGCCAGGAGCGCCGGCTGGCGCGCGTCAACCACGCCGCCGCAGTATTGCGCGCCGCCCAGCCGCACCGGCGGCTGGCCGTCCTGCATGACCGGCTGCTGGCATTGGCGGCGCGACCACAGGCCGCCATGGCGCGCCAGCTGCAGCGCGATGCGCTGCGCCTGCGCTCGCTCGCCCGTTCACTCGAGGCGGTCAGCCCGTTGGCGACGGTCGCCCGCGGTTATTCAATCCTCACCCGCACCGAAGATGGCGCACTGGTGCGCTCCGCAGACCAGGTCCAACCCGGCGATCGTCTGCGCGCGCGCTTGGCAGAGGGCGAACTGCAGCTGCGGGTCGAAAGTCGCGACGGCGGTGGCATTCAATCCTGAGTGGCATTCGCCCGCCGCCATCCGCGCAGGATGATGCGGGCCAACGCGACCGGGTCGCGGTCGAAATGATGCCCACCGGGACGTTCGACCACTTCGGCAATCTGCCCGCGCAGTTCGCGGCACAGGCTGTCCTTCTCTTCAGCGCCGTAAATGCACTGCACCGTGACCGGACGCAAACCCGCCAGTTGCGGATGGACGGGCTGCTCGCGCGACTTGCCCAAACCCAGCCAGCCGCCGATCCGCACCTCGAAGGCGGCGTCATGCGCCAGCCCCAGCAGCGACACGAAGTGGATGTCGCGACGTTGCGCCGCCGGCAGCCGGGCGTAGGCGAACGGAAGCACGTCAGCGCCGAAGGAATAACCGATCAGGCCCACGTCGTCGGCCTGCCAGCGTTTCTGGTATTCGCCCACGATCACGGCCAGATCATCTGCCAGTTGTTGCGGCGTCTTCTCTTTCCAGAAATAGCGCAGGCTGTTCAAGCCCACCACCGAGACGCCCTGCCGGTTGAGCGAGGCGGAAATGCCCTGATCCAGTTCCCGCCAACCGCCATCACCGGACAGCACGATGGCCAGCCTGTGACTGCCGGACACCGGCAGCTCCACCAGTGGCAACGCGGCCAATCCAGGCCCTGCAACCGGCGCAAAGCGGGCAATGACGGCATCTGCGACCACGTTGTCGGGGGAGCCGGCAGCCAGCTCAAGCACGCCGGTGGTGGGGTGATTCGGGCCGCCCGCGGCGCAATCCGCTTTTGCCCCTTCTCCGTGGCCCGGCCGCACCACGGCACCGGCAAGAACCCCGGGCGCTGCGAAATCCGCGGTTTGCCGTACCAGCGCAACGCCGGTGCCCTCGCCCAGCAGCAATGGCGGGAAGAACACGTCCGTGCCCTCGCGCTCCAGCAACCTTCTGGCCAGTCGTTCGGCGTCATCTGCCATCTTCGAACACGGCAGCCGCTGCGTGGCGAGTGAAGCGCGATACGCGTCTTCATCGACCAATTCCACCCAGGCGCCGGCACGCCCCAACCGGCGCGCGATCCGCTGGCCCGACACGGGTTGCGACTTGTCCGGGAACATCACCACCAGCGCCCGAACCGCGCCGGTGGGATGGACAATCTGCGGAGCGCCGTAACGACCGCCGACAGCGGCTGGCCCGTTCCATTCCAGCACATGGACGCCGCAGCCCGCCAGCACCAGTACCAGCACCAGTACCAGTACCAGTACCGATGCGGCTCCCAGCGCCCGACAGCGCAACATTACCGGCCTCATCGCAGACTGACCGGCAGTTTTGACGTGGCTGCACACGCACGGTCGTTGCATTGCCAGCGTCCTCCGCGGCCGCCTTCACTCCACTCAGCCGCCCGCGTTGGCCTCGGTGCAAAAACGCTGGCGGTACTCCATCGCCTTTGGCATCAAGGCCTCCAGGTTCTGGATGCGGGTACCCGGATTGGGGTGGGTCGAAGCGAATTCCGGTGGCGCCTGTCCCCCGCTGTTCGCGCCCATGCGCTCCCACAGTGGAATCGCTTCTTGCGGGTTGAAACACGCCGCGGCCGCCAGCATCAGCCCGACCTCGTCGGCCTGGGTCTCATGGCTGCGCGCATACGGCAGCAGGTACCCATACCCCATCGCCGCCATCACCATCTGCTGTTGCTGCGGATCCATGCCGCTGGCCGCGCCCGCCATCTGTCCGATCTGGGTCAGCTTCTGCTGGGCCATGCGCTGGGCGCCGTGGCGCAACAAAGCATGGGCGATTTCATGCCCCATCACCACGGCTACCGCATCGGCGTTCTGCGCCACCGGCAACAGCCCCGTATAGACGGCCATCTTGCCGCCGGGCAGGCAGAAGGCGTTGGCCTGGTCGGACTGGATGACGTTGACATCCCAGTCGAAATCCCGCGCGAAGTGCTGCGCCTCCAGCCCGTGCTCCTGGGCCAGGGCGGTTTCGACCACATCGACCTTGGCAATCAGGCGAGCGGCGATGGCGCGCACCTGCTGTGCGACCTGTGAATTCGGATCCACCGGTCGCTCCTGCGACAGGATCTCCTGATAGGCCTGCAAGCCCAGCGCCTTTTCCTGCTCGGCATCGAGCGAGTTGTCGATCAGCACCTTCTCGCCGGTATAGGGATCGACGCTGCGGTTGGACAGGTAATAACAACCGCCATACACCGCAAAACCGAGCAGGATGACCCAACGCAGGTTGCCGAAAAGCCCTCCGCGACGGCCGGACCGGCCGGCGCCGCGCTGACTGGCGAAAGGATCTTGTCGCATGGTCTGGGTCCGATGACGGCCGGGGTGGCCTTGGCCGGGCCGATGTTAGCGCGGGCCTCGGACGGGCAACGTCAAATTCCGCGCACCAGCCGGAAACCCACGCGAGCACTGGTGGCATCGGAATCCTGTGCCAGCCGCCAGGCGGCACGGATCTGGGTGGGCGCGTTGGCCCAGTTGCCCCCACGGACCAGCCGCTGCCGGCATCCGGGGTTGTACCAGGCGGCGCCATCGGCCGGCGCACGCCGGTAGCTGGCATGCCAGCAATCGGCCACCCACTCGCTCAGGTTGCCGCCCATATCGTGCAGGCCCCACGGATTGGCGCGAAAACTGGCGACGGGCGCCACGCCCCAGAAGCCGTCGCCATAACCGACAAAACCATTACTCCAACGGCGTCCGCTCGGAGAGACATCGTTGCCTCCGGTGAAATTGCCGCTGCCCTCCGGCGGGATGCCGTCGTCGCCCCAGGGATAGCGCCCGCTGCGACCGGCACGCATCGCGTATTCGAACTCCGCTTCGCTCGGCAGCCGGTAATAGCGGCCAGTCTGCTCGGACAACCACGCCGCATAGGCTTCGGCATCACGCACGCTGACGTGCATCACCGGATTGTTGGGCGCGGCGTTGGCACCGTTGTAATCCGACTGCCAGTCCACTCCGCTGGAGCGGACAAAATTTCCACTTCGCTCGTCGTAGACCAGCGAATGGCCGCGCCGGGTCGCGCGCGGACGAGCATTGCTGGCCTCGACGAAACGCCTGAACTCGGCGACGGTCACCTCGGTGATCGACATCGCAAAGCCACGTTCGAAACGCACGTAGTGCTGCGGGCGCTCGGCGTCGCTGGCGCCGGGCTCGGTCTCGGTCGCTCCCATCTGGAACCCGCCGTGCGGCACCACGATCATCTGCGGCCCCCGACCGCCATCGCGCAGTCCATCGGTGAACACCTGCCCCGGGCGGAAGCTGCCGTAATGGGTTGCCAGATCGATGCGCTCCCGCAGCTGCGCCACCGCGCTGTCGCCGGGCAATGCGATGCGCAATGCGCGCTCCAGCTTTTCACGCGCCGGCTTGAGGCCTTGCGGCGTAGTCAGATCGCGCAGTCCAGCATCGCGCAGCGCCGCCACCTGGGCTCTGCGCAGCGTCTCGATGCGCACGCGGGCATCGGAAACCGTCACTGCGTCTTCGCGGACGGTGGCGGCCTTTTCCAGCCAGTGTGCGGCCGCCGGAAAATCCGCGGCAAAGGCGGCAAGTTCGGCGCGCCTGATCATCGCGCTCTCCACTGCCGCCAGTCCTTGGCGGGCGCGGATCGAGTCGGGCTCCAGTGCCAGCGCCCCACGGAAACTTGCCAATGCGCCTCCGCCCTCCTCACCCAGGCGGCCATTGCCCAGTTCCTCCTCGCCAGCACGGTTGAAGGCCAGCAGCCTCTGTGCGGATTCCACGCGCTGCCGCAACGCCTGCTCGGCTTTCCCGCCGGGCGCCAGTGTGGTCGCCACCCACACCAGTTCGGCGGCCTGCGCCAATGCCTGGCGCTGATCGTGCGGACGCGCCAGCAACTGTCCGGCCAACACCCGCAGCCGCTGACGTGCCTTGGACAACCCTTGGACGGCCTGTCGATCCTTGGGCTGCAGGGACAGGATGGCCAGGTACAGGGGGATCGCGTCGTCGGCGGTTTTATACAGGCGGTCGTCGGCCAGCGCGGCGGCGGCGTCGCGCCTTGCCTTGGGCAAGTTTTCCGGTTGCAACTCCACCGGAGGCGGCACCCAGTCCGGGGGCGGCTGGGTGGCTTCGGAAAACGGCGACAACAGCGGTCCGGGCACCGGCTTTTCCACCCTCTCGCGCTGGGGCGCCTGCGCGGTGGCCACCGGCGGCGAAGGCGACGGCGCCTGCCGGCATGCACTGCAGGCCAGTACCAGCAGCACCGCCAGCCACGTCGGGTAACCGGTCGTGCGCAAATTCCCTCCCATGGATTGTGACGGCTCGCCGGGGGTCGGCCGGCCGACGGTAGGCTATTCTCGCCTGCCTGAGCAAACCCTGCAGTTGACGGATATCACGTGGCTTACTGGATCACACACCCGGCGGAACTCGACGAGCGCTACCGCCAACATCCCAGCCGGATCGGGCTGGACACTGAATTCATTCGCGAGCGCACGTACTGGCCGCAGCTGGCCCTGGTGCAGATGGCGGTAGGCGACGAGATCCTGCTGATCGACCCGCTGATTCCGGGCATGACCGATGCCCTGCGGCCATGGCTTACCAATCCGGACATCCTCAAGGTGATGCACAGTGCGAGCGAGGATCTGGTGGCGTTCAAATGCGCCTGCGACGCGCTGCCACGGCCGCTGTTCGATACCCAGATCGGCGCCGCGCTGGCCGGTATCGGTGGCGGCATGGGCTACCAGCGGCTGGTCGCCGAGATTACCGGCATCACCCTGCCCAAGGGCGAGACCCGTTCGGACTGGATGCGCCGCCCGCTGTCCGCTTCCCAGCTGGAATACGCCGCCGACGACGTGCTGCACCTGTTCGCGTTGCACGACGAGATCCAGCAGCGCCTGCAAGCGCTCGGACGACAGCACTGGCTGCAGGAAGACTGCGAGCGGCTGCTGGCCGGCGTGGAAAACGAGAACGGCGAGCGCTGGCCGCATACGGCCATGCGTGGCGCCCAGTTCCTGGAAGCCGACGCCCAGCGCCGGCTGCTGCGCCTGCTGCGCTGGCGCGATACGCAGGCACGCCAGAATGACAAACCGCGCAGCTGGATCCTCGACAACGAGCTTGCGAACACCCTGGCGAAATTTCCTCCCGCCGATTTCGAGGCGCTGCAACGGCAGTTGGAACGTTTCCCCAAGGCCCCGCGCAAACTGGCGCCACAACTCTGGCAAGCCCTGACCACCGTGCAGGACGACGAGGCCGAGGCGCCGCTGGTCCTGCCGCCCAGCGACAGCGACAAAGCCGCGCTCAAGCGCCTGCAGGAAGCCGTGAGCGGCCATGCCACCGCCCTCGGCCTGCCTGACGGCGTGCTGGCTTCGCGCAAGCACCTGGAAGCGTGGATTGACGGTGGCCAATGGCCGGCAGCGCTGGGGCAATGGCGCCGACAGGAACTCGAGCCGCGCTTGCTGCCGTTGCTCGATGGAGCAGTTCCCGCCGGCTGACGCCAACGTGCAGCCGGCGCCCTTGACGCCCGCTGCTGCACGCGGGCGTCTCACCTCGAAATGAGCGACCGTTCGCACACGCCTGCACCGGCTCTGTGCTCTGCGGCTTTGTGCTGGGTGTGCGGGTGCGGGTGTGCGGCGTATTGCGCGCACGCCCGGATGGCCCTGCACGGTGGCAATGTCGCGGCCGATGTGCGCCCCGGATCCCTCGCGGCAACAAATTTTCAATTTCCTAGTGACGCACGCCGCATCGCCGGGTAGTATTTCCGGGTCGTATGGGGCGGTAGCTCAGCTGGGAGAGCGTCGCGTTCGCATCGCGAAGGTCGAGGGTTCGATCCCCTTCCGCTCCACCACTTCATTTGAAAGCGCGTCATGCCAACCGCATGCCGCGTTTTTTTTTGCACTCGATTGTGGTGGATCTTGGCAGCAAGGGACCAGCTCTCACGACGGCCCCACAGGGCGGGCCGCGGCTTGGCGCGTGGCTAAGAGCACCAGTAAACGCCTTGTTTTCGGCCTTATTTCGACAAAGAGAGAAAACTTTTCATTTTTCTCTTGCCCAATTCGCGAGACCTTCGTATCATGCGCGTCCTCGCTGGCGACAACGCAGCGGGAAACCAAAGTGGCCGAGTAGCTCAGTTGGTAGAGCAGGGGATTGAAAATCCCCGTGTCGGCGGTTCGATTCCGTCCTCGGCCACCATTGACTGATTTATGAATGAAGAGCCGAAAGGCTCTTTTTTCGTTTTGCGGAATCACCAAATTCGCGCAGGTACACCCCAGGCTTTGCGGAACCAGAAGTTTCACTTCCCATCACGGGGCATTGTCTACCCTGCGCTGTCAATTCCGGGGTTCCCGCATGCGCTACGTCCTGCCGTACCTGCTATTGGCCGCCAGCCTGGCCACTCCTGCCTTTGCCGCAACGCCCGTCAGCTCGGTTGAGCATCTCGACATGGGCCGCTATGCGGGACAGTGGCACGAGATCGCGCACCTGCCGGTGTCGTTCCAGAAAAAATGCAGCCGTGACATCACTGCCGGCTACAGTCTGCGCGGCGATGGCCGGATCAGCGTGCGCAACGGCTGCACGACGGTGGACGGCAAGCGCGTCGAAGCCGAAGGCACCGCGAGGCCCGTCGCCGGACATCCAGGCCGCCTGCAGGTGCGCTTCGCACCGGACTGGCTGGCATGGGTTCCATTGGTCTGGGCGGATTACTGGGTGATCGCGCTGGACCCGGATTACCAGTGGGCGGTGGTCGGCGAGCCGGACCGCAAGTATCTGTGGATCCTCTCCCGGAGCCCCGAAATGGATGCGGCGCTTTTCGAGCAGCTGAAACAGCGGGCCACGGACATGGGCTATGAGCTGGCCCCGCTCAAGGTGATGGCACCGCTGCGCTGAGCGCCGCGGTACCCCTTCAGTCGCGCGAGGTGCGGCGATAGTCCAGCGGCGGCGCGCTGCGCTCCAGCAGCGGTGCGTAGCTGAAGTCCGCTCCACGCGCGTCGTCGAACTCCTGTCGCGCCTTGCGTACGGTTTCCGGCGACTGGTACAGCTGTACCGCTGCCAATGCCATTACCCGGGCGGCATTCAAGGCGCCCTTTGCACCGATTGACGTGCCCGACGCGGCAACCGCCTGCCAGCTGTGAGCAGGTGTGCCAGGTACCCAGGTTGCAGTGCGGATACCCGCAGTGGGCACATTCCAGCTCACATCGCCTACGTCCGTGGAGGCACTGCCGGCATGGTCGGCACGGTATGGCTGCAGCGCGGTGGCGGTCTCGAGCGATGGACGTTTCTCGAGGTTCTGCTGGAGCTTCTGCGCGAACACCTGTTCGCTGCCGCTGTAATGCACGCCGCCCACCTGCTCCAGGGCGGACTGCATCACCTGCCCCAGCGTGTCGTTCGGCAACAGCGAATACACCCCGCCGGTCTGTTCGAACTCGACCCAGGTGCCAGTTCCCATTGCCGCGCCCTCGGAGGCCTTGTGCAGGCGCTCGAAGACATCGCGCACTACCGCAGGGTCGGTGTGCCGCACGTAGTAATACGCTTCGGCAAAATCCGGCACCACGTTGGGCGCGCTGCCGCCCCTGCTGATCACGTAATGGATGCGCGTGCCGTCCGGCACGTGCTCGCGCATCAGGTTGGCCATGTGATTGAACGCCTCCACCCCGTCCAGCGCGGAGCGGCCGCGCTCAGGCGCGATCGCGGCATGCGCGGCCTGCCCGTGGAAGCGGAACTTGCCGCTGACGTTGGCCAGACTGGTGCCCTGTGCCGCCGAGTTTTCCGAATCGGGGTGCCAATGCAATGCCACATCGACATCGTCGAACAGACCGGCACGGGCCATGTACACCTTGCCCGACCCGCCCTCCTCGGCTGGCGTGCCATACAGGCGCACTTCGCCGTCACTGCCGCTGTCCCGCAGCCATTGTGCGATCGCGCGTGCCGCACCTACGGCTGCCGCGCCAAACAGATTGTGGCCACAGGCCTGGCCGGCATCCTGTCCTTCGATGGGCGTGCGTACCGGCTCGGCTGCCTGTGCCATGCCCGGCAACGCATCCATTTCCGCCAGCAACGCGATCACCGGCCCCTTGCCGCGCTTGCCATAGGAGGCGACGAAAGCCGTAGGCATGCCGGCGACGTTGGCGTTGATCCGGAACCCCGCCTCCCGCAGCTCGTCCTGCAGCAATCTGGACGAGGCCACTTCCAGATAACCCAGCTCGGGCTGCTGCCATAGCGCCAGCCCGACCTGTGCCTGCCGCACCGCATAGGCATCAATCGTGGCAAGCACGTCGGCATCGGCGGCCTGTGCCGGGAAGATCGTGGAGCAGAGCGGCAGCAGTGCCAGCAGGCAGGCACGGGACAATGCGTTGTTCATCGGCGTCTTCATGTCGTCTGCTCAGTAGAAGCCGACGTTGTCGATTTCAAACCAGATCTTGCTTCCCGGCTGTCCGCTGGCCGAGAACACCAGCTGTTGCACAGCATCGCTTTTCCAGACCGGCAGCGGGCCATCGCCGCGATAAGGGGGCATGCCATCCAGCGAGGCGAACGGAATCTCGACCGTACGCCACTGGGCTGCCGCTTCGACATCCGCAGAGAAACGATGGCCGTTCAACCCACGTGTCTCCAACCGCAGTTGACCGCTGTCGGCACGTACGTCGAAACGCACGCCGGTATAGCTGTGCAGATCCGCAGGTGCCACTGAACCCCGACTCAACGGCAGGATGGCCGAAGCATATGCACGCGGTTTGGTCGACAGCTTGGCCTGCACCAACAACGCCTTGCCGCCGCTCTCGCGATCCACCACGCCAGTGACCTGCACGGTGCGGTCATTGCCGCCGTCGGCCTCGTCGATGCGCAGAGTGTCCAGCGCCGTGCGCCCATCGGCACGTTCGAAATCATCCACCAGCGCCGGAATCGCCAGCGCCGGCAATGCCAGCGCACGGTTTCCCACCGGCAACCTCGCGCCCTTGCCCTGTACCTGGGTACCTGCGACGTACACCTGTTCGGTATTGCGGACATCGGCGATACGGCGCCAAGGCGCACCCTTGACCAGCAGCAGGTCGGCGCGTTTGCCCAGCTCGATGGTCCCGCGATCCTGCAGCCCAAGCGCCACGGCGCTGCGTGCGGTACCCGCCACCAGCGCCTGCGCGGGGGTCAAGCCGGCATCTACCAGCAACTCCAGTTCGCGCAGGGTGGAACTGCCGTGCGGTGTGCCCGTCATGCCGGCATCGGTTCCCACCACCACCGGAACCCCCGCCTCATGCAACGCTCTGACGTTGGCCAGGGCGTTGGCGAAATTATTCTCGCGCTGGCGTATCACCGCCGGACTGGATGCACTGCTGCCGCTGCCATCCACGCGCGTCGGCAGGTAGACGGCCAACGACGGTGCGTAAGCGGTGCCATGCTTGCGCATCAGCGCAATCAGCTCCGCATCGACAGGCCCGTCCTGGACGCTGTGGGCGATCACATCCACGCCCGCGCGCGCAGCGGATTTGCCACGCTTGACCATCACCGTATGCGTGAACACCTTCAGCCCGTTCTTGTGGGCCTCATCCACCAGCGCGGCAAGGGTTTCCTCATCCATGCTGCTGTTGTCGGCGGCATTGGAATAACGCCAGCCATCGGTGAAGGCCTTGATGAAGTCGGGCCGGTACGCCGCCACCGCGCGCACGCCGGCGCGCGCCGCTTCGGGCGAATTCACCCAGCGCGTGGTGTTCTCGTCACCCCAGTCGGCTCCATGTCCCAGCGGCGTGCTCATGCGTGCGGCGAACTTCACATCGGGCGCAGCGATGTCGCCCAGCCATGCGCGGCGCGGCGCATAGGCTTCCGGCGGCTGATGGAAATCGCTGACCGTGGTGACGCCGGCAGCCAGATAGCGGTTGGCCACCTGCGGCAGCTCCGAAGGCGTCGCATTCGGGGTCCAGTGCGTATGCAGGTCCAGCAGGCCCGGCAACAACGCCTGGCCACGCGCATCGACAACCCTGGCACCCTTCGGCGCTTTGAGGCCCTGCCCGATCGCAGCGATCTTTCCTTCCTCGACCAGCACGCTGGCCGCATAGGCGTCTCGACCGGTGCCATCGAACACCATGGCATTGCGGATCAGCAGCGCATTGTCGGCAGCGCTCGCGACCGTGGTTGCCTGGCCGACCGCCAAGGCCAGCGCGGCCAGTACAGTCAGCGCATTTGCTTTGCGACGGATCTTGAGCATGTTCACTCCGGTTCTCATTGCATGGATCGCGCGGTCATATGCGGCGCGTTGGAAGGTGTACGCAGTCGCACCACGTTGCCCTGATGTTCAACCACCAGTCCCAGGCTCAGCGCCACGCTGCGCGCGAAGCCCAATGGATCACTGGCCGAGTACAGACCGACAATGCGACGACTGCCAACCAGCGGATCATCGATGACGATGCGGACATCGCTGTAGCGCAGGAATTGCGCGGCGGCCACCGACAGCGTGTCGCCGTTGAACGAGAGCATGCCCTCGCGCCACGCCAGCTGCTGCTCCAGGTCCTCCGTCGGCACCGGTTCGATGCGGATGCCATGGCTGCGGTTGGCCAGTGCCCGGTAATTGGCGACCAGCCTTGCCGGTGCCACTGCACCCTGCGCATCGGCGACATCGACGATGCCCTCGCGCACCAGCACCTCGACGCCCCCGCTGCGACGCTCGTTCAGGCTGACCGCGAAGCTCGTTCCCACCGCCGTGACCGCCGTCTCCTCGGCCTGCACCACGAACGGCCGCGCCGGGTCGCTGGCAACATCGAACAGGGCCTCACCGCGCAACAGGCTGATCCCACGTCGGGTATCGGTATAGCGGACCCTGAGCTGGGAGTCCGAATCCAGCGTAATGGCCGAGCCGTCCGGCAGCGGCACGCGCAGGATCTCGCCCTTGCGCGTGACATAGGACTGCGTGCCGTCGTCATGCTGGTGCACACCGATCAACAGCATGCACAACGTTGCGGCGATCCCGGCCTGCCACCGCGGAAACCGGCGCGGACGACGCGCCGCACCGGCCGGTGCCGCTGGACGGCCAAGCCTCCCGCCCGCCAGGGCGCGCGCGCGCGCTGTTCGCGCATACACCGCATGGGCACGCGCGTAGGCGCCGAAGTGACGGGCGTCGGCGGCCAGCCAGGCGTCGCGCTCCGCCAGCTCCGCCGCCAGCAGTTCCGCGCGATCTTCGCGCGCCACCCATGAGGCGGCGCAATCATCAATATTTGGGGTATCACCTGCGCGCATTTTTCTGCACTCCCGCATCGAGCTGGTCCCTGCCCTGATCCTGTTCCATTGCATCGCGCTTCATTGAATCCATCAGTACCCGGATTCCCTTGCCTACATGTTTTTCGACCGTGTTCTCACTGATCTGCATGCGCTCGGCGATCTCACGCTGGGAGTAGCCCTCCACCCTGCGCAGTACGAACGCCTCCCTGCACTTGTCCGGCAGGCTGGCGATCAACTCACCGATCCTGGCCAGCTCCTGGCGCGAGGATGCCGTCCGTTCCGGACAGACCTCGTCGCCACCGACCGCCATATGCTCGATTCCGGCCACCGCCTCGATCGACACCACCTGCGCCCTGCGCAACTGTTGCAGCACCACCGACTGGGCCACCGTATACACGTAGGCCCGCGGCTGGCGGATGTGGGAGAGGTCGGTCATCGCCGCCAGGATCGCGTAGGTCTCCTGGATCACGTCATCCACGTCCTGATGCTGCGACAGCCTGCGCTGCAACCAGCTGCGCAGGCCAGGTTCGTACGGCAGCACATGCTCGGCAAGCCAGAGCGCGCGCTGTGCCGCCACTGCACTGTTCATCGGCACACCCGATGCCTGCCCGGCCGCAGCCGGACATGGCAGTCAATACAACTGCAAATCATCAGAACGCCTTGGTCACGTTCATGTACCAGTAGCGCGGATACGCCTGGTACACCGTGGACGAGTAGCCGAACACCTCGTCAGCCACCGGTGGACGCTTGTTGGCCAGGTTGTTGGCTCCCACCTTCAGCGAGACCCCGTTGAGCAGGCCCTCACCCTCGAAGTCGTACTTGACGAAGGCATTGGCCAGCGTCTGCGACTTGACCGTCCACGGCGTGCCATCGGCCAGTGCCAGCCCGGTCTCCACATAGGAGCTGGCATAACGCGCGGTGGCGCCGACCGACAGCTGCTGATAACGCCAGGTCAGGGTGCTGCTCCACTTCCATTCCGGATTGCCACCATTGCCGATCAGGTCACCGCCGCCCGTCACCCAGATCGACGGATCGACCAGGCCACCGGCCTTGGCATCTTCCAGCGCCTGCAGCGCCGGCGAGCGCTGGCGATAGAACTCGATCAGGTGGGTGCCGGTGACCGACACGTCAAAACGGCCGATGCTGGTTTCCGGCGAGTTCCAGCTGAAGTTGTAGTCCACGCCGCGCACCGTCTGCGGCTGCAGGTTCATGTACTGGTCCTTGACGTACAGCACCTTGCCGGCAGCATCCAGACCGGTACCGGCGAAGCGGGCGATGTCGTCGGCCGTGGGATCGGCACGCACCACGTCCGCGTTGCCCGAGCCCTGCTGACGCAGCATGTAGTCCAGGATCAGCGCATTGCCTTCGCCGAACAGGCCGATGATGCCTTCCTGTTCGTACTTGTAGTAATCCACCGCGAAGGTGAAGCGGCCGAAGTCCCCGGAAATGAACTGTGGCTGGAACACGAGACCGGCGCTGGTGTTGGTCGAGGTTTCCGGCTTCAGATCCGGATTGCCCGAACGGCGTGCCGTGGTCGAGGCGGTATGACCGGCGCAGCCGGCGACGGATGCCTGCGCGCCGCTGCGGGCATCGGCTTCGCACTGGATCCAGTCGGTACGGTTGTTCGAACGGCTCACCACCGTGGCATTGACCTGCTCCAGGTTCGGCGCACGGAAGCCCTTGGCCCAGGACGAACGCAGGGTCAGGCCGTCGAAAATCTGCCAGCCCATCGCCAGCTTCGGCTTGGCGACGTTGCCGAAATCGTTGTAGCGCTCGGCACGTGCAGCGACCTGCAGGTCCAGCGACTTCACCAGCGGCACGCCCATGTCGGCCGAGACCAGCGGCACCGAGAACTCGGCGAACAGGCCGGCCACGGTCCGCGAACCGTAGGTATCCGGCGTCGGGCTGACACCGTACATGTCGGAGGGATAGTTCACCCCGGTGATCGCATCGGTAAAGGTCACCGAGCCGTCCACGCGTGCGTCGCGATCATCGCGCTGGGTCTCGTGGCGGACCTCCACGCCGGTGGCCATGCCGACATCACCGGCCCAGGTCGCGAACAGGTCCGGGCGCGAGGCCTTGAAGTCCCACAGATACAGCTCGGTTTCGCTCTGGCGCTTGGCCTTGTAGAAGAACTGGTCCAGCTTGCTCCAGTCATTGCAGCCACCGCAGAACGGGTTGTAGGCGGTCGCGGTGGGGTTGGCCAGCGCCTGCTGGAACAGCGACATGCTCACCGCGTCCTGGGTGTCGACCACCTTCGCGGTGGAGTACAGCGCCGCGGTCTCCCAGTCGAAGCCGTAGTGGTAGCCACGCAGCCCGGCCAGCGCACGCGCCTGGGTGTTCTTCACTTCGATCTGCGTCGGGCGCTCGAAGCGATAGCTGGTGATGGTCACCGGCACGCCATTGGCACCCACGTTCAGGCCCGGCAGGCGATTCGGGTTGAGCGAACCGTCCGGCAGATGGGTCGCACCGAACGGGTTCCAGTAGTTGTTTGCCGATACCGTCATCGGCAATGCGGTGATGGTGTTGACGCCGTTCTGCAGGCTCTTGGCATGCGACTCGTACATGCCCGCTTCGCTGAAGAACGACACGCCATTCTCGAAGTCATGCTTGCCGGTCAGGAACAGGTTCAGACGGCGCACGTCCGGGTTGATCGACAGCGGGTACTGCCCCTGCGAGTTGTCACGCAGGTTGGCGTCGGCACCCGAGGTCGCCTTGCTGCCGGACTGCACGCACAAGCCATCGCCGATCGTCGCCGCGCAGCCGCTGTTGGAGGTCGGCTGCACGTGGAACGCGCCGGCGGCGGTGGTCAGCCAGGTGCCGTTCTGCGAGACACGCGGACCGTTCGCGGTGAAATTGCCCCACGGACTATTGGTGTTGCGGTTGTCGGTACCGGCCAGCCCCTCGAACGGGGTACCGGCGAAATCGGCGGCACGGTTGCCGTTGCGGGTCCAACCATGGTCCAGCGAATTCAGGCCAGTGGTGTTGTAGTAGTTGAAGGCGACGGTGACATTGGTGCGCAGGTCTTCGGAGTTCTTGCCGAACATGCCGTTGACACCGATGTCGCTCAGGTTGGTGCCTTCGCCAAAGCCCTTCTGCACGCTGATCGTGCCGCCGTCCATGTCATCGCGCAGCACGTTGTTGACCACGCCTGCCACCGCATCGGTGCCGTAGATCGCCGCCGCGCCATCGAGCAGCACTTCCACCCGGCGCAGGTTCGACACCGGTACCGCGTTGGCGTTGTAGGTCAGCACCGGCACCAGGTTGCCGTCGGCCTGGCTGGTCGGATGCACAACGGTGCGACGGCCGTTGATCAGCAGCAGTGTGTTGCCTACGCCCAGCCCGCGCAGATTGACCGAGGCGATGTCGCCACGGGCGTAGTTGGAGCTGTTGCCGCCGTTGGTGCCGCTGAACGACACGTCGCCCATTTGCGGAATGGAGCGGTACAGGTCGTCACCGGATACCGCACCGGTGGCTTCGATCTGTTCGGCCTGCAGGGTGGCGACCGGAAGGATCGCTGCCGATTTGCTGCCCTTGATCTGGCTGCCCACCACGGTGACCTGGGCCAGCGTGTTGACGCTCGGATCGGCCGACGGCTCGGCCTTGGCCGCCGGCAGGCGCTCCGGCTGTGCAACCTGGGCAGCCTGTGCAACGGCGATGCCACCCAAGCCCCCCAGTGAGGCCAGCATCGGCGTGGCCGCGCGCAGCGTGATCGTACGTCCATCATCGGAGGCCACGGTCAGTCCGGTGCCATCAAGCAGGTGACTCAGCGCCTGGCGTGTATCCATTTCGCCTTTCAGCTGCCGTACCTCAATCCGGCCTTCGCTTCCATTGTTGGCCGGCGCGATGATCTGCACACCTGCCTGGCGTGCGAACTCCGGCAGCACCTCCTCGATCCGGCCGCCTTCGATATCGAACTGGGCAGGTGCAGCGAAAACCGGAGCCGCCACACACAGTGCCGTGAATGCCAGGCCGCCGCGGATCGCGCTTGCCAGCGGCAACAACTTGAATGAACGCATGGAATGTATCCCCTAAAAGTAGGCGCAAAACGCGGCGACAGATCGTCCCCTCTATCCCATGGATGCACGGGGGCGAAATCTCCGCCATCCCGATCCCCGCGGACGCCACCCTTCGCCGCCATACGCCGTAGTATCCTCGACGGATCCGAACTCCAGACCCGAGGACCGTGCGGCATGCGCCAACGTACCCAGTACGCCCTGATCGTTCTTTGCGCCCTTTTCCTGACGGCTTGCGGCGGCGGCGCGGTCAAACGCGTCTCCGAACCGGCAGCCAGCATCCAGCAACTTACCGTCGACAACGATGGCAACTGGACCGTGGCACTGCGCCTGCGCAACTACAGTTCGATGCCGATGCGCTTTGACGACATCAACTTCAAGGTCAGCGTTGCCGGCCAGCTGGCGGGCAACTTGGCGACGACGCCGGCGTTGTCGATCGGCCCCGAATCGGCTGACGTGGTCAACGTGAAGCTGCAGCCGGCATCGCCGGCGCGCCTCATTGTCGCCGATACGCTTGCCGGCGGCCGCTCGCTGCCCTACGAACTGGAAGGCACTGTCAGCGCGACGCCCGAAGAGCGCAGACAACGCAGCTTCGAAGTAAAGACGCGCAACACCCTTAACCCGGCTCCCGGCCTGCCCGGCGTCCTGCGCTGATTTAAAACCAGCCCCCTTGGCGCTACCGCCATCACCATCGTTCGAGGTCCGACTGATGAGTACCTATAAAGCCCCCATTTCCGATATCCGTTTCGCCTTGCACGACGTGCTCAAGGTGGAGCCGCTGTTTGCGCGCCTCGGCTTCACCGATGCCACCTCCGATGTGGTTGATGCGGTGCTTGAAGAGGCCGGCCGCTTCAGCAGCAACGTGCTGGCGCCGCTCAACAGGGTAGGCGATGAGATCGGCTGCGTGCTGGACCCGGCCAGCGGCGAGGTCACCACGCCACCCGGCTTCAAACAGGCCTACGAACAGTTCGTCGAGGGTGGCTGGACCGGCCTGACCGCGGCGACGGAATATGGCGGCCAGGGCTTGCCGCATACGCTGGGCGTTCCGCTCAACGAAATGGTCAACGCCGCCAATCTGGCATGGGGAAATTTCCCGCTGCTGTCGCACGGCGCGATCGAGGCGCTCAAGCACCACGGCGAAGCCTGGCAGCAGGAGGTGTTCCTCAAGCCGCTGATCGACGGCCGCTGGACCGGCACCATGTGCCTGACCGAACCGCACTGCGGCACCGATCTTGGCCTGCTCAGGACCAGGGCCGAGCCGAACGCCGACGGCAGTTATCGCATCAGCGGCACCAAGATCTTCATCACCGCCGGCGAACACGACCTCACCGACAACATCGTGCACCTGGTGCTGGCCAAACTGCCCGACGCACCGCCGGGTGCCAAGGGCATCTCGCTGTTCGCCACGCCCAAGTTCAAGGTGGCCCGCGACGGCACCGTCGGCGAGCGCAACGCGCTGCGTTGTGGCTCGATCGAGCACAAGATGGGCATCAAGGGCTCGGTCACCTGCGTGATGAACTTCGACGGCGCCGAAGGGTATCTGGTCGGCCAGCCGCACAAGGGCCTGCAGGCCATGTTTACGATGATGAACACCGCCCGCCTCGGCGTCGGCCTGCAGGGCATCGGGCTGTCCGAGCGCGCCTACCAGAACGCCCTGAAGTACGCCCGCGAGCGCCTGCAATCGCGCTCGCTGACGGGGCCGAAAAATCCGGACAAACCGGCCGATCCCATCCTGGTCCATCCGGACGTGCGGCGCATGCTGCTGACGATCAAATCGCTGGTCGAAGGCAGCCGCCTGCTCGCGCTGCACGCCGCCACCCTGGTCGACATCGCCGGGCACGCCGAAGATGCCGGCGA
Organism: uncultured Gammaproteobacteria bacterium; assembly: GCA_963696155.1. GTDB lineage: Bacteria > Pseudomonadota > Gammaproteobacteria > Xanthomonadales > Xanthomonadaceae > Stenotrophomonas. The sequence continues at coordinate 1,781,411 of CAVOJC010000002.1, forward strand.
GCGTGAGCGCGCCGATACGCTGGTGAGCTTCCTGACCCCGATTTCCAAGGCCTGCCAGACCGAATGGGGCATCGAGAACACCTACAACGCGCTGCAGTGCTTCGGTGGCCACGGCTACATCCACGAGCACGGCATGGAACAGCTGGCGCGCGACGCCCGCATCACTACGCTTTATGAAGGCACCACCGGCATCCAGGCACTGGACCTGATCGGCCGCAAGACCGCCTCCAGCCAGGGCGCAGGGCTGAAGCTGTTCCTGGCAGAGATTGAAACCTTCCTCAAGGACAATGCCGACAACACTGCCGTGGCCGAATTCCTCGCGCCGCTGCAATCCAAGGCCGAGGAATGGGCCAAGCTGACCATGACAACGCTCAGGCACGCCGCAGACAATCCGGACGAACTGGGCGCGGCCAGCTACGACTACCTGTTCTATTCGGGCTACGTGGTTCTGGCCTACTGGTGGGCGCGCAGCGTGGCCGCGGCGGAGGCTTCCGGCCGGAGTGAGGATTTCAAACGGTCCAAGCGCGAAACCGCCCGCTTCTACTTCGCCCGGGTGCTGCCACGCACGCTGGCCCATGCCGCCCATATCCAAGCCGGTGCGGCGTCGTTGATGACGATGACAGACGCCCAGTTCGGCGAATAAGCCACAAAGCCGGGGCGATGCGTGTCGCCCCGGCGCATCGGCGCCCGCCGCACTGGCGGATCCCGGCCGGGCACACCGCGTGGGCTGTTACACAAACAGTCACCATTCGGGTATAAGCTGTTTTCCCGATGGAGACAGACACAACAACGCTTGGTCTGATCGATACCGGAGCACCTTGCGCTCCGGCAGCGGAGTCATCGTCTTCGCCTCCACCCCTCCACCGCCTCGGCACTGTGCGACTGCTCTCGCTGGACGCACATGGCCGCGTACTGGACTGGATCAACTGGCAGGACGCCACCTGCCTGTATGCGCGCGGCGCAGTAGCCTGGACACTGGGCGACCCCTGCCTGCACGTGCATGGCGGCATCTGCCGCACCACCGGCCAGCAGAGCGGGATGGACCTGCACCCGATCATCGCCGCCCGCGGGCATGCGCGTTCACGCGCAGCAAATCCCACGCCCAGCCTGACCAACCCGGCGCTGTTCGCGCGCGACGCACAGCTGTGCCTGTACTGCGGCCAGCAATTCAGCCGCCCGCACCTGACCCGCGACCATGTGATGCCGCTTTCCAAAGGTGGCCTGGATATCTGGGAGAACGTGGTCAGCGCCTGCTTCCACTGCAACTCGCGCAAAAGCAACCGCACCCCCCAGCAGGCCAACATGCCGTTGCTGGCAGTGCCTTACCGGCCGAGCTGGATCGAGCACCTGATCCTGTCCAATCGCAACATCCTGGCCGACCAGATGGCCTTCCTCAAAGCGCAATTGCCCAAGCGCTCCAAACTTCTGGCCTGAACACGCGCTTCAGATTCAGCGCCATGCCCGTCATCTGCCGCTCACAGCCGAACCGGTCTGCTTGCCCCACCCACGAATGGCGGCGAAAATACCGGTTCAGCTGAAACGCGAAGAAAATGATCGACTCTGCCCGCTATCCGCGCCTCGCGCGTATCCAGACGCCGGACGACCTGCGTACGTTCGACGAATCCGACTTGACCGCGGTGGCCGAGGAGTTGCGCGCCTACCTCATCGAGTCGGTGGGCAAGAGTGGTGGCCACTTTGCCGCCGGTCTGGGTGTGATCGAACTGACCGTCGCCCTGCACTATCTCTACGCCACACCGGTAGACCAGCTGGTATGGGACGTTGGTCACCAGACCTATCCGCACAAGATCCTCACCGGACGGCGCGACCAGATCCACACCGTCAAGCAGAAGGATGGCGTGGCGCCGTTCCCCAAGCGCGAGGAAAGCGAATACGACACCTTCGGCGTCGGCCACTCTTCGACCTCGATCTCGGCTGCATTGGGCATGGCCATCGCCCGCCAGCGCCAAGGCGATGACCGCAAGGTGGTGGCGGTGATCGGCGATGGCGCGATGACTGCCGGCATGGCGTTCGAGGCACTGGCCCACGCCGGTGGCATGGACGACGAACCCAATGTGCTGGTCGTGCTCAACGACAACAACATGTCGATCTCCGAGGCGGTCGGCGGCCTGACCAAGATGCTCGGCCGCGCGACCGCAAGCCGCACGCTCAACGCGTTGCGCGAAGGCGGCAAGAAAATCCTCGGCGACAAGCGCAGCAGCCCACCTGCGCGCTTCGTCAAACGCTGGGAAGAACAGTGGAAGGGCATGTTCGTCCCCTCCACCGCGTTCGAGCAGATGGGCTTCCACTACACCGGCCCGATTGACGGCCACGACCTGCCGCTGTTGCTGTCCACCCTCAAGACCCTCAAGGACAAGAGGGGGCCGCACCTGCTGCATGTCATGACCACCAAGGGCAAGGGCTACGAGCCGGCCGAAGGTGACCAGATCGGCTACCACGCCGTCGGCCCGTTCGATCCGAGCAAGGGCCTGCCGACCAAGAGCGCACCCAAGAAGCCGACCTATACCGACGTCTTCGGCGACTGGCTGTGCGATGCCGCCGCAGCCGAACCGAAGCTACTGGGCATCACCCCGGCGATGCGCGAAGGCTCCGGACTGGTGCGTTTCAGCAAGGAATATCCGCAGCGTTATTTCGACGTGGCGATCGCCGAGCAGCACGCGGTAACACTGGCCGCGGGCATGGCGACGCAGGGTGCAAAGCCGGTGGTCGCGATCTATTCGACCTTTCTGCAGCGCGCCTATGACCAGCTGGTGCATGACGTGGCGATCCAGGATCTGGATGTGCTGTTCGCCATCGACCGTGCCGGCGTCGTCGGTCCCGATGGCGCCACGCATGCCGGCAACCTGGATCTGAGCTTCCTGCGCTGCGTGCCGAACATGATTGTCATGGCACCGGGAGACGAAGCTGAGTGCCGGCAGATGCTCAGCACCGGCCTGCTGCACAACGGCCCGGCCGCCGTACGCTATCCGCGCGGCACCGGCCCGGGCGTGGCCGTCGGCAACGATCTGTCCACGCTGGAGATCGGCAAGGCCCAACTGCGCCAACAGGGCAGTCGCATCGCCCTGCTCGCCTTCGGCTCGACCGTCAGCGCCGCCGAACAGGTTGGGCGCGAGCTGGGCCTGACCGTGGTCAACATGCGTTTCATCAAACCGCTGGATCGCGCGCTGTTGCTGGAACTGGCGCGCACCCACGAGGGCTTCGTCACCGTCGAAGACAACGTGGTGGCGGGGGGCGCAGGCTCTGGTGTCGCCGAACTGCTCAATGCGGAAGCTGTCCTCATGCCGGTATTGCACCTCGGCCTGCCGGACGCTTTCCAGCACCACGCCAGTCGCGAAGACCTGCTCGCCGAAGCCGGGATCGATGCGACCGGCATCCGCGCCGCCGTACTCAAGCGCTGGCCTCTGTTGGCCGGCGGACCACTGAGCGCTGTCAGTTGAAACAAGGGCCCTGCAACCCAGGGCCCTTCAACGCACCCGCCGCGTCACGCCGGAACACTTCGCCTCAGGCCGCCACTTCAAGGCGCTTCTATTTCATACCCCCGCGCCTGCAACAGCGCCAGATAGCCGTCCGCCGCCAGCAAGCCGTCAATCGGCAACATTGCGAACGTCTCATCGTTCTGCCGCAACGCGGTTTCGGCCATTGAAACCCAGTGGGTGCGCATGCGCTGCTGCAGATCGCCATAACCACGATCGCGGACGATGGCCGACTGCATGACCGCCTGCATGCAGGCGACTGTCACATCCTCGTGCGGCAGCTGGCGCAAGGCGTCAATGTCTCCGACAGCCCATGCGTTGGCCCGCTCCACCAGCGTGGGCAGGTCACGCTCCACCGACACCAGTGCCCGTTCGAGGCAAACCGTGTCGTCTACGCCGCCGCCGCGGAACTCGCGGATCGCCGCCTTGGGATCGTCGAGCGTCAATTTGAGCGTCGTCGCTGTCGGCGTGATACCAGCAGCCTTCGCCGCCCGATCCACGACGGGCCAGACCACCGGCTTTTGGCCCAGGCCGGCGGATTTGATTGCCGCCGCCTGCAGCTCGAACGCGGCAAAGAGCGGACGCTTGCGGGCGACGCTATTGTCGCGCTCGAGATAACGCTGTTTCTGCACCTGCCAACGCGCATACAACGCGGGGGACAACACGTCTGCCAGTTCCGCTCCACCCTCATTGCGCATCGCTTTCCACGCTGCGGGCGCCAGCGCTAACTTGGCGAAGAAGCCAACGTCAGCACTCACGTACAAGCCGGGCGCCATCAATATCTGCTGGGAGCGGGCAATGATCTCCTCCACCTCGCCCGACTGCCATTCAATGCCATTGGGCAGCGGAGCCACCGTACCGAGAATCCACAGCACGTGGCCATCCTGGCTTACCCGCCACAAGCCGGGGCCCGGCTGCACGCCATGCACTACCAGCGTCTCCAGATGCTGGATCGGCCCGTCGTCCGCCACCAACACCTCGTCAACACCTGGCGAAGCATAGACCGCCTGCGCAAGCGCGGCCGATGCCAGCAGCCACCCGCACGCGCCCAAAATCCATTTTGTATACCGCATAGCCAGAGATCTTCCTTGCCGTTATCGAAGCTGGCGACATTAGCCGGTCCTTTTCACAGGCGTGTTAGCGGATCGTTCTGGTGCGGACCGCGGCGAGCGAGGAGTGAACCGAGCTGCAGGATCAATGCGCTTCAAGCCCGTTCGCCCCAACCAAGCCACCGGGGCAGAAGCCTTGCACGACCAGCCAGCTGACCAGGGCGACCGGCGATCAGTCAGCGCCTTACGCCACTTGCTGCAGCTGCGCTTCGCCATTCCGCACCTGGAATTGCGGGCGCTCAGCCGCCCGCGCGGCCTCACGGCATCGGCGCGCTGCCACGTGCTGGATTGCGCCCTGGGCAACGGACTGCGCTAACGCCGTGCACGGCATTGCCGCATCCGGCACTTGGCGCATCGTGGAGCTGGCGACGTCCCCCCGGTTTTGAGTAGCACGGCGATCTGGAGTCCAATTCCCCAAAGCGAGGAGATTGGACGTGAAGAAGCGCTTTTCCGAAGAGCAGATCATCGGCTTCCTGCGTGAGGCCGAGGCCGGGTTGCCGGTCAAGGAGCTGTGCCGCCGGCATGGTTTCAGCGAGGCGTCGTACTACCTGTGGCGGAGCAAGTTCGGTGGCATGAGCGTGCCCGATGCCAAGCGCCTGAAGGAGCTGGAGACCGAGAACGGCCGGCTGAAGAAGTTGCTGGCCGAGCAGGTGCTGGAGAATGAGGTCATCAAGGACGTCCTGCGAAAAAAGTGGTGAGCGCACCGGCTCGGCGTCAGCAGGTGCGCTACATGATCGGCAAAGGGTTGAGCGAACGGCGGGCACTGGCGGTGGTGCGCATGAGCGCCAGCGCATACCGCTACCAGCCCGCGCCGGACCGGAACGTCGAGCTGCGCGAGCGCATCCTGGCGTTGGCGCAGCGGTACAAGCGCTACGGCGTCGGGATGATCTACCTCAAGCTCAGGCAGGCGGGAATGCTCGTGAACTACAAGCGCGTGGAGCGGCTGTACCAGGAAGCGAAGCTGCAGGTGCGGCGCCGGAAGCGGAAAAAGGTGCCGGTGGGCGAACGACAACCACTGCTGCGGCCAGAGCGGGCCAACCAGGTCTGGTCGATGGACTTCGTGTTTGACCGGACGGCGGACGGTCGGGTGCTCAAGGCCCTCACCATCGTGGACGACGCCACGCACGAGTCGGTGGCCATCGAGGTGGAGCGGGCGATCTCCGGGCACGGCGTGGTGCGCATCCTGGAGCGCCTGGCGATCCAGCGCGGCCTGCCGGAGGTGATCCGCACCGACAACGGCAAGGAGTTCTGCGGCAAGGCGATACGTCGAGTGGGCGCACGTGCGTGGCATAGCGCTGCGTCTGATCGAGCCCGGCAAGCCCAACCAGAACGCCTACGTCGAGAGCTTCAATGGTCGGCTGCGCGACGAATGCCTCAACGAGCACTGGTTCACCGGCCTGCTGCACGCCCGCACGGTCATCGAAACCTGGCGGCGCGAATTCAACGAGGAGCGACCCAAGAACGCGCTCGGCGGGCTGACCCCACAGGCCTATGCCAAAACGCTGGCCCGCTCAGATACCCTAACCCCGGACTCCAAAGCCGACCGCTACTGAAAGCGGGGGGATGTCGCCGCGTCGCCGCGTCGCTGCCGCCCGCACCGGCCGCGCGGCTGGGCGCTCATTCTGGCCGGCATACGCAGGAAATGCGCCCGACGAAAAAGCGAAAGGCCCGTGCATCGCTGCACAGGCCTTTGACATACCTGCAATTATTGGTCGGGACGGCCGGATTTGAACCGACGACCCTCTGCCCCCCAGGCAGATGCGCTACCAGGCTGCGCTACGCCCCGAACTGATTGCATGCCCCGCCACCTGGGTGGCGGGCCGGTGATTATAACGGGTTTGATGGCAAATGGATCAGCGGCGAAGCAATTGCAGCACTTCTTCCAGCTCCATCCGCACTTGGCGGATGATCTGGTTGCTCAGTGCCGACTCTTCCTTCGCGCCCTCGCCTTCCAGACGCAGTCGCGCGCCGCCGATGGTGTAGCCCTGCTCGTACAACAGACCACGGATCTGCCGCACCATCAGCACGTCATGGCGCTGATAGTAACGACGGTTGCCGCGGCGTTTGGCCGGCTCAAGACTGGGAAACTCGGTTTCCCAGTAACGCAGCACATGCGGCTTGACGTCGCACAGCTCACTGACTTCACCGATCGTGAAATAGCGCTTCGCCGGAATCGGCGGAAGTTCGCGGTTACTGCCCGGATCCAGCATATGCCTCCACCCGCTCCTTGAGCTTCTGGCCCGGACGGAAGGTGACCACCGTGCGGGCGGAAATCGGAATTTCCTCCCCGGTCTTGGGGTTGCGGCCCGGGCGCTGGTTCTTGCGCCGCAGATCGAAATTCCCGAAGCCGGAAAGCTTCACCTGACGTCCCTGTTCCAATGCATCACGCAACACATCGAAGAACGCGTCGACAAACTCCTTGGCCTCACGCTTGTTCAGACCCACTTCGTCGAACAACCGGTCCGCCATCTCCGCCTTGGTCAATGCCATGCCTTTCCCCCTGTGCCTCGCTTCAACCCCGGATCCGGGCCTGATGCTCGCGCTCGATGGCGGCCACCACCCCGGCGACCACGGCATCCACGTCGCGGTCCGTCAGAGTGCGCGACTTGTCCTGCAAAATCAAGCCCATAGCGAGACTCTTGAAGCCCGGCTCTACGCCCTGCCCGACATAACGATCGAACAGCGTCACATCGCGCAGCAGCGCTCCGACCGACTGGCGGATGGTGGTCGCCAGCGCCGCCCAGCTGAGCTGCTCGGGCACCAGGAACGCCAGATCACGGCGCACCGAGGGGAAGCGCGACAGCTCGCCGGAGCGCGGCAAGGCGCGCGCCACCAGCGGCGGCAGATCCAGCTCGAACGCCAGCACGTCGGCATCGATTTCCAGCGCCCGGGTCAGGCGCGGATGCACCTGCCCGATCCAGCCGATACAAAGACCGTCGCGATAGACATCGGCCGAGCGGGCGGGATGGCCGAAGGGACGCTGCGAGGGCCGGAACTCGAGCACCGCCCCGGATGCCTGCGCCAGTGATTCCAGGTCGCCCTTGAGGTCATGGAAATCGACCTTGCGCGCCGGCATGCCCCATTGCAGTGCATCCGCATCCCCACACACGGCGGCGGCGACCCGGGTGGACTCCAGCGGCGCCGGCTTGTCTTCGCCGGCCTGCGCGTGAAACACACGGCCCAGCTCGAACAGACGGACACGGCCGGCCTGGCGGGCAACGTTGCGGCCCAGCGCCGCCACCAGGCCCGGCAGCAACCGGGGCCGCATGACCGCAAGTTCGGCCGACAGCGGGTTGGCCAAGGGCACCAGCGATTCCTGCAGTTGCCATTGCGCAAGCAGCCCGGCATCGACGAAGGCGAAATTGATGGTTTCCAGCATGTCGCGCGCGACCAGTTGACGCCGCACGCTCAGCTCGTCCAGCCGGGTTTCGCTGGGCATGGCCACACGCGACGCCCCACCCGGCAAGGTGGTCGGGAATGTTTTCGTAGCCGTGGATGCGCGCCAGCTCTTCGATCAGATCCTCTTCGATGGCGATATCGAAGCGGCGACCGGGTGCTGTCACCTGCCAGCCTTCGCTCGCTGCCGCCACCTGCATGCCCAGCGCACCCAAAATACGTTCGATCTCAGCATCCTCGATCGAGATACCCAAGACCCGGCCGATGCGCGCACGGCGCAGAAAAATGGTCGCGGGCACAGGCAGGTCGCCCACACGTACCGCCTCGGTCACCGACGCCGGGGTACCGCCAGCAAGGTCCAGCACCAGCCGGGTGGCGTATTCGATCGCATCACGCGGCAGCGCTGGATCCACGCCACGCTCGAAGCGGTGACCGGCGTCGGTATGCAAGCCCAGCTTGCGCCCCCGCCCCATGATGGCGGCCGGCGCGAAGTGCGCGGCCTCCAGGAGCACGGCGGTGGTGTCGGCGGTGACGCGGGTGTCGTACCCGCCCATCAGGCCGGCCAGGCCAACCGGACGGTCGGCGTCGGTGATGACCAGGAAGCTGTCGTCCAGGGTTGCATCACGGCCGTCCAGCAACTTGAGTGCTTCACCTGCCCGCGACCGGCGCACGCCGATCTGTCCCTTCAGTGTCGCCAGATCATAGGCATGCATCGGCTGCCCGAGTTCCAGCATCACGTACTGGGTGATATCGACCAGCAGTGAAACCGGACGCACACCACTGCGGCGCAGGCGCTCGGCCATCCACAACGGCGTCTGCGCGCTGGCAGTTACGCCCTCGATCACCCGGCCCACATAGCGTGGTGCCTCGGCGCCGGCATTTAGCTCGATCGCCAGTTCGCGCCCGCCCTCGGCCACTACCGGAGCCGGGTCGAACGCCACCACTTCGCTGGCACAGGCCGCCGCCACGTCGAAGGCGATGCCGCGCACGCTGAAGCAGTCGGCACGGTTGGGCGTCAGTTTGATCTCGATGCTTGCATCCGGCAGCCCCAGATATTCAACCAATGACTGCCCGACCGGTGCGTCATCAGGCAGCTCGAACAGGCCGGATGCATCGCTGTCCAGACCCAGCTCCTTGGCCGAACACAACATGCCATTGGATTCGACGCCGCGCAGCTTGGCAGCCTTGATCTTCATCTCGCCGATCTGTGCGCCCACCATCGCCAGCGGCGCCAACAACCCCGGACGCGCATTGGGTGCGCCACAGACGATCTGCAGAAGTGCGCCCTGCCCGGCATCGACCTGGCAGATCTGCAGACGGTCGGCCTCCGGATGGCGTGTCGCCTCGACGATACGCGCCACCACCACGTGATCCAGCCCCTCGCCCAGCGCGGTCACCTCTTCCACTTCCAGCCCGATGGCGGTCAACACCGCGCTCAGCTCATCGCGCGATGCGGTTGTGGGAACGTGGCTGCGCAGCCAGCTTTCAGAGAATTTCATCGTTTGTCACCTTGGAGCAAGCCCCGTTCGGCCTGCCACTGCCCTGTGTCAATGACCGCATGGAACAGCGTCTTGCGCCCGCACCATGCAGCTCGAATTGCGCGTGCCGGTTACGCGAACTGCCGCAGGAAACGCACATCGTTCTCGAAGAATGCGCGCAGGTCGTTCACCCCGTAACGCAGCATTGCGAAGCGCTCCACACCCAGGCCGAACGCGAAGCCGGTATAGCGCTCCGGATCGATGCCGACATTGCGCAGCACGTTCGGATGGACCATGCCGCAGCCGAGCACTTCCAGCCAGCGGGTGCTGCCGTCGGGCTGTTGCCAGGCGATGTCCACCTCGGCGCCGGGTTCGACGAACGGGAAGTAGCTGGGGCGGAAGCGCATTTCGAAGTCACGCTCGAAGAACGCGCGCACGAACTCGGACAGCGTGCCCTTGAGATCGGCGAAGGTCGAATGCTCGTCGACCAGCAGGCCCTCGACCTGGTGGAACATCGGCGAATGGGTCTGGTCGCTGTCGCTGCGGTAGACCTTGCCGGCGGCGATCATGCGCAGTGGTGGCGCGTGCTCGCCCATGTAGCGCACCTGCACTCCGGAGGTATGCGTGCGCAGCAGGCGGCCATCGCCGAAATAGAAGGTGTCGTGCATGGCGCGCGCCGGGTGGTGCGGCGGGAAATTCAGCGCCTCGAAGTTGTGCCAGTCGTCCTCGATTTCCGGGCCTTCGGACAGCTCGTAGCCCAGGCGCCCGAAAATTTCGGTGATGCGCTCAAGCGTACGGGTCACCGGATGCAGGCCACCGCGCTCGGCGCGCCGCCCTGGCAACGTGATATCGATCGATTCGGCCGACAGACGCGCATCCAGCGCAGCGTCCTCCAGCAGCGTCTTGCGCTCAGCCAGTGCACTGGAAACCGCATCACGCGCCCGATTGATGGCCTCGCCTGCAACCTTGCGCTCGTCAGCCGGCAATGCGCCCAGCTGCTTGAGCTGTGCGGTGATGCTGCCACTCTTGCCGAGCAGTGCAACGCGCAGGTTTTCCAGTGTTTCGGGGCTATGTGCCGCCGCCACATCGGCCAGCGCCTGGCTGGTCAGGGATTGGATGTCACTCATGGATCGACGGAGCCTCGATTCGGTTTGCCATCGCGATCTGCGCCAGGCCGACACCCGTCGCCACCGCTGCCTGATCGGCACGCAATCCGCGCGTCGACCAGCACAAAAAAGAATGGGGAAGGACTTGCGCCCTTCCCCATGCATTGCCTTACCCACAAGCCGTTGCGCGTGAACGGCAACGGCAGGGGAATGGACTTATGCCGCCAGTGCGCCCTTGGCCTTTTCGGCCAGCGCGGCAAAACCGGCCGCGTCGTGCACGGCGATATCTGCCAGCACCTTGCGGTCCAGGGTGATGCCAGCCTTCAGCAGGCCGTTCATGAAACGGCTGTAGCTCAGACCATTGATGCGGGCAGCCGCATTGATGCGGACGATCCACAGCGAACGGAAATTGCGCTTCTTCTGCTTACGGCCAATGTAGGCGTACTGCTGAGCCTTGATGACTGCCTGCTTGGCAACGCGGAAAACCTTGCGACGGGCGTTGTAGTAGCCCTTGGCGAGATCCAATACTTTCTTGTGGCGGCGACGCGCCTGCACACCACGTTTTACTCGTGCCATGGTTCAGTCCTCAGAGATAGGGAAGCATACGGTCCAGACGGCCTGCGTCTTCTGCGCGGACGTGATTCGTCTGACGCAGGTTACGCTTCCGCTTGGTCGCTTTCTTCGTGAGGATGTGGCTACGGTTGGCGTGGCCGCACTTGTACTTGCCGGATGCGGTCTTGCGGAAACGCTTGGCCGCCGCCCGGTTGGTCTTGATCTTGGGCATTGCTATGTCCTTGATGGTGTTTTTTTACTGACCAGGGCGGTGGCTTTGCCACACTTTCCGTCCGTGCCCTTGCCTGCTTGTAAGCCCCGGATCATTGAGAGCCGAGGCAGGTCCTGATGGAACTCAAACAACAAACCCGGCGAACCGGGCCAGGCATTATGCCTGCGATGGCAAAACCTTGCAATCACCCACCGTCGCACACGCCACCATGGGCATCGAGATGCCGGACAGCATCCACGAAAAGCTACGCAACGATCCTTTCCACCCAGCCGGATCCATCACCGGCACCGCAGCGGACGGCGACACAAGGCCACAAGCCTCACTTCTTCTTTGGCGCGATCATCATGACCATCTGCCGGCCTTCAAGGCGCGGACGGGACTCGATCACGATGTCCTCTCCCAGATCACCCTCGATCCGGGCGGCCATTTCGCGACCCAGTTCCTGATGGCTCATTTCGCGGCCACGGAAGCGGATATTGACCTTGATCTTGTCACCGTCCTCCAGAAAACCGCGCATCTTGCGCAGCTTGATCTGGTAGTCACCTTCGTCGGTGACCGGGCGGAACTTCACTTCCTTGATCTCGACCTGCTTGGTCTTCTTCTTGGCTTCGTTCGCGCGCTTCTGCGTCTCGAACTTGAACTTGCCGAAGTCCATGATCTTGCAGACCGGCGGATCCGCCTGCGGCTGGATTTCAACCAGATCCAGGCCTTCTTCCTCGGCCATCGACAGCGCTTCGTCGCGCGTCAATACGCCAATCATCTCTCCGTCACTGCCGATCACGCGAACGCGCGGCACCCGGATTTCCTGATTCTTGCGGTTCTGTTTGTTGTCAGGGGTACTGATATTACGATCTCCCAGTGGAATCGAACCGGCCCCAGCGGACTATCCGCAGGGGCCGGGCTGTTGCTTACTGCGCCTGTTCGGCCTGCAGGCGTTCGATGAAGGCCTGGACAGACATCGTCCCAAGATCCTCACCTGATCGCGTGCGAACGGCCACGGCACCATTTTCCTTCTCGCGGTCACCGACCACAAGCAGATACGGTACCCGCTGCAGCGTATGCTCGCGAATCTTATAACCGATTTTCTCGTTACGCAAATCCGCGTTCACGCGTAAGCCTTGATTTGCAAGGGTTTTGCGAACACTTTCCACGTAGTCGGCCTGTGCATCGGTGATATTGGCCACCACCACCTGCACCGGCGCCAGCCAGGCCGGGAATGCGCCGGCATGGTGCTCGATCAGGATACCGATGAAACGCTCCATCGACCCGACGATGGCGCGGTGCAGCATGACCGGGTGCTTCTTCTGGCTGTTCTCGTCCACGTACTCGGCACCAAGGCGCCCGGGCATCATGAAATCGACCTGCATCGTGCCCAGCTGCCAGGTGCGGCCAATGGCATCCTTGAGGTGGTATTCGATCTTCGGGCCGTAGAAGGCGCCCTCGCCCGGCAGCTCCTGCCACTCCACCCCGCAGCTGGACAGCGCCGAGCGCAGCGCGCTTTCAGCCTTGTCCCAGGTCGCGTCGTCACCCAGGCGCTTTTCCGGGCGCAGCGCGATCTTGATCTGGATATCGTCAAAACCGAAAGTCGTGTAGACCGCCAAAGCCTGCTGGTGGAACGCAGTCACTTCGGCCTCGATCTGCGACTCGGTGCAGAACACATGGCCATCGTCCTGGGTGAAACCGCGCACACGCAGGATGCCGTGCAGCGCGCCTGACGGCTCGTTGCGGTGGCAGGAACCGAACTCGCCGTAGCGGATCGGCAGGTCGCGGTAGCTGTGCAGGCCCTGGTTGAACACCTGGATGTGGCCCGGGCAGTTCATCGGCTTGACCGCGTAGGTGCGCTTCTCCGACTCGGTGAAGAACATGTTCTCCTGGTAGTTGTCCCAGTGGCCGGACTTCTGCCACAGCGACACGTCCAGGATCTGCGGGCAGCGCACTTCGCCGTAGCCGCTGTCGCGGTAAACCCGGCGCATGTGCTGCTCGACCACCTGCCACAGCGCCCAGCCCTTGGGGTGCCAGAACACCAGGCCCGGAGCCTCTTCCTGCAGGTGGAACAGCTCCTGCTGCTTGCCGATGCGGCGGTGATCGCGCATCTCGGCTTCTTCGATGCGCTTGATGTACGTCTCAAGCTGCTTCTTGTCCGCCCACGCGGTGCCGTAGATGCGCTGCAGCTGTTCGTTCTTGGCGTCACCACGCCAGTAGGCGCCGGAAATCCGGGTCAGCTTGAACGCCTTGAGGAAGCGCGTGTTCGGCACGTGCGGGCCGCGGCACATGTCCACGTATTCCTGGTGGTAATACATGCCCATGGCCTGGATGTCAGGCGACATGTCTTCGATCAGGCGCAGCTTGTAGTCCTCGCCACGCGCCTTGAAGATCTCGACGACCTCCGCGCGCGGGGTGACCTTCTTGATCACGTCGTAATCCTGCGCGATCAACTCGCCCATGCGCTTCTCGATGGCGGCCATGTCGTCCGGCGTGAACGGGCGCTCGGAAAAGATGTCGTAGTAGAAACCTTCGGCGATGACCGGACCGATCACCATCTTCACGTCCGGGTACAGCTGCTTCACCGCATGACCGACCAGATGGGCGGTGGAGTGGCGGATGATCTCCACACCCTCCTCGTCCTTGGCGGTGATGATGCGCAGGCTGGCATCGTGGTCGATGACATCGCTGGCATCGACCAGCACGCCATCAACCGAACCGGCGATGGTGGCCTTGGCCAGACCGGCACCGATGGACTGGGCCACGTCCATGACGCTGACCGGGTTTTCGTACTGACGGATGCTGCCGTCGGGAAGCGTGATGTTGATCATAGGATTCACTTGGAGTCATGACCCGCGCTGCGGGCCTTGAAGCGCGCCAGAGAGCGCAGCCTCAAGAGGAAAATCAGGACAATAAAAAAGCGCCACAACGGCGCCTGTGACGGGCTGTGGCGGGAACTCAGCGGTGGAGGCTGGTAGTCGTCATGTCACACACTCGACCGGCGTTTCCGCGGGCCACCATCTGAAGCTGTAGATGCCGCTGATTCTAGCGCAATCACGCTTCGAGCGGCTGCTTGGACCGCTTTCCCCCCAGGCCGCGCGGTGCCGATGTGTGACGCCGCAATGGATCCCGCTCAATGAGATGATTTGGAATGCGAACGCAGGGAGAGTTCCACACCGGAAAGGAGCAAGCGGAATCTGCCTTGATGGCATTCATTGGAATGCAAACGCCCGGACCATCAATTGGTTAGCGCCCGGGAGGCCTCACCGCACCAAGGGCGGCATGACGGCGATCTCGAATCCAAAGTTCACAGCCCGATCTTCAGCAATACATCATTTCTATTCCACCCTACAACTACTCTGGAACCGCATCACTTGGACGACTAAGAACAGGCGGAATAGAAGATTCGACATTCAGCAGAGTTGCTTGATTCACAACTGGTCTTTGCACGCAATTCCGCCTCTGCAAGCGTTCGACCACCGGCAAACTGAATAATGACTTTCGCCCCGTCAACGGCGGGCTGAGACATCGCTGCACATTGAGTTTCATATACAAACACGGTTGCGCACCCCCGCCCTCCCCCTGCCGTACAACGCTCAATGGCAACAGCCTCTGCCCTTGTCCGGCTCTTCTCTCCGGTCGTAGCACCGAAAGCGCCAACGGACCCATCATCTCCCGCAATTGCTCCCCACGTGCTCGGAAGCTGGACCGGGGCTCTTGGCGGAGGCACAGGAATCTGCCGCCGCAATGGAGTGGCCGCCCCTGGAATTGGAGCACAACCCACTACTCCCTGCCCCCCGATAGGGTACTGTCCAGGCGGGCACCCTCCTTCCGCGCGAATCTCTCCCACCGCAAAAAAGGTCAGAAGCAACGCCACCACCAATATCAATCTCATCCGAAACCTCACTCGATCCTGTTTTTGTTGGCTGCGCCAAGGGCACCCGAGGCGGACGCAGTTGATTCGATAGAGCTCAAGTTGCGAGCACTGGAACGCTCCACCCCAACCAAGGGCAGATCCGCAGGAGCCCCAAGTCTCTGGGCCGACGCATAGGTATTTGCGTGGTAACCCGGCGGCTGCCCCTGCGGTCCCGGCTGGACAGCGCTAGCGGAGCCGCCGATCTGCGAATACGCCATGAACGACCCCATCGTGCCGTGGAAAAACATCGCAGCCATGGGCGGGGCGGTCAGAATAAGCGTTGTCAGAATCAGGCCCATGCCGCCTTGCTGCATCGCCATGCTGGTCATGCCTTCGCTGAAGGAGCCCAGATTGAAGAGGCCACCTATCAGCTTTTGCGCCCAGAAGGCGATTGCCACTTTGGCAACCATCTTCATTGCGATCGAAGTCATCGCAGCGAGCACCGCCATCGAGAACATGGTTCCGATGCCGTAGAACAGCCATTTGCCGAAAAACGGCTTCGTCTGCTCGAACAGAAGACACAGGATGAAGAAGGGCCCTAGCCCGATGAACAGCGCTATTGCCACCTTGTAGAGCAGCATCATGGCGCCCGCGGTTACTGCAGGACCACCGGCTCCCAGACCCACCATCCACATGGCCCTGTCCTTCTTCTTGTCGAGGATTGGGTCATTTTCCACATCCAGCACGTCGATCATCCCGAGCGCCAGCTGCATGTAGCCCAGGTTTTCGTCGATCTGGTCGGCAGCAGACTTGTTCTCCCCGGTGACCACCTGGGTGATTTCATTGCTGATGTCGCCGGTTACAAAGTTGTGCATACCCTGGCCGAACAGCGCCATGCTGCTGGCGACCGTCACGATCAACGCCGCACGGGCGGCATTCACGACCAGAACCATCAACGAATCACGGCTTTGGCCGGTGGCTATCCGATAGCCTTGAATCATGACCCACAGGGTTAGCGCGGTGAGCGCGATAAAGCCGACCCAGCCCATCATCCGGCCCATCAATTCGAAACCGAAATTGTTTATTTCGGAATCAAGATAGTTGAGGATCGTTCGGAAAAAAACAAAATCGCCGGCCGACACATCCGCGCGTGCGCCAGTAAGCCAGTGCATCGCTCCCCCGCGCATCGCTCCCTCGAGTATTCCCTGCATCATTTCACCTGTCCAATGGCGTGCACAACCGGCTCTCTACCGGAAAAAAATCTATTTATCGCTCTTCTTCTCTTCCGGCTTCAACGCAGCCGCCATCGTCCCGGCCTGCACGAGCGTGCCAGCCAGCAATTTCACCGTCGATCGCTCTCCGCTTAGCGCCTGCGTTGTGAGCACCTGCTGCTGGCGCTGCAAAGCTCCAATATATTGATCCATCAACTGGTTCTCGCGTTCCCATTGCTGGAATTCGACCTCAATCCTGTTGGCCGATTGCAGCGCGTTGTTTGACGATTCCGCCATCGCGCCTTCGGTGTTCTTTTCACTCCGGATCTTGCTTATCAGGTTCAGATAGGCCTGCATGTTGGGAATAGACCCATTGATCATGTCGACAGTATCGTTATGCCTTTTATTTTCCAGTAACTGGATCGCGGTACATATATCTCGTCGCTTTTCCGCAATATTGGTAGAGCCGCTCAATTTGGATGACAGTGCCGAGGCCAGGCTGCTCAATGAGAAACCGCTACCGCCCCCACAGCGTTCGGTCACGTTGAAATTCGGATCAATCTTTTCGATTGGCAGATTTCTCCCGATTCCGCCGGTAGCGATCATCTGCTGGAAAGATGAGAGCTTCTGCGCCCAGTTTTCCAAGGTCTCCTTCCACCGCATCAGGGTTTTCACATATTCCGAGGCAGCCTGGCCTTGAGCCAACGCAGTACTTATATCCACACTCAACGTATTGATCTGATTCATGATGCTTTGATAGAGATTTGCGCCAACCTCGACCACAGGCCCGAAGGCGTGACTGCTGCTGGTAGTCGTTCCAAGCGCCAGCCCCAGCGCGAGCGTCAGCGCTCCTACAGGGCCGATACGGCGCCGGCCATTTTTTTCTTTGACGATCATGTTCACGTCCTCCTGGATAACAGGTGAGTCAATTCCAGCCAGCAAAAGGGGTCAGGCCCCTCAGGCAACTACGGTCTTGCCACGTACCCGGCCCTTCCCGGACCCTTTCCGTTGTTCATAGAAACTCGGAAGCCATTGCTCGGGCGTCAAATCCCCGGACGCGACCTCACAACGCACGGCATTTTCCTCCAACACCCGGTGCATGATCTCGATGTTGTCGGTTGAAGCTGAAATCACCGCCAGCGCGTCATCCATCCCGCGCAGGTTGAGCTGGCAGACCGTGGACCCGTGGCCCTGCTTGACCAGGAAGCAGCGCGAGCGCTCATCCAGACTGACCACCACGCTGTATTCGGCCTCGGTCAGCTTGAGACCTTCCATATAGTCTTCCTTGCTGGCACTGGGATTGGGCAGCAGGATCATGGTTGCGGTCTGCTCGATAAGCGCAGCGGAGATATCGCTGGCAAGAGCGTCTTCGGGGCTCTGGGTAGCGAAGATGCCCAAGCCGTTCTGCTTGCGGATGGTCTTCTGCTTGTTCTTGGCGAACTCTTTCAACCCGCCCTTGCCGTCCAGGATTTTCCAGAATTCATCCATGACATAGATAAGCGGACGCCCGTCGATCAGCTCCTCAAGGCGATGCAGCAGGTAGTTGATGACCGGTGCGCGCACTTCGGCGTTATCGATGATGTCGGTGTAGTCAAAACCGATGATGTTGGCCTTCTGCAGGTCTATGGTGTCAATCGGGTTGTCAAACACCCAACCCAGTGAATTGCCCGCCGTCCACTTGCGGATACGCGCAAACAGCCCGTCATCGCCCATGTTGGGCAGGCTCTTCTGGAAGTTGGTCATCGTGCGCAGGCGCATCGGCGTGTCAAGGATATTTTCAACGGCGCGGAAGATGTCCTCCTCCTCGCGCGCCGTGTAGACGATCTTTCCGGCGAGCACTTTGACCAGGTCCGACAGGAACTGCACATTGGCCTCGTTTCGTTCGCACTGGAACGGATTGAAACCCGTGGGCTGGCCATTTTCGAGTGCAAGATAGTTGCCGCCGCAGGCGCGCACGAAGATCTCTGCACCACGATCCTTGTCGAAGAAGAAAATGGTCGGTGACGGTTCGAACTTCTGCACCTGGCTGAGCAGGAAATTGATAAGCGCGGTCTTGCCGGTTCCGGACTTGCCGATCACCATGGTGTTGGCGATCGCCTTCTCACCCAGGGAATTTTCCGCAGGATGGGTGGCATGGAAGTTGAAATAGTACGGCTGGCCATTGGTCGTCTGCAGCGTGGTGACCGACTTGCCCCAGGGGTTGTTGTCTTTCTTGCCGATGGCGAAGTTGTGCAACGGCGACAACCCGAGGAAATTGAGCGAGCTGACGTTCGCCTGACGGGTGCGGAACTTCCAGTTCGCCGGCAACTGCGAATAGAACGACGAGGTCACGGCCAGATCTTCCTTGGCGGTGACAAACCCGGCATTGGACAGCTCGGCACGGGTCGTGGCGAGCTGTTCCTGCAGCTTGCCTTGGCTTTCGCCATAGATGGAGATGATGAAGTGGTACTCGCCCAGGACGAAATTGCCGGATGAGAGCTGGTCCATGGCCTGATCCAGCTCGACGATCTGGCTGACGGCTTTGTCACCCGAGGAAATCATCATGCCCTTGGTGCGATCGAGCACACGCAAAGCATCCTGCCGCCCGATCGGGCTGAAGGAATGCGTGATGACGTACTCGAAATCCAGGTACTTCAGGCCGTTGAGAATGCCTGGATAGGTGCTGTCCGGGTATTCCTTGATATTGAGGATGGCGCCGTAATGATTGGCTCCATTGGGCGTGGCGACCACAAAGTCCCCGGTCTTGGTGGAGAACATGTGCCGGCTGACCGGCAAGTACTGGTTGACCGGAGCCCCCAGAACCGGAACCGGCTCTTCAATGCGGTTCAACAGGTAGCCGAGGAATTCCAGCGTCTCCGAGAACACCACGCCGTTCCTGGCCTCATACATGCCCATTCGATAGGGTGAGTAATCCTTGAGCACCGCCTCGACGTTACCGGCCAACTCCATGATCTTCGCCACCGCCTGATCCTGCATGGCCTGCAGCTTGGAGACGTTCTTGGTCTTCTCCACAAACGCCTTGCCACCCACCGTGGGGCGATACAGCAAAGTCAGATACATCTCGTTCTGCATGATCTTCTGTGCAGACAGCGAGGCGTAGTACTCGTCGGACAGATCCTGGTTGAACTTGTGGCGAAAACTGCTTTGCTGGTGGATGCGGCCACGACGACGCACATCGTGTACCCAGAACGCCACGTTGACGTAATCGGGTGCTCGCAGTGTTTGCAGCATGCGGTTGAACGTGTTGTGCCGGTGCTCCAGCTCCCACTCTTCCCGGCCCACGAATGGCAGACCCTCCAGATGCCAGGTCAGCAAGTAGTCACCGCCGGTGGTTTTGACCACGGACGGGGCAACATGGCTCGAGTACGGCACGAACTCGCTGATCGGGGTATCTGGATTGAACATCGGCATAGTGGCAACTCATAGTTGGGTTGAAGCACATTGCAATGTGACCTGGCGCCCCTGACACGGAGCGCCAGGCCTCTGGTCAATCCTGGGGCGGCTTCTCGCGGTATGCGTTTGGCGAGTAAACCCACATCCCTTCGCGTTCGGCGATGTTGCGTGTCTTCAATCTGAACTGCAGTCGCAACCCAAGCAGCTTGAAAATCATTTCATCGCGCCTGGCCATCTGCCGCATGACAAAGATCACCACCGGCAGCAGGAACAGATAGAAGAAGTTGGTGTAGACGGAAAACAGGAATACACCGCCCGCGCCGACGAAGAATGGGATGTAAGGCACGCCCATGAACATCGCCGGCCGGGTGCAGCCGCGGAACATCACATTCTTACGCACGCTCGTACGGGACCGAGTACTCGATCGACGTAGTCGGCGTTCCACTGCATTGCTCGTTCTTGGGCATGATCATCGAGGCAATCTGGCCTGCTGCACCGATCAGCAGCCCACCGATCAGAATTGGCGCCACGTCGGCAATCCGCTTGTGGGCAAAGGCGATCTGATAACCGGCAAAAATGATCGCAATGGTGACCACCGCGATCGATGCAATCGAAAGCAGTCCGTTGATGTTGTCCAGAAACCCGCAGACGCTTCCCTCGGTATCCGAGTACTGGGCAAGCACTTGCGTACTCAGTACCGCGGTCAGTGCAACGGCCTTGAGCATCACCTTGCCCATCGACGTCGCGCGCGTGGCCATGCCGTTGTTGTTGTTCTGCTTATCCATTGCAAAATCTCCTTGCTGAGGGCTTGAGGGGCGGAGGCCGGGTCCTCCAGAAAACATCCGGTTCGGGTTCATCCGGACTAGAACACCAGGGCACTGTCGTGACTTCCGCTTTCAGCAACGGGCTGTTGCCTCTGAACGGACTGACGCACGGGCGCCGCTTGATTGAACTGGGGCGAGGGAGTGCTCCCGAGCCTGAGGACGGCGGCCGGCGCCTGAGAGCCATCCCGCCGAGGGTGCGCAAAGGGCGCGGGTGCAGTTTGCGTGGGCGTCGGCTCGATCATCTCTTGATGCTCCGCAACCACACGGTCGGACCACGCCTGCCCATGGCCTTCAACCCGCGCACCCGCCCCGCTACGGCGGGTGGCCAGGGAAGCCAACGTCGTGTCCACCGCTGCTGCGGCCGCGATTCTTCCTGAAGAAGGATCGCGGCGCCTTGGGGCACCACGGGGGTCGGCCAACGGGATCGCAGCCGACGCAACCGTCTGCGCTGCAGCCGCGATGGAGGCATATACCTTCTGCACGTATCCGTGACGGTAGCCGGTGACGAAGTTGCCCGAGTAGTAGCAACTGAATGCCTTGCCCCAATCGGACCCGGAGCGCCCGTAGCATTCAGCGAGGATCTGCGCGCCGGCCACGACGTTGGGACACACCTGGAATGCCTTTTCATAGGACTCCAAGCCGTACTTTGCCAAGTTGTAGCGATTGACCTGGGAGATGCCGAGTGAAAAGTTGTAGCCCTTTTCTTCGAGCATGCGAGCAGTGCTTACCGCTTCATCCAGACTTCTGGGCTGGCGCACCAGACGCCCACCCACCACGCCGATAGCATAGGGATTGAAAGACGATTCAACCCTGGCAACGTGTGACATGACCTCGGCAGGAACTGCCAAGTCGGTGCACGCCATCATTTCAATGCCTGGCAACATTTCAACGTCCCCACGTCATTGTCAGCGCGCTCATGCCGCCAGTCCCCTCGCCGGATCAAAGTCGATGCCGGTGATGTAGCGGCTGCCGGCATGTGTCTTGATGTGCACCACGATATCGATCGTCATCATCAGCAGGCGCTTGATCACATCAAACTCAAGTCCACTGCCCTCGGCAGACGCCTTGACCATCAGCGCCAGCTGGTCCCAGGTCTGCTGGGTACTGCCGGCATGGCAACTGGTGATGGAGCCGGGATGGCCTGAGGCGCAATTGCGGATGAAGTAAAACGACTCGTCCCCACGGAGCTCGGCCAGGATGATCCGGTCCGGTTTCATGCGCAGACAGGCTTCCATGCAGCTTTTTGCGGTGACATTGCTCGTGCTTTGGCCGCCCTTGGAATAGAGAAGATGGACAGCGTTGGGCTGGCTGATGAACAGCTCCCGCGCGTCCTCGATGGTGACCAGGCGCTCATCATGCGGAATGTGGTTCACCAGCGCCTTCATGAACGTCGTCTTGCCACTGCCGGTCGCGCCGGCCACCACAATATTTTTCTTGTAGTGCACAGCACGACGGAAGAATTCCGCGTAATCACGGGTGCGCCGCAGTTGCAGCAGCTCCTGGTCCGCCTCGGAGATTGTCGCCGCGCTCTCCAGGATCTGGTCGAAGAATCCCTCCTGTTGATACTGGTCCAGACTTCGCGTCTGGTGGGACGGCAGGCGGATGGTGATGGACACCTTTCCGGCGTCACATGCCGGAGGAATCACGAACTGGGCGCGCTGTCCCGTCGGGAAGGTCAGCGAGACCACCGGGTCGGCGTCGGTGATACGTTGCCCGGTGTTGCTCTCGTTGACGATGGCCACGCAGAACTGTCGGGCACGCTCGTAGCTCAGCCCGCTGTTATCGATCCGCTCCCAGCCTCGGCGCGTCTCCAGATAGACCTCACCGGGACGGTTGACGCATATTTCAGTCACTTCGTTCGAGCGGATGTAGTCGTGGATACCCAGCGCCTCGTACTGGTAATCGAGAAACTCGCTGGATACTTGCGCGACTGGGCCTTCCTGGCTGCTGTCCATTGTCCTGGTCCGCCTTAGCGTCGTGAAACCATGACACCCGCGAAATCCACGTCCCTGGCGACGTAGACATTGACGATGGCGCCCTGATTGATCGTCACGGTCGGCGGGCGACTCATGGCCTGCTGTACCACCTCGCCGGCCATTCTCTCCATGGTGCGCGCAGTTGCACTCTCATAGGGCTGCGAATAGATGGTGCCGCCATCGGTGATGGCAGTACTGCCGGGACCGTGTTCGGCCGCGGCGTACTTGAAGGCGTCTGCCAGCAAGCTGACCATCAACGCTGCGGAAATCCGGCTGGCCCAGTGGTTGTCCAGATCCCCGGGGTGCCCGGCTCCGCCCAGATGGTCCACGCCGGGACTGGACATCAGCACATCGATGCCGGTCGGGGTGGTGACGCGATCCCAGATGACGCCAACCCGGTCAACCTTGCCGCCCCCGTTATAGGTGCCGGAAAGTTTCGAGCCCTTCGGCAACAGCAGGCTGGCGCCGTTTACCGAGTACACCGGTTCCGTCACCACGCAGCTGGTGAACCCCGAATAGTCGGTAATGATTCGGGTTTCCAGCACGCAGCGGATGAACGTGCCACGCAGCAACAGCGTATCCGGCTTACGCAGGAAGCTGGCCTGCGATATATCCTGCAGCTGCGCCTTGATCGAATTGTCGGCTTGTTGCGGCGGTTGTCCGCCCAACCCGGCAGCCTTCATGCTCTCGAGCATCGCCTGATTCCTGCTGGCCAATGCCTGGGCCACAGGGTCGTTTGCGGTACTGCCTCCGGACCCTTGTCCCATCGCCCCGCCGTCAGCCATACGCCGCTGCAACAGCGTCGGCCCCATCGGAATTTCATGTTGCGGTTCGTACTGCGGCGCCAATGGTACAAGCTGAGGTGGCGGAGGCAAATGCGCCAATTGGACCGGTTCGGCGTTGGTCGGCAGCGGCGGCAGACTGGCCGGCAGGTCGTTCTGCGCTGAAGGAACAAACGGGGCGACCTCACGCACCGCCGTCACTTCATCTTTCCTGTCGCCGCGCATGTTGATGTACAACAACGCGCCCATCGCCCCCAGCAGCAACACGATTCCGCCCAGGAACAGCAACGCTTTCCGGTTCAGCCGCTGGTTCTCCTCATTGCGGAGACTTGGCGCGGCCGCGTCCAGATCAGGCTCGGGTTGGCGCGCGCCGGCTTGAAAGTACGGGTTTGACTCGACAGAAGGATTGTTCCCATGGGTGCCGTCACCGGAATCCGGTGCATTGGGCATGTTCTGGTTCATTGCTTCGAATTCCTTCTCAGACCGACCACGTTGTCTCCATGACGTATGACCAGATACGGGTACGTCCCGTGCACGATGATGGTGTTGCCCTCGACCGTGCTATTGACAATGAATTCTTCCAGATGCGCTTTTTCACGCCCATAGACGGCCGGGAAATTGCCTGTTGGAAAGCTGGCGCCGTCATTCATCTTGATGTAGGTAAAACTTCCATCGTCATAGACGGCCGTCGGCACCATCCAAGGCTTCCTGCTTCGGGTGGCGTAGTCGTATCCATGGAAATACCGGCGGTTCTTCTCGATCCGCGTACTCAGACCCACGATTGCAGGAGATTCGTTACCCGCCCCGTCCTTCTCGGCGGACCGCGCGGCGAATTTCGCATCCTGGGGATAGGCGAAGCGGATCTTGTACTGCACCCCGGCCGTACGCGCCTGCTCCAGTGCACGCCAGTCGGTAGCGACAACCTTCAGCTCGAAGATGTACGAATTCGTCTCCGTGCGGACCACCATATTGGTGTCAACATCGGTATTTCTCGGCTTCAGATAAAAGACGTTGTCACGTCGCGTCAGATCCCAACCACTGGTAAAGCCCGTGCTGTAGTCGAGGATCCTTTCATTGGGGTCCAGCTCGATCTGCGTGGTGATGCCCAGACCGGTGCGCACCTGGTATGCCGCATCGGGCACGTAGTCGTAGGTATCCACCACCGGCAAGCCACTGCTGCCCGATGCCGGTGCACGGGCGGCGGCATCCAGACATGGCGTAATCGCCAGAATGGACGCCAGCGTCAAAGCCGAGACGTTACGGAAGCTCATCGTGCAACAGCTCCATTGTTTGGCAGGGATGGCGCCATGTCGGCGCTTGCTTGAATTGCACCGGTGGCGGCAGGTAATGCGGCCGCCGCATCGGCCGGGTCGGCAAGATCAGCGGGCGAGCCGGTCGCATACGCTGGCGGTGGGCGAGGCGCTACGTCTGCCGCAGTAAACTCGGCGGGTGGCAATGCGGCAGCGTCGTTGTCCACGCGATAGCCGGTTACCTGGAAGCCGAGTGGATTCTGCACCCGGTCGGCATCGTCCAGTTTCAGATTCCGGGAATAGGTGAACACCAGGGTGGCGATCTTGCTGTCCAACACCCGTGTCGCACCGCTGGACTTGTCGAAAAGCGAGCGCTGAAAGCGCACCGTAGCGCCGCTGTACCCACCGTCCTGTCTGCGACTCAACACGGTGCTGAGAATGCGTACCCGAATGGCGAATTTCTGTCCATAAAGATTGGCGGGATTGATCGGGTTGTTCTTCTGGCTCTGTGCACGCAGCTCGGTGATCACCTCTCCGGTACCCATCAGATAAGGCAGGCGCCAATCGCTGTAACGCCGGTCCGAATCCCACGACTCACGCGCCATCACAAAGCGATGGACATTGGAGCGATTGATGGCTTCGTTGCCGGTCAACTGCCTGTCCAGCACATCGGGCACCAGACGACTGGCCGCGACGTTGCCGGTATAAGGATCAGCCATCACGAGATATGGCACTTTTTCCTTCAGCGGCAACATATAGAAATAGCCCCCCGTCAGGATGAGGGAAATCACAACCGAGGTACCCGCAATCCACCAGGCGCGGCGCTCGCTGCGACGAGCGATGTCGGCGATGGTCACCTCGTAGCTGACGGCGTTCGACACGGCCTTTTCCACGTTTTGCGTGGTGCTCTTGTTCTTGCGCAACATGCGATCCCTGCCGAAGAAGCTGCGTGGTGTCGACGCCCATGAGAGCGCCGCGAGCCGACCAGGGCGAACCGCCTATCCCGCGATTCGGGCCCAGCCGAAATTTCTCAAGTCGATAGCCTGGTAATCAGGAGCCGGGAGAGTTCTTCGTCTCATCAGCTGGTGCCGGCAATTGGCCGGCCTGCGATACCGTCATCGCATTGCCGTTGATCGACACCGATAGCCCTTGCGTCGCATAGGCGGATGTCACTTTGGACACAGCCTGCTGCGCACTGGTGGTATTGAGCCCTGCCACAGGACCATACAGGGTGTAATCGGAAGTCAGCCGGTAATCCAACACCAGCCCGGTATCCCGGGCCCACCGCTCGAGCATCGTTTTCAACGTGCGATCAGTTGGCGATGCCTGGAATACATAAGATGAATAAAGTGGTATCTCTGTAGGTGCTTGTGCGAACCGGTTGACCGGTTTCCAGCGACCGCCGAAATCCTTGGCTGGGGTAGTCCCGCAACCGGCAAGCACACTCACAACCAGCAACAACGGGACTGCGACAAGGGAATGACGCACCTTGCTCATGTGTCCATCTTCTGGGCATGAATCAGTGCCCCCCGCAAAGGCGGTGTCGGCTGACACCCCCCTCAGCCCCGCTGGATAACGGCCGGGATTCTCGGTATCCGCCCGCGGCTCATCCACGCGCGCCGACTTGAACGTGGCGGCGAAACGATCCTTCGCCCTGCCCCATGCCGCAAAGTGCTTACGTACCGGCAGCGTTACTGCCTCTGAAACTGAAGTTCGTGAGTCACACATTGATTGGCCTCCATGCCTGCTTTCTGCTGAGCCGGCTGACGCATCTCCGCATCAGCGCTCCACCAGCGCCCGCAACTTCCCAAAACCGTCGCGACGGGTTGGAATCTGCCCCATCGCGTCAGCCCGGTCAAGGCGAGACCCGCTTATTTGTAGGCGTTCATCGCGCGGGATATGCAAACCTCAACAAACCGCACCTTTCCAAAGTGATTCCAATCACATCTTGAAACAAACTCACGGCCAGCCGCCGAGGGAAATTTATAAATCCGACACAGACGATATCCGTTTCAGACAGATATGCGGCCCACCTCGACCGCGGGGCGCATGCGGGAGGTGAAATAGCGATCCTGGTAATACTTGATCTTGTCGCACTTGACCGGATGCCCAATTCCCTCATACAGGAAGACCTGTG
The DNA here is from genome assembly GCA_963696155.1 of uncultured Gammaproteobacteria bacterium. Taxonomy (GTDB): domain Bacteria; phylum Pseudomonadota; class Gammaproteobacteria; order Xanthomonadales; family Xanthomonadaceae; genus Stenotrophomonas. Next base: position 1,808,186 of record CAVOJC010000002.1, read on the forward strand.
TGTCCGGCCCCATCGCCTTGAGCTCCTGCGGCAGCATCAGTGCACGTCGCTCCTCGCTCACACTGCGGGTGACCTCCCTGCCCTTGGTGACGTTCTGCTTGCGCACCGTGGTGTAACCCAGCATCTCCGAATAGTCGTTCGCATCCTGCTGCTCACGGGGCGCGTAGATAATCTGCAAGGCATGATTGGTGATGATCGTGCGCGAAACGTCCTTGCCATAGATCGCATCAAGCTGGGCCATGGACTGGATGATCGGCAGCAATCGCACGTTGTAGCCAGCCATATAGGCCACCGCTGAAGCGATGATGTCCACGCGCCCGATGGCGGTGAACTCATCCATCAGCAGCAGGCACTGGTACTTGAGCTCGGGATTGCTCTTTGGCAATTCCTTCGTATTGAGATTGATGATCTGGCTGAAGAGCAGGTTCACTATCAAACGGCTTTCAGCCAGCTTGTTTGGCTGGATACCGATATAGATCGTCATCTTCTTCCTGCGAAGATCGGTGAGCAGGAAATCATCTGCACTGGTGGCTGCGTCCAGGACCGGGTTGATCCACGCGTTGAGCGGCTCCTTCAGCGTACCCATGATCGATGCGAAGGTCTCATCGGCCTGGGACAACAGGTTGGAAAAGGCGGAGCGCGCATTGGCACTGAGGAACGGACGCGAAGCCAGACCCCTGAGATACGCCTTGAGATCGGTCCCGTCGCCGGAGGACAGCCGATGGATCGCACCGATCGTGGGCGCTCCGCTTCCGCCGGAGAAACCCGTCGCCTGCTCGTCGTCCCGGTTCTCGAACAGATACAGGGCAAATGCCATGAATGCGTTGCGCGCCTGGCTGACCCAGAATTTCTGGTCATCCGAGCCATCCGGATACAGCATCGCCGCGATGCTCATCAGGTCCGACACGCGGAAAGCGGGATCGCTTGAGACATAGGTCAAGGGATTCCACCGATGGGTCCGTCGATCCTCGGCAAACGGGTTGAACAGGTAGACCTCCTGCCCCTGGCTGGCGCGCCAGCCGCTGGTCAGGTCGAAGTTCTCCTGCTTGATATCCAGCACCACCACCGATTCCTGATAATCGAGCAGGTTGGGAACGACGATGCCCACCCCCTTGCCCGAGCGCGTAGGCGCAGCCAGGATCGCGAACTGCTGCCCCGGCAGCCGTACGAGCCGGCCGCCAAATTTGCCGACGATGATGCCGGTGCCGCCGGATTTGAACATGCCCTGTCTGGACAGATCACCAGGCCCCGCAAAGCGGGCCTCCCCGTGCAGGGCCTGCGGTTTCGGCCTGAGAACGAGAGACACCAAAACGAACCACAGAGCCCCACACACGCCGAAGCCGATGTAGCCGGCACGACGGATGGTTGCGAAATACGGCTGCCACTGCGGCTCGCCCAACGCGTTCAGATAGAGGCGGTAAGTACCCCATCCAAAATTGGCGGTGTCGGCCTTGAGAAGCAACAGCACGGCGTACCCGGACAGCAGGTAGCCGGCAAAGACGAAGGCCACGGTGACCACGGCCAGACCCATCCATTTGTTCCTGCTCAACGTTCATCTCCATATGACGTGACTCGACCCCGGCGCTTGCAAACGGTCTTGCGCGAGGAACCGGATTAACACTTTCTGGCGCGATTCCAGCGGCTTGCTCCACAGCTGCAGCCGCATTCTGCAGAAGGGCCAGTTCCCGGTAATCCCGCCTCCCCAACGAAGGTCCTGCTCGAGCCGGCCCACTGCAGGTGAAGAGCGCATATAGCCTGTGACCGCGGCCGGGCATACCCGGCCCGGCGGGAAGCGCCGCATTCGTTGGCGCCCTCTTCAGAACCGCTTGCAGGTACTCGATCACCTACCCTTCCCGGGCAGTTGATCAGCCGGGATGCTAAGGCAAACCGGTGAGGATCCAAGGGACGCGCCGCACAAAACAATATGCCGGGCAACAAAAAAGCCGGCGCGATGGCCGGCTTTCTTCGTTTCCACTTCCAATCATGAGGACTGAAGTGGTGGGCGGTACAGGGTTCGAACCTGTGACCCCTACCATGTCAAGGTAGTGCTCTACCGCTGAGCTAACCGCCCGTTTTCCCCCAACAGATTGTGCGTTGCGGGGCGCGTATTCTAGTCCAGCCATTTGGGAAGAACAATAGCTTCGTCCAAAAAACTCCCACTATTTTCTATCAGCCCAGGCTGATCTCCTTCAGTTGCCGGATCTGGTCGCGGACGCGTGCGGCATCCTCGAACTCCAGGTCACGCGCATGCTGGTACATCTGCTGCTCCAGCGCCTTGAGCTTGGCCGATATCTGCTGCGGGTCCAGCGCACGGTAATCCGCAACCGCTTCGGCCACCTTGCGTCCGCGACCTTTGCCGGAACGGCCCTCGTTGCCCGCCTCGGAGCGTGCCCCTTCGAGGATGTCCACGATCGGACGCGCGACCGACTTGGGCACGATGCCATGCAGCTCGTTGTATTCGACCTGCTTGGCGCGACGGCGATCCGTCTCGTCGATCGCCGCCTGCATCGAACGCGTCATCCGGTCAGCGTAGAGAATCGCCTTGCCGCGCAGGTTGCGTGCGGCGCGGCCGATGGTCTGGATCAGCGAACCGGTCGAGCGCAGGAAGCCCTCCTTGTCGGCATCGAGGATCGCCACCAGCGATACCTCCGGCATGTCCAGACCTTCGCGCAGCAGGTTGATACCGACCAGCACGTCGAATTTGCCCAGACGCAGGTCGCGGATGATCTCCACGCGCTCGACCGTGTCGATATCCGAGTGCAGATAGCGCACACGGATACCGTGCTCACCCAGGTATTCGGTCAGGTTCTCGGCCATGCGCTTGGTGAGCGTGGTGACCAGCACGCGGTCGCCGAGCTTGATGCGCTCATGCACCTCGGACATCAGGTCATCGACCTGGGTACCGACCGGGCGGATCTCCACTACCGGATCGATCAGGCCGGTCGGACGCACCACCAGCTCGGTGACCTCATCACCGGATTCGCGCAGCTCATACGGACCCGGCGTGGCCGATACATAGATGCTGCGCGGCGAACGCTCCTCCCACTCCTCGAACCGCAGTGGCCGGTTGTCCAGCGCCGATGGCAGGCGGAAACCGAACTCCACCAGCGTCTCCTTGCGCGAGCGGTCGCCTTTGAACATCGCACCGATCTGCGGCACCGTGACGTGGGATTCGTCCACCACCAGCAGCGCATCGGGCGGGAGGTAGTCGAACAGCGTGGGCGGCGGCTCGCCCGGCGCCTTGCCAGTCAGGTGGCGTGAGTAGTTTTCGATCCCGTTGCAGTAGCCGACCTCGGCCATCATCTCCAGATCGAACTGGGTGCGCTGTGCCAGGCGCTGCGCTTCCACCAGCTTGTTCTGTTCGTACAGCTGCTCGAGCCGAGGCTTGAGTTCGGCCTTGATGGTCTCCACCGCCGCCAGCACGCGCTCGCGCGTCGTCGCGTAATGCGTCTTCGGATAGATCGTGTAACGCATCATCTTGCGCAGGCTTTCTCCGGTGAGCGGATCGAACATGCTGATCTGCTCGACCTCGCCGTCGAACAGTTCGATACGTACCGCTTCACTGTCAGACTCTGCCGGAAAAACGTCGATCACTTCGCCGCGCACGCGGAACGTGCCGCGATGCAGCTCGTACTCGTTGCGGGAATACTGCAGCTGCGTGAGATGGTTGATCAGGTCACGCTGGTCAATGCGCTCGCCCGTGGACAGGATCAGCCGCAGCGACAGGTAGTCTTCCGGCGCGCCCAAGCCGTAGATCGCCGATACCGTGGCCACAACGATCGCATCCGGGCGCGACAACAGAGTCTTGGTCGCGGCAAGACGCATCTGCTCGATGTGCTCGTTGATCGAACTGTCCTTCTCGATGAATGTGTCCGACGACGGCACGTAGGCCTCGGGCTGGTAGTAGTCGTAATAGCTGACGAAGTACTCCACCGCGTTGTGCGGGAAGAACGCCTTGAATTCGCCATACAGCTGGGCGGCAAGCGTCTTGTTCGGCGCCATCACCAGAGTCGGCTTCTGCACGCGCTGGATCACATTGGCGATCGTGTAGGTCTTGCCGGATCCGGTGACACCCAGCAGCGTTTGCTTCGCGACTCCCGCCTCGAAGCTGGAGACCAGCTTCTCGATGGCCATCGGCTGGTCACCAGCCGGCGAGTAGGGGGAAACGAGCTGGAAGCTGTCGGTCATGGCTACGTCAACGGCGTGGGCCGACAAGTATAGCGAGCGACCCGGTGACAGCCTGGCAAGGAACTTCCCTACCCGCCAACGCTCCCCCGCCCGAGGGGCCAGACACCCGATGGAAGGCAAGATGTACCTGCGCCCCAATGCAGGGCAATCTCAGGAAGGATCATGGCAAGGACGCCACACCCTCCAACATCCTCCTTGGACGACCGGTCGGCAGGCTTCACCCTGATCGAGGTCCTCGTCACCGTCGCCATCCTGTCCATCACGCTGGCGATGGCAATTCCATCTTTAAAGGATTTCAGGCAACGCCAACAAGGCGTCGCCTTCACCAACCTGCTGGTGTCGCACCTCAACCTGGCACGGAGCAGCGCAGTGACCCGACGCACGACGGTCGGAGTGTGCCCATCCGCCGACATGCTCAGTTGCCGCGCCAGTACCGACTGGACACAGGGCTGGATCGTGTTTACCGACCCCGACGGCAACAGGCAGCCCGACCAGCCGGCTGACATCCTTTGGAGCGAACCCGCTTCACCCAGCAGTGACATCCTCGCGACGTCCTCGGCGGGCCGCACCCAGGCCCGTTACCTGTATGACGGAAGATCCGCAGGAAGCAACCTCACAATCACCGTCTGCAAGCAGAATGTCTTGCTGAACCAGATCATCATCAACAATGGCGGCCGCATCCGCCTTGCGCGGCCGAAGCACCCCACGTCCTGCCGCTAACAACGGCACAGATTCCTAGGCACCCTATTGCACATCCACACCTGCCCCAATACAATGCGCACCTCGCCCGAATAGCTCAGCCGGTTAGAGCACTTGACTGTTAATCAGGGGGTCGTTGGTTCGAGTCCAACTTCGGGCGCCAAACAATGAAAAAGCCACGAGAAATCGTGGCTTTTTTTATTTCCGTGCTTTAAGAAGCGCCCGAAAGCGCCTCCACGACGACTGACACCTTGTCCTACCAACATTCGGTGGCAGCACTTGCAGTTCCCGTTTTCCCACGCACGCCCCTAGCATTGATAGAGAGCGTGCCACATTTGCCATCCTTCTGCTTAGAGGTTGGCGCTGCAGTAATAGCATAGGTTTTCGCGTCAGGCACCCCACTGAATGCAACTACGTAGAAGTCATCCACACCTTGGCCACATTGCGCCGGCGCGGGTGCATTCGCGTACGTCATGTTGGTGGTGTAGAAGCGCTCCATGAATTGCGCCCGCTCCTGCAAACATGCAGCGGCGGTGGCTCGGCGGGTCTTGATCACATGCGCCTGATAGCTGGGATAGGCGATCGCCGAAAGAATGGCCACGATCGCCACCACTATCATCAGCTCGATCAGAGTAAACCCAGCCATCTTGAACCGGACTGGCAGCTGGGGAGCGCTACCGCCCCTCACCTCGGTCATAGAAAATATCATTTCAGTCACTCCCTGATGAGTTCACGCCACGAAACACGCCGGACATTCATGGAGGACGCGTTGGTCTTGATCACCTTGCTACTACCATCATCCAGGCCGGTATACATGGTGTCACCAAGGAAAATCGGGTTGTTGGGACTGCTGTCATAACCGATGCCCGATACCGGCACGCCGTTCAAAGTATCACCACTGTTAAACGCCCCATCTCCATTGACATCAAAGAATGTCTGCGCAAGCCGCCCGCCGGTAAACGGCGAAATAGCCATGGTAAAGCCGGTGCCACTGGGACTGCAGACGTCATTCGAGTCCGGTATGCGGGTGGTTCCGATCAACGCCAGTCCCTGGAAGAAATTCGGCTCGACCATGCGTTCCCCACGCTGCCCCCCGGCACCCGGTGACACCAAATCCAGATACCAGCCATTCAATCCTGCGGTTGCGTAAGACTCCAACGCTCTTGCGTTGACACCGTTGACTGGACCCTCCGCCAAGATCGCAGTACTACGCAGATTAGCTTTACTGACCGGCAAGGTCCCTTTATCGATTATTCCATACCAGCTCTGGATCGCCTTGCTGGCAATGTCGGCAGAACTCAGGTAACGACCGGTTCCGAAAAACACCCAGGTTTCAGCAGTCGCGGGATTCTTGGCGACCAACGGCGTCGCGGTGATGGGCTGGGAACTCCCGCCAGCAAACAACTTCGTAGCTGACCCTGCCCCGGTCAGCCCGGTGATCTTCCACATATTCCCCAGCATATCCCCGCCATAGACGGTATCGACAAAGCCACTGCCGCTTGAGGCCCAGGCGTTGATACCCGATAGTCCGTTATCCGAGCCCGCGCCGGTGTCGACAGTAGTTACTGCGCCGTTGGCCAAACCCACCATCACCAGCTGAGCGCGCCCAGCGCTGCTGTTGGGCCCGTTTCCTACCAGCACGCGCCAATCACCGTCCGCCACCTGCGCGACAATGGGTTGACCCAGGTTATTTCCAAGCGCAGGAATATCAGCTGCGCTTTTTTCCCAAAGCAACGAGGGCAATGTCGGGTCTGTTACATCAAGCGCAAACAGGCCACTGCCGCCACGACCAAGACTCCCGACCAGCACGGTCTTCCATGACCCATTGGTATAGACGTCGGCAACCGTCAGATCTCCATCCACCGTGTAGCTATGGGCATACTCAGGATCGGTGTAACCACCAGCGCCGATCAACTTACTCATCGACGCAGTGGGCACAAAGGCGAATATCTCCACGCCGGTATTGGCGTTAAAAGCGTGCAGCATGCCGTCGTTCGCGCCGACGTAGATTACCGGCGTTCGAGTACCGGAAGCATTGGCTGCCACAAACGAAGAGTAAGCGGATGCCCCCGAGAACGTCTGGCCAAGGTAGAGGCGACTGTTCGGCGTACCGACATAGACTGGCTGCGAGTTGACGATGTCGCCAAGCACGCTACGCCGTACCCGAAGCGCGCCTGGCAGCTCATTGGACCTGTCACCGCGCAGATAATTGATCTGCGCTGCGGTTGCCGACGCCAACGGTGTCCCGGAGAGCTGACCCGCCTCGAAATTCCCCAGCGACGCGCCATTCGCAAAAAAGATTTTTCGCGCAGATACACCACTCACGACCGTGTCGTTGCGTGGACCCCATAGCGGGAACTTGCCAGTGGCCGACCAGGCCGGCGTCAGCTTACCGGTACTGACATCGGCGGTGTATGCAGTCAACTCGCCGCCCCAGGTACCACCATAGAACTGGGCCTGATAAGTCATCGCGCCCGCTTCCAGCTTGGTCGTATTGGCGGCAAAGGAGCTTCCGGAACCGGTCATCTCCGCAACAATCCTGGAGAATGCGTCTGTCAAACTCTTCACCATTCTGTTTGCATCTGCGGCAGCATAGAAATTCCGCGGACGCTTGAAGTTTGGAGTTGAGTCCCCATCCGTCCACAAAGCATCGCCTAGCGGAGAAATATGCGTATCGGGGTCGAAGCCGGCAGGGACCGCGAAACCACCATATTTTCCGGCAAGATAATACTGGTTCGTATCGGCCGTCTTGTAATCGGAATTCTGCCGACCCTCGATTACATCCACCCAATGGGTCGAAATAGTCTGTTTGCCAGGGAACCCATTCGGTCGCGTCTCGGGACGTATATCACGCGTATGTGAGTCGTAGGCAAGTGCAGCGATATAGGCGGAATTATAATGACCGCTGTTGTTGAAATAGTTGCGCGTCGCGAGCGTGTTTGCATCCGTCGCGCTCTTGCCCTCCATCCGCCATATCTTCCTCATCATCTCGACGACATCCACAGTAGTGTCATCCACCACCGCCTGTGGCTTTGTCGGCTCGTCACTACCTGAGGTTCCCGCTCCCGGCAAATTTTTATCCTGCCACGTATTGGTGTCACCGATTCCGAGGATAACGTTTGTCTGGCACTGGTAACGGATTGGATCCCGAACGCGGACACCGCCCACCACCTCATTCCAGTTGGTGATTACCGGAAAACCATCTGCACGCCGATACCGGTTTGTAGCATCACCGGTCAATTGGGAATAAGCAGGCACATCACCAAGATGCTTGAAATAACGGACGGCGGCATAATACAGCTCACTCACATTGTCCTGGCTTTTAACGGACTTACCCGTATTCATCTGACCAAACTTATTCAGATAGTTGATCACACCGCTATTACGAATAACACAGCCACCGGACACGCCACAAGTTCCGCCTCCCGCCGCAACGATAGCATTCGTTGTTGCCGCATCCGCAGCATCGGGATTGGGATATAAAATACCCGTCGCCGGATCCCACTCTCGGCCCGGGTTGGCCCGGGGACCAACCTCAGGATAATAAGTCAACGGCCCAACAAATTTTTGATTAGCACGCAGGACACCTCCATCGAGGCTGTTTCCGTTGACATTCTGATAGCTAAATGCGCTGTACATTATTTTGCTGGAATATTTCTGGATTAGGCCCTCGGGCTTGAACTGGCCGTTTGGGTATCCAACACAGTTAGCCTCCAGACCCACGGTGGCATCGCACACCTTGACCCTGACGCTGACCTCGTAGGCAACGTCATCCCAATTCAGATCTTTAGAGAATTTTTTCTTATCCAAGACATGAGCAGCTGGGTTGTATGCGACAAGATTTGTTCCATTCTGGACATTGGTCGCTTTGCCACCAAACCTCATCTTGTTACCCAGCTGCAAAATCCGCATCTCCAGCACATCCCATTGAGCAGGCGTCGCACCAGAAATCACGCCGGATCCAGAAACCCGACGGTGCTCGAAATTACCTGTTCCACCCTGACCTGAATCGGCAAACGCCTTTTCCAGCCACGTCTCGCTCGCGGTATCCCGCACGCGATAGCCGCCAGTAAGCGCAGCGCGGAACGGGTCAATTGTCTGAGTGGCCGCCCAATTCAGAAAGTTTCCGCTCCAGTTTGGGCTTGCACAGGTCTTGGTCGCGCTCTTGCTGACTGGGTAAAAATGCCTCTCACTTTCGGTATCACTGTAATGATACGCGTAACACTTGTTCGAATCGAAATAGCCGACAAAATTCCCTGCCGCGGTATACGTCGGCGAAAGATTCGCCTGACTGATTACCGTAGGGAATTCCACCGATGGCACCAAGGCAAGATTACCTGGAACTTCGCTACCAATATAAAGTGGGGCTTGCGCGATCTCGACCGAGCTGGCGGACATCGAACTCAGCCCTGCCAATCCGCCGATGAGGAAAGCAAAGCCCCTTGAAAAGAGCTGCGCTCGAAAATTTTTCTTGTTGCCGTATTTGATTTTCATTTTAATCCCATGGCGAGCCCGCAGAACGCCAGAATGAGCGGTTGCTGCCCAGTCACTTGACCACGATGTTGGATTTCAGAACCACAAGCGCCCGATCCGCAGCTGCCGCAGGATTTGAGCTGCGCGCTGTTATCCGATAAAAAGATTCGAGCTGCACACCACCACCCCCACCATATTGATTGGCGTTTGCACTGGAACCCAGACTGAGGGTGTCGGTGCTATCGCGTTTTCCGAAATACTCGATGTAATACTGCGGTGCGCCAGCTGCGATTGCTTGCTGCGTAGCCCCATCCCGCCAGCAGTTCTGATCATTGGCAGCACATCCGGCCACATTCCCGGTATAGGTATTTGCCGGGACCACAGGACATGAACGCGCTGGCAATGAGCAATCATACCCAACGGCCACACCCGCAAGCGCACTGACTCTTACCAGGGTTTCGGCCTCCCTGAGTGCCGATTCCGCGCCTTGGAATGCCAAGCTCCGGTCGTAGAGATTTGCACTCATTTTCTCTTCGAGCAGCGTACTCCTCAGCACTGCCAGTCCCAGCAACGTCATTACCAGCAACAATAACAACACGACGACCAGCGAAGCTCCTCGTTGATCATCCTTGCATATCCGATAGAGGGTCTTGTTCATAGGTTTCTATTCCGCAAGGTCACCACATGCTCAAGCTGCCGGCGTAAGGGCTGACCGTCCGTCCCTAATGCCTCAGTTCCACGCAAACCCAGTACGACGCGCACGGCACGGACCTGTCCCCAATTGGTAACAGCATCCGCATTCACATAATTCGAGGCATCAGCATCAGGCTGCAAGAAGGTCAGCTGCATATCAGAGACACCTTCTGCGACCTCCTGCCCCGCGGCACCGTTGGTTGCCTGATAAAGCGAAGTGCCGCCGCGGCCATTGTCTGCGACGTACCAGCGCGAGGCATGCAACTGGCTGATCACAGCGTTCTCTTTGTAGAGATACGCTGGTGCGCCCGCGGCGCATGCAGCGGGCACCGTCCCCAGACTGTTGCTGCAATTACCGCCGGATGCGGCGTGACCGATCGTCGTAACCGTCACACCGGAGGTCTTGAAAAGTGCCATTTGCTGTGTATCGCAAACAATCAGGTTTTCGCCCACCACGTAGGGATGCGAAGCGACAGTAAAGGTGGTTCCAGCATGCGCGCTGACGGTTACCGACTCATCACCCGCCGAAAGCAGCTGGATGGCATCAGTTCCCGCGAGACTGCCCGCCAACGCTCCCTGGTCATAGCCTTGCAGACCCACGCCCCAGTTCGTCCACCACTGGGTGGCGCCGTTGTTGATCACGTTCGCCACGGGAAGGTCCACATCACAAGGATTGCCCCCGGCCTCGCGAATATCTCGTGCCATCAGCTCAAAAGCCGTCCTTACATTCTCCTGCACCCGACCGAGACCTTCGGTGGTGGCGTAGGCACGCTTGTTAGACAGGAATATCCCGATGGCCGCGCCCACTACCAACAGGCCAAGCAGGAGGGCAATCATGAGCTCAATAAGCGTAAGCCCACGCATCTTGCCAGGGGCAGCAAACAAACCAACGGATGAGCGTTTCTTCATAGCCGGGCCCTGGTAGTGATCTGCGAGGTGGCACTGCCTGCGGCGGCCCCGTCAGATGAGCGACTGTCATCCCATTGCACCGTTACGGTACAGTCGGTGCCGTTGCAATTGATCCCACCGCAGGTCGAATTTCCTCCTCCCAGCGTCGCCTTGAGCGAGGTGATCCAAAGTCGGACATCCGTCTGCGCCAGCGAGCCTGCAGCAGGTGCAACGCAGGCAATACCGGCTGTGTTGTAACCGCCCGCCGCAACCGCGTCGCGGTTGGCGCGCATTGCATCCAGAATGGAGTAGCTCTGGACTACAGCCTGACTTCGCTCCAACGCGCCCTGACTATTGCGCAGCGCCGTTGCCTGCATCGCTGCGACACCCAGCAACCCCACGCCCATAATCAGCACCGCTATAAGCACCTCGATCAGACCGGCGCCGCGCTGACCTGCTCTGACCGAAAAGGCTGCGTGCTGGAATGACATTCCTTTACTCCTGTATTTACAGTCTTTCATCAGGGACAACTGCCGGCACCGGAAGCACTGGCAATCGACATGCGACTGCCAGAACCCAAGGACACTACGCGCTGGTTCTGCGGCGGCTTTGAGGTTGGCATGCAGACAGTAAGACTGGTCGCCAGCAGAGCTCCCCCGCCGTTCCTTGCCAGACCATCGGCGCGGAAAGTGATACTGTCCACGCCCGCGGTAATCTGCACCGGTGCCTTGGTGGAAGTGTCCCGAAGTACCTCGACGGCACCGGCACCGACCGGCATTACCGCAATCCAGCGATCCCACTTACCGGCGGCACCGGCACACGTTGTGCCGTTGGTTGTCCTGCAAAGCGTTACCGAACGATTCCTTCGGACAGCTTCCGAGCGCGCCAGCTGTAACGAGGCCACCAGCTCATTGGCCTGCGACGTGAGGCGGTTGGAATTGATCAAGGAGGTAAAGCTGGGCACCGCCATTGCCATCATGATGGCCAAAACTGCGACCGTCACAACCAGCTCGACCAGCGTAAAACCGCCCTCCACCTCACCCGCATCACCGCGATGCAGCGATGTCCCCCCGTGCTCCCGACGCATATCTAGCCCCATAGTGGATCCCAGCTGAACAATAGAGATCATGCGGTGCGATCACCACCCGGGGCCGACAGGCGGCAGCTCCCGATACATCAACGGCCGGGCATCGTCATTCATCGTGGCAGCAAGGCATCATAGTGCGCTCCACCGCCCGTCCGAATCCGGAAGACATGCACTCAACTGCGGAAAAGAAGAGCCACCTGGATGCGCTATGGCAGGCCCCGGTTATCGTCTGGGTACTGCTTGCTGGTGAAGGCTTGGCAGTAATACTGACCTTGGCGCCAGGCATCGAGGATGACCGCTTCATCTATTTCGGCCTGACCTCGCTGATAGTCCAGTGGGTGGCCCTGATCGCATTGGGCTCGTTGTATCTACTACGACACCGCCTCGCGCGCCTGCGCCCGGCCTACGTCGCCTACATCGCCCTTGTCTTGCTGGTCATCGCCAGCAGCCTAGTCAGCGCCTCGGCTTGGCTCATGCTCCACGATTTCTGGACGACTCCAGAAGGCGGGTGGCGCTCATTGTTCGCAAGGTTCATGGGAATATCACTGACGGTCGGATTACTCGGCCTCGCCGCAATCCAGAATCATATCCGGGCTCAACAGCATGCTGTTGACGCACAGAAATCCAGACTCAAAGCGCTACAGGCGAGGATTCAACCCCACTTCCTTTTCAACACGCTCAATACCGGTGCTGCGCTGATCCGGCAACGCCCGGAAGAAGCGGAGCGGCTTTTGCTCGATCTCGCCGACCTTTTCCGCGCCGCACTGACAGGCCCGATCGACATCGCGCTGGAGGAAGAACTATCGCTGGCCCGGCGCTATCTTGAGATTGAAGCGCTACGTTTTGGAAGCCGCTTGACGATAGTCTGGGACCTCCCCGGACAGCTTCCCGACATCAAGCTGCCGTCGCTTTCGATTCAACCCCTCGTTGAAAACGCTATCCGCCACGGCATCGAGCCCCTATCCGAAGGCGGCACGCTCCAGATTTCCATTTCTAGCGACAATACTGGCGTCATAGTGAAGATAACAAACCCGACATCACTCTCCGGTTCAATGACACAGGGCCACCAGATCGGCCTTGACTCGGTACGTGCCCGTCTGAAAGCCATGACACATGATGGGGGACGATTGGAAACCCGCGTTGAAGATGGTCGCTACCATGCGACCATCTTCATTCCTAATCCCTAGTCAGGTCACAACCTGATAGCACGGCCGGTACTCGCCGGAGATCTTCATCCTTCGCTGCTCGACGAACGCGCGAAGCAGCTCGTCCAGCGCCTGCATCATCTGCGGATCGCCGTGGATCTGGAACGGGCCGAACTGCTCGATCCGCCGCATGCCGTCTTCCTTGACGTTGCCGGCGACGATGCCGGAGAACGCACGCCGCAGGTCGGCTGCCAGGGCGTGGGCCGCGCGACCATGGTGCAGGTCGAGTGCTGCCATGGCTTCGTGGGTCGGGATAAAGGGTTGCTGGTAGTTCAGCGGGATGTCCACCGACCAGTTGAAGAAGAACGAATCCTTCTGTGCGAGACGGTACTCGCGGACGCGTTTGATGCCCTGGGCCATCTTGCGGGCCACCGCCGCCGGGTCTCCCACCACGATTTCGTACCGGCTTGCGGCCTCGTCGCCCAGTGTCAGGCGGATGAAGCGATCGATCTGCTCGAAATAGGGAGCTGCGATGGTCGGGCCGCTGAGGATCAGCGGGAATGGCAGGCCGCTGTTTTCTTCGCGCAGCAGAATGCCGAGCAGATAGAGGATCTCTTCGGCGGTGCCAACGCCGCCGGGGAACACGATGATGCCGTGACCGATACGAACGAACGCCTCAAGGCGCTTCTCGATGTCGGGCATGATCACCAGGTGGTTGACGATCGGATTGGGCGATTCGGCGGCAATGATTCCCGGCTCCGTTATGCCGATGTAGCGCGTGGTGTGCTTGCGCTGCTTGGCGTGGGCAATGGTCGCGCCCTTCATCGGCCCCTTCATCGCACCGGGACCGCAACCGGTACAGATATCCAGCCCACGCAGCCCCAGCTCGTAACCGACCTGCTTGGTGTACAGGTATTCATCGCGCGAGATCGAATGCCCGCCCCAGCACACCACCAGGTTCGGCTCGCTCGGCTGCAGGATGTGCGCATTGCGCAGCAGCCCGAACACCGCATTGGTGATGCCATCGGAGGACTCCAGGTCCGATGCATACTCCGGGCCCAGTTCGATGGCCATATAAGCCAGGTCACGCACGACGGCGAACAGCAGCTCGGCGATACCGCGGATGATCTCGCCATCCACGAAGGCCATCGCCGGCGCGTTGCTCAGATCGATACGCACACCGCGATCCTGCTGGGTCACCTGGATATCGAAATCCGGGTACAGGTCCCGCGCCGCGCGCGGATCATCCGATGCGCTGCCGCTGGTCAGAACCGCAAGAGCACACCGCCGAAGCAACTCATGCATGCCGCCGCTGGACGCGTCACGCAGGCGCGCGACCTCGGCCCGGGACAGGACATCCAGCCCGCCGCTGGGGTAGATCCGTGCATCCTGCACCGGCAACGTGCGGGCCGCCGCTTCGCTCTTCATCATTTCCATTCCAGTTTCGATTCGTTTTGGTGAACGACTTTAGCGCCGCCCCCGGAAAAAGGAAAACGGCCGGGTTGCCCCGGCCGTTTTCTATTTACATCCGATCAATCAACCGATCAGAACTTGTACTTCAGGCTCAACATCATCGACCAGCGCGACACACCGGTATTGCCCTTGTCGTTGTTGTTTTCCTGGATCGCCGGATTGTCGGTCGAACCGCTGAAGTTGTAGACGTACTTGCCGGTTGCCGGATCGATACCCGCATAGTTTGCGATACGACGGGTCGAGAAGAAACCGTAGTCGTCGATCAGGCCCCACTTCTTGTTGAGCAGATTGCCGACATTCATGATGTCCAGCGCCAGCTCGGTCTTGTGGCCCTTGAAAAGGCCCGGCAGTTCCTGGCTGATGCGCATGTCGAAGCTGTTGACCCACTTGGCACGATGCGAATTGGCCGGAACAACCTGACCCTTGTAACCGGCCAGATCCGGCGTCTTGTCGAGCCAATCGAAGAAGCTCTTCTCCATCGCCGCACCACCGGTCCACAGCACGTCACCGTAGCCCGACGGCACGTAGAACAGGTCATTGGTGCCGGCACTGTCGCCGTTGACGTCGTTGTAGAAGATGTAGCTGTACGGACGACCGCTGCGGCCTTCGTAGAACAGGCCGACGCGGGTGGTGTTGTCACCGAAGAAGTCGTGCTTCCACTCCACGGTGCCGGTCACGCGGTCCTTCAACGCATAACGCGAGTTGTAGGCCACGTTTTCGTTGGCGTTGAAGATCATCGTGTTGTTCCAGTTCGACGTGTTCTGCGAGCTGGTCAACGGGCTGACTTCCTTGGCCTGGGTGTAGGTGTAACCCAGCGACCAGCCCCAATGGTCGGTCATCGGCTTGCTCAGCGAGAACGTCGCCTGCGAGCTGCGGCCCTTGTCGGTATTGCGCAGCAACATCACGTCGCCGATGTTGCCCGGACGGTTGGCGCGGTTGCCGGCGCCATTGGTGCCATTTTCCATGCCGAACCTGCCGGCATTGCCCGGGTTCCGGCCAGCCGCATTCCAGAAGATCTCGCGACCGTCCTGACCAATTGCGGTCGGGCCGGCGCCCGCGGCGTTGTACAGGTCCAGACGCTCGAAATACAGGGCGTCCTTGACCTTGGTGAGCAGCACCTCAGCCGAGGCAACCATGCCGTACCACGGCAGTTCGTGATCGAACGCCAGGTTGGCCTTCCACACCGAAGGCAGCTTGGTGCCCGGCTCGATCAGGTCGACGTTCTGGCGGGCGGCTCCCGGGGTCAAGCCCGCGGTGGACGGCGGAACGGTCGGATCGAACGCCGGAGAAGCGGCGCCACGCAGGTCGTACTCGACGTAGTTCAGACCGGTGTTCTGGTAGGCACCTGCCAGCCAGACGTTCGGCGCAGCACCACCGAACAGGCCCACGCCACCGCGCAGCTGGGTCGGACGCTCGCTGTCGAAGGTGTAGTTGAAGCCAAAGCGCGGCTGCACCAGCTTGCTGTCAACCAGATTGGTGTTGTTGTAACCGTAGATCTTCTCGATTTCCGGGTTGTACAGGCGCTGGTCGCTGAAGTCCGGCATGTCGACGCGCACGCCGAACATCAGGTTCAGGTTGTAGTTGATCGCCCAGGTGTCCTGCACGAACACGCCGGTGTTCTTCAGATTGAACGACGCCGGGATGTCGGCGAGGCTGCCACCCGGACGCGGGGCACGCAGCTGGTACTGGGTCGGCTTCTTGCCGTCCACGAAATCCTGCAGGTTGGCGAAGGTGTACACGCCATTGAGGTTACGACCGTAGAAATTCATCAGGTCGTTGTCGGAATAGTCGAAGCCGAACTTGACGGTGTGGTCACCGACATACCAGGTACCGGCACCGAAGGCGCTCAGCTCCTTGGACTCCACGATATTGACGTGGGTGTTCTGCTCCGTGCCGAACAGCAGGGCCGAGTTGTTGGTTCCGAAACCATTGACGCGGATCTGCGGCAGATCGATGGTCGGCACGCGGTTGGCCGAGTAATCCTTGTGCGAAACCTTGAATTCGGTGGAGAAGTTTTCCGACCAGTCGGAGAACAGCTCGCCCATCCAGGTTTCATAGATCTTCGGCTGCGAATACCAGTAGCTGCTCAGCGACACGGTGCCGGTCGCCATGCCCGGGAAGCGCATCACGTCCTGCTGCATCTTGTTGTAGCGCAGGGCAGCACGGTGGTTTTCGTTGATGTTCCAGTCCAGCTTGACCGCGTACTCTTCGATCTCGGTCTTGTTGGACGGTGCATTCAGGCTGCCGATGTCATAACCCAGGCCCGACATGTAGTTCTGGGCCCTGGTGATGTCAGCGTCGGTGATGCTGCCGTTGCCATACGGGCCTTCGCTCAGGCTGACACCCGGGGCGGAGCGCTCGTACTTCTCGTAGTTGGCGAAGAAGAACAACTTGTCCTTGACGATCGGACCGCCGAAGGTCATGCCGTAGGTGGTTTCGTCGTCGAAACCGTTGAACTCACCCTTCACGCCGTCCAGCGTTTTACGCACCATGTCCTTGTCACGGTAGGTGTAGTACACCGTGCCGTGGAACTCGTTGGTGCCCGACTTGGTCACGGCATTGATCACCGCGCCGGTACCGCCATAGATGGTGGTGTCGTAGTTGGCCAGGTCGATATTGATTTCCTGGATGGCATCCATCGACACCGGCTGACGCTCGGTCGGCAGGTTGTTGGATTCCAGACCGAACGGATCGCCGGCACCGATACCATCAATGCGGATGGCGTTGAAACGGGTGTTCTGACCACCGGCCGAGATCGCGCCGTCAGCCTTGCTGACCTGCGAGATGCGCGGGTCCAGACGGATGTAGTCCTGGATGTTGCGGTTGGCCGACGGCAGCGCCTCAAGGGTCTCGCGGTTCACGTTGGTGCCCGTGCCCATCTTGTTGGCACTGAAGATTTCCGAACCACCGGCGACAGCCACGACCTGCACCGATTCCAGCGTGGTGGCAGCCATATCACCAGTCAGCGCGGCGTTGACGGTATTGACCTGGCTCAGGTTCAGATACACGCCATCTTCGGTCTTCGTGCCTTCACCGGACTTGGTGATGGTGATGGTGTAAGGACCACCCACGCGCAGACCGCGCGCGTTGTAGCGACCCGCCGCATCGGTCGTGGCGCGGCTTACAGTGCCCGACTCGACGTGCGTGATGGTGACTTCAGCACCGGTCACCGGCTGGCCAGCAGCGGAGGTGACCTGGCCGCCAACACCGGCGGAAGTGCTCTGGGCGAATGCCGGCGCGGCCGCAAGGGCGGCTACGAGGCCAAGAGCAAGCTTGGACATCCGGAAGCGTGGGTGGTTCATTTTTTGGGTAGCCTCGATACGAGTTGGCGATTGAAGAAAAAACGCGATCCATCAGCCCCAGGTTCACTGGGCGCCTGATCGGCTTGAATCTGTGGGTACCTTCCGAGCGGTTTCAGCCGCAACGGTTAACACCAGATTAACATGATATGAGCGCCACGTGACGCTTCGATGACACTGAATGCGGCAATGCAGCAAGCGTCTAACGCGGCGGATCCCCTTATGTGAGTAGGCTCCTAGGCCAAATAAGCGCTAAGGCCATCAAGGAACATCTGCACCGAAATGGCCACCAGCAGCATGCCCATCAGTCGCTCCAGCGCGGTCAAAGCGCGCATTCCCAGCAGGCGATACAGCAGCGGCGAGGACATCAGGATCGCCGCCGTCGCCCCCCAGGCCAGCATGAGCGCCAAGCTCCAGTCAGCCAGCCGGGTCGGCTCGTTGCTGCCCATCAGCATGACCGCGGCCATCCCCGACGGCCCCGCTATCAGCGGGATCGCCATCGGCACGATGAACGGCTCCCCGTCGGGAACCGCTCCCATCAGCCCTTCCGGACGCGGAAAGATCATGCGGATACCGATCAGGAACAGCACGATGCCGCCGGCGATGGCGACGGACTCCTGCCGCAGATGCATCAGCTCCAGGGCATATTTGCCACCCCACAGGAAAGCCATCAGCACCGCCAGCGCGATCAGCAGCTCGCGCACCAGCACGATGCGCTGGCGCTTGGGCGGCAGGGGCTTGAGCAGGCTGAGGAAGACCGGGATATTGCCCAGCGGATCCAGGATCAGGAACAGCATCAGCGCTGCGGAGAGGATCGTCACGCGGTGAGCTTCCGCACCTGGCCGCGCCACGTGATGCCGGCCGAGGACAGCAGCTCGACGCAGGCGTCCGCGTATACCGCCGGCTCAGCGGATGCCATGTCTTCCTCATGGGTAAAGGCGCGCGCCCGCAGCCCGGTCTTCATCGGGCCTGGCTGTACCGCGCAGACCCGCACCGGGCCGTTGGCCAGCTCATGATGCAGGGCCTGCATCAATCCTCGCAGCCCATGCTGGGCCACGCCATAACCGCCCCAATACGCCCGGCCGACGCGTTGCAGATCATCCACAACGAACACCACCGACGCATCGTCGCGCTGGCGCAACAGTGGCAGACATGCCTGCGTGAGCCAGGCCCGTGCGGTCAGGTTGACGTGGATCGCGCGGGCAAATGCGGCCGGATCACCCAGTTCGAACGGGGTCAGCCCCGGAAAGTCCGCAGCGCAATGCAGCACCCCGTCCAGGCGACCGAGCTCACCGTGCAGGCGTTCGGCCAGGGCCGCATAGTCGTCAGGGCCGGCGCCTTCCAGATCCAGCGGATACAGCAGCGGTTCCGGGCCCATCCGGGCCACACTGTCATAGACCCGGTTGAGCTTGGGAAGCTTGCGGCCGAGCAGCACCACCGTTCCCCCGGCCGCGGCACAGCTGCGCGCCGCTGCGGCACCAAGCCCCCCGGCCGCACCCGCAATCAGCACCACACGACCGGCCAGCGCCCCGGAGACATCCCCAACAGCTTGCGCACTCACGGCTGGTCGGCCTCGGCCACGATCCGCTTGAGTTCACCGGACTCGAGCAACTCCAGAATGATGTCGCAGCCGCCAATCAACTCGCCGTGCATGAAGAACTGCGGGAAAGTCGGCCAATTGGAGTATCGCGCAAGATTGGCGCGCACCTCGGGGTGCTCCAGCACGTTGACCGTGCGCAGATTCACAGCTCCCGCAGCCATCAATGCCTGCACCGCACGACTGGAAAAACCGCACATCGGGTACTGCGGCGTACCTTTCATGAACAGGACGAGCGGGTGATGCTCCACCTCGGCCTGGATTTGCTCCATCACCGGCATTCGAATTCTCCTGCTGATGCGAAAAGAACAGCCTGTCCGGGTCGGATAGACTTTCCCGTAGCCGCCAATTGTAAGCCGACACGGCGAACTACCGGTGTCCCTGCCCTCAGATGATACGGACCATGCCTGTTGAATTACCCGAGCTGCCCTACTCCCGGACCGCGCTGCAGCCGCATCTGTCGGCCGAGTGCATCGACCTGCATCACGGCCAGCACCATCGCCGTTACGTCGACACGGTCAACGCGCTGATCGCCGACACCGGGTTCGCCGGGATGCCATTGGCGGAAATCGTGCGGCAGAGCCAAGGGGCGCTGTTCGAAGCGGCCGCGCAGGCGTGGAACCATGAGTTTTTCTGGCAGTGCCTGCATCCGCGCAGCCCCGGCGAGCCGGCCGGTGCGCTGGCCGAACGCATTGCGCGCAGCTTCGGCAATACCCGGCGGATGCGCGAGGAATTCAACAGGGTCGCGCTGGCGATGTTCGGATCGGGGTGGGTATGGCTGGTCCAGCACCCGGACGGGGTTTTGGCCGTGGTGGCCACACGCAACGCCGGCACGCCGCTGACCGGGGAAAGCACGCCACTGCTGGCCTGCGACCTGTGGGAGCACGCGTATTACACCGACTTCCAGAATGACCGGGCACGCTATCTGGATGCCTTCTGGAAGCTGGTGAACTGGGAATTCGCCAGCGCCCAGTTGCGTTGAGGCCACCTGGCCGGTGGTCGCCGATCAACCGTGCACGGCCACCGCATCCAGAACCCGGGCCGAATACACCAAGGCCGCTCCGGCGTTGAGTGCCACCGCCACGCCGAGGGCCTCGGCGATCTCCTCGCGACTGGCGCCCTGCTTGAGCGCCGCGTCCACGTGCGTGGTGATGCAGCCGTCGCAGCGGGTAGTCACCGCCACTGCCAGCGCGATCAATTCGCGGGTTTTGCCATCCAGCTGCCCGGTCTGCGCGCCGGCCCCGCTCAGTGTGAGGTAACCCTTGAGCGTGTCCGGCGACAACTTGCCGAACTCGCCAATCCGCCCGCCCAACTCCCGGCGATATTCATTCCAGTCCAACATGGCGCGTCCTCCACAAAGGGGGAAGGAACGCTAGCAAGCGCGGCATTCAAATCGCGTCAGCAAAGCAAGGCTCAGGAACGCAGAGTCGCCACCACTGCTGCAACCTGCTCGGTGCGCTGCAGCGACTGCCCCACCCGCTCGAGTGCATCCGCCAACAGCACCGGACTGTCTTCGCGCAGCGTGGCGTGCCCCACCTTGCGGCCGGCCCGTGGCTGTTTGCCATAGTCATGCCAGTGCCCGGCAGGCTCCGACAGCACGGCCGCGGCCGCCGGCATCCGCCCGATCCAGTTCAGCATGCAGGCATGGCCGAGCATCCGGGTGTCGCCCAGTGGCAGGCCCAGCACCGCACGCAGATGGTTCTGGAACTGCGAGGTCTCGGCGCCTTCGCCGGTCCAGTGGCCCGAGTTGTGCACGCGCGGCGCCATCTCATTGACCAGCAGATCGCCATCGCGGGAGAACAGCTCCAACGCGAACACGCCCACGTAGTCCAGTCGTTCGGCCAGCCGCTTGGCATGACCGATGGCCGCATCGTGCTGGGCCTGGCTCACCTGCGCCGGCGCCAGGCTCGCGGACAACACCCCGTCGACGTGCCAGTTGCCGGTCAACGGCCATGCGCGGAACTCGCCATCGCGGCCGCGGACCGCCACCACGCTGAGCTCGCGCTCGAAGGCGACGAAGCCCTCCAGGATCAAGCCGGTCACCTCGACCTGGGGGCCAAGCACTTGCCACGCCAGATCGATATCGGCCTCGTTGCGGATGCGGAACTGGCCCTTGCCGTCATAGCCCAGGCGCCGCGTCTTGAGGATGCAGGGCAGGCCGAACTTCGTCGCTTTGGCCGCCAATTCCTCACGACTGCGGATATCGGCAAACGGCGGCAGGGGGATGCCCAACTCCTGGAACAGGGTCTTCTCGCTGAGGCGGTCCTGCGCAACCGCCAATGCGGCGGGATTGGGATAGACCGGGACCCGCTCGGCCAGCCACTGCGCACTGGCGGCGGGCACGTTTTCGAAATCGAACGTGACCACGTCCACCTTGGAGGCGAACTGCGCCAACGCGGACATATCGTCGAACGCACCGACCTGCAGCGGCGCCACCTGGCCGGCACAGGCATCAGTGGCCGGATCGAACACTTCGAAGCGCAACCCCAACGGGGCCCCGGCCAGAACCATCATGCGTGCAAGCTGGCCGCCGCCCAGGATGCCAACCGTGGTCATTGGCGCGGGTCGTCGCTGGCCATGACGTCTTCGGTCTGCCGGCTGCGGAAAGCTTCGAGTGCCTGGCCGATGGCCGGGTGGTCGTTGGCCAGCAGCGCGGCGGCAAACAGCGCGGCATTGGACGCGCCGGCATTGCCGATGGCGAACGTGGCCACCGGAATCCCGGCCGGCATCTGCACGATCGACAGCAGCGAGTCCATGCCGTTCAAGGCCTTGGACTGCACCGGAACACCAAGCACCGGCACGGCGGTCTTCGCCGCGAGCATTCCCGGCAGATGCGCCGCACCGCCGGCACCGGCGATGATCGCGCGCAGCCCGCGCGAGCCGGCCTGTTCGGCATAGGTGAACAGCACATCCGGGGTACGGTGCGCTGAAACCACCTTCACTTCGTAGGGAACACCCAGCGCATCAAGCTTCTGGGCTGCGTGCTGCATGGTTTCCCAGTCGGAACGGGAACCCATGACGATGCCGACAAGCGGCGCGGATTGGTTGGGGGTCATTGGCCGTCACCTGCCTCAAAGACGTATTCTAGCCATCTTCCACGCAAGACCAAGACCTGATGGATCGCAAACTGCTCGACCTGCTGTGCTCTCCCGATACCCGCCAGCCGCTTTCCCAGCTGCAAGCCGCCGGCCTGGGCGCGCTCAATCGCGCCATCGAAGCCGGCGGCATCGTCAACGCCGATGGCGCCGCGGTGACCCAGGCCTGGCGTGAGGCACTGGTCACACGTGATCGCAAGCAGCTGTTCCGGGTGGACGACGGCATCCCGGTGTTGCTGGCCGAAGAAGCTGTCGCCACCGCGCAGATCAGCGATTTCCCGGAAAAATAATGCTTCCGCATCCACCCGCAGCGCCCGCCCGTGAACTGATCGAAGCCGATGTCGCACGCGCCCTGGCCGAAGACCTCGGCAGCGGCGACGTGACTGCCGCGCTGTTGCCCGACACCGCCGATATCGCCTACCTGCTGTGCAAGCAGGATGCGGTCGTGGCGGGTCGCCCTTGGTTCGATGCCACCCATCGCACGCTCGACCCCGATGTCGAGATCAGCTGGAAGGTGCTGGAGGGTGACCACGTCAAAGCCGGCACCGTGCTCGCCACCTTGCGCGGCGGCAGCCGCAGCCTGGTCAGCGCCGAACGCGCCTCGCTGAACTTCCTGCAGACCCTGTCCGGCACCGCCACCACCACCGCACGCTACGTGGCGGCGGTCGCCGGTACCGGCACGCGCATCCTTGATACCCGCAAGACCCTGCCGGGATTGCGCATGGCACAGAAGTACGCGGTGCGCTGCGGCGGCGGCGACAACCATCGCATCGGGCTGTTCGACACGGTGATGCTGAAGGAAAACCACATCCGGGCCGCCGGCTCGCTGGGCGCAGCCGTTCGCG
The DNA here is from genome assembly GCA_963696155.1 of uncultured Gammaproteobacteria bacterium. GTDB lineage: Bacteria > Pseudomonadota > Gammaproteobacteria > Xanthomonadales > Xanthomonadaceae > Stenotrophomonas. The sequence continues at coordinate 1,831,668 of CAVOJC010000002.1, forward strand.
CCGCGCGGGCACACCAACCGGCGTTGCCCCTGGTGGTGGAGGTCGAAAATCTGGATCAGCTGCGCGAAGCGCTCGCGGCTGGCTGCGAACGGATCCTGATCGACGACTTCGATCCATCGATGCGGCGCCAGGCCGTGCGTATCGCCGCTGGCAGGATCCCGCTGGAAGTTTCCGGCAGTGTTGACCTGATCGGCCTGCGCGCCATTGCCGAAGACGGCGTGGATTGCATTTCCATCGGCGGTCTGACAAAAAACGTGCAGGCGATTGACCTGTCATTGAAACTGGGACCGCCGCCGGGCTGACTTCACGACACCACCACGACGGTTTCTGCAACGCTCGTGCGCACTATTCCAGGAGTCGGCCGTGGCGCGCAGGATCGCTTTATGTTTGCTGACTTTACTGGCACCCCCCTTCGCCGCTTCCGCCGCGGAAGTCTGTGACATCCCGCCCCGATATGGCTTGAGCGCGACTGCCATTGCGGTGGTACGCGTGGCCTGTGGCGAGCATCGGCTCTGGTTCCGCCCTTTCATCGACCGCAACGGACGCATCGCCAGCCTCGCGGTGACCGAGGCCGAAAACACGAACCTGGCCGACGATGGCGTGATCGCATGGCAACGCGTGGCCGGCTACTGGCGCGAAAGCGGCACTCTCTACGCGATGTCCGCGATTCCAGGCGCGCAGAGCTGCCTGACTCCGGCAAGCTCGCGGTACACGGACAGCGACTGCCGCAGCTTTCTGATCGACAACCCGTGGTCGGCCGCCTTCATTTCCTGGGTGATGTCGCGGGCCGGCGTTTCCGGATTCACCCGCTCTCCAAGGCATATCGACTACATCCGCGCCGCCTATCAAGCCGGCGCAGATGGCGGCGGCCCGTATCGTCTGGGAAATCCGGCGGCGGAAAAGCCCGCGCCCGGTGATCTGCTGTGTTTCCTGCGCAGCCGCAGCAGCTCACTGAGTTACAGCGGCCTGCTCACGGCGCTGGGCAATGGCACCACGGGCAACTGGAAATCGCACTGCGAAGTGGTGGTCGCCGCCAATGTCGGTGGTGACCGGACGCTTTATCTGATCGGTGGCAACGTTGCCAATAGTGTCAGCATGCGGATGCTGACACTCGACCGCGTCGGCGTGATTGAACTTCCCAGGCCCGGCACTGGCGTCAATGGCATGGTCGAGCAGCAATGTTCCCCCGGCCGGGAGGAAGAATGCGACCTCAACCGCCAGGACTGGGCCGCGCTGCTGAAGCTGGTCACCGCGCCGGTCCGGGCTGCTGCCGCCAACCCGGGCGAATAGCTGCCAACCGTGGCCACCCCGGCCCAAGTGCGGGGAAATGAGGAGCGGCAATGACTCCGCGACCGTCCCGCCACTCCATCCGGCCTCCGCGCCCCCGACCAGATGCAGATGCCGGTTTCTCTTTTCCCGCCGGCCACCTAAAGTGGCGCCATGCCTAGCCTTATTCTGTTGATGATTGCCGGCGCCGCCGGTTACGCGTTCTGGAACTCGTCCCGTGCCGCCGCAGAACGTGCCGGCGAACTGGGCCGCAATGCCTGCCGTGCCGCCGATGTCCAATGGCTGGACCAGAGTGTCCATGCCATCGGCCTTCGCGTTTGCCGCAAGCCGAACGGCTGGCTCGGGTTCGAGCGCACGTTCCGGTTCGACTATTCGCACGACGGCATCGACCGTCATAGCGGGCGGATGGTATTGCGCGGTGACCAGCTGGTTTCGTTCGCCGGCCCTTCGGCGGCCCGCGTCAGACACATCGAAGACGGCATCGACGCCGACTGATCTTCCCCGCGACCACGTGGCCGTGTTGTAGCCGTTGGTTGTTGGCTGTGGCGGATCAAAGTCCGGACATCGGGGGAAATAGAAAAGCGGCCCCGGGACCGCTTTTTTTTCTGCTCTGAGCGGTTACTTGACCACTCGAAGATGTGGGCGCTTGCCGCCTGCGGGGGCCTCATCAGGCGCGCTGGGGGGCGGCAGATCATCATCGGGTGGACCATCGCTGCCAGCGATATCGTCCGGCAATGCCATCCCCTGCCCGGTTTCCCGCGCGTACACCGCCAGGATCGCGGAAATCGGCACATTCACCGGGAAGCTTGTTCCGGAGAACCGCGCGGTGAAGCTGACAGCGTCATTGTCGATATGCAGGCGCATCACCGCGCGCTCGGCGATATTGAGGACCACGCGCCCCTCGTTGACGGCGCTGGCCGGCACCTGCACGCCCGGAACGCCCGCGTCCACCATGAGGTGCGGCGTCATTCCGTTGTCGTTGATCCACTCCACCAGCGCCCGCAGCAGATACGGGCGATGGCTGCTCATTCGAAAATTTTCTTCAGTCATGTGCCAATTGTACGCGGCGACATCGTTCAGCCACAGCGACGGCCGGTCTGAACGCATCCCGCATACAGCCGCGATATAACGGTCAGGCCGGCAACTCGCGCAGTTTCTTTTCCTGATCGGTCAGGCTGCGGATGAAACCGGGATTGCGGAAGATCCGGTTGCCATAGTCCTCGATGGCCTTGCCATCTTTGGGCAGCTGAATGCCCAGCGACTGCAGCCGCCAGATGATCGGCGCCATGGCGCAATCGGCCAGGCTCATCTCCGGGTTGAGGAAGAATTTCGAGGCCTTGAACAAAGGCACAGATTGCGCCACCAGCTCCTTGAGCCGCTTGCGTCCGGCTTCGGCCTGCGACTTGTTCCCCAGCTGGATCGCCTGCACCTGTGGCACCCAGTCATGCTCGATGCGCAGCATCGCCAAACGCAGTCGCGCCTTGGACAACGGGTCCACCGGCATCAACGGCGGATGCGGATAGCGCTCGTCCAGATATTCGCTGACGACCGAGGCGGCATACAGCACCAGCTCGCGCTCCACCAGGGTGGGCACGGAGTGGTAGGGATTGAGATCGATCAGATCTTCCGGCGGGTTCTGGGCATCAACGGCGACAAAATCGTACGTCACACCTTTGGCGGCAAGCACCAGCCGCACCCGATGACAAAGCACATCATCGTTTGAGGAGAACAATGTCAGGGTATTTCTCATACGCACGCTCGCCGCCATCAAAGGCTCTCCAACGGCCGGAATCCGCCAGCCCAACGGCGCCGCTGGCCCATTGCCAAGCGGTCGCCACGGTTCCCGAGTGTGCAATCCGACGTCACGGATGCCAAGTGCATACTGGACTTCCGTGGAAGTGAATGCCGGTCATGCCAACCACCGGGACCATCTACATCAGTGCACGTCCTTCCAGTACTCGGTCTTCACCAGATAGGCCAGCAGGGTGAGGAAGGCAAGGAACAACACCACCCAGACACCGAGTCCCTGACGCTTGAGAACCGCTGGCTCCCCTGCGTACTCCAGGAAATTGGTGATATCGCGCACCGTCTGGTCATATTCACGGGTGCCGACCTTGCCCGGCTGTTCCACCTTCAAGGCCAACACCGGGCGATCGCCTGTGGTCTTGTCCGGCTCGCCGTAAACCGCGTGCTGCAGTCCCTGCATTTCCCACAGCGGATTGGGCATGGACGCATTCGGGAACACCGTATTGTTCCAGCCCAACGGGCGTGACTCGTCCAGATAGAACGACTTCAGGTACGAGTACATCCAGTCGGTACCACGCACACGGGCGATCAGCGTCAGGTCGGGCGGCATTTTGCCGAACCACTTCTCGGCCGGCGCATGCGGCATCGCCACCTGGATCTGCTCGCCGTAGGCCACGCCGGTGAAATTGAGGTTCTTCATCACCTCTTCCTCGGTCAGGCCGAGGTCATCGGCCATGCGCGAGTAACGCAGGTACTTGAGCGAATGGCAGCCGGAGCAGTAGTTCATGTAGGCCTGCGCCCCGCGCTGCAGGGAAGCGCGGTCCCCCAGGTCATTGCCTGCCTGCTGGAGCCCTCCTCCGCCTGAGGCGGCCACGGATGCGGAGAACATCAGTACGGCCATGCAGGCCAGCCGGACAATCCACTTGTCAGTCATGCGTCGTCACCCGTTCCGGAACCGGCTTGATCTTGTCCAATCTGGTCCAGATCGGCATGGTGAGGAAGAAGGCAAAGTACAGGAAGGTCAGTACGCGGCCGATGTAGGTCTCATGGAGATCGGTACCAGGGCCGGAGCCGATGACGCCGAGCCATACGAAGCAGACCACCAGCACACCCAGCATGATCTTGGAGATCAGGCCGCGATAGCGGATCGAGCTTGCACCTTTGCCCGGTCCAGCCACGGCACCAGGAACAGGATGGCGATCGCCGAGAACATCACCATCACCCCGCCAAGCTTGTTGGGAACCACCCGCAACATCGCGTAGTACGGCGTGTAGTACCAGACCGGCTTGATATGCGCCGGCGTGACCAGCCGGTTGGCCTCGGTGAAGTTGTCATGTTCCAGGAACAGCCCGCCAAAGGCCGGCGCAAAGAAGATGATGAACGCGGCAATGAGCAGCAGGAAGCCGACGCCGACCATGTCCTTGACGCGTGTAGTAAGGGTGGAACGGAATGCCATCGGTGGGCGCCAGCGATGACCAGCGATTGCCCTTCGGACCCTTCTTGATCTCCACGCCGTCGGGATTGTTCGACCCGACCTCGTGCAACGCACCCAGGTGCAGCACCACCAGCAACAACAGCACCAGCGGCAGCGCGATCACGTGCAGGGCGAAGAAGCGATTGAGCGTGGCGTCACCGGGCAGGTAGTCGCCCATGATCCACTCGGTCAGGCCATTGCCGATCACCGGGATCGCGCCGAACAGCGAGATGATGACCTTCGCGCCCCAGAACGACATCTGGCCCCAGGGCAGCACGTAGCCCATGAAGGCTTCGGCCATGAGCACCAGATAGATCAGCATGCCCAGAATCCACACCAGTTCGCGCGGCTTCTGGTAGCTGCCGTACATCAGCCCGCGGAACATGTGCAGGTAGACCACGATGAAGAACAGCGAGGCGCCGGTGGAGTGCATGTAGCGGATCAGCCAGCCCCACTCCACGTCACGCATGATGTATTCGACCGAGGCGAACGCTTCAGCCGCGCTCGGTTTGAAGTGCATCGTCAGGAAGATGCCGGTGACGATCTGGTTGACCAGGATCACCATCGCCAGCGAGCCGAAGTAGTACCAGATGTTGAAGTTCTTCGGCGCGTAGTACTCGCTGACGTGCTTGCGATAGACCGGCATCAGGCCGGGTGCACGCTCGTTGACCCAGTTCATCACGCCATCCGCGGTGCGGGTAAGGATGTTGGCCATGGATTACGCTGCCCCCTGCGGATCGACGCCAATGACGATGGTGTTGTCGTCCTGGTAATGATGCGGCGGCACCAGCAGATTGATCGGCGCCGGCACATCCTGGAATACGCGCCCGGACATGTCGAAGCGCGACTTGTGGCAGGGACAGAAATAGCCGCCCTTCCACTGCGCATCGTAGGGTTCGGGCCGGATCTCGGCGACCATCTCGGGCGCGCAGCCCAGATGCGTGCACAGCCCGACCAGAACCGATACCTGCGGCTTGATCGAACGGAACTCCGGATTGCCCTTGAGCACGTAAGCCGGCTGCTGGTCCGCATTGCCGGACTCGGGATCCTTCAATCGCCCGTCCAGGGTCGGCAGCGCTTCAAGGATCGCCTTGGAGCGCTTGACGATCCAGATCGGCTGGCCCCGCCACTCCAGCACCAGACGCTGTCCTTCCTGCAACGCGCTGATGTCGGCCGTCACCGGAGCACCGGCCAACTTGGCCCGTGCACTGGGATTCCAGGACTTGATGAAAGGAACTGCCGCGAAACCGACGCCGACCGCACCGACCACTGCTGTGGTCGTGGTGAGAAACCGTCGACGTCCCGTATTGACTGGATCGTTTACCCCATCGTTTGCCATCCGGCACTCCGATATTGATTAGGTAGCTTGAGGCTGCCCGCGGCCTGGTGGGGGCCAGTCCGCGCTGAAACTGTTCCGAGTGTAGCGGAACGCTTAACGGCCGCACAATGCGATCACACTACAGTCCGCGATTTTTGTCACGGGCCATAGCAACACGCCGCTATTGCGTGACGGTTGAGGCGCCGCGATAACGATCGGCCAGCAGGGCCACGCGCTGGACGTAGTACTGGGTTTCGCTGTAGGGCGGCACACCGCCATGGCGATCCACCGCGCCCTCGCCGGCGTTGTAGCCGGCTGCGGCGAGCGTCAGATTGCCGTTGAAACGCTTGAGCAACCACGACAGGTACTGCACCCCGCCACGGATGTTCTGCGAGGCGTCGTAGGAATCGGTGACGCCAAACCGGCGTGCGGTCGGCGGCATCAATTGCATCAGGCCCTGCGCGCCGGCGCGGCTGAGAGCGGTCGGGTTGAAGGCGGATTCGGCGTGGATGATTGCGCGGACGATCGCTTCCTCGACTCCGAACTCGCGGGCGGCGGCAGTGATCTCGTTCTGGTAGGCGGTGGTATTGAGGCGGACCGAGCCGAAATTGACGCCGGGACGGCTACCACAGGCGTAGCAGCTTCTCGATGAAGCTGTAGCGGATCGTCCGCACTTCGCCAAGGCTCGCCACCTGCACGGGACGCGCACTGGTGTAGTGGCGCACGCCGTCTTTCATGTAGCTGTAGACCTGTCCGCTGACCACCCGTTGCGGCTTGCCGGCTGCAAGCGGGCTGGGCGTCCGGGCAGTCGGAGTCGGTGCCGCAGTGGCAATCGCGGTAGTGGCCGTGGGTTCGACGGCGGGAGTGGCAACCGCCGCAACGTCCGGGATCACCGCCGGGGCTGGCCGCGCAGGCGAACTGCGCGTAGGGCGGTAACTGCTGACCGCGCTGCAGCTGGCCCCGCTGATGCGCTTGCTGACATAACTGGGAACGCCGTCGCTGCCGACACACTTGTACAGCGTGCCCGCGCTCGCGGGCAAAGCCGCCAGCGTCGCAATCAACAGCCCCGATATCCCCAGCATCCCCTTCATCGGCGCAAGTCTCCCTGAATTCAGCGTCAATTGCCAAGTCCCCGATGAAACAAGCACCCCCGGAGTTCGTGAAATCGCGCAGGCGGCCCTGGCGCCGCTACAATGGCCGCTTCATTGCAGCCCGCGTGCTGCCACCCGCCCACCCGTCTGGAATAAGCACCATGCCCGGGACGCCAGCTTCTCCCCTGCCGATCATGGCCGGCTCTGCCGCGCCTGCCCTTGAAATGTCCACTCCCCCGCTGATCCCCCTGCCGGGCAGCAAGCCGCAGGTCACCGGCGCAGTGCGCGGCAAGCTTTATATCAAGACCCACGGCTGCCAGATGAACGAGTACGACTCGGCGAAGATGGCCGACGTGCTGGCCGCCGCCGAAGGGCTGGAGCTGACCGACAACCCCGAAGAAGCCGACGTGGTGCTGGTCAACACCTGCTCGATCCGCGAGAAGGCGCAGGAGAAGGTGTTCAGCCAGCTTGGCCGCTGGAAGGCGCTGAAAGCCAACGGCCGCGACGTGATCATCGGCGTCGGCGGTTGCGTGGCGTCGCAGGAAGGCGAAGCCATCGTCAAGCGCGCGCCATACGTGGACCTGGTGTTCGGCCCGCAGACCCTGCACCGCCTGCCGGAGCTGATCCGGGCCCGCCGCGAGCAGAACAAGCCGCAGGTGGACATCAGCTTCCCGGAGATCGAGAAGTTCGACCGCCTGCCCGAACCCCGCGCCGAAGGCCCGTCGGCATTCGTGTCGATCATGGAAGGCTGCTCCAAGTACTGCTCGTTCTGCGTGGTGCCCTACACCCGCGGCACCGAGGTCAGCCGGCCGTTCGAGGACGTGCTGGTGGAAGTGCGCAGCTGGCGGCGCAAGGGGTGCGCGAGATCAACCTGCTCGGCCAGAACGTCAACGCCTATCGCGGCCCGTATGGCGATGGTGAAGTGGCCGACCTGGGCCTGCTGATCCGTACCATCGCCGAGATCGACGGTATCGGCCGCATCCGCTTCACCACCTCGCATCCGCTGGAATTCAGCGATTCGCTGGTCGATGCCTATCGCGACGTGCCGCAGCTGGCCAACTACCTGCACCTGCCGGTGCAGGCCGGCAGCGACCGGATCCTGTCGGCGATGAAACGTGGCTATACCGCGCTGGAGTTCAAGTCCAAAATCCGCAAGCTGCGCGCGGTGCGTCCCGACATCTCGATCAGCTCGGATTTCATCGTCGGCTTCCCCGGCGAGACCGAGGCCGATTTCGAGAAGACGATGAAGCTGATCGAGGATGTAGGCTTCGACCAGAGCTTCTCCTTCATCTACTCGCGCCGTCCGGGCACTCCGGCCGCGGATCTGGAGGACACCACCAGCGATGCCGACAAGCATGCGCGACTGGCGCGGCTGCAGGCACATATCAACGAGTACGCTGCGGGCATCTCGCAGAAGATGGTCGGCAGCGTGCAGAGCGTTCTGGTGGAAGGCCCCTCGCGCAAGGACCCGAACGAGCTGACCGGCAAGACCGAGAACATGCGTTCGGTGAACTTCCCCGGACATCCGCGCCTGGTCGGCCAGTTCGTGGATGTGGTGATCACCGAGGCGCTGAGCAACTCGTTGCGTGGGCGCATCGTCGGCGCCTGAGCGGTACTCCACGGCCCAACCCGCACCATGCCGGGCCGGGTTGCCGGCCTGGTGGTTTTTTCACCACCACGTTGAAAGCCGCGCACTGCCAGCGGCACCCGGACTTATCCACATCTTTGCCAGGCAGCGGTCCACAAGCGTTGTGGAGAAGTCCTCGCACCATCGTCAACCCGCAAATTGCTGCCGGGGGCGTCCACCCGGTAGTAGCCGCTGCTGCTGATCCCGTGGATACAGCGCCCTGGTCATCGGCTCCAAACACCACCGTCGCGCCTGTCCTCAGTCCAGCCGCTTGCGGAAGCGCGCGATCGCCAGCGTCATCATCACCGCGATAAATGCCAGCAGCGCCAGCACTTCGGGCCACAGCTCCCACAACCGCGCGCCGCGCAGCATGATGCCGCGGACCAGGCGCAGGAAGTGGGTCAGCGGCAGCACCTCCGCCACCCACTGCACCGGCCGCGGCATGCCGGCAAACGGAAACATGAAGCCGGACAGCAGGATCGACGGCAGGAATACGAACATCGTCATCTGCATCGCCTGGAACTGCGACTGCGCGCGGGTTGAGATCAACAGGCCCAGGGCCAGGTTCGCGACAATCAGCAGCATTGCCGCCAGGTAGACGTCCAGCACGCTGCCGCGCACCGGCACCTCGAACAGCCACAGGCCCAGCAGCAGCACCAGCGTGGTCTGTACCAGGCCGATCACCGCGTATGGCAGCACCTTGCCGATCATCAGTTCGCTGCGGCTCAGCGGCGTGGCGATCAGCAGCTCCATGTTGCCGCGTTCGCGTTCGCGCACGATCGCCACCGAGGTGAACATCACCATGGTCATGGTCAGGATGATGCCGATCAGCCCCGGGACGATGTTGATCGCCGAGCGCCGTTGCGGGTTGTAGAACGCGACCACGCTGATCTGCCCCGCTCCACCCACCGCGCCTGCACGCAAAGGCCGGTCGTTGCGCACCGGCTGGTTGTCCAGCGGTACCTGCGCCAGCTGGATCGCGGCACTCTGCACCACGGTGTCGCTGCCATCGACCAGCACCTGCACCGCCTCGCGACCTTCGAACCGGCGGCGCTCGAAGTCCGGCGGAACCACCACGCCAACGCTGATGTCGCCGCGCCGCAGGGCATCCATCAGTTGCTGCGGGGTATCGGCGCGCAATGCCGGGGCGATCACGCCGGTGGCGACCATGTCCATCAGCAAGGCGCGCGAGGCCGAGGTGTTGGCCTGATCGGCGATACCGGCGTCCAGGTGGCGCAGGTTGAGGTTGATCGCGTAACCGAACAGCACCAGTTGCATGACCGGAATGCCGACGATCATCGCCAGGGTGATGCGGTCGCGTCGCAGCTGCCGCAACTCCTTGAGCACGATCGCCCACAGCCGGCGCAGGTTCATTGGTCCGGCCCGGTTGAGCCCGGGTGGTCGCCATCGCGCCGGCGCGTGGCCGCTACGAATACGTCCTCCAGGTTTGCCGGCACGCGGGCCAGCGCGGCCTGCTGCCCGCCGCTGCGCAGCACCTGCTGCAATTGCTCGAGGTCGCCGCGGTCATGGTCCAGCAGCACCCGCAGGCTGTTGCCGATCTGTGCCACGCTCAACACTCCCGGCAGCCCTGCGAGCAGCCGGCGTGCCTGCCGCGGCTGCGTGGCCTCCAGCTCCAGGGTGCGCCCGTGCAATGAAGCGGTCAGCTCAGCCGGCGTGCCGTCGGCGACCAGCCTGCCGTGGTCCAGGATCGCAAGCCGGTGACAGCGCTCGGCCTCGTCCATGTAATGGGTGGAGACCAGCAAAGTGGTGCCGGCATCGGCCAGGTCGAAGAGCTTTTCCCAGAAATCCCGGCGCGATTCCGGGTCGACCGCACTGGTCGGTTCGTCAAGAAACAGCAGTTCGGGCTGGTGGATCACGGCGCCGGCCAGTGCCAGCCGCTGCCTCTGGCCACCACTGAGGGTGCCGGCGAGTTGCTTCTGCCGATCCTGGAAGTGGAATTGCTCGACCAGCTCATCGATCCGGCGCCCGGCCACGACGCGTGGCAGATCCTGCACGGCGGCCAGGAACTCCAGGTTCTCGCGCACGCTGAGGTCTTCGAACAGGGAAAAGCGTTGGGTCATGTAACCGATGCGGTGGCGCAGCGCCTCGGCCTGCTCGGGGATGCGCAGGCCAAGTACTTCGATCTCGCCCGCGCTGGGCGTAAGCAGGCCGCACAGCATCCGGATAGTGGTCGACTTGCCCGAACCGTTGGGCCCCAGGAAACCGTACACATACGCGCGAGGGATGCCGAGGTCGACCCGGTCCACCGCGAGCAGGTCACCGAAGCGCTTACTCAGTCCACGCACGCGGATGGCAAGAGCGTCGGAGTCCGCCGCGCCGGTAGTGGCGGGTTCGATGGCAGATGGCAGCGGCACGCTCAAAACACAACCTGCACCGGCACCCCGGCCGGCAACCGCGCCATGGCGTCGGTATCGTTGTCGGCCGTCAATTCGATCTCGGCCAGCCAGCTCAAGCGCGACACGTCGGCACCGCTGAGCGCGTAATAAGGGGTGAAGCCGGGCTCGCTGCGGATGCTGCGTATCCGCCCGGACAGACTGCCCGTGCGCTCCTGCAGATGGATCCGCGCGGCTTGCCCCACGCTGACCTTCAACCGCAGCGACTGCGGCAGATAGACGCGCGCATACGGACGCTCGCCGACCAGCAGTACCACCAGCGGCGCGCCCACCGGAGCCTGGTCACCAAGCCGATAGGGCAGCGCATCGACCAGACCGTCGCGCGGCGCCAGCAACTCCAGCTGTTGCATCGCCACCGTCTGCCCGGCTACCTGTGCCTGTGCGGCTTGCAGCGCCGATTCCCCCTGCGCCAGCTCTTCAGCACGGGTGCCATGTTCCAGCACCAGCAACGCCTGCTCGGCGGCACGCATCTGACCCTGCGCATTGCCGGCCGCCGCACGTGCGCTGTCGACATCGGCAGCCGCCACCAGTTGCCGGCGTCCCAGCGGCTCAAGGCGCGCGTAGTAGGCGGATGCCGATGCCGCCTGCGCTCGCGCCGCGGCCAGATTGGCGCGTGCCTGGGCGATGCTTTCCGGCCGTGCGCCGTTGCGCAACTCCTGCAGCGCCTGTTGCGCCCGCTCCGCCTGTGCCTGCAGCGACTGCAACTGCGCAGCGGTGCGTGCGGGCTCCAGTTGCAGCAACGAGGTGCCGGCGCTGACCCGTTGCCCTTCATGTACACGCACCGCCACGATCCTCTCCATGGCCGGCGCCGGCACCGTGATGCGATCCCATTCCAGCGTGCCCAGCGCCGGCTCCTCTGCCGCCTTGCAGCCGGCCAGCATCAGCAGTGCCGCAGCCAGCGGCCAGCATCGCCTGCCGGTCACCCGGAGCGGCGCGGACATTCGCCCGATTTTTTCAACGAAACCGGCGATGACGACGCTCGACGCTGGCAGGACGGCGCGCGCCCGCGACCACGGCAGCAGCCCGGCCAAGGCAGCGGCAGCAGCCCGTGTACGAAAAGTTGGCTCTTGCACGGAATCGATCCTGATCAACAAATGGCCACCCGCCCGGAAGCATTGATGTGATTGGGGCCTGCGCGCTTATCCACAGCTTTGACCAACGACTGCCCACAGGCCCTGTGGATGAAGCCGGGCTGCGTGTTCCGCCAAGCCCGGCTTGCCTGACCTGGCAACGCCGATGTCCAGCGGCCCGCCCTCACTTCCCCAGCCACCCAGGCGGTGCGGAAGACCATGGGGCATCCATCCCCCATGCCTGCGGCAAACGCTGGAGCGGCCGCCCTTGGCCAACAGTACGCCGCAATGGCACCGAAAACATCGTCACGCAATGCCGCAGCCCCCGCCACGCTGTAGCTCCCGCTGGGGCACCCGCGCTACCCTGTTGTTCCTTTCCCAAGCTTGCGGCCCGGTCTCGACCGGCGGCCGCCGGATGCAATGACCGCACTGGCCCAACGCGATTTCACCCTGACCCCGGAAGACAACGAACGCCTGGCCAATCTGGCCGGCCCTTTCGACGAGCATCTGCGCCAGATCGAACTGAAACTGGGCGTGGAGGTGGCCAATCGCGGGCATGTGTTCCGCCTTACCGGCCCAAAAAAAGCGGTGGACGAGGCGCAGAAGCTGATCCATGCGCTGTACGAGGAAGCGGCCGAGGTCGTGTTCGACAGTCACGCCATCCACTTGCGCTTGAACGACGCGCATGTTGAACAGATCGCCGAGCGCGCCTATGAGGCCCAGGAAGTCGCGATCAAGGTCAAGCGCGGCACCGTGCGTGGCCGTGGCGCCAACCAGTCCCGGTACCTGCACCAGATCGCCACCCACGACATCAACTTCGGTATCGGCCCGGCCGGCACCGGCAAGACCTTCCTGGCGGTGGCCAGCGCCGTGGAGGCCCTGAACGAGTCGCGCGTGCAGCGCCTGATCCTGGTGCGCCCGGCGGTGGAGGCCGGCGAGAAGCTCGGCTTCCTGCCCGGCGATCTGAGCCAGAAGGTCGACCCCTACCTGCGCCCGCTGTACGACGCGCTGTATGAAATGCTCGGCGTGGAGAAGGTGCTCAAGCTGCTGGAGAAGAACGTCATCGAGATCGCGCCGCTGGCCTACATGCGCGGGCGCACGCTCAACGATGCCTACGTGATCCTGGATGAAGCGCAGAACACCACCATCGAGCAGATGAAGATGTTCCTGACCCGGCTGGGCTTCGGCTCCACCGCGGTGGTCACCGGTGACCTGACCCAGACCGACCTGCCCAAGCATGTGCGCTCGGGCCTGCGCGATGCGATCGACGTGCTGCGTGACGTGGACGGCGTGAGCTTCACCTTCTTCGAGGCCCGCGACGTGGTCCGCCACCCGCTGGTGGCGCGCATCGTCAGCGCCTATGAGCGCCGCGACCTGCACCAGGTCCAACCCGGAGCCACCCCATGACCCGCGGCCCCGTGCATCTGGATGTCGCCATCAGCTACGCCCTGCCGCGCGCCGGCCTGCCGGCGGCGGTGAGCTTTCGCAAATGGGTGGCCGCCGCGTTGAAAGGCCGCATCCGCGAAGCCGATCTCGCCATCCGCCTGGTCGATGCCAAGGAGGGCCGGTCCTTGAACCATCACTATCGCGGCAAGGATTACGCCACCAACGTGCTCAGCTTCCCGGCCGAGTTGCCCGAAGGCCTGCCCAAGGGGGTAAAGTTTCCGCTGCTGGGCGATCTGGTCATCTGTGCACCGGTGGTCGCACGCGAAGCCGTAGAGCAGGGCAAGGCGCTCAACGCCCACTACGCGCACCTGACCGTGCACGGGGTGCTGCACCTGCTGGGCTGGGACCACGCGGATGACAAGGAAGCCGATGCGATGGAGCAGCTCGAACGCGAGATCCTGGCCGAGCTGGGCGTCACCGATCCGTATGCGGGTGAGCGCTGAAGCGCTCGGGTTCCGCTGGCCGCCGCGCCGTTGCGCGTGCGCCGGTCTGAGAGAAGGTCCATCGCCTTGAAGAAATTGCTGCTGCCAATGCTCCTGCTGCCGGCCTGCGCACTGGCCAGTGACCCGCCGGCCACCGCACCGCCCGCCGTCGACCTGCCGGCCCTGATCCAGTGCCAGCAGGGAGTCAGCGATTTCGCCGCGTTGGCGCCGATCGTCGCCGACCCGCTCAAAGCCGTCGCCCTGGGCTGGCAGCCGCTGCCGCAGGGCAACCTGTTCATGAACGAGTACCGCCTGAACACGCCGATCACCGTGTTCGGCCAGCGCAGCGACCATATCGCCATGGCAGGCGCCACCATCGTCGCGCTGCTGGACCTGCCCGATCCGCGCGGCCTGGCCCGGGAGCTGGAGCTGGAAGCGGCGGTCGACACTCCGGAGAAGGCGATGTTCGGCCGCGAGCTGGTCAGCCGCGATGTGGTCGACCCGGCCACCGGTGAGGCACTGATCGAATCGGTGATCCTCAGTGTTTCCAACGTCAAATCCCATCCCGGAAAGACGCTGGCCGGCTGCACCTACAGCCTCGACCTTCCGGCCGATGACGAGATGCCGCCACCGGCCTCCGACAGCGTATCCAGCGACCTCGGCGCCGCCGCCAACTGAGCAGTGGCGGGCGGACATCCTGCTAGACTTGCGCCCATCGCCCGGTGCGCCGGGTGCAGTTTTCCTCAAGAGATGTCAGAAGACGACAGTAGTACCTCCCCGGAGCAGTCCGACAAGAAGCGCGGCTGGCTTGAGCGCCTGAGTGCGGCCTTTTCCGGCGGCGAACCACACACCCGCGACGAGCTGCTGACCGTGCTGCAGACGGCACAGCAGGATGGCCTGATCGCGGCCGACACCCTGCGCATGATGGAAGGCGCGATCTCGGTAGCCGAGCTGACCGTTGGCGACGTGATGATTTCACGCTCGCAGATGGTGTCGCTGCCGGTGGAGTCGCGCTTCATCGACCTGATGAAGCAGGTGGTCGAATCCGGCCATTCCCGCTTCCCGGTGCACGGCGAGAACAAGGACGACGTGCTCGGCATCCTGCTGGCCAAGGATCTGCTGCGCGGCGTGGTGGCCGACAATGGCCCGGGCAACATCCGTGAGTTGTTACGGCCGGCAGTGCTGATTCCGGAGTCGAAAAAGCTCAACGTGCTGCTGAAGGAATTCCGGCTCTCGCGCAACCACATGGCACTGGTGGTCGACGAGTACGGCGGCGTCGCCGGGCTGGTCACCATCGAGGACGTGCTGGAGCAGATCGTCGGCGACATCGACGACGAGCACGACGAGGCCGAGGACCATACCGCGCAGATCGCCATCCAGGCCGATGGCCAGTACGTGGTGGATGCGCTGACCGCGATCGGTGATTTCAACGAGCGTTTCACCGCCGATTTCCCCGATGACGACTACGACACCATCGGCGGGCTGGTCACCGAGGCCATCGGCCATCTGCCGGAAACCGGCGACGAGCTGACGCTGGACCGCTTCGTGTTCCGTGTCGCGCGTGCCGATTCCCGGCGCGTGCAGGCCTTCCACGTCACCGTCCTGCCCCCTGAAACCCGGGAAGAAGATTGATCGCCGCGCTCCGGTTGCCCCGCTACCTCCTGCTCGCCGGCTGCGCCCTGCTGGCGCTGCTGGCCACCTTCACCGTGGCGGCACAGCAGCCGCCAGCCGCGCCGCCGCCCATGGCAGAGGTCGCGATGCCCGCGCCGCGTATCGGCGTGGTGACGATGCAGCCGGGCGAGATCTTCTTCGAGCGCTTCGGCCACGACGCCATCGTTGTCGTCGACCCGCGCAGCGGCACCGCCGTTTCCTACAACTTCGGCTATTTCGATCCGGGCGAGAAGGATTTCATCAGCCGGTTCGTGCGAGGCGAGATGATGTATTACCTGGTGGCGCTGCCGCTGGAGCAGGACCTGTCGCAGTATCGCGACGCCGGCCGCGGCGCCAGCATCCAGTGGCTCGATCTGCCGGCGCCGCAGGCACGCGAACTGGCCGCGCAACTGGCCGAGCGCGCCCGTCCGGAAAACGCGCGTTACCGCTACGACTACTTCACCGCCAACTGCGCCACGATGGTGCGCGATGCCATTGACAGTGCGATGGGCGGCGCCCTGCAATCCCAGTTGGCCGGCCGTTCACGCGGCAACAGTTATCGCAGCGAATCGGTGCGGCTGGCCTCGCCATCGTTGTGGATGTGGCTGGGTTTCGATCTGGGAATGGGCCCGTATGGCGACCAGCCGTTGTCGCGCTGGCAGGAGGCATTCGTGCCGATGCGGTTGGCCGACAGCCTGCGCCAGGTACACAACAGCGAAGGGCGTCCGCTGGTCCAGGCCGAACAGGAACTGCTGCCGCACCACCTCGCCCCCGAGCCGGCCGAGCATGGCCGCCAGTGGTGGCCGTGGCTGCTGGCCGGTCTGGCGGTGGCGGCACTGATCCTGCGTGGCCGCGGCCACCGTCGCGCCATCGCCGGGTTTGCACTTCCCTTCTGGCTGTTTTGCACCATCGGCGGCCTGCTGCTTGCCTATCTGTGGGGATTCAGCGCGCACCAGGGCGCGTGGGCCAACCGCAATCTGCTGCTGCTCGATCCGCTGTGCATCGCCTTGTTGCCCGGCGCCTGGATGGTGTTGCGCGGGCACCAGCCCGGCCGCTGGTTCAAGGTGTTGCTGTGGGTGGTGACGGCACTGGCCGCGGCCACGTTGCCCATCCACTGGCTCTCGTTCCAGCCGCAGTTCAATGTGCAATGGATCGTGTTGCTGCTGCCCATCCACGCGGCACTGGCCTGGGTGCTGGGCGCGCCGCGCTTGCCGGCAACAACCCGCTGACGCACGATGCCGCACATGCAATCTCCTTCCGGCTTGCCCACTGCCAATCCATCCTGCGTCATCAACTGCACCTATTACGATGCGCAGGGGAAAGGCCGCAATCTCGCTCTGGACAGCATCAGCGATGTGCTGCAGGACGATGACGACGGTTTCGTATGGGTCGGCCTGTACGAACCGGATGTGGCGGTACTGGCCAAGATGCAGGAAGAGTTCGGCCTGCATGACCTGGCGATCGAGGATACGAGCAAGGCGCACCAGCGCCCCAAGGTCGAAACCTATGGCAACTCGCTGTTCGTGGTGGTGCACACCGCGCAGGTGGTGGAAGACCGCATCCGCTACGGCGAGACCCATGCCTTCCTCGGCCGCCGTTTCCTGTTGACGGTACGCCATGGCGCATCGCTGTCGTACGCGCCGGTACGCGCCCGGCTGGAGCGCGATCCGGAGCTGCTGGCGATGGGGCCGTCGTTCTGCCTGTACGCGGTGCTTGATGCGGTGGTGGACAATTACCTGCCAATTACCGACAGCTTCCGCGCTACCCTCGACCTGCTGGAAAAGGACATCTTTTCGGAGAACTACAAGCGGCGCACGGTGGTCCGCCTGTACGAACTCAAGCGCGAACTCAACATGATGCGCCTGGCGGTCGCGCCATTGCAGGATGCCTTGGCCCAGATCCAGCGCAACCAGGGCCTGCTGATCCATGACGAGGTGAAGCTGTACATGCGCGACGTGCTCGACCACGCCGCGCGCATCAACGATGCCATCGACACCCTGCGTGAAATGCTGGGAACGGCGCTGAGCGTGAACCTGTCGCTGGTGACCATGGCCCAGGGCGAGACCGTCAAGCGCTTGGGCGCCTGGGCGGCACTGCTTGCCGCCCCCACCCTGATCACCAGCTGGTACGGCATGAATTTCAAGTTCATGCCCGAGCTTGCCGGCCGTTTCGCCTATCCGGTGCTCATCATCGGCGTTGGCGCGGTATGCGTGGTCCTGTACCGCCTGTTCAAGCGCGCACGCTGGCTGTAACCGAAAGTGTAGGAGCGTGATGGCCTACGCGACGTAGATCGTCTTGATGTTCATGAACTCGTGGATGCCGTGTTCGGCCAGTTCGCGACCGAAGCCGGAGCGTTTGCTGCCACCGAACGGCATGCGGACATCGCTCTTCACCACTGAATTGACGAAGGCCGCGCCGCACTGCAGCTGCTGCGCCACGAACTCGCCACGTGCGGCATCGGCCGTCCACACACTGCCTCCCAGTCCATAGCTGGTGTCGTTGGCTACCCGCACCGCTTCGGCCTCGTCCTTCACCCGCAGGATCGCCGCCACCGGGCCGAACAGCTCCTGGCTGTAGGCCGGCATGCCGGGCACCACGTCATCCAGGATCGAGGCCGGATAGCCGGCATGGGTCTGCGGCACCGGCTCGCATCCCAACAACACACGCGCGCCCTTCTCGATGCTTTCCAGTACCTGCTTGTGCAGCTCATCGCGCAGATCGGCCCGCGCCATCGGCGCCAGCGTGGTCTTCGCATCCTGCGGATCGCCATGGACCCGCTGCCGCGACGCCTGCACGAAACGGCTTACGAACTCGTCGGCAATCGCCTCCACTACAATGAAGCGCTTGGCGGCGATGCAGGTCTGCCCGGCGTTGTCGAAGCGCGATCTCACCGCTGCCGCAACGGTCAGCTCCAGGTCGGCATCTTCAAGCACCACGAAGGCATCGCTGCCGCCCAGCTCCATCACGCACTTCTTCAGCTGGTCGCCGGCATTGGCCGCGATCGAGCGCCCCGCCCGCTCGCTGCCGGTCAGCGTCACCGCTTTCACCCGGCGGTCGCGCAGCACCGTGGCGGCCTGTTCGTTGTCGATATGCAGCACGCCGAATACGCCCGGCGGCAGGCCGGCAGCGGCCAACACCTCGGCGATCAGATCGGCGCAGCGCGGCACGTTGCTGGCGTGCTTGAGCATGGCTACGTTGCCAGCCATCAGGGTCGGAGCCAGGAAGCGGAACACCTGCCACAGCGGGAAATTCCACGGCATCACCGCAAGGACGCAACCGATCGGCTCATAGCGCACATAGCTGCGCCGGGCTTCGGTGGCGATCGGCTGCGGCTGGAGATAGTCGGCCGCATGCTCGGCGTAGTAGTCGCACGCCGCCGCGCACTTGTCCACTTCAGCCAGTGCTTCGGCCTTGAGCTTGCCCATTTCCATGGTCATGGTGCGCTGGAGGTCCTCGCGCCGGGCGTGCAGACCCGACGCGATGTTGCACAGCAGCGCGCCGCGCTCATCCAGCGTCAGCTGCGCCCACGCCGGGAACGCAGCCTCGGCGGCGGCCAACCGTTGCTCGATGGCTGCCGCATCCATCAGTTCAATCGTGTCTTCGACACGGCCATTGAACGGGTTCACGGTCTGATAAGAAGCCATGGCGTCACACCTGCATCCATTGAGGTGGCCATGGTAATGCCCGACCTGTTGCACCCGTGTCAGCTTGGCCACCGGTCAAGTGCACCCACGTCCTGGCACGCATTGCCCGCACTGTCGGGAGTTGCTGCGCCACTTCAACTCAGATGTTGTCCTGCAGCGCCAGCTGCATGTCGCGCTGGCGGCGTTTTTCCGTGCGCGTCATGATCCACCAGCCCACGAACGCGGCGATCGATACCGCCATCACCATCAGGGTGGCCAGCGCATTGATCTTCGGGCTCACGCCCATCCGCACCGAGGCGAAGATCTTCATCGGCAACGTGGTGGAGCTGGGCCCGGCAACGAAACTGGCGATGACCACATCGTCCAGCGACAGGGTGAAAGCCAGCAGCCAGCCGGCCACCAGCGCCGGCGCGATGATCGGCAGGGTGATCTGGAAGAACACCTTGAGCCGGTTGGCGCCCAGGTCCATCGCCGCTTCCTCCAGCGAGCTGTCCAGCTCCTGCAGGCGCGATGACACCAGCACCGTCACGAACGAGATGGTGAAGGTGACGTGCGCGATCCAGATCGCCACCACGCCCTTGGAAGGCAGGCCGAGGATGCCGCCCATCGATACCAGCATCAGCAGGATCGACAGGCCGATGATCACCTCGGGCATCACCAGCGGCGCGGTGATCAAGCGCACCGAACAGCGGTCTTGCTCGGGAAACGCTTGAAACGGGTCATCACCATCGCCGCCATGCGTGCCGATCACCATCGCCGCGGTAGCGGTCCAGAAGGCGATCTTGAGGCTGATCCATGCCGCCTCCAGAAGCTGGCGGTCGCGGAACAGCTCGCCATACCACTTCACCGAGAACCCGGCCCATACCGTCGCCAGCCGCGAGGCGTTGAACGAGTACACCATCAGCAGCAGGATCGGCAGGTACAGGAACGCGAACCCGAACACGAGCACGCCCCAGCCGAACCACGGGCGCCGGTCGACCATGCTCATGTCAGCTTTCCCTCCAGTTCGCGCTGCTGGGAGCGGTTGAAGATCAGGATCGGCATCAGCAGCAGCATCAGCATCACGATCGCCACCGCCGAGGCCGCCGGCCAGTCGCGGTTGTTGAAGAACTCGTCCCACAGCACCCGGCCGATCATCAGCGTGTCCGGACCACCGAGCATTTCCGGGATGACGAATTCGCCGACCACCGGAATCATCACCAGCATGCAGCCGGCGATGATGCCGCTGCGCGACAGCGGCAAGGTGATCTTCAGGAACGCCTTCCACGGCTTGGCCCCCAGGTCGTAGGCGGCCTCGAGCAGGCGCTGGTCGAGCTTGACCAGGTTGGCGTACAGCGGCAGCACCATGAACGGCAGGTAGCAGTAGACGATGCCGATGTAGGTGGCCATCGGCGTGTAGCAGGATGCGCAGCGGCTGCTCGATCAGGCCCAGTGCCATCAGCAGCAGCGGTTGAGCATGCCGTTGCTGTCGAGGATGCCGATCCAGGCATAGACCCGGATCAGGAACGAGGTCCACGACGGCAGTACCACCAGCATCATCGCGATGTTGCGCGAGGCCGGCGACATGCGCGAAATCACGTAGGCCATCGGGTAACCGATCAGCAAGGTCAGCAAGGTGGAGATGACCGCGATCTTGATCGAGCTCAGGTAGGCCACCACGTACTGGCTGTCGCTCAGCAGCGCGACGTAGTTGCCCAGGTTGAGGTTCAGCGTCAGCGCGTTGTCGACGTACTCCAGCACGGCAGGTGTACGGCGGCATCGCCACCGCCATCCGCGAGAACGAGATCTTCAGCACGATCACGAACGGGATCGCGAAGAACAGCAGCAGCCACAGGTACGGCACCGCGATCACGCCGCTGCGCACCCCCGGTAGCCAGCGCTTCCAGCCGGTGACGTTCATGAGGTCAGCACCACCCCGTCGTTGTCGTCCCACGACACCCAGACCTGGTCGTTCCAGGTCAAACCGTCGCTGGCCCAGCGCTGCATGTTGGCGAAGTTGGACAGGATCTTGGTGCCCCCTGGCAGGCGCACGTGATAGACCGAGTGGCTGCCGAAATAGGCGATGTCCTCGATGATGCCCTGCGCCTTGTTGGTGGCTTGCTGCCGGCTCGCTCCTTGCCGATATGCACCTTCTCCGGGCGCAGCGCGAACGACACCGGCTGCCCTTCGTAGCCGGTGATGCCGTGGCCGATGTAGATCGGTGCGGGGAACTCCGGGGTGCGCACGGTGACGTACTCGGGCAGGTCCTCGTCGATCACGCCCTCGAACAGGTTCACCGAGCCGATGAAGCTCGGCCACGAAGCGGTTGGCCGGCTGCTCGTAGATGTCGTCGGGCTTGCCGACCTGCTGGATCCAGCCCTGGTCCATCACCGCGATGCGGGTGGCCATGGTCATGGCTTCTTCCTGGTCGTGGGTGACCATCACGCAGGTGACGCCGGACTGCTCGATGATGTTGACCAGCTCCAGCTGCATCTGCGAGCGCAGCTTCTTGTCCAGCGCGCCCATCGGCTCGTCCAGCAGCAGCAGCTTGGGCCCCTTGGCCAGCGAACGCGCCAGCGCCACGCGCTGCTGCTGGCCACCGGACAGCTGGTGCGGTTTGCGCTTGGCCAGCTTGCCCAGCTGCACCAGTTCCAGCATCTCGCCCACGCGCCGGGCGATGGCGTCCTTGGCCAGCCCGTCCTGCTTCAGGCCGAAGGCGATGTTCTGCTCCACGGTCATGTGCGGGAACAGCGCGTAGGACTGGAACATCATGTTGATCGGCCGCTCGTACGGCGGCAGGCCGTTCATCAACTGTCCGTCGAGGAAGATTTTGCCCTTGGTCGGGGTTTCGAATCCGCCCAGGCAGCGCAGCAACGTCGATTTGCCACTGCCCGAGCCACCGAGCAGCGCGAAGATCTCGCCCTTGCGGATGTCCAGGCTGACACGTCGTCCACGGCAACGAAGCCGTCGAATTCCTTGCGCACGTTCTGCAACGTCAGATAGGCCGCCTCGTTTCCAGCCGTGGCCGGCAGCGCTGCCCGGGTTGTTTCGCTTGTTGCCATAAACCTCTTCTCTATCCGGAAGTGGGCGGAACGGATCATCCGTGCCGGATCTGCGGCCACCGGACCGCAGCGACACACACGATCCCGGATGCGCCGGCGAGTTGCACTGCAGACCGCTCACCCTGCCGGGCCCGCGACCACCCCGGCAGTCCGCGGATTGGCTTTGCCGCCTGCAGTCCGGCAAAGCGGCAGGACGCGGATGGAAGGCGGACCGCAAACATCCCAAGCGGGCTGCCAGGTGGCAATTGCATCCTTCATCTCCGGTTTGCACGCGGTGACAGGAAGCCCGCACTTTTCAATCCGGGCCAGACCGGCGCCCACGCTGGGGCACGGGCAGGTGTAGCAGATTGCACGCGACGGCCATGGAAGCGCCGCCGCCAGCGGTCAACGACCGGTTTTGACCTCGGTCCACGTGCGCGTGTAGAGCTTGTCCACTTCCGGGGTGTTGATGGAGTAGGTGAACATTTTCGCCGCCACATCCGCCGGCGGGTAGATCGTCGGGTCGGTGCGGATGTCCTCGTTGACCAGGGCGGTCGCGGCGCTCACCGGGTTGGCGTAGTGGATGAAGTTGGTATTGGCCGCCACCACTTCAGGTGTCAGCAGATAGTTGATGAAGGCATAGGCCGCCTCCGGGTGCTTGGCGTCCTTCGGGATCGCCAGCATGTCGAACCACTGCGGCGCGCCTTCCTTCGGGATCGAATACGCCACTTCGACGCCGTTGTCGGCCTCCTCGGCACGGTCACGGGCCTGGATGATGTCACCCGACCAGCCGACCACCAGACAGGTGCTGCCATTGGCCAGCGAGCCCACGTACTGCGAGGAATGGAAATTCTGCACATACGGGCGGATCGACTTGAGCAGCGCGCCGGCCTTCTCGATCACTGCCGGGTCGTGGCTGTGCGGGTCTTCGCCCAGGTAGTGCAGCGCAATCGGGATCATGTCCGACGGGGTGTCGAGGATGGTGACGCCGCAGTCCTTCATCTTGGCGATGTTTTCCGGCTTGAACACCAGATCCCAGCTGTTGGCGATATCGGTACTGCCGCCAAAGCGCTCCTTGAGCTTGGCCACGTTGTAGCCGATGCCGGTGGTGCCGATCATGTACGGCACGCCGTACTGGTTGCCCGGATCCTGGGTGGCGATGCGCTTCATCACCTCCGGATCGAGGTTGGCCAGGTTCGGGATCTTGCTCTTGTCCAGCGGCAGGAACACGCCGGCCTGGATCTGGCGGCCGAAGAAGTTCAGCGTCGGCACCACGATGTCGTAACCGCTGTTGCCGGTCAGCAGCTTGGTTTCGACCATCTCGTCGCTGTCGAACACATCGTAGGTGACCTTGATGCCGGTCGCCTTCTCGAAGTTCGGAATGGTGTCCTCGGCGATGTAGTCCGAATAGTTGTAGACATTCAGGACCTTGGCCTCGCCGGCGGCAGGCGTGGCGCCCTTGTCCTTGCCACCACAGGCGGCAAGCAGCGACACGGCGACAGCAACGGTCAGGATTCGAAGATTCATCAGGTTCTCCAGTGGGGGATCCGGGAGGAAAAGAGGGCCGGACAGACCGGGTACGGGCGCCAGCGTAGCGGCGGGGGCGTTATTTTCCCACCGCCGCGGCGGTTTCGCCCAGTGACTTCCAGGCTTTTTCGAACAGCTCGTCCACCTGCTCGTGGCTGATCACCAGCGGCGGCGCCAGCAGCATCGCATCATTGGTGGCGCGCAGGATCAGCCCGTTGCGCAGCGCGATATCGCGGCACAGCGCCGCCTACCCGGCCGCGGTCGGGGAAATAGCCGCGCCGGCGCTTGTCCGGCACCAGTTCCAGGGCGCCCATCAACCCGGCGATGCGGGCCTCGCCCACCAGCGGATGCTCGCCAAGTTCGGCCCAGCGCTGGGCCAGGTAGGGGGCGATCTCGTCGCGCGCGTGCTCGACAATGCGCTCCTCCTGCAGGATCCGCATGTTCTCCAGCGCCACCGCCGCACACACCGGATGCCCGGAGTAGGTGTAGCCATGGGCCAGCTCGCCGCCCGCGCTCGCTCAGCACGCCGGCGACGCGATCGTTGAACATCACCGCCCCCAGTGGCACGTAGCCCGACGTGATGCCCTTGGCCAGGGTCATGACATCGGGCTGGAAGCCGAAGTACTGCGACCCGAACCACTGCCCGGTACGGCCGAACCCGCAGATCACCTCGTCGGCGACCAGCAGCACGTCGTACTTGCGGCAGATGCGTTCGATCTCGGGCCAGTACGTCTTCGGCGGGATGTAGACGCCGATCGCGCCCATGACCGGCTCGCCGATGAAGGCGGCCACACGCTCCGGTCCCAGCTCGAGAATCCTGTCTTCGAGCCGGCGCGCGGCCAGCAGGCCGTATTCGTCAGGATCGATATCGCCGCCGTCGCCGAATCCGTACGGCGGATCGATATGGTGGATATCCGGAATCGGCAGCCCGCCCTGCCGATGCATGCCCTTCATCCCGCCCAGGCTGGCCCCGGCCATGGTGGTGCCGTGGTAACCGTGGTGGCGGCCGATGAAGATGTTCTTCTGCGGCTGGTCCTGCACCGCCCAGAAATGCCGCACCAGCCGCAGGATGGTGTCGTTGGCCTCCGAGCCGGAATTGGTGAAGAACACATGGTCCAGATCACCGGGCGCCAGCTCGGCCAGTCTGGCGGCCAGGCGGATGGCCGGCTCGGTGGTGCACTGGAAGAAGCTGTTGTAGTACGCCAGCTGCTCCATCTGCCGGGCCGCCGCCTGCCCCAGCTCGGCGCGGCCATAGCCGATGTTCACGCACCACAAGCCGGCAAACGCATCCAGCAACTGGTGGCCTTCGGCATCCCACACATAGCAGCCCTGGCCCCGGGTCAGGATGCGGGTGCCCTTCTTTGCCAACGCCGCGTTGTCGTTGAACGGATGCAGGTGGTGGGCCGCGTCGAGCTGCTGCAGGGTACGGACATGCAATGCATCCATGACGCCTCCGGAAGTGTTCAGCGCAGCGATGCCCGCGGAATAGCGCCCCAGGTGCGGGCCGCGCCTCTGCCCGCCCGGCTACACGTTGAGCAGCAGGAATTCCCGCTCCCAGGAGCTGATCACCCGGAAGAAGGTTTCATACTCCTTACGCTTGACCGAGATATAGGCGCGCACGAAACGCTCGCCCAGCATTTCCTTCAACTCGTCGCAGCGCTCCAGACCGTCCAGCGCCTCGCCCAGCGAGCGCGGCAACTCGTATCCCATTTCCTTGGCATTGCCGGTGACCGGCGCGGTGGGCTCCAGCTTTTCACGGATGCCCAGTAGGCCACAGGCCAGGGTCGCCGCCATCGCCAGGTAGGGATTGGCGTCGGAGCCGGCGAAACGGCTTTCCACCCGCATGTTTTCCAGCGTGTCCAGCGGCACCCGCAACCCGCAGGTGCGGTTGTCGAAACCCCACTGCACGTTGCTCGGCGAGACTTCCCCGAACACCAGACGGCGATAGGAGTTCACGTTCGGCGCGAAGAACGCCATCGCCATCGGCACGTACTTCTGCAGGCCGGCCAGGTAGTGGCCGAACATCGGGCTGAACTCCCCTTCCTTCCTGCCGCTGAAAACGTTCACCCCGTCCTTTTCGCGCAGCAGGCTCTGGTGGATGTGCATCGCACTGCCCGGCTCGGTCTCCATCGGCTTGGCCAGGAAGGTGGCGTAACATGCCGTGGCGCATCGCCGACTCGCGCATGGTGCGCTTGAACAGGAACACCTGGTCGGCCAGCGACATCGCATCGGAGTGGGTGAAGTTGACCTCCAGCTGCGCCGCGCCGGATTCGTGGATCAACGTGTCCACGTCCAGCTTCATCGCGTCGCAGTAGTCGTACATCAGATCCAGGATCGGATCGAACTCGTTGACCGCGTCAATCGAATACGACTGCCGCGCCGTTTCCGGCCGCCCCGAGCGCCCGGCCGGCGGCAGCAGCGGGAAATCCGGATCGGTGTTCTTCTGCACCAGGAAGAACTCCAACTCCGGCGCCACCACCGGCTTCAAGCCCAGCTCCGCATACTCGCTCAGCACACGTCGCAACACGTTGCGCGGCGCCAGTTCATGCGGCTCGCCGCTCTTGGTGAAGCAGTCGTGGATGATCTGCGCGGTCGGATCGGTCGCCCACGGCACCATCCGCACCGTCTCCGGATCAGGCCGCAGGATCATGTCCGAGTCGGCCGGCGAGGTCAGCTCGTAGTAGTCGTCGGGATATTCGCCGGTGA
The DNA here is from genome assembly GCA_963696155.1 of uncultured Gammaproteobacteria bacterium. GTDB lineage: Bacteria > Pseudomonadota > Gammaproteobacteria > Xanthomonadales > Xanthomonadaceae > Stenotrophomonas. The sequence goes on from CAVOJC010000002.1 coordinate 1,858,110, forward strand.
CGGTGGTGGCGAAGATGCCTTCCGGCAACCGCGTGCCGTAATCGTGCGAGAACTTGTCGGCCGGAATGATCTTGCCGCGGGCATTGCCGGTGATGTCCGGCACCAGGCATTCGACCTCGGTGATGCGCCGGTCCTTGAGCCAGCGCAGCAATGAACTTTCCTGTTGTTCGCTGGTGGAGGTCTTCTTGCGGGAACGCGCACGCGTGCTCATGGGATCAGGTTCGCTTCTGTCTCTGGTAGCGGCGACAGGCCTCGCCGAAAGCTTTGAAAATGCCAAGCTGGAACGGGTCTTCCAGCACTTTCCATTCCGGATGCCACTGTACGCCGAGCAGGAACGCGGGCGCCGGTCCCCGGAAAGCCTCGATCAGGCCATCCGGCGCACGCGCCTCCACTTCCAGGCCGGCGCCCAATCGGGCCACGCCCTGGCCGTGCACCGAGTTCACCCGCACCGTCTCCCTGCCGGCAATTCCCGCGAGCACGCCGTCGCGGGTGAGGTACACCTCGTGCGCCGGACCGTACTGCACGTCCAACGACTCGGTCGGATCCTCACGATGATCGGCCAACCCCGGCACTTCGTGCACCTTCTGATGCAGACTGCCGCCGAAGGCCACGTTCACCTCCTGGAAACCGCGGCAGATCGCCAGGATCGGCATCCCCAGCGCCAACGCCTGTGGAATCAGGCCGTGCAGCACGCTGGCATCACGCGCCGGATCATGCGGATTGTCCGGCCAGCTGGCGTCGTCGCCATAGTGGTGTGGCTCGATGTTGCTGGTGGCGCCGGTCAACAGCAGGCCGTGCAGCTGCGACAACCAGTGCTGCGCCGGCAGCGGCGGCTGCAGCATCGGCAGGATCAGCGGTGTCGCCTGCGCGCCGTCGACCAGCGCACGGACATACTTTTCACCGACCGCCAGAAACGGGTGCGATCCGATGGATTTGCTGTCGGTAGGCAGGCCGACCAGCGGTGGACCGGTCATGCATCAGACTCGGATGGCGTGCAGGCAACTTACCCCCGCCATTTTGTTTGCGCAACACGACCACCTGCCACCGCGTCAAGCGCAAGGCCGTCGCGCCGCGGGGGCGGTTTGGCGCTCACGCGCTGCTGCTAAGCTGCCGCTGCCACCACCCGGGCATGGCCATGATCGAAACCGACGCCACCTCCGCGCTGCCCGCCGACGACCTGCAGACCCTGCAGGACATGGGCCGATGCCAACTGGTGGACCTGCTGCTGCCCGATACCAACGGCGTGCTGCGCGGCAAACGGATCACGACCGACAGCCTGGCAACGGTCTATCGCGATGGCATCTGCCTGCCGCTGTCGCTGATCGCCACCGACATCACCGGCAACACCGTCGAAGAAACCGGGCTGGGCTATGACATCGGTGACGAGGACCGGATCTGTCGCCCGGTTCCGGGCTCCCTGCGTCCGGTGCCTTGGGCGCCGCTGCCGACGGCGCAGTTGCTGCTGTCGATGGAGGATGGCCACGGCGCGCCGTTCGCCGCCAGCCCGCGCAGCGTGCTGGAACGGGTCCTGGCCGGCTTCCATCAACGCGGGCTTACGCCGGTGGTTGCGGTGGAACTGGAGTTCTACCTGTTCGATGCGGTGGCCGATGCCCGCGGGCGGCCGCAGACACCGCGCCATCCGCTCAGTGGCGAGCGCAGCGAAAGTACCCAGGTCTATTACATCGAGGATCTGGACACCCACCGCACCTTCACCGATGCGGTCACCGCGGCTTGTCGCCAGCAGCGCGTCCCGGCCGATACCGCCGTGGCCGAATATGCACCGGGGCAGTTCGAGATCAACCTCCGCCATCGCAACGATGCCCTGCTCGCCTGCGACGACGCGGTCTATCTCAAGCGCACGGTCAAGGCCATCGCCCAGCAACAGGGGCAGCTGGCCAGCTTCATGGCCAAGCCGTTCGCCGCGCAGGCCGGCAGTGGCATGCACCTGCATGTGAGCCTGCTCGATCGCGACGGCCGAAACGTGTTCGCCTGCACACCCGAAGCGCCTGGCCCGATGCTGCGCCATGCCATTGGCGGCCTGCAGCGCAATGTGGACGACTGCCTGCTGCTGTTCGCCCCGCATGCCAACAGCTACCGCCGCTTCGTGGCCAATGCGTTCGTGCCGTTGAACGCCAGCTGGGGCTTCAACAACCGCACCGTGGCGATGCGGATACCGCACAGTGACAGCGCCAACACCCGCATAGAACACCGCATCGCCGGGGCCGACGCCAATCCCTACCTCGTTGCCGCGGCCGTGCTGGCGGGAATCCTGGAGGGACTGGAGCGCGAATACGATCCGGGCCCGCCCATCACCGGCAACGCCTACACGCGGCTGCCGCTGCGATCGCCCGACTGGCGTGAGTCGATCCGGCAGTTTCTCGCCAGCGAGTTCATCGCCGGCCACTTCGGCGCTTCGTTCCGGCACATCTACGGCCAGCAGAAGCGGCGCGAAATGCTGGATTTCCAGGCGCAGGTCAGTGATCTGGATTACGCCTGGTACCTGAGAACCGTATGATGGCAGCGGTGTTTTCCGGCTCTTCCACTCGCGAATATCCGCCCAGCTGGTATGCCGCCAGCGAGCCTGGAATGCCGTTGCAAGCGCAATTGCAGGGCAACGCGCGCGCCGATGTCTGCGTTCTGGGCGCCGGCTATACCGGGCTCACCGCAGCCTTGGCGCTGGCCGAAGCCGGCTACCGCGTCACCGTGCTCGAAGCCGAGCGCATCGGCTGGGGCGCTTCCGGGCGCAACGGCGGCCAGGCCATCGTCGGCTATGGCTGCGAGCAGGACACGCTGGAAGGTCTGCTGGGCGAGGCCGATGCCCGGAGACTGTTCGATTTCTCGCGCGACGGCATGCGCCTGTTGAAGGATCGCATCCAGCGCCATGCCATCGCCTGCGACTGGCGCGACGGCCATGCCCATGTCCCGATCAAGCCGCGCCAGGAGCGCGCCCTGCGTGCCGGCGTCATCGACATGGCGCAGCGCTATGACTACCCGCTGCAATGGTGGGACCGTGCCCAGCTGCGCGGCCAACTGGGCAGCGATCTCTATCTGGGGGCGATGTACGACGCCGCCAGCGGCCACCTGCATCCGCTGGCCTATGCCTGCGGGCTGGCGCGGGCCGCACTGGCGGCCGGGGTGGTCATCCATGAGCATTCTCCGGTCACCCGGCTGCAGCGCGGCCCGCAACCGGTGCTGCACACCGCGCAGGGCCAGGTCCGCGCCGACTTCGTGATCCTGGCCGGCAATGCCTGGCTGCACGGAATCGCGCCGGAGCTGGAGTCGCGGGTGATGCCGGTCGGCACCTATATCGGTGCCACGCTGCCGCTGGGCGCAGCGCGCGCACGCGAGCTGATCCGCAACGACATGGCCGTGGCCGATGTGAACTGGGCGCTGGACTATTACCGGCTCAGTCGCGACCACCGGCTGCTGTTCGGCGGCCGCGCCAGCTACTCGGCCCTGCCGCCACCGGGCCTGCGCGGCCTGTTGACCCGGCGCATGCGCAGGGTGTTCCCGCAGCTGGGCGACGTGGAAATGGAATACGTGTGGGGCGGTTATGTCGACATCACCCGCAACCGGGCGCCGCATTGGGGCCGGCTGGGCAGCAATGTCTACTTCGCCCAGGGGTTCTCCGGCCACGGCGTCGCCGCCACCGGCCTGGCCGGCCAGGTGATAGCCGAAGCGATCGCCGGGCAGTCCTCGCGGCTGGACCTGTTTGCGAAGATCCCGCACCGCGGCTTTCCCGGGGGACGCGCCCTGCGCACCCCGCTGCTGGTCGCGGCCATGTCCTGGTACAAACTGCGCGACGCGCTGTGGTGAGTTGCGGCGCTCAAGTTCCGTCGGGCGCCGCCGTTACCAGTACCTGATATCCCTGCGAGTGCCTTGCCGCCATGTCTGCGTCGCTGCCGGCCGCCTTCGACAGCAGCCCCATAGAAGCCCTGCCCCAGCGCATCCTGCTGGTCGAGAACTCGCGCACCTTCACCACGATGCTGCGTGAAGCCATCGAGCAGCGGCTGGAGCTGCCGGTCAGTGTGGCCGCCACCCTGGCCGAAGCCGGCGAGCTGCTGGATCGCGAGAGCGGCTGGTTCCTGGTCCTGACCGGGCTGGTCCTGGCCGACGGCGATCGCGACCAGGTCGTGGATTTCTTCGTCTCGCGCGGTCTGCCCACCGTGGTGGTCAGCAGCGTCTATGACGAGGACCTGCGCAAGCGCGTGCTGCAGCAGCAGATCATCGATTACGTGCTGAAGAACACCCCCGGCAGCGTCGACTACCTGGTGTGGCTGGTGCAGCGCATGGAACGCAACCGCCGGATCGCCGCGCTGGTGGTCGACGACTCCCCTTCCGCCCGCGCCTATGCCGCCTCGCTGCTGGCCATGTACGGCTACACCGTCAGCGAAGCGGCCGGCGGCGAGGCCGCGCTGCAGATACTGGAAGCCAACCCGGCGATCCGGCTGGTGATCGTCGACCAGGAAATGCCGGGCATGGACGGCGTGGAACTGACCCGGCGCCTGCGCGCGCAGCGTCCGCGCGACACGGTCGCGGTGATCGGCATCTCCGGCAACACCGATCCTTCGCTGATCCCGCGCTTCCTCAAGAACGGCGCCAACGACTTCCTGCGCAAGCCGTTCTCGCGCGAGGAGTTCTTCTGCCGGGTATCGCAGAACGTGGACCAGCTGGAATTGATCGGCACGCTGCAGGACCTGGCCACCCGCGACTTCCTCACCGGCCTGCCCAACCGCCGCAGCTTCCTGGAACAGAGCCAGCGCCACCTCTCACAGGTTCCGGCGGATGCGCCGCGGGAAGTGGCGGTGGCGATGATCGACATCGACCACTTCAAGCACGTCAACGACACCTATGGCCACGAGGCCGGCGACGAGGCGTTGCGGGCGGTGGCCGCAGTGGTCAATGCACATACCCGGCCACAGGACCTGTGCGCCCGCTTCGGGGGCGAGGAATTCTGCCTGCTGGCGCCCGGCCTGGACGCCCAGGCCGTGGATCGGTATTTCGAAGAGCTGCGGCATGCCGTGGCGGCCATCGCTCTGCCGCTGGGTCCATCCGTATTGCGGATGACGGTCAGCATCGGCGTGTGTCGCATGTCGTTGCAGCGTGATGCGCTGCATCGCCTGATCTCGGAGGCCGACCGCCAGCTGTATCTGGCCAAGGCCGGTGGCCGCAACCGCGTCTGCTGCACGACCTTGCTGCCCTGATTGCGTTGATCCAGATCAACGCGGCTGCAGCGGCTGTTTCCTAGAGTTCGTCCCGTCAACAGAACGGGAGAACATGCGGTGGCGCTACTGGTTTGGCAGGATGACCTCAATACCGGGGTCGATGTCATCGATCACCAACACTTACGCATCGTGGAGATGCTCAACCATCTGCACGTTGCCCGGAAAAGCCTGGAACGGGTGGCGGTGGCCGACGTGATCGACGAACTGGTGGACTACACCATGTCCCACTTCGCGTTCGAAGAAGAGCTGATGGAAGAAGCCGGCTACCCGTTCTGCGCCGCCCACAAGCGCGTGCACGAAGTATTCGGCAAGCGCGTTTCCGACTACCGGCTGCGTTTCCAGTCCGGTGAGGACGTCACCGACGAGTTGCGCAACATGCTCTCGCGCTGGCTGTTCAACCACATCCGTGGCGACGACAAGGCCTACGCCGAACAGGTGAAGCGGCACCTCAACAAATTCGCGCGCGAGCACGAGCAAGGCAACTGGCTGGGACGCACGCTCAAGCGCGTCTTCGGGTGACTGCCGGCGTTCACCGCTCCGGCGCAGGTACGCGGCGGCGCTGGAGCGCCCACAACGCCAGGCCGGTGACCAGCGCGGCTGCGCACAGGTAATAGCCGACCGCCGACAGCCCGTATCTGCCCGCCAGCCAGGTGGCCACATAGGGTGCCGGCGCGGCGCCGAGAATGCCGGCCAGATTGAATGACAGCGATGATCCGGTGTAGCGCACCTGCACCGGATACAGGTTGGCCAGCATGGTGCCGCACGGCCCGTAGGTCAGCCCCATCAGGAACAGGCCAAGCGCCAAGAAGCCCAGCACCTGCCATGGACGCCCGGCCTGGAACAGCGGCGCAAACAGCAATCCGAACAGGAAGATCGCCACCGTGGCGACCAGCATCGCCTTCACCGTGCCGCGCCGGTCGCCATAGATCGCGGCCAGGGGAATGCCGGCGGCAAAGAACACTATGCCCACCATCTGCAGCAGCAGGAAGTCGTCACGCCCGTATTCCAGTACCGACGTGCCGTAGCCGAGGGTGAACACCGTCATCAGGTAGAACAGCACGAAGGTCGCGAACGCGGCCAGGGTGCCCATCACCAATGCGAACGGGTGCTCAACGATGACGCTGCGCATCGGCATGCGCACCCGCTGCCCGGCATCAAGGGCCTGTTGGAAGGCGGGGGTCTCGTGGATGTTCAGCCGTACCCACAATCCCACCACCACCAGCAGCGAGCTGGCGATGAAGGGCACGCGCCAGCCCCATGCCAGAAAGTCGGCGTCGCTGACCAGTTTGCCCAGCAACAGGAAGGTCGACGCCGACAGCAGGAAACCCAGCGGTGCGCCCAGCTGCGGGAACATGCCGTACCAGGCGCGCTTGCCGGGCGGCGCATTCTCGGTGGCCAGCAGCACCGCCCCGCCCCACTCGCCGCCCAGGCCCAGGCCTTGCCCGAAGCGGCACAACGCCAGCAACGCCGGTGCGACCAGGCCGATGCTGGCATAGGTGGGCAACAGGCCGATCAAGACGGTGGAGACGCCCATCGTCAGCAATGCGGCCACCAGCGTCGCCTTGCGGCCGATCCGGTCGCCGTAGTGCCCGAACACCGCCGAGCCCACCGGCCGCGCGATGAACGCCACCGCGAACGTCGCCAGCGATTTCAACAGGCCGGCGCCATCGCTGCTCTCGGGAAAGAACAGCTGCGGAAACACCAGCACCGCCGCCGTGGCGTAGATGTAGAAATCGAAGAACTCGATGGTGGTGCCGATCAGGCTGGCCGCCAGCACCCGGCGCGGCGAGTTTGCGATCGGCGATGGGGCGGACGGCAGGTTCATCGGGCAGCCTGGCTGAAGAAACTGATGGATTCTTGCACGGTCACCGGGCGACACCGCCGTTGCTTGCAACCGGCAGCAACGCCCAAGCGCCCCGGCGCCCCGATACTGGACGGCGACCCCGGTTGCAGGTCGATGCCGCCGCGCCGGCTACGGGCTATTCGCGCTTGAGCAGCGACTTGAGGTTGGCGAACGGATTGGCGGTGGCCGCAACCACCCGCTCTTCGGCCTCGCTGGCCGCCACCCCGGTGTAATCCGCATACCGTGAGTGCTCGTTGTCGTGGCAGTACACGCACAGCAATTCCCAGTTGCTGCCATCGGGCGGATTGAAGTCGTGGTCGTGGTTGCGGTGATGGACGGTCAGTTCGCTCAGGTTGGCGCGGGTGAATTCGCGCGCGCAGCGTCCACAGACCCACGGGTACATCTCCAGCGCGCGCTCGCGATAGCCCTTGCTGCGCTGTTCGGCATCGCGCCGGGCCTGGGCCACGATGCGATCCAGCGCGGCGTTGTCGGGACCGGATTTCTTCGGTTGCATGGATGTTTCCGCAAAAAGGACAGATGGACGCCACTGTATCGCCGCCGTCCGCCGGCAACCAGCGGGGCTTCCGGCGCCTGCGGGGAGCTGGTCAGGGGCGCAGATTGATCCAGGTCGCCTTGATCTCGGTGTACTTGTCGAAGGCGTGCAACGACTTGTCACGGCCGTTGCCCGACTGTTTGTAGCCGCCGAACGGCGCGGTCATGTCACCACCATCCCAGTAGTTCACCCATACGCTGCCCGCACGCAATTGCCGGGCCACCCGGTGGGCCCTGGAGATGTCGCGTGTCCATACCCCGGCCGCCAGCCCGTAGGGGCTGTCATTGGCCATGTGCAGCGCCTGCGCCTCGTTGTCGAAGGTGAGCACCGACAACACCGGCCCGAAGATCTCCTCGCGCGCGATGGTGTGCTCCTGGGACACCTCGTCGAACACGGTCGGTTCGATATAGCAGCCGCCGGCGACCACATCGGCGCGCTTGCCGCCCAGCAGCAGACGCCCGCCCTCCTCGTTGCCCTTGGCGATGTAATCGAGCACGCGCGTGGTCTGTGCCTCGTCGACCATTGCGCCCATCGCCGCCCCGTCTTCGAACGGATGTCGTGGCTGCATCTTTCGACCGTGGGCGATAACCCGGGTCAGGAATTCCTCCTTGATCGACCGCTCCACCAGCAGACGCGAGGCCGCGGTGCAGACCTCACCCTGGTTGTAGAAGATGCCGCCCGCCGCCGCCTCGGCCGCGGTATCCAGATCAGGCGCATCGGCGAACACGATATTCGGACTCTTGCCGCCGCACTCCATGTAGGCGCGTTTCATGTTCGACAGCCCGGCGCACTGCAGCAGACGTTTGCCCACCGCGGTGGACCCGGTGAACACCAGCCCGTCCACGTCCATGTGCAATGCCAGCGGCTCGCCCGCGCCTTTGCCATTGCCGGGCACCACATTGAACACGCCCGGCGGAATGCCGGCTTCGGCCACCAGCTCGGCGAAGCGCAGCGCGCTCAGCGGCGATTTCTCCGACGGTTTCAGCACCACCGAGTTACCGGTGGCCAGCGCCGGCGCGATCTTCCATGCCGCCATCAGCAACGGGAAGTTCCACGGCACGATCGCCGCCGATCACGCCCAGCGGCTCGCGCGTCACCAGTCCCAGTTCATCGGGGCCGGTCGGCGCCACTTCGCCATAGACCTTGTCCAGCGCCTCGGCGGTCCAGCTGAGGCAGCGGATGACGGCGGCGATGTCCACCGATCGTGCCTCGCCCACCGGCTTGCCCATGTCCAGCGATTCCAGCAGCGCCAGTTCGTCGGCATGCTGTTCCACCAGCTGGGCAAGCCTGAGCAGGGTCTTCTTGCGATGCACCGGCCGGGCCTGCGACCAGTGCCCGACATCGAAGCTGCGCCGGGCGGCCGCCACCGCATGGTCGATATCCACCCGCGCGCCCTCGGCCACCTTGCCCAGCAGCCGGCCATCGATCGGGCTGATGCAATCGAACGTCGCGCCGGACACGGCATCGACATAGCGGCCATCGATGAACGCCCGGGTGCGCGGCGAAAGGTCATCGGCCAGCGATTGCCATTCTTCTCGGGTGCGGCTTGCGTTCATCGCGAAGTTCCTCAGGAAAGGCGTGGCGACAGCATGTCACCGTCGGATGGAAGTATCGGACCATCGCCGTTGCAGCGGCGCATTCGCTGCATCGCCACAGCAGCGATGAATGTGACACCGTCGCCCGCGTTGCCAGCGCGCGAGGTTGCCGGATACTTTAGGCACACGGGCCGCAGCGCTGTGTGCAGCCCTCGCAGCTGAATGCAACGATCGTTCAACCCTGCCTGCTGGAGCGTCCGATGAACCGAGACACGTTCCCCGCCGTACCGCCTGCCGGCCCTGCCAACCCGGCCACGACGATGCCAGGTTCACTGGAGGCGTTCTGGATGCCGTTCAGCGCCAACCGCCAGTTCAAGGCCGCCCCGCGCCTGCTGGCCAGCGCCTCGGGGATGTACTACCAGAGCATGGATGGCCGCCAGATCCTCGACAGCGCCGCGGGCTTGTGGTGCTGCAACGCCGGGCACGGCCGCGAGCGTATCGTGCAGGCGGTGCAGCAGCAGGTGGCGACACTGGATTTCGCCCCCGCTTTCCAGCTGGGTTCGCCTCTGCCATTCGTGCTGGCGCAACGCCTGGTCGATCTCGCGCCCGATGGGCTGGACCATGTGTTCTTCACCAATTCCGGCTCCGAAGCGGTGGACAGTGCGATGAAGATCACCCTCGCCCACCACCGCCTGCGTGGCGAGGGCCAGCGCACCCGCTTCATCGGCCGCGAAAAGGCGTACCACGGGGTCGGCTTCGGCGGCATCTCCATCGGCGGCCTGCCCAACAACCGCAAGTGGTTCGGCCCGCTGTTGCCGGGCGTATCGCACCTGCGCCACACCCTGGATATCGAGCGCAATGCGTTCAGCCACGGCCTGCCGGTGCATGGGCTGGAGCTGGCCGATGATCTGGAGCGGCTGATCGCGCTGCAGGACGCCTCCACCATCGCCGCGGTGTTCATCGAGCCGGTGTCCGGCTCGGCCGGCGTCATCCTGCCGCCGCAGGGCTATCTGCAACGCATCCGCGAGATCTGCGACCGCCACGGCATCCTGCTGGTGTTCGACGAGGTCATCACCGGCTTCGGCCGCGTCGGCAAGGCATTCGCCGCCGAGCGCTTCGGCGTAACCCCCGACCTGATCACCTGCGCCAAGGGCCTGACCAACGGCACCGTGCCGATGGGGGCGGTACTGGTTTCCGGCACGGTGCACGCCAGTTTCATGCAGGGGCCTCCGGAAGCGATCGACCTGTTCCACGGCTACACCTACTCCGGGCACCCGCTGGCCTGTGCCGCGGCCCTTGCCACCCTGGACACCTATGCCGAAGAAGGCCTGTTCGAACGCGCGATCGAACTGGAGGACTATTGGCAGCAGGCCATCCACGGCCTGCGCGGGCTGCCCAATGTCATCGACATCCGCAATATCGGCCTGGTCGGTGCGGTCGAACTGGCGCCCCGCGCCGGTGCGCCCGGACGCCGCGGTTTCGAGGTGTTCGAGCGTTGCTTCAACCAGGGCGGGCTGCTGGTGCGCGTGACCGGCGATACCCTGGCGCTGTCGCCGCCGCTGATCATCGAAAAGGCGCAGATCGACCACCTGTTCAACGTTCTCGGCGACATGATCCGCGCCACCGCCTGATTCCCCCGCTGCTGGAGCACGACATGCTGATCGGTGTCCCCCGCGAGATAAAAAACAACGAGTTCCGCGTGGGGCTGACGCCGGCCGGTGCCCGCGAGCTGGTCGCCCATGGGCATCAGGTACTGGTGCAACACGATGCCGGGCAGGCGATCGGGCTCGATGATGCCCGCTATCAGGCCGCCGGGGCGCAGATCGCCGCGGATGCCGCCGAGGTGTTCGCGCGCGCGCAGCTGGTGGTCAAGGTCAAGGAACCACAGCCTGCCGAATGCGCGATGCTGCGGCCGCAGCAGGTGCTGTTCACCTATCTGCACCTGGCGCCGGATCCGGAGCAGGCCCGGGCGCTGCTGGCCTCCGGCTGCACCGCCATCGCCTATGAAACCGTGACCGATGGACGCGGCGGGCTGCCGCTGCTCGCACCCATGAGCGAGGTGGCCGGGCGCATGGCGATCCAGGCCGGCGCGCATGCACTGGAGAAGGCCCAGGGCGGCCCCGGCCTGTTGCTGGGCGGAGTGCCCGGAGTACGCGCCGGTGAAGTGCTGGTGCTCGGCGGCGGCGTGGTCGGTATCAATGCCGCGCGCATGGCGCTGGGCATCGGTGCGCGGGTGACGGTGATGGACCGCTCGCTGGAGCGCCTGAAATATCTGGACGAGCTGTACGGCCCGCAGCTCAACACCGTCTACGCCACTGGCGATGCGATCGAAGAGCGCCTGCCGCACGTGGACCTGGTGATCGGCGCGGTACTGGTTCCCGGCGCGGCTGCGCCGAAGCTGATTTCCCGGGCGCAACTGGGCCTGATGCGGCCGGGCACGGTGCTGGTGGATGTGGCCATCGACCAGGGCGGCTGCTTCGAAACCAGCCATCCCACCAGCCACCAGGCCCCCACCTACGAGGTGGACGGCATCATCCACTACTGCGTGGCCAACATGCCCGGCGGCGTCGCCCGCACCTCCACCTTCGCGCTGACCAACGCCACCCTGCCATTTGTGGTCGCCCTGGCCGACAAGGGCGCCCGGCAGGCACTGCGCGACGATGCCGACCTGCGCAACGGCCTCAACATCCACGCCGGCAAGGTGACCCATCGCGCGGTCGCGCAGGCACTGGGGCTGGATTACACCCGCGCGCTGGATGCGCTCGGCTGAGCACGACTGGAGCCGGCATGACCCTCACCCTTTGCCACCATATCGACGGCCGCCCGTACCGGGGCAACAGCCAGCGTTGGGGCGACGTATTCGACCCGGCGACCGGCGAGGTCAGCGCGCAGGTGCCGTTGGCCGACGCCGCTGATGTGGATGCGGCCGTCACCGCAGCGGCAAACGCGTTCCCCGCCTGGGCGCAGACCACAGCGCTGAATCGGGCGCGGGTGATGTTCCGCTTCCGCGAACTATTGGAACGCAACACCGACGAACTGGCCCGCGCAATCACCTCCGAACACGGCAAGGTGCTGTCCGATGCGCGCGGCGAGGTGACCCGCGGGCTGGAGGTGGTGGAGTTCGCCTGTGGCATCGCGCACCTGCTCAAGGGCGAGCATTCGATGAACGTCGGCCGCGGAGTCGATTCATGGAGCGAATACGCCCCGCTGGGTGTGGTCGCCGGTGTCACCCCCTTCAATTTCCCGGCGATGGTGCCGCTTTGGATGGCGCCCATCGCCCTGGCCTGCGGCAACAGTTTCGTGCTCAAGCCTTCCGAGCGCGATCCGTCGGCATCGCTGCTGCTGGCCGAACTGCTGCTGCAGGCCGGGTGGCCGGACGGCGTGTTCAACGTCGTCCATGGCGACAAGGACGCGGTGGACGCGCTGCTCGACGATCCGCAGGTGCAGGCGCTGAGTTTCGTCGGCTCCACTCCGGTCGCCGAGCAGATCTATGCCCGCGGCTGCGCGACCGGCAAACGGGTGCAGGCGCTGGGCGGGGCCAAGAACCATCTGGTGGTGATGCCTGACGCCGACCTGGAGGATGTCGCCAGCGCCCTGCTCGGCGCCGGCTACGGATCGGCCGGCGAACGCTGCATGGCGATCTCGGTCGCGGTCTGCGTGGGCGATGCCACCGCCGATGCGCTGATCGGAAAGCTGGCGCCGAAGGTCGCCGCGCTGAAGATCGGCCCCGGCTGCGACGAGCCGGAGATGGGACCGCTGGTCACCGCCGCGCACCGCGACAAGGTGCGCGGCTACGTCGACCTGGGCGTGGCTGAAGGTGCAAGCCTGGTGGTCGACGGGCGCGGGCATGCGGTCGCCGGCCACGACGGGGGTTTCTTCCTGGGCGGCTGCCTGTTCGACCACGTCACCGCCGACATGCGCCTCTATTGCGAAGAGATCTTTGGCCCGGTGCTGGCGGTGCTTCGGGTGCCCGACGTCGAGGCCGCGCTGACCTTGGTCAACGGACACGAATACGGCAACGGCACCGCCGTGTTCACCCGCGACGGCGGCGCCGCGCGCGAGTTCGCTCACCGCGTGCAGGCGGGCATGGTCGGCATCAACGTGCCGATTCCGGTGCCGATGGCCTTCCACAGCTTCGGCGGCTGGAAGCGCTCGCTGTTCGGCCCGTTGCACGTGCACGGGCCCGACGGCGTGCGTTTCTATACCCGGCTCAAGACCATCACCGCACGCTGGCCGGACACCCACGCCGCCGAATTCGCGATGCCGACGATGAAGTAACGGCGTATCCGGGACACAACCGGCATGAACCTGCGCCCCGCTACGTGGCGCCGCGATCTCCCCCTGCGCGCCGCCGGTTACTTACAATGCCGCCCCACGTTTCACGGCAGCATTGCGCATGGACATCACCGTCAACGAAGAACTCAAGGCCTATATCGACCCGCTCACCGCGGACGAATACGAATCACTGGAGCGCAGCATCCTGGCCGAGGGCTGCCGCGATGCGCTGGTGCTGTGGGGCGATGTGCTGATCGACGGCCACAATCGCTACGGCATCTGCACCCGGCATGGCATTCCGTTCAACACCGTGCAGAACACCCGCTTCCAGTCGATGGAAGACGTGCACCTGTGGATGATCGAACAGCATCTGGGCCGGCGCAGCGTGTCCGACTTCCAGCGTGGCGTGCTGGCGCTGCGCAAGCGCGAAATCCTTGGCGAACGCCACCGCGCCGAGCAGGAACAGCTGCGCAGGGAGAGCGAGGGTGAAGCCGCCAGCGCCGGAGCCAGCCACGGCGAAGACGGTGACACGCCACCGTGGGAACCCGCAGCGAAGGTCAGCAAGGCCGAGATCGCCCGCGAGGCGCGCCTGAGCAGCAGCCAGGTGACGATGATTGAAAAGATCCACAAGCAGGCCGCGGCTGAAGTGGTGGAAGCGGTCAAATCCGGCGTCCTCTCCATCAGCGCGGCGGCGGTGGTCGCCAGCCTGCCCGCCGAAGAGCAGCGGGCCGCGGCGCTGGCCGGCACCGACGAACTGAAGCAGGCCGCCAAGCGGGTAAGGGAATCGCGCCGCAAGCCGAAGGCCGACGCCACCACCGCATCCGGGCCTGCGGCGCCCGCGGTGGATTCCACCGGCAACGACAGTGCGGAAGTGGAGGCCCTGCGCCAGCGCGTGGCCTCGCTCACCGCCGAAAACCAGGCCCTGCGCATGGAGCTGGATGCACTGCGCGCACGGATGCCCGGCAACGAGGTGCTGCAGACCGCCGACGCTTGATCGCTCCGGAACGGAGGCCTACGCTGCGGGGCGATCCCCCATGGAGTTGGCAATGGCCTCAGGTTCCCCGGAGTTGGAACATTTCGTCCGCGATGCGCTTGCCCGCGGACATGATCGCCAACAGGTCACCGCAGCGTTGCTCGCGGCCGGCTGGAGCCAGGAACAGGTCCGCGGCGTGCTGGAAGGCTGGGCGCAGGTGAATTTCCCACTCCCCGTGCCGCGGCCCCGCGCCTCGCTCTCGGCGCGCGAGGCGTTCCTGTATCTGCTGATGTTCAGCACCCTGTACTTCTTCGCCTGGAACCTGGGCAGCCTGCTGTTCAAGCTGATCGAGCAAGCCCTGCCCGATCCGGCCGACAACCAGTGGCAGGTGATCAGGCTCGGCGCCTCCATCCGCTGGTCGATCGCAGCGCTGGTCATCGCCTTCCCGGTGTTCGCCTTCGTGACCCGGCACATCAGCCGCGACATCATCCAGCATCCGATCAAACGCCTGTCACCGGTGCGCCGCTGGCTGACCTATCTCACCTTGTTCATTGCCGCCACGATCCTGATCGGTGACCTGACCACCCTGGTCTACAACGTGCTCGGTGGCGAGCTGAGCCTGCGCTTCGGGCTCAAGGCGCTGGTGGTCGCGGCCATTGCCGGCACCGTGTTCGGCTACTACCTGTGGGACCTGCGCCATGAAGAGGTGCAGCCATGAACCGAACAGCCATCGGCACCGGCCTGCTCTGGATCATCGGCCTCGTCACCGCGGCGGCGATCGTTGCCGGCATCTGGGTCATCGACTCCCCGAACCAGCAACGCCGGCTGCGTCTGGACGCGGCCCGCGTAGCCGATCTGGGCACGCTGGAAACCGCTGCCCGCAGCTATTGGAAGGAACACGACCGCCTGCCGCCCAGCCTTGACGTGCTGCGCGCGCAGCCGGGAGTGAGTCTGCCGGTCCAGGATCCGGATGGCGGCCCGGACTATCGCTACCGCCTGCTCGATGCCACCCATTTCGAGTTGTGCGCGCAGTTCGCCACCGACACCGCCGCCCGCAGACGTGCGCCGCGCGGAATGCCGGCTGCCGAATGGGCACACCCGGCCGGCGAGCACTGCTTCCGCCGCAGTGCCAAGGACAGCGGCTGATCCTTGGATAGGACCGACCCCCGCCACGGGCAGTTGCGTCGGCTCAAGCTGATCGCGGTGGCGATGTTGCTGGCGATGCTGGCCGGCTTCGTTATCAGCCACCTCAATGGAGAACGCGGGATCTGGGCATGGGTCGCCGCGTTCTGCGAGGCCGCGGCGATTGGCGCCCTTGCCGACTGGTTCGCGGTGGTGGCCCTGTTCCGGCGCCCGATGGGCCTGCCGATTCCGCACACCGCCATCATCCCGCGCAACAAGGAGCGGATCGCCGACAGTCTGGCGGTGTTCGTGCGCGACCATTTCCTGGAACCCACATCGCTGCTGGCCAAACTGAAGGTGTTCGACCCGGCGACCCGGCTCGGCGAATGGCTGTCGCAGCCGGCACAGGCGAAAATGCTGGCGGGCATGGCCCGCGGCTGGGCGCTGCAGGCGCTGGATCTGCTTGATGAGGTGGCCGTGCGCCGCGCCATCCAGGGATTCGTGGTCCAGCAGCTGCGGCAGTGGAACGCTGCCGCCACCGCGGGCGACCTGCTCGGCCTGCTCACCGCCGACAACCGCCACCAGCGCGTACTCGATGAAGGCCTCAAGCGCGTTGCCGAATGGCTCGACGACGAGGCGATCCGGCAACGCGCCTCGGCGCTGATCGTGCGCTACATCCGCAAGGAGTGGCCGAAGCTGGCCAGCACGGTGGAATGGGTCAAGCCGATCGACGAGATCGGCGACAGTCTTGCCGAGCGGCTGGCGCACGCGGCGCTGGAGGAACTGCAGCAGGTACTGTCCGAGCCGGAGCATCCGCTGCGCCAGGACTATGCCCGCTGGCTGGACGACTATGTCGGGCGACTGCGCCACGATCCGGCCCTCGCCGCTCGCGTGGAGGAGCTGAAGCAGCGCGTGATCGAACATCCGGCCGTGCAGGAGTACGTGCAGGGCCTGTGGCAGCGCATCCATGCCCATCTGCACGAGGATCTGTCGCGCGAGGACTCCGCCCTGGCCGGCTACCTTGAGCGCAGCCTCGGGTCCGTCGGACAGGCCATCGCCCGCGATCCGGCCCTTCGCGATGCGCTCAACCAGCACATGCTGGCCGGCGCGGCAAAACTCACGCTGCGTCTGCGCGATGGCGTCACCACCCACATCGCACAGACGGTGAAAGGCTGGGACGAGCACAAGCTGGTCGAGCAGCTGGAACTGAGCGTTGGCCGCGACCTGCAGTACATCCGCTTCAACGGCACCCTGGTCGGCGGCCTGATCGGCCTGCTGCTGCATGCCCTGACCGGCTGGCTGCGTTTGTGAGCAACGGCTGATTTGCGCCGACACTTGCCGTAAGCTCCGCCAACTCCGGGGGGAACTCAATGAAACGCAAGCTGTTGATCCTGACTGTCGGCGCGCTCGCCGGCGATGCCTGCGCGCAACGCGTCTACAAGTGCGACAACGGCGGTCAAAGCATCTACCAGTCGCTGCCGTGCCCAATCGAACAGGACACCGGCGTCAGCCACAAAGTCATTACCGACCCCAAGCTCAGCTACGAAGAGCGCTACCGCAACGAGGAGATGTTGCGGCGCGCCCGTTCGCGCATGCAGGCCGATGCCGGTCGTGGCCAGCCCGCCATCCGCGGCACCGTGATTGACGCTGCGGCCGATCCGCAGCGTTGCGAGGACGCCAGATGGCGCCACGAGCTGGCCAAGACCTTCGGCCGGCCGGAAACCGCCAGCCTGGAAAAAGACGTCACCGAAGCCTGTCGCCGCTGATAGCGGACCGGCACGTATCCAGCCCGGCTGGCTACCACTGCGGCCCGCTTCACCCGCGGGCCGCCCGCCGCTGACGGAGACGCCACCAACGGCTCGGGGATGAAGGCGAAAACAGGCTCAGCCGTTGACGCTGCCCACCACAGTCAATCTCACACGCTGTCGGCGCGGCGCAGTTCCCAGGCGCGATGGATGCGCGCATTGCGCTCGAAATCCGCGCCAATGGTCTGGGCGGAAATCTCGCGGCACTGCGCGAAGCCGGCAATCGCGTTCTCTTCCAGTTTGAAGCGACGGAAGTTGTTGGAAAAATACAGCACGCCTTCGGGCATCAGCCGCGCCACCGCCGCCCGCAACAGGCGCACGTGCTCGCGCTGGATATCGAAATCCTCGGCACGGGCGGAGTTGGAGAATGTCGGCGGGTCGCAGAAGATCACGTCGTAACGGTTCTTCTCCGCCTCCAGCCACGTCACCGCATCGGCCTGCACCAGACGATGCTGGCTGCCGCCCGTGCCGTTGAGCGCGAGGTTGTCGGCGCACCACTGCAGGTAGGTACCGGACAGATCGACGCTGGTGGTGGAATCGGCACCGGCCACCGCCGCCTGCACACTGGCCACGCCGGTGTAGCAGAACAGGTTGAGGAAACGCTTGCCGCGCGCCTGCCCGGCCATGTGCCGTCGCAGCGGGCGATGGTCGAGGAACAGGCCGGTATCGAGATAATCGAACAGGTTCACCCGCAGCAGCGCATCGTTCTCGCGCACCAGCACGAACTCGCCGCGTTGTTCGAAGCGGCCGTACTTGCTGCCGCCCTTGCCGCGCTCGCGCGATTTCAACGCGACCTGCTCAGCCGGCACCTGGAACACCTCGCGCGCGGCGGACAGCAATTCGTTGCGGCGACGACGCACGTCGGCATCCGGAATCTCCGCCGGCGCGGCATATTCCTGCACATGCAGGAAGGTGCGGTTTTTGCCGCCGTCCTCCTGATAGACATCGATGGCGGCGGCATATTCGGGCAGATCGGCGTCGTAGACGCGGAAACAGCTGATGTCCTCACGGCTGAGCCAGTTCTTGAACTTGCGCAGGTTCTTGCGCAGCCGGTTGGCCACCATCTGCGCGCCCTCGCTGAGCTCACGCGGCTGGCCGGCATTCTCACGCTGCGGTACCGCGATCGGGTCGCAGACGATCAACGCACATTCGATCGCGCCATTGAACAGCTGGTACTTCTTGCCGGCGCGCAGGCCGGTGGCAAACGCCAGATCCGCACTGCCGCATAGCAGGCTCGCGCGCCACTGCGGAACCGCCCGCTTGAGAGCATCGCCCAGCTGGCGATACAGCGCGTTGTCCGCAGCCAGGCGTTCGTCGTACGGTGGATTGCACACCACGCAGCCGGTCGCCTGTGGCGGCACCTGCAGGTCGACCACGTCGCGGACGCCGAACCAGATCGCCTCTGCCACTCCGGCCACTTCGGCGTTTTCCTTGGCCGCCCGGATCGCATGCGGATCATTGTCGCTGCCGTGGATGACCTGCTTCAGCGCCGCACGCCCCACGGTCTCGCGCTCGCGCGCCTCAGCCATCAGCTCTTTCCAGGCATCCCGGTCGAAGCCCAGCCAGCGGCTCGGTGGAATACTGCCGTGGCGCTGCAGGCCGGGGGCGACATCGGCCGCCATCAGCGCACCTTCGATCAGCAGCGTGCCACTGCCGCACATTGGATCGAGCAGGCCACCGCCTGCGGCATGGATCTTCGGCCAGTTGGCGCGCAGCAGGACCGCCGCGGCCAGGTTTTCCTTCAATGGCGCCTCGTTCTGCGCCATGCGCCAGCCGCGCCGGTGCATCGGGCCACCGCCCAGATCGATCGAAATCGTGGCGCGACCCTTGCGCAGCGACAGGTTGATGCGCACGTCCGGGAACTCGGTGTTCACCGACGGACGCTCCAGCCCCTGCGCGCGCAGGCTGTCGACCACGCCATCCTTGACCCGCTGCGCGGCAAAACGCGCGTGGGTGATCTCGGTGCCGGACACATGGGCGTCCACCGACAGGGTCAACTCGGGATTGATGTGCTGGTCCCAGCGCATGGCGGACACGCCCTGGTACAGCGAGCCCTCGTCCGGGCAGTCGAACTCGGTCAGCGGCCACAGCACGCGACTGGCCAGGCGCGACCACAGCACGATGCGCTGCGCATCGCGCAGTCCGCCCTCGCAGTTGACCCCGGAGATGGTGGCGGTGGCCTTGCCCAGGCCCAGTGCCAACAGCTCGTCGGCAAGCAGGTACTCCAGGCCCTTGGCGCAGGAAACAAAGAATTTCACGGGATCGGATCGACTTTCAGGAAGGGAAAGCCGCAGGCGGACACGGAAACTGCGGCCCAGGCCTGTGGCCAGGGCGTCATTGTAGTGCCCCAGGTGGATGCGGTGAGTGCCGGTGCGATGGGTCGGCCCGATCAATGGGCGGCGGCTTGTCCGGTCCATGCGCGGGCTTCGCCCGGCGCCGGGGCTGTGGACCCTGACGTGGCGCCCGTGTCCCTGCCCGCGTTGTGCACCCCAGCTGTCGCCGCTGCGTCGAATGTCGCCGCAGATCCGTCACGCCACCGACAGCAGCAATTCCTCGAAGGCGCGCGCAGAGGCCTCCACGTGCGCGCCGAGCCGATGGCTGTCATCCACCAGCAGCAGCCGCGCCGAGCGCTGCTGCGCCCAGGCGATCACTTCGCCGGCGGGGATCAGCTCGTCGTGCCAGGCGTGCACGATGCTGATCGGCACGTTGGCCGCGTCCAGTGCCGGCATCGGCCCCATCGTGGTCGGCGGTACCATCAGGAACAATGCCCGGGTGGGTACCTGTAGCGAGGCGATGGCCGAGATGTAGGAGCCCAGACTGGAGCCGGCCAGCACCACCGGCCCGCTGCGGCTCGCGGCCATCGCCAGTTCGATCAGGCGCTGCAACCGCGCCGGCACATCGCCCAGGCTGCTGATGTCATGCCGGGCATCCAGATCGGTGAAATCCGGACGCTCGTGGCTCCAGCCCAGACGCGTGGCCACGTCCGCCAGCGCGGTGACCTTGGTGGCGTCGGGGCCACTCTCGAAACCATGCGAAAGGATGCAGTGGCCGCGGCTCATCGCGGCTTGGGATGGGATTGGGCAGTCATCACTGGATGCTAGCATCCGGCGATGCCGCACAATCCGCCCATGACACCCACCATCGCGCAGCTCCCGCTGCCTTACGAAGCCAAGCTGGAACCGCGGGAGCTGTCCGCCATCGACCTGGTGGTGATCCATTGCACCGAGCTGCCGGATCTGGCCATGGCACGCGAATACGGCGAGCGCGTGCTGTACGCCAGCGGCACCGGCAACAGCGGCCATTACTACATCGATCGCGACGGCAGCCTGCAGCAGTACGTGACCCTGGGCCGGGTGGCCCACCATGTCAGTGGCTACAACCCGCGCTCGATCGGGATCGAGCTGGTCAACCGCGGCCGCTGGCCGCATTGGCTGGATTCACGCCATCAGGCGATGGATGAGCCGTATTCCGAGGCGCAGATCCACGCCTTGTTGTCGCTGTTGCAGTGGCTGCAGCGCGAGCTGCCGGCGCTGCGCTGGATCGCCGGCCACGATGAACTGGACACGCGGATGGAAGTGGCCAGCGATGACCCGGCGCTGCGGGTGGCGCGCAAACGCGATCCAGGCCCGCTGTTTCCGTGGCCGCGGGTAATGGCCGCGATCGGGCTGCAACGGTTGCCGTGTTGAGCGGCACTATTTCGCCGGGAGGTGGATTTTCTCGCCGGCCGTGACCGCCAGGTCCAACCGGTTCATCGGGGGTGCGATCGGGCAGACCACATGCGGCGTCAGCGCGCACGGCGGGTTTTCCGCCCGGTTGAAATCCAGCACCACACGTCCGTCCCTGGCCACTTCCGCATACAGGTAACGGGCGCCGCCATAGGTTTCCTTGCCGCTGGTGCGGTCGGAAAACAGGAAGAACAACGGCGCAGGCGCCGACTCCGCCTCCTGCTTCACCGCCTGCAGGCGGTATTGGCGCCCCTCGATCTCGAATATCGCCTCACCCGCAACTTCCACCGCCAGCGGGGTGCCGATCGACGTCAGCAGCATCATTTCCTGCGGCGTGGAAAACGCGCGCCACTGCGCCACGACGCGCCACTGCGGCTGTACGGGAAAGTGCTCTATGCCCTTGAAGTTACGCCGCAGGCTGGAGGCCGAATCGCGATAGCGCCAACCGAACGCGGTACCGGTGCGCACCAGGTAGAACTCCGCGGTGCCGAACACGATACGGCTGGGTTCCTGTTCACCGGCCACGGCGGGAAGCAGCTCGAGCTGCCGCAACGGCTGGCCATTCACCGTGGCGCCCGTGCCGGCAGCGGCAACAAAGCTCGCCACGCCATCGGCGCGCAGATTGAGTTCCCCGAGGCGTGCCGGTCCTCCCGGCAGCACTACCTGGTTGCCACGCCCACTCCCTACCCGATAGCGGCCCGGCCGCAGTCGCCCCGAACCGGTATAGCTCAGCCAGCCGTCGGCGGCACGCAGACGCGCCAACCGCTGCGTGCGCCACTGCTCCACCTCACGCTGGTATTCATGCGCCGGCAACGGCGCATCGCCCGCGTCCACCGGCGCCCGGCCACAGCCGACGGCCAGCAGCAGGACGATGCCGATCACCCATGGCCGTAAATCCATACTCCAACCCCTTTGCTACCTGCCTGTGCTGCGCGCGCATCTGTGGCGGCAGCTCCCCGATGTCCCGGTCCGCCAGCTACCCGCTGGCAACGGGCCGGGACGGATTGCTGATCCAGCCACTCCAGGAGCCGGCGTAGACACGTGCGCCGTGCAGGCCGGCGTGCTCCAGCGCCAGCAGCAGATGGCAGGCGGTCACGCCCGACCCGCACATCACCACCGCCTGGTCCGGGGTGTAGCTCCCCAGTAATGGCAGCAGCTCGGCACGCAGCTCATCGGCCGCACGGAACCGGCCATCGCGCAGGTTCAGCCCGAACGGCCTGTTGACGGCGCCGGGCACGTGTCCGGCCACCGGATCGATCGGTTCCACCTCGCCGCGGAAACGCTCGCCAGCGCGGGCGTCCAGCAGCCAGCCGGGCGCCTGCGACAGTCGCGCGGCCACCTCGTCGGCATCCACCACGGCGGATGGATCGAATTGGCCCGGGTAGGCCGGCAACGACGGCACGTCCGGCACGGCGGTCGCGAGCGGCAATCCCGCGTTCTGCCACGCCGCCAGCCCGCCATCGAGCACCGCCACCCGGGTGTGCCCGATCAACCGCAACATCCACCACAGGCGGGCGGCGGCCATGCTGCCGTCTCCCGCGTCGTACACCACCACCTGGGTGTCGACGCCGATGCCCCATCGACCCAGTCGGCTGGCGAAAGTCGCACTGTCCGGCAAGGGGTGTCGCCCCTGCCCCGGCCTGGACGGTTCGGCCAGGTCCGCGTTGAGGTCCGCAAACACCGCCCCGGGCAGATGCCCTTGGGCATAGGCCTGCGCACCGGACTGCGGGTCGGCCAGCGAGAAGCGCGCATCCACCAGCCGCAACGCGGTGCCGGCGCTGGCGCGGGCATCCACCAGCCGTGTGTCCGCGTCGGCCAGCGCGCGCCCCAGGGCGGCGACGTCGACCAGCGTGGTCCAGCGTGGAACGGAGTCATTCATTGCGCTTGCTCCAGACGGCGACGCAGGTTGTACAGGATGGCGGCGGTCACCCCCCAGATACGCTGCCCGGGCCAGGCATATTCAAGAACGTGGCGCACACGTCCGCCATGTTCGATTTCGATACTGCGCAGATTGGCCGGTTCCATCAGGAAATCCATTGGCACTTCGAACACTTCCGCCACCTCGGCAGGATGCGGTACTGCCATGAACGCCGGGTCGATCACCGCCACCACCGGCATCACCCGGAAACCGGTGATGGTGATGAACGGGTCCAGGTATCCCAATGCCTGCAGCTGCCGCTGTTCGAGCGAGATTTCCTCGTGGCTTTCACGGATTGCGGCAGCGACCGGATCGTGATCGGACGGATCGATGCGCCCGCCGGGAAAACCCACCTGCCCGCCATGATGGCGCAGCGCTTCGGTCCGCCGCGTCAGCAGCAGCTGCGTGCCTTGCGGGCGTGGAATCAAGCCAACAAGCACCGCGGCTTCGGCAGGCGGCGTCGGCGGCAGCAGATCGGCCAGTTCGCTGTAGTTCCATCCCGGCCCGGTGGGCGCCTGCTGCAGCGGATGCAAGGCATGAAGCAAGCGCTCGCGATCGCCCAGCTCCGCCCCGAAAGTGCCCATGGCCTGCTCGCGTGCCGGCAGTACATGATCCATGAGATGCACCCGCTCCGAATCGCTCATACGGATCCAGCGCGCGATTTCATCGCCCGTGCGGAAACATCCTTCGCACAGGCCTCCGCGGTCCAGTGAGCAGACGCCGGTACAGGGACTGAGTACGGCACGGGGGGCAAAATCCATCAGGTATGACATTTCCAAAGCCTAGCGCGATTGCGCAATGCCGGCAGTGGGCCGCGTCAAAAAATTTCATGGCTTTTTCCCGGTCGGCTCGCCGGCAACGGCCCGCGCGTAAGGCGGGACAAAAAAATGCGCCGGTATCTGCATACCGGCGCACTGTTTGGAACCGCAGCGGTCAGCCAGTTACTTGACGCTGACCAGCTTGATCTCGAACTGCACGGCGACGTTCGGCGGGAACGGCGTACGCGGATCGGCGCCATAGGCCTTGTCCGGCGACAGCGTCACTTCCCACTTGGAACCGGCCGGCATCTGCAGCAGGGTATCGCGCATGGCCTGCATCTCGACCTCGCTGACCTTGATCGACGGGATCGACTGGGCCGGGCGGGCCTCGGTCGGCCGCTGGCCGTACGGGTACGGGCCGGCCACTTCCAGCGCTACGGTGCTGGCCTGGGTCGGCTTGGCGCCCTTTCCGGCTTCGATCACGCGGTACTGCACGCCGCTCGGCAGCGTCTGCACGCCCGACTTGGCCTTGTTGGCGGCCATGAACTGGTCGCTCTTGGTCTTGTTCTCGGCCGCGGCCTTCTCGTACTCGGCCTTGGCAGCCTGGGCACGACCCTGCTCGCGTTTCTGGAAGGCTTCAACGGCCGGCTTCAGCTGGTCGGCAGTGATGGCCGGCTGCTTCTTGGCATAGGCATCCTGCAGGCCCTTCACCACCGAATTGATATCCAGCTGCTCGCCCCGGCCGGTCAGCTCGGCCAGGTTGTTGCCGTAGTCGTAACCGAAGTAATAACTCAGCTTGCCCTTCTCGGACGAGACGTCCTGGGCGAAGGCATTGCCCGTCAGGGCCAGGGCCGCGACGGCGACCGCGATTGCACGCAACTTCATCAAACAATTCTCCAGGGGTGGTGGCTCAGGGCAAACGTGCCATTTGAGGCGACGGGTTAGGATAGCCGCCGCAACGGCTGACCGCTACTAACGACCAGAGCTGTGACAGGCAACGGTTCAAAGAGTTCCGCGCTCACTATTTTTTAACTTTCTGGAGTTTTTCGCATGTCCGATGCACCGGTTTCCATCCGCACCGCGGACGCGATCCGCACGATCACCGTGCAGCGTCCGGAAAAACTCAATGCGCTGAACCGGCAGACCCTGGAAGCACTGGACGCGGCCTTTGCCGATGCGGCCGCCGACAACAGCGTGCGCGTGGTAATTCTGACCGGTGCCGGCAGCAAGGCGTTTGTCGCCGGCGCAGATATTTCCGAAATGAATTCCCTCACGCCCGTTCAGGGCCGCGATTTCTCGCTGCTCGGCCAACAGATGATGCGCCGCATCGAGCGCCTGCCCAAGCCGGTCATCGCCATGGTGAACGGTTTCGCGCTCGGCGGCGGCATGGAGTTGGCCATGTGCTGCCATCTGCGTATCGCCGCCGACAGCGCCAAACTGGGCCAGCCCGAAATCAATCTCGGTCTGATTCCAGGTTTCGGCGGCACCCAGCGCCTGCTGCGTCTTGCCGGGCGGGCCGCGGCGCTGGAAATGTGCTTGTTGGGTGCGCCGATCGATGCCGCTCGCGCGCTGGCATTGGGCCTGGTGAACCGGGTGGTGCCGGCGACCGAGCTGGAATCGGAAACCCTGAGAGTGGCGACCCAACTGGCCAATGCCGCGCCACTGGCACTGCGCGGCATTCTCGATGCGATCAATATCGGCAGCGAGTGCAGCATCGGCGAAGCGCTGGAATATGAAAGCGCGCAGTTCGGCCTGGTGTTTTCCACCGATGACATGCGCGAAGGCACCAGCGCCTTCCTCGAGCGCCGTACGCCGGCCTTCCGCAATCGCTGAGCCGGGCCGCGTGATGCACGACCTTCCCTCTTCCCCGCAGCATCTGTTTGAGCTGGTGCTGGCCGATGATCTCGACGCGGCCATCGCGGACGGGCTGATGGCCTATGTTCCGCAACCGGGCGACGAGAGCCTGGTGCCGGCGCATCCCGAGCTTCCGGCAGTGCTGGTTGCGGCCCGGCAACGCCTGCAGCGGGCCTGGGACGCGCGCGAACGCTATCGGGTGCGGATGCTGCGGTTGGCACGCAGGGCGGCCGAACGCGAGGCACGCCGGGCGCCCCCCCCGGCGCCGGACCGCAAACCGGCGCTGCCGGCCGCCGCCGCGCTGATTCTTGCCCGCGCCAAAGCCAGGGCCGCAGGAAACAACCCGCAATGACGTCCCGCACCACCACGCCCGCCCGCCGCGGCCCGCGCATGACCCGGATGGAAATCCAGGAGATGTTCACGCGCCTGCGCGAACTCAATCCGCACCCGACCACCGAGCTGGAATACAGCTCCGCGTTCGAGCTGCTGGTGGCGGTGACGCTGTCGGCGCAGGCCACCGATGTGGGCGTGAACAAGGCCACCCGCCGGTTGTTCCCGGTGGCCAACACCGCCGCGTCGATTCTGGCGCTGGGCGAAGACGGACTGAAGCCGTACATCTCCACCATCGGCCTGTACAACGCCAAGGCGAAAAACGTGATCGCCACCTGCGCGATCCTGGTGGACCAGTACGACGGCGAGGTCCCGCGCAGCCGCGAGGCGCTGGAAGCCTTGCCGGGCGTCGGTCGCAAGACCGCCAACGTGGTGCTCAACACCGCCTTCGGCGAGCCGGCGATGGCCGTGGATACCCACATCTTCCGCGTCTCCAACCGCACCGGGCTGGCGCCGGGCAAGAATGTCCGGGCGGTAGAGGACCTGCTGGTCAAGGTGATCCCGGCCGAGTTCCTCCAGGACGCCCATCACTGGTTGATCCTGCACGGCCGTTACGTGTGCAAGGCGCGCAAGCCCGACTGCCCGCAATGCGTGATCCACGACCTGTGCCGCTACCGGGACAAGACGCCGGCAACGCAAGCCCGTTGAGGCGTTTGGAGACGGTTTTTCAGCGGCCCGCCACTGCCGGTGACAACCGCGGTTCTGGAACAAAGCGTCCCGCCACGGCGGCTTGGCGTGCCCGGTTCATGCAACTGTCACATTTACGCAATCTTTACGACTTAGCCTTCGCACCATTCCTCAACCTGCCTGCAAGGCCACCTCCCATGAAATTGCATCGCCAACTTCTTACCGCAGCCGTAGCGGCTGCCCTGTTTGTGCCGGCGGCACACGCCGAAATCGCCATCGACTCGATCGGCGGATCGGAAATCAGCTTCGAAGGCATGGTCCAGGCCGACGGCAACTGGTTCGACAATGATGTGGCCGACCTCAACGGCACGGGCAAGAACGGCAAGGACAGCGAGTTCGAACTGCGCCGCGCCGAGCTGGTGCTCAAGGGCAAGGGCCCGGGCAACGTGGATTGGGTGGTGGGCTATGACGCCAAGGCCGACAAGTTCCTGGACACCAACCTGAAATACAAGCTGGGCGGCAACAGCAACCATTACCTGCAGTTCGGCCAGTTCAAGCAGCCCAACAGCCTGGAAGAGCTCTCCAGCTCCAAGAACAACGACTTCATCTCCAAGGCCACGGTCACCAACACCTACGCGGTGGGCCGTCGCCTGGGCGTTGGCTACGGCATCGGCGACAGCGACTGGTCGGTCACCGCTTCGGCATTCGGCCGCGAACTGACCCGCGACATGGCCCATGGCAGCGGTTACGGCGTGCGCGGCACCTTCGCCCCGATCAACGAGAAGGGCAACATCCTGCACTTCGGCCTGAGCTACGCCGACTACGACACCGATGCCGACACCCTGCGCCTGCGTGCGCGCCCCAATGCCGACCTGGCTACGGTGCGCCTGGTGGACAGCGGCAACATGACGGACTCGGACCGCATCAGCACCCTCGGTGCCGAAGCGATGTACGTCACCGGCCCGTTCAAGGCGCAGGCC
This sequence comes from uncultured Gammaproteobacteria bacterium, assembly GCA_963696155.1. Classification (GTDB taxonomy): domain Bacteria; phylum Pseudomonadota; class Gammaproteobacteria; order Xanthomonadales; family Xanthomonadaceae; genus Stenotrophomonas. Next base: position 1,885,693 of record CAVOJC010000002.1, read on the forward strand.
GAGTATTTCAACGCCAAGGTCAAGCGTTACAACCACGACAACTACACCAGCGACGGCTACTACCTCAGCGGCCTGTGGAACCTCACCGGTGAAACCTGGGGCTACAAGGGCGGCGTGCCGAGCACCGGTCTGCCGGACGAGCCGGGCCGCGGCATGTGGCAGCTGGGTGCCCGTTTCGACCACATCGACCTCAACGACGGCGGCGTGAATGCACCGGCGGTGGTCGGCGGGCTCCCGGTGGTGGACGGCGTCCTCGGCGGCAAGATGGATATCTGGACCGTCGGCGCCAACTGGTACTGGCGCTCCAACTACAAGCTGGCACTGAACTACGTGATGGTGGACAGCAAGAAGTACAGCTCCAGTGCTGGCCGCTATGTCAGCGACAAGCCGAACATCCTGGAAGCACGCCTGCAGTTCGTCTGGTAAGACGTCACGTACCTGCAGAGCGGGCGCGCGGCTCGGGGTCCGTCCAGGTACCACGGATGGACCCGTCTTGAAAAAAACGCCCCTGTCCGGGGCGTTTTTTTTTGCGGCACCGCTCGCCGCTGGTTTGGATGCGTGCATACGGACAGCCCTGTCATCGCCACGTCATGTGAAAGACGCGCCACTGTCATCGAATGGTTATGGAATAGGCGTCGGGCGGAAACCCCGCATCCCGAATCCCTCCAGGAGCTACACCGTGATCCACGCCATCAAGTCGCGCACCGTGCTTGCCATCGCTGCCGCATCCTTCGTGTTTGCCGCCAATGCCGCCGATGTCACCGGCGCCGGCGCGTCGTTCATCTACCCGGTCATGTCCAAGTGGTCGGCCGACTACAACGCCGCCAGCGGCAAGAAGGTCAACTACCAGTCGATCGGCTCGGGTGGCGGTATCGCCCAGATCAAGGCGGCCACCGTTGACTTCGGCTCCTCCGATGCGCCGCTCAAGCCGGAAGAACTGGCCGCCTCCGGGTTGGCGCAGTTTCCGTCGGTGATCGGCGGCGTGGTGCCGGTGATCAACGTCGCCGGCGTGCAGCCGGGTGCGCTGAAGCTGGATGGCCCGACCCTGGGCAACATCTTCCTGGGCAAGATCAAGACCTGGAACGATCCGGCGATCGCCGCGCTGAACCCGGGTTTGAAGCTGCCCGATGGCAAGATCACCGTCGTGCACCGCTCCGATGGTTCAGGCACCACCTTCAACTTCGCCAACTACCTGTCCAAGGTGAATCCGGAGTGGAAGAGCAAGGTCGGCGAAGGCACTTCGGTCCAATGGCCGGTGGGCATCGGCGGCAAGGGCAATGAAGGCGTGGCCGCCTACGTCAAGCAGATCAAGGGCGGCATCGGCTACGTCGAACTGTCCTACGCGCTGCAGAACAAGATGCCCTACGCGGCAATGAAGAACGCCGCCGGCAAGTTCGTGCAGCCCAACGATGCTTCCTTCGCCGCGGCTGCGGCCAGCGCCGACTGGGGCAACGCGAAGGATTTCTACCTGGTCATGACCGATGCGCCGGGCGAGCAGTCCTGGCCGATCACCGCCACCAACTTCATCCTCGTGCACAAGCAGCCGAAGAATGTGGCCGGCGCCAAGGCCACCCAGGACTTCTTCCGCTGGGTGTACGCCAATGGTGATGCGCAGGCCAAGCAACTCGACTACGTGCCGCTGCCCGATGCGCTGGTGCGGCAGATCGAGACCTACTGGTCGCAGAACCTGAAGTACTGAGCAAAGCAGCGGCGGGATCTTTCTCCCCTCGCCGTGCGGAGGCGCGGATCGCAAGATCCGCGCTTTTTTTGTTGCCTGAATACGGCTTTATCCGGAAGCGTCATCAAGCTGTAACAAAAACATCATTTCATAGCAGCATCCGCCGGACACCTCGGCCCCCACGCTACGGAGTGACGCATGAAACTGCACACAGCCAGCATCGCCGCCCTTTCCCTCGCCATCGCGCTGGGCCTGTCCGCCTGCAACCCGGGTACCGACGGCCAGACGTCGTCCGCATCCGGCAATGCCTCCTCCGCCGCGACCGAAGCAGGTGACAAGGTCTCTGTCGAAATTTCCGGCGCCGGCGCCTCTTTCATCTTCCCGCTGGTGTCCAAGTGGTCGGCCGACTACAACGCCGCCACCGGCGCCAAGATCAACTACCAGTCCATCGGTTCGGGCGGCGGTATCGCCCAGATCAAGGCCGGCACGGTCGATTTCGGCTCTTCCGACAAGCCGCTGTCCAGCGAAGAGCTGGCGCAGGCCGGTCTGGGCCAGTTCCCGTCGGCCATCGGCGGCGTGGTGCCGGTGGTCAACATCGAGGGCCTTGAGGGCGGCAAGCTGCGCCTGAGCGGCGCCCTGCTGGCCGACATCTTCCTGGGCAAGGTCAAGACCTGGAACGACCCGGCGATCGTCGCCGCCAACCCCGGCGTCAAGCTGCCCGACGGCAAGATCACCCTGGTCCACCGCTCGGACGGTTCGGGTACCACCTTCAACTTCTCCAATTACCTGTCCAAGGTCAGCCCCGACTGGAAGAGCAAGGTCGGCGAAGGCACCTCGGTGCAGTGGCCGGACGGCGTGGGTGGCAAGGGCAATGAAGGCGTGGCCTCGTACGTGAAGCAGATCAAGGGTTCGATCGGCTACGTCGAGCTGGCCTATGCGCTGCAGAACGGCATGCCGTACGCCTCGATGCAGAATGCCGCCGGCAACTGGGTGCAGCCTACCGCCGAGAGCTTCGCCGCCGCGGCCGCCAGCGCCGACTGGGCCACCGCCAAGGACTTCAACCTGGTCATCACCAACGCCCCGGGCGAGCAGTCGTGGCCGATCACCGCCACCAACTTCATGCTGATGCACAAGCAGCCCAAGGATGCCCAGCGCAGCAAGGACACCCTGGCGTTCTTCAAGTGGGCCTTCGAGAACGGCCAAGCCCAGGCCAACGAACTGCATTACGTACCGTTGCCGGCCGCACTGATCGCGCAGATCGAAAGCTACTGGGCCAGCGAGTTCCAGTGATGTCACCAGCGCCCGCGGCAGACGCGGGCGCTTTCCATCAGCGCCTTGAAACGTGCCACGCCATGTTCCTCCTCCCCGGGCCCACGCCTCTGCCATGAATGCCACTGCCCAGCCATTAGCGCTCCCCTCCCCGCGCGACCTGCGTGACACCCGCAACGACCGCCTGTTCCGCTGGATCCTGGTCGCGACCGTGGTGCTGGTGCTGGCGGCCCTGGCCTCTGCCGCGCTGTCGATGTTGTGGGGCGGTCGCCACGCCCTGCAGGAACAGGGCCTGAGCTTCTTCTATTCCTCGGACTGGAATCCGGTGGAGAACAAGTTCGGGGCGCTGGCGCCGATCTACGGCACCATCGTCACCGCGTTGATCGCCATGCTGATCGCGGTGCCGGTCAGCTTCGGCATCGCCTTCTTCCTGACCGAGGTGGCACCGCGCTGGCTGCGTGGCCCGATCGGAACCGCCATCGAACTGCTGGCCGGCATCCCCTCGATCATCTACGGCATGTGGGGCCTGTTCGTGCTGGTGCCGGTGATGACCGAATACGTCACCCCGTTCCTCAACGACCATCTCGGCACACTGCCGCTGATCGGCCCGTTGTTCCAAGGCCCGCCACTGGGCATCGGCATGCTGACCGCCGGTTTCGTGCTGGCGATCATGGTGATCCCGTTCATCTCCTCGGTGATGCGCGAGGTGTTCCTGACGGTGCCCACCCGCCTGAAGGAATCGGCCTACGCGCTGGGTTCCACCAAGTGGGAAGTGAGCTGGGACATCGTCCTGCCGTACACCCGCTCGGCGGTGATCGGTGGCATCTTCCTGGGCCTGGGCCGCGCGCTCGGCGAGACCATGGCGGTGGCCTTCGTGATCGGCAACAGCGTGCGCCTGTCTCCGTCGCTGCTGGAACCGGGCACCACCATCGCCGCGCTGATCGCCAACGACTTCGGTGAAGCCACCGAAACCTACCGCTCGGCGCTGCTGCTGCTCGGCTTCGTGCTGTTCATCGTCACCTTCGTGGTGCTGGCCATCGCCCGACTGATGCTGATGCGCCTGGCCCGCAAGGAGGGCAACTGATGGCTACTTCGCAGACGTTGTACCTGCGCCGGCGTTTCACCAACGTCATCGCGCTGATGATGTCCTGTGCCACCGCCGCGTTCGGCCTGCTGTTCCTGGGCTGGATCCTGTGGACGCTGCTGTCCAAGGGCCTGCCCGGCATCAACATCAACCTGTTCACCAAAATGACACCGCCGCCGATGCAGGAGGGCGGGCTGCTCAACGCCTTCTTCGGCAGCGCGGTGATGTGCGCCATGGCTATCGGTATCGGCACGCCGCTGGGCGTGATGGCGGGCACTTGGCTGGCCGAATACGGCAACGCCCGCAAGGCCGGCACCGTGGTGCGCTTCGTCAACGACATCCTGCTGTCGGCGCCCTCGATCGTGCTCGGCCTGTTCGTCTACACGCTGTACGTGATGCAGACCGGCGGCCAGTTCTCGGCGTTTGCCGGCGCCCTGTCGCTGGCCTTCATCGTGCTGCCGGTAGTGATCCGCACCACCGATGAAATGCTGCGGCTGGTGCCGGTGCAGATGCGCGAAGCGGCGTTGGCGCTGGGAGTGCCGCAGTGGAAGGTGATCGTCCAGGTGCTCTACCGCAGCGCAATGGCCGGCATCGTCACCGGCATCCTGCTGTCGCTTGCCCGTATTTCCGGCGAGACCGCACCGCTGCTGTTCACCGCCTTCGGCAACCAGTACTGGAACAGCAATGTGTTCCAGCCGATGGCCAGCGTGCCGGTGGTGATGAACCAGTATGCCGGCAGCCCGTACGAATCGTGGCAGGTCCTGGCCTGGGCCGGCGCCCTGGTGCTGACCGCGTTCGTACTGCTGGTAAGCCTCAGCGCGCGTGGCCTGCTGCTGCGCAACCGAATCTCACACGACTGACCTCTGCATGGACCTTCCCATGAACGATTTCTCCAACGCCGTGCCGATGCAGCGCATCGCCGTCCCCGCCGCGCACCAGGGCCTGCACACCCCGGCACCGGTCAAACTGGCCGCGCGCGGGCTGGATTTCTACTACGACAAGTTCCATGCGCTGAAGAGCATCAACCTGGAGATTCCGGAAAAGCGCGTGACCGCGCTGATCGGTCCCTCCGGCTGCGGCAAGTCCACCCTGCTGCGCATCTTCAACCGCATCTACTCGCTGTATCCCAAGATGGAAGCACGCGGCGAGGTGCTGCTCGATGGCGAGAACATCCTCTCGCCCAAGTACCCGATGAACCGCCTGCGCAGCAAGGTGGGCATGGTGTTCCAGAAGCCGGTGCCGTTCCCGATGACGATCTTCGAGAACGTCGCCTACGCCATCCGCCACCATGAAAAACTTTCCAAGGCCGACATGACCGACCGCGTCGAGCAGGCGCTGCGCCAGGGCGCTCTGTGGGACGAGGTCAAGGACAAGCTCGGCCAGAGCGCGCTGGGCCTGTCCGGTGGTCAGCAGCAGCGCCTGTGCATCGCCCGTGCGGTGGCGTTGCGCCCGGACGTGCTGCTGCTCGATGAGCCTACCTCGGCGCTGGACCCGATCTCCACCAGCCGGATCGAGCAGCTGATCGAAGACCTGAAGAACGACTACACCATCGCCATCGTCACCCACAACATGCAGCAGGCCGCGCGCGTGTCCGACTACACCGCCTTCATGTATCTGGGCGACCTGATCGAACACGACCGCACCGACGTGATCTTCTCCAACCCCTCGATGAAGCAGACCGAGGACTACATCACCGGGCGCTTCGGGTAAGGCGCTCCGCCTGCGAACCTTACCCCGCGTCAGCCGCGCATCTGCGGCGGTCCCGCACCAGAAGTGGCCAACGCCACGTTTCCCCACATCATCCAGAGAGCCTGCCATGAACATTCCCAGCGACCACATCGTCAAGAGCCACGACGAAGAGCAGCAGCGGCTGATGGCCGAGATCGTGCGCATGGGCGAGATGGCCGTGGCGCAGCTCGAGGCTGCACTGGACGTGATCGAGAAGCGCGACCAGAACGCCGCCCAGCGCATCATCGCCAACGACGAGGCCATCGACGCGCTGGAGCATTCGATCAGCCACGACGTGATGCGCATGGCCTTGCGTGGCCCGATGGCGCGCGACCTGCGTCAGATCCTCGCCGGGCTGCGGATCCCCGCCGACATCGAGCGCATCGGTGACTATGCCGCCAACGTCGCCAAGCGCTCCATCGCCCTGGTATCGGTCCCACCGATGCCGCAGATCCAGGGAATGCGGGCGCTGGGCCGGCTGGCTGCGCAACAGGTACGGCGCGCACTGGTGGCCTACCAGACCAGCGATGCGCAGGCGGCGCTGCAACTGCGCGACGACGACGCGCGCCTGGATGCGCAGTACACCGCCCTGTTCCGCGAGCTGCTCACCTACATGATGGAAGACCCGCGCAACATCACCCCGTGCACGCATCTTCTGTTCATGGCCAAGAACCTGGAGCGCGTGGGTGACCACGCCACCAACATCGCCGAAAACGTGTGGTTCCTGGTGCATGGCGACGAGCCGCTGCCGGCCCGCGAGAAGCGCGACGAAACCAGCTCGGTCGACCATATCTGAGCATCGCCGGGTGCCCGCTGCGCAAGGCGCCGCGGCGGCGAGGGTGTTGGCGGGCGGCTGCCGACACTGGCGCAGGATTGGACCGCCTGCCCTGACACGCCCACGCTGCGGCCACGGCCGCCGACCAGGGAGGTGTTTTCGCTCCCGCGTCAGCGATGTGTCGACTGACCATATGGGATCGGGCGGACACGGCCTGAAAAGCGGCGGCCCGCCCGATCGAAATCACAGTCAGCCGCCTCGCCCCGGGCCGCGTTCGGCGGCGCCAGCCGCAGCGCCAGAGGGGCGCTTGAACATGCTGTACCAAGGCTTGGAACTTGGGGGCTCTGTTACCCTGTCGCGATGAACGAACACGCCGAATCCGTTACCGCCACCCGTATTTTCACCCCGATGTCGCAACGTTTCCGGGGTTTTCTGCCCGTGGTGGTGGATGTGGAAACCGGCGGCTTCGACTGGAACCGCCACGCCCTGCTGGAAATCGCTGCCATTCCCGTGGAGATGGACGCCGACGGCCTGCTCTACCCCGGCCAGACCGCCAGTGCACACGTCATTCCCGCCGAAGGCACGGAGATCGACCCCAAGTCGCTGGAAGTCACCGGCATCGTGCTGGACCATCCGTTCCGGCTGGCCAAACCCGAGCGCGAGGCACTGGAACATGTGTTCGCCCCGGTGCGCGCGGCCATGAAGAAATACGGCTGCCAGCGCGCGATCCTGGTCGGGCATAACGCCCATTTCGACCTGAACTTCCTCAATGCCACCGTCGCCCGCAGTGGTCACAAACGCAACCCGTTCCACCCGTTCAGCGTATTCGACACGGTCACCCTGGCCGGCGTGGCCTACGGCCAGACCGTGCTCGCCCGCGCGGTACAGGCCGCCGGTTTCGAATGGGATGCCAGCCAGGCGCACAGCGCGGTGTATGACACCGAACAGACCGCGCGCCTGTTCTGCACGATCGTCAATGCGTGGCCATCGCCCGGACGCTGACGGCGCCCAGCAGTGCCGCTCTCAGCCCACGCAGGTGCGCGAGCGGCCGTCATGTTTGGCCTGGTACAACGCGCGGTCGGCACGCTGGCTCAGCAGCGAGGGCGTCAGGTCCTGCTCGCCCATCTGCACCAGCCCGCCACTGAAGGTGAGCTCCAGGCAACCGTCGCCGAGACCGGCCCAATCGCGGTGATCGCGGAACAGTGCGTGCAGCCGCTCGCACACCCGCTCGGCCTCCGGCAGCCCGGTGTTGTTGAGCAGCAACGCGAATTCCTCGCCGCCCAGCCGCGCCGGCATATCCGACTCCCGGCATCCGCGGCGCAACAACTGCGCCACTTCGCACAGCACCTGATCGCCAACGCTGTGCGACCAGGTGTCATTGACCCGCTTGAAGTGGTCGACATCCAGAAGCACCAGGCATAGCGGGTGGCCTCCACGCCTGGCGCGGGCCATCTCGCGCGCCAGCGCCTCGTCATAGGCCCGGCGGTTGGGCAACCCGGTCAGGCCGTCTTCGCGGGCCTGCCGTTCGAATGCTTCTGCCTGCTCACGCAGGCGCTCGGCCAACGCGGTTTTTTCCAGGTTCGCGGCCAGCAGGTGTTCGGTCTGAAGTTGCAGGTCACCGGTGCGCTGGTCCACCAGCTGCGCCAGCCGCGCATTGCTGTTCTTGTAGCGCTTGATCAGGTAGCGGTACAGCAGCAGCAGGCCGAGCAGCACCAGCAGCCCGGCCGCGATGCGCACATCCAGCCGCTGCCACCACATCGGCTGGACCGTGAACTGCCAGAACGCGGCGTCCTTGCTCCAGTAGCCGTCCGGATGCGCCGCCGAAACATGCAGCGTGTAGTCGCCCGGCGGCAGCCCGACATACTCCACGCCACGCTGGTTGCCGCGTTCAACCCAATCCTGGTCCAACCCTTCCAGCCGGGTCCGGTAACGGATGCGGCTGGACATCAGATAGCTCAGTCCCACGTAAGTGACAGCCAGCCGTTGCCCTCCGCGGATGCTGCGGCCCTCGCCGCCCTGCCAGTTCAACGCCTGGCCATCGGCCAGCACACTCTCTATCACCGGCGGTGGCGGTGCGCGCTCGCGGAAGCGCTGCAGCACCGATGGATCCACCGTCACCAGACCACCAGCAGTGGCGACCCACACCGTTCCGTCTTGCCGGCGAACGGCAGCAGGGCCGGAACTGCCGTTGGCCTGGGCGCTGACCAGTCCGTTGATCTCGCGGTACATCACACCTTCCAGCCGCGGCTGGCGACCATCGGCCACCGCCTCCAGCGCCTGCACCGAGGTGCGCCAGATGCCGCGGTTGCTGCTCAACCATGCGTTGCCCAGCAGATCGGGCACCAGTTCGAACATCGTGTCGACTGGAACGCCCTGCTCCCGCCCCACCGCGGCCAGCTGCCCCTGGCGGTAGCGGTACAGGCCACGGTCGCTGGTCATCCAGATCGCATCCCCGATCTGCCGGAATCCATAGATCGCGCGTGCATCGCCCATGCCCTTCACGTCCAGCGGCTCGGCCTTGCCGTCGTGCAATCGCCACACCCCGGTGGTGGTGCCGATCCACAGCGCGCCATCCAGCCAAGCCAACGCCAGTACCACCGATTTCGGCATTCCCGGCGCGACGACCGGAACCGCCTGCCCGTCGACCAGTTGCAGCACGCCGTGCGGCGAACCCAGCCAGACCTGATCCTGTTCCCCCAACGCCAGCGCACGATAGTTGCCGTGCGGCACTTCGATACCCGGCCGGTACTGCCGTATCGCACCGTTGGCGTGAACCCGGAACACCCCTTCCCCGCGGGTACCCACCCATATGTCACCGGATGGTCCCGCCGCCAGTGACAGCACCGACGGTTGCCCCGAACCCGGCCGCAACGCCAGCGGCGCCACCTGCTCGCCCCGCATGCGATCCAGGCCACTGCTGCTGCCGATCCACAGGTCGCCACGGACGTCCTCGACCACGGTGCGGACGAAATCCCCACTCAGGTGATTGGCGTGCGTGTAGCTGGTGAACAGGGTCTCGCGCAGGCGCATCAGGCCGCCGTTCATGCCCACCCAGATGCTGCCCTCGGCGTCTTCCAGCAGGCTGATCACCCGGTAGTCGAGCAGACCGTCGTCCGATTCCAGATGCTCCACGCCGCCGCGGCCCAGCCGCCACAAGCCGTTGTTTTCGGTGCCCAGCCACAGATCGCCGTGCCGGTCCTGCAACATCTCGATCAGTTGCCCGATCTCCGGCACGCGATGCTTGAGTACCAGCCGCTCCCCTTCCATGCGGTAGATGCGGTCCTTGGCAACCACCCATATCGCGCCATCGGGCGCCCGATACGGCCAGGCAAGGCCTGCAGGCAGCCCGAAGCTGGCCGGTGCCGGTTTGATCTGGCCATCCACATCCAGATACAGCAGGCCATCGAAGGTACCCACCCAGATGCGATCCTGGGTATCGATTGCCATCCGGGTGAAGTTGACCGAGCCACGCAGCGCCGGAGGAGGCAGGTGATGGCTCAAACGGCCGTCCGGGTCCAGCCGGCCCAGCCCCGTGCCTTCGTACAGCAGCCACAGCCGCCCCTGGCTGTCCTTCTGCATCGCCTCGATCATGATCGCCGGCGCGATGCCGGCCGGCGGCGTCCAGTGCTGCCATTGCCCTTGCTGGTCGAAGCGGGCCACGTTGCCGCGCGAATCGCCCAGCCAGAGTGCCCCGTCGACATCGACGTAAAGCGTACCTATGCCGTTGTCCGGCAGCGGTGGCCGGCTGCCCCGGTCAAAGACGGTGAAGTCCAACCCGTTGTAGCGGGCCACGCCTTCCCAGGTGGCGAACCACAGATGTCCTTCCGGCGTCTGCGCGATATCCCGCAGCGTGTTGTGCGGCAGGCCGTTGCGGCTTGTCCAGACATCGCGCGCGTAGTGGCGCAGCGGTGTGATCCCGTCGCCATCGGCAAACACGGGAAACGGCAGCCCGCAAAACAACAGCAGCAGCAGCAGCAGGAACATCCGCCGCATCGGGTCCTTCCTACCGGGTGTTGGCCTCCCCCAGGCCGCTTGCATCAGCAATCGCTCTGCCGGGGTTCAAGCACGGCGTGGTGTGCGACAACTCCGGTGCGCACCGCCGGGACGTATGAGCGAGCCATGACCTTGATCCAGTGGCCTCAAAAGGGAAAGAGATGCCGCACCATTATTGAACGGAAAGCGGACAGGCAGCACCACTTTCATAAAGACCGCCCCGTGCCCCAATCCGGCGCCTCCCATTCCACCACCGCCTCCAGGCCGCCCTCGGGGTGATTGCGCAGTACGAGCGTCGCCCGCTCTTTTTCCGCCAGCGCGCGGGCGATGGTCAGTCCCAGGCCGGCACCGCCAAACTCGCGCGAGCGTGAGGTTTCAAGTCGCAGGAACGGGGTGAACACCGCTTCCAGTTCTTCCGGCGCCAGGCCGGGGCCACGGTCGCGAATACGCACCTCGACCTTGCCGTCGTGGAGTCGTGCGCCCACCCGCGCCGCATGTCCGTACTTGACCGCGTTGTCCACCAGGTTGGAGAACAGGCGGTGCATCGCCAACGGTCGCAACATCAGCACCGCGCCGCAGCCATGCTCGAACACCACGTCGCTGCCGGCCTCGGCGGCATCTTCGGCAACGCTTTCCAGCAGGGAATCCAGATCCAGCGCCACCCGCTGCTCGGCGCTCTCGGCGCTGCGGGCCAGCTCCAGGCCTTCGCGGATCAACGCCTGCATCGCCGCCAGATCGGCAATCAAGCGCTCGCGCAGGGCTTCGTCGGCCACGTTTTCCAGCCGCAACCGCAACCGCGTGACCGGTGTCTGCAGGTCGTGGGTAATGGCGGCCAGCATCTGCGTGCGCTCTCCCAGATGCCGCTGCAGGCGCCGCTGCATGGCATTGAAGGCCTCGGCGGCACGCCGCACTTCCAGTGGGCCGATGACCGGCAACGGTTCCCGGTGCAGGTCCTGTCCCAGCTCGGCGGCGGCCGCCGCCAGCCGCTGCAGCGGCGCACTGGCAATGCGCGCCACCACATACGCCAATACGGCGATGGCCAGCGCCAGCAGCGACATGAACCATGGATCGAACGCCGAGGCGCTGCTGCGCGCCACCGCCGGATACTCCAATGCCAGCCGCAATGGCGTGCCATCGCTGAGCTGCAGTTCAACCAGCCGGCAACGGGGCGGGGTGAAATCCGGATCGCGCTCGCGGACCCGGATGTGTTTGCGGGTCTTGCCGCTCCGCGGAACGAAATCCGGCAACGGCGGCAGGCATGCACGGAAACTGGTCGCGCGCACCACCGCGCCGGCCACCGGCCCCTCGCGGGCAGCCAGCACCGCCATCAGGCCGCGATCTTCCTCACCCATGCGGACATCGCCATCGACCGTCCGCAAGCTGGGGCCGCCGACCGCCAACAGCCGTGCCCTGAGTTCGATATTGCCGTCGACCAGGTTGACGAAGCCCTGCAACCGGTCCGCCAGCCGCGCCAGGTTCTGCCTCTGGAATTCCTGCTGGCGCTTGGCATTGGCCAGCAAGGTGGCACATACCGCCGCCACCGCCATGCCCAAGAACAGGATGACGAACAGGCGGCCCGCCATCGACGACAGGAACAGGCGCAGGCGGTTCATTCCAGTGCCACCGCGCTGGCAAACACATAGCCTTCGTTTCGCACGGTCTTGATCAGGCCATCGCTGCCGCCGGCATCGCCCAGCTTCTGCCGCAGCCGGCTGACCTGCAGATCAATGGCACGGTCCTGCGCTTCGTAGTTGCGGCCACTGCTCAACGACACCAGCTGCTCGCGCGACAGCACCTTGTTGGCATGCCCGACGAAGACCCGCAGCAGGCGGAACTCCGCGCCGGACAGCACCACCACCCGACCGGAAGGATCAACCAGATGCCGGCGTTCCAGATCGAACGTCCAGCCGGAGAACCCCGCGCGCCGCATCGCCAGCGGCTCCAGGTTGGCCGGCAGCGCCTCCGTGCGCCGCAGCACGTTGCGGATGCGCGCCAGCAGCTCGCGCGGCTCGAACGGCTTGGCCAGATAATCGTCGGCGCCCATTTCCAGCCCGAGTACCCGGTCGATCGGCTCGCTGCGTGCGGTCAGCATGATCACCGGCGTGCTGGAACGGGCCCGCAGGTCGCGGCACAACGACAGCCCATCTTCGCGCGGCAGGTTCAGGTCGAGCACGATCAGGTCGACATGCTCGCGCTCGAGCACCTGGCGCATCTGGCTACCGTCGCCGGCGGTGCTGACCTGGTAGCCGGCGCGGCCCAGCTGTTCGGCCAACAGGGTGCGGATGTCGATATCGTCGTCAACCACCAACAGGCGGTGCATGGGTGTTGTGTCCGTCATGGCGCAATGATCCATCGTAGCGGATCACCGCGCTCGCCCGCTGGATGTCGCACTGTGTCCGGCACGGCCGCAGATACAGTGCGATACACATTCGTCGGGGCCTGACACATGCCGACACACGCCGTGCGTTGAGGCTTTCGGGGGCGCCAGCGACACTGGCAATGACGCCGCAACCTGCGGCTTGCCTTGAGTCGAATGTCATCGTGAAGTCGCCCCTGCCAAAGATCCGACGCGGCCGCGTCATCCTCATCGTCGTTGCCGCCCTGCTGGTCGTCGGCATCACCGGTTGGAGCATGCGCAAGCCGGCTGCGCCACCGCTGGCCACCACGCCCGTCGTGCGCGGCGATCTGGAACAGACCGTGGAAGCCACCGGCGTGATCGATGCCTACAAGCTGGTCAGTGTCGGCGCCCAGGCCTCGGGCCAGATCAAGTCGCTCAAGGTGCAGCTGGGTGACGTGGTGAAGGCCGGCGACCTGATCGCCGAGATCGATTCCACCACCCAGCAGAACAGCCTGCGCAACGCCGAAGCGGCGCTGGAGAACATCCGCGCCCAGCGCGCGGTGCAGCAGGCACAGCTGCGCGAGGCCGAGCTGGCCTACCAGCGCCAGAAGCAGATGTTGGCCGCCGAGGCGACATCGCGCGCCGAGTACGAATCGGCCGAGGCCAGCATGGCCTCCACCCGTGCCCAGATCCGCGCCCTGGATGCGCAGATCAAGCAGCGCCAGAGTGAGCGCGAAACCGCCAGGGCCAACCTCGGCTATACGCGCATCACCGCACCGATCGACGGCACCGTGGTGGCAGTGGTGGCCGAAGAAGGCCGCACCGTCAACGCCAACCAGTCCGCGCCGACCATCGTCAAGCTGGCCCGGCTGGACCTGGTCACGGTCAATGCCGAGGTCTCCGAGGCCGACGTGGTCAAGATCAAACCCGGCATGCCGGTGTACTTCACCATCCTCGGCGCGCCTCAGAAGAAGTATCACGCCACCCTGCGCACGGTGAATCCGGCGCCGGCCTCGATTGCCAGTGAGTCCAGCTCCAGCAGTTCCTCCGGCTCCAGCTCCAGCTCGGCGGTGTACTACAACGCCCTGTTCGATGTGGAAAACCCCGACGGCACACTGCGCATCAACATGACCGCGCAGGTCTCGGTACTGCTCAACGAGGCCAAGGATGCGCTGATCATTCCGTCGGTCGCCCTCGGCCCCGTCAATGCCGCAGGCCGGCCGGGTCGCGCCGGCAACGGCGCCGCGGCGCGCAGTGGCGAACGCCCGGCGCAGATGAAAAAGCCGGAACGGCGCGCTGACAACGCGGGCGATCGCAGCACCTACATGGTCCAGGTCGTCGGCGCCGAAGGGCGGCCGCAGCCGCGCAAGGTCAAAATCGGGATCAACACTGGCGCCAGCGCGCAGGTACTGGAAGGCCTGGACGAAGGTGAGAAGGTCGTCGTCGGCGAAGGTGGCCCCTCGGTCTCGTCATCGTCCACCAACCGTCCGCGCATGGGCAGCCCGATGATGGGGCCGCGTCGATGAGCCAGCCGTTGTTGCGCCTGCGCGATCTGCGGCGCGAGTTCCCGGCCGGCGAGGACACCATCGCCGTGCTGAAGGACGTCAATCTGGACATCCAGGCCGGCGAGATGGTCGCCATCGTCGGCCAGTCCGGTTCGGGCAAGTCGACGCTGATGAACATCCTCGGCTGCCTGGATCGCCCCACCCGCGGCAGCTACCAGGTCGCCGGTCGCGAGACCGGCGCGATGGAACCCGACGAACTGGCCGAGCTGCGCCGCGAGCATTTCGGCTTCATCTTCCAGCGCTACCACCTGCTCGGCGATCTGGATGCCAAGGGCAATGTCGAGGTGCCGGCGATCTATGCCGGCACGCCGGGGCCGGCCCGCACCGAGCGCGCGCAGGCCTTGCTGAAGCGGCTGGGCCTGGCCGATCGCATGGGCCACAAGCCCGGCCAGCTCTCCGGCGGCCAGCAGCAGCGCGTGTCCATCGCGCGTGCGCTGATGAACGGCGGCGAGGTGATCCTGGCCGACGAACCCACCGGCGCGCTGGACACGCACTCGGGCGAGGAAGTGATGGCGATCCTCGGCGAGCTGCATGCCGAGGGCCACACCATCATCATCGTCACCCACGACATGAACGTGGCCGAGCATGCGCAGCGGATCATCGAGATCCGCGACGGCGAGATCATCGCCGACCGCGCCAACGACAAGGTGCAGGCGCTGCGTGCAGCCCGTGCCACGAGCGCGAGCGTGGATACCGGCGCGCCATTCCAGGCCGCCCGCGACCGCTTCGTCGAAGCCTTCCGCATGGCGGTGCTGGCGATGAACGCCCATCGCCTGCGCACCTTCCTGACCATGCTCGGCATCATCATCGGCATCGCCTCGGTGGTGTCGGTCGTGGCGATGGGCAACGGCTCGCAGCAGGAGATCCTGAAGAACATCAGCTCGCTGGGCACCAACACCATCGACGTCTATCCGGGACGCGGCTTCGGCGACATGCGTTCGGGCCGGGTGCAGACGCTGAAAGCCACCGACGCCGATGCGCTGGCCGCGCAGAGCTACGTCGACAGTGCCACGCCCAGCGTGTCGTCCTCGGTGACCGCGCGCTTCCAGAACCAGTCGGCCAATGCCCAGGTCAACGGCGTCGGCGAGCAGTTCTTCCGGGTCAAGGGCGTCAAGCTCGCCGAAGGCAGCCTGTTCGACGCCGATGCGGTCAGGAGCCTGGGCCAGGTGGCGGTGATCGACGACAACACCCGCAACCAGTTCTTCCCCGGCCAGAATCCCGTGGGCCAGGTGATCCTGCTCGGCAACGTGCCGGTGCGCGTGATCGGCGTTGCCGAGCGCCAGAGCATGGGCTTTGGCAGCAGCACCAACCTTACGGTGTGGGTGCCCTACACCACGGTGATGTCGCGCATGCTCGGCCAGAGCCATGTCTCCAGCATCACCGTGCGCGTGGACGACACCACGCCGATGGATGCGGCGCAGTCGGCCATCACCCGCCTGCTGGCCATGCGCCACGGCACCGAGGACTTCTTCCTCAGCAACAGCGCCGAAATCCGCGACACCATCGAAAGCACCACCCGCACGATGACCCTGCTGATCGGCGCGATCGCCGCCATCGCGCTGGTGGTCGGCGGCATCGGCGTGATGAACATCATGCTGGTGTCGGTGACCGAGCGTACCCGCGAGATCGGCGTGCGCATGGCCGTGGGCGCGCGGCAGAGCGACATCCGCCAGCAGTTCCTGATCGAGGCGGTGCTGGTCTGCCTGCT
Organism: uncultured Gammaproteobacteria bacterium; assembly: GCA_963696155.1. Classification (GTDB taxonomy): domain Bacteria; phylum Pseudomonadota; class Gammaproteobacteria; order Xanthomonadales; family Xanthomonadaceae; genus Stenotrophomonas. The sequence goes on from CAVOJC010000002.1 coordinate 1,901,831, forward strand.
CGGCGGCGTGCTGGGCATCGCGCTGGCGCTGGGCATCGGCTGGGCGTTCAAGACTTTCGGCGGCAGCTTCACCCTGCTGTTCTCCACTGCTTCCATCGTTGCCGCCTTCGCCTGCTCGACCCTGATCGGCGTGGCATTCGGTTTTCTGCCCGCGCGCAACGCCGCGCAACTTGATCCTGTGGAGGCGCTGGCGCGCGAATGAAGAAGTCGACTTTCCCCCTGCGGCCACTGCTGTTGTCGCTGACGGTTGCCGCCACACTCGCCGGCTGTGCCAGTACCGGCCGTTACCAGGCCGATCCGCTGGCGGTGCCTGCGCAGTACGGGCGCGGCGACGCCGTCGCCAATGCTCCGGTGAAGCCGGTCCCCAACGATGCCACCCACCCGCTGCGCGACGCCGCTGCCGATGCCTGGTGGCAGGGCTTTGGCGATCAGCGGCTGGATCGGCTGGTCGCCCAAGCGCTGGATGCCAATGCCGATCTGGCCGCCGCCGGCCTGCGCCTGCAACGTGCCCGGCTGCAGGCCGGGCTGGCTGAGACCGATCTGTGGCCCAGCCTCGGCGGTTCGATAAGCAGCAGCGGCAGCCGCGCCATCGACAGCGCTGACAGCGTGCGCCGCAGCAACAGTGCCAACGTCTCGCTGGGCTGGGAAATCGATCTGTGGGGGCGCCTGCGGGCGCAGCGCGATGTCGCCCAGTGGGAGGCCACGGCCACCGCCGAGGACCGAGAGAACACGGTGCTGTTGCTGGTCGGAGAGGTCTGCCGCCAGTACTGGCAGCTTGCCTACCTCAACCAGAGCATTGCCACCGGTGATGCCAACATCGAGCGCCTGCGCCGGACCCGCGAACTGGTACAGGTGCAGTTCGATGCCGGCGCGGTATCGCGCCTGCAGATCAATGAGGCGATCCAGAATCTGGAGAGCCAGCTCGCCAGCCAGAGTCAGCTGCTGCAACAGCGGGTCGAGACCCGCAACGCGCTCACGGTTTTGCTGGACGGCAATCCGTGGCCGCAGGCCGACGAGCCGCAGAACCTGGACGATGCCTCCAGCCCGTCACTGGCCGCCGGACTGCCCGCCGACCTGCTCGCCCGGCGCCCGGATCTGCGCGCAGCCGAACTGCGCCTGCGCCAGTCACTGGCAGCGATCAAGGTGGCTGCGACCAGTTATTACCCGGCGCTCAGCCTTACCGGTTCGGTCGGCAGCAGCAGTACCTCGCTGTCGGATGTGCTGAAGAATCCGGTCGCCACGCTCGGCGCGGGACTGAGCCTGCCGTTCCTGCGCTTCCGCGAGATGCAGCTGGACACGCGTATCGCCGGCACCAGCTACCAGATCGCCGCCACCACGTTCCGCACCACCCTGTTCACCGCGCTGGGCGAAGTGGACAACGCCCTGTCCGCGCGCGAACAACTGGCCCGGCAGGTCGCCTCGTCGCAGGCATCGTTCGATGCCGCCGTGGAAGTGGAACGGCTGTACGAGGTGCGCTACCGCGTCGGCGCGACCGATCTGAGGACCTGGCTGGATGCGCAGCAGACCCGCCGCAGCGCAGAGCTGGCGCTGGCACAGGTGCGTCGCAGCCAGCTGCTCAACGACGTGACCCTGTTCCAGGCCTTGGGAGGAAGCGCTTCCTGACGGCAGCGGCGGCACCAATGAAAAGCCCCGCCAATGGCGGGGCTTTTTTCTTCAGCTGCGACAGGACTCAGCCCTGTCGCTGGCGCACCGCCTCGAACAGGCTGACGCCGGTCGCCACGGAGACGTTCAGGCTCTCGATATCTCCGGGCATCGGAATCTTGACCAGACCATCGCAGTTCTCGCGGGTCAGCCGGCGCATGCCATCGGCCTCGCCGCCCATCACCAGCGCCACGTTGCCGCGCAGGTCCAGCGAGTACAGCGAAGTTGTGGCCTCGCCGGCCAGGCCGTAGATCCACACGCCCAGCTTCTGCAGATCTTTCAGGCAGCGCGACAGGTTGGTCACCGCCACCACCGGAATCCGGTCCGCCGCGCCGGCCGACATCTTGCGCACGGTGGCATTGACCGTGGCCGAATTGTCCTTGGGGATGATCACCGCGGTGGCACCGGCCGCCGCCGCACTGCGCAGGCAGGCGCCGAGATTGTGCGGGTCCTGCACTTCATCCAGCACCAGCAACAGCGCTTTGCCCTCGGCCGCCTCGACCAGGCCCTGCAGCTCGTTCTCGCCCCACAGCTTGGCGGCGGCATACCGCGCCGCCACGCCCTGGTGACGCACCGACCCGGCGACGCCGGACAGCGCCTGGGCATTGACCTTGCGCACGTCGATGCCCTTGCGCAGGGCGTTTTCCTCGATCTCGACCAGGCGTGGATTCTTCGCGCCGGCCTCGATCAGGACTTCGCGGACATTCTCGGCATCGTTCTCGATCGAGGAAGCGACGGCGTTGAGGCCGACAATCCACGGGCTTTGCTTGTTCATGGGTGGGACACGGAAAAATAAGAGGGGCAATGGTAGGGGCATTCGCCGCCGGGCGCAGCTTTTGCGCCCGCTGGAGACCGGCGCCGCCGGGTTGCTCGAACGGCGACGCCGCACCGCGACGCCACCGCTGCGCGCGCGGAAGCTTGGCGGCTTCCGCAGCTCACTCAGTACTTCTGTTTCTTGCGTTTGGCGGGCTGCCCCTGCGGCGGCAATTCGGGTAGTGCGCCCTTCTCCACCACCAGGCGGAAGTCGATCTTGCGCTCTTCCATGCTCGCCTTGAGCACCAGGATGCGGACCCGGTCGCCGAGCCGGAACTCGCTGCCGTTGCGCTCGCCACTGAGCATCTTGCGGATCGGATCGAACTTGTAATAGTCGTGCGGCAGCTGGGTCACGTGAACCAAACCGTTGACCTTGGAATCGTCCAGCTCGACGAACAGGCCAAAGCTGGTCACGCCGCTGATGACACCTTCAAACTCGCCGCCCACGTGCTTTTCCATCCACGCGGCGCGATAGCGTTCGTCGACTTCGCGCTCGGCTTCATCGGCACGCCGTGCACGCTCGGAGCACTGCAATGCCAGTGCGCTCATCTGGTGTGCGGTGTAGCGGTACTTTTCAGGCTTTGCACCGGTCAACGCATGCTTGATCGCCCGGTGCACCAGCAGATCGGGGTAACGGCGGATCGGCGAAGTGAAATGCGCATACGCCTCCAGCGCCAGGCCGAAGTGACCGTTGTTGTCCGGGGAATACACCGCCAGCGACTGGCTGCGCAGCAATACCGACTCCAGCAGAGCGGCATCCGGGCGCTCGCGCACCTTCTTCAGCAGCTTGGTGTAATCGCCGGGTTGCACCTTGCTCCACGCGGGCAGACTCAACTTGAACTCCTTGAGGAATTCGAGCAGGTCCGCATATTTGGATTCCGGCGGCCGCTCGTGCACCCGGTACGGCGCAGGCACATGCGCCGCCAGCAGGAACTTGGCGGCCTGCACGTTGGCCGCGATCATGCACTCCTCGATCAGCTTGTGCGCGGCGTTGCGCACCAGCATGCCGGCTTGGGTGACCTCACCGCGATTGTCCAGCTCGAAGCGCACCTCGGAGGTTTCGAATTCGATCGCGCCACGCTTCTCGCGTGCCTTTTCCAGCAGCTTGTACAGCCCGTAAAGGTGATCGATGTGCCCCATCTGCGCGCCGATCGACGCGCGTGCATCAGCGTCGTTCTCGCCGACCGCCTTCCACACCTGGTCGTAGGTCAGGCGTGCATGCGAACGCATCACTGCCTCGTAGAACTTGGATTGGGTGACCTCGCCGTCACTGTTCACCTGCATGTCGCACACGAAACACATGCGGTCGACGTTGGGGTTCAGCGAGCAGATGCCATTGGAAAGCGTCTCCGGCAGCATCGGCACCACAAAGCCCGGGAAGTACACCGAAGTGGCGCGCTTCTGTGCCTCGTCGTCCAACGGCGTTCCGGGCCGCACGTAATGCGAAACGTCGGCAATAGCGACCACCAGGCGGTAACCCTGGCGATTGCGTACGCGGAAACCCTGGCGATTGCTCTCGCAATACACCGCGTCGTCGAAATCCTTGGCGTCGGCGCCGTCGATGGTGACCAGCGGCATGTCGCGCAGGTCCACGCGCCCGCCAATCATCTTTTCCTCGACCACCAGGGGCACCGCGGCCGCTTCATCCAGCACTTCCTGCGGGAACTCGTGCGGCAGTTCATGGCCATGGATCGCGGCTTCCACCACCAGCGACGGCGTCAGCTTGTCGCCGAGTACCGCGATGATGCGGCCGATCGGCGGACGCCGGGTGTCCGGAGCCTGGGTGAGCTCGCACACGACCAGCTGGCCATCGCGCGCATCGCCGGTGGCGTCAGCGGGAATCTGCACGTTGCGCTGCACGCGCTTGTCGTCCGGCACCAGATAGCTGATGCCCATTTCCACGGTAAAGCGCCCGATCAACCGGTTGATGCCACGTTCCAGCACGCGCGCGATGCTGCCTTCACGGCGGCCGCGGCGGTCGATGCCGGTGACATTTGCCAGCGCGCGGTCACCGTGCATGACCTTGCGCATCTCATACGGGGGCAGGAACAGGTCATCGCCGCCCTCGTCCGGGCGCAGGAAGCCGAACCCTTCCGGATTGGCGATCACCACGCCGGGAATCAGGCTCAGCTGCTGCACCGGGGCAAAGCCACCGCGGCGGTTCTGCACCAGCTGGCCGTCGCGCACCATGGCGCCGAGACGTTTGCCCAGCGCATCGGCCCGGTCAGGCTCGGTCAATCCCAAGTGGCGACCGATTTCATCGGCATTCTGTGGTCCGGCACAGCGCTCCAGCAGCTGCAGGATCGCTTCACGGCTGGCGATGGGTTGTTCATAGCGCTCGGCTTCGCGCGAGGCATACGGATCGGAAAAACCCTGGCCTGACATGCCGGAAGAAGACGGGCGTCCGCGTCGTGTTGCGGGCTTGCCAGCGCCGCCGGCGGTTTTTGCCGCACGCGTCGCATTGCCTTTGCCCTGGGTCTGGCTCTCTGGCATCCAGCCCGGCAGCGGTTTCTTTTTGTTCTTGTTGGGGCGCGGCGCGCCCGTGGCCTTCGCCGGCGCTTCGCCAGCGGTGGACTTGCGGGCTTTTGAACCAGCCTCGGTGGTTTTCTTCTTTGTCATTGCCGGCCATGGTAACGCGTGTGATGTGATGTCGTGGAACCGGCCGCTGCCGGCCTCCATCCCGCTGCTGGACTGCCCACGGAAAAAAGAGATTGACCCGTGTCGATTGCATCGGCACAATTCCGCCCCTGAGTCGCCCAGGTGGCGGAATTGGTAGACGCACTAGCTTCAGGTGCTAGCGGGGGCAACTTCGTGGAGGTTCGAGTCCTCTTCTGGGCACCACAGACTCAAGGAAAAACCCGCGAAAGCGGGTTTTTTCGTTTCCACCGTTCGATATCTCCTTGCCTCCCGAACAAACCACACGACAGTGGTTGACACCCATACTTCCGACCGGCACAATTCTCCTCCTGAGTCGCCCAGGTGGCGGAATTGGTAGACGCACTAGCTTCAGGTGCTAGCGGGGGCAACTTCGTGGAGGTTCGAGTCCTCTTCTGGGCACCACAGACTCAAAGGAAAAACCCGCGAAAGCGGGTTTTTTCGTTTCCAGCGTTCAAGGATTCGTCCCGGCGAACAAACCCCGCCCGGCAGTTGACACCCTCACTCCCGACCGGCACAATTCCCCTCCTGAGTCGCCCAGGTGGCGGAATTGGTAGACGCACTAGCTTCAGGTGCTAGCGGGGGCAACTTCGTGGAGGTTCGAGTCCTCTTCTGGGCACCATAGACTCAAACAAGACAACCCGCGAAAGCGGGTTTTTTTGTGCGCGCGTTCCGCCATCGCTAGTGCTCAAGTCCGCGTTCGGCCCGCGTCGCACCCGCCGGTGTACTGTGGGCAACGGCCGCACGTGCCATTGAGCGCCATCATTCCCGCCGCGCGGGACCAGGACACCTTGGCATCCCCGGCTGCATCCGGATAATCAAGCGATTAAGAAGCCGACGGCTGCGTCGCCGCTTCCCCTTTACAGGTAGCACCCACGCATGACCGATCTTGCACGCCCCGCCTTCCATGGCTTTGAACAGCAGCCGCTGCGCGAATACGCCGAACGCGCCTATCTCGACTACTCGATGTACGTGGTGCTGGACCGCGCCTTGCCGTTCATTGGCGACGGCCTGAAGCCGGTACAGCGCCGGATCATCTATGCGATGAGCGAGCTGGGACTCAATGCGACCGCGAAGCCGAAGAAGTCGGCACGCACGGTCGGTGACGTGATCGGCAAGTACCACCCGCACGGCGACAGCGCCTGCTATGAAGCGCTGGTGTTGATGGCGCAGCCGTTCTCCTACCGCTACCCGCTGATCGAAGGCCAGGGCAACTTCGGTTCCAGCGACGATCCCAAGTCGTTCGCCGCGATGCGCTACACCGAATCGAAGTTGACGCCGATCGCCGAAGTGCTGCTGGGAGAGCTGGGCCAGGGCACCGCCGACTGGACGCCGAACTTCGACGGCACGCTGGAAGAACCCTCCTGGATGCCGGCGCGGCTGCCGCACCTGCTGCTCAACGGCACCACCGGCATCGCCGTCGGCATGGCCACCGATGTGCCACCACACAATCTCAATGAGATCGTCGCTGCGGTGATCCGCCTGATCGATGATCCCGATGCCACGGTTGCCGACCTGTGCGAGCACGTGCTCGGGCCGGATTACCCGAGCACCGCCGAGATCATCACCCCGGCAGCCGACCTGCGGAACATGTATGAAACCGGCTATGGCAGCGTGCGCGCCCGCGCCACCTTCCAGAAAGACGGCAGCAACATCGTGGTCACCGCCCTGCCCCACCAGGTGTCACCGTCCAAGGTGATCGAACAGATCGCCGCGCAGATGCGCGCCAAGAAGCTGCCTTGGCTGGAAGACATCCGCGACGAGTCCGACCATGCCAACCCGGTGCGGGTGGTGCTGATTCCGCGCTCCAACCGCGTCGATGCCGAGCAGCTGATGGGCCATTTGTTCGCCACCACCGACCTGGAGCGCAGCTACCGCGTCAACCTCAATGTGATCGGGCTGGACGGGCGCCCGCAGGTCAAGAACCTGAAGATGCTGTTGAGCGAGTGGCTGCGTTTCCGTTTCGACACGGTGACGCGCCGCCTCAACCACCGCCTGCAGAAGGTCGAGCGCCGGCTGCACCTGCTGGAAGGCCTGCTGGTGGCATTCCTCAACCTGGATGAAGTGATCCACATCATCCGCACCGAGGACGAGCCCAAAGCGGCGCTTATCGCGCGCTTCGCCCTGAGCGAGGAGCAAGCCGAGTACATCCTCGAGACCAAGCTGAAGCAGCTGGCGCGCCTGGAGGAAATGAAGATCCGTGGCGAGCAGGACGCGCTGGCCAAGGAGCGCGACCAGATCATGGCGCTGCTGGAGAGCAAGACCAAGCTCAAGAACCTGATCAAGAACGAGCTGCAGGCCGATGCCAAGAAGTTCGGCGATGCACGCCGCTCGCCGCTGGTACAGCGTGGCGCCGCACAGGCCATCGACGAGACCGAACTGGTGCCAAGCGAGCCGATGACCGTGGTGCTCTCTGAGAAGGGCTGGGTACGTGCGGCCAAGGGCCACGACGTGGATGCGGCCGGCCTGTCCTATCGCGATGGCGACAGCCTGCTCGGCGCGGTGCGCAGCCGCAGCACGCAGCAGGTGGCCTTCATCGATTCGGAGGGTCGCGCCTACTCTACCCTGGTGCACACGCTGCCCTCGGCACGGGGCAACGGCGAACCATTGACCGGCCGCTTCTCACCGGCCACTGGCAGCTCGTTCCAGGTACTGGCCAGTGGCGAGAACAACACCCGCTTCGTGCTCGCTTCCTCGCATGGCTATGGCTTTGTCACCCGGTTCGAGAACCTCACCGGGCGCAACAAGGCCGGCAAGGCGATGCTCAACCTCACCACCGGCTCACGCGTGCTGCAGCCGGCGGTAGTGGCCAATCCGGAAACCGACCGCATTGTGGCGGTCACCAGCGCCGGCAACCTGCTTGCCATCCCCGCCACCGACCTGCCAGAGCTGGACAAAGGCAAGGGCAACAAGATCATCGATATCCCCAAGGCCAAGCTCGCCACCGAGCGCGTGGTTGCCGTGGTCGCGGTAGCACCGGGCAACACGCTGCTGGTGCGCAGCGGCCAGCGCACGATGAACCTGTCGTTCAAGGAACTGGAGACCTATCTGGGCAGCCGCGCCAGTCGCGGGCATCTGTTGCCGCGGGGTTGGCAGAAAGTCGAAGGACTGGATGTGCAGTAATTCACTGCATCGGCGCGCGGCGGCGCGTTCGGCAATGCCACTGCCAGGCTTGGGGCGTGGCGCGGCAGAAAGTCGAAGGACTGGATGTGCAGTAATTCACTGCACCGGCGCGCGGCGGCGCGCTCGGCAACTTCGCTGCTGCACTCCTGCGTGGCGCGGTAGAAGGTCGAAGGACTGGATGCGAGTTAGCCGCTTCAATGACGCCCGGCGCCACACCGTTGCAACGCCTGCGCAGCACTGTTTTGAATTGAAAAGGACCCTGTAATGCATCCCGATTTCTGGCTGCAACGCTGGCAAAACGGGCAGATCGGCTTCCACCGTCAGGAGGTCATGCCGCTGCTGCAACACCACTGGCCCGCGCTGGAGCTTGCGGCCGGCAGCCGGGTGCTGGTGCCGCTGTGCGGCAAGAGTCTGGATATGCACTGGCTGGCGGCGCAGGGCCACCGTGTGCTCGGCGTGGAATTGTCTTCGCTGGCGGTGCAGCAGTTCTTCGCCGAGGCGGGGCTGGTGCCGGAACGTCACCGCAGCAAATACGGCGAGCACTTCGTTGCTGGACCGATCGAGATCATCTGCGGCGATGCCTTTGGCCTGGATTCGAGCGTGCTGGCCGACGTTGCCGGCGTGTATGACCGGGCCGCGTTGATCGCGCTGCCGGCGCCGTTGCGGCAGCAATACCTGGATACGGTCTACGCGAACCTGCCGGATGGCTGCAGCGGCGTGCTGATCACTCTCGAGTATCCGCAAAGCGAGAAGCAGGGCCCACCGTTCTCCGTGGACCAGGACGAAGTGAAACGTCTGTTTTCACCGTCATGGCAGGCAACACTCCAGGAGCGGCGCGACATCCTGGCCCAGGAGCCCTCCTTCCAGGCCGAGGGCGTGACCGCCCTGGGTACTGCGGTCTACAGGTTGCAACGCAACCGATAGGCGGGTGCGCGACGGCATGCATCGCGCGTGCCACACCTCAGTGCGCCGGCGCACCACCGCTGGCGATCTTGCTGGTCTGGTAAAGCTCCAGACCAAGGCGCTTGATCAGCCCCAGCTGCTGCTCCAGCCACCATGCATGGTCTTCCTCGGTGTCCTTCAGCTGTACCAGCAGCAGCTCACGGCTTGCATAGTCCTGGTGCTGCTCGCACAGTTTCATGCCTGCCGCCAGATTGGCGCGCACGGCATATTCGGTCTGCAGATCCTTCTCCAGCATCTCCATCACGGTGACGCCGGGTTCGAAGCTGTGCGGACGCATATCCGGAGTGCCGCCGAGGAACAGGATCCGGCGCAGCAAGGCATCGGCATGCTGGGTCTCCTCTTCCATCTCATGGCCGATACGCTCGTACAGAGCCTGCAGGCCCTGATCCTCGTAACGGCGGGAATGGATGAAATACTGGTCGCGTGCAGCCAGTTCGCCGCGCAACAGTTCTTTCAGGCATTCGATGACTTCAGGGTGGCCTTGCATGGAGATCGCTCCTCGTGAATCGGATAGGTGCATGGTGCCCGATCCGTTGCGGCCACGTTCTAATCGGAATCAATCGCGCTTACGGCCCGCGCCACCGATTGGACGCACTGATTACAATCGGGCCGATACCGCTTCGGGGAGAAGCCCATGCTGCGTTGGCTGCTGCGTTCACTGTGGTTGTTGTTGGCGCTGGCGATACTGGCCGCTGCCGGTGTTTGGCTGTTGCTGCGTGGCAGTCTGCCGCAGCTGGATGGAGAGGTCAGCCTCCCCGGCTTGAGCGCGCCAGTCAGCCTGCAACGCGATGCAGCCGGCGTGGTGACCATCGATGCCGGCAACGAGATGGATATGGCCCGCGCGCTCGGCTTTGTCCACGCGCAGGAGCGCTTCTTCGAAATGGACCTGATGCGTCGATCCGCGGCGGGCGAGCTGTCCGAATTGTTCGGCACGGCCGCCGTGCCGATGGACAAGCGCATGCGGCTCCACCGCTTGCGGGCCCGCACGCAGGACAACCTGGCCGTTGCACTGGGTGACAAACGGGCGCTGGCGCAGGCCTATCGCGATGGCGTCAACGCGGGACTGGCCGCATTGAAGGTGCGGCCGTGGCCGTATCTGCTGTTGCGGCAGACGCCACGGCCATGGCAGCTGGAGGATTCCGTGCTCACCGGGCTGGCCATGTACGCCGACCTGCAGGACGCCGACAACAGCAACGAGTTGGCAATGGCGCGTATCCGCGACGTGGTACCACCCGCGCTGTATGCGCTGCTGAGCCGCGATGGCAGCGAATGGGATGCACCTCTGTTCGGGCAACCGCGAGGCAACGCGCCGCTGCCCGATGCACGGGCGCTGGACCTGCATGCACTCGGCACTTCGACCTCGCCTGCGCCCGCGGCTGCAGCCGATATGGTCGGCAGCAACAATTTCGCGGTGGCGGGCCCGCTCACCGCCGACGGTCGGGCCATCGTCGCCGACGACATGCACTTGGCGCTGCGCGCTCCCAACATCTGGTTCCGCGCGCGCCTGCGTTACCGCGAGCCCAGCGCGCCCCAGGGCAAGGTCGATATCACCGGCTTCACCCTGCCCGGACTGCCCGCAGTGATCGTCGGCAGCAACGGCCATGTTGCCTGGGGATTCACCAACAGCTACATCGATACCGCCGATTTCGCCTATCTCCCGGCGGCGATGGCGGGCGAACGTCCTGGGTTCCGCACGCATATCGAAACGATCAGGATTGCGGGCGCCGCGCCGGTCGCGCTGGTCGTGCGCGAAAGCAGCTGGGGGCCGGTCATGCATGAGAATGCAGACGGGAGCGTGCTGGCCTTGCGCTGGGCCGCACAGTTGCCAGGCGCGGTGCGGCTGGATTTTGCCGACATGGGCAAAGCGGCCGACCTCGACACCGCACTGGCAGTGGCCGACCGCTCCGGTATTCCCGCGCAGAACCTGGTGATCGGCGACCGCAGCGGCCGCATCGCCTGGCGCGTCATTGGCACCCGGCCGGATCGCAGCGGCGACTGCCACGCCAGTGGTATCGCCAACGCCCCGGCTTTCGGAGCGGGGGATGCATTCCAACGCTCACCCGCTATCGAAGACACCAGCTTCAACGAACCCTGCTCCGCCTGGAACCTGCGCACGGACCAAGCTCCCGCGCTGATCGACCCTCCGCAGCACCGGCTTTGGACCGCCAACGGGCGTGTACTCGACGGTGAAGCGCTTGCCTCGGTCGGTGATGGCGGTTACGACCTGGGTGCGCGCGGGCGCCAGATCCGCGATGCGCTGTTTGCCAAAGAGCAGTTCACCGAGCAGGACCTGCTCGACATCCAGCTCGACGATCGCGCCCTGCTGCTGGAGCGCTGGTGGCAGCTGCTGCGGCACACCGTCGAACACTCAGAGGATCCCGCACTCCGGCGTCTGGAAGCGGCAAGCCGCCAGTGGGAAGGACGGGCTTCGGTCGATTCGGTGAGCTACCGGCTGACCCGCGGCTTCCGTGGCATCACCCTCGACACCGTGGAAGCCGGCCTGCTCGCACCTGCGCGCAGCGCACTCGGCGCAGACTTTCTGCCGCCACGCCTGCCGCAACTGGAAGCCGTCGCCTGGCCGCTGCTCAGCGAGCGCCCGCCACACCTGCTGCCGGCCCCGTTCACGACCTGGGACGAATTGCTGGCCGCCAGCGCGAAGCGACTGGAAGCCGATCTGGCCGAACACGGCAGCGACCTCTCCCGCCATACCTGGGGCGAACGTAATACCGCGGCCATCTGTCACCCGGTCTCACGTGCCCTTCCGGAATTCTTCAGACGTTGGCTGTGCATGCCCCGCGACTCGTTGCCTGGCGACAAGGACATGCCGCGCGTGCAGGGTCCCGCGTTCGGTGCCTCGCAGCGCATGGTGGTTTCACCGGGCCATGAGCAGGACGGCATCGTGCATATGCCCGGCGGCCAGAGCGGGCACCCGCTTTCACCCTTCTGGGGCGCCGGTCATCGTGACTGGGTTGAAGGAAAACCCACGCCCTTCCTGCCGGGCAAGGCTGAGCACCGCCTCGAGCTTTCCGCCCGGTAGCAATGTGCGCCCCTCGATCGCCGGCTGCGGCGGCGCGCGGCATCACGCGTAGCGAATTCAGCGGCGCTCAGCGCAACCCCCGATGCCGGCCGCTATTCCAAGTGCCTGCAAAGGGTCTGTGCCTGGACGCTGCAGGACCCGATACGGATCGCTGCAGCGCGTGATCGGTCATCCCGCCAGTGCGTGCTCATGCACGCCGGCCACCGCGCGCCCGGATGGATCGGCCGCGTTGGCGAAGCTGGCATCCCATGCAATGGCGGCAGGCGACGAACAGGCGATCGACTTCCCGCCCGGCACGGTTTCCGCCGCGGCCGGTGTCGGATAGAACTGTTCGAACAGGACGCGGTAGCAGTACGCCTCCTTGGTCTGCGGCGGATTGACCGGGAAGCGTTTGTCGGCAGCGGCCAGCTCACGGTCGCTGACCTGCGCCTCGGCATGGGCCTTGAGCCCGTCGATCCAGCCGTAGCCGACGCCATCGCTGAACTGCTCCTTCTGCCGCCACAGGATCTCGTGTGGCAGGTAGCCTTCAAAGGCCTGTCGCAGCACCGCCTTCTCGATACTGCCGGTGGCCTTGTCGATCATCTTGTGGCTGGCATCCATCCTCATCGCCACGTCCAGAAACTCGCGGTCTAGGAACGGAACCCGCGGCTCCACGCCCCACGCCATCATCGACTTGTTGGCACGCAGGCAGTCGTAGTTGTTGAGCGCGTCGAGCTTGCGCACCAGCTCCTCGTGGAACTCGCGCGCGTTGGGCGCCTTGTGGAAATACAGATAGCCGCCGAATATCTCGTCGCTGCCTTCGCCCGAGAGCACCATCTTCACTCCCATCGCCTTGATCCTGCGCGCCAGCAGGAACATCGGCGTGGAGGCACGGATGGTGGTGACGTCGTAGCTTTCGATGTGGCGGATCACTTCCGGCAGTGCGTCCAGGCCCTCCTCGAAGGTGTATTCGAAACCGTGGTGCACGGTGTCCAGCGCCCTGGCAGCCACTTCGGCGGCGGCCAGATCCGGCGAGCCCTTCAGGCCAATGGCGAAACTGTGCAGGCGCGGCCACCACGCCTCGCTCTGGTCGCCGTCTTCGATGCGATGGCGTGCATAACGCGCCGCTACCGCCGCGACCAGCGAAGAATCCAGCCCGCCGGACAGCAGCACGCCATACGGCACGTCGGTCATCAGCTGGCGATGGACCGCGCCTTCGAACGCCTCACGCAGCTCGTCCAGCGGGACATCCACGCCCCGCACAGCCTGGTAGTCACGCCACGGCCGCTCGTAGTACTTGCTCAACCTGCCGGTGCTGCTGTCGTACCAGTGACCGGGCGGGAACTGCGCGACATCGGCGCAGCTATCGGCCAGCGCTTTCATTTCCGAGGCCACGCACAGGCGCCCCTGCTTGTCGTGGCCCCAGTACAGCGGCACCACGCCGATCGGATCGCGCGCGATGATGACGCGGCCCTTGGCCTTGTCCCACAACGCGAACGCGAAGATCCCGTTGAGGCGGTTGAGCAGGGAGGCCGGTTCGTCTTCGCGATACAGCGCATTGATGACTTCGCAATCCGAGCCGGTCTGGAACGCATACGCCTGGCTCAGCTCCGACTTCAGTTCGCGGTGGTTGTAGATCTCGCCATTGACCGCCAAGGCCAGCTGCCCGTCTTCGGACAACAGCGGCTGCGAGCCACCTGCCGGGTCGACGATGGCCAGCCGCTCATGCACGAGGATCGCGCCGGCATCGACGTACACACCGCTCCAGTCCGGGCCGCGATGGCGCTGGCGCTGGGACTGCTCAAGGGATTGCCGGCGCAGCGCCGGCAGGTCGTCGCCCGGTTGCAGGCCGAAAATGCCGAAGATCGAACACATGGGACAGCTCCTGGGCCAAGTGGGGGTAAAACGTTTGAAGCAGCCAATGCCGGCCAAAGGCTATGGTCGGGATTTCCCCGGCACATAAAAAAACCCGCATCTGCGATGCGGGTTTCCTGGTAACCGGGCGTCGTTGCATTTTTCGCCTAGTCGCGGACCCGCATCGGCCACGCACGATTATTCGCACGCGGATTATTGCGGTTGTTGTTCACGGCATTGGCGAGGACGAGCTTCATGGAGCCCAACCTACCCCACCGGCGCAGCGCTGCGCAACAGTTTCAGCGGCAATCACTCACGGCACTGGCGTGCCTCGACTTCCCTGTCGAGCAGGCCTTCGCCCTGGCGATGCGGCTGTGCATGATTCAGTCCAGCAGTTTCTTTATCAGCTGCAGGTACAGGTCGGGCAACCTCTGCAGGTCGGCCACGCGCACGTTCTCGTCCACCTGGTGGATGCTGGCATTGACCGGACCCACCTCGATGCATTGCGCGCCCAGCGGGGCGATGAAGCGGGCATCGGAGGTCCCGCCGCCAGTGCTCTCCTCCGGCGGCTTGCCGGCGAACTGGCCCAGCACTTCGCGGGCGACCGAGCGCAGGCGGCCTTCCGGGGTGTAGAACGGCTCGCCGCTGCGGTGCCACTTGATCGAATAATCCAGCGCGTGCGTGTCCAACAAGGCGTGGATTTCGGCTTCCAGTTTTTCGGCATTCCACAACGGGGTGTAGCGCAGGTTGAATACCGCCTCCAGCGTGCCGGGGATGACGTTGGACGCGCCGGTACCGGCGTGGATGTTGGACACCTGCAGGCTGGTCGGCGGGAAACTCTCGTATCCGTCGTCCCACGTACGCGCGGTGAGCTCAGCCAGTGCGGCAGCGGCGAGATGGATCGGGTTTCGGGCCTTGTCTGGATACGCGACATGACCCTGCACGCCGCACACGGTCAGTGTGCCGGTCAGCGAGCCACGGCGACCCACGCGCAACAGGTCACCCAGGACCGCAGTGGAAGACGGCTCGCCGGTGATGCACCAGTCGATCACCTGCCCGCGTTCGCGGAACAGGTCGGCGACGCGGCGCACGCCATCGATGGCATCGCCTTCCTCATCGCTGGTCAGCAGCAGCGCCAGCGTGCCTGGATGGTCCGGATAGGCGGCCACGAACTGCTCGGCAGCCACCACGAACGCGGCCACGCTGCCCTTCATGTCGGCGGCACCGCGACCGTACAGCACGCCATCGCGTACCTCCGGCACAAAGGGATCGCTGGACCATGCCTCGCGTGGCCCCGGCGGCACCACATCGGTATGGCCGAGCAGCACCAGGACCGGGGAGCCACTGCCATGCGTGGCCCACAGGTTGTCGACTTCGCCCAGCCGCAGGTGTTCGCAGGCAAAGCCGGCAGCGTGCAGGCGGGCGCCGATCAGTGCCTGGCAGCTGGCGTCACCGGGCGTTACCGAGGGGCGGGAAATCAACTCGCAGGTCAGTTCGAGGACATCACTCATGGGGCTTCCATCAGGAATAGTTCCTCCAGCGCGAACCGGGTGGAGGAAGGATTGCAGCAATGACTGGTTCGCTTCCGCTTGCTGGCGATGCGTCGGGCCTGCGCAACCGTCAAGGCAGGCAGACGATGGCCGAAGCGCGAATCAGCCGACGCCGAACAGCTTCTTGAAACCGTTGTCGGAAAACCCCTGGCTCAACGCGCCATCGCCGGTGATCAGCAGCGGGCGTTTGATCAGTTGCGGGTGTTCGCGCAGCAACAGCTTCCATTCCGCCTCGGACGCGGCGGCCTTGCGGTTGTCGGGCAACTGTCGCCAGGTGGTGGACGACTTGTTGACCAGCAAGCCGAATCCGCCGGCCTTGTCCGCCCATTCCAGCAGCGTTTCCGGGCTGGGCTTGTGCTCGCGATAGTCGACGAAGGTATACGGCACCGCGAAACGATCCAGCCACTTGGTCGCCTTCCTGCAGGTGTCGCAATTCTTGAGGCCGTAAAGGGTCACCTCCATGGCTTACTCCGCCAAGCCGCGCAGCAGATCGTTGACCGAGGTCTTGGACCGGGTCCGTGCATCGACCTGCTTGACGATGACCGCGCAATACAGCGAGTGCGAGCCATCCTTGGACGGCAATGAACCGGACACCACCACGCTGTAGGGCGGGATGTAGCCATAGCTGACCTCACCGGTGGCGCGGTTGTAGATGCGGGTGCTCTGACTCAGGAACACGCCCATGCCGATCACGCTGTGGTGGCCGACGACCACGCCTTCCACCACTTCCGAACGGGCACCGATGAAGCAATGGTCCTCGATGATCGTCGGGCTGGCCTGCAGCGGTTCCAGCACGCCACCGATGCCCGCGCCGCCGGACAGATGGCAGTGCTTGCCGATCTGCGCGCAGGAACCGACCGTGGCCCAGGTGTCGACCATGGTGCCCTCGCCCACGTGCGCGCCGATGTTGGTGAAGCTCGGCATCAGCACCACATCCTTGCCGAAATAGGTTCCGCGGCGCGCGATCGCACCGGGCACGACCCGCACCCCGGCCTGGCGGAAGCGGCTCTCGTCATAACCGGCAAAACGCGATTCGACCTTGTCCCAGAACGGCGCCGGGCGCGACTCGACCACGGCCATGTCGTTCACGCGGAAATACAGCAGCACCGCCTTTTTCAGCCACTCGTTGACCTTCCAGCCACCATGGCCGTCGGGTTCGGCCACGCGGAATTCGCCCGATTCGAGCCCATCGATGACCCGGTTGACCAGCGCACGGGTGGAGCCTTCGATTTCATCGAGCGTGAGCGCGCTGCGGCGTGCGAACGCGCTCTCGATGCTGAACTTCATCTCGGCCACGCCGGCGGCGGGCGGCTTGTGCAGGCTCTTGCGCGCGATCTGCTCGGCACTGGCACGGACCGGCGCCGCTTTGGCCACCGGCGCCTTCTTTGGCGCAGTCACTTTGGTGGCAACAGTTTTTTTTGCCGCCGTCTTCTTGACGGCGCTCTTCGCCGGCGACTTCGCGGGGACTGCCTTCTTGGCAACCGGGCTCTTCTTGGATGCGGATTTCTTGGAAGGAGGCTTGATGGCCATCAGTGGGGGTCTCCAGGCTTCTTGTCAGGGTCCAGGCAGGCGATCAATGCGGCGCGCAGTGCCTGCCGTGAAATTTCAGTAAGGGAATTGTCGTGGCGGTCGGTGAGCTGGAACTGGTCCTCGGCGCGTTCGCCGAAGGTCGCAATGCGCGCATCCTGCACGCGCAGCTGCTGGTCACGCAGCACATGCGCGACATCTGCCAGCAAGCCCGGACGATCCGGGGCGATCAGGTTCAGCAGCGTCCGCCGTTGCCCAACCACATCGAAAATCTCGATGCGCGGGGCGAAACGGAAATGCCGCAACTGCCGCGGCATCACCCGCCGCGCCGGCCGCAGCCGGTTGAGGTCACCGACCAGCGCGCGACGCAACGCCGCCTCCAGGTTGGCGGTATCACCATCGGCGAACGTGTCGGCCGGGGTCACTTCAAAAGTATCGAAAATGGTGTCGTTGGGGCCATCCAGCACGCGCGCGCGATGGATGCTGTAGCCCTTGCGGTCCAGTGTCATCACGATCGAGGCAAACAGGCCGTCGCGATCGGGCGAATGCACGAACACTTCGAGCGCGTCGCCGTCGGCGGTGATGCGCCGGACCTTGACCAGGGTGTCGCCCGGACGTATTTCCACCAGCGCCGCAGCCTGCCATGCCTGTTGTTCGGAGCGGAAGCGCACGAATCCCTCGTCCGGCATCGCCGCGAACTGACGGTCGATGATGGCATCGGCGTAGCCCTGCGCCCGCATCTGCTCGCGCACGCTGTCACGCCCCTCCTGTACCCGCTCGGCCTCGGGCATCGGATGTTCGAGACCCTCGCGCAACGCACGCCGGGCAGCGAAGTAGAGGTCGGCCAGCAACCGGTCTTTCCAGGCGTTCCACAATTTCGGACTGGTACCGGCGATATCCGCGCAGGTCAGCAGGTACAGGTAATCCAGCCGGTCACGGGTGCCCACCAGCGTGGCAAAGGCGTGGATCACGTCCGGGTCTGCGATGTCCTGCTTCTGGGCGGTCACCGACATGCGCAGGTGCTGCTCCACCAGCCAGGCCACCAGACCGGTATCGGATGCATTGAGCCCATGCGCGTTGCAGAACTGGCGCGCGTCTTCGGCGCCCAGTTCGGAGTGGTCGCCACCACGGCCTTTGGCGATGTCATGAAACAGGCCGGCCAACAGCAGCAGCTCCGGCTTGCGCAGCCGCGGCCAAACTTCGTGGGCGATAGAGAAGCGGTCATCCGCGCGCGCGCCGGCAAAGGCGCTGATATTGCGCAACACCATCAGCGTGTGCTGATCGACGGTGTAGACGTGGAAAAGATCGAATTGCATGCGCCCTGACACCTGCGCAAAGGCCGGTATCCACTGCCCGAGCACCCCCAGCCGCGCCATCCGCGACAGCGTCTCCACTGCCTGCGGCCCGCGCATGGTGGCGACGAACAGCTTGCGCACGGGCATGGCGACATCGGTGTAGGCCGGGATCCCGTCGAGCATTTCCGCCAGCCCGCGGGCGGTCAGCGAATGCAGTCCGCGTACGCCCGGCGTACGCGCCCAGCACGCAAACAGGGCAAAAATCTCTGCGACATCGCCGTGTGGCCACAACGGATCATCCGCCGACAGATAGCCGCGGCGCAGCGAAAACCCGTCGCCCACCGGCTCCGGCACCGCTTCGCCGTCGAACTGCTCCTCGAACCGCTGCAGCAGGCGGTCACTGATGCGGCGCACGACCGCAGCACTGCGGTAGAAGCCCTGCATCATTTTTTCAACCCCGAGGCTTTCGGGATCGTCGACGAAGCCCATGCGTTCGGCCAACGCCTTCTGGTAGTCGAAGCGCAACCGTTCTTCGGGACGCTGGGCGACCAGGTGCAGGCCGAAGCGCAGGCGCGCCAGCACGCTGCGTTCGCGTTTGAGTGCCGCCGCCTCATCGATGCCCAGGTGCCCCAGCCCCACCAGCGCCTCCAGATCGCGCACACCAAAGGTGCGCAGCGCCATCCAGCCCAGGGTGTTGAGGTCGCGCAGGCCACCCGGGCCGTCCTTGAGGTCCGGCTCCAGATTGTCGGCGGTATCGCCGAAGCGTTGATGTCGCGCCAGCAGTTCCTCGCGCTTGGCCAGGAAGAACTCGCGCGCCGGCCAGATGCGCTCCGGCACGATCGCCTGCGCCAGGGCCCGTTGCGCCGCCGCTCCGGCGACCAGCGGGCGCGCCTCGATCAGGGCCGTCAGCACGGTCTGGTCGGCCGCCGCCTCGGTGCACTGTGCGGGCGAGCGCACCGCATGGCTGGCCGGCATGCCCGAATCCCACAACAGCGCGAACAGACGCGCCAGGGCGTCCTCGTGTGCGTGCTGCGCCGGGCTCTCGCCGAGCACCAGCAGATCCACATCCGAGCATGGGAACAGCTCACCACGGCCGTATCCACCGACCGCGAACAGGGCCAGCCCGTCATCAGCCGGGTCGTCGACGGCGACTTGACTGCTCATGCAGCGTTGCCAGGCCAGCTTCAACAGGTGATCCACCGCGCGCGCGCGCAGTGCCAGCAGCCGCTCGATGTTTTCGCCCTGCTCGAAACGCTTGAACAGGCGTGCATCAGCCTGGGCCAGCGATTGCCGCGCAATCGCCGCCCACTCGGCGTCACCGGCAGGGTCGGCCGGCGCGTCCAGAATCGGGCTCGCCGGCACTACCTTCATGCGTGCGGGGATTGGCTCGGCGACAACGTCAGAACGTCGACGCCATCGGCGGTCACCGCGATCATGTGCTCCCACTGCGCCGAAAGCTTGCGGTCCTTGGTGACCACGGTCCAGCCATCAGGAAGCACGCGGGTGTATCGGGTGCCTTCGTTGATCATCGGTTCGATGGTGAAGGTCATACCCGGCTTCAGCACCAGCCCTTCGCCGGCGCGGCCGTAATGCAGCACCTGCGGTTCGTCGTGATAGACCTTGCCGATGCCATGCCCGCAATACTCGCGCACCACCGAAAAGCGCTCGGCCTCGGCGTACTGCTGGATCGCATTGCCGACATCGCCCAGGGTGGCGCCAGGCTTTACTGCGCGGATACCGCGCCACATAGCTTCATACGTGGTGTCGACAAGCCGCTTGGCCATCACCGACGGCGTGCCGGCGTAGTACATGCGGCTGGTATCGCCATGCCAGCCATCCTTGATCACGGTGACATCGATATTGACGATGTCTCCTTCCTTCAGGACCTTGGATTCGCTGGGAATGCCATGGCAGATGACGTTGTTGACCGACGTGCATACCGTCTTGGGAAAGCCGCGGTAGCCGACGTTGGCCGGTATCGCCTTCTGCACATTGATGATGTGGTCATGGCAGATGCGATCCAGCTCTTCAGTGGTGACGCCCGGCTTCACGTGCGGGGCGACAATATCAAGCACCTCCGCGGCCAGCCGGCCGGCGATGCGCATCTTTTCGATTTCTTGGGGGGTTTTCAGATTCACGCTCATGCCGGCCATTATCACCCATCACGGCTGCAGCTGAACGCATTACAGGCGCGCTCCTCAGCTCCGGGACACCTCGACATTTGCGCAACGCAGGCGCCGGCCGTATACTCCGCCGGCTGCGACAGCCTCGTCCTTGAAAGTTTGCGCGCCGCCCACACTGGGCGTCACCAGTGAATTCTCACCTGTCGTCCAACTTCGTGCCGGGGTGCCCTCAACAGGGTTCGGTCACGGAAGCGACAGGGAAGCCCAACCCCGGAACCTCGCCCTCGCGGCAAACCGCCTTTTCCCATCATGGCGGCTGGTTCCCTATCAGGAGTTTTGCAATGCCCCAGGTCACCATGCGTCAGATGCTGGAAGCCGGCGTCCATTTCGGCCACCAGACCCGTTACTGGAACCCCAAGATGGGCCAGTACATCTTCGGCGCCCGCGGCAAGATCCACATCATCAACCTGGAAAAGACCGTTCCGCTGTTCAACGACGCGATGAACTTCATCTCGTCCGTTGCCCAGAAGCGCGGCACGATCCTGTTCCTCGGCACCAAGCGCAGCGCCCGCGAGTCCATCAAGGAAGAAGCAGAGCGTTGCGGCATGCCGTTCATGAACCAGCGCTGGCTCGGCGGCACCCTGACCAACTTCGCCACGGTGAAGAAGTCGGTGGCGCGCCTGAAGGAACTGGAAGCCGGTGAAACCGACGGCAGCTTCGAGCGCCTGGTCAAGCACGAAGTGCTGGGCCTGCGTCGCGAGCGCGACAAGCTGGAATCCTCGCTGGGCGGCATCAAGGAAATGAACCGCCTGCCCGACGCGATCTTCGTCATCGACATCGGCCACGAAGACATCGCCATCAAGGAAGCCAAGAAGCTCGGCATCCCGGTGATCGCGGTTGTCGACACCAACTACAACCCGGAACTGGTCGATTACGCCATCCCGGGCAACGACGACGCCATCCGTGCCGTGCAGCTGTATGCCCGCGCCGCTGCCGACGCCGTGCTGGAAGGCAAGGCTGCTGCGCCGAACTCCGCTTCCGTGCGTGAAGAAGAGTTCACCAGCGCTGCTGCTGGCGACGAAGCCAAGCCGGCCCGCCGCGCTCCGGCCAAGAAGGCTGCTGCCCCGAAGGCTGACGAAGTCAAGGCCGACGCCCCGAAGGGCGACGAAGCCTCGGCCTGATCCGTCCCGTGGGCGCGCTGCCGCGCCCATTGCCCTGCCCCGGCGCCACGGCGTCCGGCATTGACAGGGCCATGTAACAACGGCCGGCAATCATTGCCGGCCTATCCCTTTCTCACCGAGGTAATTCCATGGAAATCACCGCTTCCCTGGTCAAGGAACTGCGCGAGCGCACTGGCGCCGGCATGATGGAGTGCAAGAAGGCACTCGTCGAAAACAATGGCGACATCGACACCGCGGCCGAGTGGCTGCGCAAGTCGGGCCTGGCCAAGGCCGACAAGAAGGCTGACCGCGTCACCGCTGAAGGCCGCATCGCCGCAGCGCAGGAAGGCGGCAAGGCCGTGCTGGTCGAGATCAACTCCGAGACCGACTTCGTCGCCAAGGACGAGAACTTCCTGAAGTTCATCGACACCGTCGCCCAGACCGCCCTCGCCTCGGGCGCAGCCGACGTCGAAGCGCTGAAGAGCGCCAAGCTGGCCTCCGGCGAGACCGTCGAAGAGTCCCGCGCCGCTGCGATCGCCAAACTCGGCGAGAACATGCAGATCCGCCGCATGGCGCGTCTGGATACCAGCAACAATGTCGCCGCCTACGTGCACGGCGGCCGCATCGGCGTGCTGGTCGAGCTGGCCGGCGGCAACGAAGAGCTGGCCCGTGGCCTGGCCATGCACGTGGCCGCGATGAACCCGCCGCACAACAAGGCGGCCGACGTGCCGGCCGAGTTCGTTGCCAAGGAAAAGGAAATCGAACTGGCCAAGATGTCCGACAAGGACAAGTCCAAGCCGGCCGACATCCTGGAAAAGATCATCAGCGGCAAGATCGCCAAGATCGTCAACGAAGTGACCCTGTACGGCCAGCCGTACGTGCTGAACACCGACCAGACCGTCGAGCAGGTCCTGAAGGCCGCCGGCGCCGAAGTTGTCGGCTTCCAGCGTCTGGCCGTTGGCGAAGGCATCGAGAAGGTGGTGGAAGACTACGCCGCCGAAGTTGCCAAGGCCATGCAGGTCTGACCGGACTTCCATGTCCACACCGAAAAGCCGCGGATATCCGCGGCTTTTTTGTTGCCTGGAAAACCGTCTGCCCGTCCACTGCCGAAGGCTGGATTTGTGACGCACATGCTTTCCTGCGGGCACCGCTGTATTCTTCCCTGAATACACTCACGCGCCCGCCATGCCCCCCGAGTTGATTGCCGCCCTGGCTCTGTGCCGAAACCTGCCCTCGCCTCCGGGCATTGCGGTACGCATTATCGAGCTTGCACAAGACCCGGAAGCGGATATCGCCACTGCGTCCGATGTGATTGCAATGGACATGGCGTTGAGCGCGCGCATGCTGCGCATCGCCAACTCGCCGCTCTATGCCAGCCGCCGCCGCATCGAAAATCTGGCCCAGGCACTGACCATGCTCGGCCTCAACGCCACCCTGCAGCTGGCGCTGGGCTTCTCGCTTGCCCGCTCGTTGCACGAGGGCAATCCCACCTCACAGTCGCATGAAAGGATCTGGCGCCGCAGCATTCTGTGCGCGCTCGCCGCCAGGTTCCTCGGCAACGCCTGCGGGCTGCGCCGCAGCGAAGAGCTGATGCTGGCAGGCCTGCTCCAGGACATCGGCATTCTGGCCATGATGCAACTGCAGCCGGACTCCTATGGCGACCTGGTAGCGGCTGCGCGTGACAACGCCGGACTGGTGGCCGCAGAACAGGCGTCGCTGCAATGCACCCACGCCGCTATCGGCGCACAGGTGGCCGAGCAGTGGAACCTTCCGCGCTACCTCGTCAGCGCCATCGCCAACAGCGAGCCACCCGGCGAGCCGGAAGACGTATTTCAGCGTTGCGTCGCCCTGTCTGGGTGCGTGGCCGACATATGGCTGCTGGACGATCCCGACAGCCTGCGCATTGAAGCCTTGGGCAAGGTCCATGCGGGCCTGCAGCTGGACAGCGCCCGGTTCGACCAGGTGCTTGCCCAGATCAGTGACCTGCTGCCGGACCTCAGCGCACTGTTCGATACCCCGATTCCCTCGCCGGCGCGCGTTCTGTATCTGATTGAACACGCCAGTGAACTGATGGCCCTGCGCAACCTCCGCGAACTGCAGGATGCCTCCCTGGCACAGCAGCGCGCGACAGAATTCGAGGCGCGCGCCAAGCAGCTTGCCCAGCAGGCCCATCTGGATGAGTTGACCGGCGTGCTCAACCGGCGCCAGCTCGAAACCGTGCTGACAGAAGAGTTCCAGCGTGCGTCGCGGCACGGCTCACCGCTCTCGATCGCCTTCATCGACCTGGACGACTTCAAGAAAATCAACGACGTCCACGGCCATCTGGCTGGCGATGAGGTATTGCGCTCGTTTGCCACCAAACTGAAGGAACAGCTCCGCGGCAGCGATACCATCGCCCGCTTCGGCGGCGAGGAATTCATCGTGGTGTTCCCCGGCACTGCCGAAATCGCGGCGATGGATGTGATCCGGCGGGTTCTTGCCAATATCGCCGCGACGCCGATGGTCGAGATCGATGGCGCGGCATTGCATGTCACCTTCTCCGCCGGAGTCGCCACGCACGGCACCTACGAGCGCTTTGCCAACGTACAGGACCTGCTCAAGGGCGCCGATGACGTGCTGTACCGCTCCAAGAACCTGGGCCGCAACCGGGTCATTTCCCGCGCGCCCGAGCCCGAACCTGCTGCACGCTGAACCGGCTTCACGCCAGCGCCGGTTTGTCACCGCAGCGCAGCAATGCATCACCCGGAAAACCGCGCCATCCGTTAGAATCCCCGCGCTTTCTCCGCCACCTGAGGTCACCATGTCCAAGCTTGCCTATCGCCGCATCCTTCTGAAACTTTCCGGGGAGGCGTTGATGGGAGAAGAGGACTACGGCATCGACCCGAAGGTCATCAACCGGCTGGCGCGCGAGGTGATCGAGGCGCAACAGGCAGGCGCCGAAGTGGCGCTGGTGATCGGCGGCGGCAACATCTTCCGCGGCGCCGGCCTGGCAGCAGGCGGCATGGACCGCGTCACCGGCGACCAGATGGGCATGCTGGCCACCGTCATCAACGCCCTGGCCATGCAGGACGCGCTGGAAAAGCTCGGCGCCAAGGCGCGCGTCATGAGCGCGATCAAGATCAACGACGTGTGCGAGGACTACATCCGCCGCCGCGCCATCCGGCATCTGGAAAAGGGCCGCCTGGTGATTTTCGCCGCCGGTGTCGGCACTCCGTTCTTCACCACCGACTCGGGCGCCGCGCTGCGTGCGATCGAAATCGGCGCCGACCTGCTGCTGAAAGCCACCAAGGTGGACGGTGTCTACGACAAGGATCCGAACAAGCACGAAGATGCGGTCCGTTTCGAGACGCTCAGCTATGACCAGGTGATCAAACGCGGCCTGGAGGTGATGGATACCGCCGCCTTCGCACTGGCGCGCGACAGCGACCTGCCGCTGCGCGTGTTCGACATGAGCCAGCCGGGTGAGCTGTTGAAGATCCTGCATGGCGAGAATATCGGCACCCTGGTCCAGGGTCGCGACAGCCACTGAGCACCTCTTCCCGGTCCGGTGGGTTCAGGTATTCGCCTATAATCGACCGATTCCAGAAACATCCAGGATTTCGGCGATGATCAACGATATCAAGCAAGATGCGCAGGCGCGCATGGCCAAGAGCATAGATGCTCTGCGCCACACCCTGACCACCATCCGCACCGGCCGCGCCTCTCCGGCGCTGCTGGACGGGATCAAGGTCCGGGCCTATGGCACCGACACCCCGTTGAACCAGGTGGCCAGCGTCAGCGTGTCCGAAGGCCGCTCGCTGGTCATAACCCTGTTCGACAAGAGCATGATCAAGGATGTCGAGAAGGCGATCTACGCCTCGGACATCGGCATCACCCCGACCACGATCGGTACGGTGATCCGCCTGAACCTGCCGCCGCTCACCGAAGAGCGCCGCAAGGAACTGGCCAAATCGGTGAACAAGGAGGGCGAAGAGAGCAAGGTCGCCATCCGCAACATCCGCCGCGATGCCAACCAGGAAGTGGCCAAGCTGCTCAAGGACAAGAGCATCACCGAGGACGATGACCGCCGCGCGCAGGAAGACATCCAGAAGCTGACCGACAAGGCGATCAAGGACGTCGATGAAGTGGTCAAGCTGAAGGAACAGGAACTGATGGCGGTCTGAGGCAGTGCCGTCGGCCATGTCCAGCGACAGCTCGCCACGCCTGCCCCGCCACGTTGCCATCATCATGGATGGCAACGGCCGCTGGGCACAGCAGCGGCGGCGCCCGCGCGTGATCGGCCATCGTGCCGGCGCCCGCGCGGTCAATCGCACCATCGACTTCTGCCTGGAGCGCGGCATTGCCGCGCTGACCCTGTTCGCGTTTTCCAGCGAGAACTGGGCGCGCCCCGCCGAGGAAGTGGATGCGTTGATGAAGCTGTTTCTCGGTGCGCTGGACCGTGAGGTCAACGAGCTGCACCGGCGCGGCGTTCGCATCCGCTTCATCGGCGAGCGCAGCCGCTTCGGCGCCGGCATCCTGCAACGCATGCAGCGCGCCGAGCAGCACACCCGCTCCAACAGCGCCATGACGCTGACCATCGCCGCCAGTTATGGCGGTCGCCAGGACATCGCCCATGCCGCCCGTTCGCTCGCCGAGGATGTGGCGGCCGGCCGCCTGCTGCCCGGGCAGATAGACGAGCAGGCACTGGCAGAACGCATCGCCTTGGCCGACCTCCCCGCCCCCGACCTTTTCATCCGCACCGGTGGCGACACCCGCATCAGCAATTTCCTGCTGTGGCAGCTGGCGTACACCGAACTCTGGTTTACCGACGTACTGTGGCCCGAGTTCGATGCCGGCACGCTGCAGCAGGCACTGGACGACTATGCCCAGCGCGAACGCCGTTTCGGCCTGACCAGCGCCCAGATCGCCGCGAGAGCGGCGGAGAACGCATCCCCATGACCAAGACCCGTGTCATCGCCGCCCTGATCATGGCCCCGGTGGCGATCTGCGCCATCCTGCTGCTGCCGACCCAGTGGCTGGCCGCCGCAGCCGCCCTGGTATTCCTGACCGGCCTGTGGGAATGGCTCAAGCTGTCGGGTGTCGACGGCTTGCCGCGCACCGTCCTGCTCGCGCTCAACCTGATCCTGATGGTGCTGCTGGTCTGGGCCTCCAGCGGCAGTCTGGTCCTGTTCCAGCTGGCTGCACTGACAGGCGTGGGTGCCTGGCTGCTGGCACTGCTGTGGCTGCGCTATTTCAATTTCGGCGCAGAGCCCCACAGCGCCGCGCGCATGCTCAAGCTGGCCGCCGGTACGCTGGCCATCGTCCCGGCGTGGGCCTCGCTGGTCCTGATCCATGCCGGCGAAGACAACGGTCACCGCTGGCTGCTGACCGCGCTGGCAATCGTCTGGGCGGCCGACACCGGCGCTTACTTCGCCGGGCGCCGCTTCGGCAAACACAAGCTGGCTCCACGCATCAGTCCCAACAAGACCACCGAAGGCGTGGCAGGCGGCCTGGTGGCCGGCCTGCTTGCGGCCGGCCTGTTCGGCTGGATTGCCGGGGTTGATCCGGCCCATGCCGGCTGGCTGATGCTGGTGGCGGCAGTCGCGGTCTTGGCCTCGGTGCTCGGCGACCTGTTTGAAAGCCTGCTCAAGCGCCATGCCGGTGCCAAGGATTCGGGCGCCATCATCCCCGGTCATGGCGGCGTGCTCGACCGCATTGATGGCGTCTTGGCCGCGCTGCCGGTGTTCGCGCTGGGCAAGGAAATCTTCGGCTTCTGATCATGGCCAACTCCACTTCCTTGCGAAAGGTCGCCATTCTCGGTGCCACCGGCTCCATCGGCGCGTCCACGCTGGACGTCATCGCCCGGCATCCGGACAGGCTGCGTGCCAGTGTGCTCGCCGCCGGCAGCAACGTGGAAGCGTTGCTGGCGTTGTGCCGGCAACACCGGCCCGAGCACGCCGTGATCGCCAGCCTGGAGCAGTACTCCGCGTTGCGCGATGGCCTGAGCGAGGCCGGGCTGGACACGCAGGCACACGCCGGCGCCGAGGCGATCGACCAGCTGGCCGCCAGTGACCAGTGCGACACCGTGGTGGCGGCCATCGTCGGTGCGGCCGGCCTTTCCTCGACCCTGGCGGCCGCCCGCGCCGGCAAGCGACTGCTGCTGGCCAACAAGGAATCGCTGGTGCTCGCCGGCGAGTTGCTCACTCGCGAGGCGGCCGCTGCTGGCGCCGAGATCATCCCGATCGACAGTGAACACAACGCCATCTTCCAGTGCCTGCGTTCGCGCGACGCACGGCTGGAAGCCGGGGTGCGCCGCATCATCCTCACCGCATCCGGGGGTCCCTTCCGTGGCCGTTCGCGCGCCGAACTGATGCAGGTGACGCCCGCGCAGGCCGTCGCCCACCCCAAATGGTCGATGGGCCCGAAGATCTCGGTCGATTCGGCCACCCTGATGAACAAGGGGCTGGAGGTGATCGAGGCGCACCACCTGTTCAATGTCGCCGGCTCGCGCATCGACGTGCTGGTGCATCCACAGAGCCTGGTGCACTCGCTGGTGGAGTTCATCGACGGTTCCACCTTGGCGCAGCTGGGCCTGCCGGACATGCGCACCACGCTGGCCGTCGGCCTTGGCTGGCCGCAGCGGATCGAATCCGGGGTTGCCGGGCTGGACCTGTTGACCCAGGGCCGGCTGGATTTTGAGGCTCCCGACCTCGACGCCTTCCCCTGCCTGCGACTGGCCTGGGAAGCGATGGAGGCCGGCGGCAGTGCCCCGGCCATCCTGAACGCCGCCAATGAAATCGCAGTTTCAGCCTTTCTTCAGGGCCGGATCGGCTTCCTGTCGATTCCCGCGCTGGTGGAACATGCCCTGACCACCCTGCCTCGAGCGCCTGCCGATACACTGGAGGCCCTGCTGGCGGCCGATGCGCACTCCCGTCAGATCACTGAAACCGCTATCGCCCGTGCCCCGCATGCCTGACCGCCCCTTCCAATCGAGCCATGGCCGTGGCTGACTTCATCGGATCCGTCTGGTGGATGATCGTCAGCCTGGGCGTGCTGGTGACATTCCACGAGTTCGGCCATTACTGGGTCGCGCGCCGCTGTGGAGTCAAGGTGCTGCGCTTCTCGGTCGGCTTCGGCAAACCGCTGTGGAGCCGCCGCAACCGCAACGGCACTGAATTCGCGATCGCCGCGATTCCGCTTGGCGGTTACGTGAAGATGCTCGACGAGCGGGAGGTGGAGGTGCCGGCCGGCGAACGCGCGCTCGCCTTCAACAACAAGAGTGTGTGGCAACGGATCGCCATCGTCGCTGCCGGCCCCATCGCCAACCTGCTGCTGTGCCTGGCGCTGTTGTGGGCGATGTTCGTGATTGGCCGGCAGGATTATTCGGCCACGCTGGGCCGCACTGCAGGCATCGCCGCCGAAGCCGGCTTCCGCAGTGGCGACCGCCTGCTGGAAATCGACGGCCGTCCGGTTTCAACCTGGGCGGAAGCCAGCATGGCGCTGACCACCGCCGCGATGGACCGCCACGATGCCCGCATCAAAGTTCTCGACGGGGATGATCAGGCCCGCACCCGGGTGCTGCCGCTGTCGCGGCTGGCCGCGGGCTTCGATGAACGCCGGGTTCCTTCCCTGGCCGGGTTCACCTGGCAGTTCTGGCTGCAGCCGGCGATGGTGGACAAAATCGCGGAAGATTCGGCAGCCGCCGGGATCGTCGAGACCGGTGACCGCATCCTCGCCATCGACGGCCAACCGATCGATGCCGCCGACCAGGTCGCCCCGCTGGTGCAGCAGCTTGGCCAACGCGGCGGCCCCGGCATGCTGGAAGTCGAGCGCAACGGCGAGCGGCTGGCACTGGAAGTGACACCGCGGCGCGACAGCGCTACCGGCGACAATCCGCGCTGGCTGCTGGGCGTGGGCTTCCTGACCGGACAGATGCCCGGATATGACGCCCGCCAACAATATGACGTGCTGGCAGCGATCCCGGCCGCGTTCCGTGAAACCGGCAAGCTGACCAGCGATTCGCTGGGCATGATGCGGCGGATGCTCACCGGGCATGCGTCGGTGCAGAACATTTCCGGGCCAGTCACGATTGCCCGCGTGGCCAATGAATCGGCCAAACGGGGGCTGGACTGGTTCCTGTATTTCCTTGCCCTGCTGTCGCTGAGCCTGTGCATCATCAACCTGTTGCCGATTCCCGTCTTGGACGGCGGCCACCTGCTGTATTACCTTATCGAGTTGGTCAAGGGCAGCCCGCTGAGCGAGCGTGCCATCGCCACCGGCCAGTACATCGGTCTGGCGCTGCTGGCCGGGCTGATGGGATTGGCGTTCTACAACGACATCCTGAGCCTGGTCCCGCGATGAACTTTTCCACATTGTCGTCGTCATACGCCGGCACCCCCTGCAACAATGAAATCGACTCCAACCGGACGTGACATGACGCGACTTCCCAATCGCCGCCTGCTAGCCCTTGCCCTCGCTGCCGGTCTCGGAGCCCCTGCCCTGGCGCAGGCCGCCGAACCGTTCACCGCCAGCGACATCCGCGTCGATGGTCTGCAGCGCATCTCTTCCGGCACCGTGTTCACCTACCTGCCGGTGGAACGTGGCGATGTGGTCACCGACAGCAAGGTCGGCGACACCATCCGTGCGCTGTACAAGACCGGCTTCTTCGAGGACGTGCAGCTCGACCGCCAGGGCGACATCCTCGTCGTCACCGTGCGCGAGCGCCCGGCGATCAACAAGCTCACCGTCACCGGCAACAAGGAC
Source organism: uncultured Gammaproteobacteria bacterium (assembly GCA_963696155.1). Taxonomy (GTDB): domain Bacteria; phylum Pseudomonadota; class Gammaproteobacteria; order Xanthomonadales; family Xanthomonadaceae; genus Stenotrophomonas. The sequence goes on from CAVOJC010000002.1 coordinate 1,932,314, forward strand.
ATCAAGAGCGAGCAGCTGCTCAAGGGCCTGAGTGATATCGGCCTGAGCGAAGGTGGCACGTTCGACCGCCTGAGCCTGGACCGCGTGACCCAGGAGCTGCGCCGCCAGTACAACGACCGCGGCAAATACAACGTCGAGATCACCCCGACCGTCAGCCCGCTGGACCGCAACCGCGTCGATGTCGCCATTGCGGTCAAGGAAGGCAAGGCCGCCAAGATCCGTCACGTCAACCTGGTGGGCACCGAGAAATTCCGGGCCGAGGACATCCTCGACATGTGGGAATCCAAGGAGCACAACTGGGCCTCGTGGTATCGCCGCGATGACCAGTACTCCAAGGAAAAGATGTCCGGCGACCTGGAGAAGCTCAACTCCTGGTACCTGGACCGCGGCTATGTCGACTTCAACATCGACTCGGCGCAGGTCTCGATCAGCCCGGACAAGCGCGACATGTTCATCACCGCCGGCGTGACCGAGGGTGAGCAGTACAAGATCTCCGAGCTCAAGGTATCCGGTGACACCGTGCTGCCGCAGGAAGACGTGGAGCGCATGGTCATCCAGAAGGCCGGCGACACGTTCTCGCGCGCCCTGCTCGAGTTCAGCGCCGATGCGATCACCAACAGCCTGTCCAACATCGGCTACGCCTTCGCCAAGGTGAATCCGATCCCGACCAGCAACCGCGAAGAGCGCACCGTCGCGATCAACATGCAGGTGGTGCCGGGCCCGCGCGTTTCGGTCCGCCGCATCGTGTTCAAGGGCAACAGCCGCACGTCCGATGAAGTGTTGCGTCGCGAGATGCGCCAGTTCGAAAACAGCTGGTACTCGCAGGCCGCGATCGACCGCTCCAAGATCCGCCTGCAGCGCCTGGGCTATTTCGAATCGGTCGATGTCGAAACCCCGCCTGTCACCGGCAGCAACGACCAGGTCGACGTGGTCTACAACGTCAAGGAAACCACCTCGGGCAGTTTCGTGTTCGGCCTGGGCTATTCGCAGTCCTACGGCATGACCACCTCGGTGCAGCTGTCGCAGAACAACTTCCTCGGCGGCGGCAACCGGGTGGCGGTCGAAGCCTCGCGCAGCAGCTACCTGCAGCGCTATGCGTTCTCCTACACCAACCCGTTCTTCACCGATGACGGCGTCTCGCTGGGCTACAACCTGTCGTGGCGCGAGCTGGATTACTCCGACTTCAACACCGCCCAGTACAACAGCACCAACGGCGCGGCGCAGATGATATTCGGTGTGCCGATCACCGAGAACGACACCGTCTCGCTGATGTTCGGCATCGACAGCAACCAGATCACCACCTATGGCGGTTTCACGCCCAAGGCGATCATCGATTACATCGATGCCATCGGCACGCGCACCTTCCATTCGTGGCGCTCGGAGCTGGGCTGGGCACGCGATACCCGCAACGACTATTTCATGCCTACCCGCGGTACCTACCAGCGCGTCGGCCTGGAAGCCACGCTGCCGGGTTCGACCGTGGAGTACTACAAGCTCAGCTACCAGATCTCCAAGTACTGGCCGATCATCCCGTCGCTGGTGATCAACACCCGCCTCGAACTCGGCTACGGCGACTCCTACGGCAGCGACAAGACCCGCGACATCTGCTGGGTCGATGTGCCGGGTACCGACACCAGTTTCCCGACCACCCAGGTCGTGGACTGTGCCACCAACCCGACCGCCAACCGTCGCCAGGTGACGGCCTCCGGCCTGCCGTTCTTCGAGAATTTCTATGCCGGCGGCACCAACTCGGTGCGCGGCTTCGAGGACAACACGCTCGGCCCGCGCTCGGAGATGATTGGCGGCTACACCCGCGGCCAGCCGCTGGGTGGTGCGCTGAAGACCGTCGGTTCGGTTGAAGCCTACTTCCCGCGGTTGTTCGACAGCCCGTCGGCGCGTGTCTCGGCCTTCGTCGACGTCGGCAACGTCTACAGCGGCACCAACAATTTCAAGGCCAACCAGCTGCGTGCCTCCGCTGGTGTAGCGTTGCTGTGGCGTGCCCCGGTCGGCCCGATCTCGATCAGCTATGCAATCCCGCTGAGAAAGGAAGACGGCGACGAAATCGAACGCCTGCAGTTCACCTTCGGCGGCCAGTTCTGATCACCGGCTGAGCGCACCAGCGCATGGCTGCACCCTCCAGGCCCGGGTTCCGACCCGGGCCTTGCCATGACCGCTGGCCGCACAACCGCTAAACTTCCGCCGTGAACATGCCTACACATACCGCCCAGGAACTCGCCGAGCGCTTCGGCCTGCAGCTGCAAGGCGAAGGAAGCACCGCCATCCATGGCGTCGCCACCCTTGCCCACGCCCAGGCCGGAGATCTCACCTTTCTCGCCAACCCGCGCTATCGCCCGCAACTGGCCGATACCCGGGCCTCGATCGTGGTACTGCGTGCCGACGATGCCGATGCGGCCTCCGGCACGGCGCTGATCGCCAAGGACCCCTACACCACGTTCGCCAAGATCGCCGCGTTGTTCGAGCGCGTTCCGGTGCGTGAACCGGGAATCCACCCCGGTGCGCACATCGATCCCACCGCACAGGTGTCCGCCAGCGCGCATGTCGGGGCGTTCGTCAGCATTGGCGCGCGGGCGGTGATCGGCGACAACTGCATCATCGGCCCCGGCTGCGTGATCGGCGATGACTGCGTGCTGGACAACGGTTGCGAACTGATCGCCCGGGTGACGCTGGTGACCCGGGTCAAGCTCGGCAAGCGCGTGCGCATCCACCCCGGCGCGGTGCTCGGCGCTGATGGCTTCGGCCTGGCGATGGACGCCGGCCGCTGGATCAAGGTCCCCCAGCTGGGTGGCGTGCAGATCGGCGACGATTGCGAGATCGGCGCCAACACCTGCATCGACCGCGGCGCGCTTGAAGACACCGTGCTCGACGAAGACGTGCGCGTGGACAACCTGGTGCAGATCGCCCACAACGTGCAGATCGGCGCGCACAGCGCCATCGCCGGCTCCACCGGCATTGCCGGCAGCGCCAAGATCGGCCGCTACTGCCTGCTGGGTGGCGCGGTCGGCGTGGTCGGGCACCTCGAGATCTGCGACCACGTGATGATCACCGGCAGGTCGGTGGTCCGCAATTCCATCCATGAACCGGGCGAATACTCCTCCGGCACCCCATTGACCGACAGCCGCACGTGGCGCAAGAACGCCGCGCGCTTCAAACAGCTCGACAGCCTGGCAAGGCGGATCGTGGCTGGAAGCAAGGAGAAAGAATGAACGCAAGCCCGCAGTTGCCCGTCGACATCAACACCATCCGGACCTTGATTCCGCATCGCTATCCGTTTTTGCTGGTCGACAAGGTGGTCGAGCTCGACATCGAAGGCAAGCGCATCGTGGCGCACAAGAACGTGACCATCAACGAACCGTTCTTCCAGGGCCACTTCCCTTCGCAGCCGATCATGCCGGGCGTGCTCATCATCGAGGCGCTGGCGCAGGCCGGTGGCGTGCTGACCCAGCTGTCGATGGGGCGGGACGCGCAGTCGAAGCTGTTCTATATGGTCAAGGTCGACAACGCCCGCTTCAGCAAGCAGGTCATTCCCGGCGACGTGCTGGAGCTGCACGTGCAGATCAAGCGGGTGATCCGCAACATGGCGGTCTACTACGGCGAAGCCAAGGTGGACGGTGAAATCGTGGCCTGCGCCGAAGTGCTGTGCGCTGGCACCCGTGAATGATCCGGCCGGGAGACCGCGATGAGTGACAGCGCCCCCAAGATCCACCCCTCGGCGGTTGTCGATCCTTCGGCAAAGCTTGCGGCAGGCGTCCAGGTGGGCGCCTTCAGCCTGATTGGTGCCGACGTGGAAATCGGCGAAGGAACCGTCATCGGTCCCCATTGCAGCATCCATGGCCCCACCCGCATCGGTCTCGACAACCGCTTCATCGGCCACGCCGCGATCGGCGGTGAGCCGCAGGACAAGAAGTTTGCCGGTGAGCGTACCGAGCTGGTGATCGGCGACCGCAATGTGGTGCGCGAGTTCGTCACCATCAACCGGGGCACCGCGGGCGGCGGCGGCGTCACCCGGGTCGGCAACGACAACTGGTTTCTGGCGTATGTGCATATTGCCCACGACTGCATCGTTGCCGACCATTGCGTGTTCTCCAACAACACCACCCTGGCCGGCCATGTGAGCGTCGGCGACTGGGTGATCATCAGCGGCTTCGCCGGTGCCCACCAGTTCTGCCGCATCGGTGCCCACGCCTTCCTCGGGATGGGCGCGCTGGTCGGTGGCGACATTCCCCCGTTCACCATGGTCGGTATCGACAACCATGGGCGGCCGCGGGGCATCAACAGCGAAGGGCTGAAGCGTCGCGGCTTCGACGCCGGGCGCATTGCCGCGATCAAGCGCGCCTACCGCACGCTGTATGTCGCCGGCCTGCCGCTGGTGGAAGCCAAGGAACAGTTGGCCGAGCAGGCGCAAACCAGCGATGACGTGCGCGATCTGCTGGCCTTCATCGACAGCGGCGAGCGACCGCTGCTGCGATGACGGCAATCACCGGCCATCCGTCTGCGGTCATCGGCCCAGCCCCGGCGTTCCCGGAAGGCCAGCTCGTGGCGGGCGCTCCGGCATCGGCTGGCGTTCAAGGCCGGCCGCTGCGGATCGCCCTCGTGGCCGGCGAAGCCTCGGGCGACGGTCTGGGCGCGGGACTGATCACCGCCTTGCGGCAACGTTTCCCGGACGCCGAGTTCTGCGGTATCGGTGGCGACGAAATGCGCAACGCCGGCTGCATCACCTGGTTCGACGCCAGCGAACTGGCCCTGATGGGTCTGGCCGAGATCCTGCGCCACCTGCCGCGGCTGCTGAAACTGCGCCGCGAGTTCCGTGAGCGTGTACTGCAATGGCAGCCGGATGTGTTCATCGGCATCGACGCTCCGGATTTCAACCTCGGCGTCGAGAAGTGGCTGAAACAGCGCGCCATCCGCACCGTGCACTACGTCAGTCCCTCGGTCTGGGCCTGGCGCGAGAAACGTGCGGAAAAGATAGGGACCAGCGCCGATCTGGTGTTGTGCCTGTTCCCGATGGAACCGCCGATCTACGCCCGCCACGGCATCGATGCCCGTTTCGTCGGGCACCCCATGGCAGATGAAATCCCGACCGAATGCGACCGTGCCCGGGCCCGGATCGAACTGGGCCTGCCCGCCAATGCCAAAGTGCTGGCAGTGCTGCCGGGCAGCCGCATGGGCGAAGTCGGCCGATTGGGCCAGACGTTCCTGGAGGCCGCGTGGCAGGTTTCAGAAAAGCTGCCCGGGCTGCACATCGTCGTCCCTGCCGCCAATGCAGTCTGCAGGCAGCTGATTTCCACGCAGCTGTCAGCCTCGGCGTTGCCGGTTGCACACTCCCACCTGCTCGATGGCCAGGCGCGCACGGCAATGGTGGCCGCCGACGTGGTGTTGCTGGCCTCGGGCACCGCGACACTGGAAACCATGCTGGTCAAGCGGCCGATGGTGGTGGGTTATCGCGTGGCCGAGCTCACCTATCGCATCGTCAAGGCGCTGGGCCTGCTGAAAGTGGACCGCTACGCGTTGCCGAACGTGCTTGCCGGGCGCGACCTGGCCCCGGAACTGATGCAGCACGACTGCACGCCGGAGAAGCTGGCGGCCGCCGTGCTGCACTGGTTCGAACATCCCGAAAAGGTCGCCGAGTTGCAGGTCACCTACCAGGCGCTGCATGACGAACTGCGGCGCGATGCCTCGGCCAGCGCTGCCGCCGCGGTGGCCGGGCTGCTGGAAACGTCTGCCCGCCCGGGTACTCCGTCGTGACCGCGGGCACCTCACGCGCAGCGCGGGTGTCCGCATCCTTGCCGCTGTTCGCTGACGCGCCACTGCGGCCCGATGCTGGCACCTGGTTGGTTGCCGGCGTCGATGAAGCCGGTCGCGGACCGCTGGCCGGACCCGTTGCAGTGGCGGCGGTGGTGTTCGATCCGGCGCGGCCGCGCATCAATGGCCTGGATGATTCCAAGCAGCTGACGCCAGCCCGGCGCGAGCAGCTTTACCAACGCATCATCGACCGTGCGCTGGCGTTCCATGTGGTGATGATGGAGGTGGGCGACATCGATTCGCTCAACATCTACCAGGCCACCATGCTCGGCATGCGCCGCGCCGTGGAAGGCGTTTCGCATGTGGCCCAGTTCGCCCGCATCGACGGCAACGCTATTCCCAAGGGGCTGCCCTGCCCGGCCGAAGCCATGATCGGCGGGGATGCCATCGACCGCTCGATCATGGCGGCCTCGATTCTGGCCAAGGTCAGTCGCGACCGGTTCATGATCGAACTGCACCAGCGGCACCCCGAATACGGGTTCGACCAGCACAAGGGCTACGCAACGCCGTCACACCTGGCGAACCTGCGCGAATACGGGCCATGTCCGCAGCACCGGCGCAGCTTTGCCCCGGTGCGCGCCTGCTTCGCCTAGCGCTGCTGGCCCACGCGGCCCGGATTATCGCGGCATGATCTTGATTCCCGGATCGGCACGGACTCCGTCCACGGCAATGTCGTAGCTGATCGTGGTCTCAACTGTCACCGTCTTGGCGATGATCGTCACCTGCTGCCGATCTTCCTGCGGCGCCGAGAAGAACTGCGTGCCCGAATCCGATCCGGAGGGACCGCTGCCCGGGGGCTGGGCGAAGGTCAGCTCGAACGCGGTCAGGTCGTGCATGGGCGTGCGCCACATCACCGCGGTGCCGCTCCGTACCACGCACAACCCTGGCGGTACGTTGGGAACCCCTGCAGAGAAACCGACGTCGACATAGACAAGCCTGACACCGGGGCCCGGGGTCTGGTCGGTACACGGAACGCCCGATGCCACGTCCGGACGAACCGGGCAACAGGCCACAAGCGAGCCGAGCACGGCGGCGGTTATCCAGTATCTGCAATACATGACGGCGAACTCCTTGGTTGGGTCCGCCGCCACGGACGATGGACAGCTCTGTACGCTGTTTATTGCCGGGCCGTTTTCCTGGACTGGCTGGCATATCGGGGCAGCAGCAACATCGCATCGATGCGTTGTTGCGGAATCCCTTCCTGTACCGCCGTGCTGCTGCAGGCCTGCGCACCGCCCTTGTCCGCCAGCACGGTCAAGGTCTGCGCGCACCAGAACGCCACTTCCGCCGTCTGGGTGCCAAGCTTGCGGGCCGCCTGCAGCTCCTCGCGGGCGCGCTTCTGCTCACCCAGATTGGCGTGGTACCAGGACAGCAGCGCCAGTGCGTACGCGTCATCCCCGCGTACATCGACATAACGCTGCGCCAACTGTGCGGCGCGTTGATAGGGCACCCGCGCCTGGCCCGCGGTCGCGGGCAGTGCCGCAAGCGCGTCGCCCAAATTGCCCCAGTGCAGATAGTCTTCCGGCTCCAGTTCGGTCGCACGGCGGAACATCTGCGCTGCCGCGGCATAGTCGCCACCGTCGAACTTCATCGAGCCCAGATTGGTCAGCGCGCCAGCGTTGGGTTCGATCGACAGCGACATGCCGAACGCGCGCCCGGCCTGCACCGTGTCGCCCTGCGCCAGATACAGCCCGCCCAGGCTGCTCCACAGCCGGCTGTCGTCCGGCTGCAGGATGGTGGCGGTGACGAAGGAGTCGATAGCCCCGGGCAAATCCCCCCGCAACCAGTGTTGATAGCCGAGCAGGCGGTAGATCTGCGCATCGCTGGGCCGGGCCGCTATCGCACGCTGGAAATACTCCAGCGCGCGCGCATCCTGTCCCAGCCCGCCATAGGTGCGGGCCAGCCCCACATAGGCGTCGGCGCGCAACGCGGGATCATTTACCGCCTGCTCGTACAGGGTCAGCGCGCGCGCGCTTTCACCGCTGACCCGGGCGATCTCGGCCATCGCCAGGCTCACCTCGCGCAGGTGCGGATCCATGGCCTGGGCGCGCGCGCAGGCCTGGCGGGCACGTTCGAACGCCGCCGCCTCGCTGACCCCTTCCAGACGCACGATCTCCGCGCGGCAGATACCGGCCTGGGCGCGGGCGAATTGCGGATCGAGCACCAACGCCTGCCTGAAGTAGGCGATCGCACGCTGGCTGCCGTTTTCACCGACCGGCCGCTGCAGCAGGGCCAGACCCCGCAGATAGGCGTCGTAGGCGTTCACGTCGCTGGTGGGTGCCAGGCGTTGCGCAAGTGCGGGCATGTCAGCCGACAGATGTCCGAGCAGCTCCTGGACCACCCGGCTGGCAATCTCGCTCTGCAAGGCAAACACGTCGTCGATTTCACGATCATAGGTATCACTCCATAACGTGAATCCGGTGCGGGTATCGGACAGGCGGGCGCTGATCCGCACATGTTTGCCCTCACGGCGCACCGTGGCATCCAGCAATGTCGCCACCCCGAGCCGTTGGCCGATCATGCGCACATCGTCGTCCGCGGCCTTCGCCGGCCCGGCCAGCTGGCGCGCCGCCACTTTCAAACCGGGAACATTGGCCAGCGCATCGTGCATTTCCACGGCCAGGCCATCGGCGAAATAGCGGTCATCCACCTTGTCGCTGAGACTGCGGAAGGGCATCACCGCGATCGATGCCTCCGTGGCCCTCGCCACAGCTGCCGGCGCCGGCATGCGCGCGCGCCACAGGCCGCCGGCGGCGAGCATCATCACCACCACGCCCGTGGCCGTCAGGAGCATCCGGCGCGAGCGCCACCACGGCAGCCTTGGCTCCAACACGGGCTGCGGCGGCAATTCCACCAGCGGCGTCAATGCAGCCAGGAGCTGTGCGTCAGCGGGGTCAGCCGGGAGACGCTCTTCCACCGGTGGAGCCTCCGCGGGTATCGGGGCGGGCGCGACCCGGGTTGGCTCCACCAGTTCAGGCTCGGGCGGGGCCGGCGGCGGCTCCAGCTTGCCAATGAAGCGGTAGCCCAGTGCGTGCTGGGTCTGGATATAGCGGGGCGCATGCGGATGGTCATTCAGCGCCGCCCGCAACTGCGCGGTCGCACGTGTCAACACGCCCGGGGTCACGTGGCGGTGGCCCCACACCGCATCCAGCAACCGGTCCCTTTCCACCAGCTCGTCGGCGTGGCGCAGCAGCACCAGCAACACCGCAAAGGCCTTGGGTTCCACGGACAGATACTGCCCGTCACGACTCAACGTGTGCGCAACCGCGTCCACCACGATGCCGTCGAAACGGTAGCGTTCGAGCGCATGAACAGTCTCGCCGGGGCCTTCAGGCGATCCCATCGGCAAACCCTCATCAAAACCTCGCAAACCAGCGCAATCAGTGCCAGAAGGCTCCGCCAGCCATCGTGACTCATGCTACGCCGAAGCGGAGGCTGGTGCTGCGCCCAACAGCCGGTCGCATCCCTTCCACGGAGCCCACCATGAACGCCACCCTGACCAACCGCTACCAGCCGCTGCCGAACGTGCTTGACCAGTTCCAGACAACCCGGCCGCACCGCCGTACCCACGTGAACGGGTTCGGTCTGGCCTCCCAGGATCTGGACCGCTTCAACCTTCTGCTGGCCCGGCTTGGCCGCACCAGCCCGCCACTGGAACCGGACCAGCTGGCCACCGCCGCGCGCGTCCTGAGCACCAACGTGGACGATGACCGCACGCCCGCTCCGTGCATCGTGCAACGCCTGCAGCAGGCCCAAGTGGTCGAGCAGATGCTCGGCGACCATGACTGGGAGCCTGCCAACGACGTGCTGCCCAGCGCCCGCGATGTTGTCGATTACCTGCATGACAGCTGGCACCTGATCCCCGGCTCGCTGCCACAGGTCGGCCACCTGGATGAGGCGATCGTGATCGATACCGTATGGCCGCAGCTGTCGCATGAGGTCGCCAATTTCCTCGACTACCAGCGCCTGCGCCGGGCCGAGGCCGACCTGCGGGGCAGCCGCTATGAGGACATCAAGTTCAGCCGCGAGATCTGGCTGAAGATGCATCGGATGGAGCTGGAACTGATGGCGCAACGGCGCCGGATCCGCGAAAGCAGCTACGCACCGGAACCGCCCACCTATTTCCGCGTGCATTGAGGCGGCCGACGACGCGCAGCTTCCCCCTCTCCCCCAGCAGGTTTGAAGCCTTGCCCGAGCCGACCGCGTTCTCCCGGTAAACGGGTATCCAGCACCGTCGCAGCCGATCCCGGCCCGCTGACGGACCGCGTGCATCGCCACCAGCGTCTGCTGCAGACGCTGGTGGGCGCAGCGTCACAGCCTTTTGACCGCAGTGGCGCGAACGCAAGCAGCAGCGCCGATGCCAGCGGCCCGATATTGCGGCAGATAACCGGTCCAGCCGACCCGGCGGCGATGCGCAGACGCCGGAAGTGCCGCCCGATCGCAGCTCGCCCCTGTCCAAAGGAGGCGGCGAAGTGCACGGACCTCATCAGTGGATGACCTTCGAAGGCGCGCCGCACCGGTCACCGGCTCGTGCTGTCAAGCCTTGTTCCCACCGGGCCCCGCCGCTACCCTGCTTGGGCATCATTCTGGTCCAGCATGTCCACTTCCCGTTTCGTCCATCTGCACGTCCACACCGAGTTTTCGCTGGCGGATTCGACAATCCGTGTCCCTGCGAAACCGGATCAGGCCGACCCGAAGAAAGCCAAGCAGGCCAATCTGCTCAGCCGTGCGGTCGAACTGAAGCTGCCGGCGCTGGCGGTCACCGACCTCAACAACCTGTTCGCGCTGGTCAAGTTCTACAAGGCCGCCGAAACGGTGGGCATCAAGCCCATCGCCGGCGCCGACGTGATGATCGCCGAAGAGGGCATGACGCCGTGGCGGATGACCCTGCTGTGCCGCGATCACGAAGGCTACCTGAGCCTGTCGCGTCTGCTCACGCGCGCCTGGATGGAAGGCCATCGCCCCGAGGGCGGCGTGGCCGTGCATCCGGACTGGCTCAAGGCCGGTTGCCACAACCTGTTCGCCCTTGCCGGCCGCGAGAGCCTGGCCGGGCGCCTGGCCGCTGACGGCCGCCACGATCTGGCCGAACAGCAGCTGGCCGACTGGCAGCGCGTGTTCGGCGACGGCCTGCACCTGGAGCTGACCCGCACCGGGCGCGCCGGCGAGGAAGCCTTCAACCAGTTCGCCCTGCAGGCGGCCGGCCAACGCGGCCTGCCGGTGATCGCCAGCAACGATGTGCGTTTCCTCTCCCCGGACGATTTCGCCGCGCATGAAGCGCGCGTGTGCATTTCCTCCGGGCGCGTGCTGGATGACCCCAAGCGCCCGCGTGACTACAGCGACCAGCAGTACCTGAAGTCGGCCGAGGAGATGTGCGCGCTGTTCGCCGACATCCCCGACGCCATCGACAACACGCTGGCGCTGGCGCAACGCTGCAACATCGAAATGCGGCTGGGCACCTACTTCCTGCCCGACTATCCGGTGCCCGACAACGAGACCCTGGACAGCTGGATCTGCAGCGAAGCGCGCAAGGGCCTGGAAGCGCGCCTGGAGAAGAACCCGCTGGCCGAAGGCAAGACCCGCGAGGACTATTTCGAGCGGCTGGAGTTCGAGCTGGCCACCATCATCAAGATGGGTTTCCCCGGCTACTTCCTGATCGTGGCCGACTTCATCCAGTGGGGTAAGGCACAGGGCATCCCGATCGGCCCCGGCCGCGGTTCCGGCGCCGGCTCGCTGGTGGCCTGGGCGCTGCAGATCACCGATCTGGATCCCATCCCGTACAACCTGCTGTTCGAGCGGTTCCTCAACCCCGAACGCGTGTCGATGCCCGACTTCGACATCGACTTCTGCATGGACCGTCGCGACGAGGTCATCGACTACGTCGCGCGCAAGTACGGCCGCGAACGCGTCAGCCAGATCATCACCTACGGCACCATGGCCGCCAAGGCGGTGGTGCGCGACTGTGGGCGTGTGCTGGGCTTCCCGTACGGTCTGGTCGATGGCGTCTCCAAGCTGATCCCCAACATCCTGGGCATTTCGCTCAAGGATGCGATGGGCGAAGGCAAGGATTCGGAAATGGCATCGCCGGAGCTGATCCAGCGCTACCAGTCCGAAGACGACGTGCGCGACCTGATCGACCTGGCACGTCAGCTGGAAGACCTGACCCGCAACGCCGGCAAGCACGCCGGCGGCGTGGTGATCGCGCCCGAACCGCTGGCCGAGTTTTGCCCGTTGTTCGCCGAACACGACGAAGGCGGCCGCGGCCGCAACCCGGTCACCCAGTTCGACAAGAACGACGTGGAAGAAATCGGTCTGGTGAAGTTCGACTTCCTCGGCCTGCGCACGCTGACGATCATCGACTGGGCGGTCAAGGCGATCAACAAGCGCCATGAGCGCGCCGGCATTCCGCCGGTGGATATCACCCAGCTCCCGCTGGACGATGCGCCCACGTACAAGGACATCTTCGCCAACGGCAACACCGGCGCGGTGTTCCAGTTCGAATCCTCCGGCATGCGCCGGCTGCTGAAAGATGCACGCCCGGACCGTTTCGAAGACCTGATCGCGCTGGTGTCGCTGTATCGCCCGGGCCCGATGGACCTGATTCCGGACTTCAACGCGCGCAAGCACGGCCAGCAGGAAATCGTCTATCCCGATCCGCGCACCGAAGCCATCCTGAAAGACACCTACGGCATCATGGTGTACCAGGAGCAGGTGATGCAGATGGCGCAGATCGTCGGCGGCTACTCGCTGGGCGGCGCCGACCTGCTGCGTCGTGCGATGGGCAAGAAGGTGCCGGCCGAAATGGCCAAGCACCGCGAAATCTTCCGCGAAGGTGCGGCCAAGGACGGCGTCGGCGAGGCCAAGGCCGACGCGATCTTCGACCTGATGGAGAAGTTTGCCGGCTACGGCTTCAACAAGTCGCACGCCGCCGCCTATGCGCTGGTCAGCTACCAGACCGCCTGGCTCAAGCGCCACTACCCGGCCGAGTTCATGGCCGCGACGCTCTCTTCGGACATGGACAACACCGACAAGGTGGTCGGCTTCCTGGCCGAGGTACGCAATCTCGGCCTGACCGTGCTGCCGCCGCGGGTGAACGAATCGGCGTACATGTTCGAAGCCTCCAGCGCCGACACCATCGTGTACGGATTGGGCGCGATCAAGGGCGTCGGTCAGGGTGCCTGCGAAGCGATTGTGGAAGAACGCCAGCGCGGTGGCCGCTACGAATCGCTGCTGGATTTCTGCATGCGGGCCGAATCGGGCAAGCTCAACCGGCGCACGCTGGAAGCGATGATCAACTGCGGCGCGCTGGATGGGCTGGGCAAGAATCGCGCCTCGCTGATGCTGCAGTTGCCCGAAGTGCTCAAGGCCACCGAGCAGATGGCCCGCGAGAAGGCGTCCGGGCAGAACTCGCTGTTCGGCGCGCCGGACCCGGCCACCGCCGCGATGCAGCTGGACCTGCCGGAAAGCCGCGAATGGGGACTGGGCCAGTTGCTGGAGGGCGAGCGCGAGACGCTGGGCTTCTACCTGAGCGGCCATCCGTTCGATCCCTATGCCGACGATGTCAAAGAGCTGGTCGGCACCGATCTGGGCATGCTCGAAAAGCTGATTCCGCCCGCACGTCCCAGCAAGGATGGCGAGAAGCGCGCGTGGCGCCAGGAGACCCCGGTCATCCTGGCCGGGCTTGTCACCGGCGTGCGCCGCAAGGGCGAGAGCCAGGTGTTCGTGCAGCTGGAAGACGGCAAAGGCCGCGTGGAATGCAGCGCGTTCTCCGATGGCCTGGCCGAATTCGGCCACCTGATGACCAAGGACCGCATCCTGGTGGTCAAGGGCGGGCTGCGCGAAGACGAGTTCAACGGCGGGTATGCACTGCGTATCCGCCAGTGCTGGGACTACGAGCAGCTGTGTGCCGACCACGCGGTGCGCCTGTCCATGCGCGTGGATGCACGCAAGGGCAACGCATGGAGCCGGGTCAACGAACTGCTGTCGCACCATCGCCCCGGGCGCACGCCATTGCGTCTGGATCTGGTGCTGGCCGCGCCGCAGGGTGCCATCGCCGGCATGCTCGATGTCAGCGGCGGCACCGCGGTGCGCGTAAGCCCGCAGCTGATGGAAGTCCTGCGCGCCGACCCGGCCGTACGCACGCTCAAGGTCAAGTACAGCCCGCCGTGGGCCAACTGACCACCGGACGCAAGCGTACGGGTTGCCCCGACGCGTTCGGCTACACTTTCCCCCTTTACTTCACGACGGTTTCCGATGAACCCGAACTACCTCGATTTCGAGCAGCCCATCGCTGATCTGGAACTCAAGATCCAGGAGCTGCGCAGCGCCAGCGCCGGCCCGGCGGTCAATGTCGATGCCGAGGTACAGGCACTGCGCAACAAGTTGCGCGTGCGTACCGCGCAGATCTTCCGCAACCTGAATTCATGGCAGGTGCTGCAACTGGCACGTCACCCGTCGCGCCCGTATCCGCTGGATTACATCCGTACCTTCTGCGATGAATTCCAGGAACTCCACGGCGATCGCGCCTTTTCCGACGACAAGGCCATCGTGGGCGGCCTGGCCCGTATCGGTGGGCGTTCGGTGATGCTGATCGGCCATCAGAAAGGCCGTGACACCAAGGAAAAGATCAAACGCAACTTCGGCATGCCCAAGCCCGAGGGCTACCGCAAGGCGCTGCGCCTGATGAAGATGGCCGAGCGCTTCAAGCTGCCGGTGCTGACCCTGATCGACACCGCCGGCGCCTGGCCGGGTATCGACGCCGAAGAACGCGGCCAGTCCGAAGCCATCGCCCGCAACCTGATCGAGATGGCCGAACTGAAGGTGCCGGTGATCTGCACCGTGATCGGTGAAGGCGGCTCCGGCGGCGCACTGGCGCTGGGCGTGGGTGACCGCACGCTGATGCTCCAGTACAGCGTGTATTCGACCATCAGCCCGGAAGGCTGCGCCTCGATCCTGTGGAAGGATGCCGCCAAGGCCAAGGACGCCGCCGAACAGCTGGGCCTGACCGCCCCGCGCCTGAGGGGCCTGGGCCTGGTCGACAAGATCGTCCGCGAACCCACAGGCGGCGCCCATCGCAATCCGGTGCAGATGGCCAAGCGCCTCAAGGCCGTGCTGCTCAACGAGCTGGACGAACTGGAAAAGCTCTCCACCGAAGAACTGCTGGCCAAGCGCTACGAGCGCCTGCGCGGCTACGGTGCCTACGAGGTGGCGTAAGCACTGGCCTCGCCCCAAAAAAGCCGGCTCGACAGCCGGCTTTTTTTTGGATTCCGTTCTATGGATTGGGGACGGAAAAAAACATCACGGTTTCTGCCATCCTCGGCCATGTTCCGGACCGGCCGGACAGGCTGGCGCAGGGCGCCGGACCACCACCGACCGAGAGCGCGGGATGAAACTGCTCACCAAGACCCTGATCTCCGTTCCCGTGCTGACCGCTGCGTGTTACGCCGCCGCATGCGCCGCCCTGGCCTTCGGCGCCCGCAGCATCCTGTACCACCCGCCCGGCGCCAGCACCGGCTCACCCACCTGGTCGCTGCAACGCGACGACACCCGCATCCTGGTCTCCAGCAACCAGCGCAAGGCCGACAGCGTCGTGATCTACTTCGGCGGCAATGCGGAAGATGTCTCGCAGTCTCTACCCATGCTGGAACACGGGTTCCCTCATGCCAGCATCCACGCCCTTCACTACCGCGGGTATTCCGGCAGCGGTGGGCGTCCGTCGGAACGTCTTCTGGTCGCCGATGCCTTGGCCCTGTACGACACCCTGGCGCCGGAGTACCGGCACATCAGTATCGTGGGACGCAGCCTTGGCACCGGCATCGCCACGCAGCTGGCCGCGGCGCGCCGCAGTGACCGCCTCGTCCTGATCACCCCCTACAACAGCATTCTGGAGCTGGGCCAGAAACAGTTTCCCTGGTTCCCGGTCCGCTTCCTGCTGAACGATCAATACGAATCCTGGCGCTTTGCCGCCCGCATCCAGGTGCCGACCACGATCATCGTCGCCGGCCGGGACGCTGTCATTCCTCCTGACAGCGCCTATCGGCTGGCCCGGCAATTCCCACAGGGCGTGGCCGATGTGGTGACATTTGCTGAAGCCGACCACAGCAACATCGGCAGTGCTCCGCGTTTCATTGACGCGCTCGCCGGCACCTACCCGGCCAATGACCAGGCCTTGTAACTACCCGCCCTGCTGGACTCGCAGCCATGAAAAAGGCCGGCATTGCCGGCCTTTCCATTTGCGCCCGATCGTGGCGCCGACTCAGAACGGCTTGGCCAGCACCAGCCACACGATGGCGATGAACAACACCAGCGGCGCTTCGTTGAACCAGCGCAGCTGGCCGGCGCCGGGCAGCGGCCTGCCCTTCAGCGTGCCCTTCAACCAGCGCCCGGTGAAACTGAAGTACACCAGCAGCAGGACTACCAGCCCGAGCTTGGCATGCAGCCAGCCGGCGGCACCGGGCGCGACCATCGTCGGGAAATCCGGAATGACGCGATAACCCATCCACAGCACCAGCCCCAGGATGAAGGCCAGCCCGAACATCACGTGGCCGAAGCGGTACAGGCGCTTGCCCATCAGTTGCAGGCGCTCGACCACCGCGACCTGCCCGGCGGTCTCGGCGATATTGACCAGGATCCGCGGCAGGTAGAACACCGCCGCCATCCACGCCACCACGAAAACCAGATGGAAGGTCTTGATCCACAGGTAGGACTGCATGCGCTTGCTCCATGTGCTGGCGTAGGATGTGCGGCATTTTGGCCGATACGGCGACGGGCGTACATGGACAAGCAATACGATCAGGCTTACTTCCAACGCTGGTACCAGCGCGACGACATCGGCGGCCCGGCACGGCTGGCGCGCAAGGTGCAGCTGGCCGTCGCCACGGCCGAGTACTACCTGGAGCGCCCGATCCGCAGCGTGCTGGATGTGGGCTGCGGCGAAGGCGCATGGCGCGCACCGTTGCTGAAATTGCGCCCGCGCGTGCAGTACATGGGTTTCGACAGCAGCGAGTACGCGGTGCATCGCTACGGGCGTACCCGCAACCTGCATCCGGCGCGCTTCGGTGATTTCGCCTGGCTGCGGCCGTGCGCGCTGGTGGACCTGCTGGTGTGCTCGGACGTGCTGCACTACGTGCCCAGCCGCGAATTGCGGCAAGGGATGGAGGGCTTGGCCGAGCTGTGCGCGGGTGTCGCGTTCCTGGAAACCTTCACCGCCGAGGACGAATTCCATGGCGACCACGAGGGCTTCCAGTCACGTCCGGCGCGCTGGTACCGCAAGCAGTTCATTAGCGCCGGATTCACCGCGATCGGCTCCCACTGCTGGCTGGGCCCCGCGCTGGGCGCAGAAGCGGCAGCGCTGGAGCAGGCGGGCCGTTAACACGCCAACGCCGGCACTTACGCTATGCTGCGAAGCACCATAAGACCGTACATAATCGAGCGCCATGCTCTATCAACTGCATGAGTTGACCCGCAACATGCTCGCGCCCTGGGTGCACCAGGCACAGGCCAATGCCACCTTCTTCGCCAACCCGGGGCACTGGTGGTCATCGATGCCCGGCGCCGAGCGGCTGTCGGCGATGAACGAGTTGTTCCATCGCCTCGGCAAGGATTATGAAAAGCCGGCGTGGGATATCCATGCGATCGAGGTTGACGGCGAGATCGTGCCGATCGCGCAGCTGACCGAGCTGGAAAAACCCTTCTGCAAGCTGCTGCGCTTCAAGCGCCACAGCAACGAGGCCGAATCGCTGCAGGCCATGCTCAAGCAGCCGGCCGTGCTGGTGGTGGCCCCCCTGTCGGGACATCACGCCACGTTGCTGCGCGACACCGTGCGCACCTTGCTGCGCGATCATCGCGTCTATGTCACCGACTGGATCGATGCGCGTATGGTGCCGGCCTCGGAGGGCGAATTCGGCCTGGATGACTACGTCGAATACGTGCAGGAGTTCATCCGCCACCTCGGTGCGGACAAGCTGCATGTGGTCAGCGTCTGCCAGCCGACGGTGCCGGTGCTGGCGGCGGTATCGCTGATGGCCAGCCGCGGCGAAACCACGCCGCGCTCGCTGGTGATGATGGGCGGGCCGATCGATGCGCGCCGCAGCCCCACCGCGGTCAACAACCTGGCCACGCGCAACCCGCTGTCGTGGTTCGAGAACAACGTGATCCACACGGTGCCGGCGCCGTATCCGGGCCAGGGCCGCCGCGTGTATCCGGGCTTCCTGCAGCACACCGGTTTCGTGTCGATGAATCCCAGCCGCCACCTGATGTCGCACTGGGATTTCTATACCGACCTGGTCAAGGGCGACATGAACGACGCCGATGCCCACCGCCGCTTCTATGACGAATACAACGCGGTACTGGACATGCCGGCAGGCTTCTACCTGGACACCATCCGCGTCGTGTTCCAGGAGTTCCTGCTGCCGCGCGGCGAGTGGTACGTGCGTGGCGAGCGCGTCGACCCGTCCGCGATCCGCGATACCGCGCTGCTGAGCATCGAGGGCGAACTGGACGACATCGCCGGCCTCGGCCAGACCGAAGCGGCGCAGTCGCTGTGCACCGGCATCCCGGCGGCGCGGCGCAGCCACTTCATCGTTGAAGGTGCCGGCCATTACGGCATTTTCAGCGGCCGCCGCTGGCGCGAAGGGGTCTATCCGAAGGTGCGCGACTTCTTCATTGCCAATTCTCAGCCCGCAGCTGCCAGAACGCGCAGAAGGGCCGACGACACCGTCGCTCCGCTGCGCCGACGCAAGACCAGCTGATCGATGGCGGAAGGGCGGGACGCGATGTCCCGCCTTTCCTGTTTACGATGGCACGGCCAGAGCCGTCAGATGCGCACCAGCAGGTGCTTGGCCATCATCCCGTGCAGGGTGCCGATGCCGCGAGCCAGATGCAGCGTCAGCAACAGCAGCGCCGCACCGACGAGCACCAGCAGCGGCCACACCCAGAACGCACTGCCGACGTTGACGCCGTCGATCCACAGGCCGTTCATTTCCTCGCCGGTGAACAGCGCCACGACCGGTGCGAACACCAGGCCCAGCGAGGTCGAGAGCAGCGTGGTCGCGATGGCGAAATACACCACACCCAACGGCAGCATCAGCAGGAAATAAAGCATCGTCGACCAAGTGCGGGCATCGGTGAACATCGCGCCGATCCGCTGCAGCATGGGCTGGTTGCGCTCGTGGTAGGTGGGACGACGCGGCATGCGTACGCCCAGCAGGGTTTCCACCAATCGTCCTTCCACCAGCGACAGCACCCGCACAGACCCAAGAAACAGAAGCAGCAACGGCACGCCGATAATCAGGACCATCAATCCCAGCGACAGGCTGATACCGGTCACCACCCAGGTGAAGAAGAAGATGCCGGTGGCCAGCGACAACAGCATGTAAAACAGGGCGCCGTAGGTGCGCGGCTCCAGTACCACGCCAAACACCTGCGACCAGAACGAACGCGGCGCGACCACCGGCGATGGGGGCGGAGAACCCACCGCCGACACCGATGCCGGCTGCGGCGCGCGTACCGGCGCGATGGGGCGTGCCAGATGCGGCGTGCGCATCGCGCGGTTCACGGTGACCTCGGTCTCCCGGTAGATGTCGGCCACTTCCTCTGGCGCGCCATAGCTGCCAGCCACCCCGGCAATCACCTCGGCCTCGCTCTTGCCGTCCTGCTCGGCCAGTTCCGAACGCAGATATTCCTCGGCGTCGTAAAGCGCGTCCTGGATCATCGCCGGGTCGGCGCCTTCCAGCGCGCTGCGCAACTGCGACAGATATTGGGGAATGGTGGTCGGCAGTTGCCGAGCGGATACCGTCTCGTTGTTCATCAGATCATCCCTTCCAGTACGGAATCGACGGAGTTTCGGGTCGCACGCCAGGCAGCGATCCACTGCCGCAACGCCCCGTGCCCTTCTTCATTGATGCGGTAGTAGCGCCGCGGCGGTCCGGCCACCGACGGTTCCACATGGCTTTCCAGCAAACCGGCCCCTTCCAGGTTGCGCAGCACCGGGTACAGCGCGCTCTGCTTGCCGCTGAGCACCCCTTCGCCCACGCGCTCCAGTTCCTTGGCGATCAGGTAGCCATACATCGGCTCTCCCGCCTTGGCCAGCACCGCCAGCAGTGCCAACGACACGGTGCCGGTACTCAACTCCTTCTGGAATTTCTTCAGATGGGCTTCGATCTCGCTCATCGCCGGGCACCTGTTCAACTAGCGTGGAGCAAACACTACTGTTCACTTCGCTATAGCGAATGTGCTGTTAGTCATACCGCCATCAGGCAGGGGGGGCGGGATCGCGACTGCCCATGCCGAAGGTCTCTGGCCGTGGCGAGGCCGGATCACGCAGAATCGCTGCACATCCACGGACCCCGGATACCCGCCATGACCTGTCGCCGCACCCTGCTCTCGCTCGCCCTGATGCTGGCCTCGCTGCCGCTCGCCGCCAATGCCGCGGCCAAGTACCGCAGCGCGCAGGAAATCCTGGATGCGTCCCCGGCCACTGACTGGCGCCCGCTGGACCCGGCCAACACGCTCTACATGGACCTGCCGGCCGGCCGCGTGATCATCGAACTCGCCCCCGGTTTCGCTCCCGAGCATGTGGCCAACATCCGCACGCTGGCGCGCGAGCATTTCTGGGACGGGTCAGCCATCTACCGCTCGCAGGACAATTTCGTGGTGCAGTTCGGCGATCCGGATGCCGACGATGCCGCCAAGGCACGCTCTTTGGGCAGCGCGAAGACCCACCTTCCGGCGGAATTCGAGCGCCCTTCGAAGGGACTGTCGTTCACCGCCCTGCCCGACCGCGACGGCTGGGCCGACCAGGTCGGCTTTGTCGATGGCTTTGCCAGCGGCCGTGATACCAGCACCGGCACCACTTGGCTGACGCATTGCTACGGTGCGCTGGGCGCCGGCCGCAACATGGAAGCCGACAGCAGCATCGGCGCCGAACTGTATGTGGTCACCGGCCAGTCACCGCGCCAGCTCGACCGCAACATCACCCTGGTCGGCCGCGTGGTCAAAGGCATGGAACTGCTCAGCGCGACACCGCGCGGCCCAGAGCCGATGGGCTTCTTCGACAACCCGCAACAGCGTGCGCCGATCACCGCCATCCGCCTCGCCAGCGACGTACCCGCCGCCGAGCGCACCGCGCTGGAATTGCTGAAGACGGACTCGCAGACCTTTGCCGACGCCACCGAGGCCCGTCGCAACCGCCGCGACGATTTCTACAAGCGCCCGGCCGGGCATATCGATCTATGCAATGTGCCGCTGCCGGCGCGGTTGGTTTCGACTACGAAGTAATCGGCGCCGCACCGGTCCGGCATAGTGCCGGGCCTTTGCGCAGCCTTCAGCGCTTGCGCGGGGTGTACTGGCTGACCGCCACGCTGCCCAGGATCAGCAGCCCGGCCGCGAGCATCGCAAACGTTACCGGCTCGCCCAGGAACAGCCAGGCCAGCAGCCCACCGAACACCGGGATCAGATAAGTGACGGTGGACGCACGGGCCGCGCCCACCCGGTGGATCAGGCGGTAGAAGATCAGGAACGCCACGCCGGTGCAGACCACGCCCAAGGCGATCGCACACGCCCAGGACAACATTGGTATCGGCGCAGTGGGCCAGTGGGTGAGGGCCATCGGCAGCAACAGGATCGCGGCGCAACCGAGGGTGGCACCGGCCGAGGCGGCGGGCGGCAGCCCGGCCATGTGGCGTTTGACCAGGTTGACGCCGAGGCCGTACAGCAACGCGGCGAGCGAGCCGGCGACCACGGCCGCACCGACGCCCAGGCCGGAAACCTTGGCGGTGGCCAGCACCACCACCCCGGCGAAGCCGACCAGCAGCGCGATGGCGCGACGCATGCCGATCTTCTCGCCGAAGAACAGGAACGCTATAAGCGCGGCGAACAGCACGGTCATGGCGTTGCAGATGGCGCCGATGGCAGCCGGGGCCCGCTGCGCGGCCCAGGCGAACAGCACGAAAGGAATGGCCGAATTGATCAGGCCGATCGGGGCCAGCCAGCGCCAGCGCCGGGCGGGAAACTGCGCGCGGGCTTGCCAGAGGAACGGCAGCAGCACCAGTGCGCCGAGCACCAGGCGGACTTCCACCAGCGCGTATGGACCAAACGCGGGCACGGCCACGCGCATGAACAGGAATGAGCCCCCCCAGATCGCGCCAAGCAGGGTCAGCTCCAGCGGCGTGCGCCAGTCACGCTCCACCGCTCCCGCAGCAGGCATGCCGCTCATCGTCGACTCGCGCCGGGGCATTGGCAGACACGCGGCAGCAAGATGTGGGACAGCATGACGAGTGCTCCAATGATTGGGGAGCACAGCATCCACCTGCTGCCAGCAGTCGACAAGCAGCTTCGACGAGAACGTCCCGGAAATGTGCCACGGAGACGCGAGCAGAGCGTCCGCTCTGCTCGGCGAACAGTGGTGAGCGTCATCACCCGTTCTTGTCCGCGCCCCCGATACGCTGATTTCCCCCTTCCCCCGAGGCGTCATACATGGCCCTGTTGCGACTACGGATCACCGGCAGCGAAGATGATGTCCGCGCCATCGGCAACCTGCTTGAAGGCATCGAGGGCATCGAGCATGTCGAGGAAACCGACGACCTGATGCCGCACATGGACGACGACGATTCCAGCTCCGCCGGCTTGTCCGACGAGATCGGCTCCGGCATCCACGAGCTGGAGGTGGAGGTCGGCAATGCCGCAACATCCGAGAGGGTGCGACAGGTCGTCGAAATACTGGTGCGCGAGCGCGGGATCTTCGTCGAGTACGAACACGACGAAGGCTGAGCCACCGCTGCGCCAATACGATCGAGGCGGTCGCCCACGAGCGGGGTCAGCGCGCAACGCAGTCCCACAAGCAGGCTGACCCCACCCCAGTGTCGCCTCCCACGGCTTGCCGCCCGGCCACCAGGTCCGGGCCGGCGGTTTGAATCCGAACGCCCCAAGGCGTAACGCCCCCGCCCAACCAACGGCAGGTGCGTCCTGCACGCAACCTGCCTATGCTCGGCGCTTCCCATCAGCAACTGGATCTCCGATGCGCAAGCACCTGCTCGCCGCCGCCCTGATCGCCGCCGTGGCCGGCTGCCAGAACAGCGAAGCTCCCACTGTCGCTGCCCCGACCGCCGCCCAGGCCGGCCAGATCCAGGCCGATGCCCTCTTCGCCGGGCTGTCGCAGAAGGCGTTGGATACCTGGATGCAGCTATCCCCGGTCAGTGCCACCCAGATCGGTGACCACCGCTATGACAGCGAGCTCGACGACCTCAGCGCCTCCGGCCAGCAGAAGGGCCTGGAGGCCAGCAAGGCGCTGCTTGCCGATCTGGACAAGATCGACGTCAGCCGGCTCTCGCGCGAGAACCAGGTGGATGCGGCCATCCTGCGCACCCAGCTGCAGTCGGATATCTGGAACAACGAAACCCTGCAGGCGTGGAAGTGGGATCCGCAGACCTACAACAGCCTGGCAGGCAGCGCGATCTACGGCCTGATGGCGCGCGAGTTCGCACCGCTGCCCGAGCGCATGAAGTCGGCCACCGCCCGCATCGAGAAGATCCCGGCG
Source organism: uncultured Gammaproteobacteria bacterium (assembly GCA_963696155.1). Taxonomy (GTDB): domain Bacteria; phylum Pseudomonadota; class Gammaproteobacteria; order Xanthomonadales; family Xanthomonadaceae; genus Stenotrophomonas. The sequence goes on from CAVOJC010000002.1 coordinate 1,955,664, forward strand.
ATCTTCGCCGCGGCCCGCACCAACCTCGATCCGGCCCGGGTGCCGAAGATCAACGCCGAAACCGTGGCCAAGCAGAACCACGGAATCCTCAGCCTGGTCGACACCTTCATCACGCCCAACATCGGCCAGCTCGACGCCGCCGACCAGGAACGTCTGAACGCCGCCATCGCCAGGCTCAAGACCGAAGTGGCCGACCACCAGACCTGGCTGGACAAGACCCTGGTGCCCAACGCCAAGGGCGATTTCCGCATCGGTGCCGAACGCTACGACCAGAAGTTGAAGTTCTCGCTCAACTCCTCGCTCTCGCGGGCCGAGATCGGCGAGCGTGCGCGGGCCGAACTCAAGCGCGTGCGCGCGGACATGTACGGCATCGCGCAGACGGTACTGAAGGACAAGCCGGGCGCCCCGGCGATGCCGGCCAGCCCCAGCGATGACCAGCAACAGGCGGCGATCGAAGCCGCGCTGGAACTGGCCTACGCCGACAAACCGGCGCGCGACAAAGTGGTCGAGGCCGCCAAGGCCGCGCTCGACCATTCCACCGCGTTCGTGCGCGAGAAGGATCTGATGACCCTGCCCGACGCGCCGGTGGACATCATCCTGATGCCCGAATTCCAGCGCGGCGTGGCCGTGGCCTACTGCGATTCGCCCGGCCCGCTCGACAAGAACCTGAAGACCTTCTACGCCGTCTCGCCGATTCCCGACGACTGGAGCGACAAGCAGGTCGATTCGTTCCTGCGCGAATACAACAGCCGTATGATCCACCTGCTCTCGATCCACGAAGGCACGCCCGGCCATTACCTGGAAGGCTGGCACTCGGGCAAGTTCCCCTCCACCCTGCGCGCGGTGCTGCGTTCGGGCCTGTTTGCCGAAGGCTGGGCGGTCTACACCGAGCGCATGATGCAGGAACAGGGTTACCTGGATAACGACCCGCTGTTCCACCTGGTGCAGCTGAAGTTCTATCTGCGCACGATTGCCAACGCGATCCTCGACCAGGGCGTGCACGTGGACAACTGGAGCCGCGAGCAGGCCATGCACCTGATGACCCACGATGCCTTCCAGCAGGAAAGCGAAGCCTCGGGCAAGTGGGTCCGCGCCCAGCTCACCTCGGCGCAACTGCCGACCTACTTCGTCGGCGCGCAGGAGCACTTCGATACCCGCAAGGCGATGCAGGAAAAGCTGGGTGCCAACTTCAACCTGAAGGCCTATCACGACCAGATACTGTCCTACGGCGCCCCGCCGGTGCGTTTCGCACGGCAACTGATGCTGGACCAGCCGATCCAGTGAGGGCTGGTTTCAGATAGTTGGAGATCGCAAAAAAGGCCCGGGAAACCGGGCCTTTGGCTTTTAACCCCTACTCAATGGACCCGTCGCGTCTTGAGCAGTGCAAACGAACACTGACCGCACCGGCTCCACTGCTCCTATTCGGAAAGCCCTTGGCCCTGGATACGCGAGCGGGGCAACGAATCCGGCAACGCCTTGACCTCATCGCGCCGGACCGAACCGATCCGCCGCGTTTTCCATGCGCGATCCATCAGCGCGTGATACTGCTCCGGATTCCAGAAGCGATCATCGTAAAAAAGCCTGCTATCGAGCTGATCACTTCCTTCGGACGCGCCGGCATAGATTTTCATGTCCAGCTTCATTCCAGTTCGACTACCGGTCATCGAATTGCGGGCGCGCCGCAGCGCTCCTGCCAGCCGGGGTTTGGCCACGGCGTCACCGTACTGGGCGAAAACCTCATTGCCGATGATCAACGCCTTTGCCCGTTCCCCCTCGTCCATCGCCGCCCAGTAGCGCTCTCGCAACGCCAGAAAGCTGGTATATCCGCGCTCTGCGGCGAGATCTATCCAGGCGTAGGCCAGCATCCTGTTCCGGGCGACGCCGCGGCCATCCCAGAGCATCTCGGCAATGACGGCTTGTGACGGCTTATCCCCATATTGTGCCGCCCGTTGGAAGAAGCCAAACGCCTCCGTTGCCCGCCCCGCATCCAGGCTGTCGAGGCCGTTCCGGCGAAACCGCAGGTCGGGATGGCCACGGAGAAATCCCGCCGAATGCAGCCGCGGGTCTTCAAGCGGATCATCCGTCGCCGCGGCGATAAATGATGCCGCGCCGTAAAAGAGCAAACCAAGCAACACCGTACCGACCAGGCCCTTGCAGGGTTTCATACGGGCTTTCATCCGAGCTCCTTTTCCGGGACGCCAACCGAACCATTCCTTTTCAGTGCTGTGCACGTTGCACGTAACCGCAACGACGCACCGGGCCGATACTCCCGCAATGCCCGTCACTGTTCAACCCGCGCTGGCGGTGATCACACTTTGTTGCCCCCACTGCTTTCCGGCAGCCAAGACTGACGCCGGACAAGCAGCCCGTCCGGCTCAAACCCAACTCCTGCCACGGACATGGCTGCCCAGAGCAAAGCCTCCGGCGTACGGGATACACATTCTGGCAAAACCGTGTTTTCGGCCTGCGCGGGGCCTGCAAGCCCACAACTCCCATCACGCTCCCTGTGTCCCATTCACACGTGACACTCACCAAAGCTCCCCTAGTTTCAACGGGCACCCACCAATTCAGGCCAGGCCCATGCTCCAGATCGCGACGATCCTGTTGGCAATTACCGCACTTGGTGGCCTGCTCATGGCCGCCATCCGCTTTTCCACCAAACACAATCCGCCGGCTTGGCTGGCGATGCTGCATGGGTTGCTGGCCGCGTCCGGTCTGACGCTGCTGGTCTATGCGAGCTGCACAACGCCGGTACCTCAAACCGCCAAGGCGGCTCTGGGGTTGTTTTTGCTGGCCGCCGCGGGCGGTGCGGTGATGAGCCTGGCGTACAAATGGCGCCAGCGCCTGTTGCCGGCGTGGCTGGTCATGGTCCACGCCGGCGCGGCGGTGGTCGCGTTCCTGCTGTTGCTCGTGGCGGCGTTCGGCCCGGTTTGAACCCGGGGACATCGCCGGGACCACAAAATCCGGGAAATGCGCCGGAAAACATGCGATTTGCCTTGCGGGTACTTTCACCGCAGTTCGCGCGCGTCCACTTCGACTGCGGTATGAGCGGCCATAGGGAATCGCGCAGGACACCCCGGCGGTCCCGGAAAGGGATTTTTTATTGGCCCGTTATCAGGTGCGGCAGCGTCTGGCTGATACGATCGGCCCACAACACCAATAAGACTTCACCAAGCACCACGCCGCTGCCTTCCTCGCGTTTGCATCCCACACTCCATGCACGCCGACGCCGCTTCGTGGCTTGGCCTGGGTGGGGTGGCGGGCTGCGCAGCATTATCGTGCGGAAGGTATCCATCGCCCTTGCCACAGGCCATGACTTTCAATGAAAGCCATTCTGAAAAGTTTTCTTTCCGTGCTTGGACTACCGCTGCGCATACTGGCGACCTGGATCGCCTTCTTCGTTTTCCTCTGGCTCACTCGTGGATTGGCGGGTGGTTACCTCGCGTTCGCCGTTTCCGTGCTGGTTGCAGGCGTCCTGTGGCAGCGCTGGTCGAAGGGCCGTTCGCCCCGCGCGCGCATCCTGCATGCCATTGCGCTGCTGCTGTCCTTGGCGCCGTTGGGTTATCTGCTCATTCCGCTGGCACCTTCCACGCTGGCACCGTTGCCTGCGGATTCCGAAGTGCAGCTCTGGCCCACCGGGTCCGGACGCGCAGTAGCGGTATATCGCTACGCACCTGCCGCCGGGATACCAGACAGAAACCTCGCGCTGGTGTTCGTACACGGCGGCCCGGGCGGATATGTACGCAACTTCGATCGCGATTTCTTCGCCACATTTACCCATGAGGGATTTGAAGTGGTGCTGTATGACCAGTTCGGGTCCGGGCGCTCGCCACTTGGCGATCCCGGCGAGTACTCGCACGAAAAAAATATCGGTGATCTCCTTGCGGTGCTCACGCGGGTCGACAAACCCACGGTGCTTGTGGGCCAGTCATACGGCGCAGCGCTGGTCACCTCGGCGTTGGCCAATTCCGAGGTGCGTGCGCGCGTCAGCCACGTGGTGCTCACCGAACCTGGCCGGATACCGGGAGCCAAGTTCTCGTCCGCCCCGTCGATGTCGGACAAGACCACGCATGCCTTGGATGCCGGGGAGCCAGCGAGCGCGGCCATCGTGGCCAAGCTGGCCGCGCCTCGGGCCATCCTGGCCGCCATGTTGCCTGCAGGCCACCGCTACGCGACCCAGGAAGAGATCATCAACCACTACACGCCCGAGGTGCAGCGCGCACTGGTTGCAAACTCTTTCTGCAAGGCAGACACGGCGGTGCTGGATTCGTTTCAACCCACCCGCTTCAATTTGCTGGCCAATTCCACAGTCGGCCGGCAAGCACGCGACAGCGCAACACCCGACCTGCAGGGCCTTGCCGCTCCGGTGCTGATGGTTCTTGGCGAGTGCAGCTACATTCCGCGTGGCCGCGCCATGGAGTATTTCGATGTCTACCGGATCGCACGCAGCCACGTGATCCCGGGAGTCGGCCACATCACCTGGGGCAATGCCAAGGGCCAGATCCTGACCAGGGAGGCCATTGGCCGTTTCGTGGACAACCTGCCGGGCAATCTGCCTGACGAGCCGACACTCTCGACCCTGCGCGGCTTTGTCGGGAGTGGCCGGTAATGCGGTCCGATAAGGCGATCCGGCTCCACGTCCGGACCCATGACAATGATGGAATCGGTGATCAGCAGCAGGCAGGCGCGGTTCAATTGTTTTGCCTGGCGGTCCCGCCGGAGCAGCATCAATGACCGCGCCTGCGGTCGCCAGATGATCTGGCGAGCCCGATGATTTTCGCGGGCGACCAATTCAGGGCATACGATGCCAAGGGGGTTTGGTGGATTCTGATGCGCAACGTTTTTCAGTGTTCGTACTTGTATCGCTCGTGGCCTTCATCGCGATCCTGCGTTTTGTCACTCGGCGCCGCCCCACCCGTCCGCGCACGGCCGCCCTTCTGGCGGTCGCCGGTGTCGTCGTCGTCGGGGGCATGGTCTTTGCGAAATTCGGCAACAACGCAGGGCTGCCGTGGTGGATCTATTACACGGTACCGGCGCTGGTCACGCTGATATTGCCCCCCGCCGTGTTTGCGCTCTCCGGCAGGGAGCTGGCCCAGTATCTGGCGCTGGCATTCCTTTCTTCGCCGGCTATTCATGTGGCCTTCTCGTTCCTGCTGGGCTGGCACGAGTACATGCCGTTCATTCCGGTGCCATCACTGCAGGAACTGTTGGCCCCCGCTTCGGCCGGGGTCCAGTAACCGACCCGGGCGGAGCGCTGGCTGCTTCGCCCGGCGTCGTTGTGTGCCCGGACCGTGAAGGTCTTCCGTAGTTCCCAAGCCAAGATTGCAGCCGCAGCCGAAGGGGTCGCGGAGGGCGCGATTACGGACGTCCCAACATGGCCTGGGCGCGTTACGCTGCACGGCGTAGCGTCATAGATCATGCACCCTCATAAATGGTGCGCGGGTCCAGAGGGCCGCGTGCCGGGACAGGAGCGACTTCCATGCCGATCGACCCCTCCGAAGACGAGCGCCCCGAAGCCAGCCAGCCGGGCATGCATTCGCCGGATGCGCAGCCAGCGAAAACGCCGCCTCCGCTTGAGCGCAGCCGGTTTGGCGGCACGCAGCGCCGGCACGCACCTCCGGTCGAAGACGACACGCCGATCTCGCGCAGCGACCTCAGCAAGGGTCCGGAGGAAGTGCTCGAGTCGCCCACTGCCAGTACCAACTGGGGTGTGCTGGTGATCTCGTCGGTTGTGATCCTGGCCTTCTCGATCTGGGCCATCCTCGTGCCCGATGACGCGCGCACGCGGATGAAGGCGGCAGTCGACTGGATTGCGACCAGCCTCGGCTGGTACTACGTGGTCACGATGACGCTGGTGATCGGCTTCGTGTTGTGGGTGGCGCTGTCGAAGGAGGGCAACGTGCGATTGGGGCCGGACCACTCGCGGCCGCAGTACGGGCTCACGACGTGGGTGGCGATGCTGTTCGCCGCCGGGGTCGGTATCGACATGCTGTTCTATTCGGTCACCGGGCCAGTGGTGCAGTATCTGTACCCGCCATCGGGCGAGGGCAGCTCGGCCGCGGCGATGCGCGATGCGGTCGTCTGGACGATGTTCCACTACGGCATCGCCGGCTGGGCGATGTACGCACTGCTCGGCATGGCGATGGGGTACTTCGCCTACCGCTGGGGCATGCCGCTGTCGATCCGCGCCGCCCTGTATCCGCTGCTTGGCAAGCGCGTGCGCGGCCCCTTGGGCGACGGCATCAGCATCATCGCGCTGGTCGGCACGGTGTTCGGCGTCGCCACGTCGATGGGCATCGGCGTGGTCCTGCTGAGCGTCGGTTTCTCGCTGATCTTCGGCCTGGAGCAGGGCCTGACGCTGCAGATCGGGCTGGTCATCGGCGCGGTGCTGCTGACCATTGCCGCCACCACGTCCGGTGTCGACCGCGGCATCCGCTGGATCTCCGAGCTCAACCTCTGGAGCGCGGTGGCGATGATGCTCTACATCCTCGTGACCGGGCAGACCGCGTTTCTTCTCAATGCGCTCACCGAAAACATCGGCCGCTTCATCGTCACCCTGCCCGAGCGCACGCTGCAGACGTTCGCCTACGAGCCGGGCGGCGCCCACTGGATGGGCGGCTGGACGCTGTTCTTCTGGGCCTTCTGGCTTGCATGGGGGCCGTTCGTCGGCGTGTTCCTCGCGCGCATTTCGCGTGGGCGCACGTTGCGCGAGTTCGTGATCGCGGCGATCACCGCACCGGTGCTGTGCGACTTCATCATCGTCTCGCTGTTCGGCAACTCGGCCCTGTTCCAGGTATTGCAGGGCAATACGACGTTCGCCGAACTGGCCGTGCAGAGCCCGGAACGCGGCTGGTACGCATTGCTGGCGATGTTCCCGGGCGCGACCTTCCTGATCGGGCTGGCCACACTGTCGGGCCTGCTGTTCTACCTCACGAGCGCCAACTCCGGAGCCATGGTGATGTCGAACTTCTCGGCCTCGATCCCGGATCCCTCGCACGACGGGCCGAAGTGGCTGCGCATCTTCTGGGCCGTTCTCACTGCGGTGCTCACCGTGGCCATGCTGCTGGCCGGCGGCGTCACCACGATGGAGTACGCCACGCTGATCTTCGCGTTGCCGGTGACGATCATCGCCTACCTGGTGATGGCGTCCTTCCACAAGGTGCTGCGGATGGAGCGGGCCGAGCGTGAGGGCCAGGTGCTGAGAAGGCCGTCCATGGCCGCGATCGGCGGCCACATGCCCGAGCGTTCGTGGAAGCAGCGGCTCGAGCAGCTGCGTGCTTTCCCAACGCTGCGGCAGGTCACGCAGTTCCTCGACCGCACCGTGCGCCCGGCGCTTGACGAGGTCGCGGCAGAGTTCCGTAACCAGGGTTACGACGTCGTGCGTGACGTCACAACCAACACCAACGGCATCGAGGAGCCGCTGCTGCGGGTGTCGATGGACACATTCCGCGACTTCCACTACCACGTCGCGATTGTCGAGGCGCCGGTGCCGATGTTCGGCGGCCGGATGTCGCGCGAGACCGACGTGTACTACCGGCTCGAAGTGTTCACGCAGACCGGGTCGGGCGGCTATGACTTGATGGGCCTCACCAGGCAGCAGGTGATCGACGATGTGCTCGAGCGGTACGAGGCCCATCTCGCCTTCCTGACGTTCTCCTCCGAGACCGCTACCGCATCGGTACTCACGCCGTCGATCCTGCCCAGCGACCCGCAATAGGCAGTCAAGGACGCAGGACATGCAGGATTCTTGGACAGCGGAAATCTGGCGCCCTCCAGGTGGCGAGCTGCATGTAGCAGTTGATTGATGCTGTGCTCGACGGGCGAACCGACGCACCAGCAATCGGCGGTTTTCACCTGCGCTGCGGTTGATGTTTCCCGCCCTCGCCTTGCACATGAACGGCTCGCTGCATCAATTGGTAGCCGCAATCCTGCCGTGCGTCTCCTGTCGATGCCAGCACATGAGCAGCGCTTGAAGCTTTCGCTTTAGCCGCTAAGCTGGCCCGCCCGGGACGACACCCCGCGTGCTCGACTTTCATCCCGCGCCATTGCGTGCGAGGACGCTGGTGGCATCCGCCATCGTTGCACTACGCGCCTGCCGGCGCAGCAGCAGTCGCAGGTATGAGTAGCTCCGCTGGGGGTGCCCGTTCGTACACCCCCACAAGAGCCTGATGAAAAAACTCGTAACCATCGCACTGCTCCTTGCAGTGAGCGCCAGCGCGCACGCGGATTTCAACGGACGTGTCGTCAAGGTCTCCGACGGCGACACCGTCACCGTGCTTCGCAACCACACCCAAGTCCGCGTGCGCCTGGGCGGCATCGACGCTCCGGAAAAGCGCCAGGCCTTCGGGACACGCTCGCAGCAGCATCTGTCCGACCTGGTCTTCGGCAAGACTGTGCGCGTGCAGGAAGACGGCAAAGACCGCTACGGCCGCACCATCGGCGTGCTCCATATCAATGGAGCAAACGTGAACCGGGAAATGGTCAATGCCGGCATGGCGTGGGCCTATACCGATTATATGAACGACAAGTTGATGCCGCTGTTCGAGTTCAAGGCACGCGTCACCCGGAGCGGCCTGTGGAATGATGCGCACCCGGTGGCTCCATGGCAGTTCCGGCGGAACGAAGCCGCGGCGCGGCGTGCGAACAAGCAGAATTGAATGCCTCTGCAGAGGCCTGGCTTCCAGCGGATCGAGGTCGCTTCCGTTTCGCTGTCCCCTGTCCCCATGTTCCGGCCTGTTCAACAGGTTGACCGGAACGCACAGCCAGCGGTATTGATCGCCCTTCGCCTATCTGCCGGGACAATTTCATGGACACCATCGACTGGAACGACTTCACCCGGGTCGAACTTCGGGTCGGCCGGGTGATCGCCGCCGAACCATTTGCCGAAGCACGCAAACCCGCCTACAAGCTGCACGTGGACTTCGGCCCGGAGATCGGCCTGCGCCGATCCAGCGCGCAGATCACCTCCCTGTATCAACCCGGGGACCTGGTCGGCAAACAGGTGGTCGCGGTAGTCAATTTCCCGCCAAAGCAGATCGGTCCGATGATGTCCGAATGCCTGGTCACCGGCTTCCATGACGCCGAGGGCAATGTCTCGCTGTGCGTGCCGGAGCACGACGTACCCTTGGGCACGAAACTGCTGTGAACCGCGCCAGCCGCACTTGACGGCGGCGACTACACGCGGTTATTCGGCAGCTGGAATACGATCGGAAACGTATGCAACAGCCACGTCCGTCAATGGAGATTCCCCCATGAGCCCAACCGGCAAGGACACCCGCTCCGGCGCCAGCGGCGCCTTTACTGCCGAGGAACAGGCGGCGATGAAGGAGCGCGCGCGTGAGCTGAAGGCGGCAGCAAAGTTGGACAGGACCGCTGTCGATGGTGAAAACGACGTGTTGGCAGCGATTTCCGCAATGCCGGAACCGGACCGCGGCATGGCGCGCAAGATCCATGCGCTGGTCAAACTCCATGCGCCGCAGCTGGTTCCACGCACGTGGTACGGCATGCCGGCCTATGCCAGAGACGGCAAGGTGCTCTGTTTCTTCCAGAGTGCGGACAAATTCAAGAGCCGCTACGCGACCTTCGGTTTCAGCGATCAGGCAGGCCTCGATGAGGGCGGTCTGTGGCCCACCGCGTTCGCGCTTGCCCGGCTCGATGCGGCCGAGGAAAAGCTGCTGGCCGAACTGCTTCGCAAAGCCACCGCCTGAAGCACCCGGGATCGGGCGAGCACGCGACGTTCCGCACGAGTTGGGACGGCAATCGCGACGCGCATTGGCGCACCAGTGCGGCCAGAATCCGTGCCCTCCGCCGACGGGGGCACTGGGGCAAGCACAAACCACGGCGCCGGCTATGCTGTCCGGGTTCCATCCCCGCGCAGCAGCCGCTGCGCCAGCCTCAACCAGCAAGTGAGATCCATCATGACCATTTCCATGTACAGCGCCTCCGTCCCCGTCCTCAAGCAGATGCTCGCCGCCCTGTCCGAGGTACTGACCAAAGCCGAGGCCCACGCCACCGACAGGAAGATCGACCCGACCGCCTTGCTGGGCGCGCGTCTGTTCCCGGACATGTTCCCGCTGGCACGCCAGGTGCAGATCGCGGCGGATTTCGCCAAGGGCATCAGCTCACGGCTCGCCAACGCGGACGTGCCGTCATGGCCGGACAAGGCCGACCCCACGTTTACCGATCTGCAGGAACTGATCGCAAAGACGTTGGCGCATCTGGATGCGTTCAAGCCCGAACAGTTCGATGGCAGCCAGGCACGTGAGATCGTGCTGCGCCCGGGCACGCCGAAAGAAAAGAAGTTGATGGGAAGTGTGTATCTGCTGCAGTACGGCTTGCCGCAGTTCTTTTTCCACGTGACCACCAGCTATGCGCTGCTGCGCCATAACGGCGTGGAGATCGGCAAGCGCGACTACATGGGCGCTTACTGAGCAACCGGGCCGGAAACACGGCATAAGGGCCGGGCGTGGATTCGCCCGGCCTTTTTACTGGGCGGTGTGCCATCGCGCGCGCTCGGCGCCATCCCGGATTGGGCGCGACGGACCCCTGATGTCACACAAGGAAACACGCTAGCGCAGCTGGCTGTCCTTGCTGCCGCGACGGTTGTAACCGCTGGACTCGGCCTGCTCCTCGTCGTGGGCCTGCTGGCAGCTCACGCACAGGCGCACGCCGGGCACCGCCTTGCGCCGCGCTTCGGGAATGGGGGCGTCACATTCCTCGCAATTTTCCAGGCCCGGCCCGCTCGGCAGTTTGCTGCGTGCACGTTTGATCGCATCGTCGACGGTCGCGTCGATCTGCTGCTGTACCGCGTCATCTCCTGCCCAACCGGTAGCCATGATTGCTGCTCCACAACGACCCGGCGCCCAGCCTACCGGAGATGGCGCACGGCTTTGTGACTGGGCAAAGGCCCTGCAAACCGCGTGCTCTCGCCTTCACCACATCAGGTCGTCCGGCACCTGGAACTGTGCGTAGTACGCGTCGTCTTCGGCATTGCCGGTGGAGACACCGACGTCACCGGCCTGGCCGTGATCGACCACGATCAGCGAGGCATCACGTTCGCGCACCTTGTCGGCCGCCATCCGCGGGATCAGCTCGTAGCCCTCACCATGCTGCACGACCACCAGCGCTCCGGAGGCCAGCTGCTTGCGCAGCGCCTCGTCGACCAGCAGGGTGCGGATCAGCTTGCCATCATTGAAGCGGTATTCCAGCTCGCCCGTGCGCGGCACCTTGCGGTCCTGCACGATCTGCCGCGCCTGCGCCCGCAGTTCGTTGACCCGCGCCTGCGCGTTGCGCTCGGCGGCCAGCTCACGATCGCGCTCGGCTTTTTCCGCTCTTGCGCGCTCGGCCTCGAGCTGGCTTTCGCTGGGCGCGACAGGCGCCTTGCCATGCCGCGCCTTGACCTGCTCGCGCGCCACCTGCGCCACCTTGGACTTCTTCACCAGTCCGGCCTTGAGCAGCTGTTCCTGAAGGGGATTCGCCTTCGCCATGTTCCTGCATGTTCTTCTGTTGCCGATGGCTGCCATCATACTGGCCTGCCCCGATCCGCGCGCCCTCGCCGCCCCGCTTGCCATGCAACCGCTCAAATACCTCGCCGGCTATCCTGAACACGTGCAGGAAAAAGTGCGCAACCTGCTGCTGCAGGACAAGCTCGGGCCGATGCTGCGCGACAAGTACGCCCAGCCGCATACGGTGCGCAACGACCGCCAGCTGTATGACTACGTGCAGGAGCTGAAGGACCGCTACCTGCGCAAGTCGGTGCCCTTGGGCAAGGTGATCTACGACAGCAAGCTGCAGGTGATGAAACACGCGCTGGGGACCCACACCGCGATCTCGCGCATACATGGCGGCAAGCTCAAGGCCAGTCGCGAGATCCGCATCGCCACGGTGTTCCGCGATGCGCCGGCCGATTTCCTGAAGATGATCGTGGTGCATGAACTGGCCCACCTGAAGGAGGCCGACCACAACAAACCCTTCTACCAACTGTGCACGCACATGGCGCCGGACTACCACCAGCTGGAGTTCGACCTGCGGCTGTACCTGACCGGACTGGAATGCGGCAGCTCCGGCTGAGCCGCTTCCCGTTTTTTAGCGCCCGGAGCCGGCAGCCGCTACACTTCCCGCCCGTCGTACCGAGCCGCCTTTCAATGTCTGAACCCATCCGCCTCGACAAGCGCGTCGTCGCCCTGTTCCAGTGTTCCCGCGCCGAAGCCCAGCAGTACATCGAGGGCGGCTGCGTCACCGTGGACGGCCGGGTGGTGGATACGCCACAGACGATGGTGGGCACCGAAACCGTGCTGCTGGCGGCCGATGCGGAGGTGAAAGCGCCGGAGCCGGCCACGCTGCTGTTCAACAAGCCGGCCGGCATGCCGGCCGCCGAGGTGTTGGCCCACATAACGGAACAGACCCGCTCCGAATCCGATGCCACCGGCATCCGCCTGTTGCAGCGGCACTTCCATCGCCTGCATGCGCTGATGCCGCTGGAGGACATGGCCAGCGGGCTGGTGGTGTTCAGCCAGGACTGGCGCATCCGCCGCTGCCTGGAGGAAGAGCAGGCCCTGATGGAGCAGGAGTACGTGGTCGAGATAACCGGCGAACTGAAGCCGTACGGCATCCTGCGGCTGGCAAACGGGCTGGTCTACAACGGCCGCAGCCTGCCTGCGTGCAAGGTCAGCTGGCAGAACGAGGACCGGCTGCGTTTTGCGATCAAGAACGTGGCCGCGGGCCAACTGCAGTACATGTGCAAGGAAGTGGGGCTGGACGTGACCGCGATCCGCCGCCTGCGTATCGGCCGCGTGGGCCTGAGCAAGATGCCCGAAGGCCAGTGGCGCTATCTGGGCGCCGATCAGCGCTTCTGATCAGCCCCAGCCGGCCGCCCGCAGCAAGGCGGCTGTCGCGGCGCCGGCCACCACCACCAGCAGGAACGGCAAGCGCAGCCACAGCGCCACAGCCGCTGCGCCCAGCGCGCCGATACGCGCGTCGAACGCCATGCCTTGCCGGGCCGCTACGGCATTCATTGCCGTCAGCGAGGCCAGCAGGCCGATGGTCAGAGTGCCCGCCACCCGGGTCATGCGCGGCGTCTCCAGCCAGCGTGTCGGTACCAGATAGCCGGCCAGCTTGATCAGATAGGCCACCGCGCACGCCGCCAGCACCCAGCCCCACAGCGCCATCAGCGTTCCTCCTGCATGGTGGAGGCGTCGTCCATGGTCTTCGGCGCCACGTCCGGCTCCAGTCCTTCGTCAGCCCGGCCGCGGCCAAACCAGCCCCACAGTGCGGCCACCAGCGCCGCCAACAGGATCGGAACGCCCGGCGGCACCAGTGGCAGCGCGACCACGGTCACCAGCGCGCAGACAACGGCGATGGCCGCCGGCTCACGCCCGCGCAGGCGCGGCCACAACAAGCCCAGGAACGCCGCCACCGCCGCGCCATCCAGTCCCCATTGGCGCGGATCCCCGAGCGCATCGCCCAGCACCGCGCCCAGCACGGTGAACAGGTTCCAGAACACATACACGCCCAGTCCGGCGGCCCAGAAGCCGCGCCGTTGCTCGCTTCGCGTCTGCTGGCCCGCTGCGGTGGCGGCCGATTCATCAATCGTGACCTGGGCCGACACCGGCTTGCGCCAGCCACGCGGACCCAGCATCTGGTTGATCTGCGCTCCGTAGACCGCGTTGCGGATGCCCAGCAGCGTGGCCGCACCGAATGCCGCCGCGCCGCTGCCACCGCCCGCCACCACGCCGATGAAGGCGAACTGCGACCCGCCGGTGAACATCAGCGCGCTCAGCGCCACGGTCTGCCACAGGGTGAAGCCCGACGCCACCGCCAGCGCCCCGAAGGAAATGCCATACAGGCCGGTGGCCACCGCGATGGACAGCCCGATGCGGACGGCGGGCGTGAGCGGCAGCTCCATGGGTCAGAGCCTGGCGCTACGCGCCTGTTCGGCGGCGGCGACGAAGACCACGTCGGTGGACGAGTTGAGCGCGGTTTCGGCCGAATCCTGCACCACGCCGACGATGAAGCCGACCGCCACCACCTGCATCGCAATGTCATCGCTGATGCCGAACAGCCCGCACGCCAGCGGAATCAGCAGCAGCGAGCCGCCCGGCACGCCCGAGGCACCGCAGGCACCGATCGCGGCCACCACGCTCAACAACAGGGCGGTCGGCAGATCCACGGAGATACCCAGGGTGTTCACCGCGGCCAGGGTCAGCACCGATATGGTGATCGCCGCACCGGCCATGTTGATGGTGGCGCCCAGCGGGATCGCCACGGAATAGGTTTCCGCGTGCAGACCCAGCTTGCGGCACAGCTCCATGTTGACCGGGATATTGGCCGCCGAGGAACGGGTGAAGAACGCGGTGATCCCGCTTTCGCGCAGGCAACGCAGCACCAGCGGATACGGATTGCGACGGGTCGCCACCAGCACGATCAGTGGATTGGCCACCAGCGCCACGAACAGCATCGCGCCCACCAGCACGCAGAGCAGGTGCAGATAGTCTTTCAGCACGCCCAGCCCGGACTCGGACAGCAGCGAGGCGACGATGCCGAATACGCCCAGCGGCGCCAGCCGGATCACCGCCCGGACGATCCAGGTGATGGCCGCGGAGAGATCCGACAATGCCTGGCGGGTGCCGTCGGCGGCGTGCCGCAACGCCAGCCCCAGACCCGCGCCCCAGGCCAGCAGACCGATGTAGTTGGCCTTGACCAGCGCATTGACCGGGTTGTCGAAGACCTGGAGCACCAGCGTCTTCAGCACCTCGCCGATGCCGCCGGGAGCACTGAGCCCCGCCTCCACCGGCACCTTCAGCTCCAGCGTGCTGGGGAACAGGAAGCTGGCGGCCACGCCCACCAGCGCCGCAGCCACGGTGCCGATCACGTACAGCAGCAGCACCGGGCGCAGACGGGTCTGCTGGCCGTGGCGGTGGTTGGCGATGGACGCGGCCACCAGCACAAGCACCAGCACCGGCGCCACCGCCTTCAGCGCGGACACGAAGACCGTCCCCAGCAGCCCGACCGCTGCCGCGCCCGTCGGCCACAACAGGGCAAGCACGATGCCGGCCAGAAGACCGATGACGATCTGGGTAACCAGGCCGGGAGCACGGAAGCGCGACGGATCGATCATGGAGCACACTCTGGCAAATAGCCGTGGATTGTCACCGAAGCCGGCAGGCACGGCATCCCCCCATCGTCATGGGCCCACGCGCGGCAGCGCCGATCCGGTCTCCACGCCGGGCACGCTACGATGCCGCCATGACCCGACCCAAGACTCCTGCCAGGCGGCTGCTGCGGCTGATCCTCATCGTGCTGGCGGTGTTGCTGGCACTGGTCCTCAGCGGACTGCTGCTGGCCGATCACCTGACGCCCAAGTCGGTTGGCAGCGCTTCGACCACGCTGCCGCTGCATGACGACCAGACCCGCATCGACCGCCAGCTGCAGCCCTTGCTCGCCGCGCATCCCGGCAAGAGCGGGGTGACCTATCTTTCCGACGGCCTGGATGCCTATGCGGCGCGCTCGGTCATCACCCGCAATGCCGGACGCAGCCTGGACCTGCAGTACTACATCTGGCACGACGACATGGCCGGCCACCTGCTGGCCCGCGACCTGTACGACGCCGCCGAGCGCGGGGTAAAAGTGCGCTTGCTGCTGGACGACATGAATACGCAGGGCCTGACACCGGCCCTGCTGGCGCTCGACACCCACCCCAACATCGAGCTGCGGCTGTACAACCCGTTCCGCAACCGCGACGGCCTGTTGCGCATGCTGGAAATGGTGCAGCGGTTCTTCAGCGTCAACCACCGCATGCACAACAAGTCGTGGATCGCCGACGGCCGCGTGGCGATTGTCGGCGGCCGCAATATCGGCGAGGAATACTTCGACGCGCGGCCAGACGTGAATTTCCGCGATCTCGACCTGCTGCTCGCCGGGCCGGTGGTGGAACAGGCCAGCCACATTTTCGACGATTACTGGAACAGCGAAGCGGCCGTGCCGATCACCGCGCTCAACCCGGAACGCAACGATCAGCTGCGCCTGCTGTTGCGCCTGTCCGATTACGATGCCCGCCGCGATGCCGCGCAGCCGTATCTGCAACGGGTGCGGAGCCGGGTGCAATCCCGCTACTTCGGCGAACAGTTGCAGCTGCGCTGGACCGACCGGGTGTCCATCCATTCCGACCCGCCGCTCAAACACCGCAAGTCCGACCGGCACGACTGGCTGGTGACCCGGCTGGGCGCCGAGCTGGGCAGCGCACGCAGCAAGGCATTGCTGATCTCCCCATACTTCGTGCCCGGTGACAGCGGAGCCGAGGCGATGCGCCGGATGGTCGCCAACGGCGTGCAGGTGGGCGTGGTCACCAACTCGCTGGCCGCCAACGACGTGGCCGCGGTGCACAGCGGCTACATGCACTACCGCGCGCCGCTGTTGCGCTCGGGCGTGCAACTGCACGAACTGAAACTGCGCGGCGGCGGCAGCGGCAAAAGCCTGTTCGGCAGCAGCGGCGCCAGCCTGCACACCAAGGCGTTCATCGTCGACGACCGGCGTGGGTTTGTCGGCTCGTTCAACCTCGACCCGCGTTCGGCCTACCTCAATACCGAAATGGGGGTGCTGTTCGACGATCCCGTACTCGGGGCACGGCTGCGCCAGGAATACCTGCGGCTGGCATCGCCGCAACAGAGTTACTGGGTGTACCTGGACCGGCAGCAACGCGTGCGCTGGCTGGACCTGGAGCGCAAACCGCCCATGACCTATGTCGCCGAACCGGAAACTTCCGTCCTGCAGCGCGCGACCGCGCGGATGATCAGCTGGCTGCCGTTGGAATCACAGCTGTAAGGCGACCGCCGCAGCGCATCGGCCCTCAGCGCGCGGCGCGGGAAATCTCGGGGTTATCGGCCTGCTGGCCGATGCGCCTCCAGATCCAGCCGACCACATGGGCAGGCACCAGTGTGGTCAGCATTGCCAGCGCCTCCTCGTCTTCCATCTCCCCCTCCTGACAGAGCAGGGCGGCCGCTGCGGCGGTGCGCCCGAACTGCAACGCACGGCCCAGGGCGCTGAGCTGCGCTGCCGCGGTATCGCCATCGTGCAGGGCCTGACCGATTGCCGGGGCCAATTGCCAATGGCTGGCGATGCGGGCGGCGGTGGTCTGCGTGCAGCGCTCCAGCAACATCCGCAGTGCCCACGGCGACGGCTGCAGCCCGGGATGGCGGGCATATTCATCCTGGGCGGCCTGCATCACCACCACTGCGCCCAAGCCCTGCAGCAGTCCCATCAGTTGCGCGGCAAAGCCGTCGTCGTGCTCGACACTGCGCGCATGGTCGGCCGCAGCCGCCGAAACCCGCATCGAGTATTCCCAGACCAGGTCCGGGAAGCGGCTGCCGCCATGACCGTGGGCATTCATCACCGGCTGTACCAGGGCGGCGGAAATGATCTGGCGGATGCCATCCGTTCCCACCAGGGTGACGGCGCGCTCGATACTCTCCACCGCGCGTGGCTGCAGGCGATACACCGGACTGTTGGCGATACGCAGCAGGTTTGCCGCCAGCAGCGCGTCCTGGCCGATGATCGCGCTGATCGACCGCGAGGACGCCGCCGTGTCGTTGACGCTCTGGATCAACTGCGGCAACAGCTGCGGCCGTCGTGGCGTGTAACGCGGGGACAGATCGGCGCGGCCGAGGGCGGCGACCACCGCGCCCACCACAGCGCGATGCGGCTCATCCAGCGTGGTGGCCGTGTCGGCGGCGTCCATTCCCAGTGCCAACGCCAGGAAGCGCCCCTGCACCTGCTGCATGACCTCGGTGACCTCGCGACCGTGGAGCAAGCCGGCCGCCGGCTCCATCGCTTCGGCGCTCCGTCTGGCCGGTTGTGGCGCTGTGACCACCCGCGCATGGCGATGCCAGATCCAGCGGATCAGCAGGAAGAGAAACACCGCCAGCAAGGCGGCCAGTAGCGGAAGCGGGAATGCCATAAGGAGCTCCGGTGCAATCCATGCGTGATCCTGCCGACGCTATCGGCCGGCATCGGCGCACCTTTAGCCGCGCATCGCCTGCAACCGTCGCCGGGCGTTCCGCTGACCGGCAGCCGGCTCGGGTTGCGCGCGCTGTCAGTCGCGGCTCCTGTTCAAGCGCACGCCCATCGGACCGGTCAAGGAACCATCCTTGTTGATGGTGAAAGCCAGTGAGACCCCGCCTTTTGGCAGTGCGACCTTCAAGCTGTCGCCGTCGCGGGTGTAGGTGCTTTCTTGCCGCATCCCCATCACCTCGATGCTCAGCTCGCCGCCGGATTGGAAGGTGTAGCGGCTGATGCCCATCTCATCGCTGTAGACACCCTTGATGCCCTGGCTGCAGGCAGACAACAGGCAGATCAGGGAAACGGCCAGCCATTTTTTCATCGGAATTCCAGGTTCGACAACGATGGCGCCGCAAGCGGGCGGACGAGTCATTGGACATGACCCGGACGGATTTTGCATGCTTTCCGTCAGTCCCTGTGCCCATGGCTGCCAGGGCTGCTGGCGCCCCGGCATTCTCCCAAGACCGATCCCGTCTGTAACCGGCACATGAACGACAAGCGCCGAAAGCGGCCGGAAACCGCCACGAAATGCATCTTTTCAGCGCTTTCTGTCCCGGCTCATACCGGAAGCAGCCGCCCAGGGCCTACACTGGGTGCCCCTTTGAATGGAGATACGCCCTTTGGCCAAGCCAAATTACTCTTTTGAGAAGCGGCAACGCGAGATCGCCAAAAAGAAGCAGCAGGACGAGAAGGAAGCGCGCAAGCGCCAGGCCAAGGAGGCGGCAAAGGCCGCAACCGATGCAGCGTCACCGGGCTCGCGGCCGGACTGAACGCAGGCTTCTCTGCCCGTACACCCCGCTTTACCGGCCGGCACCCATCGCCAAGCCACGTAGCGCCGCGCTGCATTGGATCCGTCCGTAGCGCCGCGCCACCCCGGATGTTCCTGACCAGGCAGCCGCCCTGCCTTCGCCCGGCCAGCCACGCAGGCTGCCCGCCTCTCCCTTCACTCTTACCGCCTGCGTGCAGGCTGCAATGCTCCGGGAGAGCCACATGCCAGGTTATGACATCCGCCACCTCGATCTCGAGGTGGGCACACAACCGTACCGGTTACGCGTGCTGCGCGATCTGCAGCAATTCTCCGATCCCGATGGCCAAGGGGCTCGCCTGGGCATCTCGTCGGCGCAGTGGAGCATGTTCGGGCAGCTATGGCCGGCCGCGCAGTTGCTGGCACTGGCGATGGACAGCTTCGATATCGACGGCAAGCGCATCCTTGAAGTCGGTTGCGGTCTCGCCCTGCCCAGTCTGGTGTTGCAACGGCGCGGCGCGCAGGTGGTGGCCTCCGACATCCACCCGCTGGCCGAATCCTTCCTCGCCTACAACTCGGCCCTCAACGCCCTGCCGTCGGTCCATTTCCGCAATATGGACTGGGAAACACCGTTGCCGTCGTTGGGCATGTTCGATGTGCTGATCGCCAGCGACGTGATGTACGAACGCGATCACGCGGCGTTGCTGTCGGGGCTGGTGGAGCGACACGCGCTCCCTGACGCTGAAGTGGTCATTGCCGACCCGGGCCGCGGCAGTGCCGGCCTGTTCACCCGTCTGTTGCACGCACAGGGCTTCGAACTGGAATCGCCGCTGCCGATCTCCACGGAACAGCTGCCGGCCGATACACCGCGGGTACTGCGTTTCCGCCGCCGGCAGAGTGGTCACTGAGCGGCACCCGGTCCGGCCGCCCGCTCTCAGGGCGAGGCGTCCACTTCCGCAGATGCGGTGATGGCTTCAACCGGATTGCCGATATCTCCGCGTGCCAGCAGCAGCGCGAACACCGCACCTGCCAGCAGTGAAAGGCCGGCGCCGGTACCGAAAGCCGCCGCCAGCCCGAAGCGCGAGGCGATGACGCCGGCCACCACCATGCCCAGGCCGATGCCCACGTCCAGCGCCGTGAAGTACGTCGCCACCGCGGTGCCGCGTTGGGCATGGCCGCCGATATTCACCATCATCGTCTGGTACGCCGGATAGATCACACCGAAGCCGAAGCCGGCCAGTAACCCGGCCAACAGATACAGCGCCGGCCCATTGGCCAGCGCCAACAGGCCCAGACCCAGCACTACCGCGGCAGTGCCGCCATTGGTGGCCAGCACCACTTGGCCGCGATCGATCAGGCGTCCGGAAAACACCCGCGACACCATCATCCCGGCTGCCATCAGGGTGAAGAACAGGCCGGTATTCACCGCGCCCACCTGTTTGCCGTAGATCGCGGCGAACGCCAGCAACATGCCGTAGCCGAGCCCGATCACCGCCAGGTTGAGCGCCAACGGCAGCCCGCGCACCAGCAGGAAACGGTCCAGCGAAAGTACCGGCGCATGGCTGCCGCGCAGCTTGCGCGGCGAGCGCACCAGCGAGGCGACCAGCAACCCGGCGGCACTGGCGATCACCGCGGCATTGAAAAGCACTTCAAACGGATAGTGATCCATCAGCCACAGGCCGAACATCGGACCCATCGCCATCGCCAGGTTGCTCATCAATCCGAAGAAGCCAATGCCCTCGCCACGCCGCTGCGACGGGATGATGTCGATCGCCTGGGTGTTGGCCGCGGTGCCGAGGATCGCAAAGCTGAAACCGATTCCCAGCCGCACGACCACGAACGCGAACACCGTGTGCGCCAACAGATAGCTTCCGGTGAGCAGCACATAGGCGGTCAGCGCGATCAGATAGGCGTGTTTGGCATTGAAGCGGTCAACGATGAAGCCGGAGAACGGACGCACCAGCAAGGCCGCAATCACATAGCTGGCAAGGATCACGCCAACCGTGGCCTCGCCGATCTGCAGCTGCTCGACCAGATGGAACGGCAACGTCGGCATCAACACATAGAACGACATGCCCAGCAGGAAGTTGGCGATACAGGCCAATCTGAAACTTGGAGTCCAAAGAACAGGCTTGATGCGGGTCATAAGCATGTAATCCTAACAATCACACCATGAGCCTCACGGGAATGAGCGTCCGTGGACGTTGCCGGAACAGAGGGCACCGGCACGGCGGCGCCACGACCGGCGTGGGATTGACGCTGGAATCCGCTATCGATGCCGCGGCTGTTGGAACAGCCCGTGTGTGGCCCAGCGCGCCAATCGATCCAATGGCGTCGACACTGACAGCCATGAGTTCTCTCGCCGGCACCGGCGGATGCGGCGGCGCGGCTCATCACGCCCTGCGATGACAGCAATGCCCTGCAGGAATAATCTGGGTGCCACTGCACTGCGGGACGCTTCGATGATCCGTCGTCTGTTGATTCTGCTTTCGCTGCCCGTCTTGGCCAGTTGCAGCAGCGTGCCGGACGCTGCGCCGCCGGCCGGGCAGTTCCTGGCGCGTTCGCTGCCGTTCGAGGGCCGCACGTTTCCCTACCAGGTGTTCGTGCCTGCGCAGCGGGATGCGGCAGGTACGCCGATCGTGCTGTTCCTGCACGGTTCCGGTGAGCGTGGCAGCGATGGCCGGCGGCAATTGCAGGCCGGTCTCGGTCCGTGGCTACGGCAGAACACCGGCACCTTTCCCGCGCTGGTGGTATTTCCGCAGGCGCCCGACGATGAGGAGTGGCAAGGGCGCACCGCGCGGATGGCGCTGGCGGCGCTGGATGCCGCCAGTGCCGAATTCCATGGCGACCCGCATCGCACCTACCTGACCGGAATGTCGTTGGGCGGATATGGCACCTGGGAACTGGCGCTGATGCAGCCGCAACGGTTCGCCGCACTGGTGCCGGTGTGCGCGGCGATCCTGGCCCCGCGCGCCGAACGCCCCAGCCTGGTGGTTGACCAGGTCGCCGGCGAGGCCGATCCCTATGGCGCTGTTGTCAGCCGCCTGCGGACAGTGCCGATATGGATGTTCCATGGCGCCCAGGACGACGTGGTGCCACCCGATGATGCGCGCCGGCTGTATCAGGCCGCGCTCGCCGCGCATGCCAACGTGCGCTACACCGAATATCCCGGCACCAACCACAACGCCTGGGATCCGACCTACCGGAATCCGGCGATGTGGCAGTGGCTGTTCCAGCAGCGACGCGACTGAAGTCCGGTGGGTGGCCGGCCGCTCAGTTGACGCCGCGGATCGCCAGGGTCAACGCCAACACGCTGAGGATCACCGCGATGCTGCCGTCCAGCACCCGCCAGGTGCCGGGTCTGGTGAACAGCGGCGCCAACAGGCGCGCGCCCAGCCCCTGTGCGGTCAGCCACACGAAACTGGCCGTCACCACGCCGGCGGCAAACGCCATCCGGGCATGACCGAAATTGTCGGCAATCGAGCCGATCACCACCATGTCCAGCCAGAAATGCGGGTTGATGATCGAAAAGCCGGCAGCGGCCAACATCGCCGCGCGTCGTGACGGCTCGGCATCGTCGTCCACCTGCATGCCGCCGCCGCCCAGCACCGCCCGACGCGCGGACTGCAGCGCATACCACACCAGAAAAGCCACCCCGCCCCACAGCAACACCGTGGTAAGCCAGGGAAGGCTTTCGGTGACGGTCTTCAGGCCGGCGACACTGGCGAAAATAAACACCGCATCGATGGCCGCACAGGTGGCGATAACCGGAATCACGTGCTGGCGCATGATGCCCTGGCGCAGGATGAACGCACTCTGCGCACCGACGATGGCAAACAGCCCGATGCCGATGGCCGCGCCGCTGAACCACGCGCCAAGCCCGGCGTTGCCGGAAATTACGGAAAACATGGATTTGCTGCCTGTTACCTGGGGGAAGCGGTGTGGGCCGAAGCCGGCAGCACCGCGGGCAGAGAGATTGTCGCAACGCAACATCGAACAATACAGCTAAACTTGTTTAACCAACTTTAGCAAATCTAAAGACATGCGCATTGACCACGCACAACTTCGCGCCCTCGCCGCCGTCATCCGTGAAGGCAGTTTCGAACGCGCCGCGCAGTCGCTCAATGTCACCGCCTCGGCGGTGTCGCAACGGATCAAGGCGCTGGAAGAGCGCGTCGGCCACCTGCTGGTCCGCCGCTCCACGCCGACCGAAGCCACCAGTGAAGGGCAGATCCTGGTCCAGCTGGCCGAGCAGACCGCCCTGCTTGAACACGATGCCCTGCACCGGATGGGCATTGGCGATGAAGACCTGCCGCGGGCGAGCATCCCGGTGGCGGTCAACCACGACAGCCTTGAGACATGGTTTCCGGAAGCGGCGCTGACCTTCGCCCAGACCAGCGGCACTACCCTGGACCTGCATACCGAAGACCAGGACCATACCGCCGCGCTGTTGCGCCAAGGCGCCGTGCTGGGGGCTGTCACCACACTGCCCGAGCCGGTGCAGGGTTGCCAGATCCATGCGCTGGGCAGCATCCGCTACGCCGCCACCTGCACTCCGGAATTCCATGCCCGCTATTTCGCCAAGGGCGTCAATGCACAATCGCTCGCCCAGGCACCGGTACTGGTCTTCAACCGCAAGGACGACCTGCAGGCCCGCTACGCGCGTCACGTCGCCGATGTCGATCAACCCTTGAATCCGCCCACGTGGTGGATTCCCTCCACCCGCGCCTTTGTGCAGGCCAATCTGGGTGGACTGGGCTGGACGATGAATCCGCTGCCGCTGGTCCGCCGCCACCTGGAAAGCGGCCGGCTGGTATACGTCAAACAGCGTGCCTGGGAGGATGTGCCGCTGTACTGGCAGCACTGGAAAGGGGAAGTCACCACCATGGCACTGCTGACCCGCGCCATTCTCCGCGCCTCGTCGTCGCTGGTCCGAAAGCGCAGATAGCGCGGCGGCGATTCATGGCACTGGCCCACTGTCTCCGCGCATCGGCGGCCATGTCGTCCTCGGTGGATCGGCCAAGTCCCGCGCGAAGCCGCGCTGCGATTGCTGCAGCGCAAGCTTCCCCAACGGCCACTGGCCCGGCGCCGCCACGCGCATCAGGCTGCAGGATCACGCACCCGCACCGCGGGCTGCGTCCCCGCGCCATCCGTCCAAGGAGTTGCCAGCATGCCCAAGCCCACTGCCCCGCTCATCCCCGGCTCGATATTCGGCGCCATTCTTCTATCCGTTCTTGGGGTAATGGCAGCCGTGGCGCCGGACGACGCCCACGCACTGGATTGCGGCGCCAACAATGGCTACACCTGCACCGGATCAGCCATCCAGTACGCCGGGGGCTTCAATCCCGGCGTGGGACACGGCGGCTTCGGAGGTGGCGGTTGCACGGCAACCCGGACGCCGGTGGTGTTCGTCCATGGCAACGGCGACAGCGCCATCAGCTTCGACATGCCCGCCGGTGCCGTCGCCGGCTACAGCACCCCGGCCCGCTCCATCTACGACGAACTCAAGGCCGCCGGTTACAACGATTGCGAACTGTTCGGCGTCACCTATCTGGACGCCAGCGAGCGCAACGCGCCGCAGGACAACTACCACAAGCCGGCGACCTACCAGGCCCTCAAGACCTTCATCGACAAGGTCAAGGCCTATACCGGGAAAAGCCAGGTGGACCTCGTCACCCACTCGCTTGGATCATCGATGAGCCTGGCGATGATCAAGTACCACGGCTACCAGGGCAGCGTGCGTCGCTTCCTCAACATCGCCGGCGGGCTGCGCGGCCTGCAGACCTGCCGCATCACCGGCTATCAGTCCGCCTACGCCCCCACCTGCAATGCCGAGGCCTACCTCTACCCCTACAACAACTACACGTTCGGCCTGTATCCGAGCACCGGAGTGACCTACTACGGTTACAACCGCTGGACCGGCAGCGGCAGCGGCAGCCTGCGCAGCTTCCCTGCCAGCTACAGCGGCATCCGCTTCTACACGATCACCGCCGGCCTGCGCGACCAGGTGCACTGCTTCACCACCAGCTACACCGCCGGCTGCAGCGATGGCGCGCTGTTCAACAGTGCAGCCAATGTGTATGCGCAGATCGATATCGGGGCGGGCAGCAGCGCCTACGGCTTCGACTGGAACTGGAACGACGGCAGTCCGTACAACTTCGGCGGCGGCGATACCAGCAATGGCGTCGGGCATTTCCGCTCCAAGAACAATGCCGGCCTGATCGTGCGCAACATGCTCACCACCGATTGCACCACCAACTGTGCCGCCGGCTATGGCGGCGTGCACGGGCCGGCGGTCAATCGTTGAGAACGCCGATCCGCCTGTGGCGGTATACGGAAAACGGCGCCCGAGGGCGCCGTTTCGTTGATATCGGAAGGTCGTGTCGACGCCGGATCAGGTGACTTTCTTGAAGACCGTCACACCGAGTACGAACATCAGGACGGCGAGGATGACGAACACCCAGAACAGGGTCTTGGCGATGGCGAATGCACCGCCGGCCACGCCGCCAAAGCCCAGTACACCGGCCACGAGCCCGATGACGGCGAATATTACTGCCCACTTGAGCATGCTTTTCTCCTTGCTGGATGGATGCAACCCGCTCATGACGTGCGTCGGGCGGGCTTTGCGGTCACACCGGAGCGATGGGCTGCGGAGAGTCTGCAGGACTTGCTGCCGCTCTCACCCGTCGGTCCGAGCACCACCAAGGCTAGCGAAGTCACCGTAGCGACCAGGTGACTCCTGCGCGTAGAAATTGTGAACGCGCCACTATACCGCGGGCGTCATGGCGGTCCGGAACCTGCGCACCGGCCGCGCGCCCGGCGCTGCCGCCGCACTCAGTCCTGTTCGGCCATCTCCCGGCCCTGCTGCCGGATCAAGGCCTCCATCCGCGCCTCGTTGATCGCCTCGCGCACACTGTCGACATCGGCGCTGGAGTGGTCCGGAACGAACACGCCGGTGAGTTCACTGTCGGGAAGCAGCTCGCCGGTTTCGAACAGCGCCCACATCTCCTCGCCGTACCACGTATCCAGCAATGCCGGCTCCCACGCCCCCAGGCTGGCGGTTAGGTTGTTGACGTCACGCAGCAGCATGGTGCGCGCGGCATTGTTGCCGCCGGCGCTGACCACCTGCGGGAAATCGATGATGACCGGGCCGTCCGGCCCCACCAGCACGTTGTACTCGGACAGATCGCCATGGATCAGGCCGGCGCAGAGCATCTTGACGACCTGCCGGACCAGGAACGTATGGAACTCACGCGCCTGTTGCGCGCCCAGCTCCACCTCGGCCAGCCGCGGCGCCGAATAGCCCTGTGCATCCACCACCAGCTCCATCAGCAACACGCCATGGTGATACCCGTGCGGCTGGGGCACCCGCACCCCGGCATCGCGCAGCTGGTACAGGGCTTCAACCTCCTTGTTCTTCCACTCGGTTTCCTGCTGCTTGCGGCCATACTTGCTGGCCTTGCCGATGGCGCGCATCTCACGGCTGCCGCGTACCTTGCGTCCTTCCTGGTACTGCACGCGTTTCTGGAAACTGCGCTGCGCCATGTCCTTGTAGACCTTCGCACAGCACACCTCGCCACCGGCACGCACCACGTATACCGCAGCCTCCTTGCCGCTTTTGAGTGGTCGCATCACCTCATCGATAACACCGTCGTCGATGAGCGGCTGCAGGCCATTGGGTGTTTTCATTCAGGAACATGGGATCAAGGCGGGCGCACATGATCCCCTATTTCCGCCCGGCAAAGGACCCCGGGCGCCACCGGCCACGGTGACGGACAGCTGCGGTTGCGCCGTTCACTGTCCGCCGGCAGTGGCCTGCAGCGCTGCTGCGGCAGGCTCAGACGGCCGCGCAGAGGCCTGATTCCGGTTACGGGCGACCCGCACTTCGGCCGCCTTCTGGCTGGATCAGCGGTAGAACGCCGTGGACCGTCCGCCACCGCCTCTCAGTGGCGATGCGCCAGTGCGTAGTCCAGCGCGCTGCATACGGCGGCCACCTGGGCGTCGTTGCACTGCTGCGGGGTGGCACGCGGGCTGTCCGGATAAACCTCGGTGGTGGTGGTGAAGCGCGCACCGGTGACACCGGCGCACAACCCCAACGCCTTCAGTGGATATTCGATCACGCCGGGTGCCACCACCGGCGAGCCGATGATTTCGCCGCGCGCATCGGCCGGTGCGATATGCGTGACCTTTTCCACCGCAGCGATCACCGCCTGCTGGAAGGCCGGCTGCCGGTTCTCGGTGTCGTCCACCAGATAGAAGCCATCGGGAATTTCGCCGGGCTCGAACGGGTTGCCGTCGCGCGCCGACAGCGCCGGACGGAATTCGGATTCGTCGGTATCGGTGGTTTCATGCAGATCCACATGCACCAGGAAGCGGCCCTGCAGCGGGGCCAGCAGTGCCATCAGCGCCGCCGATTCGGGCGCCGGACTGTTGGCCGTGAACGAACGGTTGGGGTCGATGGCCAGTGCATTCCAGCGCTGGACGCGCTCGTATCCCCACGGGCTCAGGCACGGTGCCACCAGCAGATTGAGCTTGCCCGCGTACCCGGCGGCGTGTTGATCCACAAACTGCAGCGCGCCCTGCACGCCGCTGGTCTCATAGCCGTGCACACCCCCGGTCACCAGTGCCACGGGCAGCGCGTCGTTCCAGCTGCGGCTGCGGATCGCGAACAGCGGATAGCGGCCGCCGGCATAGTCCAGCTCGCCGTATTGCGCGATGTCGAAGCGATCGGCCAAGGCGTCGATCCTGCCCACCACTTCATCGGCATAGCTGCGCTGCACCTTCTGCCGCGACAGCCATTGCGCCTTCTCTGCCGCGCCCCAGGGCCGACCGGGGGTGCCGATGGGATAGAACCCGGAGGAAATGGAACTCATGGAGGTGCCTCGTGCGAGCTGACAATCAAGGGCTGAACTCTAGCACCGGGATTCCACTCCCGTTCCTGGCAGGCTCGACGTGTCCGAGTACCCGGCAAGGATCGGCAAGTACTGGCCCCTCGTTCACCGGCCTTCCATCCACAAAGGCGTGCACCGGCTGCGGACACAAAAAAGGGCGGACAACAGCTGTCCGCCCTCCGGTTCCCGATACGTCCGCCTGTTACAGCGCGGCCGCCTTCGTCGCACACAGGCGGACCTTGGTCTTGTCCGCCGTGCTGATCAGGCCGAGCGCCTGCAGGTCTCGCGCCTGGTCATCCATGCACCCCAGGTAATGCAGGCGGTTGCCGTTGGCCTGCACCCGGCACACCCGTTCATTGGCAACGAGGTTGGCACCCGCGATCACTCCTGGATTGATGAACAGCTTGATCCCGGTGTCGCAACCGTTGAGCTTCGCGGTACCGGTGTTCAACTTCCAGCCCTCATCGGCGAACAACGCCAGCGTCAGGTCCACCAGATAACTGGAAGACAGCGAGTCGTTGATCGACGGTTCCATCAGGACGTTGGGGGTCAGAACCGTTTCGAAGTGCGAGAACGAGGAGCCGCTCGCCACCACTGCCGGCGCATACAACAACGCGCGGCCTGCGGGATCGGCGCCGGCATATTGCCCCGGCACTTTTCCAAGCGAGGCGGTCAGCGAGCTGCCGGCCGATATCGCCGCCTTGATCGCATTGCCATCGGTCAGATTCACACTCACTGCCGGGATCGTGGCCACAACCGTCGGGTCTTCGGCCATGCCTGGTGCCGTCCCCGGATCCGAGGAAGTGGCGACGTTGGCGATGATCACCCCGACTGCACCGGCGTTCTGTGCATTGACGGTCTTGGGCTCGAACGAACAGGTACCACGGTTGATGATCGCGATTTTCCCGGTCAGGCTGCCAGCGGGCAGTGGGTCGCATGCGTCCGCGGTATCACCGACACCATCGTTGGCCAGTGCTGCCGGCGCGTTGAAGTTGGCCGAAGTCGCAGGCGGGCCGAACGAAGCCACCCCGTAGAACTGCGAGATCAGGTTCAACGCCCCGCCCGTGACCCGCAACACGTTGGCGTCTTCCAGCCAGAGCGGCACCTGCGCTTTGACATTGGTGCCATCCCAGCCCGGGCGCCCGCGCGTGCGAATCGCTGCCGCACGGTCCGCATTGGTCATCCCTGCTGCGGTGAAGCGCAGGTTCTTGACGTTGTCGAACGCATTGTGGGTATAGGGATCGGAATAGCCCACCGCACCCGCACGTTCGCCCAGCACACCGGTGGTGTAGCCCACAAAACCGGAGAAGCCCAGACCATGGGCGATCTCATGCATCACCACATCAAGGAAGCTGATCTTGCCGGCCGGCGTATTGCCATCCAGCCCGTAGTACCAGCCGGAGTTGGTCAGACACCCGGGCGAGCCGAGATTGGCGTTGAAACGGCTGGTGATGTCGACCGGGAAATTCTCCAGCTCCTGGCCCGAGATCGCCTTGGCCAACGCGCCGTGATAGACCGCACCTGCCAAGGGAGCATTGGGGAAATCGGCCGCGATCCAGTACGCGCCTGCCGATCCCAGCGTGCCGCCGGTATCGGTGCAGGCCAGCGGCTGGAAGCTCGCCCCCACGCGGATTTCCGGCGTGTTCTGTAACAGTGCGCCCCAGAGGTCGGCGGCGAACTGGTAGGCGATGCGGCGCTGTTCACCCACCGTCTTGCCGGGATTGCCGCCCTCGGGCGCGCGTGGCGTGGCGTCGTTCAACCCCTGCCCCGCCGGGTCCAGATTGACCGGAGTGATCACGCCCGCCTGGGCACCGGCAGCCCCAAAAAGAGCGGCGGCCACCAGGGCCGCCATCATGTGCTTTTTCATTTCAGCACCTCCTGTGCAGCGGGGGCTTTGAGCCCTTCGTCCTCTCTGATCTGGATGCTGCCGTCGGCCGCACGGGTGGCGCTGATCGACGACATCGCCGATTCCGGCACCTGCATGGTCATCATGCCTTTGGCATTCATGCGCATGGTGGCGCGGGCCTCGACCTCGGTCCGCGGCATCTTGCTGAAAGGATCGTTCGCACCGCGACGCGCAGCAGGCATTGCCCTGTCAGCGGCCTGGGACAACTGCTGGATCTCGGCAGCGCTCAATTGCCGCAGCTTGCCGGTCTTGGCATCGATACCCACCACGACCCCGGAATCGCCCGCGGTGGCAGCTGGCGGCGTGCTCTGTGCATCCACGTTCTGTCCACCGGCATGGGCGCACAGCGCCATGCTGGACAGCACGACGAAAGCGGAAAACCTCATCATGATATTTCCCCTCACTCCTTCGAGCCGGAGGCCGTTGCCCGCCCCCCCTCCGCGTCCGCGCAGGCCGGCACACCCGCGCGGGCCGAGTGTGCTCCGCGTCACACGAGCGGGCAAGTGCCAATATCGGTAAAAAAAATGAATGGGGACAAGCGCTTGCCGGGCCGCCACGCCGGCACGGCCCGGCATGTCCCGCCCGGCACGGCTCGCGGCCGCGAACGGGGTGGCGCCGCTGTTATCGCCGCCGGTGCCGGCCGCAACCACCGCTGTTTTACGTGGTTATGCAATGTGGAACGGACAGGAGCCGCACGGCTCGCCGAACACTGGAAATCCGTGCCACTGGAAGTTATCGATCGCCTGACAAACCATCGGCCCAGGAGGCTGCAGATGATCCGCAAGTCCGCTCTAGTAATCGCGCTGGCATTGGTGCTGTCCGCTCCGGCTGCCGCGCAGAAAGAAAACACCGCGCCGCCGATGACGCCGGAAATGAAGTCGATGATGGAAGCCTTCCAGAAGGCCGGCACGCCCGGTGCCGAGCACAAGCGGCTCGCGGCAATGGCGGGGGACTACGACCTCACCATCAAGAGCTGGCATGACCCGAAAGGCGAACCCACCACCGAGACCGGCACCGCGACGCGCAAGATGATCCTGGATGACCGGGTGATGCTCGAAGAGGTGCGCTCGCAGATGATGGGCCAGCCTTTCACCGGCCAAGGCCTGTTCGGCTTTGACAATGTCAGCCGCAAATACTGGTCCACCTGGAACGACAGCATGAGCACCGGCCTGATGACCAGTGAAGGCAGCTGTGATGCCAAAGGCGCATGCACGTTCACCGGCACCAGCAACGACCCCATCAGCAAGAAGCCGGTCAAGGCGCGCATGACCACCCGCTGGACCGACCCGGACACCGAGGTGTTCGAGATGTACATGCCCGGACCGGACAAGAAGGAAGCGAAGATGATGGAAATCACCTATCGCAAGCGCATGCTCTGATCGGCAGGGCATCGCTGCAAGCGGTGCATGGCGACGTGCGCCGACGGCGTGGATCCGGCCGGCGGCCCGACCTGTGGCACTCACGCGCAGTGATCGTGATACTCCCCGGTGCCGGCGCGGTTCGCCGGCACCGGCGGTCACTCCCTGCTCGACTGGCAGCGCTTGGCTGACGACGCCCGAACAGCCCCACGGCATGGCGCACTTCTAGCCGGCAAGCACCAGTTCCTTGGTATCCCAGCGCAGTGCGCCCAACCGTGACCCGAATTCGACACTGCCGCCTGCGCGTTCACGCCAGCGCAGGCCGACGCACCAGTCCACGCACATCACATTGCCGCGACGACCCAGCCAGTCCATGGGGCCTGCCGAACCAAACAGATCCGGCCCCCGCGCACGTGAAGCCGCCTCATCGCGCGGGCCCGGCCAGCGCCAGTAGTGCCCCATGACGACCGCAGGCGCCGCGTCGTAGGTCTGCCACCACGCCACCCGCTCGGTCATCCGCCACTTGCCGGCGGCAAAGAAAGGACGCTGTGTGGGTTGTTCCAGCCCGCTGGTAATGGCTCTTACCGGATGACCGGACTGCCGCAGGCTGTCGATCATCGCCACGCTGCCCAGCACCGGCACAACCGCATTGGGGTCATGCACGGCACGCCCCCATTGCATGAGCTCCCGATCACGCGCCTGGTAGTGACCGTGGCCAGCCAGCACATCCTCGATCCGCCTGTCGTGGACGGCGTACGCCTCGCGGACACCCCCATCCGCTGATTGCAGGGCGGCCACATGCGCATCATCCCAGCACGCATGCACGACCCGCAGGTCGGCACGCGTCAACGCCACCGGCAACGTGTCGAACCACTCGCGGAAGTAGGCGCGCTGCGTCGACGTCGCCCGGGCGGCATGCGCAAACTTTCCCTCGCGCAGATCATGGTCATCCGCCTCGGCCTGGAACCAGCCGTTCCCTTCCCGCTCCAGGCCCAGAATGATGTTGAGTTCATGGTTGCCGAGCACGCACTGCGCGCGCCCGGCGACCACCATCCCGGCGACGCGTTCGACAACCGCGGGACTGTCCAGTCCCCGGTCCACCAGATCACCGACAAAGACCAGTTGCCGTCCCTGGCGATGCCGCCCGTCCGGAGTGTATCCCAGCCTCTCCAGCAACCGGTCAAGTGCCTCTATCTCGCCGTGGATGTCACCCACCACATCAACCGGTCCATCGAACAGCGGCGCAATCAGCCGTCCCATTGGCAAAGCTCCTTCAGTCAGTACGCGGCGTGGCCGGGCAAACAGCATCACCCCCGATGGCGCAAAGCCCAGCTACGGCCTTGCCTTCAACTTTTATCCTGGCCTTCAACCAGCAAACGCAAAAACAGATCCGGCCTCGGGGCTTCGCGCATCTCCGGGGGATCGCGACCGCAACCGGAACCGTCCCGCAGAACCTTATGGCTTGAGCGGCCTCGATACCGGCCCTAGCAGCCGGTCAATATCGGCATCCTTCTCCTGCCACAGACCGTTCATCCATTGCTGGAAGCGTGCCCGCAGGGCACGGTCCTCCTGATAGTTGCCGCCGATCAGTTCTACTGGAATCGGGCGCTCCCGGACGAGCACCCGCACCTCGGGCACGCGGTTGGCCATCAGATCGAGCATCGACGGACGGCCACCGGGATAGACGATGGTGACATCCAGCAGCGACTGCAGTCCCTCGCCCATCGCGTCGATGACAAAGGCCACGCCGCCCGACTTGGGCTTGAGCAGGTGCCGATACGGCGAGGCCTGGCCCTCATGCTTTTCCGGGGTGAAACGCGTGCCTTCGACGAAGTTCATCACCGAGACCGGGATGCTCTTGAACTTCTCGCACGCGCGCCGGGTGGCTTCCATATCGCGCCTGCCCAGTTCCGGATTGCGGGAAATCTGCTTGCGCGTGTAGCGCCCCATGAAGGGAAAATCGAGCGCCCACCACGCCAGCCCCAGCACAGGGACCCAGAACAGCGACTGCTTCAGGAAAAAGCGCAGCAGCGGAATGCGCCGGTTGAACACCTTCTGCAGCACCAGGATATCCACCCAGCTCTGATGGTTGGCCAGTACCAGATAGTGGCCGTCGCGCTGGAGCGACACCGGCCCGGTGTAGTGGAACCGGGTTGCCGTCAGGCCATTGATCATCGCGCCGTTGAACCCGATCCAGCTTTCGGCCAGGCCAGTCAACAGGGAATTGCAGGCGCGCCGTATGCGCTCGAACGGAAGTATCGCCTTGAACAGGGCCACCACCAGCAACGGCGCCACATGCAACAAGGTGTTGGCCGCGATCAGCAGCAGGAGTGAAACAATGCGCAGCCACAACATGGGGAACACCGGATTCAGGCAGTGGAACAGGAGGGCGCACAGGGTAACAAACACGCCGCCGCAACCCGCCACGAACTCCGGCATACCCGCGCGGAAAGCCCTTGCGGACGGCGCCCATGTCCATGCCTGACGCCGGGCGCGCGCCACTGCCGGGCACTGTTCCCCTTCACGACCCGGGCCCGGCCGTGCGGTTAGCGTCCAGTGCATGGGCACTGCCGCGACCACCATCTTCACCATCGGCCACTCGTCACGACCGCTCGACGAATTCCTGGGCCTGCTGTCCGAGTCGGCAATCGAATGCGTCGTCGATGTGCGGCGTCTGCCCGGCTCGCGCAGCTTTCCGCACTACAACGCCGATGCACTGGCCAGCACCCTGGAAACGCAGGGTATCGATTACTGGCCGCTGCCCGCGCTATGCGGGCGCCGCAGCAGACAGGAGCTTGAGGGCGCTGCGCCGGAGGAATTCTGGACCAATGCAAGCTTCGCCCGATACGCGGCGTATGCGCGCGGCGCCGCCTTCGCCCGAGGCCTGCAACAGCTGATTGACCGGGCGGTGAACCAGCGCTGTGCGCTGATGTGTTCGGAGGCCGTCTGGTGGCGCTGCCACCGGCGCATCATCGCCGACCACCTGTTGGCCCATGGCGTGAGCGTGTGCCACATCCTCGGTTTCGGCCAGGTCAAGCCCGCCTCATTGACCCTGGGCGCCTGCCTGCGCGGTGCCGAAGTGGTCTATCCCGCGCCGCCATCCGCGCCGGCCACCCCGACGCGTCCCTGAACGCGACAAGGAGAACAGCATGGGCAAGACCTTCAAGGTGGGCGACCACGTCCGCTGGAATTCGGAAGCAGGCCAGGTCAGCGGCCACATTCTCAAAGTGCACACCCGCGATACGACGTACAAGGGTCACACACGCCATTGCAGCGAGGACGACCCGCAATACGAGATCAAGAGCGACAAGACCGATCACATCGCCATGCACAAAGGCGCCGCGCTGACGCATATGCCGTCATGAGGCGACAATCAGGCTCAAAGCGGACCGTCGCCAGGCGGGAGTGAATCCGGATACAGCCGTTCTTCGCAGCGCGCTGGCGCGCGGACGCCACCCATCAGCGGATCAGGATCGCGGAAGAAAAAGCGATTTGGGCGAATTTAACCGTAAATAACATCATGTTCAGCGGCAAAAGTGCATCATGTCCGCACTTCCCGTTCTTCACTCACGCCGCCGCATATGCCGGGGCGTACGGGCGCACCTCGCGCCAACTCTGTCGGGAAGGTTCCGATCCTGGCAACGCGCCCCTACGGCCCAGTTGCCGCTCCGCCGGCCAGCACCTGCTCGCCACGGCGAATCGACAGAAGGAAACCTCCATGCCACCCAAGGCCACCAGTAAACGCAAGCCCTCCGCGCCGCTACTCAAGCGCACCAGCCAAAGCAAGACCGCCAACTTCAATATCACCAGCGAGAGCATCGCCTCCGACCTTGCGGCCTTCCGCAAGCAGGGCGGCCACATTGAAGTGCTTGGCACCACGCCACTGCGGGTGAATGTCACCGCTTTCCGCTCCAAGGGAAATACCCGTCGCAAGGAAACTGCGGCGGCGCCGGCAAAGTCCAAGGGCTGAGCTGGAACCGACACGGACGGGCGCCGCCATGCGGCGCCCGTTTTTTTTCTGCAGGCATTTGGGCCTTTTGCGGAACCTTCTTGAGGTCAGTCGGCCGGGCGCATAAGGAAATCGACGGTCATCATCGCCAGGGTCCGCGTGCCAACTTCCAGCGCGCCTTCATCCACGAAGAACCCGGGGTTGTGATTGGGCGCTGCCTTTGCCGGGTCCTGTCCTTCCGGCGTCACGCCCAGGAACACGTAGAGGCCGGGCACCTGCTGTGACAGGAATGAAAAGTCCTCCGCCGCGCCGGGCAGCTCCGCGGTCGCCACCTTGCCGTCCGCAGCACGCTTCATCACGGGCGCCATCTGCGCGACCAGTCCGGCATTGTTGAAGATAGAGCTGTACATGGGTTCGATCGACACCGCGGCCCTGGCACCGGCACTCTGCGCGATCTTCTCGGCACTGCGCTTGAGGTCCTTGCCCACCTGGGCGCGGACCCTCTCGTCATAGGTACGGATCGTGCCGGACATCGACACCGATTCCGGCACGATGTTCGGGCCGCTGCCACCGTTGATCGTGCCGATGGTGACCACCGTGGGCGAGCGGCTCAGATTGGCCTTGCGGCTGACCACGGTCTGCACGCCGCCGATCACTTGCGCCGAGGCGACGACAGGGTCGACCGTATTCCAAGGCATACCGCCGTGGCCCTGGCTGCCGGTCACGGTGATGTGCAGCATGTCGCTGGCGGCAGTGGTCGCGCCGCTACGCCAGCTGATCTCCCCCGATGCTCCCGGCATGACATGCAGGGCGAAGACCGCGTCGGGCTTGAGGTCGTCGAACAGGCCGTCCTTCAGCATCAGTTCCGCGCCCCAGCTGGCATCGGGGCCCGGCAGCACCAGGCTTGAGCCTTCTTCGGCCGGCTGGAAGATGAACATCACCGTGCCTTCCAGCTGGTCCTTCATGCCGGTCAGCACCTCGGCGGCGGCCATCAACATGGCGGTATGCGCGTCGTGGCCGCAGGCATGCATCACATCCACTTCGGTGCCGTGGTAGACGCCTCGCGCCTTGGAGGCGAACGGCAGGCCCTCAGGCTCCTTGACCGGAAGAGCATCCATGTCGGCGCGCAACGCCACCGTGCGACCGGGCTTGCCGCCGCGGAGAATGCCCACCACGCCGGTGCGACCGACTCCGGTAGTGACCTCGAGTCCAAGCTTCTCGAGGTGATCGGCGACCAGTTTTGCGGTTCGCGTTTCCTGTTCACCCAGTTCGGGATGCTGGTGGATATCGCGGCGCCATTCGATCAGCTGCGACTGGATGGCAGCCGTATCCCGGCGGATCTGTTGTTCAAGCGCGGATTCGGGTGTTTCGGAAGCACCTGCGTTCACGCTGAACATCAAGGCGGCGGCGAGCAGGCTCGGATAAAGCGAATTGCGGGGGGAAATCATGCGTCTCCTGTAGATCAGGGCGCTGCAGGGACGGCCTTCCAGCCATCGTCCCGGTGCATGCCCGATGGGGTGAACGCAATGAGACAGGGGTCTCCCCGATAAGTTCGCCATGACCTGTCCCGCGACCAGGCCTGCAGCCACGATATGGGACGCCTGTCGCATAACGGGCCACCTGGACGTATCCCGCACGCCCGGAGCTTTGCAGTCGCAGTGATGACGTCGCTACTGCTCCAGCAGCCCGTGTCGCCGGTGCCAGTCCTCGAGCGACTCTTCCGGGAACTCCTGCAGATGCACATCATGTTTGCCGCTGGACACCTCGACCCACGACGCCTTTGAATCCAGCAGCATATGCACCCGTTCGGGCGCGCGCGGCAACGCGGTATCGATGGCGGACGCGTGCGGATGGATCAGCTCCGGCCACCGCGAATCGAACAGCCACAACGCGCTGCCGCAGCCGGTGCAGAAATGCCGCTCTCCGGAACTGATCCGGCAACTCCCATCGTCCTCGGCGATGCGCGCGTGATAGACACCCAGGTGTTGGCGACCTTCCACCACCAGCGAATCAGCGCGGGCACCGAGGTTGATCGCGTAGCCGCCACCGCCGGCAGTCTTGCGGCAGATCGAGCAGTAGCAGCGCAGGAAGGGCACGGGTGCATAGGCTTCGCAGCGGAAGCGCACCTGGCCGCAATGACACGATCCCTTGAGTTCCATGGTGCCGGCCTGTGGGCGAGTGGCCGCAGGGTAGCCCCGCGCATGTCTCCGCTGCGTGGGCAACGTTTACGCCCCTGTCCGCTTCACGGGTCGGACCAGTCGTTCTATCGGGGTGGTTGCGCGGTCCCGGCCGGGGCTGCGGCATCAAGGCAGCGGGCGAGCTCATCCTCATGCGGCCGCACCACCCGCCCGACTTCCACCCCGTCGCGCAACAACACCAGAGTGGGCCACAGTTTCACCCGATAGGAGCGGCCCAGCGGCTTGCCCTGCCCGTCCTCGATCTTGAGGTGGCGCACCTGCGGCCGGTCGCGCAGCGCCGCCTCGATCAGCGGCTGCGCGCCGATGCAATGGCCGCACCAGGGCGCACCGAACTCCAGCAACGTGTCGCCCGCCATCGCGTCAACCTCGGTGCGCAACGGTTCGGTGACCGCATAGTCGCGGGTGATGGGCATGGTGGTCTCCAACGTGGACGTGGGGCGATGCTAGCGCCGATGCATGAACGATCCGGTGATCGGCACGACTCAGTGCGCCGGCACCAGCCGGTGTTCTTCGCGCTC
Source organism: uncultured Gammaproteobacteria bacterium (assembly GCA_963696155.1). Classification (GTDB taxonomy): domain Bacteria; phylum Pseudomonadota; class Gammaproteobacteria; order Xanthomonadales; family Xanthomonadaceae; genus Stenotrophomonas. Next base: position 1,993,280 of record CAVOJC010000002.1, read on the forward strand.
ACACACCACCATCCCGTCGTGATCGGCGGTGCCTGCAGCGATCACCCGCATGCCGGGGGCCAACGCCTCGACGTCCACGGCCGCTGCCCTGCACAGGTTCCAGCGCGCCGGCAGTTTCACCGCCATGCGGCCATGCGCCGGCGTGTCCAGCTCGATCACGGCATTGCCGTCGTACGTCCACGGCACGGTATCGATGGAGACGATGGTGCCGACAGTCGATACCTGCCCATCGGTTGCCTGGATGGTGCCGGGCACCGAGGTGCAGCCGGCGGATGACACGCCAGCGCACAGCATGAGGAAAGCCGATGGACGGAACGGGAATCTGGACATGGGAACTCCAATCGGATGGCTGCACCACAACGTGAAAATTCGACTGCGACCCTGTTCGCATCGCGCGACGTCAGGACTGGAACACCGGCTCCAGCAACCGGAAGCTACCCGCATCGGCATCCAGTTCCACCCTGCCACCCACCGGCACGATGAACTGCTCGCGGATGTGGCCGATCATCGCGCCGCGATACGCGGGGATGTTCAATGGCCTGATGTGGTCGTCGAAGATCTGCTCCAGCGTCAGCGATCCGTAACCGTCACCGGGCCGGCAATCGGTGCATTCGCCAAAGATGAAACCGGAAATCCGGTCCAGCGCGCCCATCAGTTTCAACGTACTGAGCATGCGGTCGACGCGGTAAGGCGCTTCGGACACATCCTCCAGAAACAGGATCTTGCCGGTGAAGTCGGGCAGATAGGGCGAACCGGCCAGCGCAGTCAGCACGGTCAGGTTGCCGCCCACCAGCTCGCCACGCGCCTTTCCGCCGCGGATGGTGACGGTGCGGTTCTTGCGTGGCACCAGCTCATCCCCGGCTTCACTCACATTCTCGTACTGCATCAGTTCGCGGTCGAAGAACACGCGCTGGAACTGGTCGACGTTGAAGCGGTTCCAGCTTCCCGACCCGATCGGCCCATGGAAGGTGACCAACCCGGTCTTGGCCTGGATGGCGCTGTGCAGCGCGGTGATATCCGAGTAGCCAAGCAGCACCTTGGGATTGGCGCGGATCACACGGTAATCCAGCAGCGGCAGCAGACGCGCCGCGCCGGAGCCGCCGCGCGTGCAGACGATGGCCTTGACCGCGGTGTCGGCGAACATCGCGTTGATGTCGCCCGCACGTCCGGCATCGGTACCGGCCAGGTGGCCGCGCCGCGACGCATAGTGCTCACCGGTCTTGACCACGAAACCCAGAGCCTCCATCGCCTCACGCGCAAGCTGCAGGCCAAGCGTGTCATCGGTGGCCGATGACGGACTGACCAGGCCGATGGTGTCTCCCTTTTTCAGCGCGACCGGCAGCAGATGTCCGCCCTTCGTGCCGGCGGTGGCACTGCCAATACCGCCAAGCGGCAGCAACAACGCTGTCAGCGCGGAAGTGCCGAGAAATCGCCGTCTATCCATTTCGTCGCCTGCATGAAAGATTCGCCCGAGAGTAACAACCGGGTCGATACCCAACAATCCATCCCAGGCAACGCCACTGCGCCCCGGCATTTACGATGTGTGGACGGCGACTGCGCCATGCTCGGCGACGCCGTGGCCGGGCTGGGGACACGCGGCAGAACCAGGCTGCTGGAAACGTCGAGTCGCGCCGCAGCCGAACGTCCTTACAGACAAACGCACCGGAGCCCCGCATGGCCACTCCCCTTCCCCGCCTGTACGCCCACCCGTTCTCTTCCTACTGCCAGAAAGTACTGGTCGCGCTGTACGAAAACGGGACACCGTTCGACTACCGCAACCTGGAAGACCCGCAATCCAAAGACGAACTGGCGGCGTTGTGGCCGCTACGCCGCTTTCCTGTGCTGGCCAATGGCGAACGAACGGTGATCGAAGCCAGCTGCATTATCGAATACCTCGACGTGCACTACCCCGGGCCGGCGAAGCTGATCCCGACTGATCCGGACACCGCGCTCCAGGTGCGGATGCTCGACCGCTTTTTCGACAACTACATCTCCACGCCGCAGCAGAAGGTGGTCTTCGACAGCCTGCGTCCCGAAACCGAGCGCGACCCCTACGGCGTCGGCGAAGCGCGCGCCATGCTCGAGACCGCCTACGCATGGCTGGACCGGCACATGGCGGGGCGCGAGTGGGCCGCCGGTACCGCGTTCTCGATGGCCGACTGCGCCGCGGCGCCGTTCCTCTTCTACGCCGACTGGACGCAGCCCATCGGCCATGGCTTCAGCCACGTCCGCGCATACCGCGAGCGGCTGCTGGCGCGGCCGTCGTTCAAGCGCGCAGTGGACGAGGCGCGGCCCTATCGGTCGTACTTTCCGCTGGGTGCGCCGGACCGGGACTGAGCGTCGTCAGGGAGCAATCCGCACGCCATCGGCGACGATCCGGTACTCGACCGGTGTGGCCGGAATGCCCTTGCCGCTGTCGCCGCTGAAGTGCTCCACCTGCTCGGGCGAGAGTTCCTTGCGCTCCAGCAGGCCATGCACCACCGCGCTGCCGGTGGTGTCCCTGGGAACGAAAAAGTCGTGCTTGCCGAACATCACCCGCGCCACCTGGCCGTTGTCCTCCAGCATCAGCCAGCAGCCCTTGGCCTGGCAGACCTCGGTGATGCGGCCGCTGAAACGCCGGGCTTTGCCGGCATGCCCGTCGAATTGCGCGATGGCCTCCGACACCGGCACGCTCGGGCCCTCAGCGAACGGCGCTCCGTAAGGTGTGCTCTCGCCCGCGTGGGCAAGCAGCGCGACGGCCGACAACACAATGGCAAGCAGGATGCGCATGGCAGGTTCCATCAGGGCTGAAAGACTGAACCATAACGCAGTGGATGTGCGCAGCGGGAACCCGGCGCGCATGTCCACGCTCGCATCCAGAGCTTCCATTTGCTGGCATTGGCGATCGCGCCGGGTTCAATTTGCTGATCGTGACCAGGGAATTGACGCTCCGTTTACCGGCTCTCCATTAACGTACCCGGCCAGGGGGAATCCATGCACGATCCAATCGAACAAAAACTTCGTCCGACTCTCGGCGACACGTCTCGCCAGTTCGAACTGCTGCTGAACTCGGTCACCGACTACGCCATCTACATGCTGGATACGCAGGGCAATGTGCGTAGCTGGAATCCGGGCGGCGAACGCATCAAGGGTTACAGCGCCGAGGAAATCATCGGCAGTCATTTCTCCCGGTTCTACGATCCGGAGGAAGTGGCCTCGGGCCTGCCCGCCCGGAATCTGGAAACCGCCCGCGTTGAAGGTCGCTACAGCGGCGAAGCCTGGCGTTTCAGGAAGGATGGATCCCGGTTCCATGCCAGCGTCGTCATCGACCCGATCTGGCAGGCAGGTGAATTGCTGGGGTACGCCAAGATCACCCGCGATGTCACCGAGCGCTACGAGGCCGAGCAACGGCTGGAAGAGGCACGCCAGACGTTGCTGCAGGCGCAGAAGATGGAAGCCGTCGGCAAGCTGACGCTGGGCCTGGCGCACGATTTCAACAACCTGCTCACGATCATCCTCAACAGCCTGGATGCCATCGACAGCTACGCCGACGACGAGCGCATCAGCCGGCTGGTGGAGAGCGGCACGCGCGCATCAGAACGCGGCATCGTGCTGACCCGGCAGCTGCTCACGTTCGGGCGTGGCCAGAACCTGGCGCCCGAATATGTGGACGTCAACGCCCTGATCGAGGCCGACCGGGACCTGTTCCGGCGCAGCGCCGGTGATACCGTCACCATCCGGCATGAACCGACCCCGCAGCTTCCACCGGTCTACGTGGACAAGGCCCAGCTCGAAGCCGCGCTGCTCAACCTGATCAGCAACAGCCGTGACGCGATGCCCTCCGGCGGCACCATCACCATCACCACTTCGTTGAGTCACGCCAAGAATCCCGACGCGGGACCCGGCGGCCAAGGATTCGTGGAAGTGACGGTGAGCGACACCGGCACCGGCATTCCCGCCGAACTGCTCGAGCGGGTCTTCGAGCCGTTTTTCACCACCAAGGACGTCGGCCGCGGCAGTGGTCTGGGACTGAGCCAGATCTTCGGCTTCGCCTCCCAGTCCGGCGGCCAGGCCAAGCTGGACAGCACTCCCGGCCAAGGAACCCGCGTGACCCTCATTCTTCCAATTGCCGGTAATCACTGATGGCCCAGAACCATGTCCTGCTCGTCGAAGACGAAGAAGACCTTCGCCTGATCGTGGGGGACGCCTTGTCGTTCTGCGGATTCGCGGTGACCACGGCGAGAGACGGGGTCGAGGCGCTGGCGCGGCTGCGCGAGCCGAACGAGTTTTCCCACCTGGTCACCGACGTGAGCATGCCCGAGGGCGTGTCCGGCCTGGATGTCGCCGACGCCGCCCTGCAGCGGCAGCCCGAGCTGCGGGTCATCGTCGTTTCCGGATACCAGCGCTCACAGTTGCCACCGATTCCGGACTCGGTGGTGTTCCTGCCCAAGCCCTACCGCATGCACCAGTTGCTGGCGGCGCTGGAGGCTCCGAAAGCCTGAGCGCCACCACCGGTTTCATCCGGGGTGGCGCCAATGCGGTCCTGCCCCGGCGTCTTCCGATCTGGGGATCGGGCGCCGGCAAAGGCGCAGGTGCTGCCGGTCAACGCCCGATCGAGCGCTCCACGATGATGCGTTCGGCCAGCCATTCGTTGTTGCCCAGTGGCCGCGCCTGGATTCGCACGAGATCGCCGCGCTCCAGGTCCTCCAGGCGGTAGCTGCGGCCCTGGTACTCCACCGTGGTGCGGCTGTCATAGCGCACCTGCCCGGCGTTGCCGTAACCGCTACCGTCCAGGCGGACCAGCCGTGCCCGCGTGTCGACGAAGGCGACCGAGCCCCGCAGGTCCTGCCCGTAGCCATTACCGTAGCCGTTGCCGTTGCCGTAACCGTTTCCGCCGTCGCGGACATTGCTCAGGACCTCGATCGAGTCCGCCAGCAGTTCGCGCCCCGACTGCCCAAGCTCGATCCGGACCACATCGCCCCGCTCCAGGCCTTCCACCGGGCTCTGGCGCCCCTGGTAGAACAAGCGGGTCCGCTGGTCGTAGCGCACCTCCGTGCGCCCGCCGCGAGTGCCACGCGGATCGTCGACCCGCACGAAGATTCGGCCGTAGGCGCTGTCGATGTCGTCGACCGTGCCCTGCAGCTGGCTGCCGTATTGCGGGTAATAACCCGGTTCGGGCTGTTGACCGTAATCACCGGGAGCGCCGGCGTAGCCACCGGGGCTCACGCAGCCGGCCAGCAGCAGGACGCTCGTCGTCAGCATCATTCCAATGCCGCGGATCACGTTGTTCATGGGCTGCTCCGAAGATCGTCCGAGAAATGCCATATGCGCCCGCAGTCGTGAACGCCGGGTCGTTTTCCAATGCGCGATCGCGCGTCGGGGAATCGCAACAGCGGCGCTGCCTGTATTGCCGGTGCGCAGGTCCCAGGCCGGTCCATGCGGCGGCGCTTTCGTCACTCGCCTTGGCGACGATGCCGCGCCTTTGAACCGCTCACAGCGGCACGGCATGCGGCCGTTCGCCACGTCGAGGCTTTGCCGTTCGAATCCCGCTGCAGCTCCGCCTCGCCCGGTGCAGCCATGCAGCCACGCAACCAGCTCACGCTCCTGAGAGGCGCTGCCGAATCTAGGCAGCGCCCGTGTCCGACGGTGCCTCCACGGCGTCGTCCTGCAGCACCCGGGCCGGGACGGCTTGCCCCGGCGCGCCATCTTCGTCGCGGAAGTCACCAGCAATCCGGGTGATCTCGTCTTCGATCGCCAGGAATGCGTCGAGCACGACCGGATCGAACGTCGTCCCACGCAGCTGCCGCATCATCCCCATCGCCTGCTCGTGTGGAAACGCGGGCTTGTAGCAACGCCGGTTGATGAGGGCGTCGTAGATGTCCGCCGCCGCCATGATGCGGCCCGACAGCGGTATCGCCTTGCCCTGCAGGCCGGCGGGATATCCGGATCCGTCCCACTTCTCGTGGTGGGTGGCGGCAATCTCGCCGGCCAACGACAGGAAGTTGTCGCCATCGATGTGCCGCGAGGTACTGAGGATGATCTGCCGCCCGAACTCGGCATGCTTGCGCATGATCACCCACTCCTCCGCGGTGAGCGGACCGGGTTTGAGCAGGATGTGATCCGGCACGCCGACCTTGCCGATGTCGTGGAGCGGCGCTGAAAGAAACAGCAGGTGCACGTACTCGTCGGTCAGGATGTCGGTGTATTCACCCGATTGCCGCAGTCGCCGCGCGATCGCCCGCACGTAATGCTGGGTGCGCTTGATGTGCGCCCCGGTTTCGGGATCGCGCGTTTCGGCCACGGCCGACATCGATTCGATCGTCACCTGCCGCGCGTTCTCCAGCTGCCGGCGCCAGCGCCGGGCATGGCGCTGCTGCAGCGCCATGCGCGTGGCGATGCACACCGCCAGCACGATTACCGCCACCAGCATGGGCGCGGCGACGGGCAGGACCAGTCCCGCCTCTGTGAAGCCGACAAATGCCAGTGCTGCCAGTGCAAGGACGGCAGCCACGGTCGCCGCCCCCAGGAGCCGCAAGCTGCGGCCCGCCATGAACAGCCCGCCCTGCACCAGGGCAAGCAGCAGGGCGAGCAGCAGCGCCGCGCGGGCGCCCCAATCCGGCGCGCGCAAAACGCGGTCGTCGAGGATGTTCTGCACCAGTACCGACTGCGCACGTGCGCCAGAGAAACGCTGGCCCATCGCCGTCGCATGCAGGTCGCCCAGGCCGACCGCTGACGAACCGATGAAGACCACCTTCCCGCGCAAGTCGTGCGCGTGCCGCCCGGCCATGACCTCTACCGCCGACACGCTGGAGTAGCGCGCCGCCGGGCCATCGAAACGCAGCAACGCGCGCCCGGTCCGGTCGACCGGCACTTCATGGGTACCGATCACGATCGAGGCACCGTCGCGGCCGGTGACCACACGGCCCGACGGCACGTCCATTGCGCGCATGGTCGCGGCCAGCGCCAGGCTCGGGTACAGCACGCCGCGGTACTCGATCAGCAGCGGCAGGCGGCGCAGCACGCTGTCGTCGTCGAGCGCCATGTTCACGAAGCCGCTGACGCGCGTCTGCGACGCGATCGCCTCGACGTTGTCCAGCACTCCGTGCGCCGTGTCCAACGCCAGCGCGTCGATGGCACCGTCCAAGCCCACGCCCGGACGTGTGGGCAGCGCCTCGCGCGTGGCATGGTCGAAGTAGAAATAGCGCGCCCCGACCACGCCGGCCCGCGCCATCTGCTCGCCCAGGTAGCCATCGTTGTCGAGCAGGCCGTCGGGCACACCGGTGATGGCCACGTCGATGCCGAAATCGCGCTTGAAGATCTCCTGCACGTCGCTGAGCGAAGCGCGATCGGTTTCGGGCAGCAGGATGTCCAGCGCGATCGCTGCGGGCTGCTCGGCGGCGATCCGCTCGATCAACGCTGCCAGGCGGTAGCGCGGCCACGGCCACTGCCCGACCGCCGACAGGCTCACATCGTCGATGTCGACGACCACGGTGTCGCGCGCACGTTCTCCGGTGGCGGTGGCGCGCATCAACGTGTCGAGCACGGCATTGTCCAAGCGGGCGACGGGGCCGGTGCGCAGGACCCCGCACGCCCCGATGGTCAATGCGATCACCAACGCAGCCAGCAGGAACAGCAGGCTCTGGCGCCTCGACAGCCCTGCCGCGGGGAGCACCGGTTGGATCATGGCGTTGCCTCCATCGCCGGGGACCAGCGGCCGCCGCGATTGGTGTGTCGTGTACTTGCCACCGTCACAGGATCAGGATCTCGGCGCGACGGTTGCGCTGTTCGGGCACGCCGCGGGGCGTCGGCACCAGCGGCGACTTGTCACCAAACCAGTCCAGCTCCATCGGCAGCTCCGGGTCGATCTTCCTGAGCATGGCGGCCACGGCACGTGCACGCTCGGCCGACAGCGCGAGGTTGTACTCGGGCGTGCCGGCAGCATCGGCATAACCGAACACGGTCACCTCTGTCGGCAGCCGGTCACGCACCGCCTCCAGCACTTGGGGCAGCAGCCGGCTGGACTCGGGCGTGAGTTCCATGCTGTCGAACTTGAAATGCAGCACGAAGCTCATAGGTGCTTTCGGCTGCGCATCCAGCAACGCACGATGCCTGGCCTCGAACACCATACGATTGCCGGGCTTGGACGTCTTCGGCATGGCCCCGGCATCGACGTTGACGCTGGCATATGCCTGGTCGATCGTGCGCTGACCCTTCGCGTTCCCCACCACCACCGCGCCCACATGACCGCCGCGGTCGGGCAGCAGCGTGACTTTCGTCGGAGCGTTGGAGCAGGCCGGCAGCACTGCGGCGAGCCCCAGCACCGCGGCGAGCCGCCAGCTGCGGTTCCAGGCCAGCTTGCCCACAGATCAGTCCGCTTCGATCACGAAACGGGTGCCGCGCACGCCGACTGTCGCCTTGGGCGTCTCGAGCTTGACCGTCTCCGGTGCAAGTTTGCCGATCTTGCCCGATTCGTAGATCGCCGAGCCCTTGTCCATATAGAGCGAGAACGCGTATTTGTCCGTCTTGGGCTCGAACACGTAGTCGCGCACCTGCACGTCCGCACCGCCACCGAGGGTGAGCATGGTGCCGTCCCGGAACACGATCGCCGCCGTTGAACCCGTCGCGGTGACCACCCGGTCGGACACGCGCAGCTGCGTCCCGCCGCGTGCATCACGCGTGGTGTCCGCCTGCACGATGCTGACGTTACCGGTCACGCTCTTGACCAGTGCCACATGGGAATCGGTGGCCGACAGCGGCAGCGATATACACAGCAGCCAAGCGGCCGCCAGAAAAGCCAGAAACCTGATCATTTGGAATTCCCCCTGTTCACCCACGGCGTGGATATCACCGCGCATGTCGGCTGTGCGTGAAACCGTCCAGCCCGCTGCAGCGGCCACAATATGCCACGGCTCAAGCCGATCGGTGTCAACGTGATGGCCTCCATCACCGCACTGCGCAAGCGAGGTGGCCGGCAAGGCAGGCAACGGCCGTCAGCCGGCATGCAAGCCCCCACTGATTGCCCGTGGCCCGGCGAAGCCGCGCGCAGGTTTGAAGCGGCATGCGTGCGCCCAACGGCGCGATTTGCGGCCGTTCTTCCGGCCGCTGGAATTCCGGCAGAAAGTGCGCCGGACGCGCGTGTCTCACCCGAAGTGGTCATATTGGCTCGAACAGCGCCGGCTCCGCCTCACGCATGAAGATCGCCAGCGTCACCGGCCCCACGCCCTTGAACGCTAGCAGGCGGCGTTCGAATTCCTCGCGGGTGCCCGCCGCGTCGGCGATGCCGAGAATGCGCCCGCCATAATTATCCAGCAGCGTTCGACACAACAGCGACAGCCGGGTGGCGGTGGACTCGTCATAGCGCCGGTAGCCGCCCTCGCCCAGCATCCGCACCAGTTCGGCGTGGGTGCAGTTGCACAGCTTGCGCGGCGTGTCGCGGCCGTGCACCACCACGAGCACCCGCCAGGTTTCCGCCGCGATCGCCTGCGAGATGCGGTTGCCGAACAGGAAGCTGGCGAGGAACCACTTGAACAGCGACGCCTCGTCCCGCGGGAGGACTTCGAATCCGAGGTCACGTGGCAACATCTGGTGGCGCATGCCTGATCTCCGTTTACGGACGTACAGAAGCGCTGTTTTTCTCTGATCTCATGGAGTCAGATAGCCGCTGGCATCTTCCGCCTGCCGCTGGCTGTCGATCGCCAGCAGATCCTTGAGGATCGCCGTGTGCCCTGCGCCGGCCACCACCAACACGCGACGGCCCGGAGCGGCAGCCTTCTGCACGTTGGCATACATGCGGAAATTGCGGTGCCACCAGCTGGCCGACGCATCGGCGCCGGCGAAGCTGCCGCCCGCATCGACCGCATTGGTACGGATGTACAGGTCCTTGTTTTCCCGATCACGCGCCGCATCGTTGGTCAGCTGCAGCAATTGCGGCAAAGACAATGTCGACTGCTCGCGGCTCTCGCGCTCGGACAGCGATTTGTAGGTCTCCTCCAGTGACGCCTGCGTCGCCGGATCGTTGGCCTTGAGGTAGTTGAACATCGGCTCCGAATCCCAGCCGATCTGTCCCTCATCAAAGCACGTGACCTTCTCGACTCCGGCGGCCTTCGCCACCCGGAACCCGATCTGATAGATCTCATTGGACTTCAGCGCGAATGTTCCCTTCCTGTACCCGTCAAAATTCGCATCGAGCTTGGCTTGATGTGCCGGCTCGCACTCCACCAGCACGTCGGTGGGCCGGAATGCCGCCAGCCGTGTGGCCAACCTGTCCAGGAAGGCCTGATTGTCCGGGGTCATCACATCGAGGACTTCCGACTTGACCATGTCCCGCCCGGGATTGGCGAAATGGAAGACCCCCAGCACCATCACCTTGGCCGGTTCTGGTGCAGCCTCGACGGCGCCAGCCAGCGAAGGAAACGCGAAGACGCACAACACCAGTGCCGCACGCTGCAATCGATTCGGGATCATTTCGTACTCCGTAGGCTGTGTTCGCCGGCTGGCACTGGAAGCGGAGAAAAGGACCGGACCCAAGCTAGCGGATCTGAGCCGGTGGAATACCTGCCAGAAGTCCTGCCTTATGGAATGAGCCATCGATCCATCGCCCGCATCGGCCGGAAGCGGAGATTGATGAAGTGCTGGGTTTTAGTGAATCCAACCCAGCCTACGGGCCTTCTCGCTTGATGGGATATCGTCCTTCGGCTGAGCGACTTGTGGGCGGCGGGTTAACGCCGACTTGACGCCGCTCCAACGCCAGTCCGCGCAGGGTCGCTGGGGCCGCGGCGTGTGCCCGCTGGCCTGCGGCGCACTTGCGAGGAGGAGAGCCCATGCTGAAGGACAAGACCTCAAGTGCCATAGTGGCGGTCAGCGACCTGGACCGCGCGCGAGATTTCTACAGCAATACGCTAGGCCTGGAGCCGCGCGGGGACGACATGGAGGGCGTGGTGGGATATCGCACCGGCGACACGACGCTCGTGGTCTACCGGTCCGAAGGCGTCCGGCCGGGCACGGGCAACGCCGTGGCCTGGAACGGCGGCGATGACGTCGCGGCCATCGCCGAAACCTTACACGCGAAGGGAGTGACGCTGGAGGAGTACCCCGAGCTGGGTATGACCATAGAACGCGGCGTGCACAAGGCCGAAGGTTTCGCGGGCATCTGGTTCAAGGACCCCGACGGCAACATCCTGCACGTCCACAGCATGTAACCACCTATCCATCTTTGTTGAAGCCCGCCGGACCATTACAACGCGGTCAAGCTTGGCCTCGCCCGTGCGCGCCTGGGATTGGCCGCATTCCAGATCTCGGATCGGGTGGAGCGAGAAATCCGCCGGACTGGGCGGCGGTTGATTTCAAGGTCGATCGATTCGAATGAGGTGCTGGGTTAATGAGGCCAACCCAGCTTACGGGCTTCTGAGCTGTGGCTGGAGGGCGAACGCTTGAAGCGGCGAACAGGAATGGAGCCACGCTAGCTGATCAGAGCCGGTGGAATACCTGCCAGAAATCCTGGCTTCGAGTAGGTGAACGTGGCAATCGGCGGGCAACAATACCACCGAAATAATCGGCCGGCAGAGCCCTACGGCTGGCGAGCAGCGACCATGACCGCGGAGCCTGGCACCCGCTTTCCATTTGACCTGCTGTCAGTACCCACGGCCTCGGGACCAGATTGCGTAAGGGCCTCCGTTACCGCCATTTCGTAGAGCTGCATGCGCTGACGCAGTAGCGAGCCGAGCAGCGCTATCAGGTAGGTGGTGCCGACAAATAGACCCAAAATCAGCTGCCACTTGGGAATGTCTGGCGCGCTCGCCGCGATCCTCGCCTGAACCGCCAATGCAATCAGCACCGGAAGGATTCCCAGCTTCTCAATGCCGCCAGCAAGGAAGCCTAGCTTGGCCGTCATGCGTATCTGGCACACCTGCAACCAGCGAAGATGCCGCTCCAGGAAATCTTGAGGATGGCCGGCAAGCCACTCGCACAGCCGATGCCATTCCGCGAAATCATGGTCGAGCTGATCCGCTTGTTCGTGCCCCCAGCGCCGGAAAGAGCGCAATACGGCCGATAAGTCCCAAATCACGGTGGGTATCCAGCCCACCGCCATGGCCACAAGACCTCCACGGGCCAGCCAGACCATCCACACGTGCGGCTCAAATAGCAGGATCAGCAACGACGGCAGCAGACCGGCGGCCAGACCCAAAAGCCCAATCACATTTAGAGCGCGCTTCCACTTCGGCGCGCGCATGTGGGCCGAAGGCCCGTCCGGCATGGCCTCTATCCGGGCTTCGAGCGCGCGAAAAAAGTCTTGAGGCTGGTTCATGGAAAGCATCCGTGGCAGTCAATTAGTGAGCTCGCGCAGTCCCACATTGCGAAGCAAGTCGTAGACCGGATCGTAGACCGACGGATGACGAGTTGCGTCCATCTCGTCACCCGGGGGCACTACCAGCACCGACCCCTGTCGCGCCCGGGTCAGCAACACCCGATACGCATTGAGCAGGTAGCGGCGCCGTTCGTCCTTCAAAACTCGATTCCAGCGATCACCGACGAAACCGTAGTAATCCCATTGGCCCTTGGCAACACGCAGATCGCCGTCCCACACCACACAAGTCCAATCGAGCTCCAGCCCCTGCACCTGAAATTCAGTGGCCACATCCTCGAGGTAGTACGAGGAACGAGTGTCTTCTTTACCCGCCAGGAACCAATGCACCGGGTCAACGGGGACTCGCACATCAATCGCGTAAGGCTTGAGCCGTTGGGCCTGCGAGGACACGACCATGCCGTAGCGTTCCGAACCACGCGCACGTCCCCGCACCCACACTTTGGCAGCGCTCAGGTCGCGTGTAAGCAAGATTGGAAAGCGCTCCGTCACCTCCGACAGCATTGTCCGCGCACCACCGACATCCAGATCCAACAGACGGTTGACGAACTCGGATACCCGTTCGGACCGGAACGAACGCACCGATGCGGTGAGGTGCAGCGACGTGGATTCGTGCAGCTTCCCGCGCTCCCGCGCCGCATCCATCTCATCCCTCACAGCAGTCTCTCGCTGGTCGAGCTGCGGCGACACATAGATCTCCCAATCGGGGAAGCTGCGTCGCAGTGAGGCCATCCACTCGCTAACACCGGCCTCGCCTCGATTGATCTCTTGGCCGGTACCAACCAAACACACCACCACCGCCCAATCTGGATGACGGTCCAAGCACGAAATCAGGAACTCGGGCTCGGATTTATCGAAGCCCGTGAGGCCCCGCTTGCGCTGCATGAAAGAGGCGGTCTGCTCTTGGTTCCACGCACGTTGCGCCTCGTCGAAGATCGCGACGTGGTCATGAGGCGGCCGTGGATCAGCCAGCCCCTCGTCCCGGAAGTGATGCACCGCCTGGATGAAGGACTTCACCTGCCTACGGGCTTCGCTGATGAGCAAGCGATGCCCGGCTTCGGCTTCGCGCCGGACCTTGTCGCGCGCGAGCGCCTCGTGGAGCACTTTGACCAGCGGCCCGTTGCCGGACAGGTAGACCGCGTGAAGCTCCGCCTCGGCATCGGTACTGTGAGTAGCCACATCCAAACCGACGAGCGTTTTGCCGGCACCGGGCACGCCGGTCACGATGCACAGCGCCTTCTTGCCGTGCTCCTTGGCCTTGCGGATCACTTCGGTTACGAACCCCGACGTCTCACCCAAGTTGGCGGCGTCGTTACGCGATATGTCTGCGACGGAGTGACGGGCATATAGCGCCATCGCAGCTTCCACGATGGTCGGCGTGGGGTGGTAACGGCCGGTCACCCACTCCTGCGGATCAATCTGCTCGCCATCCGTGAACGTCAACACCTGCCGCAGCGAGTGAGCAAGCGTTTCCGCATTGCAGCGCACGGGCTCATAAAGACCATCGGTTGCGGGCGACGTGACGACGCACACGTGTGCGGCAGGGGCCTCGGTTGCAACCAGCACGGGGACCAGCGGCGCGTGATGGCTCGGCTCATGGAAGTTTTTCAAATCCAGCGCATAGTCCACAACCTGATCGAGGTCGGCGGCCAGAAAGCCTTTAGCCCCCACTTTGAACTCGATAACAAACACCACGTGGTCGAGCACCAGCACTGCGTCGACTCGTCGACCCATCCGCGGAATATCGAACTCAAGCAGTAAATGCCCGTGTGTGCCAACGTCCGCGAGCGCGCGTTTCAGAACATCGATAGTGCCCAGCCACGCCCGGACCTGCGTCTGCTCAACATCGAACGCCGATTGGCTTGTGAGCTGGCCCACAACTTCCTGCGGGCTTGACGCCAAGAAAGACGACACCGTATCCCCATACCCGAAGCGTCGGAACGCTCCGCCCGTTTGCGTCTGCTGGCTTTCCATCGATCCCCCCCGGTGGATGGCCAGGATAACCGGGAACCGTCCGTGGTAAGGACGATTACCCCACCGTCACTTCCCCGCCTGCGACTGTATGAATTGCGGAGCGTCAAGGATCGCCGCCGCTAATCCGCCAGAAAAAGCCCGCCGAAGCGGGCCTTTTATATCTACGCATGAAGTTACATATTCCGCCGATACTCCCCACCAACGTCGTACAGCGCATGGCTGATCTGGCCGAGGCTATGGGTTTTGACCGCTTCGATCAACGCTTCGAAGACGTTCTTACGGTCCCGCGCGGTCTTCTGCAGGTAGGCCAGGCCGTGGCCGTCGTGCACGTCATCGTTTGAAACGCCCTGCCCGACTTCATGCGCGTGCGACGTCTCACCATTCGGCGCGAGTGCGTTGCGACCCTGCTGCCAGTTGTGGACGTTGGCGATCTGCTGCTGCTTTTCTTCTTCGGTGGAACGGATCAGCTCGATCTCGGTGGCGACCTCGCCGGCGTGTTCCTTGGGCAGGAACATGTTGACGCCGACCAGCGGCAGGCTGCCATCGTGCTTCTTGTGTTCGTAGTAGAGCGACTCTTCCTGGATCTTGCCGCGCTGGTACATGGTGTCCATGGCGCCGAGCACGCCGCCGCGCTCGCTGATGGCCTCAAACTCCTTGTAGACGGCCTCTTCAACGATGTCGGTGAGCTTGTCGACGATGAAGCTGCCCTGCCACGGGTTCTCGCAGAAGTTCAGCCCCAGCTCCTTGTTGATGATCATCTGGATGGCGACGGCGCGGCGCACGCTCTCCTCGGTAGGCGTGGTGATGGCTTCGTCGTAGGCGTTGGTGTGCAGCGAGTTGCAGTTGTCGAACAGCGCGTACAGCGCCTGCAATGTGGTGCGGATGTCGTTGAACTGGATTTCCTGCGCGTGCAGCGAACGGCCGCTGGTCTGGATGTGGTACTTCATCATCTGGCTGCGTTCGTTGGCGCCATAGCGCTCACGCATGGCGCGCGCCCAGATGCGGCGGGCGACGCGGCCGATGACGGTGTACTCCGGGTCCATGCCGTTGGAGAAGAAGAACGACAGGTTGGGCGCGAAGTCGTCGATCTTCATGCCACGGGCGAGGTAGTACTCGACGATGGTGAAGCCGTTGCTCAGGGTGAAAGCCAGCTGGCTGATCGGGTTCGCCCCGGCCTCGGCGATGTGATAGCCGGAGATCGACACCGAGTAGAAGTTGCGCACGCCGTTGTCGACGAAGTACTGCTGGATGTCGCCCATCATGCGCAGCGCGAACTCGGTGCTGAAGATGCAGGTGTTCTGGGCCTGGTCTTCTTTCAGGATGTCGGCCTGCACGGTGCCGCGCACGGTGGACAGGGTCTGCGCCTTGATGCGCGCATAGGTATCGGCATCGACCAGCTGGTCACCGGTGACGCCGAGCAGCCCGAGGCCGAGGCCATCATTGGTGGGCGGCAGCTCGCCGTGATACTGCGGGCGGGCGCGGCCTTCGAACAGCGTGGCGAGTTGTTTTTCGGCAGCGGCCCAGCGCGCGGGATCGGCCTTGAGGTACTTCTCCACCTGCTGGTCGATGGCGGTGTTCATGAACATCGCCAGGATCATCGGCGCCGGGCCGTTGATGGTCATCGACACCGAGGTGGTGGGCGCGCACAGGTCGAAGCCGGAATACAGCTTCTTCATGTCGTCCAGGGTGGGAATATTGACGCCGGAGTTGCCGATCTTGCCGAAGATGTCCGGGCGCGGCGCCGGGTCTTCGCCGTACAGCGTGACCGAGTCGAACGCGGTGGACAGGCGCGCGGCCGGCTGGCCCACGCTCAGGTAATGGAAGCGGCGGTTGGTGCGCTCGGGCGTGCCTTCGCCGGCGAACATGCGGATGGGGTCTTCACCGGTGCGGCGGTACGGGTAGACGCCGCCGGTATAGGGATAGGAACCGGGCAGGTTTTCCTTCTGCAGGAACACCAGCAATTCGCCCCAGCTGCGGTAGGTGGGCGCGGCGATCTTGGGGATGAGCTGGTGGCTGAGCGATTCGCGATAGTTCTCCACGCGGATGGCCTTGCCACGCACCTGGTATTCGGTGACTTCATCGGTGATGGATTTCAGCCGCGCCGGCCATTCGCGCAGCAGCCTGAGGGCTTCGGAATCCAGCGACTGCACCGCATCGTTGTAGCGCTGGCGCAGGGTCAGCAGCGAGCGGTCAACAGCGCCCTCACCCGCCCCTTCGGTGTGCCCTCTCCCGCTGGCGGGAGTGGTGGTGAAGCTGCCGGCGTCGCCGCTCATCTCGGCGCGACTATTTTCGCCAATCATCACAGCGCCATGCCTGCCCCCCTCTCCCGCCTGCGGGAGAGGGTTGGGGTGAGGGTGCATTTCACCGAAAGTGCCGCCCTCATCCAACCTGCGGGCAGCTTCTGCCGCGGGCGGGAGCAGGGATTCACGCGCATACAGATCCAGTGCATTGGGCAGCACGGCGTCACCCAGTTCCTTGAGCGCCTGCCAGCAGCTTTGCGCGCGCTCGGCGATTTCTGCCTGCGATTCGATGCGGGCGTTGATGCCCCTGCCCTGTTCGGCGATCTCGGCCAGATAGCGGACGCGGCTGCCCGGAATCAGCACGGTGGCACGCGGTTCCTTGAGCGTGGTGTCGATGGACGGATCGAAACCGCCCAGTGACAGCTTCTCGCGCAGCAGGCGGCACAGGTTGGCGAACATCCAGCTGATGCCGGGGTCGTTGAACTGGCTGGCGATGGTCGGGTAGACCGGTACGTCCTCGTCCTTCATCTGGAAGGCGACCCGGTTGCGCTTCCACTGCTTGCGCACGTCACGCAGCGCGTCCTCGGCGCCACGCTTGTCGAACTTGTTGAGCACCACCAGCTCGGCGTAGTCGAGCATGTCGATCTTCTCCAGCTGGCTGGGCGCGCCGAAGTCGCTGGTCATCACGTACATCGGAAAGTCGACCAGATCGACGATCTCCGAATCGCTCTGGCCGATGCCGGCGGTCTCCACGATGACCAGGTCGTAGGCCAGCGATTTGAGGAAGCCGATGCAATCGCGCAGCACCACGTTGATCGCCGCATGCTGGCGACGGGTCGCCATCGAACGCATGTACACGCGCTTTGAGCGCAGCGAGTTCATGCGGATGCGATCGCCGAGCAGCGCGCCGCCGGTACGGCGACGGGTGGGATCGACCGAAATCACCGCGATACGCATGGCCGGGAAATTGGCCAGGAAGCGGTTGAGCAGCTCGTCGGTCACCGAGGACTTGCCGGCGCCACCGGTGCCGGTGATGCCCACCACCGGCGTCTTGCCGCCGGCCAGATGCCACTGCTTGCGCAGGTGCGACAGCTCGGCCTCGGCATAGTTGCCGTCTTCCAGCTGCGAGAGCACGCGGCCGATTGCGATTTCATCCTCGATGGCCGGCACGTCGGTAGCCGCATCGCGGACATGGGCGTCGCGCGCCTTGCCGGCGCGGGCGACGACGTCCTCGATCATTTCCACCAGCCCCATCTTCATGCCGTCGTTGGGGTGGTAGATGCGCTCCACGCCGTAGGCCTGCAGCTCGCGGATTTCTTCCGGGGTGATGGTGCCGCCGCCGCCGCCGAACACCTTGATGTGGCCGGCGCCGCGTTCGCGCAGCATGTCGACCATGTATTTGAAGTACTCCACGTGGCCGCCCTGGTAGGACGACAGCGCGATGGCGTCGGCATCTTCCTGCAGGGCCGCGCGCACCACGTCTTCCACCGAGCGGTTGTGGCCGAGGTGGATCACTTCCGCGCCCTGCGCCTGGATCAACCGGCGCATGATGTTGATCGCCGCGTCGTGGCCATCGAACAGGCTGGCGGCGGTGACAAAACGCAGCGGTGAAGTCTCAGGCAGCGCCTGCGGGAGGGGGGAGGCGGAAGTACTCATGGGCCGTGCAACATCCGGTTTCTGTTGAAACCGATAATAGTCCCGCAGGCCGTGTAGATCAGGTTGCAGCGCAGCGTGACCTTTGCTGCATTCCAAGGTGCACGCACCGCGCCACGGGCGCACACTGGCCACCAGGCCCAAACGCTCGCTTCTGCGGCGTGGACATTGCTGAAGGTGGAATGCATTAGAATGCCGCCCCGCGACCCCGTCACTCATACGGCGAAGTCGCATTTTTGCTTTTTGGCCTATCAATCGCTGCAAGATCGCGGACATTGCCGCACCAAGGCGCAATCGGAGCTTCCATGCTTTTCGAAACCCTCGAGACGTCCGGCCATGAACAGGTCGTGTTCTGCCATAACCGCGATGCGGGTCTGAAGGCGATCATCGCCATCCACAACACCACCCTGGGCCCCGCGCTGGGCGGCGTGCGCATGCGCCCGTATGCCAACACCGACGACGCCTTGCGCGACGCGCTGCGCCTGAGCCGCACCATGACGTACAAGAACGCGCTGGCAGGGTTGAACGTGGGTGGCGGCAAGGCGGTGATCATCGGCGATCCGAAAACCGACAAGACCGAAGTGCTGTTCCGTGCCTTCGGCCGCTATGTTGATTCGCTCGGCGGACGCTACATCACCGCCGAGGACGTGGGCACCGACGTCAACGATATGGAGCACATCTATCTGGAAACCGGCTTTGTCACCGGCGTACACCAGGTGCATGGCGGCTCCGGCGACCCGGCGCCGTTCACCGCCTATGGCGCGCTGCAGGCGCTGATGGCGTCGGTGAACCGCAAGTTCGGCCATGAGGAAATCGGCAAGGTCAGCATCGCGGTGCAGGGCCTGGGCCATATCGGCATGGAGCTGGTGAAGCTGCTGCGCGAGCGCGGCGCCAGGTTGCATGTCAGCGACCTGGATCCGGCACTGGTGGAGCGCGCGGTCACCGAATATGGCTGCGAAGGCGTCAAACCCGATGCCATCTATGACGTGGCCGCCGACGTGCTCGCCCCCTGCGCGGTGGAAGGTGTGATCGACATGGCCACCCTGGACCGGCTCAAGGTCAAGGTGATCTGCGGCACCGCCAACAACCAGCTGGCCAGCCATGCGGTCGGTGACGAGCTGCACAAACGCGGCGTGCTGTGGGCGCCGGACTATGCGGTCAATGCCGGCGGAGTGATGAATGTGTCGCTGGAAATCGACGGCTACAACCGCGAGCGCGCGATGCGGCTGATCCGCAGCATCTATCACAACCTAGGCAGGATCTTCGACACGTCCGAGCAACTTGGCATTTCGCCGCAGCGCGCGGCAGACCAGATCGCCGAATCGCGGATCCAGTCACTCGGCAGGCTGAAAATGCCGCTGGGACGCACCTCACCGCGGATGGGACGTCTTCGCGGCGACTGACCATCCAGCCGGCATCGCTGGACTCCTTATGGAAGGCGGGCGACGGCAATCGCCCGCCTTTTTCGTTTCTCAGAATGCGTAGCGATAACGCAGGCCGAGCTGGCGGTTGTCACCACGCGGGCCGAAACGCTGGTCGTAGCCGAACGACAACGTGGTGTTGCGCGTCAACCACGAGTCGAGCGAGATTCCGATCATGCCACCCGAGCGCGCGGGCTGCTGGCCGGCCAATGGCGACCAGGCGTCCACGCCGACGAAGCTGGCATCGGGCATCAGGCCGTCACTGGACAGCGTCTGCTGCCACTCGGCATAGCCATTCAAAGACACGTGGTCCCACTCCCGTTGGCCACGCACGCCGGCCAACGCCTGGGTGCGCGAGGCGGTGTAGGCGTCACTGCGCAGACCGAATCCGAAACCGCCCTGCTCGCTGAAGCCGCCGTTCGCTATCCGCGAATGCTCGGCGCCCAGGTACGGCGTGACGCTGGCCGACTGGTTTCCAAAGCGATGCCCGGCCTCGATGCTGGCGCCGATGAAGGTGCCGGCGTAGTCGGCGCGAACTCCGTAGGCATCCGCTCCCAGCAGCAGGCGGCGATCCAGTTGCCGGTCATAGCGGCCGGCACCGAACTGGCCCAGCGCATAGTTGCCGCCGCGTTCCCAGCCGGCAAAGAACTGGCCCTGGGTCTGGCGATCCTGCCCCCGGTCCAACGCGACACCGGCGGTACTGGCGCGGGTTTCACCAAACGCAAAACCGGCCACCGCCGATTCACCGAGGCGGTAGTCCGAGCCCATCATCCAGCCGCCGACCTCGTAGTCGCTGCCGGCGAAACCGCCCTGTCCCACCGTACCGAGATTGCGCGACCACGACCCGGCAACAGGCAACCTCCCCGCCCGGTCCGCGAAGTGCGATGACAGCGCGCGGCGATTCAGATCGATGCTGTCGAAGGTCATCATCGTTGCGGCCGCATGCGCCTCACCGGACAAGCTGCGCAGCGATGCGGAAGCAGCTTCGGCAGTGGCCGAGTGCTGCAGCGCCGCCGCCGCGTGGATGAAACCATCGGCAATGGCTCCGCTGCCCAAATCCTGCTGCGCGTCGATCTGCTGGAAGGCGGCCTCCACCCGCGATGCCGACCCCAGCGATGCCGCGGTGATGTTGCCAAGCGAAAGCGCCGTGGCGGTGACATCCAGACGACTGATATCCATCCATGCCTGCGTGGGGCTGTAACCCAGCGTGGCCTGCAGGAAGACCGCAGGTGCCGAGGTGAGCGTGGAGAACTGTCCTGCCAGTCCACCATCGGCCGTGAGCACGTATTCGCGCGACTGGGTCACATAGCCATCGCGAACCCCGAGCACATGCAGCCCGCCACCTTGCAAGGTGGCCTTTCCGCCCACCAGAAGCTGGCCGTAGCCCAGAGTCATGTCCAGCCGCCCCGAGGCCTGCTGCGTGTAATCCCCGACCACGCGCATGCCGCCCTGCGCGGCGCCTGCCTGACCGATCTCGACCTTGCCGGCATTGGTGAGGCTCTTCCCCAGCCACGCGGTAGCGGCCAGGCGCCCGCCACCTTCAACGATGACATCGGAGTTGCGCAGATCGCCGCCGACCTGAAGCGTTCCCTGGCGGACGCGGGTGGTGCCGATGTAGTCCAGCGACGTACCTGCCTGCCCCAGCACCAGTGTTCCGGCGCCCTGCTTGACCAGGCCGCCATTGCCGCTGATCGCATTGGTCCACGCGGAAGTTGCATCCAGGTTGACGGTGACATCGCCCCAGTCGAACTTCGCCGGGCCCTTCACAGCTTTGCCCACGTTGAGCAGGCCATAGCCGAACACCGCATCCGGTCCGGGATCGCCCAGATCGGTGGCCGTGCCAAGCAGGGTCTGCCGCACCAGGTCGTTGTTGAAGTACGGGAACGCCTGCCATACCAGCGCCGCGGCACCCGATACCAGCGGCGCGGCATACGAGGTGCCGCTGCCGTAGAAATATTTCAGATCGCCCGCCGTGCTGTCCGCACCGATAAACATCGACGTCCCCGGCGCGACCAGGCAATAGTTCTTGGCCACGCCACAGGCGTTGGAGTAATACGCCAACTGGCCGGGGTTGGCGGTGTCCAGCGCGGCGACCGCCAGCCATCCGCGCTCCAGATCCGCCGCCGGCATCGTCCCGCCGGGCCCGGCCTTGCTCGGCAGTGACGCCATGTCGGTTGGATTGGCGCGCGATTCGTTGCCGGTGGCGAATACCACCAGGCCATCGTTGTTGACGATGAAGGGCCGGTACTCGGCCGCGATCGGCGCGGTGGCGGCGGGATTTGTCCAATACAGACCGCCCCACGAATTGTTCATGATGCGCACGCCGGCGTTGATCAGGTCCTGATGGATAGGCGCCAGTCCCAACGCGCCGTTGACCTGGTTGCCATTGCCCGAGCCGTCATCGACGGGCGCCTTGTCATTGATGATGCGCGCCGAGACGATCTGCGCACCGGGGGCCACGCCGCCGGGCCACTGCCCCACCGCCGCGCCGGCCGCCAGCTGCGCCACCGTGGTGCCATGTCCGACCACGTCATCGACCTGGATATTGTTCTTGCTCGGATCAACGTATGTGTAGTTGGCCACCACCCGCCCGGCCAAGGTGGGGTGGTTGCGGTTGACGCCCGAGTCGATCACGCCGATCCGATAACCGGCGCCGGTAAAACCGGCGGCCTGCGCCGCCCTGGTATTGGTCAGGGCCAGATGCGCATCGAAGGCCGGCTGCGGTGTCGGCGGCGGCGCTGTCGGTGGCGGTGCGGTGGGCGGCGGAGCTACCGGCGGCGGATTGGACTTGGAACCACCGCCGCCACCACATGCCGCCAACGCCAGCGCAAGGCCGCCTGCCAATGCGTTGCGAACCTGTATTTTGCTGCTCATACGCTACCTCCTCCCCCGAACCGTCACGGCCGCCAATTCAGGTATCAAGCATTTTCGGCCGCGTTCTGGCGAGCATCTATACTGCAACGCAAGTCCGCTGTCTGCCGGGCATGTGCCATTGGTCCAATGGGCACGCTTCCGGCGTCTTTCGATAATTGCCGCAAGGTATAAACGAGATTGCACATGTCCGACATCGTCATCGCCGCTGCAAAACGCACCGCCATCGGTTCCTTCCTCGGCCAATTCACCGGCGTGCCCACTCCTGTGCTCGGTGCGGCTGCCATCAGCGCGGCCATGGAGCAGTCGGGCATCCCTGCCGCGGACGTGTCCGAAGTGATCATGGGCTGCGTGTTGTCGGCCAACCTCGGCCAGGCACCTGCGCGTCAGGCGTCACTGGCGGCCGGCCTGCCGACCAGCATTGGCGCGACCACGCTCAACAAGGTCTGCGGCTCGGGCATGAAGGCGATCATGCTGGGCCATGACCTGATCAAGGCCGGCTCGGCCAGCATCGTCGTCGCCGGCGGCATGGAGTCGATGACCAACGCGCCGCACATGCTGCCCAATTCGCGCACCGGCAACCGCTACGGCAACTTCCAGGCGGTGGACCACATGGCGTGGGACGGCCTGACCAACCCGTACGACGGCCAGGCGATGGGTGTGTTCGCCGAAGGCACCGTGGCCAAGTTCGGCTTCAGCCGCGAAGAGCAGGACGCCTATGCGATCGAGTCGGTCAAGCGCGCACAGGCTGCCCAGGCGTCCGGTGCATTCGCCGATGAAATCGTTGCGGTCAAGGTGACCACCCGCAAGGGCGAGGTCGAGTTCGACCAGGACGAGCAGCCGGGCAAATCGGACATCGCCAAGATCCCGACCCTGCGCCCGGCCTTCAAGAAGGACGGCAGCGTCACCGCCGCCAGTTCGTCGAGCATTTCCGACGGTGCCGCCGCACTGGTGCTGCTGGACAGCGATGAGGCCGCCCGCCGCGGCGTGCAGCCGCTGGCGCGCATCGTCGGCCACAGCACGTTCTCGCAGGAACCGGAGTGGTTCACCACCGCGCCGATCGGCGCAATCGAGAAACTGCTGGCCAAGACCGGCTGGAAGATCGAGGACGTGGACCTGTTCGAGATCAACGAAGCCTTCGCCGTCGTGGCCATGGCACCGATCCGCGAGCTGGGCATCCCGCACGAAAAGGTCAACGTCAACGGCGGTGCCTGTGCATTGGGCCATCCCATCGGCGCCTCCGGTGCACGCCTGGTGGTGACGTTGCTGGGCGCATTGCGCACGCGCGGAGGCAAGCGCGGTATCGCCTCGTTGTGCATCGGCGGCGGCGAAGCCACTGCAATCGCCATCGAATTGATTTAATTGGAATTAACGCGCACTTCGCAAAACTGAATGCGCATTCGCTTGACAGCCAATCATGGCTTGTCATCATGTTGAAGGCGCGCAATAGCGCGTTGCCTAATCAAACGACGAGGATTCACACAATGAGCATCAACAAGCTGCTGATCGCAATGGCCCTGGGCCTGGCCCTGACCGCCTGCTCGAAGCAGGAGCAGGCTGCCGACGCCGCTGCTTCGGCCAACGAAGCTGCCGCCGACGCACAGGTTGCCGCCGACCAGGCTGCTGCCGCTGGCGCCGAAACCGCTGACGCCGCTGCTGCCGCTGCCGACACCGCCGCTACCGCCGCTGACACCGCTGGCGACGCTGCTGCCGCTGCTGCTGGCGCCACCACCGACGCTGCTGCCGACGCTGCTGCCGACACCGCCAAGGCGGCTGAAGACGTGGCCAACCAGGCCAAGGACGCTGCTGAAGAAGCCAAGAAGTAATAACTTCTGCTTCGACGCAAGTCTGGAAAGCCGCTGGTTCGCCAGCGGCTTTTTCTATTCATGCGTGTTGACGCAATCTGAATCTGGACCGTTCTATTCTGCGGGCGTTATCCCTTCCACCGGAGTGTGCAATGAAGAGATTTGTTCCCGTGCTGGCCGGCAGCCTGGTCCTGATGCTGAGCGCCTGCAACAACCCGAATATGGAGCAGGCCAAGCGTGATGCGGCATCGGCTGCGGACCACACTGCTGCGGCCACTCGCGATACCGCCGACCAAGCTGCCGCCGCCACCCGCAACGCCGCCGACCAGGCCGCCGATGCGACCCGCAATGCAGCCGATCAGGCTGCCGACGCTACCCGCAACGCCGCTGCTGAATCCCAGCAGGCGCTGGACCGCGCTGCGGATGCTTCTGCCCGTGCCGCCGACGAGGCCGCCGTGGCGGCCAGGGATGCGGCAGCCAACGCCAGCGATGCCACGGCCGATGCCGCGCAGAAAGTGGCCGACAAGGCACGCGCCGCTGCGGACGAGTCGCGCAGGAAGGCCAACGAGGCCAAGCGGTAAAAACGTGGGACGACTGCCACTCCCAGGGGTGGCAGTTGTTTAAGCGGTGGCAGTTCTTTTGGCAGCAACCCGCCCCGGAACAGGGAATCGGGCAGACTTAGTCCACCGCTTGGTACGGTTCCGGCACATTGCCTGACCACCCGACCAGGTCGTATCCCTCATTTCTGGTCAGGTTGGCGATGCAGCAACGCACCCGCAGCAAAATCGCGCTTGTATTCTCTGCAGTTGTTTTTATCGGTATCGGCATCGGCGTTTTCATCGGCGCCCGCCATTTCATCGCTGACGCCACACGCGTCGCGCATACCCATGAGGTCATCGGCCGGATCGACGAGATCCAGGCGCGCGTCCTTGATGCCGAATCGGCCGAGCGTGGCTACCTGCTGACAGGCAGCCAAGCCTATCTGCTGGACTATCAGATGAGCGTTGAGCGCTTGCCGGTGTTGCTGGGCAACCTGCGCGCAACGATCGACAACAACCCCCGGCAGACCCAGAACGCCATCAAGCTCGACCAGCTGGTCAACCGGCGCCTGGAGCAGATCCAGCGGGTGATAGAAATCTATGACGCCCGGGGCCTGGATGCGGCACGTGCGGCCATCACCCAGAATGCGTTCCGCACGACTAGTGCGATCCGCGAACAGTCGCTGACGATGGTCGACCTGGAGCAGGGGCTGTTGGCCGAGCGCGCCGCCAGCTCGCGCCGCAGCGCCGATCTGCTGCTCGGCCTCGCACTGGCCGGCATCCCCTTCGGCCTGATCGTGGTGGCGGCGGTGTACGGCGTGCTGCTGTCGGAACTGCGCAGGCGCTCGCTGGCGGAAAAAAGAGCGGCCATCGCCAGTGCGCAACTGACCAGCAATCTGCAACAGATCGAACGCTCCCGCGGAGACCTGCAGACACTGAGTCGCTACACCGGCCTGTTGCAGAGCTGCGCGAACGCCGAAGAAGCCCTCGAGATCACCGCACGCACGCTGCACTCGTTGCTGCCGGGGATTGCCGGTTCGGTTTACCTGCTGCGCGCCTCCAACGACCGCGTCGAGAGCATCGTCAGCTGGGGCGAGCCATTGGTGGAAAGCGCCGCCTTCATGGCACCGGACGAATGCTGGGCCATCCGCCGCGGGCGCCCGCATGTGATCGCCGACCTGCACCGCGACGCCTGTTGCCCGCACATCGCCAAGCCTGCCGCCGACCAGTCGGTGACCACTGCCTGCATCCCGATGTCGGCACAGGGTGCGCAGCTCGGCTTCCTGTTCCTGGCCGGCGCCGGCCCCGAGCCGCTGGCGCGTCTGGACATCGCCGAGTCGGCGATGGAACAGCTTTCATTGGCGCTGAGCAATCTGCGCCTGCGCGAATCACTGCGGCTGCAGTCCATCCGCGATCCGCTGACCGGTCTGTACAACCGCCGCTATCTGGAAGAGTCACTGACACGCGAGATCGCCCGCTGTGGCCGTCGTTCCCAACCCCTGTCGGTGTTGATGCTGGACGTGGATCACTTCAAGCGCTTCAACGACACCCACGGCCACAGTGGCGGCGATGCCTTGTTGACGGCTCTGGGCCAGCTGCTGTCCACGCGCCTGCGCGGCGAAGACATCGCCTGCCGCTATGGCGGCGAGGAATTCACCGTGATCCTGCCCGAAGCGGGCAATGAGGACGCCCACCACCATGCCGAAGAACTCCGCAAGGCGGTGGCGCAGCTGTCGGTGCCCTTTGCGGGCAAGACCCTGCCGGCGGCCACCCTCTCGGTGGGGGTGGCGACCTATCCGCAGGATGGCGTCGCCGGGATGACCTTGTTGCGCAAGGCCGATGCCGCGCTTTACCGCGCCAAACGCACGGGCCGCAATCGCGTGCTGTCCTTTGACAGCACACTCGATGGCCTGGGCTGACCGCAGCCAACCCTCAGGGCAATGCCCGCGCGATGATGTCGGCAAAGGGCGCGGACGCCGGCAAGGTCCCGAAAGCCTGTCCACGTTCCCCGCCCAGACGCGACTGGATGAAGGCTTCCGCCAGCGGGCTTGCGCTCCGCAGCAGCAGCGCGGCCTGCAAGGCCATTGCCAGTGCCTCGGTGATCCGCCGCGCCGAGACTTCATGCAGATTGCCGGTGGTCACGCCGCCGAGGACCTGTTCCACCGCCTGGTCGTAACGGGCGTCACGTCCGCATGACTGCTGCAGCTCGCCGCGCACGGCCGATAGCGCGGACGGCTCGCGTGCCAACGCCCGCAGCACGTCCAGGCACTGGATATTGCCGCTGCCCTCCCAGATCGAATTGAGTGGCGCCTGCCGGTACAGCCGCGGCAACATCGACTCCTCGATATAGCCGGCCCCGCCCAGGCACTCCTGTGCCTCGTTGACGAAGGCCGGGGCGCGCTTGCAAAGCCAGTACTTGCCGACGGCAGTGGCAATGCGTGCGAACGCCGCTTCAGCCGGATCGACTCCGGCGCTGTCCACCGCTTTGGACACACGCAGCGCGAATGTCGTGGCCGCTTCGGATTCCAGCGCCAGATCGGCCACCACGTTCGCCATGAGCGGATGCTCGACCAGGCGCTTGCCAAAACTGCGGCGGTGGCGCACATGGTGCAGCGCCTGGCTCAGCGCCATGCGCATTTCCGCCGCGGCGCCGAGCATGCAGTCGAGCCGGGTCAACATCACCATGTCGATGATGGTGGCCACACCCCGCCCTTCCTCGCCGATACGCCGGGCCCAGGCGCCGCACAGCTCCACCTCACTGGAGGCGTTGGACCAGTCGCCCAGCTTGTCCTTCAGGCGCATCAGCCGGAACGCATTGCGTTGGCCCTCGGGCATGCGTCGCGGCATCAGGAAGCAGCTGAGCCCGCCCGGTGCCTGCGCCAGCACCAGCCAGCCGTCGGACATCGGTGCGGAGAAGAACCATTTGTGGCCGACCAGCGAATATTCGCCGGCGCCGGCCAGCGGCGTGGCCGTGGTGGTGTTGCTGCGCACATCCGAGCCGCCCTGCTTTTCGGTCATGCCCATGCCCACGGTGATGCCACGCTTGTCGCTGACCGGCACGTCGCGCGGGTCGTAGTGCGGGGCGGCAGCCTTGGCCGCCCACTCGGCCAGCGCCGGCTCATGGCGCAATACCGGAACGGCAGCGTGTGTCATCGTCAACGGACAACTGGTACCGGCCTCCGCCTGGTGATGCAGGTAGCTGAGCGCGGCGCGCGCCACATGTGCGCGGGGGCCGGGTGTGTGCCAGGACAATCCGGCCACACCGTGGGTCTTGGCCGCCTGCAGCAACTGGTGATACGCCGGATGGAATTCGACGGTGTCGATGCGCCGGCCCTGGGCATCATGCGTGCGCAGCCGTGGACGGTCGCGGTTGGCATCGAATCCGAGCCAGTACAGTTCGCCGCCGGCCAGAGCGCCGTAGTCTGCAAGCCCTGCAGTGAACGCCGCAGCGCCCGCATAAGCCACCGATTCACGCAGGGCGGCATCATCGGCCCAGAGATCACGCCCGCCAAACGGCGGTGGCTGGTTTTCGACCACGTGGGTTTCGAACGGAAGCGGCTCCGGTTGCATGGTGATCTCCTGCAGTCGATGCGCCGATTGTGGCGCAATGCGCCTGTGGATACCGCCGCTGGATTCTCATCATCTGCACACCGGCGCGGCCACAGTTCTCCCATGTCCACAGATGACGCCCGCGATCTGGTGGTGGCACGCCCGGAAGGCCTGTATTGCCCGGCCGGCGACTTCCACATCGACCCGTGGCAACCGGTGCGCACCGCCGTGATCACCCACGGCCATGGCGATCATGCACGCGCTGGCATGGGCGCATACCACTGCGCGCGCGCCGGCCTTTCGATCCTGCAATGGCGGTTGGGTGAACAGGTTTTCCACCCGCATGACTACGGCGAATGTTTTCAGCTGGGCGATGCGCAAGTCTCGTTGCATCCGGCCGGTCACGTGCTGGGCTCGGCCCAGGTCAGGATCGAAAGCGGCGGCCAGGTGTGGGTGGCTTCGGGCGATTACAAACGGCAACCGGATCCGACCTGCGCGCCCTTCGAAGTGGTGCCGTGCGACACCTTCATCACCGAGGCGACGTTCGGCTTGCCGGTGTACCGCTGGCCCGACACCGCCGCGGTCGCGGCGGAAATCTCGGCCTGGCGCCACGAATGCGCCGAACGCGGGGAGGCCGCCGTGATGCTCTGTTATGCCCTGGGCAAGGCACAGCGCATCCTTGCCGAACTGATGCCGTATGAGTCCCAGCCGGCCCTGCTGCACGGTGCGATTGCCGCCGGGGTGGAGGTCTACCGGCAGGCCGGTGTGCGCATGCTCGCCACCACTCCCGTGGCCGAGCAGGCCCGCGGCGCCGACTTCGCCGGCAAGCTGGTACTGGCGCCGCCCTCGGCCGCCGGCAGTGCGTGGATGCGGCGCTTCCGCCACGCCCAGCTCGGCTTCGCGTCGGGCTGGATGCGGGTGCGTGGCAACCGGCGCCGGCGCAATTACGACCGCGGCTTCGTTATCTCCGACCACGCCGACTGGCCGGACCTGCTGCGCACGATCGAGCAGACCGGCGCGCGACGGGTGATCGCCACGCATGGCAACACCGATGCGCTGATCCGGCTGCTGCGCGAGCGCGGCATCAACGCCGGGGCATTTCGCACCGGCTTCGGAGACGAGGAATGAAGCGCTTTGCCGCGCTGTACCGCGAGCTGGATCGCAGCACCGCCACCAACGACAAACGCGCGGCCCTGATCAGCTATTTCCAGCAGGCACCGGCGCTGGACGCAGCCTGGGCATTGTTCCTGTTGAGCGGCGGCAAGATCACCAGCGCGCGCCAGCGCATTGCCGGCAGCGCCGAATTGCGGCGCTGGGTTTCCGAAGAATCCGGCATCCCGGACTGGCTGGTGGACGACAGCCACGACCAGGTTGGCGACCTGGCCGAAACCCTGGCGCTGTTGATCGATGACCCGGCCACCAATGCAGCGGATGTGGCGTTGTCGGACTGGATCGAACAGCGGCTGCTGCCGGTGGCCAATCAACCCGAAGCCGTGCGGCGCGAGCAGGTGGTCGGGGCGTGGCACACCCTGGGGTTCGACGAGCGCCTGCTGTTCAACAAGCTGTTGACCGGGGCGCTGCGGGTGGGTGTGTCGCAGCGGCTGGTGCAGCAGGCGCTGGCGACCATGTCGGGGGTCGAGATCGCCCGCATCGCCCAGCGCATGCTCGGCAACTGGACACCGTCGGCCGACCTGCTGCAGCGGCTGTTGTCGGTGGAGGAGCTGGCGGAGGATCGACAGCAGCCGTACCCGTTTTTTCTCGCATCGCCGCTGGAAGGCGCGCCCGACGCACTGGGCCCGATCAATGACTGGTTGCTGGAATGGAAGTGGGATGGCATCCGCCTGCAGTTGCTGCGCCGTGGCGGCGAGGTGGCGCTGTGGTCGCGCGGCGAGGAGCGGCTGGATGGACGTTTTCCGGAGATCGAGGCGGCGGCGATGGCGCTGCCCGATGGCACAGTCATCGATGGGGAGCTGATGGCCTGGCGCGATGGCGAGCCGCTGCCGCTGCCGTTCGCCGCCCTGCAGACCCGGATCCAGCGGCGCAAACCCGGGCCCAAGAGCCTGCGCGATGCGCCGGCACGCGTGCTGGCCTATGACCTGCTCGAATGCGCGGGATGCGATTTTCGCCAGCAGCCTTTGCATCAGCGCCGCGAACAGCTCCGGCAGCTGCTTCACACGCTGGACGATGCCCGCATCCAGCTGTCCCCGGTGCCGGCAGCGGCCGACTGGGAACAGGCCGCCCGGCTGCGCGACAGCGCCCGCACCCGCGGCGTGGAAGGGCTGATGCTCAAACGCGCTCAATCGGCCTATCAGGGCGGGCGCCGCCGCGGTGACTGGTGGAAGTGGAAGATCGACCCGCTCACCATCGATGCGGTCCTGATCTACGCCCAGGCCGGACACGGCCGTCGTAGCGCGCTGTACACCGATTACACCTTCGGCCTGTGGGATGACGGCAAGCTGGTGCCGGTGGCCAAGGCCTACTCGGGGTTGGACGACAAGGAGATCCTGGCACTGGACCGCTGGATCCGCGCCCACACCACCGAACGTTTCGGGCCGGTGCGCGCGGTCGTTGCCCACCACGTCTTCGAACTGGGCTTCGAGGCGGTCAATCGCAGCGGCCGCCACAAGTCGGGGATCGCGGTGCGCTTCCCGCGGATCCTGCGCTGGCGCCAGGACAAGCCGGCAAGCGAGGCCGACCATCTGGATGCACTGAAGGCACTGGCCCGATGACCCGGCGCGCGGCCATGGCGCGCCTGCGCGCCTGGTTCGGCACCCAGGGCTGGCGGCCGTTGCGTTTCCAGCAGGAAGTCTGGCGCCGCTATCTGGCCGGAGAGTCCGGACTGCTGCATACGCCGACCGGCAGCGGAAAAACCCTGGCCGCGTTCGGTGGTCCGCTGCTGGAAGCGCTGGCAGCCCTTCCCGACAACGCGCCTGCCGTGCAAAAGCGCAGCACTCGCAGCCGGCGCCGGGAAACCCCGCTGAAAGTGCTGTGGATCACCCCCCTGCGGGCATTGGCCACCGATACCGTGCGCGCGCTGCGCGAGCCGCTGCAGGCGCTGGGACTGGACTGGGAGGTCGGCGCGCGCACCGGCGACGCCAGCAGCCGCGACAAGCGGCTGGCGCGCGAAGGAAAGCTGGATGTGCTGGTCACCACGCCCGAATCGCTGGCGCTGTTGCTGTCCTATCCGGACACCGCGCCGCGCCTGGGCCAGTTGCGCGCGGTGATTGTCGATGAGTGGCACGAGCTGCTGGGCAGCAAGCGCGGCGTGCTGCTGCAGCTCAATCTGGCGCGTCTGCGGGGGCTGTCACCGTCGCTGCGCACGTGGGGTCTGTCTGCAACGCTCGGCAATCTGGCGCAGGCGCGCGATGCCCTTCTGCCCCCGCAAACGGCAGCGGCCGTCGTGGCCGGCGTGAAACCGCGGGCGATGACGCTGGAAACCCTGTTGCCGGCCACCGGTGAGCGTTTTCCCTGGGCCGGGCACCTGGGGCTGTCGCAACTGCAACGGGTGCTGCAGAAACTGATGTCGGTTTCCACCAGTCTGCTGTTCACCAATACCCGCTCGCAGGCCGAGCTGTGGCACCAGGCGTTGCAGTCGGTATGGCCGGAAGCTCCGGAAACCCTCGGTCTGCACCACGGCTCGCTCGATCCTGGGTTGCGGTTGGCCGCCGAAACCGGCCTGCGCGATGGCACGCTGCGCTGCGTGGTGGCCACGTCCAGCCTGGATCTGGGTGTCGACTTCCCGGCGGTGGACCAGGTGCTGCAGGTCGGCAGCCCCAAGGGCGTGGCGACGCTTGCTGCAACGGGCCGGCCGCGCGCGCCATCGCCCCGGCGAGTCCGGCCACATCGTGTGCGTGCCCTCGCATGCACTGGAACTGGTCGAATACGCCGCGGCCCGACGCGCGATTGCGCACGGACACATCGAGTCGCGCACGCCGCCACGCCTGTGCATGGATGTACTGGCCCAGCACTGCGTCAGCTGCGCGCTGGCAGGCGGATTCACCGCCGACGCGCTGCTGGCCGAAGTCCGGCAGACCGATGCCTTCGCCGCCCTGGATGGCCAATGTTGGCAGGCGGTGCTCGACTTCATCGTGCAAGGCGGGCAAGCGCTTTCGCAGTACCCCGATTACCGCAAGGTGGAGCGTGACGCGGATGGCCGCTACGTCGTCCGCGACCGGCGCATCGCGCTGCGCCATCGGTTGTCCATCGGCACCATCACCAGCGACGGCAGCGTGGCGATCAAGTTCCTGCGCGGCGGCGGGCTGGGCGGCGTGGAGGAGCAGTTCGTCAGCCGGCTGCGACGCGGTGATCGCTTCCAGTTCGCAGGCCGCCTGCTGGAACTGGTGCGACTGGAGGACATGACTGCCTACGTGCGACTGGCACGCGGCGGCGAAGGCGCGGTGCCGCGCTGGATGGGCGGTCGCCTGCCGCTGTCCTCCGGGCTCGGCCATGAAATGGAAGTGGTACTGGGCTCACTTGAGCCGTCGCCGGAAATGCGCGCCATCGCGCCGCTGCTGAAGCTGCAGCAACGCCTTTCGGGGCTGCCATCGGCGGAGCTGTTGATGGCTGAAACGATGCGGGTGCACGGGGCCCGGCATCTGTTCCTGTATCCGTTTGCCGGCCGCCAGATCCATGAAGGCATGGCCGCCCTGATCGCCACGCGCTGGACACGCGTGCAGCGCAATACGTTCAACTATGCCGCGAACGATTATGGCCTGGTGTTGTCGGCAGCCAACGATGTCGTGGTTGACCCTGCCCTGCTGAGGCAGTTGCTGTCGCCCGCCAACCTGCTCGAGGACCTGCGCGAGAGCATGAATCTTGGCGAACTGGCGCGTCGCCAGTTCCGCGAGATCGCGCGCGTCGCCGGACTGGTGATCCCGTCCCTGCCCGGCCGTACGCCGCGCAGCCTGCGCCAGCTGCAGGCCTCCAGCGGCTTGCTGTACGACGTGCTGCGCCAGTTCGACCCGTCGCACCTGCTGCTGCAGCAGGCCGAGCGCGAAGTGCTCGAGCAGCAGCTGCAGCTGGATTGCATGGCCGAGACGCTGGCGCGCTGCAGCGGACGGGTGCTGCAGCTGGAGCGGCCCGCCGGGCTGACGCCGCTGTCGTTTCCACTGTGGGCGGAGCGCATGCGCGGCCAGCTTGGCAATGAGGACTGGAAGACCCGCGTCGCCCGCGCCGCGGCGCAACTGGAACGCCGCCATGCCCGATAGCAGGCTGTCCCTGCAGCTCGCCGGCGAACACGTGCAGCTGCTGGGCGCGCGCGCGTTGTACTGGCCTGCCCGCCAGGCCCTGATGATCGCCGACCCGCATCTGGGAAAGGCGGATGTGTTCCGGCGCGCCGGCATCGGCCTGCCTGCCGGCGGCACCGGGCATGACCTGCAGCGGCTGCATGCGGTGCTCCAGGCACAGCCAGTCACGACGCTGTGGATCCTCGGCGATGTGCTGCACGGCCCGGTATCGGCGGCGGCATGGCTGGGGCAATGGTCGCAATGGCGGCAACAGCATCCCGGCCTGGCAATCCACGCCATCCACGGCAATCACGATCGCGCGCTGGCGCGGGCGGAGCTCGGCCTTTCACTGGTCGGCGAAGCGGTGCAACTGGGCCCGTTCCTGCTGCGCCATGAGCCGCATCCCGATCCGCACCTGCACGTGCTCTGCGGCCATGTGCATCCAGTTGCGCAGCTGCCCGGCATCGCTCGACGCTGGCCGGCCTTCTGGCTGCGCAATGGCATGACCGTGCTGCCGGCGTATTCGCACTTCACTGCTGGCGTCGTGCCCCAGGCCAGTAGCGGCGAGCGCCTGGTGGCGTGCGTCGAAGGGGCGGCCATCGGCTTGCCGCCGGGTTAGGGAATCGCCGTCAGCCCGGCAGTCCGACCACTTCGGCTGCGGTTGCTCCCGCGCCGGCGTGCATGACCATGGCGTCGATGAACTCCATCGACAGCGGCTGCTTGCCGAAGACGCCGCGCTGGGTACCGCTGAGCACGCGCAACATGTGCCCCCGCCCGCCGGGAATGCGTCCCATCGGCCTGAACAGGACATCCCTGGCCCTGGCTACCAGATCGCGCTCGGACTGGAACAGCGGCGTCAGCCAGCGGCTCCAGAACTGGTAGATGGCCACATGCGCGCGCCGTTGCGCCTGGTAGCACGCCAGCGCCGCGTCAATATCGGCCTCGCTGCGCAGGGCGTCGCGCAATGCCAGCGCATCCATCAGGGCCATGTTCACGCCCTGCCCCAACTGCGGGCTCATCGAGTGCGCCGCATCGCCGGCCAGCACCAGTCGGCCGCGATACCAGCGCTCCATCACCGTGTCACGGTAGCTGGCACGCGCCAGCTGGCTCTGATCGACCACACCGCGCAGCCGCTCACGCGCCTGCGGCCACAGTTGTTCCACCTCATCCAGCCAGGTTTGCAGCCCGCCCTGCTCCCACGCCTGGAAATCCGAACGCGGCAGGCTCCAGAAGAAACTGAGCCGGGGCACATCATCCCCCGGACGCGTACCTACCGGCAGCAAACCGATCATCTTGCGTGCGCCGACATAGCGCTGCCGCAGCTCATCGACGAACTCCCAGTCACCACGCGGCAGCAGGCACCACAGCGCGCCCCACGGGTAGATACGGTCAAGCCGCGTTCCCTGCACCTGCGCCCGCAGGCCCGAGGCCGAACCGTCAGTGGCGATCACCAGGTCGAACGGCCCGTGCCAGCGTCCATGCTGGTCCTGCACACGCCGATGGCTGTCGTCGATGGCGACGATGCGGCTGTCCACGTGCAGCGCCTCGCGCGAAGTCCAGGCGTGATCCAGCAGCGAGAACAGCGCTCCGCGCTGCATGCCCACGCCATACAGGCGCCCATCCAGCCCCTCGTAGCGCATATCCATCACCGCGCGGCCGCATGGGGTTTCGCCATACAGCCGACGCACGGGAGCGCCATGACGGAACACCTCGGGCAGCAACTGCATCTGCCACAGCGCCTGCAGTCCGCTGGGCTGCAACAGGAAGCCGGCGCCGACCGGACCAGGCCTGGGCACCTGCTCGAACACCTGCACCCGGTGGCCATCGCGCGAAAGCAGCAGCGCCAGCGACTGGCCGGCGGTGCCGTAACCGACGATGGCGATATCCAGCGAGACCTTCATTGCATGCTCCTGCTCGACGACCCGATGCCCAGGCCAAAAAAAACCCCGCCGTAGCGGGGTTTTCAGTGCGTTACCGGTAGATCACTCGGCAGGCGTGATGTTGGAAGCCTGCGCGCCCTTCGGACCCTGCGTCAGGTCATAGGTGACGCGCTGGCCTTCCTGCAGGCTGCGAAAACCCTTCGAATTGATCGCGGAGAAGTGCGCGAAGACGTCGGCGCTGCCGTCCTCCGGTGAGATGAAGCCAAATCCCTTGGCGTCGTTGAACCACTTGACGGTACCGTTCGGCATGGTAATGCGAGACCTTGTTCGATGAATGGATTGATGTACGCTGAATGAGCGCACTGGCGGAGTATGCAAAGCTTGAGCCGGGATGACAATCACCCCCCGGCCAGCCGAGCCACCAGATTCGGCAAACCCGAAGACGCCGCCTCCACATTCGCCAGCACCTCGGCCATGGTGATTTCCCCGGCATCGCCGCAGCCGGCGGCCCAGTTGGCCACGATCGCCAGGCAGGCATACTCCAGCCCCAGCTCGCGCGCCAGCCCGGCTTCGGGCATTCCGGTCATCCCGACCAGGTCACAGCCATCGCGGCGCATGCGCGCGATCTCGGCGTTGGTTTCCAGCCGCGGCCCCTGGGTGGCGCCGTAGCAACCGCCCGCCTGCAGCGCCACGCCCGCTTCCCTGGCCGCCGCCAGCACCTTTTCGCGGAAAGCCGGCGAGTACGGGTGCCCGAAATCCACATGCAGCACGTCGCTGCCGGGCTCTTCGCACAGCGTGGAAATACGCCCCCAGGTGTAGTCGATCAACTGGTCCGGGCAAGCCAGCACGCGCGGGCCGAAGTTGTCGGTGATGCCACCCACGGTGTTCAACGCCAGCACCCGGCTGGCACCCAGCTGCTGCAATGCGGCCAGGTTGGCGCGGTAGTTGATCTTGTGTGGCGGCAGCGAATGGCCCTCGCCGTGGCGCGCGAGGAAGGCCACGCGCTGGCCCAGCAACGTGCCCACCCGGACCGGGCCGGACGGTGTGCCGTAGCGGGTCTCCACGTGGTGGGTCTGGACATCGTCCAGCGCGGCGAGCTTGTAGACGCCGGTGCCGCCGATCACGGCCAGTGCGATATTTTCCATGCTTCTTTTCCGATGCGTTTGGGCATCACGCCCGGACGCGAACAGACCGCGCTGGCGGTCGTCCGCGCATTGACCCCGGTGTCATCCGGCGCCGTGGTGCAACACGGGCAGCCGCGTTGCAGCGCCGGCCTTATTCCTTCATCGCGTAGATGGCCGGCAACGAACGCAGCGATTCGCTCACGTCCATGCCGAAGCCGAACACGAAACGATCCGGCAGTTCGATACCGGCATAGTCGGCCTTGACGCCGGACAGGCAGCGGTCGTGCTTCTTCACGGTCATCACCGCTATGCGCACGTCGGTCGCGCCCTGCTCGAAGCACCATTCGCGCACGCCCTGCAGGGTGAAGCCCTCGTCGAGGATGTCATCGACCAGCAGCACGCGGCGGCCGAACAGCGCCGAGACCGGGCGGTGCTTCCACACCAGTTCGCCACCGGTCTCGCCGTGGTAGCGCGAGGCCTGCATATAGTCGAACTGGGCATCCTGGCCGCGCGCACCGAGCTCGAGCGCGAGCTGGCCGGCAAACGGCAGTGCACCGTTCATGATAGACAGGAACACCGGCACCTCGCCCTTGTAATCGCGCGCGATCGCGTCGGCGATGCCGGCAATGGCCTTGTCGATGGTGGGGCGGTCGACCAGCAGGTCGGCCTGGGCCACGGCTTGTTCAAGAGTGAGTTTGGACATCAGACGGTTCTTCCAAGGTTTTCAAGCAAACGGGATTGGGTATCGCCATGGCGGGCATCGGCCAGCAGGCCGGCCCAGCCCATCGCACCGTGGCTGATCAGGCCCAGCAATGCGGCGGTATTGAGGCTGCGACCGGCAACGGCCTGCAGCGATTCTTCGACCAGCTCGGGGTGGCACACCAGCACCACATCGCAGCCGGCATCCAGGTGCGCATCCACGCGCGCCTTGACACCGCCGGCTGCGAACGAGGCGGCCATGCCGATGTCATCGGAGAACACCACGCCGCGGAAGCCCATCTCCTCGCGCAGGATCTGGTTGATCCAGCGCGGCGAATAGCCTGCCGGCTCGGGCGCCACCTGCGGGTAGGCCACATGGGCCATCATCACCGCATCGGCACCGGCCTCGATGCCGGCGACGAACGGTAGCAGATCCTGGGTGCGCAACTCGTCGAGCGGGCGCGGATCGGTGGCCGTGTCGAAGTGGGTGTCTTCCCGGACCGTACCGTGGCCGGGAAAATGTTTGAGAGTGGCGGCCATGCCGGCGCTGTGCATGCCACGCACATAGGCGCGGGTGAGCGCGGCCACGACCTGCGGGTCTTCCCCGAACGCGCGGTTGCCGATAGCCAGGTTGCCGCGGCCCAGATCCACCACCGGGGCGAAACTGAGATCGACACCGCTGGCGCGGATTTCGCTGGCCATCAGCCAAGCGTGCTGTTCGGCCAGGGCCAGGGCGGCGTCGGGGTCATTGGCATACAAGGCGCCGAAGCCCTGCAACGGCGGCAGCTGGCTGTAGCCGTCGCGGAAACGCTGCACGCGCCCGCCTTCCTGGTCCACACAGACCAGCTGCGGGCGTGGCGCTGCGGCGCGGATCGCTGCCGACAGATCGGCGACCTGGTCGCGCGAGGCGAAATTGCGCTGGAACAGGATGACCCCGGCCACCGCGTCGTTGCACAGCCAGTCGCGCTCGCGCGCAGTCAATTCGGTGCCGGCAACGCCGATCACTAGCATGCCAATCCTCCAGTCCGGGGCGCCTGGTAAGCGCAGTTGCGCATTGTCGCAGATGACGGATTGCGCGTCAGAGACTGCAGCCTTCCGGGCCGCAGGCCGGCTCATCACCCGCGGCCGGTTCGGGCGCACGCTCGGCGGTGATTTTCGCCAGTATCTGCACGAACGCTTCCGGCGGCTGCGCCCCCTGCACCGCATAGCGGCCATCGATCACGAACGTCGGCACCGAACTGATGCCCATGGCGTGCGCCTGCTCCAGTTCCGCCTGGACCTCGGTCACGCCTTCGTCCGATTCCAGCAATGCGCTTGCACGCGCCGCCTCCAGCCCGCCGGCAACACCGGCTGCGACCAGCACCTGCGGATCGGCCAGATTGCGTCCTTCGGCAAAATGGGCCCGGAACAGCGCTTCGGCCACCGCCTCCTGCACGCCTTCGCGTGCTGCCAGCCACAGCAGCCGATGGGCCGCCAACGTGCCAACCCGCACCTGGCCGCGATCGAAATCCATTGGCAAGCCTTCCGCCTGCGCGGTGGACTGGGTTTGGGCCAGCAGCTGCGCGGTGCGCTCGGCACTGCCGAACTTGGCCGCGTACGCCTCACGCAGCGGCACCGGGGTGGTGCCGGCATCGGGATCGAGCAGGAACGGGTGCCAGTGCACGTCCACTTTGGGCGCCTGAGCGCCCATCAGCGCCAACGCGCGCTCCAGGCGATGCTTGCCGATCCAGCACCAGGGGCACACCACGTCGGACCAGATATCGATTCTCATCGTCATTCCTCCGCCGCTGTCGCGAGCGGCCAACTTGCGGATTTCAGGAGCGTTCCTGCGCGGTCCAGCTTGAATAGGCATGGGAGGCCAAGGCCAGATTGTAGTAACGCAACTCGTCGGTGACCTCGCGGCCGGCCCAGTCCGGTTTTTCGAAGGCCTGGTCCGCGCTCTCCAGCTCGACTTCGGCCACCACCAGCCCGGCGTTGTCGCCAAGGAATTCGTCGACCTCCCACAGCAAGTCGCCATGGCAGACCAGATGCCGGCGTTTGTCGATCAGCCCGCCCACGCACAGCGCCAAAAGTTCACGCGCCTCGCTGACCGGAACCGGATAGTCGAATTCCTGCCGGGTATGGCCGAGCTCGCGCGACTTGATGTTGAGAAACGCTTCCTCGCCCTGGATGCGCACCCGCACCGAGGCTTTCTGCGTCCCGGCGTCCAGCGCGGCCATATCGTTGATATAGCCCTGCGCCATCGGAATCACGGCGTGGGCAGCCGCGCGCCAGCCGTCGCCGGTCACCAGGAACTTGCGTTCGATCTCGATTCCCATCGCTTACTTCCTCTCGAACACGGCAATACTTTCCACGTGTGCGGTATGCGGGAACATGTCCATCGCACCCGCCGACACCAGAGTGAAGCCCTGATCGTTGACCAGGTAGCCGGCATCGCGCGCCAGTGAACCGGGATGGCAGCTGACATAGACGATGCGCTTGAACTGCTTGAGCGGCAGTTGCTGCAGCACTTCAATGGCGCCCGAACGCGGTGGATCCAGCAGCAGC
Source organism: uncultured Gammaproteobacteria bacterium (assembly GCA_963696155.1). Taxonomy (GTDB): domain Bacteria; phylum Pseudomonadota; class Gammaproteobacteria; order Xanthomonadales; family Xanthomonadaceae; genus Stenotrophomonas. Next base: position 2,033,147 of record CAVOJC010000002.1, read on the forward strand.
TTGTCGAAACCCTGGCGCATCCACGGTGTCTGGCGCTGGTCCTCGGTGAGATCGGCGGCATGGAACTGGGCGTTTTCCAGACCGTTGCGCTGTGCGTTTTCCCTTGCACGCGCCACCAGCCCGGCATCGCCCTCCACGCCGACCACTTCCCGTACGCTGCGTGCCAGCGGCAGGGTGAAGTTGCCCAAGCCACAGAAAAGATCCAGCACCCGCTCCTCGGGCTGGGCATCGAGCAGGGTCAACGCATGCGCGATCATTTTTTCGTTGAGCTTGGCGTTGACCTGGATGAAATCCAGCGGCCGGAACGCCAGCTCGACATTCCACGGCGCCAGCTTGAACGACAGCGCCACGCCTTCGGCCGGCCACAACGGCTGCACCGTATCCACGCCACCGGACTGCAGGAAAATCGCAAAGCCGTGCTGCTGGCCGAATGCAGCCCAGGCCTGCCGGTCGGAGTCGCTCAGCGGCTGCATGTGACGCACGGTCAGTACCACCGCCTCGTCGCCAGCGATGAATTCGATCTGCGGGATATCGCGCTTGCCGTCCAGCGTCTCGATGAACTCGGCCATCGCCGCCACCTTGGTGCCGACTTCCGGAATCACCGTCAGGCACTGGCCGAGATCGGCCACGAAGCGTGGATCCTGCTCGCGGAAACCGACCAGGGTCTTGTCCTTTTTCTCGACCCGGCGCACCGAGAACCGGCCCTTGCGCCGGTAGCCCCAGCTGTCGCCGACCAGTGGCGCCAGCACCGCGCCGGGGCTGACGTGGCCGATCCGGGTCAGATTGTCCATCAACACGCGCTGCTTGGCGACAATCTGCTGCGATTCGTCCAGATGCTGCAACACGCAACCGGCGCACACACCGAAGTGCGGACAACGCGGCTGCACCCGCTGCGGCGAGGCCTGCAGCACTTCGACGGTTCTGGCCTCATCGAAATGGCGATTGCGCGCGGTCGGCTCGGCCTGCACCACCTCACCGGGCAAGGCGCCGGCGATGAAGGTGACTTTTCCGCCTTCGCCATCACGGCGGGCAACGCCGCGGCCGTCATGGCTCAGGTCGAGGATGTCGGTCTGGAACGGAGTCTTGTCTAAGCGGGATCTGGATCTGGATCGGGCCACGGGGCAAACGGCTGCGGGCAAAAGGGCACGTATTGTCGCAGATGCGTCAGGGGCCGGCCGGCCACGGGTTGCAGTTGGCGTTGGCACCGCTACTATGCGGCGACAGCTGACATGGAGGCAGCCAACAATGAATACGCAATTTCCGGCATCCGTGCCGCGCCTGTTGCTGATCGAGGACGACATGATCAGCCAGGGATTTTTCCAGGCCGCACTGGAGTCGCTCCCCGCCCAGGTGGACATCGCCGATTCGCTGGCCAGTGGTCTGCAACGCGCCAGCGAGCAGCGCCACGACCTGTGGCTGATCGACGTCAATCTCCCCGACGGCACCGGTCCGCAATTGCTGCAGCTTCTGCGCATCCAGCACCCCGGTATTCCGGCGCTTGCGCATACCGCGGACGGCAGCGCCGAAACCCGGCAAGCGCTGCAGCTGGCGGGCTTCTGCGAAACCCTGGTCAAGCCGCTGTCGCCCGAAGCGCTGCTCAAGGCGGTTCGCCGCACGCTGGCCCGGGGCGGTGATGACCGCAGTTTCGCCGTTGAGGACACGGCTTCGGACTGGGACGAGACCGCAGCATTGACCGCACTGAATGGCCAGAAGGCGCATCTGGTCGCGTTGCGTGAGCTGTTCATGGCCGAGCTGCCGGTTACCCGAACCGCTGTCAGCTCGGCGCTGCGACTTGGCGATGACACGGCGCTGCGTGGACAACTGCACCGTTTGCAGGCCAGTTGCGGCTTCGTCGGCGCCTCCCGGTTGGGTCGGGCGGTGCGCCAGCTGCATCAGGACCCGGGCTCGGTGATGGCGCGCGACCAGTTCAATGCGGCGATAGCGGCCCTGCTCGACTGATAAAGGCGCGCCTGCTTCACTCGCGGTGGCGCGCCAGGTCGTCCAGCATCTCCCACGACTTCAGGCCGCGCCCGCCCAGATGGTGGGCCAGCACCCCGCGCATCGCGCGCCGCAAGCTGGCAACGTCGGCAGGCGAGGGCTGGCGATCTGCCGCCAACGCCAGCAAGGCCGCGCCGGTGGCCATTCCCCTGCGCTCGCCGGCACCGCTGTCGATCACCGAACGCCGCGGTCCTTCCTGGGGGTCCAGCAGGTAACGGGCCGCCGGATCCACCGGCTGGCCATCGCTGGCATGCTGCCAGTCAAATCCGAAACCCAAGGCTTCAAGCAGGTCGCGCTCGAAACGGCGCAACGTCCATGCCAGCGAGCCACCATCGAGCAGTCGTTGGCGCACCCGCCCGTAAGCGTCATACAGATCCGGCAGCGGGTCCTGCCGCGGCGCCAGACGCAGCAGCAGTTCATTGAGATAGAAACCGGCGAGCATCTCGTTGCCCGCCAGGCGCGGTGCGGCATCCTGTGCCTCGGCACGGCGCAGCTGTGCCAGCTCGCCACGCTGGACAGCATCGAAGCGGATCCACTGCATCGGCTGCAACGCCGCCCGCAGCGGCTGCTTGCGGGGGCCATGCACGCCGCGGGCCAGCAGGCCCAGGCGCCCATGCTGTTCGCTCAGCACCTCGACCAGCAGACTGGTCTCGCGCCACGGCCGCGCATGCAGCACATACGCAGGTTCGTCATCGATCCGCATGGCGCTGCGCTACCACCGCTGCCCGGGACGATCAGTTGTCGCCGTAACCGAATGCCTTGAGTGCGGCCTCGTCATCCGACCAGCCTTCGCGCACGCGCACCCACGTCTCGAGGAAGACCTTGGCACCGAACAGCCTTTCCATCTGCAGGCGCGACTTGGCGCCTATTTCCTTCAGACGGATACCGCCCTTGCCGATCACGATCGCCTTCTGGCCTTCGCGCTCAACCCAGATGACCGCGCCAATGCGCAGCAACGCGCCATCCTCGGCAAAACGTTCGATTTCGACCGTGGTGGCATACGGCAGTTCTTCGCCAAGCTGGCGCATCAACTGCTCGCGTACCAGCTCGCCGGCCAGGAAACGCTGGCTGCGATCGGTGATCTCGTCTTCGCCAAACATCGGCGGAGCTTCCGGCACCAGCTTGAGCAGGTCGCGTACAAGCTGCTCCAGGCCATTGCGCTTGAGCGCCGAGATCGGGTGCACGGCAGCAAACGCGCGGCCTTCGGTCACCTGTTGCAGGAAGGGCAGCAGCGCACCCTTGTCCTTCATCCGGTCGACCTTGTTGACCACCAGCACCACCGGCACCTTGGCATCACTGAGCACATTGAAAGCCAGTGTGTCCTCTTCGTCCCAGCGCCCGGCCTCGATCACCAGCAGGCCCGCGTCGACCCCCTCCAGCGAACTGCGCGCGGCCCGGTTCATCACCCGGTTCATCGCGCGCTTCTGCTGCCGGTGCAAGCCGGGCGTGTCCACCAGCACCAGCTGCCCTTCCGGATACGTGGCAATGCCCAGCAGGCGGTGGCGCGTGGTCTGCGGCCGATTGGAAACGATGCTGACCTTGGCGCCCACCAGGGCGTTGGTCAGGGTGGATTTGCCGACATTGGGACGGCCGATGACGGCAATGCTGCCGCAGCGATGGGAGGACACTTCGTTCACCTGGAATCCAATTGCTCGATGGCAGCCGCGGCCGCCTGTTGTTCGGCCAGCCGCCGCGAGGTGCCTTCGCCCTCGGTGCTCACGACCGGATCGGCTACGCTGCAGCGTACCCGGAAATGTTTGGCATGGTCGTCACCGGTCTCCGAGACCAGTTCATAGGCCGGCAGCAGCTTCTGCCGCGCCTGCAGCCATTCCTGCAGGCGGGTCTTGGGATCCTTGCCGGGCTTGCCGACCGGCAATGCCGCCATCGAGGTCTCGAACCACGGCAGTACCACCGCCTTGCAGGCCTCGAAACCGACGTCCATGTAGATCGCCGCCACGACCGCCTCGAGTGCATCGGCCAGGATCGAATCACGGCGATGCCCGCCTGACTTCATCTCCCCCGGCCCGAGGGTCAGGCGTTCGCCCAGCTGCAGGGTACGGGCGATCACCGCCAGCGCCCCTTCGCGCACCAGTTCGGCGCGGGCGCGGGTCAGCGCGCCTTCGTCGGCCTTGGGCCAGCGCACAAAAAGCGCCTCGGCGACCAGCATGTTGACGATGCTGTCGCCCAGAAACTCCAGGCGTTCGTTGTGCGGTGCGCCGGCACTGCGATGCGTCAGGGCCTGCGCGAGCAGGCCCGGATTACGGAACGGATGACCGATCAGGTCACCCCGCTGGAACGTATTACTCGCCACCGCGCCGTGTCAGGTCCTGTGAGGTATCGAACTTTCCAACCACGTCGAGATTGCCGATCAGCTCGCGGCGGACCTCGTAGTTGACCTTCATCCGCCAGCCGCCGTCGATGCGTTCGAACTTCACGTCCTGCGGCTTCACATGGTCGGAGTAGTTGATGTCCATCCGCCGGAAGAACAGGTCCTGCACCTTGGACGGGTCCATGTCGGCGGTGCCCGGCTCGTTGGCGATGCCCTTCATGGCGGTCCGGACCGAGTAATACTCCTGGTACATCGGCAGCAGCTTCATGCCCACGTAGATGGCGAAGGCCACCACGATCAGCACCACCAGAAACGACGTCAGCGTCATACCGCGTTGCTTGCGATTCATAGCGTTCTCCCCAGACACGCGTTGTCCAATCATTGAATGCCCGTCCCGATCCGTGACGGATCGAAACTCCCCTTGCAGAACCAGCCTTCACAGTTGAGCCAGATCAGGAACGCCTTGCCGCGCAGATTCTGTTCCGGCAGGAAATGCGTCTGGGTCCAGAAACGGCTGTCCTCGCTGTTGTCGCGATTGTCACCCATCACGAAGTACTGCCCTTCCGGCACCACCCAGTCGCCCTGCCCGGAAGGATTGGCGCGCCCCACCCATTCCAGCACCGTATGGGTGCGGCCGGGCAGGTTCTCGGTCAACAGGGTAGCGCCGGTCATTTCCGCGCCACGGCCCTTGCCGACATAGTCGCCGCGGACCTCGTACGTCACCGGCTCGCCGTTGATGAAAAGCGTATCGCCGTGGAAGCCGATGCGATCGCCCGGCAAACCGACCACCCGCTTGATCCAGTTCTGGTCCGGCGCATGCGGCGGCTTGAACACCACCACCTCGCCACGCTGCGGCTCGGACACCGGGATGATCTTGGTGTTGGTGATCGGCAGGCGGATGCCGTAGGCGAACTTGTTGACCAGGATGAAATCGCCGATCAGCAGATTCGGCATCATCGAACTGGACGGGATCTTGTAGGGCTCGGCGATGAAGCTGCGCAGCACCAGCACCACGGCCAACACCGGGAAGAACGCCCGCGAGTAGTCGACCAGCACCGGCTCGGTTTCCAGCAGGCCGGCGCGCGCGGCGCGGCGCTTGGCCAGCACCAGCTTGTCCAGCAGCAGGATCAGGCCCGAGCCCAGCGTCAGCACCACCAAGGCGATTTCAAACCATTTCATTCTTCATCCTTTGCGTCAGGAACAGGCCGCCGCGTCGCGCGGCGTGCTGACTCGCTTACTTGTCCATCTGCAGGACAGCCAGGAAGGCCTCCTGCGGGATCTCCACACGCCCGACCTGCTTCATCCGCTTCTTGCCTTCCTTCTGCTTTTCCAGAAGCTTCTTCTTGCGTGAAACGTCGCCACCATAACATTTGGCCAGCACGTTCTTGCGCATGGCCTTGACCGTGGAACGGGAGATGATCTGCGAGCCGACAGCGGCCTGGATGGCAACGTCGAACATCTGCCGCGGGATCAGATCCTTCATCTTTTCGCACAGGTCGCGACCACGGCGGTCGGCATGGCTGCGGTGCACGATGATCGACAGCGCATCGACCTTGTCGCCGTTGATCAGCGTGTCCACGCGCACGAACGGACCCGGGTCGAACCGCAGGAAGTGGTAATCCAGCGACGCATAGCCGCGACTGACCGATTTGAGACGGTCGAAGAAATCCAGCACCACCTCGGCCATCGGCAGCTCATAGCTGATCTGCACCTGGCTGCCCATGTAAGTGATCGCGATCTGGGTTCCGCGCTTCTCCTCGCACAGGGTGATCACGTTGCCCACATAGTCGGGCGGAGTGAGGATGTTGGCGCGGATGATCGGCTCGCGGATTTCCTCCACGTTGCTCAGCGGCGGCAGCTTGGACGGGTTGTCCATCGCGATGATGCTGCCATCGCTCTTCAGTACCTCGTACACCACCGTCGGCGCGGTGCTGATCAGGTTGAGGTTGTATTCGCGCTCCAGCCGCTCTTGCACGATCTCCATGTGCAACATGCCGAGAAAGCCGCAACGGAAGCCGAAACCCATCGCCTCGGAGCTTTCCGGCTCGAAGCGCAGCGCGGCGTCGTTCAGGCGCAGCTTGTCCAGCGCCTCGCGCAGATCCGGATAATCGTCGGCGTCGACCGGGAACAGGCCGGCGAACACGCGCGGCTGCATTTCCTGGAAACCCGGCAACGGCTGCGGCGCCGGGTCGGCCAGCAGGGTCAACGTATCGCCCACCGGGGCGCCGTGGACATCCTTGATGCTGGCGTTGATCCAGCCCACCTCGCCTGCGCGCAGTACCGGTGTTTCCTTGCGCTTGGGGGTGAACACGCCGACTTTGTCGACCAGATGCCAACGGCCTGTGGACATGACCAGTATCTTGTCGCCGGCCTTGATCTCACCCTGCATTACACGCACCAGCGAGACCACGCCCAGGTAGTTGTCGAACCAGGAGTCGATGATCAGCGCCTGCAGCTTGTTGCTGCCGCGATCCACCGGCGCCGGGATGCGATGCACGATCGCCTCCAGCACTTCCTCGATATTCAGGCCGGTCTTGGCACTGACGGGCACCGCCTCGGACGCATCGATGCCGATCACCGCCTCGATCTCGGCCTTGGCGCGCTCGATATCGGCGGTCGGCAGGTCGATCTTGTTCAGCACCGGCACCACTTCCAGCCCCTGCTCGATTGCCGTGTAGCAGTTGGCCACCGATTGCGCCTCCACGCCTTGGGCCGCATCCACCACCAGCAGCGCACCCTCACAGGCCGCCAGCGAGCGGCTGACTTCGTAGCTGAAGTCGACGTGGCCGGGGGTGTCAATGAAGTTGAGGTGGTAGGTCACCCCGTCACGCGCGGTGTAGGGTACCGAGACCGACTGCGACTTGATGGTGATGCCGCGTTCGCGCTCGATCGGATTGTTGTCGAGCACCTGCGCCTCCATCTCGCGCGCGGTCAGGCCGCCACACAGCTGGATGATGCGATCGGCCAAGGTGGACTTGCCGTGGTCGACATGGGCAATGATGGAGAAGTTGCGGATATTCCGCATCGAATAAGAGGACATTGAGTTGGGCGGCGGACGTAGCCGTCGTCAGGATAACGCGGCATTATCGCACGCTCTGCCCCCCGCACGCTCGGCGCGTTACGGTGAACGCCGACCCCGCCCGAAGGCGGGACCAGCTCTGTCTGGCGGGTTCAGCCGCCGGCTTTGACTGCGACAAATGCGCTGTTGCCACCGCTGCGGACCAGCAGCATCACCACCTCACCCTTGCTGTAGGCGCCCAGCTGACGGTTGAGCGCGGCCACACTGCCCACCGGCGTGCGCCCCACTTGCAGGATCACCATGCCCGGGGCCAATCGCGCTTCGCGTGCGGCCTGGCTGCTCACCCCGGTCACCCGCACGCCCTCACCCGACTCCAGTCCCAGCTGCTTGCGTTCAGCGGCAGTGAGGTCGGCGACCTGCAGGCCCAGCAAGGCATTGGCACCGGTTTCGGGGGCGGCGGATCCGGTGCTGGCAGACGCCATCACCGCACGCTCGGCATCTTCGGCCAGCTCGGTCAAGGTGACGGTGATATCGCGCGACTTGCCATCGCGCAGGATGCCCAGCTTGACCTTGCTGCCCGGCTGCATCGCGCCGATCAGCGGTGGCAGGTCGCTGGAACTGACGATCTCGGTGCCATTGACCGACCGGATCACGTCGCCTACTTCAAGCCCGGCCTTCGCCGCGGCGCTGCCTTCGACCATCTGGTTGACCAGCGCGCCACGGCTGTCGGGCAACTTGAAGCCCTGCGCCACGTCGGCGCTGATCGCCCCCACCATGACACCCAACTGGCCCCGGCTCACGCGCCCGGTCTTCTTGATCTGCTCGACCGCGCCCATGGCCAGATCGATCGGGATCGCGAAACTGATGCCCATGTAGCCGCCCGAGGCGGAGAAGATCTGCGAATTGATGCCGACCACTTCGCCGCGCGTGTTCAGCAGCGGACCGCCAGAGTTGCCCTGGTTGATCGCCACGTCGGTCTGGATGAACGGTACATAGCGCTGCTCGGCGTAGGGATTGCTGCGCCCGGTGGCACTGACGATACCTGCGGTCACCGAGTGGTCCAGCCCGAACGGGGAGCCGATCGCCACCACCCACTGGCCCGGCTTGAGCGTGTTGGAATCACCCACGCGCACCACCGGCAGGCCCTTTGCATCGACCTTCAGCAAGGCCACGTCGTACTGCTGGTCACTGCCCACCACCTTGGCGGTGAACTCACGACGGTCGCTGAGCTTGACCTTCACCTCCTCGGCGCCCTCCACCACATGGTGGTTGGTCAACACATAACCGTCGGCGGAAATGATGAAACCCGAACCCATGCCGCGTCCCCGCGGCGCATCGTCACGGTCCGGCATCTGGAAATCGGGGCCGAAGAAGCGGCGGAAAAACTCCGGCATCTGGTCCATATCCGGCTGGGCGCTGCGGGCCGGACGGCGGGAGCCGATCACGGTTTCGATATTCACCACGCCCGGACCGACCTGGTCGACCAGCTGGGTGAAGTCAGGCAGCCCGCTGACCAGCGGGGCGGCCGGCGCCACGGTACGGGTCAGTGCCGCCGGCTCCGCCGCGACCGGCGCTGGCGCGCTGCTCTGTGCACAGGCCACCAGTGGCAGGGTCATCGCCAGCAGCCCGAACAGCTGCGTATGGATACGTTGGGTCATCAGACTCGCGCCTCCGATTCAGGAAAAAAGTAAAGAAAAAAGAGAAAGCTGAAGCTGCTTGCTTGCAGCGACGTGCACGCCGGGCAGGCATGCGCAAGCGCAGGAGAAGCGGAGCTCCGACAGAACAATCCGGTTCAGTCCCGCGGCAAAAGCGTGCGCGCTTGGCCGAATTCGGACTCGTGGCCAGGAAGCCGCGGCTCGAACGGATAGAACGCGGCCTGCGGCTCCTGCACAGGGACGTTGGCGTTGAACACGCCCTGCGATAGGGCCGGCGTGATGCTGGAACGCGGCCAAGGCCGGGCCGGCAAGGGATTTGCGACCTGCGCGAACGGATTCGGGCGCAACGCGGGAGCCAGGACAGCTGGCGGGCTCGGGCGCGACGAAGCTACCGCACGCTGGGGCTCCTGCTGGCGTGCGGCAAGACTGCGCGCAGCCTGCTGGCTTCGGGTCGCGCTGCCACGACGCGGTGCGTCCTGACGCCGGGCCACCGCGGCCGCAACGGCCGGAGCGGCAGCGACGGCAGGCACGACCACTTCACTTGCGGCGGCTGCCACGGACGGCGACGGCGCGGCGGGCACCTCGGCAGTGGCCGCGATAACGGTGTCTGGAACATTGTCCGTAGGCAGTTGCTGCCGGCCCATGAACATCGCCACCATCGCGACCGATGCCGCCAATGCCGCCCCACCACTCCAGCGCTTCCATCCGGTACGACTGATTCGCGGTGCAGGCGCGGTGACGGGCCCGTTCTGGCCGATATCGGCGGCAAGCGCCAGCCGTACCCGTTCGCTGAAATCCACCGGTGCAGGCGCGCAGGCATTGCCCCGCAACACATCGCCAAGCATCTGCCAGCGTTCATGGCAGCCGGACAGCTCGGCATCATGCTCGATCCGGCGCAGCATGAAGCGCGCCTCGTCAGCGGACAGCTCCCCATCCACCAGCGCCGAAAGCTGCTGGCGGTAATGGGCATCGAACTTGCTGGGAACGGGCCCAGCGGGATCGGTGGTTTTCAAGGTGTCGGTCATACGCGACTCCGCTCGCGGGTGGCGCTGGCGGTATCCAGCAAGGGACGCAATTCGCTGTCGATGGCCTCACGCGCCCGGAAGATGCGCGAACGCACGGTTCCGATCGGGCACTCCATCTTCAATGCAATTTCTTCGTAACTCATACCTTCCACTTCTCGCAACGTGATGGCCGTGCGCAACTCTGCGGGCAGGGCGTCGACCGCCTTCATCACGGTCTGTTCCAGTTCCTGGCGCATCAGCTCGCGCTCCGGCGTATCGGTGTCACGCAGACGCGTGCCGCTGTCGAACTGCTCGGCGTCACCGATCTCGACATCGGCGGTCGGGGGCCTGCGGTTGTGGGCGGCAAGATAGTTCTTGGCAGTGTTCACGGCGATCCGATGCAACCAGGTATAGAACTGCGCGTCGCCACGGAAATTCCCGATCGCGCGATATGCGCGAATGAAAGTGTCCTGGGCCACGTCCTGACATTCACTCCAGTCGGCGATGTAGCGCCCGATCAGCGCAACGATCCGATGCTGGTACTTGCGCACCAGCACATCGAACGCCGCACTCTCGCCGCGCTGCACGCGCCGGACCAGCTCCAGATCCAGCTCCTGCGGTGTTTCAACCTCGGCCATAACGGGCCGCACTCCTGTCAGCCCAACCGACGTCGGGCAATGAGACCGCCAATCCCGGGAAAAGTTCAGCGCTCCCTCTCAGGGCGCCGCACCGGCTTTTAACTCGTGTTCGGTTAGCCTGCCCGTCACCGGCCTCAGGCGGACACCATCCGTCACTTCCAGAGCATTGGGATTTGACGCCGGGGAAACAACCTCTGGATCATAGCGATCTTCTCCATACACAACCGGATGGAACGTCCCATGCTCTCAGGCTTCGATGGGCTCCGCTTCAATCACTGGCAGGCAGAAATTCGTGACGACGGTGTCGTCGTGCTCAGCCTCGACCGCCAAGGCAGTCCCGTCAATGCGTTGTCGCAGGACGTCCTGCTGGAACTGGGCGATCTGGTCGAGCGCATCGCCATCGATCCACCCAAGGGTGTGGTGATCCGTTCCAGCAAGGCAGCCGGCTTCATCGCCGGCGCCGATTTGAAGGAATTCCAGGAATTCGACCGCCGCGGCGTTGTCAACGACGCCATCCGCCGCGGTCAGGCCACCTACCAGAAGCTGGCCGAGCTGCCCTGCCCGACGGTGGCGGCGATCCACGGCCACTGTCTGGGCGGCGGCACCGAGCTGGCGCTGGCCTGCCGCTACCGGGTCGCCTCCAACGACGCCTCCACCCGGATCGGCCTGCCGGAAACCCAGCTGGGAATCTTCCCGGGCTGGGGTGGCAGTTCGCGCCTGCCGCAACTGGTCGGCGCACCGGCGGCGATGGACATGATGTTGACCGGCCGGACCTTGTCGGCTTCGGCCGCACGCGGCATTGGTCTGGTGGACAAGGTCGTCGCCCCGGCAATGCTGGTGGACGCGGCGGTGGCGCTGGCACTATCCGGCACCACGCGCCCGCTCAAGCAGCGCGCGACCGCATGGGCGACCAATACCTGGGCGGCGCGCAAGATACTGGCGCCACAGATGGCCAAGCAGGTCGCGCGCAAGGCACGCAAAGAGCATTACCCGGCTCCGTATGCCTTGATCAGCACTTGGGAGCGCACCGGCGGCAGCCCGATCCAGAAGCGCCTGGATGCCGAACGTCGTGCGGTAGTGAAGCTGGCCGGCGGCCCGACCGCGCGCAACCTGATTCGCATCTTCTTCCTGACCGAAAGGCTCAAGGGGCTTGGCGGCAAGGATCACGGCATCGGTCACGTACACGTGGTCGGGGCTGGGGTGATGGGCGGCGATATCGCCGCATGGGCGGCCTACAAGGGTTTCAACGTGACCCTGCAGGACCGCGAGCAGCGCTTCATCGACCCGGCCATTACCCGCGCGCAGGCCTTGTTCGCCAAGAAGGTGCGCGACGAGAGCAAGCGCCCGGAAGTGGCCGCACGCCTGAAGGCGGACCTGGCCGGTGACGGCGTCGCCGCGGCCGACCTGGTGATCGAGGCCATCATCGAGAACCCCGAGGCCAAGCGCGAGCTGTACCAGTCGCTGGAGCCGAGGATGAAGGCGGACGCCCTGCTGACCACCAACACCTCTTCGATCCCGTTGACCGAGCTGAGCGGGCATATCCAGCGCCCGGCGCAGTTCGCCGGCCTGCACTATTTCAACCCGGTGGCGCAGATGCCGCTGGTGGAAATCATCCACCACGACGGCATGGCCAAAGAGACCGAGCAGCGGCTGGCGGCGTTCTGCAAGGCGCTGGGCAAGTTTCCCGTACCGGTCGCCGGCACTCCCGGCTTCCTGGTCAACCGTGTGCTGTTTCCCTACATGCTCGAGGCGGCGACCGCCTACGCCGAAGGTATCCCGGGACCGGTGATCGACAAGGCCGCGGTGAAGTTCGGGATGCCGATGGGACCGATCGAACTGCTCGACACCGTGGGACTGGACGTGGCTGCCGGCGTCGGCAAGGAGCTGGCGCCGTTCCTCGGCCTGCAGATCCCGGCAGCGCTGCAGACCGTGGAACCGGGCAAGCGCGGCAAGAAGGATGGCCAGGGCATCTACAAGTGGGAGGACGGCAAGGCGGTCAAGCCGGAGGTGGCCAAGGACTACCAGGTGCCCGGGGATCTGGAGGACCGCCTGATCCTGCCGCTGCTCAACGAGGCGGTGGCCTGCCTGCACGATGGCGTGGTGAGCGATGCCGACCTGCTTGATGCCGGCGTGATCTTTGGCACCGGTTTCGCCCCGTTCCGCGGCGGTCCGATCCAGCACATCCGCGCCACCGGTGCCGATGCGTTGCTGGAAAAGCTCAAGATTCTGCAGGCGCGTTACGGCGACCGCTATGCACCCCGCGCGGGCTGGGAGATGCCAATCCTGCGCGAGCCGGTGGCCTGATCGCCGCCGCGTTGCTATGAACAAGAAGTTGCTATGAACAAGAAACGGAGCCATAACGGCTCCGTTTTTTTTGGGCAAGGAAAATCCGGCCCAGTCCGTCATGGCATCAATGCCAGGATGGCTGTGGCCTCGTCGAAGCGCCGGGATAACACCTTGCTCCATCGCTGCTGGGCTGCTGCAGCGACGTAAGTCGCGATCAGGTGACGGGCGACACCCGGATGACCGAACGCAACCGGGCACACAATCGCAAAGGTGTCTGCAGAGCAGGTGGATCGCCGCCATCGCGACTGACGTCGCTCCTACAACGGCCCGAGTTCCTCAACGATGCACATGGCCGTGATGGCCCTGCCGATCCTTGCCGTGATCATGATGAGTACGCGCTGGGTCTACGCTGCAGGTATCGCCACAATGCTCCACTTCGACCTGCAGGGTCGCATGGTCGATCCCGAAGCGGTCATGCAGCTCGTCGGCCAATTGCCGACGCAGCGCATCCGGCTCCTGTCCTTCGAGCATGACCACGTGCGCGGTGAGCGCCGGGGAATTGGAAGCCAAGGCCCACACGTGCAGGTCATGCACGCTGCCCACGCCGGGATGCGCGCGCAATGCCTGCTCCACCTCGGCCAGCACCAGCCCCTTCGGGACGCCCTCGAGCAGTACGTTGAGCGCCTCACGCAACAGCAACCAGGTCCGCGGCAACACCCACAGCCCGATCAGCACCGCCAGGATCGGATCGATCAGCTTCCAGCCGGTAAAACGGATCACCAGTGCACCGATGATTACCGCGACCGAGCCGAGCATGTCGCTCCACACTTCGAGATAGGCGCCCTTGACGTTCAGGCTCTCGCCGCTGCCGGCACTGAGCAGGCGCATCGCCACCAGATTCACCAGCAGGCCGAAGACCGCCACCCACAACATGCCGGTGGCGGCGATGTCCTGCGGCTGCCGGAAACGCGCTGCCGCTTCCCACAGGATGTAGACCGCCACCAGGAGCAGCAGCCCACCATTGGTCACCGCCCCGATGGCTTCCAGCCGCGCATAGCCGTAGGTGCGCCTGGCATCGGGTGGGCGCCGGCTCAGGCGCACGGCGACCAGCGCGATCATCAGCGCGAGCGTATCGGTGGCCATATGCGCAGCATCGGACAGCAGCGCCAGACTGTTGGTCCAGAACGCGCCGACCACTTCCACCAGCAGAAACAGCGCGGTTAGACCCAGCGCCCACCACAGCGGCTTTTCATGTCGGATCCGGGCAGGCAGGTGGTGGTGATCGTGGCTCATCGCTGGCTCCTGGCAACGGGGCCAGCTTAGTCAGCCGATGCCGGCGGAGACTATTACACCCCGGCGGGTTCGGGCTATCGCCGCTGGATGCGGCCCGTAGCGGTTGCAGCGCTGAATCGGCGGGGCAAACGGTCCGGCGCACCGCTCGCCCGATCACGACGTGCCCAGCTCCCCGGTGGTGGTCGCCCTCGTGGCCGGTGACACGTCGGCATCGCCGCTGGGCCGGCAGACCTTGGTGGCATAGGCGATCATATGCGCCGGCTGCTGCCGGCCCCTCGTGCGAAAACCCTCCTCAACCGGCGCCGATCCATGCCGATAACGCCCTTTTGACCGATTATTTGCCGCCATGTCCATGACCTCCCCCGCTCTTCCCGCCGCCGACCACGAGAACAGCGCGCTCATTGCCGACTGGCAACAAAGCCTGGACAACGCCGGCCCGGCGGCGGCGCAGGTACTGGCCGCGTTGGCGCAAGACGATGCCGCCGAGATGGCGGTGCACTTCTACCAGGTGATGATGGGCGACGAGCGCGCCTCGCGACTGCTGTCCCATGACCAGGTGCGCACCCGTCTGCAGCCATCGATGCAGCGCTGGGTCACCAACCTGTTGCTCGCCACTCCTGAAAGCGTGGAAAAACTGGTTGCCGCGCAGCGGGTAGTCGGCGACGTGCATGCGCGTGTAGGCATTCCGGTGGACCTGGTGACACGTGGCATGCGGGTGCTCAAACAGCGGCTGTTCCAGTTGATTGCCGAACGCGCCGGCCACGGTGAGGCCGCTTACGCCGCCGGCGCCAGCCTCACCGCATCCTTCGATATCGCCCTGGAAGGCATGACCCTGGCCTATTCCAATGCGCGCGAACGCTCTTCACGCACCGATGCCGCCTACCGGCTGTTCTCGCTGGTGCAAAACGTCAGTACCGAACGCGAGCGCCAGCGCGCGCTGCTGCTGGATTGGGAAAACACCCTGCTCTACGCCCTCGCCAGCCAGAGCGACACCTCCGGCTTCCAGCCGCTGTCGGAATCCGAATTTGGCCTGTGGTTCACCCACAAGGGCGTTCCCAGCTTCGGCGAGGTCGCGGAAACCGGGCGTGTTTCCAGCCTTGTCGAGGAAGTGGATCACGCCCTGCAGCAGAGTCTGCGCAGTGATTGCGATGTCCACACCCGCAGCCAGCAGTTGCAGGACATCCGTGCGCGCGTCAGCCAGATCCGCAACCTGTTGGGCATGCTGTTCGAACGTATCGGTGAACTGGATGCCGGCAGCGACTCGCTGACCAACCTGCTCAACCGGCGTTTCCTGCCGACGGTGCTGCGGCGGGAAATCGACCTGGCCGAGAAATCGCGCGGCAGTTTTGCGGTGCTGCTGCTGGATCTGGATCACTTCAAGGCCATCAACGACGAGCACGGGCACGAAGCCGGCGACCGCGCATTGCAGCACGTGGCCGCGACTCTGAACCAGTTCACCCGTGGCAGTGACTACCTGTTCCGCTATGGCGGCGAGGAGTTCGTGGTGGTGCTGGTGGCCGTGGACGAGCGCAAGGCAGTGGTGATCGCCGACGGCCTGTGCCGCCGCATTTCCAGCTCCCCGGTGACCTTGGCCGATGGCCAGCTGCTGGATATCACCGCCAGCATCGGGGTGGCCCTGTACGACGGTCACCCGGACTACGAGCGGGTGCTGTCGCGTGCCGACGCCGCCATGTACCAGGCCAAAAAACACGGCCGCAACCGGATTGTCGTCGCCAGCGACGCCATGCCCAATGCACCGGGGCAGCAGGCATTGCGTCGCGACTGAGAACGCGGAATGCATGTCGCACCGGCAGGAGCATGCCACCGGGTGCGTTCCGTCACCCACACAACCCCGGTCTGCTGAAAATGTCGCGGAAATCGCTGCGCTGCGCACAGCGCCCGCAGGAACCGCGACCGTTGCACGACGCACTAGGGAACGAGGGGGCGAAGACGACCGAGCCTTGGGGACCGGACGCCCCACATCGCCGCTATCGCAGGTCGACAGCGGTCAATCGTCCTTGTATATCCGTGAAATCCTCCAGCCTCCGTGGGTACGAAAGCGGCCACTATCGCCACACAAGGCGAACCGCAGCGCTACGAAGAACGCACGCGGAGGGGGACAAAGCCAACTGCGGGCTTTGCCATACGCCTTGCTGAAATCGTGAACGCCCCTGGCCAGGCTGCCGCGGGGGACTCTGCCTACTGAGCCCTGCGGCGCACCGTCCGGTTCCCCGGCCTGGGCGGAGGCTGCAGCTTGGACATCCCTTTCCTGTGCATGCGGCATGGTCTTTACCTGGGCTGCGAAGATGTGAACCATGTCACATATCCAGCTGGCAGGAAAGCAGCCGCTAGCTGCTACCTGCCAGATGGCCTTGGCGACGCTCGCAGGCATTCACCGGACAACCCAATAGCCCTCGAAACGCGAGGCTCAGCCTGGTTGGTTGCCGACACCGGCGTCTTGCAGTTCCCGGCGCCGCGCCGGCCGGCTCGGCAACGCATGCCGCACGATCCTCCACATCACCTGGCCGAACTGCCGGGGCAGCGAGCCGGTGTTGTAGTGCTGGCCGTAACGCTTGCAGATTTCCTTCACTTCCACCGCGATGGCCGCATAGCGGTTGGCCGGGATGTCGGGGAAGAAGTGATGTTCGATCTGGTGGCTCAGGTTGCCCGACATCAGGTTCAACAGCCTGCCACCGCTCAGATTGGATGAGCCGCGCAGCTGTCGCAGGTACCAGTGGCCGCGGCTCTCTTCGCGCACGCATTCCTTGGGGAAGGTCTGCGCATCGGCGGTGAAGTGGCCGCAGAAGATGATCACGTAGGTCCACACGTTGCGGATCAGGTTGGCAGTCACATTGCCCAGCAGCACCGGCAGGAAGAACGGGCCGGCCAGCGCCGGGAACAGCAGGTAGTCCTTGAACACCTGTTTGCCCATCTTGCGGCGCACCGGCTGCGCCTGCCGCCACAACTGCCTGACGGTGACCTTGCCATTGAGCAGGCGGCCGACGCGCAGGTCCTGGATGGCGATCCCCCATTCGAACAGCAGCGCGAACACCACCGCCACCACCGGCTGTGCCAGGAAGAACGGGTGCCAGCGCTGCTCGGGAAAGATGCGCAACAGGCCGTAGCCGATGTCGTCGTCCAGCCCGCGCACGTTGGTGTAGGTGTGATGGCGGAAGTTGTGGGTCTTGCGCCAGTTGTCGGCGGTGCCGACGATGTCCCATTCGTAAGTGCTGCCTTGCAGTTGCGGATCGCCCATCCAGTCGTACTGGCCATGGATGACGTTGTGCGCAAGCTCCATGTTCTCGAGGATCTTGGAGAGCGCCAGTAGCGCCACGCCGGCGATCCATGCGGGGATCAGCACGCTGTGTACGAAGGCGCCAAGGAACAGCAGCGCGCGGCCGGCGACACCGGTCCAGCGCACGCCAGCGACGACGCGGCGGATGTAACGCGCATCGCTTGTGCCAAGCGTGGCCAGCTGGCGCGCGCGCACCGCGTCGAGTTCGTCGCCGAAGGCCTGCAGCTCGGGCGCGGACAGCGCGCGATTGTGTACGGAAGGCATGCTTACAGCTCCAAAATGAGGTCGGTGCTGGCGCTGTTCACGCACAGCTTCACTTGTGTGGCCGGCTCGGCCGCGTAGTCGCCGGTCAAGGTGTGCCGGGTCACGCCGGACGCCTTGCCGCAGGCGCAGGTATTGCAGATCCCCATGCGGCAACCGTGGCGTGGGCGGATGCCTTCGGCTTCCAGCGCCTGCAACAACGGGATGCCACGTGGCAGTGCCAAGGTGCGGCCGCTGCGTCGCAGCTCCACCTGCACCGTGCCGGCTTCCACATCGGACAGCAGCGGCGGACTGAACGCTTCGGACTGGATGGACGACACCCGGCCATCCAGTCGCGATCGCGCGGCATCGACAAAACCGCCCGGACCGCAGACCAGTGCACGCGCCGCTCCCAGTCCGGCCACTGCCTCGAAGGAGAACTCGTTCACGCGCGGCGATGGCGAAACCGGGTCGCGGGTCAGCGCCAGATGCAGGCTGAAGCCGGGATGACGCGCGGCCATCGCGGTGAATTCGTCCGTAAAACACAATTGCTCGCGACGGCGTGCCCAGTGCACGAGATCCACCTGCCCGGGCATGCCGGCCGCAGCGAGCTGGCGCAGCAGCGCGCGCATCGGCGTGATACCGCTGCCGGCGGCCAGCAGCAGCAAGCGCTCGCCGGCTTTGGGCTGCAACGTCATTGCGCCGAATGCCTGTCCCAGCTCGAACACCTCGCCGATTCGCGCCGCCTTGGCCAGATGCTGGCTGACCTTGCCGCCGCTGATCGCCTTGATTGTGATCGCCAGCCGCCCACCGGCCAGCAATGTCGGGCTGTAACTGCGGGTCAGGCGACGGCCGTCGACCTCGACACCCAGATTGAGATGCTGGCCCGGTTGCATCCGCTGGAAGTGGCGGTTGGGCTGCAGCACCAGCGTGACCGCATCGGCGCTGGCCGCCTCACGCGACACCAGCCGCGCCCGCGCGCGACGCAACGTCCACAACGGATGCAGGCGCGTGGTCCAGAAGTCGAAGAACGGTTCGGAGACCCATTGCGTGGGGGCGAGAAGGTTGCGGCGGCGCGTTACGACACGGGGAAGGGCACTCATCGAGCAACTATACGGGCGAGCATACAGGCGTGTATACAGTTGTATATTTGGCGGACGGGCTATGATTCAGGGACTCGACTGCCCTGCCCATGATGACGTCCCCAGACCTGCCCCTGTTCGCTACCGACGACGTGCATCCCGCGCGCAAGACCGCCATCTCGCGGGACGACCTGCTCGCGGCCGCTCTTGCCCTGATCGGTCCCCACCGCAGCGTCTCCACGCTGAGCCTGCGCGAGGTCGCGCGTGAAGCCGGCATCGCGCCCAATTCGTTCTATCGCCAGTTCCGCGATATGGACGAACTGACCGTGGCATTGATCGATCTGGCCGGGCGTTCGCTGCGCACCATCATCGGCCAGGCCCGCCAACGCGCCGCATCGTCCGATCGCAGCGTGATCCGCCTGTCGGTGGAAACCTTCATCGAGCAGCTGCGGGCCGACGACAAGCTGCTGCACGTGCTGCTGCGCGAGGGAACCGCCGGCTCGGATGCCTTCAAGCGGGCCGTCGATCGCGAACTCAACTACTTCGAGGAAGAGCTGCGCGTGGACCTGATCCGGCTCGCCGCCCGCGACGGGGCGGTTCTGCACGAACCGGCGCTGGCCTCCAAGGCCATCACCCGCCTGGTATTCGCCGTGGGCGCCACCGCGGTGGATCTGCCACCCGAGAAAGATCCCGAACTGATCGAACAATTGGCGCAGATGGTGAGGATGATCATCACCGGCGCACGCACCATCGCCGGCAACCCGCCCCGGCGCTGAGCCCACGCACCAGGCCTGCGCTGGCGCCGCCATCCGGTTCAGGGCAAAACACACCGCATCGCGGCGGGTACCATGATCTCCCCCCTGTTTCTGCCACCCACCGCTGCCCCAGGCGCGGTGGCGAAGCGCACTGATTGCCGAGCCCCATGTCGAAAGAAAAGTCCGCCGAACACACCCCGCTCATGAAGCAATTCTTTGCAGCCAAGTCCGGTTACCCGGACCTGCTGCTGTTCTTCCGCATGGGCGACTTCTACGAACTGTTCTACGACGACGCGCGCAAGGCGGCGCGGCTGCTGGACATCACCCTCACCCAGCGCGGCAGCTCGGGCGGCGCGCCGATTCCGATGGCCGGGGTGCCGGTGCACTCGTTCGAAGGGTATCTGGCGCGGCTGGTGGCCTTGGGCGAATCGGTGGCGATCTGCGAACAGATCGGCGATCCGGCACTGGCCAAGGGCCTGGTCGAGCGCAAGGTAGTCCGCGTCGTCACCCCCGGCACCGTCACCGACGAGGCGCTGCTGGACGAACGCCGCGACACGCTGCTGATGGCGATCTCACGCAACAAGGCCGGCTACGGGCTGGCGTGGGCCGATCTGGCCGGCGGCCGTTTCCTGGTCAACGAAGTGGACAGCGACGATGCGCTGGAAGCCGAGCTGGCGCGGCTGGAACCGGCCGAGTTGCTGGTGCCCGACGAGGACAACTGGCCCGGCTTCCTGCGCGAGCGCAGCGGTGTACGGCGACGCGCGCCTTGGCTGTTCGACCCCGACTCGGGCCGTCGCCAGCTGCTGGCGTTCTTCAAGCTGCATGACCTGACCGGCTTCGGCATTGACGACAAGCCGCGCGCGACCGCTGCGGCAGGCGCCCTGCTCGGCTACGTCGAGGAAACCCAGAAACAGCGACTGCCGCACCTGACCTCCATTTCAATGGAGGTGGCCAGTGAAGCCATCGCGATGAACGCCGCCACCCGCCGCCACCTGGAGCTGGACACGCGCGTGGATGGCGACACCCGCAACACCCTGCTCGGCGTGCTCGACACCACCATCAGTCCGATGGGCGGTCGTCTGCTGCGGCGTTGGCTGCACCGGCCATTGCGCCTGCGCGAGGTACTCGCGCAACGCCACCATGCCGTGGCGACATTGATCGACCGTGGTGCCGATGTGGAGCTGCGCGAGTCGTTCCGTGCTCTGGGCGACATCGAGCGCATCCTCACCCGCATGGCGTTGCGCTCGGCGCGGCCACGGGATTTTTCGACCCTGCGCGACGGCCTCGGCCTGCTCCCGGCCATTGCACAGGTATTGGCGCCGCTGGATTCGCCGCGCCTGGATACGCTGCGCGCCGAACTGGGCTCGCACGACACCAGTGCCGATCTGCTCGCCCGCGCCATCGCTGAACAGCCGCCGCTCAAACTCAGCGATGGCGGCGTGATCGCCGAGGGCTTCGACGAGGAGCTGGATGAACTGCGCCGGCTCTCGACCCATGCCGACCAGTTCCTGATCGACCTGGAACAACGCGAGCGCAGCAGCAGCGGCATCGCCACGCTCAAGGTCGGCTACAACCGCGTGCATGGCTATTACATCGAGATCAGCAAGGGCCAGGCGGACAAGGCGCCGGTGCATTACACCCGTCGCCAGACCCTGACCAACGCCGAGCGCTATATCACCGAGGAGCTGAAGAACTTCGAAGACAAGGTGCTGTCGGCCCGCGAGCGGTCGCTGTCGCGCGAGAAGCTGCTGTACGAAGGCCTGCTCGACACCCTCGCCCAGCACCTGGAACCGCTCAAGCAATGCGCTGGCGCACTCAGCGAACTGGATGTGCTGGCCGGCTTCGCCGAGCGTGCGCAGGCGCTGGACTGGTCACAACCGGAGCTGCAGATCGACCCCTGCCTGCGGATCGAGCGCGGCCGCCATCCGGTGGTCGAGGCGGTGCGCGAGCAGCCGTTCGAGCCGAATGATCTGGACCTGCATCCGGACCGGCGCATGCTGGTGATCACCGGGCCCAACATGGGCGGCAAGTCCACCTACATGCGCCAGAACGCGTTGATCGTGCTGCTGGCGCATATCGGCAGCTTCGTGCCGGCCCGGCGCGCGGTGATCGGCCCGATCGATCGCATCCTGACCCGCATCGGCGCCGGCGACGATCTGGCCAAGGGCCAGTCGACCTTCATGGTGGAAATGGCGGAGACCAGCTACATCCTGCATCACGCCAGCGCGCATTCACTGGTGCTGATGGATGAGATCGGCCGTGGCACCTCGACCTACGATGGCCTGGCGCTGGCCGATGCGGTCGCCCGCCACCTCGCCTACCAGAACCGCTGCTACACGCTGTTTGCCACCCACTACTTCGAGCTGACCGCACTTGCCGACGAGACCCACGAGGGCGGCCCCAGTGGCATCGCCAACGTGCATCTGGATGCGGTGGAACATACCGACAAAAGCGGCGGCGAATCGCTGGTATTCATGCACGCGGTCAAGGACGGCCCCGCCAACCGCAGCTTCGGCCTGCAGGTGGCGGCGCTGGCCGGCCTGCCCAAGTCCACTGTCGCCCAGGCACGTCGCCGGCTGGCCGAGCTCGAACAGCGCGGCGGTGAGAGTCAGGCCGCGGGCATGGCGCCACAGGCACTGGATGCCCCGCAACAGTTCGGTCTGTTCGCGCCGGCCCCTTCCGCGGCAGTGGAAGCCCTGCAGGCGATTGACCCGGACGAGCTTACACCCAAACAGGCGCTGGAAGCGCTGTACCGGCTCAAAGCGCTGGGCTGATCAACCGCAACGCCGCCCTTCGGCAATTGCGATCGGACAGGAAAATAGAGATAGAGAACCTCTATCGCTGCAGCCATATCATTCGATTATCGGTTTCAACAACGCATGGCTATAGTCGGCGGGTACCCTCACCCGCCAATGGAGCTAGGCAATGAGCGACAACGACAACCCCAAGTGTCCGTACCACACCGCCCCATCGCCGCAACAGGCGGCCCAGGCACAGCGTGACACCAGCACCCCCCCGGCACAGAAGCACGGCGATGCGCCGGTCACGCCGATGACCACCGCGTTCGGTGCGCCGGTCGTGGACAACCAGAACAGCAAGACCGCCGGCCCACGCGGACCGCTGCTGATGGAAGACGTGTGGCTGCTGGAAAAGCTGGCCAACCTCAACCGCGAGATCATTCCCGAGCGCCGCATGCACGCCAAGGGCTCGGGCGCGTTCGGCACCTTCACCGTGACCCACGACATCAGCCGCTACACCCGCGCCAGCCTCTTCTCGGCCGTCGGCAAACAGACCGAGATGTTCGCCCGCTTCACCACCGTGGCCGGCGAGCGCGGCGCGGCCGATGCCGAGCGCGACATCCGCGGCTTCGCGCTGAAGTTCTATACCGAGGAAGGCAACTGGGATCTGGTCGGCAACAACACCCCGGTGTTCTTCCTGCGCGACCCGCGCAAGTTCGGCGACCTCAACAAGGCGGTCAAGCGCGATCCGCACACCAACCTGCGCAGCGCCCGCAACAACTGGGATTTCTGGACCCTGCTGCCCGAAGCACTGATGCAGGTGACGGTGGTGATGAGCGACCGCGGCATTCCGCGCAGCTTCCGCCACATGCATGGTTTCGGCTCGCATACCTACAGCTTCACCAACCACGAAGGTGAGCGTTTCTGGGTGAAGTTCCACTTCCACACCCAGCAGGGCATCAAGGCGCTGACCGACGCGCAGGCCGAAGTTCTGGCCGGCAAGGACCGTGAAAGCCATGGCCGTGATCTGTTCCAGGCCATCGAGCGCGGCGAATTCCCGAAGTGGACGCTGTTCGTGCAGGTCATGCCGGAGCTGGAGGCTGAGACCTACCGCATCCACCCGTTCGATCTGACCAAGGTGTGGCCCAAGAGCGACTACCCGCTGATCGAAGTGGGCGAGTTCGAGCTCAACCGCAACCCGGTCAACTGGTATCAGGATGTGGAACAGTCCGCGTTCTCGCCCAGCAACCTGGTGCCGGGCATCGGCCCGTCGCCGGACAAGATGCTGCAGGCGCGCCTGTTCGCCTACTCCGACGCGCAGCGCTACCGCCTGGGTGTCAACCACCACCAGATCCCGGTCAACGCCGCCCGCTGTCCGGTCAACAGCAACCATCGCGACGGCGCCATGCGTGTGGACGGCAACTACGGCGGCCTGCCGCATTACGAGCCCAACAGTTATGGCCAGTGGCAGGAGCAGCCGCAGTACCGCGAGCCGGCACTGAAGATCCGCGGCGATGCCGACTTCTGGAATTTCCGCGAAGACGACAACGATTACTTCAGCCAGCCCGGCGCGCTGTTCCGCAGCTACGACGAGGCGCAGAAGCAGCGCCTGTTCGCCAACACCGCCCGCGCGCTCGGCGATGCGCCGGACTTCATCAAGCAACGCCATATCGACAACTGCAACAAGGCCGATTCGGCCTATGGCGCCGGCATTGCTGCATCCCTGCAGAAGCTGGCTGCGGTGCAAGCTGATCCGTTCAAACCCGCACAGCCCGAGCCCGACTTCCCGACCGCCACGCCGGGCGCCGAGGATATCCAGCTGTAAGGCAGTCCCGATCCGCCCCTGGACTTCGCTGAATCCCGTCTGCGTTGCGCCGGCGGGATTCTTTTTCGGGGTTCAGCGTTTCCAATCGGTGCCCTCGAAGGCGCGTGCGGGCGTTCCTGCCGGGCGTACCATGTCGATCAACCCCCACAGCAAGGAGTTCCCATGAGCCTGACCGACGACCTCCTCTCCCAGCTCCAGGGCGAACCCCTGCAGCAAGTATCCCGGCAACTCGGTATCGGCTCTGATCAGGCCTCCGGAGCGATCAGCGCCGCACTTCCACTGCTGATGGGTGCGCTGGGCAACAACGCCGCCAAGCCGCAGGGCGCCGAAGCCCTGTTCGGTGCACTGAACACCAACCACAGCGGTCTGGATATCGGCAGCGTCCTGGGTTCGGTACTGGGTGGCGCCACCAGCAGTCCGCAGGCCAATGGCGCCGGCATCCTTGGCCATATCTTCGGGGGCAACCAGCCACGCGCGGAAACCGGGCTGGCGCAGGCCACCGGCCTGACCGCCAGTCATTCCAGCCAGCTGCTCCAGATCCTTGCTCCGATCGTGATGGCTTACATCGCCCAGCGCATGAGTCGCGGTGGCCAAGCCAGTCCTGCCGGGCTGAGCCAGATTCTCGCCCAGGAAAAGCAGGCGGTGACCCGGCAGGGCGGCATCGGCGGCGGCCTGCTCGGCAAGGTGCTGGATCAGGACGGCGATGGCCAGTTCGGCGCGAGCGACCTGATCAAGCTGGGCAGCGGCCTGCTCGGCAGTGGCAAGCGCTGATCCAGGCACGCACCGCTTCGTAATGCACACACGCCACCGCAACCCGGTGACGTTTTCATATCCGGGCAGCGTTACAGCGCGTCGATATCGCCGAGCGCCTTGATCAGGCGGCGCGCGCGCTTGTCCGGCTTGTGTTCGGGTGCCTGATATCCGTTGCGTTCGGCACTGCGCAATTCCCGCAGCTTCGCCCGCCGCAGTTTCGACTCCTCGCTTTCCTCGAACAGCGACTGCGCCTGCACCGCCGGACCACGGGTATCGCTCAGTCCGCAGACACGGACTTCGAATACCTCATCACCACGCTGGATCCGCAGCTGTTCTCCGCAACGAAGCGCACGCGACGACTTGGGCCGTTGTCCGGCGACGTCCACCTTGCCGGTTTCCACCGCCTGTTTTGCCAAGCTGCGGGTCTTGAAGAAACGCGCCGCCCAAAGCCATACATCCAGTCGGATCGACTCCGATTGCGGAGTGCCCGCATTGTCCAACGCTGATGCCATAACATGTTCTCTGACCTCGTTGTTTTTCCCGGCTCGGGACCAGCCCACAAGCCCCCGCCCACGCGGAAGCTCTCATGGGCAACTGATGATCCGCCTGGATGGTGGTCCGCTTCACGGCGGCACGGTCAATGACGCCGGCCCTGGCGGCAGACCGTTTGCTGCGAATGCTTGCCCGATCGGATTGGCAGCTTTCCACCGCGGTCCATAACGCGCACTGTATGGGGCCCGGTCGGGGAGTTTTCAAACTGGCGCGCGAGGCCGGCAGGCCGGGCTTCCATCTGCGCTTTTCCATCACCGCTTCAATGCTAGTGTCCGCAGCTCTGTTCCAGACCGTTCGCGCATGCCCGCCCAGGATCGATCGCTGACCGAAGGCCCTATCGGCCGCACCCTGCTGCTGTTTGCACTGCCCATTCTTGCCGGCAACATTGCGCAGTCGCTCAATGGTTCGGTCAATGCCATCTGGGTGGGAAAGTTTCTCGGCGAGACCGCGCTCACCGCGACGGCCAACGCCAACAACATCATGTTCTTCCTGATCGGGTCGGTCTTCGGCATCGGCATGGCCGCCACCATCCTGATCGGCCAGGCCATCGGCGCCAAGGACATCAGCCAAGCGCGCAAGGTGATGGGAACCAGTGCCACGTTCTTCATCGGCCTGTCGGTGGTGATCGCCATTGCCGGCTGGTGGCTGTCGCATTCGCTGCTGGCGGCGATGGGAACGCCCGCCGAGGCCCTGCCGCTGGCCGATGCCTACCTTCGCGTG
This sequence comes from uncultured Gammaproteobacteria bacterium, assembly GCA_963696155.1. Taxonomy (GTDB): domain Bacteria; phylum Pseudomonadota; class Gammaproteobacteria; order Xanthomonadales; family Xanthomonadaceae; genus Stenotrophomonas. Next base: position 2,059,329 of record CAVOJC010000002.1, read on the forward strand.
ATCTTCCTTGCGATGCCGCTGCTGTACGCGTTCGCTTTCCTGACCGCCGCCCTGCGCGGTGCCGGCGATGCGCGCACGCCCTTCCGCTTCCTGCTGCTTTCGGTAGCGCTGGATATCTGCATCAATCCTTTGCTGATCTTCGGTATCGGCCCGTTTCCCGAGTTGCACATCGCCGGCGCCGCCTGGGCCACGCTGATCGCGCAGGCGCTGTCGCTGACGGCACTGCTGTTCCATCTGCGCCACAAACGGCACATGTTGTGGCTCGGCCGCAAGGATGCCGCCCTGTTCCGGATCGACACCACCATCCTGCGCGCGCTGATCGTCAAGGGCGTGCCGATGGGTCTGCAGATGGTGCTGATCTCGTTGGCGATGATCATGATGATGACCATGGTCAACGGCTATGGCACCGACACCGCCGCGGCCTACGGCGCTTCGCTGCAGCTGTGGACCTATGTGCAGATGCCGGCCATGGCCGTCGGGGCCGCGTGTTCGTCGATGGCGGCACAGAACGTGGGTGCCCACCGCTGGGACCGCGTCGCCGGGACCGCCCGCAGTGGCGTGATCTACAACTTCCTGCTCACCGGCATCCTGATCGCGCCGTTGATCCTGCTGGATCGCTGGACGCTGGCGTTGTTCCTGCCCAGCGGCAGCCCGTCGCTGGAGATCGCCCGCCACCTAAACCACATCGCGGTGTGGTCGTTCCTGTTCTTCGGCGTCAACTTCGTCGTATCGGGCGTGGTGCGCGCGACCGGGGCGGTGATTCCGCCGATGCTGATCCTGGCCCTGTCGCTGTGGGGGATCCGCATTCCGTTTGCCGAATGGCTGCAGCCACGGTGGGGCGCCGATGCGGTGTGGTGGAGTTTCCCGGTCAGCGCGGCCTGCGCGATGGTGCTGTCGCTGGCGTACTACCGTTGGGGCAAATGGCGGGAGGCAAGGATGCTCACGCCAGCGCCGGGGGAAGTGGCCACCCCGGCCGAGGTGCCGGCGATGCCGCCCTCGCCCGTCGCCGATCCGGACCCTGACCCGGCTGGCTAGCGCGGGCTTTTCGGCCCTGCTGCCGCGCCGGGCAGTTCATGCAACCGCCGCGCTGCTGCGCAGGAAATAGTCTGCGCGGCGCGGCCCGACGTTCCGGTTGATCCGGCTATGACCAGCCGCCAGCAACACACCCCTACGGCGAAGATCAGAAATGCAAAGGCCACCCGGAGGTGGCCTCTGCAACAACGCACGCTTGCCCGAGTATTACTCGGCAGCCTGCGCTGCCTGGCGGGCGGCCTTGGCGCGGGCGTTGCCGGCCAGATCTTCCTTGATACGCGCCTTCTTGCCTTCCAGGCCACGCAGGTAGTACAGCTTGCCGGCGCGGACCTTGCCGCGGCGCTTCACTTCGACCGAGTCGATGGTGGCGCTGTGGGTCTGGAAAACGCGCTCGACGCCATAGCCGTGCGAGATCTTGCGCACGGTGAAGGCGGAGTTCAGACCCGCATTCTTGGTGCCGATCACCACGCCTTCATAGGCCTGGAGGCGCTCGCGATTGCCTTCCTTCACCTTGACGTTGACGACGACAGTGTCGCCTTGGCCGAAGTCCGGCAGTTCGCGCTGGATCTGGGCGGCTTCGAAGTCGGCCAGGATGGTCTTGTTGAGCTTGCTCATGGTGGGCACCGATTGTGTTCGGGTGGGTGTGTCATTCGACAACTGGGGCTAATGCAGTCAGCGGATTGTGCTGCACGATTGTTGTTCTGCGTCCACGCCGGCCGGGACTGGCCTCATGGGAACCACGCATTCTAACGGAAGAAACGGCGGCCGCGCTACCGGGACGTGCCGCTGGCTGCCTCTGCCGAAGCCTGGAGTGCTTCATCCAGCAACTTCCGGTCGGACGGCGACAGGGCCGTCCGGTCCAGCAGCTCCGGGCGCCGCAACCAGGTGCGCAGCAGGGACTGCTGACGACGCCAGCGGGCGATGGCGGCATGGTTGCCCGAGCGCAGCACCTCGGGCACTTCCCCCAGTGCATGGCTGGAGGGCTGGCTGAAATGCGGGCAATCCAGCAGCCCGTCGCCTTCGAAACTGTCCTGGACTGCCGAATCGGCGTCATTCAACGCACCTTCCTGCAGCCGCGTCACCGCATCGACGATCACTGCCGCACCCAGCTCGCCGCCGGACAGGACGTAATCGCCGAGGGAAATCTCCTCGTCCACCTCGGCCGCCAGGAAGCGCTCATCCACGCCCTCATAGCGCCCGCACAGCAGGATCATCCGCGGCAGCGCCGCCAGCTCCCGCACGCGGACCTGGGTCAGCGGCCTGCCCTGCGGGCTCAGGTAGATGACCGGGGCGGGCTGCGGATCGGCCGCACGCGCCGCCTGCAGGGTTGCCCGCAGCGGCTCGATCAGCATGACCATGCCCGGACCGCCACCGAAGGGGCGATCATCGACCCGGCGGTAATTGCCTTCGGCGTAATCACGCGGATTCCAGCCGTGCAGCTCGAGCAGGCCACGCTCCTGCGCACGCCCGACCACGCCCAGCGCGGCAGACTGCGCCAGGAAATCGGGAAACAGCGTGATCACATCGATGCGCACCGGCTCAGAACTCCGGATCCCAGTCGACCACGACCAAGTTGGCATCGAAATCGACCGACTTGACGAAATCCGGCTGCACGAACGGAATCAAGCGCTCGCGATCGCCGATCACCGCCATGACATCGTTGGAACCGGTGGAAAACAGATGTGAAAGCGTGCCCAGGGCAACCCCCTCGACGGTCTGCACCTGCAAGCCTTCCAGATCCACCCAGTAGTACTCGTCGGCACTGGGCGGTGGCAGCGCGCTGCGGGGGACGTAGACCTCGGTGCCGCGCATCGATTCGACCACATCGCGGTCGCTGATATCGGGGAAGACGGCAATCAGGTGCTTGCCGGTGTCCCGCCCGCGCGCGCCGCGGAGTTCGGACTCCTGGCCCGCGGGGGTGCGCAGGATCCAGGGCTGATAGTTGAAAATAGCGGAACGCGGCTCGGTCCAGGACTCGAGCTTTATTTCGCCGCGCACACCAAAAGCGCCAGCAACCCTGCCCAGCAGGATCCGGCGCTCGTTATCTTTCTTCATGGTCAACCGGTGGGCTGCGCCGCAAAGCGCAGCCCCTCAGGATCAGGCCGCAGCGGCCTGGGCCTTGGTCGCTTCCTTGTACAGGTTGCGGACCTTGTCGGTCATCTGGGCGCCGTTGGCAATCCACTTCTCGACGCCGGCGATGTCCAGCACGATGCGCTGCTCGGCACCCTGGGCAACCGGATTGTAGTAACCGAGGCGTTCGATGTTGCGGCCATCGCGGGCGCTACGGACGTCGGTGACGATGATGTGGTAAAAGGGGCGCTTCTTGGCGCCGCCGCGGGTCAGTCGAATCTTAACCATGGTGTTTTCCTTGTTGCCCAGTCGCCAGTGTGGCGCGGTAAGCCGGCGATTATAGCGGCGCTTCCGGCTCATTCCAAGCCCGTCCTGGCACAGGCGCAAACTGACACCGCCCATTCAGATCGGTTGCCACGTCCGCCCGCGCAGCGCCGGTCGCATCAGTGCCAGCAGTTGCGGGGATTGGCCGAATTCATGTCCACCGATGCGACTGACAGGCCAGATTCCCGCTGTGTTGCAGGCGATGGCGCCAACAAATCCACCGAGATCGCCCAGCGCAATGGCTAGCCGCCGCTGCGCCACTCCTCCGGCGGCCAGGCCTTCGGCCAGCAGCTGTTCGGTTGTTCCGCGCAATGCGGGTGCCTGCGGCCAGCTCACCCTGTGGCCGTCCCAGAGGGCGATATTCCAGGTGGTACCTTCGCTGATCTCGCCCTCCGCGGTGACGAACAGCGCATCGTCGAACCCCGCCTGCAGCGCGATCCGGCGGTGATGGAACAATGCGAACGTGCCCACATGTTTCAGCTGCGGCATTTCCCGCTGATACACCACCGGCCGCAGCGAGCGCGGCTCGTCGGGCGTGCTGAGCGGGGCGGAGACCTCCACCAGCACGTCCACGTCGACCGGCTGCAGCGGGCGGCGGAAGTCGAACAGTCGGGAAAGCACGGTGACCCGGACCGACGCATCGCCCACCCCGCACGCCGCCAGTGCGGAGCACAACCACTCGCGCAGCTGACCCTCATCCAGCGCCGTCGAAAACAGCTCCCGGGTTCCCTGCTGCAAACGTTGCATGTGCAGATCCAGGCCCTGCACGGCACAAGCGCGCACCTGCATCGAGGTGAAGTGGCCGTAGTTGGTCAGCGCGGCTGCCAACACTTCGGCACCCGCTTCGCTGCCGCCGCAGAACAGCCGTTTCACAGCATTTCCCGCAGATTCACGGAGATGCGCTCCAACCCGGCGTCGGCCGGCCGCGCCTGCGTATTCCGGGCCGCCATCAGCTCCGGCATGCCTGCCCGGACATCTACGTGGCGGCGGAAACCATCGGTGCGTGGATGGATATACCGGTTCATCAGACGAGTGCCTGCATTGGCCGTAGGAGCAAGCTCAACCTTCCCTGCAAGTGCGTCGCAATCGGGCGGCCCCGACGCATGGTCACGGGGCTTGGCACGGGTTGTTCAACGGAACGGCAAGCCGCCGCGACCACCCATGGCGCCCATCATTCCCTTCATGCTGCGCATCATTCCCTTCATGCCGCCGCCGGCCATCTTGCTCATCATCTTTTCCATCTGCTGGAACTGCTTCATGAGCTTGTTGACGTCGGCCGGCTGCGTGCCGGAACCACGGGCGATGCGCGCGCGCCGCGAGCCGTTCAACAGGCCCGGATTGCGGCGCTCTTTCTTGGTCATCGAGTTGATGATCGCGATCATGCGCGGCACTTCCTTGTTCCCTGCAACCTGTGCCTTGAGGTGCTCGGGAATCTGGCCCAGGCCGGGCAGCTTGTCCATCAGCCCGCCGATGCCGCCCATGTTCTGCATCTGCTCGAGCTGGTCGCGCATGTCGTTGAGGTTGAACTTCTTGCCGCTGGCGACCTTCTCGGCGAGCTTCTGCGCCTTGTCCTTGTCGACCTGCTGCTCGACCTGCTCGACCAGCGACAGCACGTCGCCCATGTCGAGGATGCGACTGGCAACGCGGTCCGGGTGGAACACATCCAGACCGTCGGTCTTTTCACCGGTACCGACAAACTTGATCGGCTTGCCGGTGATGTAGCGCACGCTCAGCGCGGCACCGCCGCGGGCGTCACCGTCGGTCTTGGTCAGCACCACGCCGGTCAGCGGCAGCGCCTCACCGAACGCCTTGGCGGTATTGGCCGCGTCCTGACCGGTCATCGAATCGACGACGAACAGGGTTTCAGCCGGATTGACCGCGGCGTGCAGCGCCTTGATCTCGGCCATCATCGCTTCGTCGATCGCCAGGCGGCCGGCGGTGTCGATCAGCAGCACATCCACGAACGACTTGCGCGCATCGGAAATGGCCGCGCGGACGATATCGACCGGTTTTTGCTCGGCACTGGACGGGAAGAACAGCACACCGGTCTGCTCGGCCAGGGTCTTCAGCTGCTCGATCGCGGCCGGACGGTAGACGTCGGCCGAGACCACCATCACCTTCTTCTTGCGCTTTTCCTTCAGGTGCTTGGCCAGCTTGCCGACCGTGGTGGTCTTGCCCGCGCCCTGCAGGCCGGCCATCAGGATGATCGCCGGCGCCGGCACGTTGAGGTTGAGGTCCGAGGCGGTCGAACCCATCACCGCGGTCAGCTCGTCGCGCACGACCTTGATCAGCGCCTGGCCCGGCGTCAGCGACTTGAGCACTTCCTGGCCGACCGCGCGCACCTTGATGCGCTCGACCAGCGCCTGCACCACGGGCAGCGCGACGTCGGCTTCAAGCAGCGCGATGCGGACTTCGCGGGTGGCCTCGCGGATGTTTTCTTCGGTCAAGCGGCCGCGGCCACGCAGGCGCTCGATGGTGCCGGAAAGACGCTGGGTCAGGGACTCGAACATGCGATACAACCTGCGGAAACGGTGGATATGGAGAACGAAAGTATAGCCGCCAGCGCCGCCGCCCGCCGCCCGCACGGGTAACGGTGGATCGCAAGCGGCAGGGCCTTGTGCGACACTGAACCGATGACAATCGTTCTCATCGCCACCCTGCTCTACCTGGCCGCTACCGGTCTGCTGGTCCGTTTCGTCGCCACCGGGCAGAGGCAGGTTTCACGCAGCTGGCTGTGGCCCGTTGCGGCGGCGGTGGTTCTGCACGCCGGCTATCACCTGCTCGTGGCGCTGCGCACCACCGGCGGGCCCGACATGCATTTCTTTGCCGCACTGTCACTGGTCGGGCTGGGCATGGCGCTGGTGACCACGCTGGTCGGCGCCCGCGGGCGCATGGCCGCGCTCGGCGTGGTGGTGTTTCCGCTGGCGGCAGTGCTGCTGTGGCTGTATCACGGCCACGGCCACGCCTCCAACAAGGAACTGGGATGGCGGCTGGCACTGCACGCGTGGATGGCGCTGCTGGCGTACGCCACGCTGAGCATCGCCGCGCTGCTGGCGATCATGCTGTGGCTGCAGGAACGCGCACTGCGCCAACGCGATTTCCGGCCGTGGCTGCGCGCATTGCCGCCCTTGAGCGATCTGGAGTCACTGCTGTTCCGCACCATCACGGTGGGTTTCAGCCTGCTGACGCTGACGCTGCTCACCGGGGTGCTGTTCGTCGATGACCTGCTGGCACAGAAGCTGGTGCACAAGACGGTACTCAGCGTGCTGTCCTGGATCGTGTTCGGCACCCTGCTGATCGGCCGACGCCGCTATGGCTGGCGTGGCGTCAAGGCCGTGCACTGGACACTGAGTGCGATGGCACTGCTGTTGCTGGCCTTCTCCGGCAGCCAGTTCGTGATCGAACTGGTACTGGGCCGCGGCTGATCCCACGGCAGGACGGCGACAGGTGCGGCCCGCCTACTCGGCTGCCGCCTCCAGCGCCTGCGACAGGCGCTCGACCGCGATCACTTCCATTCCCTTCACCGTCCCGGTCTTCGGCGCATTGGCCTTGGGCACGATCGCGCGCTTGAAACCGTGGGTCGCAGCTTCGCGCAGCCGGTCCTCGCCGTTGGGCACCGGACGGATCTCACCGGACAGCCCGACTTCGCCGAAAGCAATGGTTTTGTCCGACAGCGGCCGGTCCTGCAGCGAGGACAGCACCGCCAGCAGTACCGGCAGATCCACCGCGGTCTCCTGCACGCGGATCCCGCCGACCACGTTGACAAACACATCCTGGTCGCCGACCAGAACGCCCCCGTGGCGATGCAGCACCGCCAGCAGCATCGCCAGCCGGTTCTGTTCCAGACCGACCGCCACCCGGCGCGGATTGGATAGCGGCGAGACATCCACCAGCGCCTGCACCTCGACCAGCAACGGACGCGTGCCCTCGCGGGTCACCATGACGCAACTTCCCGGCTGGCGGGTGCTGCCGCCAGACAGGAAGATCGCCGATGGATTGGGCACCTCCTTCAGGCCCTTCTCGCCCATCGCGAACACACCCAGTTCGTTGACCGCGCCGAAGCGGTTCTTGAACGCGCGCAGGATGCGGAAGCGGCTGCCGCTCTCGCCTTCGAAATACAGCACCGCATCGACCATGTGTTCGAGCACCCGCGGGCCGGCGATGCCGCCCTCCTTGGTGACGTGGCCGACGAGGAACACGGCGGTACCGGTCTCCTTGGCATAACGCACCAGCCGAGCAGCGCTCTCGCGCACCTGGCTGACCGACCCCGGCGCGGCGGTCAGTGATTCGGTCCACAGCGTCTGCACCGAATCGGCCACGATCAGTCTGGGTCGCGCCGAGCTGGCGTGCTGCAGGATGTTCTCGATGCCGGTTTCCGCCAGTGCGTTCACTCCTTCCAGCGGCAGCCCCAGCCGCGCCGCGCGGCCGGCCACCTGCGCCAGCGACTCCTCACCGGTGACGTAGAGCACCGGCAGCACGCCGGCCATCTTCGCCACCGCCTGCAGCAGCAACGTCGACTTGCCGATACCCGGATCGCCACCGACCAGCACCACCGCGCCCTCCACCAGCCCCCCGCCCAGCACGCGGTCGAACTCGCCGATGCCGGTGGACACCCGCGCATGTTCACTGTGCTGGACGTCTTTCAGCGCGGTGATCTTCGGCGCCTCGACCTTGCCGGCCCAGCCGCTTCGTCGCGACGCCGGCGAAGCTGCGGCCACCGCGCTCTCCAGCACGATCTCGCTCAAGACGTTCCAGACCCCGCATTCGCCACATTGGCCCTGCCACTTGCCGTACTCGGCGCCGCACTCGGTGCACACATACGCGGTGCGGGCCTTGCCCGTGGTCTTGGCCATCTCGGATTCCGTACTGGGGATTGCCGTCTACTCTAGCGCGAGCCATTCGCGCCGGCTGAGACCGGACGGGCGACGTACCCACGGTGCAACACGAGCAGCTCCGTGGAATCGGCAGCATCGCGCACCCATGACTTCGACAACGCACCCCATCCCAGCAATCGGCGGCTTGCCCGACGCGCACAAAAGCAAAGGCCGCCCGGAGGCGGCCTTTGCATGCAGCAGATTGCGGCGAACGCTTACATCATGTGGAAGTTCATGTTCCACATCACCCACAGCGTGCCGACCACGATGATGCCGATCACCACCAGGGTGAACGCAGCGGCATTGACGTTCCAGCGCTGTTCCGAGGAAGGGTTCAGGTGCAGGAAGAACACCAGGTGCACCAGCATCTGCAGCACCGCGGTCACCGCGACGACCACACCGGTCACCAGCGGGCTGAGCGATCCGTTCATCACCATCCAGAACGGGATGACGGTCAGGATCACCGCCAGCACGAAGCCGGTCAGGTAGGACTTGACGCTGCCGTGGCTCTCGCCGCCGGCACCATGCTCGTCATGTGCGTGATTGTCATGTGCGGACATTACAGCGCTCCCTTCAGGTAGACGACGGAGAACACGCCGATCCAGATCAGGTCCAGGAAGTGCCAGAACAGGCTCAGGCACGCCATGCGGGTCTTGTTGGTCTGGGTCAGGCCGTTCTGCTTGAGCTGGACGAACATCACCAGCAGCCACAACATGCCCGCGCTCACGTGCAGACCGTGGGTACCGACCAGCGCGAAGAACGCCGACAGGAACGCACTGTGGTCCGGGCCATAACCCTGATGGATCAGGTGATTGAACTCCCAGATTTCCATCACCATGAAGCCGGCGCCCAACAGCCAGGTCACCGCCAGCCAGAGGAACATCTGGCCCACCTTCTTCTGGTGCATGGAGATCATGCCCAGGCCGAAGGTCAGCGAGGAACACAGCAGCAGCGCCGTTTCCCATGCCACGAACGACAGGTCGAACAGGTCCTTGCCGGCCGGGCCGCCATTGGTCGCGCCAGCCAGTACCACGAAGGTGACGAACAGTGTGGCGAAGATGAGCACGTCGCTCATCAGGTACACCCAGAACCCGAGCGTGGTGTTCTCGCCGGTGTCGTGGTGCTCGTGGTCGTGGGCCGCCGCGTGTGCGGCGTGCCCCGGGTTCATCGGGTTGGCGATATTGCTCATGCCTTCAGCTCCGTCTTCACCAGCCCCTGGGCTTCCAGGTGGCGGCGATGTTCATTCTCGATGCGCTCCACTTCGGCCGCCGGCACGTAGTAATCCACGTCCTTGTCGAAGGTGCGGTAGATGAACGTACCGATCATGCCGACCAGGCCCACGATCGCCAGCCACCAGATGTGCCAGACCATCGCGAAACCCAACACCAGCGAAAAGGCGCCGATCACCACACCGGTGCCGGTATTGCGCGGCATGTGGATGTCGGTGTACTTGGCCGGCTTCTCCCAGCCCTCGCCGCGCTGCTTGCGCTCCCAGAACTCGTCCAGCTCGGTGACCACCGGCAGCTTGGCGAAGTTGTAGAACGCCGGCGGCGAAGAGGTTTCCCACTCCAGCGTACGGGCATCCCACGGATCGCCGGTGAGGTCGGCGTTCTTCTTGCGGTCGCGGATCGAAACGACGATCTGCAGGATCTGGAACAGGATGCCGGCACCGATGATGAAGGCACCGATCATGGCCACGACCAGCCACGGCTGGAATTCGGCATTCGGATAGCTCTGCATGCGACGGGTCATGCCCATGAAGCCGAGCACGTACAGCGGCATGAACGCCACGTAGAAGCCGATGAACCAGCACCAGAACGCCGCCTTGCCCAGCTTCTCGTTGAGCTTGAAGCCGAACATCTTCGGGAACCAGTAGGTGATGCCGGCCATATAGCCGAATACCGCACCGCCGATGATGGTGTTATGGAAGTGGGCGATCAGGAACAGGCTGTTGTGCAGCACGAAATCCACCGCCGGGATGGCGAGCATCACGCCGGTCATGCCACCGATGGTGAAGGTGATCATGAAACCGATCGTCCACAGCACCGGAGTGGTGAACTCGATGCGGCCACGGAACATGGTGAACAGCCAGTTGAAGACCTTCACACCGGTGGGAATGGAGATGATCATCGTCGCGATGCCGAAGAAGGCATTGACGTTGGCACCCGAACCCATGGTGAAGAAGTGGTGCAGCCACACCAGGAACGACAGTACGCCGATGGCGCACGTGGCGTAGACCATGCCCTTGTAACCGAACAGCGCCTTGCGCGAGAACGTGGCGACCACTTCGGAGAAGATGCCGAATGCCGGCAACACCAGGATATAGACCTCCGGGTGACCCCAGATCCAGATCAGGTTGACGTACAGCATGGCGTTGCCGCCACCGTCATTGGTGAAGAAATGCATGCCCAGGTAGCGGTCCAGGGTCAGCAGCACCAGGGTGATGGTCAACACCGGGAACGCGGCGACGATCAGCACGTTGGTGACCAGCGAGGTCCAGGTGAACACCGGCATGTGCATCAGCTTCATGCCCGGGGTACGCATCTTCATGATGGTCACGAAGAAGTTGATACCGCTCAGCGTTGTACCCAGACCGGCAACCTGCAGGCCCCAGATGTAGTAGTCGACACCGACTCCTGGACTGTATTCCAGCCCGGACAAGGGCGGATACGCCAGCCAGCCGGTCTGCGCGAACTCGCCCACGCCGAGCGAGATCATCACCAGGCCCGCACCCGCCACGAACAGCCAGAAGCTGAGCGAGTTCAGGAACGGGAAGGCCACGTCACGGGCGCCGATCTGCAGCGGCACGACCAGGTTCATCAGGCCGGTGATCATCGGCATCGCCACGAAGAAGATCATGATCACGCCGTGGGCAGTGAAGATCTGGTCGTAGTGATGGGGTGGCAGATAGCCCTCGGCCCCGCCGGCGGCCATCGCCTGCTGGGTACGCATCATGATGGCGTCGGCAAAGCCGCGCAGCAGCATGATGAACGCCACGATGAGGTACATCGCGCCGATCTTCTTGTGGTCCACCGAGGTGAACCATTCCTTCCACAGGTAGCCCCACTGCTTGGCCTTGGTGATCAAGGCCAGCACGATCAGACCACCAATACCGGCGCAGATCAGCGTGGCAATGATGATCGGATCGTAGGGAAGCGCATCAAATGAGAGTTTTCCCAACATAGTCATTCTCCCGAGACGCCGTGGCCCGAATGGGCATCGGCGTGCTCGTTTGCGGTGTGTTCGGCGTGCTGGGCGGCATCCGTGTCGGCAGCACCCTGCTCAGCGGCCCCATGGCCTTCATGAGCCACGGCAGCGGCCGCGACATCGTGACCGTCATGCGGCTGGTCGCCATGCGACATGGCCGCGTGGTCATGCTTCATGCCGTAGTGCTGGTTGTCGCCCATGTGCTTGGCCAGCATCCATTCGAACAGGCCAGCTTCGCTGCTGCCGAAGTAGGTCACCGGATGCCAGTCATGGTTGCGCTCGGCGGTCAGTGCGGCGAATGCCGCCTTGTCCAGCACCGCGCTTTCGCCCTTCACCTGCTGCAGCCACTGCGCGTAATCGGCGTCACTCACTGCATGTGCAGTGAAGTGCATCTTGGAGAAGCCGTTGCCGCTGTAGTTGGACGAGATGCCGTGATACTCGCCGATCTCATGCGCGTCCAGGTGCAGCTTGGTCTGCATGCCGGCCATCGAATAGACCATGCTGCCCAGCTGCGGAATGAAGAACGCATTCATCACCGTCTCGGAGGTGATCTTGAAGTTCAACGGCGTATCGACCGGGAACCGGATCTCGTTGACTGTGGCAATGCCTTCATCGGGATAGATGAACAGCCACTTCCAGTCCAGCGACACCGCCTCGATGGTGACCGGCGCCTTGTCGGACTCCAACGGCTTGTACGGGTCCAGCGCATGCGATGAACGCCAGGTCAGCACCGCCAACACCAGCACGATCATGCACGGGATCGACCACACCACCACTTCAATGGCAGTGGAGTGCGCCCACTTGGGCTCGTAACGGGCCTTGGTGTTGGATGCGCGATACCGCCACGCGAACACCAGCGTCATCACGATCACGGGAATCACCACCAGGAGCATCAGCACCACGGAGGTAATCAGCAGGGTCTTCTCGTCCTGGCCCACTTGGCCTTTGGGGTCGAGAATGGCCGAGTTGCAGCCCGCCAGGAACACGGACAGCGCAAGCAGCAGGCCCGGACGCAGCATGCGCCCAAGAGATTTCAACGGAATCATCGGTCGATCCAATTGCGAGGGGGTGCCGTATCCCGCAGCTCCTTGTCCGGATCAATGGACGCTTGCCCAGGGATTGCCCGCTGGAATGCATGAACGGAGCTACCGGATCAGCCGCGTAATTCTAGGCTGCGCGTCCGGTTTTAGAAAGGCTTTGACACGTAATTAACGCAGTAAAGGCACTTTTCCGGCTGCGACACGTTGTCGCACCCGTGCGGGTTTGCAGGCTGGAACGAGACTCAGGTTGCTGAACCTCGCAACCCGGACCGCGCCATCCCAGTAAGCGCTCTCGTGGATCCTGTCGTGACGTGTTGCTTGCGCGCCACTAGGCAGGATACGAAACGACGCATCGTGCCGACGCGTGCTGCCATTGCATGAAATTCCGTTGCAAAACGCGGCCGTCTGCCATTCGGATGCAATAGCCGGGCGTTTGCCCTTCTCCGTTTCACCCAATGCATGCAGGAGTACAACGAAGGTGCCGACCTCAAGCGCTGAATGGCAGACATTGCCGCGAGCATTCTTCCAACGCCATCCCACGCTGGTGGCACCGGAGCTGCTGAACAAGCTGCTGGTGCGCGATGACGGGCGCGCCGGTCGCATCGTCGAAGTCGAAGCCTACGCCGGTGACGAAGACCCGGCCGCGCACTCCTTTCGCGGCGTGACACCGCGCACTGCGACGATGTTCGGTGAAGCCGGGCATTTGTACGTCTATGCAAGCTACGGCCTGCACTGGGGTTCCAATGCGGTGTGTGGCGAGGTCGGCCAGGGTTGGGGCGTGCTGTTGCGGGCCATGGAGCCGCTGGAAGGACTCGATCTGATCCGCCAGGCGCGCCCGGCGATCCGCCGCGAGCGCGATTTCGCCAGCGGCCCGGGACGCCTGTCGCAAGCCATGGGCATCACCCGCGCACTGGACGGTGCCGATCTGGTGACCAACGACCGCGGCATCCGCCTCGTCTCCGACGGCACCGCGCCGCCACGTCAGCCTGCAATTGGCCCGCGCATCGGCATCAGTCGCGCGGTGGATTTCCCCTGGCGCTGGCACGTTCCCGGGCATGCCCACGTTTCCGCGCGGTCCTCGTCCAGAGTGCCGAAACCATCGAAACCGCAGAACTGACCTACCCGTCGCTGGCAGCCCAGCGCGCCAGGTTCTGCTTCAGCTTGTCGATATCGGCCCACGGATCCTTGCGCCGGCGCTTGAGTTTGCCGGGCACGTCACGAAGCGTGAACGTATTGGCAGCCTGCAGCTTGGACAGCTCCGCCCACGCAATCGGCATCGCCACCGGAGCGCCAGGCCGGCCCCGCAGCGAATAGGACGCCACTGCAGTGGCGCCGCGCCCGTTGCGCAGGTAGTCGATGAAGATGCGCTTGGGCCGCAGGCTCTTGCTGGCCGTGGCCACGAAGCGGTCCGGCTGCGAGTGCGACAGCGCTTCAGCGAAGCCTTTGGCGAAACGCCGGGTAAGGTCCCAGTCGCAGCCCGGATTCAATGGCACCACCACGTGCAGCCCCTTGCCGCCGGAGACCCGCAGGAAGGATTGCAGCTCAAGCCGACCAAGCAGATCGCGAATGTCCACGGCAGCGCGCTTGATCTCGTCGAAGGACACGCCGGGGCCGGGGTCCAGATCGAACACGACCCGGTCGGCCCGTTCCGGATCATCGGCATGGCTGCCCCAAGGATGGAATTCCAGCGCGTTGAACTGCACCAGTTCCAGCAGGCTGGCGGCATCGGTCACCAACAGATACGGCTCGACCACGCCACCGCCTTGCTGCAGTTCCACTGAGGACACCAGCTCGAGGCCGGCCGTGTGGTGCTTCTGGAAAAAACAGGGTTTCGCCGCGCCAGCGGGACAGCGGATGATCGACAGGGGCCGTCCGATGACTTCGGGGAGAAGCTGGTCCATCACTGCCTGGTAGTAATCCCACACCTCCTGCTTGGTCGCCTTGATGTCGGGGAAAATGATTTTCTCCGGGCTGGACAGTTCGGGCGGCACGCGTTTGGACGGCGTGTTGGCGCTTGTCTTCCTGCCTGTCTTGGCAGCCGCCTTGACGCTTGTCGTGGGGATGTCTGTAGTCGACGTGCCGGCCTTGGTCCGCACGGCTTTCCGTGCCGCCTTTTCCAGCGCCCCCGGGCGCGCGGCTTTTTCTCCCGCCACCGACCGGTCGGAATCGGACAGGTCCGTGACCTGCTTGTCGCGTCGCACGGCCTTCAACGAAGGCTGGCGCAACAGCTGCTGCCGGCCGACCCCGCGGTAGAACACCTCCACCACGAAACGCGGGGCAAACCAGGTCGCCGTGCGCAGGTCGGTTTCCGCCGTGGGAACGTAAGCGGTGGGCTTGCTGCTCCCGGCCTTGCCGATCAATGCGGAGACTTCGGCGATCAACGCATCGGAAAAGCCCGACCCCACCCGGCCGACGTACAGCCAGCCGTGTTCGGCAACCGGCCTGGCCAGCAGCAGTGAACCGAACCCCGCCCGGCTGCCTTTTGGCGCGGTGTAGCCCACCACGGCAAACTCGTCGCTGGCCAGATGCTTGGTCTTGCGCCAGTCATCGCTGCGCCCGTGGCGATAGGGGCTGTCCAGGCGCTTGGAGATGATGCCCTCGAAGTGGTTTTCGCTGGCCAGGCGATATGCGGCATCGGCGTCACCCTCCAAGTGCGAGCTGTAGGCCAGGTGCCCCGGAGCGCCCTCCAGCAATTCCCTGAGCAGGGCCTTGCGCTCACCCAGTGGCGCATCGGAGATATCCACGCCATCGATATGCAGCAGGTCGAACAACGCATAGGCCAGAACGCCCTGCCGCTCTCCAGACAGCGTGGCCTGCAGCAGGTTGAAGTCCTCCCGCCTGCCGCGACCGGCGATGACCTCGCCATCCAGTGCGGCAGAGGCAAGCCCGAGAGCGCTGACCGCATCGCCGATGTCGGGAAGCCGCTCGGTCCACGCCAGCGCATTGCGTGACCACAGGCTTACCTGGCCCTCGGCTACCGTGGTGAGGATGCGGTAGCCGTCCCACTTGATCTCGTGGATCCATTGTTCGCCCTCCGGCGGCGCCGTCACCAGTTGCGCCAGCTGCGGCTTGAACGGCCCTGCCGGCGGGTCTGCGCGCCGCGCGCCGGACAGGGCGAGCGCCTTCTTTGCCCAGTCCTTGCGCCGGGCTTTGCGAGCAACGGCAACCGCCGTCAGTTTCCTCTTGCGCGGTTTGCCGGCACCCGCCCTCTCCAGATCCTCGGCCGGAGGCGCGGCGACATCGGCCAGCAGATCGTCGGCCTCCATCTCGCTGGCATAGCTGTCGTCCTCCTTGAACAACAACCACTGTGGTTGGCGCGCGGGCTTGCCCGACCGGACCAGATGCCAGCCACCCTTGAGCTTGTTGCCGAACAGCTCGAACCGCAGATGGCCCTTGGCGAGCTGGGCGGCCGGATCACCCGCCGTCGCCCAGACACCGTGGTCGAACTGCGCGACATGCCCACCGCCGTACTGGCCCTTGGGAATTTCGCCCTCGAAGCCGGCGTAGTCCAGCGGGTGGTCCTCCACCTCCACCGCCATGCGCTTCACTTTCGGGTCGTAGCTGGGCCCTTTGGGAACCGCCCAGCTTTTCAGCGCATTGCCCACCTGGAGGCGGAAGTCGTAATGGCGCCGGCTCGCATGATGCAGTTGCACCACGAAGATGGCCCGCTGGCCTTTTGGCGCCGCTTTGCCCGGCTCCGGCTCCCGGGTCTTGTCGAAACTCCGCTTGCGCTGGTACTCGGTCAATGTCATCCCGCTCTCCCGCGCTGTCCATCCGCGATGTCCTCACCCTGCAGCCGCCCGCGCCCATTGTTGACCCCGGCCGCGATCCAACACCTGGTGCCCGCAGCGCCAGTCCGGGTCCACCGCATGGACCATCGACTTCAGGCCTTCTTGCGTGCCTTCTTTGCCGGCGCTGATGCCTTGGCTTTCTTGGCCGGGGATTTGGCCGCCTTCTTGGTTACCGCCTTGACCGGCGAGTCCTTGGCCGGCGTGCGCTTGTTGGTTTCCAGGCTCTTCTGCAGCAGCGACATGAAATCCACGACGTTGGTCGTCGCATCTTCGTGATGGGCCGGCTCCACGAATTTCGTGGTTGCCCCGCTGTCCTTGATCCGCTTTTTGATGATCGTGGACAGGCGCTCGCGGAACTCGTCGTGATAGGCCTCAGGATTCCATTCGCTCGTCATGGACTCGATGAGTTGGGCCGCCATTTCCATTTCCTTTGGCGCGATCCGGTAGTCGGCCGTCTGCCCCTCCGGCAGCTTGTAATCTTCCGGCGCGACCAGCTCCTGTGGATAGCGCAGCAGGATCAGAATCAGCGCATCCCCCTCCGGCATCACCGCACACAGGTATTCCCTCGTACGGATGACGACCCGTGCGATGCCGACCTTGCCGGTAGCCTTCAGAGTCTCCCGCAGCAGCACGTAGCCCTTTTCGGCTTTCTTGCCCGGCACCAGGATGTAGGGCTTCTCGAAGAACCGCAGACCGATACTGGAGGCATCGACAAATGCCTCCACGTCCACCGATTCGTGCGTTTCCGGAGCCGCCGCCGCGATGTCTTCCTTGTCCACCACCACATAACTGCCCTTGTCGTACTCGAAGGCCTTGATGATGTCTTTCCACGGCACTTCTTCGCCGGTTTCAGCGTTGACCCGTTCGAACCGGATCGGCTTCTTGTCGCGCGAATCAAGCATGCGGAAACTCAGGTCCGTGCGGCGCTCGCCGGACATCAGGGAGATAGGGATATTGAGCAGCCCGAACGAAAGCGAACCACTCCAAATCGGCCTGGCCATAGGTACTCCTCATGGCCGAGATCCGGCCGCAGCCCTGTTCTAGCCCCGCCTGCGTCGGCTCGCCGTGAACCGCACCGCACTGCCCCCACCCCTGCTTGTCTGCAGGAGCGCTCTGGGTCGCTGTTGGATAGCGTCGCCGGCATTGCGCGTTGCGCGCGCCGGATACATTTTTTTGACCTCGCAGACTGGTTCCCGGTGACATACCGGCCGCCACGCCGCGTAGTCACTCTTCCTGCACAGAACCCTCATTAACGTGAAGCCGGTCCATCTCACGACACCACCATGAAAAAACCTTTTTTCAGCCGGGTCGCCGGCGCCACTGCGAGAGCTGCCGGCTCTTTGACCGCTTTCGTTGTGGCCTTGGGAATTGTGTTTGTGTGGGCCTGCAGCGGCCCCTTCTTCCATTTCAACGACACATGGCAGCTGGTGATCAACACCGGCACCACGATCGTCACATTCCTGATGGTCTTCCTTATCCAGCACACGCAGAATGCCGATACCGCCGCCATCCACATCAAGCTGGACGAGTTGATCAGGGTCTCCACCCACGCCAACGACGAGCTGCTCAATCTGGAAGAGATGGATCAGGACCGGCTGGAGGAGATCCGGCTCAAATACGCACAGCTGGCCAGCACGGCCGCGTATCTGAAGGAAAAGAAAGAACGGTGCATGCCGGGTGGTGCTGATCGCAGTGACGACCATCCGCCACCGCCCGATCCGAATGCCTAGTCCGGCCGGCAGCGAAGGGGTGATGTTTCACAGATGTTTCGGTGATCGCATCCGCATGTGACCGTTGAAGTCAGCCGGCAATCTCTGCTTGCACGCTTTCCGCCGACACCCTGTGCGAGTGGAATTGCATCGCTGCCGCCGAGCTAGCCGTCCCCACCGCGCTTTCGTCGCGCCGCCAGCACCTGGCCCACTACGGCGGTAGCGAGTACCAGCAAGTTGGTCACCACAAACACGGCGGAGCCCACGACCCAGCTGTAGGCAACGAACAGGATGGAAGCCGTGATCTGTCCAACGAACAACCATGTGGATACGGCCTCGGTCGAGCGGGCCTGGTGCTGCTTGTAGATCTGACGCGACAAGGTCGCGATCAGCACGGCGGTGGCACCCCAGCCGAGCACATCCGGGTTCATATCAGGCACAAATCCGCTACGTGGGCGCCACCAGGCAGCCGCCCTGCGCATTCGCTGCGAACGCTCGCGTACTTATGCACCAGTCGCACCGGCGGGTTCACCACAGCAGTCCGCCATCAGGGAGTAAGGATGACCTTGCGGCAATCCTCCTCCTTGCGATCGAAGACCTCATAGCCCCGGACCGCGTCCTCGAGCGACATGCGATGGCTCACGATCACGCCCGGATCCAGCCGGCCCTCGTTGATGTAGTCCAGCAATTCGGGCATCAGCTTCTGTACGTGGGTCTGGCCCATCTTGAAGGTGAGGCCCTTGTCGAACGCATCACCCAGCAGGAACCCGTGCACGAATCCTGCGTAGACGCCGGGGATGCTTACCGTGCCGCACCGTCGCGTGGCGGCGATGCACTGGCGGATTGCCACGCCACTGCTGCCTTCCACTTTCAACGTCGTCAGAGCCGACTCCAGCGCGCTGCCCTCGGCTTCGAAACCCACCGCTTCGATCGAGGCGTCCACTCCCCGTCCGTTGGTCTGGGTCACGATGTAGTCGGCGGGATCGTCGATCCTGCTGAAGTCGATCGGAACCACACCGTAGGTCTGCTGTGCGAACGCGAGGCGATAGGGCAGATGGTCGACCATGAAGATCGTCTCGGCTCCCAGCAGCCTGCAGCACGCCGCACTCATCATGCCCACCGGACCCGCACCGAAGATCGCTACGGTGGAGCCGGGCTTCACCCCGGCATTGATCGCCGCCTGGTAGCCGGTGGGCAGGATGTCCGAAAGAAACAGCACCTGCTCGTCTGCCAAGCCGTCGGGGATCCGCAGCGGGCCGACGTTGGCCTTGGGCACGCGCACGTACTCGGCTTGGCCACCTGAGACACCGCCATACAGATGGCTGTACCCGAACAGCGCCGCGGGCGCGCGAATGCCTTTCTGGTTCAGCGCCGCACCCTTGCCGGTATTGGTTGTCTCGCACGCGGCGAATTCGCTCCATCTGCAGTGGAAGCACTCACCGCACGCGATCACGAAAGGAATCACCACCCGGTCACCCGGTTGCAGATCGGTGACCGCGGCGCCGACTTCCTCCACAATTCCCATGAACTCGTGGCCCAGAATATCGCCCGAGTGCATATCCGGAATCTTGCCGTGATACAGATGCAGATCCGAGCCGCAGATCGCGGTTGCGGTCACCCTCAGGATCAGATCGTCAGGGGCCGCCAGTACCGGATCGGGGACCGTGTCCACCCGGACGTCCTTGCTGCCGTGATAGGTCAATGCACGCATGGCGATTCCTTGATCAAATTGACCTCATGCAATACAGAAGCCCTCGTATAGGCACGGTGACCGGACGGTGTACGCCGCGTGTGCACGCACGCAGGAGTGCGCCAGCGTCAGGAAAATTTCGAAGATTCGCGAGGCCAATGGCACGCTCACAACCACTGAAAGGACGGATCTGCCGCCCTGGAATCGGCGATGGCGGACATCGTCATTCTTCACCCGTCGCGCGCAGCGCCAGCGATAGGCTGAGCATCCTGGCGGGAGGCGCACCGCGGCGGATACGTATACATGTGGAAGCGGAATTCTCTGTCGATAGTTCTTCTGGTTCTGACCCTCGTCTTTCTTTCGGCCCAGGTGGTTACCGGCTATCTGACCCACAATGACGAGTTGATCCAGGCGCATCGACAGACCTTGGATTTCTGGGCGTACCTGCACAGCGGGCACTTTGTCAGCTCGACCTTCGAAAACTGGGAAAGCGAATTCCTGCAGATGGGCATGTACGTCCTTCTGACGGTGAAATTGCGGCAGAAAGGCTCGGCCGAATCCAGACCGATGGATCCGGCCGAAGAAGACCCGCGTGTCGATCCGGGCCCTACTCCCTGGGCCGTGCGAAAGGGTGGCATCTGGCTGACGCTGTACGGCCATTCGCTGGCCATTGCCTTCGGCGTGCTGTTTGCGCTGAGCTTTTCGCTGCACCTGTTGGGCAGCTGGAGAGCGGAGGTCGAAGAAACGCTGGCACATGGCCAGCTTCCGCCCACATGTTGGGAGCATCTATGGAGCAGCAGTTTCTGGTTCGAATCCTTCCAGAACTGGCAAAGCGAGTTTCTCGCGGTGCTGTCGCTGGTGGTCCTGACCATCTTCCTGCGGCAGAAGGACTCCCCCCAATCCAAACCCTTGAGCGCGCCGCACAGTCAGACCGGCGACTGACCTCCGGCCAAAGTCCACAGCCATGCCAAGCAAAGACGATCCCGCGCTGCTGATCATCGACATGTTCAGCAAATTCGATTTTCCCGACGCTGCGGCCTTGGCACCCAGCGCGGTGCGCGCCGCGCGGCAGATAGCCCGCTTGAAGGAGGCGGCCGCAAAACAGGCCTGCCCCGTCATCTACATCAACGACAACTTTGCCGAGTGGAAGCGGGACTTCAAGGAACTGGTGGAGATCTGTCTGCAAACACCCGGCACGCCCGGGACCATCGCCAAGCTGCTGCTTCCGACGCCTGACGACTACTCCATCCTAAAACCCAAGCATTCGGCGTTCCTGTCCACGCCGCTTTCCATCCTGCTGGCAAAGCTTGGGTCACGCCGGCTTCTGATTACCGGCACCGCTGCAGACTCGTGCATTGCCGCCACCTGCTTCGACGCGAACTCGCGCGAATATGAAACGCTGGTGGTCAGGGAAGCGGTCGCCGGGATCGGCGCGAGAAAAACCAGAGCGCTGAAGCTGATCGAGGATGCTCAAGCGGCAAAAGTCGTCCCGATCGAGACGGTGCTCAAGGCACTGCGCTGACCTTCGTGCGTGTAATGGACCTGATGGGCCGCGCCGCAAGAGGTGGCATTGAACCGCTCCATGAGACTCCTGCTTCCGGACCCAGACCGCTTGTCTCATACCGGCACCGGGGCAGTCGTATTGCGATGCAGTGGCTGCAGACGTGAGAACCGATGCCGAGCGCCCGCATTGCCGGATCAAAAAACAAAGGGCTGGCGGGAGAACCCGGCCAACCCTTTGTTTTTATTGCATGAAGCTGGTGCCGGAAATAGGAATCGAACCTACGACCTACGCATTACGAATGCGCCGCTCTACCAACTGAGCTATTCCGGCTGAGCCGCGAATTCTATGGGCTGTGCAGGCTGCGGTCAATCAACCAGACGCAGGCGCAACTCCTTGGGCAACGCGAATACCATCGACTCGGGCTCACCGTCCAGCTCGCTGACGCCGGTGGCGCCCAGTTCGCGCAGCCGCGTGATCACACCGTCGACCAGCACCTGCGGTGCCGAGGCTCCCGCCGTAAGGCCAATCCGCTGCTTGCCGGCAACCCACTGCGGCTGGATCTCGTGCGCCCCATCAATCAGGTAGGACTCCACGCCATCGCGGATGGCCAGCTCGCTGAGCCGGTTCGAATTGGAGCTGTTGGGCGAACCGACCACCAGCACCAGATCGCACTGTTTGGCCAGCTCGCGCACCGCGTCCTGACGGTTCTGCGTGGCATAGCAGATATCGTCGTTTTTTGGCCCCTGGATCGCGGGAAAACGGGTGCGCAGGGCCTCGATCACATTGCGGGTGTCGTCGACAGACAGCGTCGTCTGGGTGGTGTAGGCGAAATTCTCGGGCTGCGAAACCTGCACCACCTGCACATCCTCCACGCTCTCCACCAGATAGATGTTCCCCACCCCGCCTTCGCGGCTCCACTGGCCCATCGTGCCTTCGACCTCCGGGTGACCGGCATGTCCGATCAGCACCACGTCACGGCCGGCGCGGCAATGGCGGGCGACTTCCAGGTGCACCTTGGTCACCAGCGGACAGGTCGCATCGAATACTTTCAGGCCGCGACGCTCGGCCTCTTTACGCACCGCCTGGGACACGCCATGGGCGCTGAAGATCACGGTGTTGCCATCGGGCACTTCATCCAGCTCCTCGACGAAGATTGCGCCGCGCGCCTTCAGGTCATCGACCACGAAGCGGTTGTGCACCACTTCATGCCGCACGTAGATGGGCGCACCCAGGGTCTCGATCGCGCGCTTGACGATCTCGATCGCACGATCGACACCGGCACAGAAACCACGCGGATTGGCGAGCAAAACATCCATCGTTCACAGACTCCGGCCGGCGATGGCCGGTACCAACATGAATTGAGTAACGCGATTATCCCGCTTTTTTCTGGGCCTTGCCGTCAAACAGTCCGAACAGGGCAATGCCGATGGCGCCTGCCACGATGGCTGAATCGGCGATGTTGAACGCCGGCCAGTAGTGGTTACCGATGTGCCACTGGATGAAATCGACCACATGTCCGTGGACCTGGCGGTCGATGACGTTGCCGATCGCCCCGCCGATCACCAGCGCGTAAGGAAGTGCACTGCGCCACGCGCCCCGCTCGGTGCGCGACAGCCAGAACGCCATCAGGCCACTGATGGCCAGTGCCAGCACGGTGAAGAACCACAACTGCCAGCCGCCCGCGTCACTGAGAAAGCTGAATGCCGCGCCGGTGTTGTAGGTCCGGAACCAGTTCCAGAAACCCTCGACCACCACCACCGGCTGGTATTCCGGCAGGCTGGCCAATACCCAGGCCTTGCTCCACTGGTCCAGGCCGATGACCAGTGCCGACAGCAGCAACCAGACCAGCGCGTTGGGACGCGGGCGAGCGGGCACCATCAGAACCAGCGCCGGTTTTCACCAGCGCCCTCGATGTTGGTGACGCAGCGGCCACACAGTTCCGGATGGGCGGGCACCGAGCCGACATCGGCGCGGTAATGCCAGCAGCGCACGCACTTCTGTTTGCCGGTCGGCTGGGCACTGACGAACACCTCATCAGTGGTCGCCGCACGCACCTGCACGTCGCCGCTGATCAGCAGGAAGCGCAGCTCCTCGGCCAACGGCTGCCAGCGCGCGGCGGTCTCCACGTCGGCGGCGACGGTGATCTCCGCCTCCAGCGCCGCACCGATCGCGCCATTGGCACGCATCGGCTCGAGCACCTTGGCGACCTGCTCGCGCAGGGCCAGCAGCTGGTCGAAATCGGCGGCATTGAGCGGTGCATCCGCCGGCAGCGGCGCCAGGCCTTCGTACCAGGTGGCGAACAGCACGTTGGCTTTGCGCTCGCCCGGCAGATAGCCCCACAACTCATCGGCGGTGAAGCTCAGGATCGGCGCGATCCAACGGGTGAACGCTTCGGCGATGTGGTACATCGCGCTCTGCGCCGAACGCCGGCCGCGCGAATCGGTCGGCATGGTGTACAGCCGGTCCTTGGTCACATCCAGGTACAGCGAACCCAGGTCGACACTGCAGAAGTTCAGCAGCAGCTGCACGATCTCGGCCATGTTGTAGCCGGTGTAGGCCGCCTTGATCTTCTCCTGCACCTCCCAGGCGCGATGCACGATCCAGCGGTCCAGCGCGACCATGTCGGCCGGGGCCACCAGATGTTGCGACGGATCGAAGCCATCCAGATTGCCGAGCAGGAAGCGCGCGGTGTTGCGCAGGCGCCGGTAGGCATCCGCATTGCGCTTGAGGATTTCCTGCGACAGCGACATCTCGTTGCTGTAGTCGGCCGAAGCGATCCAAAGGCGCAGGATGTCCGCGCCCAGCGTCTTCATGATGTCCTGCGGCTCGATGCCGTTGCCCAGAGACTTGGACATCTTGCGACCCTTCTCATCCACGGTGAAACCATGGGTGAGGCACTGCTTGTACGGGGCACGCTTGTCGATGGCCACGCCGGTGAGCAGCGAGGACTGGAACCAGCCGCGGTGCTGGTCGGAGCCTTCCAGGTACAGGTCGGCCGGCTTGCCGAAGCCACGCGCGGCCAGCACGCCTTCATGGGTGACGCCCGAGTCGAACCAGACATCGAGGATGTCGGTGACCTTTTCGTAGTGCGCGGCTTCATCGCCCAGCAGTTCGGCCGCGTCCAGCGCGTACCAGACGTCGATCCCGCCCTGCTCCACGCGGTCGGCGACCTGCTGCATCAGCTCTACCGTGCGCGGATGCGGCTCGCCGGTTTCGCGATGGGTGAACAGTGCGATCGGCACGCCCCAGGTGCGCTGGCGACTGATGCACCAGTCCGGGCGGCCATCAACCATGCTGCCGATGCGCGCCTTGCCCCAGCCCGGGAACCAGCCCACGTTGTCGATCGCGGCCATCGCATCGGCGCGCAGGTTGGCCTTGTCCATCGAGATGAACCACTGCGGGGTGGCGCGGAACACCACCGGCGTCTTGTGTCGCCAGCAATGCGGATAGCTGTGCTGGATCTCGACAAACGCCAGCAACGCACCGGAGGCGCGCAGCGCCTCGACGATCAGCGGCTGCACCTTCCACAGATGCTGTCCGGCCAGCTCGACGTCGCCGGCCGGCGGCGTCGATGGCAGGTACACGCCACGCCCGTCGATCGGATTGACCTGGCCGGCGTTGTACCGGTCCATCACCCCGTAGTGCTGGCTGACCACGAAATCTTCCTGGCCGTGACCCGGCGCGGTGTGGACGGCGCCGGTACCGTCTTCATCGGAAACATGGTCGCCATTGAGCAGCGGGATATCGCGCCCGGCATAGAACGGATGCGCCAGCAGCTGGTTCTCCAGCGCCGCGCCCTTGGCGTGGCCGTGCACGCGGACGTCGTCGAGGCCGTAACGCTTGAGCGTGCGCTCGGCCAACGCCGACGCCAGCACCAGCCAGCGCGGCTTGCCGTTGTGTGCCGGCCCTTCGACCAGCACGTATTCGATCTCCGCCCCCAGCGATACCGCCAGCGAAGCCGGCAGCGTCCACGGCGTGGTGGTCCAGATCGGCACTGCGACTTCGACGCCCTCCGGCAGGCTCACTCCGAAGCTGGCAGCCAGTTGCCGCGAATCACGCGCGGCATAGGCCACGTCCACCGCCGGCGAGGTCTTGTCCTGGTATTCGATTTCCGCCTCGGCCAGCGCCGAACCGCAGTCGAAGCACCAGTGCACCGGCTTGGCCCCGCGCACGATGTGGCCGTTGGCGAAGATCTTGGAGAGCGCGCGGATTTCGTTGGCTTCGAAATCGAAGCTCAGCGTCTTGTACGGGTTGTCCCAGTCGCCGATCACGCCCAAGCGTTTGAAATCGCGGCGCTGCAGTTCGATCTGCTCTTCGGCGAATTCGCGGCACTTCTGCCGGAACTGTTCGGCATCCAGCTTGACACCGACCTTGCCCCACTTCTTCTCGACCGCGATCTCGATCGGCAGGCCATGGCAATCCCAGCCCGGCACGTAGGGCGCATCGAAGCCGGCCAGGTAGCGCGACTTGACGATGATGTCCTTGAGGATCTTGTTGACCGCATGGCCCAGGTGGATCTGGCCGTTGGCGTAGGGCGGGCCGTCGTGCAGCACGAACAGCGGGCGGCCGGCGGCGTTCTCACGCAGCCGCGCGTAAAGCCCCTCTTCTTCCCAGCGCGCCAGAATGCCCGGCTCGCGCTTGGGCAGGTCGCCACGCATCGGAAAATCCGTTGCTGGCAGATGAAGGGTGGCTTTGTAGTCCTGGCTCACGCGGTGGCTCGCAATCTGTGTTCGGAAAGGATGCGACGCGCCTGTTCGGCGTCGCGGTGCATCTGCTCGGTCAATGCCGGCAGACCATCGAATTTCTCTTCATCTCGAAGCTTGGCAACAAACTCCACTTCGATATGGCGACCGTACAGATCGCCCTGGTAATCGAACAGGTGCGCTTCCAGCAACGGCTCCACCCCTTCTACCGTGGGCCGGGTACCAAAGCTGGACACCGACGGCCACGGCTGCTCGAACAATCCATGCACCCAGGTGGCGTAGATACCTGAAAGTGCGGGTGTTTTCCGGAAACGCAAGTTGGCCGTGGGGAAACCCAGGGTGCGGCCCAGCTGCCGCCCGCGCACCACCCTCCCACCGATCGAATACGGGCGGCCCAGCAGCTCGGCCGCATGCGCGAATTCCCCGGCCACCAGCAGCTCACGGATGCGGGTGCTGGAAATACGCTCGCCGCGCAAATGCACCGGCGCGATTTCACCGGCGGTAAACCCCAGCTCGCTGCCCATGGTCTGCAACAGCGCCAGATTGCCGCGGCGACGATTGCCGAAATTGAAGTCCGGCCCGATCCAAACTTCGCGCGCGCCCAGTCGTTGCACCAGCATGTCGCGGACGAAATCCTCGGCCGCAGTCGCAGCCATCTTGGCGTTGAAACGAAGCAGCCCGACTCCTTCCGCGCCCAGCGAGCGCAGCCCGGTGACCTTGCCGCGCGCCAGCGTCAGCCGCGGCGGCGGTGCTTCCTTGGCGAAGAATTCGCGCGGCAGCGGTTCGAACGCCAAGGCCACCGCGGGTACACCCAGCGCGCGCGCGCGCGCAACCGCGTGGCGCACCAGTGCCCGGTGACCCAGATGCAGGCCATCGAAGGCGCCGATGCAGACCACGCTTCCCTGCGGGAACAACTCCCCGCCTTCGACGTCTCTAAACAGCCTGCTCATTCAACCCGGATCCGGCCATCGAGGCCGGCTCATTGCGATATGTAGCCGGGAAGTATAGCGGCGCGACCGGCGGCATCGCCTCAATGCCCCCGCAGTTCACGCGGACGGAAGCCCATGGCCACCATCGCCAGCAGGTAAGCCAGGCCACCTCCGCCCACCAGAAGCGCCAGGCTGCCAATCCGTTGCCACTTGTCCAGGTCATCGAAGCCCGGCAGCCACTGCAGCATTGCCAGCAGTACCGCGACCATCGCCGCACAGGAAAGCACCAGGCGCAACACATAGCCCCCCCAGCCCGGACGACGCTGATAGACCCCGGTCTTGCCCAGCCAGTACCACAGCAACCCCAAGTTCAGGTAGCTGGACAGAGCACTGGCAATGCCCAGCGCCAGATGCAGGCCTGGCTGTTTGGCCAGTGCCACCATCACTCCCTGCGCCTTCAGGGCATCAGGCACCATCACTTGGTACAGCACGGCCAACAGGGCGAAGTTGAACACCATATTCGCCACCAGCGCGACCACCCCCGCCCGTACCGGCGTCCTGGTGTCCTGACGCGAATAGAACGCCGGCAGCACCACCTTGAGCAGCGCGAAAGCCGGCAACCCGAAGCTCAGTCCATAGACCGAGAATGCCGTCATCCGCGTGTCGAACGCGGTGAATTCGCGATACTGGAACAATGTGGCGATCAGCGGCTGCGCCAACAGCAGCAGGCCAAGCATCGCCGGGACCGCGATCAGCAAGGTCATCCGCAACCCCCAGTCCAGTGCATTGGAGAAGCCCTCTGCGTCAGTCTTCACGTGGTGACGGGCCAGTGCCGGCAGTATCACCGTGCCCAGCGCCACGCCGAACACACCCAGCGGCAACTCGAGGAAACGGTCGGCCAGCGACAGCCAGGACTGCGAGCCGTCGCTGAGCTTGGCGGCGATCACGGTGTCCAGCAGCAGGTTGATCTGCGCCACCGAGGAGCCGAACAGGGTCGGCACCATCAGCGTGAGGACCTGGCGCACATCCGGATGGGTCCAGCCCCAGCGCGGCAGGGTCAGCAGGTTGATGTTCCTGCAGCGACGGCAGCTGGAACAGCAACTGCAGCACACCTGCGGCCAATACTGCCCAGCCCAGCGCGAGGATCGGCACCTGCAGCTGCGGCGCCAGCCAGAGCGCGCCGGCGATCATGCACAGATTGAGGATCACCGGCGTCAGCGCCGGCATTGCGAATTTCTGGAAACTGTTCAGCGCACCGCCCGCCAGCGCGGTCAGCGACACGAACAGCAGGAACGGGAAGGTCAGCCGCAACAGATCCACCAGCAGCCCGTACTTGGCCGGGTCGCCGGCATCGGCGTCGGCGAACAGCCAGGCGATCTGCGGGGTGAAGATCATGCCCAGCGCGGTCAGTACCAGCAACACTCCGCCCAGCGTGCCGGATACCCGCGACATCAGTTCGCGCAGATCGGCGTGCGGGCGGGTTTCCTTGACCTCCGTGAACACCGGCACGAACGCTGTGGCGAATGAGCCTTCGGCGAACAGTCGGCGCAGGAAATTGGGCACCCGGAACGCAACCCAGAACGCGTCGGTGGTGGCATTGGCGCCAAAGGTGATGGTGATCGCCTGATCCCGCACCAGTCCCAGCACCCGTGAAATCATCGTCATGCTGCTGAATGACAGCAGCCCCCTCAACATCCTTGGCGAACTCACCCCTGCTCCCTCTTGACAATTGACTTGACGTAAATTTTTCGAACCATCATACTTTCGTGCTTGCTGTTCCCATTACACCGATTTTTCAGGAAACCACCACCGTGGCCAATATCAAGTCCGCCAAGAAGCGCGCCAAGCAGACCGTCGTGCGCAACGCGCGCAATACGGCTCAGCGTTCGATGCTGCGCACCGCTGTCAAGAAGGTTATCAAGGCGCTGGACGCCAATGATGCCACCGGCGCCGAGGCAGCCTTTGCCGTCGCCCAGCCGATCCTCGACCGTTTCAGTTCGCGTGGCCTGATCCACAAGAACAAGGCCGCTCGCCACAAGAGCCGCCTGACCGCACGCATCAAGGCCCTCAAGGCCGCCTGATCCGGCGCGAGGACTGTCGGAAGCCGAGCTTCCGGCAGCACAAGAAAACCCGGCCTCGGCCGGGTTTTTTGTTGCCCGATGATGCTGTCGATCAGACAGCATCACGCGCCTCGAGCTCCTCCTGACGCTGGCGATCGAAGAACGCCATCACGTCCTTCATGATCGGCCAGGTGCCCTCACGACCCAGCGCCGACACCAGGTACCACGGCTGCTTCCAACCCAGCTCGGCGACAACCTGCTCAGCGGCGGCCTTGGCCTCTTCCTCGAACATCAGATCGGCCTTGTTCAGCACCAGCCACCGCGGCTTGGCCAGCAGCTCGGGATCGTGCTTCTCCAGCTCACGCTCGATCGCGCGCACCTGCTCGACCGGCGAGATGCCTTCCACACCACCTTCCATCGGCGAAATGTCCACCAGATGCAGCAACAGGCGGGTGCGCTGCAGGTGACGCAGGAACTGCGCACCCAGGCCCGCGCCATCGGCCGCGCCTTCGATCAGGCCGGGAATGTCTGCGATCACGAAGCTGCGGTAGTTCTCGACCTTTACGACGCCGAGGTTCGGGATACAGCGTGGTGAACGGGTAATCGGCCACCTTCGGCGTCGCCGCCGACACCGCGCGGATCAAGGTGCTCTTGCCGGCGTTCGGGAAGCCCAGCAGGCCGACGTCAGCCAGCAGCTTCAACTCCAGCTTCAGCAGACGCTGCTCGCCTTCTTCACCCGGCAACGCCTGGCGCGGCGAACGGTTGGTCGAGCTCTTGAAGTGCATGTTGCCAAGGCCACCCTTGCCGCCCTTGGCCACCAGCAGGCGATCACCATGCTGGGTCAGGTCGCCGATCACCTCGTCGGTATCGACGTTCATGATGACGGTGCCCACGGGTACCCGGATGATCAGATCCTCGCCGGCCTTGCCATACATCTGCCGGCCCATGCCGTTTTCGCCGCGCTGCGGCTTTGAAATTGCGCTCGTGGCGGAAGTCGACCAGCGTGTTCAGGTTTTCGTCGGCGCGCACCCAGACACTGCCACCACCACCGCCATCGCCACCGTCCGGCCCACCGAGCGGAATGAATTTCTCGCGACGGAAGCCGACGCAGCCGTTGCCGCCATTGCCGGCGATGACCTGGATTTCTGCTTCATCTACAAGTTTCATGTGACCACTTTCGGGATGCCTACGGAAAAAAATCGACACGGCGCCATGCACCATGCCGCAACAGTGTACCGGCCTGCGGCAATGCCGGATCCGGCGCGGAAGCAGGCCCCGGGCCAACTTCCGCTACGCCAACGAAAAACCCCGCCGAAGCGGGGTTTTCGTCAGCAGCCCCGCATCAGGATGCGGACGCCATTGCAGACGGAATCAAGCTTCCGCAACCACGCTGACGGTACGACGCTTCTTCGGACCCTTCACCGAGAACTCCACCTTGCCGTTCACCAGGGCGAACAGGGTGTGGTCGCGGCCGAGGCCAACGCCCGAACCCGGATGGAACTGGGTGCCGCGCTGACGCACGATGATGTTGCCGGCATCGATGGCCTGGCCACCGTAGATCTTGACGCCGAGGTATTTCGGGTTGGAGTCGCGACCGTTGCGCGATGAGCCTACGCCTTTCTTATGTGCCATGACTGCTTCTCCTTACTTGCTGCCACCGGCAATGCCGGTGATCTCGATTTCGGTGTAGTACTGACGATGACCCTGACGCTTCATGTGGTGCTTGCGGCGACGGAACTTGATGATCCGGATCTTGTCGGCGCGACCATGGGCCACAACCTTCGCAGTCACGGTAGCGCCCTTCAGCGCGTCACCCAGCGTGATGCCATCGCTGTCGCCCAGCATCAGGATATTGTCGAACTTGATCTCGTTGCCGGCTTCGACTTCGAGCTTTTCGACGCGGAGCGTTTCGCCCTGCGCCACGCGGTACTGCTTACCGCCGGTTACCAAAACTGCGTACATGACCAGACTTCCTCTGTAGTTATTGTGGTCGCCTGCCTCGCCATCGAGGGCGGACAGAAGCGGGATTTTACTGGCCGCAGGCAGTCAGGGTCAAGTCACCCCACCCCGGGGAGCAGCAGCCTGAACAATTGCCCCTGGCAACGGCCCTTCACCTGCGGGGCTGCGGGTACGGCACTGGCAAATGCGGCAATTGCCCCCAAATCGCAAGCTCGTTAGGCTGATTGGCTGCCGTCAGCTACGCCCCACACATTCCGCTACCGGCCCTGCCGGAGCGATCCAACCTGGATCCCCTATGGCGATGGACTTCATCCGCATCCGCGGCGCGCGGACGCACAACCTCAAGAACATCGACCTCGACCTGCCCCGCGACAAGCTGATCGTGATCACCGGCCTGTCCGGCTCGGGCAAGTCGTCACTGGCGTTCGACACCATCTACGCCGAAGGCCAGCGCCGCTACGTCGAGTCGCTGTCGGCCTATGCGCGGCAGTTCCTGAGCGTGATGGAAAAGCCGGATCTGGACCATATCGAAGGTCTGTCGCCGGCGATCTCGATCGAGCAGAAGTCCACCTCGCACAACCCGCGTTCGACCGTGGGCACCATCACCGAGATCTACGACTACCTGCGCCTGCTGTATGCGCGCGTCGGCAGCCCGCGCTGCCCGGACCACGGCTATCCGCTGGAAGCGCAGACGGTCAGCCAGATGGTCGACCATGTGCTGACGCTGGACCAGGAACAGCGCTACATGCTGCTGGCTCCGGTCGTGCGCGAGCGCAAGGGCGAGCATGTGCAGGTGTTCGACCAGCTGCGCGCCCAGGGTTTCGTGCGCGTGCGCGTGGATGGCGCGCTGCATGAGATCGACGCGGTGCCGCCGCTGGCGCTGCGCCAGAAGCACACCATCGAGGCGGTGATCGACCGCTTCCGGCCGCGCGAGGACATCAAGCAGCGCCTGGCCGAGAGCTTTGAAACCGCGCTCAAACTCGGCGATGGCATGGTCTCGGTGCAGTCGCTGGATGTGGACGGTGCCGCAGCCGCAACTGTTTTCCTCCAAGTACAGCTGCCCGGTCTGCGACTACTCGCTGCCCGAACTGGAGCCGCGCCTGTTCTCGTTCAACTCGCCGGTCGGCGCCTGCCCCGGCTGCGACGGCCTGGGCATGGCCGAGTTCTTCGATCCGGCGCGCGTGGTGGTGCACCCGGAACTGTCGCTGTCGGCCGGCGCCGTGCGCGGCTGGGACCGGCGCAACGCGTACTACTTCCAGCTGATCGCCTCGCTGGCCAAGCATTACCAGTTCGATGTCGATGCGTCGTGGCAATCGCTGCCCGAGAGCGTGCGCCAGGCCGTGCTGTATGGCAGCGGCGATGAGGCGATCACCTTCACCTACTTCACCGAAGCCGGTGGCCGCACCCAGCGCAAGCACCGCTTCGAGGGCATCATCCCCAATCTGGAGCGCCGCTACAAAGAGACCGAATCGGCCGCGGTGCGCGAGGAGCTGGCCAAGTACATCAGCGAACGCAACTGCCCCGAATGTCAGGGCGCAGCGCCTGAACAAGGCGGCGCGCAACGTGTTCGTGGCCGACCGTGCGCTGCCGGAACTGGTGGTACTGCCGATCGACGAAGCGCTGAAGTTCTTCAGCGGCATGACCCTGCCCGGCTGGCGCGGCGAGATCGCTGTCAAAGATCGTCAAGGAAATCGGCGAACGCCTCGGCTTCCTGGTCGATGTCGGTCTGGATTACCTCACGCTGGAACGCAAGGCCGACACGCTGTCCGGCGGCGAGGCCCAGCGCATCCGCCTCGCCTCGCAGATCGGCGCCGGCCTGGTCGGGGTGATGTACGTGCTCGATGAACCCTCCATCGGCCTGCACCAGCGCGACAACGAACGCCTGCTCGGCACCCTGACCCGCCTGCGCGATCTGGGCAACACGGTGATCGTGGTCGAACACGACGAAGACGCGATCCGGCTGGCCGATTACGTGCTCGATATCGGGCCCGGCGCCGGCGTGCACGGCGGCGAGATCGTCGGCCAGGGCACGCTGCAGGACATGCTCGACTGCGCCGCGTTCGGTGACCGGCCAGTACCTGTCGGGCAAGCGCCGGATCGAGATTCCCGTGCGCCGGCACAAGCCCAATCCGAAGATGACGCTGCACCTGCGCGGCGCCAGCGGCAACAACCTCAAGAACGTCGATGTGGACATCCCAGCTGGACTGCTGACCTGCGTCACCGGCGTGTCCGGCTCGGGCAAATCGACGCTGATCAACGACACCCTGTTCACCCTGGCCGCCAACGAGATCAACGGCGCCTCACACGCGGTGTCGCCGTACCGCGAGATCGAGGACCTGGATCTGTTCGACAAGGTGGTGGACATCGACCAGTCACCGATCGGTCGCACGCCGCGTTCGAATCCGGCCACCTACACCGGCCTGTTCACACCGCTGCGCGAGTTGTACGCGCAGGTGCCCGAAGCACGGGCACGCGGCTATTCGCCGGGACGTTTCAGCTTCAACGTGCGCGGTGGCCGCTGCGAGGCCTGCCAGGGCGATGGTCTGATCAAGGTGGAGATGCACTTCCTGCCGGACGTGTACGTGCCCTGCGACGTCTGCCACGGCAAGCGCTACAACCGCGAGACGCTGGAGATCCTGTACAAGGGCTACAACATCAACGACGTGCTGCAGATGACCGTCGAAGATGCGCTGAAGCTGTTCGAACCGGTGCCGAGCATCTCGCGCAAGCTGGAAACGCTGGTCGACGTGGGCCTGAGCTACATCAAGCTCGGCCAGAGCGCGACCACGCTGTCCGGCGGTGAGGCGCAGCGCGTGAAGCTGTCCAAGGAACTGTCGCGGCGCGATACCGGCCGCACACTGTACATCCTCGATGAGCCCACCACCGGCCTGCACTTCCACGACATCGAAGCGCTGCTCGGCGTGCTGCACAAGCTGCGCGACGAGGGCAACACGGTGGTGGTGATCGAGCACAACCTGGACGTGATCAAGACCGCCGACTGGGTGGTGGATCTGGGCCCGGAAGGTGGCCATCGCGGCGGCACCATCCTCGTCACCGGCACCCCGGAGGACGTGGCCGCGCACCCGGACTCCTATACCGGCCAGTTCCTGGCCAGGATGCTGCCGTCCACCGCCGCCCGGCCGGAACAACCGGCCGCAGTGGCAAACAAGCCCGATGCGCGCCCGCCGCGCAAAGTGAAGCCTGAAAAGAAGGCCGCCACCAAGAAGGCGACGACCTCCCTCCCCAAGAAGAAGACAACATCCTGATGAGCAACGAACCCCGGCAACTGGCGCGCATTCCGATCAGCGTGCGCTGGCGCGATATGGACTCGATGGGCCACGTCAACAACGCCAAGTACATCTCCTACCTGGAAGAGGCACGCGTACGCTGGATGCTGGGCGTGGACGGGGTCTCGATGTCCGACCGCATTGCTCCGGTCGTGGCCGCCACCAACGTCAACTACCGGCTGCCGATCGTGTGGCCCAACGACATCGTCGTGGAGCTGTTCGTCGAACGCCTGGGCAACAGCAGCGTGACCATCGGTCACCGCATCGTCGACCAGAGCGACAACAGCAAGCTCTATTCCGACGGCAACGTGGTGGTGGTGTGGATGGACACCCAGACCGGCAAGAGCGCGCCGTTGCCGGAAGCGATCCGCAACGCGTCGAGCTGAGTAGTCGAGGTTGCAGTGAATTGAAAAGGCCGCCCGTTGGGCGGCCTTTTTCTTTGTGCGCGAACAGTACGGGTCGAACCTGGCAACGGCAGCCGGCCCTCAATCCGACGTCAGAGACGCGGGAGGCCGCGGCGCCGTACGCTGCAAAGCGGGCAACGTCGGGCCACCTTTTTCTCCGCCCGGAACACGGGGCGAAGAGCTGCTTCGCGACGCGGTTACGGCCGCACAGCAGCCTGGCGGCGCACCTGCAGGCTGCCATCCACTTCGCGCCCATCCTCCAGGCTCAACCGCAGCGGCAACTGCGCGCCCTCTTCGAGCACCGCCTTCGGCTGCATCAGCATCAGGTGCAGGCCACCGGGCTGCAGCCTGGCCGTCGCGCCCGCCGCGATCGGCAGACTGTCGATCTCGCGCATGCGACTGACGCCGTCGACCACGGTTGTTTCATGCAGCGACACCTCGCCGAAGCTGCTGCTGCCGGCGGCCACGACGACCACAGCGCCGCGGCAGCTGTTATGGATCTGCGCATAGCCCGCCGTCATCGACATCGTGCCCGGCGGCAGCCGCGCCCAGCCTTCCCGCACTGTCACACATGACGGCTCCGGCTCGGCCGCTGCGGCCGCGAATGCACACAAGCTCAACAATACGCACAAGAATGGTTTGGTTATCATCGACCCGGTTCCCTGCCAGCAAATGAGATCGCAGCATGACGACGCTTATCGAGGTGATCAACCATGGCCCCATCCGCGAGCTGCGGTTGGCGCGGCCGCCGGTCAATGCGCTGGACACCGAGCTGTGCCGCGCCCTGATCGGCGCGCTCAACCTGGCCATTGCCGAGGACGCGCAGGCCGTGGTGCTGTCCGGCAGCGAGCGCGTCTTTACCGGCGGCATGGATGTGCCATATCTGCTCGGCCATGGCGATGACCGGCAGAAACTGTTGGACAGCTGGCAGGCCTTCTTCGGTGCAGCAAGAACGCTGGCCGAAAGCCGCATCCCGGTGGTGGCCGCACTCACCGGCCACGCCCCGGCCGGTGGCTGCGTGCTGGCGCTTTGCTGCGACTACCGCGTGATGGCGCGCAGCGTTGATCCGGCCAAGCCCTACGTGATCGGCCTGAACGAGGTGCAGGTGGGACTGGTGGCGCCGGAAGGCATCCAGCGTCTGCTGCGACGCGTGATCGGCAACCATCGCGCCGGCGTGCTGCTCATCGGCGGGCAGCTGGTGAGCGCCGAGCGTGCCCTCCAGATCGGTCTGGTCGACGAGCTGGCCGATGGCGCGACGCAGGTGGTCGAACGTGCAATCGCCTGGCTGCAGAGCCAGCTCGCGCTGCCGCGGCAACCGATGCTGCAGACCCGTGCCATCGCCCGCGCCGATCTGCACGAAGCGCTGCAACCCGAGCACATCCAGCTCGACCGCTTCATCGGGGCCTGGTACTCGGCCGATGCGCAGGGCCCGCTGCAGGCGTTGGCTGCACGACTGGGCAAAGCCTGATCACACTGTCGCGCATCGGCGGCCAGCCGTCGCCGTACGCAGCCTGTTCCAGCCGCATTCCCGGCAACTCCGCCCCGTCATCGGGGCAATCGCCCGTTCGACGAGCGCTCCGGGGGAAACGACCGCGACCATCGACCGTCGAATCCGGACCATGGCCGCAGCCGGCGCAGCGTCGGTCGCCGCTATAATCGCGGCCTGTCGAAATGAAGGCCGCCGTCTTGCCCGCCAACTCCGAACCCGTGGTATCCGAACTGATTGACCTGCTGTCGCTGGAGCGGCTGGAGGTCAACCTGTTCCGCGGGCAGAGCCGCGATATCGGCACCAAGTACGTGTTCGGGGGACAGGTGCTGGGGCAGGCACTGGCCGCCGCGCAGGCCACGGTCGACAACGGCCGCCACGTGCATTCGCTGCACGCCTATTTCCTGCGCGCGGGCAATATCGAGCACCCCATCGTCTATGACGTGGACCGTACCCGCGATGGCGGCAGCTTCTCCGTACGCCGGGTCACCGCGATCCAGCACGGCAAGGTGATCTTCTTCTGCGCCGCCTCGTTCCAGCAGGCGGAAACCGGCGCCGAACACCAGTTGAAGATGCCCGAGGTGCCGCAGCCGGAAGATCTCGATCCGGCACGGCCGCTGCCAGCGGACGTACTGGAGCGGCTGCCGGTCAAGGTGCAGCGTTGGCTCACGCGGGGCGGCCCCTTCGAATTCCGCCACGTCTATCCGCGTGACGAACTCGATCCCCGCAAGCGTCCGCCCTACCACCAGGTCTGGATGCGATTGAACGAAAAAGTCGGCGACGCGCCCGAGCTGCACCAGGCGCTGCTGGCCTATGCGTCCGACTTCCACCTGCTGGGCACGGCCACGTTTCCGCACGGCATCAGCTATTACCAGCCGCATGTGCAGATGGCCTCGCTGGATCACGCGATCTGGTTCCATCGCCCGTTCCGGGCTGACGACTGGCTGCTTTACTCGCTCGACAGCCCGAGCGCGCAGGACGCGCGCGGCCTGGCCCGTGGCCAGTTTTTCACCCGCGATGGGGTGCTGGTGGCCAGCACCGCGCAGGAGGGCCTGATCCGCGTGACTGCCGACAGCACCGCCGCGGCCGCCGTTCCGGCCAGGAACTGATATGCGTCAGGTATTCAGCAGTCAACGGGTGGAAACGGTTGAAGGCGTGGCCAAGCTGCTGCGAGATGCGGGCATCGACGTGCGCATCACCAACGGCCGCTCCTACCAGAGCAAGCGCGGCGGCCAGTTCAGCTACCTGGACAAGGGCAACAGCAAAAGCTACCCGGCGGTCTGGGTGGTGCACGCCAATGACCAGCCCGCCGCACGCGAGATCCTGCGTTCGGCGCGTCTGCTCGACACCACACGTCGCGACCACCCCAGTGCCGAGTTCGCCTTCCGCGATGACGCCGCGCCAGCGGCAGGCGGCCGCAGCTGGGCCTGGCGCATCCGCATCGGCCTGTTGCTGGTGATCGGCGCGGTGGCGATGTTCGTGGTGATACGCCATCGCAACGCACCCGCGCCTGCCCCGACACTTCCCGTACAACAGCAGCCGGCTGCCCCGGCGGCACCGGCGGATGAAGAGGAAATCCGGGTGCGTATCCAGCCGTCTTCCGAGCAGCCGGCGCACTGAGCGCCCGTCACATCTGCCGGCGACAGTCGTCAGGGATGGAACCTCACCCGGAAGTCCCCCATGACCGCGCACACACTGGAATGGATGCTGCAATACGAGCTGCCCGCGGCCAGTAGCGGTTGCCAGCAGTCGTACGGGCGCATCGTCATCGCCTGCCAGAACACCGTCACAGCGATCGCACTGGCGATCACGCGCGATGTGCAGGCCAGTGAGGACATCGCCCAGGAAGCTTTCCTCAAGGCTTGGCAACAGCTCCACCAGCTCAACAGCCACGCCAGCTTCCTGCCCTGGCTGCGGCAGATCACCCGCAACCTGGCCCGCGACTGGCTGCGCGCCAACCGCAGCCGCCCACTCTCCGGCGAGGCGGCCGAGATCGCGATCAGCATGGCCGCCGATCCCTCGCCCACCGCCGCCGAGCACCTGATGCGGGTGGAGGAGGAGGTGGCCGCCGAAGAGATCATTTCCGCACTGCCGGCGGAAAGCCGCGAAACCCTGCTGCTGTATTACCGCGAGGGCCAGAGTTCGCAACAGGTGGCCGCATTGCTCGGCCTCAGCGATGCCGCCGTGCGCAAGCGCCTGTCACGCGCCCGCGCCACGGTGCGCGAGGAGATGCTCAGGCGTTTTGCCGCCTTTGCCCGCAGCAGCGCCCCGGGTACGGCATTCGCCGCGATCGTCAGCTCGGCTGTAATGCTCGCCGCCCCCAGCACGGCCAGCGCGATCGCGATCGCCAGCAGCGCCGGCATGGCAGGCGCCGGCAAGCTTGGCATTGGCAGTCTTGGCGTCAACACCGTGGCCGGTGGCGCTGCCGGAGGCTCGCTGGGCGCGGTCGCCCACACCCTGCTGCCTCACCGGCTGGACATGTGGCCGATTGTCGGCGGCCTCGCCGTCGGCATGTTCGCCGCGTGCTTCGCCAGCCTGTACCTGCTGCGCTATGCCGAGACGGCGGAGGAGCAGCGCGAGCTGCGCCGCTTCCTGCGCATGCACAACCTGACCACGGTCGTGTTCTGCGGCAGCACGCTTGCGGTGGTGGCGTTGAACCTGGGTCTGACGGTCGGCCTGTGCGTGTTGGGCGCGGGAATGGTCGGGCTGAACTACCAGTATCTGGTCACCCTGCCGCGGGTGATGGCGCCCATGCTGGCCCGCGATGCCGCACGCCATGGCCGCAATGGCCCCACCTGGCTCTATCGCAGCATGTTCGGCCGGACCGCCATGGTCGCCGCCACCGTGTTCGCCGTCGGCGCGGTGCTGTTCGCCCTGCTGCGCGGGTGATCACCGCATCCACACAGACCTGAAAAAAAACGGGCTCCGGCATTGCTGCCGGGGCCCGTGTCTTCGATCCGCCGTTTTTATTTCTTCGCGGGCGCGACTGCCGGCATCGGTGCGCGCGCACCGTCATGCGACCGACGCGAACCCGCCTTCGAGCGGGCCGCCTCCAGCTCGCTCTGGCTCAGCTTGCCGTCCTTGTCGGTATCGGCCTTGGCGAACCACTCGGCACGACGCTGTTCGGCGCGGGCCTGGTGATCGGCGCGGTCGATGAAGCCGTCCTTGTTGATGTCCATCTTCTCGAAATGCGCGCGGGCCTCGGCGGCGCTGATGCGGCCGTCATGGTCGCTGTCCATGCCGCGCATCATGAAACCGCCTTGCCACCCGCCGTGCTTGCCCCGCCTGCCGCCATGATGGCGCGGTGCCGGCATTTCCTCGCGCGAAAGCTTGCCGTCCTTGTTCTTGTCCAGATCATCGAAACGCTGTGCCAGGCGCGGATGCGCCGCAGCCTCCTTGCGGTCGACCATGCCATCGCCATTGCTGTCCATGCGCACGGCAGCCGGCTTGGCGGCGGCAGGGGGAGCGGCAATCGCCACACCGGTGGCGGAAGTGGCCAGCAGCATCGCCAGCAGGATCATCGGGGTGCGTTGACTCATGAGTGAGGCTCCGTTTGGTGGAACGGACGACGGGTTCGTCGTACCGGTAGTGATGAGAACGCCCCGACGCCACCGGCGTTGACTGCGTCGCAGGGCGTATTCATGCGGCGGACAGGCGCAGGCCCTGAGACCGCAGCGGGCTATGCTGTGCGCATGGCACTGCATTCCGACGCCAACGAAGAACTCCGCCTGTTCCAGACCGGCGAGCATCCCTGCGGCTACTGGCCTGATCGGCAGGCCCGCGACCTGGTGCTCGATCCCCAGGATCCACGCCTGGGCACGCTGTATCCGATGGCCTTGGCCTGGGGTTTCCGCCGCTCGGGCGATCTGGTGTATCGCCCGCATTGCCAGAATTGCCGCGCCTGCGTGCCGGTACGGATTCCGGTGGCGCGTTTCGCAGCCGATCGCAGCCAGCGCCGTTGCCTGAGCCGCAATGCCGACCTGGAATGCCGGATCGTCGCCGCCGAGCGCACCGCAGAGCAGCTGCAGCTGTACCAGCGCTACCTCGCCCATCGCCACCCCGGCGGCGGCATGGACGGCCACGGTGCGCATGAGTTCGAACAGTTCCTGATCGGACGCTGGGCGCAGGGACGCTTTCTGGAAATGCGCGAGCCTTCGCATGACGGGCAACGCGGGCGCCTGTTGGCCGTCGCGGTGACCGATGTCACCGCGCAGGGCCTGTCGGCGGTCTATACCTTTTTCGATCCCGATGCCCAGGCCCGCGGGCTGGGCACCTTCGCCATCCTGCAGCAGATCCAGTGGGCAAAGCGCGACGCACTTGCGCACCTGTACCTGGGTTACTGGATCCGCGATCACCGGAAGATGGATTACAAGCGGCGCTTTCGGCCACTGGAGGCCTACGACGGCCGCCGCTGGCATGATTTCGAGGACGCCAGCGAAGGCATCTGAGTGTTGCTGCAATGCCAGTTGCACCGGCGCGGTGCAAAATAGCGCCATGAACAGACATTCCCTGCTACTGGCCTTCTCCATGCTGTGTGCCGCCTGCACTGCCGCGCCTGCCCCGAAAGCACCATCCGAGGCGGCCGCCACGCTACGGCTGGCCACCTACAACACCTCCCTGTATTCGGACAACAGCGGCGGCCTGATCCGCGAGCTGGAAGGCCGCAGCGAGCATGCGCGCAAGATAGCCGCGGTGCTGCAGCGGGTGCGCCCGGATCTGGTGCTGCTCAACGAGTTTGACTTCGACGACGCCCACCGCGCCGCCGACCTGTTCCAGCAGCGCTATCTGCAGACGGCCCAACCCGGCGGTGGCGAGCCACTGCATTACGCCTATCGCTATCTGGCCCCGGTCAACACCGGCGTGCAGAGCGGGCTGGACCTGGACAACAACGGCCAGGTTGGTGGCGAAGGCCGCAACCGTGGCAACGATGCGTGGGGCTACGGCCTGCACCCGGGCCAGTACGGCATGCTCGTGCTGTCGAAATACCCGATCGACGAAGCCGATGTGCGCAGCTTCCAGATGCTGAAGTGGAGCGCGATGCCCGGGGCACTGCGTCCGGTCGATCCGGCGACGGGCCAATCGTTCTATTCCGATGCGGTCTGGGCGCAACTGCGGCTGTCGTCCAAGTCGCACTGGGATGTGCCGGTGCGCACGCCGCTGGGCACCGTGCATGTGCTGGCCTCGCACCCGACGCCGCCGGTATTCGACGGCCCGGAAAAGCGCAACGTCGCGCGCAATCACGATGAACTGCGGATCTGGCAGGAATATCTGTC
Organism: uncultured Gammaproteobacteria bacterium; assembly: GCA_963696155.1. Lineage (GTDB taxonomy): Bacteria > Pseudomonadota > Gammaproteobacteria > Xanthomonadales > Xanthomonadaceae > Stenotrophomonas. The sequence continues at coordinate 2,100,671 of CAVOJC010000002.1, forward strand.
TCCCGGCGACAAGCCGTGGCTGTGCGACGACCAGGGCCGCTGTGGCGGCCTGGCCGCCGATGCCCGCTTCGTGATCATGGGCGACCTCAACAACGACCCGGTCGATGGCGATGGCCGCCATGAGGGCATCCTTGAGTTGCTCGAACATCCGCGCGTGCTGCGCTACCCGCCGCCGCGCAGTGCCGGGGCCGAGCAGACCAGCCTGGCCTATGCGGAAAAAGGCATCACCCGTCGCGGCGATCCGGCCGAAGCCACCGGCGACTTCGGCCCGCGCTCGGGCACGATGCGACTGGACTATGTCCTACCGTCCGCCGTTTTCGAGCAGGTCGGCAGTGGCGTGTTCTGGCCCGCGAAAGACAGTGCAGACGCGGCAATCGCCGATGGCAGCGACCATCATCTGGTGTGGGTCGACGTGCGCTGACTCGCGGCCCTCACCGGCGCCCCGTCCCAGTCGCAATGGGCCGGCACGGACGATCCACCGCGGTTGTCCCACGTGCGGGACACAGATTGAAAAAACGCCGGCAGATGCCGGCGTTTTCTTCTGCGTCAGGCAAGGGACGCCTCAGCTGCGCAGCTCGATCCCGATCATGGCGGCGGCATCGCGCGCGATGGCGCGTGCCTGGTCGATGTCCGCACCGCGGGCCAGGGTGACGCCCACCCGCCGGTGCCCGTGCACCATCGGCTTGCCGAACAACCTCAGCGCGCTGTCGGGATGCGCCAGGGCAGCCGCCACGTTGCTGAAGAACGGCACCCCCTCACCGTGGGCCAGCAACGCGCAGGAGGCCGAGGGACCGTTCTGGCGCACCAGCGGAACCGGCAGGCCGAGGATGGCGCGCGCATGCAGCGCGAACTGGCTCAACTCCTGCGAAACCAGTGTCACCAGTCCGGTGTCGTGCGGACGCGGCGAGACCTCGCTGAACCAGACTTCGTCATCCTTGACGAACAGCTCCACGCCAAACACGCCCCAGCCGCCCAGATCATCGGTGATCGCCGTGGCCACCTGCTGCGCCCGTTCCAGCGCGCGCGGCGACATCGCCTGCGGCTGCCAGCTTTCGCGGTAGTCGCCGTCCTTCTGCAGATGCCCCACCGGAGCGCAGAAGGACGTGCCGCCGGCGTGGCGCACGGTCAGCAGCGTGATCTCGTAATCGAAATCGACAAAGCCCTCGACAATGCAGCGCCCGGCACCGGCACGGCCACCGGTCTGCGCGTATTCCCACGCCGGCGCGATATCGCTCTCGCTGCGCAGCGTGCTCTGGCCTTTGCCCGAAGAGGACATCACCGGCTTGACCACGCACGGCAGGCCGATCTGCGCCACGGCGGCCCGGTATTCGGCTTCGGTATCCACAAACCGGTAGGCCGACGTCGGCAGACCCAGGGTTTCAGCGGCCAGGCGGCGGATGCCTTCGCGATCCATCGTCAGCCGCGCGGCGCGGGCGGTCGGAATCACGCGTAGGCCGTGCTCCTGTTCCAGCTGCATCAGGGTCTCGGTATGGATGGCCTCGATCTCGGGCACGATCAGGTGCGGTTGCTCCGTGGCGATCAGCGCGCGCAGCGCCATCGCATCGAGCATGTCGATCACGTACGAGCGGTGCGCCACCTGCATCGCCGGCGCGTCGGCATAGCGGTCGACGGCGATCACTTCCACGCCGAAGCGCTGCAGTTCGATGGCCACTTCCTTGCCCAGTTCGCCCGAACCGAGCAACAGCACACGGGTGGCGGAAGGCGACAGCGGGGTGCCGACGGTGGTCATGGCGCGATTTCCATAAAACGTGACGAAGGCCGGCATTCTACGGCTGGGATCGGAAGGCCGTCTCCACCGGCACTTGCGAACTGATATCAGTTTGATATCTTAAATTCTCAAACCACGGATGAACCGCCATGAAAGAGAAGCTGCTGCGCTCCCTCCCCGGCATTTCCACCCTGCTCGGCGCCATTGCCCTGATGGGTGTCGCGGCCACCCTCATCGTGCTGGCCATCGTGCGGGTGAAAACCGGCGACGGCGGCGCTTCGCTGTTTCTGATCGCCGGTATCGCGCTCGGGGTGGCCGGCATCTTCATCTCCTGCGGCCTGTACATGGTGCAACCCAACCAGGTCGCGGTACTGGATTTGTTCGGCAAGTATGTCGGCACGGTCAAGGAGAACGGCCTGCGCTGGAACAACCCCTTCTTCGCCAAGAAGAAAGTCAGCCAGCGCGTACGCAATTTCGAGAGTGGCAAGCTCAAGGTCAACGAGCTGGACGGCAGCCCGATCGAGATCGCCGCAGTGATCGTGTGGCAGGTGGTCGAGGCCTCCGAGGCGGTCTACAACGTGGACGATTACGAGAGCTTCGTGCATATCCAGTCCGAGTCCGCGTTGCGGGCGATGGCCACCAGCTACCCGTACGACCAGCACGAGGAAGGCCAGCTGGCCCTGCGCAGCCATGCCGCGGAAATCTCGCAGCACCTCAAGGACGAGCTGGCCGAGCGCCTGGCCAACGCCGGCGTCGAGGTGATCGATGCGCGCATCAGTCACCTCGCCTACGCACCCGAGATCGCCCAGGCGATGTTGCAGCGTCAGCAGGCCAACGCGGTGATCGCGGCGCGTACCCGGATCGTCGCCGGCGCCGTCGGCATGGTCCAAATGGCCTTGGCCGAGCTCGAGAAAAACGGCACCGTGCACCTGGACGAAGAGCGCAAGGCGCACATGGTCAGCAACCTGCTGACCGTACTGTGCTCCGATCGCGGCACCCAGCCGATCGTGAATGCCGGCTCGCTGTACTGAGGTGATGTGATGGATGTGAATGCGCCACTGGCGCTCGCCCTGTCCGGAATTCCCGCACTCGGCGTCGCCTTCTGGAGCGGCCGCGGCGGCGACCCGCTCGCACGCGGTATCGGCCTGCGCTGGGCACTGATCGCGCTGTGTTTTTTCATCGGCGCGGTCGGTCTGTATGTCGCCGGGAACAGCCGGCCCTTCATCTACACCGTGGTCATCGTCTTGGCCGTGGCAGTGAATGCGCTGCTGGTGTCGATGCTGCTGCATCTTCGCGGCGGCGACACAGGGAAGCCGGGCCGGTGAGCGAAAAGAAAGCCTATCCGCTGCGTATCAATGCCGAAGTCCTGGCCGCCACGCAGCGCTGGGCGGACGACGAGCTGCGCAGTCTCAATGCCCAGATCGAGTATGTGATCCGCGACGCCCTGCGCAAGGCCGGGCGCCTGCCAAAATCTGGAACCGACAAGGAAAAACCGGAATGAGCAACCAGTGGCAATACCTGACCATCGAAGTAAAGCCGAATCTGTTGGGCGGCCTGAAAGCCGAGAGCGTGCAGCCGGTGCTGGAGAAGCAGGGCCGTATGGGCTGGGAGCTGGTCAACATCGTCACCCATGCGCCGGGATGGCCGGCATTGCTCGTCTTCAAGAGGGAGGCCTGACATGCGCCTGTTCTGTTTGCCCGGATTGTTCCTGCTGCTGGCCGCGATCACGCCTGCGTTGGCCGCGCCAACGCCGCAACAGGTTGCCCAGCGCCTGCTCGATCAACTGGACGCCGGCCAATACGCGGCAGCCGAGGCCGGCTTCTCGCCGGAGATGGCGGCCGCGGTACCGGCTGCCACGCTGAAGACGATCTGGGAATCGCTGCCGGCGCAAATGGGCGCCGCCCAGGGTCGCGGGGCGCCGCAGATGTCGCAGCAGCAAGGCATGAGCATCGTGGTCACGCGGCTGCACTTCGCCAACGGCGATCTGGATACGCAGACGGTCGTGGATGCCCAGGGTCGTATCGCCGGCTTCCGCCTGACCCCGGCCGCACCGGCGCCGGCCGCCGCACCGGCTGCAAATGCAGGGTTCCGTGAACAGGAATTCCCCGTCCCCGGTGGCAAGGGCGAATTGCCCGGCACGTTGGCGATGCCCGACGGCGCGGGTCCGTTTCCGGCGGTGGTACTGGTGCATGGCTCAGGTCCGCAGGACCGCGACGAAACCGTCGGCAGCAATCGTCCCTTCCTCGATATCGCCCGCGGCCTGGCCGCCCAAGGCATCGCCGTGCTGCGCTATGAAAAACGCAGCAAGGCGCGGCCGCAGGATTTTGCCGGCGACGACTACACCATGGACGATGAAACCACCCACGATGCCCTCGCCGCCGTGGCAGCACTGGCCAGCACCAAAGGTGTCGATGGCCGCCGGGTGTTCGTGCTGGGCCACAGCCAGGGCGGCATGCTGGCGCCGCGCATCGCCCGTCAATCCGGAAAAGTGGCCGGCCTGATCCTGCTGGCCGCACCGGCGCGACCGCTGTTGACGATCCTGCCCGAGCAGAACCGTTACCTGTTCGCCATGGATGGCAGCATCGGTGCGGACGAACAGGCGTTCCTGGACAAACTCGACCGCCAGATCGCCGCCATCCGCGGCCCCGGTGCAGTGTCCGCCAAAGACTCCCCGTTGGGCTTGCCGGCCCACTACTGGCGCACATTCGATGCGATCGACCCGGTTGCCGATGCGAAGGCGGTAGCGCTGCCGATGCTGCTGTTGCAGGGTGGACGCGATTTCCAGGTGACCGCCACCGACTGGCAACTGTGGCAGCAGGGTCTGCAGGGTGAGCGCTTCGGTTTCCGCCACTATCCGGCACTGAACCATCTGGGGATCGCGGGCGAAGGTCCGGGCTCGCTGCAGGAGTACCAGCAGCCGGGGCATGTATCGACGCAGCTGATCGACGATGTCGCCGCTTGGATCAAGGGGCAACGCTGATGGGCGAGCACGCCGGGCCAGGCGGTCAACGCGCCTATGAGGTGGCAACGCCGCCCGGCATGCCCCTGCTGTGGTTGTGGGCGCCACTGCTGCTGGCGATGGCCATCCAACCGCTCGTCCGGCTCATCAACGGCGAGCCCGCGCTGAGGCAGACGCCGGCGGACTGGTTGCCGTTCGTGCTGCTGCCTTTGACAGGCCTGATCCTGAGCCTGCTTTACCGGCGCCGGCGCATCGTGCTGGGAGACGGCCAACTCGATATCACCAGCACGTTTTATCGCAAACGTGTCGCCATCAGCGCGATGCGGCTGGAACGCGCGCGCATCGCCGACCTTGCCGAGCACACCGGGTTGAAGCCTGGCCGAAAAACCAACGGTTACCAGCTGCCGGGTTTCCGCTCGGGACATTTCCGCATGCGCGACGGCGGCAAAGCGTTCTGCCTGGTCACCGACAACAACCGCGTGCTGGTACTGCCACTACATGACGGCTCCACGCTGCTGATCACACCTGAGCATCCACGCCGCCTGCTCGATGAGCTGCAGACGCTGGCAACGTCCGCGCCCCGAACCTGAGCTGTCCCCCATGCGCCACGCCCCCTACCTGCTGACCAATACTCCCGATATCGAACTGTGGCCCGGTGGCCTGCTGCGGGCGCGCAGCAACGGCGATGCGCGCACCCTCTCCCGTGCGCGGCTGGTGCTGCGACGCAAGCGCGACGGCTGCTATCTGGCCGCCGAGCTCCCCGAAGGTCTGATGCCGCTGGTCCCGCGGCTGAAGTCCGAGCCGGGCATCGATGCAGCTCTGGCGGCGATGGATGAAATCACTTCCGCCGCCCGTCGCCGTGGCCCGCCACGTGATGCGCACGAGCTGCCACTGGATCGCCTGCACGAGCGACTGCAGCATCTGGGCCTGGATGAGAGCTACGGCCGGCAGTGCGGCCTGCCGCTGGTAGCCGAACCCGCCCAGTTGGCCCTGGCAGGTTTCGACCGCTACCGGCGTCCGCTCTGGCTCACCACCGCCACCGCACGCGCCTGGCAGCGCATGCAGCATGAGGCGGCATTGCACGGGATCGCGCTGGATGCCATTTCCGGTTATCGCAGCCACGATTACCAGCTGGGAATTTTCGAGCGCAAACTTGCCCGCGGCCTGACCGTCGCCCGGATCCTCACTGTCAACGCCGCCCCCGGTTACAGCGAACACCATGGCGGCTGCGCGCTGGATATCGGCACCCCGGGCGAGCCACCGGCCGAGACCTCGTTCGAGCAGACGGCCGCCTTCACGTGGCTGCAGGACCACGCCGGGCAATTCGGTTTCCACATGAGCTATCCGCGCGACAACCCGCACGGCATCGTCTACGAACCTTGGCACTGGTGCTGGCAAGCGGCGGGTCATCCGGACAATTGAGCCTGGCACGGGGCGGCCATGCCAAGCGCATCGATACAACGTCTGCACGGTTGGCGGCGACTTCGCCCGCAAAGGCCGAACCGCCAGTGATCCTCGACCGCAGCAGCCTTGGCCGGGACACCCCAGCGCGTATCGAGTGGCCGCTATTCCTGCGAGCGAGGAGTTCGGGTCGCGCTTTGTTCGGCGAAATCGGCGATCCGCCACAGATACAACCCGGCATAGGTGCGATACGGCCCCCACCGCTCGCCGCGGGCCTGCAGTTCCTTCGGTGTCGGCATCGTCTCCAGCCTGCCGATCCGCTGCACGCCTTTGCGGATCCCCAGATCATCTGCCGGCAGCACATCTGGCCGCCCAAGGCGGAACATCAGCATCATCTCCACCGTCCAGCGGCCGATACCGCGCACCGGCACCAGCGCCTGGATGATGGCCTCGTGGTCCATGACCGACATTTGCCGCAGCGTCGGGATTTCCCCCAGCGATTCCCGACGCGCCAGATCGCGCAGGGCCAACGCCTTGTTGGCCGATACCCCACACGCCCGCAGCGCGGCATCGTCGATCCGTGAAAGCGTATCGGTGTGCAGGCGGTGGCTGCCTATCGCCACTTCGACGCGGCCGACAATCGTGGCAGCGGCCTTGCCACTTAACTGCTGGAACAGGATCGCCCGCGCCAGCGCATCGACCGGATCGAATGACTTGCGCCAGCCCGGTGGCGGCGCCAGCGGCCCCACCCGCCTCATCCACGCAGCCAGTTGCCGGTCGCGCAACAGGTGCGCATGCGCCAGCTCGACATCGAAACCGCGCGAATACCGGGGCATGATTCAGCGTCCCAGTGCACTGACCGCGTAGATCACCCACCCAGCCATCAGCGTCATGCCACCGACCGGTGCCAATCGCGTCGACCATTGCCACAGTGCGCCCCCCACCAGGCTGCCGGAGAACAGCAGCGTCCCCAGCAGCAACACGGCCAACGCCAAGCGGCCGAGGTCACCGGGTGATTGCCTTCCCAGTACCGCCAGCGCAACGCCGTGACCGAAGGCGTACAGCGCCCCGGTCGTCGCATGTGACTGTGCCTGTGGATCGGAAATCCCGTGCGCGGCATAAGCCGACAGACCGATCGCCGCCGCGGCCAACAGCCCGCCACAGAAAGCCAGCACGGAAGGTTTACGCGAACGCCGTTCCAGACTGAGCATCTTCATCGCTTCCTCGTTGAAGTCCGCAACACCTTTCAGACCGCCAAAAAAAAACGCGCCGCTGGGATGCGGCGCGTTTTTTGTCGATCACGTCATCCGTGCAACAGGCACTTACTTGACCGCCCAGTACACGTCGTAGGCACCGTCAGTAGTGAACGCCTTGTCGACGCCACCCTTCCAGGATTCGTACGGACGATCCACCACTTCATTGCCCATGGTCGTCGCCCAGGCACGCAGCGCGTTACGGGCCACATCCAGACCCGCCATGTGGCCGGTGTAGGTGGCGAACGCCGAACGACGTGCATCGGTGTGGACGTAGGTGACCGGGTTGCCGGAAGGAATCTTGACGTCCAGCTTGCCACCTGCCACAGCTACCGGAGCCTTGGTGGCCTCATCGGCCGGGGCCTCGCCATCCTTCTTGTCAGCAGCGGCGGCACCGCTCTTCTTGCGGACCGGCTGGGCCACATCGAAGGCGTACTTTTCGGCACCGAAATCGGTGGTGACGATGCGCACCGGACCGGCGGCCTCGAGACCATTGGCCTCCATCGCACGCTTGATCCATTCCTGGTTGTCCAGGATCGACTTGCGGATGGTCTCGTTGCTGCGGTCGATGTTGCCGGCGTTGACCACCAGCAGGTCCTCGGCCGGTACTTCGACCACCTTCAGATCCTTCAGCGGTGCTTCATCGGCGCGATAATCGACGTTGGGCACGGTGGCCAGCATGTTCGCCATGCGCGACAGACCCAGCTTCAGGTCGTCGCCGACGTGACGGCTGACATACAGGCCTGCATAGCGGCCAAACAGGTCGAAACCGTATTTGATGCTGTAGTCCTGCGTGATCTTGACGTTGCGGCCACCTTTGCCGGTCGGTTCCAGATCGAACGTGGTGACCTTGTCATAGCCCTTGGTCGCGTCCTCGATGGCGATCACCACGCGCTTGTTCTTTTCGCTCTCGGTGATCTCCCAGCTACCCTGGCCAAGCACTTTGTCCTTGGAGGTGTAGTCCAGACGGGCACCGACGCCGGCATCCGGACCACTGAGCTTCAGCTCGGCGCCAGGATCACGCAGCAGCAGCGGATTCCAATCCTTGAAGCGGCGCAGGCTGTTGACCGTGTCATACACGATCGTCATCTTGCGGTTGGTCTCGATGCTTTCAGAGATGTGTCGCTCGCCCGGCAGACATACGCCAATGATGACGAACAGGCCAGCCACGATCCCCAAGGCGATCAGGAACTCGATAATACGGGTCATTCAGGAGTCTCCGGGGCCGATCCCACGGCCGGGTTGGTTGAAGCGAAGCCCCCATCCTATCAGGCTTTGCGCGCATTGTTGATCAGATTGGCGCACCGGTTTCCATACCGGATACGGAATTGTTCCGCGATAGCAGCGAAGCGTAACGCATCATCGTTGGATGCGGGTGATTCTGTCGCTTCGAGACCACGGGAAATTGACTGTCCGGGCAGCCGGAATTGCCCCGGGATCCTCAAACCAGCTGCAGTTCGAACGCCTTGAGCACGGCCCGGGTGCGATCGCGCACGCCCAGTTTGGACAGAATGTTGGAAACGTGATTTTTGATCGTGCCCTCGGCCACGCCCAGCGAGTTGGCGATCTCCTTGTTGGAGAAGCCGCTGGCCATCAGCCGCAGGATTTCGGTCTCACGCTCGGTCAGCGGGTCCGGACGATCCAGGCTGACAAACTCGTTGCGCATATGCTCCAGCCCGGACAGCAGCCGCTGCGTCACCGCCGGTTGCACCAGCGAGCCCCCGGCAGCCACGGTCCGGATGGCGCCGACCAGTTGCTCCAGGGTCACATCTTTGAGCAGGTAACCCTTGGCGCCGGCCTTTAAACCAGCCAACACCAGTTGATCGTCATCGAATGTGGTCAGGATGATGGTCGGCGGCAGCTGCCCTTGGCGCGAGAGCACCTGCAGTGCCTCCAGGCCGGACATCACCGGCATGCGCATATCCATCAGCACCACATCCGGCGCGAGCTGCGGGACCATTTCCACGGCCTGTTTGCCGTCGATCGCCTCGGCCACCACCTCGATTCCGTCATCCAGTGCCAGCAGCGAGCGGATTCCCTGCCGCACGAGGGTTTGATCATCGACCAGGCAGACGCGAATCATCCATTCACTCCTTGGGGCACGGAAGCCAGCAGCAGATTGGTTGCACCCGGCACCGAGATCCGCAAGCGGAACCCCTCACCGGGGCGGGCATGTATTTCCAGCTCCCCGCCGTACTGGCTGAGGCGTTCACGCATTCCACGCAGGCCGTTGCCGGGAACCAGCCCTTCCACGTCACCGCCCACGCCGTCATCATGCGCCTCGATCACCACTTCTGCCTGATCCCGGCGCACCCGGATCCACAGATTACGCGCACCGGCATGGCGCACGGCATTGGTGATGATCTCCTGCGTGCACCGCAACAACACGTGCGCACGCCCGGGATCTTCGACGCTCAACGGCTCCGCGATGTCGAGATGGATGTCCAGTGAGGGCACTCTCTCGGTCAAGGGCCGCAGTGCCGTGGCCAGATCGATCGCGCCGCTTTCGCGCAGCTGGCTGACAGCCTCGCGGACATCGGTCAGCAGCAGTTTGGCCAAGGTCTGCGCCTGGCGCACGTGCTCCTGCGCTTGACCCTGGCTGATATGGCTGGCCACTTCCAGGTTCAGGCTCAGGGCGGTCAGGTGGTGGCCCAGCAGGTCATGCAGCTCCCGGGAGATGCGGGTGCGTTCGTTCACCCTGGCGCTTTCGGCCAGCAACAACCGGGTGGCGCGCAGTTCCGCATTCAGCCGCCGCTGCTCTTCACGCGCCTGCGTCTGCTGCCGGGCGACCAGGCTGGTGACGAAAATGAACATCGAAAAGCCGCCATACAGCAGCGATTGCATCAACGCCTCGAACAGCGGAAACCCGAGGATCAGGTAGTAGACCGGCAGCACCGCCAGCTGGCTCAGTACCACCCAGATCATGCCGACGCGCTTGTTCAGCAACCACGGGATTACCCCGGCCGCCACCATCATCAGGATGCTGCCCAGGCCGGTGCCGCTGAGATAGCTCACCGCCAGCGCCGACACCGTCAGCGCGAACAGCATCATCCGGTCGTACCAGCTCGAGTGCCCACCCGCACTGAGGCCGCGGGTCAGCCAGAAATAGCAGCCGCCGAAGGCCAGATAGGAAACGAACAGCCACCACGCCTCGACCGTGCTCGGCAGGCCGGGTTCGTCGCGCGGCATGTACTGGGTGTAGACCAATGGCGCACAGACGATGGCCCAGGTGAACAGGCCTGCCAGGCGAAGGACTCGGGTGTGGCTCAGATATCCCAACATGCGCCCATAGTAGTGATGAACCCGGCGCCCGCGCCCATCACGGAAGTCATGTCGCCCGCCCCGCCGGAGCCATGCGATAATCCCGCTGACAGCCCCCGATGGGGGCCGGCCGTATTACCCCCCGGAGTCACAATGTCGATCGTCATCCGCGACGTGCGTGAGCACGAGCTCGATTCCGTCCTGGCGCTGAACAACAACGGCGGCATGGCAATCCTTCCGCTGGATGCCGCCAAATTACGCCGCTTTTATGAGACCGCCGAGTATTTCCGGGTCGCCGAGCGCGATGGGAACCTGGCCGGCTTCCTGGTCGGCTATGGCAGTGAAAGCGAACACGACAGCAGCAATTTCGCCTGGTTCCAGCAACGTTACCCCAGCTTTTTCTATATCGACCGCATCGTGGTCGCCAGCCGTCGCCGCGGCGGCGGTGTGGGCCGCGCCTTCTACGCCGATGTCCAGAGTTATGCGGAACTGCGCTATCCACAGATGGCCTGCGAAGTGCTGCTCGACCACGGCGCCGATGCCGCGCTGCTGTTCCATGGCAGCTTCGGCTTCCGTGAAGTCGGCCAGCACACCATGGCCGGTCTGGACCTGCGGGCCAGCATGTTGCTGAAGGACCTGTGCAGCTACGCCTGGGTGCGGGAAACCTATGGCGACAATCTTCCCGACGTCCCCTGGGTGGGACATCCACGCCGTGCCCTGCGCGCGCATCAGCCGACAGGAACTTGAACATGGCGGTAAACAGTGATTACGAACAGGCCGGAGAGCTGAAGATCGGCCAGGTCGGCATTGCCAACCTGCGCATCCGCACGCTCGATGTGGACCGCCTGACCCAGGAAATGCGCGAGCGCGTGACCCGTGCACCGAAGCTGTTCGGCCGCGCCGCGGTGATCCTGGACTTCGGCGGCCTGCTGCAGTTGCCGGACGTGGCCACCGCCCAGGCGCTGCTGAAGGGGCTGCGTGATGCCGGCGTTCTGCCGGTGGGATTGGCTTACGGCACCCACGACACCGAAGTGCTGTCCGAACAGCTCGGGCTGCCACTGCTGGCCAAGTTCCGCGCCCAGTACGAACGCGTGGAAGCCGAGCCGGCTGCCGCGCCACCGCGCCGGGAGCCGGTTGCAGCAGCCCCTGCCGCCCCGACCGAGGCCACGCAGCCGCAACCCGGGCGGATGCAGCTCAACGCGGTCCGCTCCGGCCAGCAGCTGTACGCCGAGAATTGCGACCTGACTGTACTTTCAACCGTGGGCGCCGGAGCCGAAGTGATCGCCGACGGCAGCATCCATATCTACGGTACGCTGCGCGGCCGGGCTCTGGCGGGCGCACAGGGCAATAGTGGTGCACGCATCTTCTGCCGTGACTTCCATGCGGAACTGGTCGCCATTGCGGGTCATTACAAGGTACTGGACGATGTTCCGGCGGACCTGCGCGGCAAAGCCGTGCAGGTATGGCTGGAACAGGACCAGATAAAAATCGCTGCGCTTGATTGACGCAGCCCCAACCGAATATTCAGGAGAAATCCTTTGGCTGAAATCATCGTAGTCACCTCCGGCAAGGGCGGCGTCGGCAAGACCACCTCCAGTGCCAGCCTGGCCTGCGGCCTGGCGCGCCGCGGCAAGAAGGTTGCCGTCATCGACTTCGATGTCGGCCTGCGCAATCTGGACCTGATCATGGGCTGCGAACGCCGCGTGGTTTACGACTTCGTCAATGTCGTCAACGGCGAGGCCACGCTCAAGCAGGCCATGATCAAGGACAAGCGGTTCGACAACCTCTTCGTACTGGCGGCATCGCAGACCCGTGACAAGGATGCGTTGAGCAAGGAAGGAGTGGAGAAGGTCCTCAAGGATCTGGCGGCCGACGGTTTCGACTTCATCCTCTGCGACTCCCCGGCCGGCATCGAAAAGGGCGCGTTCCTGGCGATGTACTTCGCTGATCGCGCGGTCGTGGTGGTCAACCCGGAGGTCTCCTCGGTGCGCGACTCCGACCGCATCATTGGCCTGCTCGACTCCAAGACCCACAAGGCCGAAACCGGCAGCACCGTGCCGGCCTACCTGCTGTTGACCCGCTACAGTCCGTCGCGCGTGGAAACCGGCGAGATGCTCAGCATCAATGACGTGGAGGAAGTGCTCGGGCTCAAGGCGCTGGGCGTGATTCCCGAGTCGGGCGACGTGCTCAATGCCTCCAACAAGGGCGAGCCGGTCATCCTCGATGTCGAGTCCCCTGCCGGACAGGCATATGAAGACGCCGTTGGCCGCATCCTCGGTGAAGACCGTCCGATGCGCTTTACCACCGTGGAAAAGAAGGGCTTCTTCAGCAAGCTGTTCGGAGGGTGACGATGGGACTTTTCGATTTTCTCAAGGCCAAGAAGACAACCGCCGAAACCGCGAAGAACCGCCTGCAGATCATCATCGCCCAGGAGCGCAACCACCGCGGTGGTCCCGACTACCTGCCGCTGCTGCAGCGCGAGTTGCTGGAAGTGATCAAGAAGTATGTGAACATCGACGCCGATGCGGTGAGGGTGGATCTGGTAAAGGACGGCGAGCACGATGTGCTCGATATCTCCGTCGCGTTGCCGGAAGGTCCGCAACCCTGACCCAGCGTCATGACTCCACAGGGGCCGCCCAGCGCGGCCCTTGTCATTGCTGTAGTGCCCCCGATGCCCCAACACACCGCCACCACCCAGGAATCGGCCGACGTCCTCTGCGTTGGCGATATCGACTGGGCCGCCGCTCGCGACCTTCTCGCCGCTCACGGCCTGCGCCTGAACCGGGTGGAAGACGGGCACAAGATTCCCGGCAGTTACTGGGGTGAACCCGAGGCCGGCGTGATCGCCAGCGATGTCTACGTGCGCGCCGACACCCCCGTGCACTCGATGCTGCATGAAGCCTGCCATCTGATTGTCCTACCGGCCGAGCGCCGAGCGCTGGTGCATACCGACGCCACCGACTCGGTCGAGGAAGAGGACGCCACCTGCTACCTGCAGATTCTCCTGGCCGGACAGCTGCCCGGTGCTGGCAGCGCGCGCCTGATGGCCGATATGGATGCCTGGGGCTATAGCTATCGGTTGGGGTCGACGCGGGCGTGGTTCGAGCAGGATGCCGAAGATGCACATGCATGGCTGCTCAAGCGCGGGCTGCTGCCAGCCTGATTCCACCGCCAATGCGGCAGGACCATGACGCGTGGCGACGCGCCAGCCAGCGCCGGCGCCTCCTTTGCATGGCGCGGTTCGAGCGCGATGCCCAAGATGCACATGCATGGCTGCTCCAGCGCGGGCTGCTGCCAGCTTGATCAGCGTCAACGACCCGCCGCATCAGCGTGGCAACGAGGCGCCCATATCCAGCGTGACGCGGGTACCGGCTTGCGAATTGGATTGGATATCAAGCTTCCAGCCCAGGTGTTCGCACAGGCGGGCAATCAGTTCCAGACCGATACCGCCGCGGCTGTTGCGCTCGCCCCGCGCGACCTGCGCATAGAGTGCCGCGATTTCCTCCGGGCTCATGCCGTGGCCCGGATCATCGATGGTCACCACTGCCGTCGCCGACAGGCGCAAGTGGATGGTGCCGCGATCGCTGTTCTCGATCGCGTTGCGCAACAGGTTGCCGATCGCCGCCTGCACTACCCCTACCGGCGCGAGGATGTCACAGGGAGCCGCCGGCTCGAACACCACGTTCAATTCTTTGCCGATAGTCAGATGCTGGTGGTCGTCAATGATTTCCGGCAGCAGCTGCTCCAGTGCCAGGCGTTCGTTGAGTGCCGCCAGCCGCGACGGTTCACGCGCCAACACCAGCAACAACTGGATCAACTGTTCCATGCTGGCCGAGGTGTGGCGCACCCGCTGCAGCTGGTGGCGCGCACGCGGCGGCAGGCCTTCCTGTTCCAGCGCCAGCTCGGCCGCGCCGGTGATCACCGCGATCGGCGTGCGCAGCTCGTGGCTGGCGGTACTGATGAAAACCCGCTCGCGCTCGACGAAAAACTCGTTGCGCTGCAGATAATCGTTCAGCGCATCGGCGATCACCTCCAGCTCGACACTGCCGCGTGCATCCACCTGTACCCGCTGCCCGGTCTGCTCCGGCCTCAACGCGCCGATGCTGCCTGCCAAGCCGGCCAGCGGCGCGACCAGCCGTGACATTCCCAGCCATGCCATCAGCAGGGTGACCAGCACCATGGCCGCACCGGCCAGCATCGCCAGGTTGGTGATGAAGCCTTCGAGTTCGGCGAAATCGGTGATGTCCAGCACCAGCACCACCCGTCCCACGTCCGGCGTCTGCCGCACCATCACCGCACTGTTGCGTCCTTCCAGATAGGCACCATCGTGCAGCCCCGGGTGCAACTTGCGCAGCGCTTCCGGCATGGATGCATCGTTGTCGAGGAACAGGTGCATCGTTTCCGAGTCCTGCCAGCGATAACCGTCATCGCGGCGGATGTGGCCCAGGATGCTGTCCAGTTCGGAATTCAACAGTGCGCGCCACACGGCGTGCTCGGCATGCTCATGCACATAGTTGGCGGCGCTGAACACCACCAGCGTGACCAGCGCCAGGTAGCCCAGCAACCAGGTCAGCAATTTGCGACGCAGGGTGGAACGTTTCACTCCGCTGCTCCGGGCTCGCCGCCGCTCGGCGCGCACAGCCGATAGCCCACGCGCGGCAACGTATGCAGCAGCTTTTCCGCAAACGGGCCATCCACGCTGCGCCGCAGTTCATAGATATGCGAGCGCAGCATGTCCCCGTCCGGTGGTTCATCGCCCCACAGGGCGTATTCCAGCCGCTCACGCGGCACCGCGGCAGGACTGGCGCGCATCAGCACTTCCAGCAGCTTGCGGCACGCCGGATACAGGTGCAGCACGCGGCCGGCACGCTGGGTCTCCAGGGTGGAGAGATCCAGCGTCAGGTCGTGCACCTCCAGCACCCGCCGTTGGGTGCGCCCCTGGGTACGCGCCAGCACCGCCTCCAGCCGCACTTCCAGCTCGGGCAACGCGAACGGCTTGGTCAGATAGTCATCGGCACCGGCACGGAACCCGGCGATCTTGTCCGGCAACTCGTCACGGGCGGTCAACATGATCACCGGCACTTCGGAGCGATGTTCCTCGCGCAGGCGCCGCAATACTTCCGGGCCCTCCATGCGCGGCAGCATCCAGTCCAGGATCAATGCGTCATAGACCTGGGTCACCGCCAGATGCAGGCCGGTCACGCCATCGGGCGCGGCATCAAGCACATGTCCGCGTGCCTCGAAATAGTCGAAAAGATTGGCAATCAGGTTGCGATTGTCCTCAATCACCAGCAGCCGCATTGTTGGAAACCCTGATGAAGCTTCCCGCATGGAAGCGCAGAGGGTGAATCGTAGCCGCTAAGATCGTCGGAGTGATGTCGGGGGGATCGCGCTCCGACGTGCTTCCCACATGCCCAAGGCGAATATGAATGGACCCTAGTCGATCCAAGGCCACCGTGCGCTCCTCCAGTCCTCCGTTACGCCGCAACCCTCTCCTGTTTGTCGCACTGCTGGCGTTGCTGGTGATCAGCCTGATCGCAGGTCTGGGCATGCGCCAGCCCTCGCCGCCGGACGAGCCACGCTTCGTGCTGGCCGCGCGCACGATGGTGGAAACCGGCCAGTGGCTGCTGCCACACCGAGGCAGCGAGCTGTATGCGGAAAAACCCCCGGTGTTCATGTGGATGCAGGCGGCGGCCTACAAAGTGGTCGGCACCTGGGAGGTCGCCTTCCTGTTGCCGTCGCTGCTGGCGGCGCTGCTCACCCTGTGGCTGACGTGGGATTTGTCACGACGGCTGTGGAACCGCCGCATCGCGCGCTATGCGGTGTTGGCCCTGTTTGTCTGCGTGCAGTTCGGGTTGATGGCCAAACGGGCACAGATCGACATGGTGCTGGTGGCAATGACCACGCTGTCGCTCTGGGGATTGCTGCGACACCTGCTGCGCGGACCGGACTGGCGCGCGTTGGCGACAGGTGCTTTCGCCGCCGGCCTCGGCACGGTGACCAAGGGCGTCGGCTTCCTGCCACTGCTGGTGCTGCTGCCGTGGCTGGCTTGGTGCTGGCGGCAGCCGCGGGCGGCGGGCCCGGGCCGCAACTGGCGCTGGTGGTTGCTGCTGCCGATGTTCATTGCCGGGGCGGCAGTGTGGCTGGCCCCGCTGGGAATCGCCCTGTTGCAAAGCCAGGACCCCACCCTGCACTCGTACGCACACGAGCTGCTGTTCAAGCAGACCGGAACCCGGTATGCCGCGGCGTGGCACCACCATCAGCCCGCCTGGTATTACCTGCAGGTGATCGCCACCCTCTGGTTGCCGGGCTGCCTGCTGTTGCCGTGGTTGCTGCCTGTCTGGTGGCGCCGCTGCCGTCGGCTCGACCCGCGTTATGTGTTGTTGCTGGGCTGGGCGTTGCTGGTGCTGCTGTTCTTCAGCTTCAGCCCCGGCAAGCGCGAGGTCTACATCTTCCCGATGCTGCCGGCCTTGGCGATTGCCGCCGCTCCGCTGCTGCCGGGGCTGCTGCGGCGCACGGGCGTGCAATGGGTGTTGCTGGCGTATGTGGCGGTACTGGGCGCGGCAACGCTGGCGCTTGGCATCGATGCGTTGACGGCCGGTGGCTGGGCGCAGCGCAATGCGCTGCGGCGTGCTATCGACCCTTCCGTGTTGCCGCAGCTGGGCTGCTGGCTGCTGGGATTCGGCATCGCCGCGCTGGCCCTGGTGGCGGTGATGCGCCTGCGGCGTGCCGGCCTGGCCGCGGTCCTCGCCACCGCGCTGCTATGGGGAATGTACGGCTTGGGCCTGATGCCCATCCTCGACCCCTACAGTTCGGCCTCGGCGGTGATGGGCAAGGTGCAGGCACGCATCGGCCCCGATGCGGAGCTGGGCATGGTGGCCTGGCGAGAACAGAACCTGCTGCAGGCGCGGCCGCGCGCGGTGGACTTCGGCTTCAAACGCCCCGTCTCCGAACAGTGGCAGGACGCCAGTCGTTGGCTGGCCACCGATCCGCAACGCCGCTGGCTGTTCGTGCAGGACACGGCGATGAGCCCGTGTGTGGATCCGGCCCAGGTCATCGACATCGGCATCGCCAACCGCAATCGCTGGCAGTTGCTGCCGGGTGTGGCGATGCGGGCCGGCTGCCAGGCTGACGTCGCCGATACGGACACGGGCGACACCGACGGCGACTGATTGCCCGGCGGCG
The DNA here is from genome assembly GCA_963696155.1 of uncultured Gammaproteobacteria bacterium. GTDB lineage: Bacteria > Pseudomonadota > Gammaproteobacteria > Xanthomonadales > Xanthomonadaceae > Stenotrophomonas. The sequence continues at coordinate 2,118,459 of CAVOJC010000002.1, forward strand.
TTAACACGTTTCCAACATTGCTCCAACCGGTCTCCGACATCGGGCGACGGACCATGGCTATTCACTTTGATAGCCGGCATGCCCGCCCGATGAATTCCTCGCTTTCCGATTTGGCCGCCACCGCGCGGCCGGTACGCTCAGACTTTCTTTTCAACCACCTGTTGTTGCCGGTGGTGGCGCTGCTGGTGGTGAGCGGTGTGCTGATGGGCGGCGGCGGGGACCTGTGGCTTGCCGACCATCTCTATCGTCTGGAAGGCAGCCGCTGGCTGCTCAAGGATGCATGGCTCACCAGCGGCCTGATCCACCGCGGCGGCAAGTGGCTGAGCATTGGCGCGTCCCTGCTCGTCATCGGGGCCCTGGTGCGGTCCTGCATCGATGCGCGCTGGCATCGCTACCGGCGTCCGCTGCTGTTCCTGCTGCTGGCCGTCGCGCTGTCCACCGGCCTGGTATCGCTATTGAAGGCACTCACCCACATGGATTGCCCGTGGGATCTGAGCCGTTATGGCGGTGCCCGCAGCCTGATTGGCCTGTTTGACGCCCGCCCGGCCGACATGCCGCGCGCGGCCTGTTTCCCCGGCGGGCATTCCAGCGCCGGGTACGCTTGGGTGGCGCTGTATTTCTTCGCCCTGGTGGTCCACCCTGTCTGGCGCTGGCGATTGCTCGCCACCGCGCTGCTGACCGGTGCCGTATTCGGGGTGGGTCAACAGCTGCGGGGCGCACATTTCCTGTCGCACGACCTGTGGTCATTGGGAATCAGTTGGCTGGTCGCTGTAACGCTCTACCTGTTGATGTTCCGGCTCCGCGCCGGCAATGCCCCATCGCTTTCCTCCTCTGCACCAACCTCGGGAGCTGCTGCATGAGCGTTGCAATCGACTCCAGCAAGAGCCGTCGCCAGTCGCTGTCCCGCCTGCGCGGCTGGCGGCCCGAGCTGTCCACCGAAGCGCTGATCCTGTGGGCGAGCGTGTTCTTCGCCCTGTTCTGCAATTCGCTGTTCTGGCGCACCTCCATGGCCACCAATCCGGGCAATGTCCTGTTTGCGGTGTCGCTGTTCGCGCTGCTGCTCACGGTGCATTCGCTGCTGTTCGGGCTGCTGCTGTGGCGCTGGAATGCCAAGCCGTTGCTGACCGTATTGCTGCTCACCACGGCCTTCGCCACGTATTACATGAACAGCTACAACGTCTATCTGGACGCGGACATGCTGCGCAACGTGCTGGCCACCGACCAGAAGGAATCGCGCGAGCTGCTGACACCGGCGCTGATCCTGCCGCTGCTGGGCTATGCGGTGCTTCCCATCATCGCGCTGTGGCGGGTGCGTCTGCGCCGTCGCAGCTGGGGTCGCGGCATGCTGTGGCGACTGGCCTTCCTGGTGGGCGTGGCGGTGGTCGGCGGCCTCGGCACGATGGCCTCCTTTCAGGACATCTCGGCGCTGATGCGCAATCACCGCGAAGTGCGCTACCTGGCCACGCCGGTCAATTACCTGATCGCGTTGAAGCAGAACTTCTCCGCCTCCGGCCCCATCGTCAAGCAACCCAAGCTGCCGCTCGGTACCGATGCCAAGGTCATCCCGCGCGCACCGGCCAGCCGCCCGCGCCTGCTGGTGCTGGTGGTAGGTGAGACGGTGCGCGCCCAGAACTGGGGCCTGAACGGCTACGAGCGCCAGACCACGCCGGAACTGGCGCAGACCGACGTGATCAACTTCCCCGACATGTATTCGTGTGGCACCAGCACCGAGGTGTCGTTGCCGTGCATGTTCTCCCCGTTCGGCCGCCACGACTACAACGAAAAGCAGATCCGCAGCCACCAGTCGCTGTTGCATGTGCTTGAGCACGCCGGCATCTCCACCCTGTGGCGCGACAACCAGTCCGGCTGCAAGGGCGTGTGCGAGGGGCTGGAAATCCAGCGCCTGGATGACGCACGCAAGCCCGGCCTGTGTGCGGATGGCCGCTGCATGGATGAAATCCTGATCGACGATCTGGCTGCGCAGGTGCGGTCAAAGCCCGGCGACCGCGTGGTGGTGCTGCACCAGCTGGGCAACCACGGCCCCAGCTATTTCCAGCGTTACCCGACCACCTTCAGGCACTTCACTCCCACCTGTGACACCGCCGACCTGGGCAAGTGCAGCCGCGAACAGGTGGTCAACAGCTACGACAATGCGGTGCGCTACACCGACCACTTCCTCGGCCGCACGATTGATGCATTGCGCGGCATCAACGACTACGACACCGCGATGATCTACCTGTCCGACCACGGCGAATCGCTGGGGGAAAAGGGCCTGTACCTGCATGGCGTGCCCTACGCCATCGCCCCCCAGGAACAGACACGGGTACCGATGGTGATGTGGTTCTCGCAAGGGTTCGCCCATGACCGCGGACTGGACCTGGCCTGTCTGCGGCAGCGTGCAGCGCAGCGCAGCGACCACGACAATCTGTTTCCATCCGTGCTCGGCCTGATGCAGGTGCAGACCTCGGTCTACGACCGCTCGCGCGACCTGTTCGCCGGTTGCGCCGGCTGACGCCACGCGCCAGGATCCACAGCGATCGCCTTCAGAAGGAATCGAGGTCTTGACCACCCTCCCGCAATGGCTGTTCTGGGCCCTGTTGTCGGCGGTGTTCGCGGCACTGACGGCCATCTTCGCCAAGCTCGGCCTGCAACGGATCGATTCGGATCTGGCGATGCTGCTGCGCACCTTCGTCATCGTGATCGTGTTGACGGCGTTTGTGTTCACCACCGGCAAATGGAGCAATCCGGCGGCGCTGCCCACCTCCACATTGGGCTGGCTGGTGCTGTCGGCCCTGGCGACCGGCGCCTCCTGGGTCTGCTACTTCCGCGCCCTGCAACACGGACAGGCCTCGCAGGTGGCGCCGGTGGACAAGCTCAGCGTGCTGCTGGTGGCGCTGTTTGCCGTCGCATTCCTGCATGAACGGCTGGCCTGGCGCGAATGGACCGGGCTGGCGATGATCGGCGGCGGCGTACTGCTGATGGCCTTGAAGCGCTGACTGGCCGCACTTGCGGGCATCGTTGCGGCCCTCTAGCCTTCGCCGGTATTCAACACCACCGGGGAACTCCGTGAACCATCGTCACCTGTTGCTGGCCCTTGCTGTCGGCGCTGCCGTCCTTTCGCTGTCGGCCTGCAAGAAAGAAGCTTCGCCGAATGTGGCCGCACCCGCGGTCAAGAGCGCCCCTGCCGAATCGGCCGACCAGTTCATCGCCCGCGTCAACGAGGAATACAAGGCGATGTACCCGGAGATGACGTCGGCGCAGTGGTTGTCGTCCACCTTCATCAACGACGATTCCGCGCGCGTGGCCGCCAAGGCCAACGAGCGCTGGTTGACCGTGCTCAACGGCTGGATCGAGCAGGCCGGCCAGTACGACGGACAGCCGATGAGCGAGGACAGCAAGCGCGCGATCCATCTGCTCAAGCTGATGACCTCGATGCCGGCCCCACGCGACCCGGTCAAGCTGGCCGAGCTGACCCGCATCGCCACCAAGATGGAAGGTGATTACGGCGCCGGCGAATACTGCGTGGGCGAAGGCGATGCCAGGCAGTGCCGCCAGCTGGGCGAACTGGAGCAGGTGCTGGCGCGCTCGCGCGACTACGACAAGCAGCTCGATGCCTGGCAGGGCTGGCACGGCACCGCCGCGCCGATGCGCAAGGACTACCAGCGCTTTGTCGAACTGGTGAACGAAGGCGCCAGGGAAATGGGCTTCGCCGATACCGGCCACATGTGGCGCAGCGGCTACGACATGCCGGCCGAACAGGTAGGCCCGGAAACCGACCGGCTATGGGAGCAGGTCAAGCCGCTGTACGAACAGCTGCACTGCTACACCCGCGCCAAGCTCGACACCAACTACGGCAAGGACAAGGCCGAAGTGGCTGGCGGCATGATCGCCGCGCATCTGACCGGCAACATGTGGCAGCAGGACTGGAGCAACCTGTGGGACATGCTCGAGCCCTACCCCGGCGCCGGCAGCCTGGACATCACCGCTGCACTGGAGAAGCAGTACCAGGGCAACCTGAGCAACGCACTGGCCAAGGCTGGCAACAACGCCAATGTCGAGACGCTGTTCAAGGCGCAGCGTGAGGCCGAACTGGCCACCGCCAAGCAGATGACCGAGCGCGCGCAGGACTTCTACACCTCGCTGGGCATGCCCGCCCTGCCGAAGAGCTACTGGACCAACACCCAGTTCATCAAGCCGCTGGACCGCAACGTGGTCTGCCACGCCAGCGCGTGGGACATGAACATGGGCGGCGACGGCAAGGACACCGGCGCGGATGTGCGCACCAAGATGTGCATCACCCCGACCGAAGAGAACTTCACCACGATCTACCACGAGCTCGGCCACATCTATTACGACCTGGCCTACAACCCGCTGCCGCCGCTGTTCCAGGGCGGCGCCAACGACGGCTTCCATGAAGCCATCGGCGACACCATCGTGCTGGCGATGACGCCCAAGTACCTCAACTCCATCGGCCTGGTCGGCCAGCCGCAGGAAAGCCGCGAGGCCACCATCAACGCGCAGATGCGCATGGCGCTGAGCGGGGTGTCGTTCCTGCCGTTCGGGCTGATGATCGACCGCTGGCGCTGGGGCGTGTTCGATGGCTCGATCAAGCCTGAGCAGTACAACGCCGCCTGGTGGGACCTGAAGGCCAAGTACCAGGGCGTGGCCCCGGCCACCGCGCGCGGCGAGGAGTTCTTCGACGCCGGTGCCAAGTACCACGTGCCAGGCAACACGCCCTACACGCGCTACTTCCTCGCCCGCATCCTGCAGTACCAGTTCTACAAAGGCCTGTGCGATGCCTCGGGCTATACCGGGCCGCTGAACGAGTGCAGCTTCTACGGCAACAAGGAAGCCGGCCAGAAGTTCTGGACGATGCTGCAAAAGGGTGCCAGCCAGCCGTGGCAGGCCACGCTCAAGGAGCTGACCGGCAGCGACAAGCTCGATGCCGCACCGATGCTGGAGTACTTCATGCCGGTGCAGGACTGGCTGAAGCAGCAGAACCAGGGCCAGATGTGCGGCTGGACGGCCTCCACCGCCGCGCCCCCGGCAGCCACTCCTGCGCCGACGCCCGCGACAGCTGCAAAATAAATTTTCAAGCAGATCGAGAACCAAAAGGCGCCTTTATGGCGCCCTTTGTTTTATGCATGACGTCATCCAGCCATCTGAATATCCTGGCTGCCTCAACGCCGTTACACCGGCCAACTGGGCGTGTAACCATTCACGACCTGCCCCACTGACCGCTCAATGCGTGTCGCTGCTGCCCTTGGCGCCGGCTGCCAGCTCGGCGGCCAGGTTGCGCTTGTAGGTATCGAAGTCGATGCCCTGCTCGGCCACTTCGGCGTGGGCGGCGTCTTTCAACGCATCGGAATACATCAGACGCACCGGCGTGCCACTGCGCTCGTGCAATTCGGCCGCCTGCATGATCAGCGCCAGCACCCGCGCGGCGCTGGTGGTTTCACCGGCGATCTTGCCATCCATTCCCAGCACCCATTCGCCCTCACGGCGGACGATGCCGGCCAGCAGGGTCCGCTGCTGGTCACGCAGCTCGGCGTGCGGCTCCACTTTCGCCACCGGTTCGGGATTGGCCGCGACCTGGTTGCGTTCGCGCTCGGCGGCTTTCTTCTTCGCTTCGCGCCGGCTTTTGGATTGGATCGACATCGGTACCTGCTCAGGACTGCCGCAGATCATGGCGGCGACGATATTGTCCCTTATCGCTGCCAGCCGCGCTTCACCCGGGATCCACCGGGTCGGCGCCCGCCTGGACACCTGCCGGGCCCGGCACCTGCTGCGACACCGCCTCCCAACGCCACATGCACCAGCCCACCAGCGCGAACGCGCCGGCACCGAGCGCCAGATGCAGGCCGCTGCGGCTGAGCAGCGGCGACAGCACTCCAGCGACGATGGAATTGGTGACCAGCGTGCTGAATGCCTGCATCGACGACGCCGACCCGCGCTGGCGCGGATACATGTCGAGAATGGCCAGGCTCAGGATCGGGAAGATCAAGGCGATGCCGAACGCGTTCAGCGTCATGGGCAGCACCGCCCATGGCACCGTCATCTGTCCGGCCAATGCGTTGTAGGTGATGTTGTAGATGGTGGAAACGGCAATGCACAGGTAGCCGATGTTCACCGCGCGGGTACCGGCCATGCGCCCGGCGGCGCGTCCGGATACATAGGCGCCCAATGCCATGCCACCGATGGTGGGAATGAACAACCACGCGAACTGCTGTTCGTTGAGATGCAACAGGTCCATCACGAACGCCGGCGCCGAGGCGATGTAGAGGAACATCCCGCCAAAGCCCAGCGAGCCGGCCGCTGCCAGGCGCAGGAAACGCGGGTTGCGGGCGATGCCCAGGTAGTCCTGCAGCAGGCGCCCGGCATGCAGCGAGAGCCGGGCGTGCGGCGGATGGGTTTCCGGCAACCAGATGCAGGTCACCGCCAGCAGCGCCGTCGACAGCGCCACCAGGAACCAGAAGATGCCCATCCAGTTGCTCCAGCCCAGCAACCAGCCACCGATGATCGGAGCGATGGCCGGCGCGATGCTGAAGATCATCGACACCTGGCTCATCAACCTTTGCGCATCGTCGCCGTCATACAGATCGCGGATCACCGCACGCCCGATGATGTAGCCCACACCGGCCGAAAACCCCTGCAACGCGCGGAACAACAGCAAAGTGCCCATGTCACGCGACAACGCGCAACCGATCGAGGCCACGATGAACACCACCAGCCCGCCCACGATCACCCGCTTGCGGCCCAGCGCATCGGACAGCGCCCCATGCACCAGACTCATCACCGCGTAGGCCAGCAGGTAGACGCTGATCACCTGCTGCATGGCCAGTTTGTCCGCGCCCAGCTGTTCGCCGATTTGCGGGAACGCCGGGAACACCGCGTCGATGGCGAACGGACCAAACATCGACAACCCGCCGACCAGCAGGGCGATGCGACGCAGCGAAACCGGTTTACTTGCTTCCATGGATTTCCAGAGGTTCACAACAGCGCGGCGCCATCGGTGCGCGGTCTCAGGGGGAGTCGTCAAGGCCTGACGCGGTCTGTGCCGCATTCATCCGGGACCGCAGTAGTGCCGGGCCGGTCCGCTGAAGCACATGTGGCGGGATGGCATGGTAAAGCAATGCCATCCGCACGGACTGTACCGGGATATAATCGAGGCGTTACACGGTGGGAGAAGCGGCTCAACCCGCTGCCGAAGGCGCAAACGCCCGTAATCGCTCAGGCCCGATACCATCTGCATCAAAACTCTGGAGAGACCGGTTCAATCCGGCGCCGAAGGTGCACGAAGCCGCGCTTGCCGCGGTTTCCAAACTCTCAGGCAAAAGGACAGAGGGGCGCGAGGAAAGCCAGCGGCTTCCCGCCTGCCATTCCGCCTGCGCGGACCGGCAGCGGCCGGCTGGTGACCCTGGCCCACCCCCAAGTCCCGCACGCCACCTCGGACGCCGTCATGCCCCAGAACACTCCTTCGCTGCGCGAACTCGAACATTCCTCCGCGTTCGTCGAACGCCATATCGGCCCCAACGATGCCGAGGTCGCCCGCATGCTCGGCGTCATTGGCCACGATTCCCTGGAATCGATGACCGATGCCATCGTTCCCGGCTCGATCAAGTCGCCGGCGCCGCTGGCGCTGCCCGAGTCGCTGACCGAGGTGGAAGCGCTGGCCAAGATCCGCGCCATCGCCGACAAGAACCAGGTGTTCCGCACCTTCATCGGCCAAGGCTATTACGGCACCCACACCCCGAACGTGATCCTGCGCAACGTGTTGGAAAACCCGGCGTGGTACACCGCCTACACCCCGTACCAGGCCGAGATCTCGCAGGGCCGCATGGAAGCGCTGATCAACTTCCAGACCCTGTGCGCCGATCTCACCGGCATGGAAATCGCCAACGCCTCGCTGCTCGACGAAGCCACCGCCGCGGCCGAGGCGATGACCCTGGCCAAACGTTCGGCCAAGAGCAAGTCCGACACCTTCTTCGTGCACGACGCCGTGCACCCGCAGACGCTGGAACTGCTGCGTACCCGTGCCGAGCCGATGGGCATCGTGCTGCGCGTGGGCACCCCGGCCGAGGCGCTGAAAGCGGATGCGTACGGCGTGCTGCTGCAGTACCCGGACACCTTCGGTCACATCGGTGACTACCAGACACTGGCCGATGCCGTGCACGCGCGTGGCGGCCTGGTCGCCGTGGCCACCGACCTGCTCGCGCTGACCCTGATCGCCGCGCCCGGCGAATGGGGTGCGGATATCGTGGTCGGCAATACGCAGCGCTTCGGCGTGCCGTTCGGTTTCGGCGGCCCGCACGCCGCGTTCATGGCCTGTCGCGACGCTTACAAGCGCTCGATGCCGGGCCGCCTGATCGGTGTCTCCGTCGATGCGCAGGGCAACCCGGCCTATCGCCTGACCCTGCAGACCCGCGAGCAGCACATCCGCCGCGAGAAGGCCACCTCCAACATCTGCACCGCGCAGGTGCTGCTGGCGGTGATGGCCTCGATGTACGCCGTGTACCACGGTCCGGATGGTCTGACCCGCATCGCCCGCCGCACCCATCGCCTGGCCGCGATCCTGGCCGCCGCGCTGCGCAGCGCCGGCGTCAACATGGGCGAGCATTTCTTCGACACCCTGCACGTCAAGGACATCGACGCCAAGGCGATCCACGCCAAGGCGCGCGCTGCGCGCATCAACCTGCGTGCGATCGACAGCGAAGCGGTCGGCATCAGCCTGGATGAAACCACCACCCGCGCCGACATCGTCGCGCTCGGCCAGCTGTTCGGTGCGACTGTTGATGTCGATGCGCTGGACGCCGCCACCGCCGATGCGCTGCCGGCCGGGCTGGTCCGTAGCAGCGCGTTCCTGACCCATCCGGTATTCAACACCCACCACAGCGAACACGAGATGCTGCGCTACCTGCGCTCGCTGGCCGACAAGGACCTGGCGATGGATCGCACCATGATCCCGTTGGGCAGCTGCACCATGAAGCTCAACGCCACCGCCGAGATGATTCCGATCACCTGGCCGGAGTTCGCCAACATCCACCCGCTGGCCCCGGCCGAGCAGGCCACCGGCTACAAGGAACTGATCGACGGGCTGGAAGCGATGCTGGTCGAATGCACCGGCTATGACGCGGTCAGCCTGCAGCCGAACTCCGGCGCGCAGGGCGAATACGCCGGCCTGCTGGCGATCCGCGCCTACCACCGCTCGCGCGGCGAAGGCCATCGCGACATCTGCCTGATCCCCGATTCGGCGCACGGCACCAACCCGGCCTCGGCGCAGATGTGCGGCATGAAGGTCGTGGTGACCAAGACCGATGCCAACGGCAACGTCGACGTCGAGGACATCCGTCTCAACGCCGAGAAGTACAGCGATCGTCTGGCCGCGCTGATGATCACCTACCCGTCCACCCACGGCGTGTTCGAGGAAGAGGTGGTGGAGATCTGCGAGATCATCCACACCCACGGCGGCCAGGTGTACACCGACGGCGCCAACATGAACGCCCTGGTCGGCGTAGCCAAGCCCGGCAAGTGGGGCTCGGACGTGTCGCATTTGAACCTGCACAAGACCTTCTGTATTCCGCACGGCGGCGGCGGCCCGGGCGTGGGCCCGTGCGCGGTCAAGTCGCACCTGGCGCCGTTCCTGCCCAAGGCACTGGGCCATGATGGCCTGCGCACCCAGGGCATCGGCGACGGCGCCATGGTCAGTGCGGCCAGCTTCGGCAGCGCCTCGATCCTGCCGATCAGCTGGATGTACATCACCCTGATGGGCACCGCCGGCCTGCGCAAGGCCACCCAGGTCGCCCTGCTCAATGCCAACTACATCGCCACGCGCCTGGCCCCGCACTACAAGACGCTGTACACCGGCCGCAACGGACTGGTCGCGCACGAGTGCATCCTCGACGTGCGGCCGCTGGAGAAGGCCACCGGCATCGGCGCCGAAGACGTGGCCAAGCGCCTGATCGACTTCGGCTTCCACGCCCCGACCCTGAGCTTCCCGGTCGCCGGCACGTTGATGGTGGAACCGACCGAGAGCGAATCGCTGCACGAGCTGGATCGTTTCATCGACGCCATGATCCAGATCCGCCAGGAGATCGCCGCGATCGAAGACGGCTCGCTGGACCGCGACGACAACCCGCTCAAGCACGCCCCGCACACCGCCACGGCGGTATCGGCCAGCGAGTGGACCCACGCCTATCCGCGTGAACTGGCCGCCTTCCCGCTGGCCAGCCTGAAGCTGCAGAAGTACTGGCCGCCGGTGGCACGCGTGGACAACGTCTACGGCGACAAGAACATCATGTGCGCCTGCATCCCGGTGGATGCGTACAAGGATGATGTGGAAGCCTGATCCAGGCTTCTTGCAGGATCGAGCAAAACAAACCCCGCTTCGGCGGGGTTTTCTTTTGGTGCGGTGCCCATCACGGAGCGTTCAAATACACGCCGAACGGCACTGCAGATTTCGCTGCTCCGGCCAGGAAATGGCCTTCTCCCGTCGCGCGACCAAGGTCACAATTTCGATCGCGTGGCGGGATGCGAACGGCCCGGTGACGTACAGTCGGTCCGATTCACCGATCTCCCGCCCTGCATCTCAAGGATTGAGTCATGCCCGAGCTCGACATCAGCGCGTCCGCCAACGAAGTCGTTGCCCTGCTGCAGCAGAATCAGCCGCTTCATGCAGCCACCCGCCTGGATGCGCTGCGCCAGAACCAGTCCATCGCGGTCCAGGAGGCACTGGATCGCTATGTCGCCACACGCGCGGCAACACAACTTGCCAGTCTTCGCCAGCCAGATGCCGTTCCTGCCGGCGATGCCGTCATCCTGCGCCCTCTGCTGGACCGCATGGAGAACGCCACGCGACCTCCACGCTTTCCTGATGAAGGCGAAACGCGCGATCTGTCGCAGCCACAACAGCACGACATCTACGCCAGCATCGTTGGCACTCGCGGCGACAACGCCGCACGGACAGCCCTGCAGGGCTCGGACCGCGTGATCCTGGGTTTGCGCAACGAAACCCGGACTACCGAGGCACGCGGCGGCGGTGTCTACGATGACAGGATCGTGGTGCTGTGGACCGACACTCAAGGCCATCGGCATGCCCGTGAGTTCAACGAGAGCACTACCGAACCGAGCGCCCAATATGACGGCCATGCCAAGACCACACCGCGCAGCCCCGGTTTCGAGAACGTAGCCACCCGCGTGAAGACGGAGGGTGCGGACGTAAACGGCGATGGGATCCGGGACTTGGGTCGCCTGGCCGAGGGCACCACTGAAATGCAGCCGGCCACGCATCCCCGCCACAAGCATCGCGATGAGTTTGCCCTGCGCCCATCCGTAGCGGCAGTGACGGCCGGTGTCAGCCGCGTGGAACGCGACAGTAATGGCGATGGCTGGTTCGACGCGAGCGACATCCAAGGGGTACAGGATCTCAACAGCACCTTCAAAATCCACCGTGGCGGTCACACCAATACCTACTCCGCCGGCTGCCAAACCATCAGCGACGGCGAGTACGGCACTTTCGTGGATATCGTACGCGGCACACCCGGACAGAGCCGTTGGCAATATGTACTGACCTCGGTCGCACCACAATCAACCCAGCAGCATGGCGTCGATGCCCGCACCCCACTGGATCCTGCCAACGATCCACGTCGACCAGGGCACGCCGATCACCCCCTGCAGCAACAGATCAGTACACGCCTGCACGCCTTGGGAGGTCGCTACGCCGAGAACGCCGAGGTCTACAGCCTCAGCCTGCTGTACGAGGCCAAGGCGCAGGGCATCACCGGCGTGGATCAGATCGTGACCAGCAACGCTACTGGCTCCCGCGACGAGGGCGAGACCATTTTTCTGGTGCAAGGCCGCAGCGGCGGCTGAAATGTCGGCCGATGCCAGCCTGCTGCGACTGCAGGACCAGTACATGCAGAGCCTGACGTCAGCTCCGACTATGACGGCCCATCCCCAACAGCAGGACGCACCGACCATTGGAGGTCGCTGAGTGATGAAGACCACACCGCTGCTTCGGCTCACGGCCCTGCCCGCCATGCTGTTGTCCTTGGCCGCGTGCGCATCGATACCGGCTGGCACCCTCTCCACGCCCGCGCCGGATCAGTCGGCGCCTGCCACCAACGCACCGGCACCATCCCAACCCGTTACGCCGTCGCTCCCCGGGCTGGCTGGGCTGAATCACAGTGCCCCCCCCGGCGTTCGCACGCAGCCATTCCCGCAAGACATCGCCGACTTTCTACTCTCGCTGCCGGCCGCTGATATTCAAGTCCCGCGCTCGGCTCTGCAGTCAGTGCTACAGCAAGCCCGCGGCTACGTGATCGAGGTACCCCGCATACCGGGCCGGCCCGATCGTCGTATCAGCGCCTCCAGCCACCCGTACTTCCCTTATTTCATCTGGGTTCGCACCTTTGAATCGCAGACACCCGGAGTCATCGGCTACCTGGTCGAGGTCAGCGTGAGCTGCGAGTCGTTGCGGGACGCACCGGTGGATACATCCATCACCGCGGCGCAGGCCCGCTGTGCAGATCCCGAAGTCGACCGTATAGCCAGCGGGCTACACGTCTACCGCAAGGCCGCCGGCCAACCCATCGAAAATGTCACAGCGCAGCTGCTTCCCCCCGAACATTTCCTGGGCGGCGCTGGAAACCTGCGCCGGTATGAGCACCTCAGTGGAGGGCGACTTTTTTTGGATGCCTCGCGCCTGGATTTGGTACCCGTGGCGCGTTGGGTTATGGAAGCCGATCCCGATCAGGGCTTCCCCGAGGATCCACATACTTTCGATTCGGGAAACTACATCCATGCGGGCTTTCTTCTGTGGAATGGCGACCATTTCGAAACCCGCGCCACGGTCGCGGCCGCGCTGTGGCCCTGCCCGGCGGATCCTTCGCAGGAGGATCCATGGCGCTGCCCGAAGAACGACCGTTTCGTGATCGCCCCGTAGCAAGCGACAGGGACGATTATCCGGCGCGATGCAGACCGATTTTCACCACTAATCCGGGACCGCGGCGGACTGTCAGCCATACAACGGCCAGCGACGCTTCCCGCTGACGTGCGACACTGCCGCCCCTCTATTGCCTGACGTGGATTGCATCGAATGAAGTGGGAATGGCACTGGCTGGTTGCCCCCGGTAGTGCCCTGTTGATTTTCCCGATGAGCCTGGCCATCGGGATTGCCCTGCTCGCCAGCCGCCAGCCTTGGCGCCCGGTGCTGCATTGGTGGTTGGCATTGGGTGCCGCTTCGGCCATAACAGCCGCCAGCAAGATTGCCTTCTACGGCTGGGGCACCGGCATTCGTGCGTGGGACCTCACCTGCTTCAGCGGCCACACCGTACTGGCATTGTCTGGCTGGCCGGTAGCTGCGGCATTGCTGGCGCCGCCCACGCGCCCTCGACTACGCATGGCGCTCACCATTTCAGGTATCGCGTTCGCACTGCTGATCGGCTTCTCACGGGTGGAGCTGCGCGCCCACCCGTGGTCGGAAGTGATCGCCGGGGCCCTGCTCGGCGGCGCGGTTGCAGCCCTTGCATTACGCACGCTGCGTAACCATCACCTGCCAACAAGCCTGTCGACCATGCTGCTGATAGCCGGGCTGGCCGCCAGCCAGTTGGTGCCGTCGCACAACTACTCGAATTTTCTACACAGCGAGTACTGGTTCGCTCAAGTCGGAAAGAGCCTCTCCGGAAACGACATGCCGGTGAACCGCCAGCGCTGGCGTACTGCCGCCTAGCATTCCTCTCGCGATCAGGAGTAATGCACTGCCGACGCTCAACGACGCCGAAATACTCCCTCCTGCGGCGCCTAACCAAATGCGTCCGTCATCCTGGAGGCAACAATTCCTGTCTGTTACCAGGGTTGCAACTGAGGCCAGCGCCAGGCACTTTCGACAATCGGCGCCAGCGCGACCCATCCCAGCGTCCAGCACAGCCCCTTGCACGCCTTGAGACATCGGCTACCAAGATGTAGACGTTTCTCGACTGCCCGGATCGGCGCTCGCACCCTGTCCAGATGAAAGACTAGCGAAATTTCCCTCCACCTCTCGCAAACCTGGCCCACGCATGTGGGGGCGGTGACCATTCGGGGCCGGGGCTGTTGCCCGCCGTGGCGGCGTGCGGGTGGAATATTTGCGTGGAGCCACAGAAGGTGGATGAAGATTACGGGTGTTATCCAGGCCGCTGCCGTGGCGGATGCGAAATATCGTCGCTGTCAGGATCCCAGAGCGGGAACCTTAGGAATCACGCGGTCGGAGACCGTGACCAGTCGCTTCTCAAGTAGAAGATACGCCAGATGTCCGCAGATGATGCAGAAAAGTACGCAGAGTGGTAAGGCTATCAATACCTCTGCCAATGTGAACGGGGAAAAAGCCATCTTGAACACCCCGATAGCGAACATGTGGCTCAGATAGAGGGAGTATGAGCTGTCTCCGAGCGTGGTCAACGCGCTTGCCAATCTTGGGAAAACCTGGCCTCCGATCCGCTCAAGACATACAAATGAAGCAAGCAGCAGAGCGGCTGGTACACCAAGGGTCATGCCCCTGATGCCAAAGTCACCCGGACCGATATTTCTGAGTGGACCCAATAGGACGAACGCGACGATCGCCATAATGCCGAGCAGCAAGCCACGCCCAGAGCCGTGAAGGATTCCATTCGCATAGAGCTTGCCAACAACTAGGCCGAAAGCGAAGGAAATGATCACCGAGTCCGTGTAGAAGCCGAGCAGCCCACCTGGATCCGTTGCAACACCAATTGCGCCAAGCGCAAATATGGAAACAAGAATGCCGCGGAAGCGCATGGGTCCCGGAACCAATAGCGAGCAGGCAAAAAGGACATAAAAGAACATTTCGTAGTTCAGAGTCCAACCGACCCTGAGCAAAGGCTGGAGCGTGGCCGCAGCGGGGTGCTCGCTCGGGAGAAAAGCATAGGAAGCCAGCACATGTCCAACTTCCATGCCCGGGTTGGTCATGTGCTTGGCCGCAAGAAGGGTAGCTGCCAGCATGAGTGTTGTGAAGAACCAGTAGATCGGGACAATCCTGATGAAGCGCTTCCTGCAGAATGAAAGCGCTGACCTGAGGCCTGGTTCGAGCGCAGACGACGTCACGTACATGATGAATCCGCTTATGGCGAAGAAAACATCCACGCCGATGACAAGGTCATGCGGAACCAAAGGAGGCGTGATGCCCTGCAACGTTTCGCCCAGTTCACTTCCAGCGTGCACAAGCACCACGCAGATGGCGGCAAGCGCTCTTAGCTGTTGTACGGAATCTATGCGTGCTCGATAGCCTTTGGTCTCCTTACTCATAAGGGTGCGCCCTTGTGCAGGGGCGTGGTATGGCCGATGACCGCATGTGCGATTCGTTCGTATCCGGAAACCATGGATGCCAATGAGAACAGCCGAGACCGCTGCAGGCCCGCCCGGATAAGCTTCTCCCGCCTGTCCGGGTCAGCCGCCAGTTCCTGGATCACGCGTGCCCACTGAGCGGGATCCAAGGTCACAAGCACGCCAGCGTCTGCCACCACCTCTTCCGTAACAGCTGTGCGATTCGCGACAACGGCGACGCCGGACTCCATCGCCTCGACAAGTGTCCTGCCGAAACCCTCGAAATGCGAAGGTAGGACGAAGAAGTCGATCGCCCTGTAGAAACCCGTGACTTCGGCCCCGTGGAGTTCGCCCAGAAAGTGAACCCGTGATGTCAGCAAACGCTCCTCCGTCCTGCGCCTCAACTCTCCCTCAAGAGGTCCAGAGCCTGCAAAAAAAACATGGAATGAGGTCAACTTCTGCAGGATCTCCAGCACGAACAATGGATTCTTCTGGTCGGCCAGACGGCCTAGCACCCCTAAGGCGGGCACAGCCGGCAGGTTATGTCGAGCCCTAAAAGCGGCCCCCGCTTCGCTGCTTTCGAAAAGCGGAGGAGCGCCGTTATGTACGACGTGCATCCTGCGCCTGTAAGCAGCAGGATGGCTGCTGTACGTGTCGCGCACGGCGCTGGTCACAGCAATGTTGGCGCCATAGAGGCGCGTGCTGCCAACAAGCGCCTCCAGTTTCCGCAGGAGCCACCCTTGGCTCTGTGACGGATTTCGTTGCGTGGCAATGAACTTCACGCCCGGACAAAATCCGGAAACCAGTGCGCCAAGGACGTTGGCAAGGGGATGGAATCCAATGATCACGTCGGGCCGCTCGGCTAGCACCGCCTTGAATAGGCGGTGCGCGAGAATCGCAGAAGTGAATGGATTGCTGCTGGATCTTCCCTTGAATATGCGAGTCCTAAGGCCAACAGGGACATCCATCTGCCCGGCACGCATCAGGAACCATGCTTCAGCGTCGTTACCCCTACTTCTTAGCCCCTCGGCGATGAGCAGGGAGTTCATCTGGGCGCCTCCCACGCTGTAGCGTGTAGCGAGTGTCACTATTTTCATGTATTCAATTCCCGATTAGCGAACTCAGCGCGCGAATCAATGCCTCTGATTCATTGCGATTGACCGCCCCTGAAGAGATGAGATCCTGCCTGCAGTCGAGCTGGCGAAACAGGCTATCCTCGTCCCAGGCGACATACACACCACTCCGGCCAGCCATAGCCTTCGCGGTGGCCATTTGGTGGTCGTTCCTGTGTTCGCCGAGATCGTGCCTGCGTGGCACCACGACAATAGGAACGTTGAAGGTCTGTGCGCTGATGATCGATCCCATTCCTGCGTGGGAGACGACGACCTCTGCTTGACGCATGAGCGCATCGAGCTCGTCTTTTTGGTAGGTCTCAGCGCAATGTGCACTTGGGATACGACGCCCCCCCTTTCCGACTTGCGCGACCAGCTCCACGTGGCTATTCCGGGAATGCCAGGATTCGACCATGAGCCCGAGACGATCGAACGGGATCTGCGTGCCGACCGTCATCAGAATCAAAGCACGCTCCCGTAGAATTTGGGGCCATCATCGCTGGCGAGGTGGGGCCATTGTGTAATCCAATGAGTAGCCCAGCGCTTAGCCTTCGATCCCGCGAGGGACATCTTCTCGACGTTGGCAACGCTGTCGATCCAGATGGTTCGTCTTCCAACCAGGCGCGCGAATACTATGGCGAAGAAGCCAGGTGCAGCGCCTGTGGTTACGACAACGTCGGGCCGGAATCGCAATATGGCGACAAGGACCTGCATTGACTGCATAGCAAGACCCCACTTGTCCCACATGCTAGCGTCACGAACGGGAAAGTACGGGCACCCGATGATCTCGCCCGGTGCCGAGCCAAAGGTTGATAGGTAGCCAACGTCGTGGCCTTCGAATGCGGGGCCAAGCCGCAAGAGCTGAATCCAGTGACCACCGGCCGATGCCGCCAAGAGGATTCGCTTTCGATCACGTTCTATGGACATCGCGAAGATCCGATTCGATGCGTGGGTGAAGTGCCTGCGATGAGCCGGCACCGTAAGCTATGATCAAGTACATGAAGAGCTGGACGAATGAGTTTGGCCGCAGGTAATTGGCCTCAACGGCGCCGTATATCAGGACCGTCAGAAGGAACAGGCTTGGCCAAAGCTCGAAGCGCAACGTGCGATCTTTATAGATGCGCTTGGCGGCGCAGGCTACCTGCAGCAGAACCAGCGTGACTAGAGCCGTTCCGACCCATCCGATCTGAAGTGCGACCTCAAGAAATCCGTTGTGCGCATGCGGCACGGCCCAGTCCGCGTATGCCCGCAGGATCTGTGCCTGGCTGGTCTCCCAGAATCCCCCCATGCCATGCCCGAGCAGCGGTTGGAGGTTGACCGCATCAATCGCGAGCTGCCAGATGGTGGTTCTCCCGGTCAGTGTTTCGCTTTTCCCGAGATAGACGAGCATCGCTGAAAGAAGGTTGGATGAGAGGAAATAGATTGATCCGAGCGCCAAGACTACAGCGATGGTGAGCAGGCCAGCCCAGCGCTTATTCCGGACGACAAGCAATAACCCAACCAGCGAGGCGGCGCCAATGAGCGCTGTGGTGGACCCTGTTCCAATTGTAAGCAAAATAGATGTCGCCAGACCGATCGTACTGAATGTACTTCTCTCCCTAAGCCAGTACACAAGAAAGAAGCTCAGGCTCAAGACCGCAAATCGGCCCAGCACATTTTTGTGGATGAATATTCCTTGCCACGCGCCAGGAAACACGTAGCTCATCTGTCCGTATGACGGAATGAGCGCGATGAAGAGGAGAGAAAGAAGGGCAGCTGCAAAGCAGGCTTGGGCCGCCATCCTGAACATTTCGTCATAGCTCGTGCTACGCACGATGACCCAAACTGCTATCAACTGAAGCCACAAGAAAATGCCGATCACCGCGGTGCGGACCGGATACGATGACCAAGCTGTTGAAGCTACGGCCAGCGAGGTAAGCGCAACAGGCAGCCAAAGCGATCGAGCCACTATCAAATATCGACCCGGGCGCATTAGGAAGGCGATTACATAGGGAACATGGATAGCCAGATATATGACATTGGTCAACTGGCTGCGATCAGATGCGAAATCGCGAAAGTCCGATGGGCCATTAACCAGCATTGGAAACAGTCCGCCTAGCATGCAGAACATGTAGACAGGGTGCAGGAGGCTCATTCGAATCTTCATTTTCTTATTATGATTTTCATGGCGGTACGAAGGGCGAAGGTTCTTGCCTGCATTGCGTTGAGCAAGAACATGGAGATGGCGTAGGTGATTGCGCCAATGGCAACAGAACGTGCGATGGAAACATAGCCACTCGATCCGTCTGCCGTAAGGAAAACCACGCCGGCCATTATCGATGCCGATGCCATGGGGCGGAGAACTGCCAACGGGGCTGTTGGCAATATGAAGGAGCTGCGCCCCAGAGAGCGACTCAGGAGCAACGCGGAGCCAAATGCTGATACGGAGGCCAATGCGGCGCCGATTACGCCCATAGTCGAGACGAGGGGCGGACAGACCACCAGCAAGGTCGCTGCCGAGAACGCCGCACCCTTTAGGGTGCCGATTGTCTTCTCGCCGAGCTGAAAAGCCTGATCGAAATAATAGACGCGCATGCCCCTCAAATAGGTAGCAACCGCAATCACTGACATTAGGTGCGCAGCGAGACTGGCATTCCCTTCGTCGATTGAGATCCTCGCAAGAGGTAGCGAGATCGCAACAATGCCGGCGACTGCCGGGAGTGCGGCAGCGTTGATGATCTCGAAATTGTGATTGAGCTGCCGCTTGGCAGCAGCCTTCCCGTCTCGCTCAAGGGCGGAAGCGACCTGTGGGAACGCTGCGAGGTTGACGGCTTCCATGATTGTAATGACAGTCTGTTTGGCGATGTCCGCCGCGAACGCATAGATGCCGGTGGCGACAGGCCCAAGCATGAAGTTCACAATCAACCGGTCTACGGAATTCATGATTGCGGACAGAAAGAAGTTGATTGAAAGCGGCCAGCCGTAGACAGTCAGTTGTATGGCAAGTGGCCTCCACTGGCTGTGATCCGCTCGCAGGAGCGCTGGTAGCTGTCCGGTGAGTGAGGCCAGTGCGGTGGCAAGGCTTCCGATGCACATGCCTGCAACGAGTCCCGCATGGCCGTAGCCGCGAGCTGCAAGCCAGAGGGAGACACCGGAAATTACGCACTGGCGGATGGTGAAGGTCAGTGCGTACGCATTGGCAGCCCTTTTGGCGCGGAGCACCTCCAAATTCGCATCCGACAAGGCCAAGCAGGCAAGCATCACTGTTGTGTGAGTCGATACAGGGCTGAGGTCTGGAAGACACGATGCGAGGATTGCCCCCAGCGTGGCTACCAGTAGGCATCCACAAACCGTGAAGACCAACAGGATGGCGGTGAGCGTCATTCGGGACTCGGCACGCTTCACGTAGTGCCGGGTATAGCTGACCCTGATCCATTGGAACATTGTCATGTTTAGGATATTTACCATCGCAAAAACGACAGCGAACTTCCCATACTCGTTCGCACCGACGAGCGGCAGATAGGCGAGCGTAGATGCGAACGCCAGGCCGGCCGGAATGATGCGTCCTGCGAGATAAGACAACGCCTGCTTTCTCATACGTTTCTTGTGAACTAGTTGACAGGAATGTCCTTAGTTCAATCTGCCCCGAACAGATCGCGGCTGTACAGCTTGTCCGCTATATCGGAGAGGTCTGTAGTCGCCCGGTTGGCAATGATCACGTCGGCCTGCTGTTTGAACGCAGCCAGGTCGTTGACCACCCGTGAACGGAAGAACTCCGCTTCCTTCAGTACCGGCTCGTACACGATCACTTCAATGCCCTTAGCTTTGATCCGCTTCATCACGCCTTGAATGCTGGAGGCACGGAAGTTGTCCGAGCCGGCCTTCATGATCAAGCGGTGGATGCCGACCACTTTAGGGTTTCGACGCACGATCTCATCGGCGATGAAGTCCTTGCGCGTGGTGTTGGAGTCGACGATGGCCTGGATCAAGTGTTGTGGCACTTCCTGGTAGTTGGCCAGCAGCTGTTTGGTGTCCTTGGGCAGGCAGTAGCCGCCGTAACCGAACGACGGATTGTTGTAGTGGCTGCCGATGCGTGGATCAAGACATACACCGTCAATGATCTGGCGGGTATCCAGACCATGTGTGGCGGTATAGGTGTCCAGCTCGTTGAAGTAGGCCACGCGCATGGCCAGGTAGGTGTTGGCAAAAAGCTTGATCGCTTCGGCCTCGGTGGACTCGGTAAAGAGCACCGGAACATCCTTCTTGATAGCCCCTTGCTGGAGCAGCGATGCGAATATACTTGCGCGCTCCGAGCGCTCACCGACAATGATGCGGCTGGGATGCAGGTTGTCGTGCAGCGCCCTACCCTCACGCAGGAACTCGGGCGAAAACAAAATATTCTCCGTACCGAAATTCTTACGTGCGCGCGCGACATAACCCACCGGCACTGTCGACTTGATCACCATGGTGGCCGAAGGGTTGATCGCCAACACGTCGGTGATTACCGACTCGACCGAACCAGTATTGAAATTGTTACTTACCGGGTCGTAGTCGGTTGGCGTGGCAATGATCACAAAGTCTGCATCGCGAAAAGCCTGCTCCTTGTCGATCGTGGCCGTCAGTTGCAGTGGCTTGTGGGAAAGGTAGTCGGCCAGCTCGGCATCTTCGATTGGCGACCGACGACCGTTCACTAGATCTACGCGGCGCTGATCGATGTCCAGCGCTACCACTTCATTGTGCTGCGCCAGAAGCACTGCGTTTGAGAGGCCTACATATCCGAGGCCGGCGACGGCAATTTTCATTATTGTTTTTCGCAAAAAAGATGAAGAAGGAGGATGGGAAGGCGGTCTCCCTCATCCGCCCCTTTGGGGCACCTTCTCCCAAAGGGAGAAGGGAAGTAATGCCAAGGCGCACCTTCTCTCCGGGTGAGATGGGGTGATATCAGTAGGCATTGCGGTTCACGAAGCCCTTGACCACGGTCATCGCGATGATCCGCAGGTCGAACAGCAGCGACCAGTTCTGCAGGTAGTACAGGTCGTATTCCACGCGGCGCTGCATCTTTTCCAGCGTGTCGGTTTCCCCGCGCAACCCGTTCACCTGCGCCCAGCCGGTGATGCCCGGCTTGATGCGGTGGCGCTGCATGTAATCGTCCACCTGCTCCATGTATTGCAGGTTGTGTGCCACTGCGTGTGGACGCGGGCCGACGATGGACATGCGCCCCTGCAGCACGTTGATGAACTGGGGCAGCTCATCCAGGCTGGAGCGGCGTAGAAAGCTTCCGAAACGGGTCACACGCGGGTCTTTCTTTTTGGCTTGCGTGACTATCCCCTCGCATTCGGCATGCATCCGCATGCTGCGGAACTTCCATACCTTGATCTCGGCGCCGCCGCGCCCGTGCCGTTTCTGTTTGAACAGCACGGGTCCTGGTGAGCTGAGCTTGACTCCGATGGCGATGGCCAGCAGCAGCGGCGCGATCACCAGCAGGATCAGCGCGGCCAGCACCCGATCTTCCAACGCCTTGAGCAGGCGCGCATTGGCATCCATTGGCGTGGCGCGCAGGTTGATCACCGGCAGGCCGGCCACCTGCTGCACCGATTGGTTCAGCAACTGCAACCCGAAGATATCCGGCACCATCTTGATGTCGGCGGTCGAGTGCCGCAGCTCGGCCAGGATCCTCGCGATGTGGGCCTGCTCGCTCATCGGTAGCGCGATCCATACCTGGTCGATACCGTGCACGTTCACATAGTGGCTCAGCTCATCGATCGAACCGGGCAAGGCGCCCTGCTCCGGTTGACTGGTGAGTCCGAACCAGCCGGCAACGGCAATACCGGTCCATGGCTGCCGCTCGAGTGCCCGGATCACACGCTGCGCGTCGCCGCCGGCTCCGACCACGATCGCGGTGCGGCGATCAACACCGCGCACCCGTAGCCAGTGCGCGGTGCGCCGGACCAGTACGCGCGCCGCCGTGGCCGCAGCCAGACTTGTGCCAAACCAAGTCAGCCACCAGCCACGCGACAATCCGCCCAACTCGCCGAGCATGGCGCTGTACAACGCCATCGACGTGAACAGCACGACCCAGGTTGCGGTAACACTTGCCGCTTCGACATTGAGGCCGCGGCCCCGCCAGCTGCGATAGATGCTGGAACCGTTGAAGACGATAAGGCTGAACAACAACGCCCGCAAAGCGGTGCGCAGGTAAGTGCCCGTCAGATCGAAGCTGCCGTTCAACAGACGGTAGGCGACAAACCCGGCGCCCACCACGAACACGATATCGGCGACACGTAATGCAAATCCCAGCAACGC
The DNA here is from genome assembly GCA_963696155.1 of uncultured Gammaproteobacteria bacterium. Lineage (GTDB taxonomy): Bacteria > Pseudomonadota > Gammaproteobacteria > Xanthomonadales > Xanthomonadaceae > Stenotrophomonas. The sequence continues at coordinate 2,141,165 of CAVOJC010000002.1, forward strand.
AACGGACCTGTTGCCGGTGCGTAAGTCCAGGCCGGCTTCCAGCCGGACAGGTGCGAACAACATAGTGCGAATCCTTTTGCGCGGCCTGCCGCCCCCCTGTGTGCGGCAGATCCGTAGTGATTATGGCAATAAAGGAGAACGACTTCACGTTTTGCTAACGAATGTAATTTGGAAAACCTGGCAAAGCCCTGAATTACAAGGGAAGCCGACAGGACAACGTTCAATCACCCCCATTTGTGGCAGAGCAGCGAAACCAGCAACATCCCGCTGCCGGCTTAGTCACTGATGGTCTCCAGGTTGGCGTCGAAGAATTCGGTATTGCGCTCGCTGGTCAGGCCATAGAGCCCGTACTTGCGCCCCAGCCACGCGCCCCCATCACGGGTCAACGGGCTCCAGGTCAGCGTGGCGCGCGAGCGGCTGGCACGCGGCAGCAGGAAGTCCATCGGCACCGAGACAAAGATGCCCTTGTCGAAACTGCCCTCACCGAAGTCGGCCGAAGACACGTCGGTCTTGGTCGCATAGGCGCCCATGGTGATGCCGTTGTCGAACAGGCGCGCCACATTGGCGGTCACCCCCCAGTCGCGGGCGAGGTAGCGCCCGGCACTGAGGGCGGCCTGCACCCGCTGCTCCCGCCCGAAGCCGTAATACAACGTAGCGTGGCCCGTGGCCACGTCGTAGCCGCGGAAGCTGGCGTCCTGCTTAAAACCCCGTTGGCGTACCCAGTTGGCATTTGCGCCCACGGCCCAACGCTGGCCAAACGGCCGGTACAGCACTTCGCCGCCCACACCACCGAACATCGATTCCAGCAGGCCGGCATAGGCCATGCCGTAAAGGTCACGCCCGAGCTGACGGCTGGCCGTCAACTGCAGGTTGGGCACGGTCACGTCGGCGCTGGTCAGGTACTGGCGCTGGTAGGTCCGTACCCGCGGCAGTTTGCTGGGCGCGTCGTAGCGGAACTTGTCGTAATTGTTGAGCAGGTTGGCGCTGACGGTGCCACTGAGCCACAGGTTGCGGCTGAAGCGGTACTCGGCCGAGTAATCGCCAGTGAACTGGTAGAGGATAAAGCCGTCCGGCCCACCCAGAATCTGCTTGTAGCCGAGCCCGAAGCCAGCCTCGAAACGATCAAGTGGTGCCCGGTAGAGCGGCTCGCTTTTCATGCCCGGCGGATTGATCTCCACTTGCCTGGCTAGATTTTCCAGCCCGCTGCGATGTTCCACATAATCGGCAAAGGCGGTGCGGTTGACGCTGTCCTCGGCGATCGACATCCCCAGCCGGCGGTTGACCAGGGTGAACCACTGGAAATCCTCCGGCGCGCTGTTGTCGAGTACGCGCGCGGCGCGGCCCAGACCTTGCGCGGGATGGAAGTAACGCCGCTGCTCACCACTGACGATGAGCTCGTCCCCGCGCAGGCTGATCGACTCCACTTCGATACCGGCATTGGCGCGCAGACGTGCCGCCACTTGCGGCCAATCGGTCGCGCTGGCAACGGCCAGCATCTGCTCGTGTGTGGCTTCGGCTTTGGTGGCCGCATCGCGATACTGCGGCGTGGCGGCAGCCGGGAAGGCCGGCTTCGCCCTCAGCGGCTCCGGGGCGGGATCCATCAGCTTGACCATCGGCGACGCGCGCTTCAGGTTGCCATGCAGGGTCAGCGCGAACAGCGCCGTGTTGCCCCGCTCCCAGCCCACGCTCAGCTGGACATTGGGATTGACGGTGTAGACCGCGCCGAGGTTGAACGGTTTCTCGGCCCCCAGATTTTTCTTCCCACGCGGCTCGCTCCGGTAGTCGTTGCCGTCGTATTCGAGCTTGAGCAGCAGTGGCTGCCAAGGTGTCTGGTAGGCGACACCGCCGAATACACCAACCCGCCCGCGGAACATGCTATTTGCGCCAAATTTTCCGGCATTCACCGAGATAGCCCTCGGTACTGGGCGGGTCTCGAATCGATCGTCGATCGCGCCCAGCGGATTGCTGAAATCGCCGCGCTTGCCCATGTAGCCGGTTGCCATACCGATGCTGGTGTCAACGGGACCAAGGCGCTTGCTGGCGACCGCGTACTCACTGGAGAACAGACCGGTGCCGCCAATATCGCGAAGACCGATCGCCACTTCCGGCAGCCAGCGACTTTCCTGCCACAGTCGCAGCTTCAGGTCGATCGACTTGTCTTTGAAGTTCTGGTTGCCACTGAGCCACGCCGGGCCATAGCGGCTGCCAGAGACATTCATATAGCGGAAGGAGCCCTCCAGCCACGGGAATGGCTGCATCGACACGTTGTAACGGCTGTAGGGCGAGGTATGACTGGCGGTGAAGGCGAGCTCGCCCTCATCGGCCATTCGCGCGGTCGGCGTCTGCAGCAGGCCCACGCCACCCCAGTCATCGCGGGTCACCAAGTCCTGTGCAGTCGCGATGCCGCTCGCACCACACAACATCAACGCGATCTGTGCGCTCAGCGTCCGCCGCCTCACCAACCCACTCATGGCTGCTCCAACGGCAGCGGCTGCGTGGCGATGAAGCCTGCCAGCTGGGCATTGAAATCGGGATCCACTTCGCCCAGCCACTTCGCTGCAAGCGGGACATACAGCGTGGCACCGGGCGCCAAGGCAACCAGGTCCGGCCCAAGGTTCCACAGTGCGATGCCGGCCCGTTGCACATTGCCATCTGGCTGGATCACATACAGCCAGTCACGGTCGGCCACCGGCAGCGCCGCGCAGTCGCGCAGATAATCGCGCGCCCGTTGCAGCGGCGCGTGCGGCAGGACGCAGTCGTTCGCCACCGCGCCCATCACCTGCACCGTGGCGGGACGACGCGGATAGATGAAACGATCGCCGTCGGCCAGGAGCCGGTTATCCACCGCTGACACCTCCAGCGGGCGCGGATCCAGCAGTGCGGATATCCGGCCGGTCACCGGCATCGCATCTACCTGCATCGCGAGCTGATGGGCGAATCCCGCCGTCGCCCCACTGAGCCGCAGCTGCTGAAGATCGTGCTGGATGCCAGCCTTGAGTCGGCGTTGTGCGGTCATGGCTTCGCGGCGCAGCAAGGCCGCGCCGAGCGGATATGCCGCAGCGCCCGGACGTGCGGCGAGCACCGCGTCGGCATAATGTGCACCGGATTCGAACTGATGCACTCCAGGCAGCTGCACCTCTCCCTCCACCCGCACCTGCAGCCTGCCTGACGGAGGTTGCGCATTCGCCGCGGCTGCCGACACCAGCAGAGTCGCCCCGGCCAACCAGCGCCAGCCATGCAGACGCGTCATCGCACCACCTCGCGATAGGGCTTGAGCACGGTGAACTCCAGGCTTTTGCCTGGTCGCACCAGCTGCCGGCTTTTCACGATCGTTCCGTCCTGCGGATCGACGTAATAGTTGTTGACGCCGCTCACGCCCGGCCCGGAAAGTCTCTCGTCGACCCGCACCAGCGTTATCGACTGGCCGAGGATCTCCACCTGTACTGTTGGACCGCGCCGCAGCTCGCCGCTCACCTGCACCCCGTAGCGGTAGCCCGGCATCCAGTCATAGGTACGCCGCACGCGGGTGCCGTCGCGAACATCCAGCAGATGGGCGAACACCTTCTCGTCGTCGACAGTGATGGCGGCCGCATCGCCGCCGGGCATGCCTGCGGTACCTGCCAGCACGCCTTGCCGAAGAAACACGATGCGGCGATCACTGCTGTACCAGGCCTGGCGCCCTGAATCGTCGCTGCCCAGCACCATTGTCACGGGACGCTCCATGCCCTCCACTGCAATCTGCGCGTAGGGGACAGCCGCAACCTGATCAGCAGAATAGGCATGCGTCTTGCGGTCGGCGATGGCCAGTCGCACCAGATCAAAACTGCTGCGCGTCAAGGTGCTGCAGCCTGTCATCAGCAGCGCGAATGCGAGGCACGCGCAGCTGACGTGGACACGGCACCACACCGGGCGCCGGGCCCGGGCAGGCTCCGCATCACGCACAGGCGCACGCTGCATCAACGACCTGGCCATCAGCGTCAGTTGGACAGATCAGACTTGGCGTTTGCCGCACTGCTGATAATGCCGGAGAACGGCAACAGCTGGCTCACGAAACGGCTCCACCGGGTAATGCCCGCGGCGCCGATAAAGACCACATCACCCGGCAACAACTCGAACTGGCTGGCCACCGCGAAGGCAGCCGGTGAGCGGGCTTCAAGCTGGTAGATCTGCGACGGCGCGTGCGCCAGATCGTTGCTGCCACGGATCACATACACGGCATTGCCGTTGGCGGTGGCCTGGGCCAACCCGCGGGCGCGACCCAGCGCCTGGCTCAAACGCAACGATCCGGTGCGGAAGCTCTGAGCGCCGGGCTGGTTGATCTCGCCCACGACGAAAATTTCCTTGTCGTCCAGGAACGGCACGTAGATCTTGTCATTCGCCTTGAGATAGACCGTGCTGCCGGAAAGGCGATCGAGATTGATCGTGTACGTCTCTCCGTCACGGGCGAGGCGGACGCCGGACAGGTCCGCGCCGGTGGGGTTGAGCCCTGCCTGGCTGATCGCATCGGACAGCGTCAACGGCACCACGGACAACGGAATGGAAGCAGGGTTGGCAGTTGCGCCGGTTACCCACACGCGCTGGCTTGCATAGGTCAGCACGGAGACATCCACCTGCGGGGATTCGACATATCGCGCCAACTTCGCGGCCAGCAGATCACGCAGCTCGCCGGGCGTCAGGCCTGCCGCCTGGACCTTGCCGATGTAGGGATAGAACAGCACCCCATCGGATTGCACCAGTCGCCCGGCCGCGTTGAGCTGCTGCTGCGCACCGGCAGGCACGGTCAGCTCCGGGTGGTCCCACACCGTTATGTAAAGCACGTCGCCCGAGCCGATCCGGTAGGGCTCGGGGCGGAAGTCGGCCAATTCCGGTGCAACTGCATCGACACCACGGGCCGCGGTGTCCATCGCAATCAGCTTGGAGGTGATCGGAATGATCTCCACCGCATCATTGCCAATGCCAGTGCTGTTGCCATGCATGGCCGAGCGACTTAAATGCTGGCCCGGAGCCAGAGCGCACCCGGAAAGGCCGGCAACGGCCAGCAAGGCAAGAAGTGGGAGGCGTACGGACTTCATCAAAAACTCCATCGGGCAGGGAGTGCCGTCACCCAGCCCATGCAACAAAAAACCCCGCCGGCATTGCGCCCGCGGGGTTCCAGGCAGTACCGAAAGAAAAGAATCCGCGTTAGCGCGAGGTACCCGTGGTGCCAGTGGTACCCGTGGTGCCGGTGGTACCGCCACCGCCACCGCCGCCACCGCCACCGCCACCGTCGCCACCGCCACCGGCGTTGCCATTGCCACCATCGCTACCGCCACCGGAAGCGGCAACAGCAACGGCCGCCACTACTGCGGCACCGATGGCAATCGATGTGCCGGACACACCTGCCGCCGCAACTGCGCCGCCTGTTCCTGCTGCACCTGCGCCCGCTCCTGCAGCAGCGTCGACGACTGCGCCACCTTCTGCCGCTGCAGCGCCTTCAGCGCCAGCTGCAGCCTGGGCCTGCGGCAGCTCATCTGCACCATTGGCCGTAGCAGACTGCGGGGCGGCAACCGCCATCGAGGAGCATGCTGCCAAGGCAGCCATACCGAACAAGCGCGTGATTGAATTCATTGAGCAGCTTCCGAGCCGGAGGGGTTTAGAGGTGCATAGTTAAGAAGTTGTCAATGATTAAGTCAAGCCGCGTTACATCGGAGCAGGCCGGGAGGCCGTGAGTTCCGGCTGTGCGGCGGCGACTGATCATGTATGCTGCGCCGCCACGTACTGGCCACGCACCGCGTTCAACTGGAAATCTGGCTACGTGTTCAAAAGCATCCTGTTTGTCTGTGTCGGCAACATCTGCCGCAGCCCCACCGCTGAAGTCGTTATGCGGCACCGCCTTGCGGGAAAGGGCATAAAGATTGCATCTGCAGGCTTGCAGGCACTGGCCGGCAAGCCTGTTGACCCGATGGCGCAGGAGATTTTGCAGGAGCACCAGCTCGATGCGAGCTCGCACCGGGGCCAGCAGGTGACGGCCACACTGTTGCGGGAAAACGATCTGGTCCTGGTGATGGAGCGCAGGCACATCGCCTCGATCACGAAGGAATTCCCACAGGCCAGCGGCAAAACGTTCCTGCTTGGAAAGTGGTGTGGTGATCGCGAAGTTCCTGACCCCTATCGCCAGCAGCGGCCGGCGTTCGAACACGTGTACGCGTTGATCGACGAATGCACCGAGGCATGGATCCGCTATATCCGGTAGGCATGCCCAGGCCAGACCCGCACTGGTGATGGCGGCACAACCCTGAATTTTTGAACTTATCTGTGATGGCAAAAGAAATGACGAAGACGCCCGGCCAGGATGGCGATGAAATTGATCTGCGCGAACTTTTCGGGATTCTGATCGACCGCAAGTGGCTGATCATCCTGGCGACTGCGGGCTTCATGGTGGTCGGCGTGGCCTACGCCCTGCTCAGCCCGCCGGTCTATCAATCCCAGGCGATCGTGCAGGTCGAATCGAAAATGCCTTCGATTCCGGGGTTGTCCGAACTCAGTTCGCTTGGACTGGGCGAAGGCAGTTCGCAGGCGACCACCGAGATCGCACTGATCACCTCCCGCACTGTGGTTGGCGAGGCGGGAGACCAGCTCAAACTGGATATCGAGGTTCAGCCTTATCGGTTGCCGCTGCTGGGTGACTTCATCGCCCGCCGCTTTATCCCCAACTCCGATGACGAGGTCGCGTCGCCCTGGCTGGGCATGAACAGCTATGGCTGGGGTGGCGAAGCGCTGGACATCTTCCGGCTGAACGTGCCCAACTCGCTGCTCGGCAAGGAAATGACCCTGAAGGTCGGAGAAGATCCGGGCAGCTATGCGTTGTATGACGCTGACGGCAAGCGGGTGCTGGCTGGCACCGTTGGCGAAACCGCCGAAGGCCAAGGCGTACTGATAGAAGTGGCCGCACTGCGCGCCAATCCAGGCACCCGATTCCATGTCTCGAAGCTGCGCCGCCTGAATGTGATCAACCAGCTGCAAAAGGAAATCAAGGTTTCCGAACAGGGCAAGGAATCCGGAATCCTGCGACTGAGCTACGAGCACACCGATCCGGCGTTTGCCGAGACATTCCTGCAGAAGATCGCCGAGGCCTACGTCCTGCAGAACGTGGAACGCAACTCCGCGCAGGCATCCTCGCAGTTGCGGTTCGTCAAGGAACAGCTGCCGGACGTACGCAAGCAGGTGGAGAAGGCCCAGTCGGCCATGAACGCCTATCAGACCCAGGTCAATTCCGTTGATCTGGGCATGCAGACGCAGGGTCTGCTGCAGCAGGAAGTGGCGGTGGAAACCAGCATCCAGCAACTGCGCATGCAGCAGGCGGAGATGGACCGCAGTTTCACCCGCGAGCACCCGGCCTATCGCGCATTGCTCAAGCAGATCGGTGAGCTCGAAGCCCGCAAGGCCGGGTTCAAGGAACAGGTCAGCGCGCTGCCGGACACCCAGCAGCAACTGCTGCGACTGACCCGCGACCTGCAGGTCAGCAACGAGCTCTATACCGCCCTGCTCAACCAGGCACAGCAGCTGGACGTGGCACGGGCCGGCACCGTCGGCAACGTGCGCATTGTCGACCCGGCCGCGGTTGACGAGATGGAGCCGGTCAAGCCGAAGAAGCCGCTGATCGTGCTGGTGGCGACACTGCTGGGCGGTTTCCTGTCGGTCGGCTATGTCTTCCTGCAGCGCATGCTCAATCCGGGCATCGAGGACCCGGCACAGATCGAGGAACTGGGTCTGCCGGTGTACGCCTCGATTCCGCTCAGCGATATCGCGCAAAAGACCGCAGCGCAGAAAGCGGCGCGGCGCGGCAGCAGCGGCGCATCACGCTTGTTGGCCATCGCCGAGCCGGCCGATCTTGCGGTGGAAGCGATCCGCAGCCTGCGTACCAGCTTGCACTTCGCAATGCTTGAAGCGCAGAACAACATCCTGATGATCTCCGGCCCCTCGCCGAGCGCTGGCAAGACCTTCGTCTCCTCCAATCTGGCCGCCGTGATCGCCCAAAGTGGGCAACGGGTATTGCTGATCGATACCGACATGCGCAAGGGCTCGTTGCACAAGGCTACTGGCGTGCTGGCCAAGGGCGGACTGTCAGACGTGCTGGGCGGTGAGATGACTGCCGAGGCAGCCATCCGTACCCTCGAAGGGCAACCTGGCTTCCATTACATCACCCGTGGTGATGCACCGCCGAATCCATCCGAATTGCTGATGCACCCGCGTTTCGGACAGCTTCTGAAGACGCTTGCTCCGCAATACGACCTGGTGATCGTCGATACTCCGCCGATCCTGGCCGTGACCGATGCGGCGATCGTGGCTCAATACACCGGCGCCAATCTGCTGGTGACCCGCTTCGGCCTCAACCAGCCCAAGGAAGTGGCGCTGGCGAAAAAGCGTTTCGAGCAGAATGGCATCGTCATCAAGGGAGCGATTTTCAACGCGGTGGAACGACGCTCGACCGGGCTCTACAGCTACGGCTACTACGAGTACAAATCCGAAGCCAAGGACGCCTGAACCTACGGGCCAGCCGGGTAAACAAAGGGGGCAGCGATCACAGGTCGCTGCCCCTCTTTATTTGTGACGCCATGGCATTCACTGTGCTCTTGGGACATGACGGATTGCGATCTCCACCGTCATGCCCCTGCCCTCAGGACGCGTAGTCAGCGTGATGCACCGCCTCCCGCGCTGATCTGCTGCCGGTAAGCCCGCGGCGCCATCCCCACCTCGGCCTTGAACTTGCGGGTGAAGGCGCTCTGGTCGCTGAAGCCGCACGCTTGGCCGATGCTGGCAACGCTGTCATTGCCGTGCAACAGATGCGTGGCGATCTGGATGCGCAACCGCGTCAGCACCTGCTGTGGTGTCATCTGAAACACCTTGCGGAAGGATCGCTCCAGTTTGGACAACGAGAACCCGGTGATGTCGAGCAGCGTCTGCATCCGCACGTTCTCGGCGTAGTGCGTGTTGAGGTAGTCCAGTGCCAGCCGCAACGGTTCGTATTGCGATTCAAGGCCGCCACGTTGTCCCAGATCCCGCGAAATCCCGATCAGACCGACCACCATGCCGTTCTCGACGATCGGCCGCTTGCAGGTCAGGCACCAGCCCGGCTCCTGGTTGGCGAACAGATGCAGCTCCATCAGGTTGTCGAGGATCTCGCCGCGCAACACGCGCTCGTCCTGGCGGGTGTAGTCGGCGCTCAAGCCGGCGGGATAGATGTCGCTGGCACGTCTGCCGATCACCTCCCCGCGTGACTTCACTCCGAGCCGATGCATCATCGTCAGATTGACGTGCGTGTAACGCCCCTGGGTGTCCTTGGCAAAAAACAGCACGCTGGGAATGGCATTGAACAGTGCTTCGATTTCGGCAGGGTCGATACGCATCTGACACGACACATTGAAGTAAGGGGCGTCACTGCGCGCAAAAACAGCAGTGACGGAAAACCGGCCAGTCATTCTAGCTATGCCGACACGGACAGGCGCATGTCCGGCCGACTACGTGAACAGGGCGTGGGAACACCGGGCATCTTTGCCGACAATCCGTTAACCGCCACGGCCACACGCTACCGGCAAGCCAACTTCGTTGGGCCTGACAGAGGAGCACGCCATGACACGCGGAGACAAATCCAGCTATACCGACAAACAGAAGCGTCAAGCCGAGCACATCGAAGAAAGCGAAAAGGCCAAGGGTCACGGCGAGAAGAGCGCTGAACGGATTGCATGGGCCACGGTGAACAAGCAGGACGGCGGCGGTAAAAAGTCCGGCATTGGCCGCAAGTCATCCGATACGGCGGCAAAGAAGTAAGGCAGCGCCGCACACCGCCAGATTGGGACAGGCCGAGGTGGCAGCGGCAGGGCATCATCGTCGCCAGTCCTCCCCGGAAGATCCTGATGAATGCCATGTCTACTCCTGCGGATTTCGCGGTCGGCCAGCTCTGGCGCTGCCGCGGCCGCAGCGCGCAAGAACAACCCACCGTGCTGATCAACCTGATCGAAAGCCATCCGCTCGGCGGGCGGATCTTCCACATCACGCTCGGCGATCTGCGCGTGCGTCATCCGAAGCTGCCCGGCGGGCTGATGACGCGGCTCGACCATGCGCCCGTTACTGCACAGACCTTCGAGCACAGCGCGATGACCTTTATCGGCATGCGCGAGCCCGACGCTGCCTTCCGCAAGGGCTATTCGGAGTGGAAGCAGGCGTTCGACGCCGGCCGCGCCGCTTCATTCGGTGTCAGCATCGCCACCGTGCTGGAGATCGTCGAGCGCCAATTGAACGGGATTCCAGTGGATCAGCCCTGATCCAGCGCGCAACGCGTCGCGGACAAAAAAAGCCCCGCTTGCGCGGGGCTTTTCAACGCTTGCTACCGATCAGTACCGGCCTCAGCCCCACGGATCCTGCAGGATCATGGTGTGGTCGCGATCCGGACCGGTGGACACGATCGAGATCGGGCATCCGGCCAGCTCCTCCAGCGCACGCAGGTAGGCACGGGCGGCCGGCGGCAATGCCTCCCAGCTGGTGACGCCGTGGGTGTTCTCACTCCAGCCCGGGAATTCCAGGTACACCGGCGTGCACTCTTCCCAACCCTGGGCGTCGAGCGGCGCATATTCGGTACGCTTGCCGCGGTATTCGTAGGCGATGCAGACCTTGAGCTTCTCCATGCCGTCGAGCACATCGAGCTTGGTGATGCACAGGCCGCTGATACCGTTGATGGCCACGGCGCGCTTGAGGGCGACGATGTCCATCCAGCCACAACGACGCGGACGCCCGGTCGAAGCACCGTATTCGGCGCCGCGGTCGCGGATGCCCTGGCCGACTTCATCGTCCAGCTCGGTCGGGAACGGACCGCCGCCGACGCGGGTGGCATAGGCCTTGGCGATGCCCAGCACATAGTCGATCGCCTGCGCGCCAACGCCGGTGCCCGCCAGGGCGCCACCGACGGTGGTGTTGGAGCTGGTGACATACGGATAGGTGCCGTGGTCGATATCCAGCAGCGCGCCCTGCGCACCCTCGAACAGCACGCGCTTGCCCTGCTTGCGCAGCTCATGGCAGATGCCGGCCACATCCGACTTCATCGGCTCGACATAATCGCCGAAGGCCAGCGCCTCGTCGTAGGTCTTCTGGAAATCGACCGCATCGGTGCCCAAGTATTTGGTCAGCACGAAGTTGTGGTAATCCAGCGCGGTGCGCAGCAGCTCTTCCAGCTGCTTGGGATAGTGCAGGTCGGCGATGCGTATGCCGCGACGCGCCACCTTGTCCTCATACGCCGGGCCGATACCACGGCCGGTGGTGCCGATCGCCTTGCCACCGGCAGCGCGTTCGCGCGCCTGATCCAACGCGATGTGGTACGGCATGATCAGCGGCGCGGCCGGAGAGATCTTCAGGCGCGAGCGCACTTCCACGCCAGCCGTTTCCAGTTCTTCGATTTCCTTCTGCAGCGCCGCCGGCGAAATCACCACGCCATTGCCGATCAGGCACAGCGCGTCGTCGCGCAGGATGCCGGACGGAATCAGATGCAAGACGGTTTTCTTGCCGTTGATGACCAGCGTATGGCCGGCATTGTGGCCGCCTTGGAAACGGACGACGGCACCGATTTCCTCGGTCAGCAGATCGACGATCTTGCCTTTGCCTTCATCGCCCCACTGGGCACCGAGAACAACAACTGACTGACCCATGGCGGGTAACTCCTGATTTGCTGCGGCCATCGGGGCCGCGGACGGGGACCGCGCAGGCCGACACTGTTCACCTGGGTGGATGCTCCATCGGGGAGCGTCCGGCAAACGGTCGGCCATACACGGAAAAAGCCGAACGGGGCGCTCTGCTTGGAGCGGGCCCGACCGGCTTTTCAGGATTATCCGGGTTTTGGGGGTGACCTACCACCCCTTCGCATTCAGCATGGCGACTGCGGCTCCGCTCAGTGCCGCACCCACCACAGGGCCAGCAGCCCGGCGCCCAGGGTGATGGCGCCGAAACGCCGCAGCAACGGCAACGGCAGCTGCAACAACTGCTCGGCCATGCGCTTCCACGCCAGCGGCGCGGCAAACAGGAACAACCCTTCCAGCACCGCTACCAGACACAACGCGGCAAACAGGTCCTTCATCCATCCACTCCGGTCACGCAGGCCTACATCGCCGCTGCAAATGAAACGGGGACCTGGCGCGTGCCGGGTCCCCGTGGGTCGAACCGCCGGAAAAACTCAGCGGTCGCTTTTCATGTACTGCAGGAACGGATCATTCTTGTCGAGCACGATCACGCCATTGCCGTCGGTCATGGAGCCGCGGTACGCCTCCAGGCTGCGGTAGAACGCATAGAACGACGGATCGGCCGAGCCGGCCTTGCCGTAGATCGCCGCAGCCTCGGCATCGCCTTCACCGCGCAGCTGCTGGGCATCACGCTCGGCCTCGGCCACGATCACCGTGCTTTCGCGATCGGCCTGGGCGCGAATGGTCAACGACTGCTCCTCGCCCTCGGCACGCAGTTTGGCGGCTTCCTGCTTGCGCTGGGCGCGCATGCGCTCATACACATCGTTGATCACCTGGCTGTCGGTCGGCAGGTCGATCTGCTTGATGCGCAGATCGACGATCTGCATGCCCAGGGTCTTCACCGCTTCGTTGATGCCGGTCAGCTGGTTGGCGATCAGCTCGCTGCGGTCACCTGACACCAGCTGGGTCAGAGTGCGGGAGTTGATCTGGTTGCGCAGCGAATCGGTGATGATCGGTGCCAGGCGCGCGTTGGCCACGCGGCTGTCACCGCCGGTGGCGCGGTAGTAGGCACGCACATCGGAGATGTAGCCGATCGCGAAGAAATCGACGCTCACGTCCTTCTGCTCGGCGGTGAAATAGCGTGCCGGCGCGGTATCGAGCACCTGGAAGCGGCGATCGAACACCCGCACCGATTCCACCAGCGGCACCTTGAAATGCAGGCCGGGCTTGATATCGGCGCGCACCACCTTGCCCAGATTCAGCACCATCGCGGTCTGGTCTTCGCGCACCACGTACACCGAACCCAGCAGACCCAACAACGCGGCGACGGCCAAGCCAATCCAAAGGGAATTTTTCATCGACCCGCCTCCTCACGAGCTGCCGAACGAGAAACCGTGCGGTCCGGATTACGAATACTGTCGGTCGCGCCCTGCAATGCGGGCATCACCACCTCGGGCGTCAACTGCGGGTTGGCAGAAGTTTTGCCGACATCAGCCGGCATCGGCACGTAGATCAGCTGGCGGCCATCGCCGCCGATGACCTTGCGGTTCTCGGACAACACCTGCTGCACGGTTTCCAGCCACAGCCGCTTGCGGGTGACTTCCGGCGCATTCTTGTATTCGGCCTGCAACAGGCTGAAACGACGCGCGTCACCGTCGGCACGGGCCACCATGGCCTGCTTGTAGCCTTCGGCGGTGGTACGGGCACGCGAGGCCTGACCACGCGCTTCCGGCACCACCTTGGCGGCGTAGGCCTGGGCTTCGTTGATCAGCCGTTCCTTGACCTGCTGGGCACCGTTGACCTCGTCGAAGGCCGGCTTCACTTCTTCGGGCGGACGCGCATCGGGCAGGGTCAGGCCAGTCACTGACAGGCCGGTGTTGTAGGCCTTCAATGCCGCCTGCAACCGCTCTTCGGCCGCGATGGCCAGCGGGCCGCGATTGTTCAACACCGCATTCAGGTCGGCGCGACCGACCTGCTCGCGCACCGCGCTCTGCGCCGACTGTTCCAGCACCTGGTCGGCATCGACCGCACCGAACAGATACAGATACGCCTCGTCCACGCGGTACTGCACGTTGAGCGAGACATTGACGATGTTCTCGTCACGCGTCAGCACCGGCACGTTGCTGCTGAAGGTCTTGATCTGCGTTGCATTGACCTTGGCCACCGACTCGATCGGCCACGGCAGCTTGAAGTTCGGACCCGGTTGCAGGATGCGCGAGAACTGGCCGAAACGCAGGACCACGCCACGCTGCTGTTCGCCGATCAGCTGGAAACTGGAGAACAGCAACAACAAGACCACCGCGCCCAGCACCCAGCGCCAGACGCCGCCGTCGATAAGGTCCCGCAAAGGTCCGGGCAATCCACCGGGGAACCCGCCCCAGCCGCCACCGCCATTGCCACCGCGCGGCTTCCACGAGCCACGTCGATTGTCGTCGGGGCCATCTCCGCCCTTGCCTCCGGGTGTGTTCCAGGCCATGCACGCTCCATACTGGTTAGGCTGCTTCGCGGGCCATTCCCGCAGCGCCAGCCGTAAATCGGACGCTGATTCTACTAGATGGGGCAGACCTGCCGTTTAGGAAGGGCTATCTTGGCTTTTTCCCGTTCCAGGTCTGTCCATGTCCCTGCCTGCCCAGTTTTCCGCCTTCCGCATCCACAACGACGACGCCGGTTACCGCGCCGGCGTCGAGCCGCTGGGTCTGGAACAGCTCAGCCCCGGCGAAGTGGTGATCCGGGCGCGCTGGTCCTCGGTCAACTACAAGGATGCGCTGGCCGGCACCGGCAAGGGCAAGATCCTGCGGCGGTTTCCGCTGGTGGGCGGCATCGACGTGGCAGGCGAGGTGGTGGCCTCCACCGATCCGGCATTCCGCGAGGGCGACCAGGTGCTCACCACCGGCTGCGGCCTGAGCGAAGTGCGCGATGGCGGCTACAGCCAGTACGTGCGGCTGGAGTCGAAATGGGTGGTCCCGCTGCCGTCGGGCCTGTCGCTGCGCGAAGCGATGGTGCTGGGGACCGCCGGTTTCACCGCGGCGCTGGCCCTGCTGCGGATGCTGGAGAACCGGCAGAAGCCGGAACTTGGGCCACTTGCGGTAACCGGCGCCACGGGCGGGGTCGGCTCGCTGGCGGTGGACATCTTCAGCCGTGCCGGCTTCGAGGTGCACGCGATCAGCGGCAAGGCCGAGCGCGCCGGTTACCTCAAGACCCTGGGCGCCACCGAAGTCCTCGGGCGCGACGCGCTGGCCACTACCCGTCCGATGGAATCGGCCCGTTTCGGCGGCGGCCTGGACAATGCTGGCGGCGCCATGCTCACCAGCCTGCTGGCGCAGACCGCGCCCTATGGCAACGTCGCCTCGGCCGGGCTGGCGGCCACTGCGGAGCTGGACATGACGGTGATGCCCTTCATCATCCGCGGCGTGTCGCTGCTGGGCGTGGCCTCGGCCGGCACCGCGCGCGACATCCGCCAACAGGTCTGGCAACACCTGGGCAGCGACTGGAAGCCGGCCCACCTGGATCTGATCTGTACCCGCGAAGCCACACTGGACGAACTGCCGGCGGTTTTCGCGACGATGCTGGACGGCAAGTCCTTCGGCCGCACCGTCGTACGTCTGGACTGAGCCGCAGGCACCTGCTGCAGTCGTGACGCAGGTGGCTTCACGACCACGCGCGCGCCGCACTACACTGGCCGCCACATCCCGGGGATAAACATGGCTCGCATCCTGATCGTCGACGATTCGCCTTCGCAATTGCTGGGTATCCAGCGGATTGTCGAAAAGCTGGGACATGAAACCATCACCGCCACCGACGGTGCCGCCGGCGTGGACGCAGCCAAGGCCTCGCTGCCTGATCTGGTGCTGATGGACGTGGTGATGCCCAACCTCAACGGGTTCCAGGCCACGCGCACGCTCAAGCGGGAGGCCAGCACCCAGCACATCCCGGTTGTTCTGGTGACCACCAAGGACCAGGACACCGACCGCATGTGGGGCATGCGCCAGGGCGCCAAGGCCTACATCACCAAGCCGTTTTCCGAAGACGAACTGTCCGAGGTGCTGGAGCGCGTCTTCAGCCACCAGGAACCGCCCGCCGCGTAACGCGTGGGTCGGGCCGGCTGCTGTTCGACACGCCGGCGCCCACAGCACGGTGCGCCTGTTGCCGTGCCGCTCAGCGAGCGCGGCCCGGGACTACGGATTCTCGCCGAAGGCCTTGGCCAGATCGCGATAGGCCTGGCGTTGCGCATCGTCGGCAGGCACCGGCGCCACCACTTCCAGCTCGACGATCTGGTCGCCGTCCGGGTTGCCGGGCAAGCCACGGCCGCGCAGACGCAGTTTGCGACCGCTGTCCGAGTCGGCCGGCACCTTCAAATCCACCGCACCGCCCAGCGTCGGCACGCTGATGCTGGTCCCCAGTGCCGCCTGCCACGGCATCACCTGCAGGGTGTACAGGATGTTGCGGCCGTCGACGACGAACTGCGGATGCTCGGCATATTCCACTTCCAGCATCAGGTTGCCGCCGCCACTGCCCTGCCCGCCCAGGCGGATCACCTGCCCCGGGCGGATGCCCTTGGGCACACGCACATCCAGCTGGCGGCCCGCCACGGTGATGCGCAGGCTGTCGCCTTTGTAGGCGGCCTCCAGCGGCACCGCCAACTTGGCGCGGGTATCACGTGAAGGCTGCGGCCCGCCGCCCCCGAAACCGGGTCCACCCGGGCGGGCGCCACCACGCTGGCGCGCGAACAGGCTTTCGAAGAAATCGCTGAAACCGCCCTGCGCGCCGCCGCCTCCGAACACTTCCTCGAAATCGAAACCCTGCCCGCCGCCGAAGTTGGGCGGCGCATGGAATTCTTCGCCGGGGCGATAGCCTTGCGCTTTGAGCTGGTCATAGGCCTTGCGCTTCTGCGGGTCGCGCAGCGCCTCATAGGCCTCGTTGACCGCCTTGAACTTCTCCTCGGCGCCGGTTTCCTTGCTGACGTCGGGATGGTATTTGCGCGCCAGCCGCCGGTAGGCCGTCTTGATTTCGGCGTCGCCCGCGCTGGGTTCCACGCCCAGGGTGGCGTAGTAGTCCTTGAATTCCATCCATACACCTCGAAAAAGTTCGGCCCGTACGCCGGCGGCGCCGGGCCGTCAAAAACCGGACAGCTGCCGTCGCAACATTCTACCGGCCGGGCGCAGGACCGGGCGCATACGGCAGGCTCACGCGGCGACCTCGCTGCGGGCTCGGGCACCGCGGCGGTACAACGCACGGCGCCTGACCCGCATGGCTGTCGCTCGCCGGTAACCGCCGCGTTCCACCCGACACGAATACGCATGCAGCCTGCGACAGATCCACGCGCCGGCGATCACACCGGGACGCATCCGGCGCGTCGGACATCGACGGCAACCTGCGATGCGGGTCCTCTGCCCGTGCGCGAAACGCAGGGGGCGGCGTGGCGGAAGCACCACGCCATTCCAGTAACCGGGGATGATGAGTGAATACGGTTCCTTCAAGCCGTTGACGCCATCGTTCCACCCGACCACTAAAATTCAACCCAGGCCAGGAGACCCCAATGTCCATCACCGTCGGCGACCGTATTCCGGAAGTGACCCTCAAACGCATCCGCGAGGGCATGGAGACGATTGATACCCGCGCCCTGTTCGATGGCCGCAAGGCCGTGCTGTTCGCCGTGCCCGGTGCGTTCACCCCGACCTGTTCGGCGCGGCACCTGCCGGGCTACGTGGAGCATTTCGAGAAGTTTCGCAGCCGTGGCATCGAAGTGTTCTGCATGGCGGTGAACGATCCGTTCGTGATGCAGGCCTGGGGTTCGGCGCAATCGGTGCCGGAAGGATTGCAGATGCTGTCCGATGGCAACGGTGACCTCACCCGCGCGCTCGGACTGGAAATGGACGCCACCAGCTCGGGCATGGGACGGCGCTCACGCCGCTTCGCGCTGTACATCGAAGACGGCGTGGTGCGTGCCAGCTTTGTCGAGGAGCCGGGCAAGTTCGAGGTGTCCGGTGCCGAAAATGTGATCGCACATCTACCCGAATAGTTTTCAACAGAAAGGAAGGCCAGCCATGTCGAAACAGCCCACCAGCAATACACCGGCCCCGCGCCTGCCTGCCGGCTTCACGGATCGCGGCACCCTGCGGGCACGGGCTCGCGAAAGCATCGAGGACGGTGCCATCACCCCGTCGTACGCCGCTGACCGCGAAGCGGTGATCAAGCTGCTCAACGATGCGCTGGCCACCGAATACGTGTGCGTGCTGCGCTACTACCGGCATTACTTCATGGCCAAGGGCATGCTGGCCGACTCGATCAAGTCGGAGTTCCTCGAGCATGCCCAACAGGAGCAGGCGCATGCCCACCTGCTAGCCGAGCGCATCGTCCAACTCGGCGGTGAGCCGGACCTCAATCCGGACACCCTCACCGCGCGCTCGCATGCCGAATACAAGGAAGGAACCGACCTGCGCGACATGGTGCGCGAGAACCTGATCGCCGAGCGCATCGCCATCGACAGCTATCGCGAGATGATCAACTTCGTGGGCGACAAGGACACCACCACCAAGCGCGTGCTTGAGCAGATCCTGGCGCAGGAAGAAGAGCATGCCGACGAGTTTGCCGACCTGCTCGATGGCTGGATCGGCAAGTGATCCATCCTCTGTAGGAGCGACGTGAGTCGCGACAGGGCGTTACCGCCAATGCGCTCCCTCGCGACTCGCGGCGCTCCTGCAGTGCGTTTGCCGCGCGAAAGTGCGTGGCGCCGCTCACTGCAAGAGGCGATATCGGACCTGGGTCCAGGCGCCATTGGCCGCCAGTGCGGTCAGCGTGTGTTCGCCGGGCTCATCGAAGTCCCGCAGGAATGGCCGCGCCCCCTGGGTACGCGCGATCCAGCGCCCGTCCAACAGCCATTCCACCCGCTCTTCGCTGCCCAGCGCCCGTATCTGCAGCCGTACTCCATGGGTTGAACCGGGCGGACGCGCCAATACCGCCCGGTCGTTGAGCCCTTCGATATGCAGGCTGCCTTCTGCAGCACGTCCATCGTCGGGGCAACCCGGCGCCAGCGCCGGCATCCGGGCGGCCTGTCGCTGCGCTGCGGACAGCCATGGCGAAAGCAGTGCCGGCCAACGCGCCACTTCGCGCTCATCGAGCAATGGATGGCCTTCGCAGCCAGCGGAAACCCGCAGGCCGCTGCGTGCATCGACCTGGAAACGCACGCGGCCGGCTTGCCACAGGCGGGCATCGCGCTCGGCAAACGTCGGCGGGATCACGCCATCGAGAACGTGCGCACTGAAGTGGCGCTGGCACAAGGCCGGCGGTGTCTGTTCGGCGGCGATTCCCAGTGGCCAGCAGATGTCCTGATGCTGCACACCGGCCGGCATTGCGCGCGGCGCGGTGTCGCCCTGCACGCGCGGCAGGCTGTCGATCACCTCGAACATCAACGGCAAGGCCGTCACCGCGCCGTATTGGCCGGGCAATGGCGTGCCGTCAGGCCGCCCGACCCACACGCCGACCGTGTAGTGACGGGTACTGCCAATCGCCCAGGCGTCGCGGTAGCCGTAGCTGGTACCGGTTTTCCAGGCGACCCGCGGGCGCGTGGCGACATCAAAGGTGCCGGCGCCATAGCCTGGCCGCGGATTGGATTCGAGGATGTCGCGCACGATCCACGCCGCGCCGGGCGAGACCAGCCGGCGCTCGATCAGCGGTTCTTCCGGCGTATAGCGCACGTGACCGGCGATGCCATCGCGATTGAACGCGGCGAACGCACCGACCAGCTCCTCCAGCCTGGTGCCGGTGCCGCCGAGGATCAGCGCCAGGTTGGGCTGGCTGCCATGCGGAAATTTCAGGCCGATACCGGCATTGGCCAGCCGTGCGGCGAAACGTGACGGACCGACCCGGTCCAGCAGATCCACCGCCGGCACGTTCAGTGACAGGCGCAGCGCGGTGGCCGCGCTGACCGGTCCGTTGAACGCCGCATCGAAATTGCCCGGCCGGTAGCCGCCGAAACTCTGCGGCGCGTCCACCAGCAGGCTTTCGGAATGGATCAACCCGTCGTCCAGCGCCATCGCGTACAGGAACGGTTTGAGCGTGGAACCGGGCGAGCGCCAGGCCTGCACCATGTCGACATGCCCCAGCCGCTGCCTGTCACCGAATTCGACCGACCCCACATAGGCGCGCGCCTCCAGCGTGGCGTTGTCCACCACCAGCAAGGCCGCGGAGGTGCGGTCCGGCAACTGCGAGAAATAGGCGGCCACGCGCTCTTCCAGCGTCCGTTGCAGGCCGCTGTCCAAGGTGGTGCGTATCTGGGCGGCGCGGCGCTGTTGCGAACGCAGGCGCTGTGCCAGCAGGGCCGCATGCAGCGGGTTCTGCAGCGAACGGGCGACCACCGGCTCGATCCGCGCCTCGGCCACGTTTTCGGCCGACCACACCCCCAATGCGGCCATGCGCTCGAGCACCTTGTCGCGCGCACGCTGCGCCGCCTCCGGATGCCGGTCCGGCCGCAACCGGCTGGGCGATTGCGGCAATACCGCCAGCAGCGCCGCTTCGGCCTGCGACAACCGCGACGCCGGCTTGCCCAGATAAGCCCAGCTCGCCGCCTCGACGCCTTCGATGGTGCCGCCATAGGGCGCGCGTTCCAGGTACAGCGCGAGAATCTGGCGCTTGTCCAGATGCACTTCCAGCTGCAGCGCGCGCAGCAGCTGCTTTGCTTTCCCCCAAGGCGTGCGGGTATGCGGATCAAGAATCCGCGCCACCTGCATGGTCAGGGTCGAGCCGCCGGATACGATGCGGCGTTCGAACAGCCATTGCTTCGCCGCCCGCAGCAGCGCCCACGGATTGATGCCCGGGTGCCGCCAGAACCAACGGTCTTCGTAATTCAGCAGTGCCTGCAGATACAGCGGCGAGACGCTGTCGACCGAGGCCGGGTAGCGCCAGACCCCTTCGGCATCGGCAAATGCCCGCAGCGGCGTGCCGTCGCCGGCAACCACCAGGGTGCTGGTATCGCGCGACTTGGGCAGCGGTGGCGGGAACACCAGGTCCAGCAGCAGCGCCAGCGACAGCACCGCGACCGCCCCCCAGCGCAGCCCCGTTCGCAGCGGGCGCCACCATCGGCGCCCGACCCTGCCCGGCTTCTTCGGGTTCCAGTCCATCCGCCGCTGCCGTCGTATCTACCCGCCCGTTGGCGCAGGTCCGATCACGGCTGCACCACCGTGATCGTGGTCGGATTGGAGCGGCCCACACCACGCAGATCCGGCCGATACATGTCCTCGGCCAACGGCGGCGGCACGGTATAGGTACCGGGCGTTACCGCTCGCACCAGATAGAACACCTTTGCGGTGCCACCACGCGAGAGCCGGAGCGCGGCCACATAGCGGTCGTCACGAAACTCCTCGTGTTTGACATCGGCCGCGTCGGAACGGTCGCTGATGCCGATGCCATCCACCACCACGTCGGCCCACTGCTTGGCGTCGCCGAGGTTGAAGTTCTCGATCTCCAGCCCTGCCGGCAGCAGGTCGGTCAGCAAGGCATCGGGCATGGCCGCGTTGGCGGTGACACTCAGGCGCACGATCAGCGCCTCACCCTCCTTGAGCGGACGCGGCGTCCAGGGTTTGCCGTCCGTGGTGTACCACTGCCGTTCGATGCCGATGACACTGTTGTCCGGTGCCGGTGCCCGCTTCGGGATGCCCGCCACCTCCAGGCTGGCGAACATCGGCGCCTCGCCCTGCGGCGAGAAGCGCACACCCTGCGCCAGCTGCGCGGTATCGAACACCCGCGCGAAGATCTTGCGTGCCGATATCTCCTCGGTACTCTCACCGACGACCAGCTGGCCGGACACCAGCTTTTTCTGGTTGACCATCAAGGCCTTGCCCAGCCGCGCCAGAGCCACCTGCTCCTGGGTGCTGAGCCACAGCCAGCCGCTGTTGCGGCGCGCATCCAGCTCACGCCCCAGGGCCACCGCGCGGGCGTCGTACTCGGGCTTGGCCAGGCCACGCTCATGCAGCAGCGCGATCATCAACGCATCGTCACGCAGCACGCTGCCGTAGTCACCGAAGTACGACGGGCGATCGGCACTGCTGCGGGCAAAACCGGCGGCAATCGCGGCCTCGCCACGCTTGCCATCACCCTGCAGCGACAGCGCCGCACCCAGATGCACCAGCGACAGTCCGGTGACCGCCTTGCCGCGTTCGTTGTCGTACAGCGCACGCAGCGTGCCCAGCGGTGCGCGGTTGACGCGCGCCAGCACGTAGCCCGAATACGCCTGGTTGGCGAACTTCAACGCGTCCCGGCGCTCCTGCCCGTAGAACTGGTTGCCGCCGCTGAGCAGGTCTTCGCTGAGCCGGTTCAAGGCCTTCTGCAGCACGTTGTCCGGCACCGCGAAGCCCGCCTCTTTGGCATCGAGCAGGAACTCGGCGATATAGGGCGTCAGCGCCGGATTGACGTAGCCGTCGTCGCCCCACATCGAGAAGTTGCCATTGGCGACCTGCATCGACGCCAGCCGACCGAACGCCCCTTCCATGCGCTCGCGGCGGGTCTTGGCATCCAGCCCGTCGGCGCCGAGCATGGCCGAAGTCGCTTCGTCCAGCATCAGCGCCGCATAGCCCTTGCTGGCGGTCTGCTCGGCGCAGCCATAGGGATAGTTCAATGCCCCCTGCAGCGCACTGGCGAACGGAATCGGCGGCAGCGCGCTGACCAGCATGCGGGCATTGATCGAGCCGCTCATCAGCCCCCCGGCAAAATCGCTGCCCAATGCCACCGGCACCAGCGGATCGAGCACCCGCGTCTGCGAGCGCAGCACCTGCGGCCACGCCGCACGGACCGGCAGGTCGTAGCGACGGTCCACCTTGAAGCCGTTGCCCTCCACCCGCACGCGCACCTTGGCGACGCTGTAACCCTCCTGCGCCACCAGCGGGAAGTTCAGGGTGGTCTTGGCATCGCGGCCGAGGCGGACGCCGCGCGAGGAATCACCGATCGCCAGCGGGCCCTCGCCATCGACACGAACGCTGAACTCGCCCGGCTTGTCGGTGAAGTTCTGCACATCGAGCGTCACCGTACTGCGATCCCCCGGTGCCATCACCCGCGGCATGCTGGCTTCGGCGAGGATCGGCGCGCGCACCAGTGTCTCCACATCGCGATTGCCGTAGTGCTCATCCGAATACACCAGCGCCGAGACCCGCAGGGTGCCGTTGAAGTCGGGCACCTGCAGGCGGATGCGGGCATTGCCCTTGGCGTCGAGCTTCACCGGACCGGAGAACAGATCCACCGTCTGCACCCGCGCCGTGGGGCGCTTGGCCTGCGGCAATGCCGCCAGCGCCATATCGCCGCCGAAGCGCAGCTTGCCGCTGCCGCCCTCGAAACTCTCGATCACCCGTCCGTAGATGTCATAGGCATCCACGCCCAGCCGCCGCTGCGCGAAGAAATGCGCGTTGGCGTCGGGCACCGGGAAGCGGGTGATGTTGAGGATGCCCACATCCACCGCCGAGACGGTGACATGCGCCAACTTGCCGGCCAGTGCCGGCGCGCTCACCGTCACCGGCAGCGGCTGTTCGGGACGCATCTGCTTCGGCGCCACCAGACCCACCGCGACGCGACGTGCCTTGCGGTCCATCGGCACATGCACCACGCCCACCGCCCGCGCCGGTGTGACCTTGCTTGGCGCGCTGCCACCACGGAACACCAGCGCGGTGATGTAGACGTCGTGCCGCTCCCACTCGGCGCTGACCGGAATCTCGAAGCTGCTGCCCGGCTTCACGTCGATGTCCTGCACGTAAAGCATCTTGTCGCTTTCCACCATCAGCACGCCGCGACCCGCATGCGGCGGTGTCAGCGTCACCTTGAGTGTGTCGCCGGCCGCGTAGCTGCTCTTGTCCAGCGCCAGCTTGACCTTGTCCGGGCGCGCATCCAGACCGCGGTTGTCATCGTTCCAGCTCCAGCCGGCGCGGAACGGATAGCGGGTGGTCAACCCCGTGGCCGGATCGAGCACGTCGAGACGGTACTCGCCCCATTCCACCGCGAAGTCGAGCTTCACCGCCGTGGCGCCGGCATCGATTGTCCGCGTCTCCTTGTTCTCGAAGCGGCGGGTGAAGTCGTAATCCCAGCGGTTGTCGTTGTAGGTCCAGTGGTAGTCGCGCAGCTCCCGCACCAGCGTGACCTTCAGGCCCTTGGCCGGTTGCGACGTACCCTGCGCATCGACCCGCAGCAGCTCGAAGCGGGCGTTGCTGTTGGCATCGGCGCCGTCCTTGTCGTCGAACAGCGGGCGCACGCCCACCAGGGCCGGTGCCGGCCACAGCACGCGCTTGAGCGTGCGGGTGACAGTGCGCCCGCCGGTCTCGTAGACACTGCCGGAAACGACCGCGGCAATCGTCGTCACCGGTTTCGCCTCGGCCGGCAGCGCGATGTCCTCGCGCAATCTGCCGTCGGCCGGGAACTCGGTATCGATCACGTCCCTGGCTTCGCGCGGCAACTGCGCCGTCGGGTCGCCGAAGAAGTAACCGGGCAACGCCTCCACCGGGTGCTGCTCCACCGCCACCGCCAGACGCGCGGTGAAGCGGTTGCCGTCGGCCGGAGCGCCGTACAGATACGCCGCATCCGCCTGCAATTTCAGTGGCTCGCCCGGCTTGAGGGTCTTCTGCGCGCTGTCCAGGTCCAGCTTCATGCGCTCGGGCAGGAACTCTTCAATACGCAGGGTCATGCCCTGCACGGCTTCCTTGCTGGCCGGATCGGTGCGGAACTCCACCTGCCAGCGACCGGTCGGCGCATCGACCGGAATGGTCTGCTCGAAACTGAAATAGCCCTGTTCGCCCGGCTGCAGGCGGGTTTCGCGGAACACCTTGCCGTCCGGCTGCTTCAACCGCAGGAATACCGGCTGCGCGCCCTTGCCGGGGCCGGCGACCGGCTTGCCGTCGTTGTCGCGCAGGATCGCCGACACCTGCACGGTCTCGCCGGGACGGTAGAGGTCACGACCGGACCAGGCGAACACGTCGAACCACGCGTTCTGGCGCCCGGCCACGGCGAACTCGCTCAGGTCCAGCGCCGGCTGGTTGAACGGCAGCAGCGTGGTATCGCTGCCGCTGCTGGCGACCATCACATGACCGGCATCGAGCGTGTAGTTGAGCACCGCATTGCCGTTGGCATCGGTCTGCCCTTTCAGAAACAGCTCGCCCTTGGCATCGAGGATGCGCAGCTCGACCTTCCTGGCCGGCGCGCCGCTCTGCAGCGAGGCGGTGTGCACGAACATCTGGTCCTTGTACGCACGGGTGTGCAGGCCGATGTCGCTGACGGTGAAGAACGAAGTGTCGTACTCGTTGTCATAACTGCCGGTCCGCTTCATCACCGCGAAATACAGGCCCGGCTGCTGCAGCTCCTTGATGTCCTGGGTCGGGAGGTAGGTCAGCACCCGCTCATTCTGTTTGCCGCCGAGCACGAAGCGGTTGACGTACACCGGCTCGGCCAGCTGCGACAGCGGGGTCTTGTCGCCGTAGTTGCTGTCCAGTTCCCAGCTGCCGCGGCGGCCACCACGCTGGTACTGGCTGAAGAACGTGGGCAACTGCTTCTCACGCACCCGCAGGAATTCCACGTCCACTTCCGGCACATTGACCGACACCACCGGCAGGCCGCGGCTCTCGCGCGCCGGCAGCACGCTGCCCTGCGAGGCGAAGCCGGCGACCGGGTCCAGCTCGCCGGTATGGACCTTCTGCTTCAGCTCCTTGCCCAGGCGGCTGCCATCGGCCGCAAGCAGGTCGGCCGAAATGACCAGCGTGTAGTCTTTGGCCGCTTCCACGAACGGATAGCGCAGGGTCAGGCCGTCATCTGACAGCGACCAGCTGCTTTCCTCGTTGCCGACCTTTTCTTCGAAGCGGACCAGTCTGTCGAAATCCTGGGTGCCGACCAGCGGCCGCGAGAACTCCAGCGCCAGCGCCAGTCCGTCGCTTTTCTGGTCGGGCCAGGCGCGAACCAGGGTGAAATCGGTGATGGCTTCCTTCTTGGCCTGGATCGCCTCGCCGCTGGTACCCGGCAACTGTCCGGATTCGTTGCGTTTGCAGGCAACCGACGTCAGCGCCACCACCGCCAGCAGCACTGCCGGCAACCATTTCCCGTGCCACTTCCCTTGGCTTTTCACCGATGTGCTGTGCATCGTCTCGCTCCCTGGAGGTCCGCGCGAGTATAGACGCACGCCAGTGATTCCCCGGGTCCAGAGCGGTGCCCTCTTCGCGACTGCGGCAGGTACGACGGCCGTGCCGGACCGGCGGAATCAGATCACGTAGAGGTCCACATAGTCATTGACCGGCATCGCCTCCAGCGCCTGCTGATCGAGCGATGCCGCCAGCACCGCGGCCTGCCGCTGCCCCGGCATCCGCCGCGCCAGATTGCGTTTGAACTTCTCCAGCAACAATGGCATGCCTTCGGCACGGCGGCGACGATGACCCACCGGGTATTCGACCAGCACTTCCGGCAAGCGGGTGCCATCGGCGAACCCGATTTCCAAGGCGTTGGCGATCGAGCGCTTGTCCGGGTCGAGGTAGTCGCTTGTGAAACGCGGCTCTTCAATGCAGCTGATCTTCGCGCGCAGGCGGTCGATGCGTGGATCGGCGGCAACGATGTCCTCGTAATCGGCGGCGGTAAGCCTTCCGAAGATCAATGCCACCGCCACCATGTACTGGATGCAGTGGTCGCGGTCGGCCGGATTGTCCAGCGGCCCCTGCTTGTCGATGATGCGCAGGCACGCCTGCTGGGTGCGGATGGTGATGCGGGCGATGTCGTCCACCGTTTTGCCCGCCGCCGCCAGCTGCGCGTGCAGCGTCATCGCTGCCTCCACCGCCGTCTGCGCGTGGAACTCGGCCGGATAGCTGATCTTGAACAGCACGTTCTCCATCACATAGCTGCCGTACGGCCGCTGGAACGAAAACGGCTGGCCGCGGAACAGCACGTCATAGAACCCCCAGACAGTCGCTGTCAGTACGGAGGGATAGCCCATCTCGCCGGCCGCGGCCATCAATGCCAGCCGCACGCCGCGACTGGTCGCATCGCCGGCCGCCCAGCTCTTGCGCGAGCCGGTGTTGGGCGCGTGCCGGTAGGTGCGCAGGCTCTGCCCATCCACCCACGCCAATGACAGCGCCGCCAGCATCTGTTCGCGTGCCAGCCCCATCAGGCCGGCCACCACCGCGGTCGTGGCCACCTTCACCAGCAGCACATGGTCGAGGCCGACGCGGTTGAAGCTGTTCTCCAGCGCGATGCAGCCCTGGATTTCGTGCGCCTTGATCATGGCTTCGAGCACGGCGCGCATCGTCAGCGGCGGCTGGCCGGCCGCGATGCGGGTGCGGCTCAGCCAGTCGGCCACCGCCAGGATGCCGCCGAGGTTGTCCGACGGATGCCCCCACTCGGCCGCCAGCCAGGTGTCGTTGAAATCCAGCCAGCGCACCATCGCGCCCAGATCGAAGGCGGCCTGCACCGGGTCGAGCTGGAACGACGTGCCGGGTACGCGCGCGCCATGCGGAACCTGGGTGCCGGGGACCACCGGCCCCAGCAGCCGGGTGCAGGCCGGATAGTCCAGCGCCTCCAGCCCGCAGCCCAGGGTATCGATCAGGCAGTGGCGCGCGGTCTCGAAGGCCAGCGGCGAATCGATGCGGTAGTTCAGGACGTAATCGACGATATCGACCAGCACCTGGTCCCAGGGCGGGCGGGCGGAGGTTGTGGTTGTGGAGTCGGACATGGCATCGGTACTCCCGCTCCCGGAACGTGATTACGCTCCGTCGCGCGCGATGCCGGGTTTGCCCGCCGCGGAGCGTGGAAGGCGCAGTGCATGCACCGATACCTGCGCGTTCCCCGCACCATACGCCGGCGCGATGGCCGGCGCAGCGACGCCTTGCCCCCTCAGAACGTGTCTGCGGGTACCCGCACCTGCCCTTCCATCAATATGCGGGCACTGCGGCTCATGATCGCCTTGGTCACCGTCCACTGGCCATCGACCTGGCGCGCCTCGGCGCCCACGCGCAGCGTGCCGGAAGGATGGCCGAAGCGCACCGCATTGCGTTCACCGCCACCGGCAGCCAGGTTCACCAGCGTGCCCGGAATCGCGGCTGCGGTGCCGATGGCGACCGCAGCGGTGCCCATCATCGCGTGGTGCAGCTTTCCCATCGACATGGCGCGCACGTTGAGGTCGATGTCGGCTTGCCCGATCTGCTTGCCGCTGGAGGACAGGTACGGCGTCGGCGGCGCCACGAAGGCGACCTTCGGCGTGTGCTGTCGTTTCAGGGCTTCTTCCGGCGCGTTGATGAGCCCCATGCGCAGCGCCCCGGCCACGCGGATCGCCTCCAGCTTGGCCAGCGCGGCCTTGTCCTCGTTGATCGCCGGCTGCAGTTCGGTGCCGTCGTAGCCGATGTCGCCCGCATTGACGAACACGGTGGGGATGCCGGCGGTGATCATCGTCGCCTGCAGTGTGCCAACGCCCGGGACTTCCAGTTGATCGACCAGGTTGCCGGTGGGGAACAGTGCACCGCCGCCCTCGCCTTCGCCCTCGTCGGCCGGGTCCAGGAACTCCAGCACGATCTCGGCGCCCGGGAAGGTCACGCCGTCCAGTTCGAAGTCGCCGCTTTCCTGCACCTGGCCGGCGCTGACCGGCACGTGCGCGATGATCGTCTTGTTGATGTTGGCCTGCCAGATGCGCACCACGCACACGCCGGTGTCTGGCACCCGCGCCGGATCGACGTAACCGGCATGGATCGCGAACGCACCGGCCGCGGTGGACAGGTTGCCGCAGTTGCCCGACCAGTCGACGAAGTCGGTGTCGATCGACACCTGCCCGTACAGATAGTCGACGTCGTGATCGGCGCGTGTGCTGGGCGAGACGATCACGCACTTGCTGGTGCTCGACGTGGCCGCGCCCATGCCGTCGGTGTGCTTGGCGTACGGGTCGGGACTGCCGATCACCCGCTGCAGCAGGCGGTCACGCGCCGCGCCGGGCACCTGCGCCGCTTCGGGCAGGTCTTCCAGGCGGAAAAACACCCCCTTGGAGGTGCCGCCACGCATGTAGGTGGCAGGGATCTTGATCTGTGGGGCATGCAGCATTGTGGGCTTCCGGAGGATGTCAGGAGTTGTCGTGGGTGGGTGACTCGACCAGCTGCGCCAGCTGGATCAGGCACTGCTGCCAGCCGATGTAGCAGGACTCGACCGGGATCATCGCAGGGATACCCTCCTGGACGATGTCCAGCTCGGTGCCGCAGGCCACTGGCCGCAGCTTCACCGTCACCACCATCTCGCCGGGAAGATCGGGATTGTCGAAGCGGTCGGTGTGGCGGATCAGCTCTTCCGGCTTGAGTTCGAGATAGGTGCCGCCGAAGGATTCGCGGGTGCCGGCAGCGTGATTGGTGAACGTCATCCGGTAGCTGCCGCCGACACGCGCGTCCATCTCGTGGACCTTGCCGACATAGCCATGCGGCGGCAGCCACTTGGCCAGCGCGTCGGGATCGAGGAAGGCGCGGTAGATGCGCTCGGCCGGGGCCTGGAGCACGCGGTACAGATGGACGGTGCCGGTATCGGGCTTGCTCATGGTCGATCTCCAGTCGGTTGCACCAGGAACGCGCAGGATTGCACGGGCCCCGTTATTTCGACGAAAGACCTGCGCAGCTTTTGACACGCCGGGAGACTGACCCGCCTCATCCGAACAGGTCCACCTGCTCCAGCGGCGCCGGCCCGAGCGCCGGCAGCAACGGCCATCGCTGCACGGTGCTGTAGTGGTAGGTGTCTCCCTGTCCCGCAGCCTCGACCAGTTCAATGGCATCCACATGCCACGTCACCGCGGCAATGTGCTTTGCCGACAACCGATGATCGGTGTGGTAGCACAGGGTCACGTGCGCGGTGTGCCCGCCCGGAGCAGCCAGGTCGTGGCCGGCAAAGGCGAGCGTGCCCACGCACAGCAGTGCCTCCAGATCCGGACACTTGCCGCCTGCGGGGACGACCTCCAGATGATGGCCGCGCGTACGGAACTGCTCCAGGACCATGTGGAACGCTCGGGCGTTGGCCGCCCATTCGCCACAGGCGCTCAACAACGCCGCACGATCGGTCGGGGCGTGCCAATTGGACAGCGACTGGTGCCAGTTGCGCGGTGCGGACCACAGCTCGCCCGGCAACGCCGGCGGTTGCATTTGCGCGAGCGCACCCTGCAGGGCGGACCGGGCTCCATCGCCCAGTCGCGCCATCACCATCAGCTGCCCTGCATTGGCCATTACGCGACCCGCGACGACTCCAGGAAATCCTGGGCGAAGCGCTGCAGCACGCCGCCGGCTTCGTAGATCGCCACCTCCTCGTCCGAATCCAGGCGGCAGTTCACCGGCACCTGCACGGTGGTGCCATCGCGGCGCTGGATCACCAGCGTCATCTCCGCGCCCGGGGTGCGCTCGCCGATCACATCGAAGGTCTCGGTGCCATCGATGCCCAGCGTCTTGCGGGTGACACCGGGCTTGAACTCCAACGGCAGCACGCCCATGCCGATCAGGTTGGTGCGGTGGATGCGTTCAAAGCCTTCGGCCGCAATCGCTTCCACGCCCGCCAGGCGCACGCCCTTGGCCGCCCAGTCGCGCGAGCTGCCCTGGCCGTAGTCGGCACCGGCGATGATGATCAGCGGCTGCTTGCGCTCCATGTAGGTCTCGATCGCTTCCCACATGCGCATCACGGTGCCTTCCGGCTCCACCCGCGCCAGCGAGCCCTGCCGCACTGAGCCGTCTTCGTTGCGCACCATTTCGTTGAACAGCTTCGGATTGGCGAAGGTGGCGCGCTGCGCGGTGAGGTGGTCGCCGCGATGGGTGGCGTAGGAATTGAAGTCCTCTTCCGGCACGCCCATCTTCGTCAGGTATTCACCGGCGGCGCTGTTGGCCATGATCGCGTTGGACGGCGACAGGTGGTCGGTGGTGATGTTGTCCGGCAGCACCGCCAGTGCGCGCATGCCCTTGAGCGTGCGCGCTCCAGCCAGTGCGCCTTCCCAATACGGCGGACGGCGGATGTAGGTGCTCTGCGGCCGCCAGTCGTACAGCGGGCTGACCGGCGCGCCATGCTCCACGCGCACGTTGAACATCGGGTTGTAGACGCTGCGGAACTGCTCCGGCTTCACCGCCGCGGCGACCACCGTATCGATTTCGGCATCGCTCGGCCACAGGTCCTTCAAGCGGATCTCCCGGCCATCGACCACGCCCAGCACATCCTTTTCGATGTCGAAGCGGATGGTGCCGGCGATCGCATAGGCGACCACCAGCGGCGGCGAGGCCAGGAACGCCTGCTTGGCGTACGGATGGATGCGACCGTCGAAGTTGCGGTTGCCCGACAGCACCGCGGTGGCATACAGATCGCGGTCGATGATCTCCTGCTGGATCACCGAGTCCAGCGCGCCGGACATGCCATTGCAGGTGGTGCAGGCGAAGCCGACGATGCCGAAACCCAGTTGTTCCAGCTCCGGCAGCAGCCCGGCTTCTTCCAGATACAGCTGCACCGCCTTCGAACCCGGCGCCAGCGACGACTTGACCCACGGCTTGCGCAGCAGCCCGAGGCGGTTGGCGTTGCGCGCCAGCAGGCCGGCGGCGATCACGTTGCGCGGATTGGAGGTGTTGGTGCAGCTGGTGATGGCGGCGATGATCACCGCGCCATCGGGCAGCAGCCCGCGTGCTTCCTCGCCCTTGCCGGCTTCCAGCTTGGCGCCGTCGGCGATGCCGCGCTCGGCCAGATGGGTTACCGGCAGGCGCCGGTGCGGATTGCTGGGGCCGGCCATGTTGCGCACCACACTGGACAGGTCGAACGTGAGCACGCGCTCGTATTGCACCTGGGCCAGCGTGTCCGACCACAGTCCCGCTGCCTTGGCATAGGTTTCCACCAGCGCGACCTGACTCTCTTCGCGCCCGGTCAGGCGCAGGTAGTCGATGGTCTGCTGGTCGATGGAGAACATCGCTGCAGTGGCGCCGAACTCCGGGGTCATGTTGGAGATGGTGGCGCGGTCACCCAGCGTCAGCGCGGCGGCGCCTTCGCCGAAGAATTCCAGCCAGGCACCAACCACTTTCTCAGCGCGCAGGAATTCGGTCAGCGCCAGCACCACGTCGGTGGCGGTGATGCCCGGCTGCGGACGGCCGCCCAGTTCCACGCCGATGATGTTGGGCAGGCGCATCCACGAGGCGCGGCCGAGCATCACGCTCTCCGCTTCCAGCCCGCCGACACCGATGGCGATCACGCCCAATGCGTCGACATGCGGGGTGTGGCTGTCGGTGCCGACGCAGGTATCCGGGAACGCCACGCCATCGCGCACCTGCACCACCGGCGACATTTTCTCCAGATTGATCTGGTGCATGATGCCGTTGCCGGGCGGGATCACATCGACGTTCTTGAACGCCTTCTTGGTCCAGTTGATGAAGTGGAAGCGGTCTTCATTGCGACGGTCCTCGATGGCGCGGTTCTTGGCGAACGCGTCCGGATCGAAACCGCCGCATTCCACCGCCAGCGAGTGGTCGACGATCAGCTGGGTCGGCACCACCGGATTCACTTCGGACGGATCACCACCCTTGTCGGCGATGGCGTCACGCAGCCCGGCCAGGTCCACCAGCGCGGTCTGGCCGAGGATGTCGTGGCACACCACGCGCGCCGGGAACCACGGGAAATCCAGATCACTGCGGCGCTCGATCAGCTGCCTGAGCGAATCGGTCAACGCCGCCGGATCGCAACGCCGCACCAGGTTTTCGGCCAGCACGCGCGAGGTGTATGGCAGCGTGTCATACGCGCCCGGCTGGATCGCCTCGACCGCGGCGCGTGTATCGAAATAGTCCAGCGAGGTGCCGGGCAGGTTTTTGCGGTAATCGGTGTTCATGGCGGGCCTGTCGATGTCTGGGCTTGCTGGTGTTGCGGTGGATCGCTCGCGGACGTATGCAATTGCAGCAATCCCACAGCAACCCCTGGAATCTGGTGGCTCCCTTCTCCCGCCTGCGGGGGAAGGTGCCCGAAGGGCGGATGGGGGGAGCTTGTGCTTGCGTACAAGCTTCCCCTCACCCCAACCCCTCTCCCGCGGGCGGGAGAGTGGCTTTATCGGGCTTGCGGGATGTTTTCCGCGAGATTTACGCGCGCTTGTCCAGCGGCACGAACGCCTGGTCTTCCGGGCCGGTGTAGTTGGCCGACGGGCGGATGATCTTGCCGTCGATGCGCTGTTCGATGATGTGCGCGCTCCAACCGGCGGTACGTGCGATCACGAACAGCGGAGTGAACATGGCGGTGGGCACCCCCATCATGTGGTAGCTGACGGCGCTGAACCAGTCCAGGTTCGGGAACATCTTCTTGATGTCCCACATCACTGTCTCCAGACGCTCGGCGATGTCGTACATCTTCATGTTGCCCTGCTCGGCCGACAGCTCGCGCGAGACGTCCTTGATCACCTTGTTTCGCGGGTCGGACACGGTGTAGACCGGATGACCGAAGCCGATCACCACTTCCTTGCGTTCCACGCGCGCCTTGATGTCGGCCTCGGCCTCATCGGGCGTTTCGTAGCGCTTCTGCACCTCGAACGCGACCTCGTTGGCGCCGCCGTGCTTGGGACCGCGCAGCGCGCCGATGCCACCGGTGATGGCGCTGTACATGTCGCTGCCGGTGCCGGCGATGACGCGGCAGGCGAAGGTCGATGCATTGAACTCGTGTTCGGCGTACAGCACCAGGCTGGTGTGCATCGCCTTGACCCACGATTCGCGCGGCTGCTCGCCGTGCAGCAGGTGCAGGAAGTGGCCGCCGATGGAGTCATCGTCGGTCTCCACATCGATGACGCGGCCGTTGTGGCTCCAGTGGTACCAGTACAGCAGCATCGAACCCAGGCAGGCCATCAGCTTGTCGGCGATGTCGCGCGCGCCGGGGTGGTTGTGGTCGTCCTTTTCCGGCGAGATGCAGCCAAGCACCGACACGCCGGTGCGCATCACGTCCATCGGGTGCGCCGACGGCGGCAGTTCCTCCAGCGCCGCCTTCACCGCCGCGGGGATGCCGCGCAGCGACTTCAGCTTGGCCTTGTACGCGCGCAGCTCGGCCTTGTTGGGCAGCTTGCCGTGCACCAGCAGGTGGGCGATCTCTTCGAACTCGCTGGTGCCGGCCAGATCCAGGATGTCGTAGCCGCGGTAGTGCAGGTCGTTGCCGCTACGGCCGACGGTGCACAGCGCGGTGTTGCCGGCGGCGGTGCCGGACAGGGCGACGGACTTCTTCGGCTTGAACGCCGGTGCGGCGGTGGTCTGGCTCATTGTGGTTTCTCCCGGTCAATGGATTGCCTGATGTAGGAGCGACGTCAGTCGCGATGGGGCTTTGCCGGCAATGCCGGTCGCTCCTACAGGTGATGGTGAGGACTGTTACTTCTTCGCAGCGAAAGTCTGATCCAGGCTGCGCTCGAACTCGTGGTAGCCGATGCGCTCGTACAGCTCCTCGCGGGTCTGCATCGTCTCCAGCACGTTGCGCTGGTGGCCGTCACGGCGGATCGCTTCATACACGTTCTCGGCCGCCTTGTTGGCCGCGCGGAACGCCGACAGCGGAAACAGCTGCATCGCCACGCCGGCCGCCGCCAGCTCGTCGCGGCTGAACAGCGGCGTGGCGCCGAACTCGGTGATGTTGGCCAGCACCGGCACCTTCACCGCATCGGCAAAGCGCTTGTAGGTGTCCAGATCGTAGGCGGCCTCGGCGAAGATGCCGTCGGCGCCAGCCTCCACACAGGCCAGCGCGCGCTCGATCGCCGCCTCCACGCCTTCCATCTGGATGGCGTCGGTGCGCGCGATCAGGAAGAAGTCCGGATCGGTCCTGGCATCGGCGGCCGCCTTGACCCGGTCCACCATCTCCCCCTGCGACACGATCTCCTTGCCGGGACGATGGCCGCAGCGCTTGGCGCCGACCTGGTCCTCGATATGGCAGGCAGCGGCACCGGCCTTGATCAGCGACCTCACTGTGCGGGCGATGTTGAACGCGCTGGGCCCAAAGCCGGTATCGATGTCCACCATCAGCGGCAGGTCACAGACGTCGGTGATGCGGCGCACGTCGACCAGCACGTCTTCCATCGTGTTGATGCCCAGGTCCGGCAGGCCCAGCGAACCGGCGGCGACACCGCCACCGGACAGATAGATGGCGCGGAAACCGGCGCGCTTGGCCAGCAACGCGTGATTGGCGTTGATCGCGCCGATCACCTGCAGCGGCGATTCGGCAGCCAGTGCGGCACGGAAGGCGGCGCCGGCGGAAGAAACACTCATGACATGGCTCCTGTCTTGGCGGAGGCGATGGTGCCGGTCCGCAATGGCGTCCAATCTGTCACCATCGCAATCATTGATCAATCTTGATTCATTAAATCAACATATTGAATACGCCATGTCCGATCGCTCCGATCCAGAACTGATCCCCGCCAGCGAAGCCTGCACCCTGCTCGGCATCAGCGCCGCCACCCTATACGCCTACGTCAGCCGCGGGCAGCTGAGTTCGCGCCCCGGCCCCGATCCACGCAGCCGGGTCTACCTGCGCGCGGAAGTCGAGCGGCTGGCACAACGCAAGCAAGCCGGTCGCGGCGCGGCGCGCGGCGCGGCGCAGAGCCTGGATCGCGGGCTGCCGGTACTGGAAACCGGCATCTCGCTGATCCGCCCGGATGCGCCCTATTACCGCGGCCGCTCGGCGGTGGCGGCCGCGCGCGCCGGCGCCACGCTGGAGGACATCGCGCGGCTGCTGTGGGACTGCGAACAGCAGGACCCGTTCGCCGCAGCACCGCCGCCGGCATGGCCGGAACGGATCGCCGCGTTGGCACTGGACGCCGCGCTGCCGCCGCTGGAGCGCACCATGGCCTGCATTCCGCTGCTGGCACTGGAGCAACGGCAGTCGCTCAATGCCGCCGCGCCGGTGCGCCGCGAGGTGGCGGCGACGCTGTTGCGGCAGAACGCCGCACTGCTGGTCGGCATCCAGCCCGACTCGCGCCCGGTGCACCGCCTGCTCGCCGATGCATGGCGCCCTGGCGATGCCGGCTTCGCCGACGTGGTGCGCTCGGCCCTGGTGCTGTGCGCGGACCACGAACTGAACGTGTCGGCCTTCGCCGCGCGCGTGGTCGCCTCCACCGGCGCGCACCTGCATGCCACGGTCAGCGCCGGACTGGCGGCGTTGTCCGGCCCCCGTCACGGCGGCGCCACCGCGCGTGCCCATGCATTGCTGCTCGATGCCGAGGCCAGCGGCGCGCCGGCGGCCTTCATTGCCGAGCGCTGGCGCCGTGGCGACGAGTTGCCCGGCTTCAACCACCTGCTCTATCCGGAGGGGGATCCGCGCGCGACCGAAGTCCTGCGCCAGTTGCGCGAACTGCGCGGCGACACCCCACAGATGCGGCACGTTGAAGCGGTGCTGGCTGCCACGCTTGAGAACAGCGGGCAGCATCCGAACATCGACGGCCTGCTGGCGGCGATCTGTTATGTGCATGGCCTGCCGGCAGCGCACGCGCTGGTGATGTTCGCTGCGGCACGCCTGACCGGCTGGCTGGCGCATGCGCTGGAACAGCAGGCCGCAGGTACGTTGATCCGGCCGCGGGCGCGTTATACCGGCCTGGCACCAGGCGGCGAACGTTGACGCCCATGTTCTTCTGTAGGAGTGACGTAAGTCGCGAACGGGCTTATCGGGAAACCGCAATCGCGACCGACGTCGCTCCTACACCCTCCAACCCGGCTGTAGGAGCGACACAAGCGCGACCAAGGTCTTATCGGGAAAAACCCCATCGCGACTTACGCCGCTCCTACAAGCGCCGTGACCAGCGCTGGATCAGGCTGGCAATCGCCTGCACGCCATCGGTCAATGCTGCCGGACCGGGCTGCAGGATCAGCGGCGATTTGATCTCGTGCAGCTCGCCATCGCGCACCGCGTTGATTGCCGCCCAGCCCGGACGCGCGGCGACCCGCTCGGGGCGGAACTTCTTGCCACACCACGAGCCGATGATGATGTCCGGGTTGCGCGCGATCACCGGATCGCCGTTGGCGAGGATGCGCGCCTTGGCCAACGGTTCACGCGACAGCTCGGGAAACACATCGATGCCGCCGGCAATCTCCACCAGCTCGGCGCCCCACTGGATGCCGGTGATGATCGGCTCGTCCCACTCCTCGACGTAGACACGTGGCCGCCGCGGCAAAGTGGCCGCCTGCTTGGCGATTTCGTCCAACCCGCGCCGCAGGCTGTCGGCGTAGTCGTTGGCACGTGCCGGCACACCCACCAGCGCCCCCAGCCGCCTGATGTAATCGAGGATGCCGGCCACGCTGCGGTGGTTGGAGATCCACACCTCCACGCCGTTGCGGATCAGCTCGGCGGCGATGTCGGCCTGGATGTCGGAAAAGCCGATCGCCAGGTCGGGCTTGAGCTTGAGGATCTCGCCGACCTTGGCGCTGGTGAACGCGCTGACCTTGGGCTTGTCCCGGCGCGCCTGCGGTGGCCGCACGGTGAAACCACTGATGCCGACGATGCGGTCCTGCTCGCCGAGCGCATACAGCGTCTCGGTCGGCTCTTCGGTCAGGCAGACGATGCGGCGAGGGCCGATCATGGCGTCACGAACTGCGTTTCATCGACGAACACCGCCGGCGTATTCCATGGGTGGTGGGCGGCGATTCCGTCGGACAGCAACCGCTGCAAGCGCTCCGGGTCGCGTGGAATACAGAACTCGAGCCGCACGCTGGGCTCGCGCACCAGCTCGCCACTTTGCCCATGCACCGGCGTGGTCGCCGGCAGCGCCCGGTATTGTTCGAAGCCGGGCGCCGTTTCCCACATGCCGTGCTCATAGCCGCCGACGGCCAACGCGTCCACACCGAGGATTCCACGCTTGAGCGCCTCCAGATGCGAGGGCGGCACGAATACCACGACGCGATAGACCGGGTGCAGCTGCATCGTCATTGGACTCCGCCGCCAAACTTCACTGGAAGTTCCCGCACGCGCGCTTCGGGCTCGCGAGCCCGGCGGATACTTCCGCCATGTCGGTTCATGGATACAGCAGCCGTTTGCTCCACCGGCCCGCGTCATCCGCCTCATAGCGCCAGCGCTCGTGCAGGCGGAAATTCGCGCCGTACCAGAACTCGATGCGCTGCGGCACCACGCGGATGCCGCTCCAGCCGTCCGGTCGTGGCACGTCGCGGCCTTCGAAGTTGGCTTCGAAGTTGGCCAGCCGTTGCTCGAACTCTTCGCGCGACGCCAGCGTCTGCGACTGCGCCGAGGCCCACGCACCGATCTGGCTCATGCGTGGCCGCGAGGCGAAATAGGCATCGGCCTCGTCCGCCGACACCAGCTGCGCGTCGCCTTCAATCCGCACCTGGATACCTGCCTCGCGCAGGCTGCGCCACAGGAACAGCAGCGCGGTGGCGCGATTGGCGTGCAGCTCGCGGCCCTTGCGGCTGTCCAAGTGCGTATAGAACACGAAGCCGCGCTCATCGAACGCCTTCAACAGGACAGTACGCGCCGACGGCCGCCCTTCTGTGTCGACAGTGGCCACCGTCATTGCCGTAGCGTCGATTTCTTGGCTGGCCTTGGCCTCTTCGAACAGGCTGGCGAAGGTGGAAAGCGCTTCAGCGTACAGATCGGTCATGGTCGATTTTGAACGGCACGGGGTGCACTATTGTGGCCCCATGTCTTCCGATCCGTACATGCCGCAGGCTCCCGGCTTCCCGGAAGCGCTGGTCGCCGCCGCGCTCGACGACGCACTGGCCGTCGGCAAATCCACCACGGTCCTGGCCATCAGCGGGCTGCAGGGCAGCGGCAAATCCACCTTCGCCAACCAGGTGGTGGACGCGGCGAACGCGCGCGGATTGCACGCCGCCAGTCTCTCCATCGACGACCTGTACCTGACCCGCGCACAACGGCATCGTCTGGCCGGGCGCATCCATCCGCTGCTCGCCACGCGCGGGCCACCGGGCACCCACGATGTGCCGCTGGCGCTGGAAACATTTGCGGCGATCCGCGAGGGCGAGCCAGTGGCCCTGCCGCGTTTCGACAAGCTAGCCGACGAGCGCCTGCCCGCCGCGCAATGGACAAGGATCGACCGCCGCCTGGACCTGCTGGTATTCGAGGGCTGGTTTGTCGGCACACCGGCCGAAGCCGAAGCCGCACTCGTCCAGCCGTTGAATGACTTGGAGCGCGATGCGGATCGCGACGGCATCTGGCGACACTGGTGCAACCGGGCGCTGGCCCGCGACTATCCCGAGCTGTGGCAAGGCTGTGACCGGCTGTGGTTCCTGCAGCCGCCGGATTTTTCGGTGGTACCGCGCTGGCGTTGGCAGCAGGAGCAGGCCATGCAGGCGGCCTCGCCTGGTCGCAGCGGGATGAGCCGCTCGCAGCTGGAGCGTTTCGTGCAGTTCTACGAGCGGGTAAGCCGGCAGGCGTTGCGCACCTTGCCCGGCATCGCCGACCGCACCGTCACACTGGATGCCCTGCGGCGCCCGGTAACCGTTTGATCGACAGACCTGGATGGCGAGTCCCCGGCCGGGGACATCGCCCTGCGCGAACGGCGCACGAAGATCAGCTGACGAGGAAGGTCACCCGCAGATTCACCCGCCACTCGGTGATGTTGCCGTCACCGTCGGTGACGACCTTGGTTTCGTTGATCCACGCGCCCTGGATGCCCTTGACCGTCTCGGCCACTTTCTTCAAACCGCTGCGTACCGCATCTTCGACACTGGTTTTGGACGCCGCATTGACTTCAATGATCTTGGCAACT
This sequence comes from uncultured Gammaproteobacteria bacterium, assembly GCA_963696155.1. Lineage (GTDB taxonomy): Bacteria > Pseudomonadota > Gammaproteobacteria > Xanthomonadales > Xanthomonadaceae > Stenotrophomonas. The sequence continues at coordinate 2,180,522 of CAVOJC010000002.1, forward strand.
GACATGTCCAGCTCCTTGGTTTCACCGCGAACCATTTCGCAGAGACGGTGATAGTCCCCGGCACCGTGTTAAGGCGCTGACATGAGGTGCTAGCATCGAAGGCGATGAATCCCGCCCCCAATCTCATCCTGGTCGGCCCGATGGGCGCCGGCAAAACCTGCATCGGCCGGCGTCTTGCAGAACGTTTCGGCCTGGAGTTCGTCGATGCCGATCAGGCCATCGTCGAGGACGCCGGCACCAGCATCGCCTCGATATTCGAGAACGCCGGAGAAGCCGCGTTCCGTGCGCGCGAAAAGCGGGTGCTGGCGAGCGTGCTGCAGGGCCACGGACAACTGGTTGCCACCGGCGGCGGCGCTGTGCTCGATGCCGAGAATCGCGCACTGATCCGCGAGCGCGGCTTCGTGGTCTATCTGCGGGTCAGTGTGCAGGCCCAGCTGCGGCGCCTGCATCGCGACCGCAGCCGGCCACTGCTGGTGCGGGAGGATCGCGAGCAGGTGTTGCAGGAAATGGCACGGCTGCGCGATCCCCTGTATCGCGAGATCGCCGATCTGGCCGTCGATACCGATCAATTCACTCCGGTCGAGGCCACCGCGCACGTGGTGGTACGGCTTGCCGCGCAATGGCGGATCACGGAACCCACCGCATGACTGCTTCTCCCCGCATCGTCGCCGTCGGCGGCGCCCAGCCCTATGACATCAGCATCGGCCCCCGGCTGCTCGACGATGGCGCGCTGATATCGCGCGCAATCCGCGGACGCCACGTGCTGCTGCTGAGCGACACCACGGTGGCCCCGCTGTATCTGGCCGGCGTGCGCCAGGGGCTGCTGGAAACAAGGCCTGACCTGCTGATCGGCGAATTCACCATCGCCGCTGGCGAGGCATCCAAGACGCTGGACAGCTTCGCCGGTGCAATCAATGCGCTGGCATCACTCGGTGCCACCCGCGATGCCTGCGTGCTGGCGTTGGGTGGCGGGGTGGTCGGCGATCTGGCCGGCTTTGCTGCGGCGTGCTGGATGCGCGGGGTGGACTGCGTGCAACTGCCGACCACGCTGCTGGCGATGGTGGATTCCTCGGTCGGCGGCAAGACCGCGGTGGACATAGCGCAGGGCAAGAACCTGGTCGGCGCCTTCCATCCACCGCGCGCGGTCATCGCCGACACGTCGACCCTGCGGACCTTGCCGCTGCGCGAGCTGCGTGCCGGCCTGGCGGAGGTGATCAAGTACGGCGCCATTGGCGACCGGCAGTTCTTCCACTGGCTGCAGGCCGAGCGCGCAGCGCTGCTGGCCGGCGACGACGCCGCGTTGGCGCAGGCGATCGCCCGCAGTTGCGGGCACAAGGCCGCAATCGTCGAGCGCGATCCGCTGGAAAAGGGCGAACGCGCCCTGCTCAACCTCGGCCACACCTTCGGCCATGCCATCGAGACCGCGCAGGGTTACGGCGCGCCGGGCAACGACAACCTCAACCATGGCGAAGCGGTCGCCGTGGGCATGGTGCTGGCGGCACGCCTGTCCGCAGCGCTGGGCATGGCCGATGCCGCCGACAGCGAGACCCTGCGCCAGCTGCTGCAGGCCTACGGCCTGCCGACGGAAATCCCGCAAGGGCTGGCGCCCGAAGTGCTGCTGGGCCACATGCGCCTGGACAAGAAGAACCTCGCCGGCCGCCTGCGGCTGGTGTTGTGGCGTGGCATCGGCCAGGCCGAAGTGGTCGCCGGGGTGGACGAATCGGCGGTCCTGGACGTGCTGCGCCAAGGCTGAAGCGGGCGCACCCCGCCGTTCAGCCAGGCGCCCCCGCCGCACGGCAACGGCTACAATCGGCCCATGCGCGTATTCCTGCAGCAGCCGCCCAGCGGCAACGAGTCTCCCCGCTATGTGCAACTGTCCCTGCTTGCCGATCTCATCGGTGGCTGGGAGCTGTTGCGCGAAAGCGGCCAGGTGGGCGGCAAGGCGCAATTGCGCCGGGAGCTGTACCTGCAGCAGGAAGAAGCCAGTGCCGCCTTCGAAAAAGCGCGCGATGCCCAGCTCAAACGCGGTTTCCAGGTGATGTTCACCAGCGGCGAGCCCCGCCCTTGACGCCTGCGCGGGCCGGCCCCGCCGGCCGCTAGCGGGCCGTTATCCCTCGGCCGGGCAAGCCGTTCTGCCGACTTTCCGATTCCCAAGGAGTTCCACCGTGTCCAGTCCACTTCGCAATGACCGATTCCTGCGCGCACTGCGCCGCGAACCTGTGGATTGCACGCCGGTCTGGCTGATGCGTCAGGCCGGCCGCTACCTGCCGGAATACCGCGCCACCCGTGCCCGGGCCGGCAGCTTCCTGGCGATGGCCAAGAACCCGCAGATCGCCTGCGAGGTGACGTTGCAGCCGCTGGAGCGCTTCGAGCTGGACGCGGCGATCCTGTTCTCCGACATCCTCACCATTCCCGATGCGATGGGGCTGGAGCTGTACTTCGTCGACGGCGAAGGCCCCAAGTTCCGCCATCCCGTTCGCACTGAGGCCGATATCGCCAAGCTGGCGGTGCCGGACATGGAAACCGAGCTGCGCTACGTGATGGACGCGGTGCGCCTGATCCGCCGGAGCTGGGCGGCAAAGTGCCGCTGATCGGCTTCTCCGGCAGCCCGTGGACGCTGGCCTGCTACATGATCGAAGGCGGCGGCGTCCAAGGACTTCGCCCGCATCAAGGCGATGGCCCTGAACGAACCGGCGGCGCTGCACCGCCTGCTGGCCGTGGTGACCGATTCGGTGATCGCCTATCTCGCCGCCCAGCGTGCGGCCGGGGCGCAGGCGTTGCAGGTGTTTGACACGTGGGGTGGCGTGCTCAGCCCGGCGATGTACCGGGAGTTCTCGCTGCCATACCTGACCCGCATCGCGCAGGAACTGGAACGCGGCCAGGGCGCCGAGCGCACGCCGCTGATCCTGTTCGGCAAGGGCAATGGCACACATGTCGAAGCGCTGGCCGCCTGCGGCACCGACGCGCTGGGCGTGGACTGGACCATCGAGCTGGGCGAGGCGGTACGCCGCACCGGCGGCAGGGTTGCGCTGCAGGGAAACCTGGACCCGACCACACTGTACGGGTCGCCGGAAGCGATCCGCACCCAGGTGGGACTGGCGCTGGACAGCTACGCCGCCGGCAACGGCGGTTCGCGCGAAGGCCACGTGTTCAACCTCGGCCACGGCATGTCACCGGACATGAATCCCGAGCACGTCGCGGTACTGGTGCAGGCCGTGCACGAGTTGAGCCGGCGTTGACCTGTCGGGCGATGGGCGGCGCTACGCCGCCTTCGCCCTCGTTCGCCCTTTGTTGCCTGGCGGCGCGTACGCACCGGCAGACTGTTCATTCCGGCCGGCTTGCCCCATCCGGCGCAGGCGCCGGGCTCAACACATCTGCAATCGCATCCAGCAGCAACCGCGCCGTCACCGGCTTGCGCAGGAAGCCGGAGAAACCGGCATCGCGTGCCTGCGGCTCGGCCTCGGCATCGGAGCGTGCCGTCACCGCCACCAGCGGCAGGTCGTAGCCGAGCACCTGCAACTGGCGCGCCAAGGCCAACCCGTCCAGCCCGGGCAGGTCCAGATCCAGCAGCCCCACATCGAAGTGGCTGCCACCGACCTCGGCCAGTGCCGCCAGGCCATGCGCGGCGTGTACCACCTCATGCCCGTGCACGGTGAGCAGCCCGACAATCACCTCGGCGATGGTGGCGTCGTCCTCCACCAGCAGGATGCGCAGTGGCGGCAGCTGCCCGCGCGGCGGACCGGCTTCGCCATCGCCCGGCGCTTCGGCAAGCTCCACCCACGGCAGCGGCAGCTCGACGCTGAAACAGCTGCCGCGACCCAGCGTGCTTTCAATGCCGATACGGCCCCCCATCGCGACCGCCAGCTCCTGGCTGATCGCCAGCCCCAGGCCGCTGCCGCCATAACGGGCAGCGGTACGTGCGCCCTCGGCCTGTTCGAAGCGGCGGAACAGGCGCTGCTGCTGCTCGGCATTGATCCCCGGCCCGGTATCGCTGATGTCGAAGCGCAGCCCGTGATTGCCCGCCAGCACCTGCGCCCGCAACGTGACCGATCCCTCGCTGGTGAACTTGATCGCATTGCCGATCAGGTTGAGCAGGATCTGCCGCAATCGCACCGCATCGCCGCTGACACTGATCCGCGCCGGCAGCTGGTTGTCGAATTCGAACGTCAGCCCGCGTCGTTGCGCCAGCGGCGCCATCAGCCGCTTCACCTCGATGAGCAGTTGCGAAAGGTCGAACGGCTGCTGCACCAGATCCAGGCGCCCGGCCTCGATGCGCGCCAGATCCAGCGCATCGTTGACCAGCCGCAACAGATGCTCACCGGCGCGCCGGATCGATTCGGTGTAGTTGCGCTGGCGCTCGTCCAGCGGCGAGGCCAGCAGCAGTTCGCTCATGCCCAGCACGCCGGTCATCGGCGTACGCACCTCATGCCCCAGCGTGGCCAGGAAACGGGTCTTGGCCAGTGACGCCTGCTCGGCCAGTTCCTGCTTGTGCAGCGCCAGTTGCCAGGCGTTGCGGCGGCTCAGGCGACGCCGGTACAGATACGCGAACAGGACGATCAGCAGCAGGCCCAGCGAGGTCAGCACGATCAGGCCGCCCAGGCTGCGCCACCACGGCGGCTGCACCCGGAAGGCAAGCGTCTGCGTCTGCGACCAGACGTTGTCGGCGGTCTTGGCCTGGATCTCCAACAGGTACCGGCCCGGTGGCAAGCGCGAGAACACGCGCTCGCCGGTCGCGCCGACATCCACCCAGTCCGGGTCGTAGCCTCCGAGCCGGAAGCGGTAGGTATTGGTGGCCGAATCGGCAAAAGACAGCAGGCGTGCGGTGATGTGCAGGTCGCGATCGTTGTCGCCGATCTCCAGCGGCGTGACGTGGGTGCGGTCCACCACCCCTTCGTTCTGGCGCACGCTGACCCGTTCGATCACCAGCGGCGGCTGCCGCGTGGACGGCCTGACCGCGTCGGGGTCGAACAACACCAGCCCCTCCGGGGTGCCGCCGGCGATCTGCCCGGTCACCGCCTGCACCAGCGCGCGGCGGCGGAACTCCTGCCCGGGCAGGCCGTCGTGGACGCCGTACAGGCGCACCGCCTTGCTTGCCGGATCCATGCGGACCAGCCCGCGCGCACTGCTGGCCCAGGCCACGCCGCCCGCATCCACCACCAGGCCGCCTGGCGCCAGCGCCGGCAGGCCGCGTTCGGCGCCGATGCGATCGAGCAGGGACAGCTGCCGGTCATCCCACAGGTACTGCTCCATCCGGCCCATGCCGGCCACCCACACCACGCCGGTATCGGTGATCTGGAAGGTGTAGACATGGCTGCGCGGCGTTCCTGCTACCGGCGTGAACACCTGCGCCCGCCGATCCCATGCCATCAGCCCCTGGCTGGTGCCCAGCCACAGGGTGTCGCCCGGGCCGCAACGCATCTCGTCGATATTCTGCACACCGGCCAGGCCCGCGCTGCCGGGCACGATGTTGCGCAGCACCCGCCCCTCTTGGTCGCGCTGCTGCAAGCCACCGTTTTCAGAGTAGATCCAGATACGGCCACCGTTGCAGACGCGCAGGATCTCGCCGTCACCGGGCATGGCCGCATCCGGCTCGTCGCGCCGCCAGCGCTGGACGCTCCGGGTCTGCGGGTCGTAACGCACCAGCGCATCCAGACTGCCGATCCAGACCCGGCCGTTGCCGTCCTCGGCGACCGACTGCACCCAGTTGGTGCCATCGATCGCCTCCAGATGGTGTTCCACCTCGCCAGTGGCCGGATCGAGTTTGTCCAGCGCGCCGCGCGTTCCCACCACCCACAGCCCGCCGCTGGCCGAGGCCGCCAGCGCCAGGGCATAGGGATTACGCAGCGAGCGCGGCTGGTCCAGCCGCCGGGACAGCACCGAAAACTGCCGCCAGCTTGCCGGCAGGTGCCACAGCCCGGCGTTGGTGCTGGCAAACCACAGTCCCCCTTCGCGGTCCTCGTAGGCGCTGGACCAGTTCGGCCGCACCATGCCGCGCTCGCGTGCGCTGTACAGCGGCACGTTGTCCGCCTGGCCATCGCTGGCACGGCCCAGTCCCGACCGCGTATCCAGCCAATAGCTGCCATCACTGCTGTACAGCAGCATGTTCAATACGCGCTCTGGCGATTCCCCCGCCCACGACGCCGGCCGGAACGTGCCCTGCGCATCGCGTACCAGCACACCGGCGTTGGTGGCGACCCACAGCCGCCCTTCCCGATCCACCTTCAGACCGTTGATCGTCGGCGACGGCAGCACGTCTTCGCCGATACGCTGGAAGTCGCTGCCGGTCCAGCGCGCCAGCCCGCCCTTGGTGCCGACCCACAGGCTGCCATCGCTGGTTACCGCCAGATAGGCGACCGCCGCCGACGGCAGGCTGCGGGGGTTGCCGGGAATCGGCATGAAGCGGCGGATCCGCCCATCCGGTCCGAGCCGGTGCAACCCTCCGGTAGCGGTACCGAACCACAGGCTGCCATCGGGCGTGGAGGCGATGCTCCACACGGTATTGCTGCCGATCTGCGGATGGCTCTGCTGGTCGAAAAAACGGAAGTGGCGGCGATCGGCCGACAGCATCACCAGCCCGGCGTTCTGGGTTCCCACCCACAGCTGGTTGCGGACATCGACATGCACGCTCCACACCAGGTTGTCGCGCAAGCCGTCCTCGGCGCGCCAGAAGCGATAGTTGCGGCCGTCGTAGCGCGCCAGCCCATCGCGACTGGCCAGCCACAGATAACCGAAGTGATCCTCGGCGAACTCGTTGATGTTGCTCGACGGCAGGCCATCGGCCACGGTCAGTTGCCGCGGTTGCGGGGTGGCCGGCACCTCGGCCGCCGCGACGCCGGCCATGGCCAACAGCAATACACACAGCGCGCCGCGACCGGCACGCACCAGTGCCGCCAAGGCTCGAGCCGGGGCGCTCATGCGCCCTCCACCATCAGCGGCCGCTCGCGCCATGCCGCGGCGATGGCCGCGACCAGCAGATCACCGGTCACCGGCTTGCGCAGGAATCCCTCGAAGCCCGCGGCACGCACCTGTTCCTCGGCGTTCGCATCGGACCGTGCGGTGACCGCCACCAGCGGGAAATCGTGGCCCATGCCGCGCAGCTGCCGGGCTAGGGCCAATCCGTCCAGCGCCGGCAGATCCAGATCCAGCAGGCCGATATCGAATTCGATCGCCGCCACGTCGGACAGCGCTGAAAGCCCGTGCGCCGCATGGGTGACACGATGCCCGCGGGCGCTCAACAGGCCGATCATCACCTCGGCCACAGTCGGGTCATCCTCCACCAGCAGGATCTGCAATGCGCGCGCCGGGCCGGGTCGGCACGCGGCCTCGGCTGCCACCGTTGCGCCGGACAGCTGCCAGCGCAACGGCAGCTCGACGATGAAACGCGCGCCGGCGCCCGGGCGACTGTCGATGCGGATGTGGCCGCCCATCGCCATGGCCAGCTCCTGGCATATCGCCAGCCCCAGCCCGCTGCCGCCATAGCGCGACGCGGTACGCGGGCCATCGGCCTGCTCGAAGCGCTGGAACAGGCGTTGCTGCTGGTCGGCATTGATGCCCGGCCCGGTATCGCTGATTTCCAGCTGCATTCCCGACTGATCGGGCAGCAGGGTGATCGCCAGCGCGACCTGGCCGTGCTCGGTGAATTTGATCGCGTTGCCGAGCAGGTTCATCAGGATCTGGCGCACGCGCATGGCATCGCCGGTGACCGCCACCGGCCCGGGCAGTGTGATCCTGCGCGCGAACTCCAACCCGCGGCGTTCGGCCATCGGTGCCATCAGCGCCACCACTTCCTCCAGCAGGGCCGCCAGGTCGAACGGCCGGCTTTCCAGCTCCAGGCGGCCGGCCTCGATCCGCGCCAGGTCCAGTGCATCGTTGACCAGCCGCAGCAGATGGCTTCCGGCCTGCTGGATCGCCCCGGCATAGTTTCGCTGGGTGGCATCCAGAGGCGTCGTCAGCAGCAACTCGCTCATTCCCAGCACGCCGGTCATGGGCGTGCGCACCTCGTGTCCGAGCGTGGCCAGGAAGCGCGTCTTGGCCTGCGAGGCCTGCTCGGCCAGTTCCTGTTTGTGCACCGCCAGCTGCCATTGGCTGCGGCGGCTCAGACGCAGGCGATAGCCCAGCACCGCGGCCAGCGTGAGCAGGACCAGAAGGGCGGCATAGCCGGCCATCGCGGCATGGCTGCGCCACCATGGCGGCGCCACCGACACCTGCAGATGCCGGGAGCCCGACCACGTCCCCCCCGGCACCGCTCCCTGCACTTCGATGCCGTAGCTGCCAGCTGGCAAGCGCGACAGCGTGCGCTCACCCTCGTGTCCCTGCTCGACCCAGTTCTGGTCATAGCCCGACACGCGGTAGCGATAGCGATGACGGTGTGGATCAGCGTAGGACAGCAGGCGCGCGGTGATGCGCAGGTCGCGGTCATCCGGCCCGAGCGTAATCGTGCCGTCAGCTGGCAGCGGCTGCGCCTGTTCGGCATCGTTGCGCCGCACCTGCAGACCATCGATCACCAGCTGCGAGGCCGGCAGCGACAGCCCTGTCTCGTCCGGATCGAAGCTGACCAGCCCGGTCGCCGAGACCGCCAGCGCCTTGCCGGCGCCACTGTAGGCCGGTGGCCGCAGGGTGAACTCCACATCCGGCAGGCCATCGCGTTCGCCATGCAGTTGCAGCACGCGCGTGGCCGGCTGCCACGACAGCAGGCCACGCGGAGTTGTGGCCCATACCTGCCCGCTGCGCCCCACCACCAGCCCGCCCATCGCGACCGACGGCACGCCTTCGGCCGCAGCGATTCTCTGCTCCAGCGTCAGCTGTGAACCGTCCCATGCGTAGTGCTCAAGCGCCCCGTCGCGCGCCAGCCACAGCTTTCCCTGCGGATCGAAGGCCAGGTCGTACACCCTGCCGCGCGCCATACCGGCCACCGGCACGAAACGCGCGCCATTCCAGCGCAGCACACCTTGCTCGCCGGCAACCCACAACACGCCATCGGCATCGATACGCAGCTGCTCAACCATCGCTTCGGGCAGCCCATGGGCATCGCCGAAAGGAAAATCGCCCAGAAGCCGACCCGACGCGCTGCGATGCTGCAGGCCGTAATTGATCACCGACAGCCACAGGCTGCCGTCAGCCGCCGTGCGCAAAAGATCGACCCGCCGTTGCGGGTCGCTGCCGACGCCAAGATCCAGATGCTCCACGGTTCCGGTTGCCGGCCGGTACAGGCTCAACCTTCCCGCCCGTCCCAGCCAGATGCCGCCATCGGCGCGGCGCTGCACCGACCAGATGCTGCCCTGCCCCGCCTGCTTTTCGTCCGCCAGCAGCGACAGCCGGCCGCCGCCGTCGAGCCGGTACACGCCATGCGCACCGGCGACAAGGAAGCCATCGCCATCGGCCGCCGAATTGAGCAGATACAGGCTCTCCAGCGGTTCGTCGCCCAACTGGTACCAGGTGGAAAAGCGCCGCCAGTGCGGTGGCAGATACGCCAGCCCCTGGGTCAACAGCGCGATCCAGATGCCGCCTTCGTTGTCCTGCAGCATGTCCAGCACGCCGCTGCGACCGGTCAGAAAGCCGCTGCCACTGTCGCCGTGCAGCAACTGCAGCTGTCGCCGGTCGCCGCGAAACAGCCCGTTGGCCGTGCCCACCCAGTAACTGCCGTCACGGTCATTCAACACCACGCCGGCACGCGCATTGCCGCCCTGCGACCACGCGACCGGGCGCGCATGGCCATCGGCGTCGACCTGGTACAGGCCATCTTCGGTACCGGCCCACACGCCGCCATCTCCATCGCGGCTCAGGCGGATGATGTTCTTGCCGGACAGCAGCGCGGGGGCGATACGGGTGAATCCCTCTCCGTTCCAGCGCGCCAGTCCGGCGCCGGTGCCAACCCATATCCGCCCCTGCCCGTCATGCAGCAACGAATAGATGGTGTCATCCGGCAACGTGCTCGCATCACCGGCGACTGCAACGAAACGGGTAACCCGGCCGTCCTCCTGCATGCGGCACAGACCCGTGCCGCTGGTGCCGACCCACAGCGCCTGCTCGGCGTAGGCCAGCGCCCAGACCTGTTGCGGACAGGAACGGGCGATCTGCGCGAAATGCCGGAACTGCTTGCGTCCGGCATCCAGCATGCTCAGGCCGCCGCCGTTGCTGCCCACCCAGAGCCGGTCGCGGTCATCGACCAGCAGGGTTTCCAGCGTATTGCTGGGCAGGGAGGTGCTGTCGGCCGGATCATGCCGCCACACCTGCAGGCCGACGCCGTCATAGCGCGCCAGCCCATCGTCGGTGGCCGCCCAGATATACCCGCGCCGGTCCTGTGCCAGGCCCAGCACCATGCGCGAAGGCAGCCCGTCCGCCGCGCCCAGCCGGCGCATCCGCGGCGTCTCGGAAAGACCGGCGGCGATGCCCTGCAACGGCAGCCACGCCAACAGCAACGTCAGCAGGCCCTTGCCTGTGATTCTCCAACAACCCCTCATCGCTGACCGGCTCCCCTCAGATGCCGTAGGCCCGACGCGATGCGTGGTGCGCAGCGTTTGGCGGGCGGTTTTCCCCGGAAGCGGACTGTATACCGTCGCCCCGGCCAAAGCACGGGCAGGCGCCTCCTGGCGCCCGGGCCACCCAGGCAGTCATCACCGGGCGTGGCAATTCGTTTCGCGACCCGCTCCCCGGAGCGGGACAGGATGGGCCTAGAATCGCTGCATTCCGATCCGGAGCCGAGCCATGCTGCGACTACCCTGCGTATTGGCGCTGTGCCTGCTGCCGTTGCTGGCGACCGCGGCCCCGGCCCGCTACAGACTCGACCCGGTGCACACGCGGGTGATGTTCGCGATCGAGCATGCCGGCTTCTCGCATGCCATGGGCACGATTTCCGGCAGCGAAGGCGAGCTGCTGTTCGATCCGGACAACTGGGCCGATGCGCAGCTGGACGTCAGTATTCCGGTCACGCGGTTGGAGTTGGGCGACGACAAGTGGAACAAGGCCACCCTCGCCCGCAACCTGCTGGATGGCGAACGCTATCCGCAGGCACATTTTGTTTCCCGCCGGGTCGAGCAGATCGATCCCACCCGGGCCAACGTCCACGGCCTGCTGACCCTGCGCGGGATCACCCGCGAAGTCACGCTCGCGGTCACGCTCAACGCGCTCAAGCGCCACCCGTTGCCGCCGTTCAAACGCACCGCCGGCTTCTCCGCCAGCACCACGATCAGCCGCGCCGACTTCGGCATCGATGCGTGGAAGTCGATGGTCGGCGACCAGGTCGAGTTGCGGATCGAGGCCGAAGCCGTGCGCGAAGGTCGGGCCGATGAGTCCGACGAAGACCTGCCGGCAACCGACACCCCTCCCGAACCCGCCACCCCGGAACCGATCCCATGACCCTGAAAAACACTGCAACCCGTTGGGGTGGCGTCAGTCAGACCCTGCACTGGTTGATCGCATTGCTGATCCTGCTGCTGGGCATCGTCGGCCTGGTCATGGGCGAGCTGCCGAAGACGCCGAAATACTTCTGGGTCTACACCACGCACAAGTCGATCGGCATCACCGTGCTGGGGCTGGTGCTGATGCGCCTGGGCTGGCGGCTGTATGCCGGGGCGCCCGAACCGGTACCGGGCACGCCGGGCTGGCAGGAGCGCATCGCCTCGGCCACGCACTGCCTGCTGTATGCGTTGATTTTCGCGCTGCCCCTGTCCGGCTGGCTGTTCGACTCGGCCAGCGGCCTGCGCCCGTTCAAGCTGTTCGGGCTGGTCGAGATGCCCAAGCTGAGCGCGCCCAGCGAGCAGATCAGCCAGATTTCCCACGCCATCCACGAGTGGGGTTTCTGGGTGCTGGTCGCAGCGGTGTTCGCCCATGCCGGCGCCGCCGTTTACCACCATATTCACCAGCGCGATGTCACCCTCGTGCGCATGTTGCCGCAAGGCTGGCTGAAGGCCCCATCCAAGGATTCCGTATGAACATCCGACTCACCACTCCGGCCACCGTTGCCGCCGCCTTGGCCGCGATGCTGGTCACCAGCCCGGGCCAGGCGGCCGACTACGTGCAGGCGCCCGGCTCGACGCTGGTGTTCGCCACCAAGTACGACGGCGACGTGTTCACCGGGACCTTCCCCGGCTTTTCGACCCAGCTCAGTTTCGACCCGGCCAATCTGGCCACCTCCAAGCTGGACGTCACGATCCCGCTGGTAGGCGCGAAAACCGGCAACAGCGACCGCGACTCCACCCTGCAGGGAGAGGATTTCTTCAACGTCGCCCGCTTCGCCACCGCCCGTTACAGCGCCAGCAGCTTCCGTGCGCTGGGTGGCAACCGGTACGCCGCCGACGGCACGCTGGAACTGCGCGGCATCAGCAAGCCGGTCACGTTGACCTTCACCTGGGCCGCCGGCGCGCAACCGGTGCTGACCGGCAAGGCCACAGTGAAGCGCCTGGATTTCGACGTCGGTGGCGGTGACTGGGCCGATACCAAGACCATCCCCAATGAAACCGCGATCAGCACCGTAGTCAGGTTCAAGGCCAAGTGATCCACGGCGCGCACCGCTGAATACCGGGGTCGGAGGAGGAATGGAAACCCCCGTCCCGGAACAAGCAGGCAGCGCCGGCAGTCAGCCGTCCAGGCAACGCGAAAGTCGCTCTATGGGACCCCGACCAGCCACCGCTGCAACGCCGCCACATCGAACGGCCAGTCCAGTTCGCGCCCACCGTTGTCGCACAAGACCGGCACGCGCACGCCATAACGGGCTTCCAGCGCAGCGTCCTCATCGATGAAGACGCTGTCGAATTCCGGGGTGCGCGCCTGCGCCAGCACCTCCAGCGCCAGGTCACAGAGGTGGCAATCATCGCGCTGGTAGAGGATCAGGCTCATCGAGTCGTTTCACCGGTGGACATATGTTGCGCTGCGGGCGGAGCCGGCAGCAGGGCCGGCATAGAATAGTCGGCCCCAGCACCTCATCCGCAGAAAAAACGCATGTCCGTCAGTACGTTCGACCTGTTCAAGATCGGCATCGGCCCGAGTTCCTCCCACACCGTGGGCCCGATGCGCGCGGCCGAGCGCTTCGTGCACCGCTGGCTGCTCGATCCGGGCCGCCTGCAGGACGTGGTGCGCATCCGCGCCGAGGTGTTCGGCTCGCTGGCCCTGACCGGGCGCGGCCACGGTACCGACAAGGCGGTGCTGCTCGGGCTCGAGGGGCAGCGTCCCAACCTGATCGACCCGGACATCATTCCGGCCACGCTGGAGCGCATCCGTTCCAGCAAGCGCATCCAGTTGATGGGCCAGCACGAGATCGTCTTCGACGAAAAGCGCGACCTGGTGATGAACAAGCGCCAGAAGCTGCCGTACCACACCAACGGCATGCGCTTCACCGCGTTCGATGCCAACGACGAGATCATCGCCTCGCGCGATTACTACTCCGTCGGCGGCGGTTTCGTGGTCAACGCCGACGATGCGGCGGACGATCGCATCGTCCCGGACGAAACCCCGCTGCCGTATCCGTTCAAGAGCGGCGACGAGCTGCTGGCGCAAACCGCGCGCAGTGGACTGAGCATCGCCCAGATGATGTTCGAGAACGAAAAGTGCTGGCGCAGCGAAGACGAGATCCGCGCCAACCTGCGCGAGATCTGGGAAGCGATGCAGGCCTGCGTGGCGCGCGGCATCCGCCAGGAAGGCACCCTGCCAGGTGGACTGAACGTGTCGCGGCGCGCCCCGGCGCTGTACCAGGAACTGTCCTCCAAGCCGGAAGCGGCGATGCGCGACCCGCTGACCACGCTGGACTGGGTCAACCTGTACGCGCTGGCGGTCAACGAGGAAAACGCCGCCGGCGGGCGCGTGGTGACCGCGCCGACCAACGGTGCGGCCGGCATCATCCCGGCGGTGCTGCACTACTTCGACCGCTTCTGCCCCGGCAGCGACGAGCAGCATATTTTCGACTTCCTGCTGACCGCCGCCGCTATCGGCATCCTCTACAAGGAGAACGCTTCGATCTCCGGCGCCGAAGTCGGCTGCCAGGGCGAAGTCGGCGTGGCCTGTTCGATGGCGGCCGGCGGACTGGTGGCCGCGCTCGGCGGCAAGCCATGGCAGATCGAGAACGCCGCCGAGATCGGCATGGAACACAACCTCGGCCTGACCTGCGACCCGATCGGCGGGCTGGTGCAGATCCCGTGCATCGAGCGCAACGCGATGGGCGCGGTGAAGGCGATCAACGCCTCGCGCATGGCCATGCGGGGCGACGGCAAGCACAAGGTCTCGCTGGACAAGGTGATCAAGACCATGCGCGACACCGGCCGCGACATGCAGGACAAGTACAAGGAAACCAGCCGTGGCGGGCTGGCCGTCAACGTCATCGAGTGCTGACCACCGTGTATTGCAATGCGCCCGGCGGACACACCAGACTCCGGTCACCGCAGAGATCATCCAGGGAATGGAATGCATACCGAACAGGAACCAGGTAGTCCGCCACCGCTGCCACGCCCCGCGCCCGTCCGTCCCGCACCGCGCGAGGGCGGGCTCACCCTGACAAAGCTGGTGCTTGCGGCCGGCGTGCTGCTGCTCCTTGCCTATCTGATCGGCAACAGAAGATCGGCACCGGCGGATTCCGAAAGTGCCGCGACCCCGTCGGCGATGGGAGCCGAGGCAGCCTCCGCTGCCGCGAACCGTCAGGCCGTCGTCGTACAGGGCGAGAAATCCACCACGCTGACCACGGTGGATGAAGCCCGCATGTCCGTGCTCGAGCACGGACAGGTGCTGCGTATTGAAGGCGGCGTCGGCAAGAACTTCGCAAACGATCTGCGAACGGCACTGGATGCCCACCCGTCCCTGCAGCGCATCGATATCACCAGCGGTGGTGGATACGCCGGCCCGGGGCTGGAAGCGGCACGGATGATCCGCAGGCGCAATCTGGCTGTCCGCGTTCAATCCCACTGCGCGAGCATGTGTGTTGCGCTCTGGGCAGCCGGGGCACAGCGGCAGATGGAGCCCGACGCCGTGATCGGCCTGCACCAGTGGAACGCGCAGTGCGATGCACGTCCATCGCCTGCACGCGAGGAGTGCCATTACCAGGTCCAGTTCGCCACCGACCACGACTCCAGTTACGACGCGTGGCTGCGCAATGCAGGCTTCAACCAGTACCTGCTGGATCTCCAGTCCCGGACCGCCTCGGAGGATGTCGCCGTGCTGACGGCCCTGCAGCTGTGGGACAACGGCGTGGACTTCAGCGCCGTGACCCACGACGGCACCCGCATGAGCCGTGCCGACGTCCAGACCTACCTTGCGGAGAAGTTCCGGCGCCGCTGAGAAGCGGTTGCTCCGCTGCAAACGACTGGCGGCTTATGCCGTTTCTGTACAAAACGTTATCTGCTTTCTGCGGCCGCGGTCGGTGGTGGATCGCCCGACAATGCACTCATGCGTCCACGCGCATACGTTGTCCCTGCTCGGTCACCTGCTGCGCGCGGGCCAGCGCGGCGGCAAGATCTTCCAGCAAGTCTTCCGCAGCCTCGATACCGACGGAAAGCCGCAACAAACCATCGCTGATTCCCGCCTTGGCCCGCGCCTCGGCCGTCATTGCCGCATGGGTCATCGTTGCCGGATGTGCCACCAGGCTTTCCACGCCGCCCAGCGATTCGGCCAGGGTGAAGCAGCGCAGGCCATCGACAAACGCCCGCACCGCCGCATGCGGATCGGCGCCCTCGCAGGCCGCCAGCTCGAACGACAGCATCGCGCCGAAGCCCTTCTGCTGGCGCGCCGCCAGCGCATGGCCCGGATGCGAATCGAGGCCGGGATAATGGACGCTGGCAACCGCGCTGCTGCCATTGAGCAGCTGCACGATGGCCTGCGTGTTTTCCTGATGCACACGCAGCCGCGCATCCAGCGTGCGCAGGCCACGCAGGGTCAGGAACGCATCGAACGGTGATCCGGTCAGGCCCAGCGCATTGGCCCACCAGCCCAGTTGCTGGTGCAGACCGGCATCGGCGGCGATCACCGCACCACCGACCACGTCGCTGTGACCGTTGATGTACTTGGTGGTCGAGTGCAGCACCACGTCTGCGCCGAATTCGATCGGCTTCTGCAGCGCCGGCGACAGGAACGTGTTGTCCACCACCACTTTGGCGCCGGCCCTGTGCGCGGCATCGATCACGAACCGCAGGTCGGTGAGGCGCAACAGCGGGTTGGACGGAGTCTCGATCAACACCAGCGCCGGCGACTGCGACAGCGCCCCGGCCAGTGAGCGCGGATCGGTGAGGTCGGCGGTGATCAGCTCGAAGTGGCCCTTGCCCGCCAGCGCGTTGAACAGGCGCCAGCTGCCGCCATAGGCGTCATGCGGCACCACCAGTTTTTCACCGGGCTGCAGCAAGGCGTTTAGCACCAGATTGATCGCGCCCATGCCGGTGGAAGTGATGATGCCGCCGGCGCCGCCCTCCAGCTCGGCCAGTGCTTCGCCCAGCAGGTCGCGGGTGGGATTGCCGCTGCGGGTGTAGTCGTACTGGCGCTTGTTGCCGAAGCCGTCAAAGCTGAAATTGGACGACAGCACGATCGGCGGCGTCACCGCGCCATGCGCGCTGTCGCGGTCGATGCCGGCACGCACCGCCACGGTCGCGCTGCTGCAGGAAGGTCGGGTACCAGTAGACAGGCTCATGCGGTTTCTCCGGACAGGCGAAGGACGTTGGCGAGGATCGCGTCGATGCGATCGGTTTCCTTGAGGAAGGCGTCGTGACCATAGGGCGAGCGCAGCACGCGCAGGCTGCCGCGAAGCCCCAACCCTTCGACCAGCGTCACCAGATCGGACAGCGGCACCAGCCGGTCGCCTTCCACCGCCACCACCAGCGTCGGTACGGCAATCGCGGTCGGCTCGATGCGGTGCAGGTCGATCGATTCGGACAGGCGCAGGTAGGCCGTAACCGGGGTCCGGGCCACATAGCGGGCGCCGGCGGCATCCAGATAGTCCTCGGCCGCCACGCGCACGCGGCCATTGAGCACTTCGGGCGCGGCATCGAAGCGTTCGCCGAATTCCTCCGGCGTGCGATAGCTGAGCATCGCGAACTGCCGCGCCAGTGCCAGACCATGGCCTTCAGCACACTGCAGTTGTCCCAATGCAACAGCGCGTCGCTGCAGCGCGCGCCATGCGGCCGCATACGGATGCGGGCGATGGGCGCCACTGACCGCAATCAGCTGGCGCAGACGTCGCGGGTGGCGGATCGCCAGCTGCAGCCCCACCAACGCGCCGTAGGAGTAACCGACGAAGGCCCGCAGCTGTTCGATGCCCAAGGCATCGAGCAATGCCGCCACCGCATCGGCCTGGTCGGCCGTGTCGATCGGCGCATCCAGATCGCCCTCGGCGCCGATGAAATCGAACGCCAGAATGCGGCATTGATCCGGATCCAACGCCCGGCCTGGGGCGACCAGCCCTTCGGCCCAGCCTTTTTCAGTGAATACCGGGTTGGCGGCGACATGGCGATGGGCTGAAATGCCGCCAGCCAGCAACACCACCGGCGCAGCGGCGGGTCCCAGCAGTTCATAGCGCACGCGCAACGGCCGGGGGCCGGCATGACGCATCGACAGCAGCAACGGCACTTCGCCGCGGACGGCAAAATCGCCGCAATCGTCGGCGGCGGGGGCAACGAGGAAGTCCGGGGCGGCGGCGGGGTTGACGAAACTCATGGCGGTATCCGGTAGGGAACGGCCATCGAGCTTCGCGGAGCTCGCGTTCGACGTGCGAAGGCACGGATCGAACCATCTTTCGGCGGACGCGCAGGTCACCGCAGGATTTGGCACCTAACGCAGGCGCTTGCGCGTCTGCTGGCTGCCCCGGCATCAAAGGGCCTGTCCCTCCGCCGGTCTCGATGGTGGCGCCACGATGCCAGCGCCCCCGGCGAATGTCAATCTCTTTATCCGGATTAAGAGATGGATGGTTTGCAGCGCAACTGCCGGCCCATAATCACGCCTCCCCGTGTCCCGGATCTGCCGTGCGCCGTATCGTCCTGATGTTTGCCATGACCGCCGCGTACGCCGGCCTGGCTGCCGCACCGCTCGATGATGCGCCCAGCACCCGCTGGCGGCAGGCCTGGGGCCTTTCGCAGATGCCAACGCCTGCAACCCGCCCCGGCACCGATTCCGCCTCGGCGGCGATGGTGAAGCTGCGGATAGAAGCCCGCCCTCCACATTATCTGGCGCGGGCGGAAAACCTGCTGGCCGGGCCGGTGCAGGTCCAGCTGCGGCTGCGGCACGACATGCCTCTGCAGGCGCTGCAGGCGCTGCCGGCGCTACCGCTGCGCGCACTGCTGGCGGCGGGATCGCGCAGCACCCTGTCGGAACTGGGCAGTGACCACAGTCCGGCCGGGCAACTTGATTTGCTGCTGGACGCGGTTCCGGGCGATCCGGCCGCGCGTCCACAGGATCATCTCTATCAGCTGCCATTCGAGACCGACCGGATCCGTGTCGACCAGGGCTTTGACGGGCGTTTCAGTCACCAGGACGCGCAGAACCGCTATGCCGTCGACTTCGCCCTGCCCGACGGCAGCAAGGTGCTGGCAGCCCGCCGCGGCACCGTTATGCAGGTGCGCGATGCCGACGACCGCGAGGCCAATTTCATCCGGCTGCTGCACGACGACGGCAGCATGGCGATCTATGCCCACCTGCAGCCGGCCGGGGTCCGGGTGCGGACGGGGCAGCGGGTGGCAGCGGGCCAGCTCATCGGCCTGTCCGGCAACAGTGGCCGCAGCACCGCGCCGCACCTGCATTTCGCCGTCCAGGTCAATGCCGGCATGCGTCTGGAGTCGATCCCGTTCCGCATGCTCAGCCCGCGCGGGGAGCTGCATTTCCCGCGGATCATGCCCTCCGCCGACGCCGCCCCGGCGCCCTGACCCACGCGCTGCCGGGCAGCCCGCTATAATTGGCGGCTCTTTTTCCTCGATGCGCCCGTGTGGCGCGCTCGCCATGTCCGAAGTCGCCTCCGAAGCCGCGCGTCGCCGTACGTTCGCCATCATTTCCCACCCTGACGCCGGCAAGACCACGCTGACCGAAAAGCTGTTGCTGTTCGGGGGCGCGATCCAGATGGCCGGCTCGGTGAAGTCGCGCAAGACCAGCCGCCATGCCACTTCCGACTGGATGGCGCTGGAAAAGGAGCGCGGCATCTCGGTCACTTCGTC
This sequence comes from uncultured Gammaproteobacteria bacterium, assembly GCA_963696155.1. Taxonomy (GTDB): domain Bacteria; phylum Pseudomonadota; class Gammaproteobacteria; order Xanthomonadales; family Xanthomonadaceae; genus Stenotrophomonas. The sequence goes on from CAVOJC010000002.1 coordinate 2,199,628, forward strand.
GGTGATGCAGTTCCCGTACGAAGACAAGATCGTCAACCTGCTCGACACCCCCGGCCACGCCGACTTCGGCGAAGACACCTACCGCGTGCTGACCGCGGTGGACTCGGCGCTGATGGTGATCGACGTGGCCAAGGGCGTGGAAGAACGCACCATCAAGCTGATGGAAGTCTGCCGCCTGCGCGACACGCCGATCATGACCTTCATCAACAAGCTCGACCGCGAGGGCAAGGACCCGATCGATCTGCTGGATGAAGTGGAAACCGTGCTCGGCATCCAGTGCGCGCCGGTGACCTGGCCGATCGGCATGGGCCAGCGCCTGAAGGGCGTGGTGCATCTGCTCACTGGCGAGGTGCACCTGTACGAGCCGGGTCGCAACTTCACCCGCCAGGATTCGACCATCTTCGAGTCGATCGACTCGCCGGGGCTGGCCGCGAAAATCGGCGAGCAGATGCTGGCCGACCTGCGCGACGAACTGGAACTGGTGCAGGGTGCCAGCCATCCGTTCGACAAGCAGGCGTATCTGGATGCCAAGCAGACCCCGGTGTTCTTCGGCTCTGGCGTGAACAACTTCGGCGTGCAGCCGCTGCTGGATTTCTTCGTCCAGCACGCGCCGGCACCGCAGCCGCGTGCGACCGCCGGCCGCGCGATCGCTCCCGCAGGAAGACAAGCTCACCGGCTTTGTGTTCAAGATCCAGGCCAACATGGACCCGCAGCACCGCGACCGCGTCGCCTTCATGCGCGTGTGTTCGGGAAAATTCACCGCCGGCATGAAAACCTTCCACGTGCGCAGCGGCAAGGAAATGAAGCTGGCCAACGCGCTGACCTTCATGGCCAGCGACCGCGAGATCGCAGCCGAGGCGTGGCCGGGCGATGTGATCGGCATCCACAACCACGGCACGGTCTCCATCGGTGACACCTTCACCGAGGGCGAAGCGGTCACCTTTACCGGCATTCCCAACTTCGCGCCGGAACTGTTCCGCCGCGCGCGCCTGACGGATCCGCTCAAGCTCAAGCAGTTGCAGAAGGGGCTGGCGCAGCTGTCCGAAGAAGGCGCCACGCAGTTCTTCCGCCCGCTGATGAGCAACGACCTGATCCTGGGCGCGGTCGGGGTGCTGCAGTTCGACGTGGCCGCCTACCGGCTCAAGGACGAATACGGCGTGGAAGCGATCTTCGAACCGGTCAACGTTGTCACCGCGCGCTGGGTGCACTGCGACAACGAAAAGAAGCTGGAAGAATTCCGCGAGAAGAATGCCGGCAACCTGAGCATCGATGCCGCCGGGCAGCTGGTCTATCTGGCGCCGACCCGGGTCAACCTGCAGCTGGCCCAGGAACGGGCACCGGACGTGCGCTTCTCCGCAACCCGTGAAGCGGCGCACACTGTTTCAACGCTATAGGCCTGCACCTGCGTGCAAGCCCGGGCCGGGGCGGCGATGATAGGGGGGAGCGGGTCCCCCTCCCCGCGCCCCGGAATCCGATGACCACCGCCACCTCGATCCGTGAAGAAGTCGCAAGCGCCCTGACCCACGGCCTGGGTGCGGTTGCCGCCCTCGCCGCCAGCGCCGTCCTCATCACCCTTGCCAGCATCTACGGTGACGCCTGGCAACTGGCCAGTGCCATCGTCTTCGGCGTGGCGCTGTTGCTGCTGTATACCGCCTCCACGCTTTACCACGCGATCCAGCATCCGGTCGCCAAGGGTCGCCTGAAGGTCTTCGACCACTGCGCGATCTACCTGCTGATCGCCGGCACCTATACCCCGTTCACCCTGATCGGGCTGCGCGGTCCGTGGGGCTGGGGCCTGTTTGCCGCGATCTGGACGCTGGCGGTGTTCGGGGTGATCTTCAAACTGTTCTACACCGGGCGCTTCAAGCTGCTCTCGACCGTCATCTACATCGCCATGGGCTGGCTGGTGCTGGTGGCGATCAAGCCGATGCTCAACTCGCTCGACGCCTGGACACTGGGCTGGCTGCTGGCCGGCGGCCTGTCCTACACCATGGGCACGTGGTTCTACCACCGCGAATCGGTACCTTACTCGCACGCGATCTGGCATATGTTCGTGATCGGCGGCAGCGTCTGCCATTTCGTCTCGGTGTCCGCGCAGATCCTCTGAGCAACTCTTCACGCACGACCGCGGGTACTGGCGCCCCCAGCCGGCGCCCATGCCACTACTTCGCGTTGCCTGCACGACCGGCACGCGACCATGACCGGCGTGAACACCTCCACGTCCACCACTCCTTCCCCCTCCCCGCCGCCGTCGCGCTGGCGCTGGCAGCGCCCCGGAAAACGCGGACAGCGCTGGCTGACGGTGCTGGCCTGCTTGATCGTGGCGCTGCTGGTATTGATCGTCCTGTGGGACTGGAACTGGTTCAAGGGCCCGGTCGAGCGCGCCGTCGAGGCCCGCACCGGTCGCCAATTCCAGATCAACGGCGATCTGGACGTGGATCTGGGCCGGGTCACCACGGTGCGCGGCGATGGGCTGACCTTCGCCAATGCGAAATGGGCCAAGCAGCCACAGATGGCAACCGCCGAGCGGGCCGAGATCGACCTGCGGTTCTGGCCACTGCTCCGCGGCCAGGTACGCATTCCCGAAATCCGCCTGACCCGTCCGGACCTGCTGCTGGAGACCGGGCCGGACAAGAACACGCCCGGCAACTGGGATTTCCTCGGACCCAGCAGCGGCAATCCGCCGGTCCTGCAACGACTGCTGGTCGAAGATGGTCACCTGCGTTTCGTGGATGCGGCAGGCAAGACCGACGTGCAGGTCTCGCTCAACAGCGGCAAGGCGCGCAGCGGCGACAGCGCACCCCCGCTGCTGGTCAGCGGTGACGGCCGCTGGAAGGGCAACCCGTTCTCGCTCAAGGGCAATACCGAGTCGCCACTGGAACTGACCAACAGCGACCATCCGTTCCGCATCCAGCTGGATGGCCGCGCGGGCGATACCCGCGCCATCGCCAGCGGCACGCTGACCAATCCGTTCCGGTTGCGCATCTTCGATCTGGAGCTGACGCTCAGCGGCCAGGACATGGAGGAGCTGTACCCGTTGATCGGGCTGGCGATTCCCTCCACTCCGCCCTACCGGCTGAAGGGGCGCCTGAAACGCAACAACGGAGTCTGGCGTTATGAGGACTTCACCGGCACTGCCGGCGACAGCGACCTGCACGGCACCGCCCAGGTCGACGTCAATGGCGCGCGCCCGATGCTCAAGGCCGATCTGGTCTCCAAGCACCTGGACTTCGACGATCTGGCCGGTTTCATCGGCGCCCCGCCCAAAACCGGCGACGGTGAAACCGCCAATGCCCAGCAGAAAGCCCAGGGGGCGGACCTGGCGGCGCGCGCCAGGATCCTGCCGGACACGCCTTACAACCTGACCAAGCTGCGCGCGATGGATGCCGATGTGCGCTGGAAGGCGCATCGCATCGATTCACCGAAACTGCCGCTCGATGACATGGACGCCCACCTCAAACTCGACAACGGCCTGCTGCGGCTGGAACCGCTGAACTTCGGTGTTGCCGGTGGCGATATCCGCAGCACCATCCACATGGACGCGCGCAAACAGGTTATCTCCACCCAGTTCCAGGCCACGATCCGCAAGCTGCAGCTGGGCAAACTGTTCCCCGATGCCAAGCTGGCCGAGCAGGCCTCCGGTGGCATCGGTGGTCAGGTCAACCTGAGCGGCCGCGGCAATTCGATCGCCGCGATGCTGGGCAGCTCCGATGGCGATGTCGCCGTTGGAATGGGCCGCGGCCATATCGGCAACCTGGTGATGGAACTGGCCGGACTGGACATCGCCGAATCGCTGAAATTCCTCGTCATGGGCGATCAACAGATTCCCGTGCGGTGCGCGTTCGGCGACTTCAGCGTGAAGGATGGCCTGATGCAATCGCGTGCGCTGGCCTTCGACACCACCGACACCCTGATCGTCGGCGAAGGCAGCATCAACCTGAAGCAGGAATCGTTGGACCTGCTGCTCAAGCCGCGCCCGAAAGACATCAGCATCCTCGCGCTGCGCTCGCCGCTGCGCGTGGGCGGCACCTTCAAGGATCCTTCGTTCCGCCCGGACTTCAAGGCATTGGGCTTGCGCGGCGCGATCGCGCTGACGCTCGGCAGCATCGCCCCGCCGGCCGCTCTGCTGGCCACGCTGGAGACAGGCCCCGGCAAGGACAGCAATTGCGGCGGCAAATACGCGCGTTGAGGATCAGCCGGCGATGTACTGCTGCAGGTGATCGAGTTCTTCGCGCTGGTACTCGATGACGGCCTTGACCAGATCGCCGATCGAAATGACGCCGACGACCTTCTCGTCCTCAATCACCGGCAAATGGCGGATGCGCTTGTCCGTCACCAGTTGCAGGCAGCGCTCCACCGCTTCTGCCGGCGTCACCGTGATGAGCTGGGCGGTCATGATGTCGCGCACCGGTGTGTTCGCCGAAGAACGGCTGTGCAGCACGATCTTGCGGGCGTAGTCACGCTCGGACAGGATGCCGACCAGACGCGGCCCCTCCATCACCAGCACCGCACCGATGCCTTTTTCGGCCATCAGACGGATCGCCTCGATTACCGCCGCATCCGGCGATACCGCATATACCTCAGGGGATTTGCCCCCGAGCAACTGCCGAACGGTCTGCATGCAAATCTCCCGTGGTAGCTGTGGCCAACACCGATACTGCCACGTCTGGCGGCTGCCAGCTGTCAACCAGATACAGCGGCCGCTGCTTGGCCTCCATGTACAGCCGTCCCAGATACTCGCCGATCAACCCGAGTGCGATCAGCTGTACGCCACCGAGGAACAGGATCGCCGCCATCATCGTCGGCCAGCCGGCCACGCGATCGCCATACAGCGCCGCTTTGGCCACCACCCAGACCGCAAATACGAAGGCAGACGCGGCGGTCAGCAGGCCCAGGTAGGTCGCCACCCGCAAGGGCGCGGTGGAAAAACTGGTGATGCCTTCCAGCGCAAGATTCCACAGTTTCCAGAAGCCGAATTTGCTGCGACCTGCGAGTCTGGGCGCGCGACGGTAGGGCAGCGCCACTCGCCGGAAGCCGACCCACCCGAACATTCCCTTCATGAAGCGCTGTCGTTCACGCAGCTGCTTCAACGCCGCCAGCGCGCGTGGCGACAACAGGCGGAAATCACCGGTATCGGCGGGAATCGGCGTCTTCGACAGACGTCCGATCACCCGGTAGAACAGCGAGGCGGTCGCACGCTTCACCCAGCTTTCGCCGTCCCGGGCCTGGCGAGTGCCATAGATGTCGTCATAACCGTCACGCCACAGTTCGACGAAACGGGGAATCAGCTCCGGTGGGTCCTGCCCGTCGGCATCGAGAATCAGGACCGCGCCGTCATCGACAAAGTCGAGCCCGGCCGTCAGCGCCGCCTCCTTGCCGAAATTGCGCGACAGCCGCAGCACGCCGACACGTGGGTCATCGCTGGCAAGTTGCTGCATCAGCGCCCAGGTGGCATCGGAACTGCCATCGTCCACGTACAGAACCCGCCCATGGATGTCCGGCAGGCGGGCCAACTCGTTGCGGATGCGCGTATGCACCAGCGGCAGCGCGTCGGCCTCATTGTGGGCGGCGACAACAACAGTCAGGCGATCCATGTTCATGTCGGCGATTCTACGTAACGGCCGGACTAATCGGCCCAGTCGATGTACCCGCCACCACCCAGCTGGCGGGCCTGCCGCTGGATCCACGCCGCACGCCGCTGCACATACGGCCCGGGATTCTTCGCGCTGTAGCGACGTGGCGACGGCAACACCGCCGCCAGGCGCGCACTTTCGGCCGCGGTCAGTTGCGCCGCATCCTTGCCCCAGAACTGCCGCGCCGCGGCCTGGACCCCATAGACCCCGTCCCCCAGCTCGGCGATGTTGGCGTACATCTCCAGAATCCGGGTCTTCGGCCACAGCGCCTCGATCAGCACCGTGTACCAGGCCTCGAGCCCCTTGCGCAGCCAACTGCGCCCCTGCCAGAGGAACAGGTTCTTGGCGACCTGCTGGCTGATCGTGCTGGCACCGCGCAGCCGGCCGCCATCGGCATTGTGCTCACGTGCCTTCTGGATCGCCTTCAGATCAAAGCCCCCGTGCAGCGGGAAGCGCTGGTCTTCGGCCGCCACCAGCGAAATCGGAACACTGGCCGCCATCTGGTCCAGATCCCGCCATTGGCTGTGGACGCGGAATTTCCAGTCTCCCTGGCCCCACGCTTCCACCTGCCGGAGCGCCATCACCGAGGAAAATGGCGGGTCGACGAAGCGCAATGCCGCCACCTGCAGCACCGTGAAAAGTACAAAAAGTGCCGGCACACCGAGCAGCCAGCGCCACCAGCGCCGACGAGGCCGTTGACCTGTGGCCGCTCCGCCGTCGGCCTTGAGCTTGTCCTGATCCGCCCCCATTGCTGGTACACCTTTACTGTTTCGTTGTCTGGCGCATTATCCGGCACCGGAGCTCCCCCTACGCGCAGATGCCCACCCCATGACCGAACAAACCGACTCGCTTGTCCGCTTTCTCCTGCCCGACGCCGGAGTGCGTGGCGTCCACGTGCAACTTTCCGCCAGCTGGCGCGAAATCCTTTCCCATGGCGACTATCCGGCATCGGCAGCGCAACTGCTGGGCGAAGCCTGCGTGGCGTCAGCCCTGTTCACCGGCCACACCAAGGTCGATGGACGGCTGTCCATCCAGTTGCGCAGCAACTCGGCGCTGCGCACCCTGTTTGCCGAATGCACCGCGGCCGGCACCTTGCGCGGCATCGTGCAGGTCGAGGCAGGCAAGGATGCTCCGCGCGAACTGGGCCAGCTGGGTGACGACGCATTGCTGGCCATCACCATCGAAAACCCGGGCCTGGATCCGCGCGAACCGCAGCGGTACCAGAGCCTGGTCGCGCTGACTGCAGCCACCCTGGACGAGGCCTTCGAAGACTATTTCCGCCAGTCCGAACAGTTGCCAACCCGGTTGCTGCTGGCCGCCGATGGCGAGAGTGCCGCCGGCCTGCTGCTGCAGAAACTTCCCGGCGACAGCGGCGACAACGATGGCTGGATGCGCGCTGGCGCGCTGTTCGACACCCTGCAGCGGGACGAGTTGCTGGCCGTGGCGGGCGCCGAGCTGTTGCATCGCCTGTTCCATGAGGAAGGCCCGGATCTGCTCGGTTCCAAGTCCCTGCAGTTCGGTTGTTCCTGCTCGCGTGAGCGTGTGGAGTCAATGCTGCAGTCGCTGGGCGAAGAGGAGGCTCGCGCAGCCGCTGAAGCCACCGGACAGGTGGATGTTCGCTGCGAGTTCTGCGGGCGGGAATATCACTTCCCTTTGACCGAATTGGGCGTATTGTTCGCTGACAATCCGGCTGAACAGCCCGCGCCGGAACGGCTTCAATAAAATCTGTGACGAGTTGCGTTCTGGGGAGGACCAAGACTTGTTAAGAAACCATAAACGCCCTAGGCTCCAAGACTCTTCCGGTGGGAACTTCCTGCCGGACCTTGTGTCTGAGTGATCCGATGACCGCCCTCCTGCGCCTGCCACTTGCCTTGATGATCGCCCTTGGCGCGGTCACGGGCGTGCATGCGCAGAGCAAGCCCAAAGTGCTGGACAGCACGGTCCTGCCGGTGTGGAACAAGGGGAGTGGCAAGGTTGAGGCGCTTCTTTATCTCGAACCTACGGGCGAGCAGATGACCGGCGCCCGCTGGCATTTCGGTCGCAATTCGCTTGATACCGCTTTCGGCCTTTCCTCGGGCGACTCCCTTGGCCTGCTGTGCAACAGCAGCCGCGGCACCAGTATCAGCGGCCTTGCCAGTCACTGCATGCTCGCCAGTTTGGGCGACGACGACGAAAACAGCTCGATCGGGCACCGGCTTGCCGCCACCACGAGCTTCAACCGGCCGGGTGGTCGTGTCGGCGTCACGGCGGGCACCGCCCGTGACACGTTGCCGGCCTGGCTTGCCAACGGCGTCAAGGCTCCTGCGGCGCGCATGGAGCAGAACGACCTGACCGTGTTTGGCCAGAAGAATATCGGCCGCGAAGGCTATGTCTCCATTGGCGGCACCTATGCCAAAGCCCGGCTGGTCCCGTTGACCGATGCCTCGCCGGCGCTGGTGGACCAGTGGGACAGCAAAAGCCTGAGCCTGGGCGGAGGCTACGGCCCGTTCAGTGCCAACATCGTCGGCCGCGTGGTCGATGTTCCCGGCCAGCCTGGCAAGTGGGAAGGCCTCGGCCTGGGGTTGACCTGGCGTACGCCCTGGAGCGGCCAGCTCACGGTGGGCGCCGAGAACGTCATCACCCGTGGCAAGAATCCATTCTCGCCAAAGAACGAGAGCAACGACGACGGTACGGTCCCGTACGTAAGGTATGAGCAGGACCTGTAATTCTTTGAATTTAAACCTGATTCCAACAAAACACCTCCTTCTTCGGGGGTGTTTTTTTTTGCGCGACTGCAGCTTCGACTTTGCCAGAATTCACGCAGAGCACACAACTCATTAACAAAGCTTTAATTTATTGACCGGGGAACGTACTATCGGGTCAGCCTGATTTCTTTATGACCGCCATTTCGGTCGTTCGTCGGGCTACACCATCCAGAGCAAGACACCTTGGAGAGAGAGTCGAATGAATTGCAAGTCCAACACGCTGCGTGACGCGATCGTCATTGCGCTCGTTGCAAGTGCTGCCAGCAGCGGTGCTGCCTTTGCCCAGGAAGCCAGCGGCGCCACCAACCTGGATCGCATCGAAGTTACCGGTTCGCGCATCCGCCAGGTTGACGTTGAAACCGCCCAGCCGGTGTTGACCATCTCCCGTGCCGACATCGAGTCGCAGGGTTTCAGCTCGGTTGCCGACATCCTGCAGAACATCTCCGCCGCCGGTAGCCCCTCGTTCAGCCGCGCCTCGCCGCTGACCTCCAACCAGGAAGCCGGCGGTTCCTACATCGACCTGCGCAATCTGGGCGCGCAGCGCACCCTGGTGCTGGTCAATGGCAAGCGTCTGGGCATCAGCCCGAGCGGCTACCAGGACGTGTCCTCGATTCCGACCGTGATGGTCGAGCGCATTGAGGTCCTGAAGGACGGCGCTTCTTCGATCTACGGCTCCGACGCCATGGCAGGCGTGATCAACATCATCACCCGCAAGAACTTCGAAGGCGCCCAGGCCAACATCTACAACGGCCAGTACGGCGAAGGCGACGGCAAGAAGCAGACCTACGACTTCGTGGTCGGCTTTGCCGGCGAGCGTGGCTCGGTCACCGCCGGTGTCGAATACCACAAGGAAGAGGGCGTATGGGCCAAGGACCGCTGGTTCTCGGAAGACACCCGCCCGGGTGACCCGCTTTCGGGCCTGACCACGGTTGGCCAGTGGGGCAACTACAACCGCAACAACAACCAGTTCGTCCGTAACACTGACGGTACGTTGAAACTGGACAGCAAGGGCAACCCGACGCGCTCCGGCGCCGCCTGGTCCGCTCCGAACCGCGGCAGCAACGCCATGGGCGCCGGCAACTTCCATCCACAGGATGCAGTCGCAGACACCAGCCGCAGCTCGGACCAGATGCACCTGCTGACTCCGCTGGAGCGTCGCTCGCTGTTCCTCAACACGAACTACGACCTCACCGACGACATCCGCTTCACCGCCGACGTGGGTTACACCAAGCGCTCTTCCTCGCGTCAGATCGCCGGCTACCCGACCCAGTCCACCGCCATTGCCGCACCGATGGCAGGCGCGGTGTACCGCACCAATGCCGATGGCACGCGCACCTTCGTCAGCAACGGCAGCTACTTCAATCCGAACGGTAATGCCGACCTGTATCAGGCTGACATTGCCGGCTTCTTGGATCCGAAGACCGGCCTGCCGATGTTCACCCAGAGCAATAACATCGACTGGCGCCGTCGTGGCTGGGAAGTGCCGCGCACCACCGACACCGACCAGACCACCTGGCGTTTCGCTGCCGCACTGGAAGGTTCGTTCGAGATCGGCGACCGCTATTTCGATTGGGATGCGGGCTACCTGTTCAACGAGAACGAAACCAGCATCGTCAACAACGGCAACTTCTACATCCCGGCCGTGCAGGCCGCGGTGGGTCCGTCGTTCATGAACTCCGCCGGTCAGATCCAGTGCGGCACCGCCGCCAATCCGATCGCCCTGACCAGCTGCGTGCCGTGGAACCCGTACGCCGGCTTCGGCACCGGTGCCGTGGCCAACTCGCTGGATGATGCGGCGGTTCGCAAGTACCTGTTCCGCGAAGAGCACGCCATTGGCAGCACCAAGACCAACAGCTACTTCGCCAACATCGCCGGCTCGCTGTTCACACTGCCGGCCGGTGACCTGGCGTTCGCGCTCGGTTACGAGTACCGCAAGGAAGAGGGTGGCTTCACGCCGGACGCGATTGCCCAGTCCGGCAACTCGACCAACCTGGCATCGGGCCCGACCTACGGCTCCTACTCGCTGGACGAAATGTACGCCGAGTTGAACATCCCGGTGCTGGCCGATATGTCCTTCGCCAAGGAACTGAGCCTGAGCGTGGCCAGCCGTTACTCGGATTACACCACGTTCGGTGATACCACCAACAACAAGTTCGGCCTGAAGTGGCGTCCGACCGACGAGCTGCTGGTCCGTGCCACCTGGTCCGAGGGCTTCCGCGCACCGACCATCGGCAACCTGTACGGTGGCGGCTCGCAGACCTTCACCACCGGTTTTGAAGACCCGTGCGACAGCGTCTTCGGCGTCGCCAAGGGTTCGGCCAAGTGCCTGGCTGACGTCGGTCCGGGTTACCGCCAGCTGAAGCAGGGCTTCGTGCCGACCACGCAGAAGGGTGACCAGACGCCGGTTCCGTTCACCAGCGGCTCCAATCCGAACCTGCAGCCGGAGAACTCCGAGTCCAAGACCATTGGTTTTGTCTACAGCCCGGGCTATGTCGAAGGTCTGAGCGTGGCGGTGGACTGGTGGAGCATCCGCATCGACAACACGGTGGTGTCCGACTCCCCGAACCTGATCATGGAAGACTGCTATGTCGGCCTGATCGCGTCGCGTTGCGCCAACTTCACCCGTGACCCGGTGTCCAAGATCGTAAACGACCTGAAGTACGGCCAGCGTAACGCCGGCTACACGGAGACCGAAGGTTTCGACTTCGACATCAACTACGCCAAGGAAACCGGCATTGGCCGCTTCGGCGCCAAGTGGGCCACCACCTACGTCAGCAAGTACGAAGCCAAGGCCACCAACGACCCGGCAACCGTGCCGAACCAGTGGAACGGTCGCAACGCGTACTTCCGCACGCGTTCCAACCTGTATCTGAGCTGGAAGCTGGAAGACTGGTCGGCAAGCTGGGGCATGCGCTACTACTCGGGCACGAAGGAAAACTGCTCGTATGCCGACCGCTGCAACATCCCGAACTGGGCCGCACCGGAAACCCTGGGCAAGATCTCGGGCAAGAACCAGCTGGGTTCCAACACGTTCCACGACGTCCAGGTCAGCTGGGCGGCTCCGTGGGACGCGAAGATCTCCGTGGGCGCCAACAACGTGTTCAACCACGCCTCGGCTCCCTGGTACTCGCAGGCTTCGTCCAACTTCGCCTACTACGGCGGGTTTGATATCGGCCGCTTCGTGTACGCCAAGTATCAGCAGAACTTCTGATTCCTGAGCTGCACAGCAACACACTACGGCCCCGCAAGGGGCCGTAGTTTTTTTGCAGCGCTCAAAGACGAGTACTGGCAACTCCCACCAAGGAAAGATCATGCCCCGCGACGCCCGCCCCGACCAGAACCCGAGCCGGGCGCAAGGACGTCGTGACAGGCGATATCTTTGTGACGCCAAGCCTCTTTGCTAGAGTCCGACTCTTCCCGACTAGCCATGTTGCGCTGAGCAAATGCCCTCACTTCCGCCTGCCGGTTCCGTTAGCGATCTGAAACAACGAGTCCTGTCATTGTTCCGGGCAGGCCAGGCTGCACGGGCACACGACCAGCTCCTCTACGCATTGCGGCTGGACCCGGCACCTGCGGCGGTCGCGCTGTCCGAGCTGGTCGAAGCCAATCCGGCAAATGCAACATTGCGCAATGTGCTCGACGCGACTTTGCGGACCGACACAACGCAACCGGTCCTGTGGCGCACTGCGGGGCGTATTGCCGCAGCCACGGGTGACATGCGCATGGCTATTGCCCATTTTTCCACCGCGTATCGCCTCGAATCCGCCAATCCGGAGAACGCGCTTCTGCTCGGCGTCGCATTGCTGCGCACCGGACGTTCGCTTGAGGCATTGCCTCCGCTGCGAACCGCGCACGGGCTGCGGCCCGATACGATTACCACCCAGGCCCTGGCTGACGCCGAGTTTGAAGCGGATCATCCCGCGCAAGCTCAACCGCTATTGGCCACGCTGCTCAAGCAGGCTCCGAATGACACTCCGCTTAGACTGCGTCTAGCCGAGACGCACAGCCAGCTGGGAAATCACAGCCAGGCTCTGGCACTCTTCCGCGACGGTCTGCTGCTCAATCCCGATGACGCCGTCCTGCATTTGGCACTTGCCCAGGCCCGGGAGGACGCGGGTGAAAAAGAAGGCGCCGCCTCAGCTTATCGGGCAGCGCTACGCCTGCGCCCGGGATGGGCAATGCCACTGGCTGGACTGGTCGGCCTGCTACGCGGCCAAGCCACTCCCGACCTTCTGGAAGCGGCCCGCACAATAGTGGACAACCCCGATATCGACCCCGGGGAACGCGCGTCCACTGGCTACGCGTTGGGCAAGGCTCTGGACAGCCAGAAGCGCTATGCCGAAGCAATGCATATCTGGGACCAAGCCAACGCGGCGCGCGAAAGCCAAGCCGGCCGATTCAATCCGGTTGAACTGACGCGGCACCTGGAAGCATTGGAGAGGAGCTATCCCGGTGACAGGTGGGAGAAACGTTTGGTTACAGGCGAGGAACCCCGCATCGTTTTCATCGTCGGGATGCCCCGTTCCGGCACCACGCTGACCGAGCGCATCCTGGCCTCCCATCCCTTCGTACATGGTTGTGGCGAGTTGCCCGACCTGCCGCGAATCACGCGGGAACTAGGCCCGCACTGGCCATCGGCTGCTATCGACCTGCCCTCCAACACACTGGAAGGGCTGGCCAGAAGCTATCTGGAATCAGCCCGCCGGCACGCACCCCCGGGAACGCGGGTGCTCGTGGACAAAGCACCCTTGAACTTCTTCCAACTGGGCCTGGCAGCTTCGCTGTTTCCGGATGCGAGGGTCATCTGGTGTCGACGGGATCGCAGAGACGTCGCCTTGTCGATCTACAGCGAGAATTTCTCTCCCGCATCGGCCTTCGCCACGCGGTTTGAAAGCATCGCCGCCTATCAGGACGCGGAGGATCGGCTGCTGGCGTTGTGGCAGCGGACACTGCCTCTCCCGATTCTCGTGCAGAACTACGAAACCCTCGCGGCGGCCCCTGAAGAAGGCGCTCGAAAACTCCTCCAATTCGCCGGGCTCGATTGGGACCCCTCGGTGTTGCGCTCCCACGAATACACCGGTGGGGTGCAGACGCCAAGCCGCTGGCAAGTCCGCGAGCCCATGCACACGCGGGCGATCGGGCGCTGGAAAAACTACCCCGAAAAATTTGGCGCAATGCAGCAAAAAAACCCGGAAATGCACCCCCACGCAAGCTTTTGAAGCCATGCAGGCGCGAAATACCGCACATTTCGCCTATTCATAAAAAGTTTCAGCTGGAAGCTTAACGGACCTTTAATCCGCGCCATCGCCGATATAACATCGGCGCGACCTCAAGTTTTTCGTGCCTTTCTTTCGGCACCGCTTGAAGGATCACGGGAGTTTTCCCCCCAGCCGCAACTGAGAGAGAGAGACATGAACCTGAAGAGTACCCGTCTGCGTGACGCGATCACGCTTGCCCTGCTGTCGGGCGTCGCAGTTACCGGAACTGCCTTCGCGCAAGACTCCTCGTCCAATGGCGAGCCATCCAAAACCCTTGACCGGATCGAAGTCACCGGCTCGCGCCTGAAGCGCGCCGAGATCGAAGGCGCCCAGCCTGTCACCGTGATTGATCGTGTCCAGATCGATGCCAGCGGTGAGACCTCGGTCGCCGATTACCTGCGTACCACCAACTTCAACTCGGTCGGCCAGTTCCGCCCGCAGTCGGGCAGCTCGGCCCAGGCCGGTGCGTTCGCCGATCTGCGTGGCCTGGGTGGCCAGCGTACGCTCGTGCTGATCGACGGCCATCGCGCTCCGAAGGCGCCCTTTTCGGCCGGCTCGGGCACCGACCTGAACACCATTCCGCTGGCTGCTGTTGAGCGTATCGAGGTATTGACCGACGGTGCCTCGGCCATCTACGGCGCCGACGCAGTGGGCGGTGTGATCAACATCATCACCCGCAAGGATTTCGAAGGCGCCCAGGTGATGCTCGGCAAGTCGGATCCCAAATGGGGTCCCACCGATGAAGGTTCCATCCTGTTTGGTGCCTCCGGTGATCGCGGCCGCATGATTGGCGGCTTCTCCCACAATCGCCGGGCGATGATCTTCACCAACTCGCGTCCCTGGGGCCAGACTCTGGGCGTGTCGACCTATGGCAACAACTATCGCCCGTTCGATCCGGTGACTGGCGCTCCCTTGGCCGCAACCACCGCCCTGCCGGGCGGTTGCACCAATGACAACTTCTACCTGTTGCCGAACGGCCGCTGCTCGTTCAACTTCAACAAGGTTGCCGCAGACGAAGCAGCTACGAGGAACAACTCGTTCTTCATGAACGGCGAAGTCCAGGTCGATGAGAACTGGTCGGTCTATGCCAACACCAGCGTCTCCAACACCACCAGCTTTGGCCGCTATGCACCTACGCCGGGCGCAGTGGCGATCGACCCGGATGCGGCACAGAACCCGGTTCCGGGTGCACTCACCTATCTCTATCACCGCTTCGCCGCGGCCGGCAACCGTGACAACACCACTGACGGTACCGTCTATGACGTGCTGCTCGGCACCCGTGGCGCGGTTTCGGACACCATCGATTTCGACGGCGGTGTCCGCTACAACACCTACCGCTACAAGGAACTGGGCCGCAACTACATCGTCGCTTCCCTGGCCGAGCAGGCCATCAATGACGGCAGCTACAACATCTACAACCCGGCCGCCACCGCTGAGGACGTGCTGAATTCGATCAAGGCCACCATCAGCCGCGACAGTGTGTTCACCACCAAGGAAGCTTTCGCGAACCTGACCTTCAACGACCTGTTCCAGCTGGGCGGTGGTTCGGCCAGCATGGCCGTCGGTGCGGAGTTCCGTAAAGAACGGTTCGACGACGTTTACGACTCGCTGTCCTCTGCGGGTGTCGTACTCGGCAGCGCCGGCGCCTCGGCCGGCGACAGCCGTGAGGTCAGCGCCGCGTATTTCGAAATGCTGTTCCCGATCACCTCGACCTTCGATGCCAACCTGGCGGGTCGCTATGAGAAATACAGCGACTACGGCAGCAATTTCGCCCCGAAACTGTCGTTGCGTTGGCAGCCGCTTGACAGCCTGACCTTCCGTGGGTCGGTCGGCAAGGGCTTCGTCGCGCCGACGCTGGACGTCATCTCGCAGGCCACCGCGTTCTCCGCCGATTCGGTCTTCGACCCGGCCAGCTGCCTCGACCAGGGCG
Source organism: uncultured Gammaproteobacteria bacterium (assembly GCA_963696155.1). Classification (GTDB taxonomy): domain Bacteria; phylum Pseudomonadota; class Gammaproteobacteria; order Xanthomonadales; family Xanthomonadaceae; genus Stenotrophomonas. Next base: position 2,215,193 of record CAVOJC010000002.1, read on the forward strand.
CGGGTACCGTGGCTCAATGCGCCGCGTCGGCCAACGGAACCGACCTTCAGGTCGACTCCTACCGGGAGAAGGCTGAGGGATTGGGAGCTGAGAAGTCGACCCAGTACCAGGTAGGCGGCGTGTGGGATGCCACCAGCTGGCTGAACGTCACCCTCGACTACTGGAACATCCAGATCAAGGACCGTATCGCCTTCTTCAGCTCGCAGAAGCTGATCGATATCCAGCTCGGTGATGACCCGACGCCGTTCCCCGGCGCGCCCTGCTCGATCATTCGCGACGACGCGCTCGCCAACTCCCTGGGCAGCCCGATCAAGGAAATCCACAACTGCTACTTCAACCAGGGCAAGGTCAAGACGGACGGTTTCGACCTGACGCTGCGCACCAGCTTCGATCTCGGCGGTTGGGGTTCGCTGAACAACATGTTGCAGAGCAGCTATCAGCGGTCCTACACGATTGACGGCGGCGACGAACAGGTCGGCCTGCAGGGCTTCCCGCGTATCCGCGCAACGCTCAACAACACCTGGAGCCGCGGCGACTGGAGCGCGGTGTACAACGCGCGTTACATCGGCGCCAACGGCAACACCGGGGACAACGACTACACCCAGAGCTTCCTGACCCATGACGTCCAGGTCAGCCTTGCGATGCCGTGGAATGGCAAGGTCATGCTTGGCGTAAACAACCTGACCAACAAGCTGCCGGAACTGATCGGCTATGACGGCCGTCCGTTCAACTTCTATCTGTATGACGCCTACGGCCGTACCCCGTATATCCGTTACGAACAGCGTTTCTGATAGCGGTTGATTTGCAACAACAGAAAGGGGAGCCTCCATGGCTCCCCTTTCTTTTTCCCCGTCTGCTCATGGCCGAAACCGACGCGCAACTTCGCAATCGTGATTCCTGGAGCCGCTACTGGGCCGCCCAGCCCGCGCATTCGTTGCCCGGCTCGCTTGATGAGGGATATGGCGGCGGCATCGCCAGCTTCTGGGATGACGTGATCGGAGCGTTGCAGCCGCAAGCGGAGGTGCTTGACCTGGCTACCGGTAATGGACCGGTGCCCCGACTGATGTTGCAGCGGCGGCCAGATCTGCGGATCGACGCAGTGGATGCTGCCGACGTAGCCCCGCTGTGGGCGGCTGGCAGTTCTTCCATGCCCCGCTTTCACCCCCGGGTACGCTGCGAGACACTTCCGTTTCCGGATGCCACGTTTGACCTGGTAAGCAGCCAGTTCGGTATCGAGTATTCAAAGCTCCCATCAAGTGTCGGAGAAGTCGCCCGCGTCTTGCGCAGTGGCGGCGTGTTCGCCGCGGTAATGCATGCGCGTGACTCCCACATCGTCGGCGTCACCGAGGAAGAATTGGCGCATGCCACCGCATTGCTCGCCCCCGGCGCCGCCCTGGATGCAATCGCCGCACTCGTGCCCTTCATGGCCAAAGCAGGCACGGACCAAGCGCAGCGCGAGTTGAATGCGAGCCCTTCGGCCTGCGAGGCAAGGGAGAGGTTCAATCAATCAATGGATGCTGTCCGGCTCAGTGCCAGCCGCTGCAAGACGCCGGATCTGCTGTTGGAGCTGTTGCAATGGACCCCCCAACTGCTTGCCTTCGCAAGGACCAGCGGCCAGGCGGCCACGGCCCTCCAAGCGTGCGACCGTTACCGGCAGCAACTGGAAGACGCTGCCGAACGCTATCGCGGCTTGCTGGCAGCCGCCAGGTCCCTCGATGAGATGCAACAGCTGGTCCAGGACCTGCACGATGTCGGCCTCGACCCGGCCAACTTCGCAACGGTGGTGCATGACGGCCACACTCTGGGCTGGTCGTTGAGGGCATATCGCCGGGCAAGCTAGTCCCGCTGCTGCAAGGCCTGACCGTTCCTGGACGATGGCTAAAAGACCTAGTGGATTGCCAATGGGCCGTGCATTCGATCAGGACAGAACACCGGGCTCAGACAATTGCCCGCCCGGCACTGCCATCAGGCCGCCGCTCGGCCTCAGCCCGGGATCAGCGTCTCGATGACGTGCTCGACATAGGCCTCGAAATCCTCGCGGGCCTGTTTGGGCTGTTGCAGCTGCAGCGACAGCTGCAGGAAGCCGACGTAGGCCGCATAGGCCAGGCGCGCGCGGTGCTGGGCATCGGTGCGGCTGAGGCCGGCCTGGCGGAACGAGGCCACCAGATACTCCATCCGCCGGTGGGAGACGCGGTCGATGACCGGACGCACCATGGGGTGATCGAGCGCCTTCAGCAACTCGCTGTAGATGATGTGCGGTTTGACTTCATGCGCCACCAGCTGGAACAGCGCACGCAGGCGCGTACGCGGGTCGGGCACTTCTTCAAGGCTGCCGAAGACCTGCTGTTGCTCCACCAGTTCCCAACGTTCCAGCGCCGCCTGCAACAGCGCATCGCGTGACGGAAAATGCCAGTAGAAACTGCCCTTGGTCACGCCCAATCGCCGTGCCAGCGGTTCGACCGCGACCGCGCCAACGCCCTGCTCGGCGATCAGATCCAACGCCGCCTGCGCCCAGTCGTCAGCGCTGAGCCGGCTGTTGCGGGAACCACGGGTTTCCCCGGGAGAAGCTGAAGATTCATTCATTTGCAGATTTAACCATACGCCGGGGTTCGTTGCAGTACGTACTCGCGGTTCGAATTCGCGACGTGGCAGGGGGAAAAGAGCAGCAATCCTTGCAAACCATACTCTCCAGTATTGACATACTCAACAGAATATCCATACCATAAGGTATGGTCATATCCTCAGCTTTCACCCTGAACTTCGAAGATGTGTCCCTGAGCGGTGCCCACGGCACAGCGCTGGCCGCCTCCAAGAGCGCAGGCCGTACACCAGCGGTGGTGTTCGCCCATGGCTTCGGCCAGACCCGCGGTGCGTGGACCTCGACAGCCCGCGCCATTGCCGAGGCCGGCTACGGCACCTTGAGCTATGACGCGCGCGGTCACGGAGAGTCCGGCTGGAATGCGGCGGAGCTGCCCTACGACGGCGACCAGTTCACCGACGATCTGATCGTGGTGGCGGGCGAGCTGGCGCAGCCGCCGGTGCTGGTCGCAGCCTCCATGGGCGGCCTGTTCGGATTGATGGCCGAATCGCGCTGGCCGGGACTGTTCTCGGCCATGGTGCTGGTCGATATCACTCCGCGCTGGGAAACCCGCGGGGTGGATCGCATTCTGTCGTTCATGAGCGCGCACCCGCACGGCTTCGAGTCACTCGATGCCGCCGCCGATACGATTGCCACCTACATGCCGCACCGCCCGCGCAAGAGCGCCGACTCGCTGCGTGCCCTGTTGCGCCCGACTGCTGATGGCCGTTGGAGCTGGCACTGGGATCCGCGACTGGTGGCCGAACTGGCGCGCGACAGTGAGCAGCACCAGAGCGCGATCATCGAGGCCGCCCGCCAGGTTCAATGCCCGTTGCTGCTGATCAGCGGCGGGCGCAGCGACCTGGTCAGCCCGCAAACCGTTTCCGAATTCCTGTCACTGGTACCGCATGCACAGCACGTGCATCTGCCCGATGCCACGCATATGGTGGCCGGTGACGACAACAACGCATTTACCGCGGCTGTGTTGAACTATCTGGACGTCCTGCCCGCCGCAGCGTCCGCCCTTACCAAGCACGTTACCGGAGCAAGCCCATGAGCATTGTCGTCCCCTTTATCGCCGTGTTGCTGGCAGGTGCTTTCGTCGCCTACCACCGCATGCGGCTGGCCACGTGGACGGCAGTCAGCGCCGTGCTGCTGGTGGCCTGCTGGTTCCTCGGCATCAACCAGACCGCCACGCTCGTTGCGGCCGCCATCGTCGCGCTCATCAGCGTGCCGCTGTTGCTGCCGTTCATCCGCAAGCCATTGATCACTGCGCCTTTCATGAAGGTCTTCCGCAAGGTGCTGCCGCCGCTGTCCAAGACCGAGCGCATCGCCTTGGAAACCGGTTCGGTCGGCTTTGAAGGCGAGCTGTTCACCGGCGATCCGGATTGGAACAAGCTGCTCAGCTATCCCAAGCCGCAACTCAGCGAAGAAGAACAGGCCTTCCTCGATGGTCCGGTGGAAGAGCTGTGCAAGATGATCAACGACTGGGAAATCACCCATGTCCTGGCCGACCTGCCGCCGGAACTCTGGGAGTTCATCAAGAAGAAAAAGTTCTTCGGCATGATCATTCCCAAGCAGTACGGTGGTCTGGGCTTCAGTGCGCTGGCCCATCACAAGGTGATCCAGAAACTGGCATCGATGTCGAGCGTGGTCAGCTCCACCGTCGGCGTGCCCAACTCGCTCGGCCCGGGCGAGCTGCTCAACCATTACGGCACCCAGGAACAGAAGGACTACTACCTGCCGCGTCTTGCCATCGGCGAAGAAGTGCCGTGTTTCGGCCTGACCGGTCCGTTCGCCGGCTCCGATGCCACCTCGATCCCCGATTTCGGCATCGTCTGCAAGGGCATGTGGAAGGGCGAGGAAGTGCTGGGTCTGAGGCTGACCTTCGACAAGCGCTACATCACCCTGGCACCGGTGGCCACGCTGATCGGCATGGCGTTCCGCATGTACGACCCCGATGGGCTGCTGGGCGATACCAAGGACATCGGCATCACCCTGGCGCTGCTGCCGCGTGATACCGAAGGCGTGGAAATCGGCCGCCGCCATTTCCCGCTGAACTCCACGTTCCAGAACGGCCCGATCCGCGGCAAGGATGTGTTCATTCCGTTGACCCAGCTGATCGGTGGCGCCGAGAAGCGCGGCTTGGGCTGGAACATGCTCAACGAATGCCTGGCCGTCGGCCGCTCGATTACCCTGCCCTCCACCGCCAGTGGCGGCGCCAAGGCCGGCGCGGTCGTGACCGGCGCCTATGCGCGCATCCGCAAGCAGTTCGGCCTTTCGGTCGGCCGCTTCGAAGGCGTGGAAGAGGCACTGGCCCGTATCGGCGGCAAGGCCTACAAGATCAGTGCGCTGTCGCAGGCGACTGCGGCAGCGGTTGATCGCGGCGACGTGCCGTCGGTGCCGTCGGCGATCGCCAAGTACCACTGCACCAACATGAGCCGCGAAGTCATCGCCGATGTGATGGATGTGATCGGCGGCAAGGGCATCATCCTGGGGCCGCGCAACTTCGCCGGCCGCAGCTGGCAGGCCGCGCCGATCGCGATCACCGTGGAAGGCGCCAACATCATGACCCGCAGCCTGCTGATCTTCGGCCAAGGCGCGATCCTGTGCCATCCGTGGGTACTGCAGGAGATGAAGGCGGCGCAAGATCCGGACACCCGTGCCGGCCTGCGCGAGTTCGACAAGAGCCTGTTCGGCCATATCCGTTACGGTATTTCCAACGCGGTGCGTTCGTTCTGGTTCGGCCTGACCGGGGCCCGTTTCGGCGCGGCGCCGGGCGATGCCTACACGCGTCGTTATTTCCGCAAGCTCGACCGCTATTCGGCCAACCTGGCGCTGATGGCCGACATCTCGATGATGACGCTGGGCGGCAAGCTGAAGTTCAAGGAGTCGCTGTCCGGCCGTCTGGGCGATGTGCTCAGCCACGTCTACATGACCAGCGCCATGCTCAAGCGTTACCACGACGAAGGCGCACCAGTGGCCGACCAGCCGCTGCTCGCATGGGCGTTCCACGACAGCGTGCACAAGATCGAGGAATCGCTGTCGGCTGCCCTGCGCAACTTCCCGATCCGCCCGATTGGCTGGCTGATGTGGCTGCTGGTATTCCCGTTGGGCCGCCGTGCCGAAGCGCCGGGCGATCGCCTGAGCCGCCGGGTCGCCGCACTGCTGATGTCTCCCAACGAAGCGCGTGACCGTCTGGCCCATGGCGTGTTCCTGACCCCGTGCGAGAACAATCCCGGTGGCCGCATCAACAGCTACCTGTCCAAGGCGATCATGGCCGAGCCGGTGGAGCGCAAGTTCCTCAAGGCGATCAAGACCAAGGGCATCGAGGCGCTGACCTTCGCCACCCAGTTGGACGAGGCCGTGGCCGAAGGCGTGATCAGCCAGGACGAACGGACGCTGCTTGAAGAGCTGCGTGTCCTGACGCTGGAAACCATCACCGTGGACGACTTCGATCCGCACGAACTGCGTTCGGCCGGCTACTACGACCTGCCGGGCAAGCGGCGCCCGCAGCCGCAGCAGGCCGCGTAAGCCTCCAACAGCGCGACACCGACGGCGGGCCTTATGCCCGCCGTTTTCATATCAGGAACCCTTCGCCATGACTGCTCCGCTGCTTTCGCTGTACCGCCGCTTCACCCGCTGGCCAGCCGGGCACTGGCTGTTTTCGCGCGCGGTATGTTTCAAGGCGCCGTACTTCGCCAGCATCTCGCCGACGATCACCCTGCTCGAACCGGGCCGCTGCGAAGGCGTGATCCGCCAACGGCGGCGCATCAGCAACCACATCGGCACGGTGCATGCGATCGCGATGTGCAATCTGGCCGAACTGGTGGGTGGTGTCATGGTAGATGCCTCGTTGCCCGGCGACATGCGCTGGATCCCCAAGGGCATGGCGGTGAAATACCAGGCCAAGGCGCGTGGCGTGCTGAAAGCGGTGGCGACACCGGACCTGCCCATCGTCAGCACGGCCGCCGGCTATGACCTGCCCGTCAACGTGAGCGTGACCGACGCTGCAGGTGTGGAAGTCTTCCAGGCGCGGATCGCGATGTGGGTGTCGCCGCGCAAGGGCTGAGCTCGAGCCGGAGCTGCACGCCCTTTTCCGCTATAGCGAGTGCCGCTGCTAGAGCGCGCGCAACAGCAACGCCAGCAGCGCCGGCAACGCCTGGATGTAGAAGATGCGTCGGCTTACGCTCCAAGCCCCATAAATGCCGGCCACGGCCACGCAGACAAGCGAAAACGTCACCAGTACCGGCTGGGCCAACAGCAGCCCGGCAACAATCCCGGCTGCGAGAAAGCCGTTGTAGAGCCCTTGATTAGCCGCCAGTACCCGGGTGGTCTCCGCCTTCTGCAGGGTGTTGCCGAACACCCGCAAACCCGATGGCCGGGTCCACAGGAACATCTCCAGCACCAGGAAATACAGGTGTAGGGCGGCGACCAGCACCGTCACCAGCATTCCACTCACGGTCAACATGCTCATCGGTTTCTCATCCTGACAGCACAGCACCGGCCCGCCGCGCGGGAATCACTCAGCTATCCTGCGGCAGCTTCTTCTCCTCGCGCAACACGCCCAGCGCCGACAGTGTCATCAGCACCGCAATCGCCGCACCGCCAATGAATACGGCCCTGGAACCAAACAGCGATAGCCCCTTGTGCACCCAGGCGAAGGTCAGATCGGCGCCACGGTAGAGCACCGTGTCGATGGCCGCCCCCGCCTTGTAGCGCCATTGTCGGTCCACGCGCGTATAGATCGTCTCGCGCGCCGGCTTGCCCAGCGAGAATTCACTGGCGCGTGTCAGCACCTGCACCACCGCCACCATCAGCGGAAATGGGGAAGCAGCCAACACCGAAAAGCCGATGATGATCGCCAGGCCCGGGATCAGCAGCGCCGGTGCCACGCCATACCGGGACAACAGCCAACGGGTCAGGCCCAGCTGGATCACCAGGGTCAGCGCGTTCACCGCCAGATCAATACGCGAATAGAACGCGGTGCTGGCCGCCGGATCGCTGATCATGCGGCGCGCAATCGCCGCCTGCTCGTTGTACAGCATCGTGCCGATGCCCACCCCGAACACCACCAACAACGCCAGCCAGCGCAGCAAGGGCTCACGCGCGATCAATTTCAACCCATCGAACACGCTGCCGCCCATCGGCTGTTCGCCGTCAACCAGTTGCTGCTCGCGCTCGCGCTGCACCGCCCAAGGTCGCAGCCGCCAGATGCAGAACAGGCAGATCGACAGGAAGCCGGCCGACACCAGCATCAGGTTGGCGATGCCAACGCGCTGCACCAGCGTGCTGGTGATCATTGGCCCTAGGAAAGCCCCCACCGTGCCAGCCGCGCCGATGTAGCCGTAGAACGCGCGCGCCTGCACGTTGGAGAACACGTCGGCCATGAAGCTCCAGAACACCGCCACCGCGAACAGGTTGAAGACGGTGATCCAGAAGAAGAACGCCATACCCCGCCCCGGCACGCCGGCATTGAACATCGCGTAGAACACGAGCAGGGTGAAGATGAAGAAGCCATAGACCAGTGGCAGAAACACCCGCCGCGGATAACGGCTGACCAGCCAGCCATACAGAGGCTGCAGCACCAGCATGATCACGAAAACGCAGGAGAACAGGAACTGCAGGGTGAAATCCTTCAGCGGTACACCATGGGCGGCGAACCAGGCAATCAATGCCGGCGGGAACAACGTGTCCATGTTGGACGACGCTGCCATCGCCTCGCGCACTGGGCGCAGCACGTAATAGCCGCTGAGCAGGCAGAAGAAGTACAGGAACGACCACCACAGCGGCGGTGAGCCGCGTAGCGCGTGCAGCAGGGGCAGTGCACCGGTTCCGCGCGAAGCGGTCATGCGACACCCCGGAACAAGGGATGGCGAGAGGACGGCGGCATCGGGAACTCCGGGAATTCGGCAGAGCGCGTAAGTTATCTAATGCACTGCAACATCGCCAGTGCGACAGGTCTCGCCGCCACGCAACTGGCCGTTTTATTCTGCGGGGCTAGGAAAGGGGAAGGCCGTGAAGGAATTCGACTACATCATCATTGGCGCTGGTTCGGCCGGTTGCGTGCTGGCCAACCGTCTGAGCGAAGACCCGCATGTGCGCGTGCTCCTGCTCGAGGCCGGGCCGCGTGACTGGCACCCCTTCATCCATATGCCCGCCGGCCTGGCGCGGCTGGTCAACAACACCAGCCTGAACTGGAATTACGACACCGCCGCCGAACCGCAACTGCTCGATCGCCGCCTGTGGTGGCCACGCGGCAAGGTACTGGGTGGCTCCAGCTCGATCAACGCGATGTGCTACGTGCGCGGTGTAGCGGCCGACTACGACGGCTGGGCCGCACAGGGGGCGGACGGCTGGGACTGGGCCAGCGTACTGCCCTGGTTCCTGCGCAGCGAATGCAACACGCGTGGAGGCAGCCCGCTGCATGGCGATGCCGGCCCCCTGCAGGTGTCGGACCTGCGGCATCACAACCCGCTGTCCGCCGCCTTCATCGAGGCGGGCCAGCAGGCCGGTTTCAATCACAATCCCGACTTCAACGGCGTGCAGCAGCTCGGGGTGGGCCTCTACCAGGTCACGCAGAAGGACGGCGCACGCTGTTCGTCCGCCGACGCCTATCTGGTCCCGGCAAAGGTCCGCCGCAACCTGCGGATCGTCACCGGCGCGCTGGTGCAGCGCCTGACGGTCGCCAACGGGCGCGTCACCGGGGTGGACTACCGGCAGGGCCGAAAGCTCAGGCATGTGGCTGCCGCGCGCGAAGTGCTGCTCAGTGCCGGGGCGATCAACTCGCCACAGCTGCTGATGCTCTCCGGCATCGGTCCGGCCGACCATCTGCGCCGCCACGGTATCGAGGTGGTGCTTGACCACCCTGGGGTCGGCGCCAACCTGCAGGACCATCTCGATATCTGCACCCTGCAGCACACCGTGCCGGGAGTCAGCTATGACCGCAGCAACGAGGCCCGGATCGCGTTCGACTATTACCTGCGTGGCCGTCGTGGCGCCGGCACCAGCAATGTGGCTGAAGCCGGCGGTTTCATCCGCTCGCGCCTGGCCACCGACGCACGGGCCGACATCCAACTCCATTTCGTGCCGGCCATGCTCGACAACCACGGCCGACACCGCCTGCCCGGCGATGGTTACACCCTGCATGCCTGCTACCTGCACCCACGCAGCCGCGGCCGGATTTCACTGGCCAGTGCCGATCCCGCCGCCCCGGCGCACATCCAGGCCAACTACCTCGGCGACGCGGAAGGGTTCGACCTGAAGATGATGGTCGAGTGCGCCAAAGTGGCGCGCACGATCCTGCGCCAGCCCGCCTTCGATGCCTGGCGCGGCGCACCGATCTTCCCTGCGCGCGACGATCTGGACGACGCCGGACTGGAAGCCTTCATCCGTGCCAAGGCCGAAACCATCTACCACCCGGTCGGCACCTGCCGCATGGGCAACGACGCCAGCGCCGTGGTTGATCCGCACCTGCGCCTGCGCGGGCTGCAGGGACTGCGGGTGATAGACGCCTCGGTCATGCCGACACTGGTCAGCGGCAACACCAACGCGCCCACGATCATGCTCGCCGAACGCGCCGCGGACCTTATCCGCGGCACCGGTGTCGCTGCGCCCTCAGCGGCTGCAGCAAGCGCAACGGCCTGAGCACTGCGCCTCAGGCGGACTGCAGCATCGGCGGCAACGGGCAGTGCAGCACGCCACAGATCATGCGCAGCAGTTCGGCCTCGGCCAGGTTGACCTGCTGGTTGTGGCTGATGGTGGCGGTGACCGCTTCCACCACGATCTGCTTGGCCAGCGGATCCAGCGCATCCAGCGGCGCCCATACCGCATCCAGTGCCAGCACCCCGTTGGGCGGCGGCGCGTAGGGCAGGATGTCCTGCGGCAGGATGCGTTGCAGCCCGGCTAGGTACGCCTGCCGTGCTTGCGTGGGACTGTGCGGATTGCCCGCCTGCGCCACGACGGCCAGCAGGGTGGCGAACTCCTGTCGCACACCGGCGGTCTTGCGTCTGCCGAAATGCAGATGCCGGGACGGATCAAGCGCGGCCTGCACCTGCACCTGCAACAGTTGCGAAAGACAGTATTCGAACAAAGACACGCGCCCATCGGCGTGGGTGAGTGCCTCGATGCAGTCATGGAACTGCTGCAACTGCGGCCGCGGCAGGCTGCGCAATGCGGGAAACGCCAACGACGCCAGTGGCAGCCGCAACGCCGGATGCAATCCACGCAATGGTTTGTCCGCCATCGCCATCATCTGGTCGGCGACGGTCTGGCCCATCCGTGCCACCACCTGTTCGCGCTGGCGTTGGGCCACTGCCGTGTCGGCATCCAGCAACAACGCCATCAGCAGCGGCATGGCCGACTCGCGCGACCGGGCAAGCCCGGCGAGCGCCACGGGCAGGCTGCCCGCCAACTGGATCGCACGGCCGTAATCATCATCGCCCGGCGTAGCTACCTGGGCGGCCACCAGCGCCGGGTCCAGCCCCGAATCCGAAGCACGCCGCGGCAGCGGCGGCAGGGTGGCGGTCGCACTGGCCCAACTGGCGTCCAATCCCATCGCGCGGTCTTCCAGCAGCCCGTCCGGCGGCGAGGCGACCCATTTGCCACGCAGCTGCTGCAGCTGCCCGGCACCGAACGACGGCTCCAGAAGACGGATGCGATCGACCAGCGGCGGATGCGTGGCGAACCAGCTGGAGAACGCCCTGCCTTCGCCGAACAGCATATGGCTCACCTCTTCGACCCCGGCACGGTCCTGCAGGCGCGAGCCATCGGCAAGGCCGCCGATTTTTTTCAGCGCACCGGCCAGCCCTTGCGTCTGCCGGGTGAACTGTACCGCCGAGGCATCGGCCAGCAATTCGCGCTGCCGGCTCACCGCCGCCTTGATCAGGCGACCGAAGAACACCCCGATGCTGCCGATGGCGATGCCGACCAGGCCGGCCACCAGCACCGCCGCCAGTGGCCCGATGCCGCGACTGCCGCGCAGGCGCGTGCCGGCCCCCATATGCATCAGCAGCCGTTTGCCGATCACGCTGAGCATCAGGATGCCGAACAGCAGCCCCATCAGCCTGATGTTCAGGCGCATGTCGCCGTTGAGGATGTGGCTGAACTCGTGCGCGATCACGCCCTGCAGTTCGTCGCGATTCAAGCGCTGGATCGCGCCCCGGGTCACCGCGATGGCTGCGTCTGCCGGCGAATAGCCGGCGGCAAAGGCATTGATGCCCGGCTCGTCGGCGAGCACATACAACCGGGGCACCGGCACGCCGGAGGCGATGGCGATCTCCTCCACCACGTTGCGCAGACGCCGCAGCGCCGGATCGGATGTGTCTTCCGGCACGACGGTGCCGCCGAGCTGCTCTGCGATCTGCGCACCACCGCCGCGCAGCTGCATGATCCGGTACAGCGAGCCGCCGGCGATCACTGCCAGCGTAAGCAGCGAGAACAGCGCGATCACCGCCGGATCCGGGCCGGAAACCATCATCACCGCCAGGTTCACCGCCAGCACGATCGCCACCACCGCCAATGCAAACAACAGCACCAGCCGCGTCGAGCTGCGCCGCGCCTGTGCCTGGTGTTCAAAAAAGTTCATGCGCGCTCCCCTGTGCCCCGGCCGGGCGGGTCCACGTCCAACATGCCGGCAACTTGCGGGCAGCTGCGATCAGAACTGGACCTTGGGCGCCTCGCGCACCTCGGCCCTTTTTTCCAGCGGGATATCCAGCAACGCCGCCGGCCCGAAGCTGAAACTGTTGGCCAGCATGCTGGAGGGAAATACCTCGCGCAGGTTGTTGTAGCCCATCACCGCGTCGTTGTAGGCCTGGCGCGCGAAGGCGACCTTGTTTTCGGTGCTGGTCAGCTCCTCGCTGAGCTGCATCATGTTCTGGTTGGCTTTCAGGTCCGGGTACGCTTCGGCCACAGCCATCAGGCGGCCCAGCACGCCATTAAGTTGCCCCTGCGAGGCTGCCAGCTGCGCCATTGCCGCAGGATCACCCGGATCGGCCTTGGCTGCGGCCAGGCCTGCCTGCGCGGCACTGCGGGCCGCGATCACCGCTTCCAGCGTCTCGCGCTCATGGCCCATGTAGGCCTTGGCGGTCTCCACAAGGTTGGGAATCAGGTCAAAGCGGCGCTGCAATTGCACGTCGATCTGCGCGAACGCGTTGCGGTAAGCGTTGCGGGCCCGTACCAGTCCGTTGTACAGCCCCACGCCCCAACCGAGAATCACAACTGCGATCACAAGAAAAACCAGCAGTATCAACATGATGCCCATTCATCTTCTCCCCGTTTGTGCAATCGTGAAAAGCAGCGCTAGAATCGCTGACAGCAGTAGCTTACAGGCATCGATCACGATGAAAGACAACAGCAGGCGCCGGCGTTTCCGGCCGGTGGCATCGGGATTGCTGGGGCTGTTGATGCCCTTCGCATTGTCGTCGACCGCACAGACGCCTACGCCCAGCGCGTTGACGACCGCACCGGCCAGCCTGCCGGTCAATCTTGAAAATGCCCCTGCCCCATCTCCGACGCAACCTATGGCCTACCGCGCGGCACTGCGCGACGAGCAGATCAAGCCATTGGCACGCGACTTCGATGTAGCCGCATTCGAATCCATGGCGCAGCAGCTCACCTACGGCGGACGCGTGCCCGGCATGGCGGTCGCCATCGTCCAGGGCGGCCGTGTTCTCAGTGCGCGCGGCTATGGCGTCACCGATATCAGCAATCCGCAGCTGGTGGACGCGCACACCGTGTTCCGGCTGGCATCGCTGTCCAAGGCGTTCGCCGGCACCATGGCCGGCCTGCTGGTCAATGACGGCACCCTGCGCTGGGACAGCAAAGTCACCGACTACGTCCCCGGCTTCCAGCTGAGCACGCCCGAGGCGACCCGCCAGCTGACCGTGGCCGATGTCCTCAGTCACCGCGTCGGCCTGCCCTACAACGCGTATGACCGCGACATCGAGGCCAACGCCGAGTACTACTCGCTGACCCGCAAGATCTCCACGACGCCGCTCAAGTGTGCACCGGGCGAGTGCTATGCGTATCAGAACGTGGCCTTCAGCCTGATCGGCGACGTGGTGTACGCCGCTTCCGGCAGCTTCTACGAGCAGGCCGTCGAACGCCGCCTGCTCAAGCCGCTGGGCATGAACGATGCCAGCCTGGGACTGGCCGGCATCCAGGCCAGCTCGCGCTGGGCACGCCCGCACGTGCGCAGCCGCAACGGCTGGGTATCGCTGAATCCCAAGCCGACCTACTACCGCGTCGCGCCTGCTGCCGGCGTCAACGCCAGCGCCAGTGACATGGCGCAATGGCTGCTGGCCCACACCGGCCATCGGCCCGACGTGCTGCCGGCACCTCTGCTGGCCACCCTGCATGCGCCGCTGGTGACCACGCCGGGTGAGATGCGCTCGGGCTGGCGCCGTGACCGTCTGGATTCGGCCGGCTATGCGCTGGGGTGGCGCGTGTTCGACTACTCCGGCCACCAGGTCGTGTTCCATGCCGGTGCCGTGCAGGGTTATCGCGGCCTGGTCGCGCTGCTGCCCGAGCGCGATCTCGGTATCGCCATCCTGTGGAACGGGGAAAGCAGCCTGCCTACCGGTCTGCTGCCGACCATGCTCGACCGGGCCATCGGCCTGCCGGCACAACGCTGGCTGGATGTGGACACCGATTTCGGCAGCGACAACCTGATGGCCGAAGACCCTGCACCCGCTACGCGCGCCAAGGGCGCTTCGGCAACCCGCGCGGTCGCGTCTCCACACTAGCAGCCGACACCGGCATCACTCGATAACAAGGCGGCGTCAGCCGCCTTTGTTTTGTCCGCGTATCAATCACGCCGCCGCCGGCTGACCCGCCGGAAAGCACCCATAAAAAAACTCCCTCCCCGCTGGGTGCCAGGGAAGGAGTTTCAGAGACAGCTGTTACGACCGGATCAGATCAGCGGCGCGGGAGTTGCCGGAAGCGCGACAGGCGCCGACTTCTTCCTGCGGACCACCGGCTTCTTTGCAACCTTGGCGACCGCCGGCTTCTTGGCTACAGCCTTTTTCGCCGTCTTCGTTGCCGCCTTCTTGGCCGTAGCCTTCTTGGCGACCTTCTTCACCGCCTTCTTGGCCGTAGCCTTCTTGGCGACCTTCTTCACCGCCTTCTTGGCCGTAGCCTTCTTGGCGACCTTCTTCACCGCCTTCTTGGCCGTGGCCTTCTTGGCGACCTTCTTCACCGCCTTCTTGGCCGTGGCCTTCTTGGCGACCTTCTTCACCGCCTTCTTGGCCGTAGCCTTCTTGGCGACCTTCTTCACCGCTTTCTTGGCCGTAGCCTTCTTGGTGACCTTCTTCACTGCTTTCTTGGCCGTCGCCTTCTTGGCGACCTTCTTCACCGCCTTCTTGGCCGTGGCCTTCTTGGCGACCTTCTTCACTGCTTTCTTGGCCGTCGCCTTCTTGGCGACCTTCTTGGCGGCGGCCTTCTTGGCGACCTTCTTCACCGCCTTCTTGGCGGCCGGCGCTTTCTTCGCTGCTTTTTTCGTGGCCATGCAATGGCTCCTCGTCAGTGATCTATGGAGTTGGAACACCCAGTTGAAACAAATCCGCAGCAAGCCGCTGCGGTGAGCCGCCGGCGCGTCAAGCGCGTCGTGACGGATACAGAAACACCCGCATCGATTTCCGATGCGGGTGTCATGTCAGAGTCGAAGCTGGAATTTGCCGAAGGAAGCGCTGCCGGTTCCACCATCAAGAGACTCGTGGCGGATTTCAAAATTTCGCTTCGCGCTTGAATGTTGATCCGTTTCACTCTCTTCGTCAGCAAAGGTCTGCTGGGCGAAACCTAATCACGGTTTTTTTTACTGTCAACTGTCTGCACGCAAATTATTCAGAGCGTTGCCGTCGGATCCTGGAACGCTTGCAGCTGTCAGCGACAAGACCTTTGACGCGAGCCGGCGGCATGCAACCCACACACGCCATCGGCTTTATTGAAAAAGCACGGGAAAACGTGTGTTTTCGTTCGAACACTCTGAGAGCGGAGAACGCCGGCGCGTGATCAACCCGATCCTTCGATGGTCGGCCGGACGCTTGCCTCGACCGCCACGATTGCGTCGAAAAACTTTTCGCGCCGACGCAACCAGGCGCGGATGCAAAGGGCAAATGCGCAAAACTGCGCAAGCTTTTGGATGGCATCAGTGCGTGCATCGAACGTGTCGATGATCGTTTGCATGCCGCTGGCTGTCGCGGCAGTGCGGGTCGGATCGGAAGTGACCGCACTGGGGCTGTGCATTTACGCAACGAAGATCCGGCAGTGCATTGGTGCACCAACCACGCGACGTGGCCCTAACGCGATCCTCACCGGTTGATCATCAACCCATCAATACGCAAACGAAAACGGCCGCACATGGCGGCCGTTCCCGACTGACGAAAGAAGCGTGCCTCAGCCGGCGTCGTCTTCCAGCAGCTCGGCGTAGTCGTCCGGTCCCAGCAGCTCGTTCAACTCGCTGTTGTCGGAAACTTCGACGACGAAGATCCAGCCTTCGCCGAAGGCGTCTTCATTGATCGTCTCCGGCTTGTCGCTCAGCGCTTCGTTGACTTCGACCACGGTGCCGGTGACCGGGCTGTAGACATCCGACGCGGCCTTCACCGACTCGACCACGGCAGCGGCGGTGCCGGCCTTGACCGTGTCGCCAACGGTCGGCAGTTCGACATAGACCAGGTCGCCCAGCAGGCCTTGGGCATGTTCGGAAATACCCACGGTGACACGGCCATTGCCTTCAACGCGGGCCCATTCATGGGACTTGAGGAATTTGAGGTCGCCAGGGATCTCGCTCATGGAACTGCTCCGGAAAACGGTGGTCGGGATGGGGGACTAGTTTAACGAACCGGGCAGCATGTGCGCCTGCCACCCGGCGGAACTTCAGGCGATCACGCCCGGCTGCGGCTGGCCCTCGCGCACGAACGGAAACTTGACCACGCGCACCGGCACTTCCTTGCCACGGATATCCACGCATACCGCACCCGCCTCGCCGCCGGGAACGCGTACGAACGCGATCGCCTTGCCAAGCGTCGGTGAGAACGTCCCGGAAAGGATCTCGCCCTCGCCGGTTTCGCTCAGCACCTTCTGGCCATGGCGCAGCACGCCCTTGTCATCCATCACCACGCCGAGCATCTGCCTGGCATTGCCGGCCGCCTTCTGCGCTTCCAGTGCCGCGCGGCCGATGAATTCACGACCTTCGTCCAGCGATACCGTCCAGCCCAGTGCCGCTTCGTAGGGCGTCACCACTTCGTCCATGTCCTGCCCGTAGAGATTCAAGCCGGCTTCCAGGCGCAAGGTGTCGCGCGCGCCGAGGCCGGCCGGTTTGACACCCGCTTCCAGCAGCGCGTTCCAGAACCCGACCAGTGCCGACTGCGGCAACAGGATTTCAAAACCGTCTTCACCGGTGTAGCCGGTGCGCGCCATGAACAGCGGCACGCCGGTGGTGGACTGCACATCCATCACCGCAAAGCGCCCAAGCTTGCCCAGCGCGGCGCGGTCGGCATCGGCCACCTGTTCGAGTACCAGCGCACGCGCCTGCGGCCCCTGCACCGCGATGATGCCCAGGTCGTCCCGTTCGATGACCTCCACGCCATAGGCCGCCGCGTGCCGGCCGATCCAGGCCAGATCCTTCTCACGTGTGGAGGCGTTGACCACCAGCCGGAAAAAATCCTCGCCGAGGTAGTAGACGATCAGGTCGTCGATCACGCCGCCCTGCTCGTTGAGCATGCACGAGTACAGGGCCTTGCCGACGACCTTTAGCTTATCGATCGAATTGGCCAGCAGGAAGCGCAGGAACTCGCGGCTGCGTGCCCCCTTCAGATCCACCACCGTCATGTGGCTCACATCGAACATTCCCGCGCCACGGCGCACCGCATGATGTTCATCGATCTGCGAGCCGTAATGGATCGGCATGTCCCAGCCGCCGAAATCCACCATCTTTGCGCCGAGCGCGCGATGGGTGTCGTTGAGGAGGGTCTTCTGGGTCATCGCCGTTCCGGGTAAAGGTGGAGGCGGCCATTATCCCAGATGAGTGCGGGCAAAGCCTGCGCCGAGACGCCACCGTGCCTGCAGGCCGCAGGCACGCTGCAGGGACGCCGGCGAACCGCTCAGGCTTCCTGCACCTTGAGGGTCATGCCGTCCACCGCCACCACGCGTACGCGGGTGCCCTGCGGCAGGTCCGGACCACTGGCCACCCACATCGCATCATCCACCCGGGCACGGCCGACGCCGCCGACGATGGCCTGGTCCAATACCAGCACCCGTCCCACCAGCTGTTCGGCGCGCTTGTTGAGCAGCGGCCGGTCGCTCTGGCGTCCGCGTGCGCGGAACCATGTGCGGTAGATCTGGATCGATACGAAGCTGAGCACGACGAAGGCCACCACCTGCAGCAGCAGCGACGTCCCCTCCACCAGCACAACGCCGACAAACACCGCGGCTGCGGCGAACCCCATCCACAACATGAAGGCGCCCGGCACGATCGCCTCCGCGGCGAACAGCAACAACGCCAACGCTCCCCATCCGACGACTTCCCAACGCACGGCTCAGCCCCCGATCCGCGGCGGCACCGCGCGCGCGGCCTTCTTCTCTTCCTGCTTGGCGAATGCCTCTTTGGCCAGCTCGGCCACACCGGCGATCGAGCCGATCACGCCGCTGGCCTCCATCGGCATCAGCACCAGCTTCTGGTTCGGGGACGTGGCCAGTTCCTTGAACGCCTCCACGTACTTCTGCGCGATGAAGTAGTTGATCGCCTGCACATCGCCCTGCGCGATCGCCACCGACACCATCTGCGTGGCCTTGGCCTCGGCCTCGGCCAGGCGCTCGCGTGCCTCGGCTTCGCGGAATGCGGCTTCCTTGCGGCCCTCAGCTTCGAGCACTGTCGCCTGCTTCTCGCCCTCGGCACGAAGGATTTCCGACTGGCGCGAACCCTCCGCCTCCAGGATCTGTGCGCGCTTCTCACGCTCGGCCTTCATCTGTCGCGCCATCGCGTCAAGCAGATCGCGGGGCGGCTGGATGTCACGGATCTCGATGCGGTTGACCTTCATCCCCCACGGATTGGTGGCGTGGTCGACCACGCCCAGCAACTTGGCATTGATCACCTCGCGCTGGCTCAGCGATTCATCCAGGTCCATCGAGCCGATCACGGTACGGATGTTGGTCTGCACCAGCGCAACCATCGCCACCTCCAGATTGGCCACCTCATAGGCGGCCTTGGCGGCCTCGAGCACCTGGAAGAACACCACCCCGTCCACCCGCACCGCGGCATTGTCCTTGGTGATGACTTCCTGGCTGGGCACATCCAGCACCTGCTCCATCATGTTGACCTTGCGGCCCACGCCATACATCACCGGAATCAGGAAATGCAGGCCCGGTGCCATGGTGTGGGTGTAACGGCCGAAGCGCTCCACGGTCCACTCGTATCCCTGCGGCACCATGCGCACGGTCTTGAACAGCACGATGACGCCTGCCAGCGCGATCACCATTGCCAGAATTCCGGTACCGCTGTTCATCAGCCCACTCCCTAGACGATTGATATGCCGAGTATAGCCAGCGTCAAGGCGCCCCAGAGGGATCAGAAACGGATGCGGCCGCGCACGATGTCGGCGAACATCACCCAGTCCCCGGCGAAGGAATAGAACGGGTAGCGGAAAGTCGCCGGGCGGTTTTTCTCGAAGAAGAAGTGGCCGACCCAGGCGAAGCCGTAACCGCATGCCAGTGCGGCCAGCAGCCATGCCGGATTGCCCCGCACGATCGCAGCCAGCACCAGCAGGATGACCCCGCAACTGCCGATGAAGTGCAGCCGGCGCGAGGTGGGGTTGCGGTGTTCCTGCAGATAGAACGGATAGAACTCGCGGAAGCTGGAAAACCAGTTCATGGCATGCCCACCAGGTTCGTATTCAGCCGCAGCATAACGCTGCAGCGCGCTGCTGCCGTGCAGCCCGCCGTGGCGACTCAGTTGCCGCGCGGGGCGAACATGATCACCGCCATGCCCAGCAGACAGAGCGCCGCACCCAGGGCGTCCCAGCGCGTGGGCCTTACCGAATCCACCAGCCACAGCCACGCCAGTGCGGTTGCGATATAGACCCCGCCATAGGCGGCGTAGACCCGGCCACTGGCCGTCGGGTGCAGCGTCAGCAGCCAGACGAACAACGCCAGGCTGGCCGCTGCCGGCAGCAGCAGCCACGGGCTTCCCTGCTTGCGCAGCCACAACCACGGCAGATAGCAGCCGGCGATTTCCGCCAACGCCGTCAGCAGGAACAGCAGCAGGACTTTCATCCTTCCTGCCGCTCCGCACGTTTGGCGCGCTGCCACTGCTCCTCCTGCTCATCCAGCGACAGCGCCGGCAACGACAGGCCATCGGCCGTGGCCTGTCGTTCCATGGCCCGGAAGCGGCGCTCGAATTTCTGGTTGGCCTGGCGCAACGCGGCACCCACATCCACTTTGGCGTGGCGGGCGAGGTTGGCGCACACGAACAGCACGTCACCGATCTCGTCCTGCAACCGCGCATGGTTGGCTTGGACATCGCCCTTGGCGAACTCGGCCTGCACTTCATCGACCTCCTCGCGCAGCTTGGCCAGCACTGGTGCCGGACCCGGCCAGTCGAATCCCACACGCGCCGCCCGCGATTGCAACTTCTGTGCGCGCTGCCACTCCGGCAGGCCTCGCGAAATGCCCGCCAGCGCCGAGCTGTCCGGATTGCCGGCCGCCTCGCGCTCGCGCTGCTTTATCGCATCCCAGTTGGCGCTGACGCCCTCGGCATCGTCCACGCTGGCATCGGCAAACACATGCGGGTGGCGGCGCAGCAGTTTGCCGCTGATTGCAGCGACCACGTCGCCGAAGTCGAAGGCGCCGGCCTCGCTGGCCATCTGCGCATGGAAAACGACCTGCAGCAGCAGGTCGCCGAGCTCGTCCTTGAGGTCCACCAGATCGTTGCGATCGATCGCATCGGCGACTTCGTAGGCCTCTTCGATCGTGTACGGCGCGATGCTGGAAAAATCCTGCGCCAGGTCCCAGGGACATCCGCGCTCGGGATCGCGCAGGCGCGCCATGATCTGCAACAGCGACGCGACGTCTTTCATCTCTCGCATGGCAACTCCGGTTGTATCGGCGCGCGGCCGCTGGGCGATGCGGTCATCGGCGTGGCGCGCCAGGTTTCAGTCCACGTTGGATTCCAGCCCCGCCAGCCATTCCCGCCACGGCAGGCTGGCATCGCCCAGGGCGATGAAATCACCATTGAGCAGAGTCTCTCGCCGGTTGTAGCGGAACGGTTTGCCGGTATCGGCGGCGAGCAGCACACCACCAGCGGCCTGCAGCACGCACTGGCCGGCGGCAGTGTCCCATTCGCTGGTCGGCCCCAGCCGCGGATAGGCGTCGAGCGAGCCCTCGGCAATGCGGCAGAATTTGAGCGAGGACCCCTGCGCCACCAGTTCGATGTCGCCCATGCGCGAGAGCATGGTCTCGGTACGGGGACCGCGATGCGAGCGGCTGGCGGCCACCCGCAGCGGCGATGGCGGCGGAGTGCGGGTGTGCAGCACGCTGTCGCGTTGGCCTTCGCGCCGGTACGCAGCTTCGCCGCCCACCGCATGCCATACCACGCCAGTCACCGGCGCCTGCACCACGCCGAAAACCGGCGCGTGCCGGTGGATCAGGGCGATGTTGACGCTGAATTCGCCATTGCGCTTGATGAACTCGCGGGTGCCATCGAGCGGGTCGACCAGCCAGTACGTGCCCCAGTGACGGCGGACCTCCCACGGCACCTGCGCCGATTCTTCCGACAGCACCGGCACGTCCGGCGTCAGCTGCGTCAGCCCGTTGACGATGACCCGGTGCGCCGCCAGGTCGGCCGCCGTGAGCGGGCTGTCGTCGGACTTGCGCTCCACATCGAAGCCGCTGGCATACACCTGCATGATCGCCGCCGCGGCGTCATGGGCAATGACGATCACGGTCTCGCGCAGATCGGTATCCAGGCGGATCATGCCGGCCGCCCCAGCCACTCGCGGGCGATGAACAACGCCGCCAACGAGCGGCCTTCGGAAAAATCTTCACGCAGCATCAGTTGATCCAGGTTGGCGAGCTTCCACGGCACTACTTCCAGCTCTTCGGGCTCGTCACCGGGCAGCCGCTCGGGATACAGATCGCGGGCCAGCACCAGCCAGGACTGGTGGGTCATGTAGGTCGGCGCCAGGGTCATGGCCCGCAACACCTGCACGCTGCGCGCGCCATAACCGGCCTCCTCCTTGAGCTCGCGATCGGCCGCCTGTTCGGGCGATTCACCCGCATCGATGCGCCCCTTCACCAGCCCCAGTTCGTAGCGGTGCATGCCTGCGGCATATTCGCGCACCAGCAGCACGGTTTCGTCGTCCAGCATCGGCACCACGACCACCGCGCCGTGCCCATGACTGACCAGGCGCTCGAAGCGGCGGCGCTCGCCGTTGGAGAATTCCAGGTCCAGTTGCTGCTGCCGGAACGGGCCGTGCTGCTGTTCGATCACCTCGTGGATGACCGGCAAGCGGCGGCTCACGCGAGCCTCCCGGCACCAGGGCGGGAGCGGGCCGATAGAATGCGCATAAGTAAGAACGTTTTCATGAGCCCGAAATGCTAGCAGACCCAACCTCCTCCCCGTTGGCCGACCAATGGCGGCAACGCGACCTGTCGGTGCTGTGGCACCCGTGTACGCAGATGCGTGAGCACCCGGACCCGCTGCCGCTGGTACCCATCGCCCGCGGCGACGGGGCGTGGCTGGTCGGGCACGACGGCCGCCGCTACCTGGACGGCGTCAGCAGCTGGTGGACCAACCTGTTCGGCCATGCGAACCGCGTATCGGTGCGGCCATCGCCCAGCAGGCGACGCAGTTGGAACAGGTGATGCTGGCCGGCTTCACCCACGAGCCCGCCGTCACTCTGGCCGAGCGTCTGCTGGCAATCGCTCCGCGACAGCCCGGGCGGGCGCCGCTGTCCAAGGTGTTCTACGCCGACAACGGCTCGGCCGGGGTCGAGGTCGCACTGAAGATGGCCTTCCACTATTTCCACAACCGCGGCGAGCACCAGCGCACGCGGTTCGTCGCACTGGAGAACGGTTATCACGGCGAAACCCTCGGCGCACTGGCGGTAGGCGATATCCCGCTGTACCGGCGCGTCTATGCGCCGCTGCTGGCCGAAGCATTGTTCGCGCCCTCGCCCGATGCCTATCAGGCCGAACCGGGGCAGACGGCCGCCGAGCGGGCGCAGACGGCCGCCGATGCATTGGCCGGTCTTTTCGATCGCCATCCCGGCCAGATCTGCGCGGTGATCCTGGAGCCGCGTCTGCAGTGCGCCGGCGGGATGCGCATGCACGATCCGTCCTATCTGAAGCGCGCCCGCGAGTTGTGCGATGCCAACGGCGCCTTTCTGATCGCCGATGAGATCGCCACCGGCTTCGGCCGCACCGGCACCATGTTTGCGTGCGAACAGGCCGGGGTGATGCCCGATCTGCTGTGCCTGTCCAAAGGCCTGACCGGAGGGTTCCTGCCCTTGTCGGCGGTGCTGGCCACCCAGCAGTTGTACGACGCGTTCCTTGATGACTCGCGTGAACGCGCGTTCCTGCATTCGCACAGCTATACCGGCAACCCGCTGGCCTGCGCTGCCGCACTGGCCACCCTGGACATCTTCGCCAGCGACAACGTGATCGCCCGCAACCGCGGCACCGCCGACGTCATGCGCACGCTGGCAGCACCCTTCGCCGACCACGCCCACGTGGCCGATGTACGCCAGGCCGGGATGGTGGTGGCATTCGAGCTCTCGCGCAACGGCAACCGGCAGACCCCGTTCCCGGACGCCGCAAAGATCGGGCTGCATGCCTACCGCGCCGCTCTGGCACGTGGAGTGGTGCTGCGCCCGCTGGGCAACGTGCTGTACTGGATGCCGCCCTACTGCATCGACGACGAGCAGCTGGACCTGCTGGCCGAGACCACCCTTGCCGCCATCAACGAGGGCATCGCATGCGCCTGACCCGTTGCCATATCGATGCACCCTTGCAGGCCGGCGCCGAGCTGGCGCTGCCGGAGGAGGCGGCGAACCACCTCATCCGGGTGATGCGCCTGCGCGAAGGCGACGACTGCGTGCTGTTCAACGGCGACGGCAACGATTACCGCGCACGCGTGGTGGCGATCGGCAAGCGTGATTGCACGGTGCGGATCGAATTCGTGCAGCCGCTGGACAACGAGTCGCCGCTGTCGATCACGCTGCTGCAGGGCATTGCCCGCGGCGAGAAAATGGACCTGATCCTGCAGAAAGCCACCGAGCTGGGAGCCAGCGCGATTGTTCCGGTGATTGCCGAACGCACCGAAGTGAAACTCGACGCGGCGCGCGCGCAGAAGCGCCTGGCGCACTGGCACAGCGTGATCGTATCGGCTTGCGGTCAATCCGGGCGTGCGCGGATACCCGACCTTTCCCCACCGCTGGCAGTGGCGCAGGCCGCTTCGGCGCAACCAGCCGCCGCGCTGAAGCTGATCCTCGACCCGCTCGGTGAGCACCGCCTCGCCAGCTTGAACACCGCGCCCGAAGCGGGCGTGGTCATCGCCATCGGTCCGGAAGGCGGCTGGTCACCGCGCGATCGCCAGATCCTGCAGGAATCCGGCTTCCAGGGATTGCAGCTGGGTCCGCGCATCATGCGCACGGAGACCGCCGGGCTGGCCGCGATTGCCGCGCTGCAGGCGCGTCTGGGTGATCTCTAGCGCCACAAACGGAAAGGGCCGCGGATGCTCCGCGGCCCTGTTTCAGCTTCGCCCCAGCACCGCGACGGCGCCGGGTTTGCCGCGGTCTTCTCAGGCGGCCATGCTCTGCGTGATCGCCGCCTCGAGCGCGTCCAGGTCTGGCAGCAGGGCACTCTGTTCGCCCAGCAGGACACGCATGTGCACACCCTGCGGCAGGCTTTCCTCCGACGCGTCCGCCAGCAGGCCGTCACGCGGCACCGCGATCAGCTGCGGGAAGGTCTGCGTGAGCAGCGCGAAATACGGAAGCTCGGGATTGCCGCCCAACGCCTTCAGCACCACCACCTTGTTGTTGGCCACCAGGGCTTCATCGCCCAGTCCGCTGAACCGCGCGAATGCCAGCAGCGGCACGTTCCAGCCGTGCCATGCGATCTGGCCCGCCATCCATGCCGGCGCGCCGGGGATCGGCTCCACCTTCACCCGCGACATCACCTCGGCAACAGTCGCATTGGGCAACAGCACCCGCTCGCTGCCGGCCTGGATCAGGACGCCGCGGACTTCATCATTACTGGCATAACTCATTGCTTGATCCTCGGTTTGGTAGGCCAGCGCCGTCAGGCGCCCCAGCGTTCGGTCAGGGCATTGGCCAGATACACCGGATCACCGGCGCCCATGCCGGCCACCGCCAGGCGACTGGCCGCTTCCGGGTCGTAGCAGCCTTCACCGACCTGACCGGCAACCAGTCCGCCCTGCGCTGCCAGTTCGAGCACCGCATCAACCAGCTCCGGATCGGCACCGCTGAGCATGAGCACCGCACTTTCAGGCGCCGGCAAGGCATTCACCACCCGGCTTTCGTTATCGGCAACAAAATGCAGTCCACCCTCATCGTTCGACGCCAGCCCGACGCCGTCCGGAAGGATGTAGATATGGCCAG
The DNA here is from genome assembly GCA_963696155.1 of uncultured Gammaproteobacteria bacterium. Classification (GTDB taxonomy): domain Bacteria; phylum Pseudomonadota; class Gammaproteobacteria; order Xanthomonadales; family Xanthomonadaceae; genus Stenotrophomonas. The sequence continues at coordinate 2,240,381 of CAVOJC010000002.1, forward strand.
GCTCCAGCACCAATGCGGGCTCGGCCAAGGTGACCGGCAGTGCCGTTACCCGCGACATCTGCTTGACCAGGTTGCCGTAGCGCCCGCCATCAAGCCGCATCTGCACCAGCACCGGACGCTCGAAAGCCTCTGGCAATCCGGCCAGCAGGCGGCGCACCGCATCGGGGCCACCGATACCGGCCAGCAGCAGCACCGCGCCGGGCGGACCGGGCGGCGTCGCGTCTTCCAGCTCGAGCAGCGACAACGCGCCGCTCAGGAAGGTGGAAATTTCCGGCAGCGGCGCTTCCCTGGACTCGACCACGGCCGCGATAGCGTCTTCGTCGACCAGCGACCAGCTGCTGAAGTCGCTGGCGACCAGCGGCAATGGCGGCGGCCCGGCCGGCGCCGGCTCGGCGTCCGCATCGCTCACCGCGGCCCATGGCTCGGCCGGCGACGGGGAATACAGCGCATCATCCGGGACCGAAGGCGCGGCCTCGAACGCCTCTTCAATATGGAATTGCAACGGCGCATCGGCATGCAGCTCGGCCGGCGTCACCGGCATCCCGGGTTGCGGCTGCACCGAAATTTCGACCTCCTGCCCGGGCGGCAGCACATTGTCGTGGCCGTGCAATTTGGCGGCCAGGTGCCGGATCCAGCGCTGCGCTTCCCAGCCTTCGCGGCGTGCCGCCAGTTCGGCCTCGTCGAAAATCAGGGTCAGGTGTGGCGCTTCGAGCGCCGACTCCAACCGTTCCAGCGCGTCTTCGATCGCCGGTTCCAGCGCCACCAGCACCACCAGCGGCGCGGCCGCATGCAGGGATTCGGGCTCCAGCAGGGACGGATCCTCCTCCAGGATGATCTGCCCGCCGGCACTGATCACCGCATCGCGCAGGCGCTCGCGTGCCGCGCCCGGCCGCCCGAGCAGTGCAACCGGCTTGCCCTCACCATCATTCGCGAACACGGGCGATCCCCAGCAGGTCATAAACGTTACGCATCAGATCCAGTTCCTGGTAAGGCTTGCCCAGATAGCGCTGCACGCCGATTTCCAAGGCACGCTGACGATGCTTGTCGCCGCTGCGCGAGGTGATCATCACGATCGGCACATCCTTGTAGCGCGGATCGGCGCGCATGGCGGTGGCCAGCTCATAACCGTCCATACGGGGCATTTCGATATCCAGCAGCATCAGGTCGGGGACGCGCTCTTCGAGCCGCTCCAACGCCTCGATACCGTCGCGCGCGGCGACCACCTCGAAGTTGTGGCGTTCCAGCACACGGCCGGTGACCTTGCGCATGGTCAGCGAATCGTCGACCACCATCACCATCGGCACCTGCCGCGAATTGACCACCGCAGCCTGCTGCGTCGGCAGCTGCGGCTGCGCCAGATGGCGGCGCACCAGCGGGGCCACGTCAAGAATCACCACCACGTTGCCATCGCCGGTGATCGTGGCGCCGTAGATACCCGGCACCGAAGCGATCTGCAGACCGACCGGCTTGACCACGACTTCGCGGTTGCCCACCACCTGGTCGATTGCCACGGCCGCACGCAGGTCGCCGGCACGCACCAGCAGCAACGGAATCTGCGACTGCCCTTCGGCCTTGGCCGCGCCCTGGCCGACCAGCGAACCGAGATCGTGCAGGGTGTAGTTTTCGCCGTTGTAGTGGTAGCCACCGTCGCCTGACTCGAAGCGCTCGCGGGCGATGCGGCCGATGCCGCTGACCGATGCCACCGGTACCGCGAAGGTGGTCTCGGCGATCTGCACGAACACCGCCTGGGTGACAGCCAGCGTCTGCGGCAGGCGCAGCGTGAAGGTGACGCCCTGCCCGCTCACCGAGTGGATATCGACCGAACCGCCGAGCTGGCGCACTTCGTTGCGCACCACGTCCATGCCGACACCGCGTCCGGACAGCTGGCTGACCTGCTCGGAGGTGCTGAAGCCGGAAGCGAAAATCAGATCGTCCAGCTCCGCATCGCCCAGTACCGCATCGGCCTGGATCAGGCCGCGCTGCTCGGCGCGGCGACGGATCGCGGCGCGATCCAGGCCAGCACCGTCATCAGCCACTTCCAGCACGATTTCCGAGCCTTCGCGACGCAGGCGCAGGGTGATTCCGCCTTCCTCCGGCTTGCCGCGGGCGGCACGCTGCTCCGGGGTCTCCAGGCCATGGGCGACGGAGTTGCGCAGCATGTGTTCCAGCGGCGCGACCATGCGGTCGAGCACGTTGCGGTCGAGTTCGCCGTGGGTACCTTCCAGCGTCAGATGCACCCGCTTGCCGATGTCCTGCGCGGCCTGACGGACCACGCGGCGCAGACGCGGCACCAGACCGTCGAATGGCACCATGCGCGCACGCATCAGGCCATCCTGCAGCTCGGAACTGACGCGCGACTGCTGTTGCAACAACACATCGTAGTTGCGCGAAAGATCATCCAGCACGCCTTGCAGACCGCCCAGGTCGGCTGCCGATTCGTTCAGCGCGCGGCTGAGCTGCTGCAGCGTGGAGAAGCGGTCGAGCTCCAGCGGATCGAACGTCTGGTCGACCTGCTCCTGCTCCCGCCTGTAGCGCGCCACGATCTGCGCCTCGGTTTCCAGATCCAGCCGGCGCAACTGGTCGCGCAGGCGGGCGTTGGTGCGGTCCAGCTCGGACATCGCGCCGCGGAAGGCGCCCAGCTGCTGCTCCAATCGCGAACGGTAGATCGCCACTTCACCGGCATGGTTGACCAGGCGATCAAGCAGGTCCGCGCGCACGCGCACCTGTTCCTGCGAGCGCACCACCCCGTCTTCCTCGACCGCGGCATCATCCACAATCGGCGCCGACAGGGGCTCGGTTGCGATGCTTGCCGCAACCTGCGTCACCGTTGCAGAGGCCGACGTTTGCGCTTCACCCTCTGCGGCCACGACGGGTCCACCGGCAACGGCATGCCTGGTCGAAGACTCGACAGTCGCCGTCGCGGTGACACCATCGCCACTGCGTACTGCCTGCGCGCGCCCTTCGGCGCGTGCATCGAACGCCTCGATCAGCTCATTCGGCATCAGCACCGCACGGTGCTCGCCGGTATGGGTCAGCAACTGGTGCAGGTGATCAAACCCGCGTTCCAGCAGATGGACATCCGAGCGCGTCATCTCGATGCGGTTGGCCACCACGGCTTCCAGCAGCGATTCGATCCCATGGCCGAGATCGCCGATGGCGTTGATGCCGGCCATGCGTGCACCGCCCTTGAGCGTATGCAGGTCGCGTTGCAGACCGGCCAACAGTTCGCGGTCTTCCGGCGAGGTGCGCAACGCGTGGATCAGGCCGTCGCAATGGTCCAGCAGGTCCTTGCCTTCCTCGACGAAGATATCCACCAGCTCCAGATCCAGCTCGCTGAAATCCAGTGGGCCGGCATCGATCACGATTTCCGTCCTGGGCAGCGCGTCCGCCGCGGTCGCGCCATCCCCCATACTCGGTGTTGTCGAATCAGTCCCGGCTGCTTCGCCTTCCGCCACGGCTTTTGCTTCGACCTCGGTTTCGTCTTCCGCTTCTGCTTCTGCTTCTGCTTCTGCTTCTGCGTCTGCTTCTGCGTCTGCTTCTGCGTCTGCGTCTGCTTCGGTTTGGGTTTCGATTCCGGCCTCGGCTTCGGTTTCGGTTTCAGCTGCGGCTTCGGCCACCAATTCGGAAGCGCGGTCGGATGCCGCCTCGGCAAGCACGCCCGACGCGGCGTCTGTCACCGTGTCGATGCTCACCTGGTCGTCCTCGACCTGCACCACGTCCGAGGTCGCTTCAACCTCCATCGACCCGGTTGCATCAGCCTCGATCAGCGCATCGTCGCCGCGTGTGTCCTCGACTTCAGCGCCATCCGGATGCGCGTCTTCCGCACCTTGGCCGTCGACATGATCCCCCGCAGCCGAGGCAGCCACATTTTCAATGTCGTCTTCAGGCAGCATGTCGGCGGCTCCTGGATCCTGCCCATCAACAGCGGGCGATGCTGTGTCGGCGGCGGCAACGTCCACACCCCACGCCACCGGCGATGTCGCACTGGCGACAGCTTCGGCACCGCTTGCGAAGCCAGCCGCGTCGGTTGCTACGTCATGGGGCTCGAATCCGGCGGTGACCGACACGCTGTCGGTCGTTGCAGCGACGGCTGCATCATCCTGCCCGGCGTCGGCGGCAAGCTCCACTTCGGGCGCGCCTGCCACGTCAGAGGAGTTCGGTTCCAGCGAAGGCTCGACTTCCGCCGCAGTGATCGCTTCGGGGTTGCTCTCTTCTGCGATGGCTTCTTCGGTATCGATTTCTTCAGCGACGTCCGCGAGCGCGGACGGTGCGTCAGCACTGCGGACCAGATCGGGATCGAAGTAGGCGGAAAGATCGTCACCACCCACGACTCCGGACTCCAGCTCCGGCGCGACCACGCCGCTGGATTCCTGTACCGGCCCGAATTCCCCTGCCTCGTCGGAATCCTCGTCCGACAATATCGGCCACTTGGCCTCGGGCAATGCATCCACCAGCACCTGGATCCGCGCGGTCAAACCGGCAAACGACGGAATCAGAGGCGCCGGCGCCTGCAACGCGACAATAGTTTCGGCAATCGCATCGGCGGTGTCGGCAAGTGCAACCACGCCTTCCGCGGCCGGGACCATGTCGGCGGCGAGCGAACGCTTGACGAACGTTTCCGCCGGCGTGGTAACCGCAGTGATCTCGGGCACGTCGGTCATGGCAAATGCGCCACTCATCGTATGCACCGCACGCAGCAACGCTTCGGTGACCGGCTGCGGCTGCGAGGCCGAACTTTCCAGCCAGTCGCGCATGGTTCCCAGATGCACGGCAATTTCCGCTTCCAGGATTTCCCGCAGAACGCTGTCAACCGACGCCGGGGTGCCGGCGACGGTCGCAGCCGGTGCGGCGGGTGCGGCAGCGGCAACTGCGCGGGCAACCGGCACAGCCGTCGCCAGGTAGAACGCCTCTTCGCCGTCGGCAACGCGCTCGGCCACCGCCTGCATCGCCAACAGGTCGGCCTCGATCCGGCCGGCGCCACGCAACGCCAGATTCAGTTGCGGCAACACTTCATAAGCCTGGGTGACGAGGTTCACGACCGCCGGGGTTGGCGCCCGGCTGCCATCCAGCACGCGGTTGAGCATGCTCTCGATCTTCCAGCTGAATTCCCCAAGGGTGCGCGCACCCACCAGCCGCCCGCTTCCCTTCAGGGTGTGGAATACGCGCCGCACCGGGCGCAGGCGATCCATGTTTGTCGGGGCCGCACGCCACACCGGCAACAGATTGCCCAGGTTGACCAGCTCTTCGTCGAACTCCTCAATGAAGACCTCGCGGATGTCCTGATCGATCTCATCACCGCTGTCTTCGAAACCACCCTCCAGCGTGGACACTGCTGCACCCTGCGCCGCCATCGGGGCGGCAACTTCCGTTACCGGCAGCGCGTCATGGCCAGCTGCAAACGGCTCGAAGGCTGCGGCCGCAGCATCCAGCTCGGCGATGAACGCGGCAGCTTCCGCATCCACTTCTATCTGACCGATCACGGCGGCATGGCCACTGTCCGCGAATGGTTCGTCAGTCGGCTCGACCAGCGATTCCGTCAATGCGTCGGGGTACGACGCAGGCTCGGACCCACTGGCGGCCCGGGCTTCCTCTGCAGCGGCAACGGCAACGGCGCCGTCAACCCGCGCCTCGGCATCGTTCGCCGCAGGGGTTTCGCCAAGAATGGCGCTCACCGGCATTTCGTCAGGTGCAACGTCGTCGCACAATTGCGTGGCAGGTGTCTGCAGCGGCTCGGGCACGCCCGCGCCCGTTCCGTCATCAGCCATGGCAGCCAGCGACGGCGCCCCCGCGGACGATTCTTCGGGTTGCGGCAATTGGCTGTTGAACGTCCCGCCAACGGTATCGACACCTGCGGCATCACCATGAACTTCTTCGTGCTCGGCAGCCACCGGGTCGAATCCGGTAATCCCTGTCGCGGCAGCGTCCGGCGCCTTCAGTTCACCCATGCTGTCGGCGTCCTCCAGTTGGAACGGCGCCAACGTGTAGCTCACCGCATCACTGCCCGGCTCCTCTTCGGCCGATACCGGATCGAATAGGGATCCACCAGACACCTGGCCGGCGCCCACGTGCGGCGCATCCGCCGCGGCCGCCACGGCGGGCACAAACGGTGCCAGTGCCGCTTCGAACACCAGCGTATAGGGCTTGACGGGCGCCTCGGGCAGGGCCCGGTCCTGCGGCGCGCCAGGCTCTTGCGCCGCCGTCGTCGGATCGGTTGACCCGGCGTCTTGTGCGATTGCAGTGGTGGCATCCGCCACCGGCTGCGCAGCGTCCACGCGCTGATCGGAACTGAACGGTGTTTCCACCTTCGCCTGCACCGCCGGCAACGGCCAGTAGCGCAGTGCCTCCAGGCTGGTGCGGGCGATATCGAGGATCTCCTCGCGGCCGGCGCGGCGCTCGCGCAAGGCTTCCAGGTAGTACTCCAGGCTGGCCATCGCATCGGCCAGCGTGTCCAGCTGGCGCCCGCTGGGAACGCGCTGCTTGCCGATCAGCTCGACGTCGATGTACTGCCGGATGCCCTGCAGGTAATCGGCCGGGGTCTGCAGATCCAGCATGCGCAGGGCGCCTGAGACTTCGCCAAGAAGGCGCGGCACCTCATGCAGGCGTGCATGGTCCCAATTGGTTTCGATGAAGGCGACAAACGCTTCGCGGGCCGAGGCGAAATTGGCGATGGCCTCGTGTGCCAGCACCTCGACGGTACGGCGGGTTTCCACCGAACCCGGGTCTTCCTCACCATCGACATTGGCGCCCAGATAGGCGACCTGGTCATCCAGCGATGCATCGACATAGAGCAATGCACCGGCGATATCCAGCAGCATGCTCTCATCGATGTTCTGGTTGCCGGAAACCACGTGTCGCAACGCGTCGCGCTGTTGCACGACCACGCCGCGGGCCACGCCCAATCCCATCACGCCCAGCGTATCGGCCACGGCGCCCAGCTCGCTGACCTGGGTCTGCAACTGGGCGGTTTCACCACCGGTACGCAGGTGCAGGTCGAGTGCGTCCTTGATCCGCAGCAGCTCTTCCTTCACCGCGTTGCCCACGGTATCGAGCAATTCCCGGTTGCGCCCGCTGAGACTGCCGCGGGCATGGTCCAATTCGGCTTCGCTGGCCCTTCCGGCTTCGGGGTCGAACGCGAACAGGACGCTCTCGTTGATGCCTTCGGCACCACGGGCGGCGCGGATTTCGTTCAACAACGGCAGCAACACGATGGGAATATCGCGGTGTCCGTTCTGCAAACGCTCCAGATAATCGGGCAGCAGCACGGTGCCACGCATCAGGGTTGCGCAGGCTTCGTCACGGTCCGGCACCGCACCATCGCGCACCGCGTCAGCCAGCAGCTCCAGTTCCTCGGCCACCATCGCCGGCGCGTAGAGTTCCACCATGCGCAGCGTTCCCTGCACCTGATGCAGGTAACCGGCGCAGAAGCGCATGCGGCTGGTATCGGCGGGGTCCTCGACGAAGTACTCGACCTCGTTGCGCACCTGGCGCAGGGTCTCGTCCAGCTCCGGCTTCACCCAGCCCAAGGCAGCGTGGCTCATCGCATCGCGCAGCGCACTCATCGCAGCCCCCCGGTCATCGCCGGATGGTTGCGGGTGGGCGCACGCAGCGACCTTTGCTGTTTTGCAGTATCACGGCACATCATCTGCTGATTCCTTCCTTCACTGCCGATCGCCGGCTCACGCCGGCAACTTGAAGTCGGCAACCGAGCGACGCAGGTCCGCGGCCAGCTGGGTCAGGTGACCGAGCGATTCGGCAGTCTGCCCCGCACCATGCGATGTCTGGCCGGTGATCTGCCGGATCACGCCCATCGTCTGGGTGATATCGGTTGCTGCCGCCGACTGCTGGTGCGCCGCGATGGAAATGTTCTTGATGAGCGTATTGAGGGCGTTGGACACGCGCTCGATCTCGGTCAGCGCGGTGCCGGCATCCTCGGCCAGACGCGCGCCCGACACCACCTCGGCGGTGGTCTGTTCCATCGAGTTCACCGCCTCGTTGGTATCGGCCTGAATGGCCTGAACCAGATTCTCGATCCGGCGTGTTGCACCGGAGGTGCGCTCCGCCAGGCGTTGCACTTCGTCGGCCACCACGGCGAAACCGCGACCGGCCTCACCGGCCGAGGCCGCCTGCACCGCCGCGTTCAACGCAAGGATGTTGGTCTGCTCGGAAATGTCGTTGATCAGCTCCACGATCGAGCCGATTTCCTGTGACGACTCACCCAGGCGCTTGATGCGCTTGGACGTTTCCTGGATCTGGTCGCGGATCTGGTCCATGCCCTGGATGGTCTCGCGTACCACGCCGGCACCTTCGGCGGCGATGACGACCGAGCGCTGCGCCACTTCGGCCGATTCGCTGGAGTTGCGCGACACCTGTTCAATGCTGGCGGCGATTTCGCCGATGCGATCGGACGCGCTGGTTATCTCGGTGGCCTGGTGACCCGCTGCTTCGGCCAGCTGCATGGCAGTGGCCTGGGTTTCCTGCGCCGACACGGCCACCTTGCTGGAGGTGTCGTTGATCGTGGTCACCAGGTGGCGCAGCTCGTCGACCGCGTAGTTGATGGCGTCGGCGATGGCACCGGTCATGTCCTCGGTCACCGAGGCTTTCACCGTCAGGTCACCTTCACCGAGCGAGCTGATTTCATCCAGCAGCCGCATGATGGCCTGCTGGTTGCGACTGTTGAATTCAACCTGGGTCTGGTAACGGACTTCCTGCTCGCGCGAACGGCTGCGTACCGAGCTCCAGACGAAGCCGATGATCGACAGCAACGACAGTGCACCCGAGACCATGCCCAGCCAGAAGTTCGGGAACAGCCGCGTGTCGCGGGCCGAGCCGAACGCCGAGAACGCCTCGAACAGTTTCTTGCTGTCATCGAGCATCTTGCCCGAGCCGGCGGTCAGCGCCGTGGCGGAGGACTGCGCCGCGAACAGGTTGCGCGACGTGGCCAGGATCGCGTCGACGTCCTTCTTCATCTTCGCCCACTGGTTCGCCGACTGCTCCAAGGCCACCTGCGTGGCGGCATTGCGCACTGCCGGAATACCCATTTCATCGTTGCCGTTGCGCAGGCCATCGAGCACCTGGCTGAACACCACCGAATCGCGCGCCAGCGCATCGCCGGCGCCACTGGCGCCGGTACCACCGGCGCGGATTTCGGTGACCCGGCGGGCCATCGTTCCGATCACCACCACCTGCTGCAGGCCGTTGTAGACCTGCGCGGCGGGCGCGCCACTGGCGGTCATGGCGCGAACCACTTCGTTCAACTGCGCCTGCATCTGCGGCACTGCATTGACGAAGCTGTCGGCATTGCCGGCCAGGGCCAACACCGCCGGCTCGCTGGCCACCACCTGCTCGGCACTTTTGGACAGCGGTCCCCAGGTATCGGCCAGTTTCCGGACCGGCGCCGACACACCGGCCTCGTTGCCATAGCGGCCCTGCAGATTGCTGACGGTGCTTTCGATGCGGGACTTGGTGTCCTTGAACGCGCTGAACGCCTCGCGGTTACCCGCTACCGCTTCACGGCCCTGGTTGGCCAGCTGCTGCGACAGCACCTGCAGATCGGCGGCGCCGGTACTGGCGCCCGCCAGGCGGCTGCCCTGCCATGTCGCAACGCCGGTATTGGCGCCGAACACGATCATCGACAACGCCAACAGGCCCAGCCAGAAATTGGTTCCCACGTTGCCCAGCTTGCTGGCCTTGGCGGCGTCCGGAGCAGTACTCATGGTTCGACCTCGGTATTCAAATCGGTGAGGCAGGCCGACACTCAGGCGGCGGCTTGCCGGAATTCGGGAGTGCGCGAAAGCAACGACAGGGAGAACACTCCCCAGTCGTGGGCTTCATCGTGGAACGCGCGATCGATAAAGTGGGCATAGCGGCCCTGGGCCAACTCGCCAGCGGGCACTTGCTGGCTCAGCTCGAAACTGCGCTGGCCATACAGCTGGTCGATGGTCAGGGCCACGTCGCCGCCGCTCTGGCGCACGATCAGCACGCGCTGCCCTTCCTGCTGGAGAGTGGGCACGCCTTCCAGGAAGTATTTCAGGTCGACCACCGGAAACAGGTTGCCGCGCAGGTTGCCCACGCCCAACAGCCACGGCAGCGCACCCGGCACTGGCGTAACCGGTGGCATCGGTACGATTTCCACCACTTCGCGGAAATCCGATACCAGACGGCGCTTTCCGACCTGATAGCCGACACCGCGCCAGACGTCCTGTGAAAACTCGCGTTCCGGCAACTGCACCGCGTGCGCCAGACTGCGGCGCTCGTAAGCCTCGAGAATGTCGAAGGGAGAACGCATCATCCCACCAGTTCGTTGATCCGCGCGATCAGCTCATCTTCGCGCGGCGGCTTGACGATGTAATCCGTAGCGCCTTGGCGCATGCCCCAGGCCTTGTCGGTTTCCATGCCCTTGGTACTGACGATCAGCACCGGGATGTCGCGGGTGGCGTCATCACGCGCCAAGCGCCCGGGTGGCCTGGAAGCCACTCATCCCCGGCAGCACCACATCCATCAGCACCAGGCTTGGCGCCTGGGTGCGGGCGATCTGCAGGCCATCTTCGGCATTATCGGTGGCCACAACCTCGTGGCCGGCTTTTTCAAGCCATTGCGTAAACACCGCCCGGTCGGTCGGTGAGTCCTCGATCAACAAGATTCGAGCCATTTGCCCTTCCCCCCTGGTCAGGCGTTGACGTATGTGCGGATTGCACCCAGCAGTTCGTCGCGTGTGAAAGGTTTGGTGAGGTATTGCTCCGAGCCGACGATGCGCCCGCGCGCCTTGTCGAACAGGCCGTCCTTGGACGACAGCATGATCACCGGCGTGGACTTGAAAAGCTGGTTGCCCTTGATCAGCGCGCAGGTCTGATAGCCATCCAGCCGCGGCATCATGATGTCGACAAAGATGATCTGCGGTTGCTGATCGGCGATCTTGGCCAACGCCTCGAAGCCGTCCGTCGCGGTCACGACCTCGCAGCCCTCGCGCTTGAGCAGTGTTTCGGCAGTACGCCGGATGGTCTTCGAATCATCGATGACCATGACCCTCAGTCCTGCGAGTTCCCCACCCGCAGCCATGTTTTCAACCATTGCATTTTTCCCCGAGCGCATGGCACTTCATTGATCTGGCGCCACTGCGAAAGCGCATCTATATCCCAATACTGGCGCGGCCTGTCAAGGGCCGCTGCAGCGGCGCGGGTGTAGCACGGCACAATGTGAACCAATTCTCAGTAGATGCGCAACTCTTTTCCGGCGTGCCGCTGCATCCGCCGGGCGTTTCCCCAGCCCGCGCTGGGCGGGCGGCGCGGTTAATCGCTACCATCACCACCCTGCCTGCCGGGTTGAGAACATGCCGTTCGACGTCATCGTGGTGATGGACCCCATCGCCGACATCAAGATCGCCAAGGACACCACCTTCGCCATGCTGCTGGAAGCCCAGCGCCGCGGGCACCGCCTGCATTATGTGCAACCAGGCGCGCTGTCGCTGCGCGGTGGCAGCGCGGTGGCACTGGCCGCGCCCTTGCAGGTGCGCGATGACCCCGCTGACTGGTTCAGTCTGGGCGGGTTCAATGAACTGGCGTTCGGTCCGGGCCAGATGGTGCTGATGCGCAAGGATCCACCGGTCAGATGCCGAATTCATCTATGACACGCACGTGCTATCGGTGGCCCAGGCGGCCGGCGCGGTAATCGTCAACGACCCGCAGGGCCTGCGCGATTTCAACGAGAAACTCGCCGCACTGCTGTTCCCGCAATGTTGCCCGCCGACCCTGGTGAGCCGCCAAGCGCGCGAACTGAAGGCGTTCGTGCTCGAACACGGCCAAGCCGTCCTTAAGCCGCTCGACGGCATGGGCGGCCGCTCGATCTTCCGCAGCGGCACCGGTGATCCGAACCTCAACGTGATCCTGGAAACCCTGACCGATGGCGGCCGCACCATGGCGCTGGCCCAACGCTTCATTCCCGATATCAGCGCCGGCGACAAGCGCATCCTGCTGGTCGATGGCGAGCCGGTGGATTACTGCCTGGCACGGATTCCGCAGGGCGACGAATTCCGCGGCAACCTCGCTGCCGGCGGCCGCGGCGAAGGCCGCCCGCTGAGCGAGCGCGATCGCTGGATCGCCGCCCAGGTCGGCCCGGAAATGAAACGCCGCGGCATGCGTTTCGTGGGCCTGGACGTGATCGGCGACTACCTGACCGAGGTCAACGTCACCAGCCCCACCTGCGTGCGCGAACTGGACGCCCAGTTCGGCCTGAACATTGCCGGCCTGCTGTTCGACGCGATCGAGGCCGATTTCCCGCAATGACCGCCAGCGCCACCCTGCCGCAACCGCCCCGTGTCAGCGAAGACCAGCGATTCAGCGCCACCCTGGTGCTGTCGCTGATCGTGCATGGGCTGCTGATCCTCGGGGTGGGCTTCGCGATCGATGACAACGCGCCGCTGCTGCCGACGCTGGATGTGATCTTCAGCCAGACCAGCACGCCCTTGACGGCTAAGCAGGCCGACTTCCTGGCGCAAGCCAACCAGCAGGGCGGCGGCGATCACGACCAGGCTCTGCGCCCGCGCGACAGCCAGGCCGGCGTAGCGCCACAGCAGACGCCGGGACTGGCGCCGGTACCGCAGCAGCGCCGGGATGCCGCCACTCCACCGCCGCCGCAGACCCGGGTGGTATCCAGCGTCCAAGGCGAGCAAACCGTGCCCGATGCGCAGAGCCGACCGCTGCCCGAGCGCCCGCAGTCGGAGGCGGAGCAGACCGCACGCGAACAGCGCGACGCGGAAATGGCCCGTCTGGCGGCCGAAGTCCATTTGCGCTCCGAGCAGTACGCCAAGCGCCCCAATCGCAAGTTCGTTTCGGCCAGTACCCGCGAATACGCCTACGCCAACTATCTGCGGGTGTGGGTGGACCGCGCCGAGCGCGTGGGCAACCTGAACTACCCCGACGAAGCACGCCGTCGCCGGCTCGGTGGCCAGGTGGTCATCACTGTGGGCGTGCGCCGCGACGGCAGTGTCGAAAGCAGTCGCGTGCTGCGCAGCAGCGGGGTTCCCCTGCTGGATGCGACCGCACTGCGGGTGATTGAACTGGCAAAACCATTCCCCGCCCTGCCCCGGACCGAGGATGACATCGACATTCTCCAGGTCACCCGCACCTGGGTGTTCCTGCCGGGCGGCGAACTGCGCGACGACCGCTAGCGCGCAGCGCAGGACTGGCGCGCAGCGCAACCCGTCCGTCGCTCCGCGCGGTTATGCGCCCTTGGCGGCCCGCGCCGCCTGCTGTTCGATCAGAGTCAGGGCGACGTTGTCACGCAGGTAGGCAGGCTGCACCAGCTCCGGCGCGATCGCCTCGCCGCGGGCAAACGCCGGAACCGCGATTGCCAGCACGTCCGACGCACGCGGCAACGCCTGCGCATCCACGCTGTGCAGGCGTGATTGCAGACGGACCGCCAGATGGGCGTCGGCGGCGGCAAATCCGCTACCCACGCCGTGCCACAGGGTGCCGTCATCCGCCAACTGCACCGCTTCGGGCGCCAGCACCGCCTCGCTGCCTTGCAGCAGCAGCCCGTCGCCTGAGCGTACGTAGCGGGCGGCATAGACCTCGCCCATCCGCGCATCGATGCTTGCCAGCACATGTGATGCCTCTGCAGGAGCGTGCAACGCCAACACCTGCAGGGTGGACACCGGCAACAGCGGGCGGTCCAAGCGCCAGGGCGATGCCCTGGGCGATGGCGATGGCCAGACGAACGCCGGTGAACGCCCCCGGCCCTCGCCCTACGGCAATCGCATCCAGCTGCGAACGGACGATGCCCGCCTCGGCCAGCAACTGTTCGGCCCATGGCAGGCTCAGCTCGGCATGCCGACGCGGCGCCAGCTCGAACCGCTCCAGCACCCGCCCCTCCACATACACGGCAACAGAACAGGCTTCAGTGGCGGTTTCAAAGGCGAGCAGTTTCATGGCAGGGCGTCAGGAAAGGGGAAAGGCGGCGTCGCTATCCGACTCGACGCTTGCGCAAGGCAATTGTGGCGCAAAGAAGGCCTGCACGTCGGCCAGCGCGCGGGTCCGCCGGAACGGCGGCAGTGAATCAAGGAACACGCGCCCGTAGGATTTTGACGAACAGCCGCGGGTCGCACAGCACCAGCACGCCGCGGTCGGTTTCACTGCGGATCAGGCGGCCAACACCCTGCTTGAGCGCGATCACCGCCTGCGGCAGCTGTTCGTCGCGGAACGGGTTGCCGCCTTCGCGACGGATCGCCTCCAGCCGCGCCTCGAACACCGGATCATCCGGCGCGGCAAACGGCAGCTTGTCGATCACCACCACGCTCAGCGCATCGCCGACAACGTCCACACCTTCGCGGAAACTGGCCGAACCCAGCAGCACGCCATTGCCCGATTCGCGGAAGCGCTGCAGCAGGCTGGCGCGCGGCGCCTCGCCCTGCACGAACAGCGGCCACGGCCCGCCGCGCAACGCTTCTGCGGCTTCGCGCAGGGCCCGGTGCGAGGCGAACAGCAGGAATGCACGTCCCTGCGAGGCCTCCAGCACCGGCCGCAGCGTCGCGATCAGCGCGGTGCCGAAGCCGCGCGCCGCCGGATCCGGCAGATCCCGGTGGCAGGTAGCACAGCGCCTGCTGCTCCCAGTCGAACGGACTGGGTTGCAGCAAGGTCAGCGGATCGTCCAACCCGAGCCGCGTCGCCAGATGGCCGAATTCGCCATCCACCGTCAGGGTGGCCGAAGTGAACACCCAGGCCGCCATCGAGCGCTCGCGATGCGCACGCAACGGTGCCGAGACGTCCATCGGCGTGCGCTGGCAACGGAATCCGCGCGGGGTCAGTTCGTACCAGAGGACATCATTGCCACCGGCGGCTGCAGCGCCATCATCAGCATCGAAATCCGGCAGCGGCGCATCCTCGCCCAGCCAGCGCGCCAGACGGCTCAGGCCTTCCTGCGCGCGCGCATGACAGGCATCCATCCCGGGCGAGGCCTCGCGCACATGCCCCAGCGCGCCGTGCAGCTGCACCAGCGCGGTCATCAACGCATCGAAACCGTCGCGTACCTGCGGCTTGGCCAACGCCCGCCACTGCGTACCGCGCGGCTGGAAGATCCTCCATCGCCGCGCGCAGTTCACGCAGCGCCAGCTCCAGATCGGCCACCGGCACCTGCAAGACGGCCTGTGCACCGGCCACGCTGCGGCACTCGGCCAGGCAGTCGCGCGCCAGTTCCTGCCAGGGGCGCATGCCGAAACCTTCGCCGAAGAAGCTGGCGGCCAGTTCCGGCAACTGATGCGCCTCGTCGATGACGAACGCCTGCGCGCCGGGCAGGATTTCGCCGAAGCCTTCCTGCTTGAGCGCCAGATCGGCCAGCAGCAGATGGTGGTTGACCACCACCACGTCGGCCGCCTGCGCCCGCTGCCGCGCCTGCACCACGAAGCATTCGTCCCAGAACGGACACTCGGTGCCGAGGCAGTTGTCCATGGTCGAGGTGACCATCGGCAACAGCGGCGAGTCGTCGGCCAGCGCCTCCAGCTCGGCGACATCGCCGGCTTGGTCCGCCCCGCCCAGGCGACGATGCGCTGGAACTGGGCCACCTGTTCCTGCGAAATGAACATGCCGTTCGCCAGTCGCGGCTCGCCGCGCGCCTGCTGCAGGCGGTACTTGCACAGATAGTTGCCGCGTCCCTTGAGCAGCGCGCTGCGGTGGCCGACACCCAGTGCCGCGCGCACGCGCGGCAGGTCGCGGTGATAGAGCTGGTCCTGCAGCGCGCGGGTGCCGGTGGAGATGATGGTCTTCAGGCCCGACAGCAGCGCCGGCACCAGATAGGCGTAGGTCTTGCCGGTGCCGGTGCCGGCCTCGGCCAGCAGCACGTCGCGCTGGTCGAAGGCCTCGGCGATCGCGGCAGTCAGGCGCAACTGCGCCGGGCGCGGGGTGAACGCATCCAACTGGCTGGCAAGGGCGCCGCCCTGGTCGAGAGCCTCGCAGCTGGCGTGGGCAAGACGTGACATCGGAAATAGGACCGGGTACGGAAGCTGGCGAAAGGCCGCAAGGATAGCCCGGCCGCCCTTGGCGTCAGAACCGCTTCACACCCGGCACGGTGCAGCCTTCAATCTGCGCATGCGCGGACACGGCGTTCTCCTTCTCGGCCCGGGCCAGCCGCGACTGCTCGATGGTGGCCCAGTGACGGCGGCACAGCGGGCCGGTGCGCGAACCCAGATCCACCGCCTTCTTCGCCAGCGCTTCTGCGCGCGCCCAATCGCCCTGCAACAACGCGATCTCGGCCCGTTCCTGCAGGATGCCGGGGTCGCCCTCGACCAGCAGCAGCGCCGCGTTGAGAAGGTCGGCAGCGCCGGCCAGATCGCCGCCCTCGCGCCTGGATGCGGCGGCCTCACGCAGATCATCCACTTGGGTATCGCGCAGCGGCTGCACCGCCAGCTCGGTGTCATCGGGGCCGGCGACGGCCTGCACGGCGGCCATGCGCTGTGCGGCTGTCGTGGCGTCGACCGGGGCCGCTGGCGGAGCCGGTGCACTGACACAGGCATTCAGCAGCGCGGCGACCGCGGCGACCAACAGGAAGCGGAGCGTGGATAACGAATTCATGCCCGGCATTATCGCGCAGGGGGTTCTGAAGCCGGCGTGGACGACTCGGTCGCCGGCGCCTTGTTGTCGAGCCCGAACCAGCTGCGCCACCCGCCACCGCTGGTTTCACCCTCCTGCGGAACTTCCTGTGGCGGTGCGCACGGCACATAGGCAGGTGCGTACCCGACCACGAACGGGAGGCGCCGGGCACCGGGGCAACCCTCGCCGGTGGTGCCAGTGCCGGAGGCTTCCACGTACTGCCAGTCCAGACCGGTGTTGTTCACCCGCAATGGCGCGCTGGGCAGCAGCTTGAAGATGCCCGACCACACCCGCATCGCACCGGTGGCACCGTACAGGCCGGTCTGCTCGTTCTGGTCGTTGCCCATCCACACCACCGCCAGATGGTCGCCGGTGTATCCGGCAAACCAGCTGTCGCGCCCGTCGTTGGAGGTGCCGGTCTTGCCGGCCGGTTGCAGGCGGCCGAGGCCGTCGGCGTTGAGCCGCTGGGCGGTACCGCTGGACACCACCTGCTGCAGGGCGATGCTGATCAGGTTGGCGGCGATCGAATCACCTTCCTGCGCCGGGGCCGGACTCTTGTCATAGCGCTTGAGCAGCTTGCCCTGCGCGTCGACCACGCCACGCACCGCATGCAGCGGCTGGATCTCGCCCCCGGAGGCGAGGAACTGGTACAGCTGCGCCATCGCGTAGGGGCTCTGGTCGGTCGAGCCCAGGATCACCGAGGGGTTGGATTCGGCCTTGAGCCCGGCAAGCACGTGGATCAGATGGGTCAGCCGCTCCGGACCCACCTGCCATGCCCAGTCGGACCGTGGCCTGGTTGTAGGAATTGGCCAGCGCGTCGATCAGGCGCACGGTGCCGTGGCTGCGGTTGTCCGAGTTGCCGGGCGTCCAGCGCTTGCCGCGGCTGAGCTGCACCGTGACCGGCGCATCGTCCACCCAGCTGGCCAGCGAATAGCGGTCCGGCTGGGCCAATGCCAGCAGGTAGACGAACGGCTTGAGCAGCGAGCCCACCGGGCGCTGCGCCTCGATGGCGCGATTGAATCCGGGTTCGGACACATTGCGGCTGCCGACCACCGCCAGCACGTCGCCGTTGTGCACGTCGGTCAGCACCACCCCGGCCTGCAGCTCGGGACGACGCTTGTTTTCCAGCGACTTGATCGTGTGCGCCACCGAACCTTCGGCGTAGGCCTGCGCCGAGGGCGACATGCCGGTGAACACGTTCAGCCCGGCGCCCTGCAGCACACTCTCCGGCATAGTCATTCCCCAGCTGGCGCCGGACCAGGTCGATGTAGGCCGGGAAGCGGTTGGCCGCTACCAGACCGGGCGTCTTGGGTACTCCCAATGGCGCGGCAGTGGCACGCTGGAACTCGGCATCGTCGATCAGCTTGCTCTGGTGCAACTTGCCCAGCACGAAGTTGCGCCGTTCCAGCGCGCGTTCGGGATTGCGGCGCGGGTCGTAGTAGGAAGGCCCCTTCACCAGGCCGATCAGCAGTGCGATGTGTTCGGAGTTGAGCGAGGACAGATCGCGGCCGAACCAGAACTCCGCGCCCGAGGACATGCCGTGGATCGCCTGGCTGCCGCGCTGGCCCAGATACACCTGGTTGAGGTAGGCCTCCAGGATGGTGCGCTTGTCGTAGCGCGCCTCCATGATCAGCGCGTACAGCACCTCGTTGAACTTGCGGGTGACCGTCTGTTCCTTGCCGATCCCGAGCAGGCCGCTGCGCGCCAGCTGCTGGGTCAGGGTGGAGGCGCCCTGCCGGGTCTGGCCACCGGAACGGACCGTGACCCAGATCGCGCGGGCGATACCGCTGAGGTCGATGCCATGGTGGCGGCTGAAATCCCTGTCCTCGACCGCCTGCAGGCCGGTGACCAGCAACTCCGGCGTTTCCTCGACCCGCACCAGCCGTCGTTCTTCCTGCTTCTGCCCGTACAGCGTGGCGATGCGGGCCGGATCCAGCCGCGCCGCCTTTACCGCCTTGCGGCTGTTGGCGTCCCGCACGGAGGCGATCTGCCCGCCGGACAGACTGACCTCGAGCTGCCGGGGCGCCACCCGGCCGTCGACATCGACGTAGCCACGGCTGGAAATGATGAACTTGCCGCCCTGCGCGTGATAGGTCCCGGGGCTCTGGCCCTTGCCGTCGTCCCGATAGGCCGATGCCGCCAGCTCGGTCCTGAGCGTGGACGCATCCATCGCGATGCCCGGGCGTCAGCACCAGCGGCCGCGCATAGACACGGGTGGGGATCTGCCAGCGCAGCTCACCAAAGCGCTGGGTCACCTGGGTGTTCAGGTACAGCGTGTAGGGAATCAGGAATCCCAGCCCCAGCGCGGCAGCGGCCATGCCCCAGGTGATGAGGCGGCTGCGCCATGGGGAGGTATTGCTGTCGATATCGTCGTGTTCGTCAGAATCGTAGTGTCGCGGCACAAGCGGTCTTCAGAAAGTTGCTGGCGGCCACAGTTTAGCAGCGACCCGTACCGCCCCCGGCGGTGGACACACTCGCCCGGCTTTCCATTCAGCCGGCAAATGGCCCGTGCCGACCTCGAAGCGCATCGCGCATTCCACGCAGCATGTAGCGGCAATTGCGCGCCCGTGGCGGGATGAATAGCGACATGCCAATGAATTTCAACAGCATGCGGGGAATGTCCTGGCTCACCCATTGCCAGGGCGTTTCCGTACGCCAGTACAGAATGATGCGATTGCGGGTCATGTAGTACTGCCGTATCGGCCCGTGCAGACTGATGTTCAGGGTGAAGCCCGGCAGCGCCATGGTCTTCAGGCGATCGCCAATGGCGTGCCCCATCTCGGCATCACCTACCCCCAAAAGCCGAAAACCCCGGTGACGGGCGCGGAACGACCATTCCAAGTCCACGTTATCGATGAACAAGCCTTCATCCATACCGCCAATGGCGTCCACCGCCGCCAACGGAACCAAGGTACCGGAGCTGATGAGGAAATCGGTCTCTACAGTTTGACCCTGGCCGGCAAACACCTTTCGATTGAAAAGCGGACCGATCCGCACAAACGGGGCGGCCGCCCCGGTACGGCGGTCTTTGAATACCGGCCCGACCGCAGCCACAGGGCGCTCCCCCCCCTCGTTGCCACCCAAGGCAGCGAGCAACGCGGCCACCATGCCGAATCCCAGGATGCTGTCCTGGTCCATGACCAACACGTGGGAAAAGCCGCCTTCCCGGGCCGCGGAGAATCCTGCATTGATCGCGCTGGCAATACCGACGTTGCGTGCGGACGAATGCAGCACGACATCGGCAGAGTGACTGGTACGAAACTTCGCCACTCGGCAGCCCACATCGACGCTGCAGCTGGCATTGTCAAAAACCAGTACTCGCCCAACCTGAGCCGCCACCGACGCCATCACGCGATCCAACAGTTCCAGATCCGGCTCGTGGGTGACGATGACAGCCAATACCGCCGGGCTAGCTGGACAGGGCATAGCAGGATTCAAGGCCGCCCCAGCAGATCCACGACCACCGACCGCAAGCCGTGGGAAAAGCGCCAGTAGTTGCCGTTGCGCACCTCCCTGATCACCGCATCCCAATTGCGCAAGCCGGCTTTAATGGTCGAGCGCACCTGCCCGTGGGCAATGCGCCGGCTCAACAGATCGAGCTGTGCCGGCTCCATCCAGCTCCCCTGCAAACTGCGCTTGTAGAGTTGGCGGTATCGCTCGACCATCCGGGCGATGAAGGCGCGCCGCCCGATCTCCATGCCTTTGAGCCGTTGGGCCAAAGTGCGCTTGCTCGCTCCGATCTGGTTATCTCCATGTTGGCGGTACTGGATGCTTTCCCAATCCAGGCAGCGGAAGCCGCCCTGCCGGGTCGCAGCGACCATGGCCAACCATTCGTCGTGGACCCAGGTCTCCTCCATCGGCAACGCGACGTCCACCAGTTCACGACGAAATGCCATGGTCGCGCCCGTTACGATGTTGCGGCGAAGCAGCACCTCGAATGCCTCGCCATTATTCATCTGTTGCCGCTCGCTGGCCGTCACTTCCAGCACTTCGAACAAGCCATGGCCAAGCGGTCGCCTGGCAGCATCGACCAGCTGCGCATCACTGTGCACCACCGCCAAGGCCGGGTCCTGCTCGAACAGCTTCAGATAGGTGCCGAGCTTGGACGTATGCCAGACATCATCCTGATCACACAGAAAGATCACGTCTCCATCGCACAGACCCAGCGCTTTCTCAAAGTTGCGGACATAGCCCAGGTTCTGCGGATTGAGGTGGAGGTCGACACGGACACCGAGCGCTGCCGCATCAACAACAAATGCCTCGAGCAATGCCGCGGTGTCGTCCTGCGACTTGTCGTCGCACACCACTACCTGGCTTGGTAGGCGCTCCTGTTCGAGCAGGCTGCGCAGCTGTTCGGGAAGGAATCGCGCGCCGTTGTAGGTGCACATCGCGACGGATGAACGCATCACAACGCCTCTTCCAGCGATACCTGCAAGCGGCTCGACCAATCCTCACCCAGCCCCAGCATCCAAGGTGCCAGCACGAATGGACGCGGGGAGAATCCCAACAGCTCCATCAACGCGGCATTGTCGGCCACCAGATCCGTTCCTAGCCGCGATATCGGCCCGTGCAACCGGGGTGACAGTTTTGCCAACATCGCCAGCGCCGCGGCAGGCAGGGGGAGAGACAAACTCGCCACCGGCAACGCCTGGTGTACCCGTCGGAACATCTCGCCCGCACCCAGGCGTTCACCGCCACCTACCTGCAAGGTCATCCCCTGCCCCAAGCCGCGATCCATCAACAGCAAAATTATCTGTGCCAGATCATCGGCATGCACGGGCTGCCTCATGCCATTACCAGCTGGGAACGGAAAAACCCGCCAGCGTGCTGCGCGCTGTGCAATAGGAGTGAGGCTTTTGTCACGGCCGGCGCCGTAGATCAGGGTTGGACGCAGCAGGGTACAGCCCATACCGAGTCGCTGGCATTGGGCTTCCAGTGCTTCCTCGCCTTCCACCAGTTGCTCCACCAGCTCGCGCTCAGTGGCCACCGACGAATTCGCCTTGGACAACACGCTCATTGAGCTGGTCGCCAACAGGCGCTGGGCTGGAGCCACGTCATGCTTGGCCAACCAGTGCGCCACCCCGTCCATCGGACCAAACGATACCGCAGCCGCAAGCCCCTCCACGACGGGCGCATCTGCGATATGGCCCTGCTGCCAACGTACCAGCGCATCACTCTTGGCGATTGGCGCGCGACTGAACGCCACTACCCGCTGTTGTCGCTGGCGCAGCCTGGCCAACAAAAAATAGCCGATCTGGCTGGTGGCACCAACAACGAATATGGACATCACGCGATTTGGAAGAGAGAGAGGGAGCGGACCAGCCGGAACCGGCATTGCCTGAATCCTGATTCTAACCCCTTACTGCTGGCGCTCAGCCTCAGGCGTCAAGCTCCGCAAGCGCCGCTCGAATTCAGCCATCTCCGTGTCTCCGGCTCCCAGCTCGCGCGCTTGGGCCAAAGCTTGCAGCGCAAAGCCCGCATCGCCGGCACCCAGGCGCTCACTGCCGACCGCGATCCAGCGTTGCGCCAGACGGCGCCGGGCGCCCGGCAAACCGTTGCCGGTCGGGGCAAGCGCCTGCCACGCATCCAGACAGGCACGCGCGGCGCGCAGACGGTTGTCCCGCAGGTTGTCCTCCAGGCACTTCTGGGCTGCAGGCAGCAAGCGCTGCCCGGCCTTGCGTACGCGTGGATCACGCGGTGCGATGGCCTGGGCGGCCTTGAACTTGTCGTAGGCGCTGTTGCCCGGGGGTACCAGCCATTGCCCATTGGCTTCGGCGGCCTCCAGCTGCAGCAGAAGCGCACGCACGCGTCGTTCGCGCTCGGCTGGCGCAATGCCCGACTCCATCGCCCGGTGTGCTTGCCGCGCACGTGCCAGCGCCTGTTGCGCGGCCACCACATCGGCCGATGCCGGTGACAACCCCCGTGCACGGGCCAATGCCACCTCGGCGGCAAGAAAATCGAAGTCGGCAGCCAGGCGCGCCGCTTCGCGGGCATGCACCGTCGCCAGCGACTCCATTCCCTGTTGCGCTGCCGCGTCCTCCGGTGCGATCTGCAGCACCTGCCTGAATCCTTCCTCGGCCGCTGACAACCGGTTGCGGGCCAGGTCCCGTTCGGCACGGCTGCGGCGCTGTTCCAACGCGCTGCTCAGTGCAGCCTGCGCAGCAGGCAGGTCGAAGTGGCCCGGGTCGTAGGACTGCACCCGCTGCAGCTGTTCGGCCGCGGCCGCCACCTGCCCGCTGGCTCCAAGTTTGCGCGCCCTGAGCAGCAGGTCGGACAACGCATCCTCACGTCCTTCCAGCGCCAGCGTGCGGTCCGGCTGCAATGCCAGCACCCGCTGGTACAGCGGCAACGCGCTGTCGGCGCCCTCATCCAGCCGGCCCTGCGCCTGCGCCGCCTGCGCTCGTTGCAGCAGGCTTTCCACGCCCGCGCGGTCGTGTTCGCGCTCACGCAGCTGCGCGGCTATCCGCTCTGTGTCGGCCTGGGGCATCTGCAGCTCGCGCGCCAGCGCCAGCGCCTGTTTCGCGGTGACATAGTCCGCACGCCCGAGTGCCTCGCGTGCGGCTGCCAGTGCCGCGTTGCCGGTCCTGACCAGTGCGGCCTGCACGTCGCTTCGATCCGGGTCCAGCGCCGCCGCGGTCTCGAACAGTTCCCGCGCACCGCTGCCATCGGCCGCACTGAGACGATGCTGGGCCAGGGCGCGATTGCCCTGCTCGAGCAGCTGCTGGATCCGCGGCTCCGGCCACAACCATTCGGCCAGCGGCCGCCGGAATACCGTCAGCGCGATCGCCAGCACCAGACCGGCAACCAGCAGGCCACGCCAGACCCGCGGGCTGCGCCAACCATAGGCCACCCACCAGCGAACGTAGAGCCGGATCCTGTCCCATGCCGTGATCACCAGTCCCTGGTGCTTTGCTTGCCGAGTTTCCATCGCAGCAGCTTACCGGTTACCGGTAAATTTCAGCCCAATCGCCGCGCCTCGCTGACGCCGGGCAAGGCATCCAGCTTGCCCAACAGCGTCGACAGCTGGCCGTAATCGCTGACCTTGAGCCGCAGGCGCAACTGCACGCGGCCACTGTCACGCACGTTGTCACTGTTGATATCCAGCACGTAGGCATCTTCCTGCGCGATCAGGTTGGTGACGTCCTTCAACAGCCAGCGCCGATCCACCGCGCGCACCACCACATCCACCTCATAGCCCGAGCCGGCGCGCCCCCATTCCACCGGCAGCACACGCTGCGGGCTGGCGGCCGACAACCGCGCCAGCGAGGTGCAATCCGCGCGATGCACGGTGACACCGCGGGTGCGCGTGAGGTAGCCGACGATCGGCTCGCCGGCCACCGGCTGGCAGCAGCGCCCCAGTTGCACCAGCAGGTTGCCCACGCCCTGCACGGTGAAATCCGACTTGCCAAGGCTGTCGCGGCGGGCCGTCGGCCGGGGCAGCACCGGCGCCGCGGGCTGGGTCAACGCACGTTCGGCTTCCAGCAACGCACGGCTGACCTGGCTGGGGCCGGTATCGCCCAACGCCACCTGGATGTACAGATCGTCAACGCTGTCGGCATGGAATTTCTTCGCCGCGACCAGCAGGTCCGAGTGCTGCAGGCCGAGCCGCTTCAGCTCGCGGTCCAGCAGCTCACGCCCGGCCTGCACGTTGCGCGCGCGATCGAGTTTGTGGAACCAGCCACGCACCTTTTCACGCGAGCGGTTGCTGGCGAGAAAGCCACTGGATGCCAGCAGCCAGTCACGGCGCGGATCGGCTTCCTTGCCGGTGAGTATTTCCACCCGGTCGCCGCTGCGCAGCTTGTAGGTCAGCGGGACGATGCGGCCGTTGATTTTCGCCCCGCGGCAACGGTGCCCGACCATGGTGTGCACGTGGTAGGCGAAATCCAGCGGTGTGGCGCCGGCCGGCAGGTCCATCACCTCGCCCTTGGGGCTCAGTGCATACACACGGTCCTCGATCAGCTCCGCATCCAGTGCACCGGCCAGCTCGGCACCGCTGGATTCCTGTGACTGCTCGAGCAGCTGCCGCATCCAGGTGATCTTGCGGTCGAACGCCTTTTCGGCGCCTTTCCCGCCCTCTTTGTACTTCCAGTGCGCGGCCACGCCCAGCTCGGCCTGCGCATGCATTTCATGCGTGCGGATCTGGATCTCGACCGTACGGCCTTCCGGGCCGATCACCGCGGTATGCAGCGAGCGGTAATCGTTGGCCTTGGGTCGGGCGATGTAATCGTCGAACTCGCTGGGGATCGGCGTCCACAGTGCATGCACCACGCCCAGCGCCGCGTAACACGCACCGACGTCGTCCACCATCACCCGCACCGCGCGCAGGTCGTAGAGCTGGTCGAACTGCAGCTGTTTTTTCTGCATCTTCCGCCAGATGCTGTAGATGTGTTTGGGCCTGCCACTGACCTCGGCACGGATGTCCTGGTCGGCCAATGCCCGTGACAGGGCTTTCTTGACCGCTTCCACATAGCGCTCGCGGGCGATGCGGGTTTCATCCACCTCGCGGGCGATATGCCGGTAGGTGTCCGGATCCAGATAGCGGAACGCCAGATCTTCCAGTTCCCACTTGAGCTGCCAGATGCCGAGCCGGTTGGCCAGCGGCGCATGGATATCGCGCGTCAGCTGCGCCAGCGCCCGGCGCTGCTCATCGGGCATGCGCCCGGCCGCACGCATACGGGCCAGCTGCCGGGCCAACAGGATCGGCACCACCCGCAGGTCATGGATGATCGACAGCAGCAGCCGGCGCAGGCCCTCACTGTTGCGCCCGGCCTCGCGGCCGGCATGCAGTGCCCAGACCTGATCGGCCGCATCCTGCCCCTCCAGCAGGCCCGACACGGCCGCTGCGGCGGCACCCAACGGAAGCTCCGCCAGCCGTGCACGCATTCCCGGCAGATCAAACAGCAACGCGGCTACGATCACACTCTCGTCGGCCGACAGCAGCGCCAGCGCATCCACCGTATCGACCAGCACCGGCCACGGCAGGCGGGAGGTGGTGTCGGTATCGGTGTGCTGCCAGCACTGCAGCAGGGAGTCGCGCAGGGCAACCGACAACGCGCCGGTTGAAGGGCGTTGCAGCAAGGCATCCAGGCCGGGGGAGGAGGAACGGTTCACAGCATTCAATCGCGAGCGGATGCCCCTACACTAGCGCCCAACCATCCCCGGGAACAATCGTCCATGGCCCTGCCCCGTCGCCCCGTCCTGCTCGCCTGCATCGCGCTTGCGCTGGTGTCCCCTTCCGCGGTGCTTGCCCAGCGCACGTTGCACGGCGATCTGCAGCAGCAGATGTCGGCCAGCGAGTTCAAGGCAGCAGGTCTGGACAAGCTCAGCGCTGGCGAGCTGGCCGCACTCAACAACTGGCTGCAGGGCAAGGTGGAACAGGCCGCCGCCAGCGCCGTGGAGCAGGCACGCGAAGAAGGCCGCCAGGAAGTGATCGTCAAGAACCGCGGCTTTCTGGATTTCGGCTCGAACGAGCCCATCCAGAGCACGATCAGCGGCAAGTTCAACGGGTTCGGCAAAGGCCGGAGTTTCGTGCTCGACAATGGCCAGCAGTGGGAGCAGACCGACGATACGAAACTGTCTGGCGTAAGCGGGCAGGCAGCCAAAGTGAAGATTACGCCGGGAGTGATGGGGGCCTGGTACATGCAGATCGAAGGCTTCAACACCCGCGCCAAAGTCAAGCGCGTCAAGTAACTCATCAGCCCCCGGAGCACTTTCAATGCGTCAACTGGTTTTTATTGTCCTCACCTGCCTGATTGCGCTGCCTCTGATCGCTGCCGAGAAAGACAGTTACGTGCCGATAGAGCAGCGTCTCAGCGGCGCCCAGATGCAGCAGACCGGGCTGGACAAACTGGAGCCGGCGCAACTGGCCCTGCTCAACCGGCTGCTCGGTGAAGAGCAGGCCAGCGTGGTCGAAACCGCCAAGGCACAGGGCAGCCGTGAAGCCTCCGCAGGCAGGCTGACGTCGCGTGACACACAGCCGCTGACAGGCCGGATCGCCGGAGAGATCCGGGGCTGGTCCAAAGGCGATGTCCTGACACTGGAAAACGGCCAGCGCTGGCGCGTCATCCAGGGCGACCTGTTCCTGCGCAAGCCAGTGAGCAATCCCGAAGTGCACATCACCATCAGCAACATGGGCGCCTGGCACCTGCAGATCGAAGGACAGAACCAGCGGGCCAAAGTGGAACGTCTGGACTGACGCCACACGCCGGTCCCTAACCGCCGGTCCACCATGCTTTCCGGGGAGCACCATGCAGCAAGCCGCAGCCACACTGTTTTTGAGCCTTTTTGCTTTCGCCGCCACCGCTGCGGATGTGTACAGGTGCAAGGGCAAGTCCGGAGAAACCGTTTACTCCGAACACCCCTGCGATGGCGGCTCGCAACCGATGAAGCTGCGCGATACCCGGCCCGCCAGCGCGGCGGCACCGGCAACGGAGACGGCCGCGGGGGAAGCCACCCCGGAGGCTGAACCTGCCGCGGATGTCAGCGAAGCGCGCAGTGCCGAACGCGCCTGCGCAGCCTCGGCGACCGCCTCGATCTACGGTCCCTCCAATGACCGCATTGCCGGCCATCAACAGCAACTCGTTGCGCTCAGCCAGCAACTGGCTGGCACCGGCGCCAACAGCGCCGCCAACAGTGGCCAGCACATCCGCGCACGCATGACCGCCCTACGCCAGTCGATCACCCGCGAGCACGCCAATGCCCATGCGCAGATGACGACGGCGCGCCACCGCTGCGCCCAACAGCATCGTTCAGCGGCAGCGACACCCGCCCCCTAGCGCTCAGCCGCGCAGCGCCGCCACCCGTTGCGAAAGTTTCTTGGCGGAAATCCCGCTCTTGAAACCGAGCTCCTGCGCGAACAACGATACCCGCAGCTCCTCGATATCCCAGCGCAACGCCTGCCACTCGGGCCGTTCCCTTGCGCCAGCGCTCGCGGCCTGCTCCAGCGCATCCACGAACGGCTTGAGTTCCAGCATCCGGGCCTGGTCTCGAGGCGGGTCACGCTTGGCCCGCTCGGTACGCAGGATCATCGCCTTCAGGTAGCGCGGCAGCTGCGCCAATGCGTCGGCCGGGGTTTCACGCAGGAATCCGGGATGGATCAGCGCTTTCAACTGCCGTTCCATGTCGTCCAGATTGCCGCGCGCCCAGCCCATCAACGGCGCCTCGAGCAACGGTTTCAGCTCAGCCACCAGCGACAGGATGTTTTCGGCCAATCTGAGTCGCGCCATCGTCTCGCCGAACAGCTGCCTGATTGCGGCATCCCGACGTTGTGCGAACGCGGCCGGATCACGGATCTCACCCAGGCCATCGGCGAGCACGGCATTCATCGCCGCATCCACCAGATCACTACGTAGCCGCTCCTGGGTCTCGATCGAGGCATAGAGCAGGCCGGTCTTGGGCGCGACCGGCAACTGTTTGCGCGCCTGCTTGGCCTTGTCGGCCAGCGCGATCTCGAGCAACCGGCGCACTCCTTGCGGATGCCGTTCCTGCGCTTCGGCCGGATCGGCGAAGATCCGCAGCGCGGCAACATCTCCTTCGTCCACCAGCGCCGGATATGCCGGCACGCCGGCTTCGCCCGGCACCTGCAGCGGAATGGGCGCGGCGGGGAAGTCGCGCAGGCCTTCGGCCGCCAACGCCTTGCCTGCGCGCGCCGCAAACGCATCGCCTGCACGGCCGCCGAAACGGGCACGCAGCGAGTCCAGGTCGCGCGACACCGCCAGCACCTTGCCCTGCTCATCGCGCAGGCGCAGGTTCATCAGCAGATGTGATTCCAGCGCCGTCTCGTCGAAGTCGGTAGCCGCCACCTTGATGCCGGTAGCCCTGGACAGGAACCGCGCCAGCTCGCCGCGAATGTCGTCGGCCGAGGCGGCGGGAAACGCCTCGAAGAAGGCGCGGCCGAAATCCGGTGCCGGCACGTAGTTGCGCCGCATCGCCTTGGGCAGGCTGCGGATCAGCTCGGCGGCCTTCTCGGCGACAAAGCCCGGGGCCAGCCATGACAGCCGCGCCGGATCCAGCGCGTTGAGCAGGTGCAGCGGCACCTCGAGGGTCACGCCATCGTCCTCGGCGCCGGGCTCGAAACGGTACTGCAGCGCCAATCGCGCATCACCGAGCGGGAAATACTTCGGATAGCGGTCCTGCTCGCTGCCCTCGCCGGGCAACAGATCGATCAGCGACCACTGCACCGCGCGGCGCTTGTCGGTGGGCAACGCCTTCCACCACGCATCGAGCGCGGTCGCCGAACAGATCTCGGCCGGTATCCGATCCAGATACCAGCGCGCCTGCCAGTCCTCGTCGGCCACAATGCCGGCACGACGCAGCTTGGCTTCTTCCTCGCGCGCCTGTTCGAGCACCTTGAGATTGTCCGCAACAAAGCCCGCGCGGGTGTTGATCTCGCCGGTCACCAGCGCCTGGCGCACAAAGATGTCGTGCGCCTCGCCCGGTTCGATGCGGCCGTAGTGCACCGGTTTCTTCGGTGCCAGTACCAGACCGAACAGGCTGATCTGTTCCGATGCCAGCACATGCCCCTGCGCACGCGACCAGTGCGGATCGAAATGCTTGCGCGCGAGCAGGTGCGCCAGCTCGGCGATCACCCAGTCCGGCTCGATCGCCGCGTTGGTCAGGCCCCAGATGCGCTGGGTATCCAGCAACGTCGCACTGAGCACCCACGGCGGCGGCTTTTTTGCCAGCGCCGAGCCGGGAAACAGATGGAAGCGGCGCTGCCGTGGTGCCTGGAAGTCGCCCTTCTCGGTGCGGTGCCCGACCTGGGTGGGCAGGCCGGCCAGGATCGCGCGGTGCAATGCCTGGTAGGCCGACGCACGCGCACGCTCGCTGACCTGCGGTCCACCCGTCTCGGCTGCCTGCGTGTTCTTTTGCGCAGCTGCTGATGCCGCTGCATCAGGCACAGGTTCCTTGCGGCCCTCGCGTGCCAGTCGCGCCGCGCGATGCTGCTGACCGCGCGTGGTCCGGTGCGCTGCTTCACCAGCTTCGCGCGGCGGCGCTGCGGGCGGACCCGACAGCAATGCCTGGGTCATGTCCCCGGCTTGGTCCATGCTCCAGCCCAGCTCCTCGCACAGCAACCGCAGCTGCCGGTGCAGCTCACGCCATTCACGCATGCGCAGGAAACCGAGGAAATGCCGGCCACACCAGTCGCGCAGCTTGGATTGGGTCAGCTCTTCGTGAGCGTCGCGATAGCCCTCCCACAGGCGCAGGATGCCGAGGAATTCCGAACGCGGATCGGCGAATTTCGCATGCGCGTTGTCCGCGGCTTCGCGCGCTTCGGGTGGGCGTTCGCGCGGATCCTGGATACCCAGGAACGCCGCGATCACCAGCATCTCGCGCAGGCAGCCCTGCTGCTGGGCGGCAACCAGCATCCGTGCCAGCTTCACGTCCACCGGCAGGCGCGCCATCTGCCGGCCGATGGCGGTGAGCCTGCGGTCCTTGTCGATCGCGCCCAGCTCGGCCAGCTGCTGCCAGCCATCGGCAACCGCGCGCTCGTCCGGCGGCTCGATGAACGGGAAATCCTCGATCCGTCCCAGCCCCAGCTGCAGCATGCGCAGGATCACGCCCGACAGTGAGGAACGCCGGATCTCCGGATCGGTGAACTCGCTGCGCGCCTGGAAATCGGCTTCCGAATACAGCCGGTAGCAGATGCCTTCGGCGATCGCGTCCGCAGCGGCCCTTGCGCTGGTTGGCGCTGGCCTGCGAGATCGGCTCGATATGCAGCCGGTCCAGCTTCTGCCGCGGGCTGTAGCGCTTGACGCGGGCAAAACCGGGGTCGACCACGTAACGGATGCGCGGCACCGTCAGCGAGGTTTCGGCGACGTTGGTCGCCAGCACGAGCCGGCGCCTGGAACCCGGATTGAACACCCGGTCCTGGTCCTTTACCGACAGCCGCGCGTACAGCGGCAGCACTTCGGTCTCGCGGTACTTGCGCCGTTCCAGCGCCTGGTGGGCATCGCGGATTTCGCGCTCGCCGGGCAGGAACATCAGTACGTCCCCGCGCGGATCGATGCGCGTGATCTCGTCGATCGCCGCGACGATCGCGTCGTTGGTCGAGCGCTCGCCCTGCGTCCTCCGCCTTCGCCTTCCAGCGGCCGGTAGCGCACTTCCACCGGATAGGTGCGCCCTTCGACGCCGATCACCGGCGCATCATCGAAGTGCTGGGAAAAGCGCGCGGTATCGATCGTCGCCGAGGTCACGATCAGCTTCAGGTCCGGCCGCTTGTGCAGCAGCTGCTTGAGATAGCCGAGCAGGAAATCGATGTTGAGGCTGCGTTCGTGCGCCTCGTCGATGATCAGCGTGTCGTAGGACGAGAGCCAGCGGTCCGACGGCGATCTCCGCCAGCAGGATGCCGTCGGTCATGAACTTGATCCGGGTGTCCTCGCCAACGCGGTCGGTGAAGCGCACCTGGTAGCCGACGGTGGTGCCCAACTCGGACTTCAATTCTTCGGCCACCCGCGTGGCCACTGCGCGCGCGGCAATCCGGCGCGGCTGGGTGCAGCCGATCATCCCGGCATCGCCGCGGCCGGCAGCCAGGCACAGCTTGGGCAACTGCGTGGTCTTGCCGGAGCCGGTTTCACCGGCGATCACCACCACCTGATGCGCGCGGATCAGCTCGACGATGCGCTCGGCCTCGCGCGCGATCGGCAGCTGCTCGTCCAGCGTGATTGCCGGCTGCTGCTGCGCCCGCGCGTTCCCGGCGTTGTACCGAGCTCTGCAGCGCCTGCTGGAACGCCGACGCAAGGGACGCATCCCCGGGTTTGGCCTGCCAGCGTGACCAGAGCCCCGAGCAGGCGCCCACGATCACGGCTCATGGCGCCGTCGATGGCGGCACGCTGCTCGCGTAGCAGCGCGGCCTGGTTTTTTTCGATAGTGCTCATCAATGAATCGGTGTGAAAACTTGCATAACTGGGGATGTTCTAGTCTGGCTATTGTGACCCCTTATCCCGACATCAGGAGGAACCCGCCATGTCCAAGAACAAGACCCCGGAAAAGAACAGGAGCGGCGAGCAGAAACTGGCTGCCGCAGCGCCGTCGGCACCGGACATCGATATCGGGATCAAGGAGGGCGATCGCAAGAAGATCGCCGACGGCCTGTCGCACTTCCTGGCCGATGCCTACACGCTGTACCTGAAGACCCACAACTTCCACTGGAACGTCACCGGCTCGATGTTCAACTCGCTGCACGTCATGTTCGAGACCCAGTACACCGAGCAGTGGACGGCGCTGGACGAGATCGCCGAACGCATCCGCGCGCTGGGCTTCAACGCGCCCGGTTCCTATCGCGAGTTCGTGGCGCTGACATCGATCCCCGAGGAGCCCGGCCTGACCGACAGCGCCGATTGGCGGGAAATGGTGCGCCAGCTGGTGAGCGGCAACGAGGCGGTGTGCCGCACTGCGCGCCGGGCGCTGGACGTGGCCGACAAGGCCGACGATGCGCCCACCGAGGACCTGTTGACCCAGCGCCTGCAGACTCACGAGAAATACGCCTGGATGCTGCGCTCGCTGCTGCAGTAACCCCTTCCTCCGGGCCTTCGCCTGCGGGATTTCCGGAGTGCCGCGAGCGCACCCCGGAATCTGCTTCATCCGACTGCCGTCCCGCCTTCGGCACGCGTCCTGGAATCAAAGGGACTCGCGCAGATGCGCCGCCGGCGTTCCGGGGCGAAGTTCACAGCGCAGCTGGATTCCAAGGTCGTCCGGCGCGCAGCTCCTGCTTGGCGGCTTATGCCACTCCCACAGGGGGCCGCGTTGCGGGCCCACATGCTTCCGTGGCAATAGCGCCCCCGGCCGCCTCCCGCCGCAGCGGGTAAACTAGCGCGATGCCCCACAGTCCCAGTCCTGCGCACGACCTGCTTCTCCGCGTTTTCGGTTACGACGATTTCCGCGGCCCCCAACAGGACATCGTCGAGCATGTTGCAGCCGGCAACGACGCTCTGGTGCTGATGCCCACCGGCGGCGGCAAGTCGCTGTGCTACCAGGTGCCATCGCTGTTGCGCGACGGTACCGGCATCGTCATCTCGCCGTTGATCGCGCTTATGCAGGACCAGGTCGAAGCCCTGCGCCAGCTGGGCGTGCGCGCCGAGTTCCTGAACTCCACGCTGGACGCCGAAACCGCCGCGCGGGTGGAACGCGAACTGCTCGCCGGCGAGCTGGACCTGCTGTACGTGGCGCCGGAGCGGTTGCTGACCGGCCGCTTCCTGTCATTGCTGGCGCGCAGCCCGATCGCGCTGTTCGCCATCGACGAGGCGCATTGCGTGTCGCAGTGGGGCCACGACTTCCGCCCCGAATACCGCCAGCTGACCGTGCTGCACGAGCGCTGGCCGCGACGTGCCGCGCATCGCCCTTACCGCCACCGCCGATCCGCCGACCCAGCGCGAGATCGCCGAGCGCCTGGACCTGAGCAACGCACGCCACTTCGTCAGCTCGTTCGATCGCCCCAACATCCGCTACACGGTCGTACAGAAGGACAACGCCAAGCGCCAGCTGCTGGATTTCCTGCGTGCCCACCGCGACAACGCCGGCATCGTCTATTGCATGTCGCGGCGCAAGGTCGAGGAGACGGCCGAATTCCTCTGCAAGGAGGGCATGAATGCGCTGCCGTATCACGCCGGGCTGCCGGCCGAGGTGCGCGCCGCCAACCAGCGCCGCTTCCTGCGCGAGGACGGCATCGTGATGTGCGCCACCATCGCCTTCGGCATGGGCATCGACAAGCCGGACGTGCGCTTCGTCGCCCACACCGACCTGCCCAAATCGCTGGAAGGCTACTACCAGGAAACCGGTCGCGCCGGACGCGATGGCGAGCCGGCTGAAGCCTGGCTGTGCTACGGGCTGGGAGACGTGGTGCTGCTCAAGCAGATGATCGAGCAGGGCGAAGCCAGCGAGGAACGCAAGCAGCTCGAACGCGGCAAGCTCGATCACCTGCTGGGCTACTGCGAGTCGATGCAATGTCGACGCCAGGTGCTGCTGGCAGGCTTCGGCGAAACCTATCCCAGGCCGTGCGGCAACTGCGACAACTGCCTGACCCCCGCGGCTGCCTGGGATGCCACGATTGCCGCGCAGAAGGCGCTGAGCTGCGTCTACCGCAGCGGCCAGCGCTTCGGCGTGGGCCACCTGATCGACATCCTGCGCGGCAGCGATAACGAGAAGATCCGCCAGCTCGGCCATGAAAAACTGAGCACCTATGGCATCGGCAGCGATCTGGACGCCCGCACCTGGCGCAGCGTGTTCCGGCAGCTGGTCGCCGCCAGCCTGCTGGAGGTGGATGCCGAGGCCTACGGCGGCCTGCGCCTGACCGATGCCAGCCGCGACGTGCTCAAAGGCCGGCGCCAGTTGATGATGCGCCGCGAATCTCCCGCCACCCGAGAACGCGACCGGTCCGGCCAGCGTACCGGCCTGTCGGTGCGACCACAGGACCTGGCTCTGTTCAACGCGCTGCGCGGACTGCGCGCGGAACTGGCGCGCGAGCAGAACGTCCCGGCGTTCGTCATTTTCCACGACAGCACCTTGCGCAACATCGCCGAGCAACGCCCGACCAGCGTCAGCGCGCTGGGCAAGGTGGGCGGCATCGGTGGCAGCAAGCTCGCCCGCTACGGTGAGCGTCTGGTGGAAATCGTGCGCGAACAGGGGTGACGCCTTCCACTCCCTGGATCACCACGCCACAGATCCTGATCGGGGTGGAAGGGACGGAAACGCAGCCTACTGCGCCAACAAAAAAAGCCCCGGATCGCTCCGGGGCTTGGAAATTCTGGTGGGCCGTGATGGATTCGAACCATCGACCAAAAGATTAAAAGTCTTCTGCTCTACCGACTGAGCTAACGGCCCAAACAAAGACCCGGCATCACGCCGGGGTGCGCATTCTACCGCAAGAAGCGCTTAAGGTGAAATCAGATGTAGCGGGTGGGATCCTGAACACCGGCGGCGGCGAATCCGTCCGCACGCAACCGGCATGCGTCGCAGTGTCCGCAGGCCCTGCCCTCTTCATCGGCATGGTAGCAGGAGACGGTCAGGCCGAAGTCCACGCCCAGGCGCACGCCTTCACGCACGATATCGGCCTTGCCCAGATGCTGCAGCGGCGCGTGCACGCGGATGCCGGCGCCTTCGACACCGGCCTTGGTCGCCAGGTTGGCCAGCACCTGGAACGCTTCGATGAACTCGGGGCGGCAATCCGGGTAGCCGGAATAATCGACGGTATTGACGCCACAGAAGATGTCGTTGGCACCCAACACCTCGGCCCAGCCCAGTGCCAGCGACAGCATGATGGTGTTGCGCGCCGGCACGTAGGTGACCGGGATGCCCTCGCCGCCCGAGTCCGGCACATCGATGTCATCGGTCAGCGCGGAGCCGCCGATACTGCGCAGGTCGATGTTGACCGTTTTGTGCGCGACCACGTCCAGTGCGCGGGCGACCGCCGCGGCAGCATCCAGCTCCGAGGTATGGCGCTGGCCGTAACGCACGCTCAGCGCATGCACCGCAAAGCCCTGTTCGCGGGCGATGGCGACCACAGCGGCCGAATCCATGCCGCCGGACAGAAGCACGACTGCTTTTTTCATGACGATTTTCCGGTTGGTTGTAAAAACCCCGGCACGCTGTCCCGCGCGGGATATATCAGCGACGGCAGGCCCGCTTCAGCGGCCCGGCTCGTCGTTCCACAGAAGCTTGTGCAGCTGCATCTGGAAGCGCACCGGCAGGCGGTCGGCAACGATCCAGTCCGCCAGCTGACGCGGGCTGACTTCAGCCTTGCTGGGCGAGAACAACACCATGCAGCGCTGATCCAGACCATGCGTGCGCACCATCGCGCGTGCCCACTCGTAGTCTTCACGGCTGCACAGGACGAACTTGAGCTGGTCACGGGCGGTCAGCAGCGGCAGGTTTTCCAGCCGGTTGCGTCCCATCTCACCCGAGGCCGGGGTCTTGAGATCCACGACCCGCGACACGCGCATATCGACGCCGCCGATATCCAGCGCACCGGAGGTCTCCAGCGACACCTCCAGCCCGGCATCGCACAGCTTTTCCAACAGCAGCAGGCAGCGCTTCTGCGCCAGCGGCTCGCCACCGGTCACACAGACGTGACGCACACCCTGCGTGCGGACTTCGCTGACGATGTCATCGATGTCCCACCAGGTACCGCCGTGGAACGCGTAGGCGGTATCGCAATACTGGCAACGCAGCGGGCAGCCGGTCAGGCGCACGAACACGGTCGGCCAGCCTGCGGCATCGGCCTCGCCCTGCAAGGAAAGAAATATCTCGGTGATCTTCAGCCGCGGCAATGGCGACTGCACGATCTCGCTGGGAACAGCGGCGGCGGACAAACTGGAAGAATTCGGGTTCATGACAATCTCGGGTGCTGCTGCGCCGACCTCCGGCGCCGGCAAGCTCAGCGCAGCTGCTGGCCGATGCGGATCGACTGCAGACGATCCTGGGCGGTGCGTGCGGCATCGGTACCCGGATACCGGGCTACAACGTCAGCCAGCGTCTGCTCCGCCTGCTGGACATCACCCTTGCCATACTGCGAAAGACCCAGCTTCAACAGGCCGCCTGCAGCCTTGTCGTGGGTCGGATAGCGGGAAACGAGTTCGCGGAACTGCGTCTCGGCCATCTGGAAATTCCGGGTGGCGTAGTAGCTTTCGCCCAGCCAGTACAGGCCGTTCGGGGTATACACGCCGTTCGGATACAGCTCCAGGAAACTCTGGAACAGCTGTGCCGAATCATCATACTTGCCGGCCTTCAACGCATCGAAGGCCACGTTGTAGGCCGCGCGCTCATCACCGGCCACCGCCAGACTGCCGGCATCACCACGAACGGTCGGCGCGCGCTCTGTAGTTGCTGCGGCGACAGGAGCAGCCGATGCTGCCGGAACGGACGCATTGCCCGGCACAGGTGCGGTGCCGCCTTCAAGACGGTTGAGGCGGCCATCCAGATCAAGGTACTGATCGCGGCTGCGCTGTTTCAACTGCTCGTTCTCGTGCTGCAACTGTTCGATCGTGCCCTGCAGCGACTGCATCTCGCCACGCAGCTGTTGCAGCTGGTTGAGCATGTCGTTGTTGGACTGGCTGTTGAGCACCTGCTGTTCAAGCGAGGTGACGCGATCGGCCAGACTCTGCCGCTGCGCATTGGCCGGTGCGGCAGCCACGAGGGCTGCCGCAACGATCATCGATGTGAATCGAAAACGCATCGATTACTGCGCCGTGTACACGATCTCGACGCGACGGTTCTGCGACCAGCAGGACTCGTTGGTCTCGGTGCAGACCGGACGCTCTTCGCCGTAGGACACCACGGTCAGCTGGCTGGCCGAACCACCGTTGGCCTGCAGTGCCGAGGACACGCCGTTGCCACGACGCTCGCCCAGTGCCTGGTTGTAGGCGCGGCTGCCGCGCTCGTCGGCATGGCCCTGCAAGGTGATGCGCGAGGACGGACGGTCACGCAGGTACTTGGCGTGGCAACCCATGATGGCCTGGAACTCCGGCTTCACGTTTTCCTGGTCCAGGTCGAAGTAGACAACGCGCTGGCGCAGGCAAGCGTCGGTGTCCAGATCGCCCGGGCCGTACAGGCCGGAGGTGGTCGGACCGGTCGCCGGGGCGGTCGGGGTGGTGTCAACCGGAGCCACGGGGGCTTCCTTGACCTTCTTGGAACAGCCGGCCAGCACGGCCACAGACAACAGCGAAACAAGCAGAACGCGGGTGGACTTTGTCATAGCAATACCTTTTGGGGTTCTAAGCCGGTGATGGGTGTAAGACTTGGAAATGTTAACACTTTTTAACGCGCGCTACGGTAGGGGGACCAGGCCGGCTCACGCACGTCGCCATCGGCGAGCACCAGGCGCTGGCGCACCCGGGCATCGGCGGACACTGCGTACAACACGCCACGACCTCCCTCGCGGGCGGCGTACAACACCATGCTGGCGTTCGGGGCGAAACTCGGCGACTCGTCCAGCGAGCCCGGAGACAGCGTGCTCCAGCGGGCTGAGCCCAGGCTGCTGTCCATCAGCGCGATCTTGTAGGTATTGCCACTGCCCTGCGCCATGGCGATCTTCTTGCCGTCGTAGGAGACGCTGGCGGTGGCGTTGTAGTTGCCCTGGAAGGTCACGCGACTGGCGCTGCCACCGCTGGCCGGCACCTGATAGATCTGCGGGCGGCCACCACGGTCGGAAGTGAAATAGATGCTGTTGCCGTCAGCGGCCCAGGTCGGCTCGGTGTCGATGCTGAAATGGTTGGTCAACTGGGTCAGCTGCTTGCTGCCCAGATCCATCACATAGATTTCGGGGTTGCCACTGCGCGACAGCGACAGGGCCAGGCGACGGCCGTCCGGGGAGAACGAGGGCGCGCTGTTGATGCCGCGGAAACTGGTGAGCAGCTCGCGCGCACCGGTGGAAATATCCTGGATGAAGATCGAGGAATTGCCCCGCTCGAAACTGACATAGGCCAGCTTGCGGCCATCCGGGCTCCAGTTCGGCGACAGCAGCGGCTCGGCCGAGCGCACGATGGTCTGCGGGTTGTAGCCATCCGAATCGGCCACCATCAGCGCATAGCGCATGGCATTGCCCTTGCCGCTGGCGGTGATATAGGCAATGCGGGTCCAGAAGGCGCCGCGCACGCCGAGGATCTTCTCGTAGATGGCATCGGCCATCTGGTGCGCCACGTCACGCATGGCGTTGGAACGGGCGGTCATCGCCAGACCCAGCATGCGCTCGCCCTTGGCGACGTCGAACAGCTCGTATTCAACCCGATAGGCACCGGCACCGGCGTCCAGCACCCGGCCGACGACAAGGTAATCCTGCTTGAGTGCGCGCCAGGTCGGGTACTGCACCTCGCTGCCGCGGCCCGGACGTTCCGCGATCTGGGCTTCGGGCAGGTTGCGGAACTGGCCGGAGCGATCCAGGTCGGCACGGATCACCGCGGCGACATCGGTTTGCGGCACCCCTGCCGTGCCCTGATACGCCATCGGCACCACCGTGATCGGCAGGGCGGAGGCGTTGCCGCCAATGATGTCGATTTCAAGACCCTTCTGTTGCGCAACCGCCATGAAAGGCAACAGCAGGAGGGTTATGGCGGCAAGCCAACGCGGGATTCTTTTCATTGGGGTGCTCAAGATCCAGACAGGAAGTACAGAAGGGATAACAGCTGGCAGGTGAACATTTTCGCAATCATGAACGAACGCAGCGTGAAAACCGCGGGTCTGGCCGCCCAGGCTCCGGTCTGCACCTGTAAACGCACGGAGTGCCAAGCGCGGGGCTACACGCACTCCGCACCGACGAACACTCAGCGGTCCTGCGCCTCGAAATTGAGGGTCAATGTGCGCTGGAACACCGACTCGAAACCGCGGTACGGCAACGGACGCGCCCGCAGAACCGCAGCCTCGACCGAACGCTTGCCTGCCTCGTCGTAAGGGCAGCCCGGGGCGAAGTCGACATCCACAACGTCGCCGCCGGGCAACTGGCGGATGGTCAGCCGGCAGCGCTGGCCACGCGGGATCGAGTCCGGGCGTATCCACTGGTTGAGGATGGCCTGCTGGATAGCGGCGCCATATTTTGCCAACAGATCATCGCTGGTCCCGCCCTGCCCCGGCGATGCGGGAGCGGCCGGGGCGCTACTGTTGCTGCCACTGGCGGCGGCCTGGGCGCGGTTGCGCGCATCGGTGACCTGACGCAGCTTCTGCTCGGCCAATGCGGCTTCCTTTTCGGCCTGCTCGCGCTTGCGGCGGATCTCGGCGATCTTCTGCTGGCGTACGGCTTCGGCGTCGTTCGCCCTCTTCTGCTCGTCAGCCAGCTTTTTCTGGCGGTCGGCCTCTTCCTGCTGCTTGGCCAGGCGCAGCTTCTGTTCGGCCTCCTCCACGCGCTTGCGTTCGGTCAGGTCGATCTGCTCCTGGCGGCGCTTGGCTTCCTGCTCCTGCCGGGCCTTTTCCTGCGACATGGCCAGCGCGCTGACACGCTCCTGGTCCACCGTGTCTGGCTGGGCAATACGCTCCTGCGCGTTGTGCTGCTGCGGCGTGGGCGCATCCTGCGGGCGCGGCTCGGCAATCGGCTGCGGTGGCGGCACGGTTTCTTCGGGCACCGGCTCGGGCTGCACCTCGGGCACCGGCGGCTCGGGCAGGTCGGGCAGTTTTTCGGAGGCGCGCAGTGCCTGCCGTGCCGCCGACGCTTCGGCAGCGGAGATATCCAGGCTGGCCTCTACCGCGGGGTCGCCCGCCGCTGCTTCGGTATTGCGCACCGGCGACCACAACCAGGCCACGATGAACACCAGCGCGATGAACACGTGCACGAACAGCGCCAGCACGACGGGCAGGCCCCATTCGTCGCGCGACTTGAGCTGCGGTGGCAGGGCTTCAGCGTGCATCGGTCGCCAGACCCACCTTCTCGATCTTCGCCGCCTTGATCACATCCATCGCGGCCACCACCTTCTCATAGGCCACCGCCTTGTCGGCGGCCACGATCACCCGCAGGTTCCTGTCCTGCGAGGCCATCGCACCGAGCTGGGCCTGCAACGTGGCCGCATCCATCGGCGCCGGCTCCTTCGCTTCGGGCAGCTTGAGGCTGAGTTGCCCGTCAAGACGCACCGAGACGACGACCGGGTCCTGCTTGCTCTCCAGCGCCTTGGCGGTGGAGGATGGCAGATCCACCTCGAAGCTGAGGGTGAGCAACGGCGCGGTCACCATGAAGATGATCAGCAGCACCAGCATCACGTCGATGTACGGCACGACGTTGATCTCGGATTTGAGCTTGCGGCGCTTGCGGCGGGAAATGGCGGCGGTCATGGGAGGCTCCTGCGTTCAGAAGAAGGCGCGAGCGCGCTCACTCGTCGCTGCCGGTCTGGCGCTGCAGGATCGAGCTGAATTCTTCGGCGAAGGTTTCATAACGCACCGAGAGCCGCTCCACCCGCGTGGTGAACCGGTTGTATGCCCACACCGCGGGAATCGCCACGAACAGGCCGATCGCGGTGGCGAACAGCGCCTCGGAAATACCCGGCGCCACCGATGCGATGCCCGCCTGTTCGCCGCTGCTGATCATGTCGTGCATGGTCACCATGATGCCGAACACGGTGCCGACCAGACCCACATAGGGCGCGGTGGAACCGATATTGGCCAGCAACTCGAGGTTGCGCTCCAGCCCGTCCACCTCACGGGCGAACGTGGTGCGCATGGCGCGCTGTGCGCCTTCCAGCTGCACGCGGCCATCCAGACCACGGCGGTCGCGCAGGCGGGTGAACTCGCGGAAACCGCCTTCAAAGATCGCTTCCAGGCCACCGACCGAACGGTTGCGGCCGGTCGCCGAGGCGTAGAGCTTGCCAAGGTCGGCGCCGGACCAGAAGCGGCTCTCGAAGTCGTCCGCCTCGCGGTTGGCGTCCTTGAACACCCGCGCCTTGCGGAAAATGATCACCCAGCTGATGAACGAGCCGGCCAGCAGCAACAGCACGATCAGCTTGACCGGAATACTGGCCTTGATCATCAGGTCCAGGTAATTGATGCCGCCACGACTGGCCTGCGCCACGGTTTGCGCCGCGGCGCTGGTGACGTCTGCCGGCAGGGCCTCGACCACGGTGGCCTGCAGGGCCAGGAGCAATGCGATCATCCGTTGTTCCTCAGTGTTGCGCGAATTTGGTTTCGAGTGGTTTGAGTGTTGCGTACAGCGTGTCATCCATGGCCTGCGGGCGGAAATCACGTGCCCCGACCGCCGCAAGCCGGACATTCGCGGTGACCAGCGCCTGTCCGTCCCGATGGATCGACTGGTTGATCAGCAGACTGGCACGGCGGCACTGGACCAGTTCCACCGTCACCTCCAGCGCATCGTCCAGCTTGGCCGGTTTCAGGAAATCCAGCGTCATCGCCCTGACCACGAATACCTGGCCCTCGCCACAGCGCATGCTTTCCTGCCCATAGCCCAATGCGCGCATCCATTCGGTGCGTGCACGTTCCATGAAGGCCACATAGCGTGCGTGGTAAACCACGCCACCTGCGTCGGTATCTTCCCAGTAGATGCGTGTCGGCCAACTGAACCGCGACTCAATCGACATCGGGCTGCTCCACGAACAGATCCACCGGCGCGGCCTTGGGCTTGAGCCCCATATGCCGATAGGCCTTGTGCGTGGCCATGCGCCCGCGCGCGGTGCGCACCAGGAAACCCTGCTGGATCAGGAAGGGCTCGACCACATCCTCCAGCGTGCCGCGCTCTTCGGACAGTGCGGCGGCCAGCGACTCGATGCCAACCGGGCCGCCGTCGAAGTAATCCACCATCGTCCGCAGCAGGCGCCGGTCCAGTTCGTCGAAGCCTTCCGGATCGACCTTGAGCATCTGCATGGCCGCCTGCGCCACGCTCTGGTCGATATGACCATCGGCCTTGACCTGGGCGTAGTCACGCACCCGCCGCAGCAGGCGGTTGGCGATACGCGGCGTACCGCGCGAGCGCCGCGCGATCTCGCCCGCGCCTTCCGCCGTGCAGTCGATGGCGAGAATGACGGCCGAGCGGGTCACGATGCGGGTCAGTTCCTCGACCGAATAGAACTCCAGCCGCTGCACGATGCCGAAGCGGTCGCGCAGTGGAGCGGTCAGCAGGCCGGCGCGGGTGGTGGCGCCAATCAGGGTGAACGGCGGCAGATCGAGCTTGATCGAGCGGGCCGCCGGGCCCTCGCCGATCATGATGTCGATCTGGAAATCCTCCATCGCCGGATACAGCACTTCCTCCACCACCGGTGACAGGCGATGGATCTCGTCGATGAACAGCACATCGTGCGGCTGCAGGTTGGTCAGCAATGCGGCCAGGTCACCGGCCTTCTCGATCACCGGCCCGGAGGTGACCCGCAATGCCACGCCCAGCTCGTTGGCGATCACGTGGCTGAGCGTGGTCTTGCCCAGTCCGGGCGGGCCGAAGATCAGTACATGGTCCAGCGCTTCGCCGCGCGCCTTGGTTGCCTGGATGTAGATATCCAGCTGTTCGCGCACCGGCTGCTGGCCGAGGTAGTCGGCCAGTCGGCGCGGGCGGATGCTGGCATCGGCAACGTCATCCTCGCGGGTGGCGCCGGCACCGATAATGCGGTCGTCAGTCATTGCGCAATTATGCGGGAACTGCCGCGCAAGTATCTGCGTGCAAGGTTCAGATCTCCACCTGCGCGCCCAGTTCGACCAGCCGGTTGCCCGGGATCCGGAAGAAGCCGGTGGCCGGCGCGGCATTGCGATGCATCAGCGCGAACAGCTTGTCGCGCCAGATCGGCATGCCGCGGTTGGCGCTGGCAACGATCGTCTCGCGGCTGGCGAAGAACGTCGTCTCCATCGGATCGAAGTAGATGCCGCCATGGTCGCATGAGCGCATCAGCGCCAGCGGCACGTCCGGAGTTTCCATGAAGCCATAGCGCACCTGGATGCGGTAGAACTCCTCGCCGATGGACTGGATCTTCAACCGTTGCGCCGGCAGCGCGTAGGGCACCGGCAGTGTCTCCACCTGCAGGAACACATTGCGCTCGTGCAGCACCTTGTTGTGCTTGAGGTTGTGCATCAACGCATGCGGGGCCACGGTCGGGTCGGCGGTCAGGAACACCGCCGTGCCGGGCACCCGTACCGGCGGCGCCAGCATCAGCCCGGGCAGGAACGCGTCCATGCGGATGCCGTCCTTGCGGATCTCGTCACGCAGCAGTTCGCGACCACGCCGCCAGGTGCGCATCATCGTGAACAGCACGATGCCCAGCACCACCGGGAACCAGGCACCCTGCAGCAGCTTGGCACCGTTGGCGATGACGAAAGCCAGGTCGATGAAGAAGAACGGCACGCACAGGCCGACGATCCAGTAGCGCGCCTTGGGCCACAGCGCCCGCGCCACCAGTGCCAGCAGCAGGGTGTCGATGAGCATCGTGGCCGACACCGAAATGCCGTAGGCCACCGCCAGATTGCTGGAACTGCGGAACGCCAGCACCAGCCCGAACACCATCACCGCCAGCCCCCAGTTGATGCCGGGAATGTAGATCTGGCCGATGGTGTCGTGCGAGGTGTGCTTGATGCGCATGCGCGGGATATAGCCCAGCTGCATCGCCTGCCGCGAGACCGAGAACGCACCGGTGATGACCGACTGGCTGGCAATCACCGCCGCCATCGTCGCCAGCACGATCATCGGATACAGCGCCCAATCAGGCACCGATTCGAAGAACGGGTTGACCACCGCATCGGGCTGCTCCAGCACCAGCGCCCCCTGTCCCAGGTAGTTGAGCACCAGACACGGCAGGACGAAGAAGTACCAGGCATGGCGGATCGGCGGCGCGCCGAAGTGACCCATGTCCGCATACAGCGCCTCGCCACCGGTGACCGCCAGCACCACCGCACCAAGGATGAAGATCCCGTGCCAGCCGTGCTCGAGGAAGAAACGCATTCGCCCACCACGGGTTGAACGCCTTCAACACTTCCGGCGCGGCGATCACGTTCCAGGTGCCGATCGCGGCCAGCGAGAGGAACCACAACGTCATCACCGGCCCGAACACCTTGCCGACCTTCTCGGTGCCAAAGCGCTGCGCGGCGAACACGCCCGAGCAGCACCACCAGGGTGATCGGCACCACGAAATTGTCCAGTCCCGGCGCGGCGACCTTGAGCCCTTCGACCGCGCCCAGCACCGAGATCGCCGGGGTGATCACGCCATCGCCGAAGAACAGCGACGCGCCGAAAATACCGAGGATGCCGACCACGTAGGCCGAGCGCGAACCGTTGCGCAGGGTGCGCTGGGCCAGCGCCATCAGCGCCATGATCCCGCCTTCGCCATCGTTGTCGGCGCGCATGATGATGGTCACGTACTTCAGCGTCACCACCAGGTTCAACGCCCAGAACGCCAGCGACAGCACGCCCAGCACGGTGTCGTGATCGCTGCTGAGGCCGTAATGCGGCGAGAACGCTTCCTTCAGCGTGTACAGCGGGCTGGTGCCGATGTCGCCGAACACCACGCCGATGGCGCCGACGACCAGCGCCAGCCCCCCGGCTGCCCCGCGACCGGCATGCGCGGGGTCGGTGGCGGACTTGGAAGAGACTTCGGACATGAGGTTCTCAGGTTAGCGCCATGCAACGTGAAAGAGCGGCAGCGCTCAGCGCAGCGCCGACTGCAGGGCTTTGCGGATGACCGTAGCCACATCGTCGCCCTCGGCCGCGGCATCGCGCGCCATCCGCGCCGCCTCGGCCGGCTTGTAGCCCAGCTGCTGCAGCGCCACCGTGGCTTCGGAAACCGGCTCGGCGCCCAGCTGTCCGGCAATTGGTGCACCGCCGCCGCTGAAGTTCGCCGCACGATCGCGCAGCTCCACCACCATGCGCTCGGCGGTCTTCTTGCCGATGCCGGGAATGCGCGTCAGCGCGG
Organism: uncultured Gammaproteobacteria bacterium; assembly: GCA_963696155.1. GTDB lineage: Bacteria > Pseudomonadota > Gammaproteobacteria > Xanthomonadales > Xanthomonadaceae > Stenotrophomonas. The sequence continues at coordinate 2,285,259 of CAVOJC010000002.1, forward strand.
TGATGTCACCGGACTGGATCAGGCGTGCGAACTCGTCGACGCTGGCGCCGGACAACACCGCCAGCGCGATCTTCGCGCCGATGCCGCTGACCTTCTGCACGTCGCGGAACAGCCGCCGTTCGCCGTCGCGCAGGAAGCCGTACAGCGACACGCTGTCTTCCTTCTGCGCGTAGTGGGTGAACAGGACCACCTCGCGGCCCACTTCGGGCAGGTCGTAGAACGTGCTCATCGGCGCCTCCAGCTCGTAACCGACGCCATTGACGTCGATCATCAGCCACGGCGGTGCCTTGTAAGCGAGGATGCCGCGCAGGCGCCCGATCATGTCCAACTCCTCATTTACGACTCCAAGCCTGGCGCACGTCCACGCCCAGCCGGTTGGCCGTGGCGCGCACGTGCGCATGGGTGATGGCGACCGCCAGCGCATCGGCGGCGTCGGCCTGCAGCTTTCCTTTCAGGTTCAACATCAACCCGACCATGTGCTGCACCTGTTCTTTCTGTGCACCGCCGCGCCCGACCACGGCCAGCTTGATCTCGGTGGCCGCGTACTCGCTGACCGGAAGATCACGCATGACCACCGCGCAGATCGCCGCGCCGCGCGCCTGGCCCAGCTTCAGCGCCGAATCGGCGTTCTTGGCCATGAACACGCGTTCGATGGCCACTTCCTGCGGCCGGTATTCCTCGATCAGCTCATGCAGGCCACGCGCCAGCCGCTTCAGCCGCTGGGCGAAGTCGTCCGCACCCAGCAGCAACAGCGGTGCATGGTAGACATGGCTGGCACGGCCGGCGGCGTCGATATCGATGATGCCAATGCCGGTGCGCTGCGAGCCGGGATCGATGCCGAGGATGCGGGTCATTGGGAAGTCTGCAGGGAAAGAGCAGCGACCATGATTGCCGGCCGCCGTCTCACCCGGCGGGACAGGCCTCAGGCCTGCTCCAGCCCGGCCTGGTCGACGTTCGAATACACACCCTGCACGTCGTCCAGGTCCTCGAGCATGTCCAGCAGCTTCTTGACCTGCAGCGCGGTGTCGCCCTCGACGGCGATGTCGTTGTCGGCGCGGAAGGTGAGCTCGGCGTGGTCGGGAGCGAATCCGGCCGCTTCCATCGCCGCCTTCACCGCCAGGAACGATTCCATGCCGGTGATGACATCGATCGAGCCGTCGTCCGGGTAGACCACGATGTCGTCAGCGCCGCTTTCGATCGCCGCCTCGGTGATCTTCTCCTCGTCCGCACCGGGAGCATAGGTGATCACGCCGAGCCGCTTGAACATGAAAGCCACCGAGCCTTCGGTGCCCATGTTGCCGCCGCACTTGCTGAAGGCATGGCGCACATCGGCCACGGTGCGCACGCGGTTGTCGGTCAGGCAGTCGACGATCACCGCCACGCCGCCGGGCGCATAGCCTTCGTAGCGGATCTCCTCGTATTCGACGCCCTTCCAGCTCGCCGGTCGACTTCTTGATGGCGCGCTCGATCACGTCCTTGGACATGTTGGCCGACAGCCCCTTGTCCATCGCCACGCGCAGCCGCGGGTTGTTGTTGGGGTCGCCGCCACCGCCGCGTGCCGCCACGCTGATTTCGCGAATGATCTTGGTGAAAACCTTGCCGCGTTTCGCGTCGGACGCGTTTTTGCGGTTTTCGATGGAGGGGCCTCTACCCATGGGACTTTCCGTACACCTGCTAGGAACAGGCCGCGAATTCTACCCGATCTTCGGCGTACTGCCTGTCAGGCGGCCTGCGTTGCCGCTTGCCGCTCAAAGCGGCCATGGCGCAGGAAGGCCGCGGTCTGCCGGGCCGCCAGCGGCGACAGCACCAGCCCGCTATGGCTGGCAGCCACCACGCAGTGATCGCGCAGGCCAGGCAGCCGGGTCTCGTCCAGGGCAACGGTGCCATCGGACGCGGTGCCGATCGCCCCCATCAGGCACCCCAGGCCATGCGGGATCGCGCCGGCCACCAGCCCGACCTCGGCCTCGCCTTCCCAGGCCGGCAGCCCGTGCTGCAGCAACCCTCCGCTACGCCCCAGCGCGGCGGCCCAGCCATGGTCGGCCAGCGTGCGTGCGGTGCCGCTGCCGCACAGTGGCGAGCCCAGGCACACCACGCGCTCCACATCCAGCTCGGGCACCTGGCGCAAGGCCTCCAGTGCCACCAACCCGCCCAGGCTGTGGCCCACCAGCAGGCGGGGACCACGGTCACGCAATCGTTCGATCAGCTGCGGCACGGCGACATCGGGCCCGCCGAACACGCTGGCATAGCCGAAGGTTTCCACCGCAAAGCCCTGCAACCGCAGACGCCACGCCAGCGGCCCCACCCAGGCCCGCGCATTCCATATGCCATGCAACAGCAACACCTTGGGATTCATGGCTCCAGCGTAACCGCTCATGTTCCACCGCAACAGCAACGATGCGGGTTATTTGACCGCGGCCTGCAGCAATAGCGGGTGAAGCGCGGGCGCGTCGATAGCATTCCGACGCGCGCCGGAAGATTACTGCTGGCAATTGCCCGCACTCAGAACGGCAACGGTGGCCGCTGAGGATGAACTCGCGGTCGCGCACGCGCCCGACCGGGAACTCGTATTCGCCGACGTGCGAGAAACCGTAGCGGGCATAGAAACGCTGCGCGCCGAAGTTCTCCGACCAGACGCCAATCCAGAGCGGGCACGGCCCCTCGCGCTGCAGCCACGCCAGTGCGGTTTCGAACAGGCGGCTGCCCCAACCGCAGCTCTGGAAATCCCTGAGCAGATACAGCCGCTTCAACTCACCATCGCCGGGTTGCACATCCGGATGCGGCAGTCCGCAGGGGCCGGCCGCCGCGTGGCCGACCGCAACGCCATCGACCTCCAGCAGCCAGACCGCATAGGCGGGGTGATCCAGGATCACCCGCTGCCGGTCTTCGACATAGGTCTCACCGAGAAACGCCTGCAGGTCCTCGTCCGGATACAGGTGTCCGAACGTCTCCACGAACGTGCGCGACGCCAATGCCGACAAGGTGCCGGCATCGGCGATTTCGGCCCGACGGATGCCGAAGGCCATGGCTCAGGCCTTGTCGGCCTTGGGACGCACCTGCACATGCACCTCGGCCAGCTGCGCCTCGGCGATCGGCGACGGTGCATCGGTCATCAGGCACTGCGCGCCGGTGGTCTTGGGGAACGGGATGACGTCGCGGATCGACTCGGTGCCGGCCATCAGCGCGGCGATGCGGTCGATGCCGAAGGCGATGCCACCGTGCGGCGGCGCGCCGTAGTTGAGCGCATCCAGCAGGAAGCCGAACTTGGCGTCGCGCCTCTTCGGCGTCGATGCCCAGCAGTTCGAATACCGCGCTCTGCATCTCCGGGCGGTGGATACGGATCGAACCACCACCGATCTCGTTGCCGTTGAGCACCATGTCGTAGCCGCGCGACACCGCGGTCTTGGCATTGGCGCGCAGCTCGGCGATGTCGTCCACCGCCGGTGCGGTGAAGGGATGATGCAGGGCCACATAGCGCTGCTCTTCGTCGTCCCACTCGAACATCGGGAAGTCGGTCACCCACAGCGGCGCCCAGGTGTCGGCGACCAGGCCGAAGTCCTTGCCGGCCTTCAGGCGCAGCGCACCCATGAAATCGGAGACCTTGTTGTAGCCGCCGGCGCCGAAGAACACGATGTCGCCATTGCCGGCACCGACGTGCGCAACCAGCGCGGCGAAAGCCTCTTCGCTGAAGAACTTGGCAATCGGCGACGTCACCGCGCCGTCCTCGCCCACCTTGATGTAGGCCAGGCCCTTGGCGCCGTATTTGGCGGCGTGGGCCGCGTATTCGTCGATCTGCTTGCGGCTCAGCGTCGCACCGCCGGGGATGCGCAGCGCGGCGACGCGGCCGTCGACATCGTTGGCGGCAGCGGTGAACACCGGGAATTCGCTGGCCTTGACCAGCTCGGCCACGTCCACCAGCTCCAGCGCGATGCGCAGGTCCGGCTTGTCCGAACCAAAGCGACGCATCGCCTCGGCCCAGGTCATGCGCGGGAAGCTGGCGGCCAGCTCGACGTCGACCACTTCCTTGAAGATGGAGCGGATCATGTCCTCGACGAAATCCTGCACATCGCGCTCGCGCACGAAGGCGAATTCCATGTCCAGCTGGGTGAATTCGAGCTGGCGGTCGGCGCGCAGGGCTTCGTCGCGGAAGCAGCGCGCGATCTGGTAGTAGCGGTCGAAGCCGGCCACCATCAGGATCTGCTTGAACAGCTGCGGGCTCTGCGGCAGGGCGTAGAACTCGCCCGGATGCATGCGCGCCGGCACCAGGAAGTCGCGCGCGCCTTCTGGGGTGGCCTTGGTCAGGATCGGGGTTTCGATGTCCTGGAAATCGCGCGCATCCAGATGGCGGCGCAGCGCCTGCACCAGCTTGATGCGGGTGCGCTGCATGCGCTGCATTTCCGGGCGGCGCAGATCCAGGTAGCGGTACTTCAGGCGGGTTTCCTCGCCCGGATTCTCGTGGGCGTGGAACGGCAGCGGTGCGGCCTTGTTGAGGATGGTGATACGGGTGGCGATCACTTCGACCTGGCCGCTGCGGATCTTGTCGTTGACCGCATGGCGCGCACGCACCACCCCTTCCACCTGCAGCACGTCCTCGTACCCCAGACTTGCGGCCACGGCGAACACCTCGGCGTTCTCCGGCTCCACCGTCACCTGGACGATGCCCTCGTGGTCGCGCAGATCGATGAAACAGACACCGCCCAGGTTGCGGGCCACATCGGTCCAGCCAGCAAGGGTGACGGTTTGGCCGATCAGGGTCTCATCGACCAGACCGCAGAAATGGGTACGCATTGGAAAACTCCGCAGGGGATGCCGGCACGGGACAGCGCCGGAGAGGTTTTGTTACCCCAGCCAACGGCTGGTCAAGCCGCATATTTTGCGGTGCCGGACGGGCCGGGGCAAATCCACGCGGCAGTCACGCCCGCTTAAGTGTGCCCAGCCCTATATTCCGCCTACCTCTCGGCCTGAATAGGCGATGCCATGAACCGCCAACTGCTGCTTGCCTGCCTCACTGCCGCCCTCCCCTTTGCCACGCTGGTGGCCGCACCGGTGCCGGCCCACGCCCAGTCGGCGCGCGCCTATGCGCCGGAAGACCTGCGCCCGCTGTCCCGGTCCGACCAGGTCCGGGTGATCGAGCGCGAATACTCGGACCAGTCGCGCGGGAGCCGGATCCCCGATGACCAGATGCGGTTCTACCTGGACCAGATCAATTCGGGCTGGGGATTTTCGCGCATCAAACAGGACATCGCCGGCTCGCTGGGCGGCAACGGCAACTGGAAAGGCGGTGGCAACTGGAATGGCGGTGGCAACTGGAATGGCAACGAGGGCTGGAATGGCGGTGGCGGCAGCGTGAGCGGCACTGTCCGCTGCGAGAGCGCCGACAACCGCCAGCACGTGTGCAACACCGGTTGGCGTGGCGCAACGCTGGTCCGCCAGCTGTCCAAAGCCCAGTGCATAGAAGGCCGCAACTGGGGCAGCGGGAACGGCACGGTGTGGGTCGACAACGGTTGCCGCGCCGAGTTCGCCGAAGGACGCGGCGGCTGGGCGGGCAATTCCGGCAACGGCAATGTCATCCGCTGTGAAAGCCAGGACAAACGCGAGCGTGTGTGCAATACCGGCTGGCGGCGCGGCGCCACCCTGGTGCGCCAGCTGTCCACGGCGCAGTGCATCGAAGGCCGCAACTGGGGTCAGCGCAACGGCGCGGTGTGGGTGAGCAATGGTTGCCGCGCGGAATTCAGCGAGGGCCGCGGTGGTGGCTTGGGGTGGGGCAATGGCAATGGCAATGGCCAGTGGAACGGTGGCAACAGCAACTATTCGGTGACCTGCAACAGCGAGAACAACCGCCAGCGTTCCTGCGCCTGGGATCGCCGCCAGGGACGCCCGGTGGTGATCCAGCAGACCTCCAGCACCCGCTGCGTGGAAGGCCGCAACTGGGGTATGAACGGCGACGCGATCTGGGTCAATGGCGGCTGCCGCGCGCGCTTCGGGGCCCGCTGACGCCGGAGCAGTTGCAGATGGATGGAAAAAGGGCGCCGCAAGGCGCCCTTTCTTTGCAGCCCGTCCGCCTGCTCAGGATTCGCTGCCCCACGGCGCCGGCGGCAGGGCAACTGGCTGGCCAAGGTCGAACTCCACCTGGAACAGGCGGCCGTCCGGGCGCGACAGCTCATAGACAAAACGCTGGCCCGGCTCCGCCTCCATCGCCCAGGTATTGCGCACCGAACCCTGCAGGCCTTCGCGCTGGAACAGCTCGATCGACTCGGCGTCCACCGGGAATTCCTGACGCTGCGCGCTGCCGGCCGCAACTGTATCGCCGCCATACATCGTGGTCGCATCCGGGCTTCCATCCTCATGCCGGTGAACGTGCTTGAGGCGCAAGCCGGTCGCGGTACGGGTCAGCACCCAGGTCCGCGAGTGGTCATCGCCAACGTGGAAGGGAATGCGCAGTTCGCGCGCGGGTTCGTCGCAGCCACGCACATGCATCACCAGCCGTTTGCCTTCGAACGGATCGGGTGTATCGGTGCCGGGCTCGTTGACCGCGATGCGGCCTTCGAACGCTTTGCCGCAATGTGCAGCCACGGCGGACATGAAGGCATCGGAGGGTGCCATCGACACCTCATGCCCGACGGTGTCGTTCGAGCCACTGCAGGCGGTGATCGCCAGTGCAGCGGCCAAAGGAAGAAGTTTGACTGCGTTCATGCCCCACCCTAACGGGCGCGACCGGACAGCGCAAACCGCGTGCCTGATGCGACAGACAGGCTCACGCGCGCGGCGCCGCCGCTGCAACCGGGGCTTCAATTCCCCCTGTGTTATGGTCAATCACGTGAATTGTTCGCCTTCTTCTCCACGAAGGACGCACGCATGTTGCGGTTGACCGCCCTGCTCGGCGGTGTGGCGCTGCTGCTGACCGGCAGCGGCCTGCTCGGCACATTGCTGGCGGTGCGCGGTGGTGAAGCCGGCTTCGGTGCCGGCACGTTGGGGTTGGTGATGTCCGGCTATTTCGCCGGTTTTTTCATTGGCACCTTCTTTGCCCCCTCACTGATCGGCCGTATCGGCCATATCCGTGCGTTTGCCTTCTTTGCCGCCCTCGCCGCGATCGCGGTGCTGCTGCACCCGCTGTGGATCAATCCCGTGGGCTGGGGCGTGCTGCGCATCCTCACCGGCATCGCGCTGGTCGGCCTTTACACGGTGATCGAGAGCTGGCTCAACGCCGAGCCCGACCCGCGCCTGCGCAGCCGCGCTTTCTCGCTCTACATGGTGGTCAATCTCTCGGCACTGGCCTTGGGCCAGGTGCTGCTGATGCTCGGCGACGCCGGCGCGACGTCGATGTTCATGCTCACTGCGATCCTGGTCTGCGCGGCGGTGTTGCCGGTCACCGCAACGCGGCTGCGCCCGCCGGAGATTCCCTCGGTGCCGCGCCTGAAACTGTCGCGGCTGTATGCGATGGCACCGGTGGCGACTGTTGCCTCCGGCCTCTCCGGCATGGCAATGGGCGCGTTCTGGGGCCTGCTGCCGGTCTACGCCGGCGCGGTCGGCCTGGACGGCAATGGCGTCGCTCTGTTCATGCTGACCGCGATCGCCGGTGGCGCATTGCTGCAATGGCCATTGGGTCATATCAGCGACGGCCACGACCGCCGCACCGGGCTGGTCGCCCTCAGCCTGGCCGCGGCGGGTATCGCCGTGGTGGCCTCGCTGCCGATGATCCAGTTGCAGACCCATCTGCTGTTCGGCTTGTTCTTCTTCTATGGCGGGCTGGCCTTCGCGCTATATCCCTTTGCGGTCGCGCACATGCTCGATTACCTGCCGCGCGAAGATCTGCTCTCGGGCTGCTCCAGTCTGCTGCTGGTACATGGCGTGGGCGCCGCGCTCGGCCCCGCCTTGGCGGGCGCCGCCATGCAGCAGTTCGGCGCCCCCGCACTGCCGCTGTACTTTGCGGTGGTGCTGATGCTGCTGGCCTTGTTCACCACCGCGCGCCTGCTCAGCTTCCAGCGCCTGCGCACGCATCCGGTCGGCTTCCGGCTGATGCTGCGCACCACCCCCTCGGCGCTGGAACTGATGCCTGAGACCGACACCGCGCCGCCGGATCCCGATACCCCCCTCCCCTCTGACTGCGATAAGGAAGTGCATTGACTGTTTCGACACCGAACTCTCTCACTCCCACCCGTACACCGTCGGCGCCGCCGGCCCCGCAATTGATTCTCGCCACCGATCTGGATGGCACCTTTCTCGCCGGCGATCCCGCCGCGCGCCATCGGCTCTACCGGCTGGTCGACCAGCACCCCGGCATCCGCCTGATCTTCATCACCGGCCGCGGCCTGGAAGCGGTGATGCCCCTGCTCTCCGATCCGGCCATCCCGCGCCCGGATTACGTGGTCTGCGATGTCGGCGCCACCGTCGTCGACGGCCACACCCTGCAGCCGCTGCAGCCCCTGCAATCGATGATCGACGCACACTGGCCGGGCGAGCTGGTGGTCGCCGCGGCGATGCGCCCGTTCACCGCGCTGCAGCGCCAGGACGTGCCGCAGGAACGCCGCTGCTCGTACTTCTGCGATCCCGACACGCTGGCGCCGCTGCGCGCGCAGATCCAGGCGGCCGCACACGCGCTGGGCTGCGATGTGCTGTACTCGGCCGACCGCTACCTGGATATCCTGCCGCCCGATACCGACAAAGGTCGCACCCTGGCAGCGCTTGCGCGCCTGCTGGAACTGCCGCGTGATCGCATCCTGGTGGCCGGCGATACCCTCAATGACCTGTCGATGTACACCTCCGGTTTCCGCGGGGTGTGCGTGGGCGATTCGGAGCCGGCGCTGACCGCCGCGACGGCCAACCTGAAGCACACCTTCCATGCCCAGGCGCCGGGTTGCGGCGGCATCCTCGAAGCGATCGAACAGTTCGGCCTGCTCGCCGATGACGATCCCTTCCTGCGCCCACCGCCGCAGGCGCGCGCCGATGGCGCCGAGCTGGTGATGGTCTATCACCGCCTTCCCTTCGATGAAGTGATGGAAGACGGCGTGCTGGTGCAGCGCCCGCCGCGCTCGCCCAACGGCATCATCCCCTCGCTGCTGAGCTTCTTCGAAGGCGGCCAGAAGGGCTCCTGGGTCGCTTGGGGAATCGATGAACCCAAGCGCGGTCCGTTCCAGACCCACCTGGCGGTGGATGCCGAGCGCTACCCCACCCTGACCGCCGCGCGCGTGCCGCTGAGCAAACAGGAAGTGGATATCTTCTACAAACGTTTCTCCAAGGAAGCGTTCTGGCCGATGCTGCACGTGTTCTGGGAACGCGCGAAATTCCGCGAAGAAGACTGGCAGGTATTCCTGAAGGTCAACCGCAAGTTCGCCGAGGCCACCGCCGCCGAAGCCGCGCATGGCGCGACCGTGTGGATCCACGACTACAACCTGTGGATGGTGCCGGCCACGCTGCGCGAGCTGCGCCCGGACCTGAAGATCGCCTTTTTCCACCACACCTACTTCCCGTCGGCGGATGTGTTCAATGTGGTGCCCTGGCGCCGCGAGATCATCGGCAGCCTGCTCAGCTGCGACTACATCGGCTTCCACATTCCGCGCCAGGTGGAGAACTTCGTCGACGTGGTCCGCGGCGCGATGCCGGCCGAGCGGCTGGCCTGGGAAAGCTGCGCACCACGCTTCCTCACCTACGGGTGTGCCGTCGGCCTGGACACGATGACCACGCGCCTGCGCGTGGGCGATCGCGAAGTCGCGCTCGGCGCGCATCCGGTCGGCACCGATCTGCGCCGCATCCACAACGTGCTCGCGCGCAGCGACGTGCGCAACGACATCTTCAAGCTGCGCCGCGAGATCGGTGCGCGCAAGCTGGTGCTGTCGGTGGAGCGGCTGGATTACACCAAGGGCACGCTGGCCAAACTGGAGGCCTTCGAACGGCTGCTGGAACAGCATCCGGATCGCCAGGGCAAGGTCACCCTGCTGATGATCTGCGTACCCGCCGCGCGCGAGATGACCATCTACCGCACGCTGCAGAACCAGATCGAACAGGCGGTCGGGCGGATCAACGGGCGCTTCTCGCGGCTGGACTGGACCCCCGTGCGCTTCTTCGCCCAGGCGTTGCCGTTCGAAGAAGTCGTCGCGCATTACGCGGCCGCGCAGGTGATGTGGATCACCCCGCTGCGCGATGGCTTGAACCTGGTGTCCAAGGAGTTCGTGGCCACGCAGGGCATCGAGGGCAGCAACGGCGTGCTGGTGCTTAGTGAGTTCGCCGGTGCGGCGGCCGAGCTGAAGGGCGCGGTGCTGACCAATCCGCATGATCCGGCCGACCTCACCGCCGGCCTGCTGCAGGCCTTGTCGATGCCCGACGACGAAGCCACCGGGCGCATGCGCCAGTTGTTCGGCAGCGTGGAGTACTACGACGTGGACCGATGGGGCCGGGATTTCCTGGACGCGGTGCGCAACAGCCACGCCGACGGCTGACGTCAAACGTGTAGTGCCGGCCGTTGGCCGGCACCTTCACTGCGGTGCACCGACCAACGATCGGTGCCTACCGGGATGCATGGCCTACCCGGCCTGCTGCATGATGCCCTCGGCGATCACCCCGACCTGCCGCAGCACATCATTGCGGCCAGCATCATCCACCGTCGCGCCCTGCAGGTAGCTGGTCAGCACCCACGGTGCGCCGCCGGCGAGCGGCCACAGGATGGCGATGTCATTGGTGGTGTCCTTGCCGTTGCTGCCGGTCTTGTCGCCCACGCGCCATGCCTTGGACAATCCGGCGCGCAGGCGTGCATCACCGGTCTCGTTGTCGATCAGCCAATCGGCCAGCTGCTGGCGCGACCCCGGCTTCAACACATCGCCCAGCACGAACCGCTGCAGGCTGGCGGCCATGGCGGCCGGGCTGGTGGTGTCGCGCGGATCGCCCGGCGCGAAGCGGTTCATTTCCGGCTCGAGACGATCATTGCGGGTCACCGCATCGCCGTTGGCGCGCAGAAACGCGGTCACGCCGGCCGGCCCGCCGACCAGTCCCAGCAGCAGATTCGCAGCCGGGTTGTCGCTGGTGATCATCGTGGCCCGGCACAGGTCAAGCACGGTCAGGTCCTTGCCGATATGGCGCGTGGTGACCGGCGCATGCGAAACCACGTCCTGCGCGCGGACCGGCACGCGCCGTTCCAGCGACAGCGCGCCGCGGTCGGCCTGGTGCAACACCGCGGCGGCCAGCACGAACTTGAACGTGCTGCACATCGGGAAACGTTCGTCCTGGCGATGGCCGGTTCGCCAGCCGCTGGCGGTATTGAGCAGGGTGACCCCGAGGCGCCCGCCGCTCGCAGTTTCCAGCGCGGCGAAGTCGTTGCCGTGCGCTGCCGGCGCCGGCGTTGGCAGCGGCGCCTCGGCGAAGGCGGTGACGGCCAGTGCCGAAGCGGCGGCGCCGGTCCATTGCAGAAACTGTCGTCGAGCGAGCATCCCGGTTCTCCATGGCGAAAGCTGGAGTATTCAAAGTCCGCCGGCGCGGTACCAGCGAGCATTTTCAGCGAAAGCCATGACCTCAATTCATGCGTCAGGCGAAACGGCGCCGCCTGGACATCTCGTTTCCGGCCACTGCCGCCAACAACAGATCGCAGGCCCCGGCCCGGGATGCAATCATCCATCGACCCACCTCACGGCTTGGCCCATGCTCCGTCCCCAGTTGCCGCTCAACGCCCTGCGCGCCTTTGAAGCCGCCGCCCGCCATCTGAACTTCACCCGCGCCGCGCTGGAGCTGTGCGTGAGCCAGTCCGCGCTCAGCCATCAGGTCCGCTCGCTCGAAGAGCGGCTGCAGGTCAGTCTGTTCCACCGGCTGCCCCGTGGAGTGGCGCTGACCGACGAGGGCGCGGCGCTGTATCCGGTGCTGACCGAAGCCTTCGACCGCGTCGCCGTGGCGCTGGAGCGCTTCCACGGCGGGCGCTTCCGTGACGTGCTCACCTTGGGCGTGGTGGGCACGTTTGCCACCGGTTGGCTGCTGCCGCGGCTGCCGGATTTTGAAGCCGCCCATCCGGATATCGAGTTGCGCCTGCAGACCCACAACAACCGCATCGATCTGGCCGGCGAAGGACTGGATCTGGCGATCCGTTTTGGCGAGGGCGACTGGCAGGGGCACGAATGCGTACCGATCGTGGATACGCCGTTCGCACCGCTGTGTGCGCCGGCCGTGGCGCGTCGGCTGGGTAACGTGCGGGATCTGGCCAACGTGCCGCTGCTGCGGTCCTACCGCAACGACGAATGGCCGCGCTGGTTGCAGGCCGCCGGCATGGCCGGGGTGGACGCCCGCGGCCCGGTGTTCGATTCTTCACTGACGCTGGCCAGCGCCGCGGCCGCCGGGGCCGGGGTGGCGCTGCTGCCGCTGCGCATGTTCGAGCAGGATCTGGCCGACGGCCGCCTGTTGCAGCCTTTCGCACAGACGCTGGACCTGGGTCGATACTGGCTCACGCGGCTGCGCTCGCGGGCCGAGAGTGAGCCGGCGCGGCGCTTCCGCGGCTGGCTGCAGGCGCAGGAGGCGCCGTCCGGCACCGGCCCGTAACGCCGATCGAGGTGGCTATCGCGCGGCCGCGTGGCCTTCGCCGGTTCACGCACCATGGAAAGAGCAGCCGGCCATTGCCAGGCTTTCTGCTGTTGCCAGTCCCCGCCACGCAGCCGGGAAACGCAGCGCCGCGCGCCTGGCCACGGCCGCATGCACGTGACACCGCGGTGGGTGCTTCGTCGCAACGCCGGATCAAACGGCCGAATTGCGGGCACCTCGCGTCGGACGCTCAGCCTTCCAGCAACTCCAGCCACGCCGCCTCGGCCTCGGCCAGCTGTTGCGCGGTGACTTCGCGTTCGCGGCCCAGCACCGCCATCTTTTCGGCGTCCGGATAGTTCTTCGGATCGGCCAACGCCTGGTCCAGCTCGGCCAAGGTATTTTCCAGCTCGGCCACGCGCTTCTCGGCGGCGGCCAGCTTGTGCGGATTGACCGGCTTGCGGGCCGGCAGCGGCTTGACCGGCTCCGGCGGTGTCGGCGCGGCAGCGGCCATCTTCTGCTTGGTGCCCTGGGCGGCCGGACGCGTGCGCAACCACACCGCGTAATCGTCCAGATCGCCATCGAACGGCTCGACCACACCATCGGCCACGCGCCAGAAGGTGTCGCAGACCAGCCCGATCAGGTGCCGGTCGTGGCTGACCATGACGATGGCGCCTTCGAAAACGCTCAGGGCCTCGGCCAGCGCCTCGCGCATCTCAAGATCAAGGTGGTTGGTCGGTTCGTCGAGCAGCAGCACGTTCGGCTGCTGCCAGGCGATCAACGCCAGCGCCAGACGTGCGCGCTCGCCACCGGAGAACGCATCCACCGACTCGAACGCACGGTCGCCGGCAAAATTCCACTTGCCGAGGAAATCCCGGAACGCCTGGTTGCTGCCGTCCGGCGAAATGTCGCGGAAGTGCTCCATCGGCGACTGGCCTTCGTGCAGCGACTCCACCGTGTGCTGGGCGAAGTAGCCGATCTTCAGGTCCGGATGGGCCATGCGCTCGCCGCTGATCGGGTTCAGATCGCCCACCAGGGTCTTCACCAGGGTGGTCTTGCCCGCGCCGTTGGGGCCGAGCAGGCCGATGCGCTGGCCGGCCTCCAGCCCGAAGCCGACGTTGTCCAGGATCACCGCATCGGGGCCGTAACCGGCCTGCACATGGTTGAGTCGGATCAGCGAGAACGGCAGCTTCGCCGGCGGGGCGAACTCGATGCGGAATTCACGCTCGGCGCGCACCGCTTCGGTACCGGCCATCTTGGCCAAGCGCTTCATCCGGCTCTGCGCCTGGGTGGCCTTGCTGGCCTGGGCCTTGAAGCGGTCGATGAAGCTCTGCAGGTGGGCGCGCTCGGCCTGTTCCTTCTCGTGCGTGATCTGCTGCTGGCGCAGGTGCTCGGTGCGCTGGCGTTCGAAGTCGGTATAGCCACCGACGTAGAGCTTGGCGCCGCCACCGTGCAGATGCAGGGTGTGGGTGGCGACGTTGTCGAGGAACTCGCGGTCATGGCTGATCAGCAACAAGGTGCCCGGATATTTCAGCAGCCACTGTTCCAGCCACAGCACCGCGTCCATGTCGAGGTGGTTGGTCGGCTCGTCGAGCAGCAGCAGGTCCGAGGGCATCATCAGCGCGCGCGCCAGATTCAGACGCACGCGCCAGCCGCCGGAGAACGAGGACACCGCGCGGTGATGGGTGTCAGCGGGGAAACCCAGGCCGTGCAGCAGCTTGCCGGCGCGGGCTTCGGCGTCATAGGCGCCGACCTCGGCCATCTTCTGGTGGGCGTTGGCCACCGCTTCCCAATCCTCGCGCGCAGACGCGTCGGCTTCTTCCTGGAGCACCGCGGCCACCGCGGTGTCGCCGCCGAGCACGAACGACAGTGCCGGGTCCGGCAGCGACGGGGTCTCCTGGGCCACGCTGGCAATGCGCACCTTGCCGGGCAGGTCGACATCGCCCTTGTCCGCCTCGAGCTCGCCCTTCACCGCCGCGAACAGGCTGGATTTGCCGGCCCCGTTGCGGCCCACCACGCCGACGCGGTAGCCGGCATGCATGGTCAGGTCGACGTTGGACAACAGAAGCCGCTCGCCACGGCGCAGGGCGAAATTACGAAGGGAAATCATCTGGGGGTCCGTTAGAACGAAAAGGAATGAGCATGTGAGCATCATTCCTACGACGCGATTCTACCGTTAACGAATACTTGACCGACTTCCAGACCCGGCAAAAACCCCGACTTCCGTCACCCGGGAGTCAGTTGCCGCTCGCAGCCAAATTCCTTGAAACCGCAGAAAAGCCTTGTAAAACAGGTGGTTGTGGGACTCGGGACATCTGACGCGAGGCAAGAATTTCACCCACCCCACAATTGCGCACCGCAACAATCGCCAGCGACCCACGTTCCGCAGGAAGGATGTTTGGTACCGGTGCCGCGCCCTTCCAACCGGAGCCGCATCCTGATGAATCTTCCATCCCGCCCGCTTGCAGTCGCCGTCGCGGTGGCCCTTGGCCTGTCGACCTCTCCCGCCTTCGCCCAGTCAGGCAACGGCAGCAGCAACGCCCAGACCCTGGATACGGTGATCGTCACCGGTACCCGGGTCGCTGACCGCACCGTGGCCGAGTCGCAGTCGCCGATCGACATCATCACCCCCGAGGCACTGCAATCCACCGGCACCAGCGAGCTGGCCACCGCGCTGTCGCGCGCCCTGCCCTCGCTGAACTTCCCGCGTCCGGCGTTGACCGACGGCACGAGCGGCATCCGCCCGGCGCAGCTGCGCGGCCTTTCGCCGGACCAGGTGCTGGTGCTGGTCAACGGCAAGCGCCGGCATACCTCGGCGCTGATCAACGTCAACGGCAGCATCGGCCGCGGCTCGTCGGCGGTGGACATCAACGCGATCCCGATCGCGGCGATCGAGCGGGTCGAGGTGCTGCGTGACGGGGCTTCGGCCCAGTACGGCTCGGACGCGATTGCCGGCGTGGTCAACATCGTGCTCAAGGGCGCCGCCTCGGGTGGCAGCCTGGCGCTGGATGCGGGCCAGTACTCGGCCGGCGATGGCAACAAGTACCAGCTCTCGGGTGATGCCGGCCTCGGCTTCGCCGACGGGCGTGGCCGGCTGCATGTGGCCGGGCAGATCCTCCAGCAGGACGAGAGCAACCGCGCCGGTCCCTACCGGGGCACCACGCCCAACACCGGCAACTTCCCCGACGTCGGCCAGACCACGTTCGTGGTCGGCGACCCCAGGGTGGACGCGACCGCCGCTTCGGCCAATGCCAGTTTCCAGTTCAACGACCACGTCAACGGCTACGCCTCGGCGCTGGCCAGCAACCGTGACATCACCTCGTTCGCGTTCTACCGCTCGCGTGCCCACAGCGGCCAGGGCGCGCTGCTGGCGCAGACCTACCCGGACGGCTTTGTGCCGCAGATCAACCAAGACGCCAGGGACCGCTCGCTGCTGGCCGGGCTCAAGGGCGACACCGACAGCGGCTGGAACTGGGACGTCGGCTACAACTACGGCCACAGCAAGATCGACTTCCGCACCGGCAACAGCATCAACTACGCGCTCGGCCTGGCCAGCCCGCGTTCGTTCTACGACGGCGCCCTGGAGTACACCCAGAACATCGTCAACGCCGACGTGACCAGGACCCTGGACTGGGGCCTGGCCTATCCGGCGACGCTGTCGTTCGGCGGCGAGTACCGGCGCGAGAAGTGGAAGCAGTCGCCGGGTGCCCCGGATTCGTACTTCGGCAGCGGCGCGCAGGGCTTCGCCGGCTTCACCCCGGCCAACGCGGTGGACGCCGACCGCCACAACTATGCGGTGTATGCCGGGCTGGAAGCGGACGTCACCGACAAGTTCTCCGCCGGTGTGACCGGCCGCTACGAGGACTACTCCGACTTCGGCGACAAGTTCTCCGGCAAGTTGTCGGCGCGTTACGCCTTCTCCGACAAGCTCGCGCTGCGCGCCACCGCGGCTAGCGGTTTCCGCGCGCCGTCGCTGGCCCAGCAGGGCTACCAGGCGGTGACCAGCACGATCATCAACGGCGCATTCGTCGAACGCGGCAGCTTCCCCACCACCAGCGCCGCCGCGCAGGCCCTGGGCGCCCGCCCGCTGCAGGCCGAAAGTTCCACCTCCTACAGCGTGGGCGTGGTGCTACAGCCGGTCGACCGTCTGTACCTGACCGTGGATGCGTACCAGATCGACATCGACGACCGCATCGTGCTGTCCACCAACATCATCACCAACGCCGCCGCCAACACGTTGCTGGCCGGACTCGGGCTGCCGCAGGTCAGCGCGTTCTCGTACTTCACCAATGGCGTGGACACGCGTACCCGCGGTGTCGATGCGGTTTCCAGCTACACCCTTCCGTTTGCCGCCAGCGCGCTGGAACTGACCGCCGCCTACAGCTACAACGAGACGAAGGTGCAGAAGTTCATTGCCTCGCCAGCGGTATTCGGCAGCCTGGGCATCACCCAATCGCTGATCGGCCGCGACGAGATCGGCCGCATCGAGGACAGCTACCCGCGCGACAAGGCGATTCTCAGCGGCACCTGGCGCAGCGACCGCTGGGACCTGACCCTGGCCGCGACCCGCTACGGCAGCTTCACCGTGCGCAACTCGGCCACCCCCCTGCGTGACCAGACCTACGATGCCTCCTGGGTGCTCGATGCCTCGGCCAGCTACAGGCCCAGCCAGAACTGGACCCTGACGCTGGGCGCGGACAACCTGCTGGACGGATATCCGGACCGGACCGTGGACCTGCAGAACTCCACCTGGGGCATGTTGCCGTACAGCAACTACTCGCCCTACGGCTTCAACGGCGCCTACGTGTACGGCCGCATCAGCTACAAGTGGTAATGCCGGGCCGCATCGGCTGAAACATCAATGCCCCGGGAAACCGGGGCATTTTTTCCTGTGTTTCCGCGGTTTTATCTTCTTGGGTACCGGTGGCAACCCGTAGAATCCCTGCATCCCCCGACACAAGTGAGTCCTGATGCAGCATGACACCGCCCTGATCAACATGATCGCCATCGGCCTGGGCCTGGCGTTCGTGTTCGGCGCACTGGCCAACAAGCTGCGCCTGTCGCCGCTGGTCGGCTACCTGGTGGCGGGCATCATCGTGGGGCCGTTCACCCCGGGCTTTGTCGCCGACCAGGCGCTGGCCAACCAGCTGGCGGAAATCGGGGTGATGCTGCTGATGTTCGGCGTCGGCCTGCATTTTTCGATCAAGGATCTGATGGCGGTCAAGGCGATCGCCATTCCCGGCGCCATCGGCCAGATCACCGTCGCCACCCTGCTGGGCTGGGGCGTGGCCTGGCTGATGGGCTGGCCGACGCTGCACGGGCTGATCTTCGGTTTCTCGCTGGCAACCGCGTCCACCGTGGTGCTGCTGCGGGCGATGGAAGAACGCCGCCTGCTCGAATCCACCCGCGGCAAGATCGCGGTGGGCTGGCTGATCGTCGAGGACCTGGCCTGCGTGCTGGCGCTGGTGATGATGCCGGTGATCGCCGGCGTGTTCGGGCCCGAGGCCGCCGGACAGAACCACAGCATCGGCAGCGTGCTGCTTTCCATCGGCTGGACCTTCGTGCAGCTGGGGCTGTTCGTGGCGGTGATGCTGGTGGTGGGCCGTCGCGTGATCCCGTGGATCCTGGAAAAAACCGCCGGCACCGGTTCGCGCGAGCTGTTCACCCTGGCGGTGCTGGCGATCGCCCTGGGCGTGGCCTTCGGCGCGGCCGCGCTGTTCGGCGTGTCGTTCGCGCTGGGCGCGTTCTTCGCCGGGATGATGCTCAACGAGTCCGAACTCAGCCACAAGGCGGCGCATGATTCGCTGCCGCTGCGCGACGCGTTCGCGGTGCTGTTCTTCGTCTCGGTCGGCATGCTGTTCAATCCGGCGATCATTGTCGAGCACCCGTGGCAGGTGCTGTCCACGGTGCTGATCATCATGTTCGGCAAGTCCGCCGCGGCGTTCTTCATCGTGCGCGCCTTCGGCCATTCCAAGAGCACCGCACTGACCATTTCCGCCTCCCTGGCGCAGATCGGCGAATTCGCCTTCATCATCGCCGGCCTGGGCGTTGCCCTGAAGATCCTGCCGCCGACCGGGCTGTCGCTGGTGCTGGCCGGCGCGCTGGTTTCGATCATGCTCAACCCGCTGGTCTTCGCCCTGCTCGACCGCTGGCAGGCCAAACACCCGATTGCCACCGCGGTGCCGGAGCAGCCCGAGCTTCCACCGGGGCCGTCGCTGGACCTGCACGACCATGCCATCGTCATCGGTTATGGCCGGGTCGGCAGCAATCTGGCGCAGGTGTTGCGTGACCGCGGCGTGCCGGTGCTGGTGATAGACGACAGCCGCGAGCATGTGGAACGCGCGCATGCGGCCGGCATCCCCGGCATCCGCGGCAGCGCGGCGGCCGACCGCGTGCTGGCCGAAGCCCACCCCGAGCGCGCCAAGATCGCGGTGCTGGCCATTCCCCAGCCGCTGGAAGCCGGCGAGGCGCTGGCCAAGCTGCGTGCGATCAATCCGGGCCTCACCCTGCTGGCGCGCGCGCACAGCGATGCCGAGGTGAAGCACCTGCTCGAGCACGGCGCCGACGGCACGGTGATGGCCGAGCGTGAGCTGGCGTATTCGCTGGCGGAGATGGTGATGGCCACGCCGCCCTACCGCAGCCTGCGCCAGCAGAGCATTCCAGTGGTCTGAAGCGGCTGTCCCGGTCTTCTTCGACAGGACCTGGGGCACTTGCGCGATGAACGGCGGAAACCATCACCGCCGGAGTGTCTGATCAGATAACCAGCAGGCGCGTGGCAACCGATGCCACGCGCCTGCTGTCTTACGACGCCTTGCCGAACTGCAGATGGCCGCCTGCGGCTTCCACCATGATGGTGTCGCCGCTGAGGAATTCACCGGACAGGATCTTCTGCGCCAGCGGGTTCTCCAGCTGCGACTGGATCGCGCGCTTGAGCGGACGCGCGCCGTAGACCGGGTCGAAACCGACATTGCCCAGCAATTCGAACGCACCATCGCTGACGTCCAGCTTCAGGCCACGTTCGCCCAGCCGCTTCTCGAGCCCGCGCATCTGGATGCGCGCGATCTGCTTGATCTGCTGCTTGTCCAGCGGATGGAACACGACGATGTCGTCCAGGCGGTTGATGAACTCCGGACGGAAGTGCGCCTGCACCACGCCCATCACCGCCGCCTTCATCTGCGTATAGGCTTCCGGGCTGTCATCGCTGCTCATGTCCTGGATCTGGTGCGAGCCGAGGTTGGAGGTCATCACGATGACGGTGTTGCGGAAGTCCACGGTGCGGCCCTGGCCATCGGTCAGTCGGCCATCGTCGAGCACCTGCAACAGGATGTTGAAGACATCGCTGTGCGCCTTCTCGACCTCGTCGAGCAGGATCAGCGAGTACGGACGCCGGCGCACGGCCTCGGTCAGATAGCCGCCTTCCTCGTAACCGACATAGCCCGGCGGCGCACCGATCAGGCGCGCGACGCTGTGCTTTTCCATGAACTCGCTCATGTCGATGCGGATCATCGCGTCGGCGCTGTCGAACAGGAATTCGGCCAGCGCCTTGCACAACTCGGTCTTGCCGACGCCGGTCGGCCCCAGGAACAGGAACGACCCGCTTGGGCGATTGGGATCGGACAGGCCCGCACGCGAGCGCCGCACCGCGTCGGAGACCACCTTGATCGCCTCCTCCTGGCCGACCACGCGGTTGTGCAGCATGGCCTCCATGCGCAGCAGCTTGTCGCGCTCGCCTTCGAGCATGCGGTTGACCGGAATGCCGGTCCAGCGCGACACCACCTCGGCGATTTCGGCATCGGTCACGCGGTCCTGCACCAGTCGGAAATCCTTGCGGTCCAGGTCCTGCGCGGCGACCAGCTGCTTCTCCAGATTGGGCAGCAGGCCGTATTGGATCTCGCTCATCTTGGCGAAATCCTGCCGGCGCTGGGCCGCTTCCAGATCGAGCTTGGCCTGTTCCACCTGTTCCTTGATCCGGGTGGCGCCCTGCAGCGCGGCCTTTTCCGATTTCCAGATCTCGTTGAGATCGGAGAACTCGCGCTCCAGCGTGTCGATATCGGCTTCCAGATCGGCCAACCGCTTCTGCGAGGCCTCGTCCTTCTCCTTCTTCAGCATCTCGCGCTGGATCTTGAGCTGGATCAGGCGCCGCTCCAGCCGGTCCAGCTCCTCCGGCTTGGAGTCGATCTCCATGCGGATGCGCGAGGCCGCCTCGTCCATCAGGTCGATGGCCTTGTCGGGCAGCTGGCGGTCGCTGATGTAACGGTGCGACAGCGTCGCCGCCGCCACCACTGCCGGGTCGGTGATCTCCACGCCGTGGTGCACCGCATATTTTTCCTTGAGCCCGCGCAGGATCGCGATCGTGTCCTCCACCGTGGGTTCACCCACGAACACTTTCTGGAAGCGGCGCTCCAGCGCGGCGTCCTTCTCGATGTATTTGCGATATTCGTCCAGCGTGGTGGCGCCGATGCAGTGCAGCTCGCCGCGCGCCAGCGCCGGCTTGAGCATGTTGCCGGCATCCATCGCGCCATCGGCCTTGCCGGCGCCGACCATCGTGTGCAACTCATCGATGAACAGGATGATCTGGCCTTCGTTCTTGGACAGATCGCTGAGCACGGCCTTGAGCCGCTCCTCGAACTCGCCGCGGAACTTGGCCCCGGCGATCAGCGCGCCCATGTCCAGCGACAGCACGCGCTTGCCGCGCAGGCCTTCGGGCACCTCGTCATGGATGATGCGCTGGGCCAGACCCTCGACGATGGCGGTCTTGCCCACGCCGGGCTCGCCGATCAGCACCGGGTTGTTCTTGGTCCGGCGCTGCAACACCTGGATGGTGCGGCGGATCTCCTCATCGCGGCCGATCACCGGGTCGAGCTTGCCGCTTTCGGCGCGCGCGGTCAGGTCGATGGTGTATTTCTCCAGCGCCTGGCGCTGCTCCTCGGCATTCTCCGACTGCACGGTTTCGCCGCCGCGCAGCTTGTCGATGGCCGCTTCCACTTTCTTCTTGTCCGCGCCGGCCGCGCGCAGCGCCATGCCCGCGGCGCCGCCATCGTCCACCGCCGCCAACACGAACCATTCGCTGGCGATGAACTGGTCGTTGTGCTGCTGGGCCAGCTTGTCTGTGCTGTTGAGCAGGCGACTGAGATCGTTGCCCATCGACAGGTTGCCGGCCTGGCCGGAGACCTTGGGCAAGGCATCGAGCGATTCGGCCAGGCGTTCGCGCAGCACCGGCACGTTGACCCCGGCCTGGGCCAGCAGGGGCCGGCTGCTGCCGCCGGACTGGTCCAGCAGCGCGCTGAGCACATGCACCGGCTCGATGATGTTGTGGTCGCGACCGACGGCCAGCGACTGCGCATCTGCCAGCGCTTTCTGGAAGTTGGAAGTGAGCTTGTCCATCCGCATGGTGGATCCTCGGGAATATAGGGGCCAGCGACGCCGGCAATACTCAGTCAGATGCGGTTGCGATGGTGTGATTCAAGTCCGGTGCCGCGACGGGTTCGTTCCTCAGCTCATCGCGGCGGCTTCTGCAGCGACAGCACGGCCAGCACCGCTGCCAGCGCCACGTAGGCGCCGGCGAACTGCCAACTGATGATCTTCGGCAAGCCTTCCAGGCTCCACGGCAGGTAGATGCCACCGCGCGGATCGACCGAATGGATGAGCCCGAACAGGGTCAGGCCCGCGGCCACCAGCAGCAGGGCCGAGGCCCGCAACAGGCGGCGGTCGATCATCGCCACCACTGCGGCGATCCACAGCATCGAGGTGATGATGAAGCCGTTGCCGAGGGTGAAGATCACCGCCAGTTCCGGCAGGCCGTGGCCATCGAGCGTGGTGGTCATCGCCGCCAGCTGCTCCGGCGCGATCCAGGCCGGTGCCTTGATCGCCAGCAGATACGCCACCGAGGGCAGGAAGCCCAACACCATGGCGCCGGCATGCTCCCGCGGGGTGGCCTGGAAGGCCTGGGTGGTGATGTCGATGGCGACGTAGACGATGATCGGCGCCAGCACCGCCAGCGGCAGCCATTGCACCAGCCCGGAGATCACCCCGAGCATGCCGCCGAGGCCGACGAACAACCCGGTCAGCAGCGTGTAGCCGCTGCGTGCACCCATGTGCTTGTAGGCCGGCTGGCCGATGTACGGCGTGGTCTGGGCGACGCCACCGCACAGGCCCGCGACCAGCGTGGAGAATGCCTCGACCAGCAGGATGTCGCGGGTGCGGTAGTCATCGCCAGCCGCACGCGCGCTTTCGGACACGTTGATACCGCCTACCACCATCAGCAGACCGAACGGCAGCAGCAGCGGCAGATAGGTCATCGCCGTCGGCAGGCCCTCGATGAAGCCCAGCGTCGGCCACGGCAACACGATCTGCGGCGGCGTCCATTGCGGCACCTTGAAGCCGGGCGCGCCCAGACCCGCCAGGCCAAGCCCGTAATACAGCGCGGTGCCGAACACGAAGGCGACCAGCACCCCCGGCGCACGGATCGGCAGCGGGCCCTTGGCGATCAGCACATACAGCAGCAGGCCCAGCGTCACGAAACCGACCACCGGCGAGCGCAATGTCTCCAGCAACGGCAGAAAGCCCATCAGCACGATGGCGATACCGGCGATCGAGCCCAGGAGCGCCGCCCGCGGCAGCGCGCGGGTCACCGCTTCGCCGACTAACGACAGCACGAATTTCAGCACGCCCATGATCACCAGCGAGGCCATGCCCAGTTGCCAGGTGGCGATGGCCGCATCATGCGGCGCCAATCCCTGCCCCTTGAACGCCAGGAACGCCGGGCCCAGTACCAGCAGGGCCATGCCGATGCTGGTCGGCGCATCCAGCCCGAGCGGCATCGCGGTGACGTCATCGCGCCCACTGCGCGCGGCCAGCCGCCGGGCCATCAGCGTGTACAGCAGGTTGCCGACCAGCACCCCCAGCGCGGTGCCGGGGAACATGCGCCCGAACACCACCTCGGCCGGGAACTGGAACATGCCCACCAGCGCCATCGCGATAAAACCCAGGATCGACAGGTTGTCGACCACCAGGCCGAAGAAGCCATTGAGATCGCCGGCGACGAACCAGCGGCGTTGAACAGGGGAAGCGGAAGACATGGGGAACTCTCTCTGGGCGGGAGCTGCTGCGGGACGGCGCAGAACGAAGAGGTCCTGGACGGCATCTCCGCCCACCAAGACAATATATCGCCGCATCCGGCAAAGCCGTTCCGGGGCACTCGCCATCCGCTGCCGCCTGAGCGTGCGTGACCTCGCAGTAACATCCGCCGCGCCATACTCGTGGCATGTCTGATGGAAAAGAACGCCGACCACCCCCGGCGTTGCACGACAACAACGCGCTCTTTCTCGATGTCGATGGCACCCTGGTGGCGTTTGCCGATCGGCCCGACCAGGTGCACCTGCCGCCGCAGGTCCGCGAAAGCCTGACGCGACTGCAGCAACGGCTGGGTGGTGCGCTCGCGCTGGTCAGCGGGCGTCCGTTGCACCAGATCGACGAGTTGTTCGCGCCACTGCTGCTGCCCGCCGCAGGGTTGCACGGGCTGCAGGTGCGCAGCAGCGCCGATGCGCAGGCCGCCATGCCAGAGGACACATCGCCGTGGCTGCACGACCTGCACCAGCGTGCGCAGCAGCTGGCGCACGCACACCCCGGATTGTTCGTCGAGGAAAAGGGCCAAGGGCTGGCCCTGCACTGGCGCACCGCGCCGGACAGCGCGCAGACCGCCACCGAGTTCGCACATGCGCAGCTGCAACACCTGCCCGGTTACCGGCTGCAGCCAGGCAACCACGTCATCGAGTTCGTGCGCGAGGGCTGCGACAAAGGCAGCGCGCTGCAGACGTTGATGGGCAAGCCGCCGTTCGCCGGGCGCCAGCCGGTGTTCGTGGGCGACGACCTCACTGACGAGTCGGGCTTTGCCGCGGTCCGCAATGCCGCCGGATGGGGCGTACTGGTCGGCGAACGCGCCGACAGCCACGCCGAATATTCATTGCCCGACATACACGCAGTGCACACATGGCTGGAGGTCAACTCCCGTTGACCGTGCTTCCCGCATGCGGCACCCCTGGCCAAGCCACGGATGCGTGCACACGAACAGAAAAAAGGAACCCCGGCATGATCCAACCCAACCTCGATCTGGGCGTCATCGGCAACTGCAGTTTTGGCGCATTGATCGATCGCCACTCCCGTGTGGTGTGGAGCTGCCTGCCAGCCTTCGATGGCGATCCGGCGTTCTGCGCGCTGTTGTCGCCCCGCTCCCAGCCCGGCGGCGATTTCGCCATCGAGCTGGAGGATTTCGCCGACAGCGAACAGCACTACCTGACCAACACCGCGATCCTTCGCACCGTGCTGCGTGATAACAACGGTGGCTCGGTCGAGGTGATCGATTTCGCGCCACGCTGGCGTCACAACGACCGTCTGTACCGGCCGCCCAGCATCATCCGCCGGATCCGGCCGCTGTCGGGCAATCCGCGCATCGTGGTGCGCTCGCGGCCCTTGGCCGACTGGGGCGCACGCACGCCCGACACCACCTGGGGCAGCAACCACCTGCGCTGGATCCTGCCGGACTTCGTGCTGCGGTTGACCACCGATGTGCCGGTGCGCTTCGTCCGCGATGGCCTGCCGTTCGTGCTCAACCACCCGATGCACCTGGTGCTGGGCGTGGATGAGCGGCTCGACCGTCCGCTCAGCGGCTATGTGCAGGAAGCCCAGGAGCGCACCGAGGAATACTGGCGCGAATGGGTGCGCAACCTGTCCATCCCGTTGGAGTGGCAGGAAGCGGTGATCCGCAGCGCGATCACGCTGAAGCTGTGCCAGTACGCCGACAGCGGCGCGATCATCGCCGCGATGACCACCTCGATCCCCGAGGCGCCAGGCAGCGCGCGCAACTGGGACTACCGCTACTGCTGGCTGCGCGATGCCGCCTTCGTGGTGCGTTCGCTCAACCGGCTCGGCGCCACCCGCTCGATGGAACAGTTCCTGGGCTACATCTTCAACCTGGCCACCACCGATGGCACCTTGCAGCCGCTGTACGGCATCGGCATGGAAACCGACCTGGAGGAGCATGAGGTCGAATCGCTGGCCGGCTACCGCGGCATGGGCCCGGTGCGCCGCGGCAACCTGGCGTGGATCCAGAAACAGCACGACGTCTACGGCAGCGTGGTGCTGGCCACGACCCAGCTGTTCTTCGACCAGCGCCTGAAGGACACCGGCGATGCGCATACCTTCGCGCGGCTGGAACCGCTGGGCGAACGCGCCTACGCCTTGCACAACGTCCCCGATGCCGGACTGTGGGAATTCCGCGGCCGCACCGCCGTCCACACCTATACCGCGGCCATGTGCTGGGCCGCCTGCGACCGGCTGGCCAAGATCGCCGAACGCCTGCGGCTGGACGAGCGCAACCGTTACTGGCGCCAGCGCGCCGATGAAATCCACGGGCGCGTGGCCAGTGAAGGCTGGAACGATGCGATGGGTTGCTTCACCGACACCCTGGGCGGCCACCGCCTTGATGCGTCATTGCTGCTGCTGGCCGACATCGGCTTCGTGCAGCCGGATGATCCGCGCTTCATCGCCACGGTCGAAGCGATCGGGCGCGAACTCAAGCACGGCGATTCGCTGTACCGCTATATCGCTCCGGACGATTTCGGCGCGCCGGAAACCAGCTTCACCATCTGCACCTTCTGGTACATCGAAGCGCTGGCCTCGATCGGCCGCCTGCAAGAGGCGCGCGAGCTTTTCGAAAGCGTGCTGGCCCGCCGCAACCATGTCGGCCTGCTGTCGGAGGATCTTGCCTTCGACGGCGGCGAGTCGTGGGGCAATTTCCCGCAGACGTACTCCCACGTCGGCTTGATCATGGCCGCGATGCGGCTGTCGCGCAGCTGGCAGGAAGCCTCGTGAGCCGGCTGGTGGTGGTTTCAAACCGTGTGGCGCTGCCCGGCGAAAGCCGCGCCGGCGGGCTCGCCGTCGGGCTGCTGGCCGCGCTCAAGGAACGCGGCGGGCTGTGGTTCGGCTGGAGCGGCAAGAGCGTGCGCCAGGCCAGCGGCGAGCTGCACGAGCAGCGCGAGGGCGATATCCGCTTCGTCACGATGGATCTGAACAAGCCGGATCTGGATACCTACTACAACGGTTTTTCCAACCGCACCTTGTGGCCGCTGCTGCATTTCCGCCTGGACCTGGTGGATTACGACCGCACCAAGCGCGAGGGCTATCGCCGGGTCAATGCGCTGTTTGCCGACAAGCTGGCGCCGCTGCTGCGCGAGGACGACACCGTCTGGGTGCACGACTACCACCTGATTCCGCTGGCGGCGATGCTGCGCGAGCGCGGTATCGGTTGCCGCATCGGCTTCTTCCTGCACGTGCCGATGCCTTCGGCCGACCTGATGCAGGCCATGCCCGACCATCTGCAGCTGTTCTCTTCGCTGTACGCCTACGACCTGCTGGGCTTCCAGACCCGGCGCGACGTGGACCGCTTCCAATCCTACGTGCGCCTGTTCGGCGGCGGGAAGATCCTCGGCGACGGCCTGGTCGAAACGCCCGGAGGGCGGCGTTCGCGCACCGGCGCTTTTCCCATCGGCATCGATACCCAGGGCATCGCCCAGCAGGCGGCCGCGGCGGTCAACAAGCCGGCCGTGCGCGATCTGCGGCAGAGCCTGCAGCATCGCAAGCTGGCCATCGGCGTGGACCGCCTGGATTACTCCAAAGGCCTCCCCGAGCGCTTCCATGGGTTCGAGCGTTATCTCATGCGCTACCCCGAGCAGAAAGGCAGCCTGACCTATCTGCAGATCGCGCCGGTATCGCGCGGCGGGGTGGTCGAGTACCGGCACCTGCGCGAGGAGCTGGAACAGCTGGCCGGGCACATCAACGGCGGTCACGCCGAAGCCGACTGGACACCGCTGCGCTACGTCAACCAGAACTATGCACACAGCACGCTCACCGGTTTCTACCGGACCGCGGCGATCGGCCTGGTGACGCCGCTGCGCGATGGCATGAACCTGGTTGCCAAGGAATACGTGGCATCGCAGAACCCGGAAGATCCCGGCGTGCTGGTGCTGTCGCTGCTGGCCGGCGCCGCCGATGAACTCAGGCAGGCGTTGCTGGTGAATCCGCATGATCTGGATGGCGTGGCCGATGCCATCGCCACCGCCGCCACCATGGGCCGCAGCGAACGCATCGAGCGCTGGCAACTGATGATGCAGCACCTGCGCGAGCACGACATAAGCCGGTGGCGGCGCGACTATCTGCAGGCGCTGGAAACGGTGGCGTAAGCGGTATTCCCGCGCGACAGCGGCCGGGTCAGGGCGACATCCACACCACGGTGGCCATGCGCCCGCTGCGGCGGTCACGGCGATGCGAGAACCAGCGCTGCGGATCGGCCAGGGTGCACTGGTCGCCGCCGTGGATCGCCCCGTCGGCGATGCCCGCCTGCTGCAGTCGCCGCCGCGCCAGCGCGTACAGATCCACCCGCCAATGCCCCGGGCGGGTAGCGGAAAACGCGTCCGCGGCACCGGCATCGCGGGCCAGGAAGGCGTCACGCACCTCGGCGCCGATCTCATAACGTTGCGGGCCAGCCGCTGGCCCCAGCCATGCCTGCAGGTTGGCTGGCGGCATATGCATCGCGGCCACGGTCGTTTCGAGCATGCCGTCGGCCAGGCCCCGCCAACCGGCGTGGGCCGCGGCCACTTCACTGCCGTCGTGCGCGGCAAACACCACCGGCATGCAGTCGGCGGTAAGGATGGCCAACACCACTCCGGGCACCGACGTCACCGCCGCATCGGCGACCGGCTCCACATCCACGCCCTGCGCGACCGGGGCCGCGTCGAAGCGCAGCACCGCGGTGCCATGCACCTGGCGCAGCCAGTGCGGCGGCGCCGGCAACTGCGCCAGCGCAGTCAGGGCGTCGCGATTGCGCTGCACCTGCTGCGGATCATCGCCGTCGGCGGCATAGCGGTTGCCCATGTTGAACGTATCGAACGGGGCCACGGAGCCCCCGGCACCATGCCGCAACGTGGTGAACGCCATGACCCCGGGTGGCGCCGGCCAGTTGGCCCACAGCGCCGGCAGGTCTGGTCGCTGGCGCCCGCCCATGGCTCAGCGCCGCTCGCGTTCGGCGGCCAGCTGCGAGTCTTCGCGCAGGGCCTTCATCAGCGCCTGCATGTCGGCCGGCACCGGCGCGGTGTTGCGGATCGCTTCGCCGCTGATCGGGTGCACGAACTCCAGGGTTTCGGCATGCAGCGCCTGGCGCTTGAAACCGCGCAGCACGGCGACCAGTTCCTCGGTCGCGCCCTTGGGCAGGCGCAGCGACCCGCCATACAGGGGATCACCGACGATCGGGTACTTCAGATGCGCCATGTGCACGCGAATCTGGTGGGTACGCCCGGTTTCCAAGCGGCATTCCAGCGCGGTGTGGGAGCGGAAGCGCTCACGCAGGCGGTAATGGGTGACGGCGTCGCGGCCGTCCTCGCGCACCGCCATGCGCAGGCGGTCGCGCGGGTGGCGATCGATCGGCGCGGTGGCGGTACCGCCGGAGACCAGTGCGCCGACCACCACCGCCAGGTACTGGCGGTGCACGTCACGCGCGGACAGCTGTTCCACCAGCGCGGTCTGCGCCTGCAAAGTGCGCGCCACCACCATCACGCCGCTGGTGTCCTTGTCCAGGCGATGCACGACGCCGGCACGCGGCACCGCGGCAATGGCCGGGTCGCGGAACAGCAGCGCGTTGACCAGGGTGCCGGTGGGATTGCCGGCGCCGGGGTGGACCACCAGGCCCGCCGGCTTGTCGATGACGAACACGTGCTCGTCCTCGTACAGCACCGACAGCGGAATATCCTCCGGCTCGGCGTGGGTCTGGGCTTCCAGCACCACATTCAGGCTGGCGATCTCACCGCCGCGCACCGGCTCACGCGGGCGCACCGGCTCCCCGTCCAGCAGCACGGCTCCGGTCTTGATCCACTCGGCCAGCCGGGAGCGGGAAAATTCCGGGAAAAGTTCGGCCAGCACCGCGTCGAAACGGCGGCCGGCGGCGGTATCGGGCACAACGGCCTGACGGAGGGTTTCGGAAGAATTGTCGGACATATGGGGTACGCAGGAGGCGAAATTGGGTTCCAGACGGCAGCAGTCAGTCGCTGGACAGGCCACTAGGCTATCATCGCCCCTTCGTATTCCTGCCGCGTCCTGCCCAGAACCCATGATCCGACGCTCTTTCCCGCTGTCCGCGCCTGTCCGCCTCATCGCCCTGCTGCTGGTTATGGTCTTCGTTGCCAGTGGTTGCCATCGCGGCACCAAGGGCAAGAATGCCGAAGAAGGCGTCCCGGTCGAACAGTTGTACGAAAAGAGCCACAAGCTGATGCAGGGCGGCAACTGGTCCGGCGCCGAAGCCAGCTTCAAGCGCCTGCTGGCCCAGTACCCGTACGGCCCGTACACCGAGCAGGCGATGATCGAAACCGCCTATGCCCAGTACAAGGCCGGCAAGCACGATGACGCGGTTTCGAGCATCGACCGGTTCATCCGCACCTACCCGACGCATCGCAACATCGCCTATCTGTACTACCTGCGCGGGCTGTCCAACAGCAACCGCGACACCGTGTTCCTGCGCCGCGTCTGGTCGCTGGATTCGAGCCGTCGCGACCTGTCCACCCCGCGCCAGGCCTACGCCGACTTCAACATCGTGGCCGAGCGTTACCCGAACAGCCGCTATGCCGCCGACGCGCGCCAGCGCATGATCGAACTGCGCGACGTGTTCGCCCGGCACGAGCTGGACAACGCCCTGTATTACCTGCGCCGCGACGCCTGGGTGTCGGCCGCCGGCCGTGCCAACTATCTGCTGGAAACCTATCCTCAGAGCGCCTACCAGTACGACGCGGTAGCCGCGCTGGGCGAAGCCTATACCCATCTGGGCAACAAGCCGCTGGCCGATGACGCGCGCCGCGTGCTCGAGCTGAACCAGCCCGACCATCCGTGGCTGCGTGGCAACTGGCCGAAGTATCCGTGGATGATCCGCAAGCTGAACCCGTTTGCCGGCGAGAAGTCCGCCAGCACTGGCCAGAGCAACGCGAAGATGACAAAGAAGTAAGCGTCGCGAGCTCAGAAAAAAAGGTTCTTCTCCCAATTGAGGGAGGGGCGCACGGCCGACCCGGTTAGTTTGTAGTTGTCGAGACAACAAACCGGGGGGTCGGCCGTGGCCGACGGGGATTGTATGGCCCAGCTGGGTGGTTGGGTGGGGTATCGGGTTGAAGACTGGCGGCACGAGCAACGCGGGGAGCGTCGCTGGCTGGTGCTGGAACTGACGCCGGTGCCTGGCCATGTTCGCCGCTGCAGCGGCTGCGGCGAAGCGGTCGCCGCGATCCATGACCGCACGGTCCGGCGTATCCGCGACCTGCCGGTGTTTGAGGATCCGGTGGAGCTGGAGATCGAGCGGCTGCGGCTGGCCTGCCCGCGTTGCGGTCCGCGGCTGGAGCAGTTGGACTGGCTGGACCCGCATGCGCGGGTGACCCGGCGACTGGCCCAGAGCGTGGTCCGATTGTGTGCAGCGACCTCGGTGCGGCATGCTGCCCGCTGGCACGGCATCGACTGGAAGACCGCCAAGGCGATCGATTTCCGGGCGCTGGAGCGTCGCGTGGGTCCGGTCGATCTGGATGGCGTGCGGCGGATCGCCATGGACGAATTCGCGATCCAGAAGGGTCATCGCTACGCCACCGTGGTGGTCGACGTGGAGCGCAAGCGAGTGCTGTGGGTGGGCCGTGGCCGCTCGCGGGCCGAGGTGCGACCGTTCTTCGAACTGCTTGGGCCGCAGCGCTGCGCGCAGGTCCAAGCCGTGGCGATGGACATGAACACGGCCTACGACCTGGAGGTGCGCCGGTATTGCCCGAACGCACGGGTGGTCTACGACCTGTTCCACGTGATCGCCAAGTACGGGCGCGAGGTGGTGAGCCGGGTGCGGGTGGATGCCGCCAACCAGCTGCGGCACGACAAGCCGGCGCGCCGGGTGGTCAAGCGCGCGCACTGGCTGTTGCTGCGCAACCCGGCGAACCTGAAAGACCGCGAGCAGGTGCGGCTGGCCGAGGTGCTGGAGGCGAACCAGTCGTTGATGGCGGTCTATGTGATGAAGGAACAACTCAAGGCACTGTGGACTGCACCCTCGGCCTGGGCCTGGCGCAGTGCCTGGACCCAGTGGCTGCGCCACGCCCGGCAGAGCGGTATCCCCGCCCTGATGCACTTCGCCAAATGCCTGCAGCCTTATTGGCGCGGCATCCTCAGCCGGGTGCGCTGGCCCATGCACACCGGCTTGGTCGAAGGCATCAACAACCGCATCAAGGTCATCAAGCGCATCGCCTACGGTTACCGCGATGACGCCTACTTCTTCCTCAAGATCCGTGCGGCCTTCCCCGGAGTTGGGAGATGAACCGAAAAAAAGGCCCCTGTGGGGCCTTTTTTATGTCTGTAACCGGATGTGTCGATGCAGGACTCTCACGCTTCCACCTGCACTGCCTATATCCGCGGCGGGACGGCGGTCCCGGCAATTGCCGCGTGCGCGCCCTGCAGGCCATGTCGGCCTCCGCCAGCACTCAGCCCGGCAGCGCCGGGCAGCTTAGCCGCGGTAGCCGTTGGTGATCGGATAGCGCCGTTCGCGCCCGAATGCCCGCCGCGACACCTTGGGGCCGGGCGCGGCTTGGTGCCGCTTCCACTCGCCGATACGCACCAGCCGCAGCACGCGCTCCACGACCTCGGCGGCGTAGCCGGCAGCGACGATCTCATCGCGCGACTCCTCCTGGTCGATATAGCGGTAAAGGATGCCGTCGAGCACGTCATAGGCCGGCAGTGAATCCTGGTCGGTCTGGTTGGCGCGCAACTCGGCCGAGGGTGGCCGCGAGATCACCGCGGGCGGGATCACCGGGGCGCCCCCCACCGTGTTGCGCCACTTGCACAGGCCGAACACCTCCGTCTTGTACAGGTCCTTCAGCGGCGCGTAGCCACCGCACATATCGCCGTAGATGGTGGCGTAGCCGACCGCGTACTCGCTCTTGTTGCCGGTGGTCAGCAGCAGTCCGCCAAACTTGTTGGCCAGCGCCATCAGGATCATCCCGCGGCTGCGCGACTGCAGGTTTTCCTCGGTCACATCGGCTTCGTGGCCGGCGAACATCGGCGCCAGCGCCGTCATCAGGCCATCGAACACCGGCTCGATCGATACCGCTTCCAGCTTCACGCCCAGCGCTCGGCATTGCTCGGCGGCCAGATCGTTGGACATCCCGGCGGTGTAACGCGACGGCAGGCGTACCGCCGTGACCTTGTCGGCCCCCAACGCATCCACCGCCAGCGCCAGCACCAGCGCCGAATCGATGCCGCCGGACAGGCCCAGCCACACCCGCTCAAAGCCGTTCTTGCGGCAGTAGTCCTGCAGGCCGCGGGTCACCGCACGCCACGCCAGGGCGTCCATGCTCTCGTCGCCATCATCGATCCACCGCCGCGGCATGAAACCGCGGGTGGCGCTGTCGAACTCCACCACCAGCCACTGGTCGGTGAACGCGGCCGCCGCCGGATGCACGGTGCCGTCGCCATCGGCCACCACCGATGCGCCATCGAACACCACCGCATCCTGCCCGCCCACGGTATTGAGGTAGGCGATGCCCACCCCGCTCTCGCCAGTGCGCTCGGCCAGCAGTGCGTCGCGCTGCGCGTGCTTGCCGCGTTCGTAGGGCGAGGCGTTGGGCACCAGCACCAGCTCGGCACCGGCGGCGACGGTTCCCGCCAGCGGCTCGGTGAACCACAGGTCTTCGCAGACCAGCAGGCCGACCTTCACCCCGTTGACCTCGAACACGCAATTGCCGCCGTCCGGATCCACATCGAAATAGCGGCGCTCATCGAACACCGCATAGTTGGGAAGTTCACGCTTGCGGTAAGTGGTCTGGATGGCGCCATCGCGCAATACGCTGGCTGCGTTGTAGACGACGCTGCCGGCGCTCTGCGGCCAGCCGACCACCGCGACGATGCCTTGGGCGGCGGCGGCGATGCGCGCCAGCGCCAGCTCGCAATCGTGCAGGAAGCCCGGACGCAGCAGCAGATCTTCGGGCGGATAGCCGCTGACCGCCAGCTCCGGGAACAGCACCACATCGGCCCCGAATTCGTCGCGCGCCTCGCCGATCATCTCGATGATGCGCTCGCAGTTCGGCGTGACCGCGCCCACCGGAAAATCGAACTGGGCCATGGCAATGCGCAGGATCTGGGACATGTCAGCCGCCTTGTGCTGGGTCCTTCCGCTGCGCGGAAGGAAGGAAAGGAGAACGACGAGCGAGCAGCCATCGTGCGATCACGTCGCAGACGCCATCGGTATTCGCCAATGCATCATTATTCCAGAAGCGCAGCACTTCAAAGCCGGCCGCGCTCAGGAACGCATCCCGGCGCCTGTCGCGCGCCGAATCCAGATGCTGGCTGCCATCCAGCTCGACGACAAGCCCGAGCTCCAGACAGACGAAGTCGACGATGTATGGACCGACCGGCCACTGCCGACGGAATTTGCAATCCAGCAGCCGGCGATCGCGCAGCCGGCGCCACAGGCAACGCTCGGCTTCGGTCAGGCTGCGGCGCAGGGTGCGGGCGAATCGGGTCTTGCTTCTCTCGCGCATAGCTGCCCGTAATGCTGGAAGACCCGGAGGTTGGCACGGGCGCGGGCCTCGGTAAGTCGGTACTCGCCGGCAACGAATGTCAGGAAAAAGGGCCGCCCTCACCCCCAGCCCCTCTCCCGCAGGCGGGAGAGGGGGGAGAAGCAGCGGCTGAAGCTTTTCTGGCTTTTCTGGCTTTTCTAGCTTTTCTGGCTTTTCTGGGTTTGCCGCCTAACTCGCCGCCCCCCGCCCCAACCCGCCTACGTCGGCCACCTCGGCTACCTCGCTACCTCGGCTGCCTCGGCTACCTCGGCTACCTCGCATTACTCGGATTACTCAGCCGGGTTTCAAGTTTCTTAGACACCACACACTTGCAGCAGCTCTGCCTGCCGACGGAGCACCGTTATGGCTTGGGTTTGGGTTTGGGTTTGGGTTTGGGTTTGGGTTTGGGTTTGAGTTTGAATTTGAATTTGGGTTTGGGTTTGGGTTTGGGTTTGGGTTTGGGTTTGGGCTTGGGCTTGGGCTTGGCTCTGTAGCTTGGCTCTGTACCTTGGCTTGTAGCTTGGCTAGTAGCTTGGCTATTAGCTTGGCTTGTGGCTTGGCTTGTGGCTTGGCTTGTGGTTTGGCTCGTGGCTTCGGCTTCTGCTCCCGCTCCGGCATTTCCCTTCTCCCGCCTGCGGGAGAAGGTGTCCGCAGGACGGATGAGGGCGCTTTGCGCTTCCCAAAAAGCAGAAGGCCGCCCAAAGGCGGCCTTCCTTGCATCACTTGAACGCGACGCCGGCTTACTTCACCAGAGAGGCGATCGCGGCACCCAGGTCGCCCGGCGAACGGACGGTCTTGACGCCTGCAGCTTCCATCGCCGCGAACTTGCCGGCAGCCGTACCCGAACCGCCCGAGGCGATCGCACCGGCGTGGCCCATGCGCTTGCCCGGAGGGGCCGAGGCGCCGGCGATGAAGCCGACGACCGGCTTCTTCACGTGGGCCTTGATGTACTCGGCACCGGCTTCTTCGGCGTCGCCACCGATTTCACCGACCATGATGATGCCTTCGGTCTGCGGGTCTTCGTTGAACAGCTTCAGGCAGTCGACGAAGTTCAGGCCGTTGATCGGGTCGCCACCAATGCCGATGACGGTGGACTGGCCCAGGCCGGCAGCGGTGGTCTGCTTGACGGCTTCATAGGTCAGGGTGCCCGAACGCGACACGATGCCGATCTTGCCCGGCATGTGGATGTGGCCCGGCATGATGCCGATCTTGCACTGGCCCGGGGTGATCACGCCGGGGCAGTTCGGACCGACCAGGGTCACGTCCGGATGCGACTTGAGCACGTTCTTGACGCGCAGCATGTCCAGCACCGGAATGCCTTCGGTGATGCAGACGATGACCTTGATGCCGGCAGCTGCGGCTTCCAGGATCGCGTCGGCGGCGAATGCCGGCGGCACGTAGATCACCGATGCGTCGGCACCGGTGGAGTCAACGGCTTCGCGCACGGTGTTGAACACCGGCAGTTCGATATGGGTGGTGCCACCCTTGCCCGGGGTTACGCCGCCCATGACCTGGGTGCCGTACTCGACCATCTGGGTCGCGTGGAAAGTACCCTGCTGGCCGGTGAAGCCCTGCACGATGACTTTCGTGTTCTTGTTGATCAAAACAGACATGAATTAGTTCCTAGTCTCGTGGATTCAGGCAGCGACAGCTGCGACGGCCTTCTTGGCGCCATCGTTGATGTCGTCAGCCGGGGTGATGGCCAGGCCGGAGTTCTTCAACAGCTCCTTGCCGGCTTCCACATTGGTGCCTTCCAGACGCACGATGACCGGAACCTTGACGTCCACTTCCTTGACCGCGGCGATGATGCCCTCGGCGATCATGTCGCAACGAACGATGCCGCCGAAGATGTTGACGAAGATCGCCTTGACCTTGTCCGAGGACAGGATCAGCTTGAACGCTTCGGTGACGCGTTCCTTGGTGGCGCCGCCACCGACGTCCAGGAAGTTGGCCGGCGAACCGCCGTTGAGCGCGATCACGTCCATGGTGGCCATGGCCAGGCCGGCGCCGTTGACCATGCAGCCGATGTTGCCGTCCATGGTCACGTAGTTCAGGTCGAACTGGCTGGCACGCACTTCGGCCTCGTCTTCCTGCGTGGTGTCGCGCATCGCGGCCAGATCCTTGTGGCGGAAGGTCGCGTTGTCGTCGGAGTCGACCTTGCCGTCCAGCGCGTACAGGTCGCCGTTGTCCAGGATCGCCAGCGGGTTCAGTTCGACCAGCGCCAGGTCCTTCTCGTTGAACAGGGTGTACAGGCCGCCCATGATCTTGGCCAGCTGGTTGGCCTGCTTGGCGGTCAGGCCGAGCTTGAAGCCGATTTCGCGGCCCTGGTAGGCCTGGAAGCCTTCAACGAAATCGACGTTGAGGGTTTCGATCTTCTCGGGGGTTTCGGCAGCGACCTGCTCGATGTCCACGCCACCTTCGCTGGAAGCGATATAGGTGATGGACTGGGTGCCACGGTCGACCAGCACCGACAGGTACAGTTCCTTGGCGATCTCACCGGCTTCGGTGACCAGCACCAGGTTGACCGGCAGTTCAACGCCGGCGGTCTGGTAGGTGGCCATGCTGGTGCCGAGCATTTTTGCCGCTGCGGCCTTCACATCGTCGGTGGTCTTGCAGAACTTCACGCCACCGGCCTTGCCGCGGCCGCCCGCATGGATCTGCGCCTTGACCATCCATGGGCCATTGCCCAAGGACTTGGCCGCTTCGACCGCTTCATCGGCCGTGGACGCAACGCGTCCTGCCGGGACCGGGATGCCGTAATCGGCAAACAGTTGTTTCGCCTGGTATTCGTGGAAATTCATGCGTCACCGTGGGAAAAGGAACAACCGCCACAGTTGTCAGGCCGGATGACGGCCTTTAACGCAGGGCGGGGCCGGATATTGTCGCCGACCACGGCCCGGCAAGCAAAGAAGTCTGTACAAATCCCGCCCGGCGCGAGGTTTTTTGCGATTTTTCAGCCACTTGCCCGCGTCGGCCGCGCGCCCGGCGCCGCGCGGCAAGGGCGCGAACCAACGCCCTATACTGGCGCCCGTCGTCAGGATAGGAGTTCCGACGTGTCCCCCAGCTCTTCGCTTATCGATCGGATCGAATCGATTCCGCGACGCGAACTCTATTTTTTCGCGCTGTATCGGGTGCTGGTGGCCTCGCTGATCGCCGCACTGTTGTTCAGCCCGCTGTCGATGCTGGTGGGTGAGGCCCACCATCCGCGGCTGGCGCAGGCCGTCTCCCTCAGCTACCTCACCATCTCGCTGCTGCTGCTGCTGTGGGGCCGCAACGAGCGCTGGCTCGGCGCCATCGTGTTCGGCAGCGTGGCCGTCGACATCCTCGCCGCCACCCTGTTCACTCATGCGCTGCCCGGTGCCGGTGCCGGCATCTCGATGTCGCTGCTGTTCAATATCGCAGCGGCGGCGATGCTGCTGCCGCTGTCGCGCGGGATGCTGATTGCCCTGATCGCCAGCGGCGCCACCGTGATCGAATACGTCTGGCGCGCGGCCGAGGGCGCAGAGGCCACCCGCACCATCGCCGAGCTGGCAATGTTTGTGACCAGTTATCTGGCACTGGCGTACATCAGCTACCAGATCGGCCATCGCGCGCGCAGCAACCAGCAGCTGGCCGACAAGCGCGGCGCGGAAGTGGCCAACCTGTTCGAAATCAACGAACTGATCATCCGCCGCATGCGCACCGGCGTGCTGGTGGTGGACGGCGCTGGCCGTATCACCCTGGCCAACGAGGCCGCCACGGCCCTGCTCGGCGATGCCGCCGGCGAGCGGGTCGATGCCCGTGCCGGGCTGGCCCAGCTTGCCCCCGACCTGGCCCGCCGCCTGCAGCGTTGGCGCAATGGCTGGAATGAAGACGAGCTGCCGCTGCAACTGGCCCCCGACCAGCCCGAGATCCAGCCGCGCTTCGCCCGGCTGCTGGCCGACAGCGATCTGACGCTGGTGTTTCTGGATGATTCCACCGTGGTGTCGCGCCGCGCCGAGTCGCTCACCCTGTCCACCCTGGGGCGTTTCTCGGCCAGCCTGGCGCATGAAATCCGCAATCCGCTGGCCGCGATCAGCTATGCCACCCAGCTGCTGGAGGAATCCAGCGACATCGGCGATGCCGACCGCCGCCTGCTGCAGATCATCCACCAGCAGTGCCAGCGCACCAACGGCATCGTCGAGAGCGTGCTCGGCCTGGCCCGGCGCGAGCGGGCAAATCCGGAAAACCTGGAACTGGCCGCGTTCGTGCGTCGCTTCGTCCTGGAGTACCGGCAGACCCTGGCCATCGAGACCGACAGCCTGGAAGTGATCATCAGCCAGTCCTCGGTGACCGCGCTGATGGATCCGCGCCACCTGCACCAGATCCTCACCTCGCTGGTCCACAACGCGCTCAAGTACGGCCGCGTCGCCCAGGAGCCGGCGCGGGTGCGCCTGCGCGTCGCCTCTTTCGAACGCAATGCGGTGGTCGACGTCATGGATCGCGGTCCCGGCATTCCCGATGCCGTCGCCGCCCAGCTGTTCCGGCCGTTCTACACCACCTCCGAGCACGGCACCGGGCTGGGCCTGTATATCGCCAAGGAACTGTGCCGCGCCAATCAGGCCCAGCTCGAATACATCTCGGTGCCCGCCGGTGGCGCGTGCTTCCGCGTGATCATGGCGACGCCACAGACGATCCTGGCCAAATGAGGCGCTTGCGGCCCGGCAGCGTCACTCTGATTTGTCGGAAGTTGCCGTCGTCGGCTATCGTTTATTCATGAATGTGACCCACAGCGCCCTCGTCGTCGACGACGAACGTGACATCCGCGAACTTCTGGTCCTCACCCTGGGACGCATGGGACTGCGCGTCAGTACCGCGGCCAACCTGGCCGAAGCACGTGAATTGCTGGCCAGCAACCCCTACGACCTGTGCATCACCGACATGCGCCTGCCCGATGGCAATGGCATCGAACTGGTGAGCGAGATCAACCGCGACTATCCGCGCACGCCGGTGGCGATGATCACCGCGTTCGGCAGCATGGATCTGGCGGTGGAAGCGCTGAAAGCCGGCGCCTTCGATTTCGTCAGCAAGCCGGTCGACCTCAACGTGCTCAGGGGCCTGGTCAAGCACGCCATCGAACTCAACAACAGCGAACGCGCGCCGGTCGCGCCGCCAGCGGAAAACGCCTCGCGCCTGCTCGGCGACTCCCCGGCCATGGACGAGTTGCGCGCCACCATCGCCAAGGTCGCGCGCAGCCAGGCGCCGATCTACATCCTCGGCGAGTCCGGGGTCGGCAAGGAACTGGTCGCCCGCACCATCCATGCCCAGGGCGGGCGCGCCAATGGCCCGTTCGTGCCGGTCAACTGTGGCGCCATTCCCGGCGAGTTGATGGAGAGCGAGTTTTTCGGTCATCGCAAGGGCAGTTTCACCGGCGCCCATGCCGACAAGCCCGGGCTGTTCCAGGCTGCACATGGCGGCACCCTGTTCCTGGACGAAGTGGCCGAATTGCCGTTGCAGATGCAGGTCAAGCTGCTGCGCGCGATCCAGGAAAAGTCGATCCGCCCGGTCGGTGCCTCCACTGAAATTCCGGTGGACGTGCGCATCCTCTCGGCCACACACAAGGATCTGTCCAACCTCGTCCACGACGGCCGGTTCCGCCATGACCTGTATTACCGCATCAACGTGATCGAACTGCGGGTGCCGCCGCTGCGCGAACGCGGTGGAGATCTGCCGCAACTGGCCGCCTCGATCCTGGCGCGTCTGGCACAGTCACACGGCCGCGCCACCCCACTGCTTGCCGCCTCCGCGCTGGACGCTCTGGCCAGTTACGGCTTCCCCGGCAACGTACGCGAGCTGGAAAACATCCTGGAGCGCGCGCTTGCGCTGGCCGAAGCGGACAGCATCGGCGCCAGCGACCTGCGCCTTCCGCAGCCGATCAGCCGGCAAGCGGCCGGCACCGACGCGCCGGCGCAGGAAGCGGTGATGGATATCGACCCGGCCAGCTCCGCCCTGCCCTCCTACATCGAGCAGATGGAGCGTGCCGCCATCCAGAAGGCGCTGGAAGAAAACCGCTGGAACAAGACAAAAACCGCCGCCAAGCTCGGCATCACCTTCCGCGCCCTGCGCTACAAGCTGAAGAAGCTGGGGATGGAGTAGCGGAAAAACTGCCGCCCCTTCCCGCCTTTGTAGCAACGACGCCGAGTGGCCTCGGGCCATAAGTCGCGAATGCTTCTGCCAAAGGCTTCGCGACTCAAGTCGCTCCTACATGACTGCTGCCATACAACAACCCCGCGGTTTACGGCTGCGCTACGCCCCCATCAATCCTTGGTCACGCGATTGATCTCGGCCAGGCTGGTGATGCCGGCTGCCGCCTTCTTCAATGCCGACTGTCGCAGATCGTTGACCTTTGCCTTCTGCGCGGCCTCGGCGATGTCCATGGCGTTGCCGCCTTGGAGCACGATCGCGGCGATCTCATCGCTCATCGGCATCACCTGGTAGATACCGCAACGGCCCTTGTAACCTTCGGTGCATTCATCGCACCCCACCGGCTCGTACAGCGAAAGCTGCGGAATCTGCTCCGGGGTGAAGCCCTCGGCCAGCAAGGCGTTCTCGGGTAATTGCACCGGCTTCTTGCAGTTGCCGCACAGCCGCCGCGCCAGCCGCTGCGCGATCACCAGCGTCACCGAGCTGGTGATGTTGTAGGGCGCGATACCCATGTTCATCAGGCGCGCGATGGTCTGCGGCGCATCGTTGGTATGCAGCGTGGACAGCACCATGTGGCCGGTCTGCGCGGCCTTGATCGCGATTTCCGCCGTCTCCAGGTCACGGATTTCGCCGACCATGATGATGTCCGGATCCTGGCGCAGGAACGAGCGCAGCGCCACGGCGAAGGTCATGCCTCGCTTGACGTTCTGCTGCACCTGGTTGACGCCCGGCAGGCGGATTTCCACCGGATCTTCGGCGGTGGAAATGTTGCGGGTCTCATCGTTGAGGATGCCCAGCGCGGTATACAGCGACACCGTCTTGCCCGAGCCCGTGGGGCCAGTCACCAGCACCATGCCGTACGGCTTGTGGATTGCCTCCAGGAACAGCTGCTGCTGGTCCGGCTCGTAACCCAGTTTGTCGATACCCAGCTTGGCGGCACTGGCATCGAGGATACGCAGCACGATCTTCTCGCCGAACAGCGTCGGCAGGGTGCTGACGCGGAAGTCGATCTGCCGGGTCTTGGACAGGTTGAGCTTGATGCGCCCGTCCTGCGGCACCCGCTTCTCGGCGATGTCCAGCTGCGACATCACCTTTAGCCGCGCGGCGATGCGCTGGTTGAGCTTGACCGGTGCCTTGGCCACGTTCTTGAGCAGGCCATCGATGCGGTAGCGCACGCGGTAGTCATCTTCATACGGCTCGAAGTGGATATCCGAAGCGCCCTTGCGGATCGCATCCACCAGTACCTTGTTGACGAACTTGACCACCGGGGTGTCGTCGCCCTTGGCATCGACGCCACTGTCACCGCCGGCGCCCATGTCCTCGTCGCCAGCGGAGACATCCAGATCCCCCATGCCCTCGTCGTCATCGCCGCCGAGCGCATTGCCGAGGGTATCGTTGCTGGCCTGCCAGCTTTCCAGGGTGCGGCGGATCTGGTCCTCATCCACCAGGATCGGCTCCACCACCAGGTTGGTGTGGAACTTGATCTCATCCAGCGCGTGCGTCGGATTGCTGGTGCCGACAAACAGCTTGCCGCCGCGCTTGAACAGCGGCAGCACCTGGTGCTTGCGCAGCAGCTCCTCGCTGACCAGCTTGATCGCACTCTGGCTGGCATCGAACACCGACACATCCATCAACGGCATGCCGAACTCCAGCGCATTGGCCGCCGCCAGCTGCGCCGCCGTAACCAGCTTCTTCTCGGCAAACCACTGCGGCAACGGCATCTTCGCCGCCGTCGCTTGGCTCATCGCGGCCCGAGCTGCGGCCTCATCAAGAGCACCGTCCTGGACCAAGCGACGGGCAATGCCGGTGATGCCGACCAGATTGGCGGTGACGACTGAATTCATGTTCATTCCCGGGAAAGAGGCAGCGACCGGCATGATTGTACCTATGCCCATCGCGCCGGTTCAGCAGTTTTTCGATCCGGGGACAGTGCAAAGGTTGGTGCCACCACCCTTTCCCCGATTCGCCCCTCCGCCCTCCTCTAGCCCCCCTTGCACTCCATTGCGGGGGCGGATAAGGCGCTTCCCTCAGGCGCCTCTCCCTCCGCCGATGTTGTCGCTGCTCCCGCACCAGCCGGTGCGTCATCCTGATGACGGCAGCTCCGTGGTCATCGCAATTCACGCTATTGCTTGCTCAAGCCCACCTCCCGCCAGTGGCAGGCAAGATCAGCAAGCCCCAATGACGCGCGGCAGCGACGGAAACGCTCTTCCAAAGTCTCCGCTTGCCGGCCAGACCATCAAAGCCAGGCAAATCTCCAACGGCGAGAGGCTGTCACACCAAGACGTGACCCGGTTCGTCCACCGGCCGCACCCAGGCGGTACCATTGCCGTCGGGGAAAACATGGGGAACCAAATTGCACCGTATCAGCATCATCCTGCCTGCCAAAAACGAAGCCGAAGGCCTGACCAGAACCCTGCCCTTGCTTGCAGGACAATTTCCCGATGCCGAACTGATCGTGGTCGACGACGGCTCCACCGATAACACCGCCGCCATTGCCGCAGCGCACGGCGCCCGGGTGTTGGGCAGCCCCTATTCAATGGGCAATGGTGCGGCGATCAAGCGCGGCGCGCGTGCGGCCACCGGTGACATCCTGATTTTCATGGACGCCGATGGCCAGCACGATCCTGCCTGGATCAGCGCCCTGCTGGCCAAGCTCGATGAGGGCTACGACATGGTCGTCGGCGCCCGCGACGGCAGCGGACAGGCCAACTTCCACCGCGGGCTTGCCAACCGGTTCTACAACTCGCTGGCCAGCCATATGACCGGGCACCGGATCGAGGACCTGACCTCCGGGTTTCGCGCCGTACGCGCGGAGAAGTTCCGCGAGTTCCTGCATCTTTTGCCCAACGGCTTCAGCTACCCGACCACCAGCACCATGGCGTTCTTCCGTAGCGCCTACCCGGTGGCCTACGTTCCGATTCCGGTGGCCAAGCGGATCGGCAACGGCAGCCACATTCGGCCGATCAAGGACGGCATCCGTTTCCTGCTGATCATCTTCAAGATCGCTACCCTGTATTCGCCGCTGAAGCTGTTCGCCCCGGTGGCGGCCACCTTCTTTGCTATTGGGTTGGCGTACTACGGATTCACCTACGTCACGATGCATAGGTTCACCAACATGAGCCTGTTGCTGTTCAGTGCATCGGTGATCATCTTCCTGATAGGGCTGATCTCGGAGCAGATCACAAACCTGACCTACCTGGCGGCGCACCGCGACGATGCCCGTGGCGACTGAAACAGGTCGCCCCCTGCGACCGCGGGCCATCCTGATCACCAGGAATCTGCCGCCGCTGCGTGGGGGCATGGAACGCCTCAATTGGCATGCAGCCCTGGCGCTGTCGCAACGGTTCGAGCTGACGGTGATCGGCCCCCATGGTTGTGGCGAGCACCTTCCGTCGAGCATTGATGTCCGCGAGGTTTACGCACGGAGCCCAATGGGGTTCCTGTTCGGGGCAGCAAAGGCAGCATGGTCTGCCACGTCGCGACCGGCAAAGCTGGCCATTGCCGGCAGCGGTCTGACCGCACCCCTCGCGTTCCTGGGAGCCCTTCGCTGCCAAGCCCGGAGCGCGGCCTACGTGCACGGCTTGGACCTCGTCACCCGTCATCCCGTGTACCGGATTCTGTGGCTGCCGTTCCTGCGACGTCTGCAGCTGGCCATCTCCAATAGCACGAACACCGAGGCGATCGCACGCGAACTCGGTGTTGCTGGGAACAACATCGCGGTGGTGCACCCCGGCACCCACTTTCCCGCAGCCGACAACAACATGGGCCCCCAGTTCCGGCGCAGCTTCGGACTGGGGGAAGGCCCCTTGCTCCTTAGCGTTGGACGCCTTACCGAGCGCAAGGGAATTGCGGAGTTCATCGAGCGCTGCCTTCCGACGATAGCCAGCGCGTATCCACAGGTGCGGCTCGTACTCATAGGCGACAACGCCCCGAATGCACTCAACCGCTCGCGTATCGATCCGCAGCACCGACTGCAGGAGGCAATCGCGCGGTCCGGGGCCAGCCAGAACGTAGCAATCCTTGGGCCTTGCGACGACGCGATGCTCTCACAGGCCTATGCGGCCGCCGACCTGCATGTCTTTCCGATCCGCTCTCTGCCGGGCGATGTGGAAGGATTCGGCATGGTGGCCGTGGAGGCCGCCGCGCATGGGTTGCCAACAGTTGCATTTGCTACCGGAGGCGTGCCGGATGCAGTATCCGATGGAGTAAGCGGCCGCCTCGTACAGCCGGACGACTACCAGGGCTTTGCCGATCGCATATGCGAACTGCTGGGCCAAGATCGCAGCATCCTGCGCTCCTCGGCGATGACCTTCGCCTCCCACTTTTCATGGGAACGGTTCCACGACCAGCTGCTGGCCGCATTGGATGCGCCATCGGCGCCATCGGCGCCATCGAATCCGAGTTGAAAGCAGGGAGATTCCGGGGCGCTGGTCGTTGCACTCAACGCAACCCGGTTCATTCCCGAGCATCCAGCCAAGCGCTCACGACACGAAATTCTCTTCAGTCGGTGACTGGTGGGAGAGCAGAACCCACGGAATCGGCCATGGGCGCGCTACTCCATCCTCAGGGCGCTGGATGCCATAGCCGAGGTGAAGGCACTGGCCACTTCAGGTGATACCCCCGC
This sequence comes from uncultured Gammaproteobacteria bacterium, assembly GCA_963696155.1. Lineage (GTDB taxonomy): Bacteria > Pseudomonadota > Gammaproteobacteria > Xanthomonadales > Xanthomonadaceae > Stenotrophomonas. The sequence continues at coordinate 2,330,133 of CAVOJC010000002.1, forward strand.
GTCCTGACAAAAGCACCGCGCGATGGCTCCCGGATCGGAAACGGGCAATGACGGATACACAACATGGTCGTGCGCCAATGGCGACGGGCCGCCGCAGCGGCAGTCCTCGCTCACGTAGATAGCCGTACGCGCAGCCTAGCTTCAGCTAGAGCCTGATTTGCTCGATCACAGCGGTGGTGGAGATAGCGGGAGTGCGGCTGAAGTAGACGACCCGGCAGACATCGGAAAACTCGTCGAACTTTCCTCGCCAGTCGTCGCCCATGGCGAGCACATCCGCCCCGTACCTGCGGAGATACTCGCGCTTCAACTCCAGCGACTCCTCCAGGAACACATCATTCACGCAGTGCAGCGCCGCTACGATGCGCAAGCGCTGATCCTGCGGAAACACCGGCGCACGCCCCTTCTTCGAAAGATTGAGCGCATCACTCGAGACCCCCACTACCAGACGATCACCCAAGGCAGCCGCACGCTCAAGAATATGAAGATGTCCAACATGAAGCACGTCGAACGTCCCGAAGGTGAGGACAGTGCATTTGTTGGAACTCTTCTTTGCTGGGAGCATTGGGGATAACCCTTTGGCTGGACTATTCAGGCTCGAATGATACGCGCCAACCAGTCATCCACGATTGCCCCGACTTCCGACCATTGGAACACTGGAACAGCCGGTACAACCCTTGTTTTGAACTGCCGCAAGACACAGGCCGCAAGGGACTCGGCGCTGCCGGCTTGGTAGAGGGATTCTGGATGTGCGGAAAGAAGGGTCGAGATGGAACCGATGTCGGCGGCGGCGATGGGGGTTCCACAGGCGAGGATTTCGTAGGCCTTCTGGGGAAAGCACGATCGCCCAAATGCGTTGTCTTCTACGGTCGCCACGGCCACATCCAGGGCATTGATAAGGAGGCAGACATCCGCATGGGGAATGCTCCCAAGGTAGTGGATCCGCTCGCCTTCAATCGGGGGAAGTGAGGGGTGGAATGGCCCCGCCAGCACGAGATGCGCTTCGCTATCAGCGATCTTGACCTTCTCCCACGCCGAGTAAAGGGCTTCGATGCCCTTGCTCCGGTACAACCCACCCGCGGTACCGAACAATCTACCGGACAGCGGCAAACCCAATTTTGCACGGGCGCTGGCCTTGTCCACGCTGTGGAAGATTCCGGAATCGACCGCATTTGGGACAACTACGACCTCCGAACGCGGATTCCATGATTCGATGACGATACGTCTCAGCGGATCGCTCACGACGAATACCAGATCCGAACCAGAGACTGCATCGCCGAGAACCTTTCGAGCTCCCGGTATCCGCGCTTGGCCAAAACTTGTGAAATCGTCGTACAGATCTGTCACGCAGGGCACGCCGATCCTACCTGCGGCCCAGCGGGCCAACCCGACATTCGGGATGTCGGAAGCTCCTATGACAAGATCAGGCTTCAGAGATCGCAGGGCTGACAGCAAGTGCATGGGGTACTGCGCCAGCCTGGGAATGCGCAGCATCCCCAAAGAACGGGATCGCCACTCCAACAGGCCTGGTCCAGCGTCATGTTCCCAGCTTCCGTCCTGCCCACCCCTCTGATACTCGATGCACAGGCATGTCACTTCATGGCCGCGCATTGCGAGCTGCCGCGGGATCTCATACAGCCGACCAAAACGATCGCCTATGACATCCTTCCCGGTGTAGCGTCGTTTGCAAACAAAGGCGATGCGCATGTAGCAATTCCGAATAACCCAAGGGCCGGTACACCATGCCTACGGCAGGAGGGGCACTGGCGCGGCGACCAGCCCCGCACCCCAGCTGCCGGTCAATAGCCAACTATTGGGACGCAGCCTTCCTTGGAAAGGATCGCATCACTGCTAGGATCCGCTGAGTCGCAAGGTTCTGGTCCTGATCTTCAAAGCAAGCCTGCCGCACCTGCCCCCGCTCCTGAGTCCAAGTGTCGTCGGCAAGCTGCCTCTCCAGTACGCCGAGAAGCTGATCCCACGAGGTGGCAGACGGCCCTGGGATCATCTCGGCCATGTGCTGGTAGATACCTCTACCCGTACGCGAGTAGTCATCAGCGCGATAGAACAGGATCGGCTTATCGATCAAAAGATAATCAAAATATATCGATGAGTAATCTGTAACGAGCGCGTGTGTAAATGGCAAGACAGGGTAGATGTCGCCATCGGGATCAAACCAGTGAATGTGTTCACCCAATCCACGCAGCGCACTACGATCGGCGGGGTGAAGCTTGAATATGAACTCGCACCCCTTCTTCTCACAGAACGCATCAAGCATCCGGAGCTCCTCCTGGCCCAATGAAAAGGGCGCATCGCCGGAGTCCCGAAAAGTGGGCGCTGCCAGAACAATTTTCCTTCCGGATGCCACCCATTTTTCAAGCAACAAACTGATCCTGTTGTCGACGTTGCTCCACGCAAGATCACGGCCGGAGGTGCTCATCGCAACGAACCCGTTCCGTGGGTAGCCGGAGACCAAACGCTCCGATGAAAGAAGTGCGGAGCGGAATACACCATCGGCAGTCATTCGCGAGGTTGCCACGAGCACGTCATAGCTGACCAAACGCCCGGTAAGCCAGTACACGGCATACCTTGCATACCGCACGAGGGTATTGACTGGCGGTCGCCACTTCGACGCATCGGCTTGCCACCTGTCGAATTCTATCAGCTTCAGTGGAATTCCATGCCACAGCTGGACTTTTCTGGCACGCACCAGCAGGTAGCGTCGAAAGCACCGGACCCAGTCCACTGAATCGACCACGACATACTCGCATTGCAGGAGAAACCAAGCGGTTGCCAAGGACGAAACAAGCATCGACTCTCTTCCAGCCCCCCGTATCATCCCCATCACCCCCTCATCTCTCGCAACAAATACCACGCGAAAGTCCGGGGTGAGATCAGAAGCCTGTATGAAGAAATGCTTGGCATTGTCGAGGAACTTCCCCTCTTCCCGCCCAACGACTGCCACCCAGCCTTTCTTTCTGGGGATCAGCGCGGCAAATGGCGCGATCAATATCCAACCAAGGGCGCCACACCCAATCCTGACCAACACGTTGGTCCCCACCCCGATCATGGCGATCGTTCTCATCACAAATCCGGAGGCGGCCATTACATCGCGCTTAGCTTATTGTCGATGAAGGAGGTCAGGCCAGTCACAACCCGATGTGGCCAATGCAATCTGATAGCCCGCAGCCAACGACGGTGCCGAGCCTCATCGAAACCAAATCCACTATCTATAAACCAACGTCGACAATCCTCCATCGCCCGGATGTCGCCAGCCATGACCGCGGCATCGTACACACGACAACGCCTGGCGTGCCGTGCCGCACGCGCGGCATCATCAGCGGGTGGGTAAGCATCGATAAAGGCATCCACGCAATCAGACAACGCCATCCGCATACCCAGGCGCGCCTTCATCCCACTGTTCGTGGAAGAACCGCGTACTTTCCGGAATGTAGCAGTGGTTCTGTCGATGTATCCGACCGCTCCCTGCAAACTTGCGTAGAGGAGCAAATTCAGATCGCCAAAGGGCCACTTACTGGTATAGAAAGGACTTTCCATGAAACTCGTCATGACATCCCGACGATACATGGACGTCACCGTCATCACCGTCCACTCACGCAGAAGCGATTCATAGGCATGACCCTGTGCCGGAGTAGTGTCCGAGTTACGGTGGACGTCACGCTTCATTCCGAGCCTTGTGAGGCGATTGAAATCCGTATGACAGAGGGATAGCTGAGGCTGGGACTCCATCAACTCGACCTGCATCTGCAGCTTTTCCGGATCGGACCAGAAGTCATCCCCCTCGCAAATGGCAACATATTTTCCGCGGCACGCGCCCCGGCAGCGCCGCGAGTTTTCAAATGCCCCGACATTCCCGGCTGATGTAATTAACCGTATGATCCTGGCGTTGCGCGATTGATACTCCGCAGCAATCGCACGCGTTGCGTCTGGAGAGCAGTCCTCCCCGATAATCAACTCGAACGGAAAATCACACCGCTGCGCCAGCACCCCCTCGATTGCCTCGGCTATAAAGCGCTCGTGCTTGTAGGCAAGCATGTAGACACTGACCAAAGGCTGATCATGAAGCAGCTCCGGAGCCGATATCTGGTAGGACATCAGTCGTCCAAACGGCTGCGCAGCAAGAACAAGGGCCTATTCATGAACTCGCCTATCTCATCAAACCGCGCAAGCAGACGATCATTGACATCCTCATAGCCCCTAATTTCCGGGTTGTAGACTCCAACGCGCTCTACCGACCACACACCCGCTGTCGCCGTTGAAACAAATGTGATCAACTCTTCCTTCAACCCGGCATCGAAAAGCGGCTGATTCCGGTCACCCTTCCAGTTGAAACCCACCTGGAGCCACATCAAGCGCGACATTGCGGCCATATCTCTCAGCACACGGGTCATTTCCGCCTTGGCATCTCGCATCGTCAGACCACTGTCGCCAAAGTCATCACCAAGGTGGTGGAGAACATTGAGGCATAGCGTGATATCAGAACGCGGATTCTCGGAAGAAAAGTCGTAATACTTGTTCTCCACCTGAACCTTGCCATCAAGCCCAAGCAAGGCAACAGCCCGATCAAGGAACTCCGCATGGTACGGACTTCCTTCCCAAGCGATCACGGAGGAAGCCTCCCCTTCCAACGCGGCAGACAGCGAGAAGAAACCCGTGTTTGCCCCAATATCCAGAACTCTTTCGCCCTTGAAGGACATGCAACGCCGCATGTACTCCCACCTGCTCGACTCTGCCTTCCCCGCGACATCGCCACCACCGTCGACGAAGGCAGTCAAAGCGGGGTGAATCTCCTGATAGCCGCTATGCTTGGTCACCATCTGCAACAGGCCGTTCATATCGTTGTCCGTGAAGCGGGATACCCGGACGTTCTTATCTACATTCATGGCTCACCCGGAACAGTCTGAAAGTGCCGACCCCAATGTGTCGATTCCTACCTGCCAATTCGGAGCTCCCTGATAGATCGAACAAGCTCGAAAGGGAAGCACCGCCACGAATCACGCCTAAGATAGACATCATCCCGCAGGCAACTGATAAATGCCCATAGCAATGAGCCGCGGCTTCGATGCCATACGGGCTGCCGTCCGCGAAGCAAGGTCTGGATCAGACCTATCGTCCAACCATACCCAGCCTTCCTCACTCCTGCTGCCTCCTTCGCGCCGACGCGTCGGCCAGCCCCCTCCGGAACAGCCCCCTCCGGAACAGCCCCCTCCGGAATAGACTCAGCGATGAAGGACTCCAGAATTGAAGAACATGCGTCAACACACAGTTGCAGCGGCCCCCAAGGGCGGGGATTCATCTCGATAAAGACGGCCCTTTCAGCCGAAACGATTATTTCCACCATTCCCAAACCCCAGAACCCACACGATCTCAAGGCACCCACAATCCTCGAAGCGTGCTCGCTCAAGTGAAAATCTGACGCCTCCGCTAGCAGCATCGACTTCCCGCCAGGCTGCTGGAGCAGGTTACGCTGGGACCAGAGCACCGGGGGGGCACTGCCCTTGGGGATATAAAACATCAAGTAGACACTTTTGCCGGTGACGAACTCTTGCAAGAAGTATTGGCTAGCATTTGGCCTCTGAAGAAAGTGGCCAAGGGAGTCCCTGGATGCAACAAATTCGGGATAAAGGGATCCCCCATCTACTCCGATATTCTTACTTGGCTTTGCCACAACGGGGAAGCGGAGCTCGTCCCCGGCCTGGAACTCCTCAGGCACATTGACCCCCGCAGCCTGAAAGAAGTCGGTGGCGCTGCGCTTGTTGGAAAGCATGTCATAGAGAGACGCCTCCACCAGTGGAACGTCACAACCCAGCCGCTCGATCTCGCCGCGATGCTCCAGAAGGAACTGGTTGAAGTATTCGGTTGCCGGAAACACTGTAAAGCGCTGCCTCCCGGTTGATCGCTTGGCAGCTTCCAATCCCTCCCGAAAAACGTCCATGTCGAGCGTGTGATCTTCCCGTGTATGGACCACCCAGGCTCGATAGTGCGACCTGAGCACAAGATCATCACTAGTGCGCGCCACTACTGCGGCGCGCTGACCGCAGCAGCGCAGCGATCTCAGAAAAGCCAGGATCGCCCGATCATTTCCGCCGCTGAATACAAGGAAGCCCTCGGAGATCATGCAGCTTGGGAGGCCTGAGCGATAGTCTGACGCAGAACGCTTGCTATGAGTTCAGGCGCGCATTCCGGCAGCGCAGCTCCACTGGGAAGAACCAACACCTTTCCAGCGAGAGCTTCTGTATTTGGAAGCAGCATCCCGGCGTGTGGAAAGAGTTCGGCGTATGGCTTCATCCGGTGACAGCCAGGCCAGAAGTATTTGCGGGCCAGGATGTTCTCCGCATGTAACGCCTCGATCATCTGATCCCGGGTGGCCGCACAGGCCCCATCCACTTCCACCACGACATAATGATGAGTGTTATCTTCCGCGTGCTCGTACTTGACCAGCGAGATACCCCGCAACCCATGGAGCGCTCGCTCGTAAGCAGCGTAATTGCGGCGGTTTGCAGCGACGATTTCCTCTAGCACATCGAGGTTGGTCAATCCGGCGGCCGCGCACACCTCAATCATCTTCCCGTTCGTCCCGGGATGGATGACGTTGTCATAGCCGCTGAACCCGAAGTTGCGCATCAAGCGCATCGCCTCGGCAAGGTCATCGTCATTGGTGGTAACTGCCCCGCCTTCCATTGTGTTGAACACTTTGGTCGCGTGAAAGCTGAAAACTTCGCATGCCCCGAAGCCGCCGATGCGATGCCCCTTGTACATACTTCCAAAAGCATGAGCAGCGTCGAACACTAATTTGAGGCCATGCTCACGGGCGATATCCTGCAACTCATCCACCGGAGCTGCCCGCCCCCAAAGATGCACGCCGATTATCCCGGTCGTACGCGGAGTGATCATCCTCCGTACCGCATCCGGTGAGATATTGTGGGTTGCATCGTCTATGTCGGCAAAGACCGGCGTAATACCCTGCCACGACAATGCGTGCGCCGTCGCGATGAACGTCCACGATGGGACAATGACCTCACCCGACAACCCCAGCGCCCTGATGGCTATTTCAAGGGCTATCGTGCCATTGCACATCGCTATGCAGTGTTTGACACCGAGGCGATCCGCAATCTTCTGTTCAAGGGCGCGCACGACCGGACCGTTGTTGGTCAACCATTGGCGATCCAATATTTCACCGATGCGACGCATGAATGCGTCAGACGGCCCCATGTTGGGACGACCCACATGCAGCGGCTCAACGAATGCCGGAGCGGCGCCGTTAACTGCGAGATCAGCAGGAGTTTGGATGGCCTTCATTTGCCTTCGGGTAGTTTCGGTATAGGGGCAAGACTTGGGAGATGCTCTGCAGCCGGCAGAACAATTGTGCTGTCACATTCCCTGAGTGACGCCTCCCGGTGCGCGATGACGACAATCGTCTTGTGCTCAGAGAGGGTGCGGATCGCGTCGTTAACCGCCTCTTCGGTGGCTGAGTCCAACGCACTCGTTGCTTCATCAAGAAGCAACACCGGGGGATCCCTGTAGAGAGCGCGCGCAATGGCGATGCGCTGGCGCTGTCCACCGGACAATCGAATACCACGCTCTCCGACTACCGTGCTGTATCCGTCAGCCAGCTCCTTGACGATGAAGTCATGAATCTGCGCCGCGCGCGCTGCGCGCTCTACTGCCCCGAGGTCGATATCAGCCACAGCAACGCCGAAGGCGATATTCTCAGCCATCGTGGCGTCGGCAAGATAGATATTCTGCGGCACGTAGCCTATTGCCCGCTGCCAGCTAGCCATATTGGCAGAAGTCAATGGGACACCGTCCACGCTTAGAACTCCGGCCTGGGGTGAAAGAAGCCCCAGCAGCAGATCCATGACGGTACTCTTCCCCGCGCCACTTCTGCCGACGATCCCCACACTGGACCTCGCCGGAATGCTCAGGTTGAAATTGTCCAGCACGAACTTTTCCGGCGTAGCAGGGTATGCAAACCGGATGCCCTCCAAGCGAATCTCTCGCTCCGGTGCAAGCATGCTAGCACCTTCTGATTCAACTTCCTCCGGCATTGTCAGGTCGCGGTGAATCGCCTGAAGCGCCGGCATCGAGAAACGCAGCTTGGCGAACCCACGGTAGACGATCTGGGCTGCCGGCAACATGCGATAGGCGGCAAAGCCGTACAAACCCAACGCAGGCAACACGTGTGCGATATCACTGGTCCGCAACAACAGAACCAGGGCAATGACGATAAGCCCACTATATCCCGCTGCCTCCACCAAATAGAGTGGGGCCTGACTGAGGGTATCGCTGGTGGCAAGATGGCGGGAGTACAACCGGGACGCACGATCGAATCGGCCCAGATATGCGCGCGTGGAATGGGTAATCTTGACTTCCTTGATGCCACCCAGCGCTTCGTTGCTTGCTTGGTACCGGTCTCGATTGGCAGTTACTCGCTCGACCCCCATGCGCGCCAGCCTCTTGCGCACCAGCCCGTAGATTGCGGCGTAGAGCACGGTCACAGCGAGCACGATCGCCAACGCCATCCAAGGGTCGTAGCAGACGATCAGCAAGCACATCGCAAGAATCACCGCGCCCTGTGCCATCATCTGCGCCAGTGGCTGCACCAGGTTGAACATCAACTGATCGGTTTCGGACAGAATGTTCTTCGACAGATCGGCGCTGTTGCGATCCAGGAAGAAGGCATATGGCTGGCGGAGGTAGCGCGCCAACAGGCGTGAGCTGATTGAGTGACGCAGGAAGTGCACGAAACGATTGAGAATGTGCAGGGTTACCGTCTTGAAAGCTGACGATATGAGCACTACAGCAATCGAAAAAATACCCAGCGTGACTATGAAGTTGCGGGTGTCGGTGAACCCCAGTCCGCTGTAAATCTGCTCAAGCCATGGATTTTCGTGAATGGTTTCCGGGCGTCCCAATACCGACAGAAACGGCATGATGGATAGCACGCCCACGGTTTCCGCGACGGCCATCAGCACGACCAGCACCAGGGTCATACAGGCCCTGCGGCGCATTTCGGGCGTCAAGAGAACACCGAACTTCCTGATATTGCCGTTCATCCCGCCCCAGACCGCCGATAACCCTGGCCATGCCCCCGCCAAGAGCCAGGCCCTGCGGGATAGAAGATTGCGATGCAGTGTAAGCCACGACCACCAACGGATGCACCCGCTGGGGGCAAGCTCAGTGGCCGGCCACGCGCCCATCAGCCGGCCAGTGGGACATCGCTGCGCTGCGGGGCGATAGCGCGCTGGGGACCAGCGCCCTCACCCTCAACGGCAGCTGGCGGGCATGTAGCGGTCAGGCAGTCCGTCGCATGCCCAGCTCAAGCTTCCATCATTGTCACTGGCCGTCAGCGTCAGCGTCTGGTCATGCAATTTTGCGCTGGCAGAACTACTGAAGGCGACATTGATGGTCCCGGTTCGGTCGACAGTGACCGAGCGCACGTTCCTGGCACTTATGGAGCCCGGCTGCGACATGCCTGCTGCGGCGTTGTCCGGTGGAAACTGACCGAAGTCCCCGTAGTAGGTGGCAATGGCGATCTTTGCCCCGGTGGACAGCCCCATCCCTTCGGCCACCTGCGCCCTGGCGACGTAATCCTGGTACGCAGGCAGCGCAATGGCGGCAAGCACTGCAATGATCGCGACCACGATCATCAACTCGATCAAGGTGAATCCACTTTCCCGTTTCATAAATTCCCCAGTTTCCGAAAAGAGCTCTCCGCTACCGGTCCAGGGACTCCCCATCCCCTTGATTCCGCAGCAGTTCCTCGAGCCGACCCAGATCTTCATCGTATTGCCCCCAGGCGTTTGCGGAACGCAACCTTGCCAAGGCATCCTCGACCTCGGGAGAATCACGCAAGTTTGATGCCACCAGGAAGCGGGCCAAACCAGTGCGGTAGGCCAACTGGGCGGGTGCGAGCCGCACCGCCTCGCGCAACATCGCTACTGCCAGTTCGGGATCGCGCATGACGTTGAACGCATAGTTGCCGTAGATCGCATGCATCAGCGCGGAATGGGGATTGGCCCGCAGCACCTTCTGGAGGGTATCGAAAAGCTGCTGTTCGTCCTCGAACCTGCATCGGCCCGAAATCCGGCAATCAACCACGGCCTTCAACGCCCCCTGCTCCTGCGGCCCAGCCCTCCGTTTCGTGAGCTTGGCCCGGAAGGACGGCCATACATCATCCGGCAAGGGTCGACCATGACTGGCGGAAAGAATGATAAGCGCCTGTTCCGGCAACGGGGATCCGCCCGGCACCTGCGCGGCGTGATGGAATTCCTGTTCGGCCAGCGACCATAGTGGCGACTCCACGTCACCTCCCGCTCGGTCAATCAGCAACCGTCCCAGTTCGTAACTCGCCCTGGATGAATCCGGATTGCGGGAGGCCAGCGACATGGACAATCCCAGTTGATCCCCCCAGGTCATCACCTGGATGAGACCCATTGCCGTCACGAACAGCACTGGCAGTGTTGCTGCCAGCTTCTTTATTTCGGGACTCAGACCACGTGCCAGCCAGCTCAATGGCTGCACCAGCGCCAACAGGATTCCCAGCAAGGCGAAGTAGTTGCGGTGCTCGAACACCAGCTCAAGCGGGACAACGTTGCTGGTCAGAGCATGGGCGATGAAGAACCAGGCCAGGCCGAGGGAGGTAAGCGGCCACCGTCGACGGGATACCCACCCCGCCCCCAGCAGCAAAACAGCGCAGATCAATCCCCAAAAGGTAGGCAGCGGCGTAAACAACCCCTTGGAAACAGGGAAATTGTCGTAGTAGAAGCGCAGTGTTTCCGGCCACGCAAACAGGATCTGCCGCAGATACAGTATCAAGGCTGCCAGTTGGCTCAACAGCCGCTCAACCAGCGAATAATCGCGGAAGGCATAAGCCTGAGGCCCCAGTGCGCCAGGCAGGATCTTCCAGCAGAACACTGCCAAAGCTCCTGCCGCGCCGACAACATAAAGGGCGATTAGCCCTCGCGAAAGGGAACCATGCTTGCCGGCAAATCGGAGCAGACACACTTCCAGTGCCAACGCGTAAACCGGCAGAAGCAGCGCGCTTTCCTTGAAACCCAGACCGATCAATCCGGCCGTTACCGCCGCCCCCCACCAGGGCCAGGATCGAACCCCGTCGCGCTGGGCCTGCCTGGCATTGAGGTAGGCAAGCAGGGCCAGCAACACGCCGGTGTGCGCCCCCACCTCCATCCGCTGCACCACGTAAAGCACCGTCGATGCCTGCAGCGGATGCAGCATCCACGCCAGGGCCAACAGCCATGCGGCATAAGTCCCAAGCCTCCCCGCGCTTGCCGGAAGCAACGCAAAAAGACGTCGGCATAGCTGGTAGACAAGCGCGGCGTTGAGCAGGTGAAGTGCAACCCCCGTGAGCTTCATTGGCCACGGATCGATGCCGGTGAAGTAATGATTCAGCGCAAAACTCAGCACGGCCAGCGGCCGCCCGAACGAACTGGCAATCCCGGAACCGACGACACCACGCAGCTGCTCCCAGCCAAGCGAAGTGAGCTTCCAGTCGGGATCCTCCACCAGGTTGGGGTAATCATCGAAAATGAACCCACCACCCAAGCCCGGCCAGTAGAACAGCGCCCCCAGCGCCAGCAGCGCCAATGGCGGCAAGAACCGATGCAACGCTTTCAAGACACTCCCCCTTGCCTCAAAAAGAAAGGGCCGCTTGCGCGACCCTTCCAGCTTCACCACGCAGCAACTGATTAGTTACGGCAGGAGCTCGGCTTGTACTTGTCACCGATGGAACCACCGCAGGTCCACTTGATGCTGCCGCCATTGTCCGACGGGCTCAGCGAGAAGTTGGCGTCGGCGATCTTGGCGCTGACCGAACCGGCAGACTTGAACTGGCTGGTGATCACGCCGTCTTCGACGGTGGTGGACAGCACGTACTTACCCGAGATCGAGGTGTCCTGGGCGAGGCCAGCAGCGGCGTTGTCGGCCGGCCACTGACCACGGTCAGCGTAGTACTCGGCAACGGCGGTCTTGGCACCCGAGGTCAGGCTCATCGCTTCGGAGACCTGCGAGCGGGCAACATAGTCCTGGTAGGCCGGCAGCGCGATGGCGGCCAGGATGGCAATGATCGCAACCACAATCATCAGTTCGATCAGCGTGAAACCCTGCTGCTTCTTCATGAGTACATCCCCTAGAGGTATTGGATTGGGTGGACAAGAGTGGACGCGTATACACGTCCGCCCCATGCGGGGTAAGACAAAAGCAGGTTGCGTGCCAAGTTTCTGGCGCCCCCTTAACTCCCCGGGGCAATGATGGCAGCAACCGCGCGGATTGGAAGCCCCTTGTGGACGTAGTGCGATCCAGCCCGCAATGTGACGCCCTACGTCAGTTTATGGCAAAAACCATCACCCGCTCCGCGACTGCCCGACGGACGCACCTTGCCCGTGCTGGATGTCGCTCACCTCATGTGCTGCGCCAGCTACGAGAGATGCCTCCTAGAGAACAGCGAGGCACCGGGCGGGGCGCGCGCAAGCTATTCGGAAGGCATGACGGCGCTGGCAGTAGTGGACATTGCCCGAAGCTCTCCAGCCCCCCCCTACAGGAGCAGTGCCGGCGGAGGAACGTGACGGCTTTCGCCTATTTCGGGCAGCGGGATGCCGGAACACCGATATCCGGATAACATGCCTTGGTTGCCGGCCCGGGGAGGGCTGGTGGGGAGCCCTATATGTCTGTCACCCGTAGCGCCATCAAGAAAGAACCGGTCATCCGTAACACCAGCCAGATGCTGCCCTTTGTCTGGGAGGGAACAGACAAGCGCGGCGTGAAGATGAAGGGCGAGCAGCAGGCGAAGAATGCCAACCAGTTGCGCGCGGAATTGCGCAGGCAAGGCATCAGCCCAACGGTGGTCAAGAGCAAACCCAAACCCTTGTTCGGTGCGGCCGGCTCCAAGATCACCGCGAAGGAGATCGCTTTTTTCAGCCGCCAGATGGCGACGATGATGAAATCAGGCGTGCCGATTGTCGGCTCGCTGGAAATCATCGGCGAGGGTCACAAGAACCCACGCATGCGCAAGATGGTCGGCCAGATCCGTACCGACATTGAAGGTGGCTCCTCGCTGTACGAGGCGATCAGCAAGCATCCGGTGCAGTTCGACGAGCTCTACCGCAACCTGGTGAAAGCCGGCGAAGGCGCCGGCGTACTGGAAACCGTGCTGGAAACGATTGCCAGCTACAAGGAAAACATCGAAACCCTCAAAGGTAAGATCAAGAAAGCCTTGTTCTACCCGGCGATGGTGGTCGCGGTGGCCTTGATCGTCAGCTCCATCCTGCTGATCTGGGTGGTGCCGCAGTTCGAGGATGTCTTCAAGGGCTTTGGCGCGGACCTGCCCGCCTTCACCCAGCTGATCGTCGCCGCGTCACGCTTCATGGTTTCCTGGTGGTGGCTGATGCTGCTCGTCGTTTGCGGCAGCATTTTCGGCTTTCTCTTCGCCTACAAGCGCTCGCCCGGCATGCAGCACACCATGGACAAGTTGATCCTGAAGGTGCCGGTGATCGGCCAGATCATGCATAACAGTTCCATCGCACGTTTTGCCCGCACCACAGCAGTGACCTTCAAGGCTGGCGTGCCACTGGTGGAAGCACTGAGCATCGTGGCCGGCGCCACCGGCAACAGCGTCTACGAAAAAGCCGTACTGCGCATGCGTGATGACGTTTCGGTTGGTTACCCGGTCAACATGGCGATGAAGCAGGTCAATCTGTTTCCGCATATGGTGGTGCAGATGACCGCCATCGGCGAAGAAGCCGGCGCCTTGGATGCGATGCTGTTCAAGGTGGCCGAATACTTCGAACAGGAAGTGAACAACGCAGTGGACGCCCTGAGCAGTCTGTTGGAACCTTTGATCATGGTGTTCATCGGCACCATCGTCGGTGGCATGGTCATCGGCATGTACCTGCCGATCTTCAAACTCGCAGCGGTGGTTTAATCGCGAATGGCATTTCTCGACCAGAATCCCGGCCTGGGTTATCCCATCGCAGCCGGGCTGGGACTGCTGATCGGCAGCTTCCTCAACGTGGTGATCCTGCGACTGCCCCGGCGCATGGAGTGGCAATGGAAGCGTGATGCCCACGAAGTGCTGGAGCAGCCGGAAATCTACGAGCCGCCGCCGCCAGGCATCGTGGTGGAGCCCTCGCATTGCCCGCACTGCAAGCACAAACTATCGTGGTACGAGAATATCCCGCTGCTCAGCTGGTTGATGCAGCGGGGCAAGTGCCGCCATTGCAGCGCGCCGATTTCCATGCAGTACCCGTTGGTGGAAGCGCTGACTGCGCTGCTGGTGGTTGCCAGCGTGTGGCAGTTCGGCTTCGGTTGGCAGGGCTTTGGCGCGATCGTGCTGACCTGCTTCCTGATTGCGTTGTCGGGCATCGATCTGCGTACGCAACTGCTGCCGGACCAGCTGACGTTGCCGCTGATGTGGCTGGGCCTGATCGGCAGCATGGACAACCTGTACATGCCCGCCAAACCCGCGTTGCTGGGCGCGGCGGTTGGGTACCTGTCGCTGTGGACGGTGTGGTGGCTGTTCAAGCAGATCACCGGCAAGGAAGGCATGGGCCACGGCGATTTCAAGCTGCTGGCCGCCTTGGGCGCATGGTGTGGACTGAAGGGCATCCTGCCGATCATCCTGCTGTCGTCGCTGGTGGGCGCGATCATCGGTTCGATCTGGCTGTATTCGCGCGGCCGTGACAAGGCCACGCCGATTCCGTTCGGCCCGTACCTGGCCATCGCCGGCTGGCTGGTGTTTTTTTGGGGTGACCAGATGATCGGTGCCTATCTGAGAGTCGCCGGGCTGGCTTGATCCGCTCGACCCTCTGCGTGATGCGATATGCCGTCCCGGCCGCTGGGTCTGGGCCATAGTAGGAACGACGATAGTCGCGATGAGGCCTTAGCGGTAACGCCCCGTCGCGACTGACGTCGCTCCTACAATGATGCAGTCACGCATCGTGACTCATGGCTTGAGGCAACGCAGCGTCGCTCCTACAGGTTTGGAATTACGGCACGCGCGCATGAGCAACTTCATTGTCGGATTGACCGGGGGAATCGCTTCCGGAAAAACTGAAGTAAGCCGGCGCTTTGAAGCTCTGGGTATCGTGGTGGCCGACGCTGATGTGGTCGCGCGCGAAGTGGTCGCACCGGGCAGCCCTGCCTTGGCAGCCATTGCCGGACATTTTGGCAGCACCGTCCTGCAAGCCGATGGCAGTCTGGATCGCGCGCGCCTGCGGCAGATCGTGTTCGCCAGCGATGAATCACGGCGGTCCTTGGAAGCCATTACCCATCCGGCGATCCGCGCCCGCCTGCGTGAGCTGTGTGAGTCAGCGCAAAGCCCCTATGCGATTGCGGCGATTCCGCTGCTGTCCGAGGCTGGCGGCCGCCTGCAGTATCCATGGCTGGCCCGCATCCTGGTCATCGATACGCCGGTACAGGAGCAGCGCAGACGACTGGTCAGCCGCGACGATATCTCCATCGAACTGGCAGAGCAGATGATTGCGGCCCAAGCCAGCCGCGAACAAAGGCTGGCACTGGCGGACGATGTGATCACCAATGACGGTACCGCCGCGCAGCTGGATCACGCCGTCAATGCGCTCGATGCACGCTACCGGGAATTGGCCAGCTCCCGCACCGCGTAGAGGTCTGGCCGAAGCCGTCGGCATCGCTCGATCTGCAACAACTGGACATGACCCGCTCTACAACAGGCGGACCAAACCTGTCTGGCAGTCGATCAGGCGCCGTTCGACGCGTCCGCAGCCGAGGGTTCGAATGTCAACGTCGCCACCACTCCGCGATCGCGGCCCGGCTTCACGTTGACCTGCCAGCCATACAGCGCGCACAGCCGGCTGACGATGGACAGGCCGATTCCGCCACCCTGCGAATGGCCGGCATGGGTGCCGCGGTAACCACGCTGGAACAGGCTGGCTGCGTCCTCTTCGCTCAGGCCGGGCCCGGTATCGGCCACTTCCACCGCATTGTCCAGCACCCGCACCAGCACACGGCCTTCCTGCGAATACTTCACCGCATTGCCGACGAGGTTGCCCAAGGCGACCGACAAAGCGGACTCGGGCGCATCGACCACCAGATCGCGGCCACCCTCGAACTGCAGCTCGAGGGGCTTGCCGCCCAGCTGCGCCCGGTGCGATTCCAGCAATTGCTCGACTACGCGCGCCACATTGCTGCTGCCCTGCCCCCGCTCATTGCGTGACAGCAACAACAGCGAGCCGATCAGATCGGTGCACTGCTGCTCGGCGCGTTGGATGCGCTGCAACCGCTGCAGCATTTTCTCGTCCAGTCCGGGACGCGCGAGCAGCAGCTCGGTCGCCCCGCGGATCACCGCCAGCGGCGTGCGCAACTCGTGACTGACGTCGGCGTTGAACTCGCGGTCGCGCTGCACCACTTGGGTCAGCCTTGCCGAGTAGTCATCCAGCGCCTCGGCCAACTGCCCGACCTCGTCGTCCGGGAAGCGGGGCGCCAGCGGCTCGGGGTTGCCGGTACCACCGCGATACGCCCGCAGCCGCGCGACCAGATCGGACACAGGCCGCATCACCCGCGATGCCGACCACCAGCCCAGCACCAGCGACAATCCGCTGAATACCAGCACCGATACCAGCAGCGCCCGCTTGAGCTGCACTTCGCCGCGCTGTGCCTGGGTCATGTCGTAGGCGAGGAAGAACCATTCTTCCGGGGTCTTGCGCACCGCCAGCTTGTAGGCGAATGGTTTGCCGGTCTCATCGACGCCGTTGATGGTGTGGATGCCGTCAGGCAGTTCGTACCATTCCGGCTGTTCGAAGCGCAGCGCCTCGAACTTGTCCGCCTTCACCAGCCGCGCGCGCATCTGCTGCACCGGCAGATCGGGATTGCGACGGGGGTCGGAGTAATAGAGCCGCGCATATTCGTCGATATTGCGGTTCATCACGTCTTCGACCAGCTGGTTCTCCACGCGCGCACGCGCCCAGTTGGTGGCGAACGCGAACAGTGTGGTCAGGCAGAAGCCGAGCAGGACGAAAGACAGGATGATGCGGCTGCGCAACCGGCGCCGGTATCGTCCACGGCGCCGCACCTGCTTGAGTAATCCAGCTTCAGGCATCGGGCGCGGCGATGCGATAGCCGATGCCGTGTCGGGTCTGGATCATCGGCACATCGAAGGGCTTGTCCACCATCGCGCGCAGTCCATGGATATGCACCCGCAGCGAATCCGAATCCGGCAGTTCTTCGCCCCACACGCGGGTCTCCAGCTCCTGCCGCGTCACCACCGCCGGGGAAGCCTCCATCAGCGCCTGCAGGATCTTCAGCGCGGTCGGATTGAGCTGCAGCAACTTGCCCTGCCGGCGTACCTCAAGCGTATCCAGGTTGTATTCCAGATCGCCGGTCTCCAGCACCCGCGTATGCACGCCCTTGCCGCGGCGTGACAGCGCGTTCAAACGCACTTCCACTTCCTGCAGCGCGAACGGTTTGATCAGGTAATCGTCAGCGCCCGAGTCGAAACCGGCCAGCTTGTTCTCCAGCGAATCACGCGCGGTGAGCATCAGCACCGGAGTCTGCTTGCGCGCATCGTTGCGCAACTTGCGACATACCTCGATGCCATCCATACCGGGAAGGTTGAGATCGAGCACGATGGCATCGAACTCGTGCACCACGGCCAGATGCAGGCCGGTGACGCCGTCGGCAGCGAAGTCCACCGTGTGTCCGCGATCCTCGAGATAATCCCCGAGGTTCGCCGCGATGTCGCTGTTGTCTTCAATCACTAGGATTCGCACTTTGACCTCTGGTTTTTCAACAAGCCTCTAACCGCACAATACACTTGGCGGGGTCATACCGCAGTAGAGCCATCCCATCGTCAGGGCACGGCCTTTTCTTCCGCCGGCACCAGACTGCGCATCATGTCGCCCCCGCTTTCCCTGGCCTCGCGCCGCTGGGCCACCGTGATGCAGATATTCTGCGGCCGGTTGCTGCCCACTGGCCGTTCACGCCGGCAGATCAGGCGGCTATCGTCCTTGGCCTTGGCCAGAATCGAATTGACCAGCTCCTGATCGTTGAAGACGGCAAGCTTGTCCACTTCGGAAAGACGCACGGGGCCGTCGGTGGCCAATTTCGAATCGATTCGCTGCAGCGCCGAATGCACCCGGTTGCGATCCTCCAGCTTTATTTCACTGTAGGTCTCCCCGCCCCTGAGGTCGGCGAGAATGCGATCGCGCTGTTCAATGTAGGAACCCCCTTCCTGCAGCGGCTTGGATGCGGGCGCCGCCGATGCGAGGGCCGCCGGCAACGCCATAACCGCGATCAAAATCAACTTCCGGTACATAGGCTCGATCTTCCCTGGGTAGATGCGGTCGACTGTAATGGCCCCCTGCGACCACAACAAGAGAAAAAACAAGGCCCGGGCACGAATGCCCGGGCCTGAAAATTTCCCGATCACCGGACCTACTGAGGAGGGCAGGACACAGTGGGTACAGACTAAGGCGGCAGCAATTAAATGACTGTTAAAACCACGCAAACAATTTGCGGAAAACGGCTCACCGCTTCAATTTCGTCACATGATCGATGATGACGCCGGCAAGGTCACGGCCGGAAATGCTCTCGACCCCCTCCAGCCCGGGCGTGGAGTTCACCTCGAGCACCAGCGGCCCGCGGTTGGAGCGGATCAGGTCCACCCCCGCGATTCCCAGCCCCAATGCCTTGGCAGAGCGCACCGCGACCAGTTGTTCGGCGCGACTGGAGGTGGTCAGCTCGGCACTGCCTCCGGCATGGAGATTGGAGCGGAAGTCCCCCTCCGCCGCCTGCCGGCGCATGGTCGCCACCACCTGGTCGCCCACCACAAAGCAACGCAGGTCCGCGCCTTCGGCTTCGGCGATGAACTCCTGCACGAGGAAATTGGCATACAGCCCGCGCAGGGCTTCGACGACCCCGCGTGACGCACTGGTTTTTTCGGTCAGGATGACGCCCCGCCCCTGTGTGCCTTCGTTCAACTTCACCACATGCGGTGGCGGCCCCAGCATCGACAACAGGTCATGCGTGTCGTCGGGGTTGTCGCCGAACACGGTCACCGGCATGTCGATGCCCTTGGCCGCCAGGATCTGGTGCGCACGCAGTTTGTCGCGCGCGCGCAGGATGGCATCGGAGGAATTGGGCGTGCGCGTGCCCATCATTTCGAACTGGCGCAGCACCGCGGTGCCGTAGCGGGTGATGGAAGCGCCGATGCGCGGGATCACCGCGTCATAACCGGTCAGTGGCTTGCCGCCGTAATGCATGCTGAAACCACCGGCGGTGATGCGCATGTAGCAACGCAGCGGGTCCAGCACGCGCACGGTATGGCCACGCTCACGCCCCGCTTCGACCAGACGCCGGGTCGAATAGAGCTTGCTGTTACGGGAGAGGATGGCGAGCTTCATCGCGGTACGGCCAGCAGACAGTCCGGACGCATCTTGCCCGGGCTTTGCAGGATGCCTCAGGGCCGTTGCCGTACCTGGAAGATGGAGCGGGCGAAGGGAATCGAACCCTCGTCAGTAGCTTGGGAAGCTACAGCTCTACCATTGAGCTACGCCCGCGCGGCGACGGCAAGTCTATGCGGCCGGGCGGCAGAAACGCAACGGCCGCCGACGTATTGGTGGCGCTGTGGGCGGAGCCTGGCGGGACGCCGTGGCGGAGAATTCCCCGCCGCGGCATCACTTCCCCCCTGCGCCGCCGGGCGGAAGCCGGCGGCCGCATGCAAGGAAGCCCTAGAAGCTGCCGCTGAAGCTGGCGAACAGCGTCGCGTCACGTGCGCTCTTCTGCAGCGCGGTGGTGCTCAGGCCGATATTGCTGTTGAGACCCCAGAGATCCAGCCGCGCGCCCAGCACTGCCGTGGCGTAGTTCCTGTCGAATTGCAGACCGGGCACCTTGTACACGCCCACGTCGGCCATGGTCTGCAGCCATGCACCGGCCTGCTTGCCATCCTGGAACTCATGGTCGTAGGTCACCTGTACATACGGCTTGACGCTGCCGCCATCAAAACGCGCCTGCCAGCCGATCCGGCCGACGGTGGAATCCAGCTCCTGGTCGGCATAGCCGAGCGCCGAGGAGCTCAGGTTGCTTTCGAGGTAGCCATCGAGCTTGACCCTCTGCCAGATCACGGCGGCCACGGGGCCGTGACGCAGGCCGCCCTCGGTGCCGAACTCGTAGCCGGCGTTGACGGCGGCGGTGAGGTTGCTGCCTTCCGGCGAGCCTTGATGGAGGCGCGTGGCCGGGCCGAGCTGCAGCTTGCGCGACACGTCATAGTCCAGCCAGCTGTAGCTCACCTGGCCATTGACCCACATGTTGTCGCCATACCAGCCTGCAAACAGGCCAAGGGTGGTATCGGACTGCTTGAAATCCCCCTTGTTGTTGCCGAAATCCGCATCCATGCGGCCATAGCCGGCGAAGCCACCGACCACCATGCCGTCGCGTGTCCAATCCACGCCGAACAGACCGGCCGGGGCCATGCCGTCGTACAGGTCGGCATGCGCGTAACGCTGCATGTCACCACGCAGATTGCCCCACCAGCTGGTGCCCTCGGCCGGGCGCCCAGCAACGTGGAAGCCGACCTGGTCGGCGCGCGCGCGGCCCACGGTCTGTGCCGAATGGGTGAGGATCTGCTGCAGGCGCGGTGCCTCGAGGATCGATATCGCGTACTGGCCCAGCATCTGGTGGGTCGCGGAGGTGGGATGCACGCCATCGGCGAACATGTAGGTGCTGGCCGCATCCGGGCGCACGTAGCTGGTGGGATTGCAGGTCAGCGACTGCGCGGTGATCTGCGGCTGGCACGCGGTGCCGCTGATGTTGCTGAAGCCGTAGGTGCCCGGACTGGCGACGATTTCCTGCAGCAGATGGAAGGTATCGAGCGGGATCACCTGCAGGCCAGCGGCCTTCAGGCCACCAAACAACGCGTCGTTGTAGGCCTTGGCCAGCGCCGTGCCCTGCGCCATCGCCACCGGCCCCTGCGCACGAGAACTCGGGGTCAGGCCGATATCGGGAATGGTCGGTACCAGGATGTACTGCGCACCGGCCGCCTCGAGTGCGCCAACGACGCCGATCTGGGCGGCCACGGCCGCACCGATGGTGGCCTGCGCCGGGGCACCACCTGCGACGGCAAACAGATCATTGGCGCCGCCCCAAACCGTGTACAGCGCGTTGGCGTCGGCCTTGCCACCATTGGCCGCCAAGTAGGCGGCGGCCTGCGACTTCAGCGACGGCACCGGCGGCAAGCCCGGATTGAGCGGATTGGGCACGTCCACGCCCACGCGGGCCCCCCCGGCAGCGTAGTCGTCGCCTTTCTGGCCGTTGCCATTGGCCACCGCATTGGTGCCGTAGTAATCGGCCACGTACTGCGCCCACACCCAACCCGGATTGGTCGTGAACTGGCCGGTGGCCGCTTGCACGTCCGGTGGCAGCAGCGGACGGAAATAGCCGGCATCGGTCAGGCTGTCACCGAAGAAGACAGTCCTGGAATAAGGCGACTGCGCCAGTGCCGGAGATGCAGCCAAGGCGATGGCCAGCGCGATCATCGAGCGGGCCGGACGGGACGGAAATTTCATCTGGAACTCCTGCAAGGAGGGGAACGGGGCTGCGCGTACGCCGGCGCATGGAGCAATCGTTTCACCGCGCCGTACCACACTCACGCTGCGCTGCCGCATGGCTGCGGGGATTTTGGCCATGCAATGCGGGAATGCGGCCATGAACGTCCAGCTCTACGGCAAAATCCGCCGACTTCATCGCGCCCCTCCCCTGCTTTCCCTGCTGGCCGACCAAGGCGTGGCTGAGCGCCGGTGCGGTCCAGCTCAATGGCCCGATCATCGCGCGCAGCCGGGATGGGAAACGTGTGCTCGAAGACGGCGATGTGGTGTAAAGCGTGCACGCGCTGGGTGGGGCCGAGACCGGCGGCGTTCTGCGAACCCGAACGGCGCGTCATCGGCGCATTGCTGGAAGGCTGCTGCGAGCGTTGTATTGCAATGCATGGCTGCTCATCGCTTCGCGTGATGGGTGATAATCGGCGCATGAACGCACACGTCCCCACCGATTCGCTGGTCATCGCCGGCAAGCGCTATTCATCGCCGCTGCTGTCTGGCACCAGCAAGTTCAATGATCAGGAACAAACCCGCCTGGCCACCGATGCCGCCGGCGCGCAGATCGTCACGGTGGCCATCGGCCGCACCACCATCGGCCAGAACCCGGGCGAACCCAACCTGCACACCGCGATCACTGGCGCGCGCAATCCGCTGCTGATGGCCAGCGCGATGCGCAAGGCGGTTGAGGCCGGGCGCGAAGCCTTGCTTGCCGGCCGTATGCCGCGCAAACGCTATGCCAGTGCGTCCGCGCCGGTGGATGGGCTGGTCGGCCGATGACGGACCCGTTCAACAGCGCGGGCGCCAAGGCGCCGCCCAAACCGTTCACCATCACCGAAGGCCGCCGCGAGGTGCGCAGCTTCGTGTTGCGCCAGGGGCGTTTTACCCCGGCCCAGCAACGTGCATTCGACGATGCCTGGCCTCGCTTCGGCATCGACTTCAACGGCCAGCCCCGCGACCTGGATGCCACCTTCGGCCGCACAGCGCCCAAGGTGATGGAGATCGGCTTCGGCAACGGCGCGGCCTTGCGCTTTGCCGCCGGCTTCGATCCCAGCCGCGACTACATCGGGCTGGAGGTGCATGCGCCGGGAGTCGGTCGCCTGCTCAACGCCCTGGTCGATGACGACGCCCAGCACGTCAAGCTCTACCACCACGACGCGGTGGAAGTGCTGGAGAAGGAAATCGCCGACGGCGCGCTGGACGAAGTACGCATCTACTTCCCCGACCCGTGGCACAAGAAGCGCCACAACAAGCGCCGGCTGATCCAGCCCGCATTCGCCGAGCTGCTGGTGCGCAAGCTGCGCAGCGGCGGCCGACTGCATTGTGCGACCGACTGGGAAGATTACGCCGAGCAGATGTGGGACGTGCTCGATGCCACCGCCGGATTGGCCAACCGTGCCGGCCCGCGTGGCAGCGTGCCCCGCCCGGACTGGCGGCCCCAAACCCACTTCGAGACCCGCGGCCAGAAACTGGGCCACGGCGTCTGGGACCTGTTGTACGACAGGACCTGAGCGGACATCTGACAGGAACGTCTCTTCCACATGGAAACCACGCTGACGCTGACCAATGACATGAAGCTCGTACTCGGGCTGGTCGGCTTCACGATGGCGATGTTCCTGTTCGAACGCATCCGCGCCGATGTGGTGGCGCTGGTGGTGCTGGTGGTGCTGGGCATCACCGGCCTGATCGCGCCGGAGGAAATCTTCGGCGGTTTTTCCGGCAACGCGGTGATGAGCATCATCGCCACCACCATCCTCGGTGCCGGGCTGGACCGCACCGGCGCGCTGAACCGCTTGGCGGCTTGGCTGCTGCGACGCTCGCATGGCAAGGAGCAGCGGCTGCTGATGATGACCAGCGCCATTGCCGGCCTGAACTCGTCCTTCATGCAGAACCCCTCGGTGATGGCGCTGTACCTGCCGGTGGCTTCGCGCCTGGCATCGCGTACCGGCCTGACCCTGCAGCGGCTGCTGCTGCCGATTTCCGCCGCGATCGTGATGGGCGGTGCGCTGACCATGGTCGGCAACTCGCCGCTGATCCTGCTCAACGATCTGCTGGCCTCGGCCAACAACAACCTGCCTTCGGGCATGGCCACGATCGAGCCGCTGCGGATGTTCGCGCCGCTGCCGATCGGTTTGGCACTGCTCGTGGCCTCGTTGCTGTATTTCCGCTTCCGCGGCGACCGGCTGCTCGGCGAGGCGGAATCCAAGCGCGACGGAGATGCGACCCCGGCGCGCACCGACAGCTATTTCGCCAAGACGTACGGCATCGAAGGCGACGTGTTCGAGCTGCTGGTGACCGCCGAAAGCCCGCTGGTCGGCATGACCCTGGGCGAGGCGGAAAGCCTGTATGACGCGCCGCTGCTGCTGGCGCTGAAGACCGGCAACGACACCCGCCTGGCGCCGCCAGCGGACATGCGGATCTGGGTCGGCAGCGTGCTCGGCGTCATGGGCGCGCGGCGGCAGGTGACCGATTTCGCCCAGAACCAGCTGCTGCGGCTGTCCTCGCGCCTGCGCAATCTCGGTGACCTGTTCAATCCCAGCCGCGCCGGCATCTCCGAGGCCGTGCTGCCACCGACCTCGCGCTTCATCGGCAAGACCGCCGGCCAGCTGCGCCTGCGCAAGGAGCGTGGCATCAGCCTGCTGGCGATCAACCGCGACAAACAGGTGATCCGCGAAGACGTGCGCAACGTGGTGCTGCGCGCCGGCGACATGCTGGTGTTCCACAGCATCTGGCTGGATCTGGCGCAGGCGGCGGAGAGCCGCGATTTCGTGGTGGTGACCGACTACCCCAAGGGCGAGCAGCGGCCGCACAAGTTCAAGATCGCGATGGCCATCTTCGCCATCACCATCCTGATCGCGCTGACCTCCCGTCTGCCGGTGGCGCTGACCCTGATGACCGGCGTGGCCGGAATGCTGCTGGCCGGCGTGCTGCGCATGGACGAGGCCTATGCGTCGATCAACTGGAAGACCATCTTCATGATGGCCGGGCTGATTCCGCTGGGCTGGGCGATGGACAGCAGCGGCGCGGCGGCGTGGATCGCCGGCCATAGCATCGACCGCCTGCCCGCCGGTATTCCGGTGTGGGTGCTGGAACTGGCGCTGGCGCTGCTGACCACCGCGTTCTCGCTGGTGATCAGCCATGTCGGCGCGACCATCGTGATGGTGCCCATCGCGGTGAACCTCGCCCTGGCCGTGGGCGGCAATCCCACCGCGTTCGCGCTGATCGTGGCGCTGTCGGCGTCCAACAACCTGATGACCGCTTCCAATCCGACCATCTCGATGATCACCGGCCCGGCCAAGTACCTGCCGCGCGAACTCTGGCGGGTCGGCGCGCCGCTGTCGCTGATCTACACCGTGGTGGTGGTGATCATGATCAACATCATGTTCTGAGACGGCGTGACAGCGGGCGAGCCGCGCCTGTCATGTCCCGGGCGGTTTCAATCCGCCAGCAGCACGCGGCCGTCGCGGACCTGCACAGCCACGGCACGCAGCGCGTCTCCGCGGCACGGCCCGGCAACGCAAATGCCGTCCTGCGTATCGAACGACGCGCCATGGGCCGCGCACACCAGATGCCCCTCCTTGCTCTTGAGGAACTGGCCCGGGGCCCAGTCCAGCCGTCTGCCGGCATGCGGGCAGACGTTGAGCCACGCCCGCACCTGGTCACCATCGCGATACAGAATCAGTGATTCGAAATCACCGGCCACCTGCGCATGCGCCTCGGCAAAGCCCTGTTCGGGAAGCGAGTCGAGGGTTGTCAGTTCGGTGATCGGGGGAGCAGGTGTGGACATGATCGGCAGCAGTGCGGAAAGCGCCATTGTCGCACGCCGTGCTCCGGCTGGCCCCAATGCCGTGACCTAAGTCACTGTAAATCAAGGAAACGTGACGAAATTTAACAATAAATTCACTCCCCCGGATGCCGCGCCGCCGATACTGCAACCTCATTCGCAGCAACCCCAGAACCATGCAGACCCGTTATTTCCAGTTTGGCGCCTTCCGCAACCTGTTCGAGCCGCGCAAGCCGCGCAACCCGCTCGTGCGCGTCGCCCTGGGCCTGCTGGGGTTGGCGATTCTGGCGGCTATGGTGTTCGTTGGCGTATTCGTCGGCGCCGCCATGATCCTGGTCGGACTGGGCTGGAAGTTGTTGTCCGCACGCAAGGCCCGGCGCGTGTCGCCAGCGGCCGGAAACGTGATGGATGCCGAGTACCGTGTGGTACGCAAGCAGGCGCTGCCGCTGCAACGCTGACGGCCTACGCCGATCCGCTAGACTTTCGCGTCGATCCTGAGAGCGCGAACATGAACGATCTGATTCCCACACCTCCGCAGCCGCGGATCCCGGTTGCCGGTGGCGGCACATTCCCCGTCCGTCGCATCTACTGTGTGGGCCGCAATTTCGCCGACCACGCGCGCGAGATGGGCGCCACCGCTCCAGCGTCAGCCGCCGAGCGTGGCCAGCCGATGTTCTTCATGAAGCCGGCCGATGCCATCGTCGTCGGCCACGATGACGTGATCCCCTACCCGCCGGCCACCCAGGACCTGCACCACGAGGTCGAGCTGGTGGTCGCCATCGGCCAGGACGCGCCCGCCGGCGTGCTGGCAACGGAGCAGGCGACGGCGCTGGTGTTCGGCTACGGCGTGGGACTGGATCTGACCCGGCGCGACCTGCAGGCTGCCGCCAAGGCCAAGGGCGGTCCGTGGGATATCGCCAAGGGTTTCGACCATTCCGCACCGGTCAGCGAACTGGTGCCGGCCGCGCAGGTCGGCGATCTGGCTGCCCTCAACCTGTCCCTGGAAATCAATGGCGAGGTGCGCCAGCAGGCGCTGCTGGAGCAGATGATCTGGAACGTGCCGGAGATCCTGCACGAGCTGTCCAGGCTGTTCGCGTTGCGCGCCGGCGATCTTGTTTTCATGGGCACGCCCGCGGGCGTGGCCGCACTCAAGCCGGGCGATCGTTTCAGCGCCCGCCTGGAGAACGTGGCCGAGCGCCATGGCAGCATCGCCAGCTCGCGCCCGCTGGAGTAGGCTGCTGACGCTTCCCTCACGCAGCCAACGGAGAATTCACATGGGAATGATCAGCGAGTTCAAGGAATTCGCCATGCGCGGCAACGTCATCGACCTGGCGGTCGGTGTCGTGATCGGTGCCGCGTTCGGCAAGATCGTCACCTCGCTGGTGGACAAAGTGATCATGCCGCCGATCGGCTGGTTGATCGGCAATGTCGATTTCTCCGCGCTGGCGTGGGTGCTGGCTCCGGCCCGGATGGGTGCGGACGGAAAGGAGATCCCCGCGGTGGTGATCGGCTACGGCGATTTCATCAACACCATCATCCAGTTCCTGATCGTCGCCTTCGCCATCTTCATGGTGGTCAAGATGATCAACAAACTGGCGCGCAAGAAGGCGCCAGAGCCGGCGGCGCCGGCAGAAGAGGTGCTGTTGCTGCGTGAGATCCGCGACAACCTGCGCCGGTGATGCGCTGGCGGAGGTCCTGCAGGTGACCTCCAGCACGGGGGACGGAAAGCCGCGCGCTGCTAAGCTCGCGGCTTTCCTGTTTCATGGAACCTGCCCAATGCGCCTTCTTGCCGCCGTCATCGCCGCCGTTCTCGCCAGTGGCGCCGCCCATGCCGCTCCCACCCGCATTCCCGACAAGGCGCTGGCAACGGCCGCACAGCTGCGCGAGCAGGCACTGGCCGACCGCACCGGCTGGCAGGTGGTGGAGTCGCTGACCACCGAGATCGGCCCGCGCCTGGCCGGCAGCGAGGCAGATGCGCGCGCGGTGGAATGGGCCAAGGCCAAGTTCAAGACGCTGGGCTTTGACAGGGTGTGGACCGAGCCGGTCACGTTCCCCAAGTGGGAGCGCCGCAGCGAACACGCCCAGGTGCTGGGCGCGCATCCGCAGCCGCTGGCCATCACCGCACTGGGCGGCAGCCCCGGCGGCACGGTGGAAGGGGAAGTGGTGCGCTTCGCCGACCTGGATGCACTGAAGGCGGCGCCGGAAGGTTCGTTGGCGGGCAAGATCGCCTACATCGACTTCACCATGACCCGCAGCCGCAGCGGCGAGGATTACGGTATCGGCGGCACCGTGCGCAGCCGCGGCCCCTCTGAAGCCATCCGCAAGGGGGCCATCGGCTACATCATGCGCTCGGCCGGTACCGACTCGCATCGCATGCCGCATACCGGCATCACCCGTTTTGACGAAGGGCTGACGCCGGTGCCGGCGGCCGCGCTCTCCGGCCCGGATGCGGACCAGCTCAACCGCCTGGTCGCGCGTGGCAGCACCCGCATCCGCATCGCACTGGATTGCGGCTGGGACGGCAGCTACACCTCGCACAATGTAATTGGCGAGATCACCGGCCGCAGCCTGCCCAAGGAGGTGGTGGTGATCGGCGGCCATCTGGATTCGTGGGACCTGGGCACCGGTGCGATCGACGACGGCGCCGGCATCGGCATCACCATGGCCGCCGGCCATCTGATCGGCCAACTGCGGCAGGCCCCCAAGCGCACCATCCGCGTCATCGCCTTCGCCAATGAGGAGCAGGGCCTGTACGGCGGCAAAGCCTATGCCGAGGCACGCGCCAAGGCCGGCGAACTCGTGCAGCAGCACATCGCCGCCGAAAGCGACTTCGGCGCCGGCCGTATCTATGCATTCAACACCGGCTCGGGCAACCCGGCCGATTCGCGCGAGGCCACCACACAGATCGCCGAAGCGCTGGCACCGCTGGGCATCGAGTACCGCCCCAACGAAGGCGGCCCCGGCCCGGACGTGGGCCCGCTGGCGGCCAAGGGCGGCGCCTGGGCGTGGCTGGCGCAGGACGGAACCGACTACTTCGACCTGCACCACACTCCCGACGACACCTTGGACAAGATCGACCCGAAGGCGCTGGCACAGAACGTGGCCGCCTACGCCGTGTTCGCCTATCTGGCGGCCGAGTCTGAAGGCGGCTTCGGTAGTGAGGCCAGGGACGTGGTGCCGCCGAGGGAGTGAGCCAGGCGATCGGGAAAGGCGTCTTCAGGCGTCCTTTCAATGGTGTCGGTCTTTTCAGGAGCGGCGTAAGCCGCGAAGCCGGCAGTACGTCCGCATCGCTGATCTCCGCACCTTGGCAAAGCTTCGCAGTCGCGGCTGACAAAGCTGCTGCCCGCTGCGGCGCACACAACAAAGGCGCCATCAGGCGCCTTTGTTGGCATCTCGCTCGATCGGCCGCGGATAGCGGAAGCGCAAGGCCAAGTCGCAGCTTTGCGCCCGGATGTATGCGGCTGAATGCTTCGCGGCTTACGCCGCTCCTACGACTACGCAGCTCTCGCACCGGCTGCGGATGCTCAACCCCGGGCCTGACGGCTGCACCAGCTGGCGAGGAACACCGCGGTGGCCGAGGCCACGTTGAGGCTTTCGACCGCGCCGCTGCCGGGAATCGACAGGCGCAGGTCACAGGACTCCGCAAAGCCGCGATCCATGCCTTCGCTCTCGGCGCCCATCACATACACGGTGCGCGCCGGAAGCGCGGCGGTGAAAAGGTCATCACCGTCCTCGGCCAGCGTGGCCGCCAGGACGAAGCCGGCGTCACGCAGCTGCGCCACCGCCTGCGGCAGCGCCGGCAACCGCACCAGCGGCACCGATTCGGCGCCACCTTCGGCCACACGTGCCGCGGCCCCGGACAGCGCCAGCGTGGATTCGGCGGGCAGCAGCAGGCCGGCCACACCGAAATGCGCGGCCGAACGCAGGATCGCGCCGAAGTTGTGCGGATTACCCACGCCATCCAGCCACAGCGCCAGCACCGGACCCTGTGACAACCCGGCCAGCCAGGCCGCCAATGGCAGCGGTTCGGCGCGCACCACATCGGCCACTACACCTTCGTGATGAGTGGTGGCGGCGAGCTTGTTGAGATCGCCATCGGCGACCACGCGATACCCGACGCGATTGGCCACGCACCATTTCAGCATCGGCTGCAGCCGCGGAATCATCTCCTCGACCAGATACAGCTTGCGCAGCGCCTGCGGGCGCGTGGCGAACATCGCCTGCACCGCGTTCACGCCGTACAGCCGCAATTCGTCACTGCCGCGGATCGGCGGGCCACCGCTGCCATCGCGCGGAGGCGCGGCTGGCGCGGGCGTGGCGCGCGGCGGACGTGATGAAGGGCGGCGGTTGTTCCAGGGATTACTCACTACGGACTTGCTCCAGCTTGCGGTTACGCCACAGATCGGCGTTCTTGATGCCCAGCGCTTCGGGATCGAACACGGGGTCGAGCCCCAGCTTCTTCTGCCGCTCATAATCGCGCAAGGCGAGCATGGCCGGCTTCTGCAGGATGAAGATGGCGATTACGTTGAGCCATGCCATCAGGCCCACGCCGATATCGCCCAGCGCCCACGCCATCTTGGCGTTGTGGAAGGCGCCGAACACCACCATGCCCATGATGCCCAGGCGCAGCCCCAGCGTCGCCAGCGGGTGGGTGCGCTTGCTGCCGGCCAGGTAGGTCAGGTTGGTTTCGGCCATGTAGTAGTAGGCCATGATCGTGGTGAAGGCGAAGAAGAACAGCGCCAGCGCCACGAAACCTGCGCCCCAACCCGGCAACACCGATTCGACGGCCGCCTGGGTGAACAGCGCACCCTCGGAAGGCTGCACGCCCGGCACCCCGGTGAACACCTCCTCAAGTGTCTTCACCCCGCCCCGGGTGACTTCGCGGAACACGTTGTACATGCCGGTGGACAGCAGCAGGAACGCGGTGGAGGTGCATACCAGCATGGTGTCGAAATAGATGGCGAACGCCTGCACGTAACCCTGCTTGGCCGGGTGCGAGACCTCGGCGGCGGCGGCCGCATGCGGGCCGGTGCCCTGACCGGCCTCGTTGGCGTAGATGCCACGCTTGACGCCCCATGCGATGGCCTGGCCGATGATGCCACCGAACGCGGCGTGGGCACCGAACGCGCTGGAGAAGATGTCGGCGAACATCGTCGGCACCTTGTCGGCGTTGAGCATCATCACCACGATGGCCATCAGGATGAAGCCCAGTGCCATGAACGGCACCACCACTTCGGCGAAGCTGGCGATGCGCTTGACGCCACCGAAGATGATCACGCCAAGCAACACGGCCACGGTGATGCCGATCCACAGCTTCATGCCCGCCATGCCGCCCACCGAGGCGCAGGCATCGGCGCCGGTGCACAGCACGTGGACCGCGCTGTCGGCGATGGCGTTGGCCTGCACGCCCGGCAACAGGAATCCGGTGGCGATGACGGTGGCCACCGCGAAGGCTGCCGCGTACCACTTCAGGCCCATGGCCTTTTCGATGTAGTACGCCGGGCCGCCGCGGTAACGGCCTTCGCCGTCCTTGACCTTGTAGATCTGCGCCAGGGTGCATTCCACGTAGGAGGTGGAGGCGCCGAGGAAACCCATCACCCACATCCAGAAGATCGCCCCGGGGCCGCCGTAGGCGATCGCCGTCGCCACGCCGGCGATGTTGCCGATACCCATGCGCCCGGCCATCGAGATGGCCAATGCCTGGAAAGACGACACGCCCGCGTCGGACTTCTGCCCCCTCACCGTGAGCCGCACCATCTCGGCAAATCCTCGCACCTGCATGACGCGCGTGCGCACGGTGAACCACAAGCCGGCGCCCAGGCACATGAAGATGAGCGCGTTGCTCCAGATGAGGCTGTTGATGTATTCGACGATGGATTCCACAATGTCTCCCCGGACGAGTGATATGGAAAGCCCCGGGCATCGGGACTCGCCGATTTTTCCACGATTACATGGCGCCGTGCGCGCCGATCATTGTTCCGACTGCAGCTCGCGTCAGTGCGAAGCGCCGCAGGTCATGCAGCACTCCGCGCTTGATCACGGCCGCGCGAGCCCTGCCTTCCTCGACGAACCCGTTGCCCAGCAACACGCGTGCCGAGGCCTCATTGAAATCCAGCACCTCGGCCTGCAGGCGGGACAGGCCGTAGCGCTCCATCAGCCACGGCGCGTAGGCCGCAACGACGTCGGTCATGATCCCCCTGCGCCAATGCCGCTGGCCCAACCAATAGCCCAGTGACGCACTGCACCGGCGCTCCCCCGTCCCCAAGGTAGCGCCGATCGACCCACAGGCCTGACCGTCGATGACCAGGGCGAACACCGGCCCCTCCAGATCCAACACGCGGCCATCAAGGAAGGCCTCGCCATCGGCGCGGGTATAGGGATGCGGAAACCGGTCGGCCAAGCCGCACGACACCGCCGGGTCATCGGCGTGCAGCACCAGCGTGTCCAGATCATCGCGCCGCCAACGCCGCAACATCACCTGTCCATCGCGCAGAAGCCAGACCGGATCAGGCATGCCCACCTACCGACGGCGTCTGCTTTTCCAGGGCGTCCAGCTCGATGGCCACCGATTCGGGCGACTTGGTGTATGGCGCCAGCAGCGCGTAGAACGCCGGCACCACGAACAGCGACAGGAAGGTGGACACGGTGACGCCGAAGATCACCACGATGCCGATCGTGCCGCGGCTGGCCGAACCCGGCGCCACCGGCGACCACCAGCGGCATCGCGCCGACCACGGTGGCGATCGAGGTCATCAGGATCGGGCGCAGGCGCACCGTCGGCCGCCTCGACGATGGCCTCGGTGCACCGTGCGCCCCTCGTCGCGCAGCTGGTTGGCGAACTCGACGATCAGGATGCCGTTCTTCGCCGCCAGGCCGACCAGCATGACGATGCCGATCTGGCTGAAGAGGTTGAGCGTGCCGCCACTCACGTACAGGCCGAGCAGCGCGCCGAGCACCGCCCAGCGGCACCGTGAGCATGATCACCAGCGGATGGATGAAGCTCTCGAACTGCGCCGCCAGCACCAGGTACACCACCAGCAGCGCCATGCGCGAAGGTCAGCAGCACCGCGCCGCCGGCACTGCTGGTATTCGCGCGATTCGCCCTTCCAGTCGATCTGCGCGTAGTCCGGCAGCTCTTCGCGCGCCACCTGCTGCGGCCCAGTGCGATCGCCTCGCCCAGCGGGTAGCCCGGGGCCAGACCGGCGCTGATGGTGATCGAGCGCAGCCGGTTGAAGCGGTTGAGGCTGCCGGCCTCGGCCACTTCGCTGCAGCGTGACCAGGTTGGACAGCGGCACCAGCTCGCCGGCGCTGGCGCGCACGCGGATGGCGGCCAGGTCGGCCGGCGAGGCGCGGCCCTCGCGGTCGGCCTGCACCATCACGTCGTACTCCTCGCCGTTGTCGACGAAGGTGGTGACGCGGCGCGAGCCCATCATGGTTTCCAGCGCGCGGCCGATCGTCGGTGACCGACACGCCCAGGTCGGCGGCGCGCTGGCGGTCGATGTTGACGCGCATCTGCGGCCGGGTTTCCTTGTAGTCCGAATCCGGGCCGACCAGCCCCGGGTTGTCGGCCATGCGCACCAGCATGCGGTCGCGCCACTGCGCGATCTCGGCGTATTCCGGGCCGCCCAGCACGATCTGGAACGGCTGGCCGCGGCTGCGCACCAGGCCGCCGCCGACCTGGGTGCGCGCGCGCACGCCGCTGAGGCTGGCAAGCTCCTTCTGCAGCTGCGCGGCCACCTCCGGCGGTGGGCACGTCGCGCTTGTCCCAGTGCTGCAGGAACACGCTGATGCGGCCGGTATGCATCTCCTCGCTGGCCCCGAAGCCACCGGGCACGCGCGGGTTGGCGCGCACGATCGGCTTGTCGTCGCCGACGAACGGCGCCACGATCTGCTTCGACCTGCTGCACCTGGCCGACGGTGTAGTCGAAGCCGGCGCCTTCGGGGCCATCGATGACGATCTGGAACGAGCCGCGGTCCTCGGCCGGCGCCAGTTCCGACGGCAGCACCGTGAACAGCGCCGCAGCTGGCCGGCCAGCGCGGCCAGCATCACCACGCCGAACATCCAGGTGCGCACCGACGTGCCGGTCCAGCACCCGGCCGTAGCCGGCCGACAGCGCGCTCCAGGCTGGCGGTTGATCCAGCCGTTGCAGACCGCGCGGCCGCTGCTGCGCATGCGGCGGATCAGCTTGGAGGCCATCATCGGCGTCAGCGTCAGCGCGACGAAGGCCGAAATCGCCACCGCGCCGGCCAGCGCCACCGCCAGCTCGCGGAACAGGCGGCCGGTGTTGCCTTCCAGGAAGCCGACCGGCAGGAACACCGCCACCAGCACCGCGGTGGTGGCGATCACCGCGAACGCCACCTGCGCGGTGCCGCGACGCGCGGCCACCAGCGGCGGTTCGCCCAGGTCGACGCGGCGCTGCACGTTCTCCACCACCACGATGGCGTCATCGACCACCAGCCCGATGCACAGCACCAGCGCCAGCAGGGTCAGCAGGTTGATCGAGAAACCGAAGGCGTACAGCGCGATGAAGGCCGCCACCAGGCACACCGGCACCGTGACCGCAGGAATCAGCGCGGCGCGGAAACTGCCGAGGAACAGCCAGATCACGATCAGCACCAGCACCATCGCCTCGACCAGCGTGTCGTAGACACGCTCCACCGCGGCGTCGAAATGAAGGTGGTGTTGTCGAAGGCGACGAAGATGCGCGTGCCCTCCGGCAGGGTCTCGGCGATGCGGTCGGCCTCGGCGCGTGCGGCCCGGGCGACGTCCAGGCTGTTGGCGGTGGAGGTCTTGACGATGCCCAGGCCGATGCCGGGCTCGCCGTTGCTGCGGTAGTAGGCGCGCCGCTCGGCCGAGGCCAGCTCGACCTTGGCCACGTCGCCCAGGCGCACCACGTAACCGTCGGCGCCCTTGGTCAGCGGAATCGTGGCGAAATCGTCCGGCTTGCACGTAGCCGCGCTCCACGCGCAGGGTGAAATCGCGGTCGGCCGATTCGATGCGGCCGGCCGGCAGCTCGACGTTCTCGCTGCGCAGCGCGCTTTCCACGTCGCCGACGGTCAGGCCGCGCGCGGCCAGCTGGTCGCGGTCGAGCCAGATCCGCATCGCATAGCGCTGGCGCGCCGCCGATGCGCACCTGGGCCACGCCGTCGATGCTGGAGAAGCGATCGACCACGTAGCGGTCGGCGTAGTCGCTCAGCTCCAGCGTGTCCATCGCTCGACGGAGCTCATGTTGAACCAGATGATCGGGTCGGCGTCGCTCTCGACCTTGGCGATCTCCGGCGGCCGCGCTTCCTCGGGCAGGCGATCGGCCACGCGGCTGACGGCGTCGCGCACGTCGTTGGCGGCCGCTTCGATGTCGCGCTGGGCGGTGAACTCGATGCTGACCTCGGCACGACCGTTGGAGCTGCGTGCGTTGATGGTTTCGATGCCCTCGATGCCGGCCAGCGCATCTTCCAGCACCTGGGTGATGCGGCTTTCGATCACCGCCGCCGAGGCGCCCGGGTAATCCACCGACACCGACACGATCGGCGGGTCGATCGCCGGCAGTTCGCGCAGCGTCAGCCGGGTGAAGGACATGACGCCCAGCACCAGCAGCAGCAGGCTCATCACCGCGGCGAATACCGGCCGCTTGATGGAGATATCGGACAGCTTCATCCGGCGTCGCGTGCTTGGCTGCGGCGGGCGCGGCGGCCGCGTCACGGATCTGCAGACCGGGACGCAACTTGCCGGTGCCGTCGACCACGATGCGATCGCCGGCCTTCAGGCCTTCCACGATTTCGACCACGCCGGCGCGGCGTGCCCCGGCTTTGACGTCGACGCGCTCGACGCTGTCATCGGCCTTGACCCGATACACGAACGAATCACGCCCCACCTGCACCATGGCGATTTCCGGGATCACCAGCGCCTGCCGTTCCGGGCGGAACACGCGCACGTCCAGCAGCATGCCCGGGCGCAGCGCGCGGTCGTCATTGGCGAAGTCCGCCCGCACGGTCACCGCGCGGGTGGCCGGATCGACCCGCGCATCGATCGTGCTCACGCGCCCTTCGAACTCGCGTCCGGGATAGGCGATGCTGGTACCGCTGACCTTGTCGCCCGGCTTCAACGACGCCAATTCGGCTTCCGGCAGCTGGAAGTCGACATGCATGCGGGCGATGTCGTCCAGCGTGGCGATGGTGGTGCTCGGCGTGACCAGCGAGCCGGGGCTGACCTGGCGGATGCCGAGCACGCCGGCAAAGGG
Source organism: uncultured Gammaproteobacteria bacterium (assembly GCA_963696155.1). Classification (GTDB taxonomy): domain Bacteria; phylum Pseudomonadota; class Gammaproteobacteria; order Xanthomonadales; family Xanthomonadaceae; genus Stenotrophomonas. The sequence goes on from CAVOJC010000002.1 coordinate 2,365,748, forward strand.
CGCGCGCACGCGACGGTCGCCGATATCGGACTGCATTTCCCGCACCCGCGCCTCGGCCGAGTCGCGGATCGCCTTCTGCGTGTCGAGCGTGGAATGGGCGACCAGCTGCTGCGCGGCCAGTTCACGCTGGCGCCGGTACAGCTTGTCGGCTTCGGCGAAGCTGGCCTGGGCCTGCGGCCAGCGCCGCCTGCTGGGCATCGCCGCGCAAGGTGACCAGCGCCGCGCCCGCAGCCACTTCCTGGCCGCTTTCGAAATGCACCTGCTGGATGATTTCGCTGAGTTTGGCAGTGACGATCACCGACTCGCGCGCCTTGGCCGTGCCAATGGACTGCAAGGTGTCGCTCCAGGCCGAGGCCTGCACCACCTGGGTGGTCACCGGCACGACCGTGCCTTGTGGGCGCGCATCGCCAGAACTGCCGCGGCCACAGGCCGCCAATATGAGTGCCAACGCCATGCCACCGGTCAGGGTGACGGCAAAACGTCCCAACATGAACAGCCCCGCTTGATATACGACCCCGCAGTCTAACGGGGCAGTTATGGCAGCGTATGTGCCATTGGTGGGTAACGGCGCCTCCCGCTGCCGGGCTCAGCGGTGCCCCAGCGCCTGCAACACCCGGCCCACCATTGTCTCCATGTCCTCGCGGTCGGCGTGCAGATGCACTTCCGGCGCCAGCGGCGGCTCGTACGGGGAATCGATTCCGGTGAAGTTGGGAATTTCCCCCGCCCGTGCCTTGCGGTACAGGCCCTTGACGTCACGCGCCTCGGCCACCACCAGCGGCACATCGACGAACACTTCGATGAACTCGTCACCGCCGAAGCGTTCGCGCGCCATCTGCCGTTCGGCCTGGAACGGCGAGATGAAGCTCACCAGCACCACCAGCCCGGCATCGACCATCAGCCGCGCCACTTCCGCCACGCGGCGGATGTTCTCCACCCGGTCCTCATCGGTGAAACCCAGATCACGGTTGAGGCCATGGCGCACGTTGTCGCCATCCAGCAGGAAGGTGTGGAACCCGGAGGCATGCAACCGCTTTTCAACCTGGTTGGCGAGGGTGGACTTGCCCGCGCCGGACAGGCCGGTGAACCACAGCACCTTCGGCTGCTGGCCCTTGATCCGTGCGCCGTGCCACCTTGTCCACATCCAGCGGCTGCCAGTGCACATTGCCGGCGCGGCGCAGCGCAAAGTCCAGGGTGCCCGCGGCGACCGTGGCATTGCTCTGGCGGTCGATCAGGATGAAGCCGCCCAACGTGCGGTTCTGCGCGTAGGCGGCAAACGCCACCGGCTCGTCCAGCGACAGGTTGCAGTAGCCGACCTCGTTGAGTTCCAAGCGCTTGGCCGCCAGATGCTCCTGGGTGTTCACATCCACCCGGTGCTTGATCTCGCTGATACTCGCCGCCACCGTGCGCGCGCCGATCTGCAGCCAATACGGGCGCCCCGGCAGCAGGGACGCATCGTCCATCCACAGCACATGCGCGGCGAACTGGTCGGAAACTTCCGGTTGATCGCCAGCCGCAGCGATCACATCGCCCCGGCTGACGTCGATCTCATCGGCAAGCGTCAGCGTCACCGCCTGGCCGGTGGTGGCGATGGCCACCTCACCGTCCACGCCGAACACCTGCTTGACCGTCGAGCGTCGCGCCGATGGCAGCACCACCACCGCATCGCCGGGCCGCACCTCACCGGCGGCGATGGTGCCGGCAAAGCCGCGGAAATCCTGATTCGGGCGGTTCACCCACTGCACCGGCAAACGCAAGCCGCTGGCCGCATCGTGTGCGGCGACCACCACCGTATCCAGGTGTTCGAGCAGGCTCGGGCCGGCATACCACGGCATACTTGCCGCAGGCGAAGACAGGTTTTCGCCCTCCAGTGCCGACAGCGGAATGCATTGCACCTGGCCGATGCCCAGCTGCGCGGCCAGCGCCAGATACTCGGTACTGATGCGCTCGAACACCGAGCGCTCGTAGCCGACGAGATCCATCTTGTTGACCGCCAGCACCACCTGGCTGATACCCAGCAACGAGATGATGTAGCTGTGCCGGCGCGTCTGCGGCAACAGGCCCTTGCGCGCATCCACCAGCACCACCGCCAGGTCCGCGGTGGAGGCGCCGGTCGCCATGTTGCGGGTGTACTGCTCATGGCCGGGGCAATCGGCCACGATGTACTTGCGATGCTCGGTGTCGAAATAGCGGTAGGCGACATCGATGGTGATGCCCTGCTCGCGTTCGGCGGCCAGCCCGTCCAGCAGCAACGCATAGTCGATCCGCTCGCCCTGGGTGCCGTGGCGGCGGCTGTCGCTTTCCAGCGCGGACAGCTGGTCGTCGAACAGGCGCTTGCTTTCAAACAGCAACCGGCCGATCAGCGTGCTCTTGCCATCATCCACGCTGCCGCAGGTGATGAAGCGCAGCAGCGGCTTGGTTTCGTGTTGCTGCAGGTAGCCGGCAATTGCGGAGGAAGGCGTGATGGCCATCAGAAATACCCTTCCAGCTTCTTCTTTTCCATCGAGGCCGATGGGTCGTGATCGATCAGGCGCCCCTGCCGCTCGGAGGTGGTGGCGACCAGCATCTCGGCGATGATTTTTTCCAGCGTATCGGCGTCCGATTCGATTGCCCCGGTCAGCGGGTAGCAGCCCAATGTGCGGAAGCGCACCTTGCGCAGCTGTGGCTCCTCACCCGGCAACAGCGGCAGGCGCTCGTCATCCACCATGATCAGGCTGCCGTCGCGTTCCACCACCGGACGCTCGGCGGCAAGATAAAGCGGCACCACCGGAATCTTCTCGCGGTAGATGTATAGCCAGATGTCCAGTTCAGTCCAGTTCGACAGCGGAAAGACACGCACGCTCTCGCCGTTGTGGATGCGGGCGTTGTACAGGCTCCACAGCTCCGGGCGCTGGTTCTTGGGGTCCCAGCGGTGGCGCTCGCTGCGGAACGAGAACACGCGCTCCTTGGCCCGCGACTTTTCCTCGTCGCGACGCGCCCCGCCGATCGCCGCATCGAACTTCCACTTGTCCAGTGCCTGCTTCAGGCCCTGGGTCTTCATTACATCGGTATGCACACCGGCCCCATGCGACACCGGTCCGATGTCCTGGGCAATGCCGTCCGGGTTGATATGCACCCGCAGCTCGGTGCCGGTCTCGGCCACGCGCCGGTCGCGGAAGGCGATCATCTCGCGGAATTTCCAGCGTGTATCCACATGCAGCAGGGGAATCGGCGGCTTGCCCGGCGCGAACGCCTTGAGCAGCAGATGCAGCAGCACCGAACTGTCCTTGCCCACCGAATACATCAGCACCGGGTTGCGGAAGGCCGCGGCCACCTCGCGCAGGATATGGATGCTTTCGGCTTCCAGCCGGTCGAGATGGGACAGGTGTGCGGAATCTGTCATGCGCTGGCATCGTCCGGGCGAAACGTCGTGATGAAGGGTAACAGCGGTGTCACGCGACAATCCGGCAAACCGGAGAGTTTGCTGCGCTGACACACTGCCGGATCGAAACGGCATGGCAGGAACTGGCGGCGCGCGAAGGCATCTGCGAAAACCCTGCCAACAGCGTTGCAGGGTCAATCGGTCCGGCTCAGATCGTGATGGTCTGGGTCAACGATTCCCACGTCGGCGGCGTCGGCCAATCCGGTTCCTGGTTGCCATCCAGCACCCGCCGCAGGTCGCGCCTGTCGATCTGCGGCGCCAGTGCATGCACCAGCTCCAGCGCGTAGTCCCGCAGCACCCGGTCACGCGGCAGCACCGCCCAGGCGATGCATTCGGGAATCGCGGCCGGGGCCGGCCAGGCACGCAGGTCGGTGTCGTGGCCGCTGACCGCCATTTCCGCCAGCAGTCCCACGCCCAGCCCGGCGCGCACATAGGTCTTGATCAGGTCCGCATCCAGTGCGGTCAGCGCAATTTCCGGCGCCAGTCCCAGTGCGGCAAACGCCCGCTGCAACGACGAATTGCTGCGGGTGGAGGATTCGTAACTGATCAGCGGCTGCTGCGCCAATTCCGCCATGTCCGGGCTCACGCCGGCACGGTCCAACGCATGTCCTTTTGGCACCAGCACCAGCCGCCGCCAGCGGTACAGCGGCACCGCGATGCCGACCGTCGGCTCGCTGCCGGCGGTGCTGATCATCGCGATATCGGCGTCGCCCTGGCTGAGCAGATCCAGCGCATCGCTTTCGGCGGCCTGCTGCAGATGCACGCTGACCTGCGGATAGGCCTGCTTGATCCTGGCTACCGCCGGCGGCAGCACGAAGCGCGCCTGGGTGTGGGTGGTGGTGAGGATCAGCTGGCCCTGGCTTTCACGCCGCTGGTTGGCGGCATAGGTGCGGATGTTGTTGGCTTCGGCCAGCACGGCGCGCGCCCGCGCGATCACTTCCACTCCGGCCGGGGTCACCGACTGCAGGCTGCGGCCCTTGCGCACGAACAGCAGGAAACCGAGCTCATCCTCGAGCTGCTTGAGCTGCTTGGACAGCCCAGGCTGGGTGGCATGCACGCGGGTTGCCGCCAGCGTGATGTTGAGTTCGGCATCGGCGATGGCCACCAGGTAACGGAGTTGGGTCAGCGTCATCGAAGAGGAAAGCGCCGGCAGGGGGACCGGGTGACTGTAGAACAAATGCCGCTGCCAGCTGATAACTGGAAGTTATCAAGTAGCGGCGGCGCTTCATTTCCCGCACTTCCGGCACGGCGCTACGGTTGTCTGCTCCTTCCGACGGTCATGCCCAGAGGCTTGACCGTGGCCGATTTCCTCACTTTCCACAAAGACCGCGCCGTCCACACTGGCCGACGCCGCCTGAGCGCAATCCGGAGAACTTCCATGACTATCCACGCATCCATCCTCGACACCATCGGCAATACCCCAGTGGTGAAACTCAACCGGCTGGCGCCTGCCGGTGTGGATGTCTATGTCAAGGTCGAATCCTTCAATCCCGGTGGCTCGGTGAAGGACCGGCTGGCGTTGGCGATCGTCCTGGACGCCGAGCAGAAGGGGCTGCTCAAGCCCGGCGACACCATCGTCGAGGCCACCTCCGGCAATACCGGCGTCGCCCTGGCGATGGTGGCTGCCGCCCGGGGCTACAAGTTCGTGGCAACCATGACCGAAACCTTCTCCATCGAACGACGCAAACTGATGCGCGCCTACGGTGCCAAGGTGATCCTGACCCCGGCTGCCGAGCGTGGCAGCGGCATGGTGCGCAAGGCCAAAGAGCTGGCCGAGCAGCACGGCTGGTTCTTCGCGAGCCAGTTCACCAACCTGGCCAATCCGGCCTATCACCGCAACACCACCGCCGCTGAGATCCTGCGCGATTTCGCCGGCAGGCGCCTGGACGCCTTCGTCACCGGCTGGGGCACGGGCGGTACCCTGACCGGCGTGGGCGAAGTGCTGAAGCTCGCCCGGCCCGACACCCGCATCATCGCCACCGAACCGGCCGGCGCGGCATTGCTCAGGGGCGACGAGTGGAAGCCGCACAAGATCCAGGGCTGGACCCCCGACTTCGTTCCGGAGGTACTCAATCGCCAAGTCTACGACGAGTTGTTGTCGGTGGACGACACCGTCGCCATCACCACCGCGCGCCGCCTGGCCGCCGAAGAAGGCATCTTCGTCGGCATCTCCGCCGGCGCCACGGCTGCCACCGCGCTGGATGTCGCGGCCCAAGCCGAGGCCGGCTCGGTGATCCTGGCGATGCTGCCCGATACCGGCGAGCGCTACTTCTCCACGCCGCTGTTTGCCGAGATCAACGAAGGCTCGGACGACGACTGGCTCGCGGGCCTGCCGTAACTGCCGTCTGCGCTGCACCTCCCGCAATGGCGCCGCGTGCCGCACAGGGCTGCGGTCGCGGCACCTGAGACCTGTCCGCTCCAAGCTGGTGCATCGGCAATCGCGGTCTGGCCGCTTGATCGGCCATTCGCGTTTCCATCACTTGGGGAGCACGAAGATCAGCACCATGAAAATCCAGATATGGCAGGGAGACATCACCACATTGGCCGTTGACGCCATCGTCAACGCCGCCAATGAGACGTTGCTGGGCGGCGGCGGCGTGGATGGCGCCATCCATCGTGCCGCCGGCCCCGGACTGCAGGCCGAATGCCGGCAGTTGCCGGAATTGCGCCGCGGCGTGCGCTGCCCCACCGGCGAGGTGCGCGCTACCGGCGGCCACAACCTTCCCGCCCGCCACGTGTTGCATACGGTCGGGCCGGTGTGGCGCGACGGGCTGCACGACGAACCGGCACTGCTGGCCAACTGCTATTGGCAATCGCTGCGACTGGCCGAACAGATGGGTCTGGAATCCATCGCCTTCCCGGCCATCAGCTGCGGGGTGTACGGCTATCCGATGCAACAGGCCGCGCGGGTGGCCGTGACCGAAACCGTCACCTGGCAGAAGTCCCACGCGGTGCCGCGCCACATCATCCTGGTGGCGTTCAACACCAGCACCGCCCAGGCCTATCGCCAGGCGCTTTCAGACATGGGCTATCCCGGCGAGCCGTGCGACGCCGGCGCACGTCCGGCGCCGGAATGGGCCGCACCCCCGCTTGCGGCGGGCAGCCTCGCCTGAGCTGCGGGTTTGTCCACCGGCCCGCTACGGCCCGGTGGGTGTCAGTGCGCGCTGGCCGCCACTTCAGCGGCATCGCCGGCACCCTGTCGTGGCCGGCGCATCAGCAACAGCAGCGGGATCGCCGCCAGGGTGAGCCACATCATCAGCCAGTAGTTGTTGATGTAGCCGATCGCCAGCGCCTGCCGCGTCACCTCGTTGTTGAGCAGCGCCGCGCCGCTGGCGGTAGCGGGGTCCCACATGGGCGCCAACAGGCTGGTCTCGGCGCCGAAGGCGGGAATGCGCGCGGCGATCTCGGCGTGGTTGATCTGGCTGGCGCGGGCCAGCAACGTCATCACCACCGAAATGCCCACCGACGAACCGATATTGCGCATCAGGCTGAAAAGACCGGCGGCCTCGGTACGTTTGTGTGCCGGCAGGGTGGCGTAGGCGACGGTCGATATCGGCACGAAGACCAACCCCAGCCCCATGCCCTGGATGAAGCCCAGCACGATGATCGACTGCTGCGACGTGCTCGGCCCGAACTGGCTCATCCCATGCAGCGACCACGCCATCAGCAACATGCCGGCGAGCAACAGCCAGCGGGTGTCCACTTTGCCGAGCAGGCGTCCGGACAGCATCATGCTGAACATGGTGCCGATCCCGCGCGGCGCCAGCACCAGCCCGATCAGCAACGTCGGGTAGTTCATCAAACTGCTCAGATACGGTGGCAACAAGGCCAGCGTCGCGAACAGCACCACGCCCACAACGAAGATCAACGCCGTGCTGATGGCGAAATTGGCGTTGCCGAACAGGCCCAGATCCAGCAGCGCGCGCTCACGCCGGTTGAACCACCACAGCCCGTAGAAATACAGCGCCAGCACCGCGGACACAGCCTCGATCTGGATCTCCAGGCTGCCGAACCAGTCCTCGCCCTGGCCCCGATCCAGGAACATCTGCAATGCGCCGATGCCGATCACCAGCAGGCCCAGGCCAATCCCGTCGAGCGAGCGCTTGTGCAGGGTCTCCTTGGGCACGCTGGCCAGGATCCCGAACAGCGCCAGCAGGCCGACCGGAAGGTTGATCAGGAAGACCCAGTGCCAGCTGAAGTTCTCGGTGAGATAGCCACCCAGAGGCGGCCCGAGGATCGGCCCGACCATGATGCCCATGCCCCACATCGCCATCGCCGCGCCGTGCCTTTCGCGCGGGAAGCTGTCGAGCATCAGCGACTGCGACAACGGTACCAGTGACGCGCCGAACAGGCCCTGCAGGATGCGGAACACCACCATTTCGCCGATGCCGCTGGCCAGGCCGCACAACAGCGAGGCGACGGTGAAACCCGTCACCGAGATGATCAGCAGGCGCCGCCGTCCCCAGCGCGCGGCCAGCCAGCCGGTGACGGGAGTGAGGATCGCGGCGGCGACGATGTAGCTGGTCAGCACCCAGGAGATCTGGTCCTGGGTGGCCGAGAGCGACCCCTGCATATTCGGCAACGCGACATTGGCGATGGTGGTATCGAGAGCCTGCATCAGCGTGGCCAGCATCACCGAGCCGACCAGCAGCGGACGCTTGTTGTTGTCGGGCGAGACCCGCCCCGTCATCGCGTTCATGCCGATGCCCCGACAGCGGCCCCGCTCAATTCCGACCGCACCGAGATGGCCATGGCCTGGCCTCAGTGCACGGCGGCAGCGGCGGTGGACGTCATGTCCTTGAGCTCGACGTCGACGTCGGCGCTCATGCCTGAACGCAACTGCGGGCCCTTGGCCAGGTCGGCGCCGACGATCTCCAGCCGCACCGGCACGCGCTGCACGATCTTGACCCAGTTGCCGGTTGCATTCTGCGGCGGCAACACGCTGAACTCGCCGCCCGAGGCCGGGCTGATCGAGGCCACGCGCGCGTGCCATTTGACCTTCGGATACGCATCCACATGCAGGGTGGCCGGCTGCCCGACCTGCAGGCGGGTCAGCTCGGTTTCCTTGAAATTGGCTTCCACCCAGATCGGCGCGCCGGCCACCAGCGGCATCGCCGTCTGCCCCAGATTCAGATACTCGCCGGCCTGCAGGTCATGGGTGCCGACCACGCCGTCCACCGGCGCACGCACCTGCGCATGGGCCAGATCCAGCCGGGCCTTCTCCAGCTGCGCCACGGCGGCGCGGTACTCGGGCAATTGCTCAGTGGGCGTGGCCGCATCACCACTCAACGTGGCCGAAGCCTGCTGCTGCATGGCCTGTGCATTGGCCAAGGTGCTGCGCGCTTCGGCAGCGGCGTGGCGGGCATCGTCGAGCATCTTGTTGGACACCAGCTGCTTGCTGGCCAGCTCCTGCATCCGCGCCAGGTCGCGCTGCGCCCAGCCCAGGGTCTCGCGCGCACCGACGATCGAGGTGGACGTGGATCGCACCTCGGCGCGGCTGGCATTGGCGCTGTTGTCGATCCGCGCCAGTTGCGCTTCGGCCTGGGCTACGGCCAGTTCCAGCGGCTGGGTATCGATGCGGAACAGCAGCTGGCCCTGCTTGACCGGCTGGTTCTGCGCCACCGCCACCTCCACCACGCGCCCGGCCACCTGCGGGGCGATGAGGATGCGTTCGGCCTTGATATAGGCGTTGTCGGTGCTGACATTGCGGCTGGCGTGCAGCCACTGCCAGCCGAAGAACGCGGCCACCGCCAGTACCGGTAGCAGCCACATCCACAGCGGTACGCGACGTCGGGGAGACACACGGGCGGGCGGGATCGCTTCGCCGACCGGATTGGTCTTGCTGGTCATGACATTGCCTTGGGGAGTTATTCGCGCACAGCGCGGTCGAGCTGGGAGAGGGTTTCGCGGACCTGCCCGAGCACCTTCAAGGTGACGGCCAGTTCGGCCGGGTTGATGGCCTGCAGGCTGTCCGTGCGTACCGACAACGCCACCGCCTCGATCGCCGCCACCTGCGCCTCGCTTTGCGGGGTGAGGAACAGGCGCCAGCAGCGGCGGTCCTGCGGATCGGCGCGGCGCTCGAGGAAGCCGGCCTTCTGCAGGCGGTCCAGCACCCGGCCTACCGCGATCGGCTCCATGTCCATGGCATCGGCCAGCGCCGCCTGGGTCAGCCCCGGCGCCAGCTGGATCCGCTTCAGGGCGCGCCACTGCGCGCGGGTGAGGCCCAAGGGCGCGGCGCGGCGGTCGAAGATCCGCCCGTAGAGCCGGCTCAGATCGGCTATCAGATAGCCCAGGCCGGGGGTTGTGTCGTGGTCGCTCATCAGGCCGGGAAGTATATACCTGCCTAGGCAGCCATATACCAGGCAGGCATGCCTTCAGGCTCTGCGTTTATCCGCCATAAAAAAACGCCGGCACATGGCCGGCGTCTTCATTTCAGCGGTAGCGGCTGATCAGCCTTCCCACTTGCCCAGTGCAGCCAGGCCGTTTTCCTTGGCGCGCTCGTAGACCGTCTGCTGCGCCTTGGCGTAGTTGCCCTTCATGTCCTTGGCCCACAGCTTCAGCGCGGCCTGCTGCATGGCGCGGCCGTAGGAGAAGCTCAGAGGCCACGGCAGGGTGCCGAGCTGGTTCATCGCGTTGAGGTGGGCGGTGGACTGCTCGTCGCTCTGGCCGCCGGACAGGAACACGATGCCCGGCAGGATCGCCGGCACCACCGACTTCAGGCACATCACGGTCGATTCGGCCACTTCCTCGACATCGGCCTGTTCGTCACAGCCCTTGCCGGAGATGACCATCGAGGCCTTCAGGATCGTGCCTTCCAGCACCACGTTCTGCTGGTACAGCGCATCGAACAGCGCGCGCAGGGTGGCTTCGGTGACTTCGTAGCAGGTCTCGATGTCGTGGTCGCCGTCCATGATCACTTCCGGCTCGACCATCGGCACCAGGCCGGCTTCCTGGCACAGCGCGGCATAACGCGCCAGCGCGTGCGCGTTGACCTCGATGCAGGTGCCCGACGGGATGCTCTCGCCGATATTGATCACCGCGCGCCACTTGGCGAAGCGGGCACCGAGCTTGTAGTACTCCTGCAGACGGGCACGCAGGCCGTCCAGACCCTCGGTGACCATCTCACCCGGGCTGCCGGCCAGCGGATGGGCGCCGGTGTCGACCTTGATGCCGGGGATGATGCCGTGGTCGGCCATGTACTTGGCGAACGGCACGCCGTCCTTGGTCGACTGGCGCAGGGTTTCGTCAAACAGGATCGCGCCGGAGATATGCTCGTTGAGCTTCGGCGTGGTCAGCAACATCTCGCGATACGCGCGACGGTTCTCCTCGGTGTTCTCGACGCCGACGCTGGCGAAGCGCTTGGCGATCGTACCGGTGGATTCGTCGATGGCGATGATGCCCTTGCCCGGGGCGACCATGGCCTGGGCGGTTTCGGCCAGCAGTTCGATGCTCATGTAGTTCCTGTGACGGGAGGCGGGAAAACGCCAATTATAGCCGTCGTTGGCTGTGACTTAACTTTTCACAGCTTCTGGAACCGCTTACATCGCGCAAACGCCAGCGGGGCGCGGCTTTTGATCACCGCGCCCCGCTGCGTCATTCCGGATTGAAGCGTTCTAGAGCTCGCCCAGCCCGGTGGCGTGGCCGGTCTCGCCCACTTCCAGCAGGCGCAGGGTGTTGGTGGCGCCGTGGGTTTCCATGTGTTCGCCACTGGTGAATACCACCCGGTCACCGGCCGCGAGCATCGCCGACTCCACCAGCAGGCGGATGCTGCCGCGTGCTGCTTCGCGCGGGGTCAGGCCGCGGCTGTCGAAGTTGATCGGGAACACATCGCGCATCATCGCCATCTGCCGGCGGGCGCCATCGTGGCGGGTGATCGCATAGATCGGCGCGCTGGCACGGAAACGCGACAGGAAGCGCGCGGTACCACCGGATTCGGTCATCGCCACGATCGCGCGCACGCCCACGTGCTGGGACAGGAACATCGTCGCCATCGCGATCGCCTGGTCGGCCCGCTGCAGGTTGCGCGGCGAGGCACCGAAGTCGGTGTCGGTCTGGAACTGGCGCTCGGCGCCCAGGCAGATGCGGGCCATCGCCTCGACCGCCTTGACCGGATAGGCACCGGCGGCGGTTTCGGCCGACAGCATCACCGCATCGGTACCGTCGATGACCGAGTTGGCCACGTCCAGCACTTCGGCACGGGTCGGGATCGGGCTTTCAACCATCGACTGCAGCATCTGCGTGGCGGTGATCACCACCTTGTTCTGCGCCAGCGCGGCCTTGATGATCTTCTTCTGCAGGCCCGGAAGTTCGGCGTCACCGATTTCCACGCCGAGGTCGCCACGGGCGACCATCACCACATCGCTGGCCTCGACGATCTCGGTCAGGTTCTCGATCGCCTCGGTGCGTTCGATCTTGGACACCAGCGCCGCGTCGCAGCCGTGCTGGCGCGCAATCGCACGTGCATCGTTCATGTCCTGCGCGTTGCGGCAGAACGACACGGCGATGAAGTCCACGCCGATCTTGGCGACGATGCCGATCAGTTCCTTGTCGCGCTCGGTCAACGCGCCCAGCGACAGACCGCCGCCCTGCTTGTTCAGGCCCTTGCGGTCGGACAGCGCGCCATCGTTGAGCACGGTGTTGATGATGCGCTCGCCCTGCACTTCGACCACCTGCAACTGCAGCAGGCCGTCGTCGAGCAGCAGCACGTCGCCCGGGCCTACGTCCTGCGGCAGGCCCAGATAGCTCACGCCCACCTGGTGCTCATCGCCCGGCGGCACGTCGGTGGCCGCGACCAGGTCGAAGCGGGCGCCGGCCTTGAGCAGCACCTTGCCGGCGGCAAAACGCTCGATGCGGATTTTCGGGCCGGGCAGATCGGCGAGGATGCCGACTTCGGCGCCCACGCGCTGCGCGGCGGCACGTACTTCGGCAGCACGCTTGGCCTGCCCCGACGGATCGCCGTGGCTGAAGTTCAACCGCACGACATTCACGCCGGCGCGGATCAGATCCTCCAGCACTCCCGGCGGGTCGGTAGCCGGCCCCAGGGTGGCGAGAATCTTCGTGCGGCGCTGACGTTCAATCATGATGCAATGGTTCCTTCTAAAGAGCCTGAAACTAGCACAATGCCCCGGTTCGAATGGGGCCTCGGCCCTTTGGACTGGCGCTATCTCCGCTATGTCCTGACGACAGTCAGGACAACCTATCCAGACAGGGCAGCGCGCGATAAGTGGCAACGGACCACAACGGCCATCGCAGTGTCGTCGCCATGAGCGGATGAATACGCATGTACCACCGGACAAGGCGGCGCGCGCCATCAGCAGCAGCGCTGCGGACAATGCGATTCCGGCAACCGGGACATGCGGGACAACCTGCCGGCGAAACCGGCAACCGTTGTCGGCATGCGTAAAACGACCGTCGTCGCCGGCTTTTGTGCGGCGGCGACGGTCGGTGCGCGGATCAGGCAATCAGCGCGGGCAGATCCTGCGGCTTCTGCGCCAGGTGCAGGGCACCGGCCTCGCGCAATTCCTCTTCACCACCGAAGCCCCACAACACACCGACATTGCGCATCTGGTGATGGCGCGCACCTTCGATGTCCATGCGCCGGTCGCCGATCATCCAGCACTGCTCCGGCTGCAGCGACAGCCGCGCGAGCGCCTCGGCCACCAGTTCGGGCTTGTGGCTGCGCGAGCCGTCGGCGGTGGCGCCGATGACATCCTCGAAACAGTCCCCGAACGGCAGATGTTCGACGATGCGCCGTGCATGCGACTCGGTTTTGGCCGTCACCACCGCCAGCCGGTGGCCGGCCGCCTTGAACCCGCGCACCACCTCGCCGATCTCCGGATAGACCTCGTGCTCCTTCCAGCCGTCGCTGTCGAAACGCTCGCGGTAGTAATGCACGGCCTGCTCCACCCGCTCGCTGTCGCCGAACACCGGCGTGAAGCTGGTACGCAGTGCCGGGCCTATCCAGCGCCGCAGTTCGCTCTCGGGCGGCACCGGCTGGCCCATCTTTTCCAGCGCATACGCCACGCAACCGGTGACACCGGCCGACGATTCGATCAGGGTGCCGTCCAGGTCGAAGAACAACACATCAGCGCTCACGATCCACGCCCCTCCAGCGCGGCCACGGCCGGCAGGGTCTTGCCCTCGAGGAACTCCAGGAACGCGCCACCACCGGTGGAGATGTAGCTGACGTCGCCGGCGATGCCGTACTTGTCCACCGCCGCCAGGGTGTCGCCGCCACCGGCGATGGAGAACGCCTTTGAGCTGGCGATGGCGCGCGCCAGGGTTTCGGTGCCCTTGCCGAACGCGTCGAACTCGAACACGCCGACCGGGCCGTTCCAGACCACGGTGCCGGCGCTGGCGATCATCTGCGCATAGCGGGCGGCGGTTTCCGGGCCGATATCCAGGATCATGTCCTCGGCGCTGACCGCGTCCACGTTCTTGACCGTGGCCGGCGCATCGGCGGCGAACGCCGGTGCCACCACCACGTCGGTCGGCACCGGAATCTGCGCGCCGCGCGCCTTGGCATCGGCGTCGATCTTGCGCGCGGTGTCGAGCAGGTCGTTCTCGACCAGCGACTTGCCCACGTCATGCCCTTGCGCGGCGATGAAGGTGTTGGCGATGCCGCCGCCGACGATCAACTGGTCGACCTTGCCGACCAGGTTGGACAGCAGTTCCAGCTTGGTGCTGACCTTGCTGCCGGCCACGATCGCCAGCAGCGGACGCGCCGGCTTCTCCAGCGCCAGCGCGAGCGCATCCAGTTCGGCCATCAGCAGCGGGCCACCGGCCGCCACCGGCGCGAAACGGATCACGCCATGAGTGGATGCCTGCGCACGATGTGCAGTGCCGAAGGCGTCCATCACGAACACGTCGCACAGCGCGGCGTACTTCTTCGACAGCGCCTCGTCGTCCTTGCCCTCGCCGACGTTCATGCGGCAGTTTTCCAGCAGCACGATCTGGCCGGGGGCGACGTCGACACCGTCCACCCAGTCCTTGACCAGCGGCACGTCCACGCCCAGCAGTTCGGACAGCCGCGCGGCGACCGGAGCCAGCGACTCGGCCTCGCTCCACACGCCCTCCTGTGGGCGGCCCAGGTGCGAGGTGACCATCACCGCCGCACCCTGCTCCAGCGCGCGCTCGAGCGTCGGCAACGACGCGGTGATGCGCTGCTCGGAAGTGATGCGGCCCCCGTCGATCGGCACGTTCAGATCCTGGCGGATCAGCACGCGCTTGCCGGAGAGGTCGAGATCGGTCATGCGGACAATGGACATAGTCAACTCTTGGTCTATGGAAAGGTTCAACGCGGCGGCCCCGCCGTGGGCGGGCAGGCGGCGTTCGGCAGCGTGCGCTGGCTCCGCCCGGCCCCACTGTGGAAGCGGCCGAAAGCGCCAGCCATTGTCCCGGCTATGCTGCAGGACGGCAAACCGCGCTCAGGCGGCAGAGCCGTCCGCGGGCCTGGCACGCAACAGACTCAAGGCCAAACCGGCCACCACCAGCGCGCCACCGCCGAGCAGCGCCCATAGCAGCCATGCTTTCCAGTCACGCTGCGGCCGCAGCGCGGCCTCGCCGGCCAGCACCTGTCCGGGGCCTTGCAACCGCGCCACGGCCGGCTTCCAGTCCTGCCCACGCTGCTGCCGCATTGCAGCGAGCAGGGATTCCAGCGGTGCATCGGGCCGTTCCACCTGGGCGCTGCCGACGGCCAGCGAATAGGGCGGCGCACCATGTGCCAGGAACACCAGGGTTTCGGGCCGGTAACCCAGCCGTAATGAAGGGGCAGCGGACGGGTGCGCCGGCACCAGGCGCCAGTGGCGGTCGCGCACGGGCCGATCCAACGGCTGCGCCGGTGACCGGTTGCGGTGTCTGTCGTCACCGAGCTGATAGGCCACCCACGGACCGGCGCGCCGCACCCAGCGCGCGTCGTCGCTTTCGCGGCTGAACAGCGTCCACTCCACCGCACTGTTGTCGTGTGCCGCGATATCCGCCTGCGCCACCGGGAAGCGCCCGGGCAGCACGAACTCGAAGCCATGGTCCGCGGCTTCGACGCCTTCCAGCGACAGCCACTGCCACTGCAGGGGGCTTGCCGTCGCATCCACTTCGCCGCTGACGGCTTTCAATACCGGCAGCGGGCTTCCTCCCAGCGGCAGCAAGCGCACATAGCGCGCATCACTGCCCAGCGCGAGGCGGCGCTGTTGCAGGCGCCGGCCGTTGTTGTCCAGATCCACCAGGGTTACCCGGGGCTGCACGACCTGCCAGTTGACCAGGTCATCGCTGGCTTCCAGCCGCAGGTCCACCTGCAGGGGCGCGGTGGGTGGCTCCCACTCCAGCACGAGCGTGTCCATCCGCGCATCCACGCCGCTGGCATCGAGCAGCCAGCCGCCGGGAGAACTGCTGCGCCCGCCGCCGACGCTGGTCTCGATCCGGCGCACGCTGCCATCGGTATCGCGTTCGGCGATCAGGCGCAGGTCATTGCCGCCATTGGCGCTCACCGCCGGCAGTGCAAACCAGGGCAGCGGCCGCAGCTGGGAGTGCTTCTCCATCCCGGACGGTCGGGTCACCAGCGCGGTCGGCAGCGTCTGGCCCTGCGCGTTGAATGCCTCGACATCGGCCAGCGAAGGAAGATGGGCACGGCGGTAGACCGCCTCGGTCAGGCTGATCTGGTAGGCCCCGGCCCTCGCGTCGTCCACCGCGATGGGCCATTGTTCGGCGTAGTTGTCGCGCGTGTTGGCGGCTACGGCGCTGAACGGCAGCAGGGCGGCAAGGAGCAGGCGTTTCATGCGGGTTCCCCGGATGGTGCATCCGCCGCGCGCGGCGGTGCGGGCGCGAAATATCCCACCGCCGTGCACAGCAGGCCGTAGGCGATGAACGACGAAATGCCCAGCAGGTTGCCCAGATGCTGGCGATCGATCAGCACCAGCTTGGCCAGCACCACCGCCATCAGCACCGCGCCCACTCGCCACAGCACCCGCTGGCCGCGGCGCGAACCCAGTATCCAGCTGATCACGCCGAGCATGCTCCACACCACCGTGAGGCTGGTCTGCGCCAGCGTGGAAGACCACAGTGCGGCATCCCACGGCACCGCGCCCCAGTGATGTACCGCGCGCAAGGTGGCAGCGGTGAGCAGCAGAAAGCCGGCACCCGCCACGATGGTCACGCGGATTGAACGCACCGCGCCCGGCGCGGACGACGACCACAGCCACGCAGCGGCCAGCAACAGCGTCAGCAGCTGCATCATTTCCACCGGATTGAGCAGCGGCACCCACGGCAACGGCCAGGCCGCGGCCGGTTGCAGCAGGGCCTGCAGCCAGCCGATCGCCAGCACCAGCAGGAAGGTGGTTTGCAACGGCGCGCGGGCGCCGGCGAAGCGTTCGCCCAATGGCGCCGCCAGCCACGGCCAACGCCAGATCGAAAGCGCGGTGACCAGCAGCCACGGCAATGCCACCAGCGCCAGCTGCCACCCCTGCGCCAGCTCGAACCGGTCGGCGATCCACGAAGCGGACAGGGTCAGCACCAGCGGCCACACCAGCCACCAGACGAACTGCGCTGCGCGGGCGACGCCATCACCGCTGCTGCGCAGGCACCAGAGGCTGCGAACGCCGAGCGCGGCGAATACGCCCCAGGCCAGCATCCCGTCACCGGCGAACGGCTGGCCATGCGCATCCACCTGCCACAGCACCAGCGGCAGCGCCGCCACCAAAGCCGCCAGCGTCGTCGCGATCAATGCTCTGCCCGGCTGGCGACGATGCACCTCGGCGGCCAACCACCCGGTCACCGCCGCCAGTATCAGCAGTGCATCCGGCCAGGAAGCGCTGCGCACGAAACGGAAGATCTCCAGGCTGAAGGCACCCAGCCACCAACCCAGTCCCCACAGGTAATACGCGAACGCTTCGGCCGACCGGTGCGCGCGACGCGAGCTCCAGGCGCTGGCGAAGCCGGCCAACGACAACAGCAGCGCACTCATGAAGGATGCGTTGATGATGGCGCCGGCATCTGCGTGCCAACGATCCACGCCGACAAGGAAGCCGAATGCCGCAGCAAGCTGCAGCAGGGCGCCGCTGATGCGCGGCAGCCAGCGTTGCTGGCGCATGCCCAGCCACACCAGCGCAGCACCCTCCAGCGCAAACACGCTGGCCGTGGCCCGTGCCGACAACGCCAGCGGCACCGCCAACGTGGCGAAGCCCAGCGCCAGCACCGCATAACATTGGCCCAGTGCGGCAAAGTGCGCACGCCGGACCAGCGCCCGCGCCAGTCCCGCGTACAGAAGGCCCAGCGCCAGCGCGCACAGGGCCAGCGGCATGCGCTCTCCCTGCAGCAGCCCGGCCTGCAACGAGAACGCGACCAGCGGCGTGCCGAACACCAGCGAGCCATCGACCAGATTCCGGTTTTCGGCCGCCTGCCGCCGGGCATACAGGATCGGGATCAGCAGGTAGAACGCGAAGAACAGCAGCAGGAACGGTTCGGTGCTGTTGAACTGCTCCGGCAGATACCGGGTGACGCCCCAGAGGGTGCCGATGCCGAAGGTGAAGGCGAAACCGAGCAGGTTCAGCACCCGCCACGGCCGCCACCACGCGATCGCGAATATCCCCGCGTTCAACACCGCGTAGTAGGAAAACAGCGCGACATGGTTGCCGCTGCCGGTGGACAACCAGATCGGCGCCAGGAACCCGGCGAGGATGCCGAGCACCGCCAGCGTGCGCGAGTTCTGCACCACCGCCAGCACACCGAGGCCGGCAATCAACACCACGCTCAATCCGAATGCCGCACCTGCCGGCACCAGCCCATACAGCTTGAATGCGGCGAAGATCGTCAGCAGCAAGGCGCCTATGGCCCCGCCCTGAACCGCCAGTGCGAACAGGCGCCGGAACTCGCGTTGGCGCCAGCCGAACACCAGCCCCGCCAGTGCGGCGGCGGCGATACCGGCCAGACGCAGCTCGATCGGGGCATTCAACCAGCCTTGGTCACTGACGTACTTCAACAGCGCGGCGACACCGGCCAGCAGCACCAGCATGCCGACCTTGACCGGCACATTGCCGCTGCCGAACCAGTGTTTGATGGTGCGGATAGCGCGCTCGATCGCATTCGGCCCATCCGGCAACGGCGGTGGCAGCGGTTTGGGCGGCAGCTGGGCGGCAGCAGGCCGGACAGGCACGGCAACCGGCGGCGCAGTCGCCATGGGCATTGGCGTTACCGCAGGCAGCGCGGGCACCTGCGGCACCCGCTCGGGCGGGTTGACCGCACCGGCGTCGGGGCGCGTTGTCGAAGCCGGCTGCGCCGCCTCTTGCCGGTTGCGGAATTGGCTCGCAGCAGCCTCGCCGCGCAGCTCGGCCACGAGCGCTTCCAGCGCCGTCACCCGACCGCGCAAACCGAACACCATCACCGTGACCACGATCAGCAGCACGGGAATCAGCAACACCACCAGCGCCAGCAATATGAGCAATGATTCCATTCGACCGTCCATTGGATGCGGGAATGCCGTTCGCAGGTACCGCTGCCGGCCGCCCATGCTAATCGACCTGCCGCGCCCGTGTAGCGGCCCCGCGCGGGCGAAACGGACATGGCCGTCGGGCATAAAAAAACCCCGGCCTGGGCCGGGGTTTTTGAGAAGACGGTGGAGGGCGGTCGCTTACGCGGCGACGACCTTGACCATCTCCAGGCACTTGTTGGAATAGCCCCACTCGTTGTCGTACCAGGCCACCAGCTTGACGAAGGTGGTATCCAGCGCGATGCCGGCGTCGGCGTCGAACACCGAGGTATGGGTCTCGCCGCGGAAATCGGTGGCCACCACCTTGTCTTCGGTGTAGCCCAGGATGCCCTTCAGCGCGCCTTCGCTCTGTGCCTTCACTTCGGCGCAGATCTCGGCGTAGGTGGCTTCCTTCTCCAGCTCGACGGTCAGATCGACCACCGACACGTCCGAGGTCGGCACGCGGAAGCTCATGCCGGTCAGCTTCTTGTTCAATTCCGGGATCACCACGCCCACGGCCTTGGCCGCGCCAGTGGAGGACGGAATGATGTTTTCCAGGATGCCGCGGCCGCCGCGCCAGTCCTTGTTGGACGGGCCGTCGACGGTCTTCTGGGTGGCGGTGGCGGCATGCACGGTGGTCATCAGGCCACGCTTGATGCCCCACTTGTCATTGATGACCTTGGCCAGCGGCGCCAGGCAGTTGGTGGTGCACGAGGCGTTGGAGACGATCGCCTGGCCGGCGTAGGTCTTGTGGTTGACGCCGTACACGAACATCGGCGTGTCGTCCTTGGACGGGGCCGACAGCAGCACCTTCTTGGCGCCGGCATCGATGTGCTTCTGCGCGCTGGCCTTGTCCAGGAACAGGCCGGTGGATTCGATCACCACGTCCACGTCCACTTCGTTCCACTTCAGGTTGGCCGGATCGCGTTCCTGGGTCAGACGGATCTTCTTGCCGTTGACCAGCAGGTTGCTGCCGTCAACCGACACGTCTGCGTCGAAACGGCCATGCACGGAGTCGTACTTGAGCATGTAGGCCAGATAGTCCGGCTCCAGCAGATCGTTGATGGCCACGATCTCGATGTCGCTGCCGAAGTTCAACACTGCCGAACGGAACACATTGCGCCCGATGCGACCGAAACCGTTGATGCCGACCTTGATTGCCATTTTTCAGTAGCTCCTGCGGCCGCGACCGGCGCGGCGGGGATGGATAAGGGGCCGTCATTCTAACAGCACGGGCTCCGGCCACCGACAGCCAACCCGGTCCGGGAATGAGCCGCAGCTGACTGCAAACAAGCGTTTGATCCGGATCAAGGCGGCAAGCGCGGGGGCGGCCAAAACTGCTGCCAACTCCACCACGCAATGAACAAAACATGCGCAAGACTTACACCCTGCTGGTTTCCGTCCTAGGCGCCGCCGTGGCCTTGGTCGCCGCTCCCGCCGTGGCCCAGTCCAAAGGCGACTGGACGCTGGGCGTCGGCATTCACGCGGTAGATCCAACGTCCGATGCCGGCGACCTGGACGGCACTGCACTGGGCCTGGGCAGGCTCCCCACCAGCGTCGACCGCGACGTCAAGCCGACCCTGACGTTCGAATACTTCGTCGCCGACAACGTGGGCATCGAAGTGCTGGCCGCGCTGCCGTTCAAGCACGAAATCAGCATCGCCGGCGTCGGCAAGGTCGGTGAAACCAGACAGCTGCCGCCGGTGGTCTCGCTCCAGTACCACTTCGCCAACCGCAGCAAATTCACTCCGTTCATGGGTCTGGGCGTGAACTACACCCGCTTCTTCAGCACCGATGCGCAGGGTGCGCTGGCCGGCACCCGGTTGCAGCTGGAAGACTCCTGGGGCCTGGCCGCGCATGCCGGTGTGGATGTCGCGCTCGGCGACAACGGTGCGTTGCGCGCGGACCTGCGCTGGGCCGACATCGACAGCAAGGTGAAGGTCAACGGCGCCACGCTGGGGACTGCCACGGTCGATCCGCTGGTCTACGGCGTCGCCTACGTCTTCAGGTTCTGATCCATCCATCGCCGTTCCGGGTATTGCATGGAACGAAGTTATCCAGGGCCGGCGCGTCCTCCACCGCGGTCCAGCGCGTTCGGCTGCTGGACCGGCCCCGGTTTCCGACATATCGCGGCAACGCGGCGCGGCTAGAATGTCGCGATGAAAATTTCCTTCCTGCCTCTTTCCTATTCCCTTCCTGCACTCGTTCTCGCCGCCACAACGCTGCTTCCGGTCCCCGCCCTTGCCTGGGGCGCCCAGGGGCATCGACTGGTTGGCCATATCGCCGAAACCCGTCTTGATCCTGCTGCAAAGAGCGAAATCGACCGCCTGCTCGCTGGCGAGCCGGACCCGACCCTGCACGGCGTCGCCGCCTGGGCCGACGAACTGCGCTCCAATGACCCGGACCTGGGCAAGCGCTCTGCCGGCTGGCACTACGTGAACATCGCCGAAGACAATTGCCATTACCAGGCGCCGAAACATTGCCCGAACGGCAATTGCGTCGTGGAGGCGATCAATGCGCAGAGCGCCATCCTGGCCGATCGCAGCAAGCCGGATGCCGAACGGGCGCAGGCGCTGAAATTCGTGGTGCACTTCGTTGGTGACCTTCACCAGCCGATGCACGCCGGCTATGGTCACGACAAGGGCGGCAACGACTTCCAGCTGCAGTACAACGGCCGCGGCACCAATCTGCACGCGCTGTGGGACGGCGGCATGCTCTACGCCCAGCAGTTGGACGACGGGCAGTACCTGCAACGCCTGCTCGCCCTGCCCGCACCGAAGCTGCCGGCGCGTGTTGAGCTGCCGCAGGCGCCCCGCGCATGGGCTGAAGATTCCTGCCGCATCGCTATCAGCCCGGGGGTATATCCGCACAATCGCAGCGATACCGACGCCTATGCCCGCGAGTTTCTTCCGCTGGCCGAGACACAGATGCGAATTGCAGGCGAGCAGCTGGGCACGCTGTTGAACAAGCTGCTGGGTGACACTCCAGCCAAGCCGTCACGCTGAGCCCACGCGGCACGGAGGCACTGACCTCCGTGCCTTTTTCAACGATCAGCGCGGTCCATCCTGCCGCACTGTCGTCACTTCGGTTTCATCGGCCTCGAAACGGACAGGCACGCGCACCTGCCCGGCCACGGCACGGCCTTTTTCATAGCCGGGATTGAGCTTCCATTTGCGCGCGGCCTCCATCGCCGCGGCATCCAGGTCCTGGAAGCCCGAGCTGCGAGCCACCGTTACCCCGGTGACCGCGCCGGTGGCCGCCACATCGATCATCAGTACCACCTCGCCGGTGTTCAGACTCGGGGGATAGCGCGGAGGCGCCATCTGCGCAAAGGTCGGCACACTGGCTGGCATGGGTTCCGGCTCGACGTTGGTTCGGCCGCTGACGGCCTGTTCTGCAGTTTCCGCCGAGGCGGACGGCTGTACGTCCAACACCATATCCAGTACCGACGCCCCATCAGGAGTCGACACCTTGATCCCCGCCGGCATGCCACTGGCGATGAGCAGGTTCGGGCTGGAGACCAGCACGCCATCAGCCTTCAGATCCCCGCTAACGCGCATGCGCTGCCGGTCGGCCGTTGCGATCACAAACTCGCCACTCCACGCCTTGCCAACTCGTGAGTTGAAAGAAAATGCGAACGGACGCCCCACGTGTTCGCGGATCTCGAACTGTTGCCTCTCGCCATCAACATTGAGTTGCAGCTTGATGGCATAGACCTCGCCCTGCCTGGCCGTCATCGCGGCCGGCTGCGCCGCCCACGCGGTGTACCCCAGTGACGAGGACACGCCCAATGACAACAGCGCCATCGCAATCCATTGCTGCCTGCCTGGAACCGGACGTTTCAACATGGCAATACGCTCCTTCAACGGGTGGTGGTTCTGCCAGTGACACCCCACCGGCAAGGGCGACAAGGCCAGCTCGGTCTTGAGCATCGCCATGCCGTAACTGCGCCGCGCATCGCCATTGGCGGCGATGACGCGCTCGTCGCACGAGAGTTCCTGATCTTCGCGGCAGCGGCGCAATGTCAGCAGCAGCAAGGGGTTGAACCAGTACAGGCAGCACAGCAAGGCGACCGCGGCATTCACCTGCAGATCGCCGCGACGTATGTGGATGCGTTCGTGATGCAGTACCAGCGCCTGTTCCTGCGGGCTGTACCGCTGCGCGAAGCCGGCCGGCAGCACGACGCGCGGCCGCAGCAGCCCGATCGCCGCCGGCAGGCCAGCCACGGCTGTGGCCTGCCAGGTGCCATCGGCCAACGCCTGCAGTGGCCCCAACCCCGCCATGAAACGACGCTGCTGGCGCCACAGCCGCACCAGCATCACCACGCTTCCGCACAGCCATATCAGCAACAGCAGCCCGGGCCAGTCGATGATGTTGGCGCCCGCGCTGTCAGGGACGAGATTGCCGACCGTCACGGCGACGCTCTGTGTCATCGCCGCGACCTCCTGGCGTGGCGCCGGCAGCATGACCGCCAACCACGCCGCCGGCACGCACAGCCACAGCAGGTAGGCCGCGCTCGCTCCCAGTCGCCGGCGCACCGCGCCACGCAATGCCAGTACCAGCGCCGCTGCCGCCGATGTTGCAAGGGTGGAGAGCAACAGCAGGCGCACCATCTCAGGACTGGTCATCATCGAGCTCCCCGATCAGCTTCTTCAATTCGGCGATATCGGCCCGGCTGAGGCGTTGGTGCTGGCTGAAGTGCGCCACCAGTGGCGCGACCCTGCCGTCGAACAGGCGCTCCAGCAGTCCCTGGCTCTCTTCCAGCACCCACTCCTCGCGCCGGATCCGTGGCGAATACAGATAGCGCCGCCCGTCCTTGTCGGCACTGATCGCCCCTTTGTTGAGCAGGCGGTTCAACAGGGTCTTGATGGTCGGCTCGGCCCACTGGTTGTGGCCGGAAAGGCCTGCGACCACCTCTTCGGCGGCCAGCGGGTGCCGTTGCCACAACACCTCCATCACCACCGCCTCGGCTTCGCTGATCTGGATCATTGTTTACGCCTGTAATTTTTATTGATTACGCATGTAAACAAAAGGCTTGTCAAGTGCCTCCTTGCAACGGGGCTTCACCGCCGGCAACGGCGGCCTTGGGCTAGGCTGGCCCCATGACCCTGCATTTCGACACCCTTGAGGCAGCTTGCGACTGGCTGCTGGAACGCGTTCCCGGCCCACTGCGTGTGGCCGCACCGCTGGCGCTGGGCAAACCCCATCGGCTGCTCAACGCCCTCTACGCCCGTATCGAACACGATCCGGCGCGACCGCTGCAGCTCTATACCGCGCTGTCACTGAATCCCCCGCTCGCCCATGGCAACGATCTGCAGGCCCGGTTCATGCGGCCGTTCGTGCAACGTCATTTCGGCGAGGACTTTCCGCGCCTGGCCTACGCCGATGCGATGGCGCACGACTGCCTGCCGGCGCACATACAGGTGGAGGAGTTCTACATGCAGTCCGGAGCGCTGCTGGATTCGAGCCAGGCGCAGCGCAGTTACACGAGCCTGAATTACACCCACGCCGCGGACGCGGTGGCACAGCGCGCGCCGCATGCGATCGTGCAGAAAATGGCAGGCCGCGAGGGCAAGCTTTCATTCTCGTGCAACAACGACATCACACAGGACACGCTCGATGCGATCAACAAGCGCGGGCTGCCCCGGCCGCTGCTGATCGCCGAGATCGATCCGAAGCTGCCCTGGCTGGGCGGCAGCGCGGCTGTCGATGAAGCGTTCTTCGATGCGGTGGTGACTCCGCCGGGGCCGTACCCGGAGTTGTTCGGCCTGCCACGGCAACCGGTAGCCGATGCCGACTACGCCATCGGCCTGTACGCCAGCACCCTGGTGCGCGACGGCGGCACCCTGCAGATTGGCATCGGCACATTGGCCGATGCACTCAGCCACGCGCTGGTGCTTCGACACACCGACAATGCCCGGTATCGGCAGATCATCGATGCGCTCGATCCGCAACTGGCGACCAGCCCCCTGG
Organism: uncultured Gammaproteobacteria bacterium; assembly: GCA_963696155.1. GTDB lineage: Bacteria > Pseudomonadota > Gammaproteobacteria > Xanthomonadales > Xanthomonadaceae > Stenotrophomonas. Next base: position 2,390,593 of record CAVOJC010000002.1, read on the forward strand.
TACAGGAGATTGGCGGGCTGGACCCGTTCGAGATCGGACTGTACGGCTGCAGCGAAATGCTCAACGAAGGCTTCCGCAAGCTGGTGCAGAGCGGTGTGATCTGGCGCAAGGTGCATGAAGACCCGGAACTGATGCAGCGTCTTGCCAATGGCACCGCGAGCAATGGCGATCGCGCAAGGCTCGAGTTCGAAGGCGAATATCTGCACGGCGCGTTCTATCTCGGCTCGCCCGAATTCTACGAGTGGCTGCGCCACCTGCCCGAGCACGAGTGCCGCGCCATCGGCATGCGCCGCATCAGCGAAATCAACCAGCTCTATGGTGGCAACGAGGCGCTGGAACAACTGCAGCGCCGCGACGCACGCTTCTTCAACTCCTGCATGATGGCCACCGCACTGGGCGCGGCGACCTCCGATGCCCTGGAGGACGGGCGCGTTGTCTCCGGGGTGGGTGGCCAATACAACTTCGTGGCGATGGCACATGCGCTGCCGGATGCGCGCAGTGTGCTGATGTTCCGTGCAGTACGCGACGACAAGGCGACCGCGCAGTCCAACGTGCGCTGGAACTACGGCCACACCACCATTCCACGGCATCTGCGCGACATCTATCTCAACGAGTACGGCATCGCCGACCTGCGCGGCCTGACCGACGAGGATTGCGTGATCGCGATGGCGGGCATCACCGATGCGGCGTTCCAGCAACCGCTGCTGGAACAGGCCCGGGCGGCGAAAAAGCTGGCGCGCGATTTCCGTGCGCCGACGCACTGGCAGCGCAACAGCGCCGGCGCCCTCGCCGCCCGGCTGGCACCGTTCCGCCGCGACGGCAGCCTGCCCGATTACCCGCTGGGCAGCGATTTCACCTCGCTCGAGCAGGACCTGCTGCGCGCCCTGACTTGGCTCAGACAGAACACCGGCAGCCGTGGCGGGAAGCTGCGCACCGTGATCGCCGCACTGCGACAGCCGGCCAGCGATGGCGATGCCATGTACCTGCAACGGATGGGCCTGGAACAACCCGACGGCCTCCGTGAACGTCTGGACACCAGGCTACTGAGGCTTGCATTGGCCAACACAACCCGCGGCTGACGCTGCCATCGTCACGAGCGGCGAAGAAAAAAGCCGGGAATCCCCGGCTTTTTTCACACCCTCAACCGCACATCCATCATACGGCGGCTGCGCATCGCGCCAAGCGCTGTTTGGGACGATATCCCAGGGCGTCTTTTGCCGAGGACGGCCGGGACGGATCCTGCCTCGCTATCTGACCCGCCGGCCGTCCTGATCGATGACCACTTCGCCGTCCTCCTTGGCGAACGGCGCGGTGATTGCCGGCAGTATGTCGAGCACGAGCTCCGAGGGCCGGCACAGGCGCGTGCCCAAGGCGGTGACCACGAACGGGCGGTTGATCAACACCGGGTCCGCCAACATCGCATCGAGCAACTGCGCATCCGACAGGCCCGGATCGTCCAATCCGAGGGCTTCGTAAGGCGTGCCTTTCTTGCGCAAGGCATCGCGCACGCCCAGGCCCGCAGCTGCGATCAACTCGACCAGGCGCTCGCGCGTGGGCGGCGTGCGCAGGTACTCGATGACGGTCGGCTCGATGCCGGCGTGGCGGATCAGCGCCAGCGTGTTGCGCGAGGTGCCGCAGGCCGGGTTGTGGTAAATCGTGGCGTCCATGATGGGGATCCTCAGCTGCTGGTCGATGACGTCGCGCAGCATTCACTGCGGGCGGGCCGAACGGTATTGGTGGCGACGCCGGCAGAAGCTGTCGGCATGATTTCGGTGACGGGCGGCAATGTCGCCGCAGCCGATGCCGCGGCCAGCCTCGGTGCCGCCAGGTCACCTTTGCGTTCGCTGTAGCGGTCGGTCAGATACTCGCTGCGGTCGCGCACCAGCAGGGTGAATTTGACCAGCTCCTCCATCACGTCCACCACGCGATCGTAGTACGACGACGGCTTCATCCGCCCTTCGTCGTTGAACTCCTGCCAGGCCTTGGGCACCGCGGACTGGTTGGGGATGGTGACCATGCGCATCCAGCGCCCCAGCTGGCGCAGGGTGTTTACCACGTTGAACGACTGCGAGCCGCCACACACCTGCATCACCGCCAGCGTCCTGCCCTGGGTCGTACGCACCCCGGCGTCCTCCAGCGGCAACCAGTCGATCTGGTTCTTGAACACCGCTGTCAGGGTGCCGTGCCGTTCCGGACTCACCCAGACCTGGCCCTCCGACCACTGCGACCATTCACGCAGTTGCCGCACCTTTGGATGGTCCGCGCCCACGCTGTCCAGCATGGGCAGCTCATGCGGATCGAACACCCGGGTTTCAGCACCGAAATGCCGCAGCAAGCGCTCGGCTTCGAGGGCGAGCTTGCGACTGAAGGACTGCGGCCGCAGCGATCCATACAGGATCAGGATCCGCGGAGGGTGCGCCGCGCCCGTCACGCCCAGTTTGTCGTGCGCGGGAATGTCCAACGCCGCGGGCACGAGGTTGGGCATCCCGGAAATCGTCATGGCAGCTTGCCTCCTTAGTTGATTCCAGTATTCTAGAAACATGGAACTGAAGAACGCAACCATTGCCCTCGCCGCCCTCGGCCAGGCGACCCGGCTCTCGGTCTTTCGCCTGCTGGTGGAAGCCGGCCCGGAGGGACGCATGCCCGGCGAGATCGCCGAAGCGCTGTCGCTGCCCGGTGCCACGTTGTCGTTTCACCTGAAGGAACTGGCCGCCGCCGGCCTGATCCAGGGGGAACCCCGCGGCCGCCACATCTGCTACCGGGCCGATTTCGATGCCATGAACGGCCTGATCGGGTTCCTGACCCGCAACTGCTGCGGTGGCAACCAGAGCCAATGTGCCCCTGTGGCCAATCCCTCGGCTGGGGTATCCAGCAAGTGAATCCAGGCTGGGGCACTGTGGCGCCCGCCGGCCCGGAACACCCCGCTGGCCTCGGCACGATTGCTCCTATGGCAAACCCCACGCGCGACTTCAATCCCATGAGCAAGGCCTGACCCATGCTGGTTGCACTTCTGATCTTCATCGCCACCATCGTCCTCGTCATCTGGCAGCCGAAAGGTCTCGGGGTCGGCTGGAGCGCCATGCTGGGCGCTGCGCTGGCATTGCTGAGCGGTGTCGTGGATCCGGGCGATATTCCGACGGTATGGGGCTTTGTCTGGAACGCCACCTTCACTTTCATCGCGGTGATCATCATCAGCCTGTTGCTTGATGAAGCCGGATTTTTCGAATGGGCCGCACTGCACGTGGCGCGTTGGGGCAACGGCAGCGGACGCCGGCTGTTCACCTTTCTCGTATTGCTCGGAGCGGGCGTGTCGGCCCTGTTTGCCAACGACGGCGCGGCGCTGATCCTGACGCCGATCGTAATCGCGATGCTTCTGGCGCTCAGATTCAGTCCGGCGGCAACGCTTGCCTTCGTGATGGCGGCCGGATTCATCGCCGACACCGCCAGCCTGCCGCTGGTCGTTTCCAACCTGGTCAACATCGTCTCGGCCGATTATTTCGGCATCGGCTTTGGCCAATATGCCGCCGTCATGGTGCCGGTCAATCTGGTCTGCGTTGCTGCGACGCTGGGGATGCTGCTGTGGTTCTTCCGCCGCGACATTCCAGGCAGCTATGACGTCACTCAACTGAAGGATCCGCGTGCGGCGATTGTTGACCGCACCACTTTCAACGCGGGCTGGGGAGTGTTGGCGTTGCTGCTGGTGGGATTCTTCGGGCTGGAGCGGATCGGCGTGCCGATCAGTGCTGTCGCAGGCGTCGGGGCGCTGGTCCTGTTGGGCGTGGCGGGCAACGGGCACGTGATATCGACCCGCAAGGTGATCCGGGAAGCGCCGTGGCAGATCGTGGTGTTTTCCCTCGGCATGTACCTGGTCGTCTACGGCCTGCGCAACGCCGGACTGACCGATCACCTGGCCCGGCTGCTGGATCTTTTTGCCGGTTACGGCGTATGGGGAGCCACGATCGGGACCGGAGTGCTGATCGCCTTGCTGTCTTCGATCATGAACAACATGCCCACGGTGCTGATCGGCGCGCTATCCATCGACGCCAGTCAGGCCGAGGGAACCGTGCGCGAGGCGATGATCTACGCCAACGTCATCGGCAGTGACCTGGGCCCGAAATTCACCCCGATCGGCAGCCTGGCCACGCTGCTCTGGCTGCACGTGCTGGCACGCAAGAACATCAGGATCACGTGGGGCTACTATTTCAAGGTCGGCATCGTGCTGACGCTCCCGGTGTTGCTCGTGACCCTGGCCGCGCTGTCACTGCGGCTGAGTCTGGCCTGATGGCTGCGCGTCCAATGCAACGCCCACGCATGCGAAGTCGCCGGCCTGCGGCCACCGGGAAATTGTTGTGCTGTTGCCTGATCGCGCTCACGCGCTCGGCGGCGGCGCCGTCCACTCTGGTTGGCCGCAATGCCCGGCTCACGGGATCGCCGCCTCCAGAAGTTCGGCGGCATGTCACCTCAAACGTGCACGCAGGCTGACGAACCGCAGATCGGGATGAACCGCCATCCGCGTTGAAAGACCCGGCGCATAAAAAAGGTTCTTCTCCCAATTGAGGGAGGGGCGCACGGCCGACCCGGTTAGTTTGTAGTTGTCGAGACAACAAACCGGGGGTCGGCCGTGGCCGACGGGGATTGTATGGCCCAGCTGGGTGGTTGGGTGGGGTATCGGGTTGAAGACTGGCGGCACGAGCAACGCGGGGAGCGTCGCTGGCTGGTGCTGGAACTGACGCCGGTGCCTGGCCATGTTCGCCGCTGCAGCGGCTGCGGCGAAGCGGTCGCCGCGATCCATGACCGCACGGTCCGGCGGATCCGCGACCTGCCGGTGTTCGAGGATCCGGTGGAACTGGAGGTCGAGCGGCTGCGACTGGCCTGCCCGCGTTGCGGTCCGCGGCTGGAGCAGTTGGACTGGCTGGACCCGCATGCGCGGGTGACCCGGCGACTGGCCCAGAGCGTGGTCCGATTGTGTGCAGCAACCTCGGTGCGGCATGCCGCCCGCTGGCACGGCATCGACTGGAAGACCGCCAAGGCGATCGATTTCCGGGCGCTGGAGCGTCGCGTGGGTCCGGTCGATCTGGATGGCGTGCGGCGGATCGCCATGGACGAATTCGCGATCCAGAAGGGTCATCGCTACGCCACCGTGGTGGTCGACGTGGAGCGCAAGCGAGTGCTGTGGGTGGGCCGTGGCCGCTCGCGGGCCGAGGTGCGACCGTTCTTCGAACTGCTTGGGCCGCAGCGCTGCGCGCAGGTCCAAGCCGTGGCGATGGACATGAACACGGCCTACGACCTGGAGGTGCGCCGGTATTGCCCGAACGCACGGGTGGTCTACGACCTGTTCCACGTGATCGCCAAGTACGGGCGCGAGGTGGTGAGCCGGGTGCGGGTAGATGCCGCCAACCAGCTGCGGCACGACAAGCCGGCGCGCCGGGTGGTCAAGCGCGCGCACTGGCTGTTGCTGCGCAACCCGGCGAACCTGAAAGACCGCGAGCAGGTGCGGCTGGCCGAGGTGCTGGAGGCGAACCAGTCGTTGATGGCGGTCTATGTGATGAAGGAACAACTCAAGGCACTGTGGACTGCACCCTCGGCCTGGGCCTGGCGCAGTGCCTGGACCCAGTGGCTGCGCCACGCCCGGCAGAGCGGTATCCCCGCCCTGATGCACTTCGCCAAATGCCTGCAGCCTTATTGGCGCGGCATCCTAAGCCGGGTGCGCTGGCCCATGCACACCGGCTTGGTCGAAGGCATCAACAACCGGATCAAGGTCATCAAGCGCATCGCCTACGGTTACCGCGATGACGCCTACTTCTTCCTCAAGATCCGTGCGGCCTTCCCCGGAGTTGGGAGATGAACCCAAAAAAAGGCCGGGGTTCCCCGGCCTTTTCCATTACCTATCGGCTGACTTGGATCAGCGTTTGACCTGCGCCTTCGCCGCCGCCACCACCGCTTCGGTGGTGATGCCGAAGTGCTGGTAGAGCTTGTCGGCCGGGGCCGAGGCGCCGAAGGTGTCGATGCCAACGACCGCACCGTCCAGGCCGACATAGGCGCGCCAGAAACCGGTAACACCGGCTTCCACCGCCACGCGGGCGCGGATGGCGTTGGGCAGCACGGATTCGCGGTAGGCCGCGTCCTGGCGCTCGAACACATCGGTGGAGGGCATTGAGACCACGCGGGTCTTGATGCCGGCCGCGTCCAGTTCGGCCTTGGCCGCCACCGCCAGACCCACTTCCGAACCGGTGCCGATCAGGATCACGTCCGGCGTTCCGCCTTCGGCATCGGCCAGCACGTAACCACCGCGTTCGATCAGCTTGACCTGTTCGGCGGTGCGGGCGTTGTGG
>CAVOJC010000003.1:0-322150 GCA_963696155.1 uncultured Gammaproteobacteria bacterium
GGCCAGGTTCTGGCGGCTGAAGACCAGACAGCTCGGGCCGTCCTGACGGGTGATCGCCGCCTTCCAGCTGACGGCCGACTCGACCGCGTCGCACGGGCGCCACACATCGTTGTTGGGGATGTAACGCAGCGAGGCCAGGTGCTCCACCGGCTGGTGGGTCGGGCCGTCTTCGCCCAGGCCGATCGAGTCGTGGGTGTAGACGTGGATCGCATGCGCCGGGATCAGCGCGCTCATGCGCACGCCGTTGCGGGCGTAGTCGCTGAACACCAGGAAGGTAGCGTCGAACGGGATGAAACCGCCATGCAGGGCCAGACCGTTGGCGATGGCAGTCATGCCGAACTCGCGCACGCCGTAATAGACGTAGTTGGCGTTCGGGTCATCGCTGGCGACCGACTTGCTGGCCTTCCACAGGGTGAGATTGGAATCGGCCAGATCGGCCGAACCGCCGACGAGTTCCGGCAGCAGCGGCGCGAAGGCCTCGATCGCGTTCTGCGATGCCTTGCGCGAGGCGATGCTCTGGCCATCGGCCTGCACCTGGGCGATGTAGGCATCGGCCCTGGCGATGAAATCGGCCGGCAAATCGCCATGCGAGCGGCGCGTCAGCTCTTCGGCCTCGGCCGGGAACTGCGCGGCGTACTTGTCGAACTGCTGTTCCCACTCGGCCTGGCGCAGGGTGCCGGTGCCGCCGGCACGCCAGCCGGCGTAGATGTCTTCCGGGATCTCGAACGGGCCGTACGCCCAGCCCAGCTGCTTGCGGGTGGCCTCCAGTTCGTCCTTGCCCAGCGGCGCGCCGTGACTGGATTCCTTGCCGGCCTTGCCCGGGGAGCCGAAACCGATCGTGGTGCGGCAGCAGATCAGGGTGGGCTTGTCGAACTGCGACAGCGCGCCGTCAATGGCGGCCTTGATGCTTGCCGGATCATGGCCGTCCACGTCGCGCACCACGTTCCAGCCGTAGGCTTCGAACCGGGCCGGCGTGTCATCGGTGAACCAGCCGGCGGTGTCGCCATCGATGGAGATGTGGTTGTCATCCCAGAAGCAGACCAGCTTGCCCAGGCCCCAGGTGCCGGCCAGCGAAGCGGCTTCGTGCGACACGCCTTCCATCAGGCAGCCATCGCCGAGGAACACCCAGGTGCGGTGATCGACGATCTCGTGTTCGGGACGGTTGAAGCGCTGTGCGAGCAGCTTCTCGGCCAGCGCAAATCCGACCGCGTTGGCCAGGCCCTGTCCCAGCGGACCGGTGGTGGTCTCCACGCCGGGGGTTTCATGGTGTTCCGGGTGGCCGGCGGTCTTGCTGCCCAGCTGGCGGAAGTGCCTTGAGCTGTTCCATCGGCAGGTCGTAGCCGCTCAGATGCAGCAGCGCGTACTGCAACATCGAGCCGTGGCCGTTGGACAGCACGAAGCGGTCGCGGTTGAACCACTTCGGATTGTTCGGGTTGTGCCGGTGATAGTCGTTCCACAGCACTTCGGCGATGTCGGCCATGCCCATCGGCATGCCGGGATGGCCGGACTTGGCGGTTTCGACCGCGTCAGCGGCGAGGAAGCGGATGGCGTTGGCCAGCTGGCGGCGGGTAGGCTGCGTCATGATTCTGTCGGGATCGGGAGGCTCCCGCGGAGCTGCGGGCCGCCCATTGTCCCACAGACCACTGGAGCGGTCAGAGCACTGCGGTGACCTTCACACCTCAGCAACCGCTTTTTTCAGGCGCTGCAATGGCAACGGCCGCGCAGATGCGCGGCCGTCCAATGCAAGCTGTCGCCAACTCAGCTTTGCACCGGCATCTCCACAGGATCGTCCTGCTCGCCCTTGGCCACCAGCGTGGCCAGCGCCAGGTCACCGGTGACGTTGAGCGCGGTACGGCACATGTCCAGGAAGTGGTTCACGCCCAGAATCAGGCCGATACCCACCGGATTCACCCCGACCATCGCGCAGATCAGCGCCACCACCGGCAGCGAACCGGACGGCACTCCGGCCGTGCCGATGCCGCCAAGGATGCAGACCACCATCACCATCACCTGCTGGCCGATGCTCAGGTCGACCCCGAAGAACTGGGCCAGGAAGATCACCGTCACGCCCTCGAACAGCGCGGTGCCGTTCTGGTTGGCGGTGGCGCCCACGGTGAGCACGAAGCGCGACACCTTGGGCGGCAGGCCCATCTTGTCGGCCACGCGCAATGCCGTCGGCAGGGTGGCGTTGCTGGACGCGGTGGAGAACGCCATCACCGTGGCCTCCTGGGTGTCGCGGAAGAAGCGCAGCGGCGACTTGCCCGCCAGCTTCACCGCGATCCCGTAGGTGACCACCATGTGCAGGCCCAGCGCCAGCACCACCACGCCGACGTACGCGCCCAGGCGGATCAGCAGATCGAAGCCGAAGATCGCCGCCAGATTGAACATGAAGCAGGCCACCGCATACGGAGCCAGGCGGATGACCAGGCCGATCAGCGTCATCGAGATCTCGAAGATCCCTTCGATGACATTGCGCAGCGGCGCCACTTTCTCTTCCGGCGACAGCACCATGCCCACGCCGAACATCAGCGCGAAGAACATCAGCGACAGGATTGCGCCATTGTCCGAGGCCGCCGAGATGACGTTGCTGGGCACGATGGACAGCAGCATGTCCATGCCTTTGGGATGGCTGCCCATGCCGGCCACGATCTCCCGGCTGCGCTCCGCGTTTTCCTGCAGCAGCTGCGCAGCCACGGCCGGGTCCACGCCCGCCCCCGGCTGGAACAGGTTGACCAGTACCAGGCCCAGGCCGACGGCAATGCCCGACAGCAGGACGGTGTAGGCCAGTGTTTTCCAGCCCACCCGACCCAGTGCTCGGATATCGCCCATCTCCGAGATGCCCATGATCAGCGCCGAGAAGATCAGCGGCACGATCAGCATGAAGATCAGGTTGAGGAACAAACTGGACAGCGGCGTGGTGAGGTAGCTGACGACCACGTGGCTGAGCCCCTGCACCTGCGCCACGTGCGGCCCCAGCGAATGCACGATCAGACCCAGCAGAAGACCCAAACCGAAGCCGATCCCCATCTTCCAGTGGAGCGGCATCTTGGCTCCGGGCTTTGCTGCGTTCCCCATAAACGGTCTTCCTGTAGAGAGTGAAATCAGCTTAGCAGACGGTTTTTTTGCGGCCGTCCTACTCGCGTCGTGGATATAGAGGGTCCAACTCGCCTTTTTCCGCCACTGCCGGTTTGCGCCAGTGCGGTCCGTTGCGGAACGCCTCGCGCAGCGCCGCGCGGGCCTGGGTGACATCGCCGGCGCCGCCCCAGCGTGCGCGTTGCATGCGCACGATCGCCTCGCGTTGCCGCACATCCTGCAACCGGGCGATGACGCCTTCGACTTCGTCCACCGCGGCCATCTCGCACAGCATCCGCGCCACTTCGTCGAGCCCGCCGGTATCTATGGCGCGGCGCAGATCCGCCAGGCCGAAGCGGGAGGGCGCATGCACCGGCATCGCCTGTTGCGTCACGGCTGAGGCGTGCCGGCCGCGCAGGATCCCCCACACCAGCGTCAACAGCCACAACAGGGCGAAGCCAGCCGCCAGTGCCCGCCACAACCAGGGCGCAGCATCGCCGGGGCCAACGGCCAGCGCAGTGCCCGACGCCGACGATGGTGACGGCTGGTTTGTCGTATCGAATACCGGAGGCGCGGCCAAAGCCGGTTGGCCCGGTGCGACGTCCAGTTTCAGGTCCGGCAACGATGTGGTGCGCGCGCGGCTGCCGGCAACATCCCACCAGGGAATCGAAATGCCCTTCAACGACAGCATCCCGGCCTGTTGCGGCACGATCGAATAGCGCCGCGTCATCCTCATCTGCGGGCTGCCACCGGCAAAGGTTTCGTCGTACTGCGCCGGCTCGGCAAAGACCTGTGCCGCATCGCCCAGCGACGGCACCGGCAGTTCCGGAAACTGCGCACGGGTGGCTCCCGTGGCTGTTGCCTCGACTTCGACCGTGACCGCCTCACCCACCCTTGCCGCCTGTGGTGCAGCGGTGTAGCGCAGGCGCAGATCCTGCAGCGGCAGCCAAGGCTGCGGCGCATCGGCCGGTTGCGCACGTACCTGCAGCGTTTGCGCGGGTGCGCTTGCGCTGAGCCGGCCATCGCCCCGCCCGAAGAAGTCATCGAACAGCCCGCCCACGCCGCGGCCGTTGAAACGCGCGCCGGGCAACTGCAACGGACCACTGCGATCGGGCACCAGCAGGAAACGGCGTTCGACCACGTTGTAACGGCGACCGTTCACCTCGCGCACCAGCGTGCGATCCTCACCCACCCGCTGCAGCGACGCCGATGGCGGCGCATCCAGAACCAGTTCACCGGATGCCAGCTGGGTGGCGTAGTACAGCCTCACCACCACGCCCACGCTCTGCTGCACGTAGGGTTGCAGGTCATCGATGTCGGTCTCGATGAAGGCCCGCTCATCGCCCTGCCGCTGTGGAGCCGGCGCGCTGTCGGCGGCCACCTGCAACCGCAACGGACGTGTCTGCTCGCGGCCCACGCGCAGGGCGGGAATCTCCAGCGCACCGCTGCGGCGTGGCGTCAGTACAACGCCGAACAATGCCTTGGCCGAGACCGCACCATTGTTCATCTGCATCTGCCGGGTGCTGGTCTGCCCGCTCAGATCGAAGTCCGTTTGCAGCAGCTCATATTCCGGTGCGCTGCCCAGCTGGTCGCTTTCGATATTGAGGGTGACGCTCTCTCCGGCGCCAATCGCGGTTCGATCCAGCCAGGCGCGGGTTTCCGCGTGTGCGACGGCCAACAGCTGCAGGGCCATCGAGGTCAGCAAGCCGACGAGGTGGAGGAGGTGTATCCGGTTCTTCATCGCCCTTCCCGCTGGCGGCGCTCGTACTCGAGCTGGAATTTGGCTTTCAGCAGGCTGCCGGGCTCATCGGGCACCCGTTGCATCCATGCCTCGATCGCCTGCCGGCGCTCGCGCTCCTGCGTGCTTTGCGCGGGCTGCGGCTTGCCGGCTTCCTGCGCCTGTTGCCGTTGCTGCTGGACCGCCTGCTGCATGCGCTCACGCTGCGCCTGGTCGGCCTGCTGCTGTGACTGTGCATCCTCGGCCTGCGGCGTGTCGGGCGGATTCGCCGAAGATTGCCCCGGCTTCGATGTAGCGGGTTCGGCCGGCGTGCCCGGCGACTTGCCCTCGGCTGGCTGCTGGTTACCGCCCGCACCTTGCGAAGGCGCCGATGACGATGATTGCCCGGCGTCTTCGGGCTCTGAAGGCTTGCCGCTGCCGCCATCCTGGCTGCCTTGTTGTTGGCGTTTGCGCGCCGCTTCCACCGCGGCCCGATTCGCCACCGCATCGGCCATGCCGGGTTGCTGCCGCAAGGCGTTGTCGTACGCGGCTATGGCTTCGTCGTACTTGCCCTGCCTGGCCAACGCATTGCCCAGGTTGTACCAGCCCTGGTCGCTGTCGATGCCCTCGAAGCGTTGCTGCGCACCGCTGAAGTCGCCCCGGTGATAGGCATCCACGCCTTCGGAAAGCTGCCGGTGGCGCAGCTGGTCGGCGCGTTGCCATAGAGTTCTGTCCTCGGCCCGGGCCGGCAAAGACACCGGCAGCAGACAGGCCAGCGCCAGTACCGCCACGACTCCGCTGCGGCGGCGGAACGCGAGCAGCGCCAGCAGCATCAGCGGCGGCAGCAGCCAGTAACCCTCATCGCGCCACATGCGTCCGGTGCCTTCTGCCGCCTCGCCGCCTGCCTGCGTGCGCGGCTGCAGCACGCCCAGGGCCTGGAGGTCGGCATCGTCGGTGGTCAGGCGGACGTAACGGCCGCCGCCCGCTGCAGCCAGCGCGCGCAGCGACGCCTCGTCCAGCTGCGTGTGCTCGATCCGCCCATCCCTGGCCCGGTAGGCGGCACCGGCCGGAGTTCCGAGCCCCAGCACGGAAACCCGATGTCCCTGCGCGGCGGCCTGCGCCGCGGCCTTGCCCGAGAGGTCATCGCTGTTACCGCTCATCAGCAGAATGTCGCCCTGGCGGCTGCCGGCCTGCTGCAGCAGGGTAGTGGCCCATTCGATGGCTTTGTCCGCACGCTGTCCGTCCACCGGCATCACTTCCGGCGCCAGTGCATCGAGGAACAGCGCCACATTGGCGACATCGTCCGTCAGCGGCGCCACCGTGAATGCTTCGCCGGCATACACCACCAGTGCAATCTCGCCGCCATCGCGCTCGCGCAGCAAGGTGGCCAGTTTCGCCCGCGCCTGCAGCAGTCGGGACGGCTGCAGATCGCTGGCGGTGATGCTGCTGGAGAGATCCAGCAGCACCACCAGCGGCGCCTGCGAGCGCAGCAGCGGCTGTTGCACCTGCCTCCAGCTGGGACCGGCCAATGCCAGGGCAGCCAGCGTGATCCCCAGCGCCAACGCGCTCAGACCCCACGGCGGGCGCCTTCGGGTGCCGGACAGCAGATGCACGAGCAGGTGCGCATCCACCACCCCGGTCCAGACATTGAGGCGCCGCTGCAACCGCCAACCCGCCACCATGGCCAGAGGTACCAGCAACACCAGCCACAACGCCTGCGGACGCAGGAAATGCAGCGATTCCCAGAACATGCTCATGCCCGCCACCGCTGCCATCCAAAGGCGAGCCCGCCCAGCAGCAAGGCCAGCGCCAACGGCACCGGATAACGTTCGATCCGCGGTCGCAGCGCCGGACCGGAAGTCTGCACCGGCTCCAGGCGATCGAGTTCGGCATAGATTTCCGCCAGCTGCCCGGTATCGCGGGCGCGGAAGAAACGCCCGCCGGTTTCCTCGGCAATGCGTCCCAGGGTTTCCTCGTCGATGGGATCCTCATCCATCGGAATCTGCACACCGAACAGGGACAATCCGCCGCTGCCGCCGAACGCGATGGTGTAGACACGCACGCCTTCGGCCTTGGCCAGCTCCGCCGCCTTCAACGGCTCAAGTACACCGGCGGTATTGACGCCATCCGTGAGCAGGATCAACACACGCTGCCCACGTTGTTGCTCGCGAAGGCGTTTGACCGATAGCGCGATGGCGTCCCCGAGGGCGGTTTCGCGGCCGGCAAGACCGACCACACTGTCGCGCAACTGGTCGCGCACGGTGGCACGGTCAGCGGTCAAAGGGGTCAGCGCATACGCCCGCCCGCCGAACACCAGCAGTCCGATGCGATCACCGACGCGGCGTTCCAGGAAATCGGCCAGCACCGCCTTGGCCGCGGTCAGCCGGTCCACCACGCGACCGCCCAGCTGCATGTCCGCCTCGCTCATGCTGCCGGACAGGTCCACCGCCAGCATCATCTGCCGTGCCTGTTGCGGCGGTTGCACGGCTTCACCCAGCTGCTGCGGGCGGGCGGCGGCCGCGCACAGGCAAATCCAAGCCAACCAGAGCAGCAGCGAACGGATGTGCATGCGGCCGGAGGGGCGCGGCCCGGCGACCGTGCGCAGCTGTCCGAGTTGATAGGGCACCCGCAGTGCCGGCGCGCTCCCGGGCGCTTGCGGCCACCAGCGCATCAGCAGCGGCAGCACCACGGCCAGCCACATCCACGGCCATGCGAATGATTGCCAAAGACCGTCCAGCAATGGCGCGTTCAACCCACTCACCGACGTCCGGCCATCAATTCGGAAAAACGGCTTCGCGCCAGTGCGCACGCCTGTGCGGCGGCCTCGGCGTCCACGCCACGACGGTAACCGCCGTCCAGCAACAGCCGGCCGTCACCTTGCGAGAAATCGGTCTGCTTCCGACCATCGAGAAACAGCAGCCACTCCTCGCCCTGCAGGCTGGCAGCGCCTTGCTCCACCCGTTTGGCCGCCCGCCGCAACATGCCCGATGCCGCCGCCAGGCGCGCTGATGGGGTGTCCGCCTGTTGCAGAGCGGTATCAAACAATGCCTGCCACCGCCGCTCGCACCTGCGTCGGCGCCAGCGGAAGAACAGCGGTATTGCCAGGCACACGAGCACCGCCGCCAGAACCAGCCACCAGCCGGGCGCCGGCGGCCACCACCCCGGCGCCGTTGGCAGGTGCACATCACGCAGCGGCAACTGGCTGGCACTCATGTGACCAACGCCGCCGGCAATGGCGACAACCAGGCATCACTGGCATCGTCGCAGGCCAGCACGTGCACCTGGACGCGCCGCCCCGGCAGAGTGTCGAGCAGTTGCTGCAAAGGTGCGACGAAGGCGCGATGCCAGCGTTCCTGTGTGGTGGGAGAATCCAGATCCAGCTCGATGCGCTCACCCTGGGACAGGAAAGGAAGCGCCGCACGCGGTGGCGCCAGCTCCAGCGGATCCACCTGCAGCAGCAGCACCACTTCCAGATGCTGCGCCAGACCCGACCAGCGCGACGGCGCCACAGCCGCCGCACTTGCCGGATCGGCCAGCACCACCAGCCTCGAGCCGGGTCGGAGCAGGCGCCCGCTCTGTTCCAATGCGACCTCCAGGCCGGCATCGTCTGCTTGCGGTTGCGCGTACCAGCGGGTCAACGCATCCAACACCTTCAAGACCCCGCGCGATCCCCCCGTTGGTGCCACCGGAGCTTCACCGCAGCTGCCACGAACCGCTCCCACGCGGTCGCCCTGGCGTTGCGCCATCCACGCCGCCACCGCACCGGCGCGTGCGGCCTGCACCGATTTGAACCGTGTGCGGGTGCCGAAATACAGCGCAGGTGAAGTGTCCGCGGCGATCAGGGTGACCCTCTCGCGTTCGGCCTGGAACATCTTGGTGTGGGTTCGCCCGGTGCGCGCGCTGAGCTTCCAGTCGATATGGCGGGCATCGTCGCCGGCGACATACTCGCGCGATTCGGCGTACTCCATGCCTCGCCCCCGCACCGCGGAAGGCGCAACTCCGGTCAGCCCGTGTTGGCCCCGCCGCACCACATGGCGCCGGGACACCGCCTGCCGCAAGCCGACCAACTCTCCCAGACTCGGGCGTACGCCCTCTCCGGCAGCCGTCGGCGGCAGGTCGCGAAGCGCTTCATTCATCGCGGACAACGTCCGGAACGGCGCGGCAATGCCCACGCCTGCTGACGGCATGTCTTGCGGAACGCAGAAAAATGGCAGCTATCGGCACGGACATCGCCTCAGGGCAGCGGCACGCGTTCCAGCAGCTCGGCTACCAGCCGACCGCCATCCCAGCCCTCGGCCGTGGCTTCATAGCTGGGCAGGATCCGGTGGCGCAAGACGTCCGGCGCGACCGTACGGATGTCGTCGGGGGTGACGTAGTCACGCCCTGCCAGCCAGGCGCGTGCGCGTGCGCAGCGTTCCAGCGCTATCGTGCCTCGCGGGCTTGCGCCCCACGCGATGCGTCGTGCCAGCGCCGGGTCATAGGCACGGGCATCGCGCGACGCCAGCACCAGCTCGATCAGATAGCGCTCCAATTGCGGCGCCAAATGCAGCCCAAGCACGGCCCTGCGTGCCTGTTCGATCGACCGGATCGATATCTTGCGCGTGACCTCGGCGGTGTGATCCAGCACCTGCATCGCCTTCTCGCGCGCCAGACGCAGGATTTCCGACTCCGCGCCCACATCGGGATAGCCGATCCGGACATGCATCAGGAAGCGGTCCAGCTGCGCCTCGGGCAGCGGGAAGGTCCCTTCCTGTTCGATCGGATTCTGCGTGGCCATGACCAGGAACAGTTCCGGCAGCGGATAGGTATGTCGCCCGACCGTGACCTGACGTTCGCCCATGGCCTCCAACAGCGCCGATTGCACCTTCGCCGGCGCCCGATTGATCTCATCCGCCAGCAGGATCGGATGGAAGATCGGCCCTGGCTGGAATTCGAAACGGCCCTCCTGCGAGCGCCAGATATCGGTACCGGTCAGGTCCGCCGGCAACAGGTCGGGGGTGAACTGCACCCGTGAAAAGTCCGCTTCAAGCCGCGCCGCCAAGGCCCGGATCGCCGTGGTCTTGGCCAGACCCGGCGCCCCTTCCACCAGCAGGTGGCCATCGGCCAGCAGGGCGATCAGCAACCGGTCGATCAGGGTCGACTGCCCGACAATCGCTGTGGCCAGCGCGGCACGCAGCTCCATGAAGTCATCATGCAGCGCATCGGTTTCCACAACGGACGTATTTTCGGCTGGAAGCAGAGGGGAAGTGTCCATAGCTGCAGTCTGACCCATTCACCGTGAAATCGTTCCCTTCTCCGCACACGACTGATGGCAGATGCAAAAAAAGGGCCGCTGGAAGCGGCCCCTTTTTTTGTACTGTGGGACGGATCAGCGGGTCTTGGCGACGCGCAGGATCTTCGGCGTCACGAACACCAGCAGTTCCGCCTTGTCCTTGCCACGGCCACGCTTCTTGAACAGGTTGCCCAGGAACGGCACGTCACCCAGGAACGGTACTTTCGCCAAGCTGCTGCGATCGCTGAATTCGTACACGCCACCGATCACCACTGTCTGCCCGTCCTCGACCAGAACCGCGGTGTTGATCTCACGGCGGTTGATCGACGGCACGGTCCCGTAGCCTTCCAGCACGATCAGCTGATCGACTTCGTCCTTCTTGACGTTCATGTTCAGGAAAACACGGTTGTCGCTGGTGATGGTCGGGGTGACCTTCAGCTCCAGCAACACTTCCTTGAACTGCACGTTCGGCGTCGCCGCCGCACCAGCGGTACCACCGGTGATGGTGACGTAGCCGATTTCCTTGCCCTGCTTGATCACGCCCTCACGCTGGTTGGCGGTGACGATGCGCGGGTTGGAAATGACTTCGCCGCGGCCTTCTTCCTGCAACGCCGACAGCTCCATGTCGAGATTGAAGTTCGCACCCAGCAGGGTGTAGGCGAGGCTGGGCGCCGTCCCCGTCGTGAACGCGCCGGCGGGGAGGTTTACGTTCAATCCGCGAGTCGCGTTGGTATTGCCAGACGCACCACTGCCGATGGTCGCGGTATTGTCACCGTTGTTGTAGCTGCGCCTGCCGCCAATGCCGAACTTGGCGCCCAGATCGCGCGCGAACGTGTCGGTGGCGATGACGATGCGGCCTTCGATCAACACCTGGTCGACCGGGCGGTCGATGACGTCGATCAGTTCGCGCATCCGCGCGACCTTCTTCGGAATGTCGCTGACCATCAATGTATTGGTGCGGTCATCGGCCACGATACGGCCGCGCGGCGACAGGAAACCGTTCTCCTGATCCTGGCCACCGCCGCCGCCGCCACCGCCGATTCCCTTGGCCTCGGTCAAGGCTTTGAAGATCGCGCCGGCATTGTGGTAGTTGATCTGGATGTAGTCGGTGACCATGTCCTGGCGGTTGTCCAGGGCAATGCGGGCGTCTTCCTTTTCCTGCTCGAACTTGGCCAGCTCGGGCTGCGGGGCAACCCAGATCACTCCACCGTCGCGGCGCTTGTCCAGGCCCTTGGCCCGCAACACGATGTCCAGTGCCTGGTCCCACGGCACGTTGATCAGACGCAAGGTGACGTTGCCCTGGACCGTGTCGGAAGCAACGACGTTCAGGTTCGACTCTTCAGCGATCAACTGCAGGACGGTGCGCACCGGCACATCCTGGAAGTTGAACGTCACCGGACGCCCACCGTAGCCACGTGCGGCAACCGAGGCCGCGGCCTGGGCCACCGTGCTGGCGGTAATCGCTCCGGTCGCCACATCGGCGGGTCGCGGCGTGATCTCGACCACGTACTCGTTGCCCGTCTGATAGGCCAGTGACTCGAAGGCCGCGTTGGTGCTGAGCACCAGTTGCGAACCGCTGCCTGACGGTTTGGCGTCGATGCGCTGGACCGGCGTAGCGAAGTCGACCACGTTGAGCGGACGCTGCAATTCGGCCGGCAGCGTCGCATTGCCCACATCGATCACGACATTGCTGCCCTGCGTTCGCAGATCCGGGCTGGCGCCCTGACCGTCGAACTGCAGGATCAGCCGGCCTGCGCCATCGTCGCCGCGCTTGAAGTCGATCTTGGTCACTGCAACCGGTGCAGCAAGCGTGTGCGTCGCAATCTGCCCGCCGGGCGCGGAAACACCCGGCGTAGCCGCCATCAAAGAGCCATTGGCCAGTGCAAGCGCAATCCCCAGTGCGCATACACGAACCATCGCTTGGCGCCGGGCGGGACGCAGGCTCAGGGCTTTGGAAAAAGTCATCGTGCTATCCCCTAATCAATCATTGATCGTCAAGCGTCAGCGAAGCTGGACGTTCCAGCCAACCGCCAGCGCCATCCGGCACCAGTTCAATCAATTCAATTCTGTCTTCGCGGACGCTGGTAACACGGCCATCACTCTGCCCCAGGTAGACACCAGGGCGGATGCGATAGGTGACCTTGTCCGGCGCCAGCAGCAACGCCACCATTCCGGCGCCGCTGCCGATGCTGCCCACCATGTCGAGGCTGTCGAGCGGGAAGGCCTCCAGCGGCTCCTTGCGGCGGTTCGGATCCGGTCGCAGGCCACCGCCGCCATCCGGGTTGACCCACGCATCCGTGAACGGATCGCGCATCCCCTGGGCGGCATATTCGAAAGTCTCGAACTGCTGCATGACTGGCAGTGGATCAAGCGGTGGAGCCGGACGCGCGCGCACATCGGCCACCCACTTCTGCAGATTGGGCGCGTCCCCCGGCGTGCTGGAAATTCCCCGCGCACAGCCGGCCAACAAGCCGATCAACAGCAGGGCAGCGAGCCTGGCGGTTGGCGTCATGCTCATGCCCCACCACCCTTTTTCTGGTCATTGCCAGCTGCCTGCGAGGCTTTCTCTTGAATTTCCATCTCGGCATCGTCCAGGTAACGATAGGTTTTGACCGTACCTGACAGTTCAAGCGCACCGCTGCGCGCGGTAATCCCGGTCTTGGGATCCTTGGGCTTGAGGTTGATGTCATGCATGGTCAGGATCACAACCCGTGGCAACGAGGCCACACCACTGACGAACGCACCGAACTGGTGATAGCTGCCCACCATGCGCAAGGCGATCGGCTTCTCCGCGTAGAACTCCTTGGGAGATTCCGCACCGGGCTGGAACAGCTCGTTGTTCAGTCCGCTGGACAGGGCCGTCTGCGAGACATCGATGATCAGATCCGGCATTTCGGTCTTGCTCGGAAGCTGGCGCAACATCTGCTGGAGCACCTGCTCCATCTGCGCGAGCTGTTGCTTCAGCGGCTCCAGATTCACCGCACGGCCCTGCTCCTTCTCGAACTCGGCGCGCAGGCTCGTCTCGCGGGATTCAAGCCCCTGCAACTCCTCCTGCTTGCCCTTTATCAGCACGAAGTAGGACATGACCACGATGAAAACGGCCAGCAGCACGCAGAACACCGCTTTGGCCTTCTGCGGCCAGTTGCCGATATTGTTGAAGTCCAGCTCGTTGAGCTTGATTTTCTTCTGGCTCACTTCGCGGTCTCCTTTTGCTGCACGTCAGTGACGACGGAAGTTGCCGGGATCGCCGCGTCCGACACCGCCGTTGCTGCCCCGGCATCCAGCCCCGTCTGGCCGGCCGCAACCGGCTCGAGCTGGCCCGCGACTTCCGCTGCAGCGGCATCGGTCAACGGGTTTTCACCCGGTGCCGGCAGCTTGACCTTCAGCACGAACACGTAGGGAAGCGACTTGATATCAAGCGTCGATCCCGCGTTCTTCTCCTGCGCCTTGGCTTCGATGATGGAAAGTTCCGGATTGGTCATCCAGCCCGACCCCTCGAGGTTGCGCATGTAGGCGCTGACCCGCGCGTTGGACTGGGTGCGCCCCTCCAAGGTCAGCATGTCGCCCTCCTGCTTCAACGTGGTAAGCACCACGCCATCAGGAATCGTGCGTACCAGCGAGTCAAACAGATGCACCATCTGCGAACGTTTGGCCTGCAGCTCCTCGATCACCTTCTTGCGGGCAAGCAGGCGGTCCTTCTGGCGGTCAAGGCGGTCGATTTCCTTGTTCTGCTCCTTGACCTGGTCGATCTGAGCCTGCAGGAAGCCATTGCGCTCGTTCTGGCCACTGATCTGGCGGTCGTAATAGAACCAGATCAGCAACGACAACATCACGCCGGCCAAGGCGGCAAAGCCCAGCATCCCGTAAAAATCGCGCTGGCGCTGTTTGCGGCGTTCGGCACGCCACGGCAATAGATTGATCCGCGCCATCAGTCGAAACTCCTCATGGCAAGACCCGTGGCGATCATCAATGCCGGCGCATCCTGTGCCAGTGCATGGGCCTGGACTTTCGGCCCCAGCGTCATCTGCGCCAGCGGATTGGCCACAATCGTCGCCACGCCCAACTGTTCTTCCACCATTTCCGGCAAACCGCCCAGCGCGGCGCAACCACCGGCAAGCACGATATGGTCGACGCGGTTGAACTCGCTGCCAGCGTAGAAGAACTGCAACAAACGGCTGATCTGCTGCACCGTCGCTTCCTTGAACGGCTCCAGCACCTCGATCTCGTAGCTTTCCGGCAAGCCGCCCTGGCGCTTGGCCAAACCGGCTTCCTCATAGGTCAGCCCGTAGCGGCGCATCACCTCATCGGTCAGCTGCTTGCCACCAAAGACCTGCTCGCGGCTGTACAGGCTGCGTCCGCCCCGCAATACGTTCAGTGTGGTCATGGTGGCGCCGATATCCAGCAATGCCACCACGCCATCGCTGGCCACAGGCAGCTCACTGGCGACCAGCGCGAAGGCGTTCTCGATCGCGAAGGCCTCCACATCCATCACCTTCGCCGTCAACCCACCCAGCTCCAAAGCCGACTGCCGCAGTTCGACATTCTCCGAACGCGAGGCCGCCAGCAGCACCTGGACCATTTCCGGATTGTTCGGCATCGGGCCGAGCACCTCGAAATCGAGGTTCACTTCCTCGATCGGATACGGGATGTAATTGACCGCTTCGAATTCGACCTGGGCTTCCATGTCGTTCTCGTCAAGATCGGCCGGCATCGGGATCACCTTGGTGATCACCGCCGAACCCGCCACAGCTGCCGAAGCATTCTTGGCACGGGTGCCCGAACGCGCCACAGCACGGCGAATGGCCTCCCCTACGGCCTCCACCTCGACGATGTTCTTCTCCACCACCGCGTTCGGCGGGAGTGGCTCCACTGCGTAATGCTCTACACGAAAGCGATTGCCACTACGGGAAAGCTGTAACAGCTTTACCGCAGTCGAACTGATATCGACGCCGATAAGCGGCGCCTGGCTCTTTGGGATAAGCCCCACGGATTCTCCCCTGCCGACGGGCACTTGGACGCATTTATTGCGTCCGCGCATTAATAACGAATTTTTCGCAATTGGCAACCACCGCGCGCGCAAGCCGAGAAGCACGTCACGCAGTCAAGACAGTCCCCAATTACTCTCCCCGGAATGCGGCCCCAGCCGATCCCTTGCGTAATCTATACTCTGCGGCCACGAAATCTGCAATCGGAATCTGTCTAGATGCCACGTTTTCGCCGTTGGTTGCGCTGGTTGCTGGCCGCTTTTGTCCTTGTCGCGCTGCTGGGCGGTGTTGCTGCCGGCGCGCTCTATTACGTTGTCTCTTCGAAGTTGCCCGACGTCCAGTCGCTCCGGGAAGTGGAATTGCAGGAGCCGATGTATGTCCATGCGAGCGATGGCCGGCTGATGGCGGTTTTCGGCGAGACCCGCCGCTACCCGATCCAGATGAAGGATGTGCCCGAACAGCTGAAACAGGCCTTCCTGGCGACCGAGGACGCGCAGTTCTATCACCATCGCGGCGTGGACTACAAAGGCCTTGGACGGGCGGTCTGGCTGACGCTTAAAACCCGCAACAAGCGCGTGCCTGGCGGCTCGACCATCACCCAGCAGGTTGCCCGCCAGTTCTTCCTGAGCTCGGAAGTCAGCTATACCCGCAAGCTCGCCGAGATCCTGCTGGCGCGCAAGATCGAGTCGGAACTGAGCAAGGACGAGATCTTCGAGCTGTATCTCAACAAGAGTTTCTTCGGCAATCGCGCCTACGGCATCGGCGCTGCGGCCGAGTACTACTACGGCAAGAAGCTCGACGAGCTCACCCTGGACGAGATGGCCTCGCTGGCCGGCATTCCCAAGTTCCCCTCCAGCGGCAATCCGATCAGCAACCCCGAGCGCGCGCGCGAACGTCGCGACTTCTATGTGCTCGAGCGCATGGCCGAGCTGGGCTTCATCAGCCGCGCCGAGGCCGATGCCGCCAAGGCCGTGCCGATGCATGCCGCACCGCATGAGCCGCCGGTAGAGGTCTACGCGCCCTATGTCGCCGAACTGGTGCGCCAGGAAATGATTGCCCGCTACGGCGGCGACGTGCTCAACAAGGGTTACCACGTCACCACCACGATCGATGCCGGACTGCAGACGGCGGCCAATGCCGCCATCCATGATGGCCTGCTGTTGTATGACCACCGCCATGGCTGGCATGGCGTGGAACAGCACTTCGAGGTTTCCGCCGACGCCGACGCCGCTGCGTTGGCCAGCCATATCAGCAACGTCCCCGCCCAGTCCGGGCTGCTGCCTGCGGTTGTGTCGGCGACTCACGCCGACGGTGGTGCCACGGTGGTCCTGGCCGACAGGAGCGAACTGGTGCTGCCTGTGGCTGCCAGCCGCTGGGCCGGCAAGACCCCGGCAAAGCTGCTCAGCCGCGGCGACATGGTCCGCGTGCGGGCTGGTGCCAAGGAGGGGGAGTGGCTGATCGACCAGATTCCTCGCGGACAGGCAGCACTGGTGTCGCTGGATACCGACAGCGGCGCGCTGCGGGCGCTGGTGGGTGGCTTCAGTTTCGCCGGCAACAAGTTCAATCGCGCCACCCAGGCGCGGCGGCAGCCCGGGTCCAGTTTCAAACCGTTCCTGTATGCGGCCGCGTTCGACAAGGGCTTCAACCCGGCTTCGATCGTTCTGGATGCGCCGGTTGTGTTCCGGGACCGCCGTGGCAAAACCTGGCAGCCGCAGAATGACGGCGGCGGCTTCCGTGGCCCGATGCGCTTGCGTGAGGCGCTCGTGCAATCACGCAACCTGGTGTCGGTGCGGCTGCTGGACAGCATCGGCGTGGAATTCGCGCGCAAGTACATCAGCGAGTTCGGGTTCGACGAAGCCGAGCTTCCGCCCAACCTGTCGATGTCGCTGGGCACCGCCTCGCTCACTCCGCTGTCGGTCGCCCGCGGCTATGCGGCGTTTGCCAACGGCGGCTCGCGCGTGGACACCTGGATCATCGACCAGATCACCGACCGGGAAGGCGCCGTGATCTTCAAGGAAAATCCGGCAATGGCCTGCCGCGGCTGTGGCAGCCAGGGCGGCTTGGCCACGCCGGCCAGCCAGGTCGTGGATGGCTTCAATTTCGGCGCCACCGCACCCGTCGCCGCGGAAAAGCCCGCCAGCAGCGCCACCGAAACGGCCACGCCGGCCACCGCCCCGAATCCTGACGCGCGTATTGCTCCGCGCGCCATCGACGAGCGCACCGCCTACCAGCTCAACTCGATGATGCGTGACGTCGTCCAGCGTGGCACGGGCGTCGCGGCCAAAGTGCTGGGGCGCGAGGATGTGGGCGGCAAGACCGGTTCGACCAACGATCATCGCGACGCCTGGTTCTCGGGCTTCGGTGGCCCGCTGGCCACTACCGTCTGGGTGGGACGTGATGACTTCCGCTCGCTGGGCTATCGCGAATATGGCGGCAAGGCGGCACTGCCGATCTGGATCGAGTTCATGCGCGCGGCATTGAAGGACGCGCCGATTGCCAGCAACGACCCGCCGGCCGGCATGGTGGAAGCCACGCTCAACGGTGCAACGGAATGGGTGAAGGTGGAAGACCTCGATCGTCTGCAGGCATTCGATTTCGACCAGCATGACCAGAAGGCCGACGACGCGGCGTTCGATATTTTCTGAGCGGGCAGCGGCCGCGGCGAAGGCGCTGCTGCCGCTCTCCAGCGCATGGGCTAGAGTCATCACCGTACTGTAGACGGGAGACCGGGCATGCCCTCGAGCCGCCAATCATCACGGGGCCTGGAACGCGACCGGCTGCGCATCGCCCAGACTGCCGCCCGCCTGATGGGAGAAAGCGGCTCGCGTGACATCGGCCACGCCCGCCACAAGGCAGCGCGCCTGCTCGGTCTGAACGAGCCGGCCGCACTCCCCGATGAAACCCTGGTCTCCCAGGCACTGGACGAATACCTGCGGCTGTTTGCACCGGCCTCCCGACGCGATGAAGTGCAGGCGAAGCGTGAGGCTGCCATGCAAGCCATGACATTCTTCGACAGCTTCTCGCCCCGACTCGTGGGCCCGGTACTGGACGGCAGCGCGGACGCGCGCAGCGCCATACAACTGCATCTGCACTGCGACGAACCCGAGGCGGTCCAGCGGTTTCTCGAGGATCAGCGTATTCCGGCCCGGCAGACAACCCGCCGCGTGCGGCTGCAGCGCGACACCATCGCCGCACTGGTGTGCTGGCATCTGGATGCCGATGGCATGCCGTTCGAGCTGCTGGTGCTGCCGCGCCTGGCGCTCCGCCAGGCGCCTCTGCAGATGCTGGATGGAAAACCCATGCAACGCGCCTCACTGGCGCAACTGCACCGACAAGCCGGGCCCCAATCCGGCGACGGGTAAAAGCAGCCGCGGCCGATACGTCCCTTCGACACGATGGATTCCGCAATACCGGGGGCTTCGCTGCGAGCGCGCAAGTCGGCGGCACCGCAAATGGGCGCCTGCCCGGGGGCCAGCCAGTTGCACGCACGACCATCGATTGCAGGTGCCGCGGCAACGATGCTGGAAATGCGCACAACCGGGCGGCAGCCTGCGCTGCGGCACGACTGCGCAGCGCTGCATACGGTCACGCCGGCGCACGCGCATACCCCACACACGAGAAGGCCCCGCAAGCGGGGCCTTTCTGCATCAGCTCACCGACGCCCGCAGGCAGTCCGGCTTACCGGGTGTAATCGCGCACGTCGTAGCCGGTGTATACCTGGCGCGGACGACCGATCTTCATTTCCGGGTCGACCTGCTGTTCCAGCCAATGCGACACCCAGCCGGCGGTGCGGCCCAGGGCGAACATGACGGTGAACATTTCGGTCGGGATCTTCAGCGCCTTGTAGATGATGCCGCTGTAGAAATCGACGTTCGGGTACAGCTTGCGGGCAACGAAATACTCGTCTTCCAGTGCGGCCTTTTCCAGCTTGACGGCAACGTCGAGCAGCGGATCGGTCACACCCAGTTCGGCCAGCACCTGTTTGGTCATCTCACCGATGATCTTCGCGCGCGGGTCGAAGTTCTTGTAGACGCGGTGGCCGAAGCCCATCAGGCGGAAGCCCGAGGTCTTGTCCTTGGCCTTGAGCACGGCGGATTCGACGTTGTCAGCTGAACCGATCTCTTCGAGCATCTTCAGCACGGCTTCGTTGGCGCCGCCATGTGCCGGGCCCCACAGCGCGGTGACACCCGCGGCGACCGACGCATACGGGTTGGCACCGGTCGAGCCGACCAGACGCACGGTCGAGGTCGAGGCATTCTGCTCGTGATCGGCGTGCAGGATGAACAGCAGATCGAGCGCCTTGACCACAGCGGGGTTGATTTCGTACTGGCCGTCGGCCGACTCGAAGGTCTGCTTCAGGAACCGGCTGACGTAATCCAGCGAGGCATCGGGCTTGTTGGCCGGCAGACCCTGCGAATGGCGGTAGATCAGCGCGGACAGGGTCGGCACCTTGGCGATCAGGCGCAACGCAGCCTGGCGGCGCTGGCCTTCATCGGCCAGATCCAGCGACGCGTGGTACTTGGCCGACAGCTGCGCGATGGACGCGGTCAACACCGCCATCGGATGCGCATCCTTGGCGAAGCTGCCGATCAGCGTATTGATCGATTCATCGACGGCGGACTCGGTGGCCAGCTCGGCTTCGAATGCCTTCAACTGCTCAGCGTCCGGCAGCTCACCGTTGACCAGCAGGTAGGCCACTTCGACGAAGCTGGACTTCTCGGACAGCTGTTCGATCGGGTAGCCGCGATACAGCAGCACGCCCTGGTCGCCATCAATGTAGGTGACGGCCGACTTGCAGCTGGCGGTGGCGGTATAACCCGAGTCGTAGGTGAAGAGACCGGTTTCCCTGGTCAGCTTCGAAATATCGACGCAGTCGTTGCCCAAGGTGGGCTTGAGTACAGGCAGAACAACCGACTTGTCGCCGGCGTTGAGCGTGACCTGATCAAGATCGGACACAGTGTGCGCTCCTCAGTGGAAGGCGCCTGTCGTTCGGCAAGATACCGGGCAGACGCGTAAAGAATGACCGCAGATTGCACTGCGGATCACGTCATTATCGCATAGCAACATTTTGCTCGTCGCTAGGACGGAAGTCGTAGTCGCAGCTGCGCATGCGGCATGGTGCGAGATTGCCGCGCATTGCGGCAAAACAACGACGGGGACCACGCAGCGGACAAGACAAAGCAACGGCCGCGCAAAGCGCGGCCGTTGCAAGCACGATCAACTGCCAGATCAGCGCGCGTAACGCTTCTGGAACTTGTCGATGCGACCGCTGGTATCGATAACCTTGTGCTTGCCCGTATAGAACGGGTGCGAAGCAGAGGAAATTTCAACCTTGACGAGCGGATACTCTTCGCCGTCTTCCCACTTGACCGTCTCCTTGGAGGACATGGTCGAACGGGTCAGGAACTTGAAATCGGAAGTGACGTCGTGGAAAACGACGCTGTGGTAATCAGGATGAATGTCGGCCTTCATGGGCTCGCACCGTATGGCTGGTGATCAAGAGCGGCATTATAGTCCGGCCCGCAAACGATTAGCAAGCCGGAATCCATGAAACTTCAGGACACGCCCAGCGCGGCGCGCACCTGCGCTTCGAACCGCGCCTGGTCGTAAGCAATCAGCAGCGTGGTGTTGTCCGGACGCCCGGTCTGGCGGTTCCAATCCACCACGGTTGCACCGCGGCTGTGGGTGCCGGTGAGCTCCACGCGCAACGGGCGCTGCTCCAGCACGGTGGCGCCTTCGGGCTGCAGCGCCCACGCCATTGCCAACGCATCGGCGGCATACCAGCGTTCGCCTCGACTGTCTTCCGACCACAGCCGCGTATGGCGGGAGATCAGTTCGTAGAAGCGCGCCTTGTCGCTGTCGGCTGCCAACCATTGCTCGACATCCTTGTGCAGCAGACCATGGGCAAGCGTGGCCTCCCAATCGGCGACTTCCGTGTGCGGGAAGCTGGAAAAGACCACATGGGCCGCCTCCGGATCGAACGCGATATTGAACTCGGCCACCGGGGTGATGTTGCCGTGGCCGTTGATCGCACCACCCATCACCAGGAAGCGCTTCACGCGCTGCGGCAACGTCGGGTCGAGCTTGAGTGCCAGCGCGATGTTGGTCAGCGGCCCCAGCGCAACGAGAAACAACTCGCCGGCGTACTGGTGCGACAGACGCAGGATCGCCAGCGCCGCATGCTCGGCCTCGGCCTGGCGCGCGGTGGCCGGCAGATCCACATCACCGAAACCGTCGCGGCCATGCACGTGCGCGGCATCCTCGGCGGGATAGACCAGCGGATCCGGCGTGCCGGCAAACACCGGCACGTCCTCGCGCCCGGCGACTTCACACAGCTTCAGCGCGTTGCGCACGGTGTGGTCCAGGCCCACATTGCCGGCCGCCACCGTAAGCCCCACCACCTCATGATCGGCATCGGCGAAGGCCATCAACAACGCCAGCGCGTCATCCACACCGGGATCGGTATCAATCAGCAACGGAATCTTCTTGCTCATCTGTTCTTTCACTTCTGGTTGACCGGGGAGTCTCGCACCCCGGGCAGGACAACGGAAGCCAACCCTTCACGCCGAGGCGTAACGGACCGCCCCGCCGATCCAGCGGGCGACGATGCGGTCGGCCAATCCCGGCGACTCCTGCAGCAGCCGTTCGCCGAGTGCGTGGATATCAGGCAGCAGGCCGGCATCGCGCGCGAGGTCGGCCACGCGGAAGGCCGCCAGCCCGGTCTGCCGGGTCCCGAGCAGTTCGCCGGGCCCACGCAGCTCCAGATCCTTCTCCGCGATCAGGAAGCCGTCACTGGTCTGACGCATCGTTTCCAGGCGCTCGCGCGCCATCGCCGACAGCGGCCCCTGATACATCAGCACGCAACTGGACGCCGCCGCGCCGCGCCCCACCCGGCCCCGCAGCTGGTGCAGCTGCGCCAGCCCGAGACGCTCGGCATTCTCGATGATCATCAAGGAGGCGTTGGGCACGTCCACGCCCACCTCGATCACCGTAGTCGCCACCAAAAGCCCGGCCACCCCGGCCTTGAAGTCGCGCATCGCCGCCTGTTTTTCCGCCGCTTTCATGCGGCCGTGGACCAGCCCCACCTTCACTTCCGGCAACTGTGCTGACAGCGCTTCGAACGTGTTCTGCGCGGCAGTGGCAACGACCTCGTCACTTTCATCGATCAGCGTGCATACCCAATAGGCCTGCCGCCCCTGCGCGCAGGCGACACGGATGCGCTCGACCAGCTCGGGCCGGCGTTCGGCACTGATGACGATGGTCTGCACCGGGGTGCGCCCGGGCGGCAGCTCGTCAATCGCCGAGACATCCAGATCCGAATAGGCGGCCATCGCCAGCGTTCGGGGAATCGGCGTGGCGGTCATCACCAGCTGGTGCGGCACACTGCGGCCGGCCGCCCCCTTGTCACGCAATGCGAGCCGTTGATGCACGCCGAAACGGTGCTGCTCATCGACGATGGCCAGCGCCAGATCGTGGAAGACCACATTTTCCTGCATCAGCGCATGCGTCCCCACCACGACCTGGGCATGCCCGGAAGCCACGTCTTCCAGCACCCGGGTACGCGCCTTGCCGGTCACCTTGCCGGCCAGCCAGGCGACGCGAACCCCGAGCGGCTCCAGCCAGTTGCGCAGACTCACCAGATGCTGCTCGGCCAGCAGTTCGGTCGGCGCGGCCAGTGCCGCCTGCTTGCCACGCCCCACCGCCAGCATCGCCGCCAACGCCGCCACCACGGTTTTGCCCGAGCCGACATCGCCCTGCACCAATCGCAGCATCGGATGCGGCTTGGACAGATCCTCGCGGATCTGCTCGAACACCCGCGCCTGGGCGCCCGTGAGCTCGAACGGCAGCGATTGGCGCAATGCCCTTACCAGCGCCTCGCGCCCTCCCAATGGCGGCGCGTGGTGTTTTTGCAGGGCGATGCGCTGGCGCCGCAGGCTCAGATGGTGGGCCAACAGTTCTTCCATCGCCAACCGCTGCTGCGCCGGATGGGTGCCTGCGGCCAGCGCCGCCAGATCGGCGCCGGGCGGTGGCCGATGCGCCATCAGCAAGGCACTACGCAACGAGGGCAGGTTCAATCCATGCAGCCAGTCGCCAGGCAGAAGCTCCAGCGATGCCTCGTCAGGCAGGCGGTCCAGCGCCTGGCCGATCAACCGGCGCAGGCTTGCCGGCCCGATCCCTTCGATCGCCGGATATACCGGGTCCAGGCTGTCGTCCAGCTCGCCGGGCTCGGCATTGCCAAGCACCCGGTAGCTCGGATGGACGATCTCCAGCCCCTGCTGGCCGGGCTTGGGAACGCCATAGCAGCGCACCCGCGCGCCGACGGCGAATTGCGCCACCTGCGGCGCGCGGAAATGGAAGAAGCGCAATACCAGGGTGCCGTACGAATCGTCCTCGATCGCCACCCGCAACACCGGCCGAAAGCGGAAACCGCGCTCGACTGCCGCCACCCGCCCTTCCACCTGCGCCGCGATCCCGGGCTGCAACGCGGCGATGGCCGTCAGCCGGGTGCGATCTTCATAGCGCAGCGGAAGATGCAGCCACAGATCCTGCAAGCTCGACAGTCCACGCGCTTCCAGCTTGGCCGCTACCGCGGGGCCGACGCCCGACAACACCGTCAGCGGCGCCTCTCCGGCTACCGCCAACGCGGGGGCAGATGTCCGTATCCGCGCCACGCCCGATCAGTCGAGGATCATCACCGCATCGACTTCGAAAGCCGCGCCCTTGGGCAGGCCTGCAACCTCGATGGTGGAACGGGCCGGAAACGGCGCCTGGAAGTACTCCTGCATGACGGCATTGACCTTGGCGAACTCGCCCAGATTGGTCAGGTACAGACCCAGGCGAACCATCCTGTCGAGCGAGCCACCGGCCTCTTCTGCTACCGCCTTGAGGTTGTCGAACGCGCGACGTGCCTGCGCCTGGACATCGCCGGCAACGATGTCACCGGTGGCCGGATCCAGCGGAAGCTGCCCGGAGAAGTACACGGTGTTGCCGGCGCGCACGGCCTGCGAATACGGGCCGATGGCGGCCGGGGCCTTGGCGCTGGTGATGATCTGGCGGGACATGGACGCTCCACGGTTCGTTGAAAACAGGACGCCAATTGTAGCGGCCCGGCCGCAGCATCGGGTCTGGAGGGAAGTGCCCGTGGCGCTCCGAGACCGCGCGGCCCTGCGCTCCACTCACCGGGACGAATGCGCAGCGGCGCGCGACGCTATTGCCGGCGCACCGCCTGCACCACCTGCAGGCGCCGCAGGCGACGCATTACTTCGGCCAGATGGTTGCGGTCACGCACCTGGATGTTGAAGCACAACACCGCCGCGTTGATATCGCGATCCAGATAGTCGACCCGCTCGATGTTGGACTGGCTCTGGGCGATGGCCGCCGCCAGCTGCGCCAGCACGCCGGTACCGTTCTCGACCTCGACCACCAGCGCGGTGTCGTAATCGCCGCCGACACTGGTATCCCAATCGATCGGCACCCAGCGCTCGGGCGACTTGCGCAGCTCGGTCAGGTTCGGGCAGTCCATCCGGTGCACCACGATCCCCTTGCCGGCGGTGTGGTAGCCCATGATGTCGTCGCCGGGAATCGGCTGGCAGCAATTGGCGAAACTGACCACGCCGCGTTCGCTGCCGTTGATCAGGATTTTTTCCTGCGTACGTGGCGCCTGCCCGGCGCTGCGCAGCTCGGCATAGGCCATCAGCGACTGCGCGGCCAGCGTCGGCATCCAGTTGCCCAACGCCACGTCGGCCAGCAAGGCCTCCAGCCGCGGGTAGCGATGCTCGGCCAGGAACGCATCCAGGCGCCCCTTCGGCAGGCGCTCGAGCGAGCTGTCCATCGCCTCCAGCGCGCGATCGAGCATGCGATGCCCCAACTGCACCGCATCCTCGTGCTCGAGCTGCTTGAGCTGATGGCGGATGGCCGTACGCGCCTTGCTGCTCACGACGAATTCCAGCCATTGCGGTTTGGGCGCTGCCGAGCGTGCGGTGATCACCTCCACCGTCTGCCCGCTGGTCAGCCGGGTGCGCAGCGGTACCAGCTTCTTGTCCACCCGCGACGCCACCGCACTGTTGCCGACATCGGTATGCACGGCATAGGCAAAGTCCAACGCGGTGGAGTTGCGCGGCAAGGCCAGGATCTTGCCCTTGGGCGTGAACAGGTAAACCTCGTCCGGAAACAGGTCGACCTTGACGTTGTCCAGGAATTCCAGCGACGAACCGGCCGCCCGCTGCGATTCGATCAGCTCGACGATCCACGCATGCGCGCGACTCTGTGCGCTGTTGGGCGTATCGCCGCCGAACTTGTAGGTCCAATGCGCAGCCACACCGCGCTCGGCGATCAGGTCCATTTCCTCGGTACGGATCTGCACTTCGATCGGCGAGCCGTAGGGTCCGAACAGCACCGTGTGCAATGACTGGTAACCGTTGGCCTTGGGAATGGCGATGAAGTCGCGGAAGCGGCCATCCAGCGGCTTGAAGGTGGCGTGCACCGCGCCCAGCGCGTGATAGCAGTGCGGCACACCGCGCATCACCAGGCGGAAGCCGAATACATCCATCACCTTGTCGAAGCTTTTGTTCTCGTCGCGCATCTTGTTGTAGATGCTCCACGGGGTCTTGATCCGGCTGACCAGGCGATGCTCCAGGCCTTCACGCGCGAGCCGCTGCGACAACTGCACCTCCACCTGCGCCATCGCCTCGCGGCGTACCACCGGCTGGCTGCGGATGTGCTTTTCGAGGATCGCGTGACGCCAGGGATACAGCGCGCGGAAGCCGAGATTCTGCAGCTCGGACTTGATCAGGCTCATGCCCAGCCGCTGCGCGATCGGTGCGTAGATTTCCAGCGTTTCACGTGCGATACGGCTGCGTGCCTCGGTGCTCTGCGCTCCCAGCGTGCGCATGTTGTGCAGGCGATCGGCAAGCTTGATCATGATCACGCGCAGGTCACGCGACATCGCCAGCAGCATCTTGCGGAAGCTTTCGGCCGCCGCTTCCTGGCGATCGCGGAACTTGAGCTTGTCCAGCTTGGTGACGCCTTCCACCAGCTCGGCCACAGGCTCGCCGAATTCGGCCGCCAGCTCGTCACGGGTAAGCGGCGTGTCCTCGATGGTGTCGTGCAGGATCGCGGCAATCAGCGCTTCGGTGTCCAGCCCCAGCTCGGCCAGGATCTTGGCCACCGCCACCGGGTGGGTGATGTAGGGCTCACCGGATTTGCGGGTCTGGCCGGCATGTGCGGCCGCTCCGACTTCCCAGGCACGGCGCAACAACGGCAACTGCGCGACCGGCAGATAGCTGGCTGCACGCTCGAGTTGCAGGACATAGTCAGGTACCGCCTCGCCCACCGGCGTGGCCACCTGGGCGGAAGGGCCTGGGTTCATTCCGAAAGACTATGCCAGCCGTGGAATAACGGCAAACCCCGCAATGCAAACAGCCCGCAAGTTGCGGGCTGTTTTCAGGTAACACCGGTTGACGGAAAGGCGCGATCAATCGTCGTTCTTGGACATGTCTTCGTCGGCGACCACTTCGGCGGCTGCCCACTCCAGCGCTTCACGCTCGACGCGCTCACGTTCGGCCTTCTCGACTTCGTCGATCAGCACGTTGTCGATCTTGCGGGCGGCGATCTCACGCAGCGCCAGCACGGTCGGCTTGTCGTCGGTCTCGCTGTTGTCGAGCGTCGCCTGGACCCCATTGGCCAGCTGGCGGGCACGCTTGGATGCCATGATGACCAGCTCGAAACGGTTGTTAACGACTTCCAGGCAATCTTCTACGGTAATGCGGGCCATGCGGGCTCCCGGCGACCAGCAACGGCCGCTCGATCTGATGTGGGAAAGGGGACGGATTGTACCGGCCGGGACGGGGGGAAATCAAGTAAACCCCTGAACCAACCCTTGCGAATCAATCATTTGCCTGCGCTTCCGGCGCCAGCAGCGCGCTGATCAGGGCTGCGTGCCGCTCCTGCTGGCAGGCCCGCCGCAGGCGGCTGGCGGTGAAGATGGCGCACATTTCCGCCACGGCGGTATCGAAATCCTCGTTGACGATGACGTAGTCGAACTCGTCATAACGCAGCATCTCCTCACGCGCGGCCGCCAGCCGCTGCGCGATCACCGCTTCGCTGTCCTGTCCGCGCTTGCGCATGCGCTCGTCCAGCGCCTGGCGCGACGGCGGCAGGATGAACACGCTGACCGCCCCCGGCACCTTCTCGCGGACCTGGCGCGCGCCCTGCCAGTCGATTTCCAGCAGCACGTCCTGGCCGGCGGCCAGTTGCGGCTCCACCGACTGCCGCGCGGTGCCCTTCCAGTCGCCGTGCACCAGCGCATGCTCGAAGAAATCGCCGGCCGCGATCATCCGCTCGAACTCCGCCGCGTCGACGAAATGGTAGTGCCGGCCATTTTCCTCGCCCGGACGCATTGCCCGCGAGGTGAACGAAATGGAAAGCGAGATCTGCGGATCGCGCGCCAGCGTGGCATTGACGATGCTGCTTTTGCCGGCTCCCGAGGGAGCGGCGACGATATAGAGAGTGCCGCGCATTGACCTGGCTTTATAAGTAACTGGAGTAGGGAACGGACCGCAGGGGTGCCGGCGCGCAGGCGGACGCGGGATCGCCGCGCCCGGACCGGTCATTCAATGTTCTGGACCTGCTCGCGGATCTGGTCGATCAATACCTTGAGCTCGACCGCGGCATTGGACGTACGGCTGTCCACCGACTTGGAGCCCAGCGTGTTGGCCTCGCGGTTGAACTCCTGCAGCAGGAAGTCCAGGCGCCTCCCCACCGGCTCGCGCTGGCGCAGCACACGGCGGATCTCGGAGATATGGCTGCCCAGCCGGTCCAGTTCCTCATCCACATCCAGCTTCTGCAGCCACAGCACCAGCTCCTGCTCGGCCCGGCCCGGATCCATCGGATACGGCAGGTCGGCCATGCGCGCGGCCAGCTTGGTGCGCTGCCCCTCGCGGATCAGCGGAATCAGGGTGTGGACTTCGCCGGCGATGCGCTCGACCGCGTCGACACGCTCACTGATGGCCGTGGCCAGCTTGTCCCCTTCGCGCTCGCGCGATTGCACGAAGCTGTCGATGGTCGCCTCCAGCAGGGCCAACGCCTCGGCCTGCAGGGCGACCGCATCCGTGGAATCGCCACGCAGCACGCCCGGGTATTGCAGCAGATCGGTGAAACCCACCTGCATGGCCGGGAAGCGCGGATGCAGCCGCAGCGCCAGCTCACCAAGCTGCTCGAGCAGCGCCTCATTGACCGTCAGCGAGGTCGCCGCTTCCGGCGCGCGCAGCCGCATCACCAGCTCCAGCTTGCCGCGACTGACCCGCGCTGCCACCCGTTCCCGCAATTGCGGCTCCAGCGAGCGCAGATCCTCAGGCAGGCGTACGCCGACCTCGAGGAAACGGTGGTTGACCGAACGCAGCTCGCAGCCCAGGGTGCCCCAGGGGGTAACGCGTTCGCCGCCGGCATAGGCGGTCATGCTTCGAATCATGCGGGTTTCCGATGCGCTTCAAAGTGCGAATGGTACCCTAGCCCGCCGCGGACGCCGGTGCATCGAATGCCCGGACGCCCCACTCCGCTCATCGCAATCCGGACTGTCCATGACCTTTTCCCGTCCCAGCGGCCGCCAGGCCGACCAGCTGCGCCCGGTGCGCATCGAACGCGCCTTCACCCGCCACGCCGAAGGCTCGGTCCTGGTGAGCTTCGGCGAGACCCGGGTGCTGTGCACGGCCAGCGTCGAGAACCGGGTGCCCGGCTTCCTGCGCGGCAAGGGCGAGGGTTGGGTTACCGCTGAATACGGCATGCTGCCGCGCTCCACCCATACCCGCAACGACCGCGAGGCCGCGCGCGGCAAACAGGGCGGACGCACGCTGGAGATCCAGCGCCTGATCGGCCGCACCCTGCGCGCCTGCATCGACCGCAGCGCACTGGGCGAACGCACCATCACCCTGGACTGCGACGTGTTGCAGGCCGACGGCGGCACCCGCACCGCGGCGATCACCGGCGCCTATGTGGCGCTGGTTGATGCGGTGAACCTGTTGCTCAAACGTGGCGACATCAAGCGCAATCCGATCTTCGGCGCGGTGGCGGCGGTGTCGGTCGGCGTCTACAAGGGTGTTCCGGTGCTGGACCTGGACTACGCCGAAGACAGCGATTGCGACACCGACATGAACGTGGTGATGAACGACGGTGGCGGCTTCATCGAACTGCAGGGCACGGCCGAAGGCCACGCCTTCCGTCGCGACGAACTGGACGCGCTGCTGGTCATTGCCGAAAAGGGCATCCGCGAGCTGTTCGACGCCCAGCAGGCGGCCTTGGCACAGGCATGAGCCGGCGGTTGGGCCTGGTCACCCTGGTGGTGACCGATTACGACGAAGCCATCGCCTGGTACACCGGCGCATTGGGTTTCAGCGTGCTCGAGGATATCGACCAGGGGCGCAAACGCTGGGTTGTGGTGGGCCCTGCCGACGGCAATGGCGCGGCACTGTTGCTGGCGCGGGCCAGCGATGACGAACAACGCGCACGTATCGGCAACCAGACCGGCGGCCGCGTCGGCTTCTTCCTCAACACGGATGATTTCTGGCGCGACTACGAGGCGATGAAAGCCTTCGGCGTAGAGTTCCTGGAAACGCCGCGCACGGAAAGCTACGCCACCGTTGCCGTGTTCCGCGACCTGTATGGCAATACCTGGGATCTGCTGGAGCCCACGCAATGAAACTGGTACTGGCCAGCGGCAACGCCGGCAAACTCGCCGAGTTCAACCAGCTGTTCGCCGGCGCCGGTATCGAGGTCGTCACCCAGACCAGTCTCGGTGTCACCGATGCCGAGGAAACCGGGCTGACCTTCGTCGAGAACGCCTTGCTCAAGGCGCGCCATGCCTCCTCGCTGACAGGTCTGCCGGCATTTGCCGACGATTCGGGGTTGTGCGTGGATGCCCTCGGCGGCGCGCCCGGGCTGTATTCGGCTCGCTATGCCGGTGTCCATGGTGATCACGCCGCCAACATCGCCAAGCTGCTCGGCACGCTTGAGGGGCTGGACGACGCGCAACGCGGCGCGCATTTCCACTGCACCCTGGTGGCGGTGCGCCACGCCGCCGACCCGGACCCGCTGATCGCCCAGGGCCGCTGGCGCGGGCGGATCCTTGCCGCAGGTCGCGGCGCAGGTGGCTTCGGCTATGACCCGGTATTCCTCGATCCCGCCACCGGTCTGTCCGCTGCCGAGCTGTCGCCCGGGCAGAAGAATGCGCGCAGCCATCGCGGCCTCGCACTGGCACAGCTGGTACCGGCGCTGCCGGGCTTCCTCGGCGCCTGAGCTGCCGCCATGTCCGAACTGATCCCACCCCCACTGTCGCTGTACGTGCATCTGCCCTGGTGCGTGCGCAAATGCCCGTATTGCGATTTCAATTCGCATGCCGCCAAGGGCGAACTGCCGTTTGAAGCCTACGTGGATGCGCTGATCCGCGACCTCGACTTCGACCTGCCGCTGGTCTGGGGCCGCGTGGTCAACAGCGTCTTCTTCGGCGGTGGCACGCCCAGCCTGTTCCCGCCCGAAGCCATCGACCGCTTCCTGCAGGCGGCCAGCGCGCGACTGCGTTTCGCGCCGAACCTGGAGGTGACGCTGGAGACCAATCCCGGCACCGCCGAGCACGGTCGCTTCGATCGCTACCGCGCTGCGGGGGTCAACCGCATCAGTTTCGGCATCCAGACCTTCAACGATGCAGCGCTGCAACGCCTGGGGCGCATCCACGACAGCAACGAGGCCGAACGCGCGGTCAAGCTGGCGCAGGACGCCGGCTACGACAACTTCAATATCGATCTGATGTACGCGCTGCCCGAGCAGACGCTGGCACAGGCCGAGACCGACCTTGAACGCGCCTTTGCGCTGCAGCCCACGCACATCTCGCACTACCAGCTGACGCTGGAGCCCAACACCGTGTTCTTCGCACGGCCGCCGCGCGGCATCCCCGATGACGACAGCGCCTGGGACATGCAGGAACACTGCCAGGCCATGCTGGCCGAGGCGGGTTTCGCCCAGTACGAGGTCAGCGCCTACGCCCGGCCCGGCCGCCAGAGCGCGCACAACCACAACTACTGGCGTTTTGGCGACTACCTCGGCATCGGCGCCGGTGCCCACGGCAAGATCAGTTCCGGTGCCGGCCAGCACATCCTGCGCCGCTGGAAGCACAAGCATCCGCAGACCTACATGGCCGGCGCCGGCGGCGAGAACGCGATCGGCGGCGATGAAATCATCCCGGCCGGGCGGCTGCCTTTCGAGTACATGCTCAACCTGCTGCGCCTGCACGAAGGTTTTGCGCTGGCCGATTTCGAAGTCCGCACCGGACTGGAGCGCAGCGTCCTGCAGCCGGGGCTGGAGGCAGCGCTCAGCCGTGGCTGGCTGGAAATGCAGGCCGACCGGATCCGTCCCACCGAGCTCGGAAGGCGCTTCACCAACGATGTGGTGGAGCTGTTTCTGGACTGAGCGTTCACGCCCTGCAAACCCGGAAGTGGCGGATAGGCCGGCAAAAATGGTAAATACAACAGCCTCAGGGGGAGCCGGAAAGTACAACGGATGTCAGCGCCTGCACCATCGTCATCCAGCCAAGCGCTGGACTGCATCGCCGCCGTACCGGCCCCTGCCCGGGTCCGTGGCCTGTTGGAAGCCATCCACGCCCTGGCAGTACAACTGCTGGCCAGCCCGCTCCAGCTGACCCTGGTCGAACTGGAGCGCGAGCTGTTCAAACAGGCCGAGCGCGCGCGCAATTCGCAGATGCAGGCCGATCTTTATGCCGAGATGCGCAAGCTGCGCGAGCACAGCGCCGAGTTCGCCCCGCAGCTGTTCGATGGATTGGCGCGTGCGCTGGCCGACCTGAAGGAACCGGCCACGCCGCCAGCTGCCGATGCCGGCAAAACCGCCTTCAAAGCCTTGACTTTGGTGGCGGACAACGACATCGACCGGGATATCGTCCTGCACGAAATCGCCCGCCGCGAATCGATCCGCGTGGCAACGCCGTTGCAGCTGCTTTCGCAACGGTTTGGGGTGCTGGCTGCGCAACCGGCGTTCGACGTGGAGCGGCTGCCGGTCGGCCCGTATGTGCTGTGCCGGATACTGCGCGAGTGCGGGGAGAAGCTGCAGCTGGGCCTGGATGCGCAGATGGCGCTGTACGCGGCGTTCGAACACCAGAGCATGGAACGCTACGGCGAGCTGATCGATCGCATCAATATCCTGCTGGCCCATGAAGGCGTGTTGCCGGGCCTGGTGTACCAGCCGTACCTGCCCAAAACCGGAAAATCCCGACGCGCTGCGGGCAGCACCGCCGCTGGCGAGGCCGAGGCGCAGCGCGCAAGCACGCGACCGCTGACCAGCTGGCAGGGACAGGCGCCGCGCGCATCGTGGTCATCGGTGATGGCCGACCTCGGCGCCCCGGGTTCCGGCGCGCCGGGTGGCGGTGGCGGTGGCGTTGGTGGTGGCGGCAACGCAACCGGCACCGGCGGCGGCGGCCCCGTATCCAGCAATACTGGTGCTTCCGGTGCTTCCGGTGCTTCCGGTGCTTCCGGTGCTTCCGCTGGCTCGGCGGCTTCTGGCCCGTTCGCAGCCAACCCCACCATGTCGGCACTGCATGACATGCTCGGCGCTGCCCGCGCATCGCCGGCCCAGAGTGGCGCGGGGGCGAATCATCCCGCGACGGGCGGTACGACGGCAGGGGGAGCACCCGCGTCGGCAACCGGGGCCGCGCCGACGGGCGCCCCGCCGCAGGCGGTGCCCAGCAGCGCCATCCTGGACGTGCTGGGCAAGCTGCAGACCCAGGCCGCCGCGCAGAGCTCGGCGGGGGGCCGCCGCAGCATTGGCGACATCCACAAGGCGCTGCTGACGCAGATGCGGGCCGAGCACGGCCCCAACGCCACGCTCGCCCCGCAGGACACCGACACCCTGGATCTGCTGGGCATGCTCTACACCCAGATCCAGCGGGAAGTCCGCACCGAAGCACCCGCTGCCGATCTGCTGGTGCAATTGCAGGTGCCCGTGGTGCGGGCGGCGATCAGCGACCAGGCCTTCTTCGTCCGCGACCAGCACCCGGCGCGGGAGCTGATCAACGCCGTGGCCGAGTCCGGCGCCACCTGGCTGAGCGAGGAAGACACCGATCCGGCGCTGCTGCAGAAGCTGAGCGAAGCGGTCAACCGCGTGGTGTCGGATTACCAGGGCGACGAATCGGTTTTCGCCGATGCCAACCAGGAGATCCAGGGCCATTTGCGCGCCGCCGCACGCAAGGCCGAAGTGGCCGAGCGCCGGCATGTGGAAGCGGCACGTGGCAAGGAACGGCTGGAAGCGGCCAAACAGCTCGCCACGCGCACCATCAACGAGCTGTGCGAAAAAACCGCGCCACCCAAGTTCGTCCAGACCCTGCTGCGCCAGGCATGGACCGACGTGCTGACGCTGACCCTGCTGCGTCAGGGCGAGCAATCGGACGAGTGGAGCAGGCAGCAGCAGGCCACGCGGCAGATCGCCGAAGTCACCTGCGACGCGGCCGGAGGACCCACCGACGTCGCATTGGGCAATCAGGTCGAAGAATCGCTGCTGCAGGTCGGCTACCACCGTGACGAAGCCGGTGCGATCGCCCGGCGCCTCGCCACTCCCGGCGGCGAGGACGATGTCAGCTCCAAGACCGAGCTGGCAGCCAAACTGAAGGCGCGCAGCCGGCTCGGCGAACAGGGCGGAAAAGACGGCGCCGATACGTTGCTTCCCAAAGCCAAGCCCAAGCCCGAGCGCAATGAAAAGGAAGAAAGCCACTACCGGCAATTGCGCACGCTGCCGTTTGGCACCTGGTTCGAATTCGTCACCAACCAGCAGGGCGATACCCGCCGCCAGCGCCTGTCCTGGTACAGCCTGATCACCGACAACGCGCTGTTCGTCAACCAGCGTGGGCAGAAGGTCTCCGAACAATCACTCGACGGACTCGCCCGCCTGATGGCGCACGGCCAGGTCAGCATCGTCACCGAAGACCGGGGCCGGCTGATCGACCGCGCCTGGCAAGCCACCGTCCGCACCCTGCGCCTGCTCTCCGGCAGCGCCCCGACGCCGGAGTCCGCATGATCACCGAAACCCGCCGTGCGCCGCGCCGACAGGTCGCCGAGCTGGTGCCGGTGCTGGACCAGATGACCGAAGCGGCGATCGGCCGCCTCGGCAACGTGTCCGAAAGCGGCATGTTGATGATCGCCTCGGCGCCGCTGTGCGATGACGCGCTCTACCAGCTCAGCTTCGAAGTGCCCGATCGCAACGGCCGCGAGGTACGCATCGACATCGGCGCGCACCTGTTGTGGAACGAGCCGGCGCACGCGCCCGGCCAGTCCTGGGCGGGCTTCCGCTTCCTGACCCTGAACAACGAACATCGCGAGCTGCTGCGGCGCTGGATCGAACACGGGCTCACCGGCGCCTGAGTGCCGGTTCCGGCACAGCGGCAGGCACCGGAATGCGGCAAAATCATCCACGCATTCCGCCCTGTCGAACGAGTCCCCTGATGAACCAGCCAGATCCCGGCGTCCTGTATTCCCACCATCTGGCCGTCCTCAAGCAACGCGCCGATGAAGCGCTGGCTCGCGGCGGTTTCGACCATCTCGTCGTTCCCAGCGGCACCTCGCACTACCAGGCGTTCGATGACCGCGACTACCCGTACGCGGTGAACCCGAACTTCAAGGCGTGGCTGCCGCTGACCCGGGTGCCCAACAGCTGGCTGGTGTACACGCCGGGCGAGCGGCCGAAAGTGATTTTCCACCAGCCCTTCGACTACTGGCACGTGGTCCCGGATGCCCCGAGCGGCTGGTGGGTGGAGCATTACGACATCCACATCATCCGCACTCCGGAGCAGGCCCTGGCCCTGCTGCCCAGGGACGCCGCGCGCTGCGCGATCCTCGGTGAGCCGCAGAGCACGCTGGGTGCGTACGCGCCGAACAACCCCGATGTCGTGCTCCATTACCTGGACTGGCACCGCGGCTGCAAGACGCCATACGAAATCGCGCTGATGCGCCAGGCGCAGCACCTTGGCGTGCGCGGCCACCGCGCCGCCGAAGCGGCGTTCCGTGCCGGTGCCGGCGAGTTCGATATCCACATGGCGTACTGCAGTGCAGTCGGCCAGGACGCCAACGACCTGCCGTACGGCAACATCATCGCGCTCAACGAACACGGTGCGGTGCTGCATTACACCGAACTGGGCCACGCCGCGCCGGACCCGCTGCGCAGCTTCCTGATCGACGCCGGCGCCTCGGCGAGCGGTTACGCCAGCGACATCACCCGCACCTACGCCGCGGCCGGCCATGACGAATTCCAGGCCATGATCGATGCGGTCGACGCCGCCCAGCAGCGGATGTGTGCCGGCGTGCGCGCCGGTGTGGATTACCGCCAGCTGCACGTGGATGCGCACCTGTCGCTGATGGCCATCCTCAAGGATTTCGGCGTGCTCAAGGTCTCGCCGGAAGCCGCGCTGGCCACCGGCGTCAGCGCCGCCTTCTTCCCGCACGGCCTGGGCCACCTGATCGGGCTGCAGGTGCACGATGTGGCCGGCTTTGCCGCCAGCGACCGCGGCGGCCGCATCGAGTGTCCCGAGGGTCACCCCTACCTGCGCCTGACCCGCGCTCTGGAGCCGGGCATGGTGGTCACCATCGAACCGGGCGTGTACTTCATCGACATGTTGCTGGACGAAGTGAAGAAAGCCGGCAACGCCGGCAGCGTCGACTGGACCCGCGTCGACTTCTTCCGTCCCTATGGCGGCATCCGCATCGAAGACGACGTGCTGTGCACCGAGGGCGATGCCGACAACCTGACCCGGCCCGCGTTCGCCGCGATGGACTGAGCCGGGAGCACCGCGCACGCGTGGCCGTTCCCTGTCGTTCGCTCATGGATATCCGACGGTTGCGCCGCGCTGCGCGGCAAGCCGTCCCCAGGTGGCTACCCAAAATCTGTCGCCTCTACGCTTCGCTGGAGCCGAGCACGTCCGGCGGCTCTTTGCGCGTGTCCACTGATTACTGACAGCTCGGCCACGCCACACCCGACAGGCCGACCACGGGTTGGCCCTATCAGATGAGCTGCCGATCAGGCGGTTGCGCCGGCCATCTCCGCTTCGATCTCATCGGCGCTGCGCGCCAGCGCCGCGGTCAGCACGCGATGGCCGTCGTCGGTGATCAGCACATCGTCCTCGGTGCGGATGCCGATGCCGCGCCAGCGCGCTTGCACGGTGTGGTCGTCGGGCGCGATGTACAGCCCCGGCTCGATGGTGAACACCATCCCCGGCTCCAGCAGGCGCGATTCGCCGGCCACCCGGTAATCACCGACGTCGTGCACGTCCAGGCCCAGCCAGTGCCCGGTCTTGTGCCGGTAGAACCGCTGGTAGTGGCGCTCGATGATGTTCTCTTCCAGCGTGCCCTTCAGCAGCCCCAGCTGCAGCAGGCCCTCGGTCAGCACTTCGACCGCGGCCAGATGACCTTCCTCGTAGGCGATGCCCGGCTGCGCCTGTTCCAGCGCGGCCATCTGCGCGGCGCCCACCAGATCATGCAACGCCCGCTGCTCCGGGCTGAAGCGGCCATTGAGCGGGAACGTGCGGGTGATGTCACTGGCGTAACCGCGGTATTCGGCGCCGGCGTCGATCAGCACCAGATCACCGTCGCGGCTGCCCGAACGGTTGTCCCGGTAGTGCAGGATGCAGGCATTGGCGCCGGCACCAACGATGCTGTTGTACGCCGGCCACGCGTCATGGGCGCGGAACTCACGCTCGATATCGGCCTGCAGCTGGTACTCGTGGATGCCTGGCCGCGCCACCCGCATCGCCACACGGTGGGCGCGCACGCTGATGTCGGCGGCCTGTTGCATCAGCGCGATCTCGCCGGCCGATTTGAACAGCCGCTGCTCGTGCAGCAGGTGCCCCAGTTCCAGGAACTCATGCGGCGGCTGCGCACCATTGCGGACCTGCGAGCGCACCCGGTTGACCCAGCCGATCAGCTTCAGATCGAAATCGGCATCCCGGCCGAAGTGGTAATACACCCGCGAACGCCCTTCCAGCAGCCCCGGCAGGATCTCGTCCAGATCGTCGATCGGGTACGCATCGTCCATGCCGTAACCCGACACCGCGCCTTCCTGGCCGGCACGCGGCCCATCCCAGGCTTCGCGGTCGGAGTCGCGCTCGCGGCAGAACAGGATCGCCTCGCCGTGGCGGCGTCCGGGAATCAGCACCAGCACCGCTTCGGGCTCGGGAAAGCCGGACAGGTACCAGAAGTCCGAATCCTGCCGGTAAGGATAATGCGTGTCGTGGCTGCGCACGCGTTCGGGCGCGGCGGGCAACACCAGGATGGCATCGTCCCCCACCATTTCCATCAACTGGCGACGGCGCCCGGCATATTCGGCTGCGGAAATGCCGGTGATCTGCTTCATGCCGGACAACTCAATTCAGGCGTTGACGGTGACGCGGTCCCATCACGCAATCGCCATGCAGCAACAGCACCGCCACGCGGACGAATTCCTCGATTTCCGCAAGCGCGTCCTCGTCTTCCTCGCCACTGTCGAACTCCTCGCTGGAGGCCTGCGCCAGCTTGGCCAGATCCTGCAGCGCCTCGTCACCCTCTTCGCTCAGCGTCGGGCGCTGGCCGGCGCCCAGACCGAATCCGCCAAGGAAGGCACGGCACCATTCGAACAACGCATCGGTGCGTACCTGCAGAGTCGCCGCCGGTTCGGACAACAGCAGTTCGAAAGCGAAGTCGCGGTCCTCCAGCTGCTCGACGCTGGCCAGCCGCAGGCGCTCAAGCGCGCTGCCCGGCTCGGGCGTGGGAAGGCTGTCATCGGCCAGCACCTTGGCCGGCCACCCCGGTACGTTGACACCACCAGCGGCCAACCAGCCACAAAGCCCGCCATGCAATTCGGCCGGGGAAGCGCCCAGTCCCAGCATCTG
Source organism: uncultured Gammaproteobacteria bacterium (assembly GCA_963696155.1). GTDB lineage: Bacteria > Pseudomonadota > Gammaproteobacteria > Xanthomonadales > Xanthomonadaceae > Stenotrophomonas. The sequence continues at coordinate 37,950 of CAVOJC010000003.1, forward strand.
GCTGGCCTGTGCTACGTCGTTGACATCGGGAAGATCGGTCATGTCACTGGCTCGGTAAAAATGGTTGGGTCGGCCACGTCGCAGCGGTGCGGCGCCAAGCGGCACAGTGTACCAAGCGCCCCGTCGCTGCCGCTTGTGAAGGTGCAATGCCGACGCCTACACTCGGCGCACTCCCCGCCTCCCGGTGCCCGTAACCGCCATGCAGACCGCCATCGTCGCTGTGGGCGTTTCACGCGCGGCCCATGCAGCAGGATGGTGGTTGGCAGCAGCCCTCGCAGCTGGCGTGGTGGGCCTGGTCTGGCGCCTGCGGCGGCAGAAGCGCGAGCTGGGCCGGCTGCGGCATCGATCCGAGCTGCTGCATGAACGCGACGAGCACCTGAAGCTGGCCCTGTGGGCCTCGGGCGAGCACTTCTGGGATTACGACCTGGCCCGGCGCAAGCTGCACTGGATGCATGCCGACGAACTGGCGCCGGCCACCGCGGCGATCACCCTGGTCGCGCATGACGATACCGTTCCGCGCATCCACCACAGTGAGCTCCCGGAGGTAGTGCGGCGGCTGCGCGAGCACGTGGAGGGCCGCAGCACGGTATTCCTGTCCGAGCACCGCATGGACCTGCACGGCGACGGCCAATGGCTGTGGGTGCGGGTGCGCGGGCGTGTGGTGGAACGCGATTCCACCGGCCGGCCGATCCGCGTGGCGGGTACGGCGCGCGACATTTCCGCCCATCGACGTGCCGACGCCGAGCGCCGCATCGCCAGCGAAGTGCTGCACAGCATGAGCGAGGCGGTGGCCGTGCTCGACCGCAACTTCCGCTTCATCTCGGTCAACCCGGCCTTCAGCCGTATTACCGGTTACGAGGAAAGCGAGGCGCTCGGACAGCCGCTGCACCTGCTCGACCGCGACCCGGAACTGCGCGAGCCACGCGTCCAGCTGTTGCAGGCATTGCGCGCGGGCAACTACTGGCGCGGCGACCTGTGGAAGCGTCGCAAGGATGGCCAGGAGATCCTGTGTCATGTGCGCCACAACGTTGTCCGCGATATGGACGGGCGCCGCAGTTTCCATGTTGAAGTCCTGGAAGACATCACCGAACAGAAGCGCGCCGAACAGGAGCTGCGCTACCTGGCCAACTACGACACCTTGACCAGCCTGCCCAACCGCGCCCTCGCCTCCGAACGCCTGGCCCGCGCCATTGTCCGCGCCCGCAGCCAGCACCGTCAGGTCGCGGTGCTGTTCCTGGATCTGGACCGGTTCAAGGACATCAACGATTCGCTCGGCCATCCCACCGGCGATCGGGTGCTGCGCGCCACGGCCGAGCGGGTGCAGCAGGCGGTTGGCCCCCAGCACACGGTGGCGCGGCTGAGTGGCGACGAATTCACCGTGATCCTGGAAGACATCAACTCGGAAAGCGACGCCGAAGAGACCGCGCGCCGGGTCCTGACGGCGTTCAATCTGCCTCTGCGGCTGGACGAGCGCTGCGAGGTGGCCATTTCGCCCTCGATCGGCATCAGCCTGTATCCGCAGCACGCGCTGTTGCCCACCGAACTGCTCAAACACGCCGACACCGCGATGTACCAGGCCAAGGCCGCCGGCCGCCGCACCTACCAGGTGTATTCGGCACGCATGGACGAGCAGACCCGGCACCGTGCCACGCTGGCCAACAGCCTGCGCAGCATCTCCTTCGACGAGGAGCTGCACCTGGTCTACCAGGCACGCTACTCGCTGATCGACCACCGCGTCATGGGGGTGGAAGCACTGCTGCGCTGGCAAAGCCCCGAGTTCGGGCTGGTCGATCCCACCCAGTTCATTCCGCTGGCCGAGGAAACCGGAACGATTCTGGCAATCGGCGAGTGGGTACTGCGCCAGGCCTGCCTGACGTTGCAGGCATGGCATGGACTCGGCCTGGAGAACCTGTGCATGGCGGTCAATGTGTCCGCCATCCAGTTGCAGCGCGGCAACCTGCCCGAGGTGCTTGCGCGGGTGCTGGCTGAAACCGGCGTGCGCCCCGGCCAGCTGGAACTGGAGCTGACCGAGAGCGCGGTGATGAGCAATGTCAGCAGCAACGCCGCCGTGTTGCGCGCCTGCCGCGACCTGGGCGTCCGCCTGGCCATCGACGACTTCGGCACAGGCTACTCGTCGCTGGCCTATCTCAAACGCCTGCCGCTGACGACGCTGAAGATCGACCGCGAATTCATCCGCGACCTGACCGTGGACCCGGACGATGAAGCCATTACCAGCGCCATCATCGCGATGGGCCACTCGCTGGCCCTCACCGTGGTGGCCGAGGGCGTGGAAAACCAGGGCCAGCTGGCCTTCCTGCACAAAAACGGCTGCGACGAAATCCAGGGCCATCTGGTCGCCCCGGCGCTGCCGCCGGACGCCTGTCTGCGCTTCCTGCAGCAGGCGGCACTGTCGCGCCCGCAGCCTTTCCACCGGCCTTCTTGACCGCCCCTCGCCGTCATGCCTATCGTGACCCCCATGGACTCTTTCGACCCCAGCGCACAGTTGCAGGCCCTAGCCGCCCGTATCGAGTCATTGCTCGAGCGCAACCAGCGGCTGGCCGATGAGAACCGCAGCCTGCGCCACCAGCAGGAACAGCTGATCGGCGAACGCGCGCAACTGCTGACCAAGAACGAGCAGGCACGCTCGCGCGTGGAAGCGATGATCACCCGCCTGAAATCGCTGGAGCAGCACACGTGAGCCACAACGAGCCGGTCAGTGTCCGTGTCCTCGATCGCGAGTACACCGTGGGCGTGGAGCCTGATGAACGCGACAGCCTGGCGGCGGCGGCACGGGTGCTGGACGCCAAGATGCGCGAGATCCGCGGCAGCAACCGCATGGCCGCGGTGGATCGCATCGCGGTGCTCGCCGCTTTGAATCTGGCGCACGAACTGCAGCAGCTGCGCGATGACCAGGCACGCCAACGCAGCCAGCTCCAGAACACGTTGAACGACCTCAACCGCCGTCTCGACAGCGCTATCGACAACTCACGCTGATGACGCGCGCGTCGGCATGAACAGATGAATTCGGATCAAGCCGACGAACGGGCTGGCACCCGCACACAAGGCGGCTATACTGCACCTGCGTTCTCTGCCGTGAACGACGGCGTGTGCAAACATTCGCCTTGTCCCTTAATTACGACCACGGGGGCGCGACGGCGCCGGGTGTGCAAGTCCGCCTTGTAGCGGGAAGCCCGATGGTTCCCCAGCGTTCCCACTTGAACCCCGGGTTCAAGGTCGTTTCGCATGCATCGTCATGGCGGAGAATGCAAAATCCTGCAAGAGCGGCGTCCGCGGATGCCGCTCTTGCTTTTTTTGCGGCCTCGCTGATGCACATCCCGTTTATGGATGCATTCGCGGCGCAGGATCCACCTTCTTCCGCCCAGGTGTTCTTCCGCGATGACAGATCCCCGTCAGGACCTGCGCCGACAGTTGCGGCAGCGGCGACGCGACATCCCCGCCAGCGAACGCATCGCGGCCGCCGAATCACTGGCCGCCCATCTGCTCGCGCTTCCGTTCGCCGGAATTACCGGCCATGTCGCCGGTTACTGGGCGATGGACGGAGAAATAGCCCTGCATCGCTGGCAGATGCAATTGCCCGCCACCCAGATCTACTGCCTGCCCGTGCTGCACGGACGACTGCTGCGCTTTGCGCCATGGCGGCCGGGGCAACCGTTGACCAGCAACCGCTACGGCATCCCCGAGCCGGATGTCGCGGTGGAACACACGCTGCCGGCCGAAGCGATGGCGCTGGTGGTCGCGCCGCTGGTCGGTTTCGATCCGCATGGCCGAAGGCTGGGCATGGGGGGCGGCTGGTATGATCGCAGCTTCGCATTCCGGCAACGCCAGAGCTCGCCGCCATGGCTGGTGGGAGTGGGCTTTGCCACCCAGCAGGTGCCATCGCTGCCGGTCGAGGACTGGGACGTGGCCGTGGATGCGATCTGCACCGAGCAGGCCACTCTTTATCCTGAACCGTTGAACGCATGACCGCCCGCAAACGCTACTGGCTGATGAAGTCCGAACCGGACGCCTTTTCGATCGACGACCTGCAGCGCGTAGGCGTCGAGCCCTGGAACGGCGTGCGCAACTACCAGGCACGCAACTTCATGCGCGATGGGATGAAGGTCGGCGACGGCATCCTGTTCTACCACTCCAACACCAAGGTGCCCGGCATCGTCGGCGTCGCCTCGGTGGCCAGCGAGGCCTACCCGGACGACACCCAGTTCGATCCGAAGTCCGATTACCACGACCCCAAGAGCACGCGCGAACAGCCGCGCTGGATGCTGGTGGACGTGGCCTTCGAGCGCAAGCTGGCCGGCGTGATCGCGCTGGAGGAAATTAAAACCCACGCCGATGAACTGGGCGAAGGTTTCCCGCTGACCGCCAAGGGCAGCCGGCTTTCGGTGTTCCCGGTGACGGCCGCGCAGTGGAAGCTGCTGCTGTCCCTGGAAAAGAAGCCTGCCTGATACCCGACACCTGTCTGTAGGAGCGACGCAAGTCGCGATGAGGCTTTCCCGGCAAAGCGCCGGTCGCGACTTGCGTAGCTCCTACAGCTCCAACATCACCCATCGCACCGAGCCCACCATGTCCGAAGCCAAGCGTCTGGCCGCCGAGAAGGCCATCGAATACGTTGAGAAGGGAATGATCGTCGGTGTCGGCACCGGCTCCACCGTGGCCTATTTCATCCACGCGCTGGGTCGTATCAAGGACCGGATCGAAGGCGCCGTCTCCAGCTCCGAGCAGAGCACCGCGCTGCTCAAGTCGCACGGCATAGAGGTCATGGACCTCAACCACACCGGCACCTTGTCGCTGTACGTGGATGGCGCCGACGAGTGCGATCCCGGCAAGTGCCTGATCAAGGGCGGTGGCGCCGCCCTGACCCGCGAGAAAATCATCGCCGAGGCCAGCAAGCAGTTCGTCTGCATCGTCGACCCGAGCAAGCAGGTCCAGGTGCTGGGCAGGTTCCCGCTGCCGGTGGAAGTGATTCCGATGGCGCGCAGCCTGGTCGCCCGCGAGATCCTCGCCCGCACCGGCGGCCAGCCGGTGTGGCGCGACGGCGTGGTCACCGACAACGGCAATGTGGTGCTGGATATCCACAACCTGCACATCACCGACCCGGTGAAGCTGGAATGCGAACTCAACCAGATCCCGGGCGTAGTCAGCGTGGGCCTGTTCGCCCGGCGGCGGGCCGATGTGGTGATCGTCGGCGGCCCGGTGCCGCAGGTATTCTGAAGTTTCCGAGCGGCGCGCCCGCCCACCGCCCCCTTCCCTCACTGTCGAGCCCACGCCCATGACGCTGCTGCGCACTCTGCTCATTTCCGCCCTGCTGGTACTCAGTGGTTGTGCCAGCGCCGGCGGCACGCACTGGGTCGAACTGGCCGGCGCCCGCTACCAGGTGGAGCTGGCGCAGGACGATGCCAGCCGCGCGCGCGGGTTGATGTTCCGCGAGCAGATGGCCGAAGACCACGGCATGTTGTTCATCCACGACCGTCAGCAACCACAGGCGTACTGGATGAAGAACACCAAGATCGCGCTGGACATCCTGTATTTCGACGAGCAGCGCAGGCTGGTGTCGCAGCAGCGCGATGTGCCGCCCTGTTCGGCCGGCAATGCGTGTCCGAACTATCCCAGCCACAAGCCGGCGCGCTATGTGCTGGAGCTCAACGCCGGCCAGGCCGCCAGGTTGCAGCTGAATGACGGCGCCGAGCTCGGCTTTGGACCGGGAATTCCAAAACTGGATTGAACCCCGACCGTCTGACGCCGGCGCGCGGCCTTGAACCGCGCGCGCTTTGTCGCCAGTCTTGTTGTCATGTCCGACACCCGAATCACATTGCCGCGCTGGGACGAACTTGCCGGTCTTGGCGATGATGTGCTGCCGTTGCTGCCCACCGCCCTGCTGATCGCGCAGGACGAGTATCCGGCGCTGGATCCGGACCAGTACGACGCTCTGCTGCAGAATCACGCCGACCATCTGCGTATCGAGGTCGCCACCATCGACGAATGGCCGCTGAAGGTGGCGGCGATCAACCGCCACCTGTTCGATGAGCTCGGCTACAGCGGCAATCACGACGAGTACTACGATCCGCGCAACAGTTACCTCAACGAGGTGTTCGAGCGCCGGCTGGGCAACCCGATCTCACTGGCGCTGGTGCAGATGGAGGTCTCGCGCCGGCTGGGCATCCGCCTGGATGGCGTTTCCTTTCCGGGCCATTTCCTGGTGCGTCTGCCGGTGGACGATGGCGTGCTGGTGATGGACCCGTTCAATGGCGGCCGCCCGCTGGGCGTGGACGAGTTGCGCGAGCGTGCGCGCAGCAACCTGGGTGGCCACGCGCTCGACGACGAGGTGCTGGCGCAGATCCTCGACCCGGCGCCGAGCCGCGCCATCCTGATGCGGATGCTGCGCAACCTGCACGGCGTCTATGCCGAACGCGGGCAATGGGATCGTGCCGCACGCAGTGCCGACCGCATCCTCAAGCTGGTGCCCGAACAGAGCGACGCCGTGCGCGATCGCGGACTGGCGTATCTGCAACTGGGGCATCTGGCCGGCGCCCGCCACGATCTGGCGCGCTATCTGAAAATGGAGCCCGGTGGCAGCGACGCGGCGGTTATCCGCGAGCGCCTGGTAGAGCTCGGTGGTGCACGTCCCCGGCTGCACTGAGCCACCTGGATGCGCATGACCGCATCCACGCTCACTCCGTTGCCCAACGCAATCCCTGCTGCACTGAACGCGCCGCCATGGCAGCGCACGCTGCGCCGCGCCGGGCAGTCAGTCCTGCTCGACCATCTCGAAGTCGTCCTTGGTCACGCCGCAATCGGGGCAGGTCCAGGTATCGGGCACGTCTTCCCAGCGCGTGCCCGGAGCAATGCCCTCTTCCGGCAATCCGTCCACTTCGCGGTAGATGAAACCGCAGACAACGCACATCCAGGTGCGGAAGATGGTGGCGGAGGCGTCGGTCATCGGATAATCACGGCTGGACAGGGCTGGCCGCAGATTGTCCCACCCCCGCCGCCGTCCCGGTAGCCATTCATGAATATCGCAACCCCCGCTTCGCACGCGCGTGGCATCTATCTGATCACCCCCGATGAGCTGGATACCCCGAGGCTGTTGGCGCGCGTCCAGCCGCTGCTGGCGGGCGCCACATGGCTGCAATATCGCAACAAACTGGTCGATCCGGCATCGCGACACGCGCAGGCGCACGCGCTGCAGGCGCTCTGCGCGCGCGCCGGCGTCCCGCTGCTGATCAACGGCGATGCCGCCCTCGCCCACACCGTGGGCGCCGCCGGCGTGCATCTGGGCGAGGATGACGGCGACATTGCCGCCGCACGCGCCCTGCTCGGCACCGGCGCCATCATCGGCGCTTCCTGCTACGACCGGCTCGAGCTGGCGCAACGGGCGGTCGCCGCCGGCGCCAGTTACGTCGCTTTCGGCGCGTTCTTCGCCAGTCCCAGCAAAGCCACCACGCATCGCGCCGACCCGGATCTGCTGCGACAAAGCGCCGCACTCGGCGTACCGCGGGTGGCCATTGGCGGACTGACACCCGACAATGCCCCAGCCCTCGTGGCGGCGGGCGCCGACCTGTTGGCCGTCATCAGCGGCGTCTTCGCCGCGCCCGATCCGCCCGCTTCGATCCGCCGCTAGCCGCGCCGCGCCTCGACACAACCCACCAAGAATCCGTGGCCGCGACTGACCCCGCTGTTACGCCGCCTCCTCTGCTCCAGGGAATCTCCGCATGAACCACACCCAATCCCATGCCTTGTTCGAACGCGCCCAGAAGCTGCTGCCCGGCGGCGTCAACTCACCCGTGCGCGCGTTCAAGTCGGTCGGCGGCGAACCGTTTTTCGTGCAGCGCGCCGACGGAGCGTACCTGTATGACGTCGACGGCAACCGCTATATCGACTACGTCGGTTCCTGGGGCCCGATGATCGTCGGCCACAACCACCCGGCCGTGCGCGAGGCCGTGCAGCAGGCCATCGGCAACGGCCTGTCGTTCGGCGCACCCTGCGCGGCCGAGGTGACCATGGCCGAGACCATCACCCGGCTGGTGCCGTCGTGCGAGATGGTGCGCATGGTCAACTCCGGCACCGAGGCCACCTTGTCGGCGATCCGCCTGGCGCGCGGCGCCACCGGCCGCAACAAGATCGTCAAGTTCGAAGGCTGCTACCACGGCCACGGCGATTCGTTCCTGGTCAAGGCCGGCAGCGGCATGCTGACCATGGGCGTGCCGACCTCGCCAGGCGTTCCGGCCGGATTGAGCGAATTGACGTTGACGCTGTCCTACAACGATTTCGAGGGCGCAACGCGGCTGTTCGCCGAACAGGGCGCCGACATCGCGGGACTGATCATCGAGCCGGTGGTCGGCAACGCCAACTGCATTCCGCCGCGCGAGGGCTACCTGCAGCATCTGCGCGAGCTGTGCACCCGGTACGGCACGCTGCTGATCTTCGATGAAGTGATGACCGGCTTCCGCGTCGCGCTGGGCGGTGCGCAGGCGCACTACGGCATCACCCCGGACCTGACCACCTTCGGCAAGATCATCGGCGGCGGCATGCCGGTCGGCGCCTATGGCGGCCGCCGCGACCTGCTCTCGCAGATCGCACCGGCCGGCCCGATCTACCAGGCCGGCACGCTGAGTGGCAACCCGGTGGCGATGGCCGCCGGCCTGGCGATGCTGGAGCTGGTCCAGCAGCCGGGCTTCCACGATCGTCTGACCTCGGCCGGCTCGCGTCTGTGCGTCGGGCTGGAAGCGGCTGCGGCCGAGGCCGGCGTGGCGGTGAGCACCACCCAGGTCGGGGCGATGTTCGGGCTGTTCTTCACCGATCAGAAGGTGGAGACCTACGCCCAGGCCACGGCCTGCGACACGGCCGCGTTCAACCGCTTCTTCCACGCGATGCTGGAACGCGGCGTGTTTCTGGCGCCGTCCGCGTATGAGGCCGGGTTCCTGTCCAGCGCGCACGACGATGCGGTGATCGAGGCCACGCTGGCGGCGGCACGTGAGGCGTTCAAGGTCGTCGCCGCGGGCTGATGCAACATCCTGCAGGAGTGACGTCCGTCGCGATGCGGCATTGCCGGTAAACGCATCGCGACTGACGTCGCTCCTACCGAAGCGCGGCGCAACGGGCATCAGCTCCGTAGCCCGGGTAAGCGCAGCGCACCGGGGACCACGAAGCGCATCAATCAGCCGAACACCAGCTTGCCCTTCATCATTCCCCAGTGCCCGGGGAACGAACAGAAGAAGGTGTAGTCGCCACCACGCGTCAACTTGCTGGTCGCAAAGCGCACCTGCGTGGTCTGACCTCCACCGATCACCGGGGTGAACGCGATCACCCGCGCATCGTTTTTGGGCAGGTAGCTGTCGGCCAAGGTCGAACGCATGCCGGCCGTGGCCACCGGTCGGAAATCCGGCGTGCGCGTCAGCACCCAGTTGTGGCCCATCGCCGTGGCCGGCATCTTGCCGGTGTGCTTGAGGGTGAGATCGACCTGGGTGCAGTCGCCCGCCACGCGGATCTGCGGGAGCGAAAACTGCATGCGGTCGTTGCTCTCGACGGTGACCGCACAGGTGCGGGCGAAGGCGGGACCGGCGGACAGCGCTCCAGCGACAGCAAACAGCAGCAAGGCACAACGTTTCACGTGCGACTCCTCGGATCGGGCAACGATCACAATTCTAGGCAACCCCTGCCCGCCCCACCTGCGACCGTCTGTCGCAGACGTGCATCTGCCGGTGCCCTGCATCGATACTGCCGGCCTCACTTCCACGGATAGTTTGTTGAACCTGCCCCTGCACGCACTGTTGCTCGACTTCGACGGCCTGCTCGCCGATTACGATCATCGCCGCCATCTGCGGCATCTGGCCGGCGCCTGCAGCCGTACGCCAGCCGCGGTGGATGCCGCGTTGCGCGCCGAGGGTCTGGAAATGGCGCATGCCCGGGGCGAACTCAACGGCAACGGGTTGCTGCAGGCGTTGAACCGGAAACTTGATGCCCGATTGCAGCCTGCCGACTGGCGTGCTGCACGCCATGCCGCCACCTGCATACGCGCGCAGACGCGCGATCTGCTGGCACGCGTCCGCCCCGGGGTCACGATCGCGGTGCTGACCAACAACGGCCTGCTGACGCTGCCGGTGATCCAGCAACTGCTGCCCGGTTACCGCGTGCTGTGCAGCGCGATACTGGGCGTGCGCAAGCCGGATCCGGCCGCCTTCCTGGCCGCCACCGACATGCTGGCGTGCATGCCGGCGCGTACGCTGTTCGTCGATCACCTGTTCCGAAATGTGCAAGGGGCACGCGCCGCCGGGCTGCAGGCCGATACCGCCCACCACACCCAGTCGTTACGGCGGGTGTTGCGACGTTATCGGCTGCTGTAACGCTTTGGCCGGAACCTACGCCAGCGGTGCCAGCGCACCGCGCAAGGCAGCTGCCATCGCATCCAGATCGATGCGGGCAGCCGGTGCCGGCAGGCCGCCGCGATAGTGGCGCAACACGCCATCATCCGGTCGGCGCGGATGCACATGCAGATGGAAATGCGGCACTTCCTGGCCGCCGGCTTCACCGTTGGACTGCCACAGATTCAGTCCGGCGGGCTGATGGACTTCCCGCACCGCCAGCGCGACACGGTGGGCCACGCGCATGGCGTGCGCGGCGGTGTCCTCATCGAGGTCGTACAGGCTCGGCGCATGCTGGCGGGGAATCACCAGCACATGCCCCGGCACGGCCTGGCGCAGGTCCATGAAGGCCACTACCTGCGCGTCCTCCCACACCACGCTGGCTGGCAGTTCCCCGGCCAGGATGGCGCAGAAAGCGCACTCCTGCATCAGCGCGCGGCCATGTACGCGGCAATCGCCTCGCGCACGCGCCTGAGACCTTCGGCCACTTCCTCGTCGGTGATGTTCAGCGCCGGCACGAAGCGCAGCACGCTGGTGCCGGCCTGCAGGATCAGCACCTGCTTCTCGGCGGCCAGGTCCAGCAGCGTGCCAATGTCGGCCACGTAGTCCGGCTTGAGCACCGCGCCGAGCATCAGGCCCATGCCGCGCACCTGCTCGAATACGCCGAATTCTTCGCCGATGGCTTCCAGACCGGCCTTCAACGCGGCCGACTGGCGCACCACGTTGGCCTTGATCTCGTCGGAGGCCAGCTTGCGCAGCGCCACCCGGGCGACGGCCGCCGCCAGCGGGTTGCCACCGAAGGTGCTGCCGTGCGCGCCCACGCCCATGACATCCGCCACCCTGGGGCCGGCCAGCATCGCGCCGATCGGGAAACCGGCGCCCAGCGCCTTGGCCAGGGTGACGATGTCCGGGGTCACACCCCAGTTCCAGTGTGCGAACAGCTCGCCGGTACGGCCCATGCCGACCTGGATCTCGTCCAGCACCAGCAGCGCGTCGTGCTGGTCGCACAGCTCGCGGGCGCGGCGCATGAACCCGGCGCTGGCCGGCATCACCCCGCCCTCGCCCTGCACCGGCTCGAACATCACCGCCGCCACGTCGCCGCCGGCCATCGCCGCTTCCAGCTGCGCCACGTCATTGAAATCGACATAGCGGAAGCCACCGGGCAGCGGCTCGTAGCCCTCCTGGTACTTGGGCTGGGCGGTCGCGGTGACCGTGGCCAGGGTGCGGCCGTGGAAACTGCCACGGAAGGTGACGATGAAACGCTTTTCCGGGCCGCGGCCCTGCGCTGCCGCCCACTTGCGCACCAGCTTGATCGCCACTTCGTTGGCCTCGGCGCCGGAATTGCACAGGAACACGCGCTTGGCGAAGCGCGAGGCCTCCACCAGCTCCTGCGCCAGATGCAGCGGCGGCTCGCTGTAGAACATGTTGCTGGTGTGCCACAGCTTGTCGGCCTGCGCGAACAGCGCCGCCTTCAGCTCGGCGTTGTTGTGGCCGAGGCTGCACACCGCGATACCGGCCGCCAGGTCGATGAACTCACGCCCCTGCGTGTCCCACAACCGGGCACCCTGGCCGCGCTCCAGCACCAGCTGGCGAGGGCGATACACCGGCAGGTAGTAGTTGGAAAGGGACAGCAACGGTTCGGCGTTGGCAGCGGTCATGGCGGCATCGATGGCGGGAAAGTCGCTCATTCTCCCCCATTGCGACCAGCGACGGCACAACAGCGGTCCCGTGACCACGGGTGCGGTCCACCCCGATGCGAGGACTCGGGTTGGGCCGCTGTGGCGCCCGCCTCAGTCCAGAAACAGATCGGGCAACAGCGGTCGCGTCGGGTCCATCGCATAGCTGGACAGATCATCCACCCCGGCCTCGGCCAACACTTCGTCATCGATCAGGAAGCGGCCACTGAAGCCCGCCGCCGGACGCGTCAGCACCGCGTGCGCGGCGTCGGCCAGGATCTCGGGGCGCCGGCAATTGGCCGCATCCACGCCGGGGATCATGTTGATCGCATCAGTGGCGATCACGGTGCGTGGCCACAGTGCGTTGACCGCCACGCCCTGCGGACCGAACTCCGCGGCCAGCCCCAGCGTCACGAAGCTCATGCCCATCTTGGCCAGGGTGTAGCCGGTATGCGGCGCCCACCATTTGGGGTCCAGCGATGGCGGCGGCGCCAGCGTCAGGATGTGCGGATTGGGCGCCTGCAACAGGTACGGCAGACAGGCCTGCGCGCACAGGAAACTGCCACGGGCGTTGACCTGCTGCATCAGGTCGAAGCGTTTCATCGGCGTCTCGAGCGCACCGCGCAACCAGATCGCCGAGGCGTTGTTGACCAGGATATCGATGCCGCCGAAGGTATCGACCGTGGCCGCCACCGCCGCGCGTACCTGGTCCTCCTCGCGGATATCGCATTTCAACGCCAGTCCCTGCCCACCGGCCGCATTCACCGCTTCGGCAGCACTGTGGATCGTGCCCGCCAGCTTGGGATTGGGCACTGATGATTTGGCGACAACGGCAACGTTGGCTCCGTCGCGCGCGGCGCGCAACGCGATCGCCAGGCCGATGCCACGCGAAGCACCGGTAATGAACAGGGTCTTGCCTTGCAGGCCGCTCATGCGAACTCCCGGACACGATGAAATGCAGTGAGCGCATTATGCCGCCCCTGCCAATCCAGCAGCGCGAGCGCGTGGATGCCTGCACCCCAGGAACACTCCATGTTCATGCCGCGCCGCGATACTTGCGCATGAGCAACACACAGGAAATCCGGCCGATGAAACCCTCCCTCCTTCTCACCGCATTGGTGTCGTGCCTGTTACTGGGCGCCTGCCAGCCGACCGATACCGCGCCTCCAACCGAAGTCGCCTCCAACACCCCCCGCATTCCCGCCGCCGTCGACGAGGTGGTGAAGCCCGGCGCGGCCGCGGTCTGGAACGGGTCGCTGGAAGGGTGCCGTACGGGTGCCTCATCCCCGGTGGAAACCTGCTTGATTGACAGCATGCGTGCCGATCACGCCAGCACCGAGGCGGTGGTGATTGCGCAGCGTCTCGTTGCCGACGGAAACCCCGGCTACATCAGCGCGTGGCGCGATCAGGATGGCGTGGGAATCGCCACCCTGCAGTATCCGTTCCGTGCCAACAGCAACCAGGGCACCTGGCTGATCGCCAGTGACGGCAAGATCGTCGATGTCGATGTCGATGCCGGGCTGTTGCCGGAAGACGCCCGGACGCGCGAAGACGTGCAGGCCTTCCTTGCGGCACATCCGGATGCCGCGCCGTTCGCCAGTGCCGAGACCGCGGGCACCGCCGCACTGCCCGATGGCGGCATCCGCCTGATGTTCACCACGCCGATGCGTACCTGCCACGCCTGCGCCACCGATGGCACCCTCAAGACGGCTTACGACTTCGACGCCCGGCGCCGCTTCATCGGCAAAGAGGTGGTGGAACTGCGTTGAAACCGGCACCGCACCACTGGCACCGCACGCATACGGGCGCCTGCGACCAACAGCGATATCAGGGTTTGGGGCCCTGCCCTTCGTTGTCTTCCCAATGCAGGATGCGGCGGGTGACGAAGCGGTAGACCGGCTTGCCAGTGGCGAACCAGAGTTCACGCACCCACGAATGCCGCTTCAACAATCGTTTCTCCACCGGCGTCAACGCCTCGCGGCAATACATGCGCTTGTGCTTGAGCAGGTGGCGCAGGTCTTCGCGCGCGAGCAGGCGCATCCATCGTGAGCGTGGATCACCGCGAACCGCCAGTTGGAAATCGATCAGGGCCGGCGAGCCGTCCTCGAGCACCAGCCAGTTGGCTTCCTTGGCCAGATCGTTGTGGGCGATCCCACGCCGATGCACGCCCTGCAGCAATCGACGGGCGGCGCGGAAGTAGGCCAGATCGCCGCGGGGGGGGCGCTGGTACATCGCAGCGCCTGCCATGAAGCTGCGATCCAGCCAACGGCCATCCCACGCCAGCAGTCGCGGCGTGGCAGGCATTCCGTCCAGCTGCAGCAGTGCGCGGGCCTCGCGCCGCGCCAACCACCAGGCAGGCAGGCGCAGCCACAACGGGGTCGCGCTCAGATCGCGGCGTACAAAACGTCTGCCGGCCTCATGCACCAGCAGGATGCGGCCAAAGCTGTCGGATTTGAGCGCCTGTGTACGCCTTTCATCAGGATTTTCCATGGTCCTATTCTAGGCGGCGCAACGGCATCGGCCGCAGCGGGATGACCGGGCCGCCAGCGCTGAACTCAAACGCGGAACCCGGCACGCGGTTTCAGGTCTGAGAGCGTCGCCCCTCTATAATCCTCCGATGAATTCATCCTGGATCGATACCACGCTTGCGTGGATCGCCGCTCACCCGGTGCTGGCCGGGGCTGTCATTTTCGCGATCGCCCTCTGCGATGCGGTCATCGTGCTCGGCGCCATCGTGCCTGCGCTGCCGCTGATGATCGCCGTGGGCGTGCTGATCGGCCTGGATCAGATCTCCGGTCCCTACGCTGTCGCCTGCGCTGCCGTGGGCGCCCTGGCCGGCGATGGCCTGAGCTATTGGGTGGGACGACGCTGGGGGGATCGCATGCGCGGATTCTGGCCTTTCAGCCGCTACCCGCAACTGCTGGACCGGGGCGAACTGATGTTCCGCCGCAACGCCTTCAAGAGCATCCTGGTGGCACGTTACGTCGGCGCGATCCGCCCGTTTGTGCCGGCGATCGCCGGCATGGCGAACATGCCATTGCGGCGGTATCTGCAGGCCAGCACGATCGCCTGCCTGTCATGGGCGGTGCTGTTCCTGCTGCCGGGCTGGATGCTGGGCCAGGCCTACGACGCGGTGGCGGCAGTGGCCGGACGCCTGTTCGTGGTGGTGGCCCTGCTCGGCGTGATCCTGGGGCTGGTGTGGGCGCTGGTGCTTTACGGCTACCGCTGGTCAGCGGCGCGCATGGATACCTGGCTGACCCGCCTGCTCGGCTGGTCGCAACGGCATCCGTGGCTCGGGCGCTACTCGATATCGGTGTTCGACCCGCAGCGCAGGGAATCGGTACCGCTGGCGATGCTGGCGGTGATGCTGCTGTTTCTCGGCTGGGGCTGGTTCGCCCTGCTGATGGCGGTGATGGCCCATGGCGAGCCGCTGGCGCTGGACCTGGCGGTGCACCAGGCGATGCTGGCGCTGCGCAATCCGCTGGCCGACTACCCGATGGCGGGCCTGGCCTCGCTGGGTGACTGGCAGGTGCTGCTGCCGGCGATCAGCATCGGCATGGGCTACCTGCTCTGGCGCCGGCGCTGGATGGCAGCCACCCACTGGCTCGCCGCACTGGCCTTCGGATTGGCACTGACCAAGCTGCTGGGGGCGACCATGCATGTGGTGCGCCCGCCCGCGGCCAGCAGTGGCTTCGGCTTTCCATCCGTGTCGGTGACGATGGCCACCATCACCTTCGGCTTCTTCGCGGTGCTGATCGCGCGCGAACTTCCCGGACGCACCCGCGTATGGCCCTACCTGGTCTCCGGCATCGTGGTCACGATCATCGGCTTTGCCCGTCTATACCTCGGCGCGCACTGGCTCAGCGATGTCATCGGCGGCATGCTGTTCGGCATCTTCTGGCTGCTGGTGCTGGGCATCGCCTACCGCCGCCGTTTCAACCGTTCGTTCTGGGTCAAGCCGGCGGCTTGGCTGTTCTACGGCAGCTTCCTGCTGGCCGCGTTCTGGTATGCGCCGCGCAATATGCCGGTAAAACTGGCCAAGTTCGAACCCTCGCCCTCGCTGGTGCAGGCGCTAGATGCCGGGCAGTGGTGGTCGCAGGCATGGCGTGAGCTTCCATCGCGCCGCAACGAATTCGATGACGACCAGCGCTGGCCGCTGGATGTGCAGGTGGCCGGTCCACTGGCACCGCTGCAACGGCAGTTGGAGAGCCAGGGCTGGCGCCTGCAGGCACAGGCCGGTTGGGAACAGGCGCTGTTGATGCTCGATGTGAAAGCCGCGCCCGAAGAAGTGCCGGTGCTGCCGGCCACCCTCGACACCCACGTTGAATCACTGCTGATGCTGCGCGAGGCCGACCAGCCCGGCGAACTGTATGCCCTGCGGCTGTGGCCGGCGCCTGCCCGGTTGCAACCGGGCGACGTGCCCCTGTGGCTGGGCAGTGCCCAGACCCTGCGCTACCAGCGCCACTTGCGCCTGTTCGGCGTATGGCGGCCGTTGCGCGGTGTCGACCCGGCACTCAATGCCGTCAAGCAGGCGCTGGGCCCCTTCGCCAGCCGGGATGAAGTGCATCCCGAGACCGGCATGCCGTTGCTGTTGATCCGTGACCCGGAGTCCGAAACCGCCCCGCTGCGCTGATGCGTTACTCGGCGACGGTGGGTATCCACGCCAGCAGCCGATCCAGGCGCTGGTGCGGGTCACTTTCCTGCAACAGGGCCAGACGCTGCTCATCTTCCACCGGCAGCAGTTCGGCCAGACGCCAGCCCACCCACGCCGCCTGATCCATCTGCGCCGGACCGGCGGAGGCGAACTCACCGCCGGCCTGCTCCAGGATCCGCTCCAGCAGCGTGGCCAGCAGTGCATGTTCAGGACGCAGTTCGTCATCGCTGTCCAGCTCGCACCACTGGATATCGCCGACGACCAGCCCGTTGTCACGTATGTGCGTCGCCAGCACGTGGAAGCGGCGCATGCCACGCAGGCGCAGCACCAGCACGCCATCGCTGCCGACATCGAAATCCTCGATGCGTGCCTCCACCCCCCAGGCCGCGGGCGTCGCCGGCGTACCGATCTCTTCCCCGTCCAGGATCATGCACACACCGAAACCACTGCCCTGGCGCCCACATTCGCGGACCATGTCCAGATAGCGGCGCTCGAACACACGCAGGCCCAGCGCCGCTCCCGGCAGCAGTACGGCATGCAAGGGGAACAGCGGCAGGGTTTCGTCGTGGACACTCATCAGTGAAAGCAGGCTCGTGACCCGCGGCAAAAGTACGCGCGAATGGTAACCCAGTGCGTGAAAGCGGCTTCGACTCTGCCACCGCAGCGGCGTTTCTCCGCTGCGGTGCTCGACAATCAAAGCTGTACTTCACATGGGTGGCGCTTCCTGCCGTCGTTTCCCGGCAGGTCGAACCGACAGGGACCGATGCACCGGCGGCCCACGTTGAGCAGTCGGACAGGCTCAATGCGCCGGCGGTTTCGTTACAAGTCGCAGCGAAGCTGGCGCATTCCGGCAAAGGTGAAATCGTCCAAGCGCCGTTGCTTCAGCGCGCGAGCGGCACCGCCGCGATGTCGCCACCCCGGTCATGGGCAGTTCGCCAACGAGAACGAACACACGCAGATGCAGCAGGTGCAGACACAGACACACCTGAGCCTGACTTCCTCGCACATGGCAGCGTTGCTGCCACCGCCTACCGGACGCAGCAACGGCGTGGCCGAACTGGTACTGCAAGCCAATAGCGATCTGTCGGCACCCACGCAGCGCGCGCCCGATCCGCTTCCGGCCTGGCCTGCCGGACCCGCACCCGCACTGGCCTTGACCAACGCTGGCGGGCGGTCAGTTGGTGGCGCGCGACACCGGCAACACGTCAACCGCGCTGCAGTTGCGCCAGGAAGCGGCGTGGCGCGCCGTCGAAGCCGCCATTGGACATGAACACCACATGGTCACCCGGCGCGGCGACCTCGCCCAGCCGCTGCAACAACGCGTCGGTATCCGGCACCGCCTGCGCCTCGCCACGCACCGCGGCTATCACCTTGCCGGCGTCCCAGGGCAGTTCCGCACGTTGCAGGAACACCACCGCATCGGCGATATCCAGCGAGGGCGCCAGCGCTTCGGCGTGCGCACCCAGCCGCATCGAATTGCTGCGCGGCTCCATCGCCACCACGATCCTCGCCTCGCCGACCTTGGCCCGCAGACCTTCCAGCGTGGTGTGGATCGCGGTGGGGTGATGGGCGAAATCGTCGTAGATGGTGACCTCCTGTGCCGCGCCGATGACTTCCAGCCGCCGCTTGACGCTCTGGAAGCGGGCCAGCGCCGGTGCCACCGCCGCCACGTCCACACCAACCGCATGTGCGGCCGCCAACGCTGCCAGACCGTTGAGCACGTTGTGGCGGCCGAGCAGCGGCCATTCCACCGTCGCCACTTCGGCCCCGCGATGCAATACGGAAAACGTGCTGCCGTCCTCGTTGATCAGACGCGCGCTCCATTCCAGTGCCGGATCGAAGCCGAACCGCTCCACCGGTGTCCAGCACCCCATCGCCAGTACTTCGGCAAGATAGGGGTCTTCGCCATTGACGATCAGCCGCCCACGACGCGGAACCGTGCGAACCAGATGGTGGAACTGGCGCTGGATCGCGGCCACGTCCGGAAAGATGTCGGCGTGGTCGTATTCGAGGTTGTTAAGGATCGCCACCAGCGGCCGGTAGTGCACGAACTTGCTGCGTTTGTCGAAGAACGCGGTGTCGTACTCGTCGGCTTCGACCACGAATTCGCGCCCTTGGCCGATCCGCGCCGAGACCCCGAAATCCTCGGCCACACCGCCAATCAGGAACCCCGGTTCGCGCCCTGCCGCCTGCAGCAGGAAAGCCAGAATGGTGGTGGTGGTGGTCTTGCCATGGGTACCAGCCACGGCCAGCGTGTCGCGGCCGGGCAATACCCGCTCGGACAGCCACTGCGCCCCGGAGGTGTAGCGCCGGCCGGCATCCAGCACGGCTTCCACCGCCGCGTTGCCGCGGGAGAGCGCATTGCCGACCACGATCTCATCGCAATCGGCAGAGATGTTTTCCGGCACATAGCCTTGGGACAGATTGATTCCCAGCGTTTCCAGCTGGGTCGACATCGGCGGGTATACCGCCTGGTCGCTGCCTTCGACCTGATGCCCCAGTTCGCGTGCCAAAGCGGCAACGCCGCCCATGAAGGTGCCGGCAATGCCGAGAATGTGGATCTTGCTCATGCCGCCGATTGTCGCCGATGGGCAGCGGCGGCGGGAACCGCCGCGCTGGCTGACAACGCAAAACGACGTCCGATGACGCCACTGTAGGGAAAATCCCTATACCGGCAGCAAGGTGAAGCGTCCAAAATACGCTTAGCCAGCCGCAGTATCCCTCAGGTCCTACTCCCCAAGAGGCCATCCCCAGGGAGCTCATGCTGCGGGGCACTGAGCACGCCCATCTGCTGGCATTTACAAAGAAACGCCCGGATCTCGACAAGGGATCCGGGCGTTTCCGTATGCGCACGGCGCTGTATCCGCCTGGTGTCCAGACCGCGCCCGACAGGGCTCGGTCCGGGAACTGCTCAGCGCTGGATCGCGGCCAGGATCCGGGCCAGCACTTCTTCCAGCGAGCCCACGCCATCGACCTTGGCCAGCGTGCCGCGGCCTTCGTAGAAGCCAATCACCGGCGCGGTGGAGTCGTTGTAGACCTGCAGGCGCTTGCGCACCGATTCCGGATTGTCGTCCTCGCGGCCTTCGGCCTTGGCGCGGCCGGCGATGCGCTCGACCAGCAGCTCGGTGGCCACATCCAGCTGGACCACGGCATCCAGCGGCTGGCCGATCTTGGCCAGCAGGCCATCCAGCGCGTTGGCCTGGGCCACGTTGCGCGGGTAACCATCCAGGATGAAACCCTTGGCCACATCGGCCTGGCCCAGACGGTTCTCCAGCATGCCCAGCAGGATTTCGTCGGAGACCAGGTCGCCGCGCGCCATCACTTCCTTGGCCTGCAGGCCCAGCGGCGAACCGGCGGCCACTTCGGCGCGCAGCAGGTCACCGGTGGAAATGTGCGGAATCTGCAGCTGTTCCTTCAGACGGGTTGCTTGTGTGCCTTTGCCCGAACCGGGCGGTCCCAACAGAACCAATCGCATTCCTGACTCCCAAATTGGAAAAAAAACGGGACGGACAGCGGCGTTAGACTCGATGGCCGATTTCACGCTGCACCGCAATAAGTGCAGCTTACCGCATCCGGATATTGTCCCGGAACGTCTTTGCCAGGAGTCCCCCATGTCCCAAGGCACCCTGCTTTATGCCCAGTCCGGCGGCGTCACCGCCGTCATCAATGCCACCGCTGCGGCTGTCATCACCGAGGCAAGATCCAGAAAAATCAAAGTGTTGGCTGCGCGCAACGGCATTCTGGGCGCGCTGCGCGAGGAGCTGATAGACACTTCCAGGGAGTCGGCAGCGAACATCGCCGCGCTGGCCCACACCCCTGGCGGTGCATTCGGATCGTGCCGCTACAAACTCAAATCGCTGGAGATCGACCGCGCCAAATATGAGCGCCTGCTGGAGGTGTTCAAGGCCCATGACGTGCGCTGGTTCCTCTACAACGGCGGCAATGATTCGGCCGACACCGCGCTGAAGGTGTCACAGCTGGCCAAGGCCTTCGGCTACCCGCTGACCTGTATCGGTGTCCCGAAAACCATCGACAACGACTTGGCCGTCACCGACACCTGCCCCGGCTTCGGCTCGGCGGCCAAGTACACCGCGGTGTCGGTGCGCGAAGCCGCGCTCGACGTGGCGGCCATGGCCGAAACCTCCACCCGTGTTTTCATCTACGAGGCGATGGGCCGCCACGCCGGCTGGCTCGCCGCTGCCGGCGGACTGGCCGGAGAAGGCGCCGACGATGCCCCGCAGATCATCCTGCTGCCCGAACGCGCCTATGACGAGGCCGCGTTCCTGGCCAAGGTGAAGCAGGTGGTGGAGACGGTGGGTTACTGCGTGGTGGTCGCCAGCGAAGGCATCCACACCGCCGATGGCCGCTTCGTCGCCGATGCCGGCGGCGGCACCGATTCGTTCGGCCATACCCAGCTCGGCGGCGTCGCCTCGTACCTGGCCGGCAAGGTCAAAGCCGAACTTGGCTACAAGGTGCACTGGACCGTTCCCGATTACCTGCAGCGTTCGGCCCGTCATATCGCCTCGAAGACCGACTGGGAACAGGCGCAAGCGGTGGGCAAGGCGGCGGTGCAGTTCGCGTTGAAGGGGCAGAACTCGGTGATGCCGGTGATCGTGCGAACCGCCGACGCCCCGTATCGCTGGAAGATCGAAGCCGCACCGCTGTCCAAAGTGGCCAACCACGAAAAAAAGATGCCGGCCGGCTTCATCCGCAGGGACGGCTTCGGCATCACGGAGAAGGCGCGCCGCTACCTGCAGCCGCTGATCCGCGGCGAAGCCCCGCTGCCCTATGGCCGCGACGGCCTGCCCAAGTACGTCACCCTCAAGAACGTGGCGGTGGCGAAGAAGCTGCCGGACTGGGAAGGCTGACCCGCACACCGATCAACCCGGCCGAGCCCTTGGATCGCCGCCTCTCCTGCGGGGAACGCTTTCAGTGACGCACTCAGCTGCAGGCCTTGCCAACAACGGCCAGCTTGGCCGAGAACGCCGGGAGCGCGGCCAGCTTGCCGGCGGCAGCCCTCGCCCTGGCGTCTTCCAGATAGACGCGGTTCTGGCCCTGTCCATCCAGTGTCACCGCCTGGCCCATCGGCTTGCGCCAGATCTGGATCACCGCCTCCCGGCTGGAACAGCGGGCGGACGGTATACGCACGACTTCGTTGAGTTTCCATCCGGCCGCTTCGCTTGGCGTGACCTTGCCCGCGTCCAGGAACACCGCGCGCGGCTGGCATTGCGGATTCGTGCGCACCAGCTTCATGTCGTACGGCGATGCGGGGTTGCCGGTGAAGCTGCCCTCGATCCGCGTGCAGGCCTCGGGAATCTG
Source organism: uncultured Gammaproteobacteria bacterium (assembly GCA_963696155.1). Classification (GTDB taxonomy): domain Bacteria; phylum Pseudomonadota; class Gammaproteobacteria; order Xanthomonadales; family Xanthomonadaceae; genus Stenotrophomonas. Next base: position 59,975 of record CAVOJC010000003.1, read on the forward strand.
CCGCACCGTGTGCAATGCGCCGTCAGCTTGTGCTGCTGCGGCCGCCCGCTCGATCTCGGGCTTTGCGGATGCGGCCAGCACATGCGCCGACGGGACGGCCAAGGCCAGCAACAGAACCGTTCGTAGAGCCATCCGATCTCTCCCGCGCATCAAAGAAGGCAAGGCTGCCCGCGTCGCGCTGAACCGGACGGCAAAGCCTGCCGGCGCTGGCGGTGCAGACAGCTGGCAGTCATACTCGATCCGCTCCAGGGATTGTTGAACACCGCGACACGTACCACAGCCGTTGATCGGCTCCGGGTCTGTTCCGTTGCTTCCGTGTGCCCGGCGTGTCCCCGTGTTTATCCATTAGCTGGATAGCATCCACCAACGTTGGAGGGGTCATGCTCGAACACTACGGTCTTGTACTCGCGCTGCTATGCGCGGCAGTCGCCATCCTTTACGGCATCATTTCGGCACGCTGGGTACTCCGGCAACCGGCCGGCAACGCACGCATGCAGGAGATCGCCGCGGCGATCCAGGAAGGCGCCCGCGCCTATCTCAACCGCCAGTACCTGACCATCGCCGTCGCCGGTGTCGTGCTGTTCGTGCTCGTGGGCATTTTCCTGAGCTGGTATACCGCCGCCGGTTTTGCGATCGGCGCGGTGCTGTCCGGCGCTGCCGGTTACATCGGCATGAGCGTGTCGGTGCGTGCCAACGTGCGCACCGCCGAGGCCGCGCGCAACGGTCTCAGCGCGGCGATGGACGTGGCCTTCAGAGGAGGCGCAATCACCGGCATGCTGGTGGTCGGGCTGGGGTTGCTCGGGGTGGCCGGCTACTACTGGCTGCTGCTGCGGCTGGGCCTGAGCACCGCCGACACCCTGCATGCGCTGGTCGGTCTGGCCTTCGGCAGCTCGCTGATCTCGATCTTCGCGCGGCTGGGCGGCGGCATTTTCACCAAGGGCGCCGACGTTGGCGCGGATCTGGTCGGTAAGGTCGAGGCCGGCATTCCCGAGGACGACCCGCGCAACCCGGCGGTGATTGCCGACAACGTCGGTGACAACGTCGGCGACTGCGCAGGCATGGCCGCCGACCTGTTCGAAACCTATGCGGTGACCGTGATCGCCACCATGCTGCTGGGCAGCCTCATGCTGGCCGAAGCCGGGCGCAACGCGGTGCTGTACCCGCTGGTGCTCGGCGGGGTGTCGATCATCGCCTCGATCATCGGCGCGCTGTTCGTCAAGGTGAAGTCCGGCGGCTCGATCATGGGCGCGCTGTACAAGGGCGTGATCGTCTCCGGCGTGCTGGCCGCGATCGCGTTCTACCCGATCACCCTGGAGCTGATGCCCGACAACAGCCACGGGCCGATGAACCTGTATTTCTGCGCGCTGATCGGGCTGGTGCTGACCGGGCTGATCGTATGGATCACCGAGTACTACACCGGCACGCAGTACAGGCCGGTGCAGCACGTGGCGCAGGCGTCGACCACCGGCCACGGCACCAACATCATCGCCGGGCTCGGGGTTTCGATGAAGTCCACCGCGCTGCCGGTGCTGGCGGTTTGCGCGGCGATCTGGGGCGCGTTCCACTTTGGCGGCCTGTATGGCATCGCCATTGCCGCCACCGCGATGCTGTCGATGGCCGGAATGATCGTCGCCCTGGATGCCTACGGGCCGATCACCGACAACGCGGGCGGCATCGCCGAAATGGCCGAGCTGCCGGCGGAAATCCGCAACATCACCGATCCGCTCGATGCGGTCGGCAACACCACCAAGGCGGTGACGAAGGGTTACGCGATCGGCTCGGCGGCGCTGGCGGCGCTGGTGCTGTTCGCCGACTACACCCACAACCTGCAGGCCGCCAATCCGGGCGAGGTGTTCGCCTTCGACCTGTCCGATCACTACGTGATCATCGGCCTGCTGATTGGCGGCCTGATCCCCTATCTGTTCGGCGCGATGGCGATGGAAGCGGTCGGTCGCGCCGCCGGTGCGGTGGTGGAGGAAGTGCGCAGGCAGTTTCGCGAAATCCCCGGAATCATGCAGGGCACCGGCAAGCCGGATTACTCGCGCGCGGTCGACATGCTGACCCGCTCGGCGATCCGCGAAATGATCGTGCCCTCGTTGCTGCCGGTGGCGGTGCCGATCGTGGTCGGCCTGCTACTGGGCCCGAAGGCGCTGGGCGGCCTGCTGATCGGCACCATCGTCACCGGGTTGTTCGTGGCCATTTCGATGACCACCGGCGGCGGTGCCTGGGACAACGCCAAGAAGTACATCGAGGACGGCCACCACGGCGGCAAGGGCAGCGAGGCGCACAAGGCCGCGGTCACCGGCGACACCGTCGGTGATCCCTACAAGGACACCGCCGGACCGGCGATCAACCCGCTGATCAAGATCATCAACATCGTGGCCCTGCTGCTGGTGCCACTGCTGTAATCCAAGCCGGTTGCCGTGGCCCACTCCGGCCTTCCCCCACTTGCGTGGGAGGGCCGGGATGTGAGCGCCGCAAGGGCGGATCAAAATGCACCGACATCGTGGCGGCGGGTACCGCTGCTGCAGGCCGCAGCTCCTGCACGGCACCGCACCCGTGCCCATTCCCTGGTTGCGGGAGCGGGTGGACTGAAGGTCGCCGGTCACGCTCCCCACTACCCTCGCGCGACGGCGGAGCGCCCTGCTACGCCGGGAGCGTGCGCCGGTATCCCCGGTGTCCGTATCGTCGCGACGGTCGCACTGGACTGGTCTCAGGGTCATTCCCGAGCCGCCCCGGATGGCCCCATTCCCGCCGTGGGCAGCAGCGGGTGGCAGCTGAACGCCGCCACGCTTGCCGCCTGGCCCGGCCGTCTTTGGTGCGCCGCAATAGTCCTGCGCGGTAGAATGGCGCTCTTTTTCCCGCATCACGATTCGGAGCTAGCGCATGGGTCTGGAACTCGTCTCTCCCGGCAAGAACCCGCCGGAAGAAATCAACGTCATCATCGAGATCCCGAAGGACTCGGAGCCGGTCAAGTACGAAGTGGACAAGGACAGCGGCGCGATCTTCGTCGACCGTATCCTTTCCACCCCGATGCGCTACCCCTGCAACTACGGCTACGTACCCAACACCCTGTGCGGCGACGGCGATCCGGCCGACGTGCTGGTGGTGCTGCCGCTGCCGCTGATTCCCGGCTGCGTGGTCCGCTGCCGTCCGGTGGGCGTGTTGAAGATGAGCGATGAGGCCGGCAGCGACGAGAAGATCCTGGCCGTGCCGGTCGCCAAGATCTTCAGTGGCTATGCCCACGTCAAGGATATCGAGCAGGTGTCCAGCCACTGGCTGGAGCGCATCGGCCACTTCTTCGAGCACTACAAGGATCTGGAGAAGGGCAAGTGGGTCAAGCTGGAAGGCTGGGGTGGCGCCGACGAAGCCAAGCGCATCCTGGTCGAAGCCAACAAGGCCTACCGCGACACCCTGGTCTGACGCGCCTCTGCTGCGGCGGTGCCATCCAAGGCACTGCCGTCAGCGACCGCGATCACGTTTCATTGTCGAAAGGCATGCCGTCCGGCCTGCCTTTCGCTACATTACAGCCCTGTATTTCGGCCTGACGCGTCAGGCTGGGCGATCCTGGGGAATTGTCTTGCGTATTCTGCTTGTCGGTGACGAGGCCAGCCTTCCGGCTGAACTCATTGATTATATTGGCGATCTCGGCGACGAATGGCAGGTGCAGAGCGTGCCGGACGGCAACGCCGCGATCAGCGCAATCGCTTCGTCCAGCATCGATGCGGTGATCGTGACACCGGCACTGCCGGACCTGACCCCCGCCACGTTGCTCGGCCAGATCCGCACCCTGCGCCCGGAAACCATCCGCATCGCCCTGATCGATGCCAGCCAGAGCCAGCGTGCGCCATCGGCGCGCATCATCGGCATGGCCCACCGGTTCCTGCCGCTGCCGCTGGCACCGGAGGTCCTGCTCGAAGCCCTCACCAGCCTGGAGGAGTTGCGCGAACTGCTGGACAGTCCGCGCCTGCGCTCGGCCATCGGTCGCATCGAGAAGCTGCCCTCCCCGCCCCACCTCTACCTGAGCCTGATGCACGCGCTGGAAGAGGACGACGAGAGCAGCACGCAGGATATCGCCAAGCTGGTGGCTGCAGATCCGGCCATTGCGGCCAAGGTGCTGCAGTTGTCCAACTCGGCGTTCTTCAACAATGGCCGTGCCATTTCCGATCTGCGAGGCGCCGTGACCCGTCTTGGTCTGGCGACCTTGCGCGACCTGGTGCTGGCCAGCGAGGTGTTTTCGGCTCAGTCCCTGTCCAATGCCGAACGCAATGCCCTGCAGAACCGGGCAATGACCGCATCGCGGCTGGCGGCCAAGATGCTGCCCCAGGCCAGCGCCGAGCTGGGCGCGACCGCAGCCCTGCTGGCGGATATCGGCCTGCTGCTGCCGGGCGTTCGCAGCGAACACGAGCCCGCCGTCGAAGGGGATGAGCGTCCGGGCCACGCCGAAGCCGGTGCCTACCTGCTGGGTCTGTGGGGACTGCCGATGCCCATCATCGAGGCAGTCGCATTCCACCTGCAGCCGCAGCGCTCCAACGTCCGCAGTTTCTGGGTCAGCGGTGCGGTGCATGTGGCCACCGCGTTGGCGGGCGGCACTGCCGTTGACGAGCAGTACCTGGCCCGCGTCGGCGTGCTGCCCAAGCTTGAAGGCTGGCGTGACCAGGCCAATGAGCTGATCGGCATTTCTACAGAGGCCTGACGCCAGCGGGCGCCTCCGCAGGCACGCCCGGATGGATCAAACATGGAAGCGTGCCGCCTCTAGCGGCGCGCTTTTTTGTGCCTTCTCGCCGCGGGCCGAGGCCACGGACACCCGGCCGCGGACGGCAAGCAATGCAACCCCGCTGCCCACGGCACCAGGCCGGAGAGCCGCTGACCGCCCGGCAGGCGGCAAAGGCGGCGTTTTCTACAAATGGAAAAGGCGGGCCTTGCGGCCCGCCTTTCTGTTTACATCAGCCTGCTTCGATGGATCAGAAGCGCTGGGTGTACTTCATGTACAGGAAGCGACCGATATCGAAACCACCGTAGTAGGCGAAGTTCGAGTTCGGAGCCGAGTACTGCAACGCACCGCGGTGGTCGAACACGTTGTTCGCACCCACAGCGATGGTGGCGTTCCACGGAGCCTGCCAGTTGACCTGCAGATCGTGGAAGGTGTTGGAACCGGTGTTGCGCAGCGGATCCGCCTCGCCATTGGCGATGTGCTTCGGAGCATCACACCAGCCATCGGCCAGCGAAATGCAGCTTTCCTTCATGCCCGAGTAGTAACGGGCCATGTAGGACACGCCGAAATCACCCATCTCCCAGTTGACGCCCAGGTTGGAACGGACGCGGAACACGCCCGGGCTGCCGACGTAGCCGACCATGATCTTCTCGCCATCGGCGTTCTGGGCCGACTGGTCATAGCTGGCGGTGTAGGTGGTCTGCCAATCGAAGTTGAAGTTGCCGAACGGGGTTTCCGGCAGACGGTACTTCACGCCGAAGTCGTAGCCTTCGGTTTCCATCTGGCCCAGGTTGGCCAGGCCGTAGTACATCGCGGAGATGTGGCCGTCGGCGGCGCGGGTGATACCGGCGCAACGCGAAGCATCACCCAGCACGTAGCAGTCACGCAGGATGCGGTTGGAGCTGTCCGAGATGATCATGTCTTCGATCTCGTAGCGGTACCAATCCAGCGAAACGTCCAGGCCCTGCACCCAACGCGGGCTCCACACCAGACCCAGGGTCTTGCTCTTGGAGGTTTCCGCGGTCAGGTTCGGGTTGGCACCCGTGGTGAACTGGTCCGGGGTCTGGCACGGATACGCGGTGCACGGCTCCAGGCCCTGGCCCAGCTGGGTGTAACCGACCGGCACGCCGGCAGCCGAACAGGCCGCATTGCCGTTCACGCTACCGGGAGCGCCGATGCCGCACGGATCGGTGTAGCTTTCGAAGCTGCTGCCGGTACCGCCGTACAGGTTGTCGATCGACGGCGCGCGGAAGCCTTCAGCGTAGGTGCCGCGGACCAGCAGTTCATCCAGCGGACGCCAGGTGATGCCGAACTTGCTGTTCACGGTGTCGCCGAAGTTGCTGTAGTCCGAATAACGGCTGGCAACGTTGAAGCTCAGTTCCTTGGCGAACGCCACATCCGACAGGATCGGCACGTTCAACTCGAGGTAGAACTCGTCCACTTCGTACTGGCCCGAGGTGGTGGTTGCCGCCAGACCGGTGTACTGGCCCGACTGCGAGAACGCGTCCGGCACAAAACGGCCGGTCTCTTCGCGGTGCTCGACGCCCACGGCGAAGCCCAGGTCACCTGCCGGCAGGGTCACGATGGAACCGGCCAGGTCAGCGGTGAAGCTGGTGGTCTTGGTCACACCGGTGTCGTTGAAGTACGGGAACAGGAAGGTCTGCAGATCCTTGTCGGCCAGCGAACCCGGGCCCGACACACCGTACGGCAGCAGCGGGTTCCAGGCATAGCAGCCGCTGATCGGATCAGCAGCGGTACCGCAGCGGGCCACGCCGCCGGCATCAACGAACGACTGGCCCAGGGCCTGTCCCGACGCCAGCAGGCTCATGTCGCCATGGCCGGTCTTGATGATCTCGTTGCGGTTCCACAGCGCGCCGACGTTCCAATCGAAGGTCTTGCCGGCGAAGTCGAAGAAGCCGCTGACCGACGGCGCAAAGCGCAGGGTCTTCAGCTGGCTGGCCGTGGTACGCGGCACCTCCCACAGACGGCGACGGAACTCGACGTCCTGGCCGATGGGATTGAATGCGCTGTCAGCCGACAACGGAGTATCAAACGCCAGCGACTGGTACGGGTAGCCGGCGATCTGCTGTTCGGTGTTGCGCTCGTTGTACAGCAGGTCGGCGTTGAACGTCACCGCGTCGGTGAAGTCATAGTTGCCGTTGATATAGACCGACTTACGCTCGATGCCGGTGGAGGTCATCATCTGCTGGTTGGCGTTGGTGTACTCGGCCTGCGTGAGCGGGTGGTAATCGGAGACGTTCAGCGGATTGCCGCCGGCGTTCAGGGTGCACCATGCGTCGGCACCGCCGGTGCCGCAGGGACCGAACCAGGAACCGCGCTCACCGACCGCGCTCCAGCTGGCCGAAGTGGTGTTCGGGCCCAGGCCGCCGTCCTTGGAGTACCAGCGGTCCTTCGCCCACACCGGATCCTGCTTGGAATACTCGGCCGACAGGGTCACGCCACCGCGCTCGCCTTCGCCACCCAGGGTGAAGGAGTACTGCTCGGTGTCACCGTCGCCTTCGCCGTACTGGCCGACGTAGACGCTGGCTTCGGCACCGTCGAAACGCTTGCGGGTGATCACGTTGACCACACCGGCGATGGCGTCGGAGCCGTAGATCGCCGATGCGCCGTCCTTCAGGACTTCGATGCGCTCGATGGCCGACATCGGGATCTGGCTCAGATCCTGATAGCCGCCGGTGGTGGCACCCAGGCGCTTGCCGTTCATCAGCACCAGGGTGCGGTTGGCGCCCAGGTTGCGGATGTCGACGTAGTAACCGCCAACGTTTTCACCCGATGCCAGCGCTTCGGCGCGGGAGATCGCCGGCGAACCAGCCGAGGTCATGTTCTGCAGCACGTCGGCAACCGAGGTGAAGCCCTGCTTCTCCAGCGATTCACGGGTCAGGGTGAGGATCGGCTGCTGCGTTTCCACATTGGCTGCACGGATGCGCGAGCCGGTGACTTCGATGCGGTCCAGATCCGTCGTGCCCTTGGTTTCCTGAGCGGAAGCGAAAGCCGGGGTCAGCGCAAGCGCGATGCCGGCGGGCAGCAGGCCCAGCCGCACTGCGGGAGTACGAAAATTCATCAATCTCTCCAGAGACGTTAGTGGCGTGTTAAACACCACTGAACGTTACGTTCACGCTGGAACGATTGGTTTGCGCAACACGCCCGGAGACTTTGCCGAGTTTGGCGGGAGGAACTTCCGTCGCTGCCCGGTAACGTGTGGCCGATGTACCGAAACGGGCGCGGAAGGCCCGGGCGAAGCTGCAGCAATTGTCGAACCCGCTGGCCGCTGCCACCTCGCCGACCATCATGTCGGTATCGCGCAACAGCATGGCCGCGCGCTCCAGGCGCAGACGCGCCGACAACGACTGCGGGCTTTCGTCATACAGCGTCTGGAACGTCTTGGACAGGTACCAGCTGGAGAAGTTGGTCAGCTCGGCCAGTTCGCCGATCCGCACCACGCGATGGCTGTTGCCCTCCAGGTACAGGCGCGCCCGCTGCATGCGGCCGAACACCTGGCGCTTGCGACTGCGCGAGCGCCCCGGGCAGCGCTGCACGCCAACGGACAGCTCCCGCTGCAGCGACGCCAGGTGCAGCAGCAACGGACGCAGCATGTGCGGCAGGTGGCTGGCTTCCACGGCTTCGCGCCACAGCCGCAGCGCAAGCCGCGCCTCGCCCCGGCTCATGCGCCCACGACCGGTATAGAGGCTGCAATCGGCCAATGCGCCCAACGTGCGCAATGCCTCGGCGTCCAGGCTGATGCCAATGCCCAAGCCGTCGCGTCCGGCCTGGATCAGCGGCCGCGATTCCTTCTCGAAGGCGATCCACTCGCGCTGGCGCAGGCGGAACTTGCCCTCCTTGGCCTCCACCCACGCGCTGCCGCGCAGCTGTAACCACACCGTGAACGCCGTGCCGGAGGTTTGCAGGCTGCCCAGCCGCGCGACCCCGACACAGGTCGGGCGGGAGCTGTCCTCCGGCTGTTTCTCGAACGAAACCGACTGGCCGCGATCCACCCAGGAAATCTGCTGCATGCCATCCACCATCTTTGCCTTCATTGGCTGATGGTTTTGCCAAGTCTGGCCGCTGGCGTCAGGATTGTTTCAAGAGAAACATGCGAATTCGCCCCGAGCCTCTGGCGAAAGAATCACGAAGGCGGTTTTCTCAACAGTGGCAACCACTTGGCCGCGCCCATCAGCGTGGCCGGGGGGCTCTTTGGCAACTCCATGATGCCGATATCCGTGCTGTCGGCCACCGCAAGCGCGGTGTAGATGAACCTGCCGTCGGCCGATGCGCTGAAGCCATTGCTGGCAGCGTGCAGGTCCGCCGCCAGGCAGCGGTTGTCGGCCGGGCCTTCGATCCGGCTGAGCATGGTGGCGCAGTTGTTGCCGGGGTGCAGATACTCCACCGCCCCGTCGGCGGCGATCGTCCAGGTGCGGTAGCGCCAACGCGTGGGCAGCTCGACGCTTATATGGCGCACGCTGCCCGGTGAAAGTGCGGTATCCACCTGCCACAGCCCACCACCGGCAAGTCGCGTGAACAGCAGCCGGCGGCCGGCCCGATCGTAGCGCGCCTGCGAAACGCCCTCGATCACCGCGATCCGGCGCCAAGGCGTGCCCGACCGGTCGAACAGCGACAGCATCATGCGACCGTCGCCAGCACCATCGCGGTGGATCACATAGATCCGGTCCGGATCATCCGCGTACAACGCCTGCAAGGGTTGCGTGGCCGGCACCGGCAACCGCTTCCAGCGCCCGTCTTCGGGCACCACTTCATAGATGCCCGGAAGACCGGATGGGTCGCGTCCGGTAAGCAGCAGCCGGGTACTGTCGGCGGACCAGTCGGGCGGCTGACGCGTCTCCGGGCGCAGCCCCTCCACCAGCCGCAACATGCCGGCCTTGTCCAGATCGGCCCACCACAGGCCAAGCGCACCGGACCGGTCGGAGGTGAACACCAGTTGTCGCCCATCCGGCGCGATCATCGGTTGCCCGTCGCGTCCCGATGAGGGATAGAGGCGCTCGTGCTGCCTATCACCCTCCCCATCCAGCGGAACCCGGAAGAGGCCGAACTGCGGTCGCCGGTGCATGAACACCAGCGTGCCGCTGCGCGATACCGACGGACTCTGGGCATCGTCCAGCCCCAGATCCTGCAGGGTCCGGGTGCGCACATCCAGCTGGTACAGGCGTGATTCGTTGTCGATCCGGCGGCCGAAGACGATGCTGCGACTGTCCGGCAACCAGCTCCAACCACGGATTTCGGCGGCGTCCTCGCTCAGGCGCCTGGCCACGCCGCCAGCGGCGGGCATGACCCACAAGTCCCCGACCTGCGGATTGCGGACGAACGCAATGGAGTCGCCATTGGGCGAATAGCGGGGCGCATAGTCGAAATCATCGCCGCCGATCTCGTAGGAGAAGCTGTGCCAGCGCCCCGAGGCCAGGTCCAGACGGCGGATGCCGCGATGGCCGTAGGTCCCGGTCATCGAGCCGAACAGCAGGCCCTTCCCGTCAGGCGTCCAGTCGAAGCTGAGCATATCGGTGCCGTCACAACGCGTTGCACGGCGCGGGTTGCTGCCGGTGGCGCTGACGATGAGGACTTCACAACGCGAAGCGGGGCCGAAGCGGGCGAAGGCGATCTCACGCCCGTCCGGCGACCAGGCCGCGAAGCGGTCCGAATAGCCGGGCGGCGTAGCCAGCAATGGCCGCGGCGCCGAGTTGCCCGTGGCCTGCACCAGCAGGCTCGAGCGGCCCTCGCCCTCACTGGCATAAACCACCAGCGATCCATCCGGCGACACCGAGGGTGAGGTATTGAAACCTTCGCCCACGGTAATCAGCCGGTACGGCCGTTCCGGACTGCCGATCACCCGCGTCCCGTTTTCGATCACCAGCTCGACCGCCGAGCGCGGCACGGGCCGCTGCCACAGCAGCAGCGCCATGACCGCGCAGCTGGCGAGCAGGAGCATGCCGATTGCCAGCAGCACCCAGCGCCGCACGTAACGCCTGTTGTTGCCGCTGTGAAGCGGTGCGGACAACACAGCGGACGAGGGTATCGGCGCTACGGCAGGCCCGTCACCGGACTGAACGCCAGAATCGGGGATGGGTGGTGTCATGGCCTCATCAGACGCCCGTTCGCGCAACACCGGCACCACCAGCCGGTATCCGGATTTGGCGATGGTCTCGATATACACCGCACCGGGCTGGGCCTCGGTGGAGGAGGCGAACGCCTTGCGCAACTGGGTGACCGCCTGGGTCAGCACGTCGTTGGTCGGCGCGGTATCGGGCCAGACTTCGACAAACAGTTCGTCACGCGTGACCACCGTGCCCGGACTGCGCGCGAGCACCTGCAGCACCGCCATTGCCTTGGGGGTGAGACGCCGCGGGCGCCGCGCCCCTGGTGAAATCACTTCACGCGAAGACAGCACCACCACACATTCGCCGATCTTCATCCTGTCGGATGCCGGCGTTTCGTTACCGTTATCGATCATGCCGCCTGGAAGCCAGAATTGATGCTGAGGGACCGCTTCCTGTGTCCCATCAGACGTAGTTGCGCTGTGAACCGCCAGAATCCGCAAAGGGCGTCAGCGAGAAAAGCAAAAGTTTCAATGCCGGCAAATATTAGCCTATGAACTGTTAACCGCGCTGCCGCGTGGAACGACAACAGGCTCTCTCTCGCCGACGAATCCACATAATCCGTTGCAAAATTCGCGCCTTCGGGCGCGATTTTTTTATCTACGGTTCAGCTTTTCTGAACCTTGTAGATGGTCAGGCCGACCAGCCGGGAAACCACCAGAGCCACATACATCACGCCGGTAAACTGCTCCAGCATCACCAGCGCGCGTGCTTGCGGGTGGACAGGCACGACATCGCTCAAGCCGACCCCCGACAACAAACTGAAGCTGAGATAAAGCAACTCGACCCAGCTGCGGGTTTCACCTTTGCTGATCGCCACGAAACTGCCGGGCGCCCACTGCTGACAGACTGAATAAGCAAACGCGAATGCCCACGCCAACAGCGTGAACGTGGCGCCGGCGGCAAACAGTTCGTCCCGCGTCACGGTGTGGTCCTGCAGCATATAGGCGATCAGGCTGCCGGCCGTATAGAAATACAGCAGGCATTCGAGCAGTTGTGCGGCCGTGGTCAGCGCCGGCAGTTCGAACACGGCGCCGGTGACGGACAACGCCACCGCGGGGACGGCCAGAACCAGTGCCAGCCCCAGACCCAAGGGACTGCGCCGCACCACCCACACCGCCAGCCCCAAAACCGCGATGCCGAACGCGCCGAACAGCGCGCGTCCGGCGGCAGCGCCTTCCATCGCCGGATACAGCAGCACGCCCAGCAACTGCACCGTCAACAACCAGGACGAGGGATGCCGGCGCGCAAGCACCATCCATCTGAGAATCGGCCGCATGTTCGGCTCCCTCGCCAATCGCCCTCAACAGGCGGTTTATCCGTGCGGTTGAATCAGCGCGTGGCCGATCCGGCGCGATAGGGGTATTGGGCAAAAATCGCAGCGACGGTCTCGTCGATCTTCTGTGCACGACGCGCCGGATCCATCCGCCCGACCGTGCCGACCGCGATGCCTTCCCAGACCAGCTGCTTGCGGCGCACATCGACCAGATCGACATTCAACGTGCCCTCGGTGTACTGGCGCACATGGGTGCGATCCCGCCAGTAGGGCAGCGCTACATAACTGCGCGCGCGGTAACTGTAGTAATAGTCGTAGTCCACTTCCGGCATGGTGCTGACACTGGTCCTGTCCTGCAGATAGGCGTTGAGATTCACCCACAGATCCGGTTTGTCCTCATCGAACACATAACCGCGCGCCTCCATCTGCGCACGCACCGCACTGCGCATGCGGCTGCTGGTAATGGTGCTGTAGCCGTGCTGCTCGACCGCCAGCGGCGTATAGAACGCGAAACTTCGATAGCTGCTGAAGTCAGTTGAAGGATCTGCTTCGGCACTGACGCGTGGCGCGGTGGCGCAGGCGGCCAGCAGACACAACAGCGACGACAGTGCCAGCCGGGACAGGAGCGTGTGGGCCTTCATGGGCGATCTCCGCAGCACAGGGACAGCGGAACGCTAGCACGCGCGGACGGAGCGCCGCATCAATTCCACCACCCCGCCAGTACTGGTCTTTGCGGCGACCGCGGCGGCCAGATGTGACGGCCAGATCCGCCGAATAGTGGGAAACCTGCAGGCCATGCTGCCGTCGCCCGATTCCTTCCGGTTGGGCAGACCGCAGTCCATCCGGATTCCACACCGCACTGAGGCGGCAGCTCGCGTGAACAGGTCCATTACATATGCGCGACTAACATGCCACCGCCCCGGTCCTCTATTCCTTCACGGATCGCGTATTGCCGGCATCGGCCGCTGGGGGTGTCCGGCAGCACGGTGCAGTCGGCGCCAACGAGCAGCGGATTGCCTTCTGTCCGGAGAAAACCCTTTCCATGGTGTTTCGCATTTCCATCGCACTGGTAACGCTGCTGGTGCTGATTGCCGGTATTGCACCAGGCCCCTTCAACGGGATCGTGCAGGTCGGGGTGTCCAACATCGTCAGCAGCACCGGTTGGCTGTACCTGCTGGTGGTGTTCATCACCCTGTCGTTCCTGATGTATCTGGCGTTCGGCCGTTTCGGCACGTTGCGCATCGGCGGCGAGGATGCCGAACCGGAGTTCTCCAACGCCAGCTGGATGTCGATGCTGTTCGCCGCCGGCATGGGCATCGGCCTGGTGTTCTGGGGCGCGGCCGAGCCGATTTCGCACTTCATCGAACCGCCCGAGGGGCTGGAACCGCAGAGCATGGAGGCCGCGCGTGCCTCGATGCGCTATGCGTTCTTCCACTGGGGACTGCATCCGTGGGCGATCTATGCGTTGATCGGGCTGGCGATGGCGTGGTTCCAGTTCAACCGCAACGGCCGCGGCCTGATCAGCGATCTGCTGCAGCCGATCATCGGCGCCCACCACCGTGGATGGATGGGAACGGTGGTCAACGTGTCGGCCGTGGTGGCCACCGCGATCGGCGTGGCCACCACGCTGGGCTTCGGCACGATCCAGATCGCCGCCGGCGTGGAACGGGTGTTCGGCATCCGCTCCACGGTGCCGGTGCAGCTGACCATCATCGCGGTGGCGTTCGTGCTGTACATGGCCTCCACCACCAGCGGGGTCAACCGTGGCATCAAGTGGCTGTCCAACTTCAACCTGGGGCTGGCGGCGCTGCTGCTGGCCCTGATCCTGGTGCTGGGCCCGACCGGCTTCATCTTCGACACGTTCACCACCACGATCGGTTCCTACCTCAATTCGCTGGTGACGATGAGCCTGCGCATGTCGCCGTTCTCGGGCAGCACCTGGGTGGCCGACTGGACGATCTTCTACTGGGCGTGGTGGATCGCGTGGGCGCCGTTTGTGGGGTCGTTCATCGCACGCGTATCGCGCGGCCGCAGCATCCGCGAGTTCGTGCTGGGCGTGGTGATCGCGCCGAGCGTGCTGGGCTTCCTGTGGTTCTCGGTGTTCGGTGGAACGGCGTTGTGGTCGCAGATCTTCGGCCATGTCGACCTGGTCCAGGCGCTGGGCAAGGGCTACGAGACGGTGCTGTTCACCATGTTCGACAGTTTGCCGATGTCCACCGTGCTGTCGGTCATCGCGCTGGTGCTGCTGATGATCTTCTTCGTGACCTCGGCCGACTCGGCGGTGCTGGTGTTGGCCAGCATGTCCACCAGTGAAGCAGGTGATCCGCCGCTGTCCCGCCGGCTGGTGTGGGGCGTGGCCATCGCGCTGGTGGCTGCGGTGCTGTTGCTGGCCGGAGGTTTGCAGGCGTTGCAGGGCGTAATCACCATCGCCGCGTTGCCGTTCGCGCTGCTGATGCTGCTGGTGATGTGGTCACTGCACCGGGTGCTGAACATCGAGTACGCATTGCAGCGACGGCGTGCGCAGCGCGGGCGACGCATGATGGACGCCTGGATCGAGCGCGAGATCGCGGCGCAGGAACAGGCACGCGACGAGACCACGCCGTAGGGCGGATGCACAGCGTGCAGAGCGCACCAGCGTTGTCGTTGGCGCGCCCGGCGCAGCGTTGCGCAGGTGCGGCAGCCACGCGGGCGTGGCTCTGCGCTTTCAATCATTGCCACACGGTGCGCGGCCGCTGCGCCTCAGTAGCCGGCGGCCTGGCCATCCTTGCGGCTTTCCGAGGCGCCGTAATACACGCCGGTCTCCGGATCGCGCAGGATCGCCTGATAGCCGCCGTAAGGACCATCGGCAAACACCACGCGATGCCCCTTGCGCATCAGCGCGCGCACCGTCTCGTAGGGGAAGCCGGTTTCCAGATTGACCTCGCCGCCATCACTCATCGCCGTGGCCTGCCCGGTCGGCTCGGTCGAGCCGTCATGCTGGATGCGCGGTGCATCACCGGCCTCCTGCAGGTTCATGCCGAAGTCGATCAGGTTCATCACGATCTGCGCGTGGCCCTGCGGCTGCATCGCCCCACCCATCACCCCGAAGCTCAGCCACGGTTTGCCGTCTTTGGTGACGAAGGCGGGAATGATGGTCTGGAAAGGCCGCTTGCCCGGCGCGTAGCCGTTGGGGTGGTCCTTGCGCAGCACGAACATCTCGCCGCGGTCCTGCAGGATGAAACCCAGCCCCGGCGGCGCCATGCCGCTGCCCATGCCACGGTAGTTGGACTGGATCAGCGACACCATCATGCCGTCGGCGTCGGCCACGGTCATGTAGATCGTGTCGCCTTCCTGCAGCTGTTTGGGCGTGCCCGGCTGCACTTCACGCAGCGCCTTGTCCATCGAGATCAGCTTGCGACGCTCGGCGGCATAGGCCTTGGAAACCAGCCTGTCGACCGGGGCCGGATGGAACGCCGGGTCGCTGTAGAAACGCGCCCGGTCGGCGAAGGCCAGCTTCTTGGCCTCCACGAACAGGTGCACGTGCTCGGGCGACCCGAACGGAATCTTCGAGAAGTCGTAGCCCTCCAACACGTTGAGGATCTGCAACGCGGCGATGCCCTGGCTGTTGGGCGGCAGCTCCCACACGTCATAACCGCGGTAGTTGCTGCTGACCGGCTCCACCCACTCACCGTGGTGGCTGGCCATGTCCTCATAGCTGAGATAGCCGCCATTGGCCATGAAGTAGCTGCCGATGGTGCGTGCGATCTCACCCTTGTAGAACGCGTCACGCCCGCCGTCGGCGAGCTTCTGCAGCGTGTCGGCCAGATTCGGATTGCGCCACATCTCGCCCTTGCGCGGCGCACGTCCCTCGATCGTGAACTGCTCCTTGAAGCCCGGGTACGGCGACAGCCTTGGCACCGAGCGGTCCCAGTAATAGGCGATCACCTCGGCAACCGGATGGCCCTCGCGCGCGTAGCGGATCGCCGGCGCCAGGTTGTCGGCCATCGGCTTGCGTCCGAAGCGCTCATGCAGCGCGAACCAGCCATCGACCGTGCCCGGCACCGAGACCGGCAGTGGTCCGGTCGCCGGGATTTCCTTCAGGCCGCGGCGCTGGAACTCGGCAAGCGTGAGCGATCTGGGCGAGCGGCCCGAACCGTTGTAGCCATACAGCTTCTGCGTCTTCGGATCCCAGAGGATGGCGAACAGATCGCCGCCGATCCCGTTGCCGGTCGGTTCCATCAGGCCGAGCGCGGCATTGGCCGCAATCGCGGCATCGACAGCCGAGCCGCCGGACTTCATCACGTCCAGCGCGATCTGCGTTGCCAATGGCTGCGAGGTGGCCGCCATCGCATGCGGGGCAATTACCTCCGAACGGGTCGCAAATGCCTGCCCGGTAATGCGGTCGGCGGCGAGGGCTGGAACAACGGCAAGGCAGGACAACGCAAGCAGCAGCAATGGACGTGACATGGAGGACCTGGCGGGAAGGAAAACCGGCAACACGATAGCCGGATTCCGGATCCCGGCGCAGTGCCTTACGACCTTCCGGCTCTCGGTGCAGACAGTGCGATCAAACAGACCGCGCCCGGCAGCGCACGCATTCTTGCGTGGGTCGCTTGGCAATGTGTCTTGGGGATCGCACGGGCGACACGACACTCGGGTGTGGACCATTCCGTGCGGCGCCCGCCGTGTCCGGCTGATGTGCCGCCACTGGCGGCCTGCAGGGTCAGCAGCGGCCCACGCCGGTCACGGACTCCTGTTCCCCGATGACGCCATGACGATCTGGCGCCACCGCAAAAACCCGTCAATTCCCTGCGTCAGGCGCACTTCCACCCCCGCAGCCGTTTCGCCCGGTTCGGTTGCAAGCGCAACCATGCTGCTGTGGCGGGGCTTTCGGGTGATCTGCCGCCGAGTAGCCCTCCAGGCGTTGACACGCACTCGTCCGGGATGGTTACCTCGGTCTCATGTTGCACCGCCACACCACCGCCCAGTACCTGCCTGCGACCCCGGCCCATGCCGCGGCGGCCGCCCTGCTCGTACTCGTACTTATTACCGAACCACCAGGTGCGGGGCGAGTTGGCGCGTAGGTAAAAAACGCCAGATTCGAAAAGAAACCCCGCACCGACCCCGGCGCGGGGTTTTTCGTTTAAGGCTTCGATTTCAACTGAAACCATGCACACCATCTTCCACCCCCACACCTCATCCGCACAGCAGCCTGCCTCGGGCATGCCCGGGTGCACCTGCGTGCCCGCCCACCCCTGATCCGGCCGACGCGTCCCTGCCCGTCGGCCGTTTTTTTTCCTCCATCTCCAAGGAACTCCGCATCATGAGCACCAACGACCTGCCCCAGATCAAGATCGCCGTTGTCGGTTACGGCAGCCAAGGCCGCGCCCATGCGCTGAACCTGCGCGAATCCGGTTTCGACGTCATCGTCGGCCTGCGTGCCGGCGGCCCGACCGAGATCAAGGCCAAGGCCGACGGCTTCACCGTCAAGACGCCGGCCGAGGCGGTCAAGGATGCCGACCTGGTCGCCGTGCTGACCCCGGACATGGTGCAGAAGAAGCTGTACGAGGATGTACTGGCCCCGAACATGAAACACGGCGCCTGCCTGCTGTTCGCGCACGGCCTGAATGTGCATTTCGACATGATCACCCCGCGCGAGGACCTGGACGTGGTGCTGGTGGCGCCGAAGGGTCCGGGCGCGCTGGTGCGCCGCGAATATGAAATCGGCCGCGGCGTGCCGTGCATCTGGGCGGTCCATCAGGACCGGAGCGGCAAGGCCGAGCAGTTCGCGCTGGCCTACGCCGCCGGCCTGGGCGGCGCCCGCGCCAACCTGATCAAGACCACGTTCAAGGAAGAGACCGAGACCGATCTGTTCGGCGAGCAGGCCGTGCTGTGCGGTGGTGCCTCGGCGCTGGTGCAGGCCGGCTTCGAGACCCTGGTCGAAGCCGGCTACCAGCCGGAAATCGCCTATTACGAAGTGCTGCACGAACTGAAACTGATCGTGGACCTGTTCTACGAGGGCGGCATCAGCCGCATGCTGGAATTCGTCTCCGAGACCGCGCAGTACGGCGATTACGTCAGCGGCCCGCGGGTGATCGACGCCGGCACCAAGGCGCGCATGAAGGATGTGTTGACCGACATCCAGAACGGCACCTTCACCAAGAACTGGGTGGCCGAATACGAAGCCGGCCTGCCGAACTACAACCGGTTCAAGCAGGCCGACCTGGAGCATCCGATCGAGAAGGTGGGCAAGGAACTGCGCGCCAAGATGGTCTGGCTGCAAACCCAGAACGCGTAACCGCGCGGCTCCCCCACCCGCTATCGCAAAGGTCGCAGCATGAACACCTCCGCCCACGGCGCGCCCCGCAACGGCGCACGCTGGTTGACGCAGGCCCTGGAGGCCGAAGGCGTGGAAACGCTGTTCGGCTATCCGGGCGGCACCATCATGCCGTTCTATGACGCATTGGTGGATTCCACCCTCAAGCACATCCTGGTCCGCCACGAGCAGGGCGCGGCGCTGGCCGCCAACGGCTACGCCCGTGCCAGTGGCAAGGTCGGCGTCTGTGTCGCCACCTCCGGCCCGGGTGCTTCCAACCTGGTGACCGGCATCGCCGATGCGATGCTCGATTCGGTACCGATGATCTGCCTCACCGGGCAGGTCGGCACGCCACTGCTGGGCACCGATGCGTTCCAGGAACTGGACGTGTTCGGCATGACCATGCCGATCGTCAAGCACAGCTATCTGGTACGCAGCGTCGAGGACTTGCCGCACGTGGTCGCCGACGCGTTCCGGATCGCCCGCGAGGGCCGGCCCGGCCCAGTGCTTATCGATCTGCCCAAGGACGTGCAGCTGGCCGATGCCTCGCATCTGCCCGCCCATGTCCCGGCGGTGGTCGAGCCGGTCGCCCCCCCGGACGGGACCCGCCTGAAAGAAGCGATGGCGGTGATCGCCAGCGCCGAGAAGCCGGTGATCTACGGCGGCGGTGGCATCGCACTGGCCGGAGCGGTGGACGACTTCCGCCGCTTTGTCGAAGCCTCCGGCATTCCAACCGTACTGACATTGCGTGGCCTGGGCGCCTTGCCTGCCCATCACCCGCAGTATCTGGGCATGCTGGGCATGCACGGCACGCGCGCGGCCAACATGGCGGTGCAGGAATCGGACCTGCTGATCGTGGTCGGCGCCCGTTTCGACGACCGCGCCACCGGCAAGCTGGCCGAGTTCGCCCCGTTCGCCCGCGTCATCCATCTGGACGCCGATGCCTGTGAGATCTCCAAGCTGCGCACCGCCGATATCGCCATCCCCGGCAATGTCGCCAGCGGCCTGCGCACGCTCACCGGCGTGCGTGGCGCCTGCAATGCCTGGCGCGCGCGCTGCGCCGCCCACCGCGAGAAGTTCACTGCGCGCTATGACGCTCCCGGTGAGCACGTCTATGCACCGGCCCTGCTCAAGCGCCTGAGCGAAGTGGCGCCGACCGACACCGTGATCGCCTGCGATGTCGGCCAGCACCAGATGTGGGTCGCCCAGCATTGCCGCTTCAACCATCCGCGCAACCACCTCACCAGCGGCGCTCTGGGCACGATGGGCTTTGGCCTGCCAGCGGCGATGGGCGCGCAATTCGCCTGCCCCGAGCGCACCGTGGTGCTGGTGTCCGGTGATGGCAGCTTCATGATGAACGTGCAGGAGCTGGCCACCATCGCCCGCTGCCGCCTGCCGGTGAAGATCGTGCTGCTGGACAACTCCTCGCTGGGCATGGTGCGGCAGTGGCAGGAGCTGTTCTTCGCCGAGCGCTACAGCGAGATCGACCTGTCCGACAACCCCGACTTCGCCGCGCTGGCGCGGGTGTTCGGCATTCCGGCGCAGCGCATCACCCGCCGCAATGAAGTCGAAGACGCGTTGGCCGCCCTGCTCGACGAGCCTGGCCCGGCCCTGCTGCACGTGGCCATCGACGCCCGCGCCAACGTGTGGCCCCTGGTGCCGCCCAACAACGCCAACAGCACCATGCTGGAAAGCAATCCGGCCCACGGCACGCAGGAGGCTCCCAATGCAATACCGGCTTGACCTGGTGCTGAAGCCCGTCGAAGGCGCGCTGCTGCGCGTGATCGGCATGGTCGAACGCCGCGGTTTCGCGCCCTGCGCGATCCAGGGTGCATCCGATGTCGACGATGCCGGCCGCTGGCATCTGCAGCTGCTGGTCAATGGCGACCGGCCGGCCGAAACCCTGTGCCGGCAGCTGGAAAAAATCTACGACTGCGAATCGGTCCGCATCACCGCTGTCGCTGGAGCCACGGTATGAGCCACCCCATCCATTCCGTTTCGGCCCGTACCCGCAAGGTACCGGCACGGAGGCGTCTTCTTCGATGCGATTGCCACTCCGCCCCTACGGCTGCCGCCCGGCCACGCCATGTCGCGCAACGCCACGCCGATGCGTGACGCCAGCCGCACTGCTGCACAGGACCCGGACGTAGGCGCGGCAACCGTCAGCGTGGCCGATGTACTGACGGCGCAAGCGCGCCTGCGCCGCTATCTGCCGCCTACCCCGCTGCACTACGCCGAGCGCTTCGGCGTGTGGCTGAAGCTGGAGAATCTGCAGCGCACCGGTTCCTACAAGGTCCGTGGCGCGTTGAATGCGTTGATTGCGGCGCTGGAGCGTGGCGATGAGCGTCCGGTGATCTGCGCCTCGGCCGGCAACCACGCCCAGGGTGTGGCCTGGGCGGCCTACCGCCTGGGGGTGCAGGCCATCACGGTGATGCCGCATGGCGCCCCGGTCACCAAGATCGCCGGCGTCCAGCACTGGGGCGCCACGGTGCGCCAGCACGGCAACAGTTATGACGAGGCCTATACCTTTGCCCGCGAACTGGCCACGCACAACGGCTACCGCTTCCTGTCCGCGTTCGACGACCCGGATGTGATCGCCGGCCAGGGCACATTGGGCATCGAACTGGCTCCACACGCACCGGACGTGGTGATCGTGCCGATCGGCGGCGGCGGCCTGGCCTCCGGCGTGGCGCTGGCGCTGAAGTCGCAGGGCGTCCGGATCGTCGGGGCGCAGGTCGAGGGCGTCGACTCGATGGCCCGCGCGATCAGTGGCGACGTGCGCGAGATCGACCCGGTGGCGACGCTGGCCGATGGCGTCAAGGTCAAGATCCCCGGTTTCATCACCCGCCGCCTGTGCGCCAGCCTGCTCGATGACATCGTCATCGTGCGCGAAGCGGAACTGCGCGAAACCCTGGTGCGGCTGGCGCTGGAGGAACACGTCATCGCCGAAGGTGCCGGTGCACTGGCCCTGGCCGCTGGCCGCCGTGTTGCCGGCAAGCGCAAATGCGCCGTCGTCTCCGGCGGCAACATCGATGCTTCGGTGTTGGCCGCGCTGCTGTCCGAAGTACGCCCGCGCCCGCCGCGCAAACCCAGGCGGCGCAGCACCGAACGACTTCGCAGCCAGCTTGCACCCGCCCTTCCCCGTGCCGCTTCCATTACTCCCTTGCCCGCCACCGCTACCGTTGTTGAGGAGACCCTCTGGTGACCACTCCCATTTCCCCCGGAATTAGAATTTTCGACACCACCCTGCGTGACGGCGAGCAATCCCCCGGCTGCAGCATGACCCCACCGCAGAAGCTGGTGATGGCCCGCGCCCTGGCCGAACTGGGGGTGGACGTGATCGAAACCGGCTTCCCCGCCAGCTCGCAGTCGGACCGCGAGGCGATGGCGCTGATCAGCCGCGATGTTCGCGAGCCAATCCTGACGGTGCTGTCGCGTTGCCTGGCCGGCGACATCGAAACCTCGGTCAAGGCGCTGGAGGCGGCCGCACGGCCGCGCCTGCACGTGTTCCTGTCGACCAGCCCGCTGCACCGCGAGCACAAGCTGCGCATGAGCAAGGAGCAGGTGCTCGAATCGGTGCACACGCACGTCACCCTGGCGCGCGGCTACCTGGACGACATCGAATTCTCGGCCGAAGACGCGACCCGCACCGAGCTGGATTTCCTGACCGAAGTGGCGCAGGTCGCGATCGCCGCCGGTGCCACCACGATCAACCTGCCGGACACCGTCGGCTTCACCACGCCCGATGAGCTCCGCTCGATGTTCCAGCATGTGATCGCCCACGCCGCGGGGGCGGACAAGGTCATCTTCAGCACCCACTGCCACAACGACCTGGGCCTGGCCGTGGCCAACTCGCTGGCTGCCATCGAAGGCGGCGCGCGCCAGGTGGAAGGCTCGATCAACGGCATCGGCGAGCGCGCCGGCAACTGTGCGCTGGAAGAGGTCGCGATGGTATTGAAGGTACGCAACGCCTTCTACAACTTCGATACCGGCATCGATACCCGCCGCATCGTGCCCACCTCGCAACTGCTGCAACGGCTGGTCGGCATGCCGGTCCAGCGCAACAAGGCCATCGTCGGCGCCAACGCATTCGCGCACGAAGCGGGCATCCACCAGCACGGCATGCTGCGCCATCGCGGTACCTACGAAATCATGCGCCCCGAAGACGTGGGCTGGGAGTCCTCGCAGATGGTGCTGGGCCGCCACAGTGGCCGCGCCGCGGTCGAGGCCCGCCTGCGCGCGCTGGGCTACTGGCTGGAGGAGGAAGAGCTGAAGCTGGTCTTCGACCAGTTCAAGGCGCTGTGCGAACAGCAGCGGGTGGTGACCGATGCCGACCTGCAGACGCTGATGCAGGGCGCCTCGGTCAGCGACGGCTACCGGCTGGCGTCGATGACCATCAGCGACGTCGGCAGCCGTGCCAATGCGCTGGTGGAGCTGTCCGATCCTGACGGCAACCGCGTGTCGGAAACCGCACGCGGCGACGGCCCGGTCGATGCCCTGTTCGCCGCCTTGTCGGCCGCCACCGGCGTGCAGCTGGCGCTGGACAGCTACCACGTGCACAGCGTCGGTATCGGCGCCGATGCGCGCGGCGAGGCCAACCTCAGCGTGCGTTACGACGGCACCGAGTACGAAGGCACCGGCACCAGCAAGGACATCATCGAGGCCAGCGCGCTGGCCTGGCTCGACGTCGCCAACCGCCTGCTGCGCCAGCGCAGCAACATCGCCAACGAAGATTTCGCCACCGCCTGAGCGCGGCAGCCGGAAAACACGGAAGAACCCGATGAGCCCCAGTCCGAAGACCCTGTACGACAAATTGTGGGATGCCCACGTGGTCGTGCCTGAAAGCGACAGTGCCCCGGCGGTGCTGTACATCGACCTGCACCTGATCCACGAGGTGACTTCGCCGCAGGCATTCACCGAGCTGCGCGAGCGCGGCCTCGCGCCGCGTCGCCCCGAGCGCACCAAGGCGACGATGGATCACTCCACGCCGACCCTGCCGGCCGGTGCCGACGGCAAGCTGCCGTACGCGAGCAAGGCGTCCGAGGCGCAGGTGCAGATGCTGGCCGACAACTGCGCCGAGTACGGCATCGAGCTGTTCGACATGGCATCGAGCAGCCGCGGCATCGTCCATGTAATCGCCCCCGAGCAGGGGTTCACCCAGCCGGGCATGACGATCGTGTGCGGTGACAGCCACACCTCCACCCACGGTGCGTTTGGCGCGCTGGCGTTCGGCATCGGCACCAGCGAAGTCGGCCACGTGCTGGCCACGCAATGCCTGCTGCAACGCAAGGCCAGGACCATGGCGATCACCGTGGACGGCGAACTGGCACCAGGCGTCGGCGCCAAGGACGTGGTGCTGCACATCATCGGCGTGATCGGCGTCAACGGCGGCACCGGCCATGTGCTGGAGTTCCGTGGCTCCACCATCGAGGCGATGGACATGGAGCAGCGCATGACTCTGTGCAACATGTCGATCGAAGCCGGCGCCCGTGCGGGCATGGTGGCCCCGGACCAGACCACCTTCGACTGGGTCGCCAATACCCCACGTGGGCCCAAGGGCGACGATTTCGACAAGGCCGTGGCCTGCTGGAAAACCCTGCGCAGCGATGCCGGCGCGCGCTTCGATGTCGAAGTGCGCCTCGATGCCGCCGACATCCGCCCGACCCTGACCTGGGGCACGCACCCGGGTACCGCCATTGCCGTGGACAGCCCGATCCCGGCCGCCAACGATGCCGCCGCACAGAAGGGCCTGGACTACATGCGTTTTGAAGCCGGCCATGCGCTGGCCGGCACACCGGTGGATGTGGTGTTCGTCGGCTCGTGCACCAACGGCCGCTTGGGCGACATGCGCGAAGTGGCGCAGGTGCTGCGTGGCCGCCGCGTCGCCGACGGCGTGCGCATGCTGGTGGTGCCGGGCTCGGAGATCGTCAAGCGCGATGCCGAAGCCGAGGGCATCCACGAGATCGTGCGCGCTGCCGGTGCCGAATGGCGGGAGCCGGGTTGTTCGATGTGCATCGCCATGAATGGCGACCTGGTGGCGCCGGGACAGCTGGCGGTGAGCACCAGCAACCGCAATTTCGAAGGCCGCCAGGGCCCGGGCTCGCGCACGCTGCTGGCCTCGCCGATGAGCGCGGCGTGGGCAGCGGTGAACGGCCACGTTGCCGATACCCGTGAGCTGTTTGCCAGGGAGGTGGCGTGATGGCCATTGCACAAGCACACCCTCATCCGGCGCTGCGCGCCACCTTCTCCCGGCGGGAGAAGGGCTACGTACTGGAGCTGTACTGATGGCCGCACTGACCACGATCACCTCACGCAGCGTCGTGCTGCGCCAGACCAACATCGACACCGACCAGATCATCCCTGCGCGCTTCCTGTCCACCACCGAGCGT
Source organism: uncultured Gammaproteobacteria bacterium (assembly GCA_963696155.1). GTDB lineage: Bacteria > Pseudomonadota > Gammaproteobacteria > Xanthomonadales > Xanthomonadaceae > Stenotrophomonas. The sequence continues at coordinate 84,771 of CAVOJC010000003.1, forward strand.
GCCGGCCTGGGCAAGCATGCCTTCAATGACTGGCGCTGGCAGGCTGATGGCACGCCCACTCCCGGCTTCGCATTCAACCAGCCTGAAAACAGCGGCCGCGCGATCCTGCTGGCCGGCGCCAACTTCGGCTGCGGCTCCTCGCGCGAGCACGCGCCGTGGGCGTTGACCGATCTTGGGCTGCAGGCGATTGTCAGCAGCGAGATCGCCGACATCTTCCGCGGCAATTCGCTGAAGAACGGGCTGCTGCCGATCGTGCTGGACGAAGCGGACGTGCAGGTCCTGATGCAGCGCCCGGATGACGAGCTGACCATCGACGTGGCCACCCGCCAGTTACGCACGCCCGATGGCCGCGTCTACACCTTTCCGCTGGACGGTTTCTCGCAGACCTGCCTGCTCGAAGGCGTGGACCAGCTGGGTTGGTTGCTGGGGCGGGTGGATGAAATCGAACGGTACGAGGCAGCGCGGGTAGCGTGACGAACCTGCCCTTCTCCCACCGGGAGAAGGTGCCCCGCAGGGGCGGATGAGGGTCAGGCCAAGAGCGTCTTTCTGCCGGCACAACCTGGCCATGAAGTACATCGCCCCACCCTCACCCCAACCCCTCTCCGGAGGGAGAGGGGTTCAAACAAAACAAAAACAATCCACTGGAAGACTCCATGCAAGCCAACATCGTCGTACTGCCGGGTGACGGCATCGGGCCGGAAGTTGCCGCCGCCGCGGTCGAAGTCCTCAGGGCGGTTGCCGCTCGCTTCGGCCACAGCTTCAGTTTCAGCGAACACGACATCGGCGGCATTGCCATCGACCGCCATGGCGAGCCGCTGCCGGCCGCCACGCTTCAGGCCTGCCGCAAGGCGGACGCGGTGCTGCTGGGCGCGGTCGGTGGCCCCAAGTGGTCCGATCCCAATGCCAAGGTGCGTCCGGAACAGGGCCTGTTGGCGATCCGCAAGGCGCTGGGCCTGTTCGCCAACCTGCGGCCGGTGCGCACCCATCCGGCCGCGCTGGGGGCCTCGCCAATCAAGTCCGAGCTGTTGAACGATGTTGATTTCATCGTGGTGCGCGAACTCACCGGCGGCATCTATTTCGGTGAGAAGAGTCGCACCGCCGAATGCGCCAGTGATCTGTGCAGCTACAGCGTGGTCGAGATCGAGCGGGTATTGCGTTGCGCCTTCCGTCTGGCACAGCAGCGGCGCGGCAAGCTGACCTCGGTGGACAAGGCCAACGTGCTGGAAACCTCGCGGCTGTGGCGCGACATCGCCACGCGCATCGGCCGCGAAGAATTCCCCGAGGTGGAACTGGAACACCAGCTGGTCGATTCGATGGCGATGCACCTGATCTCCAAGCCGCGCGTCTACGACGTGATCGTCACCGAGAACATGTTCGGCGACATCCTCACCGACGAGGCCTCAATGCTGGCCGGCTCCCTCGGCCTGCTGCCATCGGCCTCGCTGGGCGAACCGGGCCGGGTTGCCATCTACGAACCGATCCATGGCTCGGCCCCGGATATCGCCGGCAAGGGCATCGCCAACCCCTACGCCACCATCCTCAGTGCGGCGATGCTGCTGCGCCATTCGCTGGGACTGGAAGCCGAGGCGGCCTGTGTCGAGAACGCGGTTGCCGTGGCACTGGATGCGCGCATCTTCACTGCCGATCTCGCCCGGCGCGACCAGTCCGTTGCCACCGGCCAGGCAACGCAGGCGATCCTTGCGCGACTGCAGTAGTCTTTTCCCGGACGCGGCTCGAGGCCGCGTCCTTGTTTATATGACCGGACAGGGGGTGGCTGGGTGATGCACTCTGTGACGAACGGCCCTACACCGGAGGAATGCATGTGATCTATCGCAACCCCGACGATTTCCTTGCGCACGTGGCAAAGCGCGATCCCTATCAACCGGAATTCCTGCAGGCGGTCAAAGAGGTCTTTCTCAGCCTGTGGCCCTTCCTGCAGCAGTACCCGCATTACACCGGACAGGGCCTGCTGGAGCGGCTGGTGGAACCGGAGCGGGTCATCCAGTTCCGCGTCGCCTGGGCCGACGACCAGGGCCGCACCCACGTCAACCGCGCCTGGCGCGTGCAACACAGTTCGGCCATCGGCCCGTTCAAGGGCGGCATGCGCTTCCACCCTTCGGTGAACCTGTCGATCCTGAAATTCCTGGCCTTCGAACAGACCTTCAAGAACGCGCTGACCACCCTGCCGATGGGCGGCGGCAAGGGCGGTTCGGATTTCGATCCCAAGGGCAAGAGCGACGGCGAAGTGATGCGCTTCTGCCAGGCGCTGATGCTGGAGCTGCATCGCCACCTCGGACCCGATACCGATGTGCCGGCCGGTGACATCGGCGTGGGCGCGCGCGAGGTCGGCTACATGGCCGGCATGATGAAGAAGCTCAGCAACCAGGCCGCCTGCGTGTTCACCGGCAAGGGCCTGGCCTACGGCGGCAGCCTGATGCGCCCGGAAGCCACCGGCTACGGTACGGTCTATTTCGTCGAGCAGATGCTGCACCACGCGCGCCGCCAGACCAGTGGTGCCAAGGTGCTGGTGTCGGGCTCGGGCAACGTGGCCCAGTACGCCGCGCTCAAGGCCAATGAGCTGGGGGCGAAAGTGCTGACGCTGTCCGATTCCGGCGGCACGCTGTACGCGCGGGATGGATTCGGCGAAGACCAGCTGCAGCAGGTGATGATGCTGAAGAACGAGCGGCGCGGCCGCCTGGCCGATCTGCAGGGCGACAGGCACTTCGAATATCTGCCGGACAGGCGCCCGTGGCATATCCCGGCCGATATCGCGCTGCCGTGCGCCACCCAGAACGAACTGGATGAAACCGACGCGCGCACGCTGGTGGCCAACGGCGTACTGTGCGTGGCAGAGGGCGCCAATATGCCTTCCACGCTGGAGGCGGTGGATGTGTTCCTGCAGGCCGGCACCCTGTACGCACCGGGCAAGGCGAGCAATGCTGGCGGCGTAGCCACCTCGGGGCTGGAAATGTCGCAGAACGCACTGCGCCTGTCCTGGCGCCATGCCGACGTCGACGAGCGCCTGCACGTGATCATGAAAGAGATCCACGCCAACTGCGTGCAGCATGGCAAGCGCGCCGACGGCAGCGTCAACTATGTGGACGGGGCCAACATCAGCGGCTTCGTCAAGGTCGCCGATGCGATGCTGGCGCAAGGGCTGTATTGATCGCCCGGTAGCAGGAACAGGGACACGGCAGCCGCATTAGTCCAGCCGTGCTCTTCCTTCGGCAATGCCGACCCTGCGCGCTGGGTACACCACCGCATTGCCGGCCAGGAATCGTCCGACCGGCAATGCGCGCGTGCTTCAGGGCGGCGTCTGGCTGCCCGACTCTTCCGGCTGCACGCGGAACCAGGCCGCGTACAGCGCCGGCAGGAACACCAGGGTCAACACCGTGCCGACGATCAGTCCGCCCATGATCGCCACCGCCATCGAGCCGATAGAACGCACTGCGCGACAGCGGGATCATCGCCAGCACCGCGGCCAGCGCGGTCAGCACGATCGGACGGAAGCGCCGCACCGTGGCATCGATGATGGCGTGCCAGCGATCGTGGCCGGCATCGATGTCCTGCTGGATCTGGTCGACCAGGATCACCGAGTTGCGCATGATCATGCCCGCCAGCGCGATCGTGCCCAGCATCGCGACGAAGCCGAACGGTACCCGGAACAGCAGCAGGAACAGGGTCACGCCGATGATGCCCAGCGGCGCGGTGACCAGCACCATCGCCGCGCGCGAGAAGCTGCGCAGCTGCAGCATCAGCAAGGTCGCCACCACGATCAGGAACAGCGGCATGCCGGCCTTGATCGAATCCTGGCCACGCGCCGAATCTTCGACCGTACCGCCGGTCTCCAGCAGATAACCCGTCGGCAACGCGGCCCGTATCGCGGCCAGGGTCGGCACGATCTGCTCGACCACGCCCACCGGCTGGGTGCCGTCGCCGATATCGGCACGCACGGTAACGGTCGGCAGGCGGTTGCGGTGCCAGATGATGCCGTCCTCGAAGGCGTACTCCAGCGTGGCCACCTGCGACAGCGGCACCGGCGTGCCACTGGCGGTGGGAATCGACAGGCTGGCAAGCATGTCCAGATGCGCACGCTCGTCATCGGGCCCGCGCAGCAGCATCTCGATCTGGCGGTTGCCTTCGCGATAGACGCTCACGCGCATGCCCGACAGCGAGCTGCCAAGGAACTGGCTGACCTGGGCACTGCTGACCCCAGCGCACGCGCACGATCCTGGTCGATGATCAGCCGCACCACCTTGCTCGGCTCGTTCCAGTCGAGGTTGACGTTGGCCACGTGCGGGTTTTCGCGCACCTTGTCCGCCACCTGGCGGGCCAGCGCCTGTACCGTGGGCGATGTCCTCGCCGGAAATGCGGAACTGAACCGGATAGCCCACCGGCGGCCCGTTCTCCAGCCGGGTCACGCGCATCTGCACATCCGGGAACTGGCCGATCACCTCGCGCAGCATCCAGTCACGCGTGCGCTCACGCGCGTCCATGTCCTCGGCCAGCACCACGAACTGGGCGAAGTTGGTCGCTGGCAGCTGCTGGTCCAACGGCAGGTAGAAACGCGGCGAGCCGGTGCCGACGTAGGCGACGTAATTGGCAATGCCGGCGCGCCCCTTCAGCAGCTTCTCGAACTTGGCCACCTGCGCCTCGGTTGCTTTCAGCGACGCGCCCTCGGCCAGTTCGATGTCCACCATCAGCTCGGGCCGGGTCGAATCCGGGAAGAACTGCTGCGGCACGAAGCGGAACATCAGCAGCGAGAACATGAACAGCGCGATGGTGGCGACGATCACCCACCAGCGGCGACGCAGGCAGGTGTCGAGGAACGCGCGGAAGCGCTGGTAGAACGCGCTCTTGTAAGGATCGTGGTCATGCGCCAGTTGCCGGGGCTTGATCAGATTGGCCATCGCCGGATTGCGGTCGGCCCAGCGCAGCCGCAAAGCGTGCCAGCGCGCGGCAAGACTGCCCGGCCTGGGCGGCTGCGGGTTGTGCAGGTCCGGCAGCATCTTGTCGCCGAGATAGGGAATGAACAGCACCGCCGCGATCCAGGACACCACCAGCGCGATCGTCACCACCTGGAACAGCGAGCGCGTGTACTCGCCGGTGCTGGAGGCGGCCGTGGCGATCGGCAGGAAGCCGGCTGCGGTGATCAGGGTGCCGGTCAGCATCGGAAAGGCGGTCGACTCCCACGCGAAGCTGGCCGCGCGCAGGCGGTCATAGCCCTGTTCCATCTTGATGGCCATCATCTCCACCGCGATGATCGCGTCGTCCACCAGCAGGCCCAGCGCCAGCACCAGCGCGCCGAGCGAGATCTTGTGCAGGCCGATGTCGAAGTAGTGCATGACGAAGAAGGTCATCGCCAGCACCAGCGGGATCGTCACGCCCACCACCAGACCGGTGCGCAGGCCCAGCGAGAAGAAACTCACCAGCAGCACGATCACCACCGCTTCGGTCAGCACCTTCACGAACTCGCCGACCGAGTCTTCCACCGCATGCGGCTGGTCGGAGACCTTGCGCAGTTCCATGCCGGCCGGCAGCGTCTTCTGCAGGCGCTCGAACTCGGTGTCCAGCGTCTGTCCCAGCTTGAGGATGTCGCCACCGTCCTTCATCGCCACCGCAAGGCCGATCGCATCCTCGCCGAGGAACCGCATCTTCGGTGACGCCGGATCGGCAAACCCGCGCCTGACCTCGGCGATATCGCCCAGATGGATCGTGCGGTCGCCGGCACGGATCGGGAACTGGCGGATATCGTCCACGCTCTGGAACTGCCCGCCCACACGAAGCTGCACGCGATCGGTCGGCGGTCTCGAAGAAACTCGTCGCGCTCATCGCGTTCTGCTCGGCAAGCGCCTGCTGCACCTGTTGCAGCGACACGCCCGAGAGTGGCGAGCTTGGTGTTGGACAGCTCGATCCAGATCTTCTCGTCCTGCAGGCCAAGCAGATCGACCTTGCCGACATCGGCCACGCGTTGCAGCTCCAGCTGGATGCGATCGGCGTAATCGCGCATCACCGCGTAGTCGAAGCCGTCGCCGGTCAACGCGTAGATGTTGCCGAAGGTGTCGCCGAATTCGTCGTTGAAGAAGGGCCCGATGACTTCGGCAGGCAGCGAGGGACGGATGTCGCCCACTTTCTTGCGCACCTGGTACAACAGTTCCGGCACGTCCCTGGAATGCATCGAGTCGCGCGCCATGAAGATCACCTGCGATTCGCCCGGGCGCGAATACGAGCGCAGGAACTCGTACTCGCCGGTGTTCATCAGCGCCTTTTCAATCGGCTCGGTGACCTGCCGGGAGACCTGCTCGGCGGTCGCGCCCGGCCACCGCGTCGCACCACCATCGCCTTGAAGGTGAACGGCGGATCTTCGGACTGGCCCAAGTGCTTGTACGACCACGCGCCGATGACCGCCATGGCGATCATCACGAACAACACCAGCGGGCGGTTGCCGAGGGCCCACTCGGAGAGATTGAAGCGGCGCACGCCTCACTCTCCCTTTTCAGTGGCGGCAGCGGACGCGGTGGCCAGCACCGGCCGGTTGCTGCGATCCACCGCGGTGACGGCCTGTCCCTCGCGCAGCAGATGGCCGCCGGCAGCAACGACCCAGTCGCTGGCATCCACGCCCGACAGCACCGGTACCGCGTCCGCGCCATAGGCGCCCAACGTGACCGCGCGTGACTCGAGCTTGCCGCTGGCCGGATTCACCACCCAGACACTGGCCTGGTCATTTTCTCCCTGTTGCACGGCGGCCAGCGGCAGGCGCAGCGCTCCGGTTTTTCCGGCGGCGGCGAACACCCGCGCGCTCTGGCCGAGTTCGACCGCGTCCAGTGCTTCCGGCGCCAGGCTGACGCGGGCGGCATAGGTGCGCGCCTGCGGATCGGCCGCCGGCGAGATCTCCCGGATCGTGCCCGGCCACCGCTTGCCCGGCAGGTTCCACAGTTCCACCTGGACCGGCTGGCCCACGCTGAAATCGCGGATGTTGTTTTCCGGCAGCGCGATGGCCACCTCGCGGGCGCCATCGGCGGCCAGCGTATAGATCGTCTGGCCGGCGGCCACGACCTGCCCGGCCTCGGCCTGGCGGCTGGCGATGACGCCGTCGTTGGGCGCCTTCAGTTGCGCATACGCGGCCTGGTTGCGGGCCACGTCCAGATTGGAACGGGCCGCATCGGCCTGCGCTTGCGCCGCCTTGTAGGCGGCCGTCTGCGCATCCAGTGCCGAACGGCTGACCAGCTGCTGTTCGGCCAGGGCGGCGTAGCGTTTCCGGTCGTCGCGTGCCCGCACCAGATCCGCCTCGGCCGCCGCGTACTGGGCTTGGGCGGCGCGTGCCTGCAGCTGGTAATCGGCCACATCCAGTTCGGCCAGCAACTGCCCCCGCTTTACCCGCTGCCCGGCATCGACCTCACGCCGCAGCAGGTTGCCGGCGACGCGGAACGACAACGGACTCTCTTCCCGCGCCCGGATTTCCCCCGGGTAGGCGGCAATGGCCAACCCGTCGCTGCTGCCCGGATGCACCACCAGCACCGGCACCGCGGTCTGGGGCGCTGCTTCGTGGTTGCCACAGGCGGCCAGCATGGCCATGAGCAGACTGCTGCCAATCCATCGGAAGTTTTTCATGGGATTCCGGAGCAAGTAGGTGGGGAAGGCGGCTCGCCAAGTCACTGCGCCTGGCACCACCATTAGTGAACAGGGCGGTATAGTATAAATATCGAACCGCGTGGTCTAGTATTGCGTCATGTCTTTAAAACCCCTTCCCGCTACGCTCGCAACTCCCGTCCGCGCTGCCGGTCCCGGACGCCCGAAGGATCTGGGCAAGCGCGCGGCGATCCTGGACGCCGCCAAGGAGATGTTCATCGAGCAGGGGTTCAATGGCGTCAGCATGGACGGCATCGCCGCCCGGGCCGGTGTGTCCAAGCTCACCGTCTACAGCCATTTCGGCGACAAGGACACGCTGTTTGCCGAAGCCATCCGGGCAAAATGCGTGGAAATGATGCCCGACGAGCTGTTCGTGACCGATGCGGACGGTCCCTTGCGCGACCAGCTGCTGGGCATTGGCCATGCCTTCTTCACGCTGATCAGCAGCGATGCGGCCATCGCCACCCAGCGCATGATGATGACCCCGGATACCGACGACCATGTGCGCGAGATGTTCTGGCAGGCCGGCCCGGTGCGTACCCAGGCGGCGCTGGCCGAATTCCTGCGTGCCCGCGTCGCCCGCGACGAGCTGCTCATCGACGACATCAATACCGCCGCGCGGCAGTTCTTCTGCCTGATCAAGGGCGAACTGCACGCGCATATGATGTGCGGCCTGTGCCCGGCCCCAGCGGCGCCGGATGCCGATGCCCACATCGCGACGAGTGTCGATTTCTTCCTGCGGGCGTATGCTCCCCGCTGAACCTGAACAGGCCGGAGGTCGAGGTGACTTCCGGCACTGCGGCCGCGGCGCCACGGCAGCGATGCTGGCCCCCGCACCGCCTGCCTCCCTTATCGGTAAAATGGCCGGCCCACCGCGCCGGAATGAGTACCCATGACGATTGATTACCCCCACGCCCGCGAATTGATGGTTGAACAGCAGATTCGTCCCTGGGACGTGCTGGACCTGCGGGTGCTGGACGTTCTGGCGCGGCTGCCGCGCGAAACATTCGTGGCCGGGCCGCATCGCGCGCTGGCCTATGCCGACATGGAACTGCCGCTGGGTCACGGCCAGAAGATGATGAAGCCGGTGGTGGAAGGCCGCATGTTGCAGGCGCTGGATCTGCAGCCGGGCGACGAGGTTCTGGAAATCGGCACCGGCAGCGGTTTCATCAGCGCCTGTCTGGGCGATCTGGCGCGCGAAGTGCTGAGCCTGGAAATCCAGCCGGAACTGGCCCAGACCGCGCGCGCGCGCCTGGACGAGGCCAAGCTCGGCAGCAACATCCGCATTGAAGTGGCCGATGCGCTGGACTGGCAGACGCAACGCCAGTTCGATGCCATCTGTGTCACCGGCGCGGTCAACACCGTCCCCACCCAGTTTCTGAACTGGCTGCGCCCCGGTGGCCGCCTGTTCGTCATCCACGGCACCTCGCCGGTGATGGAAGCGCTGCTGGTCAAGGCCGATGGCAGCATCCAGTCGCTGTTTGAAACCGATATCGATTACCTGCAAGGTGCCGCGCCGGCACCGCAGTTCCAATTCTAAAGTCCAAGGAAGCCGCAATGATCCGCCGATCCCTCGCTCTTGCGCTGGCCGCCGCCCTTTCACCGCTGACAGTCCAGGCCGCCGACCTGCTGCAGGTCTACGAGATGGCCCGCAATGGCGATCCGCAGCTGGCCGCAGCCGAATCCACCCGGTTGTTCAACCGCGAGGGACAGGTGCAGGCACGCGCGGCACTGTTGCCGCAGGTCAACGGTGAGGCCACCCTCAGCCGTGCACGCACCGATATCGACGGCATCAGTGGCTCGACCACCAGCAACCGTCGCCAGCTCGGCATCTCCGCCGGGCAGACGCTGTTCAACTGGAGCCAGTTCGCCAACCTGCGTGCGCAGCGCGATATCGGCCGGGCTGCCGATTTCACCCTGGACGCGGCCAATGACGACCTGATCGTGCGTACCGCGGCCACGTACTTCAACGTGCTGGTGGCGATCGAGTCGCTGAGTGCGGCGCAGACCAACGAAGCGGCCGCCAGAAAGCAGTTCGACTACGCCGACAAGCGCCTGGAAGTGGGCCTGGCCCCGATCACCGACGTGCATGAAGCCCGGGCGCAGTACGACCAGGCGCGGGCCGACACCATCCTGGCCGGGAACACGCTGGAGGACGCCTACCAGGCGTTGACCGAACTGACCGGCCAGCCGGTGCGCAACCTGCGCGCCCTGCCGGAGGATTTCCGCCCGGAATTGCCCGCCAACCGCTCCAACGTGGACCAGCTGGTGGCCGATGCCGTGGCGCAGAATCCGGCGCTCAAGGCGCAGGAGCTGCAGGTGAGCGCGGCCGAATCCGGGGTTGCCGCCGCGCGCGGCGGCCACTACCCCACCTTGTCGCTGGGCGGCAGCTGGGGCAAGAGCGCCAGCTGGGGTGACAGCATCGGCGGCAGCTCGCAGACCCCCGATGCCACCACCAATTCGGTGGGCCTCACCCTGAGCGTGCCGATCTTCTCCGGCGGCGCCACCCAGTCAGGCGTACGCCAGGCCCTGGCGCAGCGCGACATCGCCCAGGACAGCTACGAGCAGCAGAAGCGCGCGCTGGATCGCAACACCCGCAATGCCTACCAGACCCTGGTCGCCGGCATCAGCGAAGTGGAAGCGCGCCGGTTGGCGGTGGTTTCGGCCCAGAGTGCGTATGACGCTTCGCAGGTCGGCCTGGAAGTCGGCACCCGCACCGTGCTGGATCTGGTACAGAACCAGCGCACGTTGTTCCAGGCCCAGCTCAACTATGCGCAGGCGCGTTACCAGTTTCTGCAAAGCCGCCTGCAGCTGAGCCAGGCCATCGGTGCGCTGGAAATCGCCGAAGTGCAGGACATCAACCGCCTGCTTACCCAGGATGCGGAAGCCCGGCTGCAGCCCGTAAGCCGGTAACCCGGGCCACACGGCATTGGAAAGGCGGGCTCAAGGCCCGCCTTTTTTGTTGCTGCTATGGACTGGCACTCAACGCGAGGGCGGCAACTGCGGGCCGATCAGCGCCAACGTCTGCTGCAACGCGCCGCGGCCGTTTGCCACCAGTGCGCGTCCGGCTTCGATCATCCGCGTCCGCGCCCCGGCATCGGCCAGCAGGCGCTCGATTTCCGCGCCCACCGTGGCCGCGTCGGCGCAGATCTCCACCGCTCCGGCCTCCTCCATCCGTCGCGAAATCTCGGCGAAGTTGTGCAGGTGCGGGCCGGTCAATGCCGGCGTCCCCATCGCCGCCGGCTCCAACAGGTTGTGGCCGCCGATCGGCTGCAGGCTGCCACCGACGAAGGCCACCTGGGCGCAGGCATAGAACGCCATCAACTCGCCCAGGGTGTCGATCACGAACACTTCATTGGCCCGGCCCGGCCAGTGCTGCTCGCGCCGTGTCGCCACGTTCCAGCCCTGCTCGCGCGCCAGTGCTTCCGCCTTGGCGAAACGCTCCGGGTGCCGCGGCGCCCACAACAGCAGTGCATCGGGATGACGCTGGCGCAGCTGCCGGTGGATTTCCACCACGGCCGCTTCTTCGCCCTCATGGGTGCTGGCAGCGATCCATACCGGACGCGTCTGCGGTACATGCGTCCGGAAAGCCTCCAGCACCGGCGCCGGATCCGGCGGGGTGATCTCGAATTTCAGATTTCCCAGCGCGCGCACCTGTTGCGGATGCGCGCCCAGCTCGACAAAACGCTCGGCGTCGGCCTGCGACTGCGCGGCCACGCAGGTGACCGTGCGCAGGGCGCGGCCGATCAGCGCCTGCAGCACGCGATAGCCACGCAATGAACGCGCCGACAGTCGCGCATTGAGGATGTACACCGGGATCCGGCGATCGCGGCAACCGAAGAGCATGTTCGGCCACAGCTCGGTCTCCAGGATCAACGCCAGGCTCGGGCGGAAATGCTCGAGAAAACGGCCGACGCTTCCGGGCACGTCGTACGGCAGATAGACGTGATCCAGCGCATCGCCCCACAACGCGCGCACCCGTTCCGATCCGGTCGGGGTGATGGTGGTGATGATCCAGCGGATATCCGGCCGCTGCTCGCGCAGGGCGTTGACGAGGGGGGCGGCGGCATTCACCTCGCCCACCGACACGGCATGCAGCCAGACCCGCGGCTGGCCACCGCTTTCCGGATACGAGGCATAACGCTCATCCCAGCGTTTGAAATACTCGCGCACCCGGAAACCGCGCCAGATCAGGTGATAGACGGTGATGGGCAACAACAGGTAGAGCGCGAGCGAATACAGGCCGCGCAGGAGCATTTCCACTGGATCTTTCCGCATTGGCAAAGGATACGGGAGCGGCCCGCTGAAAACATGCCGGCCCGCTGGGCCAGCGTCCGCCGCGCATCCCTTAGAATCGGTGCATGTCCGAATCCCCCACCGTCGCCCTCCGTCCTTCCCTGCTGCAGCCCCGGCACTGGCTGATGTACGCGATGCTGCTGGTAGCCGTGCTGATCGCGCGGCTGCCGTGGGTACTGCAACGCGCCCTGGGTCGCGGCATCGGCTGGCTCGCGCTGCACATGGCCGGCACCCGCCGCCGCGCTGCCGAGGTTAACCTGAAACTGTGTTTCCCCGAGAAAGACGATGGCTGGCGCGCCAACATGCTGCGCGACAGTTTCGATGCACTCGGTGTGGGCCTGTTCGAGTTCGCCCGTGCCTGGTGGGGCAGCGTCGATGCGATCCGCCCACAGGTTGAAATCGAAGGACTCGAACATCTGCAGCAGCTGCAGGCCGAAGGCCGCGGCGTGCTGCTGGTCTCCGGCCATTTCATGACCCTGGAGATGTGCGGCCGCCTGCTGTGCGACCACGTGCCGTTGGCCGGCATGTACCGCAAGCATCGCAATCCGGTGTTCGAATGGGCGGTCAAGCGTGGCCGCCTGCGTTACGCCAGCGCGATGTTCGCCAACGAGGACATCCGCGCCACCGTGCGCCATCTCAAGAAGGGCGGTTTCCTCTGGTATGCACCCGACCAGGACATGCGCGGCAAGGACACGGTGTTCGTTCCGTTCTTCGGCCACACCGCCTCGACCATCACCGCCACCCATCAGCTGGCGCGGATGACCGGTTGCGCGGTGGTGCCTTTTTTCCATCGCCGCGAAGGTGGCCGCTATCTGCTGAAGATCGCACCGCCACTGCCGCAGTTTCCGTCCGATGACGTGGCCGCCGACACCGCGCGGGTCAATGCAGCGATCGAGGACATGGTCCGCCAAGCGCCCGCGCAGTACCTGTGGATCCACCGCCGCTTCAAGCGTCAGCCCGGCGGACGCAGCGACTTCTACAACTGATCGCTGCCGGGCGCTTGCCCGCGCTGCTGCTCAGCCGCGGGGCGCCACGGGTTCGTCGGCCACCAGCAACGCACCGGCATACAGCGCGGCCAGCATCAGCGTCAGTCCGCCCCAGAACGCCGAATAGAACGCCAGGTGGGTGTTGAACGGGAACACGGTCACCGTCAGTGCCAGCGCCGCCGGACCAGCACGGGTACGTGCCACAGCAGGTGCGTAGCGCCACGCGCGCCAGGCCAGCGCCGCACCGGCCAGCCACAACAGCAGGCCGATCACGCCGGTCTCGGCCAGGATCTCCAGCACGATCTGGTGGGCATGCAATGCCGGGCCCTCGCCCCATGCGGCCGTCCGCGCCGGGTCCGGATCACAGCCCGGATAGGCCTGGCGGAAGCCGCGCGCACCCACGCCATTGAACGGATGTTCGCGCACCATGCACAGCGCCGCGCTCCAGATCTGGCCGCGCCCGGACAGCGCGGCATCGACGCCGGCCGCATCGCCGTTGAAGACGAGTGCGGTCCGCGCGATCCGCTCACGCACCTGCGATGACGCCAGCCCCAGCGCGACCGCGCCGGCCAGTGCCAGCGCCAGCAACAGCCACATGCGTTTGGCACCGAGCAGGCGCCAGCCGGAAAACAGCAGTACCAGCGCATAGGTGATCCAGGAGGCACGCGAGCCGGCCAGCACGATCACGACGCCCGTCACTGCCGCCGCCGCCAGCCAACCGGCGGTGCCAAAACGCCGGCCGGCTGCAAACAGCAGGAACGGCGACAGGCTTGCCAGCACCGGCCCAAGCTTCAGGTTGCACGGCCCGAACACGCCACCGAGGCGATCCACCACCGCGACCTCCTGCGGCGTGCACAGCGCATGGCCATTGATGGCCCATTTCAGCTGGTCCATCGACCAGAACAGCGGACTGGTGCCAGCCAGCGCCTGCAGCGCGGCGTCCAGCACCCAGACCCCGGTGATGAGGGCCACTCCGGCAAACGTGATCCGGCGGCGGCGCTCGCGAGCCACGGCGATGGCCACCAGCCACATGAAAGGCAGGTAGCGCAGGCCAGCGGCGACCTTGCTCCAGACCTTCTCGGCGTCGGCCGCACCCACTGCCGAGACCAGCTGCGGCAACCAGTACGCCAGAAACAGGACCGTGGTCAGCGCCCACGCCGGGACGCTGAGCAACGGCGCAATCCCGCCCTTGAGTCGCAACTGCAGCAGCCGCACCACGGTGAACAGCGCGCCGAGCACCAGTACCGATTCGGCGATGCCCGGCGCGGGCAGCAGTGCGACGAAGACGATGACCCACAGCGGCGCCCAGCGGCCCGGCTCGCGGGGCGCTGCGGAAGGAAGGGTGTCAGCCGCAGAGTTCGTCATAGATCCGCAGGGTGGCAGCCTGCATCGCCTGCAGGGTGAAGGGGATCCTGGCGGGCAGCGGGGGCGGCTGCGAAAGCAGGTCGCGGGCGGTGGCCAGCAGCGCCGCCTCATCGAACGCCGCAACCGCGCCGGATGGCTGCAGCTGCGCCAGCAGCTCGCCCACGCCGCCATGGTTCCAGCCCAGCACCGGGCGGCCAACCGACAACGCCTCGACCACGGTGCGTCCGAAGGCCTCGGGTTTCTCCGACAGCTGCAGCACCAGGTCGCTGGCCGCGTAGGCCTGGGCGATACGCGCGGTCGGCGCGCTCATCACCACCGCATCGGTCACCTGCAGCGACTGCGCCAGCTGTTCCAGTTCGCTGACATACGCTTCGCGCCCCGGTTCACGCGTGCCCGGCATCCACAGGCAGGCCGCAATGCCGCCGGCGCGCAGCGCCGCGAGCAGCTGCAACGCGCGGTGGTGACCCTTCAAGCGGGTGCCACGCCCGGGCAACAACAACAACGGACCGTCGCCGGCCAGCGCTGGATGCTGCGCCGCCACGGCCAGCCGCGGACGGCGGTCGGTGCGCGCAGCGCGCGGAAACTGGGCGACATCGACCCCGCGCGGGATCACCTGCAGCTTCGTCGGATCGGTCGCTGGGTAGTGCTGCAGCAGATAGTCGGCCACGGTCTGCGATACGCAGATCACCCGTTCGCCGCTGGCCATGATCGCGCTGTAGCGCCCGGGCGAATTGAGCCCGTGCATGGTGGTGACCCAGCGCGGCCGGCGCTCGACCGGCAATCCGCGCAGTGCATACCAGCCCAGCCAGGCGGGCAAGCGCGAGCGCGCGTGCACGATGTCGGCGCCGACCTCGGCAAACAGGCGCCGCAGGCTGCCGACATGCCGCAGCGTCAGCAGCGACTTGCGGCCGATTTCCAGCGTGAGATGTTCGGCGCCAACGTCCAGTAACGGCTGCACCAGTCGTCCACCGGCAGACACCACGATCGCGCGATGGCCCGCGGCCACCAGCGCATGGGCGATTTCCAGGGTGGAACGTTCAACGCCACCGGAGTGCAGCGCCGGCAGCAACTGCACCACGGTCAGGCGGCGCATGGCTGGATCAGTCGACCAGCACGAACACCGAACCGCAATACGGGCACGCGGCCTCGCCATTGGGTTCGTCTTCGATCGGCAGGTACACGCGCGGATGCGAGTTCCACAGCGCCATTTCCGGCGTCGGGCAGCTCAGCGGCAGCTCGCTGCGGTGCACGGTGTAACGCTTCTCGGCGTTGGCGGGCGCGGTGGCGGTATGGCTCATGGCGTTGGACGACACAGGATTGCGAGGCGGCAATTCTACCAGCGCCGGCACCCGACGGGGCCGTTCACTGCTTAAGCACGGAGGGGACCGCGCCAATGCCCGGTCCCCTCTGGCAATCAACACCGACGGCGCAGCTCAGCTGCCGCGCTCGGCGTCCATCTGCTTGCGGATCTGCGCATCGACCGCGGCGATGGCGGTCATGTTCAGCACCCGGCGCGAACTGGCGCTGGTGGTGAGGATGTGCACCGGCTTGGAGATGCCCATCAGGATCGGACCGATCGCCACGCCATCGGTGAACACACGCACCAGGTTGTAGGCGATGTTGGCCGCTTCCAGATTCGGCAGCACGAACAGATTGGCGCGGCCCTTGAGCGTGCTGTTGGGCAGCAGCTTCTCGCGCAACGCCTCGTCCCAGGCGGTATCGCCCTGCATTTCACCATCCACGTTCAGACGCGGGTTGCGCTTGAGCAGCAGCTCACGCACCTGGCGCATCTTCAGCGCATCCTTCGAATCGTGGCTGCCGAAATTGGAATGCGACAGCAGGGCCACCTTCGGCTCGATCCCGAACAGCTTCATGCGGTATGCCGCCTGCAGCGTGGCCTCGCAGATCTGGTCGGCGGTCGGATCTTCCTGCACGTGGGTGTCGACGAAGAAGAACACACCCTGCGGGTTGATCACCCCGGTCATGGCCGAGGTCGAGCTGACCTTGGGTTCCAGCGGAATGATGCTGCGCACGTAGCCCAGCTTCTTGTGGAAGCGACCGACCACGCCCGAAAGCATGGCATCGGCTTCGCCACGCGCCACCATCACCGCGGCGATCAGCGTCGGCCGCGAGCGCATCAGGTTCTTGGCCGCCGCCACCGTCACGCCCTTGCGGCCGGTCTTGTCGTGGTAGTACTGCCAGTATTCGTTGAAGCGTGGATCATCGTTGATGTTGGTGATCTCGAAATCCACGTCCGCCTTCATGCGCAGGCCGAGGCGCTCGATGCGCGATTCGATCACGTCCGGGCGGCCGATCAGGATCGGGAAGGCGACGCCTTCGTCGATCACGTTCTGCACCGCGCGCAGCACCACCTCTTCCTCGCCCTCGGCGTACACCACGCGCTGCCTGTCGGTGCGCGCCTGGTCGTATACCGGCTTCATGAACAGGCTCGTGCGATAGACGAACTGCGCCAGCTTCTCGCGGTAGGCGGCCATGTCCATGATCGGACGGGTGGCCACGCCCGAATCCATCGCCGCCTGCGCCACTGCCGAGGACAGCTCCACCAGCAGGCGCCGGTCGAACGGACGCGGGATCAGGTATTCCCGGCCGAAGCTCGGCGCCTCGCCACCGTAGGCGGCGCCCAGATCGGAGGCCTCCTTGCGCGCCAGCGCGGCAATCGCACGCACGCAGGCGATCTTCATTTCCTCGTTGATGCCGGTCGCGCCCACGTCCAGCGCGCCACGGAACAGGTACGGGAAGCACAGCGCGTTGTTGACCTGGTTCGGGTAGTCCGAACGGCCGGTGCCCATGATCACGTCCGGGCGCACGGCCTTGGCGTCTTCCGGCAGGATTTCCGGATACGGGTTGGCCAGCGCGAAGATCACCGGGTCCGGCGCCATGGTGGCGACCATTTCCGGGGTCAGGATGCCGCCGGCCGACAGGCCCAGGAAGATATCGGCGCCATCGACGATCTCGGCCAGGGTGCGCTTGTCGGTGTCGCGCGCGTAGCGCGCCTTGTCCGGGTCAAGATCGGTGCGGCCGCTGTGGATCACGCCGTCCCGGTCGAAGGCCAGGATGTTCTCCGGCTTCACACCCAGCTGCACCAGCATGTTGACGCAGGAGATCCCTGCCGCGCCCATGCCGGTGGTGGCCAGCTTCACTTCCCCGATCTTCTTGCCGGTGATTTCCAGCGCGTTGAGGATCGCCGCGCCGACGATGATCGAAGTGCCGTGCTGGTCGTCATGGAACACCGGGATGTTCATCCGCTCGCGCAGCTTGCGCTCGATGACAAAACATTCCGGCGCCTTGATGTCTTCCAGATTGATGCCGCCGAAGGTCGGCTCCAGCGAGGCGATGATGTCGACCAGCTTGTCGGGGTCGTTCTCGTCGATCTCGATGTCGAACACGTCGATGCCGGCGAACTTCTGGAACAGCACGCCCTTGCCTTCCATCACCGGCTTGCTCGCCAGCGGGCCGATGTTGCCCAGCCCCAGCACCGCGGTGCCGTTGGTGATGACCGCCACCAGGTTGCCACGCGCGGTCAGCTCGCTGACCTGCTGCGGATCGGCCACGATCGCTTCGCAGGCATGCGCCACGCCCGGCGAATAGGCCAGGGACAGGTCACGCTGAGTCAGCATCGGCTTGGTCGCCACGACCCGGATCTTCCCCGGCGGCGACAAGCGGTGATAGTCGAGGGCGGCCTGTTTGAAATCTTCTTTGGACATCGACGCGGCTGGCAGTGACAGAACCATTGATTCTAGCGACTCGGCGCCGGCCGTGGCCGTTTCTCCCCATCCAAAAGTGGGCCAAGCTCCCACCTACTGCAATGCTGCCATGCAGCAAATACTCCACCCAACCATCCCGACAGCGGTATCAAACACTTCACCCGTGCTCCCCGGCGCCGGTTTCCAAGCTCGCTGGCGAGGGACGCGCTCTTCTCGCGCCGGTCGGCGCGAGCGAGGACGACAATCCGGCGCAGCCGATCACAGGCCCGCGGTCCGCATCACGGCGGCGTTTGGCCGCTGCGCCCGGCGAGGGAAGCGGGTACGCATCTGTTGTCGGCAATGCCCCGCCCGTGCGCATGGTTCACCTGCCCGCGCGCGCGACGCCGACCGGGCTGCACTTTGCGTTGTGATGCTCGAACCCGGCATAGTCCCGCCCTGACCAGTTCCAGAGTAGCGATTCGATGATCCAGCTTGATGCCGTGCAGACGGTGGCATTCGGTGGTCTGACCCTGTTTGCCGGCTATGCGCTGTGCCACCTGATCCCGGTGCTGCGCCGTTACAACCTGCCCGAACCGGTGGTCGGCGGGCTGCTGGTGGCACTGCTGGTCTGGTGGGCGCACAGCCGCGACACCACGCTGTTCGAGCTGGACACCAGTCTGAAGGTGCCGCTGATGATCGCCTTCTTCACCACGCTGGGCATCAATGCCAGCGTGCGCCTGCTGCGCATCAGCGGCCGCCAGGTGATGACCTTCCTGGTGATCGCCAGCATCTTCGCGGTGTTGCAGAACCTGATCGGCATCAGCGTGGCGTGGATGTTCGACCTGCATCCGATGTTCGGTGTCCTGGCCGGTTCGGCCACCCTGACCGGCGGCCCGGCCACCGGCATGGCCTTTGCCCCGCTGTTCGAGAAAGCCGGCCTGCAGGGCGCCGAAACGCTGGCCATCACCGCGGCGATGGCCGGCATCATCTGCGGCGGCGTGATCGGCGGCCCGGTGATCACGGTGATGATGCGCCGGCTCAACGTGCGCCTGCCCAGCCGCAAGAGCGAAGACGGGCTGGAGAACCTGGATGAATCGATCATCGTGCGCTTCCCCAACGAGGCCGCGCGCGAGTTCGACTCGCTCCGGAGCATCGTGGTGCTGCTGATGGCGATGTGGGCCGGCGCCTGGGTGAGCCAGGGCTTCGGTTCTATCGGTTTGACCCTGCCCGGCTATATCGGCGCGATGCTGGTGGGGGCGGCGATCCGCAACATCGACGACTACACCGGCTGGATCAAGCTGTCGGTGCCGACCACCGACCTGATCGGCAACATCTGCCTGGCCCTGTTCCTGGCGGTGGCACTGATGGACCTGAAGTTGTGGGAGCTGGCCGGCATGGGCCTGCCGCTGCTGGTCAACCTGGCGCTGCAGGTCAGCGTGGTGGCGCTGTTCGCGGTTCCGATCTATTACCTGATGGGGCGCGATTACGACGCGGCGGTGATGGGCGGTGGCTTCATCGGTTTCATGCTCGGCACCACCGCCAACGCCATGGCGGTGATGCGCCGGCTGGTGCAGCGCTACGGCATGGCGCCGCGTGCGTTCTTGGTGGCACCGCTGGTCGGCGCGTTCTTCATCGACTTCGTCAACGCGCTGATCATCACCGGCTTCCTCAATTTCTGGCCGGTCTGAGTACTCCGCTGCGACCAGGATGATCCGCGAAGCAGTGGCGGCATGGACATCGCCGCTGCAGCGGGCGAGGATTTCGCACTGCAGCACGCCACCTGCTTTCGGCAACCACCGGCTGACGCCTCGGCCCGCAGCAGGCGACAGCGTTTCCATCCCATCGACCGGATCTTGCATGGCCCCTTCGCGCCCTTCCGCCCGCGCGGTTGATATCACCATCCTCGGCGCCGGCGTGGTCGGTGTGGCCTGCGCCTACGCCGCGGCCCGCCGCGGGATGTCGGTCCTGCTGCTGGACAGGGCCGAGGGGCCGGCGCTGGGCACCTCGTTCGCCAATGGCGGGCAGCTCAGCTACGCCTATACCGATGCCATGGCCGGACCGGCGCTGTGGTCACAGTTGCCGGGCATGCTGGCCGGCCGCGCCGGCACGTTCCGCACTCGCTGGTCCAGCGACCCGGACTTCTGGCGCTGGGGCCTGGCCTTCCTGCGTCAGGCCACTGCACCGCGGCTGCGCGCCAACACCATGGCCACGCTGGAACTGGCGCTGGAATCGCGTGCCGCCATGCAGGCATTGCTGCAGCACCATCCGATCGCGTTCGACCATGTCGTCTCGGGGAAATTGCACCTGTATCACAGCGCCGCCGGCCTGCAGGGCGCGGCCGGCATGATCGCGCTCAAGCGGCCGTACGGCGTGGAGCAGCGCCTGCTGGACGCCGCGCAGACCCGGGCGGTGGAACCGGCGCTTGCCCATGTACCCGACATCGCCGGGGCGGTGTATTCGCCGCAGGAAGAAGCCGGCGACTCGTTCCGCTTCAGCAGCGGCCTGCTGGAGATCCTGCAGCGCGACTACGGGCTGCAGTCCCGTTTCGGCTTCGACCTGCAGCATCTGCAGCGGTGTGGCGATGGCTGGCGATTGCAGCCGCGCGATGGCGAGGCCGTCGACACCCGCCGCCTGGTGGTATGCGCCGGCATCGACAGCGCCGCCATCCTGCGCCAGGTCGGCGTGCGCATCCCGCTGATGGCGGTAAAGGGCTATTCGTTCACCGCGCCCTGCGGTGCGGCCGCGCCCACCACCAGCATCACCGATACCTCGCGCAAACTGGTGTTCTGCCGGCTCGGCGAGCGCATGCGTGTGGCCGGGCTGGCCGACCTCAACGACTGGGATCGGCAGCCTGACCCGGTACGCATGGCCAACCTGATCGCGGCGGCGCGGGAATCGCTGCCCGAAGCGGCGGACTACGACCGGATCGAAAATCGCTGGTCGGGACTGCGCCCGGTTACGCCGTGGTCCTCGCCGGTGATCCGCCGGGTGGCCGACGGGCTGGTCTGCAATATCGGCCACGGCATGCTGGGCTGGACCCTGGCCATGGGCAGCGGCGAACGCGCACTCGCCCTGGCGACCGCGTCGCCCTGAATCCCTACCCGGGCAAGGTCTCAGGACCGCGCCGGTGCCGGCTTCGCACGGAGCCGCCGCTACTGGCCGATGCGGTCCATGCGGATGCGGTTGGCAAACAGCGAGAACGCCAGCATCCCGGCCAGACCGCTGGCGCGGCTGACCCAGGACGGCAGCCAGCGCGGCGGCGCCAGCGCGCCTGATTCGAACAGCGGCGCGCAGCGCCTGCGCATCCTCCAGCGTCATCTTGCCGGCGAACAGCCAGCGGCATGTCTGCAGGCGTTCGTCACGCAACATCTGCCGGAAGAAGGTGTGCACCGACACCAGACCACGCAGGTACACGGTGTCCTTGGTGAAGGCGGCGCCACCGCCGGTCGGCACGCCGCGGAACACGCGCTGGGCGGAGGCGAAACTTTCCTCGGCGCTCTGCCCGGCCTGCCTGAAGTAGCTCGAACACCTCGATGAAGTCGGCACCGTCGCGCGCCATCGCGATCGCCTCGATGCGCAGGCTCACCCGCTTCAGCCGCTGGATATCGATGCTGCCGGTGATCTGCTCGGCAAACGTCGCCAACCCTTCCTGGGTGGCGGTGGTGCGCGGCGAAGACAGCGCCAGACTCGGCAGATTCACCTGTTCGCGCCCGTTGAGCGCGGTCAGTGAATGCACCAGCGCTTCATGATGGAACAGCTGTGCACGGTCGTAAGCGCTGAACCGGGCGCTGGTGCGCAGGCGGATGCGGGTGGCGCCGGCCGCCGCCTTGGCGATCAGGTCCGGGTCCAGCTGCACGGTGATGATGCGGGAGTCGAAAAAACCGTCCAGGTCGTTCTGCAGTTGCAGCTGCAAGGCGATGGCCGAAATCGGCACCTGTTCTTCCGGTGCCAGCAGCTCGTGGTCCAGCTCCTGCGCGATCTGGATGAAATGCCGGGCCGCCTCGCGGGTGGTGGGACCGTTGCCCGGCATCGGCTGCTCGGGCACGCCGAACAGCTGCGCCGAATAGCCGTCCACCGCACGCGTGCCCAGCGATTCCAGCAGCCCTGCCGCCAGATCCCAGCTGTCGACCGAATCACGCAGATAGCGTCCCAACGGGTGCTGCGCATCGGCCGCCTGCGCTATCGCCACCAGTTCACGGCGCACATCGCCGAAGTCGTGTTTCGGATAGTCCACCTGCGGCAACTGCGGATTGCCCCGCGCAACACTTTCCAGGAACGGTGCCTGGGTGGATGCGGGCCAACTGGCCAGGCCGAGCAGGCGGATGTCGCGCACGGCCTCGACCAGGCGCGCGTCCAGGGCGGTGTGGTGGGCGATGGCGCTATCGGTTGGAACGGAAGACGACATTCGGGCACCTGGGCAATCGTTGGAGTCCGGCCAGCGACGCTACCTCAGCGCCGCCCGCCCTTGCCGACCGGGCGCCATTGCGCCCCACGGCCCACATGCTTGCGCTCCTGGGTCTGCTGCGCCTGGCGGACCGCCAGCTTTGCCGCCGCGGCGGCCACTTCCCCGCTCAATTTCAGGTAATTCAGCAACCGGCTTTCTTCCAGGTCGCCGCGCTCGATCGCCGTCTGCACCGCGCAGCCCGGTTCGCGTTCGTGGGCACAGTCATTGAACCGGCATTGCCCGGCCAGTGCCTCCACATCGGCGAATCCGCCTTCGGCCAGTACTTCCTCGCCGGTCGGCTTGAGCTCGCGCATGCCGGGGGTGTCGATCAGGCAGGCACCGGCCGGCAACGGAATCAGCGCGCGATGGGTGGTGGTATGGCGGCCGCGCGAATCGTTGACGCGCACGTCGGCGGTCTTCATCCGCTCGTGCCCGAGCAGGGTGTTGGTCAGGGTGGACTTGCCGGCACCGGAGGACCCGACCAGCACCACCGTGCGTCCGGCTCCCAACCACGGCAGCAGCGCGGCAGCGCTCGCCGGATCCTTGCCGTTGATCGCCAGCAGCGGGATGTCCTGCGCCGCCAGGTCCTCCAGCACCGCCAGCGCATCGGCGCTGTATTCGGTCTGGTCGGCCTTGGTCAGCACCACCACCGGCGAGGCCCCGCCACCGCCCACCAGCATCAGATAGCGCTCGATCCGGCGCGGATTGAAGTCCGCATCCAGCCCGCAGACGATGAACACCGTATCGATGTTGGCCGCGATCACCTGCTGGTGGTAATGCTCGCCGGCCGCGCCGCGCTTGATCGACGTGCGCCGCGGCAGCAACGCCACGATGCGGATGCCCTCCAGCAGCACCCAGTCGCCCACGGCCGCGCGCTCGTGGCTGGGAAAGCGCGGACGCTGCCACTCCGGCGGCGATTCGGTCTTGATCGCCGCCTCCGGCGCGTCGGCGACGATGTAGCCCGAGCGGTGCTGTTCGATCACCCGCCCCGGGCGTGCCTGCGGGTGCGCGGCGAGCGCCTGCTGCCACGAGGCGTCTTCGGGATGTCCAGGCCAGGGCCAGCCGATGGTTCGCAGTGCGGTGAAGTCGATGGAATCGGTCATCGGGCAATTCTAGAGGGTGCGCGGCTCCGTGACCGCTCCGGTAATCCGGACAGGGCTGCAGGCCCTGCGGCGCCTGCGTTTCAGGCAGACCCGTGCCTGCCCTGCAACGCAGCAATTCCGCTACCATGCGGCTTCCACGCCCCTGGATGGCTCTGCAATGTCCACCCCGCCGCCGAAGCCGCTCGCCACCCGCGAGCGCCTGTCCGAAGTCCGCTACGAGATCCGCGGCGAACTGGCGCGACGGGCGCGTGAGCTGGAGGCGCAGGGCCGCAAGCTGATCAAGCTCAACATCGGCAACCCGGGCAATTTCGGTTTCCGCGCGCCCGAGCACCTGCAGCGCGCGATCGCCGACGACATGGGCCGCACCGATCCCTACACCCACCAGCAGGGCCTGCCCGAGGCGCGCGAAGCCATCGCCGCCGCCTACGCCCGCCGCGGCGCACCGGATGCGCATCCGGACCGGGTGTTCGTCGGCAATGGGGTGTCACGAGCTGATCGACCTGTCGCTGCGCGCGCTGCTCAATCCCGGTGACGAAGTGCTGGTGCCCTCGCCCGACTACCCGCTGTGGTCGGCGGCAACCATCCTCAACGACGGCCGTCCGGTGTACTACCGCTGCAAGCCCGAGAACGGCTTCCAGCCGGACCCGGTCGAGATCGAGACGCTGGTGTCCTCGCGCACCCGCGCCATCGTGCTGATCAATCCGAACAATCCCAGCGGCGCCAGCTACCCGCGCGAACTGCTCGAGCGCATCGTCGCCATCGCGCGCCAGGCACAACCTGCTGCTGATGGTCGATGAGATCTACGACCAGATCCTGTACGACGGCGCGACCTTCCAGCCGGTTGCGCCGCTGGCCGGCGATCATCCCCTGCCTGACCTTCAGCGGCCTGAGCAAGGTGCACCGCGCCTGCGGCTGGCGCGTGGGCTGGGCGATGCTGTCCGGTGCAGCCGCGCAGCTGGGCGAATTCCGCGCGGCGATGGACCTGCTCAGCGCGCTGCGGCTGTGCGCCAACGTGCCCGGCCAGTACGCCATCGAGGCCGCCGTGAACGGCCCGGACACCATCTCTGCGCTGTGCGCACCCGGCGGCCGTCTGTACGAAACCCGGCGCGCGGTGATCGACGCCTGCAACGCCAGCGAGCACCTGGATCTGGTCGCCCCTGCCGGCGCGCTGTACGCGTTCCCGGCCGTGGTCGGGCCGGCGGCGAAAGGCTTCGACGACCACGATTTCGCGCTGGAGCTGATGAACGAGGAAGGCGTGCTGGTGGTGCCCGGCTCCAGTTTCAACGTGCCCTACCGCCACCATTTCCGCGTGACCCTGCTGCCCGAAGCGGAGGTCATGCGCGAGGTGTTCGCGACGCATCGACCGCGTCCTGTCGCGCCGCGCCGAAGCGGTGAGCAAGGTGGTTCCCATCAAATCCCGCAGCGCGGTTGCCTGAGCCACGATGGGACAGACCGACCGCGCGTCCCCGACAGCCGCCCCGTTGCGCTATCTGGCGCTGGGCGACTCCTACACCATCGGCGAAGGCGTCGCCGAGGCCGGCCGCTGGCCGCACGCAGCTGGCGGCCGCGCTGCGCGCCGACGGCATCGCGCTGGCCGACCCGCAGATCATCGCCACCACTGGCTGGACCACTGACGAGCTGATCGCCGGCATCGAGGTCGCACGGCCCGAAGGCCCGTTTGCCCTGGTGAGCCTGCTGATCGGCGTCAACAACCAGTACCGCGGGCGCCCGCTGCAGGAATACCGCGCCCAGTTCGAACAATTGCTGCAGGCGGCGATCGCCTTCGCCGGCGGCAACGCGCAGCGGGTGCTGGTGCTGTCGATTCCCGACTGGGGAGTCACACCGTACGCGAGCGCGCACCACCGCGACGCCGCCGTCATCGCCAACGAGCTGGACGCATTCAATGCCAGCGCCCGCGACTGCTGCGCCCGGCACCGGGTTGCGTTCGTCGATATCACCGCGACCAGTCGTGATCGCGGTGGCGCGGCCGACATGCTGGTGGCCGATGGCCTGCACCCGTCCGCCGCCATGTATGCCCGCTGGTGCGCGCTGGCGCGGCCAGTGGCAACGGCGCTGCTGGGCTGACGGGGGAGTTCCGGTGCCGACACGCGACGCTTCTCCCGCCATGTCCGGCACCGATGCACGCGCAATCGCACGTGCCTTCCTGCCCGTACACCCGCTGGGCAACCGCTGGGACTATTTCTACAGCTTGGGCAAATTGCGCAGCGATCCCCTCTATCCGGGCGTGATCGCGGCGCTGCGCGGCTCAACCGCGCCGCTGATGGACCTGGGATGCGGCCTGGGCCTGCTCGCGCACGCACTGCGTCACGACGGCCAGGACATCGCCTATCGCGGCGTGGACAACGATGCGGCCAAGATCCGGCGCGGGCAGCAGGTCGCCGACCGCAAGCAGCTGCAACAGGTGCATTTCGATTATCTGGATCTGGCGCACGAACAACCCGAGCATCGCGGCAGCGTGGCCATCCTCGATGTACTCCAGTACCTGGACGCCGACGCCCAGGCTGCATTGATCCGGCGATCGGCCGCCATGCTCACCGACGACGCCCGGCTGGTGATCCGCGTGGCCATCGCCGATGACAGCGGCCGCGGCCGTACCACCCGCATCACCGACCGTCTGGCCAACCTGATCGGCTGGATGCAGTCGACCCCGCGCGCCTATCCCGATGCCGGGCGGTTCCGCTCCCTGTTGCATGAAGCCGGGCTGCAAACCCGCTTCTCGCCGCTCTATGGCAATACGCCGTTCAACAACTGGCTGATCGTCGCGCAACCGCGCTGACCACCACGGCGGCATCGACGGCCGTTTGCGCCGATAATCACCCCACGGCGCCACCGCGCCCCTGTCTCCGTGCCGGCCACCGGCCACCCTCCGCGCCCCACGCGCAGCCTCATCAGGATTCCCGTGAGAAAGACCTACAAGCTCAATATCGAAGGCAAGAACCGCGACCGTCTGCTGGAAGCCAGCAAGCACGACATCCGCAAGTACATCAAGCGCGAGCGCGGCAAGGAATTGCCGGCCGGCGCCGATTTCTGGGACTTCGACAGCAAGTCCGGCGTGGATGAAGCCAGCGCCGTCACCGTGCCGTTCGCCGAGCTGATCCGTTCGGTCGATGCGCTGGTGGCCGCCGGCAATGACCAGTTCTTCGTCGAAGTGCTGCGCAAGCCGGGCAAGCGTACGCCCAAGCCCGCCGCCGCCACAGCGGCTGACGAAACCACGTTCGAAGACTGATACCGCCGCGCCCGCGCCTATGCCGCGGGCGTCGTGCCCCTTCCCGCCAGTGCAGCGGCTGCCGCACGCAGGCGATCCTTCTTGCTGGGGCGCCGGCCCTTGATGCCGCCGTTGTCATCGGCCACCGTCGCCGCCGCGGCGGCGAGTTCCTCGGGCTCGAAACCGGGAATCTGCTCCCGCTGCAGTTGCAGCTGCTGACGCTTTTCGATCAGGCGCAGATGCGCCTCGGTGCCGGCACTGACGAAGCTGATCGCCAGTCCGGCCTCCCCGGCGCGGCCGGTGCGGCCGATCCGATGGGTGTACTCGGCCGGCGAGCGCGGCAGGTCGTAGTTCACCACCACCGGCAACTGCACGATATCGATGCCGCGGGCCGCCACGTCGGTCGCCACCAGCACCTGCACCTGACCCTCCTTGAAAGCCTGCAGGACCCGCGTGCGGCGGCCGTTGGACAGCTCGCCATGCAGGGCCTCGGCCGACACGCCGGCCTTGGCCAGTTTCTCGGCCACCTTTTCACTGCCATGGCGGCTGCCGACGAACACCAGCGTGCGCGTCCAGCCCTGCTGCTGTACAAGCTGGGCCAGCAGCTGGGTACGGCGCCCGCTGTCGACCAGGAGCGCGCGCTGGGTGATATCGGGCTGTTCCAGAGTGCCGCCGACCTCGATCCGCTGCGGATCGCGCAGGCTCGCCAGCGCCAGCCGGGCGATCGCCGGCGGGAAGGTGGCCGAAAACAGCAGCGTCTGCCGCGTCACCGGCAATTTCGCCAATACCTGCGCCAGTTCTTCGCCAAAACCCAGATCGAGCAGGCGGTCGGCCTCGTCCAGCACCAGCGTGCCCACTTGGTCCAGCACCACCGCGTTGTGCGCCAGCAGATCCAGCAGCCGCCCGGGCGTGGCCACGACCAGGTCGGCGCCGCCGCGCAGCGCCATCATCTGCGGGTTGATGGAGATGCCTCCCACCGTCACCACCAGCTTGGGCCTGCGCGGCAGATGAGCGGCAAGCGCCTCGAAGGTCTCGGCCACCTGGGTCGCCAACTCCCGGGTTGGCACCAGCACCAGCTGGGCCAGTCGCCGGGGCGAAGTGACCGCGCGGGCCATGAACTGCTGCAGCAACGGCAGCACGAACGCGACCGTCTTGCCTGAGCCGGTAGGCGCCATCGCGATCACATCACGGCCCTGCACGATCACCGGCACGGCCTGCTGCTGGATCGGCGTGGGCTGTCCGTAGCCCTGTTCCTGCAAGGCGCGCTGCAGGGCAGGCAGGACATAGGGCGACAAACCAAGGCGGGAAAAGGGCATGGAAACTCGAATCTGGACGCCGCAACGGCGGCGGGAGAGGTGCGGCGCGCGGCCGGCAGGTGCACAAGTCTAGTCCTCATCTCCCAGTCCCCGTACCCGGGTCCGCTTGCCGGCCGATGCCTCGCCCCCAATACTCCACCGGCGTATTCAGGTTGAAAACAGGGGAAATCAAATGGAAATGAAACATTCCGGTCTGGGGATCGCCTCCCTGGCGATCAGCATCCTGGCCGGCCTTGCGATGTTTGTCCTGCTCGCCATCGCCGGTGTTATGGAGACTTCGACGCCGGGGGGCATAGTCGAGGAATCACCGACAGCCGTCGTCATCGGCCTGTTCTTTTTTGCGCTCATTTTCGCCC
This sequence comes from uncultured Gammaproteobacteria bacterium, assembly GCA_963696155.1. Classification (GTDB taxonomy): domain Bacteria; phylum Pseudomonadota; class Gammaproteobacteria; order Xanthomonadales; family Xanthomonadaceae; genus Stenotrophomonas. Next base: position 113,196 of record CAVOJC010000003.1, read on the forward strand.
AGGTGATCGCAGCCGCATTCGGGATTGCAGGCCTGATGCAGAAGCAGCGCCACAAAGTGATGGGCATCCTGGGGCTTGTATTTGCCGGCCTGGCGATCCTTTTTTCGCTGGCGATCCTGCTGCTGGGGCAGCTGGGCTGAGAACGGCTTAGCTCAGCCGGGAGCCTGCGCACGCAGGCCGCGCGCCCGCAGCTGCTGCAACACGGCGTCGAGGATGGCGAGGTTGTGGCCGTGCACCGCGCCTTCGTGGAGCAGGACGATGGCGCCAGGGGCCAGACCGGCGCTGATCCGATCAATCACCTTCTGCGGTTGGCAATCGACCCCGTCGAACCCGCGCGCGCTCCAGCCGACCCGCGTCAACCCGTGACGCTTGAGCACGGCGGCGACGAACGGGTTGGTCATCCCCACCACCGAGCGGTACCAGCGCGGCGACGTGCCGGAAATCCCGGCCAAGGCCTGCTGGCAACTGCCGATTTCCCGCGCCATCCGGCCCGGACCCAGCGCCCAGAAACGCGCCTGCGGATGCGAGTGGCTGTGGTTGCCCAGACTGTGGCCGCGATCGAGGATCTCGCGCACCAGCTGCGGGCGTGCAGCCGCCCGTTCCCCGACCAGGAAAAAAGTGGCGCGGGCGTCATGGCTGTCCAGCAGATCCAGAATCGGCCGGGTGTCATCGGACGGGCCATCGTCGATCGTCAGCCAGACATTGCCATCGCCACCGGGCAGGCGGCTCAGCACCGGGGCGTAGAAAGCGCTGTTGGGCAGGAACACCGGCAGCACGAACAACGCATGGCTGGCCAGCATCACCGGCACTCCGACCTTCCAGCCCAGCTGCCACCACAGCACGACAACGGCCGCCTGCGACAGCAGCAGCCACGGCAGCCAGCGCCAGGGGCGTGCGGGAATGCGATACAGGGTTTCCGCAGCGGTCATCCCCCATGATGCCATGCAGCGTAGAATCACCCGTGTCTTAGCCCACTTTCACGAGTACACGATGTCCCTGGATCCTGCCCTGCGTTCACGCATCGAATCTATTCTTGGCGCCAACCGCGTCGTCCTGTTCATGAAGGGCCAGCCCAACATGCCGCAGTGCGGCTTCTCGGCCAAGGCAGTCGGCGCGTTGTCCGATCTGGGTGTGGACTTCGCCCACGTCAACGTCCTGGCCGATGCGGAAATCCGCGAAGGCATCAAGGCCTACGGCGACTGGCCGACGATTCCGCAACTGTATATCGACGGCGAACTGGTCGGCGGCAGCGACATCATTCTTCAGATGGCCAACAGCGGCGAGCTGAGCAGCGTACTCGGCGTGGCCGCACCGGACCGCACTCCGCCGTCGATCACGGTGACCCCGGCAGCGGTGGAGATGCTCAAGGGCGCGCTGGCCGACTCCCCGGGTGCCTCCCTGCAACTGGGCATCGACGCCCAGTTCCAGCCGAACTTCCAGCTGGCTCCGCACGACGACAACGCGATCGCCGCCGAATCCAACGGTCTGCGCGTGCAGTTCGACGTGGCCAGCGCGCGTCGCGCCAACGGCATCACCATCGATTGGGTCGATGACATCCGCGGCAAGGGCCTGGCCATCGACAACCCGAACGCGCCCAAGCCGGTCAAGGACCTGGGCGTGCGCGATGCCGACGATCAGCTGCGCGCCGGCACCATCACCGTGGTGGACGTGCGTCCGGCCGACGAGCGTGCGATCGCCGCGATCAACGCCCCGTTCGAGACCTTCGACGGCGACAACCGCGCCAAGCTCGAAGCCCTGCCCAAGGACACGCCGCTGGCGTTCCTGTGCCACCGCGGTGGCCGCAGCGCGCAGGCCGCCGAGCAGTTCCGTTCGCTTGGTTTCACCCACGTCCACAACGTCGTCGGCGGTATCGATGCGTGGTCGCAGGACGTGGACAACGAGGTGCCGCGCTACTGATTGGCACTCGCCATCGCGACGAACGCAAAACGCCGGCTCACGCCGGCGTTTTCGTTTTATGCGGTGTCCTTCGCCGGCGTTATCCGGCGAACCCGCCCTCGGCCAGATAATCCAGTTCTTCCGGCGTCGGGATCCGCCCCAGTACCGCATTGCGATGCGGGAAACGGCCGAAGCGGCGGATGATGTCTCGATGCAACTCGGCGAACTTCAGGTATTCCAGATCGCCCAGCACCTCGAACATCGCCACCGAGCGCTCCTGGTCCAGCGGGTCTTCGGAGTGCTCGAACGGCAGATATAGAAAGGCCCGCAACTGCGGGGTCAACGCAAGGTCCAGTCCTTCTTCGATCGCACGCATGGCGTAATGCCGGGCCAGGCCATCGGTGGCATAGGAGTGCGCGGTACCGCGGAAGCAGTTGCGCGGAAACTGGTCCAGCAGGATCTGCAGCGCCAGCGCCCCTTCCGAGCTGCCCAACCAATCCTCGCAGCCACGACGTGCCGCGAGGTAATGCGTCTGCAGAAAGCGCTGGCGAAACCCGGCGTCGAATGCATCATCGCGCACGAACCAGCGTTGCGGTCCCGCCGCGCGCCAGAACTCCACCACCGAACCTGCCGTTTCCATCCTTACTTCCCCTGTCGCCGACTGCCTGCCGGCGGCGCTGCCTGCATTGGATCAAAGCGCAGGTGACCGGTCGTCGTGCCGTTGCGCGCGGCTAGCTTAAGCGTCCGGGTCCGATCTGGATATGACCTGGCTGAATGTCGCCAGCTGCACACCGGCGTTCAGCGGCACCCCATGATCACCAGCGCCACGAGGACGCTTCGATCATTGCGACATGCCCGGGGTGCATGCGCATGCACACGCCGGATCAGAGCAGGCCAAGATTCCCATCCGCTCCGGCGTGCGGCGAACCAGTTGCAGGCATGCCCAAGCCCACTTGGCAAAGCTGGCGTACGCGGCTAGCTTCGCCCCGGTCTCATTACCTCATCGGGGAAACATGCGAAACAGTCTGCTTGCCGGGCTTGGCCTGGCGCTGGCGTGTGCGGGCGCACAGGCGGCGACACCCACCTCCCGCTTCGTGCAGGACCCTTATCCCAGCACCTACCGGGCGATCGCCTCGGCGCCGGTGCTGATCAGCGGTGCCACCGTGCTCACCGGCACCGGCGAGCGCATGGAACAGGCCGATGTGCTGCTGCAGGACGGACGCGTGGCCGCGGTGGGCGTTTCGCTGCCGGCGCCGGCCAATGCGCTGCGGGTGGACGGCAGCGGCAAATGGGTGACGCCGGGCATCATCGACGTGCACTCGCATCTGGGCGTGTATCCCAGCCCGGGAGTCGGCGCCCACAGCGATGGCAACGAGATGACCGCGCCGGTCACCGCCAACGTCTGGGCCGAGCATTCGATCTGGCCACAGGACCCGGGCTTTGCCGCGGCGCTGGCCGGTGGCGTGACCTCGCTGCAGGTCCTTCCCGGATCGGCCAATCTGGTGGGTGGCCGCGGGGTGACGCTGAAAAACGTCGCCGCCACCACCTATCAGGCGATGAAGTTTCCCGGCGCGCCGTGGGGGCTGAAGATGGCCTGCGGTGAGAACCCCAAGCGGGTCTACGGCGGCAAGGGCACCGCGCCGGGTACGCGCATGGGCAATGTCGCCGGCCATCGCGCCGCGTTCATCGATGCCAGCGAATACATCGCCAAACATTCGCCCAAGCAGACGCGCAAGAAGCGCTGGTGGAGCAGCGGCGGCAGCAAGGACAGCGCCGGCGACAGCGGTGGCAAGCGCGACCTGAAACTGGACACGCTGGCCGGCGCCATCCAGGGCGACATCCGCGTGCACATCCACTGCTACCGCGCCGACGAGATGGCCACGATGCTGGATCTGTCCAATGAATTCGGCTTCAAGATCGCCGCCTTCCACCACGGCGTGGAGGCCTACAAGCTGGCCGACCGGCTGGCCGAGGAAGGCGTGTGCGGCGCACTGTGGGCCGACTGGTGGGGCTTCAAGATGGAAGCCTTCGACGGCATCCAGGAGAACGTGGCGCTGGTGGACCGTCCAGCCAACAGCTGCGCCATCGTCCACTCCGACTCGTCCGAAGGAATCCAGCGCCTGAACCAGGAAGCGGCCAAGGTGATCGCCAACGCGCGGCGGGCCGGCATGGGCGAGATCGCCCCGGAGCGCGCCATCCGCTGGCTCACCGTCAACGCGGCGCAGTCGCTGGGCATCGAAAAGCAGACCGGCACGCTGGAGGCGGGCAAGATGGGCGACGTGGTGGTGTGGAGCGGAAATCCCTTCAGCTCCTACGCACTGGCCGAAAAGGTCTACATCGACGGTCACCAGGTGTACGACCGCAGCGACCGCAGCCGCCAGCCACTGAGCGACTTCATGCTGGGCCAAGGGGTGTCGCCATGACCGGTCTGGCTCCGCGCCTGCGCATGGCCGCACTCGCCGCCAGCCTCGCTTTTTCGGCTTCGGCCGCCGCCCAGGACGTGTTGATCCGCGGCGCTACCGTGCATACCGCCGACAGCCGCGGCACGCTGCGCGACACCGACGTGCTGGTGCAGGGCGGTGTCATCCGCGCCATAGGCAACGGGCTGACCGCAGCAGCCGGCACGGCCATGGTGGAAGCAGCAGGCAAGCCACTGACACCGGCGCTGTTCGGCGGCATCACCGATATCGGTGTGGAGGAAGTCTCCGGCGAGCCCTCCACGGTCGACAGCGCGGTCAAGCTGCAGGACCAGCCATTGCGGCCGGAGTTCGATGTCACCCTCGCCTACAACCCGGATTCGGTGCTGATCCCGGTCGCGCGCGTGGAAGGCATCGGGTTCACCGCGCTGGGCGCGCGCACCGGCGGCAGCTTCGTCGCCGGACAGGGCGGGATCATGCGGCTGGATGGCGGCATCGAGCCGCTGGGTCCACGCGCGTTGTTCCTGCGCATGGGTTCGGGCGGGGCCGAGCTGTCGGGCAACTCCCGCGCCGCGCAATGGATGCTGCTGGACCAGATGGTCAGCGAAGCCCGTGGCCGCGTCTCCATCGATTCGCCACACGCCCTGCTGACGCCGGCCGGACGCGCCGCGTTGGCGAAGTATCTGGCCGGCAACGGACGCATCGTGGTGCAGGTGGACCGCGCCGCCGACATCCGCCAGCTGCTGCGCTGGGCGCAACGCGAGAAAGTACGCATCGCCATCGCTGGGGGTGCCGAAGCCTGGCGCCTGGCAGCGTCGCTTGCAAAGGCCGAGGTGCCGGTGTTCGTCGATGCACTGGCCAACCTGCCGGCCAGTTTCGACCAGATCGGCGCCACCCTGGAGAACGCCGCACGCCTGCATGCCGCCGGTGTGGCGGTCAGCTTCAGCCAGGACGGCGATGCCTCGCACAGCGCGCGCAAGCTGCGCCAGCTGGCGGGCAATGCCGTGGCCCACGGCTTGCCGTGGGACGCCGCGCTGGCCGGGCTGACCCGGATTCCGGCGCAGGCCTTCAGCGTGGGCGGGCGCATCGGCACCATCGCCGTGGGCCAGCAGGCCGATCTGGTGTTGTGGGAAGGCGACCCGCTGGACGTGGCCCACTATGCCGAGCAGATGTGGCTCGGCGGCAGCGCCGTGCCGATGCGTTCTCGCCAGACCGAGCTGCGCGACCGCTACCTGCGCGGGCATGACGCGTTGCCACCGGCTTATACCCGCTGACCGTGCCGCGGCGCTCCTGTCCTTCGACCGGAGCGCCGCCTGCGTACACAATGGCCACTCCTGCCCGGTGGAGATCGCGATGGAACTGCGCTGGTACTTCGATTTCATTTCGCCGTTTTCCTATCTGCATTGGCAGAAGCTGAAAAACGCGCCGCAGTTCGAACAGATCCAGCCGGTACCGATCGTGTTCGGCGCAGTGCTGCAGCACCTGGGCATCCGCGGCCCGGCCGAGATCCCGCACAAGCGCCAGTTCACCTACCGGCACGTGCAGTGGCAGGCGCAGCAGGAGGGCGTATCCCTGCGCTTTCCGCCCGCACACCCGTTCAATCCACTGGCGGCGTTGAGGCTGTGCATCGCCGCCGGCACCACCGCCCATGCGATCGACGTGATCTGGAACTGGATCTGGCGCGATGGCCGTGCCGGTGACAGCGCGGCCTCGCTGGCACTGGTCGCCGCCATGCTCGATATCGCCGATATCGAGGCCGCCATCGGCTCGCCCCAGGTCAAGGAACAGTTGCGACGCAATACCGATCAGGCGATCGCGGCCGGCGTCTTCGGCGTGCCGACCCTGGCCATCGGTGACGACCTGCTGTGGGGCAACGATGCCCATGGCCTGATGCTCGAGGCCATGGCCGACCCGGAACTGCTGCGGCAGGGGGAAATGGCACGACTGGGTACGCTGCCGGCGTCCGCGCAGCGGCGCTGCTGAGTTCATCCATACTGGCCTCTGCCGGCGAAGGTTGCCGCCGGTGAATATAGAGAGCACAAGGAGTATCACCATGCGCATTGGGATCGTTGTCGATTCAGCCTGTGACCTGCCACAGGACTTCATCCAGAAACACAACATCGTGCTGTTGCCAATCTCGGTGCGGATTGGCGAGGCGGTGCTGTCGGACTACCGCAACGAAGAGGCCACGCTGGGTTTCCTGCACGCGCATATCGCCGAGCATGGCGCGGAGGCGGAAACCATTCCGTTCAGCGTCAACCAGATCCGCGACCTGTTCCTCGGCAAGCTGGTGATCGACTACGACCACGTGTTCTGCATGACGATCACCAAAACCCGCAGCCCGATCCACGACAACGCGATGCAGGCCAGCTTCGCCATCCTCAACGACTACAAACCGGTGCGACAGGCTGCCGGCCACAACTCGCCGTTCGCCCTGCGCGTGCTCGATACGCAGAACCTGTTCGCCGGGCAAGCGGTCACCGCGGTGGAAGCGGTGCGCCTGCGCGAACGCGGGGCCAACGTGCAACAGATCCGCGAGCGCTTGGAAGAGCTGGCGGGCAACGTGCATGGCTACATGGTCGCCCGCGACCTGTATTACCTGCGTGCCCGCGCCCGGCACAAGGGCGATCGCAGCGTCGGCCTGCTCAGCGCCGCGCTTGGCAGCGCGCTGGACATCAAGCCGGTGCTGCACGGCTACCGTGGCAATACCGCACCGGTAGCCAAGATAAAAGGCTTCGAGAACGCGGTGCGAAAGCTGTTCGATTTCGCCGGTACGCGGGTCAGGGCCGGGCTGCTGACGCCCACGCTGTGCCTGAGCTACGGCGGCGAACTGGCCGACCTGCACGCATTGCCCGGCTATGCGGAATTGCGCCAGGCCTGTACATCACATGGCGTGGAGCTGTTCGAAAGCGTGATGAGCCTGACCGGCATGGTCAACGTCGGCAAGGGCGCGGTAACACTCGGCTTTGCCGATGGGGAACACGCCTTTACCACCTGACCCGTTCGCGGCGGGACGTGGACAACGCCACAACATTCCCGGCCTTACGCTGGGCACCTTTCCAGGAGGATGCTTATGTCAGTGCAATACTCGATTTCACTTCCCGATCCGGCCAAGGCCCGCGGCAACGATCCGCAGCTGGCCTTCAGCGCCAATGGCGCTGACGCGTTCGCCGCGCAGCTGCAGGACGCACTGCGTACGCCCTCGCTGTTTGAGCGCTGGCGCGACCGCCAGAGCGAGCCGGACAACGTCGATCCGGCGTTCGGGGTGGTTGATCCGTCGGCGACGGTTACCGGCAAGCAATCGGATCTGCGTATCGACCTGGTCGCCACCACCAGCATTCCGGGGGAAATCTTCAAACAGCGCATGCGCCTGCTGGCTGGCAGCCACTGGGAACTGCGCAACGTCCTTTGACGATGGTGGCACGGCGGAAGATGCTGCTGTCATGGAGCGGCGGCAAGGACGCCGCGTGGGCATTGCACACTCTTGGCCAGCGCGATGACATCGACGTCGTCGCACTGTTGAGCACCGTCACCGAGGGCGACAACCGCTCCTCCATGCAGGGTGTGCACCGCGACGTCCTGCAGTTGCAGGCCGATGCCACCGGACTGCCCCTGCTGTGTTCATGGATTCCGCAGGTCTGCGACAACGCGACTTATCTGCAAGCCACCGCGCAGGCACTGGCCCGGGCCCGTCAACGCTGGCCGGATCTGGGCACTGTGGCTTTCGGCGACCTGCTGCTGGACGACATCCGCACCTGGCGCGAGCAGCAATATGCGCAACTGGGCTGGTCGACCCTGTTTCCCTTGTTCGGACAGGACACCACGGTGCTGGCGCGGCAGATGATCGACGGCGGCCTGCGCGCCCGATTGTGCTGTGTGGACACGATCCGCCTCGATGCCGCGTTCGCCGGTCACGCCTTCGACCTTGAGCTGCTTGAGGCCTTGCCTGGCGGCATCGATGCATGTGGCGAGAACGGCGAATTCCACACCTGCGTCCATGCCGGACCGATGTTCCGCGCGCCATTGGTACTGGAGCGCGGCGATACCGTGCTGCGCGACGCGCGCTTCGCGTACACCGACTTCCTGCTGCCGGGCTGAGCTTGCTGATGCCGGTCACTCACACCGACACGCATCGATGCGCTCGGGGTTGACCCGGCATTTCACGTAGAAGACGAGATCCTGCTGTGCCATGGCGCACTCCGGTAGCGGAAGTGCGCCATTGTCGTGTCCCGCCGCCAGCCGTGCAGCGCCGTGGATCACAGCCGGCGACATGCGCCGGCTTCGATCAGCTCTTCAGCTCCCGTGCGTGGTGCGCGATGTGCTCACCGATGAAGCTGCTGATGAAGTAATAGCTGTGGTCGTACCCGGACTGCATGCGCAGCTGCAGCGGGTGGCCGGCAGCATCGCAGGCAGCCTGCAGCAACTGTGGCTTCAGCTGGCCTTCGAGGAACTCGTCCGCATCGCCCTGGTCGATCAGCAACGGCAAGCGTTCCTTTGCATTGGCGACCAGCGCGGTGGCGTCGTACTGCTGCCACGCTTCGCGATCGTCACCCAGATAGGCCGCGAACGCCTTCTGGCCCCACGGCACCTGCGACGGTGCCACGATCGGCGAGAACGCCGACACGCTGCGATAGCGGCCGGGATTCTTCAGCGCGATGGTCAGCGCACCGTGTCCGCCCATCGAGTGGCCACTGATGCTGCGGACATCGCTCGCGGCAGGATCGGCTTCCACCCATGCCGGCAGCTCGTCGACGATGTAGTCGTACATGCGGTAGTGCTGCGCCCACGGCTCGCGCGTGGCGTTGACGTAGAAACCGGCGCCCTTGCCCAGGTCGTAGCCCTCGGCATCGGCCACGTCTTCACCGCGCGGACTGGTGTCCGGCGCGACCAGGATGATGCCGTGCTCGGCGGCATAGCGCTGCGCGCCGGCCTTGGTGATGAAGTTCTGCTCGGTGCAGGTCAGGCCCGACTGAGCCAGTACAGCACCGGGCACGGCCCCTGTTCGGCCTGCGGCGGAAAGTAGACGCCCACTGTCATCTCGCAGCCCAGCACCTGCGAGGTGTGGCGGTACACATCCTGCCAGCCACCAAAACAGGCGCGGCGTTCGATTCGTTGCATGCTGTTTCTCCTGCATCTATTCCTGTATGTGCGAGCTGCGTCGCAACCTGGAGACAGGGGGAGCTGTGGGCAACCACGTCGCCTCTGCAACTCCCCCATTGGATCAGTAATGGATCACCGAGCGGATCGACTTGCCTTCGTGCATCAGGTCGAAGGCCTCGTTGATCTGCTCCAGGCCCATGGTGTGGGTGACGAACGGGGCGAGCTCGATCTCGCCGGACATCGCGTCCTCGACCATGCCCGGCAGCTGGCTGCGGCCCTTCACGCCACCGAAGGCGGTGCCCATCCACTTGCGACCGGTGACCAGCTGGAACGGACGGGTGGAGATCTCCTGGCCGGCGCCGGCCACGCCGATGATCACGCGACTGGCCCCAGCCACGGTGCGCGCACTCCAGCGCCGCGCGCATCACGTTGACGTTGCCGATGCATTCGAAGGAATGATCCACGCCCCAGCCGGTCATCTCCACGATCACCTGCTGGATCGGCTTGTCATGATCCTTCGGGATTGATGCAGTCGGTCGCGCCGAACTGTTTGGCCAGTTCGAACTTCGACGGATTGGTGTCGACTGGCGATGATGCGGCCGGCCTTGGCCTGGCGCGCGCCCTGGATCACGGCAAGGCCGATGCCGCCAAGGCCGAACACCGCCACCGAATCGCCCTCTGCACCTTGGCGGTGTTGTGCACGGCGCCGATGCCGGTGGTGACACCACAGCCCAGCAGGCAGACGTGCTCGGGGTTGGCATCCGGGTTGATCTTGGCCAGCGACACCTCGGCCACCACCGTGTACTCGCTGAAGGTCGAGCAGCCCATGTAGTGGTAGATCGGCTCGCCGTTGTAGGAGAAGCGCGTGGTGCCGTCCGGCATCACGCCCTTGCCCTGCGTCGCGCGCACCGACACGCACAGATTGGTCTTGCCGCTCTTGCAGAACAGGCACTCGCCGCACTCGGCGGTGTACAGCGGAATGACGTGGTCGCCCGGCTTGACGCTGGTCACGCCCTCGCCCACTTCCACCACGATGCCCGCGCCCTCGTGGCCGAGCACCGCGGGGAAGATGCCTTCCGGGTCATCGCCGGACAGGGTGAACGCATCGGTATGGCAGACACCGGTGTGGGTGATCCGGACCAGCACTTCGCCCGGCCTTGCGGCGGCGCGACGTCGATCTCGACGATCTGCAACGGCTGGCCCGGACCGAAGGCGACGGCGGCACGTGATTTCATGGAGTTCTCCTGCATGGTTTCAAAGACAGCGGTGGCGACACCGCGGAGTTACTTGAGATAGGACCGGATCAGGCCCGTCATTTCGAGCACGCGCTCGGCGCGCTGCGCATCGGATGCTGCCGGCTGGCCAAATTCCTCGCGCAGATGGGCTTCCATCACTTCGGACATCAGCCCGTTGACCGCGCCGCGGATGGCGGCGATCTGCTGCAACACCGGCCCGCAATCGGCACCGGCCTGCAGCGCGCGCTCCAGCGCATCGCATTGCCCGCGGATGCGGCGCACGCGCGCAAGGACCTTCTTTTTCTCGTGCGGTGAATGCGGCATCGCCCCGTCCCATCCTGTACTGGGGGACAGTATATTCGTTTTCGCCGCGGCGGGCGCTGATATGTGCTTGTACGGACAGGCACAGACTGAGCCTGATCGAGATCAGGAGCGATTCGGTCTACAGGCCAAGGCTTACACCTTGGAAGCCCAGGCGCCGCAGGCTGCCCGCGAGCCGGTTTGGCGGCAGACCTCCTGATGCCGGGCGGCAAACCCGATCGCTCCCACCACGAACGGACACTTCGGGCATGCCGCAGCGCTCTGCGGTCACGGGCGCAAAACGCCCGGATCCGGCTGTGCCGCGCAGCCGCACGACTTCAATGGACGCCCAGACCGGTTGACTGGGCAGACTCGACGAGCACTGCCCGGACGGCTGTCCAAGCGAACGAGGAGGCTCGTGGACCTACCGCGTCGACGCGCTGCGTAGGGCAGACCTGACGCCCGAGTGGATCCCCACTGTTAGCGGGTCATCCGCGCTGCCTCACATCACAACGCAACACGTAGAAGTGCCTCAATGGCGGGCGGGCGGTGCGCGTCTTCCATCTTCGCGTTGTACAGTCCCACGGCTTTGCGCGAATTCGGGAAAGGTCTCCGCCAGCGACGCCGTGTCAGGCAGGATGTAGAACACACCGCCGCGCTCGAAGGTCGGCTGGATGACCTGCTTGTAAAATTCGGGCGGCACGTTGATGCAGCCATGAGTGACGCGGTTGTCGTCCGGCGAAGGCGAGGCAAGGCGTTCGGCGCGTCTCTCGGCCGGGAGACCAGTCGCCGTGGGGTGCATGGAAACCGACGAATCGTAGTCCACCCACAGCACGCGCCCAGCGTCGATTGACGGGCCGTAACCGCCGACGAAGCGACCCGCGGGCGTGGTGCGATCCTTGCCCGGAATTTCGCGAAGCGCGAGACCGGCGATGCCGGGGGCCGAGTGATCACCGATCGCCGAGCCGAAGAGTCCAGGCGTTGCGCCGCGAAGCCGGCCGTCGCCACCGAACACCAGTATCTGTGCAGCGGCTTTGTCCATGATCGCGAACGGATAGCCTTGGCTGTCGTTGGTTGCGACAACCCAGCCCGCGAGTTCAATCACCGTGTCGGACACTTCCTGGCCTTCTGGAAGCTGGTCGACGGCAGCCGGTGGCGCGACGGTATTCTCTGCGCTGGTCGCGCCGAAGCTTGCAAATGCCAGCGCCAGCGCCAGCGCGCCAGAAGCGGCCCGTATCGCACGGGGTATGCGCGTATTGATAGGAGCAGTTCCTTGAAACAAAAACAGGGAAAATAAAAACACCGGTGGCCAGTAAAGGCCACCGGGTCCAGAGTTCGAACTATTGGTCACACATTCCGCAAGTGCGATTAACCGCGCGGTACGCGGCGCGGGGCCGTCTCAAGCTGTTGGACGCGGCTTTCGATCTGATCCAGCCGCTGGTTGGCCTGCCGCGCGGACTGATTGGCCGATTCGGCGCTCTGGGCTGCGCCCTGCACCTTCGTGTCAAGTTGATCGAGGCGTGAGTTGATCGTTGCGAACTCTTCTTTATAGGTGGCGCAACCGCCGAGGCCCAGGGTGGCGACGAGCGCCACGCCGAGCGTACGCACCATCGTCATATTTAGCTTGGTCATTCCAGTTCTCCTTCGTCCGGATCTCGGACATTGCGCTTTTTTCCCAGGCACATGATGGCGCCGTAAAACGTAATGAACTGTGAAATGGAGGAAATTGGGAGGTTGCGACCTGACCAGCCGATGTTCGCGCAAATCCACGCAGTTGATCGACGATCGCTGCCCGGAATCCTGCCCGAGGTGGACGGAATATCTCGATAAACAGGGCGTTTTTGCGATATTTTCAGCGGCAGATCGGTCAACCCGCCGAAGGTGTCAGTAGGCGTCACCGCTCCGTATGGCCTGCTGGAGCTCGGCAGATCGTTCCCCATAAGATGGCAGCTCGCAGCGCCCAACCAACACTGCGATATGAGCAATCACCACCGGGCACGAATACAGAATCACCTTGCGAGAGGTGTCGCCCAAGTTCAACCATCTCGTGCGGACAACAAGAAAAGACCAGGTGCTCCGCATCCTCCTCGCCTCGAAGATACCTGTGAGCGCGAGCCCTTCACGCTCGCTCCCGATTCTTAAAAAGCCCGGCAGTTTTGCCCTGAACTGGAACGTGCAACCGGCTGAAAAAAGCGGTGCCGCAGGCCAGGCGCCCATCGTGTTCTGGAACCGCCCGACCTATGGCTACGGGCACCGTGCCATGCGCTTCAGCAGATGAAGAAGGAACCCGCGGACGCGCAACGCGCCGTATCCGCGACTTGGAGAAAAGCAGGCCGCACGTGCGGAATAGCGCCGATGCGGCATCAACCGCTGCCGCAGCAAGCGGCAACCGCAGCCGCGCGCTCGCTTCTCCGCACGCTCACGTTGCAACCGGAATACTCGCTCGTGTCGTAAACGGATGACATGGCATGGAGATGGCATGGAGAGGGTTGCAGTGGGATGTGCGGGCTGGTCGATACCGGCCGAGCATCGCGGCTTGTTCGATGACGGTGACAACATGCTGGCGCGCTATGCCACACGTTTCCGCGTGACCGAGATCAACTCGTCGTTCTACCGCCCCCACCGGCCTGACACCTACGCCCGGTGGGCCGCCTCCGTGCCTGCCCATTTCCGTTTCTCGGTCAAGATTCCCCGGCTCATCTCCCATGAGCTTGCCCTTCGCCAATGCGGGCCGGCGCTCGACCGTTTCCTCGCCGAGTCCGGGAACCTGGGCAGCAAGCTCGGTGGCTACCTGCTGCAATTGCCGCCAAGCCAGATTCTGGACATGCGCGTAGCCGCAACCTTCTTTGCCATGTTCCGCCGTCGCAGCACTGCCCCGCTGGTGTGCGAGCCGCGGCATCCGAGCTGGTTCACCGGCCCGGCCGAAGCATTGCTGCAGCGGTATGGCGTCAGCCGGGTGGCGACCGACCCGCCCGTCGTTGCCGATGCCTTGCACCCCGGCCCACAGTCCGCTTGGCCGTACTGGCGCTGGCACGGTTCGCCGCGCATGTATTACAGCGCCTATTCCGAAACAGCCCTGCAGGCACTCGCTGCCGAGGTACGCGACACCGGCGCCGCCTCCCGCCGCACCTGGGTGATGTTCGACAACACCGCGCACGGCTTTGCGGTAGCCAATGCCGCCCGGCTGCAGGAACTGCTGCCCGCCACCACAGGCAAACAAAGGAAACGCATCCATGCCTGAAGGTCCCTCCATCGTCATCCTGAAAGAAGCCGCGGCGAAGTTCCGCGGCAAGACGGTCCGCAAGGCCAGTGGCAACAGCAAGGTCGATCTGGCCCGGATGGAGGGGCGGCGCGTGCAGCGCGTGCTGAGCTGGGGCAAGCATTTCCTGCTTGAATTCAAGGGCTTCAGCCTGCGCGTGCACATGCTGATGTTCGGCACTTACCGTATCGACGACGCCAAACCAGTTACTGCGCGCATGTCGCTGGAGTTCGACAACGGCGTGCTGAACTTCTACACCTCGTCGATCAGGTACATCGAGGAACCACTGGACGCGGTCTATGACTGGCGTGCGGATGTGATGAGCGCGGACTGGGACCCGAAGCTGGCACGCAGAAAGCTCAAGGCCCAGCCCGACACGTTGGTCTGCGATGCCCTGCTGGACCAGGAAATATTCGCCGGCGTGGGCAACATCATCAAGAACGAGGTGCTGTTCCGCATAGGCGTGCATCCCGCCAGCACGGTCGGAGCCGTGCCGCCGCGCAAGCTGGGCAGGATGATCGCCGAAGCACGCCAGTACAGCTTCGACTTCCTGGAATGGAAAAAGCAGTTCGTGCTGCGCAAGCACTGGCTTGTGCATACCAAAGGCACCTGCCCGACCTGCGGGGGGAAGATCACCAAGGAGTACCTGGGCCGCACAAACCGCAGGACGTTCTTCTGTACCCATTGCCAGGTGCTCTACAGCTAGCGACAACGCCGCGCCATGGCCCGCCGGGGTCGATCGCGACCAGCCACGGCGGCGACCGGCGGGATCATGTTGAACGGCCTTTATCGGCAGGCTCGGTCCGGTATGCGGAACCCCCACAGGTTCGCTGCGCCACCCACAGGAAGCTCCTAACTCGCCGCCCGAGCCGCCGGCAGGCAACGTCGTCCGGCGCTGTGTGCGGCGGACGAGGAACAACAGTGCAAATGTCGCAGCGCAGCCGCCGGAACCGCTGGCCTGCAGACCACACGGCAGCGGCGCGGCGGCAACGCCGAAGTCACCCGGCGCGCGGCGGGATCAAGGCGTCATCGTGTGCGGCGGCACGCAGGAAAGCCTCGCGCGCGGTCAGGCGCTGCACGTAGGCGACAAACGCCGGACGCGGCTCGATGGACTTGAACCTCAGGCCGAACATCACCTGGCCGCCGACATAGACGTCCGCCGCGGAGAACTGCTCCCCCAGCAGCCACGGTCCACCTTCGACCACCGCCTGCTCCAGCGCATCGATCACCTGTTCGAAACTGCCGTAGCCCACGGTGCCGGCTTTCTCCGCCGGCGCGAGCAGGCCCAGCGCCTTGGCCGACACGGCGGCTTCCACCGGACCGGCAGCGAAGAACATCCAGCGGTAGTAACGCCCGCGCAGCGGATCGGACAACGCCGGCGCCAAGCCGGCCGCCGGAAAGGCATCGGCCAGGTAACTGCAGATCGCAGCGGCCTCGGTGACCACAACGCCGCGATGGGTGATCGTCGGCACCTTGCCCATCGGGTTGAGCGCCAGATATGCCGGCGCCTTCATGTTGCCGCCGTACTCCAGCACTTCGGTGCGATAAGGCTGGCCGACCTCTTCGAGCATCCAGCGAACCAGCCGCCCGCGCGACATGGGGTTGGTGTAGAAGACGATCCCGTCCGTGTTTTCACTCATGACCCGACCCCCGGCGATAGAAGGTGCGAGTCTAGCAACGCGCCGCATGGGCGCGTCACACCGCTGGTTTCAATAGGCGAAATCGCGGAACACGTGGTCGATGTCGCCGTTCCATGCGCCATGGAACAGCGCGAGCTTGCGTTCGGCCGCGGTCAGCCCGGAATCGGTGATTTCCTGCAGCACATCCAGGAAACGGGTTTCGTCCTGGCCATCGGCATTGAGTGCGGCCCGCCGCCGCAAACCCTCGCGCGATATTTCCAGCGCGCGCGCCGCCAGCTCACGCACGCTGCCGCCGCGGAACGGAAGATTCAACGCATGCCGGGGCACACCATCGCGCAACGCATGGCGTTCTTCGAGACTGAAATCCTTGACCAGATCCCACGCCGCATCCAGGGCGGTATCGTCGTACAGCAGACCCACCCAGAACGCCGGCAGCGCGCAGATGCGGCTCCAGGGGCCGCTGTCGGCACCACGCATTTCCAGGTACTTCTTCAGCCGCACTTCCGGGAACGCGGTGGTCATGTGGTCGGACCAGTCGCGCAGCGTCGGCAGCTGGCCCGGCAGCACCGGCAGTTTTGCCTGCAGGAAATCGCGGAAGCTCTGGCCGCTGGCGTCGTGGTACACGCCGTCGCGGTAGGAGAAATACATCGGCACGTCGAGCAGGTAATCCACGTAACGCTCATAGCCGAAACCGTCTTCGAACACGAAGTCCAGCATGCCGGTGCGGTCCGGATCGGTATCGGTCCAGATGTGCGAACGGTAGCTCAGGTAGCCGTTGGGCTTGCCTTCGGTGAAGGGCGAATCGGCAAACAGCGCGGTGGCGATCGGCTGCAGCGCCAGCGACACGCGGAACTTCTTCACCATGTCCGCTTCGGTGGCGTAGTCGACGTTGACCTGCACCGTGCAGGTGCGCGTCATCATGTCCAGGCCGAGCGAACCGACCTTGGGCATGTAGCTCTTCATGATCTGGTAGCGGCCCTTGGGCATCCACGGCATTTCCTCGCGCTTCCACTTGGGCTGGAAGCCGGTGCCGAGGAAACCCAGCTGCAGCTCGCCGGCCACCTGCGCTACTTCGTTGAGATGAGTGCCGGTTTCCACGCAGGTCTGGTGGAGCGTTTCCAGCGCCGCGCCGGACAGCTCAAGCTGGCCTGCCGGCTCCAGCGTGACCGAGGCGCTGTCGCGCAGCAGGGCGATCGTGCGGCCCTCCTCCTGCACCGGTTCCCAGCCAAAACGGGTCAGCCCGGTGAGCAACGCCTCGATGCCACGGTCACCGTCAAAGGTCGGTGGACGCAGATCATCCAGACGGAAGCCGAACTTCTCGTGTTCGGTGCCGATGCGCCATTGCGCCTTGGGCTTCTCTCCCGACGCGAGGTTCTCGACCAGTTCGGAGCGGTCGGTGATCGGCGTATCGGCGACGTGGCTGGGGCTCGACAAGGGAAGGCTCACACAGGAAGTAAAGGCGGAAATGTGGGGACGCGGTCCACACATCGCAAGGCGGCACTATATCGCGCGTCCCCGTGCGCCCATGTCGACAGCTGCGGATTGGTGCATCCCGCCCATACCGGCTTGACCGGGGTGCCGCTACACTGGGCCATGCACCCGGCCCGCTACCACCACCGCGAGTTGCACCGCTCCGATCGTGTCGGCTGGTTGCGCGCGGCGGTACTGGGGGCCAACGACGGCATTGTTTCCATCGCCGCGCTGGTGGTCGGCGTGGCCGCGGGCGGTGCCAGTGCCTCGGTCATCGCTGCCACCGGTGTGGCCGGTACCGTGGCCGGGGCGATGTCGATGGCGGCCGGCGAATATGTCTCGGTCAAATCGCAGGCCGACACCGAGCACGCCGATCTGGCGATCGAACGCCGCGAGCTGCTGGAAGATCCGCACAGTGAGCTGGAAGAACTGGCCCGCATCTATCACCAGCGTGGGCTTGATCTGGAACTGGCACGCACAGTGGCGCAACAGCTGACCGCGCACGATGCGTTGGCTGCACACGCGCGCGACGAGCTGGGCATCACCGAGACCCTGCGCGCCCGTCCGCTGCAGGCCGCCATCGCCTCGGCGATCGCCTTTGTCGCCGGCGCCGCCCTGCCGCTGCTGACCGCGATCCTGGCGCCCGACAACCACGTGGCCGGCGCCACCACCGTGGCAACGCTGGCCTGCCTGTGCCTGACCGGCGCCTTGGCAGCCGGCACCGGCGGGGCCTCGCCGTGGCGCGGCGCACTGCGGGTTGTTTTCTGGGGGGCCTTGGCCATGGCTGCGGCTGCCCTGGTCGGCCAGCTGTTCCATATCCCGGCCTGACGTTGCCGGCTGGCGGCTGGCCCGACGCCGGGCGGCGCGTGGCCAAAGCAAACCCATGTTGGATACCGGGATGCCAGGTGGCATGTCGTCAGCGTGCGTCGCACGCACGCTGCGCAGCTCGCGGAATTTCAGAGCCGCCTGAAGCGACTTTCAGTAAGGCCAACGCGCAGGGATGGACCGCAGAAACGAGGCGGCAATCAGGACTTCATGACAAGGAAACGAAAGAGCCGCCGAATTCAGCGGCCCTGCGCAGGAACGCCGGCTCTAGGCGGCTTCCGGCGCCGGCTTGTTCAACCCCAGCCAGCCGCCGATGATGCCGCGCGCCTCGTCCACGCCTTGCCTGGACTCGCCTGAGAAGGTCTGCACGCTGACGGTATCGCCGTACAACGCGCTCAATTCCTTCTTCACTTTCTGCAGCGACTGCATCTGCTGGCCACGGCCGAGTTTGTCGGCCTTGGTGAGCAAGGCATGCGCCGGCAGGCCGCGCTGGACCGCGTAACCGAGCATCTGCAGGTCGTATTCCTTGAGCGGATGGCGGATGTCCATCACCACCACCAGCCCCTTGAGGGCCTCGCGGGTGCGGAAATACTGGTCGATGAAGGCCTGCCAGTGCGCCTGCAGGTCCATCGGCACCTTGGCATAGCCGTAACCGGGCAAATCGACCAGATGGGCCTCGGGGGTGACCTGGAAAAACACCAGCTGCTGGGTGCGGCCAGGGGTCTTGGAGACCCGCGCCAACGCATTGCGGCGGGTAAGGGCGTTGAGGGCACTGGACTTTCCGGCATTGGAGCGGCCGGCGAAGGCCACCTCACTGCCCACGTCCGGCGGCAATTGCCGGGAGTTGTGGGCGGAAAGCGAATATTGGGCGCGTTCTAGGAGCTGTGACATGTGCGTAGGATCGCATGTCCGGCGAGCCACGTCCGGCGCTACGGCACTTTATGCTGCAGTGTTCGTTGACCCGGGCAAGAAGCCGAAGGGATAATCCGGCGGCCCGTTGCAGCGGCTTCCCGCCACTGCCTGGTCAGGTCCACACGGAGCTTCAGCATGCGCCACGCTCGCGTTCTTGCCGTTACCGCTTTCGCAGTGCCCCTCCTGGCCGCGGTCGCCATCGCGCAGACCTCGGTAACCCCGATCCCCGACAACGCGCCGGTACAGACCGCGCCGTTGGAGATCGATTTCTCCAAGACCCACTGGGGCGATGTCGAAGCCGGTCAGGCCAAGGCCACGGCGTGCGCCGCCTGCCATGGCGCCGACGGCAATTCGTCCATCGACATGTATCCGCGCATCGCCGGCCAGAGCGAACGTTACGGCGCCCGGCAGATGGCGCTGATCGCCAACGGCCAGCGCAACACTGGTGCGGCGGCGGCGATGCGGCCCTTCGTGCAGGACCTCACCGCGCAGGACATGCGCGACATCGCAGCCTTCTTCGCCACCCAGAAATCAGGCGCAGGCATCGCCGACGACGGCGCGGTCGCCGAAGGCGCCTACGCCGGGATGAAGTTCTACGAGATCGGCCAGAAGCTCTACCGTTCCGGTGACAGCTCCCGGGATATCCCGACATGCATGGCCTGCCACGGCCCCACCGGCGCCGGCAATCCCGGGCCGGCTTACCCGCACATCGGCGGCCAGCACGCGGGCTATATCGCCCAACGTCTGGAACACTACCAGGCCGGGCAGACGCAGGAAGCGGACCCGGCACACTTCAACATCATGGCGCAGGTCGCCAAGCCGCTGACCCCGCAGGAGATCCAGGCGCTGGCCAGCTATCTGCAAGGACTGCACGACCGCGCCGACGATGCCAGCGCCGTCGCCAGCGCCCAGCCTTGATGCCGCCGGTCGCTGCGGCGACCTGGCAGGCGTTGTTCCCGAGCACGCCGGCCACCAGGCCGGCGTACTTTTTTCACCCGGAGAAACCATGAAGTCCTTCCCCCGCCTGATGTTGCTGCTGCTGTCCCTGTTGCCCTTGGGCGTCTACGCGGCCGCCCCTTCCGCCGCTCTGGTCGAGGGCCGCGACTACGAGCTGATCGCCAATCCGGCGCCGTTCGCTCCCTTGGCCGGCAAGATCGAGGTGACCGAGGTGTTCGGCTACACCTGCGGCCATTGCGCCCACTTCGAGGCGGAACTGCAGCCGTGGCTGGCCAAGCTGCCCGGCGATGTGCGCTTCACTCCCGTGCCGGGCGCCTTCGGCGGCACATGGGACGCCTTCGCCCGGGCCTACTACGCCGCCGAACAGCTGGGTGTGGCCAAGCGTAGCCATGCAGCCATGTTCGAGGCACTGCATGAAAAGCGCAGCCTGCCCATGCAGAACGTCTCGCCGCAGGAGCTGGCGACCTTCTATGCCGGCTACGGCGTGAAGCCCGAGCGCTATGTCGAGGCACTGCGCAGCGAAAAAGTGGATCAACAGACCAAGCGCGCGCGTGAATTCGCCATGCAGTCCGGTGTGCGTGGCACCCCGTCGCTGATCGTCAACGGCAAATACCTGGTCAAGGGCGAAAGCTTCACGGACATGCTGCGCATCACCGATGCGCTGATTGCCCGCGAACGTGCCGCCACCAAGCGGCGTTGAGCATATACGGCTGAACCAAGGTTGCAGCGGCTGCCGCCGCCACGGCCCATGATGGCATCATGAATGTCTGGCGGCGGACTGTGCCGCTACCGACCTACCGCTTTTCCGTTGGAGATCAAATCAATGAAGACCCGCTTCGCACTGGCCCTGATGGCCCTGCTCCCGCTCATGGTGGCCTGCAAGGCCCAGGACGGCTCTGCCGATACCAGCGCCCCGACCGCCCCCGCCCCGGTCAGCACCCCCGCCGACGTTGCCTCTGCGGCAGCCGACGCACCCGCCAACGACGAAGCGCCCGCCGCCGAAGCCGCCGCCACTGAAGCTCCGGCGCAGGCCGGTGCACCAGTACCGGCGCCGGCACGTCCGGTCGGCCCGGCGCCGGTTGCCGGCACCGACTATGTACTGATCGAAGGCGGACAGCCGATCCAGCCGGCCACCGGCAAGATCGAAGTGGCCGAGATCTTCGGCTACGTCTGCCCCGCCTGCGCCCGCTTCCAGGGCTTGATCGGTCCGTGGAAAGCCGGCCTGCCGGCCGACGTGAACTTCGTGTATGTGCCGGCGATGTTCGGCGCGACCTGGGATGACTACGGCCGCGCGTTCTACGCCGCCGAGGCGCTTGGTATCCAGGACAAGACCCACGACGCGATGTACGCGGCGATCCACCTCGAGCAGAGCCTGAAGGGCGAGCGTGGTCGCGATTCGGTGCAGGACATCGCCAATTTCTACGCCAAGCACGGCGTGGATGCGAAGAAATTCGCCGACACCATGGGCAGCTTCGCGGTCAACGCCAAGACCAACCGTGCCAAGCAGTTCGCCACCCGCAGCAAGATCACCGGTACGCCTTCACTGATCGTCAACGGCAAGTATCTGGTCAAGGGCCAGAGCTTCGAAGACATGCTGCGTATCGCCGATCACCTGATCGCAAGCGAACGCGCCGCCAACGCCCGATAAGGTAGTAATGCGGTATTCCTGAAAGGCAACAGCGGGCTTTGCGTGAACTCCCCCTCCCCCAGCCACACCCTGCGACTGCTTACGGCCAACATCCAGGCCGGCTCCAGTACCCGCCGCTACAGCGACTATGTGACCCGCAGCTGGTCACATGCGCTGCCGGCGGGGAACAAGCGTTCCAGCCTGGATGCGATCGCCAAGCTCGCCAGCAGCCATGACATCGTCGGGCTGCAGGAAGCCGACCCCGGCAGTCTGCGCTCCGGCTTTACCAATCAGACCCACTATCTGGCCGAGCGTGCCGGCTTCAACTACTGGAGCCATCAGCCGAACCGGCGCATGGGCGGCGTGGCCTCCAGCGCCAACGGCCTGCTGAGCCGGCTGGAGCCGGTGGAAGTGCAGGACCACGCCCTGCCCGGGCGGCTGGGCGGGCGCGGCCTGCTGCTGGCCAAGTTCGGCGACGGCACCGAAGGGCTGGCGGTGGCGGTGGCACACCTGTCGCTGGGCACCACCTCGCGGCAGTCGCAGCTGGATTTCATCGCCGAACTGCTCTCCGACCACCCCAACGCCATCCTGATGGGCGACTTCAACTGTGTCGCCGAGCGCCCGGAAATGCAGGTGCTGTACCGCAAGACCCGGCTGCAGCCGCCGGGCTGCCTGGTGCCCACCTTCCCCAGCTGGCGTCCGGAGCGGGCCATCGACCACATCCTGATCAGCGAGAACCTCCGCATCGTCGATACCCGCGCGGTGGCCGCAGCGTTCTCCGATCACCTGGCGGTGGCGATGGACGTGCAGGTGCCAAAGCGGTTCCTGCGCTGACCGCGACCGCGATCGTGCATGAAAAAGGCCGGCAATTGCCGGCCTTTTCTTTGCGTGGCGGAACCGGCTAGAACTTCAGGTCCGCACGCACGTACCAGTAACGCCCACCGGGGATGTCGTAGGTGGAGGCGTCATAGCCGTTCAACGAGCACGACAGGCAGATCGGCGGATCCTTGTCGAACACGTTGTTGAGACCGGCGCTGAGCTGCAGCCCCTTCAGCCAGCCGAAGCGGTAGCCCAGCTGCATGTCGTGATAGGTGGTGGCGTCCAGGGTGTTGGTTGCATCTGCCTGGTTGCCGCAGACCGGAAACGCCACCGCGTCACCGCAATTCTCGGTCAGCTCGGAAATGTGGCGCACCGTCCACGAGGCATTCCAGCTGCCCATCGTCCACCCCAGTGTGGCGTTGGAGGTCCACTCGGGAATCGAGCTGTCCACCACTTCCACGCCCGGCTGCTGTGGCTGCCGCTGGCCGGCCGCGCCGGTGGCCTCGTAACGGCCAACAAAGGTGTTCTGCCAAGCCAGCTTGAACTGTCCGGCGGCCGTTTCCGGGAAGGTCCAGAACAGATCCACATCCCAGCCGTCGGTCTTGATGGAGCCGAGATTGGTCAGGCGGTTGTTGAATCCGTTGATGCCGCCGGTGGTGGCCCGGGTGATGCCACCGCAATACAGCGGGTCAAGAGTATCCACGCACAGGTCGAGCTGGGTCTGGGCATCGATGGCCTGGATCGCGCCTTCGATGCTGTGGCGATAGAACGTCACCTCCACATCGAACTTGTCCGCCCAGGTCGAACCGCTGGCAAACCACGGGCTCCACACGAACCCGGCACTGAAACTGCGTGAGCGCTCCGGATCCAGCCCGATATTGCCGCCGGTGGTGACCGAGATCTGCGAATTGGGTTGCTGGAAACCGGAAGGCACGCCCAGCGCGGCGCAGTTGGCGGCACTGCCGCGCGGCGGGGTACCACCCAGGCCGATCGAACACGGATCGGACAGCTGCAGGTCGCCGCGTGCGGCCGAGCCATACAGCTCGCCGATGCTGGGTGCGCGGAAACCTTCGGCATAGCTCGTGCGCAGTACGAAGTCCTCGCTCACCTGCCAGCGCAGGCCGTATTTGGGGGTGAATTCCCCGCCGAACGTGGAGTAGTCCGAATAACGCCCGGCCAGGCTCAGATCCAGCCGCTCACCCAGTGCGGACTTGGCGAAGATGGGCACGCTCAGCTCCAGATACACCTCGTTGACGTCGTAGGAGCCGGCCGTCGGCAACGACGGCACACCGTTGTAATGGCCGATCACGGTCAACGGATCGGGCTGGTACCAGCCTTCGTACTTGCGGTACTCGTAACCGGTGGCGAACGACACCGCACCGGCCGGCAGGGTGAACAGATCGCTGCTGAGGTTGGCGGTGAACAGGCTCAACTCGTTCTGGCTGCGATCGTGTACCACCGGCTGGATCCAGCGCAGCATCTCGGGGGTGATGGTGCCCGGCCCGCCGAAGATGTTCAGCGGCACGCAACCGCTGACCGCCGCGCAGGCGGCCGGATCGCCGAGCGCCAGATTGACGTTGAAGATGTTGTAGCTGCCGTAGTTGGTCTGTTCGGCCTTGTTCTTGGCGTACATCGCGTTGACGTCCCAGAACCAGCTGCGCGATGCGCGCTCGAACGAGCCGACCAGCCCGGTATTGAAGTACTGCGTGTCCACACGCTGGTCGAATACGCGGGGGCCGCCTTCCACCGGGCGTCGGCCGATCAGGATCAGGTTGTCGGCCGAATCCAGATCGAACCCGAACGGGTTGTAGGGATTGAGCGCGGAAATGAAGATGTTGTCGGCCAGCGGATTGCCGGTACCCGCTTCCGGACCGAAGAACAGCGGCTCCGGCGCAGCCTGGTTGACGGACTCGCGGCGGTTGCCCAGCGCCTTCACGTACCACTGCACATCGTTGTTGAAGAAGTAGCGGAACTGGCCGAACACGCCCTTGCGTTCGGAAGGTGTCAGCAGCAGGTTGTACTGGGCGAAGTTGAAGCGATCCGGCCTGCTGAAACAGTGATAGTCGTCGCTGCGGGTGCAACCGGCGCTGCCATCGTAGACCGGGGAGCTGGCACCCGCGTTGGGCGTGATGTCCTGCTCGGCACCGGTGATCGGATCGATGAAAATAAAGCGCCCGGTCGGTGTCGCCGAGCTGGCCAGCGCCAGACCGGTGCCCGGCACCGGGAACGCGGACTGCTCACGGGTACGCGCATACACCGGGTCCTGCTTCACCCAGCTGGCGCCGAGGAACAGGCTGGTGCGATCGGTGGTTTTGCCCCATGCCAAGTCCAGTCCCTTCTGGGTGCCGTCGCCCTTGCTGTACTCGCCGTAGTTCATCGTCACCTGGGCACCGTCGAAATCGCGGCGGGTGATGATGTTGACCACGCCGGCGATGGCGTCCGAGCCGTAAAGCGACGAGGCGCCATCTTCCAGCACCTCGATGCGCTCGACGATCGCCAGCGGAATGGTGTTCAGATCGGTCGCTGCACCGACGCCGGAGGCGGAGGATTCGTTGACCCAGCGGATGCCGTCGACCAGTACCAGCACGCGCTTGGCGCCCAGGTGGCGCAGATCGACTTGCGCCGACCCCGCGCCGACCCCGCTGCCATCGGGCGGGAAGCCGAAATTGCCGGAAGAGTTGAACTTGGCATTCAGTGCCGAGCCGGAGCCGGTCAGCTGTTGCAGCACCTCACTGATGGAGTTGAAACCGGTGCGCTCGATGTCGTCGCGGCTGAGCGTCTGGATCGGCACCTGGCCTTCGACCTCCGCTCGTTTGATGCGGGTGCCGGTGACCTGGACCCGGTCGAGCGTGGTGGCTTGGGAACCGGTGGCAGGGTCCTGGGCGAAGACGGTGGTGGAAAATGCGAGCAGCGACATCTGTACAGCAATGGCCAAGCGGCCACGGTGCAGGCTTTTCATCCTTTCTCTCCAAAAAGAATCGGATTCACCGGGCGCTCCCCCTGCCTATAGCCGCGGCTCGTCCCACGTTGTAAACAAAACGTAAATGCAGGGCAAGTGACGGCAATGTGAGGGCATCTGCGGCGAACGGGGGCGGGCCAGGCTCGCCCCGCATTCAGACTGACGTTCAGGCTGCCCACATTCCGTCCACGCATGGCCGGTATCCTTTCCTGCCATGACCCGCTTCCTTTTGCTTGCGCCCCTTCTCGGCGCCGCCTTGCTGGCTGCTTCGGCTGCCGCGCAGAACCAGAATCTGGATTCACAGCGCGCGGCAATTCGCAGCGCCATCGACACCGCGGAACGCGGACAGTTCGATGCGGCGCAAGCCGCCAGCCTTCGCCGCCACCCACTGTATGGCTGGCTCGAATACACCGCGCTGCGGCGCAATATCGACACCCTGGGCAACGGCCAAGCGCAGGATTTCATCAAGCGTTATCAGGGCCAACCGGTCGCGGAGGCCTTGCGCGCAGCCTGGTTGCCGGCGCTCGCCCGCCGCCAGGATTGGCCGACACTGCTGGCCAACTGGAAGCCGACCACCGATACCGGGCTGCGCTGTGCCGAACTCAATGCCCGCCAGGCTACGGGCAAGGCCGATGCGCAGTGGACGAGCGATGCGCAGGCGCTGTGGCGCAGCAGCGGCAAGTCGCTGCCCGACGCCTGTGATCCGGTGTTCGCCGTGCTCGGCGCCCGCGGCGGGCTGCCGCCAGCGCTGCGTTGGGAGCGGATCGAAGCGGCCGCCGACGAACAGCAACCGGCGGTCATGCGCAGCGCCGCCCGCGGGTTGCCCGCCGCCGAACTGGCGCAGGCCAATGATTACGCCGCCTTCGTCGAGAACATCCACAGCCGCGCGCTCAACTGGCCAAAGACCGATCGCAGCCGCCGCATCGTGGTCGATGGGCTGGCGCGACTGGCCCGCACCGATCCGGATGCGGCAGAACGCCAACTGCCGTTGTACGCCGACGCGCTGCAGCTCAACGACAACCAGCGCGGCCAAGTGCTGTACCAGATCGCGTTGTGGACGGTGGCCTCGTATCTGCCCGATTCGGCGCGGCGCCTGGCGGCGGTTCCGGAGGCGGCCTATGACGAACGCCTGCACGAATGGCGTACCCGCGAGGCCATGGCGCGCGGCGATTGGGCCGCGGCGCTGGCGGCGATCCGCAAAATGGCTCCTGCCCAACGCAACGATTCGCGCTGGCGCTATTTCGAGGGGCGCCTGCTGGAAAAGACCGGCAAGCCGGCGGAGGCGACGCCGCTGTATCGCACGGCGGCCGGCAGCGCCACCTTCCATGGCTTCCTCGCCGCCGATCGCCTGCAACAGCCCTATACCCTGTGCCCTTGGATCCCACAGGACAGCGCCCAGGCACGCAATGCCGTGGCGGCGGATCCGGCGCTGGTGCGGGCGATGGAGCTGTTCAAGATCGAACGCAACGGCTGGGCGGTGCAGGAATGGAACGACGCGCTGAGCCGCTTCGACGACACCCAGCGCCGGCTGGCGGTGGAAGTGGCGCGCGACAACGGCTGGTTCGACCGGGCGGTATTCGCGCTCAAGGGTCCGCAAGAGTTGCGCCTGTACGAGTTGCGGTTCCCGCTGCACCACGATGCGGCGATCCGCCGCGAGTCTGCGCGCAATGCCATCGACCCGGCCTGGGTGGCGGCGGAGATCCGCGCCGAGAGCACCTTCAACCCGAAGGCGCGTTCACCGGCCAACGCCATGGGTCTGATGCAGGTCCTGCCGGCCACCGGCGCCAGCGTGGCCCAGAGCATCGGCCTGAGCGGTTATGGCGGCGCGGCCAGCCTGTACGACTCCGATACCAACATCGCCATCGGCACCGCCTACCTGCGCCAGCTGATGGACAAGTACGGCGGCCTGCCCTACGTCACCATCGCCGCCTACAACGCCGGGCCCACTCCGACCGCGCGCTGGCAAGCGCAACGCCCGGACTTCGATCCGGACTTCTGGATCGAGACGATCAGCTACAAGGAAACGCGCGAGTACGTGGCGCGGATTCTGGCGTTCAGCGTGATCTACGACTGGCGCCTCAGCGGTGATGCGCTGCCGGTGAGTGATCGCATGAACGGGCGTTTGAACCAGCCGCGCAAGAAGTTTGCCTGTCCGCAGTAAACAGGCGCAGCATGGCAAACCACGATAGGGAGCTGCCATGGCCGGATTCCTGAAGATCGCCTGCACCGTCGCGACGCTGCTGCTGCCGGCAGCTGCGCTCGCCGCCTCCAGCACCGCGGCCGATGCGGCCTACAAGGCGCAGGACTACGCCACCTGTGCAAGCCTCTACGGCGAACTCGCCGACGCCTCCCCAGCCAATCCCGGCGACGGCTACAACGCCGCCTGCTGCCTTGCACTTGCCGGCCAATCGGCCGCCGCATTCAAGCGCCTGGAGACCAGCATCGCGTCCGCTTTCGTGCCCGTGTCACGACTCGAGAACAGTCCGGATTTCGCCTCGCTGCGTGCCACACCGCAATGGCACGGGCTGCTCTCGCTGGCCAGACAACAGGAAGACGCGCACCTGAAAGGGGTGGATCGCCCGCTGCGACAACAGCTGCTCGAGCGCATGGGCCGTGACCAGGACATTCGCGAGCAGCTTGCCAACGACGAAAACAATCGCCGGCTCATCGAGCAGTCGATCGCGACCGATCACGACAACACGCAATGGCTCAAGGCACTGGTCGCCCAACGTGGCTGGCCGGGGAAAAGCATGGTTTACCTCGATGGCGCGCAGGCGGCATGGCTGCTGGCCCAGCACGCCGATGACGATCCGGCCTTCCAGCAACAGGTGGTGACCCTGCTTGCGGCGGCGGTGGAAAAAGGCGAGGCCACTGGCAGCCAGCTGGCTTACCTGACTGATCGCGTCCGCGTTGGCCGCGGCGAAAAGCAGCTGTATGGCACCCAGTTCATCCAGAGCGAAGCCGGCCTTGTGCCCGCGCCGATAGAGGATGCGGCAAATGTCGACGCGCGCCGCAGTGTGATCGGATTGGGCACGCTGGCCGAGCACACCGCGCAGATGCGTTCGCTTTCGAACTGAAAGCCCATCACGCCCGTCTGGAATTGGCATCGGGCATCATGCGCGCATGAAGATCTATCTTGTTGGCGGTGCGATCCGCGATGAACTGCTGGGCCTGCCGCCAGGTGACCGCGACTGGGTGGTGGTGGGTGCCACCCAGGCGCAGATGGAAGAACAGGGCTACAAGCCGGTCGGCCGCGATTTCCCGGTGTTCCTGCATCCGGAGTCCGGTGAGGAACATGCCCTGGCCCGTACCGAACGCAAGTCGGGCCGCGGCTACCGCGGTTTCGTGGTCGATGCCGATCCGTCGGTGACGCTGGAGGAGGACCTGCAGCGTCGCGACTTCACCATCAACGCGATTGCCCGCGACGAGGCCAGCGGCGAACTGGTCGATCCGTATGGCGGCGTGCGCGACATCGAGCAACGGGTGCTGCGGCATGTCGGTCCCGCTTTCAGTGAGGACCCGCTGCGGGTGCTGCGCGCGGCGCGGTTCATGGCCCGCTTCGCACCACTGGGTTTCAGCGTCGCCCCGGAGACGATGGAGCTGATGCGGCAGATGGCAGCCAGCGGCGAACTGGACACGTTGGTGCCCGAGCGCGTGTGGCAGGAACTGCGCAAGGTGCTGGCCTCCGCGCAACCTTCGGCATTCCTGGCCACGCTGCATCAGACCGGGGCATTGCAGGCGGTCCTGCCGGAAGTGGAAGCGCTCTACGGTGTACCGCAACGCGCGGAATACCACCCGGAAGTGGACAGCGGCATCCATCAGCAGATGGTCAGCGATATGGCCGCGCGGCTCGCTCCCGGCGATGCGCAGATAGGCTTTGCCGCGCTCACCCACGATCTGGGCAAGGCGCTGACGCCGCGCGAACAGTGGCCGCGGCACATCATGCACGAGCAGCGTGGGATAAGGCCGCTGCAGCAGCTGTGCGAACGTCTGAAAGTGCCGCTGGATTACCGGCAACTGGCCGAGGCGGTCTGCCGCGACCATCTCAACGTGCATCGCGTCGACGAACTGCGCGATGCCACGGTGCTGGAACTGCTGTCACGTTGCGACGGTTTCCGCCGTCCCGAGCGGATCGCCCAGATCGCGCTGGCCTGCGAGTGCGATGCGCGTGGCCGGCTAGGATTTGAGGAGCACGCGTATCCGCAAGGTGCCACGCTGCAACGCCTGCATCAGGCGGCGCTGGCGATCAACGCGCGCGATATCGCCACCGAAGGATTGAAAGGCCCTGCTGTCGGCGAGGCACTGGCAAAGGCGCGTATCGCCGCCATCCATCACGCACGTCAATCGCGGAACGACGCGTCGGCGGGCGATTGACGCAGAAGTCGACGAACGAGGTGATGCGCCGACAACCGCGGTATTGCGGTAGTACGCAGCATTGACCGGCGGGCGGATATCCAAGGTGTCGCACGCGAACAGCGGCGGCGGTGCGCCGCTGCGTCGGTCTTCCCGCGTCAGGCAAACGGACAGCGGATGCTGCCTTTGCCGGCCAGCGCAGGCTGGCGCAGGGTTCGCCGCTGGATACCGCGACATCCGGTTGGATATGCACCGCAGGCATCTGCGGCGGCACAGTCGACCGGCGACCAGCGGACCGGTCACCGCTCCGGCTCAGTCGCGTCGGCCGGCGATCCAGGTCGACCGCACCTGCAGGTCCTGGTCGAGCAGGACGAAGTCGGCCTGGTAACCGGCGGCGATCCGGCCATACCGGTCTCCCAGTCCGAGGAACTGCGCCGGATAGGTCGATGCCATGCGCGAGGCTTCTGCCAGCGGCAGACCCAGCAGCTGGACCGTGTTGCGAACGGCGGTGGCCATGTCCAGCGCCGAACCGGCCAGCGCACCGGCGGCATTGCGCACCACGCCATCGACCGCGGTGATGATTTCGCCATACAACGCGAACGACGGATCGTCCGCACCCACCATCGGCATCGCATCGGTCACCAGGAACACCTTGCCGCGCGGCTTGGCGGCGAGCGCCACTTTCAGGCTGGCCGGGTGCACATGCACGCCGTCGACGATGATCCCGCACCAGCTGTCACGGTCTTCAAGGGCGGCGCCCACCGCACCCGGCTCACGCCCCTGCAACGGCGACATCGCGTTGTACAGATGGGTGAAGCCGCTGATGCCGGCTTCCAGCCCGCTGCGGATTTGCTCGTAGCTGCCGGCGGTATGACCGGCGGCCACGATGGCACCGCGCGCGACCATCCGCGCGATGCCTTCGCCCGGCACCCGCTCCGGGGCCAGCGTGATCAGGGTGACGCCCGTGCCCAGCGACGTGGCCAGGTCGATCTCCGTCCCATCCGGCACCCGGAACTTGCTGGCGTCGTGGGTACCCTTGCGGGCAGGCGCGATATACGGGCCTTCCAGATGGATGCCGAGGATTCCCGGAACGCGGGCCGCCAGCGCGTCGCGGGTCGCCGCGATCGCCCTTGCCATCACCGCGGCATCGTCACTGATCAGGGTCGGCAACAGGCCGGTGGTGCCGAAACGACGATGCGCCCGCGCCATCGTGCGCAGCGTTGCCACGTCCGGCGCGTTGTTGAACAGCACTCCGCCGCCACCATTGACCTGCGCATCGATATAGCCCGGCAGCAGCCAGCCACCTTGCAGGTCGATGCGTTCGTCCGCGGCGTCCAGCGCCGGATCGTCGTGCGCAAGCACGGCCCCCACCCGTCCCTCCTCGACCAGTACCGCGACGTCGTCGCGGAAGGTTTCGCCGGCAAGCACCCGGCCGTTGCGCAGTACGCTGATCATCAGACGGTTTCCGTGACCTTGCTCAGATGGGGCGGCAGGTCGGGATCATGGCCGCGGCGCAGCGCCAGCGCATTGACCGCGCGATAGAAGCTCTGTACCGCCAGCAGCGGTGCGCACAGTGCATGCGGTGTCGCAGCCAGCGGCAGGTCGCCCCCTTCGCCGGCCAGCCATACCTTAGCCCCGCGCGCGGCAAACTCTTCAACCAGCGCGCGTGTGCCGGCAGCGGCTTCATCCGGCTGTGTGAACGCCAGTACCGGGAAGCCCGGACCGACCAGGGCTGTCGGCCCATGCTTGACCTCGGCCGAGCTGTAGCCTTCGGCATGCAGGCCGCAGGTTTCCTTGAACTTCAATGCCGCTTCCTGGGCTGCCGCCAGGCCCGGGCCACGACCGACCACGAACAGGTTGTGCGCTTCCACCAGACCCTCGGTGAGCGAAGACCAGTCACAGGTCCAAGCCTGGGCCAGCGCGGCCGGCAACGCGTCGAGCGAGTCGATCAGCGCCGGATCGTTCTTCCAGTAGGCCGTGAGCTGCAGGATCGCAGCCAATGAGGCCAGATAGCTCTTGGTCGCGGCCACGCTGCGCTCGCGCCCGGCGCCGAGGGCGATCACGGTGTCGGCAAGCTGGGCCAGCGGGGAGTCCTCGACATTGACCAGTGCCACCACCCGGGCACCGGCCGCCTTGGCCGCCTCGGCGTTGCGCAGCAGGTCCGGGCTCCTGCCCGACTGCGAAATCACCACATACAGCGCGCCGCGCAACTGCTGCGTGACGCCATAGACCGAGCCGACTGACGGCGATGCACAGGCCGTCACCCGACCCAGCTGGGTCTCGAACAGATACTTGGCGTAGGTGGCGGCGCGATCGGAACTGCCGCGCGCGCAGGTCACCACGAACGGCGGTGGCGCCGCGCGCAGGCTTGCCGCCAGTGCCTGCACGCCCTCGCGGTTGCGCGCGAACTGGGCGGCAATGACATCGGCGCTTTCCGCCGCTTCGCGGAACATCAGGGTGTGCGTCTCACTGGGCAATGTCATGGATTTCTATTCGGGAAGGTCGGAAGCACGCGGCGCCGAAGAAAGCGGTGAGCCGCTCGAAAGGCATCATCATTCCCGAAAACCCGGCGGAAAAGCAGAGTGCTGGTGCAATGGCGCGAACATCCGGGAAATCAACGCAGCGCCGGCGCCCGCCAACGCAGCGCGATCAGCGCTGCCCGGTGAATCGCCAGCCGACGGGAAAATCGTCGCCACATCATCGACGACCGGTGTACACGACGGGCTGCAGCGGCGCAGCAAAAACGATGCGACATCGGTGGCGATTGACCTCACTGTCGCGCTGATCACAGACTCCATGCCCGCGCCTGCAACCAACCATAGGGATCCCGAGTGACCACCGCCCCCCATCTCCCGCCCGCGCACACCAGCAATGCCCGCCTGTTCCTGGCCGCGGACGTGGGCGGCACGCATGTACGCGTCGGCCTGGTCCAGGCCGGCGCCGGGCTGGCGCCGCCGATCACGCTGCTGGCCTACCGCACCTATCGCGGTGCCGATCACGCCAGCCTGGGCGCGATCCTGGCCGACTTCCGCCAGCAGGCGCCGTCGGTGCGCGAATGCGTGATCGCCAGTGCCGGCTATGCGCTGGCCGATGGCAGCGTCATCAGTGCCAATCTGCCGTGGCCGTTGTCGCCGTCGCGCATCCGCGACGAGCTCGGCCTGGATGCGGTGCATCTGGTCAATGACTTCGAGGCCGTGGCCCATGCCACCGCCCATATCGATGCCAGCCAGGTGATGCAGCTGACCGGCCCGGCCACCGCGCCACGTGGTCCGACCCTGGTGGTCGGCCCCGGCACCGGCCTGGGCGCGGCGGTGTGGATTCCGGTGGGCGCGCGCTCGGTCGTGCTGGCCACCGAAGCCGGGCAGGCGGCGCTGGCCACCAGCACCGAACTGGAAATGGCGGTCCTGCGGCAGATGCTGCGGGAGCGCCCGCATGTGGCCACCGAGCAGGCGCTGTCCGGGCCCGGGCTGTTGAACCTGTACATCGCGCTGTGCGCGGTGCGCGGACAGGCATCCCGGCACACCACGCCCGATGCGGTCAGCGCCGCGGCCTGTGACGGCAGCGATCCGCTGGCGGTGGAAGCGCTGCAACTGTTCTGCGGCCTGCTTGGCAGCACGGTCGGTGACATGGCCCTGCTCTATGGCGCCCAGGGCGGCATCTATCTGGCCGGCGGCATCCTGCCAAGGATCAGCCCGTTCCTCTTGCAAAGCACCTTCGTCGAGCGGTTCCTCAACAAGGGCCCGATGCGTGCAGCGCTCGAACGCATTCCCGTCAAGCTGGTCGAACACGGGCAGCTGGGCGTCGTCGGCGCCGCCAGCTGGTATCTGGAAACGGTGGCCGGGCCGGCCTGAGCGCTGCCGCCACCCACTCCACTGCAGAAGGATTCCTGCCACCCTCTTCGGCGTCAACGCGCCGGCTGCAGACGCAGCAACAGGTCGCGCCACGGCGTCAGTACCGTCGCCAGTCCGGCGAGCACGCCTACGGTATTGGCCAGCGCATCCAGCGGATCGGCCATGCGTGTTTCGGTCAGGGTGCTCTGCGCCCACTCGATACCGATCCCCATCGCCACCAGGCCTAGCCCGCACCACAGCAATGCCCGGCGACTGGCCCACAGCTGCACGGCGGCAGCTGCCAACGCGAAATAGGCGAGGAAGTGCTCGACCTTGTCACTGTTTTCCGGCAGCTGCGGCAGCGGTGGCGGCGGTATCAGACACACCACGATCACCAGCACCACCGCCGCCCACCACAGGCCGAGCCACAACCAGGGCCGCCGCAGCGGCTTGACCGCCATGATCACAGCCGCCAGGTGAGGTCGCCCAGCAGGAACGCTGCCGAGAGGTCGACATCGCGGGTGAATCCGATCACCTGGAAGCGCTCACCCATTTCAGTAGGCAGCGTCAGCCGTTTGACCTCCTCGCGCAGGCGCATGCGACCGACTTCGTCGGTGCACGCCTCGGCGGCCTCCAGCAACCGGGTGACGCCGTTGCCGAGCAGGAAACTCGCCTGGGTGCAGTAGCCGGCCAACTCGTAACCGGCACTGGTGCCGGCTTCGGCCAGCGCGGTGAAGTCCACCGAGGCGGTCAGGTCCTGCAGACCCGGCCACCGGTACACATCGTTGTGCACCCGGTGGCGATAGAACGCGCGCAAGGTGCCGTCGTCGCGGTCGCTGCGGTAGTACTCGCCACGCGGGTAGCCGTAGTCGACAAACAGCAGCGCGCCACGCTGCATGCCGCCGGCCACCGCCTGGATCCAATACGGCAGGTGCGGCAGCACCTCGGAGCGATAGCCCTCGGCGAACGGCGCTTCCAGATATCTTTCGATATGCCGGACCGACGCCGTCAGCATCGCATCGGCCGGCTGCGCGCCGCGCACGAAGCGGCCATCGCCATCCAGCTGCACCGTCTCTTCGTGGAGCATTGCGTCGCGGACGAGGAAACGCGGCGTCGGCAATGCATCGAGCACTTCGTTGGCAAACAGCACGCCGTCCCAATCGTCCTGGAACGGACGGTCCAGCCATTCCACCCGCGCGAACAGTGACGGAACCAGCGCCTGCTGCAGCCGCTCGCGCTGGCGCTGGCGCAGATCCGCGCTCGGCTCCAGGATGGCGTAACGCCCCGGCAGGGCGTCCAGCTCGTGCAGCTGCTTGAGCATGACCTCGGCAAAGGCGCCACTGCCACCGCCCAGCTCAAGCACGCGGGCCTGCGGACCCAGCTGCTGCAGCACCGGTGCCAGCGCGCTGGCGGTGGTGCTGGCAAACAGCGGTCCCATTTCCGGCGAGGTGACGAAGTCACCGGCCGCGCCGAACTTGCTCGCGCCGGCGCTGTAGTAGCCCCAGCCCGGTGCGTACAGTGCCAGCTCCATGAATCGCGAAAACGGAATTGCGCCGCCGTTGGCAAGAATGTCGGCGCGCACGTGTGCGGCCAGCTGGTCGCTGTGGGCAAGCGCTTCGGGATCGGGCGTTGGCAGGTCTGAATGCATGTCACGGCGGTTTGTGTAGACAATGCACAGGATAGCCGGAGCAAGGAAAAATCAGATGAGCAATACCCAACGGGTGGCCCTGGTCACCGGCAGCGCGCGCCGCATCGGCGCGGTCATCGCCCGTCACCTGCATCGGCACGGCTACCGGCTCGCCCTCCACGCCCACACCTCCAACGACGCGCTGCAGGCCCTGGCATTCGAGCTGGAAGCCGAGCGCCCGGGCAGCGTGCTGGCACTGGAGGCCGACCTGCGCGATCCGGAAGCGCTGCCGGATCTGATCGAGCAGTGCGTGGCCCAGTTCGGCCGGCTGGATGCGCTGGTCAACAACGCCTCCAACTTCTATCCGACGCCGCTGGGGCAGGTCAGCGTGGGGCAATGGGACGAGCTGTTCGCGGTGAATGCACGGGCGCCGTTTTTCCTCGCCCAGGCCGCGGCCCCGCACCTGCGTCGCCACGGCGGTGCCATCGTCAACCTGACCGACCTGCATGGCAGCCAGCCGTTGCGCGAGCATCCGGCCTACAGCGCCGCCAAGGCGGCGCTGGAGATGATCACCCGCTCACTGGCGCTGGAGCTGGCGCCGCAGATCCGGGTCAACGCGATCGCGCCTGGTGCGATCCTGTGGCCGGAGCTGGGCAAGAGCGACCCGGCCAAGCAATCGCTGCTGGCACGCACGCCGCTGGGACGCACCGGCACGCCGGAAGAAATCGCCGAAGCCGTCCTGTGGCTGCTGCAGGACGCCGGTTTCGTTACCGGTCACACCTTGCGCATGGACGGCGGCCGCACGTTGACCTGACGCATGCCACCGGAATCACGGCAGCAGCGGCAGCGTTTCAAACACCTCGGAAAACTGCGGGTGCGCCTGCCACATCTGGCGCAATGACAGCTTCGTCACCGGATCGACGAAATCCGGAGCGATATCGGCCAGCGGCTTGAGCACGAAGGCATGCTTCAACTCGGCGCGCGGGATACGCAGGTGCCCCGGGCCCTCCACCACCCGGTCGCCGTAATAGACGACATCGATGTCCAGGGTGCGATCGCTGAAGCGCGGGCCGCTGCGATCGCGCCCGTGGGCGTCCTCGACCGCATGCAGCCACGCATCCAGCTCCTCCAGCGGCATCGAGGTTTCCAGCGCCACCGCATTGTTGAGGAAATCCGGACCGTCGAATCCGACCGCGGGGGTCCGATAGGCCGGTGACACCGTGATGGCCCCGAAGCGGGCGCGCAGCACCTCGACGGCGGCGTGCAGATGCCGTTGCGGTTGCAGGTTGCTGCCCAGGCTCAATAGCACGGTCGTCATCGGATTTTTACTTGTCTGCGGCAAGGATGCGCCGGTAGGCACCATCGTCGACCGGGCGGAATCAGGGCGCACATCATATGGCACGGGCATGACTTATTGCGTCGGGATCGAAGTCGACGAAGGACTGGTCTTCGCCGCGGACACCAGAACCAATGCCTCGTTGGACGATGTCCGCGTACATCGCAAACTGCATGTGTTCGAGTACCCGGGCGAAGCGGTTTTCGTGATCATGACCGCTGGCAACCTGGCGACCACGCAGTTGCTGATCTCCCGGCTGCAACGCGACTGCGAGGCGCGCGCCAGCCCCTGTCTGCTCAGTTTCCGGCACCTGTTCGAAGTGGCCGAGCATGTGGGCGAGGTACTGGTGGCCAGCCAGGTGAAAGCCGCCAGCCCCGGGGACGACAGTGGCATCAGCACCCAGGCCACGCTGATCCTGGGCGGACAGATCGCCGGCGAACATCCCGGCCTGTACATGATCTATCCGCTGGGCAATGCCATTGCCGCTTCGCCGGAGACGCCCTACCTGCAGATCGGCGAATCCAAGTATGGCAAGCCGATCCTGGATCGCATCATCCAGCCACGTACGCGCCTGGAAGACGCCGCCCGGGCTGCGCTGCTGTCGCTCGATTCCACCGTGCGCTCCAATCTTTCGGTCGGCCTGCCGCTCGACCTGGCGCTGGTCCGGCGCAACGACCTGCGCATCACCCAGCAGATGCGGCTGGCGGCCGACACGCCCCTGTATGCGGACATCCATACCGGCTGGTCACGCAAGCTGGAACAGGCGGTGTCCACCTTGCCGCGTTTTCCCTGGGAAGAAGACAGCGCGGCCAGCTCGCTGAACACGCGTCTGTAGGCATCGCCGGTCCGCAAGCGAACCCGATCAATCCAGTGCGGCGGCCACCGCATGGAACATGCGCTGCATCTCCAGCGGTTTGGGCAGGATGTGCACGCGGATGTCCGACGGAATATCGCCACCGGCAAAAACTCCGGTGCCTGCATCGTCGAGCACGATCGCCGGACCGCCGTAGCCGAGCGCCTGCAGCTCCCGCAACAGCTGGTTGGCCGACAGCAACTGGATGCTGCTGTCCACGACCACCACTTGCGGCAAGCCCGCCGCCTCGATGTGCTGCATCGCGGCCGCACCATCGGCGGCCAGGAACAGCCGGTAACCCTGGCTGGAAAGGGCATTGCCGAGCAACGACAGACGCGTGGCCTCGCCATCGACCACCAGCACCCGCTGGCCGCTGCCCACCGGCATGCGCTCGGGATCGGCCTCCACCTGCGCGCCCGATGGCAGCTGCACCGGCAACAGCACGCTGAAGCTGGTCCCCACCCCCGGCTGGCTTTCCACGTGGATGCTGCCCTGGCAGCTTTCGATGATGCGCTTGCATGACACCAGCCCCAAGCCGGTGCCGTCCGACTTGGTGGTGAAGAACGGGCTGAACAGTCGGGCCTGGGTTTCCTCGTCCATGCCGACGCCCTGGTCCTGCACGCAGATACGCAACAGATTGCCTCCCTCCGCGCTTTCCACCAGGTCGGCCTTCAGGCTCAAGCGACCGCCATCGGGCATCGCCTGGATGGCATTGAGCGAAAGATTGAGCAGTACCTGCTGCAGCTCGGTGTAATTGGCCTCCACCGCAAGACGGTCGTCGGACACGTCCAGCTGCAATTCCACGTTCGCCGGCAGACTGCTCTTGAGCAGCAAGGCCACGGCCTGGAACAGGCGCTGCACCGTGATCCGTTCACTGGGCTGGCGCGAGCCGCGAACGAACGAGAGCATCGAGTCGACCATTTCATGGCCACGGCGTCCGCACTCGGCGACCACGTCGGCCAGGCGGGCCAGTTGCGGATCATCGCTGCGGACGCGCATCAGGTCCGGCACGATCAGCAGCGGTTGCAGGATGTTGCGCAGATCATGGCTCAAGCCGGCCGCCAGCAGCGCCAGGCTCTCCAGCCGCTGCGCGCGCATCAGCTCGCCTTCGACCCGCACCCGCTCGATCTCGCCACGCGCATCGCGGATGGCGCGTGCCACCGCCGAAGGCAGCCGGGCTGGCAGGTGTTTGATGATGTAGTCGTTGGCACCTTCGTGCAGCGCGTCCACCGCGGTCTCTTCACCCATCGTCCCGGAGACGAAGATGAAAGGCGTGTTGGGGTGCAGCTCGCGCACGATATGCAGCGCCTGGTAGCCGGAAAACCCGGGCATGCTCAGATCGGACAGCACGATATCCGGGGTATAGCGATCAAGGACGGCCCGCAGCGCCGGCTCGCTGTCCACGCGCTCGAAACTTGCGTCCATCTCCGCTTCCAGCAGCTGCTCGGAAAGCAGTTCGGCGTCCTCCGGGGAGTCCTCGATCAGCAGGACACGCAGGGGACCCAGCGGAGCACCTTTACTCGGCATATTGGATCACTCCAACTCCGGCGCCTGGTTGATCACCGCCCAGAACGTGCCGAGCGTCTTGACCGCGGTGAAGAACTGGTCGACATCGACCGGCTTGACCACGTAGGCGTTCACGCCCATATCCCAGCTGCGCGCCAGATCGGTTTCCTCGCGCGACGAGGACAGGATCACCACGGGCAGCCGCTTGAGCTCCTCTTCGGCGCGGATACGCTGCAGCACTTCCAGCCCGTCCATACGCGGCATTTTGATGTCCAGCAGCAGCACCGCCGGCAGTCCCTCCTCACGATCGGCGAATGCTCCGCGACGCAACAGGAAGTCCAGCGCTTCCACGCCGTCCTCGACGTGCACGATGGGATTGGCCAGCCGGGCATCACGCAGGGCATCGATCGCCATCTCGGCGTCTGCGGGGCTGTCTTCGGCAATCAGGATGGTGCGCAGTGGATTCATGCGATGGAACCTTTGCTGGGGGGAAGCGCGGAGGGAAGAACAAAATGGAAAGTGGCGCCCTGGTCAACCGCCGATTCGGCCCAGATGCGGCCACCATGGCGCATCAGCACACGGCGCACGCTGGCCAGGCCGATGCCGGTGCCGGCATATTCGCTCGCCTTGTGCAGCCGCTGGAACACGCCGAACAACTTGCCGGCATATGCCATGTCGAAACCGACTCCATTATCGCGCACCGTGAACTGCTGGCTGCCGTCGGCCAGCTTCTGGCAGGACACCTCGACCCTGGCGCGGGGGCGGGCGGCGGTATATTTCACCGCGTTCCCGAGCAGGTTCAACCACAGCTGCCGCATCATGTTCTCATCGGCCACCACGACCGGCATCGGACCGATATGCCATTCGACCTGGCGCGGCGTCGCCTCCAGCTCGGTGTCCGATTGCAGGTTGGAGTCGAGCATGGAGCGGGTATCGTCCACCAGTGACTGCATGTCCACCGCCTGCATCCGCATCGCCCCGCGCCCCAGCCGCGAATACACCAGAAGATCGTCGATCAATGCCGACATCCGTTGCGCCGAGCTGCTGATCACCTGCAGGTAGTGGCGCGACTTTTCGTCGGCGCTCTCGCCCAGATAACGGGTCAACTTGTCGGAAAAACCGGCGACATGGCGCAGTGGCGCACGCAGGTCGTGCGACACCGAGTAGCTGAAGGCCTCCAGCTCGCGATTGACCTCGGCCATCTGCTCGATCTTGCCTTCGAGCTGATGGTTGAGCTCCTCCACCTGCTTGTGCACCGCCCGTTGCAAGGTGACATCGCTGACCGTCATCAAGGCCACTTCGTCGTCGCTGTCGGGCAATGGCATGCGCCGGGCATTGAGCAGCATGGTGCGCATCCGCCCGTCGGCGCCGCACTGCTCGAGTTCGTGGTCCCACAGCTCGCGCCCGCGCAACAGCACGTCCGCCAGACGCTGGAGGATGACGGGATCATTCCACGCACCGTCACCCAGTTCGTGCAGGGCGCGACCGGTGATGTCGTC
The DNA here is from genome assembly GCA_963696155.1 of uncultured Gammaproteobacteria bacterium. Classification (GTDB taxonomy): domain Bacteria; phylum Pseudomonadota; class Gammaproteobacteria; order Xanthomonadales; family Xanthomonadaceae; genus Stenotrophomonas. The sequence goes on from CAVOJC010000003.1 coordinate 153,616, forward strand.
TCCTTCCAGCCCATACAGTTCGGAGAACGCGGGATTGTGCAGCACGATCCGCTGCGCGCCATCGAGCAGCACGATCGGTTCGCGCACTGTCTGCAGGACCGAGGCCGCCCGCGCACTGGACCTCTGCGATCGCCCCTCGGCATCCATGCGCCGGCCTATCTGCCGTTTCAGCAGCAGCATCACGCCACACAACAGCAGGATCTGCAGCGCCAGCGCCGCCCAGGAAACAAAGAAAAAAAGCTGTTGCCGGCGCTCGGCATCGCGCATGCGCTGGGCCAGCAGGATCTCTTCCTGGTCCTGCAGCTGGTGGACCAGATCGCGGATCGGATACCGGGTGGCCATTTCCTCCACCAACGCACGCTGCTCCGGCGAATCCACACTGTCGGCGATCTGACGCGCCAGCACCGTGCGCCGGTCAAGCAACGATTCGATACGGCCCAGCCGGACCAGCTGCTCCGGATTGTCCCGCAACAGCGTCGCCAGCTCGCGCAGCGTCGGGGTGATGTGGTCGGCCCGCTGCATCCTTTCACGCAGCAAGGGTGTTTCGATACCCCTGGAAAGCGTGAGTGCGGCAGATTCCACCTCGCGCACATCCGCCTGCAGGTTGTAGAGGCGCGCGCCGACCTGCTGGGTATGGGAAACCCAGTCGGATGCTTTCGCGCTCTCTTGGGCCAAGCGCTGCAAGGCCAGCGATGGCAGCACCAGAATCAACGCTGCGGCCAGCGTCAACATCGGCAGTCGCCAGCGCTCCCAGCCCTCGTCAATGGATCCCTTCGACATCCTTTCCCTCAAAACGGCTCCACACCAGTTATTTCGAGACATCGCCCTTCGAGGACTGCCGTGGCGGCAGTACCCGGGCCGTGCCGTTCCCCGAGGCAACCACAGGCACAGGAAATCGCCCCGCAGCATTGCACGATTTTCACAAGGAATGAAGCAGCCCAAAAGCCCAAGCAAAAGGCGCGCCCCGAAGGACGCGCCCGCTTTGCGCATGAACTGTTTAGGTTGGGATCAGCGCTTCATCGCCGCAACTTTGAGATCTGCCGCCTCTACGTTGTGTACGCCCTTGATCCCCTTGGCCACGCTGATGGCGCGCTCGCGCTCGGCCTGGGTGTCGACGGTGCCACTGAGCGTGACCACGCCATTGACCGTTTCCACCTTCACTTCGGTGCCCGGCACATTCTTGGTGGTCAACAGGTCCGCCTTGACCTTGGTGGTGATCCAGCTGTCACTTACCGGCTCGTTGGATTCGCCCTGCATCGCGTGCTCGTGGTTGGCAGGCGGGTCCTTGGCCATTGCTGTGCCTGCAGAGAGGGCAAGACCCAGAACCGCAGCGGAGGCCAGCAGATTGCGTGGCGCGAAGTAACGGTTGTTCATGGTGGAACCTCCAGCAGATGGTGTGCGCGCAGCTTGCGTGAGGGCGTGTGCAGATCGCGTTGGATTCACATCAAAAAGCCGTGAACTGTTCAGTTCCATTTGGCAATCCGTACCCATGGCGTCGCCGCTTCCACGCTCCCCGCCGGCCGCTTCGGTGATTGGCGCTGGCCGGGCGGTGCGCGCCTTGCCGCGGCGCAGGCCTGCGCGGCAAAAAAATCGGGCGACATCACGCCAGCGGGTATCGACGAATCGAACAACTCAAGCAGCAGGTCGCTGGCGGCGTCACCACGGAAGCGGCATTCCGCCGCCATGCCTGCCACGTTCCGATCGCGAATGAAATTACAGACCCTGGACAGCGAAACGCCGCCAAGGTCAGTAGACGTTGGCGGCGTTTTTATGCTTTGGAACGCGGTGCAGGCTTTCAGTTGGCCCAGCGTCCCGGGCCACTGGACTGTGGCAGCACCTGCGCCGAAAGCGGGCGATCGCGCTCCAGCAGATTCACCGCGTCAGCCAGGATCGAGGCCGACTCGCGCAGCAGCGGATCCGGGCGCTTCTCGGCGGCCTTTTCGCGTGCGGCGTCCTTGACGATGTCGCGCTCGTTGCCGGTGAGACCGTCGTCATTGGTGTCGTCGGCCAGCGGATCCAGTGCCAGCCCCAGCTCCTTGCGCACTTCCTGGCGCTGCTTGCGCTGTGCCTCCTGCTTCTCGCGCTCGGCAAAGCGTTCGGCCTCGTTGAGCGAGACATACTTCTTCGCGGCCTCGGCACGGAACTGCTGCACGTCCTCGTTCCACCACTGGAATTCGCGGTCGGCCAGAATACGGGCGCTGTGCAGGCTTTCCAGCTTGGGCAGCAACGGGGCGAAATTGCCGTACTGGGTATGTGGAACGGCGGCAATGCGGGTCCACGGCAACGCATTGTCGTAGGTGCTCTCGCCATATTCGGTGGCATCGACACTGGCCGGGAACGCCAGATCCGGTACCACGCCCTTGTGCTGGGTGCTGGAGCCACTGACCCGGAAGAACTGGGCGATGGTCAGTTTCACCTGGCCGAAGCGTTCCTTCTCGCTGGCCGGCCAACGGTCAAGCGGAACCACGTTCTGCACGGTGCCCTTGCCGAAGCTGGTTTCACCGATGACCAGGCCGCGGCCGTAGTCCTGGATCGCACCGGCGAAAATCTCCGAGGCCGAGGCCGAACCGCGATTGATCAGCACCGCCAGCGGGCCATCCCATGCCACGTCCTGGCTGCGATCACTGTTGACCGTGACCCGGCCACCGGATTCGCGCACCTGCACGACCGGACCCTGCTCGATGAACAGCCCGGTCAGCTCGATCGCCTCATCCAGCGAACCACCGCCGTTGTTGCGCAGATCCAGCACCACGCCATCCAGCTTGTCGGCCTTGAAACCGGCCAGCAACTTGCCGACGTCGCGGGTGGCCGAGGCGTAGTCGGCCGCGTTGCGGCGACGGCCTTCGAAATCCTGATAGAAGGTCGGCAACTTGATCACACCGATGCGGCGTTCGCGCTCGCCTTCCGTCGCCGGAATGGTCAGGGTTTCACCCTTGGCGGCCTGCTCGGCCAGACGCACCTTTTGCCGGGTCAGCGTGACATGGTGAGGCTTGCCGTCCAGCCCCTCTTCGGCCGGGATGAATTCCAGCCGCACCTGGGTGTCCTTGCTGCCGCGGATCTTGGCCACGACATCATCGATGCGCCAGCCGATCACATCTTCGACCGGGCCGGATTTGCCTTGGCCCACGCCGACGATGCGGTCGCCCGGCTTGAGCGTGCCATCCACTGCCGCCGGACCACCGGCGATGATCTCGCGGATCACCACCACATCGTCCTGCCGCTGCAGCTGCGCACCGATGCCTTCCAGCGACAACGACATCGCCTGGTTGAAGTTCTCGGCCGTGCGCGGGGTGAAATAGTCCGTGTGCGGATCAACCGCACTGGTATAGGCGTTGAGGAAGAACGAGAACACATCCTCGCCCTTGAGCTCGTTGACCGACTTGAGCAATGTGGCGTAACGCTTGTCCAGCGTCTTGCGGATCTCGGCGGCCGGCTTGCCGGCGAGCTTCAGACGCAGCCAGTCATTCTTGACCGACTGGCGCCACAGCTCGTCCAGCTCGGCGGTGCTGCCGGCCCACGGCACATCCTTGCGGTCGTATTCGAACTTCTCGTCCTTGCTGAAATCGAAGTCCTGCTTGAGCAGCTTGCGGGCATAGGCAATGCGCTCGCCCACTCGCTGCTTGTAGGCGGCGAATACTTCAAACGCGGGGTCCAGCTCACCACTGCGGATAGCGGGCGCCACGCCTGCTTCATATGGGGCGAAGCGCTCGATGTCGGCCTGGGTGAAGAACTGCTTGCCGCTGTCCAGCGTTTCCAGATAACGCTTGAACACGTCCTTGGCGGTCTCGGCATCCAGCGGCCGCGGGCGGTACGCGTAACGGCTGTCGGAAAGCAGCCCATACACCAGCTTGGAAGTCGTCGCCTGGTCCACCGTCGCCGCCGATGGCAAAGGCGTATCAGCACGGGCCAGCAACGCGACCGGCGCGGTCAGCACCAAGGCCAGCAGGAAGGCGGGGACTCTGTAATTCATCTACGTACTCTGGGCACCGGGCCGGAAAAAGGAGACTGCGGGTTTGTCAGACACGTTGACAGTGCCGAAAGTTTCGACACTTGTCATCCTGCAGGAGTGCAGACTAGCGGGCGGCCTGTAGCGATGTGTGAACCGCTGTGTCACGCCCGCCGGGCGCACGTTGCGCATGTGCCGTTGAGCCCGGCTGCCGGCCTTTATCCGCCGCAGCAGCGCAAAAACAATGCCCCCGATCAGAGGGCGACGCCGGCATCGGCGGCCTGGCGATCGGCGTGGTAGGACGAGCGCACCATCGGTCCGGAGGCGACGTGACTGAACCCCAGCGCGTTGCCGTAGTCTTCCAGCGCCTTGTATTCCTCTGGCGTCCAGTAGCGCAGCACAGGGTGGTGGTGCGGCGTCGGCTGCAGGTACTGGCCGATGGTGATCATGTCGACATCGTGCGCACGCAGGTCGCGCAGGGTGGCCTGCACCTGCTCCAGGGTCTCGCCCAGGCCGAGCATGATCCCGGACTTGGTAGCGATCTCCGGATGCTGCGCCTTGAACTTGCGGAGCAGGGTCAACGACCACTGGTAATCCGCGCCCGGCCGCACGTTGCGGTACAGGTCCGGCACGGTCTCGATGTTGTGGTTGAACACATCCGGCGGATTGGTCGCCAGGATCTCCAGCGCGCGCTCCATGCGGCCCTTGCCGCGGAAGTCGGGGGTCAGCACTTCGATGCGGGTATTGGGAGCCTTGGCGCGGATCGCGCCGATGCAGTCGGCGAAGTGTTGGGCACCGCCATCGCGCAGGTCGTCGCGGTCGACGCTGGTGACCACCACGTACTTCAGGCCCATGTCGGCCACGGTCTGCGCCAGGCTCTCCGGTTCGTTGGCGTCCGGCGGCTTGGGCCGGCCATGGGCGACGTCGCAGAACGAGCAGCGGCGGGTGCAGACCTCACCGAGGATCATGAAGGTCGCGGTGCCGTGGCTGAAACACTCGTGGATGTTCGGGCAGCTGGCCTCTTCACACACGGTCACCAGGCGGTTCTCGCGCAGCTTGGCCTTGAGGTTGGCGACCGCATTGCCCGAGGGAATACGCACGCGGATCCATGACGGCTTGCGCAGCACCGGCGCATCGGCGAACTGCACCGGCGAGCGCGCGATCTTGTCACCGCCGAGCTGTTTCACGCCGGCCTGCAGCGGTGCGGACGGAGTGTCACCCTGCAGGACCTGCAGGGGAATGGAGCGGGTGCTGGATTCGGTCATGGCGTTGTCGGCGGCCTCAGGCCGCGGAAGTCAGGTCGGGCAATTCGGGGGTCGGCGCCAGTTCCAGCCCGAGCTGGCGGGCCAGATGGTCCAGCAGCACCGGCTTGGCGGCTTCGATTCCCGAAGGACCGCCCAAGTCTAGCACCGAGGTCACCTGCAACCCTTCGTAACCGCAGGGATTGATGCGGCGGAACGGCTCCAGATCCATTGACACATTGAAGGCCAGACCGTGGAAGGTGCAACCACGGCGCACACGGATACCGAGTGCGGCGATCTTGGCATCGGCGACATACACTCCCGGTGCGCCGTCGCGGCGTTCGGCGCCGATGTTCCATTCACCCAGCGTATCGATGACGGCCTGCTCGATCCGGCAGACATAGTCGCGTACACCGATGCCGAGCCGGCGCAGTTCGAGCAGCGGATAGACCACGATCTGGCCCGGACCGTGATAGGTCACCTGCCCGCCCCGATCCACCTGCACCACCGGAATATCGCCGGGCGCCAGCACGTGTTCCCGCTTGCCGGCCTGGCCCAGAGTGAAGACCGGATCGTGTTCGACCACCCACAGTTCATCGGGCGTGGTGTCGTTGCGGGCGTCGGTGAAACGCTGCATGGCGTGCCACACCGGCTCGTAGGCCTGCCGCCCCAGATCCCGGAGCAGCGCCGGCCGCGTTCCTCTGGAAGCCACACTCCCAACCGGGCAGCCGGTTACAGCGTCCACTTCACTTCCGGGTGCTCGCGCAGCGCCGCGTGGGCGGCGTCGTACTGCTCGCGGCTGACGGCTTGGAAGGCGATACGCACCGAGACATATTTGCCATTGCTGGAGTGTTTCCAGCTGATGCGTTCGCTCACCACTTCCACGCCGGCCTGCTCGAGCAGGCGCGGCAACTCGCTTTCCAGGCCGATTCCCGCGGTGCCCATGGCGCTGAGCTCGAAGGTACCGGGGAACTGGAAGCCGTGTTCAGGGTTGTCGGACTTGATTTCCATGGGCCCATTATCAGGGCGCCGGCAGGTAAACCCAAGGGTGGAACCGACGCCGGCCGGAAAAGCGAAGGGCCGCGTTTGCGGCCCTCCGGAGCAGACGTGGCTGACGCTCTACTTGGACAGTTCCAGCATGGTGGACGACACCCAGCCCTTGTTGCCCATCTCGTCCTCGACTTCCCACATCACGCCTTCCTTGACGCCGGTCGGATACAGCATCATGCCGGGGTCAAGCATACGGACTGCGGCGCCAGTGCCCTTGGCATTGGCCAGCAGCCGGCCGGCACGCGTCACGGTGACGGCCTGCTGTGCACCTGCGGCCGATGCATCGGCCGGCAGGCCACCCAGCTGGGCGACGATGTCGGTGTAGGCCTGCAGATAAGCCATGGTGATCACCTGGCCGATTTCGGTATTGGCGTAACCGCCGACGCCGGCCGCACCGAAACCGCCTCCGCCAAACAGGCCGCCGCTGGCACCGAAACCGACGTCACTCTTGCGCGCCGAACCTTCCGACATGGCCACCTGTTCGGAGGAGCGCACATCGGTCACGGTCAGCACCACGTCGGCGGTCTTGCTGCGGAAATTCAGCCCACCCAGCACGGCGCCCGCCTTGCCACCCACCAGCCCGCCGAGCAACCCGCCGATGGCATTGCCGCCGGCATTGCTGTTCTGCGAGACCAGGTCGGGAATCATCACGTAATCGGCCGCCTTGATCTGGCCCTTGCCGACATTGGAGCGACCCCGCAGGTCGCCACTGGCGGCCAGCTCACGCTCGAACTGGCCCGCTGCCATGCCCACCCCACGATCCACCAGCGTGAAGCAGCGCGAGCGGTTGACGAAGACCTTGATCAGCTTGGACGGCGCCGGAAGCTGTTGCCCGGTCCACCAGTGGGTGGAGTCTTCCGGCTCGATCACCGAGATGGTGCCGAGCGGACGTTGGCAGACCGGAATCTGGGCGGCAGCTTCCTTGCGCTGCTCCTGGGCCTGGGTGCCCTTGTTCTTGAAAGACGCCTCGGCCGGCTGACTGGCCAGAACCGCTGCGATGCCCACAGTGAGAGCCGCTGCAGCCAGCGGTGAAAAAATAGTGCTCATGTCCTTGCTTCCCCGTTTACCTGCACCATGGAGGTGCGTTCCTTTGGCTTAGAGACCTTGCGACAAGATCCTGGTCCTTCAACTACCGATCAGGCAAGCGAGTCGGTCCGCGGCGATCGTACCGCACGGAATTGGCAGATTCCAACCGGTCCGCACGTACACGCCCCCTCCTGCCCGGCACTTCAAAACCGGCCGGGGTCGAATCCGGAAGCCCGGTCCTTACACATCGGACGCGCCGGAAGCATGCAACGATGTGATCCGTCGATCGGGATATGGCGGTACCGGGGAGCCCGTTAAGCTGCGCGCCCATTCTCCTACTGATGCAGGCCGATGAAACCCGCCCTATCGTTGTCCGTGATGCTGGCGCTTTCCGGACTTGCCGCCGCGGCTCCGGCCTGCGCAACACCGCGCTGCGCCCAGAGCGCACTGGGCGAGCACCCACCGGCCATCAATTTCCGCATCGACAACGACCTGTTCGGCGGCTCGAACCAGGATCAGGGCTATACCAACGGGGCGGTGTTGACCCTGGTCTCCCCCAATCTGGTCGACTACACCCGCGACCCCTGCCTGCCGAGGCTGGCCCGCTGGGTGAACAACTATCTGGAACGCCTGCATCCGGGCGAATTCGAACAGCAGAACATGGTGTTCAGCATCGGCCAGGGGCTGTTCACTCCGACCGACAATACGCGCACGGACCTGATCGAGGACGACCGCCCGTATGCAGGCGTGCTGCTGGTCAACTTCGGCTACAACGCCCGCAACCGCGAGCACCTGCGCACCACGCAACTGGCGCTGGGCATGGTCGGCCCGTTGGCACAGGGCAAACAGGTGCAGCAGGCGGTGCACAAGCTCATCAGTGGCGACGACTTCCAGGGCTGGGACCACCAGCTGCGCAACGAGCCGGTGTTCAAACTCACCCATGAGCGCATGCGCCGATGGCCGGCGGACGCCAGCGCCAACGGTGCCGGCTGGGGCTGGGATGCTATCAGCCATTACGGCGGCGCGATCGGCAACCTGGCCACCCATGCCAATGCCGGCGGCGAAGTGCGCCTGGGCTGGAAGCTTCCCGATGATTTCGGCAGTTCTCCGTCGCGCCCGGCAGGTGAAAATACCGCCCCGCACCGCTCCGGCCGCCTGCAGGGCTGGTCCTGGCACGTGTTCGCCACCACCGATGCACGCTGGGTTCTGCGCGATATCACGCTCGATGGCAACAGTTTCCGCAGCAGCCATCGGGTCGACAAACGCCCGCTGGTGGCCGACATCGGCTACGGGCTTGCCATCATGCGCGGGCAATGGAAGTTCGCGCTGGCCCGCTACCACCGCACCCGCGAATTCGACAGTCAGATGGACACGCCGGCTTTTGGAAGCTTCACCGTAAGCCGCAGCCTGTAGACGGCATCGCCACGCATGAAAAAGCCGGCACGAGTGCCGGCTTTTTCGTTCCGTGGATAGCCTCTCCACGAAGGCGGGAAGAGCCCGTTATTCCGACTTCCACCACATCATGAAGCTGTGCCACAGGCGCTTGAAGAAACCGGCTTCCTCAATGGCAGCCACGGCCACCAGCGGTGCCTGCGCCACGACTTTTCCATCCAGCGACACCTTGACGGTGCCGATCTGCTGGCCGGCCGCAATCGGCGCCACCAGCTGCTTGGGCACGTCCATCGTAGGCTTGAGATCGTTGTAGCGACCACGCGGCACGCTCACCAGCATCGGTTCGGCCACGCCCAGCTGCACCTGGTCGGTCTTGCCCTTCCACACCTTCTGCGTGGTCACCGCCGCGCCGGCCTCGTACAGGCGGTGGGTTTCGAAGAAACGGAAACCCCAGTTCAACAGCGCCAGACTGTCATTGGCACGCTGTTTCTCCGACGCGCCGCCCATCACCACCGCGATCAACCGCTGGTCGCCGCGCTGGGCCGAACTCATCAGGCAGTAGCCGGCCGCCGAGGTGTGGCCGGTCTTGATGCCGTCCACGCTCTGGTCGCGCCACAGCAGCAGGTTGCGGTTGGGCTGGGTGATGTTGCCAACCGTGAACTCCTTGATCTTGTTGTACGCGTAGGTCTCGGGGTAATCGCGCACCAGCGCGCGGCCCAGCAACGCCAGATCATAGGCGGTGGAATGGTGGCCCTCGGCGGTCAGGCCGTGCGCGTTGACGAAGTGGGAATCCTTCATGCCGATCCGGGCGGCATAGCTGTTCATCAGCGCGGTGAAGGCTTCCTGGCTGCCGGCGGCATGCTCGGCCAACGCGATCGCGGCGTCGTTGCCGGACTGCACCGCCATGCCCTTTTCCATGTCCTCAAGGCGCGCGGTCTGGTTGACCGCAAAGCCGCTGTAGCTGCCATCGGTGCCGGCGCCGCCCTCACGCCAAGCGCGCTCGCTCATCATCACCTGGTCGTCGGGCTTGATCTTGCCGTTCTTGATCTCGGCGGCGATCACATAGGACGTCATCACCTTGGTGATGCTGGCCGGCGGCAGCTGTTCGTGGATGTTCTCGCCCGCCAACACCTGGCCGGTGGCGTAGTCCATCAGGATCCATGCCTTGGAAACGCTCGGTGCCGGTGCGGGCGGCGTGGCGACCACGGCTGGGGCGGCAGCAGCCGGGGCCGGGATTGGCGGGGGAGTGGGGGTCTGGGCGGAAACCAGGCCCACGGCGAGCGTGGCCAGTGCAGCGACGGCAAAACGGAATTTCATCGGACAACGGTTCCTGGTGGACGAGGAGATGGACGCATCATTGTAGGACCACGATGCGGCGCGGGCGCGGACGCCTCCGTGCCGCAGGCGCGGTGTTCAGTCGCGGACGATCTGCGGCTGGCCAAAACCAAGCCCGGCGATCCGCCCGGCGAGTTCGGCGGCATTGGCGTGGTCGTTGGCCGCCACGCGCAGACGCCACAGGGTGCGGCCGCCACTGACGATATCGCTCAGGGTGGCCCCGGCAATCCCGGCCGAGGACAACTGCATCAACGCCCGCGTGGCGTTTTCACGGCTGGAAAAACTGGCCACCTGCAACAACACGTTGCCCAGCACGCGGGCTGCGGCAGTGTCGGCCACGAGCGGTGAGGTGACGGCCGCAGGCACCGCCGGGGCGGGCGATGCGCTGGCCGAGCGCCCCGTGGCCACGCGCACTCCGTTGGTCTTCATCCAGGCGTCGACGTTGTCGGCGGTCACGGTGGACGCAGCGGCGGGCACCGGCGGGCGGGTCGGTAGAACCGCAGTGGCCAGCGCGCGCGGCGCCGCGGCGCCAGCGGCCGGCACCGCCGGCAGTTTGCCCACCAGCCGATCCATGTCACTGGATGCCACCGGTGCGGCGGCCACGGCAGCCACGGCCGCTGCACGCTCGCGTCGCGACGGCTTGCCGCCGCCGCGCGCCAACAGGTTTTCGCTGCCGGGAGTCAGCCCGCGTACCTCGACCCGGCCGGTGCCGCGCTGGGTGATGCCCAGCTTCACCGCGGCGGCATAGCTCAGATCGATCACCCGGCCCTCGTGGAACGGGCCGCGGTCGTTGACCCGCACCACCACCGATTCGCCGTTGTCCAGATTGGTGACCCGGGCAAAGCTGGGCAGCGGCAGCGTCTTGTGCGCGGCGGTGAAGGCATACATGTCATAGACCTCGCGATTGGAGGTCAGACGCCCGTGGAACTTGCTGCCGTAATACGAGGCGGTACCGGTCTCGGCGTAGTCATCCACGCGCTCCATCACCTGGTACTGCTTGCCCAGCACCGTGTACGGAGAGCGGTTGCCCACCGCCGAACGTGGCTCGTTGCTCACCACCGGCTCGGGGATGCAGGCCACGTTGGGCACATAGGTGGGCGTGGTGTCGGAGACGCCGGGCTTGTACAGGCCACCGGCCGTGTAATTGCCGCGGGTGGCGAGGTCTTCGGTGGCGGCCGCGTAGGGGGAGCCTTCCGGACAATCCCTGGCGACCGCCGGCTTGCCGGCCGAGACCGCGTGGCCCAGCTTGGTGGTCGCGCCGGCCGTGGGCGTGGCGGACTTCTTCGGCGCACTGCTGCAGGCGGCCAGCCCCAGCACCATCAACGCAGGGACCAGCCATCGCATGTTCATGCCGGAGGAAGCTCCTTGCCGGCGATCGCCTGTGACAGCTGGAATACGGCCATCGCGTACATCTTGGAGATGTTGTAGCGCGTGATCGCGTAGAAGTTCTGGAAGCCCAGCCAGTATTGCTTGCCGCCGCTGCCTTCGAGGGTGATCGGGGTGGCGCCGGCGCCCGCGGCCTGCCCCGGGACGACCGGGTGGTAACCACGTGCCGCCAGATCGGACAAGGTGTGGTTCGGCGTCCAGTCGCTCGGGTTGAACTCCTCGCGCCCTGCATCCAGCGTCGCCGGCACGGCCACACTGCCGCCGCGCACCCAGCCGCCCTTCTTCACAAAGTAGTTGGCGATGGAAGCGAAGACGTCGTCGAAGCTGTTGAACAGGTCGCGGCGACCATCACCGTCGCCGTCCACGGCGAAGTCCAGGTAGCTCGACGGCATGAACTGGCCCATGCCCATCGCGCCGGCGTAGCTGCCCTGCAGCGTGGTGATATCCAGCTTCTCGTCGCGCCCCAGTACGAACAGCTTGGCCAGCTCGTCACGGAAGAACAGCTCGCGCCGGACCTCGCGTTCGAGCGTCTCCGGGGTGCCCGAACGCGGGTACTTGAAGGCCAGCGTGTACAGCGCATCGAGCACCTTGTGCTTGCCGGTGTTGGCGCCGTAACTGGTCTCCACACCGATGATCGAGACAATCACCTCCGCCGGCACGCCGGTCGCCGCTTCCACGCGCGCGAGCGCAGCGCGATGGCTGGCCAGGAACGCACGACCGCCGTCGATCCGGGCCTGGCTGATGAACATCGGCCGGTATTCGTTCCACGGTTTGACCCGCTCGGCCGGGCGCGACATCGCCGCGATGATCGGCTCACGGATCTGCGCCTGCGCCAGGGTCTGTTCGATATACGCCGGATCGACGCCGTACCTGGCGCTGGTATCGCGGACGAAGTTGGCGCGCGCCGTCTCGAACGGGACCGGGGTCAGATCGACCGGCGGCAGGCTCGCCGCGGTTTCCGGCACCGCCTCGGCTGGACCCTTGCCGGACGTTGCCGGCCCGCCCGGCTTTGCACCGGCAGCGGTGGTGGAGTTGGGTGCCTGCGGCGGGGTCGCGCAGGCGACCAGACCGAGGGTGAGAAAACAGGCCAGAGCGCGTCGAATCATCGGGCGAGATTAGCAGGTCAAGGATGAATTTCCAGCAATAAGACCATGAATCGCAAGAGGATTGAAGCTGAAATTGCCCAGGTGTCGCCGATGCATCCGGCAGCGCGGCACGCGCGGAAATACTGAATGGGCAAATCGATGACCCGCAGCCTGCGCGGGGATGGGGAATGAGGCCCGCGTCGTCCGGGAGCCAAGGTGGACTGCCGGCTGCACCCCCATCCCCGCAGGTGCAGCTGGCATTCCAGCCGGAATCCAGTACAGGTGCGGCCCGGCTCCCCACCGGACCACGTCCCGAATTCGGCAAAGGCGGCGCACAACGCCGGCTCCTCCCGTGCAGCGCCAAGCAGTCAGCGCGCGGGGTCGCCATTGTGAAGGTTATGTAAAGAAAATGGTTTGATCGGGATCAAACTCCGGCCAACCGGAGCAGCCTGTAGGCGGTCAATGGCCGTGGACGGGCCGATGTTCGCGCACCGCCATCACCAGGCCGAAACCTGCCAGCAGCGACACCGCCGAGGTGCCGCCATAGCTGATCAACGGCATCGGCACGCCCACCACCGGCAACACCCCGGAAATCATGCCGCCGTTGACCAGCACGTAGACGAAGAACGCCAGGCCGGTGGCGCCGGCAAGCAGGCGTGAATAGGAATCGCGCGACTGCGAGGCGATCCACAGGCAGCGCCCGATCACCAGCAGGTACAGGGCCAGCACGATCGCCACCCCGATCCAGCCAAATTCCTCGCTCAGCACCGAGAATGCAAAATCGGTGGTCTGCTCGGGGATGAAGTTCAGGTGCGATTGCGAGCCCTGCCCCCAGCCCTTGCCATCCAGCCCGCCCGAACCGATCGCGATCTTGGACTGGATGATGTTCCAGCCCGCGCCCAGCGCATCGCTCTCCGGGTCGAGGAACATCATGAGCCGGTCCTTCTGATAGGGCATCAGCAACCAGAACCAGGCAATGGGCGCGGCCGCGGCGACACCGCCCACGCCCACGCCCACCCACCACCAGGGCAAGCCGGCCAGCAGCAGCACGAACGCGCCACTGGCCGCGATCAGCACGCCGGTACCGAAATCCGGCTGCAGCATCACCAGTGCGGTCGGCACGCCGATGATCAGCGCAGCGGTGAGCACCACCGGAATCCGTGGCGGCAGCGGCACCCGGTGCAGGTACCAGGCCACCATCATCGGCAGGCTGACCTTGAGCAGCTCGGCCGGTTGCAGGTAGAAGAATTTCAGGTCCAGCCACTGCCGCCCATATTTGCCGGTGCCCAGCACGAACACCGCCAGCAGCGGCAGCATCGACAAGGCATAGATCATCGGTGTCCACGCCCGCACCCGCAGGATCGGCAGCCGCGCGATGCCCCACATCGCCAGCAGGCCGACGCCGAAGCGCACGCCTTGGGCCATCACCAGCCGGTCGCCGCCGGCGCTGTGCAACACCGCCAGGCCGATGCCCATCAGCGCTGCCAGCGCCAGCAGCAGCGTCCAGTCGAGGCCGCGGGTGAGGCGGCCGAGCATCTCCATCGCCCAGCGCAGGAAATCCTTCATCGCGGCAACTCTGTCGCCGGCGACGACGCGGCCGCCGGAGCCGGGCCAGGTACGGATGCGGGCGCGCCCACCATCACCGGAATCCCATCTTCCAGCGCCGCGGCGGCGCGCTCACCGGCTGCGCGCAAGGCCGGGTCTTCGGCGTCGAACGCGGTGGTGCCGATGCTGGTGGTGCCGCGCTCGCTGTCCAGCGGCTGCAGCCCGTCGGGCAGTTTGCCCAGCAGCCAGGCATCGAAGATCTTGCGCGCGATGGGCCCGGCGGTACTGCCGCCATAGCCGCCGCCCTCGACCGCGACCGCGACCGCAATGGTCGGGTTGTCGGCCGGGGCGAAGCCGACGAACAGCGCACGGTGGCGCAGGTGCATCGGCAGGCTGCGCGGATTCACGGCGGCGGTACCGCGACGGCTGGCCACCTGGGCGGTACCGGTCTTGCCGGCCATCGCGTAGGGCGCGCCCGCGGCCATGCGTGCACCGCTGCCGCCGGGCTGCATGGTCGCCATCATGCCCTCGCGCACCGCCTGCAGATTGCCGGGATTCGGACTGATCGGCTTGCCCGCTGGCTGCGTCGTCGGCAGCCAGTCACGGTCGAAGCCGGCGCGCTGCTCCATCACCAGGTGCGGGCGACGCAGCTGTCCATCGGCGATTCCCGCCACCGCACGCACCAGCTGCAACGGTGTCACCTTCCATAGCCCCTGGCCGATGCTGGCGTTGACCGTGTCACCGGGATACCAGCGCTCTTTGTTGGCCTTCAGCTTGGCCTGCGGTGACGGCAGGATGCCGCCGATTTCACCGACCAGATCGATCCCGGTGGGATGGCCGAAACCGTAGCCGCCCATGTAGCGGTCAAAGCGCTCGATGCCCAGGTCCATACCGAGCTGGTAGTAGTAGGTGTTCACCGACTGGGCAATGGATTTGCGCAGATCGGTCCAGCCATGGCCGCCACGATTGGCGTCGCCCCAGCCGCGGCTCACGCCGGGCAGGTAGAACATGCCGCGCGAGAGGGTCTTGTCTTCGGCGCGGCGCACGCCGCTGTCCAGCCCGGCCAGGCCGATCAGCGGTTTGATCGTGGACCCCGGCGCCACGCCACCCAGCACCAGCCGGTTGAACTGCGGCCTTGACGGGTTGTCGTTGAGCGCCTTGAAATCGGCATGCGAGATGCCGTTGACGAACAGGTTGGGGTCGTAGGACGGCAGGCTGACCATCGCCAGCACCTCCCCGCTGCGCGGGTCCAGCGCCACCGCCGCCCCTTCGTACTCGCCGAACGCGGCGACCATGGCCCGCTGCAGGTCGGCATCGATGGACAGCCGCAGGTCGGCGCCGGACTGCGCCGCGACCCGGCCGACGGTGCGGATCGCCCGCCCCTGCACATTGGTCTCGACCTGTTCGTAGCCGACCTTGCCGCGCAGCACCTGCTCGTAATAGCGCTCCAGCCCGGACTTGCCGATATGGGTCAGCGCGGCATTGCCCTCGCCGAGGGTTTCCAGATCCTTGTCGTCGATGCGGCCGACATAACCGATGACGTGGGCGAACAGCTCGCCGTAGGGATAACGCCGGGTCAGGTAGGGCTCCAGCTCGACCCCCGGATATTTCCAGCGGTCCACCGCAAAGCGCGCCATTTCCTCGTCGTTGACCCGCAGCTTCAGGGTGACGGGCAGGAAGCGCCGACGCGCCTTGCGCGATTCATTGAACCGCTCGATGTCCTCATCGCTCAGCGCGAACATTTCCTGCAGCCCGGCCAGGGTCGCGTCCATGTCCTGGACCTTGTCGGGGGTCACATCCAGGCGGAACGCCGGCACGTTCTCGGCCAGCAGCCGGCCGTTGCGGTCGTAGATCATCCCGCGCCCGGGCACCACCGGCCGCGGCTTGATGCGGTTGGCTTCCGAACGGGTGGCGTAGATATCGTGGTCCAGCACCTGCAGCTTGAAATACCAGCCGCCCAACGCCAGCAACGTGACCAGCACGCCGACAAAGCCCACCGCCGCGCGCCTCCGGAACTGCTCGGCCTCGGCATGGGGATTTTTGGTCTGGCGCCGCGGATACATGCTCAGCGCCCGCGCCCGCGCTTGCCCAGTCGCACCGTATCGAGCAGCAGGAATACCGGCAGCCACAACAGCATGCCCAGCAACGGCGCCCACCAGTACGCCCACGGCAACACCGGTTCGCCGACCATCATGTGCAGGGCGGCACTGACGATACGGTCATTGACCAGCAGCCCGCCGATCGCCAGGGTCTGCTGCGACATCGGGAAAAACCGGATGCGCGCGCGGAAGCGTTGCAGGATGAACGCCAGGATCACCAGCCGCAGCGCCTGCTCGCCGAGGATGCCGCCGTACACCAGGTCGGCCACCACACCGATCACGAAGGCAAATCCCAGCCCGACCCGCTCGGGGGTTTCGATCACCCAGTAGGCCAGCACCAGGGCCAGCCAGTACGGACGCACCGGCTGCAACAGCGGCGGCAGTGGCACCAGTCCCAGCAACAACCCCAGGATCAGACTGACCGGCAGGATCCAGCGCTTGCCGCGCAGACGGCTCATGGGCGCGGCTCCAGCGGCGGACGCGAATCCGGTATGGCTGGCGCGTCGGTCGCTGCGGGCTGGGTGGCAGCGCTACGCGCGGAGGCGGCAGCGGCCGTTCCGATGACCGTCGCCGGACCGCCGGCTGCGGCCTGTTCCTGCGTGTTGACCAGCCCCGGGGTCGGGATGCCGCGCAGCAGCAACACATCACGGCCGCGATCCAGCTTGGCGGCGGGCGCCAGTTCACCGACCAGGAAGGCATGGGTGTCATCCGGGCGCAGCCGGGTGATGGTGCCGACCGGGAAGCCTGGCGGGAAACGGCCACCCAGGCCGGAGGTCACGATCTCATCGCCCACTTCAACGCCGGCACTGAGGGGAATGTCGCGCAGCTCCAGGGTGTCCCCGCGGCCATATACGATCAGGCGCACGCCATTGCGCGCCACGGTCACCGGCACCGCATGGTCCGGGTCGGTCAGCAGCAGCACGGTCGAATGCGCCGGCGTCACGTCGATCACCTGGCCCATCAGCCCACCGGCATCGATCACCGCCTGGCCCACATGCACGCCCTCACGGCTGCCGGCGGCAAGCACCAGGCGTTGCCGCACCGGGTCCAGGTCGATATCCAGGATCGGCGCCAGCTGCACATCCAGCCCGCTGCGCTCGGCCACGTTCAGCAGCTCGCGCAACTGCGCATTGTCCAGCGCGGCGGTCTGCAGTCGGGTCAGGCGTGCGTTGGCGATCAGCAACTCGTTGCGCAGTTCCCGATTCTCGGCCACCAGCTGATTGTGGCTGGCCGCATTGTCCTTGACCGACGATCCCAGCCGTCCCGGCAACCCGGCCAGCGCCCATACCGGCTGCACCAGCACGTTGGCGTGGCTGCGCAGGCGCGACAGCCAGCCGCCCTGGTCGTCGAGCACGATCAGGGTGATCGCCAGGGCCAGATAGGCCAGCAACCGCAGCGGGCTGCTGGCATCCCCCTGACGGGAGGCTACGGGAGGACCGGCATAGGGTGGCACGGCAGGCTTCGAATGGAAAAATATGGAAAGAGACGGCGGCGACACCCGCGCTGCCCGATGGCCCACACAGCTTGGGGGTGGGCGAGATCACGGGGCACGGGCGCCTGCGCGAGGCGCGCGGGGTAAGCCTTACTCCGGCGCAAAGAACTCGTTGCCGTGCATATCCACCAGTTCCAGCGCACGACCACCGCCACGGGCCACACAGGTCAACGGATCGTCCGCCACCTGCACGTACAGGCCGGTCTCTTCGGACAGCAGACGGTCCAGGTCGCGCAGCAACGCGCCACCGCCGGTGAGCACGATGCCGCGCTCGGCCACGTCCGCGCCCAGTTCCGGCGGGGTCTGTTCCAGTGCCAGCTTCACGGCCGAGACAATCCCCGACAACGGCTCATGCAGCGCTTCGAGCACTTCGTTGGAGCTGATCTTGATCATCTTCGGCACGCCCTCGGCGAGGTTGCGGCCGGTAATTTCCATCTCCGTGGCCTCGGCCTGCGGGTAGGCGCAGCCGAGCTCGACCTTGATCCGCTCCGCGGTCACTTCACCGATCAGCATGCCGTGGTTGCGGCGCACGTAGTTGGTGATCGACTCGTCGAAACGGTCGCCGCCGATACGCACCGATGCCGAGTAGACGATGCCGTTGAGCGAGATCACCGCCACTTCGGTGGTGCCGCCGCCGATATCGATGACCATCGAACCGCGCGCCTCGGTCACCGGCATGCCGGCACCGATCGCCGCGGCCATCGGCTCTTCGATCAGGAACACATCGCGCGCACCGGCCTCCTCGGCCGATTCCTTGATCGCCCGGCGCTCGACCTGGGTGGAGCCGGCCGGCACGCACACCAGCACGCGCGGGCTCGGGCGCAGGAAACGCGACTTGTGCACTTTCTTTATGAAGTGCTTGAGCATCGCTTCGGTGTAGGTGAAGTCGGCGATGACGCCATCCTTCATCGGGCGGATGGTGGTGATATGGCCCGGCGTACGGCCGAGCATCTGCTTGGCCTCCGCGCCGACCGCGGCCACCGAACGGGTGCCACCGATCGCGCGATCCTGGCGCACCGCCACCACCGACGGTTCGTTGAGCACGATCCCCTGCCCACGCACGTAGATGAGGGTATTGGCCGTGCCCAGGTCGATGGACAGGTCATTGGAGAACATGCCACGCAGCTTCTTGAACATCTGGGAAGTGATCCTGGGGGTGTCGTGCCCACGCCGATTGGCGAAAAAATGGGCAGAAAATGAGGTCCGCTAGCCTAACAACCCACCCCGGTGCGGGCAAGGAGAATCCTTTGCGGATCGGGGCTTTCCACCGATTCCGGGCATCTCCGCACATCTTCTCTTCTGGTCGTGCGCCGCCGCAGCCGGTAACCTTAGCCACTTTGGCGCCCTGACCGTGCCACCCCGCCTGCGCCCGCATGGCGGCGCTCCCTTTTCCTGTATAGGCCTGCTCGCGATGTCCGCTCTGATCTGTGGTTCCCTTGCCTTCGACACCATCATGGTGTTCCCGGACCAGTTCAAGAACCACATCCTGCCGGACAAGGTCCACATCCTGAACGTGTCGTTCCTGGTGCCGCGCATGCGTCGCGAGCTGGGCGGCTGCGCCGGCAACATCGCCTACAACCTGAAGCTGCTGGGCGGCAGCCCGATCCCGATGGGCACCGTGGGCCAGGATTTCGGCCCGTACCGTGAGCACTTCGAGCGGCTGGACATCGACCTGAGCCAGGTCCGGGTGCTCGAGGACATGTTCACCCCGCAGTGCTTCATCACCACCGACCACGACAACAACCAGATCACCGCGTTCCACCCGGGCGCGATGATGCGTTCGCACGACAACCACGTGCGCGACGTGCCCGGCGTGACCTTCGGCATCGTGGCCCCCGACGGTCGGGAAGGCATGATCCAGAACGCGGCCGAGTTCGTCGAATGCGGCATCCCGTTCATCTTCGACCCGGGCCAGGCGCTGCCGCTGTTCAACGGTCCGGAGCTGCGCACGTTCATCGAGCAGGCCGATTACGTGGTGGTCAACGACTACGAATCCAACCTGCTGCAGCAGCGCACCGGCTGGGACGAAAAAGACATCGTCAGCCGGGTCAAGGCCTATATCACCACCCAGGGCCCGCGCGGCGCGATCATCCACACCCCGGAAAAGAGCTTCGACATTCCGCCGGCGCACGAGCGCCGCGTGGTCGACCCGACCGGCTGTGGCGATGCGTTCCGCGCCGGCCTGATCTTCGGCATCGAGAAGGGCTATGACTGGCTGACCATCGGTCGCATGGGCAATCTGATGGGCGCGCTGAAGGTCGAGCACCCCGGCACGCAGAACCAGCGTTTCGATTTCGCCGAGTTCAACGACCAGTTCAAGCAGCAGTTCGGCTACGCGCTGTAACCGCACCGTGAATGCATAAAAAAAAAACGGCGCCTCGGCGCCGTTTTTTGTTTTCTACCGTCACGTGTGAGCGAGGCAGGCTGCCGGCCGCGGTCCCGGCAAAGTTTTTCTGTGGCGGATGAACATCCCCGCCTCGCCCGCAAAAAAAGCGCAGGCGGGATGAGGCAGGCGCCTTCAAGCGTCGTTCCAGCGCTGCAGCAGCTCGCTGCAATCGCGCAACCGCCATTGCGCCATCCCCGGCCACGGATCCCCGGCTTGGTTGACCAGCACGCCGGGGACATTGGCCGCCTGCGCGCAGGCCAGGTCGTAGTAGTGATCGCCGACCATGCGCATTGCCGCCGGCGCCACGTTCCAGCGCGCGGCGAAAAACTGCAGGCCGGCCGGCGCCGGTTTGGGCGCCACTTCATCGCGGCCGAGGATCTCTTCTTCGGCGAAGCAGGCCTCAAGCCCGATTGCCGCCAATGTCAGCAGAGCCAGTTCGCGCGCGTTGCGAGTGAGGATGCCCAGCCGGCAACCGGCCGCATGCAGCGCCCGCACCAGCGGCACCGCGCCGGGGGCCGGGGTCGCCGCCAGCGCAAGCGCGTGTTCGTGTTGCAGCAACCAGGCACGGCGATCGGCCGCTTGCGGCACAGGCAACGCGAGCAGGTGCTGCAGGATGTCCGCCCCGGCCGGGATACCCAGCTCGCGGCGGATCAGATCGAAGTCATGGAGCGGTTCGGTCAGGGTGCCGTCCATGTCGAACACCCAATGGCGACTGGCCGCCACAGAGCGGCCCAGCATGGTGGGTGCCGTATCGACCACCGCCATCCGTCAGTTCCAGCCCGGCATCTGGCTGGTGTCCAGTCCGCCGGTTTCGAACAGCGCAGTGCGCGTGCCGCCGGCCTTGACCGGGAATTCGATAGCCACGGTGCGGGCGCCTCGCACGATCTTCCACAACGACTTGTTGTCGGTGATGAACATCGCGATCGCCTCGTCGGTATCGGGCCGGTGCGCAGCCATGCGTCGCGGCACGCCATCCACCGTCAGCGTGACCTGGCAACTGCCATAGCAGGCCTTGGCGAAATCGCCCGCCTGCAACACCAGGTAGGCATGCCGCTTCCACTCGGGGTGATCGCGGAACACCAGCTGCACCGGCTTGGCGCCGCTGCCATCCACATCCACGCGTTCCTTGCTGTAGATCGCCGCCGAGCGCTGCGTACCGCCCTTCACAGCCACCTGGTTGTAGTGCCACAACGCCTGCATGCGTCGCAGCTCACGCGCGGCCTCGGCCTTCTCCTTGACCTCGGCGTAGCCCGGCTCGATGCGCTGCGCGGTCTCCGAATCGGCGAACTGGTCGAACAGGGCCGCGCCATGGATGCGCGCGCGATCCCAGTCACCGGCTGTGACGGCACTGTCGTACTGCTTGCCGATGACCTCGGCCTGTACCTCGCGTGCCGCACGCGCCTGTGCCGCCGCGGCCTCTTGTTTCTGGCGCTCGGCTTCGGGATCGGTACACGCCACCAGCGCGATGGCGCACAAGGTACCCAGGACAATGCGTTTCATCATGCAACTCCGTGATCTGTCGGTTCTGCGCGGGCAGCGGCCCTATCGCCCCGTACTGTAAACACCCCGCTGCGCGTTTGCTCGCCCGCACCGGACAAACACAAACGGCGGGCCCAAGCCCGCCGTCTGCGTCACTTCACTACACCGGCTCAGTGCTGCTGCGGGGCGCTCTCGGCCTTGGCCAGAATGCCTTCCACCGAGGCGGTGGTGATCGGGTGGTAACCCGACCTGGCGCGCGCGAACACTTCCTTGGCGAATGCCAGCCCTTCCGGGGTCTTCACCAGCTCGGCATAGATCGGCAGGATCAATTTGCGCCGACCCACGCGCTGGATGAATTCACCGGCGGCTTCCTGTGCATCGGTGTAGCCGCTGCGGATGGCCAGCGGGTACCAGCGCATGGCGATTTCGCCATTCGCGGTGCCGGTGAACTTGTAGGCGCGATCGAGCTGGGCCAGCTTCTCCAGCGGCACGGTTTTGCCCAGACCGTCGATGAAACGCACCCATTCCTGGGTGTTCCACTCGTTGGTCACCTGGTTGCTGGGCAGGTTCTCACTGCCGAGGAAGGCGATGCGGGCGGTATCGACAATGGAGAAATTGCGCGAACGCGCCTTCTGCGCGAAGGCCGGGATACCCGGCTGGTTGAGCCACGCATCCAGCTCGGCCTCGGTCACCGCATTGGGATTCTTCGGCAGCAGGTTCTTCTTCATGTAGTCGACGAACTGGTCGGTGTTGGCGCTCTGGAAGGCATGGTCGTCAAACCAGCCGCGCAGGAACGGATCGAACACCGCACGCCCGAACCGCTGCTCCAGAAACTGCAGGAACCACGAACCCTTGACGTAGGCGACATTGCTCAGCGCATCGTCCGGGTCGCGTTCGGTCAACGGCGGCAGCGCCAGCGCCTGGTCGGCCGGCTTCATCTCCTTCACTTCGGCGAGCAGATCGCTCTGGTCGATCTCGCGCTCCATCTCGGCCATTTCCTGGCCATACAGCGCCTCGGTGATGCGGCCCTGCACGTAGGTGGTGAAGCCCTCGTTGAGCCAGATGTCCTTCCAGCTGGCATTGGTCACCAGGTTGCCGGACCAGCTGTGCGCCAGTTCGTGGGCGACCAGCGACACCAGGGACTTGTCGCCGACAATCACGGTCGGAGTGGCGAAGGTCAGGCGCGGATTCTCCATGCCGCCGAACGGGAACGATGGCGGCAGCACCAGCATGTCGTAGCGGCCCCAGCGATACTCGCCGTACAGCTTTTCAGCGGCGACGATCATCTTCTCGGTGTCTTCGAATTCCTTGGCGGCCTTGGCGGCCATCGACGGCTCGGCCCACACTCCGGAACGGCCGGAGATCGGATCGAACACCAGGTCGCCGGCGGCGATGGCCAGCAGGTAGGACGGGATCGGCTGCGGCATCTTGAAGGTGTAATCGCCGTCACGCGCAGCCTTCGGATCGTTGTCGGCGCTCATCAGCACCATCACGTCCGGGCGGCTGGTGACGTGCGCGCTGTAGGTGAAGCGCACGCTCGGCGTGTCCTGCAGCGGCACCCAGGAACGGGCATGGATCGCCTGCGACTGGCTGAACATGAAGGGCAGCTTCTTGCCCTCGGTCATCGACGGCTCCAGCCACTGCAGGCCCGAGGCGGTCGGCGCGGTGTGGTAGGTGATGCGTACGGTGGCCGGCTGCTGCGGGGTCTCGATGCTCAGGCGGCTGCCGAATACCTTGTCGGCCGGGGCCAGCATGAACTGCAACGGCGAGGCGGCGCCATCGGCGGCCACGGCCTCAACCTTTTCGATCATCAACTCGCGGGTGTCGAGCACCAGCTGTTTGGCCGCCTTGTCCTTCCACTCCAGCGTATAGGTGGCGGTGCCGCCGATCTGCTTGCTGTCGAAATCCAGCTTCAGATCCAGCGCCAGGTCCTTGATGACGACCTTGTCCGGTTCGGCATAGGAGCTTTCATCATGGCTGCGGCTGACGGCATTCATGGCGGCGGCGGGCTGCTGGGCGAGAGGTTGTGTAACGGGAGCGGCGGGTTCCTTGGCACAGCCGGCGACAAGCGCCGCGGCCAGGGGCAACATCAGGAACGAAGAGCGCATGGATCTGGAACCGATCTGGGTGAGTGGCGCAGTTTACCCCCGCTGCCGCGATCCCGTCGTTCCGTCGCGCCGCCCGGCCAACAACCGGCCCGGTGCCGGGCAGAACGTCTGTTCTCTATGGATGCCGTGCGTGCGCGGCAGCCGATGCCGCGGCCACCGCTGCGGCAAGCCCCACCGGCATCTTTTTTTTGCCGCAACGCCGGCGATGGCCGGCTCGCGAATTAACCGCAGAGCCCCGTCGGGGCCCTGCCGGCTGCATTCAGAGTTTGTAGCCGGAGTGTATCGAGACGATGCCGGCGCTGAGGTTCTTGTAATGGCAGCGGCCGAATCCGGCCTGGCCCATCATCGCCTTCAGCTCTTCCTGCGGCGGGTGCTTGCGGATGCTCTCTGCCAGGTACTGGTAGCTGTCCGAATCGCCGCGCGCGAACAGCTTGCCCAGCTTCGGCAGCACCTTGAAGGAATGGAAATCGTAGATCGGCTTGAACCAGTCGGCGGTGACTTCGGAAAACTCCAGCACCCGTGCCTGGCCGCCGACCTTGAGCACCCGGTACATCTCGCGCAGCGCCGCGTCCTTGTCGGTGACGTTGCGCAGGCCGAAGGAGATCGTCACCAGGTCGAAACTCTGGTCCGGGAACGGCAGTGCCTCGGCATTGCATTGCACGTAGTCGAAACCGGACACATGGCCGCGGTTGGTCAGGCGGTCACGGCCCACCGACAGCATGCCGGCGTTGATGTCGCCCAGCACCACGGCGCCCTCGTTGCCGACGCGCTGCTTCAGCAGCACGGCGATATCACCGGTACCGCCGGCCAAGTCGAGCACGCGGTCGCCCGGCTTCACCTGCGCGGTGGCGACGAAATAGCGCTTCCAGACCCGATGGATGCCCAGGCTCATCAGGTCGTTCATCAGGTCGTAGTTGCCGGCGACCGAAGTGAAAACCTCACCGACAAGCTTCTGCTTGTCCTTGGCAGGCACGTCTCGGAAACCGAAATGGGTGGTACCGCTCTTGTAGGGGGATTCGCTCATGCGGCGATTATCGCATCGCCGGCGCTGGTGCGTGTCAGCGCCACGCCGGGCCGGCAATTCGCAGCCGTTATCATGTGACGCATCCACGGCACACTGCCGTCGTCCACCACACCGCGCCGCCAGGAACCCCTGCATGATCACCACCCCCGACTACCGCGCCCTGCTCGACACCGCCATCGCCGAGGCCCGCCAGGGGCTGGCCGAAGGCGGCATCCCGATCGGCGCCGCGCTGTACCACAACGATGGCCGCCTGCTCGGTTGCGGCCACAACCGCCGCGTGCAGGAGGGCGATCCGTCCATCCATGGCGAAACCGACGCCTTCCGCAAGGCCGGTCGCCAGCGCGGTTATCGCGACACCATCATGGTCACCACCCTGGCACCGTGCTGGTACTGCAGCGGGCTGGTCCGCCAGTTCAACATCGGCACCGTGGTGGTGGGGGAATCGGTCACCTTCGGCGGCGGCATCGACTGGCTGCGCGGGAACGGTGTCAATGTCATCGACCTCAACAACGCCGAATGCATCGAGATGATGAGCAGCTACATCGCGACCAATCCGGAAGTGTGGAACGAGGACATCGGCGAGTAGGCACGTGCATTTCGTGCGCGATGCCGCAGGCTGCGATCGGGGTCCTGCGCTTTCGACCGGGTTGACGGGCAGCGGTCACAAACCGCCATCGCCGCGTTGACGAATAACGGTCCGGCAACATTCCCGCCACCGGTTCAGGTTATGGTC
Source organism: uncultured Gammaproteobacteria bacterium (assembly GCA_963696155.1). Taxonomy (GTDB): domain Bacteria; phylum Pseudomonadota; class Gammaproteobacteria; order Xanthomonadales; family Xanthomonadaceae; genus Stenotrophomonas. The sequence continues at coordinate 178,943 of CAVOJC010000003.1, forward strand.
GAGGCATCAGGGGGGCACTGAACACCGAGGTGGTGGATGCAACATCAGCCCGATCCGCAACAATCCGACAGCCAGCGTTCGCTCGAACGCGTCCGTGAACGCCTGTGCGTCCAGTATTCGCGCCACCGCAACTCGGCCGGCTTCTGGGACGCCTATCAGGCGCTGCAGACTGAATTGGCTGACCGTTTCCCGGACCAGCATGTGGATCTGTGCAACCGCATGGCGCAGATCGCCCAGCGCCTGGGCGCGGTAAAGCAGGCCCAGCTGGTGGGTGACTCGGCCCGCTCCCGCTGACTGTCCCGCAATGAAAGCGGGCCGCTGCTGCGGCCCGATTCCAGGGTCCGGTTCAGGCGTGTTCGCGCCAACCGCCGCCCAGTACCTTGTACAGGGTCACCCGGTTGACCTGCTCGGCCAGCTGCGTGGCCACCAACCCCTGGCGGGCACCATAGAGCGTGCGCCGCGCGTCCAGCAGCACCAGGAAGCTGTCCAGCCCGGCGTCATGGCGGGCCTGGGACAGATCGTGCGCGCGCTGGGCGGCATCGACCAGCGCCTGCTGCGCCACCCGCTGCTCGGCCAGCGACTGTTCCAGCACCAGCGCATCGGCGACTTCACGGAAGCCGCTCTGGATCGCCTTTTCGTATTCGGCCAGAGCGATGTCGCGATCCGCGTTCGCCATTCCCAGGTTGGCGCGCAGGCGCCCGCCCTGGAAAATCGGCAGGGTGATCTGCGGCATGAAGCTCCACACCCGGGTGCCGCTGTCGAACAGTCCCGACAGCTCCCCGCTGGCCGAGCCGACCGCGCCGGTCAGGCGAATGGACGGGAAGAAGGCCGCGCGCGCCGCACCGATATTGGCGTTGCCGGACAGCAAGCGGTGTTCGGCCGCCATCACGTCGGGCCGGCGCAACAGCACGTCGGCCGGCAATCCGGCCGGCAGCGGCTCCAGTCCGCTGACCTGTGGAACGAAATCGTCCGGCAGCAGATCGGTGGCCACGGTCTGGCCGGCCAGCAGGTTCAATGCATTGCGTCCCTGCGCCACCTCCCCGCGATAACGCGCCACGTCCGCACGAGCCGTTTCCAGCAGGGTCTGCGCCTGGCTCAATTCCAGTGCCGAAGCGGCGCCCAGGCGCTCACGCTGCTCGGTCAGCTGCAGCGAGGTCGCATAGCTTTCCAGCGTCGATTCGGCAACGCGCAACAATTCGCCGTCGGCCGCCAGGTTCAGCCAGCTCTGGGCCACGCCCGCCACCAGCGCCAGCTGTGCGGCACGGCGCGCCTCGGTGCTGACGAAGTACTGCTGCAGCGCCGCTTCACTGAGATTGCGCACCCGCCCGAACAGATCCAGTTCGAACGCGGCCACGCCCAGCTCGGCGCTGTACTGCTCGCTGACCGGCACGTCGCCGCCGCTGCGCAGCAGCTGGCCGTTGGCGGCCAGCGAAGGCAGCCGGTCGGCGCGCTGGATCCGGTACTGCGCACGCGTCCGGTCGACATTGAGCATCGCCACGCGCAGGTCGCGATTGTTCTGCAACGCCAGTGCGATCACTTCCTCCAGCCGCGGGTCGGTGAAGAAATCCCGCCAGCCGATATCGGCCGCCGCGACCGCGCCGGCATCAGCCGACGCCGGCAGCGGCCAGTGCACCGCCACTCCGGGCGCTACTTCCACATCCCGCGGTTCCAGCACGGCGCAGCCGGACACGAACAGACTCGCCGCCATCGCCAACGCGCTGATCGCGAACTTAGTCATGGCTTGCACCTCCGTTGCCATCGGTGACCGCCGGCTTGGGTTTGCGCACGAACAGCTTCTGCACCACCACGAAGAACAGCGGGATGAAGAACACACCGAGCGCCGTGCCCACCAGCATGCCGCCGACCACACCGGTACCGATCGCGCGCTGCGCGCCGGAGCCGGCGCCGCTGGCGATCGCCAAGGGCAGCACGCCAAGACCGAACGCCAGCGAGGTCATGATGATCGGGCGCAGACGGTCTCGCACCGCCTGCATGGTGGCCGCGACCAGGTCCATGCCCTTGTCGAGGTTGGCTTTGGCGAACTCCACGATCAGGATGCCGTTCTTGCTGGTCAGGCCCACGGTGGTGAGCATCGCCACCTGGAAGTAGACGTCGCGCTCCATGCCACGGAAGGTGTTGGCCAGCACCGCGCCGAGGATGCCCAGCGGGGCGGCCAGCAGCACGGCGGTGGGGACCGTCCAGCTTTCGTACAGCGCAGCCAGACACAGGAACACGATCATCAGCGACAGCGCGTACAGCAACGTGGTCTGCGAGCCGGCCTTGCGCTCCTCGTACGACAGCGCGGTCCACTCGATGCCGAAGCCCGGCGGCAGCTGCGTGACCAGCCGCTCGATCTCGGCCATCGCCTCGCCGGACGCCACGCCAGGTTTGGCTTCACCGTTGATCTCCATCGCCGAGACGCCGTTGTAGCGCTCCAGGCGCGGCGAACCGTAGTCCCAGCGCGAGGTGGCGAACGCGGAGAACGGCACCATCTGTCCCTGGTTGTTCTTGACCGACCACAGGTTGAAGTCCTCCGGGGTCATGCGGAACTCGGCATCGGCCTGGATATACACGCGTTTGACCCGGCCGCGGTCGATGAAGTCGTCGATGTACTGGCCGCCCCAGGACGCTGCAAGGGTGGCGTTGATGGCGTCGAGCGACAGCCCCTGCGCGCTGGCACGCGCGGTGTCGACGTCGATGCGCAGCTGCGGCGTGTCTTCCTGGCCGTTGGGTCGCACGTTGGCCAGCAGTTCACTCTGGGCCGCCAGGCCCAGCAGCTGGTTGCGCGCGCCCAGCAGCGCCTCATGCCCCTGGCCGGCGTTGTCCTTGAGGAAGAACGCATAGCCGTTGGCGATACCGAGCTCGGGCATCGCCGGAGGGGCGAACGCGAAGATGAACGCATCCTTGATCTGGCTCAGCGCCGCCATGCCGCGGCCGGCGACCGCATCGGCGTGCAGGTCCGCGTCGGTGCGTTCGCTCCAGTCCTTGAGCTTGACGAAGGCGATGCCGGTGTTCTGGCCCATGCCGGCGAAGCTGAAGCCCTGCACCGACAGCACCGACTCGACCGCGTCCTTCTCGTTCTCCAGGAAGTGGTTCTCCAGCTTCTGGATCGACTCCAGGGTGCGCTCCTGGGTGGCGCCAACCGGCGTCTGCACCATCGCAAACAGCACGCCCTGGTCCTCACTGGGCAGGAACGAGCTGGGCAGGCGCGCGAACAGCAGACCCATGACCACCACCAGCGCGACGAAGATCGCCATGAACCGGCGCGGGCGGGTGATGATGCCCTTGACGCCACGCTGGTAGCGCACGCTGGTGTTGTCGAAGTTGCGGTTGAACCAGCCGAAAAAGCGTCCGGCCAGGCCCTTGTGGGCGACATGGTGCTCGCCCTTGGGCAGCGGCTTGAGCATGGTCGCGCACAGCGCCGGGGTGAGCACGATGGCGACGATCACCGACAGCGTCATGGCCGACACGATGGTCGCCGAGAACTGCCGGTAGATCACGCCGGTGGAGCCGGACATGAACGCCATCGGCACGAACACCGCCGACAACACCAGGCCGATGCCGATCAGCGCACCGGTGATCTGGTCCATCGATTTGCGCGTGGCTTCCAGTGGCGACAGGCCTTCCTCGGCCATGATGCGTTCCACGTTCTCGACCACGACGATGGCGTCGTCGACCAGCAGACCGATCGCCAGCACCATCGCGAACATGGTCAGCATGTTGACCGAGAAGCCGAGCGCGGCCAGCACGCCGAACGTGCCCAGCAGCACCACCGGCACCGCGATCGTCGGGATCAGCGTGGCGCGGAAGTTCTGCAGGAACAGGTACATCACCAGGAACACCAGCGCGATCGCCTCGAGCAACGTCATGATCACGCTCTTGATCGACACCTTCACGAACGGGGTGGTGTCGAACGGGATCACCGCCTTCATGCCCGTGGGGAAGTAGGGCGTCAGCGCATCAACCGCTTCCTTCACGCCGGCGGCGGTGTCAAGCGCGTTCGCCCCGGTCGACATAGAGATCGCCAGGCCGATGGTCGGCTGTCCGTTGTAGCGGCTGATGAACTCGTAGGAGGACGACCCCAGCTCGACCCGGGCGATGTCGCCCAGGCGCAGCACCGAACCGTCGGCATTGGAGCGCACCACGATGTCGCGGAACTGCTCCGGCGTCTGCAACCGGTCCTGGGCGTTGATGGTCGCGTTGAGCTGCTGGCCTTCAATCGAAGGTGCGCCGCCGAGCTGGCCGATCGCGATCTGCGCGTTCTGGGCCCGTATCGAAGCGATCACCTCGGGTACCGCCAGCGCATAGGTGTGCAGCTTGTTGGGGTCCAGCCAGATGCGCATCGCGTACTGGCCGCCGAACACCTGGATGTTGCCCACGCCCGCGACGCGGCTGAGCGGGTCGACGATGTTCGCGGTGACGTAGTCGGCGATATCGTCGCGGCCCATGCTGCCGTCCTCGGAAACGAAGGCGACAACCTGGAGGAAACCGCTGGAGGCCTTGGAGACGTTGATGCCCTGGCGCTGCACTTCCTGTGGCAGCAGCGGCATTGCCAGCTGCAGCTTGTTCTGCACCTGCACCTGGGCGATGTCCGGGTCGGTGCCGTTCTCGAACTTGAGGCTGATGACCGCCATGCCGTTGGACGAGCTGTTGGACGAGAAATAGATCAGCCCATCGAGGCCTTTCATGTTCTGCTCGATGATCTGGGTCACCGAGTCCTCGACCACCTTGGCCGAAGCGCCCGGGTAGACCGCGCGGATTTCAACGCTGGGCGGGGCCACGGTCGGGTACATCGACACCGGCAGGCCAGTCAGGGCCAGCGCGCCGGCGAGCATGATGATGATCGCGATGACCCACGCGAAGATGGGTCGATCAATAAAGAAGCGTGCCATGGTGTTCTCCGGTTACCGCTTGTCGGCCGGAGCGGCAGCGTCAGCTGCATCGGCACTGGCTGCCGGTGCGGCAGCGGAGGGGGCGGACGGCGCCTGCGTCGGCGCAGCGCCCATCTCGGTGGCCTGCACCGGCATACCGGGGGCGATCTTCTGCAGGCCTTCGACGATGACCTTGTCACCGGCCTTCAGCCCGTCTTCCACCAGCCACTTGTCGCCGATGGCACTGCTGACCTTGACCTGGCGCACTTCCACCTTGCCTTCGGCGTTGACCACCATTGCGCTGGTGTTGCCCTTGGGATCACGGGCGATGCCCTGCTGCGGCACGAGGATCGCGTTCTGGCGCACGCCACTGCCGACCTGCGCACGCACGTACATGCCCGGCATCAGCACGTTGTCGGGGTTTTCCACCCGCACCCGCAGGTTGAAGCTGCCGGTTGCCGGATCAACGCTGACTTCGGAGAACTCCAGCAAACCCTTGTGTGCAAACTCGCCGCCGTCCTCGAGCAGGATGGTGACCGGCACGCCGCCACTTTCCTCCAGGCGACCGGCGGCCAGCTCCCGGCGCAGCTGCAGCAGCTCGGCCGAGGACTGGGTCAGATCGATATGGATCGGGTCCAGCTGGTTGATCGTCGCCAGCGCGGCGGCCTGGCCGGCGGTGACCAGCGCGCCCTGGGTGACCGAGGACTTTCCGATACGACCACTGATCGGCGCGGTGATGCGCGCATAGCCGAGCGTCACATTGGCCGCATCCAGCGCAGCGCGCGCCGCGCCCACGTCGGCCTCGGCCTGCTTCATCGCGGCCTGCGCGTTCTCGTTGTCCTGCACGCTGACCGCGCTGACCTTGGCCAGCTCGGCGATGCGGCGGGCACTCAGGCGTGCGGCGTTGGCGGTGGCTTCGGCGCGGGCCAGCTGTGCCCGGGCGCTGTTGGCCTGGGCGCGGTAGGCCGCGTCATCGAGCTGGTACAGCGGCTGGCCAGCCTTCACGAGACCGCCTTCGGTAAACAGGCGCTTGGCGACGATACCGTTGACCTGCGGGCGCACTTCGGCCACCTGATAGGCGGTGGCGCGACCGGGAAGTTCGCGCGTCAGCGTCAGCGGAGCGGCCTTCAGGGTGGCGACCGTGACCTGGCCGGGACCGCCCTGCGGCGGCGCGTCGCCTCCTTTGCAGGCGGCAAGCGCCACGGTCAGGGCGAGGGAAAGCGCGACAACGCGACGTCTGGCGATTCGGGACATGGGAAAGGCTCGATATGGAGAATTTTTTCGGCCGCCAACCCATCATCCTCCCGATTCTTGCGCGGGAAATGAGGGCAATACGACTCGGCGACCGCTCCGGTAGCGCACGATATCCATCGACGCGACCGGGCGGAACAAGGGGCGGAATCATACATACATACACGGATGTTTGTAAACTGTTACAGTTCAGGGCGGTTTCATCCATCACTTGCACCGGCAATGGCCAGAAAGACCAAAAAAGAAGCGCTAGCCACCCGCGAAGGGATCCTGGACGCGGCCTTGGCCTGCTTCCATGAGTACGGCGTGGCCTGCACCAGCCTGGCTGTGATCGGCGAGCGTGCCGGGTATTCGCGCGGCGCGGTGTACTGGCATTTCAAGAACAAGAGCGAAGTGCTTGAGGCGATGGTCAACCGTGAACGCGTTCCCTACATGGAACGACTGCGGCAAACCTATTCGTCACAGCGCCGCACTCCGGTGGTCGATCTGCGCTCGGCGCTGCTGCTGTCGTTCAACGAACTGGCGGCCAACGCGCGGTTGCGCAACATGGTCCAGATCATGCTGCGCAACGATCTGTCCAAGGAGAGCGGGGCCATGCAGGAAATGCAGAAGCAGCATTTGCACGAGCAGATGGATATCTATCGACACGTCTTCCGGCGCGCCGATGAACTGGGCCAGCTGCGCAACCATGTCGATGTGGATACTGTCGCGCTCGCGCTGCACACCGGTCTTACCGGCGTGCTCTATTGCGCCATGATCGAGCCGGAGTTGTTCGATATCAGCCGCGACAGCCAGAACATCGTCGATGCGGTGCTAGCAGCGCATGTCAAGGAAGGCGTGTTCACGCCCGGCGCGTTGCCACAGCCCCTGCCAGGCAACGACGCCGCCGGAACGGACTGAAACGCCTCCGGCGTGCGCGCCACGTCGTCGCAGCACTGGGCACACTCCTTCTGCGCCGCGGGCCGTATAAGCAGGAATGGATGCGACCAATCCGGATCCGTTGCGACATCTCCGCTTGCGGCATAAAGATCGACAAACAGGAACGGCGACACCTGCGCGCCGCCGTTCTTTCTGCACGGATTTCTCGCCAGGGCGTTACAGGATATAGCGGCTCAGATCCTGGTCCTGCACCAGCTCGCCCAGCTGCTTGTCGACATAGACACGGTCGATGGTGACGCTGTCGCCATCGCGGTCCGGCGCCTCGTAGCTGAGCACATCAAGCAGGCGTTCCAGCACCGTGTGCAGGCGCCGCGCGCCGATGTTCTCCTGGCGTTCGTTGACCTGGGCGGCAATCTCGGCAAGACGGTCCACGCCTTCGGCGGTGAACGTCACCGAGACACCTTCGGTCTGCAGCAGCGCCTCGTACTGCTTGGTCAACGCCGCCTTCGGCTCGGTCAGGATCCGCACGAAATCCTGCTTGCTCAACGCACCCAGCTCCACCCGGATCGGGAAGCGGCCCTGCAACTCGGGAATCAGGTCACTGGGCTTGGCCAGATGGAACGCGCCGGAGGCGATGAACAGGATATGGTCGGTCTTGACCGTGCCGTACTTGGTGGAAACGTTGGAGCCTTCCACCAGTGGCAGCAGATCTCGCTGCACGCCTTCGCGCGACACATCACCGCCGCCGACGGTTTCACCGCGCTTGGCGACCTTGTCGATCTCGTCGATGAACACGATGCCGTGCTGTTCGCAGGCCTCGATGGCCGCGGTGCGGATATCGTCCTCGTTGACCAGCTTTCCGGCTTCCTCCTCGACCAGCAGCGGGCGCGCGACCTTGATCATCACGGTGCGCTTGCTGGTCTTGCTGCCGCCCAGGTTGGCGAACATCGACCGCAGCTGCTGGCCCATCTCCTCCATGCCCGGCGGGCGTCATGATGTCCATCGACACGTTGGCGGCGATATCCAGTTCGATCTCGCGCTCGTCCAGCTCGCCGGCCCGCAGCATGCGGCGGAACTTGATGCGGGTTTCGTTGTCCTGCGCCGACGGCTCGTTGCGTGCGGCTTCGGCGTCAAAGCCGATGCCGGCACTTCGGCGCGGCAGCAGCGCATCGAGAATGCGGTCCTCGGCACGCTCTTCGGCCTGGGTGCGCACGCGGACCTTGGCCTGTTCGCGGTACAGCTTGACCGCGGTGTCGGCCAGGTCGCGGATGATCTGCTCGACGTCCTTGCCGACATAGCCGACCTCGGTGAAACGGGTGGCTTCGACCTTGACGAACGGTGCGTTGGCCAGCGTCGCCAGGCGGCGCGCGATCTCGGTCTTGCCGACCCCGGTCGGGCCGATCATGAGGATGTTCTTCGGCATCACCTCGTTGCGCAGTTCGGCCGGCAGCTGCATGCGGCGCCAGCGGTTGCGCAGCGCGATGGCGACCGCGCGCTTGGCATCCTGCTGGCCGATGATGTGGCGATCCAGCTCCTGCACGATCTCGCGCGGGGTCATGCTGGCGGAGGTGGCTTCGATCTTGTTGGGCATATCAGGCTCTTATGGCTTGATCCCGGCGAACCGGGATACCGGAAAACAGGGTGGCGGCGTGACCGGTTGCCCGCATGGCGATGCAGGCACAGTGGTCACAGCTCTTCCACCACCACGTTGCGGTTGGTGTAGATGCAGATGTCGCCGGCGATGTTGATCGACTCGGTGGCGATCGACCTGGCATCCAGATCGGTATGCGCCATCAGCGCGCGGGCCGCCGACAACGCGTATGAGCCACCGGAGCCGATGGCGATGATGCCGTCCTCCGGCTCGATCACATCGCCCGTGCCACTGATGATCAGCGAGGTCTCGCGGTCGGCCACGGCCAGCAGCGCTTCCAGCTTTCCGAGCCTGCGCTCGGTGCGCCAGTCCTTGGCCAGTTCCACCGCCGCGCGGGTCAACTGGCCGTGTTTCTCGAGCTTGGCTTCGAACAGTTCGAACAGGGTGAAGGCATCGGCGGCGGCGCCGGCAAAACCGGCCAGCACCTGGCCGTCGCGACCAAGGCGCCGCACCTTGCGGGCGTTGCCCTTCATCACGGTATGTCCCAGCGTGACCTGGCCGTCACCGGCGATGGCCACATGTTCACCACGGCGGATGCAGATGATGGTGGTGGCGTGGAATACGTTGGGGTTCTGACTGGGGTCCATACGGCCTCCGGGATACTGTTCGACGGAGATGGGGACAGTTTCCGGCGTGATCAAGCCTGCAGTTCAGCCTCGTCGAGGACAGCCGGCGTTCATCCGGCCGCGCGGAGTCGGTCGATGCTGCGATCCACTCCGGTCGGCACGACCGCGAAAGCACCCGCGCGCGTTGCTGGCGCATGCAGCGTGACGCGGCGACGGCGGCACTGCTCGCCAAGATCCAACTCTCAATGCTGCGGCGGTGGGAGAGCTGTCAGTCCACAGCTTGGCGTCGGTGCCGTGGGTGCGGCGCAGGTACCGTTGGCCGCTGCCGTTTCTGGCAAGCCGCCGAGTCAGGATTTGCGTTTTGCACGCGGGTGTGTGGCGTCGTAGACCTTGGCCAGATGCTGGAAATCCAGATGGGTGTAGATCTGGGTGGTGGCGATATCGGCATGGCCGAGCAGTTCCTGCACGCCGCGCAGATCGCCGGAGGATTCCAGGATGTGGCTGGCGAAACTGTGCCGCAGCATGTGCGGGTGCACGTTCTTGAACAGCCCCTGCCGCTGCGCCAGCTGCTTGATCCGGATCTGCACCGCCCGCTGCGAGATGAAGGCCCCGCCCCGCCCCGGGAATACGGGCGCATCTGCCGCGGCGCCGGTGTCGGCATGCCATTCCAGCAACGCGTTGCGGGCATGGGAGCCGACTGGCACCCGTCGCTGCCGCCCGCCCTTGCCCATCACCGTGACAAAGCCTTCGACGAAATCCAGATCGTGCCAGCGCAACGCGCACAACTCGCTCAGACGCAGCCCGGAGGAATAGAACAGCTCAAGCAACGCCCTATCACGCAACCCCAGGGGCGCGTCGGTCGGCAGCTCCACCAGCCGCACCGCTTCATCGGCATCGAGCACCTGCGGCAACTTGCGTGGCGCTTTTGGCGCACGCAGGCCGGCCGCGGGATTGACGGCGATACGTCCCTGCCTGAGCAACCACGCGTAGAAACTGCGGCAGGCCGAAAGCCGGCGTTGCAGGCTTTTGGAAGACAGGCCTCGGCGATGTTCGGCGGCGACGAATTGCCGCAACTGCTCTGTATGCAGCGATTGCAGTTCAGCGCCATCGGCCTCGCACCACTGCGACAACGCCGCCAGATCGCGCCGGTATGCATCCAGGGTATGCGCCGACATGCGGCGTTCCACCTGGAGATAGGCAAGAAAGGCGTCGCTGCTGCTCATCCGGCCACTCGGCAATGCTATGCGGCAGGAAAACGCTTCAACGCCACCGCCAACGACTCGCCCATCATCCGCAGGAACAATGTCCCCATGCCCGGGTAGAAACGGTTGGGATCGTGGCTGCCGACCGCGATCAAGCCCACGCCCGGCAACGGCAGCAACGCCGTGGATTGCACCTCGTCGACCTGGTCACCGTAAAGCAGCGCGTTCTTTTCCGGCTGCAGGCGTCCACAGATCGGCTCGCCATCCTTGAGGCAATCGTGGAACGGAGCCAGCCGTGCATCATCCGCGGCTATCACCTGCAACCATCCGGCCTGCTCCAACCCTTCGCAGGGCAGCAACGAGACGATACGCACCTTGTCGCCGGCAAAATCCTCTTCCAGCGATGCGGCCATCGCCCGCAAGGTGCCAGCCGCGCTGCTCTGCCGCATCAGCGCCAAGGTCAACTGATGGGTGCGTACCGCCAGACGTTCGTTGACCTGCGCGTTGGTTCCCAGTTCGGTCAGACGCCGTGACAGCTCACGATTCTTGTCGCGCAGCACTTCCAGCTGATAGCTGGCCAGTGATGCAGTCGGACCATCGTCGCGCGGTACCACCATGGTCAGCGCGAGGTCGGGAAACTGCTTCAAAAACGTGGGATGCCGCCGCAACCATGCCGCGACCTCGTGTGCACCGATCTTTTCCAGAGCCTCGTTCATCCACTCCACTCCCCGTCGAATACAAACGCCGCTGGCCCGGACATCACGATCTGGGCGTCGTCGGCGGGCCACTGGATACGCAGGTCACCGCCGGGAAGCGACATCACCGCATCACGATCCAGACGATCACGCTGCATCAGTACCACTGCCGCGGCGCAGGCACCGCTGCCGCAGGCCAGCGTTTCGCCGACGCCCCGCTCAAACACCCGCAGGCGGGCGTGGCCACGGTCCAGAATCTGTACGAAGCCCACGTTCACCGATTCGGGGAACGATGCATGCTGCTGCAGCAATGGACCGATGCGCTCCAGCGGCGCGGCATCGATCAGCCCCACTTCCAGCACCGCATGCGGATTGCCCATCGACACCGCACCAAAGCGGACATTCTCGCCCTGCAGCGGCAACACGTACGCTTCGCGCGCGCGCGGGAAACCTGCCAGCGGAATCTGCGCGGGGTCGAACCGCGGAACTCCCATCGCCACCGCGTAGTGGTCACCGTGCAGCCGCTGCACCCTGTGCGCGGTCACCGGACTTTCGATGGAAAATTCCGGCCCTTGCGCCGCGCCGTCGCGGACCAGCCACGCGGCCACACAGCGCGCGCCGTTGCCGCACTGCTGTGACGTGGAGCCATCTGCATTCCAGATGCGGTACGAGGCCACCGATTCCGGTGCGCGCGCCGGCTCGATGGTCAGGATCTGATCGCAGCCCACGCCGCGGTGGCGGTCGGCCAGCTGCGCGGCCAGGGCGGCATGTGGAGGCGGCGTACCGTCACGCAGGTCGAGCACGACAAAATCATTGCCGGCGCCATGCATCTTGGTGAACGGCAGGCGCCCCGGAACGGAACTACTCATCCTCGCCCTGGGCCGGCGACGGCTCATCCACCGCATCCTGCGCCTTGCGGGCGGCATCGTCCTGGCTGGCGGCGTCATCGACCGGCTCGACCGTCTGTTCTTCGATCGGCACCGGCTTCTGCGGCATCACCAGCGGGCCCTTGTTGCCGCAGGCCGAGAGGAACAGCAGCGCCGCAGCGGCCACCGGAAACAGCAGGGAACGGGACGTCATCTTCATGCCGCCGAGTATATCCACTCGGGCATGAAAACCGCTTTGCCTGGTGAGCCTGCCCAGCGCCTTGGACTCAATGCGCCGCAGGCGGCAGCGGCCGGGCCCACAGCCATGCCGCCACCACCGCCATGCAGCCGATGGACAGCCACCTGACCCACGGCAACGGCACGCACCACAACATGATCGCCGCGCACACCGCCATGGTCCCGGTTGCCAGCCATTTGGCCCGGCGGCTGACGGCGCCGTGGGCCTGCCAGTCGCGGATCACCGGGCCGAACTGGCGGTGTGCCAGCAGCCAGCCATGCAGCCGCTCCGAGCCATGCGAGGCGGCCCACGCTGAAACCAGCACAAAGACCGTCGTCGGCAATCCGGGCACGAAGATACCGACGATGCCGATGCCCAGACTGACGTAGGCCAACAGCCACCACGCCCAGCGGAAACGGACGCGGCGGGGCGTGACGGGAGTGGAATCATGCTGGGCTGGATCAGGCATGCTGACAAGCATACCGGGCGCACCCTTGGATGAGAGCGCGCAAGAAGGCTGACGGCCGGACGCGTCTACGCACGCCCGGCCGTCGTCCGACTAGAACCGGACATGCCAGTTCACATACCCACCCACGTCGCTCAGGCCATCGCCAGCGCGGGCTTCTGCGGTGAACTGCAGGCGGCTGCGCTGCGATGTGTTGACCGCGATCGACAGGTCGGCCAGCCCAACGTTGCGCGCCATCGGAACGCCCTGAACCTGGAAAGCATCACTGCCGGCAATCAGCCGGTGCCTGCTGTGCAGCAATTCATCGCCGCCGCCGTGCTGCCAGGCCAGGCCGAATGACAGTGCGGCGCCATCGCCCGCTCCGCCGCTGATATCCCAGATGGCCCTTGCACCAGCGGTCGCGGTCCACCACTCGTCCTTCTGCGCAGCCACAACCAACGCTGCTGCACCTCCCATTTCAGTGAATGCATCATTCTCAAGCCGGGTGTGGTTCAAATTCAGGTACGGAGTCAGACGCCCGGAATCGAATTCCACATGGAAACCCGCCTCGGCGAAGAAGGTGATGGCCGTGGCGGCGCTGTTCGCATTCAATGCCTGCATCGGTGCATTGGCCGTATGCACTGAACGACGCGCCGCCAGTCCATAGTCGGCATAGATCACGCCGCTACGCACATATGCCGCGCCGACAGCGCCATCGGCGTACAGGCCCGCATAACGAGCATCAACGTCCGTCCGTGCAGTGCGCTGCCGGGCCGATAGCGTCGCATCCTGATGACCGATCGCCGCGCCCAGATTCCAGCCGTCGGAGACCTGCCAGCCCAGGCCCGCAGCCACCCCAAACCCGTTGAGGCGGGCCTGTCCTGCATTGCCGTCCGAGTCGAGTGTGGCTCGATTGCCGCCAACGGCGACCCAGGCGTCCAATGCTCCTGCGCCATCCTTGCGATCCTCGTCACGTAGCGTGCGGCCGATCGCATCCCGTAGAAAGCGATCCTCAAGCAGCAGCGCACGATTGCCGGGATACACGTCGCCTGCCAGGAAATTGAAGGCCAAGCGCGCCTCCTCGGCACTGTGCATAAGCAGATTGTTGTACAGCGCCAAGGCATCGCCCGCCTGCAACAGCGTATCCAACGCGCCGGCCACGCTGGCCTGGTTGGCGGTCTGGGCGACGCGGCCAAATACCAGTGGCGCATTGGGAGTGCCCGGAGCTGCTGGCGGTGCTCCTGGAGACGTTACCGGCGGGGTCGGAGGAGGTGGCGTTACAGGCGGGGGCACCGGAGGTGACGGCGTACTGACAACCCCGATATTCAGAATCACCGCCTTATCGGTGTAACTCAACGTCGGCGTTATGAATGCCGATCTGCTCGTCACCTCATCAAAGGTGCCGTGTACGCCCTCGGCGGCTTGGACAATCACATAGGCCTTGCCATCCTGATAGCTGGTGTGCGCATCCAGCGTCGACACCCGCACCCCCGTGAGATTGGCGCTTCCGCCAGCGCTACCAATACGCGCTGCGCCGCTCACCTTCAGAAGATCGGAGCGCCCGTCCGCCAGGATATCCACGTCGTAGAACACCTTCCGGTCCGGCGACAGCAAGGTGCCGTGGTTCAGATACAGATCGCCGTCCACGGTCAGCGTTCCCACGCCGCCATCGCCCGGCGAAAGCGTTCCGCCTTGCAGTACCGCCAAGGTTCCCAGCACCCCGACACCACCGAGAATGCCGCTACCGGATACGGTCGCCATCGAGGCACGCTCCTGCACGGGAGCGCCACCGTGATCTTTCTCCTGCAGAAATCCCGATGTCCCGTTGACGATCAACATGCCGCCAGTCACCTGCAACTGCTGGTCAAGCAGAGCGCCGGCATACGTTGAGGTGGCTGGTCGCGCCGTATACATGTCCGACTCGATCACCAGCTTCCCACCGGTCACCCTGATGTTGCCACCGTAGCCGGACAAATCGCCGGAGACGACGGTGGTGCCCGCCACGTTGTGGAGCGAACCACCATTGAACGAACCGGCATCGTGCGTGGTACTTGTCGCAGTACTGATGATCCTGTTGCTGAACCCGTAGCCGTCACTTAGATGATTGAATACCAGCCCGCCTGAAGCGGGCCGCATGCGGATGACAGTTGCTGGATCCATGGCACCTGCATTCTCCGCAGCGGCAAATACCGGCCCACCGCCCATACCGGTTTCCCAGCTGGTCAATCCTCCACCGAAAGCCACGTAACCGGCGCTTGTCAGGTCCAGGCCATCGCCCTCGGCGGCGACACTGCCACCCTCCCCCAAAGTCAGGAAGCCCCAGCCATCGAAGACCGAGCTACCCACGGTCAACCCTTGGCTGGCGTGCAACCGTGCACCGTTTCCCCGCACCCGCATCTGTTCGATTTTCGCAAGATGGTGGAAGTCCACAGTGTCCCCGCCGCCACTGATATGGGCGCTGCCGGTCTCAATCCGCGCGCCATCGAGCAGATCCACATTGGTACGGGTATCGAACCGCCCGCTGTTGGTCCACAGCGTGCCTGCGCCCCGAATGGTAGCCACCGACCTGTCCTTCGAATGGCTGTCCTGGATGAGCGCCGTCGTGGAAATGACCTGGCCCTGTTCTTCGATGACGGAATGTTCGGACAGCGTCACGCTGTTCATCTCGATACGTGATCCGCCCCCGGTTACCTGCACGCGCCCTGCCTGGTCGAAATCGTCCGAGCCGGCCCGATCGGCATCTTCTGCAACGAGCCTGTCGCCGGACACCGCACCCCCATTGCGCACCAGCAGCCAGCCTTCCGCCTGTGAGCCCACGAAAATCCTGCCCGCCTCCAACACCGAGTTGCTGCCGTCAACAGTGACACGGCCGTGGGCATTCTCGTCCTCGCTGATGATCACCCGGCCAGCGGAAACGTGGGCGCCGCCACTGATGTCGAGCACGCCATCGACACGGTGGGAGTGACCGAAAAGAACCTCGCTTCCGACCCGAAGATCACGCTCGACAACAACCTGCGCGCCATCGGATACGTTCAAGGTGCCGTTGCCGCGCAGGCCGATAGCCAGATGGTTTCCCTTTACTTCCAACAGAGATCCCGCGCCTGAAACAGTCCCCACGCCGGTGGATCCCGCCTCATTGCCAAAACCCAGTCCGTTGGTGTTGGTACCACTCCACGCCGTGGTCGTGGTGACCTTGCCTCCATCAAGTACGTTCAACGTGCCATCACCCAACGCACCGACATCCAGCCGAAGGGTGGTGAAGTACGAACGGTCGCCGCTGACTGTCAGCGTGCCCTTCGAACCCGCCAGCCCGGCGAGCCGGGTGAAATTGGTGGATGCATCGACAGCTCCTCCCCCGACCACATTCAATTCACCGGTACCGGCGTGGCCCACGTACAGGCGGCTATTGGCGTTGATCAAAAACCTGGTACCGGCTCCCTCTACTGTCAGCGTTCCCTTTCCATCCGCTTCCGTTCCGAGTTGCACATAACCACTTGAGGTGACTTGTGCGCCATCCCGGACCACGAGGCTTCCGGTTCCAGTCGTTCCGATATTGACGCCTCTCGCAAAAGTGGCGTCATCATCGATCACCTGGGCGTCATTGATGATCGCCTGTGCCTGTAGAGACGCAGCTGTGCCAAGCGTCGCGCCAGCCAGTACAGCAAACGACAGCGCGCTGGACAGTGGATGCAGGCGACGGCGCCCGCCTCCCTTTGCCGACCTGGCGTTGCGGTTGCCAGCAAACTCGCAGGCAACCTGCACCACCCCGAGCTGACGATTGAAGACGAGACGATAGATTCGATTCACCAATTGTTCTCCTGAAAGAATGAATGCGTGGCTCCTCTTGATGCGTACGCGACGTACGCACAAGGAGCAGGGCCTAAAGGCACAGGAAGAACATGTGGTGCAAAGGGATGGGAGCGCTGGCTTCTGCCGACGACTCGATTTCGGGTGAGTTGAAGCATCCTTGCATCTCATATTCTCCTTTCCAGAACCGCTGGCACGCATGGCTGCTGGCGTGCCCCTGGAAGCCTCCTGGCCTCCCTGTCGATCCTATCGGGATGGCGGTCGCGGATACTCCGGCCGGCGCCCACGCCCATGTAGGGAAAGTCCACACACACCTGAAATCGTGATGTCACGCAAAAAAATCGCGCGGTTGCCCGCGCGATCAGTCGTGAAACGGTTTCGTTTTAGATCAGCGCGCAGGCACGCCCAGCTGATCCAGCACGAACGCGTACGACTCGGCCAGTTCGCGGTAGCGGCGGAACCGTCCGGACTTGCCGCCGTGGCCGGCTTCCATGTTGGTGCGGAACAGGATCGGATGGCTGCCGGTGTTCAGATCCCGCAGCCGCGCCACCCACTTGGCCGGCTCCCAGTACTGCACCTGCGAGTCCCACAGGCCGGTGCCGACGAACAGGGACGGATACGCCTGCGCCCGCACGTTGTCGTACGGCGAGTAGCCGAGCATGTAGTCGTAGTACTGCTTCTGCTCCGGGTTGCCCCATTCGTCGTATTCGTTGGTGGTCAGCGGAATGCTGGCATCGAGCATGGTGGTGACCACATCGACGAACGGCACCTGCGCCACCATCACCCGGTAATCCTGCGGCGCCTGGTTGGCCACCGCGCCCATCAGCAGGCCGC
Source organism: uncultured Gammaproteobacteria bacterium (assembly GCA_963696155.1). Lineage (GTDB taxonomy): Bacteria > Pseudomonadota > Gammaproteobacteria > Xanthomonadales > Xanthomonadaceae > Stenotrophomonas. The sequence continues at coordinate 196,248 of CAVOJC010000003.1, forward strand.
CGGCGCTGCCGCCGGACGCAGCCTACGCGATCCTTCGCGGCATAGCCCTGCGCCACCAGCGCGCGGGTGACATCGATGAAGTCGTTGAACGTGTTCTGCTTGTTCAGCAGCTTGCCGTTCTCGTACCAGGTGCGGCCCATCTCCTCGCCACCGCGGATGTGGGCGATGGCATACACCACGCCGCGATCGAGCAGGCTCACCACCGGCAGGTTGAAGTACGGGTCCATCGACATGCCATAGCTGCCGTAGGCGTACTGGTAGAGCGCGGCGCTGCCGTCCTTCCTGAAACCCTTGCGGTAGACCAGCGACACCGGCACCCGGGCGCCATCACGGGCGGTGACCCAGACCCGCTCGGTGACGTACTGCGAAGCGTCATAGCCGATCACCGGCTGTTGCTTGAGCTGGCGCCGCTCACCGGTTCTGACGTTCAACTCGTACGTGGTCGCCGGCGTGGTCAGCGAGGTGTAGCCATAGCGCAGCCACTCGGTGTCCGGCTCGGCGTTGACCGACAACCCCATCGAATAGGCCGGCTCGTCGGCCTTGACGAACTCGCTGCGGCCATCGGCGAACAGCAGCCGCACCCGCTCCAGTGCCTCGGCCCGCTCGGCGATGGCGGTGAAACCGTCTGAACAGCTCGAAACCTTCGATCAGCACGCTGCCGTCATGCGGCACCCAGTCGCGCCACTGCGCCCGCGAGGTCGCCCCTTCCGGCGCGGTGACCAGCTTGAAGTTGGTCGCGCCATCGGCGTTGGTGCGGATCACCCAGCGCCCGTCAAAGTGGTCGGCGTCATATTCGACATCGCGCTCGCGCGCTGCCAGCACGGTGAATTCACCCGGATCGGCAGCGGAGGTGTAACGCAGCTCCGAGGACACCGTGCTGTCCACGCCGATGGTGATGTAACGGTCGTCGCGGGTGCGGCCGATGCCCATGTAGAAACTGTCATCGTGCTCTTCGTACACGGTGGTATCGGTGCTGACCGGCGTTCCCAGCACATGCCGCTTCACCCGCACCGTGAGCAGGGTTTCAGGATCGTTCTCTACATAGAACACGGTGCGGTTGTCATCGGCCCACACCACGTTCGGTGATACGCCTTCAATCACATCGGGCAGCAGCGCGCCGGTCTGCAGATCCTTGAAGCGGACGGTGTACTGCCGCCGCCCCACCCCATCCTCGGCCCACGCCAGCAGGCGGTTGTCCTGGCTGACCTGCGCGTCACCGACGTTGAAGTAACCCTTGCCCTCGGCCATCACGTTGACATCGAGCAGGATCTCCTCCGGCGCCTGCATGTCGCCCTTGCGACGCGCCTGGATCGGATAGTCCTTGCCGGTCTCGAAGCGGCTGTAATACCAGTAGCCGCGTTCGCGGTACGGCACGCTGGCATCGTCCTGCTTGATGCGACCGACGATCTCTTCGTAAAGCCGCTCCTCGAGCGGCTTGAGGGGGGCCATCACCGCATCGGCATAGGCGTTTTCCGCCTGCAGGTAATCGAGCATCTTCGGGTTGGCGCGCGCATCGTCACGCAGCCAGTAGTACTCGTCGTCGCGGATCGCGCCAAACGGGGTCTTGACCTGGTGCGGCTGCTTTTCCGCGTCCGGCGGCGCGGGCAAGGGGGCGGAAAAGGCGGAATTCGTCGTCATCAGACTGGCAACCAGGAAATAGAGAACGGGTTTCACGTGAGGGCTCCTGCGGATGATTGCAATGGCGTCCAGTGACCGCGGCCAGTGTGCCATGCCGCCTGCACTCATCCTCCAGCGTTCCGCGCGGCCTATCATCGGCACGATGAACAACCTGTCCCCCACGCCGTCCGGATACAGCCGGCGCAGCCACGAGATCGCCCCCTTCCACGTCATGTCATTGCTGGCTCGCGCCAATGCGCTGGAACATGCGGGGCATGACGTGATCCACCTGGAAATCGGCGAACCGGACTTCACCACCGCCGCGCCGGTGGTCGCTGCCGGTCAGGCGGCACTGGCCGCCGGCCACACCCGCTATACCGCCGCACGCGGGTTGCCGGCACTGCGCAAAGTCATCGCCGGGTTCTACCGCAGCCGTTATGGCCTTGACGTGGACCCGGGGCGGATCCTGGTTACCCCGGGGGGATCGGGCGCCCTGTTGCTGGCGTCCAGCCTGCTGGTGGATCCGGGCAAGCACTGGCTGCTGGCCGACCCGGGTTATCCGTGCAACCGCCACTTCCTGCGACTGGTGGAAGGCGCCGCGCAACTGGTGCCAGTGGGTCCGGACAGCGGTTACCAGCTCACCCCGGACACCGTCGCCCGCTGCTGGAACGAACACAGCGTCGGCGCGCTGGTCGCATCCCCGGCCAATCCCACCGGCACCACGCTTTCGGCAGCGGCATTGGCGGCGCTGTCCGAATCATTGAAGTCGCGTGGCGGGCACCTGGTGGTGGACGAGATCTACCACGGCCTGACCTACGGTTTCGATGCACCCAGCGTGCTGCAAGTGGACGACGGGGCCTTCGTGCTCAACAGCTTCTCCAAATACTTCGGCATGACCGGTTGGCGCCTGGGTTGGCTGGTGGCGCCGCCCGATGCGGTGCCGGAGCTGGAGAAACTGGCCCAGAACCTGTATATCAGCGCCTCCTCCATCGCCCAGCACGCGGCCCTGGCCTGCTTCGAGCCGGAAAGCATCGCCATCTTCGAGCAACGCCGCGAGCAGTTCCGGCAGCGCCGCGACTACCTGCTGCCGGCATTGCGCCAGCTGGGGTTCCGGATCGACGTGGAGCCGGACGGGGCGTTCTATCTGTACTGCGATGTCAGTGCGTTCACCGACGATGCGCAGGCCTTTTGCGCGCATTTCCTTGAAACCCAGCACGTCGCATTCACGCCGGGACTGGACTTCGGCCATTACCGCGCCAACCAGCACGTGCGTATCGCCTACACACAGGATGTCGCCCGGCTGCAGGAGGCGGTGTCGCGCATCGCACGCGGGCTGGAAAGCTGGCGGCCCTCGCGCGAGTGACCCTGTAGGGGCGACGTGAGTCGCGACCTGACCTGCCCGGGGCGAGCGCGACCGCGAATCCGGCCCGCTCTTGCACACGCGCCTTCAACATGTGGATAAAAAAACGCCACCCGAGGGTGGCGTTTTTCTTTCAGCATCAGAACGGCACGGGCATCACTCTCCGCCCAACTGCTCCCACAGGAAGCTGTAGGCCAGCGCCTGCATGTGTGCGGCCTGCGCGTTGTTCGCCGCGCCGCCGTGGCCACCTTCGATGTTCTCGTAGTAGGTCACGTCCTTGCCGGCGTCGATCATCTTGGCCGCCATCTTGCGGGCATGGCCTGGGTGCACGCGGTCGTCGCGGGTGGAAGTGGTGAACAGCACCGGCGGATAGGTCTTGCTCGCGTCGAAAAGGTGGTATGGCGAGAAGGTCTTGATGAACTCCCAGTCGGCCGTATCGGGGTTGCCGTACTCGGCCATCCACGAGGCGCCGGCCAGCAGGTGGCTGTAGCGCTTCATGTCCAGTAGCGGCACCTGGATCACGACCGCACCGAACAGCTCCGGGTACTGGGTAAGCATGTTGCCGGTGAGCAGGCCGCCGTTGCTGCCGCCCTGCACGCCCAGGTGCTTGGCCGAGGTGATCTTGCGGCTGACCAGATCCCGCGCCACCGCCGCCATGTCCTCATAAGCCTTGTGGCGGTTCTGCTTCAGCGCCGCCTGGTGCCAGCGCGGACCGTACTCGCCACCACCGCGGATGTTGGCCACCACGTACACGCCACCCTTCTCCAGCCATGAGCGGCCCATGCCGCCGGAGTAGGACGGGGTCAGCGAGATCTCGAAGCCGCCGTAGCCGTACAGCAGGGTCGGGTTGGAGCCGTCACGCTTCATGTCCTTGGCGTGCACCACGAAATAAGGCACGCGGGTGCCGTCCTTGCTCTTGGCGAAGTGCTGCTCGATCACCTTGCCGTCGGCATCGAAGAACGCCGGCATGGTCTTTAGCACTTCCGGCTGCTGGCCGATCTCGGCAATGGCCAGTGTGGTAGGGGTCAGGTAGTCGGTGACGGTCATCCACACCGCATCGCTGTCGTCGGCATCCACCGCGCTCACGCCGATGGTGCCGAACGCCGGAGCGCCGACAAATTCGCCCTTCTTCCAGGTGCCACCGGCAGGCGTGAGCACCTGCAGGCGGTTCTTCACGTCATCGAGGATGTTCAGCACCAGATGCGACTTCGTCCATGACGCCCCGGCCAGCGAGGTCGTATCGGTCGGCGCGAACAGCACGTCGAAGTCGCGCTTGCCGGCCATGAAGTCATCGAACTTCGTCGCCAGCAGCGAACCGGCCGCATAGGTCTTGCCGCCCACCGTCCACGGCTCGCGCAGTTCCAGCGTCAGCCACTCGCGGCGCACCGATTTCTCGGCCGAGTTCGGCGCATCGATCTTGGTCAGCTTGACGGACGCTCCTGCGCATCCTGCGCCCGCGTCACTCGCACATCCCTGTGCATCGCCGATCAGGAACAGCTCGTTGTTGTAGAAAGCCAGCGTGCGGCTGACAAAACCACGTTCGAAACCCGGGGTGTCATCGTGCATCGCCGCGATATACATGTCATCGGGCTTGCCTTCGTAGACCACGGTAGCCGCCGACATCGGCGTGCCCCGCTTCCACTGCTTGACCACGCGCGGATAGCCGGACGTGGTCATCGAGCCGTCGCCGAAATCGGTGTAGACGAACACGTTGTCGCGGTCGATCCAGCCCAGTCCACCCTTGGATTCCGGGCGGAACCAGCCATCCTTGATCCACTGCTTGCTGGCCACATCGAATTCGCGGGTGACGTCGGCATCGGCGCCGCCGCGCGACAGCGCGATCAGGCAGCGCGAGTAATCCGGGCGCAGGCAATCGGCGCCGTGCCAGACCCAGTTCTCGCCTTCGGCCTTGTTCAGCGCGTCCAGATCCAGCACGGTTTCCCACTGCGGTTCGGCCTTGCGGTACTCGGCCAGCGTGGTGCGCCGCCACAGGCCGCGCTCGTGCTGCCGGTCCTTCCAGAAGTTGTAGTAGTAGTCGCCGATCTTCTGTACGCCGGGGATCTTGGCATCCGAATCGAGCACCTCGCGGATGCTGGCTTCCATCTGCTTGAAACGCGGGCTGTGCGCCAATTGCGCCTCGGCCTCGGCATTGCGCGCCTTCACCCACGCCAGCGACTTGTCGCCGGCCACATCCTCCAACCAGGCGTAGGCATCGTCACCCGGTTCAGCAGCCATGGCAGCCCCGGCACCGATGCCGGCACCGGCGGAAATCAGGCCTGCCATCAGGCAGACGGAAGTGATTCGAGACATTGCAACTCCACAAGACCATAGGCCGCGAACGCTAACACAGGCGCCGTGGCCGGCCACCTGTCGAAGGTCAGGCCGCCCGGGTCAGGCGGGCACGGCCCGGCTTGCGGGTGCGTCGGGCCTGCGGCCCACGCCGTTGCTGCCGGGCGCGATGGCGCGCATACAACCGGGCCGGAAAGCGAAAGCGGTACAGGCTCCACCATGCAGCCGCCGGCATACCCAGCAACCACAATGGCAACCATCCGATCCACGGGTTGTAACCGCGGGCGGACGGCCACACCAGCACCAGCGCCAGTCCCGCCAATGCCACGTGCCGGGTCCAGCGCAGGACGCGCGGATCGGCGGATGCGGTCTGTGGTTCGCGGCGCAAAACGGGGTGCGGGGTCTTCATGACGGTCTCCGGCGGCGGGTGTGGAGGCCAGCATGGGCAGTGGCCATCTCACAGCGTGCGACCTGCCATTGACGCCACCCTCTCCCGCCACCCACCATGCTGCCGGCATACCTACTTATGAAGCCTGCAATGCGACTGACTCTTGCCTTTGCCTCAGCCCTGTTGTTGAGCCTCGCTTTACCCCTCGCGCCAGCGTACGCGCAAGGCGACTCGACCCAAGCCAATGCGCCGGTCGATCTGCAGCGTTTCATGGGCCGCTGGTACGTGATCGGCCGGGTGCCCAACTTCGTCGAGCGCGGGCACGTCGCCAGCGTCAACGATTACAGCCTGCGCGGCGAAGGCAAAGTCGCCATCCGCTACCAGTACCGGGAAGGCTTCAGCGAGCCGCTGGAGGAAATCCACGTCCGCGCCAGCGTTGATGCAGACAGCGGCAACCGGCGCTGGCGCACCTGGTTCTACAAGGTGATTCCCACCCGCACCCGCGTGCTGGAGGTGGCCCCGGACTATTCCTGGGCGCTGCTTGGCTATCCGGGCCGCGAGATGGCGTGGATCTTCGCCCGTGAGCCGGACATGGAGAGCAAGCTGTACCGCGAACTGGCTGCCCGCTTGCGTGACAGGTACGACGTCAACACCGACAAGCTCAAGCGCGTGCCCCAGCATCCGGAACAGGTGGACCGGCTGGGGTTTGAAGTTCCCAACGTCCGGTAGACCTCAACGTGAGCCGCCATTGCCCCGGCGGCCTTGGCGCTGTCCTTCAGTCGTAGTTGCTGAGCGCCAGCGCGAGCAGTGATTTGGCCTGTTCGCGCAATGACGGCGGCTCGATGATTTCGGCATCCGAGCCGTAGTGCAGCACGTCCATCAGCAGCTCCCGGGACACGCTGTAAGGCACCTTGAGCTCGTAGCGGCCGTCGGCCAGGAACCTGCCCTGCTGCTTGGAGTGCCAATGTTCATCGGCGACCCAGCGCGCCGCCTTGGCGCTGAACACGATGGTGGCCCAGCCCTTGGGCGCACCTGAAAAAATGCCGTAACTGGCCGCCAGTTGCTCGTCCAGCTCCGGATCGGGCACATCCCGCGCCGGCTGGTCCAGCAGGCGCGCATGATGGATACGGTCCACGGCGAAGCTGCGTACCGCCTCGCGGCCCTGGTCCCAGGCGTCCAGATACCAGTTGTCGCGGTAATGGGTGATGCGCTGCGGTGAGACCGTGCGGCGCGTGGCCTCGTCGGTGGAACGGGCGCGATATTCGAACGACAACTGCTTGCGCTCCAGCACCGCCGACGCCACCGCGCGGAAACTGGCTTCATCCAGCTTGCGGCCGCGATGCGGGATCACGCGTACGCGCTCCACCGGCCATGACGAGGCGCCCGCCTGCGCGGCGAGCAACCCCTCGATCCGCTGCTGCAACGGTGCCAGCATCGAGGACAGCACGCCGCCGCCGGTGCGGGCCAGCAGATGCTGGGAGGCCAGCAAGGCGTGCAGTTCTTCCGAACTCAGCCACAGTCCCGGCAGCTCGAAACGTTCATTTTCGCCGGTCTGGTAGCGGAAGCCGGCCTCGCCGTCGCCCTCCACCGGCGCCATCAGCGCATCTCGCAGAAAGGCCAGATCGCGGTAAACCGTCGCGCGTGAGCAACCCAACTCATCCTGCAAACGCGCCACCGTGACCGGATAGCGGGCGGACTTGAGCAGGCGGTGCAGGGCATTGATGCGTTCGTAGCGGTCCATGTGCCGATTATGTCCGAGTCGGTGCCATCGTGGAGAGCGGCCATCGCATGCGCTGTAGCGCGCACCATTCCCGGGCGACCCGCGCCGGCGGCCGCTGCCCGGCGGTCCCACCCGAACGGCAAGTGAAGCGCAGAGCCCGCACGGCCGAGCCCGCGAAGGGGTTCCGGTATCATTTGCAGGCTCTCGTTCCTGTCGTCCGCCTCCTGGAGACTGTTGATGTCCTTGCGTTTTTCGATGTTCCTGCCATTGCTGTTGTGCGCCCCGCTCGCCTGGGCCGACAGCGGTTCCGACCTTGCGGCAATGACCTCGCCCTGGAGCGGCAGCGGCGGCGAACTGGGCTTTGCCTCCGCCCACGGCAACAGCAGCACCGAAAGCTTCAACGGCCGCCTCAAACTGCGTTACGGCGACGATGACTGGATCCACAGCATGGATCTGTTTGGCCTGCGTTCCAGCGCCGAATACACCAAGACCGCCGACGACGGCAGCACCAGTCGCAACCGTCAGACCACCGCCAACCGCTATACGGTGGGCGCCGGCAGCGCGCTGCAGCTGGGCGAGCACCGCCAGCTCACGGCCACGGTGCGTTACGAAAGCGACGACTTCGCCACATACGACCGCCAGGGCAGCTTCGGTCTGGGCTACGGCACCCGTCTGATCGATACCGAACGCCTGAATCTGGATGCCCAGATCGGCCCGGGTGTGCGCCGCAGCCACAACTCCGATACCGATGAAAACCGCACCGGTTTCATCGGCCGCGGACTGTTCGACATGAAGTTCGCGATGACCGACAACACCGAGCTGGTCAACACCTTGCTGGTGGAATCGGGTTCCTACAACACCTTCGCGCAGAACGATTTCGGCGTGGCGGTGAACATGAACGAGCACTTCGCGTTGAAGGCAGGGTGGCAGGCCCGCCACAACAGCGATGTTGCCGACGCCAAGCGCAAGACCGACACCCTGACCACGATGAACGTGGTCTACAGCTTCAAGTAAGCCTGCTGCTGGATGGAGGGCGCAGCGCCCTCCATGCCCGTTGTCAGGGCTGGCCCAGCAGGGCGCCGGCACCGGCATCGAGCAGCAGCTGCGCCACCTGGCGCCCCAATGCCTCCGGGTCGGCCGCCGGCCCCTGCGCCTCGGCGCGAATCAGCCGCCCATCGCTTACGCCGCCGACAAGCCCCTGCAGCCACAAGTCCGGGCCGCGCCATTGCGCCAAGCCGGCTACCGGCACGTGGCAGCTGCCATGCAGGCCGCGATTCATCGCCCGCTCGGCTTCGACACAACTGCGGGTCGCGGCATCATCCAGTACGGCCATCAGCGCCTGGGTGCGGGTGTCATCAGCGCGGCATTCGACCGCCACCGCGGCCTGTGCCGGCGCTGGAAGCCAGGAGGGCGCCCGCAGGCGCTCACGGATCCTCGCGCCCAGCGCCAGCCGTTCCAGCCCGGCGCAGGCCAGCACGATGGCGTCGTAGTCGCCGTTGTCCAACTTGGCCAGACGCGTGTTGACGTTGCCGCGCAGATCGCGCAACTCCAGATCCGGACGGCACGCGCGCAACTGCGCCTGTCGACGCAACGAGGACGTGCCGACGCGGGCGCCCTGTGGCAACGCCTCCAGGCTCGCATGATGGTTGGAGACGAAGGCGTCGGAAGGATCGACCCGGGACAGGATCGCCGGCAGCACGAACGGTTCATCCAGATCCATCGGCACATCCTTGAGCGAATGCACCGCGCAATCGGCATCGCCCCGCAGCATCGCCAGCTCCAGCTCCTTCAGGAACAGGCCTTTGCCGCCAATCGCGGCCAGCGAGCGGTCCAGCACTTCGTCGCCGCGGGTGCTCATCGGCACCAGCACCACCTCGAGGTCCGGGTGCGCCTGGCGCAGGCGATCGGCGACGTGCTCGCTCTGCCACAGGGCAAGCGGACTTTTTCGGGTAGCGATACGCAAAGTTTTCATGGCGCCATTATCGCGGACCGGGACCGCCGATCACAGCTGCCGCAGTTCCTGCTTCAGGCTGGCCACGCAGCGCCGACTCACTTCCAGCGGCTGCTTGCCGTCGCGCAGCAGGGCCTGGACCTGCCCGGCGGGGGTGCGGCGCAACTCCACCAGTTGCCCGCGGGCGACCAGACAATTGCGGTGGATGCGGATGAATCGTCCGGCGAACTCCTCTTCCAGCGACTTGAGCGACTCCTCGATCAGGTCCTCGCCGCGCGCGTGATGGACCACCACGTACTTCTCTTCGGCCTGCAGGTAATGGATGTCGTCCAGCGCGATCAGGCGCAGGCTGCCACGCAGGCGTGCGCACAGCAGGGTGCGCACGCGCGAGGGCAGCACCGGCGGCGTGTTGCCAAGGCCGGCCACGAACGTGCGGGCCCGCTCCAGCGCCACCGCCAGGCGTTCAGGGCGTACCGGCTTCATCAGATAGTCGATCGCCGCCGCCTCGAATGCCGACAGTGCGTGCGCGTCGTAGGCGGTGCAGAACACCACCGCCGGCCGCGGCTCGAAGGTGGCCAGATGGCGGGCCGCCTCCAGCCCGTCGACGCCTGGCATCGCGATGTCCAGCAACACCACGTCCGGCGCAAACTCGGCGCAGGCATGCAGCGCTTCGGCGCCATTGGCCGCCTCGGCCACGACCGTCACCCCGGCATGCTCGGCGAGCAGCGAGCGCAGCCGCTCACGGGCAAGCGGCTCGTCGTCGGCAATCACCACCTTCAAGACGTCCACCTCATTTCAAGACCCATGAATGCACGTGCAAATCCATAGTAGTCATCACTTCACCTGGCTGCCATCGCGCAGCAGCACCGGCTGCTGTGGCGGCGAGCGTGCATGGCCGAAGAAGCCGCCTTGGCGCTGCTGACCGGCAGTGACGGCGGACGCAATGTTCAGCGGCCGGCGAACAGCCGGCCGAGCCAGTCGCCCAGGTCGCGGATTTCCTCGGCGCAGACCTGGTGCGCCATCGGATAGCGGCGCCATTCCAGCGCGAAGCCCGCGCTCTGCAGCACCTGCGCGCTGTGCTCGCCAATCTGCACCGGAATCACCGGATCACTGCTGCCATGTGCCATGAACACCGGCTGGCTGTTGGCACCTTGTGCCAGCTGGGCGATTGCGGCCGGATCGGGCAGATAGGTGGACAACGCCACCAGCCCGGCAAGCGGCTGTTTGCGTGCCAGCCCGGCCGCCAGTGTGATCGCGCCCCCTTGTGAGAAACCTGCGAGCACGATGTGGTCGGGGGCAATTCCGCGCGCCTGTTCGCGCTCGATCAGCGCTTCAACCTGGGCGATGGATTCGGCCACGCCCGTGGCATCGGCACGGCCGCGGAAATCCATGCTGACGATGTCGTACCAGGCGCGCATGCGCACGCCATTGTTGACCGTCACCGCGCGCAGCGGCGCATGCGGAAACACGAAACGGATGGCAGGCCAATCCGGTCGCAGCAACTCGGGCACGATGGGCGCGAAATCATTGCCGTCGGCGCCGAGCCCGTGCAGCCAGACAATCGACCACGCCGGTGCCGCACCGGTTTCCAGTTCCAACGTTTCCAGCATTGCCACGGCTCCTTGGGAGGGAACCGCATTATGCCTGCGGCCAACCGGGCTCAAGCGCTTGCGGGATCGTCCTGGGCTGCAGTTCGCAGTTCAGCTGCGCGCACCAGCACCGCAGGCGGTGAGGATTCTTCGGGAATACCCAGCAGGCGATGCCGCTGCAGCCATTCCCCCGCGGCGCGCGAGGAGGTCAATCCCACCACCGGCACCGCCAGCGCCATGCCGATGACAACAGGCGCCATCCAGGCGGCCAGTGGCGGCGACACCGCGTAGGCCATCGCCCCGACCATCAGGCCGAACAGGCTCAAACCGCCATACGTCTGCGCCAGACCCGCCCAGGACACGCTGCCATCGTCACGCTGTTGCGCATCCCATCCCGAGTCCTTGCCCGCCAGCACTTCAGCCACACCGCGCGACTGCACATACATCACGATCGGCGCCATCAGCGCTGCCAGCAGCGTCTCCAGCAGGATGCTGACGAACGCGCGTACCGCGCCTCCGCATCCCAGGCGTCTGTCACGGCAGGAAAGTATCGCCACGTATCCCATGAGCTTGGGCCCCAGCAGCACCGCCATGGTCACCACGAACACCCAGATCACACCCTGCTGGTCCTGCCGATGCCAGTAGTGGGCTGGCGAGAACGGTAGATGCAGCTCCCGCGCCAGATCGATCCCACCGGTCACCAGCGGTATGGCGATACCGATCAGCATCAGCATCGCCCACATCGGCGCGGTGAAGTAATGGCCGATGCCGATCATCATGTGCACACGGCTGACCCAGTGCAGGCCGCGGGCAGTCACCACCTTGGAATGTTGCAGATTACCCTGGCACCAGCGGCGGTCGCGCACCAGAAGGTCGGTCAGCGTCGGTGGGCCTTCCTCGTAGCTGCCCTGCAGGTAGGGGACCATGTGCGACGCCCAGCCGCCCCGGCGAATCAATGCCGCCTCGACAAAGTCGTGGCTCAGCACATGGCCGCCGAACGGCTTGCGACCGGGCAGTTCCGGCAGCCCGGCCTGTTCGGCGAACGCGCGCGTGCGGATCACCGCGTTGTGGCCCCAGTAATTGCTCTCGGCGCCATGCCACCAGGCCACGCCATAGGCCATCACCGGGCCATACACCGATCCACCGAATTGCTGCATGCGTGCGAACAGGGTGCGGCCATTGACGACCGCCGGCAATGACTGGATCAGCCCCACATCCGGATGCGCCTCCATCCCCGCCGCCAGGCGGATGATGGCATCGCCGGTCATCAGGCTGTCGGCGTCGAGAATCAGCATCTGCGGGTAGGCGCCACCGAACCGCCGTACCCAGTCGGCGATATTGCCGGCCTTGCGCCCGCTGTTGTCGGCACGGCGACGATAGAACAGGCGGCCGTCCCCGCCGGTGCGTTCGCACAGCCGGGAAAACACGCGTTCCTCGTCGCGACCGATCGCTTCACGGGTGGTATCACTGAGTACGAAAAAGTCGAACTGCGCCAGCTGGCCCGTGGCTTCGACCGATTCATAGATGGCTTGCAGCCCGGCCATCATGCGCCGCGGGTCTTCGTTGTAGGTTGGCATCAACAACGCGGTGCGCGACGACAGCCGCGGCAGCGGTAGTGCCGGATCGATCCCAAGCTTGCGCCGGGAACGCAGAAGCGCCTGCAGGCCGGCGAGACTGCCAACGAACGAAAGCGCGATCCACGCAAACAGCAGGACAAACAGCAGCAACAGGCAGGCCTCCAGCACGCTGACTCCGCCGGCCGCCAGCACTCGCCACATCATCGCCGTTGCAGCCACGGTCATCAGCGCCGTGCTGCCAAACACGTAGGCGCGGCGCAAGCCGATATGCGCCGGTGCGGTGGCTTGGCGGCGGCCCTGCAGCACCCCTTCGCGCAGCGATTGCACCGGCATGGCCAACGGGCTCTCCGCCGGCAATGTCGCAACGCCGGCATCGCGCAGGGAGTGGGCCGAACCCTCAAGCTCGGTGGACGTCATAGGGCAGCAATTCCCTGACGCTGCATTTGCGCATCGGCCGCACCACGGGCAAAACGGAGATGGCTGCCGCTTCGATTACCTGGCAACAATCGTTCGGGGGGTGGGCAAGGCACGGATTTCCTCAGCGTCTGGGCAGCTGCCCAGCGTAGTCGGGAAAAACTGAATCGGACGCGAAATTGAATTTTACCCAGTCCCAGGAGGGTTCCGCAGCTACAGCGATCTTGCAACAGCCAACAGGATCCGAGACCGCGCCGATCCCATTTGCGCAGACGGTCAGGATAGCCAGCGCCAGCGGACTGGACCAAACCGGACCGGGCGACGACGACCCCGGACGCCGGCACGAGCTCGGTGCCGAGTAGCCGCGTCGGACTCGGGGAGCGCTGAACGCAGATAGTGGCCACGGGATGGTCTCCGCAGCCCCGTAGGCCCGCATGGCAATACACCGGAAAGATTCCGCGCCCAATCGGACACGCCCTGGCCGGCAATGACGCGACCGTCACGACAGTGCCCGCTCACGCTGCCGGCACGGAATTCCTGCCATGTTCGTTGCTCTCCCACGTTCGAGAACTGACATGAAGACCTCACTTATCGCTTTCACTGTTCTGGGGCTGGCCATGACCGCCGGCTGCAACAATCGCGACGGGACCGGGGACGAGACGACCATGACGCCGGCCGGCACCGCCAGCACGACGGCTGCCGCCGACACATCCCCCGCTGCCGACCACTCCGACATGCGCGCGGATTCAACTCCGGTGGCGGCCGAAAACACCGCAGACATGGACGACGCTGCCGCCCGGACCGGCGACCCGCTGGCGCTCGGCATGCTGGCCGCTGTCGACGAACACGAGATTGCCGCGGCCAAGCAGGCGCAAGAAAAGGGCGTGACCGGCGCGGTGCTGGACTACGCCAAACGCATGGAAAAAGAGCACGGCGACAATCTGACCAAGACCCGGGCGCTTGGCAGCCTGGGCAGCAGTGCCGATCTCCAGGCGATGAAGGACAAGGACGCGAGCGACCTGCAGGCATTGGGTGGCACGTCGGGCAAGGACTACGAAAAGTCGTACATCGATGCGATGGTCAAAGGCCACCAGGACGCGTTGGACCTGATCGACAACAAGATGATGCCTGCGGCCACTTCCGAAGCGGTCAGGCAGCACCTGACCGAGACCCGCAAGCACGTGGCGGCGCACCTCGCCGGCGCCAAGACGATCGCGGCCAAACAGTAATCCATGGCGTTTGGGCGGCAAGGAAGGCCCGGCGGCTGCCGTCGCCTTCCCATGCAGCGCATGCGCTGTCCCTTCAGTGCAGGCGGGTGCTTGGCGTGTAGCTGTACGCTCTTCACCCGCAGCGGGACATGGCGTCATCGGTGTCCGGCGGGTCCTTCGGCGGCGAAGAAGGCGGGGAAACTTCCCGACCCCGGTCTAGCATCGTGTCCCGTCCCCGGTAGCCCGATCGATCCCCGCTTAACCAAGGCTCTCCACCAGCCTTGTTCTTCCGTACCGCTTACGACTCGGCCTCGACCGGTACGCCGTAGGCGGCCAGCACCCCGGCAATCGCAGCGGCATTGCGTTCCAGTGCGCGATCAAGCTCGCGGCGCAGTACACGGTCGTCTTTGCGCACAGCCATCGAAATATCGAACACCATCGGTCGCATCTGCCCATCAAGCCATGGATTCACGCCGGTGATTGAAAGCGGCACCGGCTCGCGACTCACGAAATAGCCTGCGGTTGGCCCCCACGCAATTGCGACTTCGATGTCGCCGCGCGACACCGCCTCGAATATCGAGGACTGGGGGCGGCGTCCTCGTAATTTCCATACACCATGAAACCGCGCACGTTGGTCACGATGCCGCGCGCTACCAGTGCATCGACGGGCGGCGTATTGGCCCCGTCGTCGCCGACCAGCTGGATGTCGATGACAACTTGGCGCAATCGTGGATCGTCCAGCGACTGCAGCTCGTCCAAAGGACCACCACGGCGCACCACGAACATGTAACGCGAACGGTAGTACGGGCGCGTTGTCGCCAGGCCAGCCACGCCTGCAGCGATGTCCGGAATGACGTCCAGGTACCTGCACCCAGCGTGTTGCGGATCGCGCCGCGGCGCTGTGCCCACCAGGTGCACTTCACCGTGGCACCCAGGTCCTTGGCGAGCAGCTCGACAATACGGTTTTCAAAACCTTCCTCGGCGCGGTTCGAGTACGGCAGGTTGTTGGGATCGGCACACACGCGCAGTTCGCAGGCAAGCGCCTGCGCCGGCACCAGCAAGAGCAGCACGCTCAGCAATGCAATCAATCCGCGCCCACTCATGGGCGTACCACCACGGTCCAAGGCCTTCCGCCGGCACGGATCGTGGCCAGCGTGCGGTTGTCCACCAGATCGATCACGCCCACATCGCCGGACAGCCCGTTGGCCGCGTACAGACGCTTGCCGTCCGGCGACAGGGCAATGCCCCAAGTACGGCTTCCCACAGTGAAATAGCGCCTGATCGCTCCGTCGGACTGTTCCGGCTGGCGACATCTGCCTCCCGAGAAGCCTGTGAGCAAATCACCGCACTCATCAACCTCCTTTCAGGCACGTCGCGCGGTGAGCCACGTGCGTGGTGACTGAAGAGGGCCATTACGATCGGCGCCTCCCTCACTTCGCTACCGCTCCTTCCGCCACGGCCCCGGTTGCAGTGCATCGCCCGGCTGAGCCAGGGCAGTCCCTGATCGCGGTAAAAAGGGCGGTGCCCGCGGCGAGGACAGACCCAGTGTCCGCTGGCCGTATGCGATACCAGCAACGCAAGTGGGCCGGAGCCCATGCGCAGCTGGCTGCGACACTCGGCGCCTGGCAAACAAGGCGCAAAAAACAGCCAGCGGCAAGAATGGAAATGACCCGCATTCCTGCGAGCCATTGATCATCTGGTGGGCCCACCAGGATTCGAACCTGGAACCAAAGGATTATGAGTCCTCTGCTCTAACCGTTGAGCTATAGGCCCGCTGCGGGTGCACAGTGTAGTGGAGAGCTCCTGCAGCGACTACGGCCGTGGCGACCGGATCCCAGCGCGCGCGCTCAGTTCGCCGGGCCAAACACCCGCGTCGTCCGCCTCGCATTGAGATCGAGGACAGCGGCTCGCCAATGGTCTTGCGGTTGCAGCGTGTGCCGGCACACGGCCCAACGAGCGTGCATGGAAGGTGGGCCATCTGCTGCGCCCCGCTCCGGAAACAGCAGACCCCGTCGGAGCGGGGTCTGTCAGTGTCACATCAGCGCGAGCTGGATCAGTCGATATCCAGGAAGCTGCGCAGCTGCTCGGAACGGCTCGGGTGGCGAAGCTTGCGCAGCGCCTTGGCCTCTATCTGGCGGATGCGCTCGCGGGTGACATCGAACTGCTTGCCGACTTCCTCGAGGGTGTGGTCGGTGTTCATGTCGATGCCGAAGCGCATGCGCAGCACCTTGGCTTCCCGCGGCGTCAGCCCGCCGAGCACGTCGCGCACGGTTTCGGACAGGTTGATGTTGACCGTGTTCTCCACCGGGGACTCCACATTGGTGTCCTCGATGAAGTCGCCCAGATGCGAATCCTCGTCGTCGCCGATCGGGGTTTCCATCGAGATCGGCTCCTTGGCGATTTTCATCACCTTGCGGATCTTGTCCTCGGGCATGTCCATTTCCTTGGCCAGCTCCTCCGGCGTGGCCTCGCGGCCGTACTGCTGGAGCATCTGGCGGGAAATGCGGTTGAGCTTGTTGATCGTCTCGATCATGTGCACCGGGATGCGGATGGTGCGTGCCTGGTCGGCGATCGAGCGGGTGATGGCCTGGCGGATCCACCACGTCGCGTAGGTCGAGAACTTGTAGCCGCGACGGTACTCGAACTTGTCGACGGCCTTCATCAGGCCGATGTTGCCTTCCTGGATCAGGTCCAGGAACTGCAGGCCGCGGTTGGTGTACTTCTTGGCGATCGAGATGACCAGGCGCAGGTTGGCCTCGACCATTTCCTTCTTGGCCTTGCGCGCCCGGGCTTCGCCATAGGCCATCACCCGGCTGATTTCCTTCAGCTCGTCCAGCGACAGCGAGGTGAGCTTCTCGACGTCGATGGTGGCCTGCTGCTCGGAGATGATCTGGTCCTTGACGTCACGCAGGGCCGAAGACCACTTCTGCTTGCGCTTCAGCGCGTCTTCCACCCACTCCAGGTTGGTCTGGTTGCCTTCCCAGGAGCGGATGAAATCCTTACGCGGCATGCGCGCGGTCACCGTCGCCAGGTGCAGCACGCGGCGCTCCTGCGACTTGATCTGCGCCATGGTGTCGCGCAACTGGCGCACCAGCACGTCCACCAGCGGCAGCGGCAGCTTCAGGGTGACGAAGGTCGCCGACATGTCATCGCGCAGCTTGGTGGCCGCCTTGTCGTTGGCGCCGCCCTTGGCCTGGGCCTTCTTGAACTTGGCAAGGTCGCTGGCCAGCAGCTCCATGCGACGTGCGACTTCAGCCGGATCCGGACCGGTCGGGCCCGCTTCCTCTTCGGCGACGTCGTCGTCTTCCTCGTCGGCCTCGGTGTCGGCGTCGTCGGCGGTGTCATCACCTTCCGCGGCCGGTGCAGGAGCAGGTGCCGGCTCCTCCTCGACCAGGTCGTTGAAGCCGACGATGATCTCGGCAAGGCGCTTCTTGCCTTCCTTGTGCAGTTCGTAATCGGCCAGCACGGTTTCTACGGCCAGCGGGAAGGTGCCCAGCGCGGCCTGGACCTGGCCCAGACCTTCCTCGATGCGCTTGGCGATGGCGATCTCGCCCTCGCGGGTCAGCAGCTCGACCGTACCCATTTCGCGCATGTACATGCGCACCGGGTCGGTGGTGCGGCCACCCTCGGTATCCAGCGCGGTCAGGGCAGCGGCGGCTTCTTCGGCCGCGGTGTCGTCGACTTCGCGGTTGCCAGTGCTGCTGTCGCTGAGGACCAGGGTGTCGGCATCGGGCGCCACTTCATGGACGTCAATGCCCATGCCGGTGATCAGACCGATGATGTCTTCGATCTGTTCCGGATCGACGATGTCGTCGGGCAGGTGGTCATTGACTTCGGCGTAGGTCAGGTAGCCCTGTTCCAGGCCCTTGCTGATCAGAAGCTTGATGTCGTTTTGCTGGGCTGGACGTTCGTTGGCCATGTAGTGCTCGCGCCACCGGCGGTAGGAAAAGAGAACCTAGCATTATACCAGCGCAGACTGGCGGCTGCCGGGCGGTGGATCCCGGAGGCTAGGCTCTGAGCAGGAAGGTCACGGGACCATCGTTGATCAGACTGACGACCATATGGGCACCAAAGCGCCCGGTTTCCACCCCTGAAACGTGTTTTTCACGACAGATGGCGACCAGGCGGTTGAACCCGCGTTCAGCCTCGGCCGGGGCCGCCGCGGTGCTGAAGCCCGCCCGCATGCCCGAGGACGTATCCGCCGCCAGGGTGAACTGGCTGACCAGCAGCAGCCCGCCTCCGGTATCGCGCAAAGAGTGATTCATTTTCCCGGCCTCATCGGAAAACACACGGTAGCCGAGCAGCCGGTCGGCCATGCGGGCGAACCTGGCCTCGTCATCCCCCGGCTCCACGGCAACCAGTGCCAACAGGCCGCCGTCGATCTCGCCGACGACCTCCTCCTCGACCGTGACCGACGCCCGGGTGACGCGCTGGATGAGAGCAAGCATGGGGACTCCTCGACAAGGCGGCCGACCATAGCATCGGCCGCCAGCAGCTAGACTTGTGCGGATGAAACCCGCCACCACCGCCGCCCTTTTCTATCACTCCGCCGCGATGCTGACCCGGCTGCCGTGGGCGTGGTTACGCACGTTGGCCAACACCCTGGCCGCGCTGTCGCGGCGCCTGGACCTGCGCGAGAGCCGGGTCACGCGGCGCAACCTGGAGCTGGCTTTCCCGGAACTGGGAACGCAGGAGCGGGCGAGGCTGCACAAGGCGGTACTGGAGACCACCGCCCAGCAGGCATTGGAGACGCTGCGGCTGTGGACCCGGCCGCCTGCCGCCAATCTCCAGCGCCACCTGCAGCAGCGACATGGTCAGGAGTTCTACGACGCAGCCCGCGCCACCGGCAAGGGCGTGATCGTGGTGGCCCCGCACTACGGCAACTGGGAACTGCTCAACCAGTGGCTGGCCTCGCGCGGCCCGTTCGCCTTTGTCTATGCGCCTCCCGAATCGCCGGTCGGTGACGCCTTCCTGCAACGGGTACGCGCCGGTGACAACGTCCTGCAGGTCCGCGCCGAGGGGCCGGCGGTACGGCAGCTGCTGCGGACCCTCAAGGATGGCGGCACCGTGGCCATCCTGCCCGACCAGCAGCCGAAGAACGGCGATGGGGTCTTCGCGCCTTTTTTCGGGGTGCAGGCCTTGACCATGACCCTGGTGAACCGGCTCGCCGAGCGCACCGGTGCCACGGTGCTGTATGCGTGGTGCGAACGTCTGGATGGCAACCTCCACTTCGCCTTGCACGTGGAACCGGCGCCCGCCGCGATTGCCGATCCGGACCCGCTGGTCGCGGCCAGCAGCATGAATGCCGGCATCGAGGCCATTGCCCGTCGCGCGCCCGCCCAGTACCAATGGACCTACAAGCGCTACACGCTGCGGCCACCCGGCAGTGGCGAACCCAACCCCTACGCGACCGCGCAACATCCCCATTGAGTTCGGCTCATCGCCGCAACGCTGCGTCACCGGGCCGGATCGATTGAATCAATGCGTGGCGACCCCCATAAAGTTTCCCGATGAGCACCTCGACCACTTCCCCGCCCGCGAAATCGCCCTTCAATTTCGACGAAACCGCCGCGATCCGCTGCGAACGCGCCGCCGCCGAACTGCGCTCGGGCCGTCCCGTGGTGATCGTGGATGGCACCCGGCACATGGCCACCCTGGCCCTGGACAGCAGTACCCGTGCCGGCTTCGAGGCATTCGCCGCCACCGCGGGCAACCGGCACCATCTGTTCCTGACCGGCCCACGCAGCCAGATCCTGGGCGCGAGCGCGGCCACCGGTGCCCGCATCCCCTTGGCCGGGGAAGACTTCGACGCCCTGCCCGCACTCGGCTACCTGCGCAATGCCCCGCAACTGGGCGGCAACTGGGTGCCGGGCAATCACCTGGACGCGGCAGCGGTGGAACTGGCCCGGCTCGGCTTGCTGCTGCCGGTCATGGTGTCTGTGGAGGTGCCAGCGGACGTATCGACATTCGACGGTTGCCTGAAGGTATCGGTGCAGGATCTGGATCAAGGCGCACAGCTCGCCGCACACGACTATGAACTGGTGGCCCGCTCACCGGTGCCGTTGCGTGATGTCGGCATGGCCGAATTCGCGGTGTTCCGCGGCGGCGTGGCCCAGCGCGACCAGGTGGCGGTCATCGTCGGCCAGCCGGACATGGACGAGGTGGTGCCCGTCCGCGTGCACTCCTCGTGCCTGACCGGTGACCTGTTCGGTTCGCTCAAATGCGATTGCGGCGATCAGCTGCACCGCGGCCTGCTCAAGTTGAAGGCCCTGGGTGGCGGCGTGCTGCTGTACCTGGACCAGGAAGGCCGCGGCACCGGCATCGCCGCCAAGATGCGCGCCTACGGCTACCAGCACGAAGGCCTGGACACCATCGATGCCGATGCCCAGCTCGGCTTCGGTGCCGATGAGCGCCGCTACGACAGCGCGGTGGCGATGCTGCGCGGGCTCGGCGTGCAGCGCGTGCAACTGCTCACCAACAATCCGACCAAGGTCCAGCACCTGCGCAGCGCCGGCATCGACGTGGTCGACTGCATTCCGGTCACCGGCGAAATCACCGCCGAGAACGAACAGTACCTGCGCACCAAGGCCGAGCGCGCCGGCCATCACCTGGATGTCGATGCGTTGATCCTGGCGTCGCAATAGGCGCCCTGCGACCGCCGCAGCGTCACGCACCCAACGCCGCCGGACATCAATGGTAGGCTCGCCAGCGCCCTGCCGGAGTGCGATCGCTTGCCAGAATCCTCCCTGATTCCCCCGCCGCTGCCCTTGCCGCCGGACACGCAGCAGTCGTTGCCCGACGGCTGGCAGCCGCTGCCCCGTCGCGGCGGGCTGTTTGCCGCCATCGGTGGCGGCCTGACCATGGCCTTCACCCTGATGATCGCGCTTGGCGGTTTGAGCTTCGCGCTGCGCAGCGGGCACGTGATCGCCATAGTGGTCACCGGCGCTCTGGTCGGTCTGCTGGGCGGGGGCTGGTTTGCGTGGCGGCGTCATCGGCTGACGTTCTGGCAACTCGATGACCAGGGCCTGGCATTGCGACGCGGGCACCTGTGGCAGAGCGACACCCGGGTACCGATATCGCGTGTGCAGCACTTGGATGTGCGCCGCGGGCCCCTGCAGCGCAGCGCCAATCTCGCCACCCTGGTGGTGCACACCGCCGGCAGCCGCTTCAACGCGGTGGCGATCGCCGGCCTTGACCACGCCGATGCCGAGCGCCTGCGCGACCGCCTGGCGCATCAGCTCGACCACGACGACGACGGGCTGTGACTCCCGCAATCCCCAACGCCGACGGCGATCGGCGACTGCATCCGTGGTCATGGCTGTTCGTGCTGATCCAGCAGCTGCGCCAGTTCCTGTTGCCGCTGGTGGCGCTGGTGGTGTTTGGCAGCCGCGGCCAGCGCAACGAACTGACCGACCACTTGATCACGGCCGCCGTGCTCGCGGTGCTGGTGGGAATCTCGGTGCTGCAATACCTCACCTACCGCTACCGCATCGGACCCGATGGGCTGAGCATCCGCAGCGGCCTGTTGCAGCGGAACCGGCGCGAGATCCCCTTCGCCCGCATCCACAATGTCGTCGTCCACCAGAGCGTGTTGCACCGCGTGTTCGGCGTGGCCGAGCTGCGCCTGGAGTCGGCCGGCGGCGACAAACCCGAAGCGCAGATGCGCGTGCTGCGGCTGGACCAGGCGATGGCGCTGGAGCGGCTGGTCCGCCACCGCGGCGCGACACCGGCCGCAGCGGCCAGCAGCGAACCGGCGGCCGAGATACTGCTCACCCTGCCGACCCCGGAGCTGCTGCGGCTGGGATTGATTTCCAATCGGGCCATGGTGGTCATTGCCGCCGCGGCAGGCGCCAGCTACCAGATGTTCCCGCGCCGGGTGGTCGCCGATTTCATCGAGCATCAGGGTCGACAGATGTTCGGCTACGCCAGCCACCTGCAGTTGGGCGCGTGGACCACGGCCGTCACCGTCAGCATCGTGCTGCTGGCAGCGCTCGGGTTGATGCGGCTGCTGTCAGTCGGCCTGGCGGTGATGCAGTACCACGGCTTCCGGCTCAGCGAGTCCGAACGCAGGCTCACCGTCGAACGCGGCCTGTTCACCCGTCTGCGCACCAGCGCGGCGCGACGGCGCATCCAGGCATGGACCCTGCGCGAAGGCCTGCTGCATCGCCTGTTCGGCCGCCGCAACCTGCGCATCGACATCGCCGCCGGCAACGCCGGTGACGAGCAGGGACGCGCGCTCAAGGAGCTGGCGCCGATCGCGGTTCCACAGGCCTGCGACGCGCTGGTCAATCACCTGCTGCCCGACATCGAGTGGCCGCCCCGGCAATGGCAGCCGGTATCACTGCGCGGCTGGTGGCGGCTGTGCCTGCCTGCGCTGGTGCTCACCATGCTGCTGGCCACGGTCGGCTGCTACAGGTTCGGTGCCTGGGGGCTGCTGCCATTGCTCTGGATGCCCTGGTCGGCCTTCAGCGCCCATCGCCGGATCACGCGCATGGCTTATTCGGTAGACGCCCGGCGCGTGGCGGTGCGCGGCGGCTGGTGGTCGCGCTGGTGGCGCATGGCCGAAGTCGACAAGCTGCAGGCCCTGCAACTGACGCGCTCGCCGCTGGATCGACGCTTCGGCACCGCCACCCTCACACTGGATACCGCCGGCGCCGGCGGCGGCACCCCGGCGCTGCAGCTGCGCTTCCTGCCTGCAGCGCACGCCGAAGCCCTGCTGCAGCAGCTGTCGCAGGACCTGGCGCGGCGCAAGCTGCGCTGGTGAAGCAGCCGGTGGCGTTACCGTGCTGCCGGTCCCCAATAGCCCAGGTCCTTGCGCACCTGCAGGTTGCGTAACACGCTGCCCAACGGCTTGCGTGCCAGCCGGCCCAGCTCGCCATCCAGCAACTGCCCGGTGGCGGCAATGACCCGCTGGGAACTGCGCCCGTCGCGGTATGGATGGATGGCATCGGCGTACGCTGCCAACGCCGCACGCAGCTCCGGCTCCGGGTGGAACGCACGCTGCAGCATCTGCGGCAGCTGCACCGCCTCGTCGAAATCGATCATGTGCGGCTTGGGCGCGCGGTTGCGGAAGGTCACTACCGGCTTGAGCTGCACCACGAACTCGCTGACCACCGAGGTGGTGTCGGCCACCAGCACGTCGGCGGCGCGCTCGGCACTGACCAGCTGTTCGGTTTCCACGAACACCGCATTGCCACCCGCCAGTGCGCGGTAACGCTCCACCAGCTCCGGTGCGCACTTGGGGTGCAGGGTCAGCAACCAGAAGCGCTCGCCGGAGGCCACCTGCGCGGCAATCTGCGCGTACAGGTGCGGCGCGGCACTCAGCCGCTCGGTGAAGGTGGAGGCGAACATCACCACCTCGCGCCCACCCGCCTGGGCGCGCCACTGCCGCGCCAAGGCGTCTTCCGGGCCGAATAACGGGTCCAGCTTCGGCCAGCCGGTCTCCACCACCTTGAAATGGCCGGCCTGTTCGGCCAACGCGCGAAACGGCGCGGTGGTGGCCGGCCCCTGCGTGCAGTACAGGTCGAACATGCCGCGCACGCGGAAATGACCGCGCGCCGCGTCACGCTTCTCCACGTTGAACCCATGGAACAGCTGCACCTTGGGCCCGGACACGAAGGTGGGCGCCCAGTTGGCAGCGCTGAACACGGCGCGCGGGCGCAATGCCACCGCCTGCCGCGCATTGGCGATGACCTGCACCGGCGCCGGCAGCCGGGAGCCGGCGGCACCGTCGACGAACCACGCATGCACACCGTGCCCGGCCGCTTGCAGGGCATCACCGAGGGGCTGCAAGATGGGCAACGCATAGCGCTCCGTCGCAAACAACAGGTATTCCGCCATCAACCCTTCCTCTACCCTGCGGGCTCCGCTCTCGGCCTGCATTATCGCGTTTAACGAAGCCGACCGCATTGGCGACTGTCTGGCATCACTGGCCTTCTGCGATGAGGTTGTAGTGGTGGATTCGTACTCCAGCGACGACACCGTGGCCACCGCCCAGGCCGCCGGTGCACGCGTGTTGCAACGGCCGTTCGACGGGTTCCGCAGCCAGAAGGATTACGCGGTGGCACAGGCCACGCATGCATGGGTGCTGTGTCTGGACGCCGACGAGCGGGTCAGCCCCGAGCTGCGCCAGGCCATCGAGGCCGCGCGCGAGGCCGGCTTCGAAGGTGCCGCCGGTTTCCGTTTCGCGCGCCTGTCCGATTATTTCGGAAAGTTCCTGCGCCACGGCAATGCCTACCCGGACCGCGTACTGCGCCTGTTCGACCGGCGCCGCGGCGGCTGGCGCGGCACGCGCGAGATCCACGAAGCTGCCAGCGTGGACGGTCTCGTCCGCACCCTGCCCGGCGACCTCATCCACTATCCGTACCGCTCGCTGGAACAGCAACTGCTCAAGACCCAGCGCTATGCGCGGATGATGGCCGAGCACGATTTTTCCCGCGGCAAGCGCGCCACGCTCGCCAAGCTGGTGCTGGCACCGACCTGGCGCTTCTGGCGGGGCTTTGTGCTGCGCGGTGGCTTCCGCGATGGCTGGCACGGGCTGGTCTACGCCTACGTGCGCGCCAACTACGTGCGGCAGAAGACCATCATGCTGTGGTTGCTGCAGAACGGGCAGCCGGTGGTCACTGCGCCAGCCGCTGAACCACAGGACTGAACAATGTGCGGAATCGCAGGCGCCTGGTCGCCACGCCCCGGCGCGGACACGGCCGGGCTTGAAACGCTGGGCCGGTGCATGGGCGAGGCCATCGCCCATCGCGGCCCGGATGACCATGGCACCTGGGCCGATGCCGGCGCCGGGCTGGTGCTCTCGCACCGGCGCCTGTCCATCGTCGACCTGAGCCCGGAGGGCCACCAGCCCATGACTTCGGCCGACGGTCGCTGGGTGATCGCCTTCAACGGCGAGATCTACAACCACCGCGTGCTGCGCACGGAACTGGAAGCGCTGGGCCATGCTTTCGGCGGCCATTCCGACACCGAGGTGCTGCTGGCTGCCATTGCCCAGTGGGGCGTGCAGCCGGCACTGGAGCGTGGCAACGGAATGCTGGCCCTGGCCGCGTGGGACCGCCATGAGCGCACCCTGTGGCTGGCACGCGACCGCGTCGGCAAGAAGCCGCTTTATTACGGCTGGGCCAGCGACGGCACCCTGGTGTTCGGCAGTGAGCTGTCGGCATTGCGCGCGCACCCCGCTTTACGCGCGGACGTCGACCCGGATGCCTTGGCCCTGCTGCTGCGGCTGGACTACATCCCCGCGCCACACTCCATTCTGCGCGGCGTGCATAAACTTCCGGCCGGCAGCCTGCTGCGTCTGGACCAGGCCGCAATGGCCTCCGGCGCGGCCGGCCATGACCCGCTACAGGCACCGCAGCGCTGGTGGGACGCACGCCAGCACCAGCAGACGGCAATCGCGCGCGGCTTCGACGGCGATGAAACAGCGGCGCTGGAGGCACTGGATGCCCTGCTGCGCGATGCGGTGTCCCTGCGCATGGAAGCGGACGTGCCGTTGGGCGCGTTTCTTTCCGGCGGTACCGATTCATCGCTGGTCACCGCACTGATGCAGGCCCAGTCAGCGCGGCCGGTGCGCAGTTTCTCCATCGGCTTCGACAACGCGGCCCATGACGAAAGCGCCTACGCAGCCGCGGTGGCCAGGCATCTGGGTACCGACCATACCGAACTGCATGCCGATGGCCGCGCCGCGCTGGACCTGGTGCCCGCCATGGCGCACATGTTCGACGAACCTTTCGCCGACTCGTCGCAGCTGCCCAGTGCGCTGCTGTGCCGCTTGGCCCGCCAGCACGTAACCGTGGCGCTGTCCGGCGACGGGGGCGATGAACTGTTCTTCGGCTATGGCCGCTACAGCCGCGCCTTGCGCAACGATGCACGCCTGTCACGGCTGCCGCGCAAACTGCTTGCCCGGCTGGCCGGTGACCCGGGCGAACGCTCGCGTCTGGGCGGGTGGGCCGCGCTGCGTGCAGAGCTGGCCACCACCCACCTGCAACAGGTCGCCCTGCAGCGGGTCAGCCGGTGGCGCCAGCCGGAGCGGGTGGTGCACGGGGCGCGGCGCGCCATCACTGCGTACGACGATCCGGCGGCGCTGCTGCTCAACGGCAATGCCGCCGACCAGTTGATGGCGATGGACTTCGCCTGCTACCTGCCCGAGGACATCCTGACCAAGGTTGACCGCACCAGCATGGCGGTGGCGTTGGAGGCACGTGCGCCGCTGCTGGACTGGCGGGTGGCCGAGTTCGCCTGGGCGCTGCCCCTGTCCATGAAGTACCGCGAGGGCGAGCTGAAGTACCTGCCCAAACAGCTGCTGCGCCGTTACCTGCCGGACCCGCTGGTGTACCGCGCCAAATCCGGCTTCGGCGCCCCGGTGGGCGACTGGCTGCGCGGGCCGTTGCGCGACTGGGCCGAGGCCCAGCTGGACGAACGCCGGCTGCGCGAGGAAGGCCATTTCGATGCGGCTGCCATCCGCACCATCTGGGCGCAGTTCCTCGGCGGGCAACGCAAATGGCATACGCACCTGTGGGGCGTGCTGATGTTCCAGGCCTGGCGCGAACAGCTGCGCTGAGGCCAACACGGGCGCGGGCGCAAGAAAACAGGGCCACCGCAGCCGTTGCCGATGACCGCCCGGGCAATCACCCGGTGCGGAGCAACCGCGGCCTCAGCCCTGCTGGGCCGGCGTGGCGCGCCGCCTTGCGCCATCAAGCAGTGACAGCCCGGTAAGTACGCCTACGGCACACACGTAGAAGCTGGCCGTGATCTGGTGGGCGAACATCGACTGGGTCATCCCGCACAACACGTATGCGACCACGATCATGATGCCGGCGGCGGCGGGACCGCGGAAACCGCGCTCGCCACTGCGCCGGTGCAGGCGGACGAACCAGACCAGCGGCAATCCGTAGACGGCGAGCAACAGCAACAGGCCTGGCACGCCCTGTGTGGCCGCCCATTCGGCCGCGTCGTTGTGGGCATGCGCCAGGTGGCAGCGAGCTACCGGTTGCGAGGGGTCTTGGCAAAGCGAAAGCCGGGTCATGGCATCGTCAAAATGGCCGATCCCCACGCCCGTCAGCGGCCGTTCGAGAAATGTCGCATACGCCACCTGCAGGCGTTCCAGGCGCGCGCCGGCCGAAGAGTCGACATCGCCGTTCTCCATCCGCGCAACATCGCTGCGCAGTTCATCCACCCGCATCTGCTC
Source organism: uncultured Gammaproteobacteria bacterium (assembly GCA_963696155.1). GTDB lineage: Bacteria > Pseudomonadota > Gammaproteobacteria > Xanthomonadales > Xanthomonadaceae > Stenotrophomonas. The sequence continues at coordinate 223,553 of CAVOJC010000003.1, forward strand.
GCGCAATCCCGGCACGGTAACCACCAGCGTCAGCGCCATGAGCACCAGGCCGACCAGGGCCAGCAGACGGAACCGGCCGTTGGCCCAGCGCATCGCCAGCGCCATCACCACCAGCAGTGCCAGCAAACCCAGCCAGACCCCGCGGCTGCCGCTGAGCACGATGACCACGCAGCCGGCCGCCATCCCTGCCACCACCCATGGCCAGCGCCCGGAAGGACGGCAGAACACCAGCAACACCATCAACATCAGCACGATATCGGCCAGGACGATCGCGTTGGTCCAGGCTTCGGCGCGGGCGGCGCCGCCGTACACCTGCGCGATGGCGACCAGCAAAGTGCCGAACAGGCCGGCCAGCGCGCCCCACCACAGCGCCGCCGCCCGCGGCCGGAAGGCGCAGACCCAGAGCAGCGCCCATGGCATCACAACGAACCGGGAGCGGTTGTCGACATCACGCAGCCCGTGGTTGAAAAGCCATACCGACAGCAGCGACAACGACAACACGGCCAGCATCAGACCGACCTGCATCCGCAGCGCCGGTCCGCCCACGGTCCGCGCACGCCACAGGTAATCGACGCCGAGCACACTGCCCAGCAGCAACATCAGGCCGAACGGCAGCAGATTGGTGGGCGTGGTGACGACCAGCGCCGGCAGGCACCACAACGCCAGCGAGGACAAGGTGTGCAGCACGCGCCAACGGGTGCTTTGAAGCAACAAAGATGCACCCGCGGCGGTCGCGGGAAAGGGAGTGGGCCGGCTCATTACGAAATACTGCTTCCTGCGTTCTGAACCGGTCCCGGCCAAGCCAGGGCGGCGTTCCGTGTGAAGCGGTCGATCATAGCCCGCAGGCTGCGGAAAAGCAGTCGGTCAACCGCCCGTTTCGCCACCAGTCGTGCCGTCGCCCTGCTCTTTGCGCTCCCGCAGCAGTTCCTGGGCCGAGGCATGGCAGGGGCCGCTGATCGCTGCGGCCGGCACCAGCCACCATTGCCGCCGGCTGACAACCCCGATCCATTCGGCCTGCGAGCGATCCACGCAGGCCAGCAAGGCCGGCTCCTGCACCAGCAGCCAGCGCCGCTGCGGGAGCTGTCGCTGCCACGCCACACCACGGTTCAACTGTTCTTGCCAAGCCATCTGGAAACCGAAGGTGACCGCAGGCCGGTCGGCCATCAGCAGGTTCTGCTCCTTCCAGGCCACCAAGCCCAGCTCGGCCTGCGGCCCGATCCGCTCACCGACGCTGCGCATCAACCCGAGGGCCGAACTCGAATCGTTGAGCAGTGGATTCCCGGCCAGCCCCAAGGTCACCCATATCGCGGCCAGGACCGAGGTCAATGCCGCGACCGGCCGCTGCCTGCCAAACCAGAGCAGGCTGGCGCCGCCCCAGCATCCCATCGTCAGAACCGCCCATGCCAGTGCGGTAAAGGTCGCCGTATCGATACCGCGGCTGGCCATCAGCTTTTCCGCAGGTCCGGCCTGCCCGGCCAGGATGGCGATGCCCGTTCCCAGCAGGCCGCCGACCAGCACCACGGCAAATCCGTACAACAGGTTGCGGAACCCGCGTTTGCGCAGCAATCCCGGCAACAGTGGCGCCAGTGCCAGACAGAACATCGGCAGCGCCGGCAGGATGTAGACGTCGCGTTTGCCTTGGGGAATGGAGAAGAAAACAACCACCAGACCCCACCACGCCAGCGGCAACAGATAACGCGCGTCGCGCCGTTGCAGCCGCCGGCGCCAGGCCGGGATCGCCCATGGCACGGCCAGCACGGCAGGCAACCACATCGTCAACATGGTGCCGAAGTGATACCAGAGCGGATGGTGGTGATCCCAGGAATGGGTGTAGCGCCGGGCCGTCTGCCGCAACAGGATGTCGTCCAGGTAGGCCCGGTATTCGGGCAGGTGGCTCGACAACGCGACCACCACTACCGGTACCAGCCACAACGCGACCGCCAGCACGAACGCCAGCGGCCCGAGCCAGAAGCGCGGATCGCCCGCACGAATACAAATGCCGGGCCAGCCGCGCCAGCGCGCCAGCAACGCCGGGAGGAGCAGCAACAGCGCGAGGAAACCCACGCCCTTGGTGACCACTCCCAGCCCGGCGGCGAACCAGCCCAGCACCCACCAGCGCCATGCCGGTCCCAGCAACAGGTGCCGCAGCAGTCCGTAATTGGCCAGGGTGATGAAAAACACCAACAGCGGATCGATCTGCGCCCTCTTCGCCTGGAAGGTGAAGTGCAGCGTGAACAACAACGCCCATGCCGCATACAGGCCCACCCGGCGCGTCCACAACCGGCGACCCAAGTCATAGATGCAGGCCAGCGTGCCCAGTGCGGCCAGCAACGAGGGCAGCAGGAACGCGATCCGCCAGTTGCCCGATACCGTGTAGAACGTGGCTTGCAGCCACATCAGCATCGGTGGCTTGTCCGAGTACAGCTCGGTGCCGCGGTGCGGGAACAACCAGTCTCCGCTTTGCACCATCTGCTTGGCCACGAGCGCAAAACGCGGCTCGTCGGAAGGCCAGGGATCACGCAGACCCAGGCCGGTCCCGAGCACCAGCAAGGCCATCAGGGCAAGCAGCCAGAATTCGCGGGAAGCGCGTGCAGTCGGCATGACCGCGATGATAGACAGCTCAGATCAAGGCGATTTCACCAACCGCGCATAGAAGAACCCGTCACCGCCGTGCTCGCCGGGAAAACGCTGGCGCGTGCCGGCATCGTCGTGGCCCAGCACCTCGGGCAGCGGAACGATGCGGGCATCGGCAGCGCGTGCCAGGAAGGCTTCCACCTGCTGCCGGTTTTCCCGTTTCAGCAACGAACAGGTGGCGTAGACCAGCGTGCCCCCGGGCCGCAACACCGTCCATGCCGCATCCAGCAGGCGCGACTGCAGCTCCAGCAATGCCTCGATATCGGCAGGACGCCGATGCAGTAATACATCCGGCTGGCGACGGATGATGCCGGTGGCCGAGCACGGCGCGTCCAGCAGCACGGCATCGAACGCGCGCCCATCCCACCAGCTGCCGGGGTCGCTGCCGTCGGCCGCCTTGACCACGGCATGACCACCCACCCCGGTGCGGGCGAAGGTGTCACGGATACGCTGCAGACGCCGCGGATCAACGTCCAGGGCCAGCAGCTGCAGCGTGGGATCACGCTCCAGCAGGTGCGCGGACTTGCCGCCGGGTGCGGCGCACAGATCCAGCACCCGGGCGCCGGGCTCGGGGGCCAGTACATCGGCCACCTGTTGCGCCGACAGGTCCTGCACCGAGACCGCACCGCTGGCGAATCCGGGCAAGGCCGCCACCGCCACCGCCACCGGCAGACAGAGGGCGTCGGCGGCCAGCGGTGAGGCTTCCGCAGCGATTCCCTGCTGCGTGAGCAGTGCCAGATAGGCATCGCGCGAATACTGCTGGCGGTTGACCCGCAACCACAGCGGACCCGGCTGCAGGCTGCTCTCGAAGATCGCCTGCGCCTGCTGCGGCCAATCCCGCCGCACCTGCTCAAGCAACCATTGCGGCCAAGCGTCCTCGGCGGCGGGGGCCGGAAAGCCGTCGCGCTGCGCGCGCCGCAGCAGCGCGTTGACCATGCCGGCCTGACTCTCGCGGCCCAGCGCACGGGCGGCATCGACCGTAGCCGACAGCGCGGCGTGGGCCGGCAACTGCAATACATCGAGCTGGGCGAAGCCGACCATCAACAGACTGCGCAGGTCCTCGTCGCGACGCCCGAGCGGTTTCTGCAGCCACTGTTGCAACGCCTTGTCATAGACCGTCCGCCGGCGCAGCGCGGCAAAGCAGATCGCCTCGAGCAGCGCGCGATCACGGCTGTCATCCAGCCTGGGCAGCACCGTCGCCAGCTCGGCCTTGAGCGAACGGCCGTTGCCGATCACCGCACTGAGCACCCGGGCCGCCAGCACCCGGGTGGTCACGCCCGGCACCTGCGCCGCGCGCGCCGCAACTCCCTTGTCCGTGGGGTACGCCATGGGCTCAGGCACCGGCCAGCAGATCGCGGCGGGCATTGAGGTAGTCGGCCGCGGTGATCGCCTTGCCGCCCTCGCGCTGCACCACGCGCAGACGCAAGGCGCCTTGTCCGCAGGCGATATCGATACCGTCCCTGCTGGCCGCGATCACCGCACCCGGCGTCTGGCCCTTGTTGTCGTCGAGAGCTATCGCGCCATGGATGCGCACGCGCTCGCCGGCCAGAGTCGCCTCGGCGATCGGCCAGGGGTTGAACGCGCGCACCCTGCGGGCCAGTGCCCCGGCGTCCTGGCTCCAGTCCAGCCGGGCCTCGGCCTTGTCCAGCTTGTGCGCATAGGTGACGCCGGCGGCGGGCTGCGGCTGCGCGATCGGCTTCAGGCCCGCACGCAGCAATCCCAGGCCGTCGGACAATACCTGCGCGCCCAATTCGGCCAGGCGGTCATGCAGTTGCCCCCCGGTATCGGTAACGGAGATGGCGGTGTGCTGGCGCAACAGCACCGGGCCGGTATCCAGCCCCGCCTCCATCTGCATCAGGCACACACCGCTTTCGCTGTCACCGGCCTCGATCGCCCGCTGGATCGGCGCGGCACCGCGCCAACGCGGCAACAAGCGAAGCATGCACGTTCCAGCAGCCGTGGGTGGGAATGGTCAGCACCTTCTTCGGCAGGATCAGGCCGTAGGCCACCACCACCATCAGGTCCGGCTGCAGGTCGAGCAGCTGCTGCTGCGCTTCGGCCGTTTTCAGGTTCTCCGGCTGTAACACCGGCAAGCCACGCGCCAGCGCCTCCATCTTGACCGGCGAGGGCATCAGCCCGCGGCCACGTCCGGCCGGGCGATCAGGCTGGGTATAGACCGCTACCACCTCATTGTGGCGCGCCGCCGCACGCAGCGAAGAGACGGCGAAATCCGGCGTACCGGCGAACACAATCCTCATGGCAACCTCACTTGCAGAAAGAAAAGCGGCGCCGCAGGACGGCGCCGTATATCGCGGGCAATACGGGTCTGCGGCAGCCACGCGTGCCCACCCCAAGCGGCGGCACGCATGGCCGGCAACCCTCAGGCAACGTGCTTGCGCTGCTTGGCCAGCTTCTTGCGCACCATTTCACGCTTGAGCGGTGACAGGTAATCGATGAAGAGCTTGCCGTCCAGGTGATCCATCTCGTGCTGGATGCAGATCGCCAGCAGGCCGTCGGTCGCCAGCTCCTGCGGCTGACCCTGCCGGTCCAGGTACCGCACCACGATCGAATTGGCGCGGGTGACGTCGGCAAAGATGCCCGGCACCGACAGGCAGCCTTCCTGGTACACCTGTCCGCCTTCCTTCTCGATTATCTGCGGGTTGATGAACACCTGCGGGGTGTCCTTCTCCTCGCTGACGTCGATCACCATGAAGCGCTGGTGCACGTCCACCTGGCTGGCCGCCAGGCCGATACCGGGCGCCTCGTACATGGTCTCGAACATGTCATCGAGCAGTTGCTGGAAAGCAGCCGTGGTGACTTCGGCAGCGTCGATCACGGCCGCCTTGGTGCGCAGCCGGGGGTCGGGGAATTCAAGAATGGGCAACAGGGCCATAGCGATACCGGTATGGGGGCGCCGGATAATTCGGCAGGACGTCCCAATTCTAACGCTTGCGCTTGCACGACGCCCCGGTTTCTGGACTATAGTGCGACAACCTGTTGGGGAATCAGGCAGATCGCAACCATGTTGAAACAAATACGTACGGTCGCTGCCGTAGCGCTGCTGACCGTCACGACCTACGCCGTAGCCGTGGAAATGAATGACGCTCACCCTGACACCTATGTGGTGCGCAAGGGCGATACGTTGTGGGATATTTCCGCCCGCTTCCTGAAAAAGCCGTGGCTGTGGCCGGAAATCTGGCAGGCCAACCCGCAGGTCAAGAATCCGCATCTGATCTATCCCGGCGACGTGCTCAGCCTGGCCTATCTGGATCGTGTCGTGGCCCAGCCCGGCGCCCGCAACGAAGCGCCGATCAACGCCGTGCCGCTGGCCGAGATCGAGCCGTTCCTGAAGAACCTGAGCGTGGTGGACAGCTTCAAGGAGCTGCCCTACATCGTGGGTCTGGAAGACAACCGGTTGCGCGCCAGCGCCGGGCAGAAGGCCTATGTCGCCGGGCTCGACAACGCCCAGCCCGGCCAGCGCTATGCGGTCGTGCGGCCGACGGTGCGCTTCGGCCTGCCCAAGCCGACCGAGGATCTGGACGCTCGCGGCGAAACCATTCCCGGCAGTGGCAACCTGTGGAAGAACTACGTCGGGCCGAGCGAGCGCAACGAGTTCCTCGGCTACGAACTGGCCCAGGTCAACATCGGCACCGTGACCCAGTCGGCCAGTGGCGACAAGCAGGCAACCACGCTGCTGTTGCAGGACAGCGGCCGTGAGGTCCGGGCCGGTGACCGCATCGTCGCGGTTCAGGCGCACCCCTACGATCTGCAGTTCATCCCGCATGTGCCCAATACACAGGCCGCGGCCGGTCACCTGCGTGTGCTGGCGGTAGCGGACATGTTCACCTCCGGCGGCCGGCGTGACGTGATCGCGATTTCCGGTGGCGCGCGTGACGGTATCGACAACGGCACCGTGTTCTCGGTCTGGCGCCACGGCAGCCACGTCAACGACCGGATGCATCATCCCGGCTCCTCGCGGATGGACGACGCGCTGACCAGCGGCGCCGGCCGCGTCAGCCTGCCCGACGAGTACGCCGCCCACGCGATGGTGTTCCGCACCTTCGACAAGGTCAGCTATGCGCTGGTGATGGAAGGCACCAAACCGGCCCGTGTCGGTTACGAGCTCAAGCATCCGGACGCGCAGTAAGCCCTGCGGCAAATTCCTACGATGCAATGCGACGGCGCCCGAGGGCGCCGTCGCTGTTTGCGCCCCAGCCTTCGCGGATGGACCACTCACTCTCCGAAGACACCGCTGCCCTGCTGACCTTGGTCCTGTGCGGCGGACGCGGCACTCCACGCCGCAATCTGTTGCAGCGGCACGCCAGCCCCGCCGCCGCCCTGGGTGCCGGGCCGGTGGCCTGGAAGGCTGCCGGCTGCAGCGCCGAGCAGTCGGCCGCATTGGTGCGGCCCGACCCGCTCGCACTGGCTCACTGCCTGGACTGGCTGCAGCATCCGCGGCATCACCTCATCGGGTTCGGCAGTGCCGATTATCCACCGTTGCTCAAGAGCAGCCCCGCGCCGCCGCTGGCACTGTTCATCGACGGCGACCCGGACCTGCTGTGGCACCCGGCCATCGCCGTGGTCGGCAGCCGCTCCCCCAGCGCCGGCGGTCGCGACAACGCCCGTGATTTTGCTGCCGCTCTCGCCCGCGCCGGCTTTGCGATCGCCAGCGGCCTGGCCAGCGGCGTGGACGCCGCCGCCCATCAGGCCACGCTGGCGATCGTCGGCCGCACCTTCGCAGTCATCGGCACCGGCCCGGACCGGACCTATCCCCGCCACCATGCGCAGTTGCAGCAGCGCATCGCCGCCAGCGGCACGGTGGTGAGCGAGTATCCGCCCGGTACCACCGCGCGGGCCGGCCACTTCCCTGCCCGCAACCGGATACTGGCCGGCATCTCGTTGGCCACGGTGGTGATAGAGGCAGCCGAACGCTCCGGCGCGCTGATCACCGCGCGGCTGGCGGCTGAGGCTGGCCGCGAAGTCTTCGCCCTGCCCGGTTCCATCCACAACCCGATGGCGCGAGGTTGCCATCGATTGATCCGCGAAGGCGCACAACTGGTCACCCGGCCCGAGGACGTGCTGGAGGGGCTGGGCGCCTTGGCCGGTGAACTGGCGCAGGCCTTGCGAATCCGGCTCGGCGCCCCCACTGAACAGGGGCAGCCAGCTTCCGCGCCGGCTTTCGACCCACCGGATTCAAACTACAAGCGATTGTGGAATGCACTGGGCCATGACCCAACCGGTATGGATTCACTGATCGAGCGAACTGGATTGACGGCCGCCACACTGTCCTCCATGCTGCTGGTCATGGAACTGGATGGACGGGTATCGGCCGAATACGGCCGCTACGTGCGTGCGTCCGGTTCCTTCACCTCCACAGCGTCTTGCGACGCAGGCCGAGGGCAATGAAAGAGAGCATTCTGGACGTATTGTTGTACCTGTTTGAACATTATTTCAGCGAGGATCCCGACCTCGTCCGTGACCGCGACTCCCTGCAGCACGGCCTGATCCAGGCCGGTTTCAGCCCGACGGAAATCAACAAGGCCTTCGATTGGCTCGACGCATTGGCCGAACAGCGGCCGAGCGTGTCGCAGCCGCGCGTGGACGGTCCTACCCGGATCTATCACGGGCCGGAGCTGGACAAGCTGGATGTGGACTGCCGCGGTTTCGTCATGTTCCTGGAGCAGCAGGGCATCCTCGACGCCGACCAGCGCGAGCTGGTGCTGGACCGGGCGATGGCACTGGATCAGGACGAGTTGGACCTGGACGATCTGAAGTGGGTCGTGCTGATGGTGCTGTTCAACCAGCCTGGCGCTGAGGCAGCTTACGCCTGGATGGAAACCCAGATGTTTGTCGACGAACCCGAACCGCTGCACTGACCGAGCCGGCGTGCAGGGACGCATGAGGAGCAACAAGTGAGCCAGTGGTTTTATGCAGAAGGCAACCGCGAGCGTTGCGGACCGCTGTCCAGTGAGAATCTGGTGGAGCTGTTCCGCTCGGGCCGTATTGCCCTCGATACGCTGGTGTGGCGCGAGGGTATGGGCGACTGGCAACCACTGGGCAACTTCGCCAGCGAACTGGGCCTGACCGACTTGCCGGCCGCCGCGCCTGGGGTACCGTCACCGACAGCCTTGCCGGCCAGCCCGCCACCACTGCACACGGCAGCTTCGCTGCCGACCGGCGCCAGTGCCACAACGCCGCCCAAGAGCGGCTTGTCCGGCTGCGCCATCGCTGCGATCGTCGCCGCCGTCGGCGGGGTGTTCCTGCTTGGGATTATCGCGATTCTCGCCGCCATCGCCCTGCCCGCTTACCAGGAATACACGCTGCGCGCCAAAACGGCCGCCGCCTATGCGCAACTGGCTCCGCTGAAGGCGGAGGTCGCTGAGTTCAGCGCCGAACACCGGCGCTGCCCGGTCAATGGCGAGGGGCTTTTCGGCACGCCGGAAAGCTACGCCGATGACGCAATCGGTTCGATCCGTATCGGCCGCTTCGACAATGGCCATTGCGGCCTGGAAGCGCTGCTCGAAGTGCCGGGCAAGCCACAACTGCAGGGCAAGGCAATCTGGCTCGACTACGACGCCGACAGCGGCCGGTGGGAATGCAGGGCCGAGGCCGACGACAAGTACCTGCCGGCCGAGTGCCGCGGCTGACCTGCAACGCGACTGCAAACACCAACGGGGATCCAGATGAGCGAGTGGTATTACGCCGATGCCGAACGGCAACGGCATGGGCCGATTGCGGCCGAAGCAATGCGCGAGAAATTCCAGCAGGGCGAGCTGGGCCTGGACACTTTGGTCTGGCGCGAAGGCCTGCCGCAGTGGCAGCCGCTGTCCGATTTCCTCGATGAGCTGCAGTTGCGGGTCGCCACCGGACCCGGCATCGACCTGCGGGCCGACTACAGCGCCATCGAGAACGGCACCGCAGCCAGCCCGTCGTACGCCAATGCAGCGTCGCCCTATGCCGCCCCTTCGGCGCCACTGCTGGGGGATGTCGTCGTGGTCAGCGGCGGCGAGGTCGTCTACGCCGGTTTCTGGAAGCGGGTGGCGGCATCGGTCATCGACAGCTTTGTCACCGGCGCCCTGAGTTACGCCCTGCTGATCCCGCTGTTCCTGGTGTTTGGCATCAGCATGGGCAGCCTGGTGCAGTCGGAACTGGCCAGCGCCGGCGCTTCGATCGGTTTCATCATCGCCCAGTACTCCATCAGCATCCTGGTGCCGGCAGCCTACTTCGGCTGGATGCAGTCCAGCAGCAGCATGGCCAGCCTGGGCAAGATGGCGGTGGGCATCAAGGTGGTGCGCGGCAGCGGCGAGCGCATGAGTTTCTGGCGCAGCTTCCTACGCTACATCACCCTGATCGTCTTCACCCTGGTCACCTGCGGACTGGGCATGCTCATTGCGGGCCTGATGGTGGCCTTCAGCCAACGCAAGCAAGGCCTGCACGACATGGTCTGTGACACCCTGGTGGTGGACAAATGGGCCTTCACCGAACACCCGGAGTGGCAGCAGCGCTCGCTGGGCACCGTCACCGTGGTGGTGCTGGCAATTTTCGGCATCCTGACGCTGGTCGGTCTGATCGCCATCCTGGCGCTGATCGGCATCGCCGCCAGCAGTTTCAATTGAGACCTGCCGGGGCCGACGCTTGACAGCGGCGACCCGGCGTGATTCCTCTAATAAGGAATAAAGCTGAACGCCCGGGTCATTCCCGGGCGTTCAGCTTATACAGATTGGCCTTGCCGGCTTCACTATGGCGCGCGTTTGCGCCACCCTAGCGCCCCCAGCGGCTCCCGCCCTAAGAACTGACATACATGCCCAAGCACCTGCTCATCGTCGAATCGCCCGCCAAGGCCAAGACGATCAACAAATACCTCGGCAAGGATTTCATCGTCCTGGCCTCGTATGGGCATGTGCGCGATCTGGTGCCGAAGGAAGGTGCGGTCGATCCCGACAACAACTTCGCGATGCGTTACGACCTGATCGAGAAGAACGAAAAGCACGTCGAAGCCATCGTCAAGGCCGCCAAGGGCGCCGACGACATCTTCCTCGCGACCGACCCGGATCGCGAGGGTGAAGCGATCAGCTGGCACATCGCCGAGATCCTCAAGGAACGCGGGCTGCTCAAGGACAAGCCGATGCAGCGCGTGGTCTTCACCGAGATCACCCCGCGTGCGATCAAGGAGGCCATGAGCCATCCGCGACCGATCGCCAGCGATCTGGTCGATGCCCAGCAGGCCCGCCGCGCGCTCGATTACCTGGTTGGTTTCAACCTGTCACCGGTGCTGTGGCGCAAGGTGCAGCGCGGGCTGTCCGCCGGCCGCGTGCAGTCGCCGGCGCTGCGCATGATCGTCGAGCGCGAGGAGGAGATCGAAGCCTTCATCGCCCGCGAGTACTGGAGCATCGGCGCCGAATGCGCGCATCCCTCGCAGCATTTCACCGCCAAGCTGATCAAGCTGGACGGGCAGAAGTTCGAGCAGTTCACCGTGACCGACGGCGATACCGCCGAAGCGGCGCGCCTGCGCATCCAGCAGGCCGCGCAGGGCACGCTGCACGTCACCGATGTGGTCAGCAAGGAGCGCAAGCGGCGCCCGGCTGCCGCCGTTCACCACCTCCACCCTGCAGCAGGAGGCCTCGCGCAAGCTCGGCTTCACCACGCGCAAGACCATGCAGGTCGCGCAGAAGCTGTACGAAGGTGTGGCGATCGGCGAGGAAGGCACCGTCGGCCTGATTTCGTACATGCGTACCGACTCGGTCAACCTGTCGCAGGACGCGCTGGCGGAAATCCGCGATGTGATCGCCCGTGATTACGGCACCGCATCGCTGCCCGACCAGCCCAACACCTACCAGACCAAGTCCAAGAACGCGCAGGAAGCCCACGAAGCCGTGCGCCCGACCTCCGCGTTGCGCACTCCGGCCCAGGTCTCGCGCTTCCTGTCCGACGACGAGCGCAAGCTGTACGAGTTGATCTGGAAGCGCTCGGTCGCCAGCCAGATGATCCCGGCCACGCTCAATACGGTCAGCGTCGATCTGTCGGCCGGCAGCGAGCATGTGTTCCGCGCCAGTGGCACCACCGTCGTCGTATCCGGTTTCCTGGCCGTGTACGAGGAGGGCAAGGACACCAAGAGCGCCGAGGATGAGGATGAGGGCCGCAAGTTGCCGGCGATGAAGCCGGGCGACCGCATTGCCGCTGGACCGCATCAACGCCGAGCAGCATTTCACCCAGCCGCCGCCGCGCTTCACCGAAGCGGCGCTGGTCAAGGCGCTGGAGGAGTATGGAATCGGCCGGCCGTCGACCTACGCCTCGATCATCCAGACCCTGCTGTTCCGCAAATACGTGGAAATGGAAGGCCGCAGCTTCCGTCCGTCGGATGTGGGCCGTGCGGTGTCCAAGTTCCTGTCCAGCCACTTCACCCAGTACGTGGACTACGACTTCACGGCCAAGCTCGAAGACGAGCTGGACGCGGTATCGCGCGGCGAAGAGGACTGGATTCCGTTGATGGCCCGTTTCTGGGGGCCGTTCAACGAGCTGGTGGAAGAGAAGAAGGAATCGGTGGATCGCGCCGAGGCCAGTGGCGCGCGCGAGCTCGGCACCGATCCCAAGACCGGCAAGCCGGTCAGCGTGCGACTGGGCCGGTTCGGGCCGTATGCCGCCATCGGCAGCACCGCCGAGGACGCCGAAGACAAACCCAAGTTCGCCTCGCTGCGGCCGGGCCAGTCGATGCACACCATCACCCTGGAAGATGCGCTGGAGCTGTTCCTGATGCCGCGCGCGCTGGGTGAGGACCAAGGCGAGGCGGTGAGTGTCGGTATCGGCCGCTTCGGCCCCTTCGCCAAGCGCGGCAGCGTCTATGCCTCGCTGAAGAAGGAAGACGACCCGTACACCATCGATCTGGCGCGCGCGGTGTTCCTGATCGAAGAGAAGGAAGAAATCGCACGCAACCGGATCATCAAGGAATTCGCCGGCAGCGAGATCCAGGTACTGAACGGCCGTTTCGGCCCGTACCTGAGCGATGGCAAGCTCAACGGCAAGATTCCCAAGGACCGCGAGCCGGCATCGCTGACGTTGGCCGAAGTACAGCAGCTGCTGGAAGAAACCGGCAAGCCGGTGCGCAAGGGTTTTGGTGCCAAGAAGGCGACCAAGAAGGTCGCGGCGAAGAAAGAAGCCGCGCCCAGAAAGGCCGCCGCGAAGAAAGCTCCGGCCAAGAAAGTGGCCGCGAAGAAGACCACCAAGAAGGCCGCCAAGAAAACCGCGGCCAAGAAGGCGGTCGTCAAGAAAACCGTCGCCAAGTCCAGCGCCGCGGACGACGCACCTCCGTTCTGAGCCAGCCGCTCTCCCCCTGCCGCCACTGCAGGGGGATAATCCGGGGTTCCGGAACGACCGCGTACCGTTGCGGTCCCACGCTGCAGGCACCCTGCCATGATTGAACTTGCCCTGGACACCGCCGTTGCCCTGTTGCGCGCCGGTGGCGTGATCGCCTATCCCACCGAAGCGGTCTGGGGCCTGGGCTGCGACCCGGGCAACGAAGCGACGGTCATGAGGCTGCTGGCGCTGAAGCAGCGGCCGGTCGCCAAAGGCATGATCCTGGTGGTCGCCGACAGCGCCCAACTGGACGGATGGGTCCGGCTGCAGGACCTTCCGGCCAAGCGCCTGGACGCCGTCATGGAAAGCTGGCCGGGTGCCAACACCTGGATCGTGCCGGCCGGACCCCGGGCACCGGGGTGGATCACCGGTGAACATACGGGTATCGCGGTCCGGGTCAGCGCACATCCGCTGGTCAGCGCGCTGTGCCGCGCATGGGGCGGGCCGCTGGTCTCGACCAGCGCCAATCTGGCAGGGCAACCGCCGGCACGGCAGCGCGACCAGCTCGACCCGTCCCTGCTGCCACTGCTCGACGGCCTGCTCGATGGCGCCACCGGCGGCCTGAAGCAGCCCACCCGCATCCGCGTGGCCGCTACCGGCCAGGTGTTGCGCGACTGAGTCACCCGGGTCAGGCGCCCGGTGGCTGCTCTTCGCACTGGCGTTACCGGCCTGGGGCACTATGTACGCATGGCTACCCGTCTGCTGCTGATCTCCGCCCTGTCGCTGGCTTGCCTTCATGCCGGCGCGGCCACACCGGTGGAGGACAACGTGCGCATCTACCGCTGCGTAGGCAGCAGTGGCGCGGTTTCATTGCAGGATGCGCCCTGCAGCAGCGGCCACCAGCAGGTACTGGACATGCAGCGGCCACAGGACCCTCCCCCGCGCACAGCCCCGATCGTGATCAGGCCGGACGCCACGGCCACGTCCGCTGCTCCCCCGCGCGAAGTCCGCATCGTCACCGTGCAGCCGCCACAACCCATGTACGAGTGCGTGAACGACGAGGGCACCCGCTATACCAGCGACAACGCCGAAGGCAATCCCCGCTGGGTCCCGGTGTGGACCTCCGGCCATCTACCCGTACTGCGTGGCCATGGCTCCCGTCCTCCGCGCCCGCCCGGTCACAGACCCCCGACGGCAGGCGAGCTGCCGCATCGCCCCAGCGTGATCGTGCCGGCCGGTTCCACCCTGGTCCGCGACACCTGCCATGCCCTGCCACCGCAGGAAGTCTGCGCCCGCCTGACGGATCGGCGCTGGGAGCTGATCCGCCGCTATAACAGCGCGCTGCAGAGCGAACGCGAACAGCTGGTGCGCGAGCAACGCGGCATCGACGCGCGCCTGGACCAGGACTGCGGCGGCGCATGAGGTGCTGGCTGCCGGGCACGTTGTTGCTGGGCATATTGCCGCTGGCCTGCACTCCACTCGCGGCGGCGGAGGTGGTGTTCTACCGCTGCACCGATGTCCAGGGCGCACTCACCATACAGAACATGCCCTGCCCCAAAGGCATGCAGCAGAAGAGGAAGGTGATGCAGGCGATCGAACCGCCGCCACCTCGGCCGGCAGCACCGTTGGTGCCGCCGGTGGTCGCGCCAGCCCCTGAACCAGCCGAAGCGACGGCGACCCGACCGCCGCCGGCGGCCACCCCGCCGCGCCCGCTGCCACCGCTGTTGCAGTGCCAGACCACCGCCGGCGAGTCCTACTTCAGTGAAGGCGAACAGGCCCCAAGCCGCTGTGTGGCGATGCGCGTTACCGGACTGGATGGCAATCCCCTGACCGGGGCCGGTGAAGCCTGCGAAGTCGTAAGCGATCGCTGTGTCCGGGTAACCGATGACCAGGCCTGCGTCGTCTGGCAGCAGCGCGTGCAGGACGCCGAATCGCAATGGCGTTTCGCCATGCCCGGCCACGCCGACAGCAGGCAGCGCGAGCACCAGCGCCTGCGCGATCTGCTGGCCGCCAGCCACTGCGCCGAGTGAGCGCCACCCAAGTTGGCAGGCGCGGGACAGGCGCCGGCGGCAGCACCCATGATCTTTTTCCACCTGCAGCAGCGCTGCGCTCGGCAGGCAACTATGCGCCGTCAGGCGACCGGAAACCCGGAAGAACCGCCGGCTCAGAAGCCGTAGCGCAGGAAGCCACCATCCACCGCGATGCACTCGCCGGTGATGTAGCTCGACGCCGGCAGGCAAAGGAAACCGACTGCGGAGGCCACTTCTTCCGGCTCCCCGATCCGGCGCATCGGCGTGCGTGCGATCACCTCGTCGTAGTAGTCCGGATCGGACAACGGTCCGGACGTGCGGCGGGTGCGGATGTACCACGGCGCCACCGAGTTGACGCGGATGCCGTCCTCGGCCCATTCGCAGGCGAGGTTGCGCGTCATTTGCTGCATCGCCGCCTTGCTCATGCCGTAGACCACGCCGCTGCGCACATGGGTGATGCCCGACACGCTGCCGACATTGACGATCACCGAGGCCGCGTGCCGGGTCAGCAGCGGGTGCGCATAACGCGACAGTTCGAATGCCGAGAACAGGTTGGTCTCGAAGATGCCGCGCCATTCGTCTTCGGAATAGTCGTTGGCCGGCTTGCTGATGTTGCCACCGGCATTGTTGATGAGCAGGTGCAGCCCATCGCTGTGATCTTCGACCCAGTCGAGAATCTCGTGGCGGTCCTCGTCGTCGGAGACATCGGCCGCCAGGCCATTGATCTCGCGATCCGGGAACGCATCGGCCAGCTCGTCGCGCGCGGTTTCCAGTGCGTCGGCATCGCGACCGACGATCAGCAGGTCGGCACCGAATCCCAGCAGCTCCCGCGCGATCGCCAAGCCAATGCCGGCACTTGCGCCGGTGATCAGTGCGGTCTGTCCATCCAATCGCCAACGCTGCCGGTTCACCGTGCTCTCCTTACCTGTCGAACGGGTTTATCAGGGCGCCGCAAGCGCGCAGCGGCGCTGATCGCAGGGCGGGCATGCGCGCCACTTGCCCGGGGTAGGATAAGCCAGACCCTGCGGGAACGCGCCGATGAAACTCCACACCTGCCTGCTGTTGCCCTTGCTGCCGGTTCTGGCCGCGTGCGGCAAACCCGAGCCGCCCTCGCCCGAACGCCCGCCACAGCCACAGGCCACCGCCGTGCGTGACGCGATCCAGCAGCCGCTGGACAAGGCGCGTGCGCTGCAGGCAGACACGGACAAGGCGGCGCAGGCGCAGCGCGCGGCCATCGACGCCGCCACCCAGTAGCGCGCAGACGACCACGCCGCCCCGAGGGACGGCGTGGTCGCAATGCCGGGCGCCTTGAGCGGCCCGGTGCTCAGCTGCTCGCGGTCAGAAGCCGCAGAAGCAATACGCCAACGACTTCACCGGCGCACTGTTGCGATCCTTGACCGCGTCCTCGACGAAACGCAGCTGCGTGTCCATCTCCGGCATCGCGCGTGCCAGCAGCATCCGCGCCATGCCCGAGTCACCGAGCATCCAGGCGCCCATGCGGCTGCCGGCGAATCCGCTCATGAACTGCGCGAACGGGGTGGCGGCCTTCTCGATGTAGCGCACGCGGAACTTGCCGGCACCACCGAGCTTGGCGCGGTTGGCGGCATCGGCCACCGCAGCCTTCAGTCCGCCGAACTCGTCGACCAGACCGCGTTCCTTGGCCTGCGCGCCGCTCCAGACCCGTCCCTGCGCCACCTGGTCCACCGCCTCGACGCTCTTGTTGCGCGCCTGTGCGACCTTGCCGGTGAAGTCGGCATAGCCCTTGTCGATCACCGACTGGATCACCTGGCCCACGGCGGGGTCCATCGGACGGGTCACATCGAACGCGCCGGCGAAGCGGGTGGTGCCGACGCCGTCGGTGTGCACACCGATCTTGTCCAGGCTGCGGGTGAGGTTGGGGATCAGGCCGAAGATGCCGATCGACCCGGTGATCGTCGATTCGTCGGCGTAGATGCGATCGGCGTTCATGCTGATCCAGTAGCCGCCGGAAGCGGCCAGATCGCCCATCGACACCACCACCGGCTTGCCGGCGGCCTTGAGGGCTGCCACTTCGCGACGGATCTGCTCGGAGGCGAACACTTCACCGCCGGGCGAATCCACGCGCAGTACCACCGCCTTGACGTCATCGTTGTCGCGGGCTTCGCGCAGCAGCGCCGAGGTCGAGACACCTCCGATGCGGCCGGCCGGCAGATCGCCGCCGGAGATCTCACCTTCGGCCACCACCACCGCCACCTGCGGACGCGAATCCATCGGCGACCGGCGGCTGTCGATCTGCGACAGGTAGGCGTCGAGATTGATGCTGCGGAAGCCGCCGTCGGCATCGGCGTCGGCCACGCCACGCTCGGCCAGCAGGTCTTCGACCTCCTCGCGCGTCTTCAGGCCATCGACCAGCTTCTGCTGCAGGGCGAACTTGGCCAGGTCGCCACCGGCGGCAGCGATGCCTTCGGGTAGCGTGTCGATGCCGGCGGCCAGCTGCGCGGCATCGAGCTTGCGTGCCTTGGCGATGTCGCCCAGGTAGCGCTGCCACACGTCGTTCATCCAGAACAGGTCGGCTTCCTTGGCCTGCGGTGAGGCCGCATCGAGCACATACGGTTCGGCCGCCGACTTGAACTGGCCCACCTTGAACAGGTGCACATCCACGCCCAGCTTGTCCTGCAGGCCGCTGCGGAAATACTGGCGATAGCGACCCAGTCCTTCCAGCAGCACGCTGCCCAACGGATCGAGGTAGACCTCGTCGGCCTGCGCCGCCAGCAGATACTGCGACTGGCCCATGTTTTCGCTGAAGGCCACGACCTGCTTGCCGGATGCGCGCAGTGCCTGCAGCGCCGCGGTCACTTCGCGCATCGAGGCGAAGCCGCTGGGCTGCAGCTTGTCCAGTTGCAACACCACCCGCTCGATCTTCTTGTCGGCCTGGGCCGCTTCGATCGCGCGGATCAGATCGCGCAACTGGATTTCCTCGGCGTTGTTGTCGCCGATCGCCTTGGCCAGCGCGCGGCTCACCGGGTCGGCGCTGTACTGCTCCACCAGCCGGCCTTCGGGCGCGATCACCAGCGTGGTGCGATCCTGCAGCATCTTGCCGGGGCTGGCGCCCTTGCCGACCGCGACCACAAACACGATCAGCAGCAGGAACAACAGGCCGAAGAACAGCAGGTTGAGGATCAGCCGGCGGGTGAAATTCATCACATCCCACAGCCCGACGAAGAAGCTGGCGATGGGATTGCGGCGTGGGGGCTGGTTCATGGAAGTCTCCGTGGGGACATCATTCTAGGACGAGGATAGCGGTTGCCGGAAACGGCCACATGCCCCTGAAGTCAGGGGTGCCGATGGTGGATCAGGCGTTCGCTGCTGACCCGCAGGCGCCAGCCCATCAGCACGGCGGCGGTGCTCAGGCCGACAATCAGCCCCACCCACATGCCCTGCGGCCCCCAGCCCAGGCCCAGCCCCAGGCCGGCACCGAGCGGCATGCCCAGCCCCCAGTACGAGAACATGGCGATGAACATCGGCACGCGGGTGTCCTTGAGCCCGCGCAAAGCACCGGCCGAGAGCACCTGCACCCCGTCCGGGAACTGGAACGTGGCGGCGTACAGCAGCAGCGTGGAGGCCAGTGCGGCCACCGCCAGGTCGTTGGTGTAGACCCCCACGATCGCGTCATGGCCCAGCAGCAGCACGCTGGCCGACAGCGCCTGGGTACCCAGCACGATCACGTAACCGGCCCAGACGGCACGGCGCACGCCCAGCCCGTTGCCGCGACCGACGGCGTGGCCCACGCGCACGGTGGTGGCTTCGGCCACGCCCATCGGGATCATGAAGCACAGCTGTGAGACGTTGATCGCGACCTGGTGTGCGGCGGCCTGATTGGCACCGAGCCGGCCGATCAGCAGCGCGGTGACGATGAACAGCCCGCCTTCCATCAGCACGGTGATGCCGATCGGCAGTCCGGTGCGCAGCAGATCCCAGATCGCCGCCCAGCGCGGCGGTTCGAAATGCGAGAACAACTGCAAGTGGGCGAAGCGGCGCGTCCTCCACAGATAACCGGCAAAGCACAGCGCCTGCAGCCACATCATCACCGCCGAGGCGATGCCCAGGCCTTCGGCGCCCAGTTCGGGGAAGCCCAGCTTGCCGTAACACAGCACGAACCCCATCGGCGCCAGCACCAGAAGGCCGCCAAAACCGATCAGCATGGTGGGCAGCGTCCAGTGCATGCCCTCGCTCAGATAGCGCATGCAGAAGTACAGCGTCAGCGCCGGGCCGCCCCAGCGCACCGCATGCAGGAACGCGGTGGCGCCGGGCACGATGTCCGGGGCGATCCCGAACGCCGGCAGCAAGGGCGGCACCACGCTGAGGAAGGTGAACATGATCAGCCCCAGCCCCAGCGCAAGCCACAAGGCCTGGCGGAACAGCGGGCCGATCTCGCGGTCGCGGCCACCGCCGTGCAGCTGCGAGACCGAGGCGGTGAGCGAGATCAGCGTGCCGATCGGAATCAGCATCGGCAGCCACAGCAAGGCGGTACCGATGGTGACGGCTGCCAGGGTGGCGGTGCTGTGGTGGCCGGCAATGACATTGTCGACGAAGGCGATCAGGCCGGTGGAGACGTGGCCCAGCACCAGCGGCAACGCGAGCCGGCCGGTCGTGCGCACTTCCTGTCCGAAGCGCGGCACGGCGGTAACAGTAGACATGGGAACAAGGGGGACGCGGACTGCGGTCGGCGCGGACGCGCTGACACCGGGTCGCGGCAGCCGCCTATCTTACGGGACCGGCGGCGATTATCCCGGCCGCGAAATAAACAATCCCCAGTTCGGGACGTTGACCGCTAGCGGCCGACCCGTTGCTGCAACCAGACATCACGCGCCGCCGGCGCCAGGCCCAGCAGCTGTTCGCGCACCGCGGCCCGGTCCTGCGGCGGCGTGCGTTGCGAGATCAGCGCCAGCTGCGCCAATTGTCCGTCATCCAGCTGCCGCAGCAGTGCCATCGCCGGTTCGCGCTGCTCCGGTGGCAGATAGCCGAACAAGGGCTGCAGCTTGGGGTACAGGACACCCAGCCGCGGCCCCAGCCGCCAGCCATCACGGTGCAACTGGTCTTGCGCCGCGAATCGTGCCCGCAACGTCGTCTGCTGGTTGGGCGACAGCAGCGCAAAGGCGGCCGCTGCCTGACGTATGCGCCGGCGTTCGGCCTCATCAAGCGACTGCCAGGAGGCATAGCGCGTGCGCAGCTCACGTTGCTGCACCGGCGCCATTGCCGCCCAGCTCTGGCGCGGATCGGGTGGCTGCACCGTGACCGGAACCGGCGCCATCCCGGGTAGCCCGGCTCCCGGCGCAGCCTGCAACAGCGGAACCCATGCCAGCAATGCCAGCAGCCACCTATTCTTCGACATCGACCGTCTCCAATCCGGCAGCGGCCGGTGCCGGACGCATGGGTTGCGACTGCGATTCGTCCACCGGGATCGGTCCACCGGCAGCGAACCAGGCATAAAAATCGGCATCGCGGGCCAAGGCCAGGTCCGGATCGGCCAGCATCGCCGCATCGCCAGTGGCGTGCACATCCGCCGCCGCGGGCATTCGCGCTTGCCGCGACAGTGGCAGTTCTTCGACCCGTGCGGGGGCGGCGTCCAGCACCGCGCCTTCACGCGCCACCGGCTCGTCGAAATCCGGCAACGACGAACCGGCACCGGAAAACCACCACCACACCGCGGCCACGATCAGCAGCAGCGCGGCAGCGAGGCCGGCCCACAGGTATCCCGGACGCCGGGTGCGTGTTGCCCTTTTCCTGGCGGGCGCCGGCGGGGATGCCGTTGGCAGCGTCGGTGTTGCCGGGTGGGCGATCGGCAAGGACGACTCGCGCAGCTGGGCCAGCTGCTGCAGGCGGGCCGGTGCCAGACCCCGGATCTGTTGTTGCACCTGTTCGGCCAGTGCGCGCCAGCCGGCAGCATCGGGATAGCCCTGCGCATCGACCGGGCAGGCGCCGGCCAATGCTTGCCGGTAGGCATCAGACTGCACTCCGAGCACGGTCGCGGCGGCGTCTTCATCCAGCCCGGCGCCGATGCGCAGCAACAACGCCAGGCGCTCGGCAGGCTGCAAGTGCTGAAGGTGCCCCAGCTCCGGCGCCCAGTGACCCGCCTGCGGGGGCGCCGACAATGCCGGCGTGTTGCAAAGAAGTGCCCAGAAGCGCCCCGGCCAGGCCACCATGGCCATGCCCGCAGCACTGCCGGCGAAGGCACGCATGGCTACGGCAACCGCACGCTCGGCGAGCAGCGGATCTCCGGTCTGGAGTTCGGCCATGACCAGCGCGCGGCGCTCGGCGCCACGCAGGAAGGCGGAAAGGGCGCTGGCGGCGGCCGGCGACAAGGGGGCTGTGGCAGCCGTCATGTGAACTCCGTCATGTTGCGAATGATAACGAGCCACCGGCGGCGTGGCCGGCCGGCGCGGCCGCCAATGCCGGCTGGCGCAGGGCCTATCCGCAAGTTGTGCACAGCGTCAAGAGGCGGTTTCACATCGGCAGCAGCAAACCCGGCGATCAGCCATTTCATTTTTGTTTCACGGACAAGTTTTTGATTTAAAACAGATTTATATTGTGGCTATTTTTTGTCCAACCCGAGGTAGACGCTTGTGGGCCCGCTGTGAACGCGTGGAGCACCCGGGTCATGCACAGAGTTATCCACAACAAATGTGGATAAGCCCGAAACCCCAATGGGGACGCGTGTTTACGTTGCATTTATGTCGCCGCCCGCAGCGATCCGGCGTAAGTCGCCGATCTGTTCAGCTTGGCCGCAACCGCTAGACTGGGCCGATGCCCTCGCCCTGCCCAACCCTGCGCGTCGCCCTGCCGGTACCGCTGCCGCAGCTGTTCGATTACCTCAGCCCGGACCATGGGGTGCCGTCAGCCGGGGATATCGGCCGCCGGGTGCAGGTGCCCTTCGGCCCGCGCGAGTTGACCGGGGTGGTCATCGCCATCGGCAGCAGCGACGAGCCGGCGCAACTCCGGCAGGCGCTGGCGTGGATCGATCCGGCACCGCTGCTGCAGGGCGAGCTCGCCGACTCGCTGCAATGGCTGGCCCGGTACAGCCACGCCCCCTTGGGTGAGGTGATCGCCACGGCGCTGCCGGGCCCGCTCCGGCGTGGCGAGCCGCTGCCTGACACCCACGGCTGGGCCTGGCAGCTGACGGCGCAAGGCGTCTCGGAGCGCGGCCGGCTGCGCAATGGCAGCCGCCCGCAACGGTTTGCCGCCTTGCTTGCGGACGGCGCCGTGGACGAGGACCACCTCGGCGCACAGATGGAGGACTGGCGCAGCGCTGCGCGTGCGCTGCACAAGCGCGGCCTTGCCGAACGCATCGTCATCGCCGTTTCGCCGGCACCACCCCATCCCGGCGTCGGGCCCACCCCCAACGCGCAGCAGCAGCAGGCCATCGACGGGATCCTGGCCGCGCAGGGCTTCACCCCGTACCTGTTGGATGGCGTGACCGGCAGCGGCAAGACCGAGGTATACCTGCAGGCCATTGCCGCCTGCCTGGCGCAAGGCAAACAGGCACTGGTGCTGGTCCCGGAGATCGGCCTGACCCCGCAGACCCTTGGCCGCTTCCGCAGTCGTCTCGGCATCCCCGTGCATGCGTTGCACTCCGGGCTGACCGACAACGAGCGGGCGCGGGTGTGGGCGGCGACGTCGCGGGGCGAGGCCCGGGTGATCGTCGGCACCCGCTCGGCGGTATTCACGCCGCTGCCGAACCCGGGCCTGATCGTGGTCGACGAGGAACATGACGGCAGCTACAAGCAGCAGGACGGCATCCGCTACCACGCCCGTGATTTCGCCCTGGTGCGCGCCAAGGCGCTGGACATCCCGGTCGTCCTCGGCAGCGCCACGCCGTCACTGGAGTCGCTGCACAACGCGCGCAGCGGGCGCTATCACCACCTGCGGCTGAAACAGCGCGCCGGCGAGGCCCGGCCGCCGACGGTCCGCGTGGTCGACGTACGCAAACGCCCCTTGCAGGACGGCCTGTCGCCGGAGGTGATGGCCGGCATCACCCAGCACCTGCAGGCCGGCAGCCAGGTACTGGTCTTCAAGAACCGCCGTGGCTATGCGCCGGTGCTGCTGTGCCACGACTGTGGCTGGACCGCGCCGTGCAAACGCTGCAGCACCCCGCTGCACAGCACGCCGATGACCGTGCATGCCGGCGGCCGGCGCCTGCAATGCCACCATTGCGGTGCGCGTCAGCCGGTACCGTTGGCGTGCCCGGACTGCGCCAGCCTCGCCCTGCAACCGCAGGGCATCGGCACCGAGCGGCTGGAAGAGCGGCTGCTGCAGGCCTTCCCGGATTTCCCGGTGCTGCGCATCGACCGCAGCACCACCGCCCGCCGCGACGCACTGGAGCAGACCCTGGCAACCCTGGGCAACGCACCGGGCATTCTGGTCGGCACCCAGATCCTGGCCAAGGGCCATGACCTGCCCAAGCTGACCCTGGTGGTGGTGGTGGGCATCGACGAAGGGCTGTTTTCGGCCGACTTCCGTGCCAGCGAGAAACTGGCGCAGCAACTGATCCAGGTTGCCGGTCGCGCCGGCCGTGCCGAGCGGCCGGGCGAGGTCTGGCTGCAGACCCACCACCCGGACAACGCGTTGCTGCACACGCTGGTGAACGGTGGCTACCACGCTTTTGCCGATGCGGAACTGGGCCAGCGCGAGGCCGCCGGCTTTCCACCATTCGCGCATCTGGCGCTGCTGCGGGCGGAGGCCAAGCAGCTCGAGCATGCCAACGACTTCCTCGGTGCCGTGCGGGGATTGATTCCCCACGACAGCGCGGTGGAGCACTTCGGGCCGATGCCGGCGCCGATGCCGCGGCGGGCCGGTTTCCAGCGCACGCAGTTGCTGCTGTCCGCTTCCCAGCGGCGGCCACTGCACCGGTTGCTGGACGCCATGGTCCCGGCGATCCACGCCCTGCCCCTGGCACGACGCGTGCGCTGGTCGCTGGATGTGGACCCGATGGACCTGTACTGACTCAGCCCAGCGCCGCCATCACCGCCTTGCGGTACGCCGGACGCTGCCGCAACCGCGCGTACCACGCCGCCAGATGCGGCAGCGCGGGCCGCGGGATCGGCATCCCGTACCAGGCGTGGATGAGGGTGCCCAATGGCATGTCGCCCATCGCGAAGCGCTCCCCGGACAGCCACGGCTGCGTGCCGAGGGCCGCGTCGGGGATTTCCAGCAAGCGGCCGCAATGCGCCGTTGCGGCGGCGATTGCCACCGTGTCGCGCGCTGCAGGCGCGGTCTGCACCACGTCGCCCAACAGCTCGCGCCATGCCGGGGCGAATACGTCGCCGGTCCAGTCCATCCATTTTTCCGTGTGCGCCCGCTGCAGCGGGTCGGCCGGATATAACCGGTCCAGCGCATAACGCGCCGACAGGTAGCGCACGATGGTGTCTGCTCCCGACAACGGCAGGCCGTGGTCCTCGATTACCGGCAACTGGTCGCTGGGGTGCATCGCCCGATCGGTGGCATCGGCCGTGCCACCGACCTCGATCGACTCATAGGCGATGCCGATCTCCTCCGCGCACCACAGCACCTTGCGCATGCTGCTGGAGTTGTGCCGGCCCCGGATCTTCAGCATTTCCCGCTCCGTGTCCCAGCCTGCGGCCCTGCCACGGCCGGCGCCGACCGCAGCATCCGCTGCCCTCCTCCGGCATCACTTTTCGCGCTTGGCGGGGGTCTTCTTCGGCAGCACGCGGACATAGAACGACTTGCCTTCTTTCTTCAGCTCGAACAGGCCGGTGGCGACGATCAGATCGCTGAGCTTGCCGTAGCCGTAATTGCGCGAATCGAACGAGGCCTGGTTGCCGATCTGGCTTCCGACCGGCCCCAGATGGGACCAGCCATCATCGCCTTCGGCCGCGGCCACCGCGCTGCGCAGCATCTGCACCAGCCGTGTGTCCTTGCGCAGCTGTGTCGCGCCCATCCGCGCACGCACATCACCGCTTCCCGGCTCGCTCCCGGCTTCGCTTTCCGCTGCCTGACCCAGCGCTTCCAGGTAGGTGAATTTGGAGCAGGCATTGACGAACGGCAGCGGTGTCTTCTTCTCGCCGAAGCCGTACACCTTCACCCCGTCGGTCAGCAGCCGCATCACCAGCGGGGTGAAATCGGCATCGCTGGAAACGATCGCAAAGCCGTCCAGATTGCGCGCGTAAAGCAGGTCCATGGCATCGATCACCATCGCCATGTCCGACGCGTTCTTGCCGCTGCTGTAGGCGAACTGCTGGATCGGGCGGATCGCATATTCGTGCAAGACCGACTCCCAGCCTTTCAGGTGCGGGCTCTTCCAGTTGCCGTAGGCGCGGCGCACATTGGCCACGCCGTAGCGCGCCACTTCGGCCAGCACCACATCGATCTTCGCCGATGGCGCGTTGTCGGCATCGACCAGCAGCGCGATCCGCTTCTCCGGTTCGGTCATGACCATGTCCTTGATGAGGGGCCCGGCAAGTATCACGCCGACCTCGGCGGCATGCCATCATCGAAGACGCATTTTCATTGTCACAACCACGCTCGCCACTTCCGTAAAACCACAACGTGTGATGCGGGCGGGGTGTGCGTTTCACTTGCAGGAGCCCGTGATGCACTCAGCGCCAACCCCCAGATTGTTGATCATCGGCGGCGGCTTCGCCGGCCTGTGGGCCACACGCGGTCTGGCGACGGCCAAACTGCACATCACCCTGATCGACCGGCGCAACCACCATCTGTTCCAGCCACTGCTGTACCAGGTGGCCACGGCCGGTCTGTCGGCACCGGACATCGCCGCGCCGCTGCGGCACATCCTCGGCGAGCAGCGCAATGTCGAGGTGCGTCTGGGCGAAGTGGTGAGGATCGACAAGCTTGCACGCCAGGTGCATCTGGGCGACGGCAGCGTGCTCGGTTACGACCTGCTGCTGGTGGCCTGCGGCGCCACCCATGCCTACTTCGGCAACGATCACTGGGCGCAGCATGCGCCGGGTCTGAAGACGCTGGATGATGCCTTGGCGCTGCGGCGCAAGCTGCTGCTCGCCTTCGAGCGCGCCGAGACGGAAACCGATCCGGAGAAGAAGGCCGCCTGGCTCAGTTTCGCCATCGTCGGCGGCGGCCCCACCGGCGTCGAGCTGGCCGGCACCCTGGCAGAAATCGCCCGCCACACCCTGCGCAACGAGTTCCGCCATATCGATCCGGCCTCGGCCAGGGTCCGCCTGGTGGAAGCCGGACCGCGCGTGCTGTCCTCGTTCCCGGCAGTGCTCTCGCTCAAGGCTCGGCGGCAGCTGGAGCGGCTGGGCGTGGAAGTGGTGACCAGCAAGCCGGTGACCGGTATCGACGAGCAAGGTTTCCACCTGGGCGAAACCTTCATCGCGGCACGCACCGTGGTGTGGGCGGCGGGCGTGGCGGCCTCGCCCTTGGCCCGCACCCTGGACACACCACTGGACCGCGCCGGACGGGTGCTGGTGGAGCCGGATCTGACGCTTCCCGGCCATCCGGAGATTTTCGTGGCCGGCGATCTGGCCACGCTGAAGCAGGCCAACGGCCAGCCGGTGCCGGGCGTTGCCCCGGCCGCCAAGCAGATGGGCAAGCATGTCGCCGCGGTCATCGCCTCACGCCTGGGGGGACGCGCATCGCCGGGCGGCTTCATCTACCGCGACTTCGGCAACCTCGCCACGATCGGACGCATGGCCGCAATCGTTCACCTCGGAAAACTCAAACTTTCCGGGGTGCTGGCGTGGTGGTTCTGGCTGGCCGCACACGTGTTCTTCCTGATCGGTTTCCGTAACCGCGTCGTGGTGCTGCTGAACTGGGCCGTGGCGTACTGGAGCTACCAGCGCAGCGCCCGCATCATCCCCGGCGATGCGGATGACGAGAACATCAGCGATACACCTCCCGGCTGATCACCCTCCGGTCAGTACCGTCGGCGAACCGCTCAAACCGCTGCTGAGCGGACCGAATCGGCGCGTGGGTGGCCGCGCAGGGAGCGCCGGGCGTCCGGTCGGGACCGTCGGCTGGCGCGCGCGAAGCCGCGATCCGGCAACAGGCCGCCGAGGCTGCCGTCAGAGGCTGTTGCGCCACAATGCGCGGTCGAACGGGGCGCCGCCCTGTCCAGTTACGGCATGGCTTCGGATGCTCACCGGCAACTGCAAGCCGATAGGCGGACATCTTTCCTTACCGCCTTTCCTCGCGGAATCCAAAAACCGGAAAGGCCCGGAATCTCCGGGCCTTTCTGTGATCGCGACAACCTGACAGCAACATCGTCAGGCAGCGAACAACGCCTTCATCTTCTTCAAGGCGTTGGCTTCGACCTGGCGGATGCGCTCGGCGGATACCCCGTATTCGTCGGCCAGTTCCTGCAGCGTCACCTTGCTGTCCGCATCCAGCCAGCGGCGGCTGATGATGTCGCGAGAGCGCTTGTCCAACTCGGCCAGACCTTCGCGCAGCAGCTGCAGCTGGTTGTCCTCGTTGTCGGCACGTTCGTAGATCTGGGACGGGTCTTCCTCGCGCGCTACCAGATACGCCGACGGCGACGGCGGCGCGTGATCGTTGTCATCGTCGCTCGGCGCGTCAAACCCGATATCGCGTCCGGACAGGCGTGATTCCATCTCCCGCACCTCGCGCTCGGAGACGTTCAGATCCTTGGCCACGACACTGACCTCGGCGGCATTCAACCAGCCCAGACGGGTCTTGGATTTGCGCAGATTGAAGAAAAGCTTGCGCTGCGCCTTGGTCGTGGCGACCTTGACGATGCGCCAGTTCTTGAGGATGAACTCGTGCATCTCGGCGCGGATCCAGTGCACGGCAAAGCTCACCAGGCGCACGCCCATGTCCGGGTCGAAACGCTTGACCGCCTTCATCAGGCCGATGTTGCCTTCCTGGATCAGATCGCCCAGCTGCAGGCCGTAGCCGTTGTAACCCCGCGCCACATGCACCACGAAGCGCAGATGCGAATGGACCAGCTCGCGTGCCGCATCGAGATCCTGCTCATCGCGGAAACGGCGGGCCAAGGCTTGCTCGTCATCCACCGACAGCACCTGGATCTGGTGCACGGCACCGATATAGGCGTCCAGCGAACCGAGCGCGTTGAGAGTCGGAAGATTGTTCGCCACAAGGGCAGTGGAGGTGTTCTGGCTCATAGGACCTCATCTTAGCAGTCAGGCTATTGGACTGCCCGGTACAGCAAAAGTTCCAGCGTTCTGAATTTACAACCAATCGAATAATAATATTGGCATTTCAATGCAAATAGAACATAGCAAATTTCTGGATCGAAGGTGTCAAACCGGCGTTACCCGGCAGGCCTGCCCACCTTTGCATTCAGCCGTCAGCGAGTGCGGCTTCCACCACCGCCGCGGAAGGCAGCCGCCAGTCCACGGGTATTTTGCCGCGCCGGACAAGGTATTCATTGGTCGCTGAAAAGTGCCGGCAACCCAGGAAACCCCGGTGGGCGGACAGCGGTGAAGGGTGCGGCGCCTTGAACACGCGGTGACGGCCGGTATCGATAACCTTGCCCTTCTGCTGGGCATAACTGCCCCAGAGCAGGAAGACCAGGCCTTCGCACTGCTGGTTGAGGGTATCGACGATGTGATCGGTGAAGCCTTCCCAGCCCTTGCCCTGATGGGAGCCGGCCTTGCCCTCCTCGACTGTCAGCACCGCGTTGAGCAGCAGCACGCCCTGCTTCGCCCAGGGCAGCAGGCAGCCGTGATCGGGACGCGGGATGCCCAGATCGGCTTCGAGCTCTTTGTAGATGTTCAGCAGCGAGGGCGGCACCGGCACCCCGGGCATCACCGAGAAGCACAGCCCGTGCGCCTGTCCGTAACCGTGATAAGGGTCCTGGCCTAGCACCACCACCTTGACCTGCTCAAACGGGGTGGCATCAAATGCCGCGAAGATCTGTGGCCCGGGAGGAAAAACCCGCGCGCCGGCGGCCTTGCGCTGGCGCAGGAAAGCCGACAGCGCACGCATGTCCGGCCGCAGCAGCCAATCGCCGATGCGCGTTTTCCAGCTGGCCTCGAGCTGGATGTGCGCGAGATTTTCGTCCTGGCTCACAAGGTGATCGCCGGCTGCGCCAGGCGCGCCAGCCGCAGCTGGAACAGCACCTTGGTCACCAGCAGGCGTTCCTCGATCGGCTTCTGCACCAGGTCGTTGGCCCCGGCCTGCAACAACCCGGACTGGTTGTGCGGATTGGTGTCACCGGTCATCACCAGCACCGGCATGCGGCGTTTGCCGTAGGCGAAATCGATGCGTATCCGCTCGACCACGTCGCGGCCGTTGAGTTCGCCCTTGAGGGTGACGTCGGTCAATACCAGATCGATGCGGCGGGTGGTGCGACCCAGCGACTCGGCGGTGAGCAGGGCGAATGCATCCTCGGCGGTGAGCACATGCACCACCTGCAGATCCTGCCGCTCGAGCATGCGCTTGGTGGCCTCGGCGACGACCCGGCTGTCCTCGACATAGAGGATGGTCGCGCCGGGAATGGGCGCCGGCTGCACGTAGCCGCGGATGAAGGTGGCCAGCGCCTCGTGCCCGAGCGATTTATCGAAATAGTCGGTGACGAATTCGGTGAAACGGCGCTGTTCCAGATGCTGCTGGGCGTCGCCGGACACCACGATCACCGGCACATACGCCTGCCCTGCCGCCTCGCGCACGCTGCGCGCCAGTGCCAGGCCATCGCCATCGGGCAACGCCAGCGAGGTGGTGACCAGGTTGACCGGACCGGCCTCCAGTGCGGCGCGTGCTTCTTCGATGCTGGCACAGCCGACCACCTCCACATCCGGCAATTCGCGATGCAGCACATCGGCGATCAGACGCCGAACCAGTTTGGAGCCATCGACCACCATCACCCGGGGGGCGTCGCTGACCAGATGCTTGAGTTCGTGCTTCGCCATGCGGGCCTCAGGTTTCAGTCGGGCGAGTCTGCCTCAGGAAGTGCCCCGTCACCAGCCAGGCGCCCAGCCAGCCCAGTACCAAGGTTCCCAGCAGCACCATGCCCGAATGCAGCACATCCAGCCCCTTCAACACGAACGGGCTGCCATAGCTGTGTGAAAGCGCCGCCAGCGGGGCCTGCAATGCCCACCCGGAGATTCCGATCAATGCCAGCGCCAGCGCACCGGCACCCAGGCCGTACCACGCCCCGAGATAGACAAACGGGCGGCGGATGAAACCATCGCTGGCACCGAGCAGCTGCAGGACGCCGATTTCCTCACGGCGGGCCTGGATGTCCAGACGCACGGTATTGCCCACCACCAGTACCGCACCCAGCCCGAGTAGCGCCGACAACACCTGTACCAGCCGCGCGCCGAAGCCCAGCCACCCGTCCAGCCGCTGGCGCCACAGGGCATCGTGCTGGACAAGATCCGCCTGCGGCAGGCTTTCCAGCGAGGTGGCCAGGCGGGCGTCGTCGGCCGAGGTCGGGGTGACGATCAACAGCGTCGGCAGGGGATTCTCGCCCAGGGCCTCGATCGCCTCGCCCAGCCCGGCGTTCTGCCGCAAATCTGCCAGACCCTCTTCCGGCGTGCGCACGGTCACGTGGGCCACATCGCCGCGCTCACGCAGGCTTCTGGCCACCGCCGTGGCACCCGCGGCGTCGATTTCCGGCTTCAGGAACAGATTGATATCGCGCGACTGCTGCACGCTGCCGGCGAAATGTTTGAGGTTGTCCAGGGCGATCGACAGGCCCATCGGCAATGCCAGTGCCAGCGCCATCACCGCCACGGTCAACAGGGTCGCCCACGGCTTGCGCGAGGCACGGCCGAGACTGAACACCATGCTGTGCAGATGATGCCGGACCCACACGCCCAGCCGCGACGGGGCGGCCGTTCCGGTGTTGATTGGCTTGCTCATTCGGCCAGGTCCTGCGGCGAGATGTCGTCAAGCAGGCGGCCGTGATCGAGAATCAGCACGCGTTTACGCATGCGCTTGAGCAGCGGCAGATCGTGGCTCACCACCAGCACACTGGTGCCGCGGCCGGGAAGCTCGGCAAACAGGGACATGATTTCCGCCGCCAAGGTGGGATCAAGATTGCCGGTCGGTTCGTCGGCCACCAGCAGCTTCGGTTCGCCGATGATCGCGCGGGCAATGCCGACACGCTGTTGCTCACCGGCGGACAATTCCGATGGCAATGCATTCTCGCGATGCCCCAGTCCCATGCGCTCGAGCACGGTGCGCACGCGCTTTGCCGCCTGTGCGCGGCGGTCGCCCCGCAGGATCAACGGCAGTGCCACGTTCTCGCCGATGCTGCGGTCCATCAGCAGCCGGTGATCCTGGTAGACCGCCCCGACCTCGCGACGGTGCAGCGCCACGCGCGCGCCGCGGACCTTGAGCAGGTTGCGCTCGGCGAACACCACGGTGCCGCGCGAAGGCCGTTCGCTGAGATGGATGAGCTTGAGCAGGGTGCTCTTGCCGGCACCGGAGTGCCCGGTGACGAACAGCATTTCGCCGGCCGCCACCTCGAAGCTGACGTCCACCAGGGCCTGGTGACCGCCGGCATATTGTTTGCTGACATTGTCAAAACGCAGAACGTTCATGCGTCGATTATGCCGGAGCGCGACCCGGCTGCGTCGCGTCCGCTCAGGGACGCGACGCAAACAGCCGCAAGATCAGTCGCTGGACAACATCCGGCGGATCTTGCGCCCGAGGCGGGTCAGGAACGAATCGTTGTCGCTCTGGCCACTGCGTACCGGCTTGGCCAGAACCTGCACCGGTATGGCCGGCGACGCGGACGCGGTCATCACAGCGCTGTCGGCCCCTTCCAGCGGACGCCCATGACGGCGACGGCGACGCTTGCGCGGAGCACGCTCGCCTTCCACTGCCGGGCTGGTCGACGCCGATGGCGCTTCGACCTCGGCCGCACGCGGCGGCTTGGGTGCAGCCACAGCAGCCGTCTGCTCACCTTCCACCCGCGGCTTGCGGGGCGGACGTGACTTGCCGTCGGCACTGCGCGCACCGGCGCCGCGCCGTTCGCCAGGGCCACCCGGCTTGCCGCTGCGGCCGCCACGGCGCTCTTCTTCCGCTGCCTTGGCCTCGCGGGCCTCGCGGAAAATCGCACCGACGCTCTCTTTTTCCTCGCCTTCCGGCAGTGGCGCGCGTTCCGGACGCGGCAATGCGGTCAGCAGTTCGCTGGTCACCGCTTCGGCCGGAATCTTCTGTTCGATATAGGCCTCGATATCCGGCAGCCCCATCGCATAGCGCTCACAGGCGAAGCTGATCGCATCACCCTCTTCGCCCAGACGCGCGGTGCGGCCGATGCGATGCACATAATCTTCCGCATCGAACGGCAGGTCGTAGTTGTAGACGTACTTGATGCCATCGATATGCAGGCCACGGGCGGCCACGTCGGTGGCAACCAGGACTTCCAGCTGGCCGGCCTGGAAGCGCTTGAGCAGGCTCTCGCGCTTCTTCTGCGGTACGTCACCGGACAGCACGCCGACCCGGTAGCCGGCACGTTCCAGCGAACGCGCCACGCGCTCGACGAACACCTTGGTGTTGACGAAGACCATCGTGCGCGCACCTTCGCTGCGCGACAGCAGGCCCAGCAGCAGCGGGATCTTCTCTTCGTCGGCCGGAAAGTAGATGCGCTGACGCACGCGGGCAGCGGTAATTGATTCGCTTTCCACGGTCATCTTCTGCGGCTCGTTCATGTGCTCGTACGCCAGTTCCAGCACGCGATGGCTGAGCGTGGCGCTGAACAGCAGCGTCTGCCGCGTGGTGCGCTCGGGCATGCGCCGCAGCAGGAAGCGGATGTCCTTGATGAAACCCAGGTCGAACATGCGGTCGGCTTCGTCCAGCACGCAGATCTCGCAGGCGTGCAGCGAAACCACCTTGTGCTGCTTGACGTAGTCGATCAGGCGGCCCGGGGTGGCGATGATCACGTCCACGCCCTGCTGCAACAGCTCGCGCTGCTTGTCGTAGTCCACGCCGCCATAGACCAGCGCGAAGCGCAGGCCAAGGTCCGAACCCAGCTTCACCGCGTCCTTGTGGATCTGGATGGCCAGCTCGCGGGTGGGGGCCAGGATCAGCGCGCGCGGGTCTTCCGGCTTGCGGTCGGCCAGCGCAGGCCGGCTCAGCAGGCGGTTGACCACGGCGACCAGGAAGGCCAGCGTCTTGCCGGTACCGGTCTGGGCCTGGCCGGCCACATCGCCACCGGGCAAAGCCACGGGCAGCGTCAGCGCCTGGATCGGCGTGCAGCGGGTAAATCCAGCTCCCTCAAGGCCAGCCAGAAGGGCGGGCTGCAGTTCGAAGGAGGAAAAGGTCACATCAGTCAGCGGTTTGTCGCTCATCATTCCGTCTTGGTAGGGCCGGCCCGCCAGAGGTTACGGGGCAGCTTGCATCGTCTCGGGCACCGTCGCACACTGCGGCCCCTGCGCCGGGTCGCGCGACATCGGGCTTTGCCCATTGTGCTCGCGCAATGTGCCCACTTTACCGCAATGCGGCGGCCAACCCGGCATAGGCAGTCGCATTACCCCAGGAGATTCCCAAGTGAGCGATAAGGTTTTACACGTCGGCGATGCCGATTTCGAGAGCGCCGTCCTGCAGTCCGGCGAACCGGTACTGGTGGATTTCTGGGCCGAATGGTGCGGTCCCTGCAAGATGATCTCGCCGGTGCTGGACGAGCTGGCCGAGGCCTACGACGGCAAAGTGAAGATCGCCAAGCTGAACGTGGATGAAAACCGCGCCACGGCGGTCAAGTACCACGTCCGCTCGATCCCGATGTTGCTGCTGTTCAAGGACGGCCAGATCCAGGCCACCCAGATCGGCGCCGTCGGCAAGGGCCAGCTGGCACAGATGATCGACAAGGCCCTGGCCGGCTGAGTCCCAAGGGCCGGCGGCTCCTGCCGCCGGCGCCGGGGCAGCCATACGCCGCCCCAACAGAGCGCCGCGGTTGCTTGCACCCTGCCGCGCGCCAATGGTAGTGTCGCCATTCCGGCTGCATTCGCGCGCCGCACCCTCTAGACGAATTCTCTTCTAGACCTTTCCCAACCTGTTCGCCGCCCTGCAGGGCGCTCGCACCTCTTAGCGAGGAATCAAGCACTTGTCCGAGAATACTCCTTCCGAAACCGGGAGCGCCGACGCGCCTGTCGAGAAGCGTGTGCGCAAGCCGCGCGTCAGCAAGACGGCCGAAGCCGTCGACAACAGTAGCAATGCGGCCCCGGCTGCACCTGCCCAACCCGCACTCCCACTGTCTGCACCTGCCGCTTCGTCGGCACCTGCGGCGACCGCCGACGCCGCCGCACCGGCCCCTGCAGCGACCGAACACTCCGGTGGATCAGCCTCTGCCGTTGACCCGGGCGACTCCGGCGAACACGGCAACCACCCCCGCCACGGCCAGCACGGGCAACAGGGGCAGGGACCGAATCAAGGCAATCGCCGCGACCGTTTCCGCAACCGTCGTGACCGCGACCGCAGTCGCCCTCGCGATGACAGCGGCTTCCCCAACGATGGCGGCAACGAGCAGCAGCAGTTCACTCCGCGTCCGCACCCGAGCGTGCCCGAGGGCTTCCCGGCCTATTCGCTCAGCGACCTCAAGCGCATGCCGGCACACAAGCTGCTGGAAATCGCCGATCAGCTGAGCATCCAGGAAGGCGTGGCCCGCGCCCGCAAGCAGGATGTGATCTTCGCCCTGCTCAAGGTGCTGACCCGTCATGGCGAAGGCGTGGCCGCCGACGGCGTGCTGGAAATCCTGCCCGACGGCTTCGGTTTCCTGCGCGCATTCGAGGCCAGCTACCTGGCCGGCCCGGACGACACCTACATCTCGCCCAGCCAGATCCGCCGCTTCAACCTGCGCACGGGCGACCATCTGTCCGGCCGCATCCGCTTCCCGAAGGACGGCGAGCGCTACTTCGCGCTGTCGATCGTGGACACCATCAACGGTGAGCCGATCGAAGCGTCGAAGAACAAGGTGCTGTTCGAGAACCTGACCCCCCTGTTCCCGCGCAAGCGCTTCACCCTGGAACGCGGCAACGGTTCGTCCGAAGACATCACCGGCCGCATCCTCGATCTGATGGCACCCCAGGGCAAGGGCCAGCGCGCCCTGATCGTGTCGCCGCCCAAGGCCGGCAAGACGATGATGATGCAGCAGATCGCCACGGCCATCACCACCAACCATCCCGAAGTGCACATGATCGTGCTGCTGGTGGATGAGCGCCCGGAAGAAGTGACCGAGATGCAGCGCACCGTGCGCGGCGAAGTGGTCTCCTCGACCTTCGACGAGCCGGCCGCGCGTCACGTGCAGGTTGCCGAAATGGTGATCGAGCGCGCCAAGCGTCTGGTCGAGCACAAGAAGGACGTGGTGATCCTGCTCGACTCGATCACCCGCCTGGCCCGCGCCTACAACAACGTGGTGCCCAGCTCCGGCAAGGTGCTCACCGGTGGTGTCGACGCCAACGCCCTGCACCGTCCGAAGCGTTTCTTCGGTGCCGCGCGCAACGTCGAGGAAGGCGGTTCGCTGACCATCAT
The DNA here is from genome assembly GCA_963696155.1 of uncultured Gammaproteobacteria bacterium. GTDB lineage: Bacteria > Pseudomonadota > Gammaproteobacteria > Xanthomonadales > Xanthomonadaceae > Stenotrophomonas. The sequence goes on from CAVOJC010000003.1 coordinate 258,934, forward strand.
CGCCACCGCGCTGGTGGAAACCGGCTCGAAGATGGACGAGGTGATCTACGAAGAGTTCAAGGGCACCGGCAACAGCGAAGTGCACCTGAACCGTCGCATCACCGAGAAGCGCGTCTATCCGGCCATCGACATCAACCGTTCCGGCACCCGCCGCGAAGACCTGTTGATCGAACCGGAACTGCTGCAGAAGATCTGGATCCTGCGCAAGCTGTTGCATCCGATGGATGAAATCGCGGCGATGGAGTTCCTGCTCGACAAGATGAAGAACACCAAGTCCAACGACGAGTTCTTCGGCTCGATGAAGCGCTGATTCCTGGCGTGAATCGGCTGCAGCAAAAAGCCCCGCGTTTGCGGGGCTTTTTGTTGGCACCGTTCCAAAGGCTTTCAGTGCATGCGATGGAGCGTTGCCATCACCCGCCCTGCAACGAGGTCAGCAGGCGCGGGCCGCTGCTGTCCACCATGTTGACGCTGCCATCGGCCAGTGCGTCGGGAGAAAAGCCCGGCTGGTCGTCGTCGGACTTCCACGGTGCGCGCTCACGCGGGCCCGCCACGTAGCTCACCCAGCGCCCCTGGTCGCTCCTCGGGGCACGATCACCTATCGCAAAACTGACCGGCACGCGCACGTTCCAGTACGGCTGCCCGGCAGTCGGGCCCTCGGTCGGCACGCGGAAACTCCACTTCTTCGCGCCGTCCTTCGCAGCGTTGGCCAATAGTTCGCGTGCGCGCTGCTGCTCGCGTTCACGACTCAGGAAGGTGAGGTTGACCTGTTCCGGGAATGCGTCTTCGACCGTGCCGTCCCGCCCCACCTTCAACACCAGGTAGACGCTGCCGGTTACGTTTCCGCGGAACGCCTGTTCGGGGTAACGCGGCGGCTTCATGTCGATGCTTGCCACGTTCTCAGGGCTGCGCCTGTCCAGGCAATCGAAGTTGATGCCGCGCAGGCTGATTTCGTAGCTGTCGGCCTCCAGCTTGCGGGCCACGACACGGAGCGTCATCGGCGCACGCGCGCGCACGGTGGCACCGTCACGGACGATCGGCTCGAAACGCCACTTCATGCCCGCCTCGCGCACCAGGGCGGTCACGCCAGTCGGCAATTCGTCCTCTTTTTCCAGTTGCACCGCGAACACCGAGCCATCCGTTTCGATGCCCACCTCACCCCGCACCAGCATGCTGCTCTCGACCCGCTCCCGGACCGACCTGACGCCACCTTCCGCCTCCGCCTCGCCCGCTGGAATGCCCATCATCAGCGCCAAGGCCACTGCAACCGCTGGAAACAACATGCCCTTCATTGCACGACTCCGTGTGTCTGGAATCGAGATAGAGCTCAGCCCCATGGTCATCGCAATCAGGCCAGTCGCAGCTCCCGCGGATAGGGCGGCGTATCCACGCCTTCGCCGCGCCGGAAACCGGCCTGCAGCTGTGTCCACCAGTCCGGATCAAACAACACCTCGTATTTCTCGCGGACCAGCTCGAGCAACGGCGCCGGCAAGCCCATAAACGACGGGAAGCGTTCGGGAAAGACATCATTGTCGGCGACATGGAACCAGGGCTCGGCCGACATCGCCTCCTCCTCGTTGCGGGGCGCCGGCCAATCGCGGAAGTTGCATTCGGTCACCAGGCACAGCTCGTCGTAGTCGTAGAACACCGCGCGCCCATGGCGCGATACCCCGAAGTTCTTCAACAACATATCGCCCGGAAAAATATTGTTGCAGGCCATGTCCTGGATCGCCTGCGCGTAGTCCAGCGCCGCCGCTCGCGCGCCGGCAGGTCCCTGCTCGCGCAGGTACAGATTCAACGGCCGGAAACGCCGCTGCACGTAGCACAGGCCGATAACCACCTCCTCTCCGTCCAGCTGCACGCTCAGGCTGCAGCCTTCCAGCAGCTCCTTCAGCAACGCCGGCGCGAAACGGTTGGCGGGAAAGCGCAGGTGGCGATAGGGCTGCGCGTCGAGCAGGCGGCCAATGCGGTCGAGGTGGAACACGAGATCGTACTTGTCTTCCACCATCTGCCGCGTCATGGTTTTGGGCCAGGCGAACCGGTCGCGGATCAGCTTGAACACCAGCGGATAGCTGGGCAACGTGAACACCGACATCACCATGCCCGGCGTGCCGTCGGCATGCACCAGTTGTTCGCTGTCCTGCCGCTGGAAGTGGCTGAAGAAAGTACGGTAACGCTCGGTCTTGCCCTGCTTGGCGCGCCCGAGCACGGTGTAGAGCTCATCCACCGGCTTGCCCGGCAGCAGGCTGCGCAGGAACACCACCGCATCGCCCACCGTGGGCAGATCGGCCTGGAAGTAACTGCGCGAGACGCCAAACAGATGCGCCACATCGCGGCGGGCGGTCAGCACCGCCTCGGCACGCAGACCGTCGCCGTCATTCACCAGCGCGATCACGCAGGGCGAGAAGCGGTGTTCGCCAAACACGCGCCCGACCAGATAGGCACGGCGTTCGCGATAGAACACGGTTTCCAGCAATTCAATGCTGCGCACGGGATTGGCGCCCCAGTGCGCGAGATCGTCCTGCAGGCGCACCGCGATGGCAGCTGCGCACCGCAACTGGTGCGTATAGGCAATATCGAAGCGATAGTCGCCCAGCATCCGCATGAAGGCGTCTGCCGGGTGCGTCTCTGAAACGGCATAGGTGTGGCGCGCCACCGGATGGGTGATGGCATCGGACGGCTCGATCTCCAGCGCCATGAATTCGATTTCATCGTCAACGCCGTGCGCACCGGACAGACGGCGCGTCACGGTGTTGTAGAAGGTCTTGTACAGCTCACAGTCGATCAGGCCATCGAGCAGGCCGGCATAGTGCGACTTCACCCCGCGCCACAGTCTCCGGTCGAACTCGCATGCGGTAGCCATTTCCCGCAGTGCGGCCATGCATTCGGTGATGCAGAGATCGTAGAGCTCGATCCGCTCTACGGCATCGGCGCGCGCGCCTGCCCAGTCACGCTGTTCGAAACGGCCCCGGGCGCGCTCGGTGATGCGTGAAAAGCGCGCATGGTAGTCCTCGAATCCGTCGCGGATACAGCACGCGACCGCGCTGGCGGACAGCAGTTCGCACGAGGCACTCACCGCACCACCGCAGGCGCGTACCGCAGGAATGCATCAATGGTCCGGCGGAAAAGTGGAGGCATGGTCGATGGCACTGGGGGCACCGCGCCAACATACGACAGCGGGCGCGCGGATGCATCCATACAAGGCACTCCTTGTCCCCCACATCAAGCGCGGCATTGCCACTACCTGCAACGGTGCCTGCCGGTCCGTCGCGCACAAAAAAGCCCGCATCAGCGGATGCGGGCCTCCAGGCATGGGTTGCGCACCAGGGGGCAACCCATGCGACCGGTTTTCAGGTCCTGCTCAGCCCTGAAGAGCTGCCAGCGCGCTGTTGAAGGTCGGGCTCGGCCGCATCGCGGCGCTGGCCTTTTTCTGGTCGGGACGGTAGTAGCCGCCGATGTCCACGGCCTTGCCCTGCACGGCAGCCAGCTCGGAAACGATCTTCTCTTCATCCGCTGCCAGCGCCTGTGCCAGCGGGGCGAACTTCACCTTCAATGCCGCATCGTCATCCTGCGCGGCCAGGGCCTGCGCCCAGTACATCGCAAGATAGAAATGGCTGCCGCGATTGTCGATGCCACCGAGCTTGCGCGACGGCGACTTGTCATTGTCCAGGAACGTGCCGTTGGCCTCGTCCAGCGCCTTGGCCAGCACACCGGCGGCCTTGTTGTCGTAACGCTGCGAGAGATGTTCCAGCGAAGCGGCCAAGGCCAGGAATTCACCCAGCGAATCCCAGCGCAGGTAGTCTTCCTCGACGAACTGCTGCACGTGCTTGGGGGCCGAACCACCGGCACCGGTCTCGAACAGGCCTCCGCCGGCCATCAGCGGCACGATCGACAGCATCTTGGCGCTGGTGCCCAGCTCCATGATCGGAAACAGGTCGGTCAGGTAGTCGCGCAGCACGTTGCCGGTTACCGAGATGGTGTCCTCGCCCCTGCGGATGCGGGCCAGCGAAAACGCGGTGGCTTCGACCGGCGCCAGAATGCGGATATCCAGCCCGCTGGTGTCGTGGTCCTTCAGATACGTTTCGACCTTGGCGATCACCTGCGCGTCGTGCGCACGGTTGGCATCGAGCCAGAACACGGCCGGGGTGCCGCTCAGGCGCGCGCGATTGACGGCGAGCTTGACCCAGTCCTGGATCGGCGCGTCCTTGGTCTGGCACATGCGCCAGATGTCACCGGCTTCCACCGCATGTTCGAACACAAGGTTGCCGGCCGCGTCGCTGACCTTGACCACACCATCGGCCGGGATCTGGAACGTCTTGTCGTGCGAGCCGTATTCCTCGGCCTTCTGCGCCATCAGGCCGACGTTCGGCACCGAGCCCATGGTGGCCGGATCGAACGCGCCATTGGCCTTGCAGTCCTCGATCACCGCCTGGTACACGCCGGCATAGCAGCGATCCGGAATCACCGCCTTGGTGTCCTGCAGCTTGCCCTCGGCATTCCACATCTTGCCCGAGTCGCGGATCATCGCCGGCATCGAGGCGTCGACGATCACGTCGCTGGGCACGTGCAGGTTGGTGATGCCCTTGTCGGAATTGACCATCGCCAGGCCGGGGCGCTTGGCGTATTCGGCGGCAATGTCGGCCTGGATCGCTTCCTGGGTGGCTGCCGGCAGCTGCGGCAGGCGCGCATACAGATCACCGATGCCGTTGTTGGAATCGAAACCGGCCTGCCTGAGCACGTCGGCATGCCTGGCCAGCACATCCTGGTAGAACTGGTCGACCGCGACGCCGAACATGATCGGGTCGGAGACCTTCATCATGGTGGCCTTCAGGTGCAGCGAGAACAGCACATCCTTGGCCTTGGCATCGGCGATCTGGGCATCGATGAACGCGGCCAGTGCCTTGCGGCTCATCACCGAGGCATCGACGATTTCGCCGGCCTTGACCGCGGTCTTCTCCTTCAGCACCACCGTCTTGCCATCGTTCTGCACCAGCTCGATTTTCAGGCTGCCGGCATCGGCTACGGTGGCGGACTTTTCGCTGCCGTAGAAATCCCCGCTTTCCATGTGCGCGACATGCGACTTCGAATCGCTGGCCCATGCGCCCATGCGGTGCGGGTGCTTGCGGGCGTAGTTCTTGACCGAAAGCGGCGCGCGGCGATCGGAATTGCCTTCGCGCAGTACCGGATTCACCGCGCTGCCCTTGATCCGGTCGTAGCGCGCCTGGATGTCACGGGAAACGCCATCGGTCGGCACGTCCGGATAATTCGGCAGCGCAAAGCCCTGGTCCTGCAGTTCCTTGATCGCGGCCTTCAGCTGCGGCACCGAGGCGCTGATGTTGGGCAGCTTGATGATGTTGGCTTCCGGCGTGGTCGCCAGCTCACCCAGTTCGGCCAGATGATCGCCGACCTTCTGCTCTTCCTTCAGATAGTCCGGGAACTGCGACAGGATGCGGGCCGACAGGGAGATATCGCGGGTCTCCACGGCAATACCGGCGGTGGCGGTATAGGCATCGATGATCGGCAGCAGCGACTGCGTCGCCAGGAACGGGGCTTCATCGGTGAGCGTATAGAAGATCTTCGGCGTGTTCGACATGGGGGACTTGGCTCTCTTGCTGACGTGATGCGGAACAAGGGGTGTGAAACCTGCGAGTCGGCCGGGCAGCATCGGGTCTGCCCGCCGGGTATCCGTAGAGCGTCAATCCCGGCAGGACCGTCGGTTGCGGAGTCAGCCTCATTGTCGCGTTTTCGGCCCATCTGAGCAAAGCAGCCCATACGCCAACGTACTGCCCAGCGCACATGTCGCCTCTGTTTTATGTCCGCCGCCTGCACCACCGTGCACGGCACCTGCGCACGCCTGATGGCTGCGCCGCCGGTCACCAATAGCAATCAGGAAAGCCGTGCGAGGCGCGCACCGAGGCTGGAGCAAAAAAAAGGTTCATCTCCCAACTCCGGGGAAGGCCGCACGGATCTTGAGGAAGAAGTAGGCGTCATCGCGGTAACCGTAGGCGATGCGCTTGATGACCTTGATGCGGTTGTTGATGCCTTCGACCAAGCCGGTGTGCATGGGCCAGCGCACCCGGCTGAGGATGCCGCGCCAATAAGGCTGCAGGCATTTGGCGAAGTGCATCAGGGCGGGGATACCGCTCTGCCGGGCGTGGCGCAGCCACTGGGTCCAGGCACTGCGCCAGGCCCAGGCCGAGGGTGCAGTCCACAGTGCCTTGAGTTGTTCCTTCATCACATAGACCGCCATCAACGACTGGTTCGCCTCCAGCACCTCGGCCAGCCGCACCTGCTCGCGGTCTTTCAGGTTCGCCGGGTTGCGCAGCAACAGCCAGTGCGCGCGCTTGACCACCCGGCGCGCCGGCTTGTCGTGCCGCAGCTGGTTGGCGGCATCCACCCGCACCCGGCTCACCACCTCGCGCCCGTACTTGGCGATCACGTGGAACAGGTCGTAGACCACCCGTGCGTTCGGGCAATACCGGCGCACCTCCAGGTCGTAGGCCGTGTTCATGTCCATCGCCACGGCTTGGACCTGCGCGCAGCGCTGCGGCCCAAGCAGTTCGAAGAACGGTCGCACCTCGGCCCGCGAGCGGCCACGGCCCACCCACAGCACTCGCTTGCGCTCCACGTCGACCACCACGGTGGCGTAGCGATGACCCTTCTGGATCGCGAATTCGTCCATGGCGATCCGCCGCACGCCATCCAGATCGACCGGACCCACGCGACGCTCCAGCGCCCGGAAATCGATCGCCTTGGCGGTCTTCCAGTCGATGCCGTGCCAGCGGGCAGCATGCCGCACCGAGGTCGCTGCACACAATCGGACCACGCTCTGGGCCAGTCGCCGGGTCACCCGCGCATGCGGGTCCAGCCAGTCCAACTGCTCCAGCCGCGGACCGCAACGCGGGCAGGCCAGCCGCAGCCGCTCGATCTCCAGCTCCACCGGATCCTCAAACACCGGCAGGTCGCGGATCCGCCGGACCGTGCGGTCATGGATCGCGGCGACCGCTTCGCCGCAGCCGCTGCAGCGGCGAACATGGCCAGGCACCGGCGTCAGTTCCAGCACCAGCCAGCGACGCTCCCCGCGTTGCTCGTGCCGCCAGTCTTCAACCCGATACCCCACCCAACCACCCAGCTGGGCCATACAATCCCCGTCGGCCACGGCCGACCCCCCGGTTTGTTGTCTCGACAACTACAAACTAACCGGGTCGGCCGTGCGCCCCTCCCTCAATTGGGAGAAGAACCAAAAAAAAGGCGCAGCCTGAGCTGCGCCTTGCAATCCAGCTACCGGGAGAGAGACGGCAGCCAGATGTCCGGGTTCACTTCACCTCGAACTCGTGTGGCGTGCCCACGCTCTTGCCGTCGACCATCACCTCGGCGCGGTACTTGCCGGCCGGCCATGCCTTGGCATTGCTGAACTCGATGTTGGTGGTTTCCGCACCGGTAGTATTGAGGTGCGCGCTCTGCTCACCCACCACCTGGCCGTCCTGATAGGTCAGCTTGGCGGCGACGTTGGCATTGGTGGCCGCGCCGTCGGTTCTCACTGAGACGATGATCTTGTCCTTGGGGCCAAGCATGGCCATCGGCGCGACCGACTTGTCGGCGGCGGCCATGTTGCCCACCGTCACCGAGCTCACCGTGACCGCAGCCGGCATGGCATCGTGCATCGGCTCATTCATCGGGGCCGGCGCCGGTGCCGGAGCAGCGGCCGGAGGCGGCATGGTGTCCACTACCGTCTCGTCCTTTTTCTTGCAGCCGGCCAACGCCACCACACCGGCCAACGCGATTACCAGCGCACTGCTTACTGAGGTCTTTTTCATGGTTGTTCCTCCCGGAACGGTATTGAGGAAAGGGTCAGGTCAGGCTTGACGCGGCGGCAGGCGCAGCGTTTGTCCCGGAAATATCTTGTCCGGATCCTCCAGCACGTCGCGATTGGCTTCAAAAATCGATTTCCACGCATTGGCGTCGCCCAGATGCTGTTTGGCGATCTTCGACAACGAATCGCCCTTCTGAACGGTGTACTGCTGCTCGCCCACCATTTCGGCAGTGCTGTCCACGCGGGCACTCACACCGGAGAAGTCCGCTTTCGGCGTGACCTCCGCCGTGCTGTCCACCTTGGCGGTGACACCGGAAAAATCGGCTTTGTTTTCAGTGCTGCTCATCCAAGTCGCTCCTCCTTGACTGGCCGCCAAGGTCGCATAGCGCTTGTTAACGAGGCATCTCGCCGGCGTGAAGCCGGCGCCGCCATTCAGCAGGGGGATTACTGGCGCAGATCACGCAGTGCGGCCGGCCCGTCACCCAGATCCGGCGTTGCCCGCCGCGGATTGATGTCCAGGCCACCGCGGCGGGTGTAGCGCGCTTCGACCAGCAATGACTGCGCGTGGCAACAATGCATCACGTCCAGGAAAATGCGCTCCACGCATTGCTCGTGGAACTCGGCATGATCTCTGTAGCTCACGAGGTAGCGCAGCAGGCCCTCGCGATCGATGCGTGGCCCGCGGTAATGGATGCTGACACTGGCCCAGTCCGGCTGACCGGTCACCGGACAGTTGGATTTGAGCAACGCCGACACCAGTGTTTCAGTCACGACCACGTCCGCGTCGGCAAGCAGAAACCCCGCCTGTGGCGGGCCGTAGCAGTCGATGTCCACATCCAGCAGATCGATGTTCTCACCCTCCACCCAGCCATCGATCGGCGGCACACCGAACTGCACCTGCACATCGGCACCGGCACGCGCGGACAGGTCCAGCGCGATACGCTCGCGCACCGCATCGGGACGGTTGAAGCGCACCGCATTGAGCGAGTTCAGGTAGAGCTTGAGCGACTTGGACTCGATCAGGTTCGGGGAATCGCAGGGCACGCGCAGCGTCGCCGTGGCAACGCAGGGCTTGCCGCGTGCATCCAACCAGCCCAGTTCATAGGCATGCCAGCGGTCGTGGCCGACGAACGGCAACCGGGCACCGTCGATGCCGATCTCCTCGCGCGCGGCCAGGCGGGGAATCGGGAAGAGCAGGCCGGCGTCGTAGTGGGCGGGGTAAACAACCTCACGGCCCAGGCTGGAATTTTCGGGTGTATTCATGCGCCGGATTGTAATGACTGCTGCTTGACCCCCGGCTATATGGAGCGGGCGGAAAGCAAGCCGCCTCCGCCGCTCGTCGTAGCCAGGTGGCGGTGTTGCCGGCCGATGCGCTGGCGGCTTCGCGCACCGGCGCGCCCGTCTGGCGGAGGCCGGCTTGGGCGATGCCGCGGCATTGGCTCCAGCCGGCCGCCGGATAGAACACCCCTGCACCACCGCCGAGGCCCGCGCGAAGGCCGGTTCGCGACTGCATCAGTGCGCGCTGACCGCCGTACCGGAGTTGCCGTGCAGGTAATCCAGCGACACTTGCAGCAGCGCCCGCAGGCCTACGTCCAGTGCCTTCTCATCGAGCAGGAAACGCGGCGAATGGTTGCTGGGCGCGGTCGCCGGGTCGATGCCGGCAGCGGTGGAGCCAACAAAGAAGAACATCGACGGCACTTCCAGCGCATACAGCGAGAAGTCCTCCGAACCCATCTGCAGCGGCGGCTCGTAGACGTTGTCCTTGCCGACCACCGCCTGCAGGCTGGGCAGCATGCGCGCGGTCAGGGCCGGATCATTGACCGTGGCCGGGTTGCCGTCATTTTGGTAGATCTCGGTTCTGGCGCTCGCGCCATGGGCGGCGGCGGTGTGTTCGGCGACGTTGCGCAGGTCGTTGAAGATCTGCGTGCGCATGGCCGGGTCGAAAGTGCGGATGGTGCCGACCATTTCCACGTCGTCGGGAATGATGTTGTAACGGATGCCGCCCTTGATCGCACCGAAGGTGACCACCGCCGGCAGTTTGGCGATGTTGGTGCGGCGGCTGACGATGGTCTGCGCGGTGCCGATCAGATCGGCGGTGGCCACGATCGGGTCCACGCCGTTCCAGGGCGCCGAGCCATGGGTCTGGCGGCCGGTGACGGTGATGCCGAAGCGGTCAGAAGCCGCCATCAGCGGCCCGCTCCGTACCGCGATCTTGCCCGCCTGCACCGTCGAGAACACATGCAGCCCGAACACCGCCTCGGGCTTGAAGTCCCTGAACAGGCCCTGCTTGAGCATCAGCGCAGCACCGCCTTCTTCGGGTGGCGGCGCGCCTTCCTCGGCCGGCTGGAAGATCAGCATCACCTCGCCGGGCAGGCTGTCACGCATCGCCACCAGCGTGTCCGCGACCCCCAGCAGCATGGCGGTATGCGCATCGTGGCCGCAGGCGTGCATCACCCCGACCTTCTCGCCGCGGTATTCGGCCGTCGCCGTGGAGGCGAACGGCAGGCCGGTCTGTTCGGTCACCGGCAAGGCGTCCATATCCGCGCGCAGGGCGATCTTCGGCCCCGGCTGGCCGCCCTTGATGACGGCGACCACGCCATGCCGCGCCACCCCGGTCTTCGGCTCCAGGCCCAATGCACGCAGGTGTTCGGCGACCTTGGCCGAGGTGCGTTCCTCGCGGTTGGAGAGCTCGGGGTGGGCGTGGAAATCGCGACGCCACTCCACCACCCGGCCCTGCAGGCGTGCGGCGGCGGCAGCCACTTCAGGCCGTTGCGCGCTGGCCGGCGCGGCGCTTGCCAGCGGTGACAGGGTGCACAGCAGGGCGGAAAACAGCACGGTCTTGCCGGTCATGGGAACTCCATCGTGTCGTGACGGCTTTCGAATGTAGGGCATAAGCGCGGAGCGGTGGAGCGGGTCACCGCTCGCCAGACGCCCGCGCCGGCAATTGCGGCGGCCTGCGCCGCAGCAGCCCCCATCCGTCGTCGATAAGATGCGCATGGCCGGCGAGTATCCTCTAGCGCTTGCCAGCCGGGCGCAGTCTGCGCTTGCCCACCCTCAGGAGTTGTTGCATGTCGCGTTTCTGGAAGATTGCACTGGTTGTTGTCGCGGCAATCGTCATGGTTGGCATCGGCATCCGGGTATTGGGCGGCAAGCCGTCCGGCGGCAACGGCGCGCCCACCGGCCGCGAAGAGTCTGCCAAGGATCCGGTGCCGGTGACCGTGGTGCCCGCCAGCCAGCAGGACGTGCCGGTGTATGTCAGCGCGCTGGGAACGGTGTCGGCCCTGAATACCGTCACCGTCAGCCCCCAGGTCGGCGGACAGCTGATGAGCATCCATTTCCGTGAAGGCCAGGAAGTGAAGAAGGGCGAGCTGCTGGCGCAGATCGATCCGCGCTCGCTGCAGGCCGCCTACGACCAGGCCGCGGCCGCCCGGCAGCAGAACCAGGCGCAGCTGGCCACTGCACGCGCCAACTACCAGCGCTCCAATTCGCCGGAGTATCGCCAGTACGTGTCCCGCACCGATCTGGATACCCAGCGCAACCAGGTGGCGCAATACGAAAGCGCGGTCGCCGCCAACGATGCCAGCATGCGCGCCGCGCAGGTGCAGCTGCAGTACGCCCGCGTCACCGCGCCGATCTCCGGCATTGCCGGCATCCGCAACGTGGATGCCGGCAATGTCGTCAGCGCGGGCACCAGCCTGGTCACCCTGACCGAGATCCATCCGATCCATGTGCTGTTCAACCTGCCCGAGCGAGAGCTGCAGGACGTTCGCCAGGCGCAAGCCATCCATCCGCTGGAGGTGGCCGCCCTGGATCGCGGCGATTCGCACGTGATCGCCGGTGGCGGCCAGCTGGAGGTGATCGACAACCAGATCAGCAGTGACACCGGCACCTTCCGTGCCCGCGCCCGTTTCGACAATGCCGACAACAGCCTGTGGCCCGGCCAGTTCGTCAATGTGCGGATGAAGCTGCGCACCATCGGTGGCGGCGTGGTGGTACCGGCGCAGGCGGTCCAGCGCGGCCCGGATGGCGACTACGTCTATGTGGTCCAGGCCGACAGCACGGTACAGATGCGCACCGTGGTGCAGGGCGTGGAAGTGGACGACAGCAATGTGCAGATCACCAGCGGCCTGAAAGCCGGGGACCAGGTGGTCACCGAAGGCCAGTTCCGGCTCAAGCCCGGCAGCAAGGTCAATGCACTGAAGCCGGGCCAGACGCCGGCGCCGCCGACCGAGGAAGAGCTCAAGGCTGCGCAGCAGAAGAAGAAAGGCAACGGCAACCGCCGTCCCGGTGGCGGGCCGCGCTGAGCGCACCGCCCTTCCTCGTGGGGCCGGTCCGGTAGGCCGGCACCGGCACCGCTTCCAGCAAGGATCCGCCCGTGGGCTTTTCAACCATTTTCATCCGCCGTCCGATCGCCACCTCTCTGCTGATGGCCGGCATGCTGCTGCTTGGCATCCTCGGCTATCGCCAGCTGCCGGTGTCGGCGCTGCCCGAGATCGACGCCCCGAGCCTGGTGGTCACCACCCAGTATCCGGGCGCCAACGCGGTGACCATGGCCGCGCTGGTCACCACGCCGCTGGAGCGCCAGTTCGGGCAGATTTCCGGGCTGGAACTGATGACCTCCGATTCGTCGGCCGGCCTGTCCACGATCATCCTGCAGTTCTCCATGGAGCGGGACATCAACATCGCCGCGCAGGATGTGCAGGCCGCGATCCGCCAGGCCACGCTTCCATCCTCGCTGCCGTACCAGCCGGTCTACAACCGGGTGAACCCGGCCGATGCGGCGATCCTGACGCTCAAGCTCACTTCCGACTCGTTGCCGCTGCGCGAGGTCAACAACTACGCCGACTCGATCCTGGCCCAGCGCCTGTCGCAGATCCAGGGCGTGGGCCTGGTCTCGATCGCCGGCAATGTGCGTCCGGCAGTGCGCATCCAGGTCAATCCGGCGCAGCTGTCCAACATGGGCATGACCCTGGAGGAACTGCGCAGCGCCCTCACCCAGGCCAACGTCAATGCGCCGAAAGGGTCGCTCAACGGCAAGACCCAGTCCTACAGCATCGGCACCAACGACCAGCTGACCAGCGCCGCCGAATATCGCCAGACCATCGTCAGCTACCGCAATGGCGCGCCGGTGCGGCTGGCGGACGTGGCCACCGTGCTCGATGGCGTGGAGAACGACCAGCTCGCCGCCTGGGCCGATGGCAAGCCGGCGGTGTTGCTGGAAGTGCGGCGCCAGCCCGGTGCCAACATCGTGCAGACGGTGGAAAGCATCCGCGCCATCCTGCCGCAGCTGCAGTCGGTATTGCCGGCCGACGTGCATCTGGAAGTGTTTTCCGACCGTACCGAGACGATCCGCGCCTCGGTGCACGAAGTGCAGATGACCCTGATCCTGACCATCGGTCTGGTGGTGGCGGTGATCTTCGTGTTCCTGCGCCGGCTGTGGGCCACGATCATCCCTTCAGTGGCGGTGCCGCTGTCACTGGCCGGCACGTTCGCGGTGATGGCCTTTACCGGCATGTCGCTGGACAACCTGTCGCTGATGGCGCTGGTGGTGGCGACCGGTTTTGTGGTCGATGACGCGATCGTGATGATCGAGAACATCGTGCGCTATATCGAACAGGGCAAGAGTGGACCGGAAGCGGCGGAGATCGGCGCGCGCCAGATCGGCTTCACCGTGCTGTCGCTGACCATTTCGCTGGTGGCGGTGTTCCTGCCGCTGCTGCTGATGCCCGGCGTCACCGGACGCCTGTTCCACGAGTTCGCCTGGGTGCTGAGCATCGCGGTGACGATCTCGATGCTGGTGTCGCTGACGCTGACGCCGATGATGTGCGCCTACCTGCTCAAACCGGACGCGCTGCCCGAAGGCGACGATGCGCATGAACGCGGGCAGGCGCGCGGCAAGCGCACGCTGTGGATGCGCACCGTCGCCCTGTACGAACGCACGCTCGACCGGGTGCTGTTGCACCAGCGCCTGACCCTGATCGTCGCCGCCGGCGCGGTGCTGCTGACAGTGCTGCTGTACGTGCTGATCCCCAAGGGCCTGCTGCCCGAACAGGACACCGGCCTGATCACCGGCGTGGTGCAGGCCGACCAGAACGTCGCCTTCGCGCAGATGGAGCAGCGCACCCAGGCGGTGGCAGAGGCCCTGCGCAAGGATGCGGCGGTGACCGGCGTGGCCGCGTTCATCGGTGCCGGCTCGATGAATCCCACCCTCAACCAGGGCCAGCTGTCGATCGTGCTCAAGGAGCGCGGTGAGCGCGAGGGACTCGATGCGATCCTGCCGCGCCTGCAGGCCGCGGTGCGCGATATTCCCGGGGTGGCGCTGTATCTCAAGCCGGTCCAGGACGTGACCCTGGATACCCGCGTGGCGGCAACCGAATACCAGTACTCGCTGTCGGATGTGGACAGCGCCGAGCTGGAGTTCCAGGCCACGCGCATGACCGACGCGCTGCGGCAACTGCCCGAACTGGCCGATGTCGACAACAACCTCGCCAATCAGGGCCGGGCGCTGGAGCTGACCATCGACCGCGACAAGGCCAGCGTGCTCGGCGTGCCGATGCAGACCATCGACGACACGCTCTACGATGCTTTCGGCCAGCGCCAGATCTCGACCATCTTCACCGAGCTCAACCAGTACCGCGTGGTGCTGGAAGTGGCGCCGGAGTTCCGCACCTCCACCGCGTTGATGCAGCAGCTGGCCGTGGCCAGCAATGGCAGCGGTGCATTGACCGGCACCAACGCCACCAGTTTCGGCCAGGTGGCCTCCAGCAATTCCTCCACCGCCACCGGCATCGGCAGCCAGAACACCGGGATCAAGGTCGGCACTGGCGGCACCATACCGTTGGCGGCGCTGGCCGATGCCAGAGTCACAACGACGCCGCTGGTGGTCAGCCACCAGCAGCAGCTGCCGGCCATCACCATTTCCTTCAACGTCGCCCCCGGCTATTCGCTGTCCGAAGCGGTGAGCGCGATCGAGCGTGCGCGCGAGCAGCTGCAGCTGCCCTCGCAACTGCACGCGCAGTTCATCGGCAAGGCCGCCGAGTTCACCGGCAGCCAGATGGATGTGATCTGGCTGCTGCTGGCGTCGCTGGTGGTGATCTACATCGTGCTGGGCGTGCTGTACGAGAGCTGGATCCATCCGATCACGATCATCTCCACGTTGCCGCCGGCCGGTGTCGGCGCCCTGCTCGCCTTGATGCTGTGCGGCTTGAGCCTGTCGGTGGACGGCATCGTCGGCATCGTGCTGCTGATCGGCATCGTCAAGAAAAACGGCATCATGATGGTGGACTTCGCCATCGAAGCCCGACGCGCGGGGGCCAACGCACACGATGCGATCCGGCGCGCCTGCCTGCTGCGTTTCCGTCCGATCATGATGACCACCGCTGCCGCCATGCTCGGCGCGCTGCCGCTGGCGCTGGGCAGCGGCATCGGCTCGGAGCTGCGGCGGCCACTGGGCATCGCCATTGTCGGCGGGCTGCTGCTGTCGCAGCTGGTGACGCTGTACACCACGCCGGTGATCTACCTGTATATGGAGCGGTTCTCCGCACGCCTGGAAAGCTGGCGCGCGCGGCGCGCCGTGCAGCGTGGCGGCACCGCCGCGGAGCAGGCATGAACCGGACCGGCACCTTTGCGGGAGCGACGCCGGTCGCGACGGGGCTTTTGTGCAGGCCGCTGTGCAACGGCCCGCACCTCCATGCGTGGCGATTTAAAGGGGGACGCCTTGTCGCCGCTGACGCCGCTCCTGCAATGGCAACGGCAAGGGCCAACCCAGCGGCAGCGATGGGAGGGCACCGATGAACATCTCCGGTCCCTTCATCCGTCGTCCGATCGGCATCACGCTGCTGGCGATCGGCCTGTTCGTGATCGGCATGATCTGCTACCTGCGGTTGGGCGTGGCGGCGTTGCCGAACATCGAAATCCCGGTGATCTTCGTCCATGCCAACCAGTCCGGTGCCGACGCCGGCACCATGGCCGCGACCGTGACCGCGCCGCTGGAGCGACACCTCGGGCAGTTGCCCGG
Organism: uncultured Gammaproteobacteria bacterium; assembly: GCA_963696155.1. GTDB lineage: Bacteria > Pseudomonadota > Gammaproteobacteria > Xanthomonadales > Xanthomonadaceae > Stenotrophomonas. The sequence continues at coordinate 274,761 of CAVOJC010000003.1, forward strand.
TGTGGACCGCATGCGCTCTTCCAGTTCGGACGGCAGCAGCATGGTGTTCATGGTGTTCAAGGCCGACCAGGACATCGATGCGGCCGCGCAGGACGTGCAGACCGCGATCAATGCCGCGCAGGCCGACCTGCCCGCGGGACTGGGCACGCCGCTGTACCAGAAGGCGAACCCCAACGACGATCCGGTGATCGCGATCGCGTTGACCTCGCAGACGCAGTCCGCCGAGGAACTCTACAACGTTGCCGATTCGCTGCTGGCGCAGCGGCTGCGGCAGATCACCGGGGTGGCCTCGGTGGATATCGCCGGGGCGTCCACGCCGGCGGTGCGGGTCGATGTGAACCTGCGCACGCTCAACGGGCTGGGCCTGACGCCTGACGACCTGCGCAACGCGGTACGCGCAGCCAACGTCACCTCGCCCACCGGCTTCCTGTCCGACGGCGACACCACCATGGCGATCATCGCCAATGACGCGGTTGCCAAGGCCGCCGATTTCGCCCAGCTGGTGATCGCCAACCGCGATGGCCGGGTGGTGCGGCTGCGCGATGTCGCCAACGTGTACGACGGCCAGCAGGACGCCTACCAGGCGGCCTGGTTCAACGGCAAGCCGGCGGTGGTGATGTATGTGTTCACCCGTGCCGGCGCCAACATCGTCGAGACCGTGGACCGGGTGAAGGCGCAGCTTCCGGCGCTGCGGACCTACCTGCAGCCCGGCACCACGCTCACCCCCTACTTCGACCGCACGCCCACCATCCGCGCCTCGCTGCACGAGGTACAGGTCGCGCTGCTGATCAGCCTGGCGATGGTGGTGCTGACGATGGCGCTGTTCCTGCGCCGGCTGGCGCCGACCCTGATCGCCGCGGTGACCGTGCCGCTGTCACTGGCCGGCGCCGCACTGGTGATGTATGCGCTGGGCTTCACCCTCAACAACCTGAGCCTGCTGGCGCTGGTGATCGCGATCGGTTTCGTCGTCGACGACGCCATCGTGGTGATCGAAAACATCATGCGCCATCTGGACCAGGGCGTGCCGCGCATGCAGGCCGCGCTCGCAGGCGCGCGCGAGATCGGTTTCACCATCGTCTCGATCACCGCCTCGCTGGTGGCGGTCTTCATTCCGCTGCTGTTTGCCAGCGGCATGATGGGAGCGTTTTTCCGCGAGTTCACCATCACCCTGGTCGCCGCGATCGTGGTGTCGATGGTGGTGTCGCTGACGCTGACCCCGGCGCTGTGCAGCCGCTTCCTGTCGGCCCACGCCGAGGAGCAACAGCCCGGTCGCCTGGGCCGGCTGCTGGACCGCGGCCATGCCGCGATGCTGCGCTGGTACGCCAGGGCACTGGATTTTTCGCTGCGGCATGCGCTGTTGTTCTCGCTCACTCCGCTGCTGCTGATCGTCGCCACCGGCATGCTGTTCGGCGCGGTCAAGAAGGGCGCCTTCCCGCCGCAGGACACCGGCCTGATCTGGGGCCGCGCCAATTCCAGCGCCACAGTGTCCTTCGCCGACATGGTCAGTCGCCAGCACCGCATCACCGACATGCTGATGGCCGATCCGGCAGTCAAGACCGTGGGCGCGCGCCTGGGCAGCGGTCGCCAGGGCTCCAGCGCCCAGTTCAATGTCCAGCTCAAGACCCGCGCCGAAGGCCGCACCGAGAGCACGGCCCTCGCCTTGGCCCGGCTCAGTGCCAAGGCGGACCGCTATCCCGACCTGCAACTGCGCCTGCGCGCGATCCAGGACCTGCCCAGCGACGATGGCGGTGGCAGCAGCCAGGGCGCGCAGTACCGTGCCTCGCTGCAGGGCAACGACCTGGCGCAGCTGCAGGAGTGGTTGCCCAGGCTGCAGACCGAGCTGAAAAAGAATCCCAAGCTGCGCGATGTCGGCACCGACGTCGACAGCGCCGGCCTGCGCCAGAACATCGTGATCGACCGGGCCAAGGCGGCGCGGCTGGGGATATCGGTCGGCGCCATCGACGGCGCGCTGTACGGCGCGTTCGGCCAACGCCAGATCTCGACGATCTTCGCCGATCTCAACCAGTACAGCGTGGTGGTCAACGCGCTGCCGCAGCAGACCGCCACCCCGGCGGCGCTGGACCGGATCCACGTCCCCAACCGCAGCGGGCAGATGATCCCGATCACCGCGGTGGCCCATCAGGAACCTGGGCTCTCGCCGCCACAGATCACCCACGAGAACCAGTACACGACGATGGACCTGAGCTACAACCTCGCCCCCGGCGTCAGTGCGGGCGAGGCCAAGCAGATCATCAGCAGCACGGTCGACGGCCTGCGCATGCCCGGCGACATCCGCCTGGCCGACAGCGGCGGCTTCGGCTTCAATGCCGACCCCTCGGCGATGCTGATCCTGGTGCTGGCGGCCATCATCACCGTCTACATCGTGCTCGGCATGCTCTACGAGAGCCTGGTGCATCCGGTGACCATCCTGTCCACCCTGCCGGCGGCGGGCATGGGCGCGCTGCTGGCGCTGTGGATGACCAGCACCGAGCTCTCAGTGATCTCGATGATCGCGCTGGTGCTGCTGATCGGCATCGTCAAGAAGAACGCGATCATGATGATCGACTTCGCGCTGGTGGCGCGCCGCGAACATGGCCTGTCACCGCTGGAGGCCGCCCGCGAAGCCAGCATCGTGCGCTTCCGTCCGATCATGATGACCTCGATGGTCGCCATTCTGGCCGCACTGCCGCTGGCGATCGGCCTGGGCGAGGGTTCGGAGCTGCGCCGCCCGCTGGGCATCGCGATGATCGGCGGCCTGCTGATTTCGCAGAGCCTGACCCTGCTCAGCACCCCGGCGCTGTATGTGATCTTCTCCTGCCTGCAGCAACGCTGGCGGGCATGGCGTGCGCGTCGCCGCGAGCGCCGGCAGCTGAAACTGGCGCAGCGAAGCGCCTGAGCCAACAAACCAACGCCCGGACAGAACCCGGGCGTTGTGTCATGGGTCCAGTCCGCGCCGGCATGCGCGCGGCGACCGGATCCTCTCCGCCTCGACAGGCTGCGTCAGTCGGCCTGCGGTTCCGTCAGGCCGTCCTTCTCCACCAGCGATTGCGCCGCCTTGGCCAGCCGGACGAACTCGGCCCTCTCGCCTTCCGGGTCCTCCCCGCGGGCGGCCTGGGCGCTGGCGATCAGCTGCGACCAGCTCCAGCCCGGCATCCGCGCACCGCCGCGCAAGGCATCGGCAAAGCCGGCCACCGAGGCGGCGAACTGCAGTGATGTGCTTGGACGACTTTTAAGTTGACTGGCGAGGACCGGCTGGCTGACCAGCGCGCTCTTCTCCTGGTCCGGCAGCTTGTAGCGCAGGCGCACCTCGGCCACTTCGTCCAGGTGCGCGGCATCGGCGGTTTTTGACTTGCCGTATCGCAGCGACGGCAGCTGTTCGCCACCGCTGCCCACGGGAGTGAGCTCGTACAGCGCGGTCACTTCGTGGCCGGGCCCGATATCCCCGGCGTCCACCTTGTCGTTGGCGAAGTCCTCGTTGTTGAGGACCCGGTTTTCATAGCCGATCAGGCGGTATTCCGACACGCGCGCGGGATTGAACTCGACCTGGATCTTCACGTCACGGGCGATGGTGAACAGCGTGCTGCCCATCTCCCTGACCAGCACCCGCCGCGCCTCCTGCACCGTGTCGATGTAGGCATGGTTGCCATCACCGACATCGGCCAGGCGCTCGGCCATCGCGTCGTTGTAGTTGCCCTGTCCGAAGCCGAGCGTGGTCAGGGCAATGCCGGATTTGCGCTGGTCGGCGACATGGGTTTCCAGCGCCTTGCGATCGACGATGCCGACGTTGAAGTCGCCATCGGTGGCCAGGATCACCCGGTTGGCGCCGCCCTTGATGAAGGACTGGCGGGCCATCGCATAGGCCAGTTCGATCCCCTGTCCGCCGTTGGTGCTGCCACCGGCCTCCAGCTTCTCGAGCGCGGCGACGATTTCGCCGTGGCGGTCACCAGCCGTCGGCGGCAGCACCAGGCCGGCGCTGCCGGCGTAGCTGACGATCGCGACGCGGTCCTGGCTGCGCAATTGCGGCACCAGCTGGGCCAGCGCCTTCTTCAACAGCGGCAGCTTGTCCTGCGAGTACATCGACCCGGAAGTGTCGATCAGGAACACCAGGTTGATCGGCGGCAGCCTCGTGCGCGGCAGTTCATAGCCCTTGATCCCGATCATCAGCAGCTGCCGGCGCGCATCCCACGGCGCCGGTGCCAGTTCGGTAATCACCCGGAACGGCACGGCCTTGTCGGCCGGCACCGGGTAGCCGTAATCGAAGTAGTTGATGAACTCCTCGGCGCGCACCGAATCGGCAGGCGGACGGATGCCATCGGCGAGCATGCGTCGCACGTTGCTGTAACTGCCGGTGTCCACGTCGACCGAAAACGTGGAGACCGCCTGTTCGCTGGTGCGGCGCACCGGATTGTCCTCACGCGCGGCATAGACTTCGGTATTTGCCCGCGGGACCGGTACCGAGCCGCTTGTCACCACGCGGAAATAAGCCGGTGCAGCCCTTTGCGACGCCGCCGCAGGCGGTGAAGGTGGTGATGGCGGGCTGACCAGGTCGCCAAGCCATGGCGCCGGCGTCGCGGCTGGCGTCGCTTCCGGTGGCGGCGCCTTGGACATCTCACGGGACGGGCTGCACGCGGCAAGCACCGCAGCCAGGGCAATCACAGATATCCGATTCTGCATGGCACTCCTTCGTCGTCGGCAAGAATGCTGCCGGCACTCCATGAGTGCTGGCAGCGACCCGGTAGCGGGTGCCCGCACCTTATCTCCTAACCACTCCCCTGAACGCTGGAGCCGGCCGGCGTGGCCGGCCTCACGCCGTCAAAGCCGCCAGCGAATCGCGCTGCATGCGCTCGTAGATCGCGAACTCGTCGCTTACCGGCGCGCCCAGCGCCTGTTCGAACGTGTCGCGGTTGGCCTTGGCGGCGTAGGCGCGCTGCTCCTCGCCGCCCAGATTGGACTGGAAGATGCCGGCCGCGCTGACCGGCAGGAAATCCTCATAGACGATGGGATCGGCGCTGGCCAGGCCGCGCTCGATCAGCACTTCGGCCGCAAGCGCGCGTTCGCTGGCCGCAAGCTCCCGTCCGGCAGGCGTCAACTGATAGCGGAAATATCCGAGGCCCTCGCGACGCAGCGTGGCGTAATCGTCGGGGAAGTCGTTGAAAGCCGTCGCCAGTCGCGTCGCATAGTCCGCGCCGGTGCTGCCGGCACCCCCACTTTCGCGCGCCTTCGCCAGCAGCGTGTCGTACAGCGCGCGGCCCTTCGGGGTGAGGGCAAGGCCGCGCTGCTCGATCTCGCCAAAGCGTGCGGTATGCGTGCCGGCATCGCCTTCCTCGCCAGAAGGAAAATGCACCGACTCCTCCAGCGCCTTGAAACTGGTCTGGCGCAGCAGGATCGGACACTGCCGCCGCGGTGGTCCCTCGATCACCGCCTTCGCGGCAATGCCGCGATGATGCATCCGCGCCTGCGCCGCATCGATATCCAGCGTGCGCGGGGTGAGATGGTTGATATGCGGGCCACGGAAGCTGACCACATCGGCGATCAGCCGGTGCGCGGCGCTCAGGGCCTGGTAGGTGGGCAGCGAAACCGTCGCCTGGTTGTGCCAGCGGAAGGTCTCCAGCGCCTCGACCACGAAGCGCCACGCCGCTTCTTCGTCCAGCCCGCCCTCGCGCTCGCACTGTTCGATCAACGCCAGCGCGTCCACGGTGAAGATCCGGCGACGGGAAAGTATCGCGGCCGCCTGTTCGCGCAACGACGCATCGTCGATCAGCTCAAGCCGCAGCAGCGAGGTGAACACGCGGAACGGATTGCGTGCGAGCGCCGCGGCATCGACCGGGCGGAACGCGGTGGAATGCACCGGCACCCCGGCCACGGAAAGGTCGTAGTAGCCCACCGGATGCATGCCCATCACCGCGAACAACCGGCGCAGCGTGGCCAGCTCTTCGGCGCTGCCGACCCGGATCGCGCCATGGCGCTCGACATCCAGCCGTTCGCGTTCACCGCTGCGTTCCATCTGCTGCGCAGTATCGGGATGTTCGACCAGCACCTGCTGGTTGACCTCCGCCACCAGCTCCACCAGCGTGCCGTACAACGGCACCTCGGTACGGTACATGTGCGACATCGCCTGCGAGAACAGGCTGCGGATGTGGTCCGGGGAAACGAAACGGTCAGCGGTCATGTCAAAGCGCGCGGCGCAGGTTCGATGGAGCGCCATTTTCGCCCGGATGCACGTCCCGCGCCTATGCGCACAGCAGCATCGCGGCACCGGCTACTGACCGGCAGCGGCCGCCTTGTAGCGCTGCTCGCGCTGGGCGCGATCCCCGAGCTGGCGGCGCAACACCGCATCCAGCTCGATCGGTCGGTCCCAATGGTCGAAGCTGGCCACGATTGCATGGCGCATGGCGCGCCAGTGCAGGTTGTGCGGAGCTACCGGCAACCGCTCCACCACCGCCTCCCAGCCATCGTCAGGATTCTGCGATCGTGCCCGAACCGGCTCGCGACAGCCGGTGCCAGTCACCTTGCCCCAGAAACAGGCGAAATACAGGTCGCCCGGTTGCCAGCCATGCTGCTGCAGCAAGGCCACCGCATAGCCGTGGCGCACACCTGCATACCGCACCACCTCATCGACGAACGCATCCGGATAACGGGCCGCATACCGGTTGATATCCGCCAGCTGCCGGTCCACCCAGGCGTCGCCGGTGGCCGGCGCATAGGCCGGCGTCGGCGCTGGAGCCTCGGACACCTGCTGCGCCGCCACGCCCATCGGCAGCAGCAGGAGCCAGCAGAGAAGAATGCGCAGGTACATGGCCTGATTGTGCCGCATGCCGTGACGCAGCGTCAGGTCCGCTCGTCGCTCACGGAGCGGGCGTCGATGCCGCACGCATGGCGATCGCCTGCACCGCCTGCGGCCAGTCGGATGCGGTGGCCGCGTGCTGCAGCCGCGGCTCATCCGTGGCCACGCCATGCTCGGCCTCATGCGCCCATGTCACCGCATAGGGCGTGTGGATGCCCCAGCCGCCCAGCGCGATCACCGGTTCGACATCCGAGCGCAACGAGTTGCCGACCATCACGAAACGCTCCGGGGTGAGGTCGAACTCGGCCAGCACCCGGGCGTAGGTCGCGGTGTCTTTCTCCGACACGATCTCGATGCGCGGAAACAGGTCACGCAGGCCGGAAAGCGCGATCTTCTGCTCCTGGTGGAACAGGTCGCCCTTGGTGATCAACACCACCGGATAGTGTTCGGCGATCGCAGTCACCGCGTCGCGCACGCCGTCGATCACGTCCACCGGGTGCTGCAACGTGCGGCGGCCGATCTCGACTACCTGCTGCAGATGCGAAGCCGAAATCCGCTCGCCGCTCAGCTCGATCGCCGCTTCGATCATCGACAGGGTCATGCCCTTCACGCCGTAGCCGAACACCTGCAGATTGCGCCGTTCAACGGCCAGCAGGTGCTGCAGGGTACTGGCGTCATGCAGGTCGATGTAGTGGCCGAGAATGGCTTCGAACTCCTGTTCGGCGAGACGGTAGTAGTCCTCGCTTTTCCACAGGGTGTCGTCGCCGTCGAAACCGACCAGTCCGATGGGCTGTCGGGGGGATGTTGGGGAGTGGCTCATTGGCTGAAGAATATCAATCGGCCAACGGTGATTACAAAAAAAGGGGCGGCCGTGGCCGCCCCCTTCCCATCCGGTCGCGATGGATTACTTCTGCTGCAGGGCCGCGTAGGCCTTGTACTCGTCAGGCGTCAGCTTGCCATCCTTGTTGCTGTCGGCGTGATCGAACACCTGCGACAGACCCGCATTCACCTTGGCCTCGGACTTGCTGATGTTGCCGTCCGCATCGACGTCCACGCTGGCCCAGGACTGGCCACCGCTGTTGGCCTCGGCCCGGGCGGCCGTGGCCGATGCATCGGCCGCCGTCTCCTGCGCCTGGGCGGCCTGCGCCTTTGCCTGCTGCGCCTGGGCGGTCGCTGCCTGCGCATCGGCATTCTGGGCCATGGCCGGCAGCGACAAGGCCGCACCGGTGGCAACGATCAGGGCGAACAACGAATTACGGTTGCGAAAAGTCATCGGTGTTTCCTCTTCGTATCTTGGGAAAAGCGCGCGGCGGTTTCCGCACGGCCACCAACTTGCCAACGTATGGCTGAATCGCTTTTGGGTGCTGATCGGCCTGCACACGCAGGATTAACCTCCTGCGTCGGGACAACGTCTACCTGCTTCGTTAGGCCTTCGTGAGGTGCTGGTAAGCCCTTCGTTCAACACGCCTGAAAACGCGTCCAACGCACCGGTTCCAGCGCTGGTGGGCGCTCAGGCGGGCTCTTTCCCTGCCAAGCGCGAGCTGAACGCCCACCAGCCCAATCCGACTCCCACCAAGGCACCCGCCACTTCAAGCACCACCCGCGTGCCCAGTTCGTCGGGATCGTGGATGCCGGCCAGCGCAATGCGCGCATACAGCGGCGACTCCAGCTGCACCATGCCCAGATAGAAGAGCTTCCAGGTGTCGATGCCCGCACCGATGGCCACGGCAATGAGGCAGGCCCAGGCGATGGCATGGCCCTGCGACCAGCCGGCGCGGCGGCACAGGTACTGCCACCCGGAGAACACGCAAAAGCCCGCAAGCAGTGCGATCAATCCCGCTTCCAGCGAGCCCAGCAGACCAAAGTGCAGCGGCAGATTCATCGGCGATACCGGCATGAAGGCCGCCCAGTCTAGCGAGTTGGCCGGCTCAGCCGTCGTCCTCGCCCGCTACCCGCACCTGCGCCACCTCGCGTTCATCGACGACCACCCAGACCGATATCGGCCGGCAACACACCTGGCAATCCTCGATGTACTGCTGCTCGGCAACCGAAACGTCCACCACCAGATCGGTCGGCTGCCCGCAATAGGGACAATGCACCGTGAAGAACTGTGTATCCGCCGACATGGCCGTGCTCCGGGGAACGCCGGCTTCCATCATCACCGCTGCGCGCTAACGCGCTGTCAACGCAGCGGGAAGTCGTAGGCCACAGCCGGCGCGGGTTCCGGTTTCAGGGTGAAGTGCCACCACTCCATCGGATAGTTGGAAAAACCCTGCGCTGCCATCTCACGCAGCAGCAGTTGCCGGTGCGCACGCTGGGTGGCGGTGATGGCCTCGCTGGCGGTATGCGCCAGCGGATCGAAGTAGTCGAAGTCCGTGCCCATATCCAGCGCCGCACAGGTGCCGGAACGGCAATCCAGCACGCCGAGGTCGACCGTGGCGCCGCGGCTGTGGCCGGAGGTTTCGGCGATATACCCATCGAGCAGATCGCGCTTGTCCACCTGCGGGTAATAGCGGGCCTTGGCCTGTTGATCTCCCAGGTCCGCCACCCAGGCCACGAATGCACGCACCGAGTGGGCGGGGCGGTAGCAATCGAAGACCTGCAACGAATAGCCCTGCGCCCGCATCGAGCGCTGCACCTTGGCCAGCGCTGCCGCGACGGGCTCCAGCAGATAACACTTGGCTGCCCCATAGCCGGGCACCGGTCGACCGGTGAAGTTGTCGCTGCCGGCATAGCGGATATCCAGCGCGATATCCGGCGCCACGTCGCGTATCTCGACCATCCCCGCCTGCGCCGCATCTGCCGCCCGCGACAGTTCCACCGCCGGGGCGGAGAACGCGAACGCCAGGCACAACACTGCCAGCGCGCGGCCGCCGCGCTTACTCACAACCGCCGATCCGGCGGAACTGCAGATCTTGGTAGTCATAGCTGAAGTCGATATCCGGGTCGATTGCGTTCATGTGCAGCAGGGGGCCTTCCGCATCACGGCCAAACTCCAGCCATGCCTCGGCATCCTCACCCAGCTGCGGCCATTGCACCAGCCAGCGGGTCTGCAGTTGCATTACCTGCCCGTGCATGCGCGGAGACTTGAGCGAACGAAAGCCGATTCCGCCCGGCTGCGGACACAACCGCACATCGCCGAACCACGGATCCCGCCAGACGCCGGTATGTGCCGCAAATGCACTCGCGGTTGCCGCGACCCGCGCCGAGGTGTCCGGCGCACGGTGGCCGGCTTCCCGCCGTTGATGCTTTTCGTTGTCGAGCAGGCGCGCGTAGTGATCCACGTCCAGACCCGCCTGCGGCGCGGTGTAGCGTTTGAGCAGGGCCTGCATCAGCACCGTGCGCGCGTCCTCGGCTTCGCCGTTGATCAGGATCACCACACCGGTCTTGCGGTCGGGCAGCAGCGCCAGCGACGAGTACATGCCCGACAGCGTGCCGGTATGGGCGACCTTCCACTGCCCGTCCATGTCGGACAGGCGCCAGCCATAGCCATACGCATTGAAGCGGGTGGCGTCCCAATCACGCAGCCGCTGGCTGATCGGCATCGGCATGTGCGCCGTCCACAGCGCGCGGCGCTGGGTGCCATCGAGCCAGGCCGGCACCAGTGCCGGATCCAGCAGCACCTGCATCCAGCGCAGCATGTCGTTGAGGCTGCAGCGGATGCCGCCGGCGGCCATCGATGGAAAATCCTCCACCTGATCGGCCCCGCCTGCGACTGCCACGTTGCGGTTGTCCCGGCGGTAGTGCGGCCGTGCGACATTGCCGATCGCCGCCGGTGACCATGCACCGACCTGGCAGCGGTCCATGCCCAGCGGCTGGAAGATCTCCTCGCGCACCAGCTGTGCGTACGGCTTGCCCGCAGCCGCGGCGGCCACTTCACCGGCGACCACGTAGAGCAGGTTGTCGTATGCATACCCCGCGCGGAAGCTGGTCACCGGCTTGAGCTGCGCCAGGCCGGCAATGATGTCCTTCCGGCTGAAGTGATTCGGTTCGGGCCACAGCATCAGGTCACCCGCGCCCAGACCCAGTCCGCTGTTGTGGATCAGCAGGTCGCGCACCTGCATGTTCTGCGTCACCCAGGGATCGTGCATGCGGAACTGCGGCAGATGCCGGGTCACCGGATCGTCCCAGCGCAGCTTGCCGGCCTGGACCAGCCGCGCCAGCACAGCGCCGGTCATCGCCTTGGTGTTGGACGCGATCATGAAGAGGCTGTCGGAATCGACGCCGTGCTCGCCATCGACCGCCAGCTTGCCGCGTGTCGCCACGTGAACGACGCGGCCGTCCTCGATCACGCCGACCGCGATGCCGGGCAGGTCGTAGCGGGTGACCGCCTGCTCGACGAGCCGGTCGAACTGCTTGCCCGGCGCCGTCCCGGCCGCGGCAGCGCTGCCGGCCACGCCCGCCAGGGCCGCGGTGAGGAGGCCCCGCCAAGCCTTGTGAATGAGTTGCTGCATGTTGTTCCCCGGTTGTCGCACTGCTTGGTTGTTCCAGCCCTGGAACGGCAACGGCCCGCCGAAGCGGGCCGTTGTTCCTACAGCACGCTGGATCAGAAGTTCCAGTTCACCATCAGCTGCGCGTAGCGCGGCGACTGCCAACGCGTACCCGTGCCGAAGGTGTCGCGCATGACGCCCGGCTGGCCTTCGTAACGGGCGGCGACGTTGATCACTTCCTGGGTGTTGAGCAGGTTGTAGACCGACAGGCGCGCCGTCAGGTCGATGCCCTCCACCGGCAACGTCCACATCACGCTGGCACCGAGGTTGTAGGTCCACGGCATGCGCCCGAAATCACCGCGCGGCGAATACCGGTACACGCGGTCCTGATAGGCTCCCGCGCACTTGTCCACGCACAGCCAACCGGTGCCGCCACCGCTGCCGGTGCTGGTATAGCTGGCGATCGCGGCATTTTCATCCGGCCAGGTCACACCGAACGCGGTGATCGGGCCGCCGGAAAGCGCGGTCAGGGTGCTGCCGAACGACCACATCTCGTTGAGCTTGTAGCTGCCACGCAACTTGATCTGGTGGCGGTGGTCATTGAACAGATCGCCATAGCGCTGGTTGTTGGCCGGGTGGTCCCAATGCTGGACCATGCCGGTGTCGGCGTAGTTGGTATCCGAGTTCACCGGGCCTTCGTGGTTACCCGACGACTTGGACCACAGGTAGGACGCATTGAATGCCCACTTGTCATCCCACGCGCGGTCGATCTGGAACTCCACGGACTTGTAGTCACGCTTGGGCTTGGAGTAACCGATGATCTTCTCGCTGCCGGCCATGATGTAGCCCTCCTTGGAGGTGTCGATCGTGACCCAGCCGTCCTGGGCACAGCCCTGCGCCTTGGTGCCCCACAGCGTCAGCTTGTCACCCGGGTTGGCGATCGGCCACAGGTTGCCATGGCGCACGCCGCACAGCGCGTTGATGCGCATGTCGTCCATCGCGTTGGGCATGCGCCGGTAGGTACCGGTGACACCCCACGACCAGGCCTGGTTGATCATGGTCTGGAAGCCCAGGATCGCTTCGTCCTGGTAGACCGCCTCGAGATCGCGATCCACGCTCTGGCGCAGGTCCTGCACGACGATGTTGAACGACTGGTCCACCGGCCCGATCTGCGCGCCGATGATCGGCGCCATATACGGCGCGCCGGTGACCGGGTTGGCCTCCTGGCGCCAGCCATCCAGCGCATAGTAGGTGCGCTCATCGAGCAGACCGCCGGCGAAGTTGTAGCTGAGGATGCTGGGAATCGGCATGTAGTAACGGCCGAGATTACCGAACAGCTTGGTGCTGCCGTCGCCCTTCATGTCCCAGGAGAAACCCAGGCGCGGCGAGAACAGGTTGTCCTGCTTGGTGAAGGTCGTCCCCACCGTGGTCAGGTTCTCGAAATTGTCCATGCGCACGCCGAGGTTCAGCATCAGGCTCGGGGTGACGTTCCAGTTGTCCTCCAGGTACCAGGCGCTGGCCTTGATGTCGAATACGCCGCCGTCGGCACGCTTGCGCGCCCACAGCACCGAATTCATACCGGCCGGCACCGTGGCGCCGTTATCCAGGCGGTCGCCCGGCTTCACGCCGTACACCGTGTAGTTCGTGCGCGTCGGCCCGGGATAGAAGGTGGTGCGGTCGGTGGTCATCAACTCGTGGTCCCAGCCGAAGCGCAGCTGGTGGTCGCCGAGCACCCATTCGAAGTCCAGACGCTTGGCAATTCGCTCATCTTCGTGCGAGACCACGGTGCCGCCCGGATGGCAACCGAGCACCGGGCTTCCCATCGAACGGTAGACGGCGCCCCAGCTGGCGTTGTTGTAGGTCACGTAGTCGCACAGGGCATCGGCCGGGGAGCGGTTGTAGCTGCTGCTCTGGTTGATGCCGTACATCGCCTTGGCGGTGAAGTTGTCGCCAAAGTAGCCGGTGTAGGTGACCGAGCCGCTGGTGCCGCCGCTGGAGGACGTGGTCTGGCTGGGAGCGCCGCTGCCGATGGTCGAGGTCGGGAAGTCGTAGGTGTAGAGCGCGGCGTCGCTGTCGCCTTCGTCCGAGAACGCCATCAGCTCGAGCAGGTGGTTGTCGCTGATGTTCCAGTCGAGCTTGGTGCCCCAGAAGCCGTTGTCGGACTTGGTCTTGGTCCAGCTGTTGCCGGCCGTGTTGGTGTTGCCGGAATTGCTGTCACGTTGCTCGTACATGGCGAACAGGAACAGCCTGTCCTTGATCAACGGACCGGACCCCCAGACATTGGTCTTGGTGAAGCTGCGGGTGTCATGGCTGGAGCGGACGTTGACCCGGCCGTCGGCGTAGAAGTGGTCTTCGGCCGACGAGCGCAACGCTGCCGGTTCGAAGGTGACCGTGGCTCCGCCCTGCAGCTCGTTACTGCCCGAACGGCTGACCGCGTTGATCACACCACCGGTGGAGCGACCGAACTCGGCCGAATAGCCGCCGGTCTTGATCTGGAACTCTTGGAAGAACGCGAATGGCGCGCTCGAGAAGCTCTGCCGCTTGTAGAAATCGGTGACGTTCAAGCCGTTGATGAAGATAGAGTTCTCGGCCACCGAAGAGCCGCCAAAGGAAATACCGCCAAACGACGAGTTGCCGCCGACCACGCCCGGCGCAAGCAGCGCGACCGAGGTCAGGTCTTGCGCCACCGGCAGCCGTGCCAGTTCTTCGCGGTTGACGTTGAACGAGCTCTCCGTGGAGTACACGTCCACCCGGTTCACCACGCGGGCGCCAACGACCTGCACGGTATCGAGGTTGGTCAGGGCGCCCCCTGCGCTCAGGTTGACCGTGGCGGTACCACCGAGCGGCACGGCTACGGTCAACTCCTCACCGGCACTCTGGCCATCGCGGTTGACCTTCAAGCTGTAAGCACCGACCGGCAACTGGCTCAAGCGGTAGCTGCCGTCCTTGCCGACCGTCACCGTGCGGCTCAAGCCGGTGCCGGTATTGGTCACCGTAATCTGGTCGCCGGCATTGGCACGCCCGGCCACCGCGCCGGTGGCGCTTTGTGCCATGACCGACGGTGCCAGCGTGACAAGACATGCGCCCAACGCGACCGAAAGCGCCGCCCTCTTCAAGATCTTCGTGTTCATCCCCTGCTCTCTCCTGCAGATAATGTAAGTAACGCTCTGTAAATCGGTTTGTTATTGCATTGCCAGCGGCAGGACCTGCCACTGGAAGTCGTAGTTCCACTGGTCGAAGTAGAGATTCCCCCCCTCCCACTCCACTTCGCCCCGTTGCGAATCCACCGTTTCCGAACGGAAATGCAGCTTGGCCGGCGTCAGCGGCTGTGCGTAGTCATCGTTGAAGGTGATGCGGTAGGCATCCAGCCCGCCCAGATAGAAATCACGCAACGCCGGCTCCGGGCTGTCGAGCTCGCCGGTGGTCACGTCCATCGGCACCCAACCGTACGGCGCCAGATAGACCGCGCCCCAATCGTGCAGGTTGCTGTAACCGACGGCATTGTCCGAATACACCATGCCCGATTGCCAGCGCGCCGGAATGCCATTCAACCGCAGCAGCGAAATCAGCAGCAGCGTCTGCTGGCCGCAATCGGCGTGGCCGGCGTGCAGGGCGTAGTCGCTGAGGTTGGTGATGGTCGAATACTCGCGCGCCCCACCCCACGGGATGCGGTCCACGGCGGCGAACAGCTTGCGGGCGATGCGATAGGGATTGTCCTCATTGCCGACCACCTGACGCGAAAAATCACGCAGCGCCGGGGTGAACAGCACATGCGGTGCACGCTCGGCCAGATACGGCGCCAGGGCCGGATCGGCTGGCGTCGGCAACACCTGCTCCGGGTCGATGGCGATGTGGCGCGCATAGATGGTGACTTCGTAGCTGGCCGAAAACTCGGTCGGGGTACCGGCCACCGCCTTGCGCTCGAGATAGGCCGTGCGCTGCAGCGTCTGCTCCGGCGCGATCTGCGCGCCAGCCGGCACACTGCCCAGCCACTGGATGTTTTCCTGCTGCCCGGCAATCGCACGCGGATAGGGAATCCATGCACGCACCATTTCCCCCGCCGGCACCGCATCGGCAGCGACCTTGATCGACTGCGTCACCCGGATCCGGCGCGGCGCAACACTGCTGCTTCCCTGCGCCTGCGCCGCGGCCAGCACTTCGGCATGGTGCGGGGCGAGCGTCTCGAACGGCCCTTCCACCGGGGGTTTTATGTCCGGTGAACGGCGCGCCGCTGCCTGGGCGCTTACCCGGAACAGGTTCGACGGGGCGCGGTTGAAATAGCGGCGCTCACCATCGATGTCGAGGTGTTCGATCCAGCCAGCGTCGTCCCACGCGCGGAACTCCTCGTCGCGCAGATCCGGAACCGCCCTGCGCACGCGCGCCTTGGCCTGGGTTGCATCGAGACTGAAGTCCAGCCGCATCCGCCGCATCCGCTCCTGCTGGAACGCGTAGTCCGAGCGCGTCTGCCCGCTGGTCCCCGGCTGTTGCAGCGCCACTGCGATCTGCGCCTGGGCGCCAGCAAAATTGCCACGGTCGATGCGTGCGATCACTTGCGCCAGGGATTCTGGCTGCGCTGCGGACAGTGCGCCGCAAACCAGCAGCAACGCGCATGCGGCCAAACTGCGGCTGACAGGTCCTTTGACAGGGAACACTTTGTTTGCAGCAAGATCCACAGCGACACTTCCACGTGCGGGGTGGTGATGGCTGTGTAACATGCCCCTGAGCATGGGTCAATAATTTATTCTTGCTTTCGTGGAAGAAAGGAATAAGTATTCCTGAAGCTTCCAGAAGAGGTCTGTCAATGAATGTCGTTCCACGCAGCTCGAATCGAGGGCCGCTGCGCCGGCTTCCGCACGCGCTGGTTTTTGCCGCCGTGCTATGGACCGGTTCCGCTGCCGCGCTGACTGCGGCCACGCCGCCGCCTTCTTTCGCCGGCGTCATCGGGTTGCAGGAAGACTACCTGTCGGCCGCCCACTGGATCTCCCGGGTGCCCGATCCGGACCGGGTAATCCTGGACCGTGCCGGGATCGCCGCGCAGAACGCGCGGATGCGGCAGATGGACCGCTCCATCCACGACCTGCGACAGTTGCCAGCGATGTTGCCGCAGGCACTGGTGAAGGAGCAGATCAACGCCATTTCCGTTGCGCCGACCCGCGCGCTGTACAGCGTGGAAGGCAAGCAAATCAACGCGGCGCAGTTGCGCGCGATCAGCAACAACCTCGCGCTGGCAAAGATCCCGGCCACCCGCCCGCTGCAATACGGGCTGGTTACCCATCGCGGCGCGCTGCGTACGTTCCCGACCTCGTTGCGGGTGTTCAGCACGCCCGGTGACATCGACATCGACCGCTTCCAGGAGTCGGCGCTGTTCCCGGGAGACGCGGTCGCCGTGCTGCACGAGAGTGCGGACGGGCAATGGCTGTTCATCGCCAGTGAACGCTACGCGGCCTGGATCGAAAAACGCTTTGTTGGAATCGGCAGCGCCGAGCAGGTATTCGGCTACGGGCAGAAAGGTCCCTACCGGGTAGTCACCGGCGCCACCGCGTTCACCGCGCATACGCCGGAAGAACCGCGGGTGTCTGGCCTGCAGCTGGAGATGGGCGTGCGCGTGCCGGTGCTGGCCGACTGGCCGGCGATAACCCCGGTGAACGGGCAGCAGGCCCATGCCGCGCATGTGATCGAACTGCCGGTGCGCAACAACGACGGCAGCCTGGCACTGGTGCCGGCGCTGTTGCCGCGCTCGCAGGACACCGCCAGCGACTACCTGCCTCTGACCCCGCGCAACCTGCTCACGCAGGCGTTCAAGTTCCTCGGCGAGCGCTATGGCTGGGGCCACTCCTACGACACCCGCGACTGCAGCGGCTTCGTCTCGGAGATCTACCGCAGCTTCGGCGTGCTGTTGCCACGCAATACCAGCGCGCAGGCGGTGAGCCCGGCGCTGGATCGCGTTGCCCTCGGCGACAAGGACAGCGACGCTCGTCGCAAGGCCGTCGCCGATCTTCGTGTCGGCGATCTGATCTATATCCCGGGCCACGTGATGATGGCCATCGGCCGCGTCGATGACACGACCTGGCTGATCCACGACACCTCCGGTGGCAGCTGGCTCGGTGCCGACGGCAAGCGTGTGCATGCCAATCTCAATGGCGTTTCGGTGACACCGCTGGAACCGATGATGGCCGGCGAAACCGCCACCTACGTCGACCGCATCACCAACATCCAGCGCATCCTTCCGCAGACCCCTTAATGAAGATCACCGATATCGAACTCGGCATGCTGCGCGTGCCGTTGAAAACCCCGTTCAAGACCGCGCTGCGCACCGTCGAAACCGTGGAGGACGTGGTGGTGCTGATCCGCACCGACAGCGGCCACACCGGCTACGGGGAAGCGCCGGCCACGGCCGTCATCACCGGCGACACCCATGGCTCGATCATCGAGGCCATCACCACGTTCATCAAGCCGCGGCTGATCGGCGAGGATGTGGCCAACCTCAACCGCATCTGCGGGCTTATCCAGTCCTCGCTGGAGCGCAATACCAGTGCCAAAGCGGCGGTGGAAATCGCCGTGTACGACCTGTGGGCGCAGCTGCACGGCGCACCGCTGTACCAGATGCTCGGCGGTGGAGACCCGGTGATCACCACCGACATCACCATCAGCGTGGACTACATCGACAAGATGGTGGCCGATTCGCTGTCGGCGATCGAGCGCGGTTTCGAGTCGCTCAAGATCAAGGTCGGCAAGGACCTCGGGCTGGACATCGAGCGGGTCAAGGCCATCCATGCCGCGGTCGAGGGCCGCGCCCTGCTGCGGCTGGATGCCAACCAGGGCTGGACCGCCAAGCAGGCGGTATTCGCAATGAATGCGCTCGAGAACGCCGGTGTGGTGCTGGAACTGCTGGAGCAGCCGGTCAAGGCTGCCGACATCAGCGGCATGAAGTACGTCACCGACCGCGTCAACACGCCGGTGATGGCCGATGAAAGCGTGTTCAATCCCTCGCAGGTGTTCGACCTGATCCAGCAGCGCGCGGCGGACATCATCAACATCAAGCTGATGAAAACCGGCGGCATTTCCAATGCGGTGAAGATCGCCGACATCGCCTCGATCTACGGCGTGCAATGCATGATCGGCTGCATGATCGAATCGAGCATCAGCGTTGCCGCCGCCGTTCATCTGGCCGTGGCCAAGAGCGACGTGATCAGCAAGGTGGATCTGGATGGTCCATCACTGGGCCTGTTCAACCCGGTCGAAGGCGGGGTGATTTTCAACGAGTCGGAGATCACCATCACCGATGCGCCGGGCCTGGGCATCACCGAAGTGCGCGGGCTGGAGATGCTGAAGCTGTGATGGCGGCGGCGATGGCAGCGGCTCTCCACCCGGTGACCGCTGCCATCGCTCCATCCGCGTGCGATGCATTCGCCGTTATCCCTGAAGATGGCAACAACCAACTTCAGAGCGGGCTTGCACTTGCCGCGTTCCAACCTGTTGCCGCTGTCGTTGCCGTGAAGCTTTTGGCCCCGGAGTGGGCCGTAAAGCGAGCCGAGCACCGCAGCGGACCGGCGGGCGAAGAGGCGCACGTGTCTGAGCGCAGCGAGTTGTGCGCCGGCCCCCGGGCCGCGAGGAGCAAAGGGAACCGATGCGGCTTCATCGCGTCGGATCGCGTTTCGGCTGTGCTTTCTTTTGGTTACTTTTCTTTGCACAAGCAAAGAAAAGTGACTCGCTCGCCGCAAAGCGGAAGCGAAAGCTTTGGCCCCTGCTCTTCTATGCAACAGCGCCACAGTAGCCGGCGATCCCGTAGATTCACCTCATCACAGCCGACACCCCGCCCATGCACGCCCTGGTGAAAATCCGCTCCGAGCGCGAACAGATGTCTGCGATCGAACGTCGCATTGCCGACTTCATTCTCGACAACGCCCACCTGTTGCGCGATTACTCCTCGCAGCAGCTGGCCAACGCGCTGGGTATCAGCCAGTCCAGCGTGGTCAAGTTCAGCCAGAAACTGGGCTTCAAGGGCTATCCCGACCTGAAATATTCGGTGGGTGACGCCGTCGCCCGCGCCAGCAACGGCGAGCATGAAATGGAGCTGCCGCCGGAAGCGGAAAGCGGCTACCTGCAGATCGCCGAAAGCCTGCGCCGCAGCAAGAGCGCGTGCGAACAGGAAACCCGCGAGGCCAACCGCCAGGCCGACATCGAAACCATCGTCACCCTGATCGATGGCGCCCCGAAGGTGTTCATCTACGGCCTGGGCGATGACGGCCTGTACGCCCGCGAGTTCGCCATGCGGCTGTCGCTGCTGGGCATCCTCACGGTGCAGCATGCCGACCCGGTCCTGATGATGGCCAACCTGTCGGCCGCCCGGCCAGGGGATGTGATGCTGGTGTTCTCCGAATTCGGCAAGCTGCCGCAGCTGTGGCAGCTTTCGCGCCAGTTCCAGGAAGGTGGCGGCAAGGTGGTGTCGATCACCCGGCACACGGCCAATCCACTGCGGGCCCATGCCGATGCCGCGCTGGCGATCTGCGCCCACGACCCCGCGCCGCACGTGGCGCAACTGCTGTACCGTTCGTCCCTGCAGCACCTTCTCGATTTCGTGTTCGTGCTGCTGTGCCATGCCAATCCGGACCGCCAGCGCCAACTCGGCGTGAACCAGGAACGGATCCAGCACCTGATCGACAATTGACCGCCGGAGCCTGCCCCATGCCGTCCCTGTTCCGTAGTGCGACTGGAAGCCTGCTCTCATGCGGCGTGCTGCTGTTTTCAATGATGCTGCCTGCCGCGGCGGCATCTCCGCTGCAGGAAGCACGGCAACTGGTGGTGGTGACCTCGGCCGACTGGGACGCATCACACGGCAGGCTGCAGGCGTTCATCCGTGACGCCGGTGGCTGGCAGCCGTATGGCGAAGCGTTCGATGTGGCACTGGGACGCAGTGGCAGCGCCTGGGGGCTCGGCTTGCATCCGGCGCAGGAGCACGGGCCGCAGAAGCGCGAGGGCGATGGCCGCAGCCCGGCCGGCGTGTTCACCATCGGCGAGGCCTTCGGCTATGCCCCGCAGCTCGATACCACCATGGCTTACCGGCCGATGCAGCAAAGCAGTTATTGCATCGACGTTGCCGATTCGCCGCTGTACAACCGCATTGTCGATGCCGACCAGGTCGGTGCCGAGGCGGTGGAAGGGTCCACCGAACCGATGCGGCTGGACCTGCACAACAATGGCGACCATCGCTATCGCGAGGGTTTCGTGATCGAGCACAACCCGCGCGCGGTGCCCGGCCAGGGCAGCTGCATTTTCGCCCACCTGTGGCGCAGTGCCGGTGAGGCGACCGCCGGCTGCACCGCCATGGAGCCGGCGCACATGCATGAATTGCTGACATGGTTGCGGCCGCAGGCACAGCCGCTGTTCGTGCTGTTGCCACAGGCCGAATACCGGCGCCTGCAGGCGCAGTGGGCGCTGCCCGCGCTGCCGGGGGTGGCACTGTGAGCACGACCGCCGAAGATCCCAAGCTGATCCGCGCCGTCAGCCGTTGGCAGATTGTCGGACTGTCGATCAATGACGTCATCGGCAGCGGCATCTACCTGCTGCCGGCGGCCACGGTCGCGCTGCTCGGTGGCTTCAGCCTGTGGGGCGTGGTGCTGGCCGGCGTTGTGGTCGCCTTGCTGGTGGCGTGCTACGCGCAGGCGGCCAGCTACTACGACCAGCCCGGCGGCAGCTATCTGTATGCCCGCGATGCGTTTGGTCCGTTCGCCGGCTTCCAGGTCGGGTGGATGATCTGGCTCACCCGCATCGCCTCGGCCGCGGCGTTGTCCAACGCACTGGCCGATGCCGTCGCGCGCTTCTGGCCGCTGGCGGGCAGTGGCTGGGGCCGGGCATCGGTCATTGTGATCTCGCTGGGCCTGCTCACGGCGATCAACGCCATCGGCGTGCGCTCGGCCGCACGCACCGGCGTGGCGCTGGTGATCGGCAAGCTGTTCCCGCTGGCGGTGTTCATCTTCGTCGGCATGTTCTACATCGACTGGGACCTGGCCTTCAGCGGCCAAGCGGTGGCGCTGCAGGATCCGTCCAAACTGGGCGAAGCGGCGCTGTTGCTGCTCTACGCCTATGCGGGCTTTGAAAACATTCCGGCCGCCGCCGGCGAATACCGCAATCCACGTCGCGATGTGCCGTTCGCGCTGATCGTCATGATCATCACCGTGACCCTGGTCTACGCCGGCGCGCAGCTGGTGGCGCAAGGCACGCTGGCCACGCTGGCGGCGTCGGCCACGCCGCTGGCCGATTCGGCCGCCACGTTCGGCGGTCCGGCACTGGCCCTGCTGCTGACCTTCGGTGCGGTGGTGTCGATCCTCGGCACCAATTCCAACACGATGATGATGGGCCCGCGCTTCCTGTTCGCGCTGGCGCGCGATGGCTACGGGCCGGAAGTACTGGCGCGCGTGCATCCGCGCTTCCACACGCCGTATGCGGCCATCCTCACCCAGGGCGGCATTGCCCTATTTCTGGCGCTGGCGCCGATGCTGATTGAAAACCCCAGCCACAACCCGTTCGTACTGCTGGCCCTGCTGTCGATGGTCACCCGCCTGTTGTCCTACATCGGCACCGCCGCCGCGGTGCTGGTACTGGCCCGCCGTTACGGCCGGCGCGAAGGCGCCCTGCAGCTGCCCGGTGGGCCGCTGATTCCGGTATTGGCCTTGTTGCTGTGCCTGGCGCTGTTTGCCAGTGCCAGCTGGCAGAACCTGGTGGCCGCAGCAGTGGCTTTCCTCGCCGGGCTGGTGATCTACCGCTTCCCGCGCACGGTGCGCTAGCGCATCCGCACCGCGGCGATCGACGGGAAACAGCCACGCACCAGGCAAGGCTGTCCACGCCAGCGCATCCTCCGAACGCCCGCATAGTCGCCCGGTTTTCGCTGCGGTTAACGCTTGCCGGCGTAGCCTTTTCTGTCTGGCAAGGAGGTGTGCAATGGGTTCCGAATTCCAGATTCCCGGCCGTAGCCCGGACCGGATCGACCGCGAAGCGGTATCGCAGTATTGGCATGAGCGCTTCTTCACCGAGTCCTATTACGCCGCGGGCGATCGCTTCGAGCATTTCGAACCGGCGTACCTGGCCGGCCACGAGGCACGCATCCGCGACTTCAACCTGGCCTACGAGCAGGTGGAGGAAGAGTTGCGCGCCCGCTGGCAACAGAACGGCCACAACGCCCTGGGTTGGGCGCGGGCGCGGCTGGCGATGCGGCGCGCGTGGGAAGCGGCACTGCTGCTGGACAAAAGCGCCGGACGCGACAAATAGGTTGATCGCTGCCGCCTGGGCGGGTCGGCGCGCGGAGGTCTGCAGCCACCCCGGTGCGATAGCCGGGCGGTCCTGGCATCGTGTACAACATTCTCCCCTGGTCGCCGCGTGCGACCCACGTCCGGAGAATTCCATGAGTCCGAAACTGCTGCTGTCCCTCGCCTGTGCGCTGGCGCCGACCCTGTTCGCCACCGCCTGCGTCGCAGCCGACCAGAGCAGCCCGGCTGCGGTTGCACGCGCGCATTGGCCGTTCACCGCCACCGAGCTGGGCCGCTTCGACGAGCCTTGGGCGATGAGCTTCCTGCCAGGCGGCAGCCTGCTGATCACGGAGAAGGCCGGCCGGCTGCAGCATTTCAATCCCGCCACCGGCAAGCGTGCCGAAATTACCGGAATGCCGGCGGTAGCCTACGGTGGTCAAGGCGGCTTGGGTGACGTGGTGCTGCATCCGGACTTCGCCAGCAATCATTTGATCTATTTCAGCTATGCCGAGGAAGGCGACGACGACACCCGCGGCGCGGCGGTGGCGCGCGCCACCCTGGCGCTGGATGCCACCGGCGGCGGCGAACTGTCGGGCGTGAAAGTGATCTGGCGGCAGACGCCGAAGGTCTCCGGGCGCGGCCACTATGGCCACCGCCTCGCGTTCGGCCCGGATGGCAAGCTCTGGATCAGTTCCAGTGAGCGGCAGAAATTCGATCCGGCCCAGGACATGGGCACCAACCTGGGCAAGATCATCCGTCTCAATGACGATGGCAGCGTGCCGGCGGACAATCCGTTCGTCGCCCAGGCTGCGCCCGCCGGCCAGGTCTGGTCGCTCGGCCATCGCAACGCGCTGGGCATCGCCTTCGATGCGCAGGGACGGCTGTGGGAACACGAGATGGGCCCCAAGGGCGGGGACGAACTCAACCTGATCCAGCGCGGCGGCAACTACGGTTATCCGCTGGTATCCAACGGCGACCACTACGACGGCCGCGACATTCCCGATCACGCCACCCGGCCGGAGTTCGGTGCACCGAAGATCACCTGGAACCCGGTGATCTCGCCCGCCGGCTTTATCATCTACAGCGGTGCGCTGTTCCCGCAGTGGCAGGGCAATGGCTTTATCGGCGGCCTGTCGTCCAAGTCGCTGGTACGCGTGTCGTTCGAGGGTGACAGCGCGCGCGAGGCCGAACGCTTCGACATGGGTCAACGCATCCGCGAGGTGGAGCAGGGCCCGGATGGCGCGCTGTGGTTGCTGGAGGACGGCAAGGACGCCCGCTTGCTCAAGCTCACGCAGCGCGGCAGCTGATGCGCATGCTGCACGGTGACTATCGGTCACCGTGCAGTCCGCTTGGACAGCGGCTGGCAGCGGCCCACGGCACGGCCCGCGTTGGAACTGCCATGCGTGCGGCAGTTGTGGCAAGCAACAGTTACGCCGGCAGCAGCTCGAATTCCACCGCTTCTCCGCTTGTGGAGGAAGCGCAGACCCACAGCTGGAACGCGCCCGGCTCGGCGGTGGTGACACCATCGCGGTTGGTGAATGCCAGATCGTGGCGATCAAGGGTGAACACCACCTCGGTGGATTCCCCCGGCTGCAGCAACACTTTCTGGAAGCGCTTCAGTTCGCGCACCGGCCGCACCCGGCTGGCGACCCGGTCATGCATGTACAGCTGCGCCACTTCCTCGGCGGCCACGCGGCCGGTATTGGTGAGCGTGGTGGTGATGGTCAACATGTCGTGCCAGCCCAGCCGGGCGTGGCTCAGGCGCGGCATGCCGTAGGCGAAAGTGGCGTAGCCGAGCCCGTGCCCGAACGGATACAGCGCCGCGTTGGGTATTTCGCGCCAGCGCGCCTTGAATTCCGAGATCGTCGGCAGTTCCGGGCGTCCGGTACGCATGTGGTTGTAGTAGAACGGCTGCTGCCCGGAGACCTGCGGAAAGCTCACCGGCAGGCGCGCCGACGGGCTGTAGTCGCCAAACAGCACATCGGCCACCGCATGCCCGGTCTGGGTCCCCAGATACCAGCCCACCGCGATTGCCTGGGCGTCGCGCACCGCACCCTCCAATGCCAGCGCGCGCCCGTTGCGCAGCACCACCACCAGCGGTCGGCCGGTCATCGCCACCGCTTCGGCCAGCGCCTGTTGCGCCGGCGGCAGGGTGATCTCCACCCGCGATTGCGCCTCGCCGCTGAAACGTTGCGGCTCCCCCAGCGCCAGCACCACCACGTCGGCGCGCAACGCGGCGGCTACCGCCTGCTCGATACCGTCCTGCAGCGCCGCCTCCAGGTCGCAGCCGGATACGATTTCCAGCAGCGAGTCGTCCGCGATCGCCGCACGCATGCCGGTTTCCAGCGTCACATACCGGGACTTGTCGCCGAACAATGTCCAGCACCCTTCGATGTTGTCGCGGTCGCGCACGAACGGCCCAACCAGTGCGATCTTCTGCCCGGTCTTTTTCAGCGGCAGCACCGCGTCCTCGTTCCTGAGCAGGACGATCGAGCGGCGCGCCACATCGCGTGCCAGCGCATCATGCCCGGCGATATGCGAGGTGTCGGCCTCGCGCGCCACATCCAGCGAGCGGTAGGGGTTGTCGAACAGGCCCAGCGCGTCTTTCAGGCGCAGCATCCGCCGCACCGATCCGTCCAGCAGCGCCATCGGCACCTCGCCGCTTTCCACCAGGCCGGGCAGGTGTTCGGCGTAGAAGCCGCTCTGCATGCTCAGGTCGAGCCCGGCACGGAAGGCCTTGGCGGTCGCGTCGCGGTCGTCGGCCGCATAGCCGTGGGCAACCAGCTCCATGTCGGCGGTGTAGTCGGACACCACCACGCCTGGGAACTGCCATTCGCCGCGCAGGATGTCCGTCAGCAGCTCGCTGCTGGCACTGGCGGGCACGCCGTTGATGTCGTTGAACGCGCTCATGACCGCCAGCGCGCCGGCATCGAACGCCGCCTTGAACGGCGGCAGGTGCACATCGCGCAGGGTCTGCGGCGAGATGTCGACGGTGTTGTATTCCAGCCCGCCACTGACCGCGCCGTACGCGGCGAAGTGTTTCGGTGTGGCCAACAGCGCGTCATCCGCGCGCAGGTCCTCGCCCTGGAAGCCGCGCACCCGCGCGGCGGCGAACGCGCAGCCGAGCACCACGTCTTCGCCGGCGCCTTCGGCCCCGCGTCCCCAGCGCTGGTCGCGGGCGATGTCCACCGCCGGGGCGTAGGTCCAGTGGATGCCGGCGGCGGTGGCCTCGACCGCGGTGGCGCGCGCCGTACGCCGCGCCAGTTCCGGTTCGAAACTCGCCGCCTCGCCCAGCGGGATCGGGAACACCGTGCGCATGCCATGGATGACATCGGCCGCCAGCACCACCGGAATGCCGAGCCGGCTCTCCTCCACCGCCACCTGCTGGATGCGGCGCCCGGCTTCGGCGCCGACGCCGTTGAACAGCGAGCCCACCCGTCCGGCGCGCACCTGCTCGAGCACCTGGTCGGCATTGCGCACGTTGGCCTCGGGATTCACGTCCGGGGCGAAGGGGCGGACCATGTCGGCGAAGACCCCCAGCTGCCCCACCTTCTCTTCGACGGTCATGCGGGCAAGCAGGGATTCGATACGGTCGGCAGCCACCGGTGATCCTTCGGGAGACGTTTGCAAGCGGCGGATTCTAGCTCCGCGCGCGTGAAACACGGCGCCGCCGATGCCGATGACGTGACCAGGGCCGCATTGCGCGGCCCGCTATCGGCGTCAGGCTTCGGCCGCGATCCCGCGCTGGGCCAGCGTCATCAGCATCGCATCGCTGGAGGCCTGGAACACCCGCAGTCCGAACTCGGGCAGGATCGCCAGCAGGTGGTCGAACGTATCGGACTGGGTGGACTCGTAGTCGGCCCAGGCGGTACTGGCGGTAAAGCAATAGATTTCCAGCGGCAGCCCCTGCGCCGTGGGCTGCAACTGCCGCACGAGCAGGGTCATGTCCTGGTGGATGCGCGGATTGTTGCGCAGGTAGAGCTGCACGTACGCGCGGAACGTACCCAGATTGGTGACCCGCCGCGCATTCACCGGCGCCATGCCACCGGCCTTCAGGTCCGCATTCCACGCGTCCAGCTCCTGGCTCTTGCCTTGCAGGTAATCGCGCAACAAGGCGAACTGCCCCAACCGCTGCACTTCCTCCTGATCAAGGAAATGCACGCTGTGCTGGTCCAGGTACAGCGAGCGCTTAATCCGCCGGCCGCCGGCTTCATGCATCGCGCGCCAGTTCTTGAACGACTCGGTCACCAGTTTCTTGGTCGGAATGGTGGTGACGGTCTTGTCCCAGTTCTGCACGGTGACCGTATGCAGGGCGATATCGGTCACATCGCCATCGGCGTTCTGGCTGGGCATCTCGATCCAGTCGCCGATGCGGATGCGGCCATCGCCACTGATCTGCACGCTGGCCACCAGCGAGAGGATGGTGTCCTGGAAGATCAACATGAACACCGCCGTAGCCGCGCCCAGGCCGGTCAGCACATGCAGCAGCTTGACCCCGGCCAGCGTGGCCACGATCGACAGCCCCGCCAGCACGAACACCACGATCTTGGCCACCTGCAGGTAGCCCTTGATCGGTTTGTTGCGCGCATCCGGGCGCCGGTCGTAGAACTCGTTGAACAGGTCCAGCGCATGCGAGACCGCCAACGCCAGGGTGAGGATCGTCCAGGCATGGGCGGCGCTGCGGATCACCGTCACCAGCATCGGCGGCAGTTCCGGCACCACCGAGATGCCGGCGCCTATCACCAGCAAGGGCACCACGTTGGCCAGGCGCCGGATCACGCGCAGATCGCGTGCACCGCCCTCGCCGCCGCCGGGCAGCATCCGCACCACCCGCCCCAGCCCGCGCAGCAGGATCCGCTTGGTGACGAAGTTGGCCAGCCAGGCGGCCAGCAGCAGTACACCCAGTACCAGCACCGGATATGCCATCGGATAAGGCGCCAGCTGTTCCTGCACACCATCCAGCCAACGTATTGCCATGACCGCTGCCGACATTCCTTACCCCTCCACGTCCACGCTGCGGCCGGCGGACCGCTCGATGATCACGCCCACCGCGGTGGCGCCGCGCACGGCGCCGGGCTTGCTCAACTTCAGCCGCAGCCATTGCACGTTGAATTCGTCCAGCACGATCTGCGCGCAACGCTCGGCCAGCGTCTCCACCAGGCCGAAACCGGACTCGCGCACGTACTGTTCCAGGCGCTTGCTTACCGCCTTGTAGTTGAGCGTATCGGCGATGTCGTCGCTGGCCGCGGGCTTGCGGTTGTCGAAGCCCATTTCCAGATCGAAACGCAGGGTCTGGCGGATGCGCCGTTCCCAGTCATAGATGCCGATCAGGGCCTCGATTTCGAGCCCTTCGATGAATACCTTGTCCATTGCGTCCGCCGCAGTGAAGAAGCGGACATGGTAGCGGCCACGACCTGAGCCTGCCTTGCACAGCGGCCCGCTGCCGCGGCGGACCACTAGCCGCCGGTGGCCAATGCCGGCAAGGTGGCCATGTCCCAGCGCGGGGTGACTTTCACTTCGGCCGGGCTGGTCTGGCCTGCCTGCAGCCGCAACGCGCCGGCGAAGGCGATCATCGCGCCGTTGTCGGTGCACAGCTCCGGACGCGGAAAACACACCCGGCCACCACGCTGCGCCGCCATCTTCTGCAGCCGGGCGCGCAGGCGCCGGTTGGCGCCCACGCCACCGGCCACCACCAGCACCTCGCAGCCGGCCGCGTCCAGCGCGCGTTCGCACTTGATCGCCAACGTATCGACCACCGCATCCTCAAAACCGCGGGCGATGTCGGCACGGGTGGCCTCGCTCTGGTCGCTGTCGCGCCAGGCCAGCAGCACCTGGGTCTTCAGACCGGAGAAACTGAAATCCAGGCCGGGGCGGTCGGTCATCGGCCTGGTGAAACGGAACCGTCCCGGCGTGCCCTGTTCAGCCAGCGCCGCCAGCTGCGGCCCGCCCGGATAAGGCAGGCCCATCATCTTGGCGGTCTTGTCGAAGGCCTCGCCGGCGGCATCGTCCAGCGTCTCCCCGAGCAGGCGGTAGCTGCCGATCGCATCGACCGCCACCAGCTGGGTATGCCCACCGGACACCAGCAGCGCCACGAACGGCGCCTCGGGCGGGTCGTCTTCCATCAGCGGCGCCAGCAGATGGCCTTCCATATGGTGGACACCGATGGCCGGCACCTCCAGCGCCCAAGCCAGCGAACGCGCCACCCCGGCCCCTACCAGCAGCGCACCGACCAGGCCCGGCCCGGCGGTATAGGCCACCCCGTCGATCTCGGACACGGCGATCCCGGCCTCGGCCAGCGTCTGCCGGATCAGCGGCAGGGTCTTGCGGACGTGGTCGCGGCTGGCCAGTTCGGGCACCACGCCGCCATATTCGGCGTGCAGCGCGATCTGGCTGTAGACCGCGTGGGCCCGCAGCGCAGCCGCACCGGACAGGGCGGTGTCATACACCGCCACACCGGTTTCATCACAGGACGATTCGATACCCAGCACTCTCATGGCGCCATTGTGGACCCGAAAAGCACGGACGCAAACCCGCCCTCTTGCAGCCTCAAAAGAAGCCGCTATAATGTGCGGCTCGCCGGGCGTGACCCGGTTCTATTGTGTCCGGAGATCCCATGCCCAGCGTTAAAGTCCGCGAGAACGAGCCCTTCGAGTTTGCGCTCCGCCGCTTCAAGCGCACCTGCGAAAAGGCCGGCGTGCTGGCCGAGACCCGCAAGCGCGAGTTTTATGAAAAGCCGACCCAGGAACGCAAGCGCAAGGCCGCAGCCGCGGTGAAGCGCCAGCTGCGTCGTACTTCGCGCGACGTTACCAAGCGTCAGCGCCTGTACTGATCGGACGCGGCTCCTGAACGGGTAGCCTGTCTTCCCGTCACGGAGTTGAAGCCGGCACGCGCAAGCGTCGCCGGCTTTTTGCGTTTGCCGTCAAAAAGGGAGGCGATGATACTCCCCTTTCCTCCATTCCCGCAGAGACGATCCCCATGAGCCTGAAGACCCAGCTAACCGATGACATGAAGGCGGCCATGAAAGCCGGCGACAAGCACAGCCTGGGCGTGATCCGCCTGATGAACGCGGCGATCAAACAGCGGGAGGTGGACGAGCGCATCGAGCTGGACGACGCGGCGGTGATTGCCGCCCTGGACAAGATGGTCAAGCAGCGCAAGGACTCGGTCGCCCAGTACTCGGCCGCGAACCGCGAAGACCTGGCCGCGATCGAACGCGAAGAGATCGTGGTGATCGAACGTTACCTGCCGGCCAAGATGGGTGAAGCCCAGATTCTGGCCGCCGTGCAGGCCGCCATCGCCGAGACCGGCGCCGCCACCGGCGCCGACATGGGCAAGGTGATGGGCGTGCTCAAGCCCAAGCTGGCCGGCAAGGCCGACATGGGATTGGTGTCCAGGCTGATCAAGCAACAGCTCGGCTGAGTGCTTCACCTTTTGCTCGGCCCGCGCCTGTTAAAACGGCGCGGTGCCGACGGAGGCTTTCGCGTACCACTCCGTCCGATCGTTGGCTTTCCAGTACGCGCCTGATGGACCGGTATGCCCGCCTCCCGCTATAGACAACGGCTGAACGCCAACCTGCAACGGCTGCAGCAGAGCCTGCCCGCAGCACTGATCCGGCGCTTCGTTGAAATCGAAGTGATGACCCAGGCCGCGTCGCTGTCGTTCTATACGTTGCTGTCGCTGGCCCCGCTGCTGATCTTGCTGCTGTGGCTCACGGCCTCGCTGTATCCGCCGGCCCAGCAGGCCCTGATCGACCAGATCGGCACGCTGGCCGGCCCCAGCGTGGCGGAGGTGGCACGGACCATCATCCATAATGCCAACAGTGAACCGAGCATCGGCTCGCTGGCGGGGATATGGGGCACCGCATTGCTGTTCATCGGTGCCACCGTGGTGTTCGCGCAGCTGCAGACCGCGCTGAACCTTATTTTCCGGACCGATGCCCAGCGTCTGGACGGAATGATGGCCTGGCTGAAAAAACGCTTCTTCTCGGTGGGCGTGGTGCTGGCGCTGGGCTTCATGCTGATCGTGTCGATGATCGCGACCACCGCGCTGCAGGTGGTGTTTGCCCGCCTGCCCTCGTTGCTGCCGGCACTGGGCTATGTCACCACGCTGGTGCTGTACGCGCTGGGCTTCGCCTTCCTCTACCACTACCTGCCGGACCGGCGGGTCAAGTGGCGCCAGGCTCTTATTGGTGGGGCCATCACCGCACTGCTGTTCGCGCTCGGCCGCTACGCCATTGGCCTGTACATCGCCAATGCCGCGCCCGGCAGCGCCTACGGCTCGATGGGCACGCTGGTGATCATGCTGATCTGGATCTACTACGCCAGCGTGGTGTTCTTCGGCGGCGCCCTGATCACCGCGGTGATCGATGAGCGCGCACAGGCGCGCCGGCAGCCGAAGCCGGACGCTGCGCCCGTCGATCCGGCCGCACCCTAGTACACTTGCCGCATCCTTGTTTTCCGAGTCCCGTCGCCCGCAGGCGATCGGCGCGATTGCTCCATGGCACGACTTCCAGACGCATTCATCGACGACTTGCTGGCCCGCTCCGACATCGTCGAAGTGGTGGGCAGCCGCGTGCCGCTCAAGCGCCAGGGCAAGGAGTACGCCGCCCGCTGCCCGTTCCATGACGAGCGCTCGGCATCGTTCACGGTGTCGCCGACCAAGCAGTTCTACCACTGCTTCGGCTGCGGTGCGCACGGCACCGCGATCAGCTTCCTGATGAACTACGACCGCCTCGAATTTCTCGACGCGGTCGAGGAACTGGCCAAGCGTGCGGGCATGGAAATCCCGCGCGAAACCGGCAGCCGCACGCCGCAGCAGCAGGACGACAGCCGCGAGCTGTACGTGGCGCTGGATGCGGCCACCCGCTTCTTCCAGAAAAGCCTGGAAGGCAGCGACACGTCCCGCGCCTATCTGGATGGCCGCGGCGTCGATGAGGCGATCCGCACCCAGTTCGCGATCGGCTACGCGCCCGACGGCTACAGCGCGCTGAAGGATGCGCTGGGCAAGGACGAGCGGCGGATGAAGCTGCTCGACCGCGCCGGGCTGTTTTCGAAGAACGACCGCGGCCATGTCTATGACAAGTTCCGCGACCGGGTGATGTTCCCGATCTTCGACCGCCGCGGCCGGGTGATCGCCTTCGGTGGCCGGGTCATGGAAAAGGACGACGGCCCGAAGTACCTCAACTCGCCCGAGACCGCGCTGTTCCACAAGGGACGCGAGCTGTACGGCCTGTGGCAGGTACGCCAGGCCAACCAGAAGATCGAGCGGTTGATCGTGGTCGAAGGCTACATGGACGTGGTCTCGCTGTTCCAGTTCGGCGTCACCCAGGCGGTCGCCACGCTGGGCACGGCCACCACCCCGGACCACGCCGAGCTGCTGTTCCGCAATGCGCCGGACGTGTTCTTCTGCTTCGACGGTGACGCCGCCGGCCGTCGCGCCGGCTGGCGCGCGTTGGAGTCGGTGTTGCCACGCATGAAGGATGGCCGCCAGGCTTTCTTCCTGTTCCTGCCCGATGGCGAGGACCCTGACTCCATCGTGCGCAAGGAAGGCACCGAGGGTTTCAATGCGCGGCTGCAGCAGGCCACGCCGCTGTCGCAGTTCTTCTTCGACGAGCTGACCCGCGAGATCAATCTCGGCACGCTCGATGGCAAGGCGCGGCTGGCCGAGCGCGCCAAGCCGATGCTGGCGCAGATTCCCGATGGCGCGTTTGGCGACCTGATGAAGCAGCAGCTGGCCAAGCTGACCGGCCTCGGCGGCGGCAACCGCGCTGCGCCCCCTTCCCGTCCCAACGCTCGTCAGACCTCGCCGGTACAGAAGCGCAGCCTCGTGCGCGGCGCCATCTCGGTGCTGCTGCAGCAGCCTTCGCTGGCACTCACGTTGAGCGGGCATCACCACGCGTTTGCCGGGCTGCGCCTGCCCGGCATCGACTTGCTGATCGAGCTGCTGGATCTGGTGCAACAGCGTCCGGACATCAGTACCGGCGCGCTGCTGGAGCACTTCACCGGTCGCGAGGAACAGGCCGCCCTGCACCGCTTGGCGGCGATGGCGCTGCCGGGGGACGAAACGGTATGGGCGCAGGAACTGCAGGACGCGGTGGCGCAGCTGGAGAAGCAACTGCTGCAGCAACGGCTGGACGAACTGCAGGCCAAGCAGCGCCAGCAGGGGCTGGACGATACCGACAAATACGAGTTGCGTGAGCTGCTCAAGGCCCGCGCCAATCTGCGCTAGCGCGCATCCACCGGAGCCGCATCGATGATCCGCTACCGTCTTCTCCTCCTGCTCCTGGCCGTGGTCGCCGGACCGGGATTCGCCGCAGACGCGCCCTTCGCGCAACCACGCCCCGGCCTGTATACCGGCGGGCAACCGGACGCGGCGCAATTACGCCAGGCCGCTGCCAGCGGCATACGGACGGTGATCGACCTGCGTCAGCCCGGCGAGGATCGCGGCTTCGATGAAACCGCGGTCGCCGACGAGCTGGGATTGCGTTATCTGCGACTGCCCATCGCCGGCGCAGCCGGCCTGACCGTCGCCAATGCCGGCACGCTGGAGCGCCTGCTGGCGCAGGCCGAGGGTCCGGTGCTGCTGCACTGCGCCTCGGGCAATCGTGCCGGTGCGCTGCTGGCGCTCATCAATGCCCGGGGCGAGGGCGCCAGCGTCGACCAGGCGCTGGAGCTGGGCCGCCGCGCCGGCATGACGTCGCTGGAACCGGTCGTCCGGGCGCTGCTGGAAAGCGACAGCCGGGAATGATGCTGCCGCACTCCGATCCGATTTCCGCTGGAGGCATGTGCCGATGACGCCCCGATGGTCGCGGCTGCGGCCGGACAACTTCACCCTCGCGTTGTTGGCCACCGTGGCGGTGGCCTCCCTGCTGCCGATGACCGGCGCTGCCGCCAAGGCGCTGGACCACGTCACCGATATCGCCATTGCCGCCCTGTTTTTCCTGCACGGCGCCCGCCTGCCGCGCGAGTCCATCGTCGCTGGCCTGCTGCACTGGCGCCTGCACCTGACCATCCTGGCCTGCACCTTCGTGCTGTTTCCGCTGCTTGGGCTGGTCTACAAGCCCTTGGACGGCACGTTGCTGACACCCGAGTTGTATGTCGGCGTGCTGTTCCTGTGCGCGCTGCCGTCCACGGTGCAATCGTCGATCGCATTCACCTCGATGGCCGGCGGCAATGTGCCGGCCGCGGTTTGCGCGGCCTCGCTGTCCAGCATTCTCGGCGTGTTTCTCACCCCGCTGCTGATGGCCGTTCTGACGGGTGTGGAAGGCGCCGGCATGGCCAGCCCGCTGCACGCGGTCGGCAGCATCATGCTGCAGTTGCTGGCGCCGTTCGTTGCTGGCCACCTGCTGCGGCCCTGGATTGCCCGCTGGGTCGAAAGACAGCGCGCGCTGCTGCGTTTCACCGACCAGGGCACCATCCTGCTGGTGGTTTACGCCGCCTTTGGCGAATCGGTTAGCGAAGGCCTGTGGAGCAAGACGCCGATGACCTCACTGCTGGTCGCCGCGCTGGTGGCGATAAGCCTGCTGGCCATCGTCATGCCTGGCATCACCTGGCTGTCGCGGCGATTGGGGTTCAGCCGCCACGACGAGATCCCCATCGTGTTCTGCGGCTCCAAGAAGAGCCTGGCGACCGGCGTGCCGATCGCCAAGGTGCTGTTCGCGGGCGGCAGCCTCGGCGCGATCGTGCTGCCGATCATGATCTACCACCAGATCCAGCTGATCGTCTGCGCGATGGTCGCGCGGCGCTACGCGCGCGAAGCGGCCTCGAACGACCCGGCGACCAGACCCGCGGACTGACAAACATACCCCGAGGAACCCGGCACGCCCGGCGCCCTTGGCTCCGGCATCGCCACCGCGTGAGGCGTCCTTCAAGCGGCAACGATGACGTACCCATCGCCCCGACTGGTTGCATGCGCTGCCGGCTTTGCCCGACAGCTATGGGCGGATGCGCAACGTTCGTGACAGCCGTGGATCGGATCAGTCGGTCAGGGTTGCCACGCTGAGCTTCGGCATCCAGATCACCAGGTCGTACTGGCGATCCGGCGCCGCGTCTGCAAAGGGCGCTCGCCTGCCGATTGGATGCAGCGCGATGGGGCGGCACGGCTGCGCGCAGCCCCAGTACTCGCCCCGCAACGCCTCCAGCCGCACGCTGTACAGCGGCAGGTCCAGCAGATGCGAGGCCATCGGGCGCTGCTGCATCTCTGGCGGTGCATCGGCCGGGCGCTGGCGCATTGCGTGCACATTGCCGGTCAAGGCCAGCATCCGCGCGGTGGCCGGCAAGGCAATGAACTGCTGGCGCAGATGCGCGGCCATCAACGCATCACGCGCATCGTTGCCGCCTCCGGCAGTGGACTCCTGGTCGTAGCCGGTGACGCCCATGTCGCGCCCTTGCTGGCGCAGGCTTCTGATCGTCTCGATCAGCGCCAGCATGTCGCGGCTGCGGCGACCATCGTGCTGATCGTCGTTGACCAGCCAGAACGGCGATTGCCGCAGCGCCTCACGGGCGGAGGCATCGCCAGCGCTGCGCAGGTAGCGCGCCAGCGCTGCGTTCTCGCTCGTCGGCATCTCCAGCGCCAGCCGCACCGGCATGTCATTGCGGCTGTAAAGCTCCACCAGTTCGGAGACCAGAAGCGGCGTCTCCACGGTGCCGTGGAACTCTCCCAGCAGGATCAGTCGATGATCACCCGCATGCGCCACGATCTCCGCAGCGGTGTCGTCATGCATTGCCGCAGGGGCAGCGTAGGCCGCACCCCAGCTCATCGAAACCACCACTGTCGCCATCCAGAGCCATCGCTTCATGCCGTCACTCCGTGTTCGGTCATGAGGCAATGGCGACTCGGAAAAGCTTATTCAAGAGGTATGGCGAGTGGGAGCCGTGGCCTGCCCCGCGCCCATGCTTCTCTCACTCGACAGCCAAGAGTCGTTGGCTACAGCCAGGGCAGCATCCAGTGGTCGACCAGAAGGAAGGCGAACAGCGCCATCAGGTACACCACCGAGTAATTGAACATGCGCATGTTGAACATCTCGTCCGGCGGATTCTGGATCTTCCACGCAAACCACAGGAACACGGCGTTGAGCACGAGCGCGCCGCCGAGGTAGAACATGCCGCTCATTTCCACCGCGACCGGCAGCAGCGCCACCACCGCCAACAACACCGAATAGAACAGGATCTGCTTGCGCGTATGCGGCACGCCGTGGGTCACCGGCAGCATCGGCACGTTGGCGTTGGCGTAGTCGGCGCGGCGGAAGATCGCCAGCGCCCAGAAATGCGGCGGCGTCCAGACAAAGATGATCAATACCAGCAGCGAGGCATAGGCCCAGTCCCACTGCCCCTGCATGCCGGTGATCGAGGCCCAGCCGAGCAACGGCGGCGTCGCGCCAGCCAGCCCGCCGATGACGATGTTCTGCGAGGTCGCGCGCTTCAGATAGTGGGTATAGATCACCGCATAGCCGATCAGCGAAGCGAAGGTCAGCACCGCGGTGATGACGTTCACCCACAGCACCAGAATCGTCATCGACAGCACGGTCAGCACGCTGGCAAACACCAGTACCTGGCGCGGCGTCACCTTGCCCGCCACCAACGGCCGCCACGAGGTGCGCGCCATCT
Organism: uncultured Gammaproteobacteria bacterium; assembly: GCA_963696155.1. Taxonomy (GTDB): domain Bacteria; phylum Pseudomonadota; class Gammaproteobacteria; order Xanthomonadales; family Xanthomonadaceae; genus Stenotrophomonas. The sequence continues at coordinate 310,822 of CAVOJC010000003.1, forward strand.
TGGCGTCGATCCTGGCATCCAGCAGCTGGTTGATCGCCGCCGCCGCCGAGGCGGACAGCCAGATGCCGATAAAACCGAGCACGCCGGCCAGCAGCTGTTCGCGGGTCGGGAGACCGGGAATGGCCAGACACATGCCCACCAACGCGGTGAACACGATAAGCGCCACGATCTTGGGCTTGGTCAGATCCCAGTATTCACGCCAACTTGCCAACATCACATCAATCCGGTGCGCGCAGACGCGCAAGCAGTGAAATCAAGACGAACAGCAACGCCACCGCACCGCCGTTATGGAGTACCGCCACTTCCAGTGGCAGTGCGAGTTTGACGTTGAGTATGCCCAGCGTCACCTGCACCACTACCAGCAGGCCCAGCGCGCCGGCCCAGCCACGCATGCCCGGCAGCTTGAACATGCGCCACGACACTACCAGCAGGTACAGCGCCACGACCACCGCCATCATCCGGTGCGCCATCTGGATCGCGATCCGCGAAGCGCCATCGAGCACGCCGCCTTCGTAATCCACGCCAATGCCGCGCCAAAGGGTGAAACCCTCGCTGTAGTTCTGCTGCGGCCACCATTGGCTGACGCAGCGCGGGAAGTTGTCCAGCGAAGCGCTGCCGCCGCCGCACGCCAGTGCGGCGTAGTTGGCACTGACCCAGCCACCCAGTGCGATCTGCACCACCAGCAGTGCCAGTCCGGCACGCAGCCACCACTTCAGCCGCGGCGCTTCGGCCAGGGTGATCGGCCGGTGCGTCGCCCGCCACGCCATCCATAACAGCAAGCCGAACATCAACATGCCGCCCAGCAGATGGCCCATGACGACGATCGGCTTCAACAGCCACGTCACCGTCCACATGCCCAGCAACGCCTGGAAAATCACCACCGCCAGGGTCAGTACCGCCGCGCGTGCCAGATCGATATTCGACCAGCGCAGCGCCGCCAGCAGCAGGATCGCCTCGCCGCCGATCGCCAACACGCTGGCCGCCACATGCTCGCCGCGCATGTACAGCGGAATGGCCAGCGCCACCAGCGCCGAGGCGGTCAGCACCTGGGCCACGCCCCATTTGCGCCGGCGGGCGGCCAGCAGTGCCAGCAGCAGTATCTCCACGCCCAGCGCACCGGCCAGGAAGCGATGCACCTGCTCGCGCCAGGCCTTGTGGCTCTCCAGCGGACGGATCTCGCTGGCGACGTGCTGCGCCGCCTCATGCTGGGTCTGCGGCCAGGTCACCTTGCCATAGCAGGTCGGCCAGTCGGGGCAGCTGAGGCCCGCATCGGACAGGCGCACGAACGATCCGAACAGGATCGTGCTGGCAGTCATGATCAGGGCAAACCACGCCAGACGATGGAAGTTGCGATGCAGCGTCGGGCGCGCGGAGGCATTCATCAAGCAGGGCTCACTTCAGTTTCAACAGCTTGGCCAGATCGGCACGCAACCCACCGGCATCGAAACCCGGTGCATAGCGCAGGATCACAAATCCGTTCGGATCGACCACATAGACCGGGATACCGGCCGGATCGTCCACACCGGGCAGCCGCTCACGCAGGGAAGGCTGCGGCTTGAGAACCCGCAGCGCCGGCATTCCAGCCACGGCCGCAGGTGGCGTACCCAGCCACAGGATTTCGACATTATCGGCCTTATGGCCGAACAGCTGCCAGACCTTGTCCAGATCCTGCGACAAAGTGACGCAGGCCGGTGCACAGTCCGCCCGTGGCGCCAGCAGGATGCGCCAGTGGCGGGCCACAGGGTTCCAGGCGTACGCCTGGCCCGACTCCAGGACAGGTGCCAGCGCGCGCAGGTCGACCTCGGGCGAAAGCAACTGGCCATGGTTGCGGTTCACCGCCGGCTGCCACCCGGACAGACGCAACAGGCCGGCGGCCAGCATCGGTCCGAAAAACAGGGCGAACAGCGCAACCAGCAACCAGCGCCCGCGATTGCGAACCCGCGTCGGAACCGGAATCGTTGAATTCATGGCGGCATTTTCTCATGGGCAGCAGATCAACGCCCGTTGCGGCGACGGGCACGCCATTCCAGCAGCAGCGCGATGATCAGCACCGTCAGCGCCATTGCATACCACTGCACCGCGTATCCCAGATGCCGCTGCGGCGGCAAGGTATTGGGCAGCAATTCCAGATCACGCTCGTAACCCAGCGGCAGCGCCGGATCCAGCCGCAATACGCGTGCAGGCAGTTGGCCACGTGCCAGCCCCAGGCGCGCCGCGATCGCATCAGCCTCCAGCCGCGTGGCCAGCCATACCTGCGGCTGCGCCGTGTCCGCCAAGGCCGGGCCCAGCGCGATGCCCGTGGCGGGCGCCGGAGCCAGCAAGCCTTGCAGCTGATATTCGCCGGTCAACGCCGAAATCGCGGGCAGGCTGCGATCGCCCGGCAACGGCAGCCAGCCCAGATCGACCAGTACGGGGTCGCGCGCCTGCGCTGGCTGGAACGCCTGATACACCTTCACCCCGGCGCGCCCGTGTCGCAGCTGGTTGTCCAGCAGTACGGTTGCCGGCAGAAAATGGCCGCTGTCACGTACCCAACGCAATCCCGGCGGCATCTGCAGCGCCTGCTGCGCCGTGACCGGGCTCTGGCGCACCTGCGGGCTTTGCGCGAGCAAGGCCTGCTTTTCGTGCATGCGCTGCAATTGCCAGGTCCCCAGTGCGGTGAACAAGGTGGCGATCACCACCGCGGCGCCCCAGCCGAGCGCGCGCGTGTGCTGCCGCGTCATGACAACGTCGCCCGAACCGGGTGATAGTCGCTTACCGTTTCCACCGAGCCCGCCATGAACGATTCGCTCAAAACCCTGCTGGTGATCGCCTTTCTGATCGTCATTGTGTGGAACCTGGGGGCCGGGCTGTACTACCTGATGATTGACCGTGGCCAGACAAACCGCACGGTCAACGCCCTGACACGCCGCATCGCGCTGTCGGTGGTGTTGATCCTGCTGGTGGCCGCCGGCATCTACAGCGGCTGGATCAAGCCGCACGGCATCGGCGGTTGAGCGTTAACCGGCCTGATGGGATCAACGCCGGCGCCAATCCTGCGCCGGTCGTTGTTGCAAGGCGATCGCGCGGGCTTGCCAAACGCGATCGCAAGGGTGAACGCCGCAGCCGCCGCGCCTCAAAGCACGTAGACGAACAGGAACAGCATCAGCCACACCACGTCGACAAAGTGCCAGTACCACGCGGCCGCCTCGAATCCGAAATGGTCGTCGCGGGTGAAATGGCCGCGGGCCGAACGTACCCACATGACCGTGAGCATGATCGTCCCCAGCGCAACGTGGGCGCCGTGGAAGCCGGTCAACATGAAGAAGGTCGAACCGTAGATGCCCGACCCCAGCGTCAGGTTCAACTCGCGGTAGGCGTGGATGTATTCCTCCGCCTGGAAGAACAGGAACAGGCAGCCCAGAGCCACGGTCAGCCCGAGCGAGACCAGCAACTGGGTGCGCTTGCCCGCCTTCAAGGCATGGTGGGCGATGGTCAGGGTCACGCCAGAGCTCAGTAGGATCAGTGTGTTGAGCAGCGGCAAACCCCAGGCGGGGATCGTCTGGAAGGCACCGCCGATATCACCCGGGCCATTGGTGGGCCATGCCGAGGAGTAGCCGTTCCACAACAGCTCGTTGGTCATCACCCCGTGGCCGCCACCGCCCAGCCATGACAGACCGAGATTGCGGGTATAGAACAGCGCGCCGAAGAATGCGCCGAAGAACATCACTTCGGAAAAAATGAACCACACCATCCCGAGCCGGAACGAGCCATCCACTTGGCGGTTGTACTGGCCACCGACCGACTCGCGGATCACATCGCTGAACCACAGGAACAACGCGAACACCAGCATCGCCAGCCCGGTGTAGAAGGTCCATCGCCCCCATTGGGCATCATTGAGCCAGCTGGCCACTCCGACCATCAGCACCAGCATGGCGATCGAGCAGACGAAGGGCCATCGGCTCTGGCTCGGCACGAAGTAGACGTTGGCATCAGGCGTGTTGTGGGCCATGGCGTGCTTCCGGGTCCGTTGTCAGGGGGCTGCGTGCGCGGAGCTGGCGGCGCTTGCCGCCACCAGCTGCGCCGACAGCGCATCGTTCTTGTAGAAGGTATAGGACAGGGTGATGGTCTTCACATCTGCCGGCAGGTTCGGATCGACGATGAAACGTACCGGCATGTCGCGGCGCTCGCCGGCCTGCAGCGTCTGCGCGGTGAAACAGAAACATTCGGTCTTGCTGAAATATCCCGAGGCACGCGCCGGGGCCACAGACGGCACCGCGCTTCCCACCAGGGCGTGATCGCTGTCGTTGCGGGCGAAGTACAGCGCTTCGTTGAGCTCGCCTGGCACCACGTCCATGGTCAGCTGCTCGGGATGGAAGGCCCACGGCAACTTGGAGTTCACGCCGCCGTCGAATTCCACCCGGACCTTGCGCGCCGCTGCGGTCACACCCGCCGCTGCCGCGACCTGCCCCGGCCCGCGCTCCAGCCGCACCCCGAAGACTTTCTCGCAGGCGATCCGGTACAGCGGCACCAGCGAGAACGTGAGCACGAACACCGCCAGCGCCACTCCGATCAGGCGCCCCATCCCGGCGTTGCGGCTCGGCGTGGGCCCGGAGCTGTTCACCGACCGATTACCCCGGAAAGAATGAACCCGATGTAGATCGCCACCGCGATCAATCCCACCACCAGCGCCGTGCGCCGGGAACGACGACGGCGCAGCGCGAGGTTATCCAGTGGTTGCTTGGACGGGTACATTTCGTCGGCCTCAATGGGTGATGTCATCGTGGGCCAGATCGCCCGGCTTGAGCACCGGCGGCACGGTAAAAGTATGCGCCGGTGCGGGTGAGGGCACGGTCCACTCCAGGCCACGCGCGCTTTCCCACGCACGGTCCCCAGCCCGCGCGCCGCTGCGCAGCGAGCTCAGCAGGATCGCCGCCATCATGAAGGGCGTGACGAACATGCCGAAGGCGCCGATCGAGCTGACCAGGTTCCAGTCGGCGAACACCGGGTTGTAGTCGGGAATACGCCGCGGCATTCCGGCCAGGCCGAGGAAGTGCTGCGGGAAGAACAGCAGGTTGACGAACACCATCGTCCACCAGAAATGCACCTTGCCCCAGAACTCGTTGTACATGCGGCCGGTCCACTTCGGCCACCAGTAATAGACGGCCGCGATCAGCGCCAGCACCGATCCGGTCACCAGCACGTAATGGAAGTGCGCAACCACGAAGTACGTATCGTGATACTGGAAGTCGGCCGGCACGATTGCCAGCATCAGCCCGGAGAAGCCGCCGATGGTGAACAGGATGACGAAGGCGATCGAGAACAGCATCGGCGTCTCGAACGTCAACGAGCCTTCCCACATGGTGCTGACCCAGTTGAACACCTTCACCCCGGTCGGGATGGAGATCAGCATCGTGGCGAACATGAAGTAGATCTCGCCGCCCAACGGCATGCCCACCGTGAACATGTGGTGGGCCCACACGATGAACGACAGGAACGCGATGGCGGCTGTTGCGTACACCATCGCCTGATAGCCGAACAGCGGCTTGCGGCTGAAGGTGGGGAGGATCTCACTGACCACGCCGAATGCCGGCAGGATCATGATGTAGACCTCGGGGTGCCCGAAGAACCAGAAGATGTGCTGGTACATCACCGGGTCGCCACCGCCGGCGGCATTGAAGAAGCTGGTGCCGAAGAACTTGTCGGTCAGCAGCATGGTGACCGCACCGGCCAGCACCGGCATCACCGCGATCAACAGGAACGCGGTGATCAGCCAGGTCCACACGAAGATCGGCATCTTCAGCAGATCCATGCCCGGCGCGCGCATGTTGAGCACGGTGGCGATGATGTTGATCGCGCCCATGATCGAACTGATGCCGGCCACGTGGATCGCGAACACGCTGAAGGCTACGTTGTAGCCACCCTGCAGCGACAGCGGCGGATACATGGTCCAGCCACCGGCCGAGGCACCGCCCGGCAGGAACAGGGTCAGCAGCAGCAGGGTGAAGGCCACCGGCAACAGCCAGAAGGACCAGTTGTTCATCCGCGGCAACGCCATGTCCGGCGCGCCGATCTGCAACGGAATCATCCAGTTGGCCAAGCCGACGAAGGCTGGCATCACACCACCGAAGATCATCACCAGCGCATGCACGGTGGTCATCTGGTTGAAGAACTCGGGCTTGACGAACTGCAGCCCGGGTTGCGCCAGCTCGAGCCTGATCACGACGCTCATCGCGCCGCCGATCAGGAACATCAGGAAGCTGAAAAGCAGATACAGCGTGCCGATGTCCTTGTGGTTCGTGGAAAAGAACCAGCGCTCGAAAAAGCCCTGCTTATGTCCGTGGTGATCGGAGTGGTCGACTGCGGAATAGGCCATCGGAACTACACCTCGTTATCCAGTCTCTACAGCGCGCACCGGACGGTGCGGCGACATTGTCAGGCGCCGGTCGGCTCGACCGGAGCTTCCGGGACGGCTTGTGGATCGGTTTCTGCGGGAGCGGGCTCAGGAGCGGGCGCCGGCTTGCGCGCGGCCAGCCACTTCCTGAAGTCCTCCTTGGATACCGCCTCGACCACGATCGGCATGAACCCGTGGTCCTTGCCGCACAGCTCGGCGCACTGGCCGCGATAGACGCCGACGGTATCGATGCTGGTCCAGCGCTCGTTGATGTAGCCAGGCACCGCGTCCTGCTTCCAGCCCAAGGCCGGCACCCACCACGCATGGATCACGTCATCGGCGGTGATGACGAAGCGCACCTTGGTATCGACCGGCAACACCAGCGGGTTGTCCACGTCGAGCAGGTAATGCGGATGGGAATCCATGGTGGGCCGCTCGCCACTCTGGCGCATGCGATCGGACTCGCGATCCATGCGACTGGTGAACGCCACCCCTTCACCCAGGTATTCGTACTTCCACATCCACTGGTAGCCGGTGATCTTGACCGTCATTTCCGAATCGCGGGTGTCGTACATCGCAATCAGCTTGGCGGTCGCCGGCCAGGCCATCACCACCAGGATCACGATCGGGATGACGGTCCAGATGACTTCGGCCTTGGTGTTGTGGCTGAACTGTGCCGCCACTGCGCCCTTCGAGCGCCGGAATTTGAAGATTGCATAGGCCATCGCGCCGAAAACCAGCACGCCGATCACCGCGCAGACCCAGAACGCAACCATGTGCGCTTCCCACGCCATGCGCGCGGTATGGGTGACGCCCCGGCCCATGTTGAGCTGCCATTGCTTCGGGTCGGCCGATTGCGCCCACGCCGTCGATGCCGCCAGACACGCGGCCAACAGCGTCAATCCCGAAACCCGCTTTCCACCCCACCTGCTGCTTTGCTTCATTGCCTAGACCCTTGACGTCATCGGTTGCAGCCATTGCGGGCCGCGAGCAAGCCTTCAAGTGTCACCACCAGTTCCCGGCGTTCGGCAGGTGCGAGGAAACTCCCCACTTCAACCCACCTGCCACTGGAAACCAGCAGGACGCGCTCATCCTCGACAACCAGGCGTACCCAATACGGATGTGCATGGAATGTCGGTGAACTACCGGCTGCGGGGATGACCTCCACACAGTCCGGCCCTACCCGGATCTCCTCCTGCCGGTTCCCGCTGCGCCACGAACAGCGCAACGCGACTGCCACCAGAAGGCCGTACAACAGCGCAAAGCCAGGAGCGAATACATTGCCGACCAGCCATCCCAGGCTCGCCGTGAACAGCATCGCTCCTGACAACCCGGCGAACAACACGATGAATTGCCGCGCGCTCAGTGCTCGTGGTGGCCGCAGCACTACCTGCGCACCCGCCCCCTCTGCATCGAACCGGGACATCTGGATCATGTCGCACCCGCGTCCATACCGCGGAAAACACGTTCGATGGTAGCGGCGCCACTCCACCCCGGCAAGCTTCTGTTCATCATTGCCTACAATGTTGCAGTGCACATGCGAAACCAGCTTCGCGCATGCATTTGCCGTCAACTAATTTGACGGATTCGGCACAAAGCGAAAAGCCGGTATCAGCCAGCAGGGAACCGCTGATAAGTCGGTGTTTTGACGGCAGTGGAGCGGCGACTGGATGGATATGAAAGCCGTAGCGTTCGATTAAAATGGTCAAGTCTTCCGGTGACCATGCGCATGAATCCGACTCCCTTTTCGAATGCTGTTTCTCCCGACGTGCCCGGTCTTCTGCTGGCACCTGAGCTGCCAGCAGCTCCTTCTGCGTTGCGTAATGCGATCACCGCTGCGTGGCTGAAGGATGAAGCCGCCCACGTACTCGAGTTGCTGGAGCAGGCGCGCCTGCCCGCAACCGAACAGGCGCAGGTGCAGGCCACCGCCGCCGATCTGGTGGCACGCGTACGGGTGCGCGCCAAGGATCAGGGCGCGATCGAGGCGTTCATGCGCCAGTACGACCTGGGCAGCGAGGAAGGCGTGCTGCTGATGTGCGTGGCCGAAGCGCTGCTTCGCATTCCCGACCAGGACACCGCCGACAAGCTGATCCGCGACAAGCTCGGCGAGGCGGACTGGAAGCGGCACATGGGCCAGTCCGATTCGGTGCTGGTCAACGCTTCGACCTGGGGACTGATGCTGACCGGCCACCTGGTCGACCTGGCCGATGCAACCAAACGCGACGTGCACGGCGCTTTCAAGCGCCTGATCGGCCGCGTGGGCGAGCCGGTGATCCGGCTGGCGGTGCGCCAGGCGATGAAGATCATGGGCCACCAGTTCGTCATGGGCCGCACCATCGATGAGGCCCTGGCGCGCTCGCACAAGGGCGACAACGCCAACTACCGTTATTCGTTCGACATGCTCGGCGAAGGCGCGCTGACCATGAAGGATGCGCTGCGCTATCAGGAAGACTACCGCCGCGCCATCCACACCATCGGCAAGGACAACCTCGCCCAGGGTGGCAAGGCCGATGGCGATGTCACGAAATCGCACGGCATCTCGATCAAGCTGTCGGCGCTGTATCCGCGCTACGAACACGCCAAGCGCGAACGCGTGTTGCGCGACCTGGTGCCCGGCGTGCTGGAGCTGGCGCAGCTGGCCAAATCCTATGGCATCGGCTGCACGGTCGATGCCGAGGAGGCCGACCGCCTGGAACTGTCGCTGGACATCATCGAACGCGTGGTCAGCGATCCTTCGCTCAAGGGCTGGGAAGGCTTCGGCATCGTGGTGCAGGCCTACCAGAAGCGCACCCTGTACACGATCGACTACTTGGCCGATCTGGCCCGCCGCATCGGCCACAGGCTGCAGGTGCGACTGGTCAAGGGCGCGTACTGGGACGCGGAGATCAAACGCGCCCAGATCGACGGCCTGCCCGGCTATCCGGTGTTCACCCGCAAGCAGAACACCGACGTGTCCTACATCGCCTGCGCCAAGCGCCTGTTCGGCCACAGCGATGCGATCTACCCGATGTTCGCCACCCACAACGCGCACACCATCGCGGTGATCAAGCAGATCGGCGCCGGCTGCATCTACGAGCACCAGAAGCTGCACGGCATGGGCGATGACCTGTACGCCGAAGTGATTCCCGCTGATCGCCTCGACGTGCCGTGTCGCGTCTACGCACCGGTCGGCTCGCATGAGGACCTGCTGCCCTACCTGGTGCGCCGCCTGCTCGAGAACGGCGCCAACTCCAGCTTCGTCAACCGCATCACCGACGAGGACGTTTCCATCGACGAGTTGATCCGCGACCCGGTGGAAGCGGTGTCCTCGTTCGCCTCGGTCGCACCCTCCAACATCGCGCATCCGAAAATCCCGCTGCCGGTCGATCTGCTGCGCAGCCAGAACCACGACAGGAAAAACTCCATGGGCGTCAATCTCGCCAACGACAACGATCTGCGCGCCCTGGCCGAGCAGCTCAACGCCGCCGTGAAGCGGTGGCAGGCCGCGCCGCTGGTGCCGGGTGCGAGCCCCACCGGCGCCCTGTTGAACGTGGTCAACCCGGCCGACACCCGCCAGGTCGTCGGCCAGTGGCAGCCGGCCGACGACGCCACGGTCGGGAAGGCGCTGGCCAACGCGGTGGCCGCCCAGCCGCAATGGAACCGCACCCCCGCCGCGAGCCGCGCGACGATTCTCGAGCACGCCGCCGACCAGCTCGAAGCGCGCCTGCCAGAGTTCATGGCGCTGTGCGTCAAGGAAGCCGGCAAGAGCCTGCCCGACAGCATCGCCGAAGTGCGCGAAGCGGTGGACTTCCTGCGTTACTACGCCAAGCAGGCGCGCGAGCAGTTCGGCCATGCCGAGAAGCTGCCGGGCCCGACCGGCGAATCCAACGAACTGCAGCTGCACGGGCGCGGCGTGTTCGTCTGCATCAGCCCGTGGAATTTCCCGCTGGCGATCTTCCTTGGCCAGATCGGCGCTGCGCTGGCCGCCGGCAACAGCGTGATCGCCAAACCCGCCGAGCAGACCAACCTCATCGGCTTCTACGCGGTGAAGCTGCTGCTGGATGCCGGTGTGCCCGAAAGCGTGCTGCAGTTCCTGCCGGGCGACGGCGCCACGGTCGGCGCCGCGTTGACCAGCGATCCGCGCGTGGCCGGCGTGGCCTTCACCGGGTCGACCGACACCGCCCGCGCGATCAACCGCGCGATGGCCGCGCGTGATGCCGCGATCGGCGTGCTGATCGCCGAGACCGGCGGGCAGAACGCCTTCATCGCCGACTCCTCGGCGCTGCCGGAACAGCTGGTCAAGGATGCGATCGGTTCGGCGTTCACCTCGGCCGGCCAACGCTGCTCGGCCGCGCGCGTGCTGTTCGTGCAGGACGACATCGCCAACAAGGTGATGACGATGCTGTCCGGTGCGATGGCGGAATTGAAGGTCGGCGACCCGGGCCTGCTGTCCACCGACGTCGGCCCGGTGATCGATGCCGATGCGCTGCAGATCCTGCAGGACCATGCCATCCGCATGGAGAAGGAAGCACGCCTGATCGCCGCCGCCGAACTTACCGCCGAAGCCGCCCACGGCACCTTCTTCGCCCCGCGCGCCTATGAGCTGCAGAATCTGGACCAGCTGCACAAGGAAATCTTCGGACCGGTGCTGCACGTGATCCGCTGGAAGGGCGACCAGCTCGACGCGGTGATCGCGCAGATCAACGCCACCGGCTACGGCCTGACCCTGGGCGTGCATTCGCGCATCGACGAGACCATCGACCGCATCACCTCGCGCGTCAACGTCGGCAACGTCTACGTCAACCGCAACCAGATCGGTGCGGTGGTCGGCGTGCAGCCGTTCGGCGGCCAGGGCCTGTCCGGCACCGGCCCCAAGGCCGGCGGCCCGCACTACCTGCTGCGCTTTGCCACCGAGAAGACCGTCACCGTGAATACCACCGCGGCCGGCGGCAACGCCTCGCTGCTGACATTGGGCGACTG